>NZ_LT906480.1:390000-2790000 GCF_900186865.1 Stenotrophomonas maltophilia
CCTAAAGAGTAACGGAGGAGCTCGAAGGTACGCTCAGCGCGGTCGGACATCGCGCACTGTGTGCAAAGGCATAAGCGTGCTTGACTGCAAGATCGACGGATCAAGCAGGTAGGAAACTAGGACTTAGTGATCCGGTGGTTCTGTATGGAAGGGCCATCGCTCAACGGATAAAAGGTACTCCGGGGATAACAGGCTGATACCGCCCAAGAGTTCATATCGACGGCGGTGTTTGGCACCTCGATGTCGGCTCATCACATCCTGGGGCTGTAGTCGGTCCCAAGGGTATGGCTGTTCGCCATTTAAAGTGGTACGCGAGCTGGGTTCAGAACGTCGTGAGACAGTTCGGTCCCTATCTGCCATGGGCGTTGGAGATTTGAGAGGGGCTGCTCCTAGTACGAGAGGACCGGAGTGGACGAACCTCTGGTGTTCCGGTTGTCACGCCAGTGGCATTGCCGGGTAGCTATGTTCGGAAGCGATAACCGCTGAAAGCATCTAAGCGGGAAGCGCGCCTCAAGATGAGATCTCCCGGGGCACAAGCCCCCTGAAGGAACCATGTAGACTACGTGGTTGATAGGTCAGGTGTGTAAGTACAGCAATGTATTGAGCTAACTGATACTAATGATCCGTGCGGCTTGACCATATAACCTCAAGTTGCCTTGGCTTTACGACAACGTCGTAAGAGCATCCAAGTGCACGCTACGTCACAAGAACTATGAGAGGCAGGCGCCTTATCCAGCTGTATCGGATGGCGACGCTCCAACCGCCTCCCTGGTGAAATTAGCGCTGTGGAACCACCCGATCCCATCCCGAACTCGGAAGTGAAACGCAGCTGCGCCGATGGTAGTGTGGCTCAAGCCATGCGAGAGTAGGTCATCGCCAGGGTTTACACCCAAAACCCCGCTGCTCACGCAGCGGGGTTTTTCTTATTAAGTGAAGGCATTGCTTTTCTGGACGCCTTCCGCCCCAAGGGCAAGATCGCGAAGCTGGCGCTGCAAGCGCTGCTGCAACCGTCTCCCTGGTGAAATTAGCGCTGTGGAACCACCCGATCCCATCCCGAACTCGGAAGTGAAACGCAGCTGCGCCGATGGTAGTGTGGCTCAAGCCATGCGAGAGTAGGTCATCGCCAGGGTTTACACCCAAAACCCCGCTGCTCACGCAGCGGGGTTTTTCTTTGTGCGCAGTAAATGCGGGTCGTGCCGGCCGCTGGCCGGCACCCCGATGGCATTACATGGCCGATAGAACCACGCCATGCGTGGGTGCTCCGCGAGGAAGCATGGCGCCAGCCAAGGTTGGCCGCTACCAATCGATTGCCGGCCAGCGGCCGGCACTACCGGCAGATCCACACCAACCGTGGATGAGCCGCCGACGGTACGCAAAAGAAAAGCGGCGCCCCGTAGGGCGCCGCTCTGCTCTCAACGATGTTCAGTCGAGCATGGCCCGGCTTTACTTTGCCGAAGCCTTGTCCTTCATCATCGCGTCGCGGGCTGCCTTGAACGGGTTGCCTTCGTACCAGTTCGGCCAATGATCGCCACCGGCCAGTTCCTTGCCGACGCCGTACATCAGCTGCAGGTCTTCGACAGTCCCGTCCAGCTTCCAGGTCGACGCGTCGAACTCGTCCTTCGGACCGTGGTAGCGGTTGGCGCCGTAGTCCGCTGCGGCCTTGCGGCCGGCGTCCACGCCACCCTCTCGCAGATCCTCGCCACCATCGGCGTACAGGGCCGGCACGCCGGCCTTGGCGAAGTTGAAGTGGTCCGAACGGAAGTAGAAGCCGCTCTGCACCGAGGTCTCACCATGCAGCGTGCGGTCCTGGGCCGCAGCCAGCGGCTTGAGGATGTCCTCCAGCTCCGAGCTGCCGAAGCCGGTGACGGTCACGTCCTTGGCACGGCCGGCCACCGACATCGCGTCGATGTTGATCACACCGGCGATCTTGTCCAGCGGGAAGGTCGGGTGGGAGACGTAGTACTTCGAACCCAGCAGGCCGGACTCTTCCAGGGTCACCGCCAGGAACACCACCGAGCGCTCCGGCTTCGGATCCTGGTGGGCCATGGCTTCGGCCACCTCAAGGATGCCGGCCACGCCGGTCGCGTTGTCGACCGCACCGTTGTAGATGTTGTCGCCGGTTTCACCCTCATGCTTGCCCAGGTGGTCCCAGTGCGCCATGTACAGCACGGCCTCGTCGGCACGCTTGCTGCCCGGCAGCACGCCCACCACGTTGCGCGACTGCTTCTGCGCGATCTGGCTCTTCAGGTCGACCGTAGCGGTGGCCTTCAGCGGCACCGGCTTGAAGCCGCGCTTGCTGGCGTCCTTGTAGGCCTGTGCCAGGTCCAGGCCGGCACCGGCAAACAGCGCCTTGGCGGCGTCGGCGCTCAGCCAACCCTGCACCGGAATGCGGGCTTCCGGGTCATCCTTGGCCGGCAGGTCGTACTGCGGGCCGGCCCAGGAGTTCTTCACCACGTCCCAGCCATAGGAGGCACCGGCGGTGTCGTGCACGATCAGCGCCGCGGCGGCGCCCTTGCGCGCGGCCTCTTCGAACTTGTAGGTCCAGCGACCGTAGTAGGTCATGCGCTTGCCGTCGAACAGCTTCGCGTCGTCAACATGGAAGCCCGGATCGTTGACGAACATCACGACCGTCTTGCCCTTCCAGTCCTGGCCGGCGTAGTCGTTCCACTTCTGCTCCGGCGCATCAACGCCGTAGCCGACGAACACCAGGTCGCTGGCATCGACTTTCACCTCAGCCTGGCCGGTACGGGTGCCGACCACCATGTCGGTACCGAACTTCAGCTCGGTGGTCTTGCCACCCTGGGTGATCTTCAGCACGGTCGATGCGTCGGCCGTGGTCTCGGTCATCGGCACATCCTGGAACCAGCTGTCGCCGTTGCCGGGCTGCAGGCCGATGCGCTGCATCTGGTCGCGGATGTAGTTGACCGTCAGTTCCTCGCCCTTGCTGCCCGGCGCGCGGCCTTCGAATTCATCCGAGGCCAGGGTCTTGACCATCTCGGCGAAGTCGCCGGCGTTGATCTCGGGGGAGAACTGATGAGCCGCCGGCTTCGCGGCAGCGGTGTCGGTGGCTGACGCCGCTGCGGTGGCCGGCGTGTCTTCGCCTTTGCAGGCACTGAGCGCGGCCGCGGCGGCCAGGCACAGGAGGAGTTTGCGGGGCATCGTCGATTCCTGGAAAACAAAGGGCGGCCGCACGTCGTGCACGGCCGGTATCAGCGAGTATCACCGAACCAAGCGGTCCGGTGCGCTCAGTCCGCCGGGGCGGTTTCGGTGTCGAACGGGATCGGTTCGGCGCCTGTGACCGGACCGATGCGCGCGGTGCGATGCACGTAAAGCACCACCTCGCGTTCGAACTGCAGGGGGCCGTTGACCACGGCACTCGGGCCGACGATCACGCGCGGCTTGCGGCTGGCGGTGAGCGAGACGCTGAAGTTCGGCTTGCGCACGTGCACACCACCGTTGACCTGGGAACCGATGCCGACGGTGATATCGCCGTTGACGGTCTCCACGTCCTTGCCGACGCGGCTTTCGACCAGGCCGATGCCACCGTTCACGGTTTCGACGCCGCCTTCGATCTGGCTGCCGCGATCGGTGAAGATGCTGCCGTTGACGGTGCTGACGCTGCCGTGTGCAATCACCTCGCGGCCCAGGCGTACGCCGCCGTTGACCGTTTCAATCTTGCCGGTACGTGCACGGTCGGCCACCTTGACCCCGCCGTTGACGGTGTCGATGCTGCCGGTCTCGACGCCTTCACCAACCCGGATACCGCCGTTGACGGTATCCAGCTTGCCGTAGCGCTGGCCAGGCTCGGCGCTGATGCTGCCGTTGACCTTGCTGATGTTGTCCTGGGCACCGGCGGGGCCGGCAACGAGCAGGACGCCCAACAACAGCGGAATGGAAAGAGTTTTCATGGGACCTCGATGGATGTGCGGCTGGCAGGCCGCGTGCGGAGATGTCACCATTCCCCGGTACCCCCTGCAACTGCCTGAAGTCACTGGAAAGCCCTTGCGCGACAACGCCTTCCCATCACGCCGACATCACATCGCCGCCATCCGCGGCGGGCGCTGCCTGCTGTTGGGGCTGGCCATCGCCTTGGCGCTGCCGTTGCCGGGCGCCGCTCAGACCACCCGCGAGACCGAGCGCAAGCTGCAGAAGCTGCGTAGCGAGTTGAAGGGCGTGGCGCAGGAGCGCAGGCAGATCGAGGGCCAGCGGGGCCAGGCCTCGCAGCAGCTGCGTGAGGCGGACGAGAAGGTGGCCCGCACCGGCCATGCGCTTGCGCAGACTGAAACTGCGCTGCGCGAGCAGGGAAGGGCCCTGGCCGAGGCCGAACAACGCCGCAGCACGCTGCAGGCCAACCTCGCCCAGCAGCATCGCGAGCTGGCCGGCCTGCTGCGTGCGGCCTACCAGCTGGGCAACCATGCACCTCTGAAGCTGCTGCTGTCGCAGGACACGGTGGCCGATGCCAATCGTGCCCTGGCCTACCACCGCTACCTGCAACGCGAGCGGGCACAGCGCATCACCACGCTTACAGCCGACCTGAAAGAGCTGGAAGTGCTGCAGGCGCAGATCGCCGAGCGCAAGCAGAAGCTGCAGGGTGCGCAGCAGGACCAGAAGCAGCAGGCTGCGGCGCTGGAAGCCGACCGTCGCGATCGCGCCAGGACCGTCGCCTCGCTGGATGAGCGCTTCAAGGACCAGCGCGAGAAGGAACAGGCGCTTGGCCAGGACGCCAAGGCACTGGAAACGCTGCTGGCCAACCTGCGTGCCGCTGCGGCACGGGCCGAAGCCGAGCGCCGCGCCGCAGCGCGGCGGGCGGCCGCTGAAAAGGCCGCCGCCGAGCGTGCCGCACGCCAGGCCGCCGCGCAGGGCCGCCCGCCACCGCCGCCCACCAAGGTCCCGCCTGCCGTGGCCTCTGCGCCGGCGCCGAAGGTGGGTGGCCTGGGCTGGCCGTTGTCGGGCAACCTGTTGGCCCGCTACGGCGGAAAGCTGCCCGACGGCCGCACCAGCAGTGGTGTGTTGATCGGCGCGCCCGCCGGCAGCACCGTCACCGCCGTGGCCGACGGCACCGTGGTGTTCTCCGACTGGATGACCGGCTACGGCATGATCCTGATCGTCGATCACGGCAACGGCTACATGAGCCTGTACGCGCACAACGACACCCTGCTGAAGGATGCGGGTGCCCGGGTCAGCCGCGGCGATGCGGTGGCCAAGGTCGGCAATTCCGGTGGCCAGGGCGTGACCGCGCTGTACTTCGAACTGCGCCGGGGCGGGCAGCCGGTCAACCCGGACAGCTGGCTGCAGCGGCGCTGAATCCGGCGCTGTCGCGTGGCGGACGGATTCAACGGGAATTTAGCTGTGCTTCGCGCATAATCGACGCATGTGCCTTGGGCACGATGCCAACGTCGACAGGAGTGATCCATGCGCGCAGCCCGTACCGCCACCCTCTTGCTGGCCCTGTTGCCAGCGCTGTCCTGGGCGCAGCAGACCGCGCCCGCCCCGAGCCAGGAAACCAGCGGGCAGGCAGCGAACAGCGAGGAGGCGGTGACCTCGAAGGTGCCGCTGGAGGACATCCGCCGCTTCGTGGCGGTGTACAACGCGGTGCGCGCGGCCTATGTCGACCCGGTCGATGACAAGAAGCTGATGCAGTCGGCGGTGCGCGGCCTGCTGCTCGACCTCGACCCGCACAGCACGTACTTCAACAAGGAAGACGCGCAGGCCTTCGACGAGCAGGCCAACGGCGCCTACGAGGGCATCGGCGTGGAGTTGCAGCAGCAGCCCGACAACGCCAGCATGAAGGTCATCTCGCCGATCGACGACACGCCGGCGGCCAAGGCCGGCATCCTCGCCGGTGACCTGATCATCGCCATCGACGGCAAGCCGATCAGCGCAATTGATGCCAGCGAACCGTTGCGTGGCCCGGCCGGCAGCAAGGTGGTGCTGACCATCGTGCGCGCGGGCAAGCCGAAGCCGTTCGACGTCAGCCTCACCCGCCAGACCATCCGCGTGACCAGCGTGCGCAGCCGCCTGCTGGAGCCGGGCTATGGCTACATCCGCCTGAGCACCTTCCAGGCCGACACCGGGTCGGACTTCCAGAAGCACCTGCAGCAGCTGCAGAAGCAGTCCGGTGGCCAGCTCAAGGGCCTGGTGCTGGATCTGCGCAGCAACCCGGGTGGGCTGCTGACTGCCGCGGTGCAGGTGGCCGACGACCTGCTCGACAAGGGCAACATCGTCAGCACCCGCGGCCGCATCAGCATCAGCGATGCCCGGTTCGATGCGACGCCGGGCGACCTGCTGAAGGGCGCACCGGTGGTGGTGCTGGTCGATGCGGGTTCGGCCAGCGCCTCGGAAGTGCTGGCTGGGGCGCTGCGCGACAACAAGCGCGCGCGCGTGGTCGGCAGCCGCACCTTCGGCAAAGGCTCGGTGCAGACCGTGTTGCCGCTGGACAACGGTGACTCGGTGAAGCTGACCACCGCGCGTTATTACACGCCCAGCGGCAAGTCGATCCAGGCCACTGGCATCGTGCCGGAGGTCGAACTGAAGCCTGCGGCGCGCCCGGAAGACGAGGCACTGCCGGCCAGCCTGAGCGATTACAGCGAAGCGACCCTGCCGGGCCATCTGCGTGGCGACGACGAAGGCACCGAGGGCTACCACGCCGGTGCGGTGCTGCCGGGCGATGGCCCGATCAATGACGCGCTGGCCGAGCTGAAGAACCCGGGTTCGGTGGCTGCACGCTTGAAGGCTGAAGCGGCGAAGGCGGATGCGGCCAAGGCCGCGAAGGCCGCTGCGGCGAAGACGGAAGCGAAGGTCGAACCTAAGCCGGAAGCAAAGCCGGAAGCAAAGCCCGCACCGGCCCCAGCGAAGCCGTGAGGTAGCGCCGGGCCATACCCGGCGTCGGCTCAAGGGCGGAAGAAGAAACCAAATGCCGGCCAGCGGCCGGCACTACCTGGGCCTCAGAAGCCGTGGCGCTTGCGCAGGCGGCGGGCGATGGCCGCGCGCACGTAGACCCCGTACACCAGGCCGAACACGAAGCCGCCGATGTGGGCCCACCAGGCCACCATGCCGAAGCTCGGGCCGATATGGGCGAACACCACCTGCAGCGCTGCCCACACGCCGATCAGCAGGTAGGCCGGGGCACGCACGAATTCCAGGAACAGGCCAAGCGGGATCACCACGCCCAGCCGCGCCCCCGGGAACAGGGCCAGGTAGGCACCGATCAGTGCCGAGACCGCGCCACTGGCACCGATGATGATCTGGTCCGGGCTGCCCATGGTGTAGATGGCCACCAGGTTGGACACCGCGCCGCCGACCAGGAACAGCAGCAGTAGGCGCCAGGGGCCCAGCACCCGCTCAGCAGGCAGGCCGAAGATCAGCAGGAACACCAGGTTGCCCAGCAGATGCGACCAGTCCGCGTGCAGGAACAGGGCGGTGAACAGGCGCAGCACGCTGCCGTCCTGCAGCGTCGCCCACCAGTCGAGCGGGTGGGTCAGGCCGGTGGACAGGGCGCCCCAGTCCAGCCAGAGGCTGCCGCGGGCATCGTCCGGGCGCGAGATCGACCACAGGAACGCCAGCCATAGTGCCGCAAACAGCACGGGCGTGGCCCAGCGCAGGGCCGCCTTCTTGCGGGACGGGAGGGAGACGAACATGGCACTAGCCTAGCGTGCGGGCGCTTGCGACGGGGATTGTCCTGTTCAGCTTTTGAGACGGAAAAACCGCCTGCGTCGTTATTGTTTCATTAACGGCTCTGGGTAATACTCGCATACGGCGTCGTATGTCGGGAGGGGAATCCGGCGCGCTTCGACGGGCCTCTGGGCCTGCCGGGCGCAGGCGTACTCAGAGCACCATCACCGCTTACCGGAGAGAGAGAACTACGATGCAACCCGCTTCCACCATTGCCCGACTGACCCTGCTGGCCGTCGGCGTTGCCGGTGCGCTGGCCGCCGCCGATGCCAATGCTGCCGCCTTCCAGCTGAAGGAAAACAGCGCCAAGGGCCTGGGCCGCGCGTTCGCCGGCTCCACCTCGACCGAAGGTGACGCCTCGGTCATCGCCACCAACCCGGCCTCCATGCGCCTGCTCGACGGCACCCTCATCCAGGGCGACGTCAGCGCCATCAGCTTCGGCGCCAAGTTCCGTGGCCAGGGCCAGTACGGCAACGGCGCTCCGATTTCCGGTGGCAACGGCGGCGACGCCGGCATGATCGCCCCGGTTCCGGCGGCCTACTTCCACCTGCCGTTCGGCGAGAAGGAGAACATGCACTTCGGTGCATCGCTGACCGTGCCGTTCGGCTTCAAGACCGAATACGACCGCGACTGGGTCGGCCGCTACAACGGCGTCAAGACCGAGCTGCAGGCGGTCGACCTGGGCGTGGCGTTCTCCTATGACGTCAATCCGTACCTGTCGTTCGGTGCGTCGGTGTTCGCCGAGCGCCTGAACGTCGACCTGACCAGCGCTGTCGACACCGGCACCGCGATCAACGCCACTGCCCAGCGCACCGCTGCGGCGCGCGTGCTGGCTGCCGGCGGCACCGCCGCCCAGGCTCTGGCGGCGTCGCAGGCGGCTGCACGCCAGGCTGCCCAGCTCGGCTTCTCGCCGGGTACCGCCGATGGCTACCTGCGCATCAAGGGCGATGAAGTGTCGGTTGGCTATACCCTGGGCATGACCGTCACCCCGGTGGAAGGCACCAACATCGCCTTCAGCTACCGCTCGAAGGTCGAGCACAAGATCACCGACGGCAAGGCCGACTTCACCGTCCCGCAGAACGCTGCCGCCTTCCTGGCCACGGCCGCCCCGGGTACCTTCATCGACAGCAACGGCCGCGCCACCATCACCCTGCCGGCCAGCGCCACCGTGGGCTTCACCCACCGCGTGAACGACCAGTGGCAGATCATGGCCGAAGTCACGCGCACCGCGTGGAGCAAGTTCGACCAGGTCACCGTCGACTATGACTCCAACCAGCCGGACAGCGTGCTGCCGTTCCACTACCGCGACACCACCTTCGCGTCGATCGGTACCGATTTCCGCGTGAACGACAAGCTGACCCTGCGTGGCGGCCTGGCCTATGACCAGACCCCGACCACCGACGCCCACCGCGACGTGCGCGTGCCGGACACCACCCGCAAGTGGCTGTCGCTGGGCCTGACCTACGCCGCTTCGGACAAGATGGAATACAGCGTGGGCTACACCCACCTGTTCACCAAGGATCCGAACGTGACCTCGACCTCGGCCACCGCCAACACCGTGACCGGCAAGTACAAGGTCAGCGGCGACGTGCTGGCGGCTTCGATGCAGTACAAGTTCTGATTCGGGCGATTGCCTGACGCAGGACGAAGGAGGCCCCGCGCAAGCGGGGCCTTTTTTTTGCGGAGTGGTGTGGGCCATCCACGCACGTGGATCTACGCGACAATAGCGTCATGAACCTGTCCGACCCGAACTTCCAGCTGGAGCTGGCTGCCAACATCGCCGTCGCCGGCTCGATCCTGCTGGCCGGCCGCAACAACGTGCACACCTGGTGGCTGGGCATCGTCGGCTGCGCATTGTTTGCTGCGGTGTTCGAACGATCGCACCTGTATGCGGACATGGTGCTGCAGTTCTTCTTCATCGCCATCAGCGTGCTGGGCTGGTGGCAGTGGCTGCGCGGTGACCATGGCGCGCCGCTGCCGATCACCGCGCTGCGCCCACGTGCCTGGGCCTGGCTGGTGCCGCTGGCGGTAGTGGCCACCTTCGGCTACGGCTGGATGCTGACCCGACTGACCAACGCCTATGCGCCCTACATCGATTCGGCAGTGCTGGTATTGAGCGTGATCGCGCAGATCCTGATGATGCGCCGCAAGCTGGAATCGTGGTGGGTGTGGCTGCTGGTGAACACCGTTGCGGTACCGCTGTACTACAGCCGTGGCCTGCACCTGACCTCGATCCTGTACGTGGGCTTCTGGATCAATGCGCTGGTGGCCTTGCGCCATTGGCGGCACCTGATGCGTGACGAGGCCAAGACGGCCGATGCTGCTGCCTGAGCGCGTTGCACGCGGCCTGGTGGTGGGCAAGTTCTGCCCGCTGCATCTGGGTCACGAACACCTGATCGACTTCGCCGCCACGCGCTGCCGGCAGCTGCTGGTGATTGGCTGGTCGCAGCCGGGTTTCCCAGGCTACAGCGCCGAGCGTCGCGAGCGCTGGCTGCGAGCGCGCTTCCCGCAGGCGACGGTGGCGGTGCTCGATGATGCGCGCCTGGCGGCATTGTGCACGCAGCATGGTTTGCCCGTGCGCACGCTGCCGCAGGACAGCGACAACGAGCACGTGCAGCGCGAGTTCACCGCCTGGCTGTGCCTGAGCCTGTTCGGCGGGCCGGTGCAGGCGGTCTACACCGGCGAGGACTACGGCGACGGCTTCGCGCAGGCGCTGGCCACGCACTTCGGCGCGCCGGTACGCCATGAGCGGCTCGAACGCGCACTGGACGTCGGGCAGGCGTGTGGCACCCAGCTGCGCGCCGATCCGCATGCGCACCGTCATGGCCTCGCACCGCAGGTCTATGCCGGCTATGTGCAGCGCGTGGCGTTCATTGGTGGCGAGTCCAGCGGAAAGACCACGCTGGCGCGCGTGATGGCCGAGCGACTGCAGACCGCCTGGGTGCCGGAGTATGGCCGCACGCTATGGGAGCAGCAGGGCGGAGAGCTGACGCCAGATGATCTGCTTCGCATCGCAATGGCACAGCCGCAGCACGAAGACGAGACCGCACGGCATGCGCATCGCTGGCTGTTCTGCGATACCACGCCGCTGGTGACGCTGGGCTACAGCGGCTGGATGTCTGGTACGGCGCCGGAGGCACTGCGGCAGGCTGCATTGCGACCGTATGACCTGCTGTTCCTGTGTGCGCCGGATATCCCGTTCGACCAGGACGGCACGCGGGTGGGCGAGGCCTTCCGGGCGCAGCAGCATGCGTGGTACGCGCGCGAGCTGGAGGCGCGGGGAGTCGACTACGTGCTGCTGGAAGGCGATCTGGAGACGCGCATCGCGCGCGTGCAGAGCGAGCTGGCGAAGCGGGCGGACAATCGGTTCAGTGTGGCCCAGCCTCTGTAGAGCGAGCCCGCGCTCGGCTGTGCGAGGCAAACCGAGCGTGGGCCCGGCTCTACAGAAGCAGGGCACAAAAAACCCCGCTTTCGCGGGGTTTTTCGTTCACTGCATCAACCGGGCGATCAGTCGCCCAGGGTCAGCAGCGAGGCGTTGCCGCCGGCGGCGGTGGTGTTCACCGTCACCGTCTTTTCGGTGGCGAAGCGCAGCAGGTAGTGCGGGCCGCCGGCCTTCGGGCCGGTGCCGGACAGGCCCTGGCCGCCGAACGGCTGCACGCCGACCACCGCACCGATCTGGTTGCGGTTGACGTAGACGTTGCCGACATGGACGCCGTTGCTGATGCGGTCGACGGTCTCGTCGATGCGCGAATGCACGCCCAGGGTCAGGCCGTAGCCGGTGGCGTTGATCTGGTCGATCACCGCGTCGAGCTGGTCGCCCTTCCAGCGGATCACGTGCAGCACCGGGCCGAACACTTCCTTCTGCAGCTGGCCCAGGTCCTTCAGTTCGTACGCGCGCGGTGCGAAGAAGGTGCCGTTGGCGGCTTCGGCGGACAGCTCGGCGGCGGCGATCAGGCGCGCTTCGCGGTCCATGCGCTCAGCGTGGTCCTGCAGGATCTTCAGCGCATCTGCGTCGATCACCGGGCCGACGTCGGTGGACAGCAGGCCGGGGTTGCCGACCTTCAGTTCCTTCATCGCACCGGCCAGCATGGTCATCACCTTGTCGGCGATGTCGTCCTGCACGAACAGCACGCGCGCGGCCGAGCAACGCTGGCCGGCGGAGGTGAAGGCCGAACCGATCGCGTCCTTGACCAGCTGTTCCGGCAGTGCCGAGGAGTCGGCGATGAAGGCGTTCTGGCCACCGGTCTCGGCGATCAGCACACCGATGGCGGCGTCACGCGCCGCCATCGCGCGGTTGATCGCACGGGCGGTGTCGGTGGAGCCGGTGAAGGCCACGCCGGCCACGCGCGGGTCGGCGGTCAGCGCGGCACCGACGGTAGCACCGTCGCCCGGCAGGAACTGCACCACCTCGGCCGGCACGCCGGCGTCGTGCAGCAGCTTCACCGCGTAGTAGCCGATCAGGTTGGTCTGCTCGGCCGGCTTGGCGATGACGCTGTTGCCGGCGGCCAGGGCGGCAGCGACCTGGCCCAGGAAGATCGCCAGCGGGAAGTTCCACGGGCTGATGCAGACGAACACGCCGCGGCCGTGCAACTGCAGCTCGTTGGACTCACCGGTCGGGCTCGGCAGCTTCTCGGCGTGGCTGAACTGCTCGCGCGCCTGCTTGGCGTAGTAGCGCAGGAAGTCCACCGCTTCGCGCACTTCGGCGATGCTGTCGGGCAGGCTCTTGCCGGCTTCCTTCACGCACAGCGCCATGAATTCCGGCATGCGTGCTTCCAGCTGGTCGGCGGCGTGCTCGAGGATGGCGGCGCGGCTGGCGGCCGGGGTGCGGTTCCAGGCCGGCTGCGCGGCTACGGCATTCGCCAGGGCCTTCTGCACGGTGGCGGCGTCTGCGGCCAGCCACTGGCCAACCACTTCACGGGTGTCGGCCGGGTTGGTCACCGGCAGCGCGGCGCCGGCCGGGTTGGCGCCCGGCACCAGCGGCGCGGCCTGCCAGGGCTTCACAGCCGCGTTGATCTGCTCGGCCAGGGCGCGCAGTTCGTTGTCGTTGGCGAGGTTGGCGCCCATGGAGTTCTTCCTGTCGTGGTTCTGGCTGCGCAGCAGGTCAACCGGCAGCGGGATCTTGGGATGCGGAATCGAAGCGAACGAGGCGACCATCTCGACCGGATCGCGGATCAGGTCGGCGATCGGCACGCGCTCGTCGGTGATGCGGTTGACGAAACTGGAGTTGGCGCCGTTTTCCAGCAGGCGACGCACCAGGTACGGCAGCAGGTCTTCATGCGAACCGACCGGTGCATACACGCGGCAGGGCAGGCCCAGGCGGTCAGCCGGCACCACCTCGGCGTACAGGTCGTCGCCCATGCCGTGCAGCTTCTGGTGCTCGTACACGCCGCCGTTGGCGATGCTGCGCACGGCCGCGATGGTGTGCGCGTTGTGCGTGGCGAACATCGGGTAGATCGCGTCGGCATGGGTGAACAGCCGCTTGGCGCAGGCCAGGTAGGACACGTCGGTGTTCTGCTTGCGGGTGAACACCGGGTAGCCCGGGTAGCCTTCGATCTGCGCGCGCTTGATCTCGGCGTCCCAGTACGCGCCCTTGACCAAGCGCACCTGCAGGCGGCGACCGGCGCGGCGCGCCATGTCGGCCAGGTGGTCGATCGTGTACGGGGTGCGCTTCTGGTAGGCCTGCACGACCACGCCGAAGCCATCCCAGCCAGCCAGCGAGGCGTCGGAGAACACCTGCTCGATGATGTCCAGCGACAGTTCCAGGCGGTCGGACTCTTCGGCGTCGACGGTGCAGCCGATGCCATAGCTCTTGGCCAGCTGCGCCAGTTCCAGCACGCCCGGCACCAGGTCCTTCAGCACGCGCTCGCGCTTGGCGTGCTCGTAGCGCGGGTACAGCGCCGACAGCTTGATCGAGATGCCCGGGGCATTGTTGACGTCGCCATCCGGACGGCCGCCGCGTGCCTTGTGATCGCCGCCGATGGCGTGGATCGCACGACGGTAGTCTTCCAGGTAGCGCAGCGCGTCCTTCATGGTCAGCGCACCTTCGCCGAGCATGTCGAAGGAGTAGCGGTAGCTGGCGTTGTCGCCCTTGTGCGAGCGCGCCAGCGCTTCGCTGATGGTGCGGCCCATGACGAACTGGTGGCCCATGATCTTCATCGCCTGGCGCACGGCCAGGCGCACCACCGGCTCACCGACGCGGCCGACCAGGCGCTTGAACGCGCTGGGCGCATCGGCGCGGGTGGCGTCGTTCATCTGCACCAGCTTGCCGGTCAGCATCAGGCCCCAGGTGGAGGCGTTGACCAGCACCGAGTCGCTGCCGCCCAGGTGCTTTTCCCAGTCGGCATCGGCCAGCTTGTCGCGGATCAGCTTGTCGGCGGTGTCCTGGTCCGGAATACGCAGCAGTGCCTCGGCCACGCACATCAGCAGCACGCCTTCCTCGCTGCCCAGGTCGTACTGGCGCATGAAGGCTTCGATCGCGCCCTGGTCCTTGGCACGCACGCGCACGCGGCCGACCAGGTCGGCGGCCAGCGCCTGCACCTTGGCCTGTTCTTCGGCGGGCAGGCGCGCCTGCGCCAGCAGCTCGCGCACGTGGGTGGCCTCGTCCTTCAACCAGGCGTCGGTGATGGCCTGGCGGAACGGGTTGGGGGGCGCCGGCAGTTCCGGCGACAGCAACGCGCCGGGACGCGGGGCGTCGTGGGCTGCAGGGGAGGAGGAAGGTGCGTTCATGCCGGTCCGGCCAGTGGAAAACTTGGCGATTTTAATCATTTTTGCGGGTTGCGGAAGTGCCCAGCAGCCACCTTCGTGAAGCGCTGATAGCCAATAGCTGCGGTGGATTCAGCGTGTTCAGCAAGTGCGGAGGAGTTTATGCCGAATTCGTCATTCGTACCGCCGACCTCATGCTGTGTTGCAGCATCGGAAAATGTGTGAATGCACCCTTGCTACCGGCGAGAGGGCGGGGCTACCATCGAGGCGTTTCCCGCGGCAGGAACGCGGTTGCGACATGATCGAGGTGCTTCCAGCTCCGGATGGGTCAGGTACGCAGCTGCGGCTGCGTCCCCCACGGGCGCTCGATGCCCGGCAGTTCATCCTGTTGTTCACCGTGTTGTCGGGTGCGATGTGGCTGGTGTCCGCCCTCGGGTGGTTCGCCGGCAATGCATTCGCCCCCCTGTTCGCGCTGCTGTACAGCCTGGTGCTGGCGGCCGCGCTGCGTGCCTTGTGGCGCAGCGGTGAACGGCAGGAGGAGATCCGGGTAGTGCCGGCGTACGTGGAGGTCATCCCCGTACCCGGTGGATCGCCGGTGTTCCGGGCCCATCCCCACTGGGTGCGCCTGCTCACCGACGATGAGAGGGTCCGGCTGGCATCCAGCGGCCGGCAGGTGGAGGTGGGGAGTTTCCTCGCGCCGGCCGAACGTCAGACGCTCGCAGAGACACTTGAAAGCTTGCTCGCCGCCAGCGATGGCGGCAACCGACGACGCTAAGGGTCTAGGCAATGAAGCAAAGCAGCAGGTGGGGCACGAAGTGCGTGAACGCGGTCGCCGCGATGCTGGCGACCGGGGGACTGATGCCGGCGTTGGCCTGGGCCCAGGCGGCCGATCCGAAGCCGTGGCAGCTGAACATGGGCAAGGGGGTGACCCAGACCTCGCGCCTGGCCTGGGAATCGAACAACCTGTCGTTGATCATCTGCACGGTGATCGGCGTCATCGTGTTCGGGGCGATGGCCTACGCCATCTTCAAGTTCCGCAAATCCAAGGGCGCGGTCGCGGCCACCTTCAGCCACAACACCAAGGCCGAGATCATCTGGACAGTGATCCCGGTGATCATCCTGATCGTGATGGCATGGCCGGCCACGGCCAACCTGATCAAGATGTACGACACCCGCGATGCCGAGATGACGGTCAAGGTCACCGGCTACCAGTGGATGTGGAAGTACGAATACCTCGGCGAGAACGTCACCTTCACCAGCCGCCTGGACCGCGAGTCCGACCGGGTGCGGCAGAGCGGCATCGTGCCGACCCGCGAAAGCCATCCGCACTACCTGCTGGATGTCGACAACCGCCTGGTGCTGCCGGTCGATACCAAGGTGCGTTTCGTCATCACCTCCGACGACGTGATCCACGCTTGGTGGGTGCCGGCGCTGGGCTGGAAGCAGGACGCCATCCCCGGCTTCATCAACGAAGCCTGGACCCGCATCGAGCAGCCCGGTGTCTACCGCGGCCAGTGCGCCGAGCTGTGCGGCAAGGACCACGGCTTCATGCCGATCGTGGTCGAGGCGGTGTCCAAGGAGGACTTCAGGAAGTGGCTGGCGCAGCGCAAGCCGGCGCCGCCTGCCGAGCCCACCACGCCTGCGGCACCTGCCGAACCGACTGCACCGACGGGCGAGGCACCGGCCGCGCCTGCTGCTGGAGAAGCCGGCAGCGCGCCTGCCACCGCGGCCAGCGGAGCGTGATGTAAAGCCCGCGGCCGCTCGCGGCCGCGGTGACAACCGATTCTGAGAGGTGTTTTGCAATGGCGCACTCGGCAGTTGGGCACGACGATCACCATCACCACCAGAGCTTCTTCGAACGTTGGTTCTTCTCGACCAACCACAAGGACATCGGCACGCTGTACCTCGGTTTCAGCTTCATCATGTTCATCATCGGCGCGGCGATGAGCGTGGTGATCCGCGCCGAGCTGGCGCAGCCGGGCCTGCAGTTCGTCAAGCCCGAGTTCTTCAACCAGATGACCACCGTGCATGCGCTGGTGATGATCTTCGGTGGGGTGATGCCGGCCTTCGTCGGACTGGCCAACTGGATGATCCCGCTGCAGATCGGCGCGCCGGACATGGCGCTGCCACGCATGAACAACTGGTCGTTCTGGTTGCTGCCGGTGGCTTTCAGCCTGCTGCTGCTGACCCTGTTCCTGCCGGGCGGTGCACCGGCCGGTGGCTGGACGCTGTACCCGCCGCTGTCGCTGCAGGGCGGCTACAACGTTGCCTTCAGCGTATTCGCCATCCACGTGGCCGGCATCAGTTCGATCATGGGCGCGATCAACATCATCGCCACCGTGCTCAACATGCGTGCGCCGGGCATCGACCTGCTGAAAATGCCGATCTTCTGCTGGGCCTGGCTGATCACCGCCTTCCTGCTGATCGCAGTGATGCCGGTGCTGGCCGGTGCGGTGACCATGCTGCTGACTGACAAGTTCTTCGGCACCAGCTTCTTCAACGCCGCCGGTGGCGGTGACCCGGTGATGTACCAGCACATCTTCTGGTTCTTCGGCCATCCCGAGGTCTACATCATGATCCTGCCCGCCTTCGGCGTGGTCAGCGAGATCATCCCGACCTTCAGCCGCAAGCCGCTGTTCGGCTACCAGGCGATGGTATACGCCACCGCCGCGATCGCCTTCCTGTCGTTCATCGTCTGGGCCCACCACATGTTCACCGTGGGCATGCCGCTGGGCGGCGAGATCTACTTCATGTTCGCCACCATGCTGATCTCGATCCCGACCGGGGTGAAGGTGTTCAACTGGGTCAGCACCATGTGGCGTGGCTCGCTGACGTTCGAGGCACCGATGCTGTGGTCGGTGGCCTTCGTCATCCTGTTCACCATTGGTGGCTTCTCCGGCCTGATGCTGGCGATCGTCGCCGCCGACTTCCAGTACCACGACACCTACTTCGTGGTCGCCCACTTCCACTACGTGCTGGTGACCGGTGCGGTGTTCGCGCTGATCGCCGCGGTGTACTACTGGTGGCCGAAGTGGACGGGGCGGATGTACAGCGAGAAGTGGGCCAAGGTGCACTTCTGGTGGTCGATCGTATTCGTCAACCTGTTGTTCTTCCCGCAGCATTTCCTCGGCCTGGCCGGCATGCCGCGGCGCATTCCCGACTACAGCGTGGCGTTTGCCGACTGGAACCTGATCAGCTCGATCGGTGCGTTCGGCATGTTCGTCACCCCGTTCATGATGGCCGCGATCCTGCTGTCGTCCCTGCGCAACGGCGAGAAGGCCGAGGCCCGTTCCTGGGAGGGTGCGCGCGGCCTGGAGTGGACGCTGCCGTCGCCGGCACCGGCACATACCTTCACCACGCCGCCGACCATCCGCCCGGGTGATCTGGCGCATGACGACATCACGCATTGAGGTGGGGCATGCATAACGAGAGCCCGCTGCCGATCGGTAGAGTCGACTGTCAGTCGACTCGCGAAGTGCAGCCGACTAACAGTCGGCTCTACCAAAGCCAAAGCCAAAGCCAAAGCCAAAGCCAAAGCCAAAGCCAAAGCCAAAGCCAAAGCCAAAGCCAGACCGAAGCCCAACGCCACGGCATCGAACAGCAACGCCAGCGCGCCAGGCGCACGGCGATGTGGGTCGGCGCCATCGCCGTGCTGGTCTACGTCGGCTTCATCCTCAGCGGGGTGATCGGCCGATGAGCGAGGCGCCAGCCAGCACACCGTCACGCAGTGCGGGGCTGCCGCGCCTGATCGGTGTGGCGGTGGCGGTGTTCCTGCTCACGTTCTCGCTGGTGCCGCTGTACCGCATCGCCTGCGAGAAGGTGTTCGGTGTGCGCCTGGAACGCGGCCCCGGTGGCGAAGCCAGTGCAGGCGCCGCCACCGGCAAGCGCACCGTGCGCGTGGAGTTCGATGGCGGCGTCAATTCGCGCCTGCCGTGGTCGTTCCATCCCGAACAGCTGACCATGGACGTGGTGCCCGGCGAACTCAACGAGGCGCTGTACTTCGCCCGCAACGACAGCCAGCAGGCGGTGGTCGGCAGTGCGGTGCCTTCGGTGGCGCCGGCGCGTGCCTCGGGCTTCTTCAGCAAGACCGAATGTTTCTGTTTCACCGCGCAGACGCTGCAGGCTGGCGAGAAGCGCGACATGCCGGTGCGTTTCATCGTCGATCCGGACCTGCCGCCGGAGATCAAGACGATCACCTTGTCCTACACCTTCTATCGCAACGACGCGCTGTCCGATCGGCTGGCCCCGGCCGCCACTTCGGAAGGCGCGCACGCCGCACCCTGACCCGGATACCGACATGGCCCAGACACCGACCGACGCCAACGTGTACTTCGTCCCGGCCCAGAGCAAATGGCCGTTCGTGGGTTCCATCGCGATGATGGTGACCATGGTGGGCGTGGCCAGCTGGCTCAACGATGCCAGCTGGGGACGCTGGACCTTCTACATCGGCATCGCGATGCTGGTGCTGACGTTGTTCTGGTGGTTCAGCGACGTGGTGCGCGAGTCGCAGGCGGGCAACTACAACCACCAGGTCGATGGCTCGTTCCGGATGGGGATGATCTGGTTCATCTTCTCCGAAGTGATGTTCTTCGGCGCCTTCTTTGGCGCGCTGTTCTACACCCGCAACCTGGGCCTGTCGTGGCTGAGCGGCGAAGGCCGCGGGGTAATGACCAACGAGCTGCTCTGGCAGGGTTATTCCGCCGGCTGGCCGACCAACGGGCCGGCGGCGATCGGTGGCGCGTTCCAGACCATCCCGGCCTGGGGCCTGCCGCTGATCAATACGCTGATCCTGCTGACCTCCGGCGTGACCCTGACCATCGCCCATCACGCACTGAAGGCCGGCAACCGCCGCCAGCTGCTGATCTGGCTGGGCCTGACCGTGGTGCTTGGCCTGGGCTTCCTGACCTTGCAGGCGGAGGAGTACATCCACGCCTACAAGGAACTGAACCTGACGCTCGGCTCGGGCATCTACGGTTCAACGTTCTTCATGCTGACCGGCTTCCACGGCGCGCACGTGCTGCTGGGCACGATCATGCTGATCGTGATGTGGCTGCGTTCGGCCAAGGGACACTTCACCCGCGACAACCATTTCGGTTTTGAAGCGGCCGCGTGGTACTGGCACTTCGTCGACGTGGTGTGGCTGATGCTCTTCATGTTCGTCTACGTGCTTTGACCGCGCATGCATCGGTGGCCTCAGCCGCCGATGCCGTGCGGTTTGATCCAGCCCATGTAGATGCTCACGATCACCAGCAGGATCAACGCAACCGACACCGCGATGCGGCGCGTCAGTGCGTTGACCGTGCGCTTGGTCTGGCCGCGGTCGACCAGCAGGTAATACAGGCCGGCGCCCAGATTCCAGACGATGACGATCAGAAACGCGATTACCAGCAGGGTCTTCAGCGAATCACTCATGCGCGGCTCGAGGGCAGGGTGGATGCGCCTATCTGACCGCGTTTGCGCGGACTTGTCATGATGCGCCAGCACACGCGCGTGATCGGATGGCTGCTGGCGGTGCTGGCAATGGTTGGTTTCACCGCATTGGGGCTGTGGCAGCTGCAGCGCATGCATGCCAAGCAGGCAATGTTGGATGCACAAGGTCCAGCTGTGGCACAGGCGCTGCCACTGGCGCAGGCTCTGGTTGCACCTGGCGCCTTGCACGGCGTGGCCGACCACGGTCGCTTCCTGCCCGGCGTGGTGCTGCTGGACAACCAGACCCGGCACGGCCGCGCGGGCGTGAAGATCTATCGCCCGTTCCGCAGTGACGAGGGCAGCGTGCTGCTGGTCGATCTGGGCTGGCGCGCGCTGCCGCCCGATCGCAGGCTGCCGGATGTGCCGGCACCGCCTTCGCCGGTGGCGGTGCGTGGCCTGCTGGCGCCGCCGCCGTCGGCGGGGCTGGCCCTGGGCCCGGCGTTCTCCGCTACCGATGAGGCCGGGCGTTGGCTTGCCAGCCGCTTGCCCGCCGAGGGCCTGGCGGCGGCGCTTGGCTTGCCGGGATTGCCTGATCGCGTCCTGCGACTGGACCCGGCGCTGCCCTTCGGCGACGAACGCGACCTGGACCTGCTGCCGAACACGCTGCCGCCGCAACGCCACCTGGGCTACGCCGTGCAGTGGTTCGGCCTGGCCCTGACCGTGCTGGTGGTCGCGCTGGTACTGGAGTGGCGCAGGCGACGTGCTGCCCGGTAGTGCCGGCCGCTGGCCGGCAACCCCCGCATTCCTGGATGCCGGCCGGCGGCCGGCGCTACCGCGGCGTCACACCCGCATCCCTCACCCAACCATGAGAAAATGCCCCGCATGAACACTGCTACGTCCCCGCAGGCGCGCGGCTCCGGCCGCCGGACCCTGGTGCTGCTGTTTGCCGTGTTCTTCGGGGCGATGGCGCTGGCCGCCGTGCTGCGCTTCTCTGGCTGGCAGCCCGCCGGGCACCGCAATGCCGGCCAGCTGCTGAAGCCGCCTGTGGACCTGCGCCAGCAGGCGCGGACCCTGGCCAACGGCCAGCCGTACCCGTGGAACCCCGAAGCCCGTACCTGGCGCCTGCTGGTGGCGCCTGCCGGTGCCTGCGACGTCCAGTGCGTCACTTTGTCGCAGGGACTGGGCAAGGTGTGGCAGCTGTTCGGCCATAACGCCGATAATGTCGAAATCCTGTGGCTGGGAACGCCACCGGCGTCGATCGCCTCGCTGCCCGCGCTGCGGCCGCTGGCTCCGTCGCCAGCACTGCGCGCGGCCCTGCCCGGCGTCGACGATCCGGCTGGCCTGCCGGTCTACGTGATCGATCCGAACGGCTTCGTGATCATGCGTCATGCCCCGGGCACCGACCTCGGTGGCCTGCGCAAGGACATGGCCACGTTGCTGAAACTGAAGTGAGTCCCGTTTGATGAGCCTTTCCGCGCGTCCGGCGCTGCACCGCAATTTCCACCGCCTGGCGTGGTTCGCCATGATCATGACCGCGAGCACGATCATGTTCGGCGCCTTCGTGCGCCTGTCCGATGCCGGCCTGAGCTGCCCGGACTGGCCGACCTGCTATGGCCAGGCCACCTGGCCGCAGCACGTGGAAGAGACCATCGGCCACCCGGCGGCGGAGATCCGCCCGCTGGAGACCCACAAGGCCTGGCGTGAACAGGTGCACCGCTTCCTGGCCGGCGCACTGGGCATCGAGATCCTGACCCTGGCGCTGCTGGCCACGCGCAAGCGGCGATTCGGAAGCACGGCGGTGGTGACCGCCTGCGTGCTGGTGGCCGCCGGCATACCGCTGTACATGATGGGCTGGCATGGCACCGCCAGTACCTTGGCTCTGATCGGCGAGGCGATCCTGCTGATCGCCGCGCTGCGCTGGAGCAACATCGACCTGGCGCGCGCTGCACTGCTGACCCTGGCCGTGGTGATCTTCCAGGCCCTGCTGGGCATGTGGACGGTGACCCTGCTGCTCAAGCCCATCGTGGTGATGGGGCACCTGCTGGGCGGCATGCTGATGTTCGCGCTGCTGGTCTGGATGGCCTGGCGCGCCACGCACATGCCGATCACCCTGGCCGAAGCACCGAAGCTGAAGTGGGTGCTGCGCATCGGCGTGGCGGTGCTGGTCACCCAGATCGCATTGGGCGGCTGGGTCAGTGCCAACTACGCGGCGCTGGCCTGCGGCGGCGGCAGCGCCTCGCTGGACAACTTCCCGCGCTGTGCCAACCAGTGGTGGCCGCAGCACAACTTCGTCGAAGGCTTCACCCTGTGGCGCGGCATCGGCGTGGATTACGAAGGCGGAGTGCTGGATGGCGCCTCGCGTATCGCCATCCAGATGGCGCACCGGCTGTTCGCGGTGGTGGTGGCCGTCTACCTGCTGTGGCTGGGCGTGCGCCTGTTCCGCTTGCCGAGCATGCGTGGCTGGGCCAGCGCGCTGATCGCGCTGCTGGTGCTGCAGGTCACCCTCGGCATCCTCAACGTGAAGCTGGCGCTGCCGCTGGAAGTGGCGGTGGCCCACAACGGCGTGGCCGTTGCCCTGTTGTTCGTGCTGGTCAGCCTGCTGGCCCGCCTGCGCGCCCCGGACTGATTCCATGTTTTCCAATTACCGCCAGTACTGGGACCTGACCAAGCCCAAGGTCGTTGCCCTGATCGTCTTCACCGCCCTGGTCGGCATGGTCCTGGCCATTCCGGGCGTGCCGAGCTGGGAGCAGGTGCGCGCCGGCGTGCTCGGTTTCCTCGGCATCTGGCTGGCGGCCTCGGCCGCAGCCGCCATCAACCAGCTGCTGGACGCACACATCGATGCGCAGATGGCGCGCACCTCGTGGCGTCCGCTGGTGGTGGGCAAGGTCAAGCCATGGCAGGTGCTGGTGTTTGCCGGCGTGCTGATCGTGCTGTCGATGACCATCCTGGTGCTGTGGGTGAACCTGATCACCGCCGTGCTGACCTTCGCCTCGCTGATCGGCTACGCGGTGATCTACACCGTGTACCTCAAGCGTGCGACCTCGCAGAACATCGTCATCGGTGGCCTGGCCGGCGCGATGCCGCCGATGCTGGGCTGGGCCGCAGTGACCGGCATGCAGGGCTCGTCGGACTGGGCGTACTCGTCGCTGCTGGTGCTGATCATCTTCATCTGGACCCCGCCGCACTTCTGGGCGCTGGCGATCTTCCGCCGCGAGGATTACGCCAAGGCAGAGATCCCGATGCTGCCGGTGACCCACGGCGTGGTGCATACCCGCAAGCAGATCATGGTGTATTCGGTGGTGCTGGCGCTGGTCTGCCTGCTGCCGTACCTGGTGGGCATGAGCGGTGCGTTCTACCTGGGCGGCGCGATCGTGCTCAACGCGGTGTTCCTCTGGTATGCCTGGCGCATGCTCAACCCGCCGGACGAATTGTTCTCGATGAAGATGTTCTATTACTCCATCGTGTACCTGATGGCGCTGTTCGCCTTCCTGCTGGTGGACCACTGGATCCTGCCCTGGCTGTGAGGGGCTGCCCTTTGTAGAGTCGAGCCACGCTCGACTCAGGCCCGGTCTGATGGCGGGAGCATCCACACACGGCGTGGATCTACTTGAACCGCGGTTGCTGCGTCGCCATTGCTGTTCCTGACCGCAAAGGAAAGGAAGGCGCAGGGATGCATTCGATCGTCCGTTGGACCACCGCGCTGCTGCTGGCGCTGGGTGTAGCCCTCACCGCGCATGCCGATGACACCGCCGCGCAGATCCGCCAGCATGCCGGTGAGCACCGCCTGCTGGTACTGGGCGAATTCCACGGCACCCGCGAGACCCCGTTGCTGGTACGCCAGCTGGTGGACGACTACAGCCGCAACGGCCCGGTCCTGATGGCGCTGGAACTGCCACGCGCCGAGAACCCTGTGCTGCGCGAATATCTGGAATCCGATGGCGGGGCCAGGGCGCGCCGGCACCTGCACGGCCGCGCGTTCTGGACCGTGCGCGATGACCAGCATGATGGTCGCCGCAGCCGCGACATGCTGGCGATGATCGAAGGCCTGCGTGTGCTGAAGACGCAGGGGCGCGTGATCGAAGTGGTTGGCTATGACGTCAATGCCAGCAGTGACGGCAACCAGGCGCGCGATGACTTCATGGCAGCCGAGTTGCGACGGCTCTATCGAGAGTTGCCAGACAATGCACGCATGCTGGTGCTGACTGGCAATGTCCACGCCATGCTGCGGCGGCCGGAAGGTATGCCACCGGAAATGCAGAGGCGGCCGATGGCCTCCCAGCTGCGGGACCTGGATATCTACAGCGTGCGGTTGGGTGCGCTGCGTGGCCAGGCGTGGGCGTGCGCGGACCGTTGCATGGCGCGGCCACTTCCAGAGCAGGTGGCCCCGCGGCCGCGGGGCGATACCCATGCGGAACGGGTGTACGACCTGTGGGTGTGGATGCCGGAGCTGAGCGTCGGCACGCTCGTGGATCCGTAGCGTCAGGCAACCCATCCACGCATGGCGTGGATCTACTGGTGGTTCACGCCATCCGTGGTTTGGAGTAGATCCACGCCATGCGTGGATGGTCTACCCGGAACAACCCGCGTGCCCTGTCAGGGCTTGCGCCGCGCATACCGCTGCGCGATCACACCGCAGACGATCAGCTGGATCTGGTGGTAGATCATCACCGGCAGCACGATCGCGCCGAGGCTGCCGCCGGCGAACAGCACCTTGGCGATCGGCACGCCGGTGGCCAGGCTCTTCTTCGAGCCGCAGAACACGATGGCGATCTCGTCCTCGCGGTTGAAGCGCAGCCGGCGGGCGATGAAGGTGATCAGCGGCATGGCGATGCCGAGCAGCACTGCAGCCACCACGGCCACGGCCAGCAACGAGAGCAGCGGTGTCTTGCTCCACAACCCTTCGGTCACCGCTTCGCCGAACGCCGAATACACCACCAGCAGGATCGTGCCCTGGTCGGTGTAGCGCAGCAGCGCGCGCTGCTTCTCCACCCAGCCGGCAATCCACGGCCGCAGCAGGTGGCCGGCCACGAACGGCACCAGCAGCTGCAGCATGATGCCGCCGATCGCGTGCAGTGGGTCATGCACGCCGCCGGAGGTGCCGGCCAGCGCGGTCAGCAGCAGTGGGGTCAGGAACACGCCGAGGATGCTCGACAGCGAGGCGCTGCACACCGCTGCCGGCACGTTGCCGCGGGCCATCGAGGTGAACGCGATGGACGACTGCACGGTGGACGGCAGGGTGCACAGGAACAGCACGCCCAGGTACAGCTCCGGAGTCAGCAGCCAGCCCGACAGTGGCTTGAACATCAGCCCCAGCAGCGGGAACAGGAGGAAGGTGCAGGCCAGGATGGTCAGGTGCAGCCGCCAGTGCAGCATGCCGCCGATGATCGACTCGCGCGGCAGGCGCGCGCCATGCAGGAAGAACAGCGCGGCGATGGCGACGGTGGTGACATCGTCGAGCACGATGGCAGCGGCGCCCTTCATCGGCAGCAGCGAGGCCAGGCCGACGGTGCACAGCAGGGCGAGGGTGAAGTTGTCCGGTCGCAGGCGCGACCACCAGCGGGTCATGGTGGGCAGAGTCCTTGGTGCGGAGGGTGGTTCAGGGCGAGGTGACCGGTGTGGCCAAGCGCTGGCGGGTGGCGGCTTCCAGCGACTTCAGGCCGGCGCGCTGGCCGAGCTGAAGCGCCTGCTCCGGGCTGGCATGTTCATAGCGGGCATTGACCAGGCCGAGCACGGCACCGGCGCGGTTGCCGGAGGCGCAGTGCAGCAGCACCGGCCCCTGGCTCTGCTGCAGGGCCTGGTGCACGGCGCGCACATTGGCCGCATCCAGGCCCTCGGCGCCGGCCACCGGAATGCGCACATAGCGCAGGCCCAGCGATTCGGCCGCGTGGATTTCATCGAAACCCCGGTCCTCGCCAGGCTGGCGCAGGTCGATCACCGTGCGTACGCCCCGTGCGGCCAGGGCCTGCAGCTGTGCGGCGCTGGGCTGGCCACCGGCATACAGGCCGGGACGGACTTCGTTGAGAGGCACGTCTTCGGCCAGGGCCGTCAGTGGCAGGCAGAGCGACAACAACAGCAGGCAGGTCAGGCGCAGCAGCATGGTCCTCTCCGTGAAAACGTCCTGCCGCTACAAGCGCAGTCCGGCGCGGGCCTTCAACAGCTCGCGCAGTTCGTATTTGTCAGTATCGTCCAGACCCTGCTGGCGCTGCTTTGCCAACAACTCATCCAGACGTTGCACCAGCAGCTGTTTCTCCAGCTGGGCCACCGCGTCGTGCAGTTCCTGGGTCCAGCTGGCTTCGGTGCCGGGCAGCGTCTGTGCGGCCAATGTATGCAGCGAGGCCTGTTCCTCGCGGCCGTCGAAGTGTTCCAGCAGGGCGCCGGTGCTGATGTCCGGGCGCTGTTCGACCAGCCCCAGCAGCTCCAGAAGCAGTTCCACACCGGGCAGGCGCAGGCCCTGGAAGTGATGCTTGCCGCCCAAGGTCAGCGCCAGCGAGGGTTGCTGCAGCAGCACGGCGATCGCGCCGCGCACCAGGCTGCGCCTGGCCACCGGCTGGATCGTGCGCGAAGGCTGGCGTTGCGGCATCGGCGTGCGTGCAGCCTGGGCGTTGCCGCCGAGCCCGGTCAGCTGCGCCAGCTGCTGCTTCATCAGGTCGCCGAAGGCACCGTCGGGAATCTGCGCCAGCATCGGCTTTGCGCGTTCGGCCAGGCGCGCCTTGCCGTCCAGCGTGCCCAGGTTGATCTCGCGGGTCAGTTCATCGAAGAAGAACTGCGACAGCGGCGTGGCCTGCTTCAGGCGCTCGTTGAAGGCCTCGGCGCCTTCCTTGCGCACGATGGTGTCCGGGTCTTCGCCATCGGGCAGGAACAGGAAGAAGGCCTGGCGGCCATCCTTCATGCGCGGCAGCACCGACTCCAGCGCCTTCCAGCCGGCGCGGCGGCCGGCGGCGTCGCCGTCGAAGCAGAAGAACACGTCCGGCGCGTTGCGGAACAGCAGCTCGGCATGGTCCGGCGTGGTTGCGGTACCCAGTGTTGCCACCGCCTGGGTGACACCGAACTGGAACAGCGAGACCACGTCCATGTAGCCCTCGACCACGATCAGCCGCTCGATCTTCTGGTTGGCCTGGCGCACCTGCCACAGGCCGTACAGTTCGCGGCCCTTGTGGAACAGCGCGGTTTCGGGCGAGTTGAGGTACTTGGGGCCGTCGTCCTTCTCGAACACGCGGCCACCGAAGGCGATCACCCGGCCACGGCGGTCGAAGATCGGGAACATCACCCGGTCGCGGAACTTGTCGTAGACATGGCCGCGATCGTTCTTGGAGAACAGGCCGGCGCGGTCGAGCAGCTTCATGCGCCGCTCGTCCTTGCCCAGTGCATCGCGCAGGCCGCTGTACCCGTCCGGGGCGTAGCCGATCTGGAAGCGCGCGCGGTTCTCTTCGTCCACGCCACGGCCATCAAGGTAACTGCGTGCCTTGTCGCTGCCTTCCAGGTTCTTCTGGAAGAACCGGGCGGCGGCATCCAGTGCCGAATACAGCTCGCGGCTGTCGTCCTGCTGCTGGGGGCTGCGCGGGTTCTCGTTGCGCGGTACTTCCATGCCCGCGCGCTTGGCCAGCTCATCCACCGCGTCGAGGAACTCGAGGCGGTCGTAGTTCATCAGGAAGCTGATCGCGGTGCCGTGCGCGCCGCAGCCGAAGCAGTGATAGAACTGCTTGGTGGGCGAGACCGTGAACGACGCGGAGCGCTCGTCATGGAACGGGCAGCGCGCGGCGTACTCCTTGCCCTGGCGCTTCAACGGCACGCGGCTGCCCACCACCTCGACGATGTCGGTGCGGGCGAGCAGGTCGTCGATGAAAGCGTCGGGGATACGGGCCATGGGCAACAGGGCAGGGCGCGGTGCAGGACCACGCGACGGAACCGGGGCGGTTGGCCTAGTTTACCCCCTGTCGGGCACCTGGCTGGCGGTTGCCGGATCAATGCCGGCTGCGGCCAGGTGATGACGCGCGCGCAGGCGCTCATCGATCACCGCCGTCATCAGGGCGCCAACGAAGAACACGACGGTGGCGTAGTAGATCCAGACCAGCGAGATCACCAGCGCGCCCATCGAGCCGTAGGCACTGCCGGGGGCCACGGTGGCGATGTAGACGCCGATGCCGTACCGGCCCAGTGCGAACAGTGCCGAGGTGATGACGCCGCCGATGAAGGCCTGGCGCCACGCCACGCGACGGTCGGGCAGGTAGTGGTACATGAAGGCGAAGCCGACTGCGTACAGCAGCAGGCTCGTGACGTACCCCAGCGCGGGCAGGATCGAGGGCAGTTGCGCGAAGGCCACCTGCAGCACCGTGGTGGCGGTCATCGACAGGATCAGCAGGAAGCCCAGCGCCAGCACCACGCCGAAAGAAAACACGCGCTTGCGCAGCCAGGCCTTGAGCCCTTCCAGGCGCTCGCCGCTGGTGCGGAAGATCAGGTTCAGTGCGTTCTGCAGCTGGGCGAACACGGCGGTGGCGCCGACGAACAGCAGCAGCGTGCTCCACACACCCGCCAGCGAGCCGACATCCGGCTGGTTGTCGGCGTTCTGCAGAACGGTTTCGGCCACGGTAGCCGCGCTGCTGCCGGCCACCGAGCTGATCTGGTCGATCAGTGCCTGCTGGGCCGGTGGGTACAGCGAGGCGGTCAGCCACAGCAGCAGCACCAGCAACGGTGCCATCGACAGCAGGGCGTAGAAGGAGACGGAAGCTGCCTGGGTCAGCACGTCGACGTCGATGAAGCGCTTGGCCACCGCCATCGGGAAGCTGTCCTGCAGGCGCTTGATGTACTTGCGCAGTGACACGGGAACGTTGGGCTCGGGTTCAACCATGTGTGCGGTTGTAGCAGGCGACCGACGAAGGTGCGGTGAAGCGGGTGCATCAATGGGGTCAGAGCCCTTCCGTGTCGCGGAAGGGATCCGACCGCAAGTGCTGGATTACGCCAGCAGCTGCTTGACCAGCTTGGAGACCAGGCCCATGTCGGCCTGGCCGGCGAGCTTGGGCTTCAGTGCGCCCATCAGCTTGCCCATGTCGGCCGGGCCGGAGGCGCCGGTTTCGGCGATGGCGGCCTGGATGGCGGCCACGATCTCGGCTTCGCCCATCTTGGCCGGCAGGTAGGCTTCGATGACCACGATCTCGGCGCGCTCGATCTCGGCCAGGTCTTCGCGGTTGGCGGCTTCGTACTGGCTGACCGAGTCCTTGCGCTGCTTGACCATCTTGTCGAGCACGGCGATCACGGCGGTGTCGTCCAGTTCGATGCGCTCGTCCACTTCGCGCTGCTTGATGGCGGCATTGATCAGGCGGATCACGCCCAGCTTGTGCTTCTCGCCCGCCTTCATGGCGGCCTTCATGTCTTCGGTGAGCTGCTGCTTCATGCTCATGAGGAACCTCGTGGTGGTAGGTGGGGCGGGGGCGGATGCCCGAACCCGGAAACGCAAAAAGCCGGCGACGCTCGCGCGTGCCGGCTTCGGCTCCATCGCGACAGGCAGGCCCGCCGCAATGAAGATGCGTCCGATCAGTACAGGCGCTGACGCTTGGTGACGTCGCGCGACGAGCGGCGCAGCTGACGCTTCACAGCAGCGGCGGCCTTGCGCTTGCGCTCCTGGGTCGGCTTTTCGTAGAACTCGCGCTTGCGGGTTTCGGCCAGCACACCGGCCTTTTCGCAAGTGCGCTTGAAGCGGCGAAGAGCAAACTCGAAGGGCTCGTTCTCGCGGACTTTGACGCTGGGCATGGAATCTCCGGGACACAGTAGAACCGGGTCACGCCCGGCGAGCCGCACATTATAGCGGCGAATAGACAAACTGCAAGCGGCCAACCCTGAATACGGGCCGGAAGTTCGAAAGCAGTGAGATCTGCACATCCCCCGAGGGGGCGGCAGGGGCGTCATAATAGCAGGCATGCGAGTCCTTGGCATCGAATCTTCCTGTGATGAGACCGGCGTGGCGGTGTATGACACCGGCCTGTCCGGCAGCGCGGCCCTGCGCGCCCATGCGGTCTACAGCCAGATCGCCCTGCACGCCGAATACGGGGGTGTGGTGCCAGAGCTGGCCAGCCGTGACCACGTCCGCAAGCTGCTGCCGCTGGTGCGCCAGACTCTGGCAGAAGCTGGCCTTGGCGTAGACGACATCGACGGCGTGGCCTACACGGCCGGTCCCGGCCTGGTTGGTGCGCTGCTGGTAGGCGCAGGCGTGGCGCGTTCGCTGGCCTGGGCGCTGGAGGTACCGGCCGTGGGCGTACACCATATGGAAGGCCACCTGCTGGCCCCGCTGATGGAAGACGACCCGCCGGAAGCGCCGTTCGTGGCACTGCTGGTGTCCGGTGGCCATACCCAGCTGGTGGCGGTGGATGCGATCGGCCAATACCGCCTGCTGGGCGAGACCCTGGATGACGCGGCCGGCGAGGCCTTCGACAAGACCGCCAAGCTGATGGGGCTGCCGTACCCCGGTGGCCCGCAGCTGGCCAGGCTGGCCGAGCAGGGCACGCCGGGCGCGTACCGCTTCGCGCGGCCGATGACCGACCGCCCGGGGCTGGATTTCAGCTTCTCCGGCCTGAAGACCCAGGTCCTGATGGCCTGGCGCGACAGCGACCAGAGCGAGCAGACCCGAGCCGACATCGCCCGTGGCTTTGAAGATGCGGTGGTCGAGACCCTGTCGATCAAGTGCGAGCGCGCGCTGGAAGCAGCGGGCACCAACGTGATCGTGGTGGCCGGCGGTGTCGGCGCCAACAAGCGCCTGCGCGCCCGCCTGCAGCAGATGGCCGAGCGCCTCGGCGGCCGTGCCTGCTTCCCGCGGCCGGCACTGTGCACCGACAACGGCGCGATGATCGCCTTCGCCGGCGCGCTGCGCCTGCAGGCTGGCCAGCACAGCCCGCCGAAAGTGGATGTGACCCCGCGCTGGGACATGGCGACCCTGCCGGCGGTGTGAACCGGTAGCGTCGGGCCACGGCCGGCGGACGCATTACCGATGCACTGCCAACGGCGACGCCGCCAGCACGGTTGTCGCCCGCTCATGGCGCTGCAGCCAGCCCAGCGTGTGTGGGCAGCGGGCATGGATCAGCCGCCCGATCGCGGCCAGGTCGGCGCCGATGTCGCGCTCGAGGATGGGCTCGTGATGGGCGATGCGGTTGCGCAGGTGGCGGATGCGGTCGAGGTCAGCATGGATGTTCGTGCGGACCACGCTGAGAGCATCCTGTGGCGCGTTCGGCAACGCAATCTTCAAGCCCCGCGCCCAGACGGCTCCCTCGAAGCGCCGCGTGAAAAGCTGCTGCCAGAAAGCGAAACGAAGACTGGCGATGATCTCCGGAGTGTCCATCCGAGGATCTGCCTGTCTATGGATATCCTGCAAGGCCGACAACGCGCCATCTGCTGGCATCCGCTGCAGCAGTGCGGGATGCCAGGGCCAGCGCCGCCCGAAGGTATGCGCCAGCGCCGCGGCCACCGCATTGCGGATTACGATTTCACAGACGTGCAGGGGAGATAGCAGCGCGCCGCACATCTGCATGTTCCATACGTAAAGTGAGGCGGCGTCCAAACAGTGCCGGTATGCAATGCGTTTGTACGTCGCCCACCGTGGGCGTGACAGCGCTGCCTGCAGGATTCGTTGCTCTCTCATCAAATACGGGACCACATGGCGGATCACTAGCCTGCGCTGGTTGCCGCAGGCGTGATATCGGGCAATGCCGCCGTGTCAGGCGGCAAAATTCCTGTATCGCCTTGGGCTTCCTCCAGTATGTCGTGATTGACTCTGGACCGTAGAGGAAATGAACGTCACGATCTGCATCGTGTGCTCCGGGACTCGCGGCTGGATTCCAGCTCCCCCCGGGGACGTTGAGAGGTACCAAAGGGCCCCGCTAGCAGGGCCCTTTGTTTTTTCCGGACCGCCCCACGCCGGTGGCCCGCCGCCCGTTCCGGGCAGGCTCACCGCCGTGCCGGTACCATGGCCGTCTGTATTCGGCTGGTAACCGCAATGGACAAGGTTTTCATCGAGGGGCTGACGATCGACGCCCTGATCGGCATCTACGATTGGGAGCGGCGGATCCGCCAGGACCTGGTGTTCGACCTGGAAATGGGCTTCGACAACCGTCGCCCCGCAGCCACCGATGACATCGCCCACACCCTGAACTACAAGGCGGTGAGCAAGCGCCTGGAACAGTTCGTGCGCGAGTCGGAGTTCGGCCTGGTCGAGACCCTGGCCGAACGTTGCGCGCAGATCGTGCTGGACGAATTCGACGTGAAGTGGCTGCGCCTGAAGCTGAGCAAGCCGGGCGCGGTGCGCGGCGCGCGCGCGGTGGGCGTGATCATCGAACGCACGCGGGACTGACCCGGTCGCGCCGGCCATTGGCCAGCAACCCCGGTAGTGCCGGCCGCTGGCCGGCAACCTTGGCAACAACGAAACAGACAGGAGACAACCGATGGTGGACGCGGTGGTGGCGGTACAGTGGCTGGAACGGCTGCAGAACACACTGGAACCCTATCCTGGCGCCTACCTGGCGTTGATGATCTCGGCGCTGCTGATCGCCGCTGGCCTGGCCAACTGGGTGACCAAGCGCATCCTGCTGCGCGGGCTGCGACGCCTGCTCAGCCGCCTGCCGGGCGCTGATACCGGCCGCGGCAGCCACCTGATGCGGGTGATCTCGCGTCTGTCCAACGTGGTGCCCAGCCAGGTGATCGCCTCGGGCATCCGCATCGTGCCGGACCTGCCGCCGGGGCTGGTGAGCTTCATCATCGGCGCCTGCCAGGCGTGGGCGATCCTGACCGTGGTGCTGGCCATCTCGCATGCGCTGGATGCGGCCAATGATCTCTACGAGCGCCGCCCCGAGGCACGCAACAAGCCGATCAAGGGGTACCTGCAGGTCGCCAAGATCGTCATCTTCGTGATCGCCGGCCTGTCGATCGTTGCCACCCTGGCCGGCGTCGACCTCCGCTATCTGGTCACCGGTCTCGGCGCCGCCACCGCAGTGCTGATGCTGATCTTCCAGGACACCATCCTGTCGCTGGTGGCCAGCGTACAGATCAGTGGCGATGGTCGTGTGCGCATCGGTGACTGGATCGAGATGCCCAGCCAGAACGCCGACGGTGATGTGATCGACATCGCCCTGCACACCATCACCGTGCAGAACTTCGACAAGACCATCACCACCATCCCGACCAAGAAACTGGTGACCGAGTCGTTCAAGAACTGGCGCGGCATGCAGGAGGCCGGTGGCCGCCGGATCAAGCGCGCGCTGTACCTGGACCAGCACAGCGTCGGCTTCCTGGATGAGGGCGACCTGGCCTTCCTCGGTGAATTCGCGCTGCTGCGCGACTACCTGCAGGCCAAGGAGCAGGAGCTGGGGCAGTGGAACGGGCGCCTGCGCGAGCAGGGCGTGGCCGAGGTCAACAGCCGCCGGGTGACCAACCTGGGTACCTTCCGGGCCTATGTGGAGCGTTACCTGCGCAGCCACCCGGGCATCCATACCGACATGACCCTGCTGGTCCGTCAGCTGCAGCCGACCACCGAAGGCCTGCCGCTGGAGCTGTACTGCTTCACCCGCAGCACCGCCTGGGGCGAGTACGAGGCGGTGCAGTCGGACATCTTCGACCACCTGCTGGCGATCCTGCCGGCCTTCGGCCTGCGGGTATTCCAAGCCTCCAGCGACGCCATGTTGATGGCCGGGCAGCGCCAGCTGGCTGGCTCGGAGTAAGCTGCGGTGCCCCCGGCGGGGCCATACGGACCCCGCTGGTGGCTGAAACTGAATGAAAAAACCCCTCGCCAAATCGCCCGGGATCGCTAGAATGCCGGGCTTGTAAACGTTTTCATCAAGGACTGCCGGTGGCCTCCGATCGCATCGAATCCCTCATTGCCCAGATGACCGTCGAGGAAAAGGTCGGCCAGCTGGGTGTCTTCGCGGACATGGTCCGCCCGTTCGCCCCGGACGTGAACCCGGAAGCCAACGTGCGCAATGCCGACCAGGTGCTGCAGCAGGTGCGCGAGGGCAAGGTCGGCTCGCTGTTCAATGGTGTGGGCGCCGAACTGGGCCGCCGGATCCAGCAGGTCGCCACCGAAGAGAGCCGCCTGGGCATCCCGGTGATCCTGGCGGCCGACGTCATCCACGGCATGCGCACCGTGTTCCCGATCCCGCTGGGCGAGGCCGCCAGCTTCGAGCCGGCGCTGGCCGAGCGCACCGCGCGCGCCACCGCCATCGAAGCCACCGCCGCGGGCCTGCACTGGACCTATGCCCCGGCCGTGGACATCGCCCGCGACCAGCGCTGGGGCCGTGGCGCCGAAGGTGCCGGTGAGGACGTGGTGCTGGGCTGTGCGTTCGCCGCCGCCCGCGTGCGCGGCTTCCAGGGCAGCGACCTGCGCGCCGCCGATTCGCTGCTGGCCACCCCGAAGCACTTCGCCGCCTATGGCGCGGTGATGGCCGGCATGGAATACAACATGGTGGACATCTCGCCGCAGACCCTGCGCGATGTGCACCTGCCACCGTTCAAGGCCGCCTTCGACGCCGGCGCGATCACCGTGATGTCCTCGTTCAACGACATCAATGGCGTGCCGGCCAGTGCCAACGCCGAACTGCTGACCGACATCCTGCGCGGTGAATGGAAGTTTCCGGGCGTGGTGATCTCCGACTACACCGCCGATATGGAACTGGTCGCGCACGGCTATGCCGCCGACGACCGCGATGCCACCGCCAAGGCGTTCACCGCCGGCCTGGACCTGAGCATGCAGAGCGGCTTCTACGCCGAGCACCTGCCGGGCCTGGTCGAGAGCGGCGAGGTGCCGATGGCGGTGCTGGATGAGGGCGTGCGCCGCATCCTGTGGCTGAAGGAAACCATCGGCCTGTTCGACGACCCGTACCGTTCGCTGGACCCGGCGCGCGAAGCCGATACCTCGTACCTCGCCGCGCATGACGAACTGTCGCGCGATGCCGCGCGCCGTTCGATCGTGCTGCTGAACAACCGCGACAACGTGCTGCCGCTGCAGAAGACCGGGCAGAAGATCGCGCTGATCGGCCCGTTCGTGCAGGACCGCGAGAACATTGAAGGCTGCTGGACCCTGTTCGGCGACAAGCAGCGTTACGTGGACCTGGAAACCGGCGTGCGCGCCGCCATCGGCGATGAAGCGCTGCTGGAGATCGTGCCGGGCTGCGAACTGGAAACTGCCATTCCGGGCGGCACCGAAGCAGCGGTGGCTGCCGCGCTGCGCGCCGACGTGGTGGTGCTGGCGCTGGGCGAACCGCAGCGCTACAGCGGTGAAGCGCAGTCGCGCGTGGAGATCACCCTGCCGCCGGCACAGCAGGCACTGGCCGAGGCGGTGGCGATGACCGGCAAGCCGCTGGTGGTGCTGCTGCGCAACGGCCGTGCGCTGGCACTGCAGGGCGCGGTGCGCAACGCGCACGCGGTGGCGGTCACCTGGTACCTGGGCACGCAGACCGGCCATGCCGTGGCTGATGTGCTGTTCGGCGACTACAGCCCGTCCGGCCGCCTGCCGGTCAGCTTCCCACAGGTGTCCGGCCAGCAGCCGTACTTCTACAACCACCCGCGCACCGGTCGCCCGGAACTGCCGACCATGTCGGAGTTCAAGGCTCGCTGGCGCGAGATTCCGAACGAGCCGCTGTACCCGTTCGGCCACGGCATCGGTTACACCACCTTCGCCTACGGCGTGCCGCAGCTGAGTGTGGCGCAGCTCGGCTGGGACGACACCCTGACCATCACCACTACGCTGACCAATACCGGCGACGTGGCCGGCGAGGAAGTGGTGCAGCTGTACATCCACGACCGCGTGGCCAGCCGCGTGCGTCCGGTGCGTGAACTGAAGGACTTCCGCAAGGTGGCACTGCAGCCAGGCGAGTCGACCGACGTGGTGTTCACCCTCACCCGCGAGCAGCTGGCCTTCACCGGCCGCGACGGCGTGCTGCGTGCCGAACCGGGCCACTTCGACCTGTGGGTCTGCGCGTCCTCGGCGGCCGGCGAAGCCGTGCAGTTCGAGCTGCTGAAGGCCTGATCGAAGAAAAAGGGGACGGAGGGGATTAAGTCGTTTGTGCCACTGACGACTTAATCCCCTCCGTCCCCTTTTGTTGTCCTCACCGCGGCGGCGCTACCATCGGGCTCCCTGTTTCGATGGAGTGCGCGCATGCGCCGGATGGCTTGTCTGATTCCCGCCCTGATGCTGGCCGCCTGTTCGCAGCCGGCGGCACCGCCGGCCGAGCCTGCGGCGGATGCACCGCCGCCGATGGAGGCCAGCGCCCCGGCAACGCCTGCGGCATCTGCCACTGAACCCGCTGCTTCGGCACCGGCCGCGCCCGTAGCGGAAGCGCCCGCCGAAGACGCACGCGCGCGCATCGAAACGCTGCTTGGCGATGCGGCGCAGTTCGAGAAGGTCTTCAATGCGTTCAAGGCCGCCGTGGTTGGCGGCGATCGCGCTGCGGTGGTCGAGGAAGTGCGCTTTCCATTGAACGTCGGTGGCGGAAAGAAGATCACCGGCCCCGGTGAGTTCCAGCGCAACTACGAGAAGATCATCACCCCGGCGGTGGTCAAGGCGGTGTCCGAGCAGGATTTCGGCAAGGTGTTCGTCAACCAGCAGGGCGTGATGATCGGCAGCGGCCAGGTGTGGTTGAACGGGCAGTGCTTGGACCAGGCCTGCACGAAGACCGAGGTGAAGGTCATCACCATCCAATGAACGCAGACGGCCCCGCGTGCGGGGCCGTTGCGGACAAACGTGCGGGCCAGCGGCCGGCACTACCTCAGGTGCTCGGGGTGAGCTTCAGCAGGCGCGCCTTGCTGCCGTCTTCCAGCAGCCACAGGGCGCCATCCGGGCCCTGTTCCACTTCGCGGATCCGCTCGCCCATGTTGAAGCGTTCGGCTTCGCGCGCGCTGTCGCCGTCGAAAGCCACGCGCACCAGCGAGGTGGAGGACAGGCCGCCGATGAAGCCGCTGCCCTTCCACTGCGGGAACAGGTTGCCGCTGTAGATCACGAAGCCGGCCGGCGAGATCACCGGCGTCCAGGTCACCTTCGGCGCGGCGAATTCCGGGCGGGTGCTGTGGTCGGCAATCGGCCGGCCGTCGTAATGGTCACCATTGGAAACGATCGGGTAGCCGTAGTTGGCGCCGCGCACGATCAGGTTCAGCTCGTCACCGCCGGCCGGGCCCATCTCGTGTGCCCACAGCTTGCCGTTGGCATCGAAGGCCATGCCGAGGATGTTGCGGTGGCCCAGTGACCACACCTGCGCGGCCACGCCGCCCTGCGAGGCGAACGGGTTGTCGGCAGGCAGGCTGCCATCTTCGTTGAGGCGGATGATCTTGCCGAGGTTGCCGCCCATGTCCTGCGCCGGATCGAACTTCTGGCGCTCGCTGGAGCTGATCCACAGCTTGCCGTCCGGGCCGAAAGCAAGGCGATGGCCGTAGTGGCCTTCACCACTCACCTTCGGGCTCTGTCGCCAGATCACCTTCAGGTCCTTCAGCTGGCCGGCACCGTTGGCATCCAGCGCCAGCGTGGCACGGGCCACGGCAGCGCCGCGGGTGTCCAGCGTGCCTTCCTCGGCATAGCTGAGATAGACCACGTGGTTGCTGGCGAATTGCGGGTGCAGGATCACGTCACCGAAGCCGCCCTGGCCGCCGTAAGCGACCTTCGGAACGCCGGTGATCTCATGCTTCTGGCCGCTGGCCAGGTCCAGGTGCTGCAGCTTGCCGCGCTTTTCAGTGACCAGCAGGCTGCCGTCCGGCAGGAAGGTCATCGCCCACGGCTGGTCGAACCGGCTGATTTCGGTGGCGGTGAACGGGCGCTGGTCGGCAGTGGTGGAGGCTGCGGGCGCTGCGGTCTGGGCGCCGTTGGCGGCCGGGTCGGCGGCATTGCAGGCGGAGGTGGCAAGGATCGGCACAAGGCCGAGGGCGAGCAGCAGGGGCGTGCGGGTCATGGGTATCTCCAGTGCGGGGATGCGGATGGCCGGGCTGTCCCTTGTATACCACCGGCGCCGTGAGCGTCGTGGCCCGAAGGTCCTGCGACCCCTGTGCGAGCGCGGCGGGATCGTCTAGGGTGGGCACGCCCGGGCAAAGCGTGCCCGTCTGCCTGCCAAGGATCTGCAATGAACACTGCCATGCCCCACAAGCCCTCCACCGCCTTCATCGCCGCCTCATGGGTGGCCCTGCTGCTGGGTGCGGCGGCCTACCTGATCGGTCTGTTCAACGCCACGATGGCGCTCAACGAAAAGGGCTACTACCTGACCCTGCTGCTGTTCGGCCTGTTCGCGGCGGTGTCGCTGCAGAAGAGCGTGCGTGACCGCGTCGAGGGCATTCCGGTGAGTGGCCTGTACTACGCGCTGTGCTGGTTCGCACTGATGTCGGCGTTGATGCTGCTGCTGGTTGGCCTGTGGAATGCCACGCTGGCACCGAGCGAGAAGGGCTTCTACGGCATGGCGTATGCACTGTCGCTGTTCGGCGCGGTGGCGGTGCAGAAGAACACCCGCGACCTGATCGCCGCCGGTGGCGGTGAGAGCAAGCGCAGCGCGGTCGTGCCGCCGCTGCCGGAACAGGAGTGAATGTGTAGAGCCGGGCCCATGCTCGGCTGTCGTGCGGCGTTTGTGGAGTCGAGCCGAGCGTAGGCTCGGCCCGACAAAAGCATGGCGTTATCGCTTCAACCGCGGATCCGCCAACTGCGCATCCTCCCAGCCACGGCGCACGGCATTGCGTGCCTGCGCCCATTCCAGCCGGCTGCGGCCACGCTCGCTGGCCCAGCGCGACTCCAGTTCAGCTTCGACCTGTTCGTAGGCGCGGATCATGTCCTGCGTACGCGCGGCATGGCCGATGCGGTAAGCCGGTTCATAGTCCTCGAAGAACAGCTGGTCGTCGTAGTACGGTTCGGCGGTGTAGCGTTCGCGCCAGTAGTTGCTGACCGCATCGCGCGGCGTGCTGTCGTCCGGTACGCGGCCGGGGATCTGGTACTCGGTCATGGAAGGCTCCGTTGTGGACGAAGCCTGATCCTGCCTGCGTGGCGGTTAACGGCCCGGTCCGGCAGCGTGATCACCAGATCAATCCGCCGGGCATGGCCCGGCGCTATCGGTCATCCGGCGTCGGCATCTTTTCGCGGCAGCTTGTAGATCACCGCGCCGATGGCGAACGCCACCAGCGCAGCAGCGATGTTCTGCCAGCTGGCACTGGCGAACAGCGCCAGGCACAGCAGCAGCGCGAGTACCGGAATCAGCGGGCCACCCGGCAGTTTCAGTGCGCCCGGCCGGTCCGCATAGCGCTTGGCCAGCACCAGTACCGCAGCGGCCGTTCCGATGTAGGCGAACAGGCGCGTGGTCATCGACAGCAGGGCCAGCTGCACGAACGAACCGGACAGGGCCAGGCCCAGCGCGATCAGGCCTTGGCACAGGATCGACGCGGCCGGCGTGTGGAAGCGCGGATGCACCTGCGCCAGGATCTTCGGCCCATAGCCATCGCGGGCCAGTGCGAACAGGAAGCGTGGGCCCATCATCATCGTGTTGCTGTTGGTGCCGAGGATGGAGATGGTCGCGCCTACGGTGAGGATCAGCGCCAGTGCTTCGCCGCCGAAGCCGGCAGCGGCATCGGCCAGCGGCGTGGCCGAGCTGGCCAGGCCGGCCAGCGTGCCCTGTGCCACCACCTGCACCGCGCCGTAGATGACGGTGACGGTGATGATCATGGTGATCAGCGCGAACGGAATATCGCGACGCGGATTACGGTACTCGCCGGCGGCGGCCGGGATGTTCTCGAAGCCGGCGTAGGCGTACAGCAGCAGCAACGCGGCCTCGCCCATGCGCTGCAGGTCGTGCGGGTCGGGGCGCTGGCCGGAGAAGGCCAGCTGCGGGTCGATGTAGAACGCACCGATGGCCACGAACAGCAGCAGCGGCAACATCTTGCCGATCACCAGCACCACGCCGGTGCGCGCGGCCGAGCGCACGCCGATGATGTTGACGCCGGTGAGGAAGCCCAGCGACACCACGATCACCGCGATGCGCCCCATGCCGGCACCGGCCCACGGCCAGAAACGCGCGACCGCATCGGCCAGCGCGTTGCTGAGTGCGGCCGCCGAGCTGATGCGGGTCAGCCAGATCATCCAGCCGATCTCGAACCCGGCGAAGCGCCCGAACGCCTCGCGTGCATACAGGTAGCTGCCACCGGGCTCGTCGAAATAGCTGGCGGCCTGCGCGTAGCACAGCACCAGCAGCGCCACGACGATACCGGCGGCGACCACGCCCCACAGGCTGAAGGGGCCGAGCAGGGCGACGGTGGCGGCCGGCAGCAGGTAGATGCCGCTGCCGATCACATCGTTGATCGACAGGCCGACGATCTGCCAGCGGCTGACCGCGCGCTGCAGCTGCGGTTCGTCCTGCGCGCTCAACGGGCGTCTCCGCGCAGTGCGGGCAGTTGCCACTGGGCCTGCAGGCGCGTGTACTCGGCGCGCGGCAGCAGCACGAAGCGCGGCGCATCCTGCGGCCGCAACCAGTCCAGCAGGGCCTGCATGCGGGCCTGCGGCATGGCGGTGCAGCCGGCCGTGGCCTCACCGGGTTGGCGCCACAGATGGGCGAAGATGCAGCTGCCCTTGCCGGGCTGGTTGTCCGGGTTGTGGGCGATCACGAAGCCTTCCTTGTAACGCACGTCGCCCCTGTTGTGCAGATCCAGACGCATCGGCTCGGTGGAGCCTTCCACAGCTGCCTTGCCGACCTTCTTCGCGTCGACGATGCGGTTATAGAAGGGCGACGCCGGCACATCCATGCAGTAGCTGCTGTCGAGCATCGGCTGGTAGGGCATGGCGGTGCCGGGGCGGGTGACGGCATAGCCGAACGCGCTGCCGAGCGCGAACACGCCTGCCGGGCTGCGGCCATCGCCTTCCTGCTTCTGCGGGCCATCGGCCTGCGCCGGGTGCAGGCCCAGGCCCCAGGCGCTGCCGGTGCGGCCCAGTGCCACCGGGAACGCCTCTCCATGTGCGTGCCAGCCCTTGCCATCACGCACATAGGCCTGCAGCTGGCCCTGTGTGCTGTCCCAGCTTTCGCTGGTGACCACGATCAGCTGGCGTGCACCCTGCAGCGGCGCAGCGTGGACGGATACCGCCGCGGCAAGCAGCAGTGCAGCGGTAGCGAGACGGACCAGCGATTTCATCAACAGGTGCTCCGGTCAGGAATCCAGCAGGTGGTCGATCCGCTCCAGGTTCACCGCCAGCTGCTGCTGGCGGTCCGGATTGGTGTGGCAGAGCAGCACGAACAGGAAATCGAGCAGGGCGTGCATGGCGCTACGGTACAGCAGCTGCGCGACCTGCGGCGTGCGCTCGTGCGCACACACCACCAGCGCTGCGTCAGCATGCGCGCGCAGCGGGTTGGCGGTATGGCGGGTGATGGAAATCACCTTGCCACCCATGTCCTGGAACTGGCGCGACAGCTGCGAAAGCTGCGGCAGGTTGCCGAATTCGGAGAACACCAGCAGCGCATCGCCGGGGCGCGCGGCCGACAGGTTGGCCAGCATCAGGATCGGGTCGGTATGTGGCACCACCAGCAGGCCGAGCAGCGACAGCCGCATGGCGAACTCGCGGGCATACAGGCCGTCGTCACCTAGGCCGTACACGAACAGCTTGGGCGCGCCGTCGAGCAGCTGCACGATGCGCTCGATTTCCTCTCGTGGGTTGGCCTGGCGGGTTTCCTCTTCGGCCTGCGCCTTGCTGCGGCGCAGGGTGTCGCCCAGGCGCAGGTAGTCGTCGCCGCTGTCGGGTTCGCTGGGGGCCTGCTGCGGATCGGCGCCAGCACGGGCGACATCCTGGCCGATGGAGTACTTCAGGTCCGGGTAACCCTTGAAGCCGAGCTTCTGGCTGAACTTCACCACGCTGGACTGGCTGATGCCCAGCGCGCTGGCCAGCTGCTGGGACGAGTAGTCGCGCAGCAGGTGGGCGTTGTCGAGGATGAAGTCGGCGATGCGGCGCTCGATGGCCGACATCTGCCCGCGCTCGGAACGGATCTTCAGCAGGGGCGGCATGCGGGGCGTCCGGACATGGATAGGCGCGTTGCGGTTGGCAGCGTAGAGCAGATTATGTGGTGGCTCGGGCGGGCGGGGTTTGCGGGGGACGCCGCAAGTACGTCCGTGTAGGCTTGGCCGCCGCATCCATGCGGCGGACACCCCCGCAAGCCCCGCCCGCCCGACCCCGGACAGATCGCGCGCGTGCCAGCCGCGAAGAGGATACGAGGTAGAGCAGAAGCAGGAGCATCCACGCGTGGCGTGGATCTACCCGGAGCTGTCGTTGAGTCCGCCTTCAAGCGAGCCGAGCACCGCAGGTCCGGCGAGGGCGAAGAGGCGCGGGTGTCTGAGCGCAGCGAGTTCCGCGCCGTCCCTCGGCGGACCGAGGAGCGCAGGGCACCGGCGTGCGCAGCACGTCGGCTCGCGGCCGGCGGAGCGTTTCTTTTGGTTACTTTTCTTTCCGCGGAAAGAAAAGTAACGCGCGACCCAGGATCAGTTGAGGACCAAGCCAGCCGCAAGGCGCAAATCACCCCAGCATCTCCAGCCCGCGTACTTCGGTGATGCCCAGCCCCGGCACGTCGCTGATGCTGATCTCCGATTCGTTGAAATGCACGCCGCCGCTGACCGGGTCGAACTGGCCCAGCGAGGGACCGTCGAGGTCAACCTTGGTGATCACATCACTCTTGGCCACGGCCAGGTGCACGGCGGCGGCCACGCTGATGCTCGACTCGATCATGCAGCCGATCATGCACGGCACGCCGTAGATGCCGGCGATGTCGGCGATGCGGATCGCATTCGACAGGCCGCCGGTCTTCATCAGCTTGATGTTGATGATGTCGGCCGCGCGCTGCTGGATCAGGTCCATCACCTGGCTGGGACTGAACACGCTTTCGTCGGCCATCACCGGCGTGTTGACGCGGTCGGTGACGTACTTCAGCCCGCTGATGTCGGCGGCCTTCACCGGTTGTTCCAGCAGCTCCAGTACCACGCCGGCCTCTTCCAGCGTACGCATCGCATGCACCGCCTGCTTGGCGGTCCAGCCCTGGTTGGCATCCAGGCGCAGCAGGGCACGGCCTTCCACGGCGGCATGGATCGCCTTGACCCGTTCGATGTCCAGGCCGATGTCCTTGCCGACCTTGATCTTCAGCGACTCGAAGCCGCGCTCGATGGCCGACAGCGAATCGGCCACCATCTTGTCGATGTAGTCCACGCTGATGGTGATGTCGGTGGTGATCACCGGGTCGCCACCACCGAGCATCTGGTACAGCGGCGCACCGTGCAGCTGCGCCCACAGGTCGTACAGCGCGATCTCCACCGCTGCCTTGGCGCTGGTGTTGCGCTCCATCGCGGTCTGCACCAGCGTGCACAGATGGTTGAGGTTGACCACGTCCTGGCCGATCAGGCGCGGGGCGATGAAGTGGCGGATCGCTTCGATGATCGAGCCGTGCGTATCGCCGGTGATCACCGCGGTGGCCGGGGCTTCACCGTAACCGGTGTTGCCGGTGTCGGTGCGGATCAGCACCACCACGTCTTCCACGGTTTCCACCGTGCGCAGGGCAGTCTTGAACGGCGTCTTCAGCGGCACGCGCAGCATGCCCAGTTCGATGGCGGTGATCTTCATTCAGGAGTCTTGGCCCGCAGGCGCTGGATGTTGGTGATGCGGTCGATGTAGCGGACGGTATCGCTGGCCATCATCGGCTCCAGCGGCGTGACCGAAACACCATTGAGATGGGCCTGCACACGTCTGCCGTCGGCACCGAACCAGCTGCCGCCCGCCGTATCGTGGATGACCCAGGTGCGGCCGTCGACGTGGCCAATGGCCATCATCACGTGGCCGGGGATGTAGACCAGGTCGCCGACCTGTAGTTCGGTGACCGCACGGTCGCGCGCGGCCTTGCCGACCTTGTCGGTGAACGGCAGGCGATCCAGTGCCGGGCTGACCGCCTGTGCACTGGTATTGCGCGGCAGCAGCACGCCGAAGCTGCGGTAGATCTCGGAGACGAACCCGCTGCAGTCACGGGTGTCGTAGTCATGGCCCCAGCCGTAGCGTTCGCCCAGGAACTTGAAGGCCTGCTGCAGCAGCAGGCGCGGGGTCAGTGGCAGGTAGTCGGCGGCGGTGTCCTGCGAGCGCGGCAGCAGCGCCGGTACGAGCTTCAGACGCCCATCGGCCTCGCGCACCGGCAACTGCACCACCCACGAGGCATGCGCCTGCTGGCCGTTCACCGGCTCTGACGCAGGCCAGTCGGCCAGCACCGGCAGGCGTACGCCCATGTCCAGCTGCAGGCGCGATACGCGCGGTTCCTCCGGGGTGTAGGCGGTCTGCGCGGTGGCGCCGGTGACAATGCGGTACGGGCCCTTCGCGCCATAGCCGAGCACCGTGGCCTTGTCGCCGCTGGCGATGGCGTCGGCTTCGATCCACGCGCTGTAGCGCTCGCTGTGCACGAACAGCCAGCGGCCGTCGGCACTGCGGTGAACCACCGCGACCTTGTCGCCGGGGAACAGCGCCGATTCCTGGAAGCGGTCGATGTCGGTGTCACCGGCGGTGCTGAAGACGCGCTCGCGGGTGGGGAAGGTACGCAGTGCCGCGCGCTTCACCACCAGCCCATAGGCCGGTGCCACCTGGGCAGGAATCGCATCGAGGCCGAGGTTGGCTTCGATGCCGCTGCGCAGCGCGGGAGCGATGGCCTGGCCCGTCTCGTTGAACAGTGCACGCGTGGGCCAGCTGGACAGCGCGCTGATGCTGGCACGCACCGTCGCCGCATCAAGCTGGGCGGGCAGTGTGGCGATGTCCTGGATATGGTTGTCCTGCGCCCGCATCCGCGCGTTCTGCGCCTCGATCTGCGCGCGATCCAGAATCGGCGCATCAGCGTTGTCCAGGCGCGCGGCCCAGTACTGCGGGGTGAGGTAGGCCTCGTGCAGGCCGATCACATAGGGCAGCGGCGCACCCGGGTCGGGCGGTGGTGCCGCCTGTGCAAAGGCCGGTGCGGCCAGCAGGCACAGGGCCAGGGTCAACCGGCGCGGCCAACGCCGGTGCGGTTCGCGGGAAGCCAGGCTCATGCGGTGCACACCCTCCTCGAATGCCTGTTGGAATATTTATTCCTTTTGGCATCGAAAGCAAGAATAAATTATTGACCGGCATCCCGGCCCGTGTTACACAGCCGTTACCACCCGCGCTGGGGAAGTGTCGCTGTGGAGTCTGCCGTTCGCAAACCGCGTCTGCCTGCTGCTGCCGGCCTGTGTGCCGCGCTGCTGCTGTGGGTGTGGTCGGCGGGAGCGGAACCGCCGCCCTCGGCCGTCCAGTTTGCGCGCGTCGTGCAGATGATCGACGCGGGACGGTTCTTTGAAGCTCACAGCGAACTGAACACCTGGTCGGCCGCCGACGCGGCGGAGCCTGGCGTCAGTTTCGACGACATCGCGTTCCAGGAAGAACGCATGCGCCGCATCCGCCAGGATTTTTCCCTCGACGAAACCGCCGCCAAGGCGGCCGTGCGCCGCTGGATTCCCGACCTGACCGACGAGGAGTTCGCGCGGTGGGATCAACTCGGCCTGATCGAGCATCTCGATATCGATGGTACGCGTTGGTATTTCAAGCGTGCACCGTCGAACCTGTTCCTGCTCAGTGACGAAGCACGCGCACGCCGCCGCGCGGATGCACCGATGTCACCGCCAGGCCCGAACGAAGTGCTCAACGCGCACCACGCGCGCGTGCTTGCCGCGGCCGAACAGAGTGGTCAGGCGTCGGTGCTGCCGCAGCGCATTGAATTCACCCAGTCGCTCACGGTGAAGGCCGACGCCGTGCCAGCCGGCGAAACCGTACGCGCCTGGATTCCATACCCGCGCGAGATCCCCGGCCAGCAGGAACAGGTGCAGTGGCTGGGCGGCGCCCCGGCCAAGGCACGGGTGGCACCGGCCAGTACCCTGCAGCGCACCGCCTATCTGGAAGCCAAAGCCGTAGCCGGCAAGCCGACCCGGTTCGAGATCCGCTATGCGGTAACGGTCTTCGCGCGACACACCGCGATCGATCCCGCGAAGTTGCAGGCCACCCCGAATGATCCCGCATTGAAGCCCTATCTGGCCGAGCAGCTGCCGCATGTGCGCTTCACCCCGGCGCTGAAGCTGTTCTCCGACCAGGTGCTGCAGGGCGAGACGCGCCCCTATGAAGTGGTGCGCAAGCTGTTTGCTGCCGTGGACCGCATTCCATGGGCCGGTGCGCGCGAATACTCGACGCTCAGCAACATCAGCGATTACGGGCTGCGCGCCGGCCATGCCGACTGTGGCCAGCAGACCCTGCTGCTGATTGCGCTGCTGCGCATGAACGGCATTCCTGCACGCTGGCAGTCGGGCATGGTGTTCTCCGACGATGGCAGCGGCTACAACAACCTGCATGACTGGGGACAGGTTTACCTGGCGCCATACGGCTGGCTGCCGATGGACGTGACCACCGGCGCGCTTGCCAGCGATGTGCCTGCACTGCGCGATTTCTATCTGGGTGGCCTCGACGGCTACCGCATTGCTTTCAACGACGATTTCGGCCAGCCCTTCGTGCCGGCCAAGCAGCACTTCCGCTCGGAAACGGTCGACTCGCAGCGCGGCGAGGCCGAGTGGGCAGGCGGCAACCTGTACTTCGACCAATGGAGCTACGACTTCCAGTGGCGGGTACTGCCAGCCAGGCAACGCTAGCGCGACACATCGCATTCCACACCATTCAATTCTTGCAGGAGAGAGCAGGGGATGAAGGCTTACAGCATCAAGCGGGCGGCGTTGTGCGTCGCCCTCGGGGCGTGTCTGGGCGTAGTGCTGCCCGGCATCGCGATGGCACAGAACGTGAGCGGTGCAGTCGCCGGCCGTGCAACCGCCGGTGACCAGGTGACCGTGGTCAGCAGCAGCACCGGCCTGACCCGTACCGTCACCGTAGGCGCCGATGGCAGCTACCGCCTCGGCCAGCTGCCGGTGGGTGACTACCAGCTGCAGCTCAGCCGCGATGGCCAGAAGCTGGGCGACCAGGTATCGGTGAGCGTTGCCGTCGGCGGTACCACCACGGTCAACCTGGGCAGCGGCGGCGGTGTCACCAACCTGGATGCACTGCAGGTGGTTGGCACCCGCGTGGTCAACCGCGTGGATGTGTACTCCACCGAAACCTCGTTCAACATCAACCGCCAGGAGATCTCGCGGCTGCCGGTAGCGCAGGATCTGTCCGCGGTCGCGCTGTTGGCGCCGGGCGTGGTCGGCGGCAACTCGTCATTCGGAGGCCTGTCGTTCGCCGGTTCATCGGTGGCCGAGAATGCGGTCTTCATCAACGGCCTGAATGTCACCGACATGTATACCCGTCGTGGCTTCAGCACCGCGCCGTTCGCCTTCTTCAAGGAATTCCAGGTCAAGACCGGTGGCTACTCGGTCGAGTTCGGCCGCTCCACCGGTGGCGTGATCAATGCAGTGACCCGTTCGGGCAGCAACGAATTCGAAGGCGGCGTTGAAGTCACCGCCGAGCCCAGTGCGTGGCGCGCCAGTGGCGGCGATCATTTCCACCGCGACGGCACCCCGCATTCCTACGGAAGCCGCGACAACAACTCCTTCCTGAAGACCAACGTCTGGGGTTCGGGGCCGATCGTCATGGACAAGCTGTTCCTGTTCGCGATGTACGAGGACCGCAGCGACAAGGGCCACAACACCTCGTCCGATGGCAGTACCTGGTTCAAGAACGACTCCGGCAACGGCTTCTGGGGCACCAAGCTGGACTGGAACATCAACGACAACCACAGCCTGGCGCTGCTGGCGTTCTCCGACGAGGGCGATGTCACCAACGCGTCGTACGGCTACAACTGGAATGCGGACCGGATCGGTTCCTGGGGCGGCGACTCGGTCACCGAGACCGGCGGCCGCAACTGGTCGGCCACCTACACCGGCCACTTCGGCCAGAATTTCACCGCGCGCGCCATGGTCGGCCAGAACAAGCAGCGTGCCTTCACCAATTCGTCGCTGGACCAGGCCTGCAGCCCGGTGTTCACCGACAGCACCTACGGCCCGCGGCTGGGCAAGCTGCAGGGGCTGCGCGCGGGCTGCCACCCGACCGGCGCGGCGGTGGCCGAGCGCGATGACACCCGCGATGTCGCGCGCCTGGATTTCGAATGGCAGCTCGGTGATCACCTGCTGCGCTTCGGTGTCGACCGCGAACTGATGACCACCAAGCAGTCCACCCGTTACCCAGGGCCGACCGAGCTGAGCTACACCGCCTACGTGGCGCGCCCCGGCGATGAAGTGTGGGATGGCGCCAACGCCTACGTACCGGCTGGCGTCACCGAGATGCTGCGCGCTCGCAACCGCCGCTCCGGCGGCACCTTCGAGACCGAGGCCAATGCCTTCTACCTGGAAGACATCTGGAACATCACCCCGAACCTGATGCTGAACCTCGGCGTGCGCTGGGACCGCTTCGAGAACCGCACCGCCGCCGGCAAGGCGTTCATCAAGATGGACGACCTGATCGCGCCACGCGTCGGTTTCTCGTGGGACATGCGCGGTGATGGCAGCACCAAGCTGTTCGGCAACGCCGGCCGTTACTACCTGCCGGTCACCAACAACATCAACGTGAACTTTGCCGGTGGCCTGACCGACGAATACAGCTATTACGTGCTGAACGGCTGGGAGCAGAAAACCTCGCCGACCGGTTCGCCGTACATGGCACCGATTGTTGGCCAGCAGATCGGGCCGACCGACACCCGCATGAACACCGGCGGTGCCGACCTGCGCCAGAGCGTGGACCGCGATCTGAAGGCGGTCTACCAGGACGAATACATCCTGGGCTTCCAGAACATGATCAACCAGGCCTGGTCGTGGGGCGTCAATGCCACCTACCGGCGCATGACCCGCGCGCTGGATGACATCCGCATCAACTACACCCCGTGCGGCCCGACCCCCAGCACGCTGTGGCCGATCGCCAACCCGGGCGAGAGCCTGACGATCTGGGGCGACAAGAGCATCGGTTGCGCCAACGAAGGCTGGATCACCATCGACACCGCCAACAGCGGCTATCGAAAGGGCGGCAGTGGCGAGGTTATCGGTTACTCCAAGCCCAAGCGCACCTACAAGGCGCTGGAGTTCCAGATCGACCGTGCGTGGGACGAGAAGTGGATGTTCAACGCGTCCTATCTGTGGTCCAAGAGCGAGGGCAACTTCGAAGGCCCGGTAAACTCCGATACCAACTACGGCGACACCGGCATGGTGCAGTTCTGGGACCACCCGGCCACCAATGAACGCTATGGTGTTCTGTTCAACGATTTCCGCCATCAGTTCAAGCTGCGTGCCGCGTATGCGCTGAACAAGCAGTGGTCGTTCGGCACCACGCTGCAGGTGCAGTCCGGTGGCCCGATCACCGCCTACGGCGTGATGTGGCCGAACGACTCCATCGCCGGTGGCAGCACGTCCAGTGAAGGCAGTGGTGGTGGCACCGGTTGGCTGTGCGTGGCCAACTGTTCGGGCCCGTACAACCAGCGCCAGTTCGAGTACAGCCCGCGCGGCGCGTTTGGTCGCCTGCCGTGGACCTGGACCATGGGCGCCAACGTGACCTGGCGCCTGCCGGTGGAGGGCATCGACCTCAGCGCCCGGTTGTCGGTGTACAACCTGTTCAACAACCAGAAGACCATCAACGTGCACCAGCGCTACGAGGCGCAGCCCGGCCAGTATCGCGAGGCGACGTTCGCTACCGGTACGCGCTGGCAGGCACCGCGCTACACCCAGCTGGTGGTGACCTGGAACTTCTGAGGCCACGATCCGCGCCGTCCACCGTGACGGCGCGGGCAATGGAGGGGCTGCCCGCATGCACCACCTGCTGATCCTCGCGGCGGCACTGGCCGCACCGTCCGCTTCGTCGGTCGACAGTGCAGCCATCGAGGCCGACATCGCGACCGTGGTCCGGGCCGAGCATCTGCCTGGGCTGGCGTTGGCGGTGGTCGAGAACGGACAGGTGGTCCATCGCCATGCAGAGGGGGCGCGCGGCGATGGCGGCCGCATCGACGAGGACACGCTGTTCAAGATCGCCTCCAACAGCAAGGCGATGACCGCCGCACTGCTGGCGCGGTTGGTGCAGCAGGGCACGCTGCGCTGGGATGATCCGGTGCAGCGGCATCTGCCGGGCTTCCGCATGCACGATGCGTGGGTGGGCGCGCAGATGCAGGTGCGCGACCTGCTGATCCACAACAGTGGCCTTGGCCTGGGCGCCGGGGACCTGATGCTGTGGCCGGAGCCGAACGCGTTCACCCGCGCCGACATCATTGCAGGGCTGGCGCACCTGAAACCGGTCAGCAGCTTCCGCAGCCACTATGCCTACGACAACCTGATGTATGTGGTGGCCGGCGAGGTGGCGGCGGCAGCGGGTGGCAAGCCGTATGACCAGCTGATGCGCGAGCAGGTGTTCGAACCACTGGGCATGACGCGCTGCCAGGTGGGTGCGTGGTCGGTGAAACGCGTGGGCAACGTGGCACAGCCGCATGCCTGGCGTGGTGAACGCAACGAGGTGGCGAACGCCGATGCTGCGATCAGCCCGGACCTGCCCTCGATGGCGGCGGGAGGCATCCGTTGTTCGCTGCGCGACATGACACGCTGGATGCAGGTCTTGCTCGATCCCGCGCTGGTGCCGGATTGGCTGGGCAGCGAGCAGCGGCGCACGCTGTGGACTCTGCACATGCCAATGCCGTTGGGTGAACGCCAGCGGCGCTGGGACAACGCGCATTTCTACGGTTATGGATATGGCTGGCGGGTGTCGGACATGGACGGGCAGTGGAAGGTGGCGCATACCGGCACGTTGTCGGGCATGTACTCGTCGCTGGCATTGCTTCCTGACCGCAGGGTCGGCGTGGTGATGCTGATCAACGGCGAAGGCGAGGATGCACGCACGGCGCTGATGCAGGCCACGCTGAAGCGCTTCACCGCACCAGACGATGCGCGCCCTGCGATGGAGTACCTGGCCGAACTGAAGGCTGACCGGGCAGCGCAGGCAGCATCTGGCCATCAACGGCCAGCGACCACCGCCGCACAGCCGGCACGCGGCAATGACCTGCCGCGTTGGCAGGGCCGCTACTCCGACCCCTGGCTGGGCCCGGCTTCGCTGTGCCTGGGCAAGGATGGCCTGCGCTTCAGCGTGGACAAGTCGCCCAGGCTGCAAGCGGCCGTGCTGCAACTGCAGGGGCGCTGGCTGCTGCGCTGGGATACGCTGGGTGACGAGGCGCAGGCGTGGCTGCAGCCGGGCGAGGGCCCGGCACCGACACTGGACCTGCGTGCCATCGATCCGGACATCGACTTCAGCTATGACTTCCAGGACCTGCATTTCACTCGTACTGGCGACTGCCCTGGCGGCGACCGCCGACGCCGCTGAGCCACCGCGCGTTTCGCCGGCCACCGATGCGGCCAGCGCCGGATTGGTGGAAATCCGCACATTGTCGCCAGGCATCGACATGGACATCCGATACGCCAATGCCAACAACTTCACCGGCGCGCGCGTGCCCGGCTATGAGGCGCCATCCTGCTACCTGCTGGCGCCCGTGGCGAAAGCGCTGGCGCTGGTGGAACAGGATCTGCGCGCGCAGGGATTTGGCCTGCGCCTCTACGACTGCTACCGGCCGGTGCGCTCGGTGCAGGCCTTCATGGCCTGGGTGAACGATCCGCGCGAACTCTCGCGCAAGGCACAGCAGTACCCGGACCTGGACAAGCCACGGCTGCTGGCCGACGGCTACATCGCCGAGCGTTCTGGCCATAGTCGTGGCGCCACGGTTGATCTTGGCCTGCTGGATTGCCGCACTGGCGCCTGCACGCCGCTGGACATGGGTACCGACTTCGATTTCTTTGGCCCGCGCGCGCATACCCGGACGAGCGGGCTGAGCACTGTGCAGCAGGCGAACCGCCAGCAGCTGGTGCAGGCGATGGCACGCCACGGCTTCGTCAACTATCCGCAGGAGTGGTGGCACTACACCCTGCAGCCCGAACCGGATCCCGGCACCGCGTACGACGTCCCGGTACGGTAGGGGTATCGGCAGGGCTGCGCCCTGCACCCGCGGTAGTGCCGGCCGCTGGCCGGCAACATCAGACGCAACAGCAACAGCGTGCATTCCGTGGGATGGCTTGGCGGTGCCGGAGTGCGGGGACGCCGTAAATCCGTCCATGGAGGCTTGGCAGCCGCATCCATGCGGCTGACACCCCGCACTCCGGCGCCGCCCAGCCTCTGACAGTTTCCCGCGCGGTCCGTTGTAGAGCCGAGTCCATGCTCGGCTGCTCTTTGTTCGTCGGCTGCTTCTTGTTCAATCGTCGAGATACTCGATCTCGATGGAGATTCATCCACGCATGGCGTGGATCTACTGGGGCTACCGGATTGGGGCCGGGGCAGATCCCTTACACTGGCCGCCTCTTCATCCCTGCCCACCCGATGAACCTTCCCCTGCACTTCGGCCTGCTCGGTACCCTGGAAGCCGGCGCCATCGCCCTGCTGGTCGGGCTGCTGGTGTACTTCCTGTGGTCGCAGCTGTGCCGGCTCCTGCACTGGACCGCGGGTCACGCGATCGGGTGGTCCTGTGTCATCGCCGTGATCATCTCCGCCGGCATCGATGCATGGAAGCTGTTCTACATGGGCATCGTGCGGCTGGAGTCGCCGCTGTACGCGCGCCTGTTCCTGGCCACCATCCACGATCCGAACGAACTCGGCAGCCGCGTGGTGCTGGAAATCGCCGGTGCGCTCGCCGGTGTTGCGCTGGGGTGGGTGTTGTTCAGTTCGCGGTCATCGGAAAAAACCGTCGACTGACGCAGGTTTTTCGTTGGTTGCCGGTTAAATCCGGCAGCGCTGAATGCGCATCTTATGAGCTGCTCACTTGCTGCTAACCACCGTGCTAATGCATGCGCGGGGGCGAGTGGTTAATGGTGCGTGTTGACGCGGGTCGCGGGGCAAAATCGATTCAGAAACGGGGTGGCAGGGTAGGTGCCGTGCGGAGACAACACGCCGCGCAACACCACCCAATTGGCAGGAGACACCCCTGATGACTATTCGCAACCGCAAGCCCCTGATCGCCCTGATCGTCGCCGCTGGCAGCGTGCTGGCCATTCCGGCGATGGCCCAGTCGGCCAAGCAGCAGGCGGCGCATGCGCAGAACGAGGCCGCACAGGCCCAGCAGGCGGCTGCACAGGCCGGCCAGGCCGCCGACCAGGCGACCAACGCTGCCGCAGCCGCATCGGCGCAGGCCAACGGCGGTGGCCAGACCTGGGCCAGCATCGATACCGATGGCAACGGCACCATCAGCAAGACCGAGGCGCAGGTGAACGCGGGCCTGGCCCAGGTGTTCGACCAGGCTGATACCAACAAGGACGGCGAGCTGAGCGCCGATGAGTACAAGGCCTATGTGGCCGCCCAGCAGGCCGGCGCCGGCGGCGCAGCGCAGGGTGCGCAGGGCAGGTAAGACCTGTATCGGGGCGTATGGGAACCCGGGCGGCTTCGGCCGCCCGGGTTTTTTTCGTCACCACGGCCCCTGTATCCTTGCGCGATGAACACCTCCACGCCTGCGCCGTCGCGCGCCATCGGCCTGGTCGGTTTTGACGGTGACGATACGCTGTGGAAGAGCGAGGACTACTACCGCAAGGCCGAGCAGGACTACCTTGACCTGCTGTCGCGCTACGTCGACGTGCACGACACCCAGACCGCGCGCCACCTGCTGGAAGTGCAGCAGCGCCACTTGGGCACCTTCGGCTACGGCGTGAAGAGCATGACGCTGTCGATGATCGAAGCGGCCATCGACATCACCGGGCAGCGCATCGAAGCGAAGGACATCCAGCGCATCCTGGATATCGGCCACGACACCCTGCGCCACCCGGTCGAACTGATCGACGGTGTGCGCGAAGCGGTGGCGGCCATCGCCGAGCACTACCCGGTGGTGCTGATCACCAAGGGCGACCTGTTCCACCAGGAAGCGAAGATCAAGGTCGCCAACCTGGGCGAGCTGTTCCCGCGCATCGAGATCGTCTCGGAGAAGGACCCGGAAACCTACGCCCGCGTGCTGGCCGAATTCGATCTGCCCATGCAGCGCTTCGTGATGGTCGGCAACTCGCTGCGTTCGGACATCGAGCCGGTGGTTACCCTGGGTGGCTGGGGCGTGCATACCCCGTACGCAGTGACCTGGGCCCACGAGACCCAGCACGGCGTGGCCGATGATGAACCGCGCATGGTCACCGCCGATACCGCCCACGACTGGCCGGCCGCACTGGCGGCGATCGAAGCCAAGGCCGCTGCGGCGGCCTGACAGGGCCCGGCGGCTGCGGCAGAATCGGGGCATGAATTACCGACTGCGCGTGTTGCTGTTGTCCCTGCTGCTGGCGCCGGCCACCGTGCTGGCCCAGCAGACCGCCGAGCGTTCGGCTGCGTATGAGGTGGCAACCGGCGACAGCTGGGTTGATGCCCAGCTGCAGGACATCAACCATTACGCCGAACGCTACCCGGATGCCTTTCTCGATGAGGTATCGCGCTATGCCGACGTGCCCCGTGGCTACATCAGCGCGCTGTTCACCACCCATGGCTGGCAGGCCGGGGACATCTATTTCGCCTGCTTCTGGGCCAAGGCCAGTGGCCAGACCTGCCGCGACAGCGTGCGCGCCTTCAGCCAGGACCCGGACGGCGGCTGGGAAGCGGTGGTGAAGCGGATGCCCACCAAGCCGGACAACCTGCATTACCGTGCCGTGCGCCACGCCATCGTGGCCAGCTACCAGCACTGGGACCGGCCGATCACCCTGGATGCCACCCTGAAGCGCCAGCTCAAGCGGTAGTGCCGGCCGCTGGCCGGCAATTGCACCCTTCCAGGCATCCGGAGATTGCCGGCCAGCGGCCGGCACTACCGGTTTGTTTCATGTTGCTCTGCATATCGCCGCCACCGCGCGCTCCGGCGACAATACGGGTCCGAGCTGTTCCCCCGTTCCCGTAATCGAGTGACTGATGAGCGCCTCTTTGGTTTCGCCTGATGTGATCCGCCGCCTGTTCGCACAGGCCATGTCCCGCATGTACCGCACCGAAGTGCCGCTGTACGGCACGCTGGTGGAACTGGTGGAGCGGATCAACGCGCAGGTGCTGGAGCAGGATCCGGCGCTGGCCGCGCAGCTGCAGCGCAACGACGAGCGCGCACGCCTGGATGAAGAGCGCCACGGCGCGATCCGCGTCGGCACCGTGCAGGAACTGGCCACGCTGCGCCGCCTGTTCGCCGTGATGGGCATGTACCCGGTCGGCTACTACGACCTGTCGGTCGCGGGCGTGCCGGTGCATTCCACCGCGTTCCGCCCGCTCACCGGCGCGGCGCTGGCGCAGAATCCGTTCCGCGTGTTCACCTCGCTGCTGCGCCTGGAGCTGATCGAAGACGAAGCGCTGCGTGCCGAATCGGCGAAAATCCTTGCGCGCCGCCGCATCTTCACCGACGGCGCGCTGGCGCTGATCGACCAGGCCGAGCGTGACGGTGGCCTGGCGCAGGCCGATGCCGAGCGCTTCGTCGAGGAAGCACTGGAAACCTTCCGCTGGCACGGCGATGCCACGGTCGACCTGCCGACCTACCACGCGCTGCACAACGCGCACCGCCTGGTGGCCGACGTGGTCAGTTTCCGTGGCCCGCACATCAATCACCTGACACCGCGCACGCTGGACATCGACGCTGCGCAGGCGGCGATGATCGAACACGGCATGGCGGCCAAGGCGGTGATCGAGGGCCCGCCGCGCCGCGCCTGCCCGATCCTGCTGCGCCAGACCAGCTTCAAGGCACTGGAAGAGGCCGTGCATTTCCCGGGCGGCGAAGGCGGCGATGCCGGCACCCATACCGCGCGCTTCGGCGAGATCGAACAGCGCGGCCTTGCGCTTACCCCGAAGGGCCGCGCGCTGTACGACCAGCTGTTGTCCCAGGCCCGCGATGCCGGTGGCGAAGGCAGCACCGGCGGCGACTACGGCCAGCGCCTGCAGGCGGTGTTCGCCAGCTTCCCGGATGACCATGACACGCTGCGCCAGGAAGGACTGGGCTATTACCGCTACCAGCTGACCGACGCCGGCCGTGCCGCGCCCGAGCGCGTGGCGGATCTGCCGGCTGAAGTGCTCGTGGCCGCCGGCCTGGCCACGGCCGACCCGATCGTCTATGAGGATTTCCTGCCGGTCAGTGCCGCGGGCATCTTCCAGTCGAACCTGGGTGGTGAAGAACAGCGCGCCTATGCCGCACATGCCAACCGCGAGGCCTTTGAGCAGGCGCTGGGCGTGGCGGTGAATGACGAGTTCGAGATCTACGAGCGGCTGCAGGCCGAATCGCTAGCGAGCCTGCGCATCGCGTGAAGGTAGAGCCGGCCGCTGGCCGGCTGTTGGGGAAGCCGGCCAGCGGCCGGCACTACCCGATTCCGTAGCTGGGGTCAGAGCCCTTTCCTGTGGAAAGGGATCCGACCCCGACGTTGCGCATGATCGGGGTCAGATCCCCTTTTGGTAGAAAAGGGCTCTGACCCCCAACGCAATCAGCCCTTCATCGTTCCGGTATCCAGCCAACGCTGGTGCCACGACAGCGCTTCCGGCAGCAGGTGCGGGGTGTGCTTGCCGTAGCTCTCGCGGCTGGCGCGGTCGAAGTAATCCTGCAGCTGCGGACGGAAATCCGGATGCGCGCAGTTGTCGATCAGCACCTGCGCGCGCTTGCGCGGGGTCAGGCCACGCAGGTCGGCCAGGCCCTGTTCGGTGACGATCACCGACACGTCGTGCTCGGTGTGGTCGACATGGCTGGCCATCGGCACGATCGCCGAAATGGTGCCGTTCTTCGCGGTGGACGGGCTCAGGAACGCCGACAGGAAACCGTTGCGGGCGAAGTCGCCGGAACCGCCGATGCCGTTCATGATCCGCGTGCCCATCACGTGCGTCGAATTGACGTTGCCGTAGATGTCCACCTCGATCATGCCGTTCATGCCGATGCAGCCCAGGCGGCGCACCAGTTCCGGATGGTTGGAGATTTCCTGCGTGCGCATGATGATGCGCTCGCGGTAGAAATCGATGTTCTCCTTGAACGTCTCGTTGGCCTGCGGGCTCAGCGCGAAACCCGTGCACGAGGCATAGCTCAGCACGCCGTCGCGCAGCAGGTCGAGCATGCCGTCCTGGATCACTTCGGTGAACGCGGCCAGGTCGCGGAAACCGCTCTTGGCCAGGCCGGCCAGCACCGCGTTGGGAATGTTGCCCACGCCCGACTGCAGCGGCAGCAGGTTCGGCGGCAGGCGGCCCTTCTTCACCTCATGCTTGAGGAACTCGATCAGGTGCGAGGCGATCTGTTCGCTGGTCGCATCGATCGGGCTGAACGGGCTGTTGCGGTCCGGGCCGTTGGTGCGTACCACGGCCACGATCTTGTCCGGGTCGCAGCGCAGCGCGGTGTCGCCGATGCGGTCGTTGGCGTTCACCAGCGGAATCGGTTTGCGGTGCGGCGGCAGCGCGGTGCCGTAGTAGATGTCATGCATGCCGTCGACGCCGGCCGGCTGCCATTCGTTGACCTCGACGATCACCTTCTTCGCCAGGTCCAGCCAGGTCTTGTTGTTGCCGACCGAGGTGGAGGGCACCAGCGAGCCATCCTCGCGGATGGCCGAGACTTCGATCACGGCGGTATCGATCTCGCCGTAGAAGCCGAACCACACGTGCTGGGCAACGTGGCTGAGGTGGATGTCGATGTAATCCAGCTTGCCCTCGTTGATGCGGTTGCGCGCATCCGGGTCGCTCTGGAACGGCATGCGCATGGCGATGCCATCGGCCTTGGCCAGCGCGCCATCGAGTTCCGGCGCGGTGGAGGCGCCGGTCATCAGCTTGATCTGGAAAGGGTTGCCCTGGGCATGCACCGCTTCAATGCGGCGGGCCAGTTCGACGGGAACGGCCTTGGGATACCCGGAGCCGGTAAAGCCGCTCATGGCCACGGTTTCACCGGGCTGGATCAGCGCGGCTGCGGCCTCTGCGGAGACCACGCGGTCACGGAGACGCGCGTTGGCGATGCGATCAACAGACATGACGACACGTGTTGCTGGGGGGAATTCCGATTATCGGCCATCCTCATCCGTACGGGGGGTTCTACCTTCGTGGAATGGCTTTTCCCCAGGGGCTCACCCAAACCCGTCGGTTTTGTTTTGCAGTGCAGCGTGCAAAGTGCTTTCGCAGCCCGCACGATGGCCCTGCATCCCGACGTGGGGGAGGGAGCAGAGCCCGCTGGCAGTTCGCTGCAAGCGGGCTTTTTTATTGCCTGTCGCCCAGTATGAATACGCGGCCTCCATTGTTGGTAATGCCGGCCGCTAACCGGCAGATCCGTTGACTTGGTAGTGCCGGCCGCTGGCCGGCAGATCCGATGATGCTGCCGAAGGTTACCGGGGTTGCCGGCCAGCGGCCGGCACTACCGGGTCCGTTGCGTCCCGACCGGGTCGATACAATCAGCCCATGACCCTCGCCCCCGCTGATCTGCCCGCCTCCCTGCAGCCTCTTGTCGACCGCGCCCTGGCGCGCCTGGCCCAGGTCCTGCCCGAGCCCATCCCGGCCGACCTGCTGCCGTTGCTGACCCGGCTGGCGGTGGCCAGCGACTTCGCGCTGGACACCCTGGTGCGTCAACCCGCGCTGCTGGCGCAGCTGGCCACGCCCGGCTGCCCGCCGATCCCGGCGCCGGTGCTCGACCCACTGCAGCCCAGCGACTGGCCGGCACAGCTGCGGCGCTGGCGTGCGGCGATGTCCACACGGCTGATCTGGCGCGACCTTGCCGGGCTGGACGACGTGGCGCAGACCCTGGCCGGCGCCACCACCTTGGCCGAAGACTGCCTGCGGCTGGCGCTGGAGGCCCTGCAGCAGGAATTCGCCCAGCGCCATGGCGTCATCGCCGATGACCAAGGCACGCCGCAGCAGCTGGTCGTGTTCGGCCTCGGCAAGCTGGGCGGCGGCGAGCTCAACTTCAGTTCCGATATCGATCTGGTCTACGCCTATCCGCACGGCGGCGAATCCGATGGCCCGCGCGCGCTGGCCGCCGAAGAGTACTTCGCCCGCCTCGGCCAGCGCCTGGCCAAGCTGCTGGACGAAACCACCGTCGATGGCTTCAGCCACCGTGTCGACCTGCGCCTGCGCCCATTCGGCAGCGCCGGCCGCGTCGCGCTGTCGTTCGCGGCGATGGACCAGTATTTCCAGCGCGAAGGCCGCGACTGGGAACGCTACGCGTGGCTGAAGGCGCGCGCGGTAGCCGGCGATATCGCCGCCGGTGAAGCGTGGCTGCAGACCCTGCGCCCGTTCGTGTACCGCCGCTACCTCGATTTCACCGCGCTCGATGGCCTGCGCGAAATGAAGGCGGCGATCACCGCCGAGGTCGCGCGCCGCGAGTTGCACGAGGACATCAAGCGTGGCGCCGGTGGCATCCGCGAAATCGAATTCCTGTGCCAGGCGTTGCAGCTGATCCGCGGTGGCCGTGAACCGGCACTGCGCGAGCGTCGCCTGCTGGTGGCGCTGGATGCACTGGTCGCCGCCGGACAGATCGCGCCCGAGGATGGCAGTGCACTGCGCGAGGCTTACCTGTTCCTGCGCCGGCTGGAGAACCGCCTGCAGATGCTGCGCGACGCGCAGACCCACGTACTGCCCAGCGACGCGCTGGACCGCGAGCGCATCGCCGTCGGCCTCGGCTATGCGGACTGGGACGTGCTGCGCGCGGCGTTGGCCGAACAGCAGCAGCGGGTCAGTACTGAATTCGCCGCGCTGCTGGCGCCGCGCAAGGGCCAGGCCGCGCCCGACGCGCTGGCCAACTACTGGCGCAGCCTGCCCGAAGGCAGCAACGCACCACTGCTGGCTGAAGCCGGGTTCCTCGATGCCAACGGCGCTGACCAGTCGCTGCGCGATTTCGCCCAGGGCACCGGCGTGAAGTCCTTGTCCGATGCGGCGCGTGCGCGGCTGGATCGCGTGCTGCCGGCACTGCTGCATGCGGCCACGCGCTCGCCACAACCCGACGCCGCGCTCAAGCGTGTGCTTGGCCTGCTGCAGGCGGTGCTGCGACGGACCAGCTATCTCGCGCTGCTGGACGAGCAGCCCAGTGCGCTGGCGCGGCTGGTGGATGTGCTGGCGCGCAGCGCGCTGCTGGCCGAGCGCCTGGCGGCGTATCCGCTGCTGTTGGACGAACTGCTGGACGTACGCGTGTCCGGGCCGATGCCGGATGCCGCCGGCATGCTGGCCGAGTGCCAGCAGGTGTTGGCGGTGGAGGATCCCGAATCCGCGCTGCGCTGGCTCAACGAGACGCGGCTGGCGCTCAGCTTCCGCATGGCGATGGCCACGCTGGATGGCCGCCAGGGCGCGGTGGACAGCACCCGGCAACTGGCCGAGCTGGCGCAGGCGGTGGTGGTCACCGTGCTGGCGATGGCCGAAGCGGACATGCATGCCGCACACGGCGGAATTCCCGGCGGACGTTTCGCGATCATCGGCTACGGCAGCCTGGGTGGGCTTGAACTGGGCTTCGGTTCCGATCTGGACCTGGTATTCCTGCATGACAACCCGGCCGGCGTGGATGCCAGTGATGGCGCGCGCCCGCTGGAGCCGGGCCGCTGGTATGCACGCCTGGCGCAGAAAGTGATGGCCCTGCTCGGCGCGGTTACCGCCGCCGGCCGCCTGTACGACATCGATGTGCGCCTGCGCCCGGACGGTGGCAAGGGTTCGCTGGTGTCTTCGCTGGCCAGCTACACCGAATACCAGCGCGAACGCGCATGGACCTGGGAACACCAAGCCCTGGTGCGCGCACGCGGCGTGGCCGGCGATGCGAGCTTGCTGGCCGACTTCGAGCAGGTGCGTGCACAAACGCTTGGGCGTGAGCGCGACACGGGTGTGCTGTATGCGGACGTGCTGAAGATGCGCGGCCGCATGCGCACCGAACTGGACCGCAGCGATGCCGCACGACTGGACCTGAAGCAGGGTGCCGGCGGCGTGGTGGACCTGGAGTTCCTGCTGCAGACCGGCGTGCTGGCGCGCAGTGCGCAGCATGCGGTGCTGCTGCAGCCGCGCGATACACCGTCGTTGATCGATGCGTTGGCGGTGGCCGGTTTCCTTCCCGATGCCACCGCGCATGCACTGCATGGGGCACATGCCACGCTGCTGGACGTAGGCCTGGCCTGCACGCTGGACCGGCGCCCGCGGTTGGCGCCGACCACGCCTGCGATTGAAGAGGCGTGTGCCGCGATTACGGCAGCGTGCAGAGCCGCGGAGCTGCCGTTCGCCTGAGCGGGGGCAAATGCTGCAACCACTTTGGGTGGGTGCGGACCGTTGGTCGGCACCCACCGGATCAATGGCCCTGAGATGGCCCGCTTCTGGTAGGTGCCGACCGTTGGTCGGCACAATCTGTCGGCAGCGATGAGTTCTGCAGGGCGTGCCGACCCACGGTCGGCACCCACCGGATCAATGGCCCTGCGATGCCTGCTTCTGGTAGGTGCCGACCGTTGGTCGGCACAATCTGTCGGCAGCGATGAGTTCTGCAGGGCGTGCCGACCCACGGTCGGCACCCACCGAATCAATGGCCCTGCGATGCCCGCTCCTGGTAGGTGCCGACCGTTGGTCGGCACAATCTGTCGGCAGCGATGAGTTCTGCAGGGCGTGCCGACCAACGGTCGGCACCCACCGAATCAATGGCCCTGCGATGCCCGCTCCTGGCAGGTGCCGACCGTTGGTCGGCACAATCTGTCGGCAGCAATGAGTTCTGCAGGGCGTGCCGACCAACGGTCGGCACCCACCGAATCAATGGCCCTGCGATGCCCGCTCCTGGCAGGTGCCGACCGTTGGTCGGCACAATCTGTCGGCAGCGATGAGTTCTGCAGGGCGCGCCGACCAACGGTCGGCACCTACCAAAGCATGTGCGGTCAGCTGGTGGCCCGCAGCGGCGCCATCTTCCACAACAACGCGCGGAACGGGGCCAGCAGGCACACGCCGATCGCCAGCTTCACCGCCAGGTCGCCCGCTGCCCAGCTCACCCACGGCAGGGCGGAACCGGCAAACGCGATCGACCAGAAAATGGTGGTATCCACCGTCGCGCTGCAGGTGGTGGCCACCATCGGTGCGCGCCACCAGCTGCCACGACGCAGGCGGTCGAACACGGTGATGTCCAGCAGCTGCGCCACGATGAAGGCCGAGCACGAGGCAATGGCGATGCGCGGCGTGGCCACCCACACCGACAACACCACCGCCACCAGGAAGCCGATCCACGCCACGCGGCGCGCCGGGCCCGGGCCGAAGCGGCGGTTGATCAGGTTGCTGACCAGGAACGCGACCGGATAGCTGAAGGCACCCCAGGTCAGCCAGTCGTTGATCGGGTACTGCACCAGTACGTTGGACAGCAGCACCACCGCGCCCATCGCCAGTACCGCCAGCACCAGGGCGCGGGCGGTCAGCGGGGCAAAAAGAGGGGCAGGACGCACGGACATGGCGAGCCAGGGGGACAAAGGGCGATCGCCCATTATCCGCCCGGCCCGCGGCAAAGCCAAAACCGGTCGTTCAGCTTTACAGCGCTTCGCTCATCACATCGCCAGCGGCGTAGGCGGTGGGCACGTAAGCCAGTGCCTGGCCCTGCGCGCTTTTCACGGTCCAGCCGGCACCGGCTTCGGTGGGGTCGAAGTGCACCTGCTGGCCGACCACGAAGCCTGCAGCCTGGTCTTGATGCACGCGCGCCGGCCAGCGCAGGGTGGCGGTCTGATCGGCTTTGTCCGGCACCTGCAGCTGTACCTGGCGCTCGCCCTCCGGCGTGGTCTCCACCTTCTTCACCTCCATCGGCGGCAGCGGCACTGCCTTGGTGCGCGTGGCCCGGCCGTTGCGTTCGCTGGCCTTGAACGGCGCCTTGGACAGTTCGGACAAGCCCATCGAGGCCGCCAGTGGCAACGACAGCACCACGAACGACGTCACGATCACGCTGGCCTCGCTGCTGTTCAACTGCGGCGCGGCGCCAGCATGGACAGTGGGCACCAGCAGCACCGAGAGCAGCAGGGCGGACGCGGGAATGCGCAGGCAACGGAACATGGAGACCTCCTGGTCAACGTGGGGGCGGCGGCTCAGCGCCGGGTATCGAAGATGTCGCGCGGGCCGGTGGCCTCGGGCAGGTATTCCAGCGGGCGGCCCTGGTTGTCCTTCACCTGCCAGCCCTGGTCGGTGCCGGTCGGCTCGAAGTTCACGGTCTGGCCCACGGTGAACTGCACGGCGGGATCGCCGGGGCGCTTCGGCCACTGCATCGACGCGGTGTTCTGCGGGTTGTTGGCATCACGCAGCAGTACTTCGCGGCGGCCGTCGACGGTGGTGGCGATGGCGCTCACCTGCATCTGCGGCAGCTTCACCGATGCGCCGTGGCCGGGCGGCAGCCCGGCATCCCGGGCTTCCTTGGCAGCGGCGGCGCGCGCGGAAGCAACCAGGGGCGCGGACATTTCCAGGCTCGGCCCCTGCGGACCCGGGTCCTGCAGGATGATGATGCGGCGTTCGGCATGGGCGGTGTTCGCGCCGAGCAGGCCGGCAATGATCACCATCGACATCAGGGAAACAGGCAGCGGACGCATGTCGTTCTCCTCGCGGGATTCAGGGCGTGGCGGCAGCAGCACCGGCCACCGGCACATGGGGGATCACCAGTTCCTGTTGCAGCTGGCTGCGCTGGTGCAGGAAGTCGAATACCGATTCCACCGTCACCACCGAATAGTTGCCGGAAATGCGTTCGCCGGCGGGGTGGTCGGTGGTGGTGGCGTTTGCAATGAACAGGCGCGCACCCACGCGCTTGCCCAGGCCGATATGCAGCACGCTGGGCTGGTACTTCTGCTGGCGCAACCACTGCTGCGCCTGTTCGCGCTTGACGATGGCCGGCGCACCGTCGGCCTGTGCCATCGCTGCCGCCAGCACCTCCAGTACCCACTGGTTGGAGTTCTGGTAGTCGGTGGCGAACGGGTAGGCGACCACGTTGTACCTGGTCTCGTGCAGCGCCTTGGGCTGGATCGACGGCGACACGAGCATCGCCTTCAATGCAGCACGCAGCGGCGCCGACGGCACGCCGATGCGCAGGTCGGTATGCCCGCCGCTCTCGCCGACGAAGTTGCCCAGGCCTTCGTGGTACAGCTGCGAGCTGTCGGTCTTGCAGCGGTTGAGCAGGTGCATCGCGCGCCAGCGGCCGTCGTCCTCGCGCAGCAGGAAGGCCAGGTGGCTGTGGCGCAGGCCGTAGCGGCTCAGGTCCTGGCCACCGCGCGCGGCCACCACCACGTCCACATCGGGCAGCGCGTCCAGGCGTTCGGCGGTGGTCCAGGCCACGTCCAGCATCGCCGCCTGCGCGGCCACGCTCGGGTAGCGCTCGCGGCATTCGGTGCTGTTGGCCCAGGCCGGTGCAGTCGCCAGCAGGCTGGCGATCAGCAGCGCGGCGCGGGGCAGGCGGGAAAAACGATCCATGTCGATACCTTCAACGGCGGGCAGGCCCGCGCGCCGATCATACGCCGGTCAGCGCAGCGGGCGATCCAGGCCCTTGCGCTGGAGTTCCTTGTCGCAGGCGTCGCTGATCGGGGCCACCGGCAGCGGCGGGCGCTGGCCAGTCTTCGGATCGCGCAGCGCCGGCTGTTCGCGGTACGCGTCCAGCTGCTGCTGGCATTGATACGAGATCGGATCCAGCTCGGTGGGCGTGGTGGAGCAGGCGGCGAGCAGGGCCAGGGGCAGCAGGAGCAGGGTGCGCATGAAGACGTTCAGCGTGATGGGTGTTCGGGGGTGAGATATTCCAAGGGGGCCGGGCGGGATAATTGATGCCGGACTACCCGGGATGTGGCGGGACTACCCAGTGCAGATCCGACGACGTTGCGCCAGCGGCAATCCATGCCAAGCGGCGGCGATTGTTGCGACATCGCAACATTTGAGCCAGCTTCACCCTCGATCCAAATGCCGCGCCGGCGCGGCATTTGCCTGAGTGAAATGCGTCGACGTCGACGCATTTCGGACACAATGTCCGTTTTGGCGTAGCAGCGTCACTGCACCGCTGGCCCAGCCCGGGCTATACCACACCGCCTGCTAAGCACCCAAAAGCGACATCGTGTCGCTTTTCGAGCCTCGTCATCAGATGACACCAGTCCTTGATCGTGGCGACCGTCGCCGGATTGCCGCTGTCGTCGGCGTAGGGCGCCCCGACGTAAGCCTTTGATTCAACAGTGCTCGCGTACTGTTCGGCGATGATTTTGTCGGCGACCGTCGCCGCGACGAGCGCCGACTGGATGCACCCGACGCGCATGGCGACACTTGCCCAGCCCGGGCTATGCCACACCGCCTGCCAAACTGCCAAAAGCGACTCAGAGTCGCTTTTCGAACGCCGCCATACGTTGCGCGGGGCCGTCCACCAGGGCAAAACGGCCGACGTCGGCCGTTTTCGTAAGGCCCATTGAATCGCGTGAAATGTCGCGACGTCGCGACATTTGGACAATACAGAAATCATGCGAATTCGCATGATTTGGCCGATACAGTGCCGATCACCAAAAGTGCCACTGTGGCACTTTTGCCAGTCATTGCCGCCTGTCTCACGCCCCAAATCGTGCGGCGCCGCACGATTTGCCTGCCATCCCCATAGAGGAAAAACGCTCGGCGCCGAGCGTTTTGAGCGAAATCTCATTTCTAGAAACTGGTTTCAGGGAATTGCCTCGACGCCACCGGAATACTTTCGTCACCCGGACAGCTGTCCGGTTTCATGAATGTCATCTGGAGCAAGAGCGTGTCGGCCAACAGAACCTTTTTCGATGAGGTTACGGACGTGATCCGTCTTGTCCTCAGTAGCGCGGATGTTCCGCATGCCGACGCCCTCGCGGTATCCAGCCAAGTGTGTGGTCGGATCAAGTCCCAATTTGGAGGCAGCACGATCTACCTGCCGACGAACCGGTCCAAGGCAGGAGGGCATGCCAGCAAGCTGGGGATGGAACTCCTCGACCTGGTTGAGGACGAACTCTCTCATCAACTGCGCCAGGCGGCCCTGCTGGATGACCTGGAGCTCGCCGCTGCGACCGAAGACGTTCGCCAGGAGCTGCTGGCTCGATGCTGCTCTCTTTGCATCTACGTACCCAGCGGGCAACGGGATGCCGCATTGGCAAGGGCACTACAGGCTCACTCCCACCTTCAGAACAACAAGAGCAGGAGCGAAATCGCGACGATGCTGAATGTATCGACCCAAGCCGTCTGCAAGATGATCAGGCGTGCAGAGAAACACCTCCAAGCGACGAACAAGCTAAAGGACGGTGAGCACCACAAGGAGTGCCAGGTATGACGCTTCGTTCATTCCAGATGCTTGCCATCGAGAGCGGCAAGCGGACCCTCTACTCGCTTTCCGTACCGTGCGCACCCGGACCCGGGTCCTCATGAGACAGCTGTCCGCTTCTGTTTCAATTCGCTCACAGACCCTGAGGTGAAAAATGGCTAAGAAGATTGGAAACGTGGATGCCGAGCTGGGCACCAGCGAGGCGACGCAGATGACTGAAACCGGCAGTGAAGGCGGCCAGGCTGAACTGGAGATATTGATGGGCGAAGGCCAGGTTCGGGTGGCCGGCCAACAGCTCTCTGTACGTGAGTACACCTTCGCCGAGGGGCTTTTCATCCAGGCTACCGCTCGATCCTTCCTGGAAGATCTGTACGGCGTGTTCAAGCCAGGCAGCACCGTTCCCAGCTTCGAGCAAGTGAGTGCGATCTGCGCTCGCAATGCCGATGTGATTCTGGACCTGATGGCGAAGTCAGCCAATGTCGAACGCAGTTGGGTGGAGTCTCTGGCTGAGGCCGAGGGTGAACTGCTGATGCTTGCCTGGTGGAGAGTGAACTCCGGTTTTTTTATCCGTCGGGTCCTCCGGCGCGCAATCGCAGAGGCGCCCCAAAGCAACCCGTGAGCTGGGCCAAGGTCTTCAGCGCCTTGACCCAGGCGGGCTATGGGCCTTGCCAGCAACTGAAATCAATGACGGGACGTCAGTTGCAGCTTCTCTACCGCGAATCGCAGCTACAGCGCCGTCGCTTTCGCGCTGAACGCATCAACGACATGAATGCCGCCGTGAACGGCGCACCCAAGGAAACCGCAGCGCTGCTCAGGCATCTGCTGTCAGAGGAATAGTCATGGCAAGCAAGCGCAGCATGGAACTGGCGATGCGTATCGCCGTGGATATCGAGCAGGCGCAAAAGGCGCTGCCGGTATTGCAGCGTGGCTTGAGCTCGATTAAGGATGCTGGCAGTGCTGCTGGTGTTGGCTTTGACGCGTTGGCGCAGAAGTCCACCAAGGTTGCACAGGCCTTGGACAAAGCCAGCAGGAGCAGCTCTGAGTCCGCAGGCCGCATGGAAGAGGCGGGGGCAAGTGCTGCCAAGGGTGCCGCTGGCATGGAGGCAGCGGGCGGCTCGGCCAAAGCCATGTCAGCAGATGTTGCAGCTGCGGCAGATCGCGTGCGTGCATCTGGCACCGCCGTTCAAAAGACGGTTGCTGACGAAATTCGCATGATTGGAGAGCTTGATGCCCGGTTGCAGCGCGGTGCAGCAAGCATGGCCGACCTGGCTGAAACGGAGACCCTGCTCGATAGGGCGATGTCCAGAGGGTTGCTCAGCACCGAGGACTACAACAACGCAATCAAGACTCTGGATAAGCAGGGTGGCGCGCTCGCGCGCACTGAGCGACAGCGCGAGCAGGCCGTGGATGGGGCTGTAGGGCGCTACGACAAAGCCTCGGTCAAGCTCCAGAAGCTCGAGCAGGATGAGCGTGCACTCAAGGTTGCAGTAGACTCCGGCCGAATCAGTCGTGAGCAGTACAATCGCGCGTTGTCGGACCTGACCGCGCAACGCAATGCGGTCAAAAACGCTGATGCGCTCTCGCGCTCAATGGGTGCTGGGGCCGTATCTGCGGGCCAGTATCAGGCCGCCATGCGGCAGTTGCCTGCGCAAATCACCGATATCACCACCAGCCTGGCAACAGGCATGCCGATCTGGATGGTGGCGGTGCAGCAGGGCGGCCAGATCAAGGACTCTTTCGGCGGCATCGGCCCTGCTGCGAGGGCGGTGGCGGCGGCCATCAACCCGATGGTGCTGGCTGTCGGCGGTACCGCTGCGGTGCTGGGCTCTATGGCGTATATGGCCCACCGTGGCTACACGGAATTGCTATCGCTGGAGTCGGCGATCATCGCCAACGGTGGCAGCTCGGGCAGGACTGCTGGCCAGCTGAACCAGCTTGCCGGTGAGGTTGGCGGGCTGGTCAAGGACTACGACCTGGCGCGCGCGTCGGTGGAGCAGCTCACTCGAAGCGGTCAGCTCTCAGGAAAGACCCTGGACGATGCCAGTCGCGCAGCAGCTGCGATGGCAAAGCTGACGGGTGATTCCATCGATTCGACCACCGCCAAGATTTCCGAAATCGCCAAGTCACCTACCGAAACGCTGCGCAAGCTCAGTGACCAATATGGCTTCCTGACCGTTGAAGTCTACGAGCATGTGCGTTCTCTCGAAGAGCAGGGGCGCGAGACCGACGCGGTTCGGGTGGCGGTGGAGTATATGGCCGACGTCTACACCGAGCGGCTCAAGCGCGTGCAGGATGCCACTCGCGGCCTCACTGGCTTTGTGAGCCAGCTTCGTCAGGAGTGGCAGGCCTTTACGGCAGACCTGAAGAACATTTCCAACCCAACGCTGGAAATCGATATTGCCAAGACTCAGCAGCAGCTTGCGGCGCTGCGCAGTGGCGCTTTCGTTGCACCTCGATATCTGAGCGATCAGAACCGGGCCAACGATATCGCCGAGCTGGAGCGCCGACTGGCGCTGTTGAAGGCGCAGAAGGAAGACCAGGACGAACTCGCGTCGGGCGAGGCTTTTGTGACAGGACTGCGCCGAAAGGGTGTTGCCGTAGCAGATGACCTGGCACGTGCGCTCGATAGTGGTGCCAGCAAGGCCGAGAAGCTGAGAAAGGCCACTGCGGAGGTCGCCGATCAGTTCCGTACGCTTCGTGCGATCAGCCCCGGCAGCGACCTGCTCAAGGGAGTGGTGTTTGGGGACGATGGCAGCGTCAGCGGCGGTGCCTATGACCGGCGCGTCAAGCAGCTACAAAGTCAGTTTCGGGAGACGACGCCCAAGGCTCGAAAATCCGACGCGCAGAAGGATGAGGCCGCTGCACAGCGAGAACTGGAGCGGCTAAAGCAGCAAATTCAGCTGGTTGGAACGCTGGATGAAATGCACAAGAAGGCTACCGAAAAGGCTCGTATCGAGGCCGCTATTGCCGAGGGTGAGTTCAAGAATGCCACTGCGCGCACAAAGCAAGAGCTGCTGGACAAGGCAGCGGAGAAAGACCTGGCTGACCAGCGCCTTGATGCTGAGCGGCAGCTGCTCGGGGTCAGGGATCGAATTGCCCAATTGCAGGGGCAAGGCCCGGATGCGGAACTGGCGAAGACCCGCCGAGAGCTGAACCTGCTCAAGCAGGAGCTGGAGCGGCTGGGCGAAACAGCCAAAGCGGCCGACGTCACCAAACTACTCAACTTGAGCGAGGCGAGCACACGCTTCAAGACGTTGCAGGAGACCTACAACCAGACGATGGGTGCGATCGCGCTCGAGCAGCAGCGCATCCAGGTCGAGCTTCAGGCGGGGCTCATTACCGAGGCGCAGGCTCAAGATCGCATTGTGGCGGTCTACCAAAGCAAGCTCAGCACCATCAGGGAGATTCTCCCGGAGATGCGTGCCATCGCGTTGACGCTCAAGGACCCGGCAGTCATTGCGGCGGTGGATCAGATTCAGCTGAAGCTCCAAGAGATGGGGCAAACAACCAGCCTTCTGCAACAGTCGATCCGCAACACCCTGGAAGGGTCATTCAAGAACCTGTTCATGTCCCTGGTTACGCAAACCGATTCACTGAGTGATTCGATTGCCAACTTCTTCTCCAGCTTGGCGCTGGGTATTGCCGAGTTCGCCGCAGCTCAGCTTGCTCAAGCCGCAGCCATGCGTCTTATGAGCCTGTTCCCCGGTTCGAGTGGCGGTGGAGATGGGGCGCAAGAGATGACCAAAGCAGCAACGGTTGCGGCAGCAGCCGGTGCAGCTATTGGCCTTGGTGCCGCGAAGCTGGAGACCTCTGCAACCACTCTGGGGTCCTCGGGACTCGGCCTGGTCATCGGCGCGCAGGCGGTCAGCAAGGCCGCTAGCCAGATGCAGGCTGCTGCCGCGGCTATGGCTGTGTCCAGTGCAGCCAGCTTTGCAACTGGTGGTTGGACCGGGCCTGGTGGTAAGTACCAGCCTGCCGGCATCGTGCATGCCGATGAATTCGTCTTGCGCCAGGAAGTGGTTCGTCAGTCTGGTGCCAAGACATTCCTCTCAGCATTCAATCGAGTGGGCATGGCTGCCATCGGCGGCTGGCGCGATGGCTACGCGGAGGGCGGCCCGGTCAGCCTTGGACAGCCCATGTCGGTCTCACAGCCAATGGCGAGGATGGTGGCTACTGGCGCTCCCGCGAGCCAGGCACCGCGCATTGGATTGCGGATGGTGAATGTGGTGGAGCCGAGCTTGCTGGCGAACTACCTGGATGACCCCGGGAGTGACCACGTGTTTATTAACAAGATCAATCGCAATTCCGAGGCGATCCGCCAGGTGTTGGGAGGCTGACGTGCAAGATAGACGCTCAAAGACTTGTGATCATCCGCTCAAATGCGGCTGCGCGCCCGCAGACGCGTGTCAGACACCAGCGGGCAGGGGTGCGGCTGACGATGGGCAGGGTCAGGGGTGGGCGACAAAGGTGAGCGACTTGGCGCCATTCTCAAATGAGGGCTCGGGTGTGATGGAGGGCCTTGCTGCCGCTCTTGCGCGTGCATTGCACAAGCTGAATTCAGAGGTGGACGTTCCTGCGGTAGTTGGAGCGGCTATTCAGTACGTCGCGCGGGAGCATGGCGGGGTCAATCTGTGCTTTCCGGTCTCCGCCGAAGGTGCGGGACGCCGCAGCGACACCAAGGCTCGCCGGGACGGATTCATTGCCGGATTGAAAGCGGAGGTCATCCGCCAACTGGTAATCCGTGGGTGCGACCAGGACAGACGCGAGGCGGCTGGTGCAGCGGCCGTGGCGTCTGTGCTGACGGCATTCTCTGGGGGATCGGTCTATATCCCATCGATGGCGGCTTACCGCCAGGCCGAGCAACACGCGGCAATTGTTTCCCGCTACCGAGCCGGAGAGAGAACTCATGAAATTGCTGCGTCCTGTGGCATCTCCGAGCGCTCGGTCCGTCGAATCTTGCAGCGAAGCCGCGAACGCAATCGACGTGAAGGTCGGAACTGGAAAGCAACAACTGATAGGCCGTAGAAGCACGTGATTGCTGCGTATGCAGCTCTCTATTCCTACCCTGTGACAGGCATTTCAAAATGGCATTGCGTGCATTTCAAATCTTCCGAGCTGGAACATGGAACTCTCAGTCTGGCTCGGTCACCATCGACAAGCGGGCCGTCACCGCCGTTGCCCTCAACTATAGCCAAGCGGTAAAGGCTGCCCCCTTGGTGCTCGGTCACCCTGAGGTCGAGACGAACACCTATGGTCAGGTGCGAGGCTTGGCTGAAATGGATGGCGAGCTCTACGCCTTTGCCGATGTGGATGACAGCCTGATCGGCTCGGTGCGAACTGGCTCCTACAAGAGCGTCTCAGCCTCGATTTACCTTCCCAACTCGCCAGGCAACCCCATGCCGGGTACCTACTACCTCCGGCATGTCGGCTTTCTGGGTGCTCAAGCCCCCGCTGTAAAGGGAATGCAGCCGTTGAGCTTTGCAGAACCTGCGCATGGCGGCACTCCCTCTGTTGCGAACTTCTCCGCACCCATCGGGTACCAGGTTGATCGTGCACAGATGCAGTTGTACGAACTGGCGCGTGATGTGCAACACGCCAACCCATCTATCGGCTTTATCCAAGCCGCGATCATGGCCCAAAAGGCCATTCAACGATAAGAGGTCCCCATGAACACCATCACGGAAATCCAGTCCAGCATCGAAAGCCTGGGCGCGATCAAAGAGAAAATCACTGCCGCCGTTTCTGAGCGCTACCAGCGCTTGGAGGTGCTGGCCGGGGAAAGGGGCAGGATCGTCTCGCAGCCCGTGTCGCGCAGGGACTACACGACGCTCGTGTGGCGCATGCTGGATCTGAAGGCTGATCACTATCGTCAGAGGCTCACCGATGAGCTCAGGAAATCCATCTTTGGGAACGGTGACCCCGGCCAGATGAAGGCCACTGTAGGGTCGGCCATGCGGGTCAACACGATGAAGCCCGACGATATGCTTGGCATCCTGCCGGGACAGCTGCGCGGAGCGGTCTACGGCGGTGATTTTGACAGGGAGCCGCTCACCCAGCTTGCCGCTACCTACTTCCTCCTGGATGAGATGAAGCTGGCGACTGCCGACGCCCTGGATGGCATCGCAAATTGGCCCAAGGCCCTCCCGCTCAAGGCTTCGCTGGCGAAGATCGGCGAGATTGATCGGGAAATGCTCAGCATTGAGTCCGAGCTGGAGTTGCTGAAAAAGGATGCGCACCGCATCGGCCTGACCCTGCCACCGAAGCCGGTGAAGGTGGAGCCGATCCAGCCGGGTAGCTGGGAGTGGTTGAATCAGCTGACTGAGAGCGTGGAGCGTCGCCGGCGACAGGAGGCGATTGACGATCCCCTGCGCGCTCGGTCAATCGTTGTGCGGGATGGCGTCAGGGGCTGGATGCGCATGAATCTGGAAACCGGCCAGGAAGAGTTTGTTCCCGAGCGCTGAGCCAGGCGCTAACGGACAAGCGGTGCGTGTCCGTGGGCCTCGGCCTCAACAACGACCGCAGGGTGGGCTGCTCTTCCGGCCGTTGGCCGTTCGCCAGATTCTCCGAGGGCGAAGTCACGGGGCGGTGACCACCCAACCCCAGAGCTGTTGCATGTGCAGCCTCGGGGGTGTAATGTCTGTCCCGTCGCCCCACATGGGCGTCCGGGATTGCAGTCCCATCAACCTGAGGCGCATAAAGCGCCCATCGCCCGATGAAGGCGCTTTTTTGTTGTCCCGCATCGGGCGGGGGCGGCCAGTCAGTTTTATGGCGGGCGGTGCGCGGGGGTCGAAAGACCCACCGGTCCTCAGGCCGGTACTGCAACCGTGCATCGTCCGCCACCATGATTGCAGTCCGGGTGGCGGTCACTCACAGACCTGAGGACCCGACAATGAACATGACCAATTCCGCCAGCCAGCCCCCTTCCCGCTCGCTCAAGCTGGCAGCATCCCAAGCCCATGATGACCTTGACACCATTGCCGGAGCGCTGAATGGCCTGCGCGACGCGCTGGAAGTCCGGGGCAACAACGACGCCATCAACCGGGATAACCTGGCGATGCTCTTCCACGCCACTGAGGCACGCAACTTGCCGGAGGGCGTCAGTGATGAGGGGATTGGCGAGGCCCGCGCTGCGATCATCGACCTGATCAGCCCCGAGGCCAACTTGAACGGCATCTCTCGCGCCCGTGTGTGGTCGCTGGTCTGCCTGCTGGCCAAGCTGCAAGAGGTTGCCGTCCACCGGCTCGGCGAGATCGTGCACGGCCATCCAGCTCTGGATGCTTGACCGCCCTATTCGGTCCACAGCAGCCTCAACCTGACGCCCCGGCCATCCGGGGCGTTTCTGCATCTGCAAATTCGTTACACGCTACGCAATCTGCGGCAGCATCCATTTATCGCGCATTCCACGCCCCATTTATCGCGCGCCGTTACAGATGGGGGACGCTGGACTCTAACCGCACAGTCGGATCGAAATGTTCAGAAAACGCTGCGCACCCGGTAGTGCCGGCCGCTGGCCGGCAACGTCAGGATCTTCGGTAGCGCGTAGAGCATTGCCGGCCAGCGGCCGGCACTACCCCAATGCCAGACGCTGTTTCACTTCCGCGGCCACCCGCGCGGTCTCGCGCAGTGGTTCGATGCGGTCGTACTGCCAGTCCAGCCAATGCGCCTGCAGCCGCCCGCGCTCGCGCAGCTGCTGCTGGAAGCGCGCCAGCCGGCCCTGCGCGGTATCGGCCAGCGCCACCATCACCGGCATGCGCGTGGCGCAGGCTTCAGACAGCAGGTTCACCGAATCGGGCGAGACCACCACGCGGTTGGCCCAGCCGAGCAGGCCGCCATAAGGATTCGTACCGTCGCCGCCGTCGCCCCAGATCACGTGCGGCAGGTCGGCGAACGTCGCGCGCAGGATCTCGGCCAACGCCGGTGGCGTGCGCCGCGAGGTGGTCGCCAGCAGGCTGCCGCCTTCGCTGCGGATCTGCCCGGCCAGCGCCTGGAACACGCCCACCATCGCCGTTTCATCCCACGGCGCCAGCGGCGTCGGTCCACCGACAAGCAACGCGGTGCGCGGGCCGGGCAAGGTACTGAAGCCGGCGAACGCGGCGCGGCCCCAGGCCAGCCAGTCGTCGTCCACCGGGTTGAGGCTGCCGAGCAGGGTCAGCACGTTGCTGCCACGCAGGGCATCGTGTTCGGGCACCACCACCACGTCCCAGTGGCGTGCGCCGATGCGCGGGTCGAGGATCTGCACCACCTGGCTGCCACGTGCGCGCAGCACGCGCAGTGCGCCGGCGGCCTGGCGGCCACAGCCGATCGCCAGCGCCGGGGCCTCGGCAGCCAATGACGCGAAAGCCTCGCCATAGCCGTTCACATCACCCGGCAGGCGCCGCGGCGACAGCCAGCGCCAGGGTGCGCGGGGCTGCAGGACCAGCGGTCGGTGGGTGCCCTGGCGCAGCGCCGAGGCCAGCGCGACCGCTTGGCGGACATTGCCCGCACGGCCGTCAGTGACCGTCCATGGCGCGCTCGATCGTTTCACCATTGGCATTAATTCGTTTCAGCCCTGCTGGGTGTTGCAACAGTCGCGACACTCTACACTGCGGCTCGTCGTTTCGCCCCGCGCCGCCCGCGGGCACTGACTTCCCTTAGCCGCCCTGGAGATCCACCGATGTCCCACGCGCTCGACGCTGCTGCCCTCGACCAGCTGTTCCGTACTGCCCGCACCCAGAATGCCTTCCTCGACAAGCCGGTCCCGGCCAGCCTGCTGCAGGAACTGTACGACCTGGTGAAGTGGGGCCCGACCGCCGCCAACACCACGCCGGCCCGCTTCGTCTTCGTCACCTCGAAGTTAGCCAAGGCCAAGCTGGCCCCGGCCCTGTCCGAAGGCAACCACGACAAGACCATGGCCGCTCCGGTCACCGCCATCATCGGCTTCGACCTGGATTTCCACGAGAAGCTGCCGTACCTGTTCCCGCACACCGATGCCAAGGCCTGGTTCGACGGCCCGCAGGAAGGCCGCCACGAAGCCGCCCTCCGCAACGGCAGCCTGCAGGGCGCCTACCTGATCCTGGCCGCACGCGCGCTGGGCCTGGATGCCGGCCCGATGTCCGGCTTCGACCCGGCCAAGGTCGACGAAGCCTTCTTCGCCGGCACTTCGATCAAGTCGAATTTCCTGGTCAACCTGGGTTACGGTGACCCGGCGGGCCTGTTCCCGCGTCTGCCGCGCCTGTCGTTCGACGAAGCGGCGCGCATCGCGTAAGTCGTTGTATCGGTTTCGGGCCTGCTGTCCCGTGGCAGGCTCTTGCTGCACCGTGTACCCACCCTACGATCCGGAGAGTTCCTCAGATGAGCGCCACCCGTAAACTGCTGCTGCCGCTGGCCCTGACCCTGGCCATCGCCGCCTGCTCCAAGCCGGCCGACACCGCTGCCCCGGCCGCCGCCGCCGCCGCCCCGGCCACCACCGAGCAGGCCGCCACCCCGGCCGCCGATGCCGCCGCTGCCGCGCCGGCCGCCGAAGCGATCAAGATCGCCTCGGGCACCTACAAGCTGGACCCGACCCACACCGACGTGCTGGCCCAGTGGAGCCACTTCGGCTTCTCGAATCCGAGCGCGCACTTCGGCAACGTCGAAGGCACCCTGGTGTACAACGCCGAAGACGTGACCAAGTCCACCGTGGAAGTGAAGTTGCCGCTGAGCGGCCTGAACAGCTTCACCGCCAAGTTCGACGAGCACCTGAAGAGCGCCGACTTCTTCGACGCCGCCAAGTTCGCCGATGCCACCTTCAAGAGCACCAAGGTGGAAGCCGCTGGCACCAACAAGCTGACCGTCACCGGTGACCTGACCATCAAGGGCATCACCAAGCCGGTCACCCTGGACGTGACCGTCAACGGCGGCGGCGAGCACCCGATGGCCAAGGTTCCGGCCGCCGGCTTCGATGCCACCACCACCCTGAAGCGCAGCGATTTCGGCGTCGGCGCGTATGCCCCGAACGTCAGCGATGAAGTGAAGATCCGCATCACCACCGAAGCCACCGGCGAAAAGCCGGCTGCTTGATGCATCCAACTCACTCGTCGTGAGAAGGCAGAAGGCCCGCTGAAAAGCGGGCCTTCTTTTTGGGTGCCGGTAGAGCCGGCCGCTGGCCGGCTGCATGCGAGGTGCCCGATGATGAGGGGTTGCCGGCCAGCGGCCGGCACTACCCGGTAGACGCCAACCTGCATCTGGTGGGTGCGGACCGTTGGTCCGCACGATCCCTCAGCGCAACGCGCCCAACCATGCCACGCACGCTTCGCTCGGGCTCTGCTTGGCTTTCACTGCCAGCCCGCTTACACGCACGAACGTCTGCGCGGCCTGCGCCACCACCTGGCGTGCGATCAGCGCCGCCTGCTTGGTCGCGGCCTGCTGCTTGCGCAGTTGCACGATGTGCACCGACGGCCGGCCCACCGGCGCGTATTTCTGGTCGCGGCGCAATACATCGGCCACCTGCGCCACTTCGAATTCGGCCTGCAGGTAGCGGTGCTGTGCCTCCACCAGCTCACGCAGCGGCGTGCGCAGTGCGGCGGGGTCGGCAAAGGCGGCCAGTGCCACATCGCAGGCGGCGTCATCGGCAAAGCGGGTACGCAGCGCATCCACGCTGGCCAGGGTCAGTTTGGCCATGTGGGCCTCGTTGCTGCAGGAAAGGAGCGCGATTGTCGCATTGCTTGGCGTGTTCCGGAGCGGCGGTCTTCCGTTTGGTAGAGTCGACTGTTAGTCGACTGCTCTTGGCGCGATGCCGGAAACCCCCGCGCTGCGCGCGATAGTCGACTAACAGTCGACTCTACCTGGCTGGCGTTTCAGGCGCAGCCGCACCCACGGAAGGAAGACCCATGCAGGACGCGCAGTACTGGTTGAACGAATTCTGGTCGGGCCTGAGCGTGCTCGATCTGGTGGGCGGCAGCGTGCTCGGTATGCTGCTTGGCCTGGTGCTGGGCATTCTCGCCTGGCGCGGGCTGCACCGCCGGGGTTGGTTGCAGCGGCGCAAGCGCTGGCATCACTGGCTGCTGGCCAGCTATGTGGTGGTGCTGCCGCTGGCCACCGCCTTCTTCGGGCTGCAGCTGGGCTTCACCGCCGGTGCGCACCGCGCGCTGTTCAAGCAGCTCGATCATTTCCAGCCGCACCTGCAGACCCTGGTGGAAGGCTGGAGTGAGGGCTTCACCGACTCGCTGGACGACCCGCGCATGCGCGAGGCATTGCGCAGCCAGGGCACGGTGGGCGACGTGGCCGATACCATCGCTTCGGCCTACCTCAGCGAACATCCGTTGCCCGGCCTGGATCGTCTTGGCAACGGCCCGTTGGCGCGCGGCACCGGCTGGGTGATCGGTAAGGTGCGCGAAGGCCTGCTGCGCGGCATGGTGGAAGACACGCTGGTGGACAAGGCCGACACCGTGGGCCTGGAGCCCAAGGTGGTGCGCGAGGCGCTGACCATGCATGTGGATGAGCTGCTGCACACCCGTGGTGTGCTGCGGCTGGTGAAGGCGCAGATCAACGGCATGATGCCCGGCGTGTACTTCGGGCTGCTGTTGCCGTTGTTGGTCATCGCACTGCTGGTGGCGCTGGAGATCTGGGCCGCGCAGCGGTTCGGGTGGGCGCGCCGGGTGGTAGTGCCGGCCGCTGGCCGGCAATTGCGGTTTCCTGCAGAAGGTTCATGAGGTTGCCGGCCAGCGGCCGGCACTACCTGTTGCAGGGCGTGCGGACCAACGGTCCGCACCTACCAGGCAGGGTCCGCACCCACCGTCTTTGGATCAATCGCCGTCGGTTTCGTCCGGGTGCGCCTTCCAGTAGCCGGTCGAGCGGATCCAGTCGCGCGGTACGCCCAGGTGGCCTTCGATGAACTTGCGCATCATCCGTGCGCGGCGCGATTCGGTGGCGATCCAGTAGAAGACATCGCCGTCCGGTGCCTCGAAGTCGGTCAGCATGTCTTCCAGCAGCGTGCTGGTGGCCGCCGGGAAGCCATTGCGCTCCAGCCAGTGGATCCGCACGTTCTCGTACTGCGGCAGGTCCTGGCGTTCGGCCTCATCGCTCACTTCGATGAAGGCCTGCACCTCGGCACCGTCCGGCAGCACGTCCAGCCAGCGGGCGATGGCCGACAGCGCGGTTTCATCGCCGATCAGCACATAGGCATCAAAGCTGTCGGCCACCACGAACGAACCGCGCGGGCCGCCGATCACCAGCACGTCGCCCGGCTGGGCCTGCTCGGCCCACGGCCCGGCAATGCCCTGGTCGTGCAGTACGAAGTCGATGGCCAGCTCGCCGGTCTCGTGGTCCCACCAGCGCGGGGTGTAGTCGCGGGCCGGCGAGGGCTCCTTGCCGGCCGGATAGCTGCGGCCTTCGGCGGTGACCACCGGCAGCACCATCTCGCCCGCAGCGTTGGGGAAGAACAGCTTGATGTGGTCGTCGGCACCGGGCGAATCGAAACCGACCAGCTCGGCGCCACCCAGCACGATGCGGCGCATGTGCGGGGTGACCTCTTCGGTGCGCAGCACGGTCAGTTCACGGAAGCGCACATCCAGGCGCAGGCGCGTGTTGTTGTGTTCGGTCATGGGGTTACCTGTAAAGGTGTCGCGCAGTGCTGCGCGGCGTAGGAGAGACCTGGCTGGATTCAGTCTGGCTGGGTCGTTGAAATGGGTGGGCTCTCGCTACCGGCCGTACCGTTGAGCAGGGCAGACGCCCGCGTCAGCAGCGCCGCCACTTCTTCCGCTTCGCCCTCGGCCCAGCGGCCGTGGTGATGCACCAGCGCCCGCTTGAACTCGCGCAGGGCACCGGCCAGCGGCGGCGGCAGCGAGGCCTTGGTGATCTCGCGGGCGCGGTCGAAGGCACGCCGCTGTGCCAGCCGCACCTGGGTGCGCTGCACCTTCAGCTCGAACTCGCCGGCGGCGGTGATGCGGAAGATCCGCTTGCCGTCCACTTCCTCGGCCTCGATCCAGCCGGCCTGCTCGAAGCTGGCCAGCAGCGGGTACATGGTGCCGGCGCTGGGCGTGTAGGCCTGCATGAACTGGTTGCTGATCAGCTGCATCAGCTCGTAGCCATGGCGGGGTTGCTCGCCGATCAGGGCCAGCACCAGCAGGCGCAGGTCGCCGCGGCTAAGCACCCGCGGCTGGCCGTTGCGGCGCGGCACTTCCGGATTGGTGGAACGGGCTCTGGGAGAAGCGGTGCGGCTCATTTCGATATATCGGTAAACGAGTGTGCAAACGATATATCGATATATCGAAGCCGGCAATCATCGATCCGGCCACAAGCGGGTCAGTTTTGGGCCACGGCCAGCCCCGCGCACAGCAAAAGGGGCGCCCCTTGCGAGGCGCCCCGGGCAACACTGTGGAAGGGAGCGAGGCAGGGCCAGACGGCGGACCGAAGCGGGCGAGGCCAACACTCAAGGCCTACCCTGAGGGCAGGGTGGGGGCCAATCCAGAGGCAGGTGCGACACGTTGTCGCCGGTTCAGCGCTAGCCCGCGCTGCCGATACGGCAGGCTGTGGTGCTGCCCTACAACCGTCATCGGCAGCGGTAACACTGCGTCCTGCACATGGGCGCAGCGGCCCGCAAGCGACAGCCCGCGCAGCCACCAAGGCCCGCCGCAGGGCCGTCAGCGGGCCCGGCAAGCCCCTTGCGGACACTGGCCGGTTGCATCCATACGCCTGCGTAGCCAAGTGACGAAAGCCCTTGGTGCGCTACACTTTGCGGTCTAGAAATCTATACAACAGTCGCGCGCGTGCGTGCGGTTATGGGAGCGCTAATGAACTGGTTGAACGAGGTGCTGAACAACGACCCGAATCCTGTGGAAACCCAGGAGTGGATCGAGTCGTTGAAGGCCGTTATTGATGTCGAGGGCTCCGAGCGCGCGCATCAGCTGCTGGAAGGCATGGTGGAACTGACCCGTCGTTCGGGCGCCTACCTGCCGTTCTCTCCCACCACCGAATACGTCAACACCATCGAACCGCAGTTCGAGGCCAAGAGCCCGGGCAATGCCGAGCTGGAATGGCGCATCCGTTCGATCATCCGCTGGAACGCGATGGCCACCGTGGTCCGCGCCAACCGCAAGCCGGGTGACCTGGGCGGCCACATCGCCTCGTTCGCGTCCGGCGCCACCCTGTACGACGTGGGCTTCAACCACTTCTGGCGCGCCCCGAGCGAAAACCACCCGGGCGACCTGCTGTTCATCCAGGGCCACAGCGCCCCGGGCATCTACGCGCGTTCCTTCCTGGAAGGCCGCATCAGCGAAGAGCAGCTGGACAAGTTCCGCATGGAAGTGGACGGCGGTGGCCTGTCCTCGTACCCGCACCCGTGGCTGATGCCGGACTACTGGCAGACCCCGACCGTGTCGATGGGCCTGGGCCCGCTGGCTGCCATCTACCAGGCGCAGTTCATGCGCTACCTGGAAAACCGTGGCCTGATCGAGAAGTCCGACCGCAAGGTATGGTGCTTCATCGGCGACGGCGAGAGCGACGAGCCGGAAACCCTGGGTGCCATCGCGCTGGCCGGCCGTGAAGGCCTGGACAACCTGATCTTCGTGGTGAACTGCAACCTGCAGCGCCTGGACGGTCCGGTGCGCGGCAACGGCAAGATCATCCAGGAACTGGAAGGCGTGTTCCGTGGCGGCGGCTGGAACGTGATCAAGCTGCTGTGGGGCGGTTACTGGGATGCCCTGCTGGCCAAGGACACCAACGGCGTCCTGAAGAAGCTGATGATGGAAACCGTCGACGGCGAATACCAGAACTGCAAGGCCTTCGGCGGCGCGTATACCCGCGAGCATTTCTTCGGCAAGTACCCGGAAACCGCTGCGATGGTGGCCGGCCTGAGCGACGACGACATCTGGCGCCTGAACCGTGGTGGCCACGACCCGCACAAGGTGTACGCCGCCTACCACCAGGCCGTGAACACCAAGGGCATGCCGACCGTCATCCTGGCCAAGACCGTGAAGGGTTACGGCATGGGCAGCGCCGGTGAGGCACTGAACCCGACCCACCAGACCAAGAAGCTGGACGACGAAGCGGTGCGCCACTTCCGCGACCGCTTCAACATTCCGGTGACCGACGCGCAGCTGGCCGACGGCCAGGTGCCGTTCTACCACCCGGGCCCGGATTCGCCGGAAGTGCAGTACCTGCAGGAACGCCGTGCCGCGCTGGGCGGTTACCTGCCGCAGCGCCGCCGCAAGGCCGACAAGACCTTCGTGGCGCCGAAGCTGGAAGCCTACGAGCGCCTGCTGAAGAGCAGCGGCGAGCGCAGCTACTCCACCACCATGGCGTTCGTGCAGAGCCTGAACATCACCCTGCGTGACAAGGAACTGGGCCCGCACATCGTGCCGATCGTGGCCGACGAAGCCCGTACCTTCGGTATGGAAGGCCTGTTCCGCCAGATCGGCATCTACGCGCCGTTCGGCCAGAAGTACAAGCCGGTCGACGCCGACCAGCTGATGTTCTATCGCGAAGACCAGAGCGGCCAGGTGCTGCAGCAGGGCATCAGCGAGCCGGGTGCGATCAGCTCGTGGATGGCCGCCGGTACCAGCTACTCGGTCAGCAACGTGCCGATGTTGCCGTTCTACATCTACTACTCGATGTTCGGCTTCCAGCGCGTGGGCGACATCGCCTGGCAGGCCGCCGACATGCGTACCCGCGGCTTCCTGCTGGGTGGCACCGCCGGCCGCACCACGCTGAACGGTGAAGGCCTGCAGCACGAAGATGGCTTCAGCCATCTGGTGGCCGGTGGCATCCCGAACGTGCGCAGCTACGACCCGACCTTCGGCTTCGAAGTGACGGTGATCCTGCAGCACGGCACCAAGGCGATGATGGAAGATCAGATTGACGAGTATTACTACGTCACCCTGATGAACGAGAACTACACCCACCCGGAAATGCCGGAAGGCGCGGCCGAAGGCATCGTCAAGGGCATGTACCTGCTGACCGATGCCGGCAAGCCGAAGAAGGGCGAGCTGCGCGTGCAGCTGCTGGGTTCGGGCACCATCCTGCGCGAAGCCATTGCCGCGGCCGAGCTGCTGGACAAGGACTTCGGCGTGACCGCCGATATCTGGAGCTGCCCAAGCTTCAACGAACTGCGTCGCGATGGTTTCGACGTGGAGCGTGCCAACCGCCTGCATCCGGAAGGTGAGCAGCGCAAGGCCTACGTGACCGAGCTGCTGGAAGGCCGCCAGGGCCCGGCGATTGCCGCCACCGACTACGTGCGTGCGTATGCGGACCAGATCCGCGCGTTCGTGCCGATGTCTTATACGGTGCTGGGTACCGATGGCTTCGGCCGTTCGGATACGCGTGCGAACCTGCGCCGGTTCTTTGAGGTTGACCGCTACTACATCGCGCATGCCGCGATTGCGGCGCTGGCGAAGGAAGGCAAGATGACCGCGAAGGATGTGGCCCGGGCGATCAAGCAGTACAAGATTGATCCGGAGAAGGCTAATCCTGTTGGGGTTTGATTAGAAGTCTGATCCAAGTTTATAAATAGGGCGCTGTTGCAGATTGTTGCAGTGGCGCCTTTTTTAATCTGAATGCCAGGATTAAAACATGGAAGTGCTGGACGTTACTAGTGATTGGTTTGATGATGATCAAGATTCGGACATCGATGGGCGTATCGATGAGTATGAGATAAGTTCGTCGCCAAACGATTTTAACGTCGCTACGATCTTTAGTTTTATTAAGTCGGGCGCCGTTAAGATCCCCGGATTTCAGCGTCATTTCGTTTGGGACATCAAGCGGTCGTCTAAGCTAATTGAGTCGCTTATACTTGGTCTTCCTGTCCCCCAGGTGTTTTTATACGAAGATTCACGTAATAGTTTTCTTGTGATCGATGGTCAGCAGCGCTTAATGTCCATTTATTACTTTGTGCTGCAGCGCTTTCCTCGGCAGGATAAGCGTGCGGAGTTGAGGGCAATATTTGACCGATATTCTGGTGAAATACCGGCATCTATCATTGATGATGATGACTATTTCGTTCCATTTAAGCTGAAATTGCCTGAGCAGTTGCCAGGGCATCCGAGTCGATTTAATGGACTTAATTATTCAACCCTGGGTGATTACAGGGTTGCATTTGATCTTCGTACTGTTCGAAACATAATTGTTAAGCAGACTACGTCAACTGGTAACGATTCCGCTGTTTTTGAGATTTTTAATCGTCTCAATTCGGGGGGCGTTAATTTAACTCCCCAGGAAATTCGGGCGAGCATGTATCACTCTGATTTCTACGCTGTTCTCCAGCGAATGAACTCAAAGCCTGGTTGGAGGCAGATAGTTGGTCGTGAGGAGCTGGATCTTCACATGAAGGACGTGGAGATTCTTCTTAGGGCATTTGCACTGCTGATCGATTCAGATTCATATGCTCCGTCAATGACAAAGTTCTTGAATCTGTTCTCTAAAAAATCCAAGAGTAATAGTCCTGAGCATAATCTCTACTTAGAAAGAATATTTGATGAATTTTTGACGGCGACTAGTCGCTTGTCAAGCAAGGCTTTCTTTACTCCTGCAAATAATCGATTCAATATTTCTCTGTTTGAGTCCGTATTCTATGCTGCCTGCAAGCCTGTCTTCGATCTGAGAGGCATGCATATTCCGGAGGTGTCAGAGGCGCTGCTCAATAAACTTCGCTCCGAGCCTGGTTTTGTATCTGCATCCTCAGAAGGTACAAGTAAGTCGGAGAACGTTTCCCGAAGGCTGGGCTTGGCCTCCACCATAATGGCGGGGTGACAGTGAAGACTGTCGAGGAATTGAAGTTTTCCGCTGATTCAATCAAAGGCTTCTTGACGGAGAGGGGCGAGATTTCTCTGGTTGTAACTGCTGAAGATGTTTGGAGAAAAAGCGTGCTAATTGCTGCGGCGTCTCATTTCGAGCATGAGCTTGGCCTGGCGATTGAACGATCTGCTCTCCGGCGGGATGTTCCGGAGGATTTTCGAAGCTTAATAGAGTCAAAGGCTATTTCAAGGCAGTTCTATAGCTACTTTGACTTCGATAAAGCGAATACAAACAAGCTCTTTAGAGCTTTTGGTGCTTCCTGCAAAAGCAGGGCTGAGTCAAAAATTAAAGACTCAAAAAGGCTGAGGGAATCTCAGTCGGCATTCCTCAGAATATGCTCGCTTCGCAATCAAATGGTGCATAATAATTATGCTGCGTTCAATATTGATTTGACGACCGACGAAATCTATTCTCTCTATCGCCAGGGTTGTCTTTTTGTCGAATTTTTCGAGGCAATTATATCCGACTGGCACTGATCAGCTACAGGCGGTTTAGTCAATGCTGTGCGGAAATGCCGTCACTGGATCTTAAGTTAGTCCTAGAATACTGCGGGTGATGAGCTCAATGTGCACATCTGAAGATGCGGCTCGGATCAAACGGCAAGGTCCAGCGGAAGATCGCTGATATCCTTAATGCGCTGGCCGTCCACAAGGATGGCCAACATCTCCCTGGCATCATCCAGGCCAAGTTCATCTAGCGCGTTCTGTAATTCATAAAGTGCGAAATGATACGTACAATCAATGTCACCCGTCCCCAGCGCTATCGAGGCCAATCGACTCGGCAGCGGTTCCGCGGTCACCACTACAGCGTGAGGGAGTCTGCCTTTCCGATTTCTGATCAGATTCAGAGCCTCAGAGCGAGCATTTTGAGCTCGATCGCTCCGTATAGTCCATTTGCAAGAAATGCTCGCATGGAGCAAGTTCAGGCCTCCATTGGACTTGCGAATTGATGCCCGCCTAGCGACTGAGTTATCTACCAGAAACTCCTCGGAGTTGATGGTGTTATCTTCAATTAGGCCTTGGGAAATAATTATGTCTGGAGTGATCGTATAGTCTCCACCAAGGGCCGCGGCTAGCTCGCGATTGCCTCTTGTTGCGTTGTCTAAAGCAACTAGATGGGCATACTGCTGGAACTGCGCGATTTTTCGGCGGTTTCGTCCGCCAACCTGCAGTACCTCCCAGCTCCCCGGGCGAATATGTCCAAGTTTCAAGAACGTCGCGCGTACGAAATCAGCGCAGATGCCTTCGAAGGTAGCGCCTGAAGTCTGGGCGGCTACACGGGCTGCTGTGGTCTCAACCTTCAATTGTGAGCGATGTGTTTGCCGATTCTCTTGCTCGGGCCACTATCCTTGTCAGAATTTGAAGGGTTTCCCTCTGAGTCCAAAGTTAGGATTTTTCTCAACAGCGTTGAATGAAAAGCGAGGCGCTCGCTGGTGAAACTTGCTTCCGTATCTTTTTTCATGCAGCCCTGCTTGAGTTCTGTCGCAGCAGCGCCTTCTTGATTTGGCTTGCAACCGACGCCGCAACGGGTGGAGGGAATGCATTGCCAATCTGCCGATAAGCTGCGGTCTTTCGTCCTGCAAATTCCCAAGCATCCGGAAAACCTTGGATACGAGCAGCCATCCGGGGCGTAAGCCGGGGCATTCCAACGAAATCAGTATCAGGTGCCTGGTCCCATAGGCCCATGCCATCAACTCCAAGCGCAGCCCAGGCCTTCTTGGCGCGAGTCGGGCCGAGATCGGGGCCGCCGTGCTTCTTAGAACCACCGACCAACGTAGGAGCAATCGCATTTGCTCCCTCCCGCCATGCGTCAACTTGATCCCAGCCCCTCGCGCCCATCAAATCATGCAGGAGCTCGCCAACAGTCTTCGGCGGCACTTCCGATGCTTCTGGCCAAGAGAAACCCGAGGCCAGCTCCTTTCGCATGCCAACAAATATAACGCGCGGACGAAGCTGGGAGACGCCGTAATCCGACGCGTGAAGCAACCGCCAATCACCGACGTACCCCAGCTTCTTGAGATCTTTCTCGACGCCCTTTCTATAGTCCTCGAACTTTGGATCGAGGAGGCCGCGAACGTTTTCCAGCATGATGGCTTGAGGGCGAACCTGGTCCACGATTCGAATGGCTTCAGGGAATAGATCACGCTCATCGTCGGCACCAAGCTGCTTTCCGGCCTTAGAAAAAGGAGGGCAGGGTACGCCGCCGGCAACGAGGTCCACACCCTTATATGGGGATGCGTCGAATTCGCGAAGATCACCCTCAATCACGTTCCAGCTCGGGCGGTTCAAGCGGAGCGTCTGGCATGCGGCCGGCTCCCATTCCACGAGCGCAGAGTGGTCGAAGCCGGCCATCTCTAGGCCAAGGCCTTGTCCGCCAGCACCGGCGCACATCTCAAGGGAGGTGAATTGACTCATGTAGATCTCAGATCAGAAAGGAGCCCGGCAGGAGGGTGTCGCGCTGGATACAGCGCGAGCTCCTTAGAGCACCAGGTGTTGGGTGGGGGCGGTGGGGTCAGCAAGTACACGCTGGCGCCGTATCAGATGCTGAGACTAGGGCAGGCGTGCCCCTAAGCCGCATGACAGTGCGTGGCGTGTCCAGATGCCTGGATTCCCCTTCTCTGGCAACTGCCAGCGTACCAAGCCTGATCGCTAGTGCAAGTGTTTGGAGTTCAGGACGCTTGGGACGTCATCCCTGCAGGTCAATTCCGCCAAATAGCTTCCGAAATCCCCGAGATGTCAAGGCCCGCGCTGGGCCACTGCGTAACGCAGTCAGCCGAGTCCTGGAAGCTGCTGGCTGTGAGCCTCTATAGCAAAGCCTTATGGGCTATCAGAGATCCTGAGGCTCAACCATTCATCTTTGGCTGCAGGGGTGAAGCCGTGGGCGATCATGATCTCGCGGTCCGCGAGATAGGTGGCACAAAGGACCTGGTAGCCCTCCCTCCCCAGCGTTTCCTTCATCTCGCGAGCCCGCTTCACTGCATCCCTTTGCTGTGCTAACTGTTCGATGACGTCCCGTGGGATGAGAAGGCCCGTGGCCATGGTGAAGAGCGCGCGCACTCGCTGCCGCCCACTAGGCTGGGCCAAGATTGCCGAGCGCACCACTTCAGGGAGATCCAGCATGAAGTTCCTGGGCATCGGACCTTCTACAAGCCATCGAATCTGCGCCTTACCGGCAGCGGAGATGGACTTCTTCCCGTCTCTGTTCTGGCCATTGGTCAGTACTGCTGGGGTCATTCTCAACAGGCCGAGCCAGCAAAGCCCCTTCACATCGTCCGCGCGGACAAGCATGCAAAGCTGCCCAACCGCCTCCTGCGGGATCATCCAATCGTTCTTGACAGTGAATTTGGTATCAACCTCGTGGCCGGCAATTAGATTGTCCAATAAGACTCCTCGCTCCAGGGCCAAGGCTTTGCGGAGCAGGATCTCGACCTTTGTGCCGATGTAAGTCTTTTCTGTTTTCTCTAGCTGATCAATGCAAAATCGCCCCGTACGGGGCGCGTCAATCACTTCGTCGAACGCCGTGCGGAGCGCTTGCCCCACTTTGCTCAGCAGAGCAGGGTCGCGTGAGAGAGCAGCCGCAACCTGCTCTAAAGCGGGGTCATCCAGCTGAGGAACTTGTGAAAAAAGGCCATTCATTGAACCCTTCTATCACAATGTGGGCAATTTACGTAAGGTTATGTCGTGTCCGGCCCATAGTTAGCCGCTGCCCAATTCTCGTGATCCTGAGTTGTCAGTCGGGCCGCAACAATCTGACTATGCGATCGATCTCTCGGGCTCGATCCGCTTCCCGCTTGATCTTGCACTCCCAAACAGTAATCACCTTCCAGCCTGCGGCCCTTAAGCGGCGCGCTGACCTACGGTCGCGCCGGACATTCGCTTCCAGCTTGGGTGACCAGTAGCGCGCGTTAGTTCCCGGCCTCCTTCCGTTCAAGCAACTGTGCAGATGCCAGAAGCAGCCATGCACGAAGATGACGGTTCTGTACTTCGGTAGCACGATATCTGGTCGTCCAGGAAGCCCGCTTCCTCCCAGCACATACCGAAAACCTCGAGCATGCATAGCTTTGCGTAGCCACAGCTCAGGTTTGGTATCTGAGCTGCGAATCCTGGACATTCGTTCGCTTCGTGCTTCAGGGCTAAGAATGTCGGGCATCGTCCTGCCTCGGGTCTTCTGAGATAAAGCACACTCTCGCTTATTTCAGCTCTCGGTAGATAGCAAGTGAACGTTCCATTGGTCCCGCACTGCTTCCTACCACTGGCACTGCGATCGATGCCAACTGATTGATTCCTGGCAGGCTGACAGCTCAGACGGCATGGGAATGCTCAACTCACGGCCATCCAACTCGAAGTAGGTTGATTGCTGGAGAGCAGGCGCCACGGCGATCCGCAGAGAGCCGGGGTTGATGGCTATCAGATACAAATCGAACAGAGTGTGCACATCGGCACGGAGCAAAAGACCGTTCCTGACATCGTTGCTCTTTAGGCCTGAGTAGGGCTGGATGTGGGCCGCCTCGAGCGCATCGACCACATCGCATCCCGTCATAGCACAGCAGCCGCCGTATGCGTCCAGCAGTGCCTTGCGGAAGGCAGGCTGCCCGCGGCGCCGAACGATAGCTGCCAGCACACGTTGCCTCTCGTCCACCTCGTCTGTTGGAGAGAAACTACCAGATGCCTCCGCCGCTTTGGCCTCCTGCTCCAACAGTCCCTTTGTAGGACCAGAGACCGACGTGAGCGTCTCACAGGAAAGCCCGAGGAGCATGGCAAGTTTCGGCTCAACCCTCGCACCCACGTTCGATGCTGGGAGAAGCCCGGGTAGCCAAGGTTTGCCTGCCTGATCTAGAACATGGGAAATGTTCTGCATGCGGTATTCCCACGCCTTGGGCGTGCGTCCGTGGCGGGTTGCCAGTTCCCGATAGACCCTTGCCTTCTCAAGGGCTGATCCACTAGCAAGTCGGGCCTCCATTTGGCGATACGCCTCAACGGCAGCAGCCAATTCGTCGTCAGTCCACCTGCTCACACCCTTCCCTGTCCGCGACCGCGCGTGGCGCTCCTGGGGAAAGTATGCCGTAAACGATGCAATGAGCCGCTAATGGCTTGAGGCGGAGGAGCGTAGTGTGTCAGCGCAAACCGCAGACTGTTCAGGCCCGTCGATGCATCCAGTACGTGGAGTTCGGTTGCAAAGCCCTAATCGGCCGGAAGTAGTCGGCTACTCCAGCGCTGGAGTAGAGGTTGAACGCAAGCCGTCTCACTGGCTCGGCCTATGAAGCCTAGGATGAGCAACTGTGATGACGAGTTGTCCACCAGCAGAGCGGGCTCACCTAGGCAAGTGAGTTCGAAGTACCTTGCTTCAAAGCGTCCGGCACCAAGCGTTGCATCTTCAGCCGCTAGGCTTAGGGCTTCCTCGCGCATGACAGCAAATTCGGTAGCCGAGACCTTGGGGTAAGTCTTCAGCTCCAAATCGCCTTTTGGCAAGTGGAAGTGGGCGAGCGCTGAACCAATCAGCGCTGCTAAGCACAGTACTGCGTACGTCAGAGACTTCATTGGAAGTCCTGCAGATCAGAGGCGAACGGATAATGGGGCCGCGACGATAGCCTGCAGCCCATTGCTTAAGGCTCAAGCCTTAGGCGCTACTCCCGCACCTGCAACCGCTCAGTCACCTGCGCAGTCAACGCCACACACGCCATCTTCAACCCTTCCATCACCCGATCTCCCAGGTACTCCTCGGGCGCTCCATTCTGCCGAGTCCGCTCCGCAGCCAGCATCAGCTCCGCCACCACGCGCAGCCCCGCCAGCGCGCAATCCGCATCCGCCAGCTGAAGACACCGCCCAGGCAGTTGATGCCGCTCCGGCCAAGGCTGGCCATCCGCAGCCGTACCGGTGCCGATGCGGTGCAGCGTGGCGACGAAGGAGTTTGGGTCGGGTGAGGGTTCGCGCTCGGTCTTGGCGTTGTCCGGATCGTACTGCGCGTGCAGGGAACGGAAGTCCGATGTGTTCATGGCAATGCTCCGTACAGGACAGATAGCAGCGCCACCGATAAAGGTGGCGGACGGTGCGGGCTCGAAAACCGGTGAATACCCAAGCCGGCGGGCCCGAAGGCCCCCACGCACCGCCCGCCATGGAACGCGAACGGATTGCCAGTCGGCGCCATCCGAGGATGACGCCGACTGGCAAGCGTAAAGCACTGGGTATTCAGACGGGTTTTCGAGTCCCGCGCCACCCTTTTCCGGTGGCACGCCAAGAGATACCCGTACAGCTACCAAATGCCAAGAAACTGCAGAACCGACGATTGCCAGTCCTGACGCTTTCGGCATTGTCGCACACGGTGTTAAGCCAGCAAGCGATTGCGCTGCAACGGTCTTGGAGGGCTTGGCGTTATTGGCCCCAAGCGCAGGATTACTCGCAGTCAGCGCCTTGGCGCAGGGCCGATCGCGACAGATTGGACCAGCGGTTCAGCCGGGCGGCGCCTCGGCCGGAGGCACGAAGCTCAAACGCACCCGAACCCGCGCATGTCGCGCGACGCCATCAACCACAACCGGATCAAAGCGCTACTTGTCCACTGCGGTAAGGGCCGCACGATCAAGCTCCCGCAGTCCGCTGGACCGCGCCACCATCACGTTGGAAACGTGGCCCAGCTCATTCAGTTGAGCAACCAACAGCACCTGCATGGGAGCCTGCAGGAAGGTATCGGGTGGCGTGGCAGGGGCCGTTGAATACTCAATGGCAGGCGCCTGCTGCAGCTCGAAGGTGGGGTTGTCACCGCGCTCCACGAACACTTCACTGGAAACCTGCGGGTTTGCCGCCATGGCCATGGCAGGTGTAGCGCCCAGCAGCATCAGAACGAAGTCCAGTGCCAGGGTAGTGTTCAAACGGGGCACACGTGGTTTCCATTCCGGTGCGCTGCCAGCGTAGCGGCCATCCCTTGGCATCGCTTGCCTTGAATGCCGGCGTGCGGGATTTCTGCGCGGCTCACATAGGCGCGCCCGGCCGTGGCCACAGCGCATCGTCGCGCTCCAGGTCGTAGTCGCTGCCAAACGCCAGCGCCGCCTCGCGCGGTGGGAGGTCTGCGTAGCAGCCCAGCAGGTAGTCATCCATGCCGGCATCGCTATGGTCGATGGCGAACAGGTGGAGGAGCTCCTTGTCAAAGGCTTCCAGCCATGTGGGGTGGATCTTGGTCATGGGCATCCTCCAGTGGGGACGGGGGGAGGCTTAGGCCTGTCTCAGCGGCTGTGACGGTGCGGCCCCGCCCAAATTTGGCGGGGCCGCATCCGCTTCGCTTTCGGCCGTTGATCAACTCGTATGGCAAGCTGCAGCGCAAGTGGCACAGCCATTCGACTGCCGGTACCACCTCCGGGCTTCAGCAACGGCCGTCCTACAGCTGGTGTGCAAGCCGAGGTCCTGTGTGGACTGGGCGCGAGCAAGCCAATAGCATCCCTGTTTATGCACCTCATGGTCTCCATTGGCCTGCGGCGTTCTGTTCACAAAGTAGCGGTCCATTTACTACTCCCTATGCGTGTACGGTAAGCGCACCATTGCGCGTGGTCGACTTTGATCACTCCCAGTCGCAGGAGCCGCGACGCAGCGAACTTCGTCGCAGAATCATCTGCGGCCGGGGTGTATAAGTACGGGCGAAGGCGCCTTCAACGTCTTCGATGAGCCTTGGAAGAGGAAAAGCGATGTTTCGACAAGGAAGATGGTTGGTCTGCCTGGCCTTGATACTGTCAGGTTCCCTGCTGAGCGGCTGCCGAGCCAGCTCGGAGGCGGTACCCGGGCCGCGTGCTCCGGCAGAGAACGGGACCCTGGTGCCCTTCGTCAGGCCGCTGCCGCTGGTAGCAATGACCACACCCATGGTGGTCGAGTTCACCCTACCGCCCCCAGGGAAAAGCTCCTCGCCAACCTTGTTTCTTGGAATCCGGGTGGGTGGAGAAGACGGGCTGAAATCACTGAATACGAGCCGTGAGATCCGCAGTATGGGCCTACCCGCCGAGGTGAAACTGGAGCGGCTGGAGGCGCAGAAGCGCATTCCTGTTCCGTTGGTGAGGGTGGAGTCGGTGGCAGGCACGCCCGCGCGTATTGAGCCCATCGGACCCACGGGCCGGGTGGAAGCCGGGTGGTTGGATGACGTCGATCATCAGTCTCTGCAGTCAGCAGGATTGGAGACGCCTGACAGTCACCACACACAACTTGCCCTCGCTTGGGCTCAGGAACTGCAGCCTGGCCACTACAGGCTGAGCATGCAGATACTGAAGCCTGATGATCGATTGGCGGCCACGCAAGCCGAGTTGCTGGTGGCCTACGTAAACAAGTCGAAGTAGGAGTGCGTCATGGACGACAAGTACACAGTCACAATCTTCGTTGCCGCTCCCGGCACGCCGCTGCTGGCTGGAGGGACATCCAGCGCCGGCCACGTATACTACAAAGTGGCACATGGCAAGGACGAGGTGAGCTTTGGCTTTGCACCCATCGAGCATGGCGTCGTGACTGGGCCTGGAATGGTCTACAACAATGACGCCGAGCAGTACAAAGACCCGTACTACACGCGGACGATGGAAATCAGCAAGCGGCAGTACGACAAGCTGGTGGAATTTGGCACAAAGCCCGGCGAGCATGGATTCAGTACTGAGTATCACGGGGTGGAAAACAGCTGTATCGACTACACGTGGGGCGCACTGAATCACGCCGGCCTTCATCGAACCAACCTTCTCTTTATGCAGGACAAGAGCTTCGAAGGTGGCCTGAAACCGCTCAGCAATGTGGAGTACATCCGCAGCATCCGCGCGCCCTTTCCAGATAGCGCGCTGAATAGCGAGCACTACAACAAAATGCCGGAGAGAACGTTGATGCAGCGAATCATCAGCGATGAGCGACTGCCGCAGGGCGATCGCGATATGCTCGATTCCATCCGCAAGGGAATAGCGGGCATTGATGAGGCGCATGGCCGCTCCTACGATGGGACCAGCGAGCGGATGTCAGTGGGCTTGTTGGCCACGGCCAAGGAGAGCGGGCTGGAGCATGTCGACCATGTGGTATTGGGCAATGCTCCAAGCGATGGTTCGCCGCAGCGACTGTTCGTCGTGCAGGGGGAGCTCAACGATCCTGCCCATGTGCGAGCTTCGATGACGGCGGAGGAGGCTGCGCGAACACCGGTGGAGCAGTCATTCGCCAAGGTCGAGCAGATTTCGCAGACCCAGCAGGAGCGCGCCTTGTTGGCGCCGCAGGAGCCGGCCCTGGAACAAACCCGGGCGCCGCTGCAGATGGGCTGACTTCCAGCGACTGCACGGAAGATCACAGTTTCGAGCGCCTTGGCCTCGAAACTGCTTCCATCTCCACCTGCCTCCCATCCCACCTATGCCATCATCCAGCCAGGACCGCAGCACCCATCAAGGCTGAACAGGCATGGAGCAGGCAACACGCTACACCGCAACGCTGTACCTGGCCGCCCCCGGCACCCCGCTGAAGAGTGGGGGCACCTCGCCGCGCGGCCATATGTACCTGCAGGTGGCAGCAGGCGACGAGGCCCACAGCTACGGCTTCGCACCACCGCGCCAGGCGCCGGGCGAAGCCCGCACCGGCGTGCAGTACGCGCAGGTGCGCCACGATGATGCCGACGAACATCTGGACCCGTACTACAGCCGCACCCTGGAAATCACCGAGGAGCATTACGGCTGTCTGCGTGATTTCGCCGAGGAGCCGGCCGAGTTCGAATTCGATGTGGATCGCCCGGCCACCATCAACCGCTGCAGCGATTTCGTCTGGGCGGCGCTGCACTATGCGGGCTTGCATCCGCTGCCGGCGCCGCTGGACGGCGGCAGCAACCTGGGCGAGTTCGCGGTGCTGTTCAACCTGCCGGAAATCCAGTGTATTGGCGCGCCGTACCCGGGCAGCGATCTGAATGCCGAAACCCATCATGCGATGCCCGAGCGCGAGGCCGAGCACCATCGCCAGGGTGACCGCGCCAGCGATGAGCCGCCGCCGACGCCGATTGAAGTGGCCGGTACGTTGCTGGATCCCTCGCATCCAGACCATCGTCTGTTCTCGCAGCTGATCCAGAAAGTGGCCGAACTGGATGCGGCGCATGGCCGCCCGTTCGATGCCGCCAGCCAGCGCATCAGCGCCAGCTTGCTGGTGCTGGCCAAGCAGAACAATCTCTCGCGCGTGGACCACGTGCTGCTCAGCCGGCCGACGAAGAGCAGCCATGCGGCGGAGAGCATCTTCATCGTGCAGGGCGACCGCAACGATCCCGGGCACCGCCGCGCCAGTATCGCCACCGAGGTGGCGGCCAAGACCGATGTGGCCGATTCACTGCGGTTGAAGGAGCAATAATCCGCGCGCCTGCCATACGCGCGTCGGCGCACGCCACGCCCCCCACCTGCTACCATGCCCCCGCAACCCCAGCCAGCCCACCCTGCGCAGACAGATGCGGGGCGGGCCGTCGCAGTACGGCCCAGCGAGCCAGGACACCTTCCCGTGCCCATTCAAGGACGCTCGCATGTTCCGTAATCCTCTCTTCCGTTCGGCCGCGCTGGCCCTCGCTGTCTCGCTCAGCCTCGGCGCGCCCTCCGCATTCGCCGACAACGCACCCGCCGCCAGTGCCACCGCCGCCGTGCAGCGCCAGGCCGTGGCCAAGGGCCTGTACGAGCTGGCCTACAGCCCGAAGCAGAACGCCGTGTTCGTGGCCTCGTCCGGCGGCTTCGGCGATGACGCCGGCCCGGCCCAGGTGCTGCGCTTGAACCCGGCCACGCTGGCCGTGGAAACCCGCATTCCGCTGGAGCGCAAAGCCTTCGGCGTGGTGCTGGATGACGCCCACAACCGCCTGTACGTGGGCAACACCGTGGACCTGTCGGTGACCGTGGTCGACACCGCACAGAGCAAGGCCGTCGGCACCATCCAGCTGATGGAGAAGAAGACAGGCAAGGACGGCAAGGCCGCTTACACCCACGACCTGCGCGAGCTGGTGGTCGACAGCGCCGCCAACCGCCTGTACGTGACCGGCCACAGCAGCCAGCCGGACGTGAGCAGCGTGCTGTTCGTGATTGATACGAACACGCTGAAGGTAATCAACACCATCGACGGCCTGGGCAATGCCAAGGCGCCGGGCCTGGCGCTGGATGCGGCCAACAAGCGCGTCTACACCACCAATCTGCTGGCCGACCTGGTGGTGGTGGGCACCGATTCGAACAAGGTGGTGGCGCAGCACAGGATCGCCGCCGAGCAGCCGATGAACATCGCGCTGGACCCGGCCGGCAAGCGCCTGTTCGTGACCGACCAGGGCTCGGAATTCCTGCGTGGCTACCAGGCCAAGAGCAGCGGCCTGGTCAGCAAGCATCCGGGCCAGCGCGTGCTGGTGCTCGACCGCAGCACCGGCAAGGAACTGGCCAGCATCCCGACCGATGCCGGCCCGCTGGGCATCCTGCTGGACGCACCGCGTAAGCGCCTGTACGTGACCAATCGCGAAGCGGGTACGGTGACGGCGTACAACAGTGACAGCTACCAGAAGGTGGCGACCTACAAGGTGCCGACCCACCCGAACAGCCTGGCGCTGGATGCGAAGAACAACGTGTTGTTCGTGAGCATCAAGAACGGCGAGAAGGACGACAAGGGCGCTGACGAGAGCGTGGCGCGGATTCAGTTGTAAGGAGTCGAACGAGTGGCCACTGTGGACTTGATCCACAGTGGTCAACAAATGGATGAACCTGCAGAATGCTGGCCGCTCCTACTGGGTCAGGAAAACATGGAAATTCTTGCGCGCACTGTTGATCGCCTCAGAGCGCTGAATATGGAGAAAAAATTCTACCTGCTCGGAGCATCACTGCTGGCGGTGTGGATTTTCGAGGTGGTAAGAACCGGGAATCAGTACAGCTTCCAGGCTGCTCTTGTCCTAGGCTATACATTGATGGCGCTGGGGTTGATGACCTGGCTTATCCCAGTCCTTCAGGGGGCATGGAGGTATGGCTATGTGCGCAGGCTGATGCTGATGCTGCACTTGGGGGTTATTCTTGTGGCGGCCATGATCGCGCGAAACATCATGACTAGCGCAACCGGTCTCCCGGGGCAGGATTTCGTCATGGCTACCGGAGCGCTAGCGCTTCCGCTTTACATATTTGTTTGGCTGACGCTGGCAATGTTGCTTGTAGGCTTGGCGACCGTTGTCTGGCAAATCACGTTGGGATTGGTGGCGCTCGGAGTGCCACTTCTGGCGATGCTGATCCCTTCTGTCGGCCGGCGTGTAAAGAGTAGATTGGAAGGGAAGAAGAACATCGCACTGGCACGGCTTCTGGGCGTAGTTGGATTGTTCGGCGGGCTTCTTGTCTCAAGTCAACAGTTGAGGGATTTTCAACCCGAGCTTGAGCGGGTAGGGCTTTGGATTGCGTACTATGGCGATTATCAAGCAGCCGACAAGTATCCGGGCTTGCCCGCCGACGATCGCACGCTGATGCACGCCAACGGTGTTTACTCTGTGGCGAGACGTCAGCCGGGCGGCGTTATCTCTATTGAGGTCCATTACTGGAAAATGCCGTAAATCGTGAAGATAGCTTCAGAGAAGCATCACCCCAACCGGTGCGCAGGATTCTGCATCTCCTGCGCTTGGGTTTCGACCTGCGGCTGCACACCCACCCCCAACTTCTGCATCGACTGCTCCACCGGCGTCTGCGCTGCCACAGCCGTCGGGATCATCGCGCGCAGGTGCGCCGGATTGGCCGGGTCGCCCTGCACGACGAAGACGTTATGCCCGGCCGGATGATTGGCCGTGGCGTTGCTGACCAGCACATGGTCGACCTGCTGCAGGCCCTGCTCGCGGGCGAGCACAGTCAGGCTGGCGGTCAGTCGCTCGCTGGTCTGGTCGAACGGGCGGCCATGCTGCGCGTCCAGTGCGGCCACGCCCTGGCGGACCTGCTGATTGAGGCCATAGTCGGGGTGGTTGGGGGTGATCTCTGCCATGGCCATCGAACGGTAGCGGTGGGTCGTGGGTGAACCCCCCAAGTATAGATCCGGCCCGCGAAGTCAGTCTGCCGGCCGATGGTCATAGCTGATCACCCGCTCGGCCAACCAGCGCCCGTCCACGCGACGCCAGACCTGGATGAAGCGGGCCTGGCCCACCCAGCGCTCCACGCCGTCCTTGCCGCGTTCATGGAAGCGGTGGTCGCCGATTTCCAGCGCCCGCTCGTCGTGTAGCGGGAACACCTGCAGCGAAGGCTCCGCCCGCTCGCGGCGCAGGCTCCAGCCGCCCTTGCGCGCATTGCTGCACATGTTGGCCACGCTGCGGCGGAAGTCTTCGCGGCTGCTGGCCGACTTGCCATCCTTGTCATGGAAGAACTCCATGTCCTGGGTGGTCATCGCGGCGGCCTTGTCGGCATCGCAGGCTTCGAAGGCGGCGGCGAACAGCTGGGTGTCGGCCTGGCGGATCTGCTCGCGCAGGTCATCGGAGGGCGCGGGTGCGGCGGCGAGGCCGGCGGCCAGCAGGGGCAGGGTGAGCAGCAGCATGGCGAGTTTCCAGGGAGGGTTCACGCAGGCTCGCATGGCGTTTGGGGCGCTGCAGCCGGCGTCCGACGAAACGGCCCTTCCACGGAGTGAATGCCCGCATTGACGGCCCGGCTCCAGCGGCGTCGCCTGTGCAGGGGATGTCATGGCGGCCGGCGATTCCATCACGGTCGCGATAGGGGCCGGCCCGTAGCCTGAAATCCTCCCCTTCCACAGGAGGTTCCATGCCTGCTTCCCGCGTCCGCCTGCACGTTGAAGACACTGGTGGCGACGGCCGCCCGGTCATTCTGATTCACGGTTGGCCGCTTTCCGCCGACGCATGGAAGACGCAGGTGTCGATCCTCCGCGACGCCCAACACCGGGTGATCAGCTACGACCGGCGCGGCTTCGGCCGTTCCGACAAGCCCGCCGAGGGTTACGACTACGACACGCTGGCGGCGGATCTGGCCGGGGTGATCGAGGAACATGACCTGCGCGGCGTGACCCTGGTCGGTTTCTCGATGGGCGGCGGTGAGGTTGCGCGGTATGTGGCCAATCACGGGCAGGAGCGCCTGCACAGCGTGGTGTTTGCAGCAGCGGTGCCGCCGTATCTGCTGCGCGGCGAGGACAATCCGGAAGGTCCGCTCACACAGGACAAGGCCGACGAAATGCGTAGCGGTCTGGAGAAGGATCGCGAGGCGTTCTTCGATGGCTTCACCCGCGATTTCTTCAGTGCCGATGGCAAGCTGATGGTCACCGAGGATGAGCGCCAAGCCGCAATCGCGCTTTGCCATCAATCCGACCAGACGGCGGCGCTGGGTTGCATGAAGGCGTTTGCCACTACCGACTTCCGCGACGATCTGAAGAAGATCACGGTGCCAACCCTGATCCTGCACGGTGACAGCGACGCCATCGTGCCGTTTGAAGGCTCGGGCCAGCGCACGCACCAGGCCATTCCGGGCAGCGAAGTGGTGATCCTGGAAGGCGCACCACATGGGTGCAATACCAGCCATGCGGACCACTTCAATCTGGCGCTGCTGAACTTCCTGAAGCGGTAAGCTGCGGCCATGCGCCAGACCAAGACACCCCCGTGGAAGAAGCCCAATCCCAAGGGCCAGACCTCGCAGCCGCTGTCGCCTGCACAGAAAGAGGCGGCGCGGCAGCGGGCGGAAGAGAATGGCCGGCGTTATCCGAATCTGGTGGACAACATGTGGGCCGCGAAGCTGCCGCGCGGGTCCTGATCTGTAGAGTCGAGCCGTGCTCGACCCCGCACGGTGCCCATCCACGCATGGCGTGGATCTACTGCAACAGCGGCCTGGCCTGGCCCGGCATCTACATGCCGTCCAGCGGCGTCCAGCCGGGTTCCAGCCATGGCGAGATCTCGCTCTGGCGGACGGTGATTGCCTCCGTCGGCAGCCCCGCCAAGCGCGCAAGTTCTGCACGCAGCAGCTCGGAATCCACCGGCCCGGCCGTAGCCACCTGCAGCCGATCACTCTGATGCCTCACCTGTACCGGTAGCGTGGCGTGCGCGTCATGCTGGCCGCCGGTGCGCCCGATCGGGTAGCGCATTGTTACCGGCCGTGACAGCTGCGCCAGTGCGGGCTGCCACGCCTGCAGCACGAAGGGCTGCCCGGCAGCGGGAACATGTACTTCAGCAATCGTGGCCGGGTAGCCCGTAAGGCTCTCGACCAGCACCTGGAAGCGCGCGCCATCCGGCATGACCAGCACGGCGGCAATCAACGCAGAGAACGAAACGAACACCGCCGCGAGGTTCCAGCTGCGCGGCGCGGTGGCCGGACGCGTTGCGGTGCGCAGGCCCGGTCTGCGCCGCAGCTTGCGCGCGTAGATGCGCCGGTCCTTCCTGCGCGGGCTGCTGCTGTGCTCGGGCAGGTTCAAGGGCACCCGTGGAAGGCGCGCCACGCGGGCCTTGATCAGGCGCGACAGCAGCATCCACGCGATCACGAACGCCAGCAGCGGAAGCAGCGTTCGCACCCACAGATACAGCGTGACCATCCACAACACCTCTACATGCGACCATCCATGCTCATCCACATCCTACCGGGACCACGCGGCGGTTGTCGTATCCGCCAGCCGACAAGCACAGGGCGCTTGGTTAGGATGGTCCTTTGTTGTCACGGATGAACCGATGGTCTCTGCTGCTGCCCGCTTCTGTCGTATCTGTGGTCCTGGCCCGATTCTGCTGGCACTGCAGGTGGTGGCGCTGCTGGCGGTAGCCCTTGCAGCCGGCTTCTTCCACTACCGCGTGGGATTGCTGCTGGAGCCGGTGGATGACGCATGCGGTGGGCCTGATCCTGTCGCGCGCATGCAGGTTGCAGAACAGCTGCTGGCGCGGTCCGCTGCGCTTGCACCATGGCAACCGTTGCAGTGGATTCCGATGGCGGGGGTGATACTGGCGTTGCTGGGCGCGATGTCGATCAGCGTCTACCGCCTGGGGCGTCTGTCCGAACGCCTGCGACGCGCCAACTGGGGGGTGATGGCCCTGCACGCCGCGATCCTGGCGCTGGCCCTCAGGGCATTGCATCTGTACGACATGGCGTGGACCAGCGTGGCCAAGCTGTCCCCAGCGGCGTGCCTGGTGGAACTGGGCGAACAGGGCCGGTTGCCGCTGGCACAGGCGCAGCAGGTGGTGTTCGAGATCCTCACCCATGAGCATGCGCCGCTGCTGCGCAATCCCGATGACCTTGCCCTGGTGCTGGTCGCGTTGATGCTGGTGGCAATGGCTGCAGGATTCATGCTGTGGCGGGCGATCGTGCGCGAACGTCAGGTGCAGTCGCCCAGCCCCTGAGGGGGTGTGACCGACCACGCGCCCGCAATCGCGCTACAGTCTGCGCTTCGCTCCTGCAAGGATGTGCCAATGCGTTGGTTGCTGCGTGCTGTACCGCTACTGCTCTGCTCGTTGGCGGTACACGCCGCCGAGGTGGACCGCCGGATTGCGGTGACCATCGACGACCTGCCCTGGGCGCGGGTGGACGAGATCGTTCCGCCGGATCTTCAGTCGCGGCACGAAGCGCTGATGGCGCAGCTGCATCAGGCAGACGTGCCGGTGGTCGGCTTCGTCAACGAGAACAAGCTTGAGATCGATGGGCAGGTGCAGCCGGCGCGGGTGCAGATGCTGCGCGACTGGCTGGACGCCGGTTATGTGCTGGGCAACCACACCTACTCGCACATGGACCTGAACGCCAAGGGCGTGCCTGCGTTCCAGCAGGATTTCCTGCGTGGCGAGGCGGTGCTGCGGCCGTTGCTGGCCGAGCGCGGGCTGAAGCCGCAGTGGATGCGTCACCCCTATCTGCGTGCCGGGCGCACGCCGGAAGAACGCGCGCAGATGGACGTGTTCTTCAAGCAGCATGGCTACCGCGTGGCACCGGTGACGGTCGACAACGGCGAGTGGGTGTGGGCGTTCGCCTATGCCAACGTGGTGAACGAGCAGCCGGATTCCCCGGCGCGCGAGGCGACGCTGGCGCAGCTGCGCAAGGGCTATGTGCCGTACATGCTGAACAAGCTGGACTACTACGAGAAGCAGTCGCAGGCGCTGCTGGGTTACGCGCTGCCGCAGGTCTGGCTGATGCATGCGAACGAACTCAATGCAGCCACGTTCGCCGAACTGGTGGCGGCGACGAAGCGGCGCGGCTATCGCTTCATTTCGCTGGACGAAGCGATGCGTGACCCGGCCTATGCGCGGGGCGCCGAAGGCTACAGCGGCCGTTACGGCCCGAGCTGGCTGCACCGCTGGGCGATGGCGGAGAAGAAGCCGAAGGACTTCTACGTCGGTGAACCGGAAGTGCCGAAGTGGGTGATGAAGCTGGCGAAGGTGGACTCGGAATGAGGCTCAGCGCTTGACGGCCAGCACGCCGTCAAGCGCCAGTTCGGCCTTGAACCCCGCCTTTTCCAGGCGCTTGGCCACTTCACGCGGCACGTCGCGGCCGCTGGTCAGCTTGTTCGGGGCGCCGGTGTAGTGGAACAGGCGACCGCCCTTGCGGATGACGCGGGCGAGGTGGTCGTAGAACACCTGCGAGTACAGTTCGCCGGCGATGCCGAAGCGCGGCGGGTCGTGCAGGATCGCGTCGACGCTGTTGCTGGCCACCTGTTCGATCTGCTGCGAGACATCGCCGTGGCTGAATTGCAGGCGGCCACCAGCCGCAGCCGATTCCGGATCCGGCGACCACGGGTTGAGCGTGCGCAGCCACATCACGTCGGCATTCTTCTCGAACGAACGGATCTGGCCGACGCCGGCCTCCAGCGCGCAGGCGGCGAAGTAGCCCAGGCCACCGCAGGTATCGAGGATGACCTTGCCGGCCGGGGCGACCAGCTCCACCTTGCGACGCGCGTCCTCGAACGGTGACAGCTTGGAGGTCGGCAGCATCTTGATGCCGTCGATCTCGAAGGTCGGTGCGCCCCATTCGGTCGGCACCAGCTTGATCAGCGAACCGCTGTAGCGCGAAATCGGTGCGAAGTCCTCGCCGTCCCAGTAGTACAGCGTGCGGTCCTTCAGCTTGCCCGGCCACGGGTAGGGCTGGCCACGGAAGTGGAAGCCGTCGGCATCCAGCACCACGCTGTCCTCGCTGCGGCCGAGGTCGAGCGAGCCCTGCCAGTCGGCGGCGCCCTTGTCATGGGCACGGCGCAGGGTATCGGCGCTGTCGCGGGTCAGCAGGGGGCCGGTGTAATGGGGCACGGCGGGTACCGGGGCGGTTCGGGGGAGGGCATGGTACCGCAGCTGTTGCCGGGGCCACGTGTGGCTGCTGCAGTAGATCCACGCCATGCGTGGATGTAGACGGGAGGAGCCGAGCGTGGGCTCGGCGCTACCGCTGGCTGGTGCAGCTGTAGCCGTGTGTGGCTCCTTCTCCTGAAATCATGTTGACGCCGCGTGAGGGCTGCATGCCCTGCAGCGCGCACGACCGACGATGGACGTCCTGGGTTTCCGGTGTCTGCCGATCAAAGTCGTAGCGCAGGCTGCCGTCTTCCTGCAGCAGCCAATGCACGGTAACGCGTTCGTGGCGACCATCACCGAGATCCCAGTCCAGGGTGCGCATGACCAGGGTCTGGCCATCGGGCAGCTGCCGGACTTCGTCATAGGCCCCCTCGGTCTTCGGCGCGCTTACCGCAAGCAGCAGAAACAGCAGCATTGGCATCGCTCCTCAAAGAAGACAGGATGCGCCCATAGTGCCCTGAGCCGCCATCAGAATCATTGCGCCTTACGGGCACTTCACCGCATACACCGGCCCAGCACCGATCAGCATCAACGCCATGTAGTCACTATCGCTGGCCTTGCCCTTCAACGTCGCGTCCTTGTTGAAATGGAAGATGCCGAAGCCGCCCGCCATGCGGATCAACGCGCTGTCGATCTGCTCGGCGTCATCGCGGAAGTAGCGGCTGATCTCGCTGCGGGTGGCCTTGTGCAGGGCATTCGGCTCGCGCTGCCACTGGTCGCCGCGGCTGAAGGAGACGAAGTACTGGCCGCCTTCCCTGTCGATGCGGAAGTCGGCCGGTTTGCGCACGCCGGTGGCGAAGCAGCCCTGCAACGGGTCGGCGCTGAAAGGAAGCCCGGCATCGCCACTGCAGGCGGTGAGCAGCAGGACGGCACCGGGCAGCAGCAGGCGAAGCATGCGCATGGGATGTCCCTACAGGGCAGGTGCGGCTAGTGTAGGCGGCACTCGGGCGTCGCCCGTACAGAAATTCGGCAAGAACAAAGGGGTTTTCGGATGGCGCAGGGCAAGGCACCGTGGTGCGGCATGGCCAGTTGGCTGGGGATCGCTGTGGGTTGGGGAGCCGGCACATTGGCGGCGCAGGCGGCGGTGGCCGCAGGCGGCAATGGCATGGCTGCGGGATTGGGCGTGGGCGTGCTGGGCGCGGCACTGGTGGGCTGCGGCCTGGCGGTGGCCTCGCGCGTGCGCGGCGAGCGCTGGCCGTGGATCGGCATCGGTGGTGCGGTGCTGAGTGCGCTGCCGCTGCTGATGTACCTGCTGCGGATGATGCTGAAGCTCTAGCGGTAGTGCCGGCCGCTGGCCGGCAACTGCAGTTTGGGTCCGAAGCTCATGAGGTTGCCGGCCAGCGGCCGGCACTACCCGGTATGGATCACACGATGCGGTGAATCTCCACCGTCACGTGCACCAGCTCCTCATGGATCGCCAGCGCCTTGCGCACGGTATCCGCATCCAGGCGGGCGTCGCTGGTAACCACGCTGGCGCTGACCGCGTACTTGCCGCGACCGACCTGCCAGACGTGCAGGTCGGCCAGGCGCGCCGGCCAGGGACCCTGTTCGATCACTTCGCGAACTTCGGCCACCACCGGTGCGTCCATCTGCGCGTCGAGCAGGATGCGGCCGCTGTCGCGCAGCAGGCCGACAGCCCACACCGTGACCAGCACGGCGCCGACCAGGCCCATCACCGGGTCCAGCCAGGTCAGGCCCAGCAGCTTGCCGCCGAGCAGGGCGACGATGGCCAGCACCGAGGTGGCGGCGTCGGCCAGCACGTGCACGTAGGCCGAGCGCAGATTGAGGTCGTGACCGTGCGCATGGCCGTGATCGCGGTGTTCGTGGTCATGCCCGTGATGATGGCCATGGTCATGCCCGTGGTGGTGATGCGCGTGGCCCGGGCTGTCGTGCAGCCACCACGCGCAGAGCAGGTTCACGCCCAGGCCTACCGCAGCGATCGCGATGGCTTCGTTGTAGTGGATCGGCGCCGGTACCCACAGCCGCTGCAGTGACTGCACGGCCATCAGCGCGGCGACGCCGAGCAGGGCGATGGCGCTGGTGTAGCCGGCCAGGATCTCGATCTTCCAGGTGCCGAAGGCGAAGCGCGGGTCGTGCGCGTAGCGGCGCGCGCAGCGGTAGGCGAACACCGCCAGGCCCAGCGCCAGCGCGTGCGAACTCATGTGCCAGCCGTCGGCGAGCACGGCCATGGAGTTGAACCACCAGCCGCCGACGATCTCCACCAGCATCATGCCGAAGGTCAGCCACAGGGCGCGGCGGGTATTGCGTTCGGCCAGCGGGTTGCCGTCGTCGAAGCGGTGTTCGTGGCGACGGGCGGCGGCGAGGGCGTCCAAGTGCATGGCGGCGGGAGCTGGAGTGGATACCCCCATAGGGTATATGATCCCGCCATGGCGCATGTACACAAGAATCGAAAGCAGCTGCTGACCCGGGTGCGCCGCATCGCGGGCCAGGTGGCGGCGTTGGAGCAGGCGCTGGACCAGCCCGAGGGTAAAGCCGGCGACTGTGCGGACGTTCTGGTGCAGGTCGCCGCCGTGCGCGGTGCCGCCCACAGCCTGTTGATGGAGCTGCTGCACGAGCACCTGCAGGAACACGTGGTGGGTGCCGACGACCCGCAGCAGCGGGCGGACGAGGCCGCGGTGCTGGTGGAGCTGCTGCGCCGCTACGGCAAATAGGCCGGGGGGCGGTAGAGTCGACTGTCAGTCGACTGCTCTTCGTACAACCAACGAAAAACCCCGCGCTTCGCGCGATAGTCGACTAACAGTCGACTCTACCCCGCGTGGCGGTGCCGCGCGTTCCAGATATGCGTTGCGGCCAGCAGCAGGCTGCCGGTGACCGTCATCGGCGTTTCCCAGTCATGTGAGGGCAGCGCCAGCGCGCCGGCCAGCAACAGGCCCAGACCGACGCCGGCGGCGGCCCAGGCCAGTACGGGCAGCGGGTGACGGCGCTCGGCGCGCCATAGCGCGTAGCCGGTCAGTGGCAGGGCGATGGCCACGAACAGCAGGGTGCACCCATTCCGCTTCGGCCCAGGTGCCGAACAGGGGGAGCGCGGCGGCCAGCAGGGGCAGCGCCAGGCAGTGCAGCAGGCACAGGCTGGACAGGGCGACCGCACCGGCATCAAGCAGGGCGGCAGAAGGCGACTTCATCGGGGGAGGTTCCTTGCGCAACAATTGTTATACAGTAACATTTCCGTTCCGCAGCCAACCCGCTCCGACATGAACACTGTTTCCCGCGCCGACCGTCGCCTTCCGGTCACCGTGCTGTCCGGCTTCCTCGGGGCCGGCAAGACCACCCTGCTCAACCAGATCCTGCGCAACCGCGAAGGCCTGCGCGTGGCGGTCATCGTCAACGACATGAGCGAGGTCAACATCGATGCGCAGCTGGTGCGCGAGGGTGGCGCCGAGCTGCGCCGCACTGAAGAGACGCTGGTGGAATTCAGCAACGGCTGCATCTGCTGCACGCTGCGCGATGATCTGCTGCAGGAAGTGCGGCGCCTGGCCGATGCGGGTCGCTATGACTACCTGCTGATCGAATCGACAGGCATCGGCGAGCCGATGCCGGTGGCGGCCACCTTCGCGGTGCGCGACGAACATGGCTTCAGCCTGAGTGATATCGCGCGGCTGGACACGATGGTGACGGTGGTCGACGGCAGCGCGTTCCTGGCCGACTTCGGCTCGACGTCGCGACTGGCCGAGCGCGGCCAGCAGGCCGGCCCGGAGGATGATCGAGGTGTGGTTGACCTGCTATGCGAGCAGGTCGAGTTCGCCGACGTGATCGTGGTCAGCAAGGTGGACCAGGTGGATGACGAAGCGTTGCAGGACACGCTGGCCGTGTTGCGTGGCCTGAACCGCGACGCGAAGCTGCTGCTGTCCAGCTTCGGCGATGTGCCGCTGGCCGAGCTGCTGGATACCGGTCGCTTCGACATGGAGCGTGCGCAACGTGCGCCGGGCTGGGTGAAGGAACTGCGGGGCGAGCACACACCGGAAACCGAGGAGTACGGCATCGGCAGCTTCGTCTACCGCTCGCGACGTCCGTTCCACCCGGCGCGCTTCGCCCGCGCGCTGCAGTCCGGCGTGCCCGGCGTGATCCGCAGCAAAGGCTGGTTCTGGCTGGCCAACCGCATGGACTGGGTGGGTGAGCTGAACAGCGTGGGCGCGGCGACGCGCACGCAGGCGGCGGGCTTCTGGTACGCCGCACGTGACCGCGTGCGGGCCGGGCTGGAAGACACCGCGCCGTTGTTGCCGCCCACGCCGCTGCCTTACAGCGACCTCGGATGGGCGCGGCAGCAGGCCGATTGCTGGAGCGCGCCGCTGCCGGGGCCTGAAGAATTCCCGGATTCGGCCGCGCACGCGGCGATGCAACGGCTGTGGCATCCCTTGTGGGGCGACCGTCGCCAGGAACTGGTGGTGATTGGGGTGCACATGGATGAGCGTGCGGTGCGCGCAGAGCTGGATGCGTGTCTGCTCAACGACCAGGAGCTGCGTGCGGGGCCATTGCTGTGGCAGCAGTTGCCGCAGGCGTTCCCGGTGTGGAAGCGTTGACGGTGCATTGAGGATCCATGGGTTGCCGGCCAGCGGCCGGCACTACCCCCTGGTCGATACGTCATGCGTGGATGGATGCATGGCGGAGTCGAGCATGGCTTGACTCTACAGACTGTCGCGCCATTGCCAGTGGTTGGCGGTGACCTGCAACACCTGCGTCGGTCGCAATGCCTGCAGCAGGTGCCGGTCGTGGCTCACCATCAGCAGCGCGCCCGGCCACGCCGCAAGCAGTTCCTCCAACGCCTGCAATGCGCTCAGATCTAGCGCATTGCCGGGTTCGTCCAACAGCAACAGCTGGGGCGCGGGATCGGCGTACAGCACGCTGGCCAGCGCACCTTTCACGCGTTCGCCATCGCTGAGGCTGTGGGCTGCCCGCTGGATGCGCTGTGCATCCAGCCCGAGCAGGGCCAGCCGCGTGCGCAGCTCGCCTGGGTCCGCGCCCGGGTTGGCGGCCTGCACGGTGTCGAGGATGCTGCGCTCGCCGGACAGCCCCAGCAGCTGCTGGTCGAGCAGGGCCAGTGGCGCATGCCGTTGCACGGCGCCACTGCGTGCAGGCAGCTGGCCGGCCAGCACACGCAGCAGGGTCGATTTGCCGCTGCCGTTGTCACCGACCACGGCGATGCGCTGGCCGCGGCGGATCTCCAGCTGCAACGGTGCACTGCAGCCATGTGGCGGCACCAGCGCCTCGGCCTGTAGCAGGCGCATGCTGCCACGGTCACCCGCACCGGCGAACAGTGCCAGTTCCGGCGCCGCGTGCACCGCCGATGCCGCTGCGCGCAGATGCTCTGCGCTGGCCTGCAGGCGTTCGGCCTGCACCTGTTGTGCGCGGCCGTGGCTGGCCTCGGCGCGCTGCTTCTGCCGGCCGAGCAGGATCGGGGCCTGGTTGGCCTGCTTCGCATCGCGGTTGCCACGCGCCTGGCGTTGTTGTTGCCGTTCGTGCTGTTCGCGCGCGCTGCGTTGCTGCTGGCGGTGCTGGGCGCGCGCATGATCGAGCTGGGCGGCGGCAGCTTCGCGCTCGGCGGCGCGCGCATCGGCATAGTGCTGCCACGGTCCGCCGTAACGATGCAGCCCGCGCCCATCGAGTTCGACGATCTGCTGCATGTGCGCCAGCAGCTCGCGATCATGACTGATCACCAGCAGGCCACCGCGCCACTGCTGCAACTGCTCGTACAGCTGTTGGCGATGGCGTGCATCGAGGTGGTTGCTGGGTTCGTCCAGGATCAGCCAATCGGCACCGCTGGCCCAGGCACCGGACAGCGCGACCTGCATGGCCTGGCCACCACTGAGGCGCGCGGCCGGCTGGGCGGGATCGAGATCGTCGGGCAGCCGAAGCGCCTGCCATTGCTGCTGCAGGCGTTCGCGCAGGTCCCAGCGGTCGCCGACGCAGGCGAAGTCGGCCTCGTCCACGCTGCCGGCTTCGATGCGTTGCAGTGCGGCCAGTTCCGCGCCGACGCCGGCCAGTTCACCGACCGTGCCGGCGGGTGGATAGCCGGGCGTCGGCAACAGGAACACGCGGCCACTGCCGCGCACCTGGCCAGTGTCGGGCAGCAACCGTCCGGCCAGCAGGCGTGCGAGCACGCTCTTGCCGGCGCCATTGGCACCGACCAGGCCGGTGGCGACCGGTTCGAAGGAAAACGTCAGATCGGAAAACAGCGGGCGGCCGTCGGCCAATCGATACGACACGCGATCGAGCGTGAGGGAATGCGGAGTCATGCGACCTCCATGGATGCCGGGTTCTCCCCTGCGCGCAGGGGCGGGAAGAGTCAGGCCGTCTGGTGGGAAGACGGCGGCATCAATGGCGCATTGGTCGCGAGCCTCTGGGAGGAATGAGCGGCCAGTATAGCGGGGCTGGCTGAATGGTTTGATGGCGCGACTCTACAAAGGCATCCACGCATGGCGTGGATCTACTGTGGGCCGGGCATGGGGTGGATCGATCGCCTAGGGCACGGTTTCCAGGCGTGCGCTGACGAAGTCGATGAACACGCGCAGTTTCGGTAGCACGTGGCGGCCGGAGGGCCACAGCAGGTGGAAGATGCCGCAGGAATGCACATGCTCGTCCAGCACGGTGACCAGGCGGCCATCGGCCAACGCATCGCGCACCGAGTGCACTGGCACGAAGGCCAGGCCGATGTCACGCAGGGCCAATGCCACGCGCGCTTCGATGGTGTTGGCCACCATGTGCACTGGCAGTTCCTGCGGTGTTTCATGGTCGGGCCAGTGGATCGGCCACAGTTCCAGTTTGCCGGTACTGGGGAAGCGATAGTGCAGCAGCGTGTGCTGCATCAGATCGGCCGGTGTGCGCGGCGTGCCGCGCCGCTGCAGGTAGGCGGGTGAGGCGACGATGCGGCGTGGAAACACACCCAGGCGTCGTGCGTTCATGCGTGAGTCGCTGGGCTCGCCGACGCGCAGTACGGCATCGAAACCTTCCTCGATGACGTCGACCAGCCGATCGCTGAAATCGAGGTCGAGGCGGATATCGGGATAGGCCGCCATGAACTCGGCCATCAGCGGCAGGGTCAGGTCGCCCACCAGTGGCAGGCCGATGCGCAGCGTGCCGCGAGGCGTGGCGTGCGGTTGTGCCAGCTCGGTGCGTGCGGCATCGCGCTCGTCGAGGATGCGCCGGCAACGCGCCAGGAACAGCTGGCCTTCGGCGGTGAGGGTGATGCTGCGCGTGCTGCGGTGGAACAGGCGCACGCCCAGCGCATGCTCCAGGCGGGCAACGCATTTGCCGGCGGCCGAGGCCGAGATGCCCTGCAGGCGCCCGGTCTCGACGAAGCTGCGGGTATCGGCCGCGTGCACGAAGGTCTGCAGATTGGCGAGGTTGTCCAGGACTGACATGGGCGTGCGGGCAGTGAAAGCGGCAGGGTAGGTTGGTGCGACCGTAGCGGCTGGCTCCGCCATCGCAACACTGTGGTGCGGGGTGGCGTGGGGCCGTTACGGCCTAGCAGTTCCGGCCATCATGCCGATTGCGGACTGCACGGTCCATGATGCCCGGAGCGGCAACCGGCTTTTTGCGCTGCGCCGTGCTGCCTAACGTGGCGGGCCTCTCCCCCACGGATTCCCGCGATGAATGCCGCTCCTTCCCTTGAACCCACGCCGACACTGCCATCGGTGCAGCGGCTGCTGCAGCAGGTGCACCCGCAGCGCCTGGTCGGTGCGGTGGTGCTGGTGCGCGAGCACGGTGTGCTGCGCCACGCCAGCGCGACCGGGCTGGCCGATCGCGAGACGGCCACGCCGATGCAGCGCGACCAGTTGTTCCGGCTGGCATCGGTCAGCAAGCCGCTGCTGACCACGGTGATCCTGCGCCTGGTAGCAGAGGGCGTGCTCGACCTCGATATGCCGGTGCAGCGCTGGCTGCCGGACTTCCGCCCGGCACTGGCCGACGGCAGCACGCCGCCGATCAGCCTGCGCCAACTGCTCAGCCACAGTAGCGGGTTGGGCTATCGCTTCCTCGAAGCCGATGCCGACGGCCCGTATGCGCGCGCTGGGGTCAGCGATGGCCTGGACGCGAACCCGCTCTCCCTGGCCGACAACGTGCGCCGCATCGCGCAGGCGCCACTGCTGTTCGCGCCGGGCAGCCAATGGCTCTACTCGCTGGGCGTGGACGTTGCCGGTGCCGTTGCCGAAGCAGCGACGGGTGAAACGCTGCAGGCACTGTACGAGCGCTTGCTGGCCGCACCGCTGGGCCTGCGCGACACCGCCTTTGCTGCGCGCAACGCGGCACGCTTGGCCACCCCCTATGTAAGCGACGCGCCGCAGCCGCATCGCCTGCAGGAAGGCGAGGTGGTCGCTCCGTTCGAGGGTACGGTCGGCATCGAATACAGCCTCGCGCGCGCCACCGATGCCAGCCGTTTCCCCTCGGCCGGGGCCGGCCTGGTCGGTACCGCCGATGACGTGATGGCGGTGCTGGAAGCCTTGCGTGATGTGCAGCGTTCAGGCCTCCTGCCGTCCGCACTGGCAGCGGAGATGGCCAGCCCGCAGGTCGGCGAGCAGGGACCGCCGGAACCGGCCGGCTGGGGCTTCGGCCTGGGCTTTGCGGTGCTGCGCGATGCGGCCGCAAGCGGTACGCCGCAGAACGCAGGTACATGGCGCTGGGGCGGTGCCTACGGGCACAGCTGGTTTGTCGATCCTGTGCGCGGGCTGAGCGTGGTGGCGCTGACCAACACCCTTTACGAAGGCATGGACGGTGCCTTCGTCGATCAACTGCGCGATGCGGTGTATGCCGATATGGGGACCGTGCGATGAGCGGCCATGCCATCGATGCAGCCAGCCCCGCCGGTGAAGCCACGCGCCTGCCATGGGCCGGCCTGCTGGCGTTGGCCGGTGGCGGCTTCATCACGCTGCTGACCGAGACCCTGCCGGCCGGTGTACTGCGGCCGATGGGCGACAGCCTCGGCGTGAGTGATGCGGCGGTCGGCCAGCTGGTCAGCGTGTACGCACTGGGCTCGGTGATGGCCGCCTTGCCGATGACCGCACTGACCCAGCGCCTGCCACGACGCCCCTTGCTGCTCGCCGCGATTGCCGGCTTCGTGCTGGTCAACACGCTGACCGCACTGAGCAGCAGCTATCCGCTGATCCTGGCCGCGCGTTTCCTGGCCGGCGTGAGTGGTGGCCTGCTGTGGTCGCTGGTGGCCGGTTACGCCGCGCGCATGGTGGTGCCGTCGCTGCAGGGCAGGGCAATCGCGGTGGCGATGGTCGGATCGCCGTTGGCGCTGTCACTGGGCGTACCGGCGGGCACCTTGCTGGGCCAGCAGATCGGCTGGCGTTGGGCGTTCGCGCTGATGAGCGTGCTGGGCGTGGGGCTGCTGGCGTATGCGCGTTGGGCACTGCCGGCCTTGCCCGCCGCCGGTGCTGGCCGGCGCATACCGCTGGGCACGGTGTGGCGCATGCCGGGCGTGCGCAGTGCACTGCTGGTGATGGTGCTGTACGTGCTGGCGCACAACGTGCTCTACACCTACATCGAACCGCTGGCGGTGGAGGCCGGCGCCGGCCCGTGGCTGGACCGCCTGCTGCTGGCCTTTGGCGTGGCCGCCATCGCCGGCATCGGCATTGCCGGCTGGGGCGTGGACCGTCATCTGCGCACGCTGGTGTGGGTGGCGGTGATCGGTTTCATCGTGCCGGTGCTGACCCTGCTGTTGTGGCCGGGCCAAGCGACGCCGCTGCTGCTGGCAACGATCCTGTGGGGCGTGGCCTTCGGCGCGGTGCCCACGTTGTTCCAGACCGCATTGGCACGGCGTGCGGGTGCCGCCGCGGATCTGGCGCAGTCGATGCTGGTGACCGGTTGGAACCTGGCCATCGCCGCCGGTGGCGTTGCAGGGGGTGTGCTGCTGCAGGCGGGCGGCCCGAACCAGTTGGGATGGCTGCCGTTGCTGCTGCTGGCGGTGAGCGTGGCGTGGCTGCTGGCACGGCCGAAGGCCTGGGCGTAGGCGGCGATCAGTGATGGCGCGGTGCCGGCCAGCGGCCGGCACTACCGTGGTCCACGCCATCCACGCATGGCGTGGATCTACCGAGCGCAGCGACCCGCGTTTGCCTTTGCCTTTGCCTTCTTCTGTTGATTCCGTGGCGGGACGCCGCCGGAACCTGTCAGAGGCCGGGACGGTTGGGTTCGCGGGGGTGTCCGCGGCATGGATGCCGCGGCCAAGCCCCCACGGACGGGTTTACGGCGCCCCCCGCGAACCCGACCGTCCCGGCCAACCCTGGGATAGCAATACGCGACCCGCCACGAGGGGCTCCGCCGTTCGCCGTCCTACTCCACTCCCTCACGCTCGATCGGCACGCTGCGCGGATTCTGCATGTGCTCCCGCGCCGCGCCATAGCGCTGCTGCCGCTTGTGGTGGAACGCCACGAACTCATCCCGTGGCAGCGGCCGCGAGAACAGCCAGCCCTGCGCGAACTCGACCTTCCGGGTATGCAGGTACGCCAGCTGTGCCTCGGTTTCCACGCCCTCGGCCACCACCCACAGGCCCAGCTCCTTGGCCATGTCGATGATGTGCGGCGTCACCGGGCTGGTCGCGCTCTCGGTGCCGATCGCATCGATGAACGACTTGTCGATCTTCAGCGCGTCAAGTGGCAGCTGCTCCAGGTACTGCAGGCTGGAGAAGCCGACGCCGAAATCATCAATGGCCACGCTGTGCCCGGCCCGACGTGCCTGTGCCAGCATCGTGCGGGCGCGGTCCAGATCGAGGAAGCCGCGCTCGGTGGCTTCCATCCAGATCTGTTGCGGCAGGATGCCGCTGCCGGCCATGTGCTTGGAGATCATCTTCAGCGCACGGCCGCTGCTGATGTCTTCGGCGGCCAGGTTGATCGCAATGTGCGCGCTGCGGTCGGCCACCAGCAGTTCGCGCATGTCGCGCACCACGTTCTCGATCACCAGATCGGTGACTGCGGCGATCATGCCGGCCTCTTCGGCCAGCGGAATGAACAGGTCCGGCCGCACCTGGGTGCCATCCGGGCGCTGCCAGCGTACCAGCGCCTCGGCGCCGACGCAGATGCCGGTATCCAGTTCGATGATGGGTTGATAGTGCAGGTACAGCTCGCGGCGGCGGATCGCCGTGGCCAACTCGCCGCGCAGGGACAGGCGGCGACGCGACAGCCAGATCACCAGGCCGGCACCGATGGCGGCCAGCAGAACGCCGATCGGCACGAACAGCCAGGCCTGCTGGCGGAAGGTCGCGGCAAGCGCGGTACGCGGCGTGGTTGCGATCGCCAGCCACTCTTCGTTGCGCGCGGTGGCGTACAGGGTGTTGTGGTCCAGGCCCTCACCGGGCGCGCGCAGCAGGGTTTCCAGCAATGCCGGATCCATGCCGTCCTGCCTGGCCAGGAGGCGGCCGTCCGGGCTGGCCAGGGCAAGGCGCACGTTCGGGTCGGCGATGACATCGACGAAGCGGCGCGGATCGACCAGCACGTCGTAGTTGCCATACAGGATCGACAGGACCTGGCGCCGTCCGCTGGCCTCGGGGCGCACATCCACGGCGATGCCGGCGCCATCACTGGTGACGTGGTCGGACCTGGGCTGGTTGACGTCGGACAGGAACGGGCCCCACGACGTGCAGCGCAGCTTGCCACCCTCGAAGTAGCCCATCTGGTCGACCGACGGCGAGGTCATCACCAGCGTCTGCATGCGCCGGATGTGGTCCGGCCCGCACGGATCGTAGGCGCCGGCCTCGGCGGACTTCAACGCGGCCAACGCTTCCAGGTAAGACTGGTCGGCGCGGCGCAGGGTGCGGCCGGCGATGTCGCGCAGGCGCTGCTGCTCGACACTGACCGCACGGTCCCAGGTGGCATAGGCCATCACCGCGATCGGCACGGCTGCGGCCAGCAGCGCCAGTGCGGTGCCGCCGATGATCACGCGCAGCCGGCTCATGGCCGGGGCTCCAGCGGGGCGGGCGGGGCAGGGCGCATGGTCGGGCCGATCCTTGGGCAGGTGCGGCTATCTGAGCATGGCGCCGGGCCGGGCGGAATGGGATGAATCCGGTATTCGGTCACATTGTGATGAAAGCGGCCAAGTTTGACGGGATTGGCCCATCCGACGCTGGCGCTCCGGCCTGTGGAGGACTACCGTCGAACGCTTCGCCCGCCCTTTTGCCCGCGCCCATGACCGAGCCCGCAACGCCCCCCGAGCACCTGCGCCGCAGCCTGTCCAACCGCCACCTGCAACTGATCGCCATCGGTGGTGCCATCGGCACCGGCCTGTTCATGGGCTCAGGCAAGACCATCAGCCTGGCCGGCCCGTCCATCGTCTTCGTTTACCTGATCATCGGCGCGATGCTGTTCTTCGTGATGCGCGCGATGGGCGAGCTGCTGCTGTCCAACCTGCAGTACAAATCCTTCATCGATTTCTCCACCGATCTGCTCGGCCCCTGGGCCGGCTTCTTCTGTGGATGGACGTACTGGTTCTGCTGGATCGTCACCGCCATCGCCGATGTGATCGCCATTGCCGCCTACGCGCAGTTCTGGTTCCCCGGGCTTGACGCCTGGAAGCCGGCGCTGGCGTGCGTGATGCTGCTGCTGTCGCTGAACCTGGTGACGGTGAAGCTGTTCGGCGAAATGGAATTCTGGTTCGCGCTGATCAAGATCGTGGCGATCTGCGCGCTGATCATCACCGGCGCCGGCCTGGTGGCGTGGGGCTTCACCTCGCCCAGCGGCCACACGGCGTCGCTGTCGAACCTGTGGAACGACGGCGGCATGTTCCCGATGGGCCTGGTCGGTTTCTTCGCCGGCTTCCAGATTGCGGTGTTCGCCTTTGTCGGCATCGAGCTGGTCGGCACCACCGCCGCCGAAACCGCCGACCCCGAGCGCAACCTGCCCAAGGCGATCAACTCGATCCCGGTGCGCATCATCATCTTCTACGTGCTGGCGCTGATCGCGATCATGGCCGTCACCCCGTGGCGCCAGGTGGTGCCGGACAAGAGCCCGTTCGTGCAGCTGTTCGTGCTCGCCGGCATCCCTGCCGCCGCCAGCCTGATCAATTTCGTGGTGCTGACCTCGGCCACGTCCTCGGCCAACAGCGGCATCTTCTCCACCAGCCGCATGCTGTACGGCCTGGCCGAAGAGGGCCACGCCCCGCGCGGGTTGTCGAAGTTGTCACGCGCCGCCGTGCCCGCCCGCGGCCTGCTGTTCTCGTGCCTGTGCCTGCTCGGTGGCACGCTGCTGATCTACCTGATCCCGAACCTGGTGACCGCCTTCACCCTGGTGACGACGCTGGCGACGGTGCTGTTCATCTTCGTCTGGTCGCTGATCCTGGTGGCCTACATGGCCTATCGCCGCCGCTATCCGGAGCGCCATGCCGCATCGATCTTCAAGATGCCCGGCGGTGTTGCCATGTGCTGGGCCTGCCTGGTGTTCTTCGCCGCCGTGCTGGTGCTGCTGAGCCTGCAGGCCGACACCCGCCAGGCGTTGATCGCCAGCCCGGTGTGGTTCGTGCTGCTGGGCGTGGGGTATTGGGTGCGTCGGAGGACCGCGAAATGACCGGGGATGCGGGGGGCGGCAAGGCCGAAATCGGGAACGTCGGTAGAGTCGACTGTTAGTCGACTGCTCTCCCGTGAGTCACCGGAAAACCCCGCGCTGCGCGCGATAGTCGACTGACAGTCGACTCTACCGCCGCGGGCGCCGGCGCGGGTGCAGGGCGCAGCCCTGCCGGCCCCCATTCACCCAACATTAGCGGGCGCGGCCGGATGATCCGGCCGCCATGTCCCGTCACCCTCTCCTGCTTGCGCTGTTGCTGCTGCCCAGCCTGTGGCCCGGGCTGGCCGCCGCGCGCACCGTCTACCGCTGCGTGCAGGGCAACACCGTCAGCCTGGCCACCGCGCCGGAACCCGGTTCACGCTGCACCGCGAAGGAAATCGACGACAACGCCATCCAGACCCCGAACCTGTGGGGCAACATGGGCGTGTTCAGCGGCGTGCTGTACGAGCGCGAGCAGGATGGCGCGCTGGTCTACTCCACCCGCAACCTGCCCGGCTCGCGGGTGTTCCTGAAGTTCACAGTGGCCACGCCGCCGGGCGAACCTGCCCACGAAGGCCTGGGCAAGGTCGGCAAGCCGCAGTTGGCGCAGCACTCCAAGCAGTTCAAGGCCGCGGCCAAGGCCACGGGTGTCGATGACGCATGGCTGCGCGCGATTGCCCATGCCGAAAGCAACTTCGATGCGCTGGCGGTCTCGACCAAGGGCGCACAGGGCGTGATGCAGTTGATGCCGGAGACCGCACAGGAATATGGCGTGCGCGATCCGTTTTCGCCGCAGCAGTCGATCGAGGGCGGCGCGCGCTACATGCGCGCGCTGCTGCGCCGCTACAACGGCGATCGCCCGTTGGCGGCGGCCGCCTACAACGCGGGCATCGGTGCAGTCACCCGCTACAAGGGCGTGCCGCCCTACGCCGAAACCCTGGCCTATGTGGACAAGGTGATGGCCCTGTATGCACGCTACCGCGAAGCGATGGGCATCCGTACCGAGGTGCCAGCCCGCTAGGCGGAAGGTGTAGTGCCGAGCCCACGCTCGGCGCCACAGAAAATCGGCTCAGCGCGAAGTGGAAGCGCTGACCAGGTCGTAGCGCTCAATGCGGCCGACGCGTGCCACCTCGGCCTGCACGTCGGCGCGCTGCTTCAGCGCACGCCAGGCCGCATCGATCTTCACGTCACCGGGCAGCGAGGGGTAGGTGCGCATGTCCTGCAGGGAGGCCAGCGTCTCGCCACGGTCGGTGGGGGAGCGCAGCTGTTCGATCAGCACTGCGGCTGCGCCGTCCAGGTTGCCTTCGTCCAGCAGCATCTCGCGATGGAACAGGCGTGCGTCGTCGCGCTGGGCAAGGATCACCGAGCGGGCGGCTTCCACTGCCTGGGCATCGCCGCGTTCGCGGGCGGCAGCGAACTGCAGCAGTGCCTGGGCCGCCTTGCCGTAACCGGCCAGGCCTGGCATGTCATTCACTGCGGCAGCAGCGTCCTGCATGCGGCCCAGCGAACTGAGCACGAAGCCGACGTTGAACTGGTGCTCGGCACCATCCGGGCCCAGCGCACCGATGCGTGCGGCCAGCCTGGCTGTGGCCAGCGCATCGTCGGTACGGCCCAACCGGCGCAGCGCCGTAAGCCGGCTGTTGAGCAGCCATGCCACCCATTCGGCTTCCGCCGCCGAGGGCGACTCACCTTCGGCCGCCGCACCGGCCATGCCATCGGTCAGTGCCAGCACTTCCTCGTTGCGGTCCAGCATCAGCAGCGTACTGCTGAACTCGGCCATGCGTGCGTCCAGCGCCCGGTCGAGCAGGCCGGAGACCCGCAGTTCGTCGAGGTGTTTCTGTGCAGCCTGCACCGGATCGAAGCGGGCATCGGCGCGGTCGACATAGCGATCAAACCGCTTGTCACTGCGCAGGCGGATGATCTCGGCGGGGCCGGTGATGCGCGCCAGCGTGGCGGGAATCCTGTCGCCACGGCCGTTGTCGGCCTGCAGCGTGGCCAGCGCCAGCCACAGCCCGGTGGGTTCCAGGCCGCCGCTCTTCCAGCCGTTGTCGAACAGCGCCTGCAGCAGTTCCATGCGCTGCTGGGGCTGGTCCCGCAGGCGGAACTGCAGGTAGTTGATCGCGTGGTGGTCCACCGGCAACGGCGCGTCGGCATGCTTCAGCGCCTGCACCAGGTGCTTCGTGGCAGGTGCCGGTTGGTTCTCGGACAGTTCCACCGAGACCAGGGTCAGCAGGATCTGCGCGTCGTCCGGCAATGCTTCCTGTGCGCGCTGCAGGTAGCGGCGGGCCTGGTCCGGCTTCTTCTGCACCATTGCGGTCCAGCCGGCTACCTGCGCGGCGCGGCCGCGGTGTTCGGCATCGAAGTCATCCAGCATCGGATCTTCCATCAACCGTTCCATCGCGATCAGCGCGCCCAGCGTGTTGCCACTGCGCGACTGCTGGATGGCTTCATCCCATCGCGTAGCATAGGCCTGGTGCATCGCATCGGCGGTGACGGACGGCTTCTGCGGTACCACCGTGATCGAAGCAGTGGCGGATGTGCTGGCCAATGCGGCAATCAGCAGGGCGGCGACGGGGAGGATGCGGGGCATGGAGGATTTCCATCCGTGGGAACCGCATTGAACCCGCTGCAGCCAGCGAGAACAAGCGCGATGGATGGAACTCTGGCGTTTGACCGCACGATTGGCCATGGCGGATCGTGCGTTCAGCGACTATTGTCGGTGCCTCTTCAGACAGCAGGCAGGCAGCGCAGCACGATGGCACGGTGGCAATGGATGGCGGCAGGCGTAGCATTGGCGACGGTAGTGGCGTTGGCCGCAACCTGGTGGGAGACACCGCTGCATACGCTGGCTGAACCGGCGGGTCCGGTTCCAACGCCGCTGGCGTGGACCGCGCAGATCGAACCGCTGGCCGGCGATGGCCACCCGGGTGACCGCGATGGCGCGTCCGCGCAGGCACGTTTCGCCGATCCGTACGCGTTGCTGCGCAGTGCCGATGGCAGCGTCTATTTCACCGATGCCGGTGACAACAACCGGATCCGTCGCCGCCTTCCCGATGGTCGCGTTGAAACGGTGGCCGGGCAGGGCGAGGGGCGCGTTGATGGCCCGGCACTGCAGGCCAGTTTCAATACGCCTTCGGGCATTGCCGCCGACGCGCAGGGCAACCTGTATGTGGCCGACACCGGCAACCATGCCATCCGCCGTATCGGCATCGATGGCCAGGTGACCACGCTGGCCGGTGGCGAACAGGGCCACGCCGATGGCCCTGCCATGCAGGCACGCTTTGATGCGCCGATGGGCATCGCAGTGGATGCGCAGGGCCAGGTCTACGTGGCCGATACCTTCAATGACCGCATCCGGGTGATCGGTACCGATGGCAACGTGCGCACCCTGGCCGGCGGCGATCGGCCGGGCCTGGCCGATGGCACCGGTGCCGCTGCGCGCTTCGATACGCCGGTGGCGCTGGCCTTCGACGCGCAGGGCGCGCTGCTGGTGGCCGACCTGTTCAACAACGCGGTGCGCCGCGTAGGCGCCGACGGCACGGTGAGCACCGTGGTCGCCGCCGGTGGCGTGATCAATGGGCCGCTGTCGCTGGCCACCACCCACGACGGTGTGCTGTACGTGGGCGATCTTGATGGCCGCATCGTGCAGGTGACGCCGCAGGGCCACCAGATCGCGCTGGTTGGCAATGGTCGCCTGCCGCGCCTGGCCCGCCCGAGCGGGCTGGCGATGGATGCCGATGGCAGCGTGCTGGTGGCCGACGCCGCCAGCTACCGTCTGCATCGCCTGCGCCCGCTGCCGGTGGGCGAACTACCGGCACCGGCACTGGTCGGCCCGGCTGCCGATGCGGCGTTGCCTGAGACGGGCGGTCGCTGGCCGCTGGCACCGCAGGGCGGTTGGCATGAAGTGGTCGGTACGTTGGGTGAGGTACGCGGCAACTTCACCGGCGAGAGCCGCCACCACCTGCATGGCGGTTTCGACGTGCGCGGTGATGTGGGCCAGACCGTGCTGGCGATTGCCGAGGGCAAGATCAGCAGCCCGGTGGCCGCCTGGAACCTGGGTGAGCAGGCCGAGGGCCTGGCGGTGGACCGCCTCAAGTACATCCACATGCGGGTCGGCCGCACCCCGCGCGATGAGCCCTACGATGCGCGCTGGCAGGCGTTGTATGACGAGCAGGGCAAGCTGGAGCGGATGCGCGTGCGCCGCGGCATGCGCATCCACGTCGGCGACCGCCTGGGCAGCATCAACAACCAGGCGCACGTGCACCTGGCCGTGGGTACCGGTGGTTTCGAGACCAATGCCGTGGCGCTGGGCTTCCACAACTACGCCGACCACTTCGCACCGCGCATCACCGATGTGGCGCTGCTGGACGACAACGACCAGCCGATGGCCGCCGGCAGTGATGGCGTGGTGATGGTGGCGCGCCAGGGCCGCGGCGTGCAGATCGTGATCGAGGCCTGGGACCAGGTCGACAACAACCTGCCGCGTCGTCGCCTGGGCATGTACCAGGTGGGCTACCAGATCCTCGATGCCGGCGGACAGCCCCTGCAGGGTTACGAGCAGCCGCGCTGGAACATCGTGTTCAACCGCATGCCGCCGCAGAAGGAAGCGGTGCGCGTGGCCTACGCACCGGACAGCGGTATCACCGTGCATGGCAGTGCGGTGACCCGGTTCCGTTACCTGGCCACCAACACCGTGCGTGATGGCCTGATGGAAACCGGGCGCTGGCAGCCGGCGGCGCTGCCACCGGGCGAGTACATCGTGCGCTCCAGCGTGCGCGACTACAGCGGCAACGAAGGCGTGGGCCCGCGCGAGATCAGGGTACGGCTGCTGCCATAGCCGCAGCCGGGGCGCCGCAGCGCTCGCGCTCGGCGTCCATGTCTTCCAGCGGCCGCACCTCGATGCTGCCGAAGCGCGCCCATGGGAAGTCGCGGGCGATGCGCATGGCTTCGTCGCGGTCGCGGGCGACGATCAGGTTGAAGCCGGCCAGCAGTTCGCGGGTTTCGGCGAACGGGCCATCCAGTACACGGCTGTGGCCATCGCGCACGCGCAGGGTCTGCGCGGTGTCGACCGGTTGCAGCTTCTGCGCGGCCAGCAGCGTGCCCTCGGCCTGCAGCTTGTCGGCGTGGGCCAGGCAGTCGCGCATCAGCGCGTTGAATTCTTCGGTGGGCAGGGCCTGCAGCAGGGCAGGCTCGATGTAGATCAGAAGCAGGTACTGCTGCATGGCACGGTCCTGGCGGGGGGCGGAGTGTCCATGATCGCGCAGGTTTGCGCGTGAGCATGTTGCAGCGCGGGAGGCGGCGCCTTCGGCGGGGATCGGCGAACGGCGGAGCCCCTCCGTGGTGGCGCTACAGCGTGATTCTTGGGCTTGGCCGGGTGGGTAGGCGGGTCGGGGGACGCCGTAAACCCGTCCATGGGGGCTTGGCCGCGGCATCCATGCCGCGGACACCCCCGCCCCGCCTACCCACCCGGCCTTGGACAGATCTCTGCAGCTGATCCACCACGGAAAATCACAAACAAGAGCAAAAGCGGGTCGCTTCGCTCGCAAAGCCGAGGCCGCCAGCCAATCGCTGTTGCTGGTGCCTTTGCTCTGCCTTTTCTCTTGATTTTCCCGTGGTGGGGCAGCCGCAGAGATATGTCTGGGGCCGGGCGGGTGGGATTGGCAGGGTATCTGCGGCATGGATGCCGCGGCTAAGCCCCCATGGACGGGTTCACGGCGTCCCCGCCAATCCCACCCGCCCGGCCCACCCACAGGAACCCAGCTTTCAGCGACCAACCCAACCCCACCACGGAGGGGCTCCGCCGTTCGCCGACTCCCGCCGAAGGCGCGCTTTCCGCGCAAGAAAAAAATTTCCAACAGACGTGTCGATTCCCAGCCCCCTGGTTCGTTGTACCCAATGAAGGGCACGCACCACGCGTCCCCACGGGAGACCGCAATGAAAGTGATGGTGATCGTGAAGGCCAACGCCGACTCCGAAGCCGGCCGCATGCCCAGCGAACAGGAACTGTCCGAAATGGGCGCCTTCAACGAACAACTGGTGGCCGCCGGCATCATGCTGGCCGGTGAAGGCCTGCACGCCACCCAGCGCGGCCGTCGCATTCATTTCGGCAGCGGCGCACCCAGGGTCGAGGCCGGTCCGTTCGGTCCTGCCAGCGAACAGATCGCCGGCTTCTGGCTGTGGGAGGTGCGGTCGCTGGACGAGGCCGTTGAATGGGCCAGCCGCGCGCCGTTCAACAGTGGCGGCACGCTGGAGCTGCGCCCGCTGATTTCCGCCGAAGACTTCGGTGAAGCCTTCACTCCCGACTTACAGCAGCAGGAACAGCGTCTGCGTGCACAGCTGGAAGATTGACCCGATTCATCTCCCTGCCGGGCACGACCCGGCACTACTGCCCTGAACCGCACAACGGAGTATTGCCATGAAACTGATTCCCTTCCTCGGCTTCAGCGGCCAGGCCCATGAGGCGATGGCGTTCTACGCCAAGGCGCTGGGTGGCCAGGTCACCTCGGAAATGAAGTACCGCGACATGCCGCCCTCCGACGGCTCGCCGGGCTGCAACGAAATGCCGCCGGAAACCCTGGACCACGTCGCGCACAGCCAGCTGGAAATCGGCAGCGCCATCGTGATGGCAGCCGACGGTCCCGGCGGTGGCGAGGGTGGTTCGACCACCATCAATGTCGACGTCGACAGCATCGAGGAAGCCGAGCGCGTGTTCGCGGCGCTGGCCGAAGGTGGCCAGGTGCAGATGCCGATCGCTGAAACGTTCTGGGCGCACCGCTGGGGCATGCTGATCGACCGCTACGGCAAGCCGTGGATGGTCAACTGCATGAAGCAACCCTGATTCCTCTCTTTCTTTCATCCACAAGGAGCTTCACCGATGAGTGCACCGCAACCGCAGATGATCTTCGTCAACCTGCCTGTGCAGGATCTCAACGCATCCAAGGCCTTCTTCGCCGCGCTGGGCTACGGCTTCAACCCGACCTTCACCAACGACGATGCGGCCTGCATGGTCATCAGCGAGAGCATCTTCGTGATGCTGCTGACCCAGCCGTTCTTCAAGCAGTTCACCAACAAGGCGATTGCCGATGCGCACAGCCACACCGAGGTGATCACCTGCCTGTCGGCCGACAGCCGCAAGGCGGTGGACGTGATGGTGGACAAGGCGCTTGCGGCGGGTGCCAGCGAACCGCAGCCGGCGCGCGACTACGGCTTCATGTACCAGCGCGGCTTCCAGGACCTGGATGGCCATCTCTGGGAAATCGCACACATGGACGGCGAGCCGGGCTGACGGCCGCCGCAAGGGAGAACCCTCATGGCTTACGTGGATGCTTACGTGCTGCCGTGCCCACAGGACAAGGTGGCGGCCTACCGCCGCCTCGCCCGCAAGGCCGGTGCGGTGTGGAAGGACCATGGCGCGCTGCAGTACATGGAATGCGTGGCTGACGATGTGGAACCGGGCAAGAGCACCTCGTTCCCGCGTGCGGTCAAGGCAAAGCCCGGCGAAACGGTGATCGTCGCCTTCGTGGTGTTCCGTTCGCGCGCGGCGCGCGACCGCATCAACGCCAGGGTAATGGCCGACCCGCGGCTGGCGTCGCTGGGCCCGAAGGACATGCCGTTCGATACCAGGCGCATGTTCTGGGGCGGCTTCAAGCCGATTGTTGAAGCGTGAGCTGCGGCGCTTGTGCGGGCCGGGCGTGCGTGCTGTGATCGGCGCATGCCCGATCCCGCACTGACGCAGCGTCTGGAAACCCTCTGGCGGATGGAGTCGCCGGTGTTGATCGCGCGCCTGGCGCGGCTGCTCGGGGGCGATGTCGGCCGTGCCGAGGAGCTGGCCCAGGACACCTGGCTGGCCGCGCTGGAGCGCTGGCCGGAACAGGGCATCCCGGACAACCTCGGAGCCTGGCTGATGACCACTGCGCGCAACCGTGCCATCGATGTGCTGCGCCAACACCAGCGGGTGGCGCAGCAGCATGCGCAGTGGGGCGAGGAACTGCACCCAGCGGCGCTGCCGGCACCGGATGACAGCCAGGCGCTGGAGGATGACCTGGGTGACGATCTGCTGCGGTTGATGTTCGTGGCCTGCCATCCGGTGCTGCCGGCCGATGCGCGGGTGGCACTGACCCTGCGCCTGCTCGGTGGCCTGACCACCGTCGAGATCGCACGTGCGTTCCTGCAGCCCGAGCCGACCATCGCCCAGCGCATCGTGCGCGCCAAGCGCACCTTGGCGCAGAAGCAGGTGCCCTATGAGGTGCCGCGCGCGGACGCGATGCCCGAGCGACTGGCTTCGGTGCTGGAGGCGATCTACCTGGTCTTCAATGAAGGTTACGCGGCCAGCGCCGGCGATGACTGGATGCGTCCGGCGCTGTGCGAGGAGGCACTGCGGCTCGCACGCATCCTGGCGCACCGGCTGCCGGTGCCGCCGGTGCTGGGCCTGCTGGCACTGATGGAACTGCAGGCATCGCGTGCTGCGGCACGGACCGACGCGCAGGGCGCGCCGGTGCTGCTGGACCAGCAGAACCGCGCGCGCTGGGACTGGCTGCAGATCGAACGCGGGCAGCAGGTGCTGGCCCGCGCGCTGGCCGCCGGTGGTGCTGATGATCCCTATGTACTGCAGGCGCGCATCGCCGCCTGCCATGCGGCGGCACGTCGGGCTGAAGCCACCGACTGGCCACGTATCGCTTCGCTCTATACCCAGTTGCTGCGGGTGATGCCTTCGCCGGTTGTCGCTTTGAATCGGGTCGTGGCGGTGCTGCGCAGCGAGGGCGCGTTCGCTGCGTGGGCACAACTGCAGCCACTGCTGGTGGATGCACGTCTGCGCGACTATGCCCCGCTGGAGGTCGTCCGCGCGGAGATACTACAGGCGCTGGGGCGCGACCTCGACGCACGTCATGCTTTTGCCGAAGCCGCCAGACTCAGCCAGAACCAGGCGGAGCGGGGCCTGCTGCGCCAACGGGCCGGACTGCCGCCCCAGGAGTGACTGCGACGAACGCAGCACTTGTCGGCAGGCGCCTGAGCGGCTATGTTTCGCGCCCAGCGGACGCATCAGCGTCCGCATTCCGTGCGTATTGACCGAGGAGCGGTTGGATGTATTCAAGGACGAAGAGCGCATCGCGCGCTTTTGCGCGCCTGCTTGCCTGTGCCCTGTGCCTGGCCGTGTGGCCGATGGCCGCGCAGGCGGCTGACAAATCGCAGCAGGCCTACTGGGCCGGTTTTGCCTATACCGCGGATGCCGCTGCCGTGCAGGCGACCACGCCGCATGCGCATGCCGTGCTGGAAAACCGCGGCCTGATCCCGCTGAACCAGACCCTGGCGCAGGCGCTCAAGCGCCGGCCGCCGGCGAACCTGGAGCTGATCGACCAGCCGGTGGCGATGCTCGACGGCACCACCAGCGCGACTGTGCTGGCCGCCGCACTGGACCGCGAACTGGTCTCGGTCGAGCCGATCGGCAACCAGTACAAAGTGCTGGTGGAAGTGGCCCTGCAGGCACTGTTCTTCGATTTCCGCGAGCGCCAGGTGATCGCGTCCTATCCGCTGACCCTGCAGCGCATCGACGTGCAGGACTATCGGCCGGACAACGACGATATCGACGCGATCGTCGCCGATCTGCTGTACGGCAGCGCCGATACCAGCCTGTCGCAGGTGCTGGCCGCCAGTCTCGCCCAGGCCAAGCTGCCCGATGCCGCCGTGCGTCGCCTGCAGGTCGGTGGCGTAACCCTGTCCGACGCGGTCCGCGCCAAGCTGCCCGACCCGAAGTGGGAAACCCCGCTGCGCGCCACGCTGGCCCATGAACTGTCCAAGACGCTGTCGTCCAATACCGGCGTCGGCCTGCTGCCGCCGGCCTCGGGCCAGGCGATCGGTGGTGCGATGGCCGCCCGCTTTGCCGACGGCAAGGTCTACCAGCTGAAGATTCCCGAGCCGGACTACGTCATCACTGTGCAGGTCGATGCGCTGAAGAACGGCGTCATCAATGAAACCCCGGCGATGAAGACGATGCTGTTCGGCGCATTCTTCACCGCCAAAGTGACCGAACCGTTCTCCGGCAAGGTCTATTTCGAACAGCCGCTGCGCAAGGGCGCCACCAAGGTGGTGCCGGTCACGCAGTGGCAGGTCGACCAGTGGTCGGCCAGCTACGAAACCCTGCTGGCCGGCTTCGATGCCTTCGCCGGCGCCGCCGCCAAGCGTGCCGATTCGCGCGCATGGCTGGACGAACAGAAGCCGGGCGGCCGCCCGTTGCAGCAGCAGACCCAAGCCCTCCAGGAGTTGATCAAGTCATGTCGTTGATGCGTACCATCCTGCTCATCCTCATCGCGCTGGTGGTGGCCTCGCCGGTCGCCGCGCAGACCGCGAGTTCGCGCGGTACCGGTTCGGCCAGCTACGGCCTGCGCCTGAGCGCCGACACCCGCGCGCAGGCCCTGAACAAGGCCAAGGTTAATGCACTGGAGGCGTACATCGCTGAAACCGGTGCGGCCAAGCTGCGCCTGTTCGAAGCCCGCCGCGCCGAGTTCATCGGCGAGATCGACCGTTATGTGCTCAGTGCCGTGCCGCTGTCGGACACCGAAGACAAGAAGGCCAAGACCTACACCGTCACTGTCCGCGCCGAGATCAACACCACGCTGCTGCAGACCAAGCTGGACGCAGGTTCGGCCGTGGCCGGTGCCACCGCCGCGCAGCGTTCGCTGCTGACCTTCCTGTTCATGGCACGCTCGCAGGACACCGTGCAGTCGTTCCAGGACAAGGAATACCGCCGCGTCGACGCCAGCAGCAGCTACAGCGAGAACACCCGTGAAGGCGACAGCTTCCGTGGCAACTCGGTCAGCACCAACGGCAGCATCAACCAGAACGGCTCGGTGTCGGTCACCAGCGGTGGCAGCACCACCCAGCGCAGCGACAACATCAGCTGGAAGGTGGCCAACGCCGCTGAAGTGAACACCGCGATGACCGGTGCCTTCAGCGCCGCCGGCTACGAAGTGGTTGAAGCCGAGTACGTGGAAGGCGAATCGCGCGGCCTGCTGAGCATCGAGCGCATCCGCAAGGACTTCAGCACCGGCAACGACCTGTCTGCCGCCACCCTGCGCGATACCGCCAACGGCATCCGTGCGGCCAACATCCCCTACATCGCCGTCGGTACCCTCGACGTCGGCATGCGCGACCGCGATCCGGCCAGCGGCAACACCCGCGTGTTCGTCACGGTCACCGGCAAGGTGCTGGACGTGACCGGTCGTTTCCCGCGCACCGTGTCGTCGGTGGGCCCGGTGCAGTTCTCCGGCACCGGCCCGAATGAAACCGTGGCCCGTACCAATGCCCTGCAGCTGGCTGCCGAGAAGGCCGCCCAGCAGATGATCAACGAACTGAACGTCAAGGCAGTCCGCTGATCCGCCACCCGGTGGGTGCCGAGCTCGCTCGGCATCGCGCTGGGGTTACCGATTCCCACGTGCCGCTTCGCGGCCGTATCTCCCAAAGGACACTCATATGATCCGCAATACCGCTCTTGTCGTGGCCATCGCTGCCGCCACCCTGTCGATGCCGGCCCACGCGGGCCTGGGCAAGCTGAAGGACCTGGCCGGTGCCGCCACCGGCACCTCCAGCAGCAGCGCCTCCAGCGCCGCCGCTCCGGATGAAGCCGCGCAGGAAGCGCTGGTGCGTCGTTTCGTCAGCTCGCAGTCGCACTCGCTGCAGGCCCAGACTTCGTTCGCCCGCGCCTTCGGCCTGGCCGAGCAGGTGCAGCTGCTGGAAGCCGAGCGCCAGGCGCTGTCGTCGGGTTCGGTCAGCGTCGATGCGATGAAGAAGTCGGTGTCGGTCAGCGAAGCTGCGCAGGCCGCGATCAACGAGCGCCAGGCCGCTCAGCCGGAACTGAACGCTGAATCCAAGCAGCACTACGCCGAAGGCCTGGTCTCGCTGCTGGCGTCGGCAGCCGAAGCACAGAAGCTGGGCGGCGAAGCCAGCAGCTTCACCGCCGGCATGAAGAACCTGGGCGCGACCCAGCTGGCCACCGTTGGCCGCAAGCTGGCAGCGGGCGCATGGGTGGCCAAGGAATCGCCGGGCTTCATCCAGGGCCTGTACGGTTCGACCAAGTCGGCCGTGACCTTCGCCAGGAAGAGCAAGGTGAAGGTGCCGTCCAACGCCGACTCGATGCTCGACTCGATCTGATCCGAGGCGAATCTCCATGCGTATGACAACCCGTTTGATCGGCCTGGGCCTGGCCGCCGCGCTGCTTGCAGCCTGCGGCAAGCAGGACACCCCGGCCGCCGCGCCCGCCAAGGACAAGGCAACCAGTGCACTGGCCAGCAATGCGCCAGTGGAAGCAGCGCCCCTGCGTGGCACGCCGGATTTCGGCGGCACCACCCAGGTCGCGCGCGAAGCCGACGGCATCGGCAGCACCCCGGAACTGGCGGTGCTGGCGGCGCTGCAGTCGGCCGTGGCGCAGGTCAACGGCGTACGCGTGGCCAGCCAGATGCAGGGCCTGCGCGCAGGCCTGCATGTGGATGTGGATGGCGAACACGTCGGCGATATCCGCGCCGACGCGTTCACCCAGCAGATGATCGCCGGCTCGCAGGGCGCGGTGCTGGGCTATGAAATCCTGTCGCAGGATGAAGTGCGGCAGCTGGACGAGGAAACCATCGCCCGCGTGCGCGCCAGCGATGAAGGCTGGAGCTTCAAGGGCTCGGCGTCGGCCAATGCGTCCGGCGAAGCCTCGGCCAAGAGCGGTTCGGCCTCGGCCAGCGTCAGGGAAAGCTACGACGAGAAGGTCAGCGTCGATGCCAAGCGTGGTGCAAGCTCGTTCGATTCCGACGTGACCCACCGCAGCATGCGCAGCTACTGGAAGGTGCGCGTGCGCGCGCAGATCGCCCAGTACCGCGCGCCGGACGAGCAGGGCAAGCCGAAGATCGTGGTTGCACTGCCGCGCACCAAGGCCAGCAGCTACGCCGTAGGCGATGGCCGCGTGGATGCCGATGAAGTGGCCGACGCGATCCGTGCGCGCCTGTCCGACACGCTGACCCAGACCCAGCGCTTCATCGTGCTGGACCGCGAATTCGGCGACGAACTGCAGGCCGAGATCGACCACATCAACAGCGGCAACGTGCGCCTGCAGGACACCGCGCGCGTGGGCCAGCAACTGGCGACCGATCTGATCCTGATACCGACCATCGAACGCTTCGAGTACCCGCGCAGCGTGCGCAACCTGCGCATGTCCGACCGCCAGGTGACCTCGTACTCCGGTGGCGGCCGCATCACCCTGCGCCTGATCAACGCCACTACCGGCCAGGTGGTGATGTCCGACAGCTTCGACCACCAGCTGGCCTCGACCGGCCCCAGCACCCTGCCACGCGTGGTCAACGGCCGCAACATGGCCGCGGCGATGATGGAATCGCTGTCGGGCCAGATCGGCACCAGCATCGTCACCACGCTGTTTCCGGTGTCGGTGGTCTCGGTGGACGGTGACCAGGTGGTGCTGAGCCAGGGCGGTGACACCGTGCAGGCCGGCCAGCGCTGGCAGGCCGTGCGCCTGGGCGAAGAACTGAAGGACCCGCAGACCGGCCGCTCGCTGGGCCGCAGCGAACACCCGTGCTGCACCATCCGCATCGACCGCGTCGCTGCACAGACCTCGTACGGCACCATCGAAGACGGCGTCGACGCGATGCGCGGCGGTTTCCGTCCGGGCCAGATCGAACTGCGCCAGAAGCTGGGCAACAAGCCGGCCGCCGCCGCCGCAGGCGCGACTGCCTCGGCCGCTCCCGCAGCTGCCGCACGCCCGGCCGCCAAGCCGAAGCCCAAGCCCGCTGCCGCGCCGGCCGAAGACCCGAACTGGTAACAGGCTCAAGCAACACACCGATGGAGTCAGAGCCCTTTCCCGCCGGGAAAGGGATCTGACCCCTTCGTGTTTTCCATGCGTGTCGACCAAGGTCGACACCTACCAACAGCGATGTGTCGACCAAGGTCGACACCTACCAACAGCAGCGGGAACCTGTCGAAGGCGGGGTGGGTCCGGTTGCGGGGGCGTGAGCCGCATGGATGCGGCGACCGAGCTTACATGGATGTACTTGCAGCGTCCCCCGCAACCGGACCCACCCCGCCTACCCTCAGGAAACCAGCTTTTGCTGTTGCTTCGGCTGTTGCCGTTGTTTCGGCAGGTGCAGGGCGCAGCCCTGCCGAATCCCATTACACTCCAGAAGGATTTCCTGCTGGAGAGAGCAATGAAACGAGTAGTACTGGGCCTGCTGGCCCTGTCGGTGTCGAGCGCACTGATGGCGGCCACCCCGAAATTCGATGGCGCGCGGATCTCCGCCGACGTCAAGGAACTGGCCTCCGACGCCTACGAAGGCCGCTCCCCGGCCACCGCCGGCGAAGAAAAGACCATCGCCTTCCTCAGCAAGCAGTTCGCCGACGCCGGCCTGCAGCCGGGCGGTGACCTCAAGGACGGCAAGCGCCTGTGGACCCAGGCCGTGCCGCTGCGCAAGGGCGACATCGTCGGCGCGCCGCAGTTGGCATTGCACCAGGGCGGCAAGACCCTGCCGCTGGAACAGGGCAAGCAGATTGCCGTGCGCGCCGCCATGAACGGGGCCAGCAACGTCGACATCAGCAAGGCCCCGCTGGTGTTCCTCGGTTACGGCGTGAAGGCCCCGGAGCGCAACTGGGACGACTTCAAGGGCGTGGACCTGAAGGGCAAGATCGCCGTCGTACTGATCAACGACCCGGACTTCGAGACCGGCCAGGGTGACTTCGACGGCAAGGGCATGACCTACTACGGCCGTTGGACCTACAAGTACGAAGAAGGCGCCCGCCAGGGTGCGCTGGGCGTGCTGATCGTGCACGAGACCGCACCGGCGTCGTACGGCTGGGCCACCGTGGCCGGCTCCAACACCAACACCATGTTCGACGTGGTGCGCGACAACCCGGCCGACAGCCACCCGCTGCTGGAAGGCTGGATCCAGCGCGACCTGGCCGTTGAGCTGTTCCGCTCGGCCGGGCAGGATTTCGAGGCGCTGAAGAAGAAGGCGCAGCAGCGCGACTTCACCCCGGTGCCGCTGACCGGCGCCAGCCTGGACGCGAAGTACGCGGTGAAGACCGAAGTGATCACCTCGCACAACGTGGCCGCGCGCCTGGAAGGCAGCCGCCACCCGGACGAGACCATCGTCTACAGCGCGCATTGGGACCACATCGGCGTGGGCGAGCCCGACGCACGTGGCGACCGCATCTTCAATGGCGCACTGGACAACGCCAGCGGCACCGCCTCGCTGATCGAACTGGCGCGCGGCTTCGCCAAGGCCAAGCGTCCGGAGAGGTCAGTGCTGTTCCTGGCGGTCACCGCCGAGGAAAAGGGCCTGCTGGGTTCGGAGTACTACGCCACCCATCCGCTGTATCCGCTGGAAAAGACCGTGGCGGTGATCAACATGGACGGCATGGCGCCGTTCGGGCCGTCGCGTGACTTCGGCATCTACGGTGCCGCGCGTTTCGAGCTGCTGGACCAGCTGAAGGACGTGGCCAAGGGCTGGGATATCCGCTACACGCCGGACCCGAAGCCGGAAGCCGGCCTGTTCTTCCGCTCCGATCACTTCCCGTTCGCCAAGCGTGGCGTGCCGGCGCTGTCGTGGTCGGCCGGCCAGGACTGGGTGGACGGCGGGGTGGCCGCAGGCAAGAAGGCCTCCGAGGACTACACCGCCAAGCGCTACCACCAGCAGGGCGACGAATGGCAGCCGGACTGGGTGTTTGCCGGTGCCGCCCGCGACCTGGAAGTGCTGTACACGCTGGGCAACCAGCTGGCCAACACGCGCAGCTGGCCGAACTGGAGCAAGGACGAATCGTTCCGTGCCGTGCGTGACGCCAGCGCCGACCAGCGCAAGTAAGGGCATGCGCCGGGTTCGCCCGGCGCCTCCCGGGCAGTGCCGGGCGCTGGCCGGCATCCCTGTGATGCATGCGGAGAAAGTGGGGAGCCGGCCAGCGGCCGGCACTACCAGATGGCCTTCCATCCCCGCTTTTCCGGCCTTCGTCGCAGCCCGCTTGTTTGCCCGGCGGGCCGCTCTATGCTCGGCTCACCCCCTTCCTCCAAGGCGCCGCCGTGTTCGCCAGCCTCTCTCTCCTGATCCGCCACCTGCTGGCCTGGGCCGCCGCGCTGGTTGTCGCCGGCATGGTCTGGAGCGGCATCTTCAGCGGCATGAACGATGGCCCGGGCTGGGTGTTCGGCCTGCTGGCGATGTTCCTGATGATCTCCGCGCTGGGCAGCGCGATTACCCACGTGCGCCGGGTCTGGCTGGTGGCCGGCCGATTGGATTCGACCACGTTGTCCGGGCGCCAGCGCCGCCAGGTGGAACTGCCGATGGATGCCGGCCAGGCCTATGCCGTGGTGGAAGCGGCGATTGCCGAACTTCCGCGCGTGGAAGATGTGGAAAGCTCGGCCGGCAGCCTGCAGGTGCGCGCCTACGTGCGCCGGGTGGACCTCTGGAATGGCCGCCAGCCCTCGCGCTGGAACCTGCCGGCGCGGCTGGCGATCAAGCGCAACAGCGTGCTGGCGACGGTCACGCCGGGGCAGGGCACCAGTACCGTCACTCTGCTGTTCGAACCGGATGCTGGCTGGTGGGCCGATCTGCTGGCGCTGGATGAGGGCAGCAACTTCGAGAATGCCGAAGCGGTCACCCGCGCGATCAGCCGCCGTGTTGCCGACCAGCGCCGCGATGAGCAGGCCGCCGCCGAACAGACCCAGGTGGAAAAGGAACTGTCGGTCGCGCGCTTGAACCTGCTGCATGCGCAGGTGGAGCCGCACTTCCTGTACAACACGCTGGCCAACGCGCAGGTGCTGACCCGCACCGACCCGGCACGTGCCGAGCAGATGCTGGGCCACCTTATCCAGTACCTGCGCAGCTCGTTGCCGCAGGTGGACGAGTCGGTGTCGACGCTGGGCGTGGAGCTGGAACGCACGCGCGCCTACCTGGAGATCCTGCGCATCCGCATGGGCGCACGGTTGGCGGTGGAAGTGCAGGTACCGAATGAGCTGCATGGCGTGCACCTGCCGGCGATGGCACTGCAGACGCTGGTGGAGAACGCGATCAAGCACGGCCTGGAACCCAAGCCCGGCGGTGGCACGATCTGGATCCTGGCGCGTGGCTTCGATGACCATGTGACCGTGACCGTCGCCGACGACGGGCTCGGCTTCGGCCCGGGCACCAGCGGCACCGGCATCGGCCTGAAGAACCTGCGCGAACGCCTGCGCCTGACCTGTGGCGAGCAGGCTGGCGTGGCGATCGTTGCCAACTTCCCCAGCGGTGTGGCCGCGACCATGACCTTGCCGCAGACACACAAGGAGCGCAGCCATGCCGCTTGAAGCCCTCATTGCCGAAGACGAGGAACTGCTGCGGCAGTCACTGGTGGAACAGCTGCGCCGGTTGTGGCCGGAGCTGAAGCTGGTGGCCGAGTGCGAGGACGGCGCCAGTGCGCTGGAGCAACTGGCCGAGACGCAGCCGGACATCGCGTTCCTCGACATCCGCATGCCCGGCATCAGTGGCATCGAAGTTGCGCGCTCGCTGTCCGAGCTGAGCCCGCGCACCCAGGTGGTGTTCGTCACCGCCTATGACCAGTACGCCATCGACGCGTTCGAGCAGGGCGCGATGGATTACCTTCTGAAGCCGGTCAGTGACGAACGCCTGCTGGCGACGCGTGAGCGCATCCTGTCGCGGCTGCCATCGACGCGCCAGGATGACGCCGTGCTTGAACGCCTGCTGCAGCGGCTGGGGCCATCGCAGGGTGCTGCCGAGCGCCCGCCGCTGGCCTGGATCACCGCCAGCAACGGCCGCGAGACGCAGCTGATCATGCTGGAAGATGTCGCCTACTTCCGTGCCGACAACAAGTACACCACCGTGGTCACCGCTGCCGGCGAGAGCCTGTTGCGCACACCGTTGCGCGAACTGCTGGAAGTGCTCGACCCGCAGCACTTCCGCCAGATCCACCGCTCCACCATCGTCAACATGAAGGCTGTGGCGGCGGTCAGCCGCGACGATACCGGGCGCGGCGTGCTGCGGCTGCGGGGCCGGACGGAAACACTGGTGGTCAGCCAACCATTCATGAGCCTGTTCCGCGGCATGTAGCCGCACCGCACCTTTCCGCTACCAGGAGCATTGCATGCGTCCTTTCCTGCTTGCAGGCCTCGCTGCACTGGCGCTTGCCGGTTGCCAGAAGTCCACCGAAACCGCGATCACCCGCACCACTGCCAATGGCGTGGACACGCTGTACAGCAAGCGCACGGTAGTGGACGGCGTGGCGCGTTTTGAGTGCATGGCCAGCCGCAGCGGTCAGTGCCATTACCTGCTGCTGGACCCGGCCTGTCGTCCTGACGCCGCGTGTGCGAAAGCGCCGATACGGTCGTTCGCGTTGGCGGTCGGCACCACCCAGGAGTTCAGGGACCTGCCGAAGGGCTTCGCCCAGTGCGTCAGCGAGGATCGGAAAGAACAATGCCACCGTGAGTGATCACGGTGGCATTGTGGGTCCCCCCGCTTCCCTGAAGGGTCAGTAGGCAGGCTGCAGTGTCAGGTCGTGGTGGTGCTCGTTCTCGCCCACGTGGTTGAGGCGGCCGACCAGTTCGGAGTGCTGCTTCATGCGCCCGATCTCGGTCATGATGCGGATGTCCTCGTGGCGCAGCTCGCGCTTGGCGGTGACCGCCTGCTTGTAATCGAGCACTTCCGGGTAATGCTCGGCCAGTTCCAGGGCCTCGGCCACGTGCTCGACGCTGTCGGCCTTGGAGCTGATGCGTGCGCGACTGTTGAACGCCTTCATCCAGCGCTCGAAACCGGCCTGCTGATCGAACATGTTGGCCATGAACCAGATCACGAACAGGATCGAGACCCACGAGCCGAACACGACTACCACGCGGGTGAACGTGATATGGAAGTCGTCACGCCACAGGTAGTTGGCGATCAGGCCAAGAATCAGCAGCGAGGCTGCCTGCCAGCCGACGATCGAGGCGATCAGCCATTGGCACTTGGCCTGGGCCAGCACTGCTACTTCATCGCGGATCTGCTGCTCGCTGAGATTGCGCCAATGCGCAACCTGTTTATCGAACGGGCTGCTGTAGAGCTCGTTGTCGCGAAGCAGAATTCCCAAACCCTTGAACAAAGCAATCATGGCTGGCTCCTTGTGGAACGTGCGTCGATCAGCATTGGACGGTGTGGCGGGTCCAGTTCTAGCACTTCCAGCGAGCCGTGCAATGGGCGCAATGCCAAGCCGCGTAAGGGCCTTCTCTGAATCGGTGAATGTTGCTGCATCGCAGCATCGAGGCCGGAGCCTGCGACAGGATGTCGCAGGGTGAAATGTGCTGCGGCCGCACATGAAACCGTGGCTGAGTGCGAAGACTCGCCGCCGGCGTCGTGATCGCCCAGAATCGGGGCCGACCGCGCAACTCGCGGCCACCCTTTCGCTTTTCCTGGACCTGTGATGCCGGCTCTGCTGCAGCGACTCTCCCGCCCCGTCACCGCGCCGATCCGGCGCTGGGTACTGGAGGCCTTCCCGCGTGGCCAGAGCGGCATCGATTACGACCAGCCGCTGGGTGACCCGGGCTGGTTTGGACCTGACAGCGTGACCTGGCGCCTGCACGCGGAGTTCCCCTCGATGCTGGCCGGGGGCCTGTGTGCGCTGATGCTGCAGACCCTGCATCCGCGCGCGCTGGCCGGGGTCTACGACCGCTCCAATTTCCGTCATGACCTGGTGGGTCGCCTGCGTCGCACCACTGCGTTTGTCGCCGGTACCAGCTATGCACCCAGCGGGGAGGTAGAGGCGCTGGTGGCCAAGGTGCGCCGCATCCATGCACAGATCCGTGGCCAGACCGCGCAGGGCGAGCCCTACGCGGCGGACGATCCACAACTGCTGACATGGGTGCACGTGACTGAGGCGTTTGGTTTCCTGCAGGGCTTTCGTCGCTACGGGCGCGAGGTGCCGGCGCACATCGCCGACCGCTACTACGACGAGTACCGCCGCGTGGCCGAAGCACTGGGTGCGGTGGATGTGCCGCGCAGTGAAGCCGAGGTTGCAGCGTACTTCTGCGCGCGGCAACCGGAGCTGCGTGTGGACGAGCGCTCGCGTGAAGTGCTGGAGGTGTTGTCCGGCGTGCGCCTGCCGGTACCGGTGCCGGGGCTGTCGCGCGAAGTGTTCCTTGGCGCCGGTGCGGCACTGCTGCCGGACTGGGCCGAAGGCATGCTTGAACGCAGCGGCCGCCAGCGTGCGCAGGCGGCCGCTTCAGCGAAGCTGATGCAGGGCATGGCGCCGCTGTTCCGCCGTGCGCTGCCCGATGGCCTCGCCAGCCGCGCCTGCGCGCGCATGGACGTGCCAGTGTCGGTGCTGCGCGAGTGGCCCACCGTTCCCCGGTAGGTGCCAACCTTGGTTGGCACGCGCTGCGCGACAAAGCTTCATCCACGCATGGTGTGGATCTACTGATGCCATTGTTTTGGTTGGAACGCGTTGCGCGCGGTGCCGCAGAAGGGCCAACCAAGGTTGGCCTCTACCAGAGCGGATGCGGCAGCATATCCACGCCATGCGTGGATGGGCCTCACCCGGCCGACTTCAAGCCACGCAACAGCATTTCCAGCGCCGTCGTCGCCTGCCGCAGGCGCGCGTCGCCATCCTCGCCCTCTGCAATCCAGAACGCGGCCTCGGCCAGGCTGCCGTAGATCAGCGATGCCAGCGCGTGCGCATCCACCGGCATCGCTACGCCCTGCGCGATCAACTGTTCGATCAGGCGCTGCATCGAGTGCACGCAGTGGCGCTGCGATTCCGGTGAGGCGCCACCCAGCACCGCGCGCGCGTCACGCAGCACGATGCGCTGGATCTCCGGTTCCAGCGCCATCTCCAGATAGGCACGGCAGCGCTGCACGAAACCGTCCCAGGCATCATCCGCGCCATCGCTGATCGCCTGCAGGCGCAGGTCGGTCTCGGCGTCGAGCTGGGCGACCACCGCGGCCAGCAGGCCCTTCTTGTCGCCAAAGTGGTGGTAGAGCGCACCCCGGGTCAGGCCGGCTTGGGCGGTCAGGTCATCCATCGAGGTGGCGGCATAGCCATGCTCGCTGAACACGCGGCGGGCGGTGGCCAGCAGGCTGGCACGGGTTTCTTCCATTTCGGCGCGGGTGCGACGGACCATCCGGAGCTCCTTACATACGCAGTGCATGATTATTTACATACGACGCGTATGAATGTAGGCTCTTATTCATACGCTCTGTATGTATTGTCGTGGCGCCGGGAGCGCCAGGCAAGCCGCTGCCCTGGAGATCCTGATGGCCACCCCCTACCGCGACCTGTTCGCTGCCCCTGGCACCGCCGGCCTCGCCCTGGCCGGCCTGCTGGCCCGCCTCCCGCTGCCGATGACCGGCATCGGCATCATCACCCTGCTGTCGCAGCTGCGCGGCAGCTATGCCTTGGCCGGTGCGGTGTCTGCCACCTTCGTGCTGACCTATGCGCTGCTGTCACCGCAGGTATCGCGCTGGGTCGACCGGCGCGGGCAGGGCAGGGTGCTGCCATGGGCTACTGCGGCCAGTGCGGCAGGATTGTTGCTGCTGCTCGCGTGCACGCTGCTGGCTGCGCCAGACTGGGCGCTTTTCGTCGCCGCCATGCTGGCTGGATGCATGCCCAGCGTGTCCGCAATGGTGCGCGCACGCTGGACTGCGATCCATCGCGGTCGCCCGCAGCTGCAGACCGCGTATTCGCTGGAGACCGTGTTCGATGAGGTGACCTTCGTCGTCGGTCCACCGTTGTCAGTGGGGCTGTCGGTGGCGGTATGGCCACAGGCCGGCGTACTGGCGGCCGCCCTGTTGCTGGTGGTCGGCGTCGCCGCATTGGTGCTGCAGCGGGGCACCGAGCCGCCGCTGCAGCAGCACGAAGGTGCAACTCCCTCGGGCTCGCTGCTGCGGCACACGGAGATCCGCCTGCTGGCGTTGCTGATGCTGGCGATGGGCGTGATTGTCGGTACGGTCGACATCACCAGCGTGGCCTTCGCCGAACAGCGGGGGCAGCCGCTTGCCGCCAGCCTGGTGCTGTCGGCCTATGCGCTGGGCAGCTGCGCGGCGGGCCTGCTGTTCGGTGCACTGAAGCTGCAGGCACCGTTGCGGCGCCTGTTGCTGGCCGGCGCAGTGGCCACCGCACTGACCACCCTGCCGCTGCCGTGGGTCGGCAGCCTGCCCGGGCTGGCCGTGGCGGTGCTGCTGGCCGGGGTGTTCTTCGCGCCGACGATGATCGTGGCGATGTCGCTGGTCGAACAACGCGTACCCGAATCGCGCCTGACCGAGGGCATGACTTGGCTGCTGGCCGGATTGAACATCGGCGTGGCGCTGGGCGCGGCGCTGTCCGGGCAGAGCGTCGATGCGGGGGGCGTGCGTAGCGGCTTTGTCGTTGCACTGGTGGCAGGCGGGGGCGTGCTGCTGTTGGCCGTTCTCGCGCGACGTGCCTTGCGCCCGGTTGCCGCATCCACCCCTGAAGGCATCATCCCGTGAGCGCTTCATCGCCTGCGCATGCCGCGCCTGTGCATCGCCATCCGTGGTGGGCGGTTTCCGCGGTTGGCCTCGCCATCTTCTCGGTGGTCACCACCGAAATGCTGCCGGTGGGCCTGCTGACCCCTGTCGCCGAAGATCTCGGCGCGTCCACCGGCTCCGCCGGCCTGATGATCTCGCTGCCGGCCCTGCTGGCGGCAGTGTTCGCACCGCTGGTGGTGATCGCAGCCGGCGGCATCGATCGTCGTCGCATCCTGTGCGTGCTGCTGGGGCTGCTGCTGGTCGCCAACGTTGCTTCGGCGCTGGCACCGGGCATCGGCTGGCTGCTGGCCGCGCGCGTACTGGTGGGGTTCTGCATGGGCGGGATCTGGGCCATCGCTGGTGGGCTGGCAGCACGCCTGGTCCCGGCGCATCGCATCGGCTTGGCCACCTCGATCATCTTCGGGGGCGTGGCCGCAGCATCGGTTCTGGGGGTGCCGCTGGGTGCACTGATCGGCGACGCCCTGGGCTGGCGCTTCGCGTTCGCAGCGATGGCGCTGTTCAGTGCGGCGGTGATGCTGCTGCATCTGTGGGTGGTTCCCGCGTTGCCGGTGGTGGCGTCGGTGCGCCCGGCGCAGTTCGTGCAGCTGCTCGGCCACCGTGGCCTGCAGCGCGGCCTATGCCTGACGCTGCTGCTGGTAGCGGGTCACTTCATTGCGTTCACCTATGTGCGCCCGTTGCTGACCCTGCGATCGGGCGTGGATGCCGCTTGGATCGGCGCGCTGCTGTTCGCCTATGGCATGGCGGGCATCGCGGGCAACTTCATCGCCGGACCACTGGCCGCTCGTCATCCGCGCGGCATGCTGCTGGCGATCTCTTGCGGCCTGCTGCTGACGCCGTTGTTGTTCCTGTGGCTGGGCGGCACACCCTCCGGCGGCATTGTGGTGCTGTTGCTGTGGGGCCTGGCCTATGGCGGCGTGTCGATCGGCCTGATGAGCTGGATGATGAAGGCAGTGCCGCACGCGGTGGAGATCGCCACCGCGCTGTATGTCGGTGTGTTCAACATCGGCATCGCAATGGGCGCGTGGGGCGGTGGACGGCTGCTGGATGGCGTGGGCCTGCATGCGAATCTGTGGGTCGCGGCCGGGCTTGCCATGGTCGCCACGCTGGTGATTGCCACAACGCGCCGGTAGATCCACGCCATGCGTGGATGGCTTGTAGTCCTGTAGACCTGTAGATATGCCGACCAACGTCGGCATCCACCCGAGCGGGGCATTTGCCAACCAAGGTTGGCAGCTACCGGGAAATGAAACGGGCGCCTCGCGGCGCCCGTTCCGGTTACATCACCACACCTTGACCCGCTTGTCCGGGGCCAGGTACAGCTTCTGGCCTTCCTTTACTTCGAACGCCGGATACCAGGCGTCGATGTTGCGCACGGTGAGTGCGCGGAACTGGCCTGGCGCATGCACATCGGTCAGCAGCGAGTTGCGCAGCGCCTGCTCGCGGCTCTTGCTGCGCCACGCCTGGGCGAAGCCGAGGAAGAAGCGCTGGTCCGGGGTGAAGCTTTCCAGGGTCTGGCCCGGCTTGCCCTGCAGCGACAGCTGGTAGGCATCGTAGGCAGTGCCCAGGCCGGCCACGTCGGCGATGTTCTCGCCCAAGGTCAGCTTGCCGTTCACATGCACGCCCGGGAACGGCTCGTAGCTGCTGAACTGCGCGGCCAGCGCATCACCGGCAGCGTTGAACTGCTTCAGGTCCTCGGCGGTCCACCAGTTGTGCAGCTTGCCGGACTCGTCGAACAGCGCGCCGGCGTTGTCGAAGCCGTGGCTGATCTCATGGCCGATCACCGCGCCGATCGCACCATAGTTCACCGCGTCGTCGGCGGCACCGTCGAAGAACGGCGGCTGCAGGATCGCGGCCGGGAACACCAGGCGGTTTTCCAGCGGCACGTTCATCGCATTGATGGTCTGCGGCAGCATCGCCCACTCACTGTGGTCGACCGGCTTGCCCAGCTTGGCGATGTTGCGCTGGTATTCGAACAGCTCGGCGCGCTGTGCGTTGCCGAGCGCGTCATCGCGGCGGATCTCCAGGCCGGTGTAATCACGCCACTTCTCCGGGTAGCCCATCCCCACGGTCAGGCCGGCGACCTTGGCCTTGGCATGCGCCTTGGTCTGCGGCGACATCCACGACAGTGCGTCAATGCGCTTGGCGAAGGCGGCGATGATGTTCTTCGCCATTTCGTCCGCACGCTCCTTGGTCCTGGCGTCGAAGTGCTTCTCGACATAGCGCTTGCCGATGGCCTCGCCGACAGCGTGGTTGGCATCATCCACGGCGCGCTTCCAGCGGTCGCTCTGTTGCGGCGTGCCGCTCAGCGCGGTGCCATGGAAGGCGAAGCGGGCGTCGGCGAACTTCTTCGGCAGGTAGGCGGCGGCTCGGTCCAGCGCGTGGAAGGCCAGGTAGTCCTTCCACACCTCCAGCGGCTCGGTGGCGACCAGCCTGGACAGGCCGGCCACGGCCTTGGGCTGCCACACGATGAAGTCCTGCTGCTCGCCCAGCGCGGCCGCATCAAGGAAGGCGTTCCAGTCCATGCCCGGTGCCTTGGCGTTGAAATCGGCCTGGGTCCACGGATTGGCACCCTTGGTCACGTCGTTGGTTTCTTCCTGGGTGGCATGCGCCTGCGCGATCTTCGTCTCCAGCGCAAGGATGCGCTGTGCCTTGCCGGCCGGGTCGGCCACGCCGGCCAGCTGCAGCATCTGCGCGATGTAGCCCTGGTACTGCTTGCGCAGTTCGGCCATGCGGCCGCCGCCCAGGTAGAAGTCGCGGTCGGGCATGCCCAGGCCGCCCTGCACGAGGTACGGCGCGGTGCGGTCCGGCTGCAGCATGTCGACCGAGACCCACAGGCCGAACAGGCGGTCGGTGTAGAAGTTGGTGGCATTGAGCAGGTCGACGTCGGCGCGCATGTCGCCGCCGAGGGCACGTGCCAGGCCGGCCTTGTCGGCGATGGTCTCGATGGCCTTCAGCTGCGGCTGCACCGGGGCGATGCCGTGCTGCTCGATGCCGGCTTCGTCCATGTAGGCGGCGTAGTAGTCGCCGATCAGCTTGTCGTCACCGCTGGCCTGCGCATTGCCGGCCGCACCCTCGAGGATGGCGCGGGTGTCGGCCAGGGTCTTTTCAGCGATGACGTTGAAGCTGCCGAAGCGCGAACGATCGGCCGGAATCTCGGTGTTCTTCACCCAGGTGCCGTTGGCGAAGCCGAAGAAGTCATCGCCGGCCGCGATGCTGCGGTCCATGCCGCTGGCATCGAAGCCGAAGCTGCCCAGCATCGGCTTGGCGGCAGCGGGTGCAGCCTCGGCGGGCTTGGCGGTGCCAGCGGCCGGATCGGCCGGACGGTCGCAGGCAGCCAGGGACAGGCTGGCAACGATGGCCAGTGCCAGGGTGGGACGGCGCAGCTTGGACATGGACTTCTCTTGCAGCGGAAAACCCCAAGTCTAATCCGCCGCAGCCCGGCTGGCCGTCCCTGTGGCTGGCCGGTCCTGTGCAGGATCTGGCTGAACGCGCCGAAGCGATCTTCACGCCGTCACCGGGGTGGTGCATGCTGGGCCCTGGAGCCCTGCGCGGACACGGGGAGGTGGCCATGCAGGACGGGGTCAGGCGTCAAGAATGGCGTCCGCCGGCCGTTGAGGTCGGGGATGTGGAGGATTCGTTCGCGCATGAAGCCAGCCGACTGCACAAGGAAGATCGACCGATGCCCGCGTTGAAGCGGGCGTTGGCCCGTCCGTTGCGCGCCATCACCTGGGGCGGCGTGCTGCTGGGCCTGTTGCTGGTGGCCGGATTGGCCACCATGCTGGCCAACGACCATCACCGCCGCCTGGAAGCCGCGCAGCGGCAGAGCCGGGCGCTGGCGGTGGGGAGCGAGCGCCTGCTGGCGCTGGAACTGCGCAATCTGGAGCGGGCGATGACCGGCATCGCCGGCGATGCCGGTGAGTTGTTCCGCAGCGTGCCGTCACAGGCCCCGGTACTGCTGGATGCGGCCATCGGTGGCGTGCTGCGCCGCCACGCTGAACTGCACAGCATCGTGGTGCTGGACCGCCACGGGCGCGCGCTGACCGCCGGGCGCGGCGACCTGCAGCTGCCGCTGTGGACCGACCCGCTGCGCCGGGGGCAGGGCAGTGCCCTGTACATCGGCCCGCCGCAGCGGGCCAGCGATGGCGACTGGGTGGTGCCGCTGGCACTGCCGATGGCCGGTGAACGCTGGCTGTTGGCGCGGCTGCGCTGTGGTGAACTGCAGCGCATCGCCGACGGCCTGGATGTTGGTCCCAACGGGCTGGTCTCGATCACCGACGCCGAGGGTTACATGCTGGCGCGCGTGCCCGATCCGCATGGCACGGTCGGTCGCCGCTACGACCTGCCGCGGCGTGACCTGCTCGGCAAGCAGGCGGTGGTCGAGCTCGGCAGCCTGCCCGGCGTGGTCGATGGTGTGCCGCGCATCACGACCATCAGTACGCTCGACCGCAGCCCGCTGGCGGTGCAGATCGGCCTGGCCGATGAGGACGTGCTGGCACCCTGGTGGCCGTACCTGTAGGCATCGGTGGCGATCGTGCTGGCCTACATCGTGGTGCTGCTGGTGCTGCTGTATGCGGTGCGCCGCAGTACCCGCAGCCAGCAGGCGATGGCCGAGGAACTGAAGGCGGGTCATGCCGAGCTGCGTCTGGCCCATCAGGTCGGGCGTGTCTGCACGTGGTACGTGGATGAGGACGCCGCGCTGCTGCGCTGGTCCCCCCTGGCGCGCGAGATCTTCGGCGTGCAGACCGATGCGCTGCCGGTGGCCGACTTCTTCGCTCGCGTGCATCGCGATGATGCCGCGCGCCTGCAGCAGGCTTTCGACCAGGCCTTTGCCGGCGGCGCAGTGCTCGACCAGGTGTTCCGCCTGGTGCTGCCCGGTGGTGAAGTGCGCTGGGTGGGCGCGCGCGGACAGCGGGTGGAGGTGGCCGACAGCGAACGACGCATGATCGGCGCGTTGACCGACCTGAGCGAACGCTACCAGGCGCGCGAGCAGATGAGCGAAGTGGAACGCCGCTTCCGCCTGCTGTTCGACCGCAACCCGGCGCCATTCTGGGTGTTCGACCCGGACACGCTGCGCTTCATCGAGGTCAATGACGCGGCGGTGCGCCAGTACGGCTACAGCCGCGAGGAGTTCCTGGCGATGAGCATCCTCGACATCCGCCCGCGCGAAGGCTGGGACGAGGTGCGTGGTGCCATCCAGCGCGCGCAGGTGGGCGATCCCCCCGACGCAACCGTGCGCCTGCACCGGCGCAAGGACGGCAGTGTGTTCGAGGTGCGCGCACACCTGTCCAAACTCGATTTCGACGGACAGCCCGCGTGCCTGGTGCTGGCCGAGGATGTGAGCGAACGGCTGGCCTACGAGCGCGACCTGGCCTACCAGGCACGGCACAACCCGGCCACCGGCCTGCTCAACGTGCGTGCATTGACCGACCAGCTGGATGAGCAGGGCGAGGGCTATACCATCGCCTTCGTGCAACTGCGCGGACTGCAGCTGGTGGCCGATACGCTGGGCCGTGAGATCGGTGATGCCGTGCTGCAGTCGATGGCGACCCGCCTGGGCGGGTTGGGCGCACGCTGCGGCACGCTGGCGTTCCAGCCGGCGGAGGACTTCGTGTTCGCCATCGGTTCGGAGCACGATACCCAGCGCGTGCTGGACGACCTGCTGCAGATCGTGTCGGCGCCGATGCGTGGCAAGGATTCACTGCACCAGTTCGAGCCGCGCATCGGCGTGGCGGTGCATGTGGCCGGTGACGGCCACAGCGCCGAACAGGTGATCGGCATGGCCGCGCAGGCGGCGCACGCGGCGCGTGCCGAGGGCAACGTGGTGGTCTGGTTCGACGCAGCGGTGACCACGCGGCTGGCCGACCGGTTGCGCCTGGCCGGGCGCATCCATGCGGCCATCGACAACGAGTTCCAGCTGTACTTCCAGCCGATCCGGCATGCCAGCGATGGCAGCCCGGCGGCATTGGAGGCATTGCTGCGCTGGCCGCAGGCCGATGGCAGCTTCATTCCGCCCAACGAGTTCATTCCGTTGTGCGAAGACACCGGGTTGATCCTGGCGTTGGGGCGCTGGGTGATCCGTGCTGCGGCCAAAGCGCAGCGGCGGCTGGTCGATGCCGGTTGGGGCGAGCTGCCGATCGCGGTCAACGTGTCGGCGGTGCAGTTCTTCAACAGTGACCTGGTGGCCGAGTTCACGCGTGCGCAGCAGGACTTCGGCCTGGCCCGTGGTGCGCTGCACGTGGAGCTGACCGAGAGCAGCCTGATGCGCAAGCCGGCGCAGGCGATGCAGACCATGCAGCGCCTGCACGAGCAGGGCATCAGCGTGTCGCTGGATGATTTCGGCACCGGCTATTCCAGCATGTCCTACCTGCAGCATCTGCCGCTGGACATCCTGAAGATCGACCGCAGTTTCGTTGCCGATGTGGAAACCAACCCGCGTAATGCTTCGATCTGCCGCGCGCTGCTGTCGCTGGGCCACAGCATGGGCCTGACCATCATCGCCGAGGGCGTGGAAACGCCGGGGCAGCTGGACTGGCTGGCTGCGCACGGGTGCGACCAGGTGCAGGGTTACCTGCTGGGGCGGCCGGCACCGCTGGAACGGATCATCGACGCGTTGGATGAGGTGGCCGCCTAAGTGGTAGTGCCGGCCGCTGGCCGGCATTCGCCCAGGACCGGGATGTGTCTGATTGCCGGCCAGCGGCCGGCACTACCGGCAAACGCCAGGCTCGGCTACACCCCGGCCTCCACCAGGTGGTCGATGAAACTGCGTACCTTCGGCGCCAGGTGGCTGCGACTGGTATAGACCGCGAAGATGCCGATCGGCGAGGCCTCCCACTCCGGCAGGATGCGTACCAAGCGGCCATCGGCCAGCGCGTCTTCCAGCAGGAAATCCGGCTGCAGGATCACGCCCATGCCAGCAATCGCGGCCTCGCGCAGCACGTCGCCGTTGTTGGCATGCAGCAGGCTGCTTACCGCCACCTTCACTTCACCGCCGGGCCCCTGCAGCGGCCAGTTGTTGCCGGCGGCCCAGTAGCTGTAGCTCAGGCACGCGTGTGCCTGCAGGTCCTGCGGGGTCTGCGGGGTGCCGCGTGCGGCCAGGTACGAGGGCGCGGCGCACAGGCTTACCCGCGATTCGCCCAGGCGGCGTGCGATCAGCGTGGGGCTGGGCTCGCGGGTGATGCGGATGGCCACGTCGTAGCCTTCCTCGACCATGTCCACCAGGCGGTCGGACAGGGCCAGGTCCAGTTCCACCTGCGGGAAGCGTTCGCGGTAGCTGGCCAGCAACGGGCCGAGGCGGGCAATGCCCCAGCTGACCGGCGCGTTGATGCGCAGCGTGCCCGAGGGCTCCAGCGCCTGCGCGCCGATACTGGCTTCCAGCGCGTCGAATTCGGCCAGCAGGCGCACGCACTGGGCGTAGTAGGCCGCGCCGGCACTGGTTGGGCTGACCCGGCGCGTGGTGCGGTGGAGCAGGCGGGTGGACAGGCGCTTTTCCAGCGCCGCGACCTGGCGCGTGACGCCGGCGGTGGACATGTCCAGGGCCTGGGCGGCGGCACTGAAGCCGTTGCGCTCGACCACCGCCACGAACACGCGCATCGCCTCGAGGGCGTCCATTGTTGCGCCTTGTGAAATAAATACGGTCAAACGATCGTATTTATCGGCCAGTGAAGGCGCAATAACCTGTGCCCACTCCCTTCAAGGTGCTTTGCCATGCACACCACGACCGCTCCTGTTTCGCCGCTGGCGCCGTATGGCGCCACCCTGCTGCGCCTGGCTCTGGGCGTGCTGTTCCTGGTCCACGCACTGACCAAGCTGCTGGTTTTCACCCCGGCCGGTACGGCGGCGTTCTTCGAGTCTCTGGGCCTGCCCGGTGTGCTCGGCTACCTCACCATCGGCGTCGAACTGGTGATCACCGTCGCGCTGCTGCTGGGCATCTACGCACGCTGGGTGGGCCTGGTCGGCGTGCCGCTGCTGCTGGGCACCATCGTCACCGTGCACGGCGCCAACGGCTTCGGTTTCGCCAATGCTGGCGGCGGCTGGGAATACCCGGCGTTCTGGGCGCTGGCGCTGGTGGTGCTGTTCCTGCTCGGCGATGGCAAGTGGACCCTGCGTTCGCGCTGATCGCCGCCTGATCCTGCAACTGGAGAATTCCATGTCCCGCCTGCCTTCGCTGTACATCTCCCATGGTTCGCCGATGACTGCCCTGCAGCCGGGCCAGGTTGGCGTGCGCCTGGCCGAGCTGGCGCGCGATCTGCCGACGCCACGCGCCATCGTGATGGCCTCGGCGCACTGGCTGGGCCGGCAGCCGCTGGTCGGTGCGCATCCGCAGCCGCCGACCATCCACGACTTTGGTGGCTTCCCGCGCGCGTTGTTCGAACTGCAGTACCCGGCACCGGGTGATCCGGCACTGGCCGAAGAAGTGGCCGGCCGCATCGCCGCCGCAGGCCTGCCAGTGGCCATCGACCCGCAGCGTGGCCTCGACCACGGCGCGTGGGTACCGCTGCGGCTGTTGCGCCCTCAGGCGGACATCCCGGTGGTGCCGGTGTCGATCCAGCCGCTGCTCGGCCCCGAGCATCAGTTCGCGCTGGGCCGTGCGCTGGCGCCGCTGCGCGAACAGGGCGTGCTGCTGGTCGGCTCCGGAAGCATCACCCACAACCTGCACGACTGGGGCGACTACCAGGACGGCAAGGAAGCGCCGTACGTGCGGCCCTTCATCGAATGGGTGGAGCAGCGCCTGGCCGCCGATGACCGCCAGGCCCTGCTGGATTACCGCCGGCAGGCGCCGTTCGCCGAACGCGCGCACCCGACCGACGAGCACCTGCTGCCGCTGTTCTTTGCAATGGGCGCGGCCGGCGAGGGCGGTTTCGGTGCGCGTCGCATCGATGCCGGCATCGATGCCGGCTTCCTTGCCATGGATCTGTACCGCTTCGACGGGGCATGAGCCGGGGCTGACGCGCGGCGGCCCCGGCCGTCGCGGCCATGGGCGCATGTGGTAGTTTTTTCCGGGTTTCCGGCGCTGGCCTCCAAGCCTCCCCACGCGCCGCTTCCTGGAAGAAGCATGCATACCATTGAAGTCGTCCTGGCGATGCTGGTGGCCGTTGTCGCCAGCGGCTACCTGGTTCGCGTCCTGCCGTTCTCGTTGCCGCTGCCGCTGGTGCAGATCGGCCTGGGTGCGGTCATCGCCGGGGTGTTCAACCGTGGCCACGCGCTGGAGCCGGAAGTGTTCTTCCTGCTGTTCCTGCCGCCACTGCTGTTCCTCGATGGCTGGCGCATTCCCAAGCAGGGCCTGTTCCGCGACAAGGGCGCGATCCTCGAACTGGCGTTCGGCCTGGTGGTGTTCACCGTCATCGGCGCCGGCTTCCTGATCCACTGGTTGATTCCGGTGATGCCGCTGGCGGTGTGCTTCGCGCTGGCGGCCATCGTCTCGCCGACCGACCCGGTGGCGGTGGGCGCGATCGCTTCGAAGGCGCCGATTCCCAAGCGCCTGATGCACATCCTGGAAGGCGAGTCGCTGCTGAACGATGCCTCGGGCCTGGTCTGCTTCCGCTTCGCGGTGGCGGCGGTGATGACCGGCACCTTCTCGCTGGCCACGGCCTCGCTGACCTTCGTGTGGGTGGCGGTGGCGGGATTGGCGGTGGGCGTGGCGGTGACGCTGGGTGTGTCCACCTTCCAGCGCTGGCTGTGGCGCCGCTTTGGCGAGGAGCCCGGCGCGGCGATGCTGGTCAACCTGCTCATTCCGTTCGCGGCCTACCTGCTGGCCGAAGAGATCCATGCCTCGGGTATCCTCGCCGCGGTCGCCGCCGGTATCGCGATGAGCTATGTCGAGCTGACCGGTCGCGTCTCCGGCAGCATGCGCGTGCAGCGCGCCGGGGTCTGGAACATGCTGCAGTTCAGCTTCAACGGCATCATGTTCGTGCTGCTGGGCGAGCAGCTGCCGGGCATCGTCGAACGCGCCACCACCACCATGAACGAGACCGGCCACCAGAGTGCGTGGTGGCTGCTGGTGTATGTGGTGGTGATCAATCTGGCACTGGTCGTGCTGCGCCTGTTGTGGGTGTGGTTGTCGCTGCGCTGGAACCTGCTGCGCGCGCGCCGTCGCGGCCTGGAGCGGGGCGAGGCACCGAACTGGCGCATCGTGGTGGCGACCTCGGTGGCCGGCGTGCGCGGTGCGATCACCCTGGCCGGTGTGTTGACCCTGCCGCTGTTCCTGCCCGACGGCAGTGCGTTCCCGGCGCGTGACCTGGTGATCTTCCTGGCCGCATCGGTGATCCTGTTCTCGCTGCTGGGCGCCAGCATCGCGCTGCCACAGCTGCTGAAGGGCCTGCAGCTTCCGGCTGACTCGGGCGAGCGCAAGGAAGAGGACCTGGCACGCCGGCTGTCGTCGAAGGCCGCGCTGGCCGGGGTCGAGCGCATGCGCCAGCAGCTGGTGATGAACCAGAACACCGAGAACGTGCAGCTGTACAACGACGCCGCCTCGCGGGTGAGCCTGCTCTACCAGCGGCACCTGGAGCGCGACAGTGATGGGCCCGACGTGGACCCGGAGAAGGTACGGCGCATGGAAATGGGCTACCGCCAGCTGCGCAGCGCCGGCCTCAATGCCGAGCGCGAGGAGCTGTTCCGGTTGACCCGGCGCGGGGTGATCTCCGATGAGATCTCGCGGCGCCTGATCCGCAACCTGGACCTGCTGGAATCGCGCAAGCGCGAATGACCCTGTACCCCGGGTGGGTGCGGACCTTGGTCCGCGTTGATCGGGGTCAGATCCCTTTCCGCAGGAAAGGGATCTGACCCCAGGATCCGGGAGCCGTGCTTATTCCGGCTTCTGGTCCAGGAAATACACCTCGACCTTGCCCTTGACCTTGATGGTCATCGGGTTGCCGCGGCGGTCGCGGGCCTTGCCGGCCTGCACGCGGATCCAGCCTTCGCTGACCGAGTATTCCTCGACGTTGTCACGCTCGACGTCGTTGAAACGCACGCCGACGCCGCGCTCCAGCGCCTGCGCATCATGGAAGGGGCTGGCCGGGTTGATCGCCAGGTGGTCGGGAGGGGTATCGCTCATCGCTTCATTCACAGTGACGGCCACCAAGGCCGGCTTCAGCGGCACAGGATAAACCGTAGAATGCCGGCCTGCCCCAGAGGAGGTTCCGCCATGCCCGACAACAGCGACTATTTCGACTTCGAGGAAGACATCCACGACTTCGACGAAGATGGCTTCGAGGCACGGGTCTGGAACCTGCTGGTGCTGATCAACCCGGGCGACGAGGAACTGGCCCTGCAGCAGTTCAACCGCTGGCGCGAACACCTGGCCGAGGACGGGCAGCCGCTGGAAGCGGACAGCGACTGGCTGCCGGCCCTGTTCACGGCCATCGCCTGGCAGTCCGGTTTCGAGGTCGAGCGTGATGATCTGGAATCGCTGCAGTCGGCAGTGAACGAGCTGTCGGCGCGCTTCAACCTGCAGCTGGACTGGGGCGGCGACCTGGATGACGAGGACTTCGCCGAAGGCCTGGACGGCGTGCAGCTGATGTCCACCGCCTTCGACCGCCTGCGCGAGCACAACTACACGCTGTGGAGCGTGGATGCCGGCAGCGACGGCTTCACCGGCGTGATGGCGCTGACCCGCGACGACGACGCAATGCTGGCGCTGTGCTCGCTGCTGAACGTGGAAATCCGCCTGGGCAGCGACCCGTTCTGAGCGATGGGCCGATCCGCCCGGCACGACCCGGCGGGGACGATCTGCTGGGCGCGGCCTGACGGGTTGATCCGCTGGAGACGACCCGACGGGGTAGCGTCGACTGTTAGTCGACTGCTCTCCCATCCGGCCGCGAGAACCCCGCGCTGCGCGCGATAGTCGACTGACAGTCGACTCTACCCGGTCGGTGCCGGTTGGTGTCCGGCGAACCCGCGACGTGGCCTACGGCCGGTACTGCGCCCTGGCGTTGGCAATCACCGTTTTGACCAGTTCACGGTCGGTGTGCCGTGAGATCGCCCGCGCACCGAGCGCGATCGCCTGTGCGCGCAGCTCGGAAGTGACATCGTAGTGGGCACCGCTGGCCTTGTTCTGGAAGGCCCGCGGGGGAATGCCGAGCTGCGCCGCCATCGCGTGCAGCTCGGCCAGGGTGTCGGCCATCAGGTGCGCCCAGCGCTGTCCGCGCCAGGGATGCACCGCGTCATCGACGTAGACCGTCACCGCCGCGGCCGGTTCAGGCCTGCGGCTTGCTGTCGCTGTCAGCGGCCGGAGCGGCCTCGGCAGCGGCTTCTTCGGCCACGTCGCCCTCGGCGGCTTCGCCTTCCTCGCCTTCAGCAGCGTCGACGCCTTCGAACTCGGCAACCAGCTTGTCCAGGTACTCGTCGGCGGTCTGCTCGGATTCGGCCGCCAGGGTGTCCAGCAGCTTCTGCAGCAGTTCGGAGTACTCCAGGTTGACCTTGCGGCCTTCCTTTTCCTGCACGTTGGCCAGGTGCTTGAGCATGGCCAGCATCGGCACCGGGTTCTCGGCATTGCCCATGGTCTGGCCGCCGATGGCCAGCAGCCACTCACGGCCCTGCAGGCCGATGGCCGCTACCACCTGGCCGTCTTCGTTGGTCAGCACGGCATGGTTCTGCACCTGCTGCTGGGCATTCAGGCGGAGGAACGGGCGCTTGGCCTGCTGCTTCTTGCGCTTGTCGCGCTTGGCCTTGGAGTTCTGGGACATGGGGGTGAAATCACCTGGAAACGGAAAGACCGCCATTGTACCGGCCGCACGCAGGCGGGGTCAGATCCCTTTCCATGGAAAAGGGATCTGACCCCGGCTCAACGTGCCACGGGCGCGGCCTCACCTTGCGCGGCCTGCACGTCCGGGTCGGCGGTGGGCGCCGACAGCCCCACCTGCGGGCCGGCACCGGCCAGGGCGGCCTCCTCGGCGGCCTTGGTCATCACCACGATGCTGATGCGGCGGTTGATCGGGTTCTGCGGGTCGGTCTTGTCGAACAGCACCGACGAGGACAGGCCGACCACACGGGTGATCTTGCTGTCCTCCAGGCCGCCGTCCACCAGTGCGCGCCGTGCGGCGTTGGCACGATCGGCGCTCAGTTCCCAGTTGCCATAGCCGCGTGCGGCCGAATAGGCGGTGATGTCGGTGTGGCCGGTCAGGCTGATCCGGTTCGGCACATGGTTCAGGTACTCGGCCAGTTCGTGCAGGATCTGCTGCGTGTACGGCTTCAGCGTGGCGCTGCCAAGGTCGAACATGGGCCGGTTCTGCTTGTCCACGATCTGGATGCGCAGGCCTTCCGGGGTCAGGTCCAGCAGCAGCTGGTCCTTGAATGGCTCCAGCGCCTGGCTCCTGCTGATCGCCTCCTGCAGTTCCTTCATCAGCGCTTCCAGCTGCTGCTTGTCGCGCTGCTGCTGGTCCACCGGCTGCGGCACGGCCTCCTTCTGGTTCTGGAAGGGATCGTTGCTGTTGCCGCGCGAGATGTCGGTGGCACCGCCCAGCTTGATCATCGAGGTGCTGGCGCCGCCCGGGCCGGCCATGCCGGGCGCCGGCGTGGCGTTCTGCCCACTCAGCGGGCTGGGGTTGCGGAAGTACTCGGAAATGGCCGCACGGTCGTTCTTGTTGGTGGTGGCCATCAGCCACAGCACCAGGAAGAACGCCATCATCGCGGTCACGAAGTCGGCGTAGGCCACCTTCCACGAGCCGCCGTGGTGGGCGGCGTGGCCGGCCTTCTTGACCCGGCGGACGATGACGGTGGGCTTGTTCTCGGCCATGGCTTACTTGACCGTCTTCAGGTGCTGCTCGAAATCGGAGAAGGCCGGGCGCACGTTCGACGGCAGCGTCTTGCGGGCAAACTCCAGCGCGATCTTCGGGTTGTAGCCGCGCAGGCAGGCCAGCAGGGCGGTCTTGACCGATTCGTAGATGCGGCTGTCCTGTTCGGCGCGGGCTTCCATCGCCGCCGCCATCGGGCCGACGAAGCCGTAGCCCAGCAGGATGCCGAGGAAGGTACCGACCAGCGCACCGGCCACATGGCCGCCCACTTCGACGATGTCGCCGCCGATCGAACCCATGGTGATGACGATGCCCAGCACCGCCGCCACGATGCCGAAACCGGGCAATCCGTCGGCGACCTTGGTCAACACCTGCGACGGCGCCATGGCTTCGGCATGGTGCTTTTCCAGCTCCAGTTCCAGCAGCGGTTCCAGCTCGTGCGGCTCGATGTTGCTGCCGATCATCAGGCGCAGGCAGTCGGTGATGAAGTCGATCAGGTGATGGTCGGCCTGCACCTTGGGGTAGTTGCCGAACAAGGCGCTCTCGGCTGGGCGCTCGACATGGTCTTCCAGTGCCATGAAGCCTTCGCGGCGCGCCTTGTTGAGCAGTTCATAGAGCAGGCTGAGCACATCGATGTAGTCCTGCTGCTTGTAGCGCGGGCCCTTGAACACGCCCACCATGGCCTGCAGGGTCTGCTTGACGGTCTTGGCCGGGGTACCGACCAGGAAGGCGCCGAGCGCGGCGCCGCCGATGATGACCAGCTCGTAGGGTTGCCAGAGGGCACCCAGGCGGCCGTGGGCACCGAGGTAGCCCCCGATCACGCTGATGATGACGACCAGGAATCCAACGATGATGAGCATGGGGCGACGCAAGGAGAGGGGATATCTCCTTGTCGGCCCGTCGCCCGGTTTTCTGAAGAGGGAATTCTGTGAAATCGGTCAGCGGGTATTTCAGCCCGCCATGCCGGCCTCGGCACCGCCACGCTGCAGTGGATCGGGCCACGGCTCACCATTGCCAGTGAATGAAAGTGAGACGGAATTCAGGCAGTGACGCTCGTAGGTGGGCGGCGGACCGTCCGGGAATACGTGGCCGAGGTGGCTGCCGCAGCGCGCACAGGTGATCTCGGTGCGGACCATGCCGTGGCTGGTATCGCGGATCTCGCGCACGTGCGCTGGGTCGAACGGAGCGAAGAAGCTGGGCCAGCCAGTACCGGAATCGAACTTGGTGCTGGAGCGGAACAGCGGCAGCGCGCACAGGCGGCAGCAATAGACGCCCTCGCGCTTGTTGTCGAGGAATACCCCGCAGAACGGCGCCTCGGTGCCGTGCTGCAGCAGCACGCGGCGTTCCTCGCTGCTGAGACCGGCAACCAGCGCCTCGGTCTGGGTGGCAGTGGGGGGCGTCAGATCGAAGGCGGTCATGGCGGCGCTCCGTGGGGTCGATGGCCTGGGGGTGCCGGAAAACGTGGGGGTGCTGGCGCCCGCTTGCAAGTGTGATGGCCGTTCATGGGCGGCACACAGGCGCTGGCGCATGGTGAATGCGAACCACGCCGGAGCGTGCCATGAAATCGACCCTTTCCCTGCTGTTGATGGCCCTGCTGCCCTTGGTCGCGCAGGCCCAGGTACCGACATCGTCGAGCCCGACCGCCACCCGTAGTGCGACCACCGTGGCACCGCAGCCGGCGGTGCCGCCACCACAGGCCGCGCGCCCGCAGCCGCAGGTACTGCCCTCGCCACAGCCGACGCAGCCGATCAAGTCCACCGGTCCGGCCCAGGTCGCGCCGGCGCCGGTCCCGAAGCCTGCCGACAAGGTCTATGACCGCAATGGCCGCATCGTTCCCGGGGTGCGCCCGGCCGGCCCGAACCGCGTGTTCGACTCGCGCACCGGCCGCTATTACGACAGCGTGCCGGCCGGCGATGGCCAGCAGATCAAGCGCTGACCTCCAATGCCAATCCAGGTGGGCAGCGGCTGCGGGCTGTGCGCGCTGAACGCACGAAAACAACCTGCCGCAGATCACTGCTTTTTCGCCTGCGATTAACCGTTCCGGGACCAACGTGGCCGTGCGCCGGCATTTCGCCGCCGCATGTCCTTTGTCCACTGGATCGCGATCATGAAAAACCAGCAGAACCGTCATCCCGGCAAGGAACCGCAGGGCCGCAACCCGCAGCAGCAACAGCAACAGCAGATGGACTCGCAGCAGCCGCACAAGGGCGGCAAGCAGCAGGAACAGCGCTCGCAGAAACATCCACAGCAGCGTTGACTGTCACCATGGTCGGGGGTCAGAGCCCGCTGCGCGGGATCCGACCCCTTGCCGAATCCTGACCGGGGTCGGATCCCGCAACGCGGGCTCTGACCCCGATCGCAACTGCCTCAATCGGGAATCGGCAAGCTCAGCGTTTCCTTCACTTCTTCCATCACGATGTAGCTTTTCGACTCGCGCACGTGCGGCAGTGTCAGCAACGTGCTGCCGAGCAGCTTGCGGTAGGAGGCCATTTCGCTGATCCGCGCTTTCAGCAGGTAATCGAAGTCGCCCGACACCAGATGGCACTCCAGCACGTTGGGCAGCTTCAGCGCCGCGCGCCGGAACTCCTCGAAAATGTCGCCGGACTTGTAGGCCAGGCTGATTTCCACGAACACCAGCAGGCTGGCCTTCACTGCGGCCGGGTCGAGGTGAGCGTGGTAGCCGGTGATCACCCCTTCGCGCTCCAACCGGCGCACGCGCTCCGTGCACGGCGTGGTCGACAGGCCGACCCGCTCGCCCAGTTCGGTGAAGGAAATACGGCCCTCGGCCTGCAGGATGCGCAGGATCTTGCGGTCGATCTTGTCCAGTTCGCGGGTACGGGTGGCCATGGTCGTCAACCTTGGGGAATGAATTGCAGGAGAACATCCTGCCGGTTGATTTCAAAACAGGCAAATCAACTGGGAATGGCTGTCTATACTTCCCCAATTATGGTCCCTGTGCGCTCCAGTGCAGGGAATGATCGGGTTGGAGAAGTCCCATGCGAGTCCTAGTTCTCGGCAGCGGCGTGATTGGTACCACCAGTGCCTGGTACCTGCGACAGGCCGGGTTTGAAGTCACGGTCATCGACCGCCAACCCGGCCCGGCGCTGGAAACCAGCTTCGCCAATGCCGGCCAGCTGTCATTCGGCTACACCTCGCCGTGGGCGGCCCCGGGCGTGCCGAAGAAGGCCATCGGCTGGCTGTTCGAGAAGCACGCGCCGCTGGCGATCAAACCGGGCATGGACCTGGCCCAGTACCGCTGGCTGTGGCAGATGCTGCGCAACTGCACCCACGAGCGTTATGCGATCAACAAGGCGCGCATGGTGCGCATGTCCGAGTACAGCCGCGACTGCCTGAACGAGCTGCGCGCGCAGATCGGCATCGAATTCGAAGGCCGCGACCTGGGCACCACCCAGCTGTTCCGCACCCAGCAGCAGCTGGATGCCTCGGCGCAGGACATCGAGATCCTGGCCCAGTACGGCGTGCCGTACGAGGTGCTGGACCGCGCCGGCATCATCCAGGCCGAACCGGCCCTGGCGCATGTCGATGGCCTGGTCGGTGCGCTGCGCCTGCCGCGTGACCAGACCGGCGACTGCCAGCTGTTCACCCGTCGCCTGGCGCAGATGTGCGTGGATGCTGGTGTCGAGTTCCGCTTCGACCAGGACATCACCGGCCTGGAGTTCGATGGCGACCGCATCACCGGCGTGCGCATCGACGGCAAGCTGGAAACCGCCGACCGCTTCGTGGTCGCGCTCGGCAGCTATTCGCCGGCGCTGGTCGCACCGCTGGGCATGCGCCTGCCGGTGTACCCGCTGAAGGGCTATTCGCTGACCCTGCCGATCACCGACCCGGCGATGGCGCCGACCTCGACCATCCTCGACGAGAGCTACAAGGTGGCGGTCACCCGCTTCGACGACCGCATCCGCGTCGGTGGCATGGCCGAAGTGGCCGGCTTCGACCTGTCGCTGTCGCAGCGACGCCGCGAGACCCTGGAGCTGGTGGTCAGCGACCTCTACCCGAAGGGCGGCGACCTGTCGCGCGCGCAGTTCTGGACCGGCCTGCGCCCGGCCACGCCGGACGGTACGCCGGTGATCGGCGCCACGCCGTTCCGCAACCTGTACCTCAACACCGGCCACGGCACCCTGGGCTGGACCATGGCCTGCGGCTCGGGCCGCTACCTGGCTGACCTGATGAGCGCGCGCCAGCCGCAGATCAGCACCGAAGGCCTGGATATTTTCCGCTACGGCCAGTACGGTCACGCGCCGCAACAAGAGAACCGCACATGCGTCCTGCCCGCGCGCTGATCGATCTGGGCGCCCTGCGCAGCAACTACCGGCTCGCCCGTGAACTGGGCGGTGGCAAGGCCCTGGCGATCATCAAGGCCGATGCCTATGGGCATGGCGCGGTGCGCTGTGCGCAGGCGCTGGAAGGCGAGGCCGATGGCTTCGGCGTGGCCACCATCGAAGAGGCGCTGGAACTGCGCCAGGCCGGCATCCGTGCGCCGATCCTGCTGCTGGAAGGCATCTTCGAACCCAGCGACATGGCGCTGGTGGCCGAGCATGATTTCTGGTTCGCCGTGGGTTCACCGTGGCAGCTGGAGGCCGTCGCCGCCTTCGACAGCCCGCGCCCGTTGACGGTGTGGCTGAAGCTGGACAGCGGCATGCATCGCCTCGGCCTGGACGTGGACAGCTTCCGCGCGGCGCACGCGCGCCTGTCAGCGCTGCCGCAGGTCGAGCGCATCGTGCTGATGACCCACCTGGCGCGCGCCGACGAGTTGGACAGCGAACGCACCCACGAACAGGCGGCGACCTTCGCGCGCGCCATCGACGGCCTGCATGGCGAGACCAGCGTGTGCAATTCGCCGGCGCTGCTGGGCTGGCCGGACGTGCGCAGCGACTGGGTGCGCCCGGGCCTGATGCTGTATGGCGCGAACCCGCTGCCGGACGACACCACGCTGACCGAGCGCCTGCGCCCGGTGATGACGATGCAGTCGAAGGTGATCGCCGAACGCTGGATCGAAGCGGGTGAGCCGGTGGGTTATGGCGCGCGCTTCGTGGCCAAGGCGCGCACCCGCGTGGGTGTGGTTGCACTGGGCTATGCCGACGGTTATCCGCAGTTCGCCCCGAATGGCACGCCGGTATTGATCGATGGCCAGCCCGGCGCACTGATCGGGCGCGTGTCGATGGACATGCTGACGGTGGACCTGACGGCGCATCCGCAGGCCGCGGTGGGCAGCGTGGTGGAACTGTGGGGCAGTGCGCCGACGTTGGCGGAACTGGCGCCGCGCTGCGGCGTGAGCGCGTACCAGCTGCCGTGCGCGGTCAAGCGCGTGGCGAAGGTATACGTGTAGCGCCGAGCCCACGCTCGGCTTCGGTGGCGGCCGACCTCGGTCGGCGCTCTGTAATGCGTGTCGACCAAGGTCGACACCTACCGGGGGGCCTGGCGCGCAGCGGTTGCCATGCGCGGCTTCGGTGGCGGCCGACCTTGGTCGGCGCCATGAATGCGTGTCGACCAAGGTCGACACCTGCCGGGGGGCCTAGCGCGCAGCGGTGGCTTGGCTGGCGAGCTGGCGCTTCACCCAGTCATCAATCAGGCGCTTCTCGTAGCGCAGCGGATCGCTGTTGGTCAGCAACCCACTGCCCTGCAGGTAGCCGGAGTCGCTCAGGCGGGCGTCGCCTTCGCTCACAATACGGCCGTCGGCGTCCTTCAACGTGTAGTGCAGGGTGATGCGGGGCGGGTAGATATCGCGCATCACGCGGATGTCGCGCGCACGCGGGCCGTGCCACGGCTCGTAGTCACCGGCACGCTTGATGTCCACCAGGGTGACATCGAGGGTCTGCCCAGGCTGCAGCGGCTTGGCAGCGGTGGTCTGCAGGTAGCGGGCCAGCTGCTGTACCCAGTCACCGCGTTCGGCCTCGAAGCGGTTGGTGCTCTGGCGGATCTCGGTGAACGTGGCCGGATCCTCCCATTTCACGCTGACCGGGCCATTGGCCTGCAACGCACGCGGCGCGTCCGTACCGGTTACGTTGCGCGCTGCAGCGTTGGCGCCGCTCACCACCAGGGCGCCTGCCAGCAGGGCAATCACGAGTGCGCGTTTCATGACGGTCTCCTGCGTCCCCGCGCTGGGGACGATGTTGATCACGGATCGAGTGTGATCCTGTGGCCGGGTCACTGCAATGGCCGGCTGCGGCGTATGCAAGGGGGGTTACCGCCAATTCATCGTCGTCAACCCTGACTGACGGCGCTTGACGCTGTGAATACGCTCTCTGGAACATGCTGTGTCTCCAATCCGGCCCGTCCAGACGCCCTTGTCCACACTGCCGCCCCTAGTGGAGCGCCCACCGATGATGGTGCCGGCGCCCGAACCCGACCTGCATCATGGCGTGCTTGAGCGCATCAACGCCGGTTTCTGCGTGATCCAGGTGCTGTTCGAAGGCGACCGCGCGGTGGACTATCGTTTCATCGAGGTCAACGACGCCTTCGAGCGCCATACCGGCCTGAAGGACGCACGCGGTCAGCGCATGAGTGCGTTGGAACCGAACCACGAGGAAGACTGGTTCCGCATCTACGGTGAAGTGGCCCGCAGTGGTCGCCCCGCCCAGTTCGAGATGGAAGCGCGCGCCTTGGGCCGCTCGTTCGCGGTTGATGCGGTGCGCGTTGGTCGTCCGGGCGAAGACAAGGTCGGCATCCTGTTCTTCGACATCACCGCGCGCAAGCAGATGGAAGTGGAGCTGGGCGAAAGCGAAGCCCGCTTCAGCGCACTGGCCGATGGCCTGCCGATGCCGGTATGGGTGCTCGACGAGCGCGGCCACGCCCGCTTCGTCAACAGCGCCTTCAGCGAGTTTTTCGGTGGCGACGAAACGCGCGTTCCGGAAGATGTCTGGCGCGGCCTGGTACATCCAGACGATGCGTCCGTATTCGAGTACGAGCTGCAGGAAGCACTGAAGGCGCAGCGTTCGATGCATGCGCTGGTACGTGCGCGGCGCGCCGACGGCCAGTGGCGCTGGCTGGAGATGAACGCGCGCCCGCGCTTCTCGCGCATGGGCCGCTTCATCGGCCTGGCTGGCAGCAGCCCGGACGTGACCGAGCGCCGCGAGATCGAACTGGCACGCGAGGAACTGCTGCAGTCCGAACGCGCCGCGCGCAGCGCCGCCGAGAACATGGCGCGGCTGAAGGACGAGTTCCTGGCCACGCTGTCGCACGAGCTGCGCACGCCGCTGACCACCATCCTCGGTTGGAGCGAGCTGCTGCTGCAGCGCGTGGACAACACCAGCCCGCTGTACAAGGGCCTGAACGTGATCGCCAACAGCGCCGGTGCGCAGAAGCGGCTGATCTCGGACATGCTCGACCTCAGCAGCATGCTGCTGGGCAAGGTACAGCTGGAGGTGGAAGTGCTGGACCTGCGCACGCTGCTTGGCGAAGCCATCGGCGCGCAGGAACTGGTGGCCGAAGGCAAGGCGCTGGACGTGCACCTGCAGCTGCCCGAGCAGCCCAGCCTGGTATTGGGCGATGCCACGCGCCTGCAGCAGGTGTTCTGGAACCTGCTCTCGAATGCGATCAAGTTCACCCCGGCCGAGGGCCGCATCGACGTTCAGCTGCAGGCCGACGGCACCCACTGGGTGATTACGGTGCGCGATACCGGCGATGGCATCGCACCGGAGTTCCTCAACCACCTGTTCAGCCGCTTCCGCCAGGCCGATGGCACCACCACGCGCCGCCATGGCGGCCTCGGCCTGGGCCTGGCGATCGTGCAGCAGCTGGTCGAACTGCACGGCGGCACCGTCGCCGCCGCCAGCGAAGGCCATGGCCACGGCGCCACGTTCACCGTGCGCCTGCCCCAGCACCTGCCGGATGCCGAGCGCCGGCCGCTGCGCGAAGTCATCAGCGGGCCGATCCTGGAGCCGGTGATCGTCGAACCGTATCCGCTGCGGGGCATGCATGTGCTGGCGGTGGAAGACCAGCCGGAGGTGCTGGAGTACCTGCGGCGCATGCTGGAAGAGCAGGGCGCCAGCGTGTCGGCGGCCAGCTCGGCCGGCGAGGCACTGGCACTGCTGGCCGACACCGGCCATCTGCAGTACCACGTGATGCTGACCGACATCGGCATGCCGGGCATGGATGGCTATGGGCTGGTGCGAACCTTGCGCGAGGACATGGGCGTGGACGCGGCAACCTTGCCTGCGGTGGCGGTGACTGCACTGGCGCGTGCCGATGACCGCCGCCGCGCGCTGGCGTCGGGCTTCCAGGAGCATGTCGCCAAGCCGTACTCGGTGGCGCAGCTGGTGGCTGCCGTACGCAAGGTGCAGGTGCCGCGCGCGGACAGCGCGCTGCACTGAACATTCACGGCCGATCGGCGACCCTGCAATCAGGAGGTCGCCGATGTCCCGTATAGCTCCACGTATCCACACCGATCCGGCGCAGATCGCGCGCCTGGAAGCCCTGCTGCCGCAGCTGGATGGCGAAACGCAGGTGGAACTGATTCTGCACGATGGCCGCCGCCTGCTCGGCACGGTGGCCGTGAGGCCAACCGTGCAGCAATACCGCAACGTCGCTGGTGATGAAGGCAGCAACGGCCAGCTGCGCCTGGATGACTACGACACGCCGGTGCAGCAGCACCATGTGTGGCTGGATGAAATCGCCAGCATCCGCAGGTTGCCGCCGAGGGTTTGACGGCAACCTGCCGGGCCCATCCCCGCTTGGCGTGGATCTACCAGAGGTTGCAGTAGAGCCACGCCATGCGTGGCTGCTGCGCTCAGTGCTCGAACAGGGTCGGCGTCGCCTCGAACCGGCGTGCATACGCCCGCTCCTCCGCAACCCTCGCCACCTCGTCATCGGCCAGGTCCGGCGCGCCATACACCGCATAGGCCACGCTGCCGTCGGCACCATGACCGACCTGGTGCAGCCGGTAGCGCGAGTGGCCGCCGCCGGTGTCCTCGGGGTAATGCACGGGCGGATGGCTGCCTTCCAGGTCCATTTCACTGTTGTCGACCACGCCACCGACGAACAAGGCTCGCATGCAGGTTCTCCTGGGTTTCCGGGGGAGCCTCTACCCTGAACGTTCCAATGTTGCTGGCAGATCAAGGCCCCGTTCGGGTTTCGCAAAGCGGCTGCCGGGGCCGACCCGGTCAAGCCGGTACAATGGACGGCCCTCACGCTTGAAGTACCCGCGCCGATGGCCTCCAGCGACGACGCCCCCCTGCAGACCCTGTTCCTGCCGTTCTCCCAAGGCGCCCTGCGCTGGCCGGAAGGCCCCGTGGCTTTCCTGCGGGCCCGCGACGGCTGGCCGCTGCGCGAAGTGGCCGGCAACCGCGAGGTGCATTGCGAGCAGAGCTTCGCCCCGTTCGCGCAGCCGCTGCAGCAGGCCGCCGGCTGGACCGTCAGCGGCCAGCTGGATGATGTGGCCGGCAAGGGCCGCTACCCGCTGGTGCTGGTGCTGCCGCCGCGCCAGCGTGAAGAAGCCCGCGCGCTGTTCGCCCGCGCGCTGGCGCTGGTCGCCGACGGTGGCCGCATCGTTGCCTGCCAGTCCAACAACGAAGGCGCACGCTCGGGCGAGGGTGACCTCAAGCAGCTGACCGGCCTCGGCGGCAGCCTGACCAAGAATCACTGCCGCGTGTACTGGACCGCGCCGATGCAGGGCCAGCACGACGCCGACCTGGCCAAGCGCTGGTTGGCACTGGATGCGGTGCGGCCAATCGTCGGCGGCCGTTTCCTCAGCCGCCCGGGCGTGTTCGCCTGGGATCGCATCGACCCGGCGTCGGCGCTGTTGGCCGAACACCTGCCGGCCGACCTGGCCGGGCGTGCCGCCGACCTCGGCGCGGGCTACGGCTACCTGTCGCGCGAGCTGCTGGAACGCTGCCCGAAGATCACCGCGCTGGACCTGTACGAAGCCGAGCAGCGTGCGCTGGCACTGGCCGAACTCAATCTGGCGCCGCCGCCGCGCCCGCTGCCGCTGCGCTTCCGGTGGCAGGACGTCACCGCGGGTATCGAACCGGGCTACGACGTCATCATCAGCAACCCGCCGTTCCACACGCCGTCGCGCGCCGATCGCCCGGACATCGGCCAGCGCTTCATCGCCGTGGCCGCGCAGGCGTTGCGCCCGGGCGGACGCCTGTACGTAGTGGCCAACCGCCACCTGCCGTACGAGTACACGCTCAACGAGAGCTTTGGCGCGGTGCGCGTGATCGCCGAGCGTGATGGCTTCAAGCTGGTGGAAGCGGTGAAGGGGAAGGGCAAGTGAAGCTGGTCAAGCTCATCGCCAACCTGGGCTATGGCAGCCGCAAGCAGGTGCAGTGGATGTTCCGCGAAGGCCGCGTCACCGACGCCGACGGCGAGGTGCTGTATGCCGACGACCAGGTGCCGCACGAGGCGATCCGTGTCGACGGCGAGCCGCTGGACCCGCCGGTGGGCCTGTCGATCGCGCTGCACAAGCCGGCCGGCTACACCTGCTCGACCAAGGACACCGGCCGCCTGATCTACGATCTGCTGCCGCCGCGCTTCCGCGATCGCGATCCGGTGCTGTCCACGGTGGGCCGCCTCGACCGCGAGACCAGTGGCCTGCTGCTGCTGACCGACGATGGCGGCCTGCTGCACCGGATCATCTCGCCGAAGTCGAAGCTGCCGAAAGTCTATGAGGTCGAGTTGAGCGACGACCTGCGCGGCGACGAGGTAGCGCTGTTCGCCAGCGGGACGCTGATGCTGGAGTCCGAGAAGACGCCCCTGCTGCCGGCTGAACTGGAAGTGCTGGATGCGCGCCGCGCGCGCCTGGTGCTGCACGAAGGCCGCTACCATCAGGTACGCCGCATGTTCGCCGCCACCGGCAACCACGTGCAGGCCCTGCACCGCAGCCGCGTCGGCGGGCTGGATCTGCAGGGGCTGGACGAAGGGCAATGGCGGCAGCTCACCTCCACCGACCTGGATACGCTGTTCGCTCCATGACCACCATCGCTGCGCTGCCGTTCCTCCCCGACGCCGTCATCTTCGACATGGACGGCCTGATGATCGACAGCGAGCGGGTTTCGCTGGCCTGCTGGAGCCAGGCCGCCGACGAGTTCGGACTGGGCCTGGACGAGGCGGTGTTCCTGCGCATGGTCGGCCTCGGTGACCGTGACACGCACGCGCTGCTGCGTGCGCAGGGCATCGAGGACAGCGTGATCGAGGCGGTGGCCGCGCGCTGCCACGACCTGTATGAAGCACGCACGCAGACCGGCCTGCCGTTGCGGCCGGGCATCCTGGAGCTGCTGGAGTTGTTGAAGGCGCACGCGGTACCGCGTGCGGTGGCAACCACCACGCGGCAGCCGCGCGCCAACCGCAAGCTGGCCGCTGCCGGCCTGCTGCCGTATTTCGATGCGGTGATCACCAGTGGCGACGTCGCGCGGCCGAAGCCGGCGCCGGATATCTACCTGCTGGCCGCGCAGCGGCTGGGCCAGGCGCCGGAACGCTGCCTGGCGCTGGAAGACTCACCGGCCGGTACGCGTGCGGCGCTGGCGGCCGGCATGACCGTGATCCAGGTGCCTGACCTGGTCCATCCTGACGAAGAACTGCGCGCACTGGGCCACCGCATCGTTGGATCGCTGGTGGACGCGCACGCGCTCCTGCTGCCGTTGTTGCCGAGGTAACCGGTAGGTGCCGACCGTTGGTCGGCACTCTTTACTGCCCTGGTGGGTGCCGACCGTTGGTCGGCACACCTGCCCCTCACACTCGCCCGAACACCAGCGCGGCGTTGGTGCCACCGAAGCCGAAGCTGTTGGACATCACCGTATCCAGCTTCTGCTCGCGGCTTTCGCGCAGGATCGGGAAGCTCTCCACCTTCGGGTCCAGCTCGCCGATGTTGGCCGAACCGGCAACGAAGCCATCGCGCATCATCAGCAGGCAGTAGATCGCCTCGTGCACGCTGGCCGCACCGAGCGAATGGCCGGACAGCGCCTTGGTCGAGGACAGCGGCGGCACCGCATCGCCGAATACTTCGCGGATCGCATTGAGCTCGGTGACGTCGCCCAGCGGCGTGGAGGTGCCGTGGGTGTTGAGGTAGTCCAGCGGGCGATCGACGCCCTGCAGCGCCATCTTCATGCAGCGCACCGCGCCTTCGCCGGACGGAGCGACCATGTCGGCGCCGTCGGAGGTCACGCCATAGCCGATCAGTTCGGCGTGGATGTGCGCGCCGCGCGCAACGGCGTGGTCGTAGTCTTCCAGCACCAGCATGCCGCCACCACCGGCGATGACGAAGCCGTCGCGGTCCTTGTCGTACGGACGCGAGGCGCTGGCCGGGGTTTCGTTGAAGCTGGTCGACAGCGCGCCCATCGCATCGAACATCACGCTCATCGACCAGTGCAGGTCTTCACCGCCACCGGCGAACATGATGTCCTGCGCGCCATGGCGGATCATGTCCGCGGCCGCGCCGATGCAGTGCGCCGAGGTCGCGCAGGCGGCCGACAGCGAATAGCTGACGCCCTTGATCTGGTAGGCCGTGGCCAGGCAGGCCGAGACCGTCGAGCACATCGTGCGCGGCACCATGTACGGGCCGACCTTGCGCACACCACGTTCGCGCAGCAGGTCGACCGCGCCGATCTGCCATTCGCTGGAGCCGCCACCGGAACCGGCGATCAGGCCGGTGCGCAGGCTGCTGACCTGCTCGGCGCTGAGCCCGGCATCGGCGATGGCATCGCGCATGGCCAGATAGGCGAAGGCTGCCGCATCGCTCATGAAGCGCTTCTGCTTGCGGTCGATCAGTGCCTCCAGATCGAGGTGGACACGACCGCCGACCTGGCTGCGCAGGCCCGCTTCGGCGTGGTCGGCCAGGGCAGTGATGCCCGAGCGCCCTTCGCGCAGCGCGGCCGAAACGGTATCCAGATCATTGCCGAGGCAGGACGTGATGCCCATGCCGGTGATGACGACGCGACGCATCAGAAGCTCCCGGTTTCGGTGAACAGGCCGACGCGCAGGTCGCGCGCGCTGTAGATTTCGCGGTCATCCACGTACATGCGGGCGTCCGACTGGGCCATCACCAGCTTGCGGTTGATGACGCGGCTGATGTCGATCTCGTAACGCACGAGCTTGGCTTCCGGCAGCACCTGGCCGGTGAACTTCACTTCGCCACAGCCCAGCGCGCGGCCCTTGCCGGGGGCGCCCAGCCAGGTCAGGAAGAAGCCGGTCAGCTGCCACATGGCGTCCAGGCCCAGGCAGCCGGGCATCACCGGGTCGCCGATGAAATGGCAGCCGAAGAACCACAGGTCCGGGCGGATATCCAGTTCGGCGCGTACCATGCCTTTGCCATGCGGTCCGCCGTCCTCGCGGATGTCGGTGATGCGGTCGAACATCAGCATCGGGTCGTTGGGCAGACGGCCGGCAGCGGTGCCGAACAGTTCACCGCGTGCGCTGGCCAGCAGCTGTTCGCGGTTGAACGCGTGGAGACGGGTCATGAAGCACAATCCTGGAAGCGAAGAACAGGGAAACAAGCGCCCGAGAATGCCCGTGGAAACTGCGCCGATCAAACATTTCAACCGTACGCAACCGTAGTGTTTTCAAGGGAATACGCGCATCCTGTTGATGTGCAACGACCATACTTCGGCGTGTGGCCCACCCGGCCCGGCCCCGCCTTTCCCACCTGACATGACCCGACTGCGCAAGATCATCCACGTTGACATGGACGCGTTCTACGCGTCGGTGGAGCAGCGCGACGATCCGTCACTGCGTGGCAAGCCGGTCGTCGTGGCATGGCGTGGCGCCCGCTCGGTGGCGTGTGCGGCGTCCTACGAGGCGCGCGTGTTCGGCGTGCGTTCGGCGATGCCCGCCGTGCGTGCCGAGCGCCTGTGCCCGGACGCGATCTTCGTGCCGCCGGACTTCGCGCGTTACAAGGCGGTGTCACAGCAGGTACGCGCGATCTTCCTGCGCCATACCGACCTGGTCGAGCCGCTGTCGCTGGACGAGGCCTACCTGGACGTGACCGAGCCGAAGAGTGGCATCGAACTGGCCACCGACATCGCCCGCACCATCCGCGCGCAGATCCGCGAGGAAACGAACCTGACTGCTTCAGCCGGGATCGCGCCGAACAAGTTCCTGGCCAAGATCGCCTCGGACTGGCGCAAGCCCGACGGCCAGTTCGTGATTCCGCCGCAGCGCGTGGATGCGTTCCTGGCGCCGCTGCCGGTGAACCGCGTGCCCGGCGTCGGCAAGGTCATGGAAGGCAAGCTGGCCGCGCGCGGCATCGTCACCTGCGGCGACCTGCGGCAGTGGGCCTTGATCGATCTGGAAGAGGCATTCGGCAGTTTCGGCCGCAGCCTGTACAACCGCGCACGTGGCATCGACGAGCGGCCGGTGGAACCGGACCAGCAGGTGCAGTCGATCTCCTCGGAGGACACCTTCGCCGAAGACCTGCTACTGGAAGACCTGACCGAGGCGATCGTGCAGCTGGCAGGGAAGACCTGGAACGCCACGCGCAAGACCGAGCGCATCGGCCACACCGTGGTGCTGAAACTGAAGACCGCGCAGTTCCGCATCCTCACCCGCAGCTTCACCCCGGAGCGCCCGCCGGAATCGATGGAAGAGCTGCGTGACATCGCCCTATCGCTGCGCGCGAGGGTCGATCTGCCGGCCGAGACGCGCTACCGCCTGGTCGGCGTCGGGCTGGGTGGCTTCCGCGAAAAGGAGCCGGTGGTGCAGGGGGAACTGTTCGAGCACGACATGATCAATCCCACAGAAACCTAATCATCAAACAGGGGGGTCAGAGCCCGTTGCGCAGCAACGGGATCCGACCCCGTGCCGACCAACGGTCGGCACCCACCAACAGCAGCAGGTTCCATCAGCAGCAGGAAACTGTCGAAGGCGGGGTGGGTCCGATGGCAGGGGTGTGAGCGGCATGGATGCCGCGACCAAGCCCCCATGGACGGGTTCACGGCGTCCCCTGCCATCGGACCCACCCCGCCAACCCACAGATATCCAGCTGTTGCCGTTGCCGTTGCATTGAGCAGGTGCAGGGCGCAGCCCTGCAAAACAACCCTTTACCTTAAGGCCACTGCATCTCGACCTTGGCCACCTTCGCACTCAGTTCCAGCGACGCCACGCCCGCCAGCTTCGGATAGCGCGCCTGCATCGCCTTCACCAGCGCCGCACTGTCCTTGGCCTTTGCCGTCTCGGCATCGAACGCGCGGATGTAGTCCGCCGTGAACACCAGCGCACTGGCATCCAGTGCGGCACCCGGCGCGTAATGCCCCGGCACCACCACCTTCGGCTTCAGCGCCTGCAACCGCTGCAGGGTCTGCAGCCAGTCGGCATGCGACTTCGGCGTCTGCGTGTCGGCCATCCACACGTGTTCACCGGCCACCACCGGAATGCCGCCGACGATCGCGCGCAGCGACGGCACCCACAGCACCGTGCGGTCCGGGGTCGGGCCATCCAGGCCGATCAGCGGCAGGCGCTGGCCTTCCAGCTGCAGGGCATCGCCATCCAGCACCTGCGGCACCACGATGCGCGACGGCACGTCGGCACCCATCTTCGGCCCCCAGTAGGCCAGCTTGCCGGCCTGGGTCTGCTGGATGTGGGCAACGGTCTGCGCAGTGGCGACGATGCGTGCCTGCGGGAACGCGTCCTGCAGGGTAGCCAGGCCGAAGTAGTAGTCCGGATCACCGTGGCTGATGTAGATCGTTGTCAGCTGCTTGCCGCTGGCGCGGATCAGCTCGACCAGCTTGCGCGCATCGCTGGCGCCGAACTGCGCATTGACCAGGATCGCATCGCGGCGGCCTTCGATCAGCACCGAGGACACCGAGAACATCGCCTGCGGACCGGGATGGAAGGTCTGCAGGTGCAGCTGGGATTTTGTCGCTGCCGCGGGCGCCGCGGTGGCCGGTGCGGCCAGCAGCGGCGCACTGGTGAAGCTGGCGGCCAGGGCGAGGGGAAGCAGCAGGGCAGCGGTGCGCATGGGAAATTCCTTGTGTCGAATGGGGAGCCGAACGTGGGCTATGCCGGGCGTCCTTGCCCGGGCCCCTGCGGGCCGTCGCAAGTGACGTTGGCAACGGCTCCTGCCGTTGCCTTCGGCTCTACAGGGCACGCGCGTCGATCAGTACGCCGCGGTGATGATCTGCTTCGGGTACTGGTGCGCTTCCAGCTCGGCGACGAACGCGGCGCCGTAGTCGGCGTAGCTGATGCGGCTGTGGCCGCTGGCATCAGCGAGGAAGGCCTTGGGCTGCACGCGGTACTGGCCGCGCTCTTCGCCCGGGCCGATTTCGGCGGCCGGCGAGAAGAAGGTCCAGTCCAGGTCGTCCACCGCCTGCAGGCGATTGAAGGCTTCACGATGGGCCAGCGCGTAGGGCTTGTAGGCCTCCGGGAAGTTGGGGGTATCGACCAGCTGCACGCCCGGCGCGACTTCCAGGCTGCCGGCGCCACCGACCACCACCAGGCGCGGTACACCGGCCTTGCGCGCGGCGGCGGCCAGCTGCACGGCCACTTCGCCGACGCGGCCGATGTCATCGCCCGGACGCGGGCCATAGGCGCTGGCCAGCACGTCGTGGCCGGCGATGGCGGCGACCAGGGCATCCTGGTCATCCAGCGAGGCGATCACCGGATGGGCACCGGCCAGTTCGGCCGGAAGATCCTGCGCGCTGCGCACGATGACGGTGAGTTCGTGGCCGTTGGCCAGCGCGTGGCGGGCGATCTGGCGGCCGATGTTGCCGGTGGAACCAACGAGGGCGATCTTCATGGCAGGACTCCGTGGGGCGGTGTGGGGTGGGAATGGGGCCACTCTAGGCCGCTGCAGTCGCTCGAAAAACAGCGTATAACGCGCTTGTTTGTTGCATGGATCGAGCATATGGACCGATTGACCGCCATGACCGTATTCGTCGAGGTGGCCGAGCGCGGCAGCCTCACCGCCGCCGCCGAGGTGCTGGACATGTCGCGGGCGATGGTCAGCCGCTACCTGGCCGAGGTCGAGGCTTGGCTGGGCGCGCGCCTGCTGCACCGGACCACGCGCCGGGTCAGCCTGACCGGCCCCGGCGAGGCGGCGCTGGCGCGCTTCCGGCAGATGCTGGCCATCGGCGAGGAACTGCAGGGCGAGCTGGTCAGCGACGATCCCGAACCGCATGGCACGCTGCGGGTGACCGCCAGCGTGTCGTTCGGGCAGAGCCATCTGGCGCGAGCGGTGGCCGGTTTCGTCGCACGCCATCCGGCGGCGCGCATCGAACTGCTGCTGGTCGACCGCATGGTGAACCTGGTGGAAGAGCGGGTGGACCTTGCGGTGCGCATCGCCCGCCAGATCGATCCCAGCCTGATCGCACGACGGCTGGCCACCTGCCGCTCGGTGCTGTGCGCGACGCCGTCGTACCTGCAGGCGCGCGGTACGCCTACCGCCCCGGAACACCTGGCCGGGCACAACTGCCTGACCCATCACTACGTGGGCAAGAGCCTGTGGCAGCTGCACCGCGATGGCCGTTCGCTGTCGGTGGCGGTGGGCGGCAACATCAGCGCCAACGAAGCGTCGCTGTTGCTGGAGGCGGTGCGTGCGGGCGCCGGCATCGCGATGCTGCCGACCTACCAGGTGGCGCCACTGCTGCGCAGTGGCGAGCTGATCGAGTTGTTGCCCGAGTTCAGTCTGGACGAACTCGGCATTCATGCCGTGTACGCATCACGGCGCCAGCAGCCCGCTATCATGCGGCGATTCCTGGACTTCCTGGCCGAGTGTTTCGCCAGCCCGGCCTTCCAGGATCTGGATTGGCGCCCACCGGGCAAGGAGAACACATGAACCACGGACAGGCCTTGATCGACCACAACCGTGCTGCCTGGGACCGCCAGGCCAGTGAAGTGCGCGAATGGTCGCGCCCGGTGGAAAGTTCAACCGTTGCCGCCGCGCGCGAAGGACGTTGGCAGGTGCACCTGACGCCCCGCGCCCTGCCGCTGGACTGGCTGGGTGATGTGCGCGGCCGCCGGGTCCTGTGCCTGGCCTCGGGCGGTGGCCAGCAGGCACCGGTGCTGGCGGCGGCCGGGGCCGACGTCACTGTGTTCGATCTGTCCGATGGGCAGCTGGAACAGGACCGCAGCGTGGCGGCGCGCGACGGCCTGCGGCTGCGCACGGTGCAGGGCGATATGCGCGATCTGCACGCCTTCGCCAACGACAGCTTCGATGTGGTGTTCCACCCGATCTCCAACCTGTACGTGCCCGACGTCCGGCCGGTGTGGACCGAATGCCGCCGCGTGCTGGCGCGTGATGGCATGCTGATGGCCAGCTTCTACAACCCGGTGCTGTTCGTCGGTGCACGCGATCCGCAGCTGGATGCACAGGGCCTGATCCGGCCGCAGTACGCCATTCCCTATTCGGATCTGGAAGACCTGCCACCGGCCGAGCGCGAGGCGAAACTGGCGCGGGGCGATGCGCTGACCTTCGGCCACAGCCTGACCGAACTGATCGGTGGCCAGCTCGATGCCGGCTTCGTGATCGATCGCTTCATGGAAGACTGGCAGCCGCAGCCGCGCTTCCTGATCGACCGCTATCTGCCCACCTTCCTGGCTACCCGCGCGCGCCGGATCGGTTGAGGCGGATCGGTGCAAAAACCAGCGGCGTACAATGGACGGTCCCACGTCGCACAGGTGCCGTTCCCTTGTCGTATCCCTATCCGCTGGTCGTGTTCGACCTCGATGGCACGCTGGTGGACAGCGCTGCCGATATTGCCGAAGCACTGAACCGCACGCTGGAAGACATCGGCCTGGCGCGCGTGCCGGAAGCCACGGTTCTGGGCTGGATCGGTGACGGTGTGCGTCGTCTGGTCGAGCAGGCGGTGCAGGCCGCCGGCCGCGAGGTGGACCTGGCCGAGGTGATGCCGGTGTTCATGGTGCACTACCGTGAGTGCCTGCTGCGCAGCCCGCGACTGTTCGACGGCGTGGGCGAAGCGCTGGCGCAACTGCGTGCGCGCAACGTGCCGCTGGCGATCTGCACCAACAAGCCCGAAGCACTGGTGCCGCCGCTGCTGCAGCACCTGGGTATCGGTGATGCATTCGCGCTGGTACTGGGGGGGGATTCGCTGCCGCAGCGCAAGCCCAGTGGCGAGCCACTGCGGCACATCGCCGCGCACTTCGGCCTGCCGGTGGAGTCCTGCCTGATGGTGGGTGATTCGTTGACCGACTACCGCGCCGCCGAAGAGGCCGGCATGCCGATCGCGCTGGTGCGCTACGGCTATCCGCGCGGCTTGGACCTGGCCACCGCGCATGCGGTGGCGGTGATCGACGACCTGCGTGAACTGCCGGGGTTGCGGGGCTGAAGCAGAGGGGTAGTGCCGGCCGCTGGCCGGCAACCCGGAATGCGTTGCCGAAGGTCATGATGTTGCCGGCCAGTGGCCGGCACTACCATGAACGTTGCGCTCACTTCGGCTGGTAACGCACGCTCAACTGGTACTCGCGGCCGGGCTGGTTGAACCATGCCACCGTTTCGTAGCGACGGTCGAAGACGTTGGCAGCGCGTGCCAGCAGCGACCACGATGGCGTCAGTGCGTACTCAGCGCGCAGGTCCAGCGTGCCGTAGCCTCCCACCTTCACCGCGTTGGCGGCATCGTCGTAGCGCTTGCCGGCACCCTGCACGGTCAGGCCTGCGCGGAAATCGCCGAAGCGACGGTCGATGTCCAGGCGCGCGGTCTGCTGCGCGCGGCGTGGCAGCCAGTTGTCGAACTGGGTGCTGCCGCCGGTGCGGTTGCGCGGGTCGGTGTAGCTCAGCTGCGCGTTGATGTCGAAGCCGGCCAGCAGCACGCCACCGGTCAGCTCGGCACCGCGGATGCGGGCCTTCTCCACCTGCTGCATCTTGAAGGTTGCCGCATCGTAGGTGATCAGGTCATCGATGCGGGTTTCATACACGTCCAGGCCCCAGTGCCAGCCCTGGCCCTGCTGCGAAACGCCGAGGTTGGCGCTCTTGGACTTCTCCGGCTTCAACGTCGGCACGCCGCTCCATGGGTCGTACAGATCGCTGAAGGTCGGTGCCTTGAACGCCGTGCCATAGCTGGCGTTGAGGCGCAGGCCGTGGCCCAGCTCCATCGCCCAGCCAACGCTGCCGGTGGCGTGGTTGCCGAACTGCTGGTTGTCGTCGTTGCGTGCGCTGGCCTGCAGCTGGTGGCGGCCGAAGCGGCCCTGGTACTGCACGAATACGCCGGTGTTGCGGCGGCTGTCGACCAGGTAACCCGCGCTGCTGCCATCCAGGTTGTCTTCGCTCCAGTCCACGCCTGCGCTCAGCAGCTGGCCCTCGGCCACGCCGAAATCGCCCTGCAGGGAGGCGCTGTCGCGGTGGGTCTGTGCGCTGCCACGTGCACCGAAGTCGCCGAAGTTGTCCGACTCGTTGTCACTGCGGCCGACGTTGGCGGTGAATGCCAGGCGCTCGGACGGGGTGTAGCGCACCTTGCCGGCCAGCACCTGCTGGCGGGTTTCCGAATAGTTGTAGTAGCCGTCGTAGTGGTTCCTGCCGTCGGCGCGCAATGCGCTGCCTTCCACGTTCCACTGGTCGTTGAAGGTGTAGCCACCGCGCAGGCTCTTGGACAGGTTGCGGTAGCCGTCGCGATCGGGCTCGTCGGCGAAACAGCCGGTGAACAGCGTGGCCGAGCCGCGGCAGGCATCGATGCCATCGGAATGCTGGTAGGCGATATCCGCACCGAACCAGCCGCGTTCGGTACCGCCGCCAATGCCACCGCTGGCTTCACGCAGGCCGTTGCTGCCACCGCCAAGCTGGAAGTGCGGGGCGAAATCGCCCTGGTTGCGGCGGGTGAAGATCTGGATCACGCCACCGATGGCGTCGGCGCCGTACAGGCTCGACTGCGGGCCGCGCACGATTTCCACGCGCTCGATCTGCGCCAGCGGCAGGTCCTGGTACATGGCCAGGCCGAGGTCGGCGCTGTTGATGCGCACGCCGTCCACCAGCACTACGGTGTGGCCGGAATTGGTACCGCGCAGGAACAGCGAGCTCTGCTTGCCGAGGCCGCCGGCATTGGCCAGGTTGATGCCGGCGCGACCGCGCAGCAGTTCCTGCAGCGAAGTGGCCTGGCTGGATTCGATCTGGGCGCGGTCGATCACCTGCGCCGGCGCGATGCTGTCCTGCAGGGCGATCGGGGTGCGGGTGGCAGTGACCAGGATCTGGTCGAGCGCGGTGGTGTCATTGGCGGCCTGGGCCAGCGCGGGCAGGGCGGCCAGCACGGCCAGGGACAGCATTCGGGACTGCAGCTTCATGGGGGACTCCGGGTGCCACGCACGCCCGCGTGGCGAAGGGGAGGAGCCGCGAAGGCAGGCGTGCGCCGATGCCGCAGCGCACGCCACGGTCATCCAGCGCCATGCCCACCGCATCGCGACCTGAGGCTTCCGGGCCGGTCTCCGGGCTTGCCGCCGGGTGGCGCGAGGCCACCGTCCAGGCGCCTTCCCATGCCTGCGGCACAGTGGCGGTGTTGCCTGGAACTGACGTGCTTACCGTTGCGGGGGCAGCGCCGGCCTGGCGTGGAATCACGCGTCACCGGCTTCCCGTTTCAACCTGCCGGCCATGGCCGCAGGTCACCTGGAAGTGCGCGCAGTCTACGGCATCGCAGGCCGTCCCGTTGCGTCGCGCCTGCGCGACTGCCTTTGCTGTGCCTTTAGAATGGTTGCTCGATCCCGTGGTGCCGTTGCCGATGTCCGCCCGTTTTCCGCTGTACCTGCGTCGCCCGTCCGGGACGCGCGCATGATCCTCGACCTGGTCCGCCATGCCGGCAATGGCCGTGATGAGTTCCTTGATGGCCGCAGCGACCCACCGCAGCTGGCCGGCCTGCCACAGGAGCTGGTCGAGGCCTACGCCGGGCAACGCTGGGAGCGGGTGATCAGTTCACCGCGGTTGCGCGCGCTGCATACGGCGATGGCCCTGGCCACGCCGCGTGGGCTGGACGTGGAAGCGGACGAGGAATGGGAAGAACTGGACTTCGGCGATTGGGACGGGCGGTCGCTGTTCGACCTGCCGGAGGATGCACTGGCGGCCTTCCATGCCGACCCGCACGCGTTCCCGCCGCCCAATGGCGAGAGCTGGGGCCACTTCGAGCGGCGCATCGCGCGCGCGCTGGATCGCCTGCTCGATGATGACGATCCGGTGCCGACGCTGGTGGTCAGCCATGGCGGCCCGTTGCGCATGGTGCTGTCGCAGGTCTGCGGCCTGCCGATGTCGCTGTGCTGGGCGCTGCGCATCGACCACGGCACGCGCCTGCGGGTGTGGCTGGAGCGCGGCGAGATCGGGCTGGTGGGTGAGTTGCTGGAGCTGCAGCAGCCCTGAGCGCACTCGCCGGGCATGGCCCGGCGCTACCGATCCCGCATCACACTGGTAGTGCCGGCCGCTGGCCGGCATCCCCAAGAACGCGGAGGCCTCAATCCTCGTCCGCGCCCTCGGCCACGCTGTCTTCAGCGTCATCGTCGGCATCGAAGCGCTGCTCATGCACCGGGCCCGATGCCGGGCCGGCTGCCTTCAGCGGATGCGCAGCGATGCGTGCTTCGTAATCCTGCACCAGTGCTTCACGCTGTGGCTCGCTCAGCTCCTGCCAATGGCAGTCCAGCAACGCGCCTTCCAGCGAGTACAGCAGGTTCAGGCTGGGCTTGAAGCCGGCGCGCTTGACCTTGACGAAGGCGCCGACGGCTCCGATCGCGACCAGGTCGTCGCGGCTGCGCAGGCCGACCTGGCGCAGCCACGCCGCACTTTTCGGGCCGATGTTGCGCAGCTTCGGTGCGCTCATCCCAGCGCCTCAACGAACACGCGGGCGATGGCTTCCAGGCCAGCCTGGTCGTCGGCATCGAAGCGGCCGACCTTCGGGCTGTCGATGTCGAACACGCCGATCAGTTCATCGCCGCGCAGCAGCGGCACTACCAGTTCCGAGCGCGAGGCCGAATCGCAGGCGATGTGGCCGGGGAAGGCGTCGACGTCCTCTACGCGCTGGGTCACGCGCTGGCTGGCGGCGGCACCGCACACGCCCTTGTCCAGCGGGATGCGCACGCAGGCCGGCAGGCCCTGGAACGGGCCGACCACCAGTTCCTTGCCGTCGTACAGGTAGAAGCCCACCCAGTTCAGGTCGGGCAGGGCGTGGTAGACCAGGGCCGAGAGGTTGGCCGCGTTGGCGATGCGGTCGGACTCGGCGTAGACCAGGCCACGGGCCTGTTCCAGCAGCTGGGCGTATTGTTCCGGCTTGCTGCCGGTGAGCGAGGCATTGGCGAACATGCCAGCAGTCTAGCAAGCGTGCCGGGCCAGCGATAATGCACACACTGTTGCCCTGTTGGAGCCCGTCGATGCCGTTGCCCGCCACGCTGCCGCCCGCCCTGTTCGTCACCGGCACCGATACCGAGATCGGCAAGACCGCGGCCAGCACCGCGCTGCTGCACACGCTTCGCCGGCGCGGCCTGCGTGCGGTGGGCATGAAGCCGGTGGCCAGCGGCAGCGAAGACCTGGGCCAGGGCCTGCGCAACGAGGATGCATTGGCGCTGCAGGCGGCCAGTTGCCCGGTACCGGACTATGCCGATCTGAACCCGTATGCGCTGCGCCTGCCACTGGCGCCGGAGCTGGCCGCTGCCGAGGATGGCGTGCAGGTGGAGCTGGCGCCGATCGTGGCAGCGTTCGAGCGGCTGCGCGCGCAGGCCGATGTCGTGGTGGTGGAGGGGGTTGGCGGTTGGCTGGCACCAGTCTCGGCCACGCTCGACCAGCTCGACCTGGTGCGCACATTGCGGTTGCCGGTGTTGCTGGTGGTGGGCATGCGGCTGGGCTGTGTCAACCACGCGCGTCTGACCGCGCAGTCGTTGCAGGCCAGCGGCGTGGAGTGCCTGGGCTGGATCGGCAACCACATCGACCCGGCGATGCAGCGCCAGGATGAGAACATCGCAACGCTGCAGCAGCGCCTGCCGATGCCGTGCTGGGGGCGGCTGCCACATCTGCCGGGAGCGGATGGCCAGATCCTGAGCACGCATCTGCTCGATTGACCTGGGGTAGTGCCGGCCGCTGGCCGGCAACCTCGATGTATCCACCTGCGTGCAGTTGCCGGCCAGCGGCCGGCACTACCGTGCTGCGGCCGCCAGCTCCCGCGCGATCGCACCCAACCGCTCCACCGCGCCGATGAAGCGTGCATCCAGCGTCTGGCAGCACGACAGCCGCAGGCAATGGCGATACCGCGCGCCGCGTGAATACACCTGGCCGGGCATGAACACGATGTCCTCCTGCAGTGCACGCTCGAACAGCTCGCGCGTGTCCACGCCGGGCAGTTCCAGCCACAGCAGGAAGCCACCCTGCGGTTCGGTGGCGCGGGTGCCGGCCGGGAAGTGTTCGGCCACCAGCTGGCGCAGCCGTCCGACCTGTTCGCGGTACAGCCGGCGCATGCGATGCAGGTGGTGCTCGTAGCTGCCCGCTTCCAGATAGGCCGCCACCGCGTCGCCCAGCAGCTGCGGCTCGCCGCCGGTGGACTGGAATTTCAGCAGCGCGATGCGCTCGGCGAAGCGGCCGCCATCGAGCCAGCCGATGCGGTAATCCGGCGCCAGCGTCTTGGAAAAGCCGCCGACCACCATCACCCAGCCATCGCGATCGAAGGCTTTCAGCAACGGCGCCGGCGGTTCGCAGAACTGCAGTTCGGCATACACCGCATCTTCGATCAGCGGCAGCTGGCGTGCGTTGACCAGTTCGGCCAGGCGTTGCTTGGCCGCGGTCGGCATGGTGCAGCCGAGCGGGTTATGCACGGTCGGCATCACCACCAGTGCGGCCAGCGGCGTGTGCTCCAGCAGCGCGTCCAGCGCATCCACATCCAGGCCGAGCTGCGGATGGGTGGGCAGTTCGATGGCCTGCAGGCCGAGGTTGGCCAGCAACGGGTAGAGGTTGAAGTAGGACGGCGCCTCGATGCCGACCGCATCACCGGGCTGGGTGACCGCGCGTAGCGCCAGCTGCAGCCCTTCCATCGCACCGTGGGTCAGCAGCAGGCGTTCGCTGTGGGTATGCAGGCCCATGCGCGGGCCGCGGCGCACGATCTGCGCCCGCAGCCGTGGCGAGCCGTTGGGGCGTGCATAGGTCTCCACGGTCTGCTGGCCATGGCGCAGTACCTGCGCCGTGTGCTTGGCCAGCTGCGCGCCGGGGTAGAACTGGCGACCGCGCGGGCCGGCAAAGGCCAGGTCGATCACGCCGGGGCGGCGCTGTGCTTCCAGCACGCGGGCCATCAGTACCTGCTGCAGCGGCGCGGTGGGCGCAGACGGTGTGTCGCGCAGCGAACGTTCCGGCACCGACAGCCGCGGCGCGACCTCGAAGCCGGCCTTGGGCCGCGGAATGACCAGACCAGCGTCTTCCAGCTGGCGGTAGGCGGCGATCACCGTGTTCAGGCTGAGCCGGCGCTGCGACGCCATCTGCCGCAGCGAAGGCAGGCGGCTGCCTACCGGAAGCCGGCCGCCATGGATGGCCTCGGCCAGTTCGTCGGACAGCCGTTGGTAGCGGGGGGGGATCATTGCGCTCTGATCATCTGTATCCATCGAGTTTCCCGCCATCTGGTGCTGTACCCATGATGACGGCGAGCCTAGCATGTCGTTGTCGGCCGGGCCTGATCGGGGCACGGCCGGTACTTTCCAAGCGCACGGCTGGATGGCCGTGCGTCTTTTTTTGGTAGTGCCGGCCGCTGGCCGGCAATCCCCTTGGACCGCAGGAGCCGGCCAGCGGCCGGCACTACCCGGGGCGTTACCGCATTGGCAGGAGCGTCACCGAGCGCCAGCCGGCCCCATGGAAATGCCGTCAGCGCATCGGCACCAGCACCGCATCGCGCCGGTACAGCCCCGGGAACTGCCTGCCCAGCGCGGCCAGCTTTGGCGCGTCGTAGTAGCGGATGTAGGCGGCCTGCGGGTAGTTGGTCATGTAATTCTGGTGGTAGCTCTCGGCCGGGTAGAAGCGCTGGCCGCTGACCAGCTGGGTGACGATCGGCGCGCGGAAGCTGCCGGCCTGGCCGAGCTGGGCGATGTAGGCGCGGCTGGCCGCCTGCTGGCGGGCGTCGTCAGTGAAGATCGCCGACCGGTACTGGCTGCCGTGGTCGGGCCCCTGACGGTTGAGCTGGGTCGGGTCGTGCACCACCGAGAAGAACACCTGCATCAACTGCCCATAGCTGACCTGGCGTGGGTCGTAGTCGACCTTCACCGCTTCGGCATGACCGGTCTGACCGCTGCTGACCCGCTCATAGCGGGCATTGGCAGCGCTGCCACCGATGTAGCCGGACACCGCATTGCTCACGCCTTTGACATGCTGGAACACGCCCTGCACGCCCCAGAAGCAACCGCCGGCAAACACCACGCTGGCGTGGGTGGCGTCATCGCGGAACGCAGCGTCGCCCGTGGGTACAGGGAGTGCCTGGGTCTGCGCGCTGGCTTCGACCGGTGCCGCGATGGCGCCATGGTCAACGAGCAGCACGCCGGCGATGAGTGCCGTGGCCACCAGTCCGGCAACGCCAGCGGCAATGCCCTGTTCAAAGGAGAATTTCATCGTGTCCTCCCGGTTCAACCGAAGGTGAAGGCATAGGCCTGCACGCCCGCATCGAGGAATTCGATCTCGAAGCGGTGCGGGCTGACCGTGCCGCGTTGGCGCACCAGCTGGTAGAGGCGGTGCTCGTCGACCACGCCGCTGCCATCGGCGCCGACATCAGTGCCGGCATCGGTGGCGGGCAATGGCTTGCCATCCAGCAGGACGCGGAAGCGCACCGGCTTTCCTTCCTGGCCCGGTGCCAGCACCAGGTGCAGGTCGCGCGCATGGAACTGGAAGGCGATGCGGCCACCGGACTGCTGCAGCTGCGCAGCCTCGTCGGTAACGGTCCAGCGTCCGGACAGGCCCCACTGGTTCAACGCCAGGCTGGCCGGCAACGTGTAGTCGAACGCGGTGTCGCTGCGCTGCCCACCGGGCGAGGCGAACTGCTCGGCACGGGCGTGGCCCAGATAGGTTTCCGGCGAGCGCAGATTGCCTATGTCGGCCTGCGCAGCCACGCCCTTCAGATCGGCGGCGGCCGGATCGGCCGGCGGCGGCAGGTTCGTCTGGCCGGCCTCGGTCAGCAAGCGACGGATCACCTGTTCCGAGCGCGCATAGTTGCCCTCGCCGAACTGGTGGCCGCGGATGTTGCCCTGCGCATCGACGAAGTACTGCGCCGGCCAGTAGCGGTTGTTGAACGCGCGCCAGATCGTGTACTGGTTGTCCAGCGCCACCGGGTACTCGACCTTCAGCTGCTGCACCGCCTTCATCACATTGCGTGGGTCACGTTCGAAGGCGAACTCCGGCGTGTGCACGCCGACCACCACCAAGCCGTGGTCGCGGTAGCGGCGTTCCCATTCGTGCACGAACGGCATCGCGCGCAGGCAGTTGATGCAGGAGTACGTCCAGAAATCGACCAGTACCACCTTGCCGCGCAACTGCTGGGCCGTCAGCGGTGGGCTGTTGAGCCAGCCGGTGGCACCATCCAGCGCGGGCAGGGTGCCTTCCACTGGCAGCGGTGCACTGGCATTCGCATCGGGGCCCGCCATCATCATCGACGGTGCTGCCGGCTGCGCACCGGGAACGGCATCCAGCAGGCCCTGCTCGATGCGCGCGGTGCTGACCGTAGACAGGCGGGTCAGCAGGCCGGTATCCCAGCCCAGCCCGATCGCCACCACCGCCAGCAGTGCGGCCACGCCCAGTACCTTGCGCAGCACATCGCCGAGGCCGAGCCGCGCCTGCAACGCGCGGAACACGCGGCCACCTACCCATACCGCCAGCGCCAGTGCGGTAATCGCGCCCAGCGCGTAGGCCAGCAGCAGCGTGCTGGTGCCGGCGCTGGCCCCGTGCAGTGCGGCACCGGTCAGCACCAGACCGAGGATCGGACCGGCGCAGGGTGCCCACAGCAGGCCGGTGGCGATGCCGATCAGCAGCGAGGTCCACGCACCGCCACGCCCCGCTGCGTCGGCCGCATCGGCACGCGCGCTCAAGCGGGCACCCACGCGCTGGAACGGCGCCAGCAGATGGTCGGCCAGTCGTGGCCAGAGCAATGCCAGTGCGAACAGCGCCATCAGCAGCAGGGCGATCCAGCGTCCGACCTGGTTGGCCTGTGCCACCCATTGGCTGCCCACCGCAGCCAGGCTGGCGACCACGGTGAAGGTGAGTGCCATGCCCAGCAGCAGCGGCAGCGTGCTGCGCAGGAAGGGGCGGTCGGCACGGGCGAACACGAACGGCAGCACCGGCAGGATGCAGGGACTGAGCAGGGTCAGCGCGCCCCCCAGGTAGGCAAGCAGCAACAGCAGCATCGTCAGGCTCCGGAAGCAGGGGAAGAACCGACCGGCACCCGCCAGCCATCGGCGGTACCGCCCTCAGCGGCACCGGGAACGAACACCATCGCCGCGCCGTTCATGCAGTAGCGAAGTCCGGTTGGGCGGGGCCCGTCGTTGAACACATGGCCGAGGTGGCCACCGCAGCGACGGCAGTGCACCTCCACCCGCAGCATGCCGAAGGTGACGTCGCGGTCTTCGCCGATGGCGTTGTGCAGTGGCGCCCAGAAGCTGGGCCAGCCGGTGCCGCTCTCGAACTTGGTGGAGGAGGAGAACAGCGGCAGCGCACAGCCGGCGCAGGCAAACGTGCCCTGCCGGTGTTCCTTGTTGAGCGGGCTGCTGTACGGGCGCTCGGTCGCCTGCTGGCGCAGCACTGCGTACTGCGCCGGGGTCAGGCGCTGGCGCCAGTCGGCATCGCTGCGCATGACCTCGAACTGTCGCGACGGGCGCGCTTCAGCGGCGGCCGGGGCGGCACGGCTGCAGGCCCCCAGGCCGAGCAGGCCGGCGGCGGTGGCAACACCGCCCAGGCCCAGCAGATGGCGTCGGGTAAGGGACATGGCGGACTCCGGGAAGGGGCGACGGGGCCATGCTGCGCCCGCCCGGGTCAACGAATCCTCACGCAGGATTCAATTTTTCGTGAGGTATCGGCGTCCATCCCGCGCCACAATGCAGCCAGCCTCCCCACTGGCCCCGAGCTGCCGATGTCCACCAAACGCGTGCTGATCGTTGAAGACGATGCCCACATCGCCGACCTGCTGCGGATGCATCTGGGCGATGAGGGCTACGACGTCGCCCATGCCGCCAGCGGCGATGCCGGCCTGCGCCTGCTCGAGCAGGAAGGGCCATGGGATGCGCTGGTGCTGGACGTGATGCTGCCCGGCGTGGACGGCCTGCAGGTGTGCCAGCGTGCACGCGCGATGGCGCGCTATGTGCCGATCATCATCATCAGTGCGCGTGGCAGCGAAACGCAGCGCATCGTCGGCCTGGAACTGGGTGCGGATGATTACCTGGCGAAGCCCTTCTCAATGCCGGAACTGGTGGCCCGCGTGCGTGCGCTGCTGCGCCGGGCCGAGGCGATGGCGCAGAGCGCGCGCATCGATGCCGGCGCGATCGAGCTGGGTGGTCTGCAGCTGGACCCGGTCGCGCGCACCGCGTCGGTGGATGGCAATGCGCTGGAGCTGACCCCGCGCGAGTTCGACCTGCTGCTGTTCTTCGCCCGTCATCCGGACCAGGTGTTCGCGCGCATGGAGCTGCTCAACCAGGTCTGGGGCTACCAGCACGATGGCTACGAGCACACGGTCAACACCCACATCAATCGCCTGCGCAGCAAGATCGAGCCGGACCCGGCCAATCCACGGCGGCTGCTGACGGTGTGGGGCCGTGGCTACAAGCTGGTCGATCCTGCCGGGGCGGCGGCATGATCAAGCCGAACCTGTGGCAGAAGCTGGCGGCGGTGATCGCTGCGCTGATGCTGATGTGCTGCATGGCGTTGCTGGCGCTGCAGATGCGCGCCAACACCCGCCACGAGCAGGAAGTGGTGCAGCGGTTGTCGCTGGGCCTGGCCGAGCACATTGCCCAGCGCAGCGAACTGATGGACACCAGCGGCATGCGTGACGCCGCCGTGCGCGCGCTGTTCGGCCAGCTGATGGCGGTCAACCCCAGCGTCGAGGTCTACCTGCTGGACGACCAGGGCCGCATCCTCGGCCACGATGCGCCAACAGGCCATCTGGTGCGCAACCGGGTGGACGTGGCACCGCTGCGCCGGCTGCTGGCCGGTGCACCGTTGCCGATCCTGGGCGATGACCCGCGCAGCGCGGATGGCCGCAAGGTGTTCAGTGCCGCGCCGCTGATCGTGCAGGGTCGCCAGGCCGGTTATGTGTACGTGGTGCTGGTCGGCGAACACCGTCAGATGCTGTCCGACGACCTTGCCGCCGGCAGCCAGTGGAACACCACGCTGTGGTCGGTGATGCTTGTCGGCAGCCTGGGCCTGCTGGCCGGGCTGGTGGCCTTCTACTGGGTGACGCGCCCGCTGCGGCGGCTGACCCGGCGCATCCAGGCCTTTGACATCGACGCACCCACGCCATTGCCGCCGCCGGAGCCGCTGCGTCCCGGTGAGCGCGACGAGCTGGTGATCCTCGAACACGCACACGCGCAGATGGCGCAGCGGCTCGGCGAGCAGTGGCAGCAGCTGCGCCAGCAGGACCTGCAGCGCCGCGAGCTGGTCGCCAACATCTCGCACGACCTGCGCACGCCGTTGTCGTCGCTGCACGGCTATCTGGAAACGCTGGCGCTGAAGGACGCCACGCTGTCGCCGGACGAGCGCCGCCGCTACCTCGGTATCGCGCTGGCGCAGAGCGCCAAGGTTGGCCGGCTTGCGCGTGCGCTGTTCGAGCTGGCGCGGCTGGAACATGGCGAAGTGCGCCTGGAGTGGGAGGTGTTCGCATTGCCGGAGCTGCTGCAGGACGTGCTGCAGAAATTCGAGCTGGCGGCGCAGGCTCGCAACCAGTACCTGCACGCGGACTTCCCGCCCGGCCTGCCGCTGGTGCGCGCCGATCTGGGCCTGGTCGAGCGGGTGCTGACCAACCTGCTCGACAACGCGCTGCGGCATGCGCCCGACGGTGGGCGGATCGAGGTGTGCCTGCGCGCGACGCCGGACAGCGTGGAGGTGAGCGTGGCCGATGATGGACCTGGTGTTGCCCCTGCACTGCGCACGCAGCTGTTCCAGGCACCGGCCGCGCTGGGCGCGCGACGTGGAGAGAACGGCGGGTTGGGCCTGCTGATCGTGCAGCGCATCGTGCAGTTGCACGGCCGTCGCATCGAACTGCGTGACAGCGAGCGCGGCGCGTTGTTCGCGTTTGCGTTGCCGCGTGCGGAACCAGCGGTCTAGCAGGCCGCATCGCACTCCACGGCAGCGCCGCTTTCCAACGGCAGGTGCAGTCGGATGCAGGCACCACCCAGCTCCGAATCGGTTACTTCGACCTGGCCGCCATGCTTGTCGGCCACCACCTGCACCAGCGCCAGTCCGAGGCCGAAACCGGGGCTACCCGGATCCAGCCGCACATAGGGTTGCAGCACCTGGCCGCGCAGTTCGGGTGCGATGCCGGGGCCATCGTCCTCCACCTGCAGGCACAGCCAGCCGTCGTTGACCGTGCTGGCGATACGGATCTGCCGCCGCGCATAGCGCAGGGCATTGCCGAGCAGATTGCGCAATGCCAGTTCCAGCATGTGCCGGTTGACGTTGACCAGGCCCGCCGGCGACAGCATCTGCTGTACCGGCATCGGCAGCGGTGCGAACTGGGCCACCACGCCACGTACCAGTGCCGCCAGCTGCAGGCGCTGGCGGGTCAGCTGATGGCAGCGGCCGAGCGCGGCGTACTCGACGCCGGCATCGGTGAGGTGCTGCAGCCGATCGACATCAGTGCGCAGGCCGCCCAAGGCATCACGCTGGATCTCGTCCAGCGCGGTGTCCTCCAGGTCGGCCAGGCCGAAACGCATCCGCGCCAGCGGCGTGCGGACTTCGTGCGCCACTGCCTGGGCCAGCACGCGCTGGCTTTCCAGCAACTGCTGCAGCTGCTCGGCCATGTGATTGAAGGCATTGGCCAGCGGCCGTACCAGCGCTGTGCCGGCGCGCGGGGCGCGCGTGTCCAGCTGTCCGTCGCGCATCTGCCGGGCGGCCTGTGCCAGCTGCGAGACGTCGCGCCACAGGCGGTAGACCATCACGTACATCGGCAGCGCCACGGCCACCATCAGGATCAGCAGCAGGATCGCCACGCCTGACACTTCGCTGTCCTGCCAGCCCTCGTCAGGCAGCGCTTCGTCCAACGGCCCAAGCATCACCGCGTAGTCGCTGTCGCCGATCCGCTGCAGGCTGCGCATGTGCTCCAGGTCGATCTGCACCCGGCCGTTGCTGAAGGGGGGGCGCTGGCTGGCCGGCAGCGCCTTCATCGCCTCTGCCAACGGCACCATGCGCAGGGCATAGGCGAAGTCGGCGTCCAGTTCGCGCGCCAGCGTCGGCCACTGCTCGCGGGGGGTTTCGGCGAAGCGGTGCTGCAGCAGGGCATGGGTGCCACGCATTTCGGCCTGCAGTCCGGCTTCGGTGCGGTCTTCCAGCAGCGCATCCCAGGCCCACAGTCCCAGCACGATCAGCAACAGATGGGCAACCAGGAAGCCGATGCCGTAGCGGAGGAAGTGGAAGGCGTGGCCGCGCATCGCCGAGGGCGTACGCTTCATCCCCATGCCGAGCGGCTGAACAGGTAGCCGCGGCCGCGCACGGTCTTGATCCGTTCCGGCTGCTCCGGGTTGTCGCCCAGCTTGCGGCGCAGGCGCGAGATGCGGGCATCGATTGAACGGTCCAGACCGTCGAAGGCGATCCCGCGCAGGCCGCGCAGCAGCGCATCGCGGTCCAGGATCTGGCCAGCATTGCTGGCCAGCAGGAACAGCAGGTCGAACTCGGCAGTGGTGAGCTCCAGCAGCGCGCCCTGCAGTTGCACGTTGCGGGTGGACGGATCGATGCTCAGCTCGCCGAAGCGGAGGCTGCCGTCGCGTGGTTCGACCCGGCGGTGACGGCGCAGGTGGGCGCGCAGGCGGGCCAGCAGCACCCGTGGTTCGATCGGCTTGCCGATGTAATCATCGGCGCCCAGTTCCAGTCCCAGCACCTGGTCGATGTTGTCGGTGCGGGCGGTCAGCACGCAGATGATGCCGTCATAGTGGGGGCGGATCTGCCGACACACTTCGAAACCATCCTGGTCGGGCAGGCCGACATCGAGCAGGACCAGGGCGGGCTTGTCGGCCAGGATCCGGGCCACCGCACGCTCACCGCTGCGCTCGTGGGCTACCTGGTAGCCATGCCGCTGCAGATAGTCGCTGACCATCGTACCCAGGCGGGCATCGTCTTCGACCAGTACGATATCCAGCATTTTCAAGGCCTCCGTGGACGCACACGTACCGCCACGGCACGAGCGCGGCGATGCTATCCCAGCCTTCGGGCCGCCCGGGTCCCGGGGGCGGGCGCCATTCAGCCGGGGTTGCTGGCGCACGGGCCGGGCCTCAGGCCTGGCAACAACTTGGCGTCCAGCATAGCCTGATGCTGTTACAAAACGTTACCTTCGTGATACGCACGGTGACCATCGCTGACAGCAAAGCGACTGACGCAGGGCCGGGGGCGGGCCGAGCATGGAGTCTCCTCCGCTCCGCGTGTCGCTCCCATGTCGCCCGCCGCCGCCGCCTGCCTGCTGAACCCGTCCCGCCGCTGCCGCTGCGGAGGTGCCCGATGAGCGGCGTGGTCGGGGCCTGGCTGCCGCCCGCCGAGGACGAACACCTGCTGCAGCAGCTGGCGCCAATGCTGCGCGCCCTTCAGCAGCGCGGCCGGGGGCGCATCGGCTACTGGACCGACGCCGAGGCCGGCCTGGCGCTGGGCCACTGCCGGGCGCCAACCGATACGCCGTTGCAGCCCCTGAGTTCGGACTGTGGCCGTTACGTGCTGTGCCTGGATGGCCGGTTGTACAACCGGGCCGACCTGCAGTCGCAGCTGCGCGATCTGCCACGCAGCTGCAGCGATGCGCGGCTGCTGCTGCAGGCGATCATCGAATGGGGCGTGGAACGGGCGCTTTCCCGCATCGAGGGCGCGTTCGGTTTCAGCGTATGGGACCGCGAGTCGCGCGAACTGTGGCTGGCCCGCGACCCGGTTGGCGAGCGGCCGCTGTACTACGGCTGGTACCAGGGCCGGTTCCTGTTCGCCTCGGAAATGAAGGCACTCCAGGCCTTTGCCGGTTTCGCCCCGAGCATCGATCAGGATGCGCTGAGCCTGCTGCTGCGCCATGACTACGTGCCGGCACCGCACACCATCTACCGCGGCATCCACAAGCTGGTGGCAGGCGCGATGCTGCGCATCGATCTGAATGACCATGCGGCTGGCGGCTCCAGCCAGGCCGCACAGGGTGGTTCACGCTACTGGTGCGCACGCGATGCGATGCAGAGCGCACTGCAGGAACCGCTGCTGCCGGCGCCGAGCCTGGAGCAGGCGACCGACCAGCTGGAAACTGCGTTGCAGAAGGCCATCGCCGCACGCATGCATTCGCCGCTGGCCTGCGGTGCGTTCCTGTCCGGCGGCACCGATTCCTCGCTGGTGACGGCGATGATGCAGGCACAGTCGACGCTACCGATCGAAGCGTGGACGGTTGGCTTCGACGATCCCGGCCATGACGAGAGCGATTGGGCCTCGCAGGTCGCGCGGCATCTGGGCGTGCAGCACCACCTGCACCGCATGGATGCGCGACAAGGCCTGGATCTGCTGCAGCGGCTGCCGCAGGTCTGGTGCGAACCGTTCGCCGATGCCTCGCAGCTGCCGACCCTGCTGGCCAGTGAACTGCTGGGCGCGCGCAAGCCGGTGGCCCTCACCGGCGACGGTGGCGATGAACTGTTCTTCGGCCACCCCAGCTATGGCCGCGCGCTGCGCAATGCGCGCCTGTGCGGTGGCCTGCCAGACTGGGTGCGTGATCTGGCGCGGCGCAGTGGCAACCGCATGAATGTCGAGCGCGGCCGCCTGGGCGGCTGGCGCGCACTGGTGGCGGAAGTCGCCGCCAACGACGTGGAAGGTCACTACCTGCAGCGCGTGACGCGCTGGCGGCAGCCGGCGCAGGTGGTGCTGGGTGCACGCGAGCCGATGACGATCTTCCAGCAGCAGGACACGGCGCTGCCGGCCGAGGCCCGCATCCAGCTGCTGGATTTCCGCATGGATCTGGCGGAGGGCATCCTCGCCAAGGTCGATCGCGCGGGCATGGCGGCGGGCGTGGAGACGCGCGCGCCGCTGCTGGACATGGAGGTGGTGCGGTTGGCCTGGCGCCTGCCGCAGCACCTGAAGTACCACGATGGGGAGCACAAGCGGATCCTCAAGCACCTGCTCGCGCGCTACCTGCCCGAGCCGCTGGTGTATCGCCCCAAGCGCGGCTTCGGACCGCCGATGGCGCGCTGGTTGGCGGGCCCGCTGCGCGACTGGGCGGAGGCACTGCTGGACCCGCAGCTGCTGCGCAACCAGGGCTGCTTCGATGCGGCACGCGTGCGCGGCATCCGGGAAGCGTTCCTGCGTGGCGAACGCAAGTGGCACACGCACCTGTGGAACGTGTTGATGTTCCAGGCGTGGCACCAGCACTGGCACGTCAATCGCGGGCGTTGAGATTCCTTCGCGGTTTGTTCTGCGTGGCGCAGGGCGTAGGCCCTTGCGTACGAATGTCCTCCGGCGCCGGCCGTTGGCCGTCACCTCCCCCTTTACTTCGTACGCAAGGGCCTACGCCCTGCGTTCGGACTTCGTCGACGCCTCGTTGAAAGGCGCCGCGAGCGCTGCGCTTTTCCTTTCCTGCCGCAAGCCGAGCCTCGTCGGGGCGGGCAGGGGTTTGGGCAAAGTAAAGGAGGAGGTGACGGCCAACGGCCGGCGCCGGGGGACATTTGCCCAGGCCCCTGCTTGTCTCGGCGGGGCCCGTCAGTTCGCGGGGAATCGGGACGAAGACACGCGTGTGGCGGATTCATTCTGCGTGGCGCCGTGCGGATGCCCTTGCGTACGAATGTCCTCCGGCGCCGGCCGTTGGCCGTCACCTCCCCCTTTACTTCGTACGCAAGGGCATCCGCACGGCGTTCGGAGTTTGTCGGCGCTTCCTTGAAAGCGGCCGCGCGTGCTGCGCTTTCCTCACCGCACGCCGAGCCTCGTCGGGGCGGGCAGGGGTTTGGGCAAAGTAAAGGAGGAGGTGACGGCCAACGGCCGGCGCCGGGGGACATTTGCCCAGGCCCCTGCCTGCCCCGGCGGGGCCCTTCAGTTCGCGGCGAATCCAGACGAGGAAGCGCTCTTCAATGCAGACGCCAGGCAAAAAAAGACCCGGCAGAGGGAGGGATCTGCCGGGTCCGGATTGCGTGGGGGGAGGGACCCACGCAATGAGCGTTGCGTCGCGTCAGTGGTTGCTCGCGTCCGCCGTTGATTCGTTGTAGCGCTGCACCAGTTCGGACCAGGCCTTGCCGGCCTGCAGGCCGAGACCGACCACGTCCTGCTGGGCCTGACCCAGCCGCTGCAGGTTGTCCTGCCACAGCTGTGCGCCCTTGTTGAGCATCCCGGCCGCGTCGTCGCTGCGGGCCAGTTCGCCCAGCCAGCCGCCGGTCGCGGTCAGGTTGCGCTCCATCGCCTTCAGCTGCACGCCGAACATGCTTTCCGCGTTCTCCAACGCCAACCGGTTCGCGCGCGTTGCCGCGGCGGCGAGCTGGCGGGTGGCATCACTGAAGCGATCGCTGAAGGCGGCGGCCATGGGGCATCAGGGAGTGGCTTGATGCATTGCAGCATACGCCGTTGATGCGGCAATGCAACAAAAATAACAAAGGCGCCCAAGGCGCCTTTGAAACACCTTTCAGATCAATGGGTTGATCAGGCCGTCGGGCCGCGGTAGCGACAGCCGGAGGTGCAGGTTTCGTGCACGATGATCTCGCTCAGCGCCGGCAGGCTGGGCTTGAGTTCGTTCCAGATCCACACCGCCAGGTTCTCGCTGGTCGGGTTCTCCAGGCCGGGGATGTCATTGAGGTAGTGATGGTCCAGGCGGTCGTAGATCGGCTGGAAGGCCGCCTTCACGTCGCCGAAGTCCATGATCCAGCCGGTCTGCGCCCCCGGCTCGCCCTCGACCTTCAGTTCCACCCGGAACGAGTGGCCATGCAGGCGCGCGCACTTGTGCCCCGGCGGCACGTTGGGGAGGCGGTGCGCCGCCTCGAGCATGAAGACTTTGAAGATTTCCATGGCGCGATTGTACGCCGCAGGTGGCCGGCCATCCTGAGCGGATGTTGGGCTTTCGTGAAGTAACTCTTTCCATCCGGATGAAGAGATGATAATTTCTCTTATATCCGTATGAAGAGATGTTATTGGCCGGACCCCGGCCAGGCATGGACTACTGCGGAACTACGTCGCCCTTTCCACCTCCCCCACATCGTCATGCCCAAGCACACCCTGCTCGTGGCGGCCCTGGCCGTCGCTCTGGCCGCGCCTTTGTCCGCCGCCGCCGAAACCTCCGCCGATGCCAGTGGCGAAGCCAGTACCCTGGCCGCCGTGCGCGTCACCGGTTCCAACATCAAGCGCACCGATACCGAGGCCTCCAACCCGGTGCAGGTGATCGGCCGCCAACAGTTGGAACAGACCGGCAAGGCCACCGTGGCCGATGTGCTGCGTTCGATCTCGGCCAACACCGGCAACGCCAGCAACGAAACCACCAACAATGGTTGGGCGTCCGGCTCGGCCGGCATCGGCCTGCGTGGCCTGTCGCAGAAAAACACGCTGGTGCTGCTCAACGGCCGTCGCCTGGCCAACTACGGCTTCCCGGCCGGTGGCCTGTCCGACACCTTCGTCGATCTCAATGCGCTGCCGCTGGTCGCGGTCGAGCGCATTGAGGTGCTCAAGGACGGCGCCTCGGCGGTGTACGGCTCCGACGCCGTGGCCGGCGTGGTCAACATCATCACCCGGCAGAACTTCGAAGGCGCCGAGATCGGCGGCAGCTTCGGCGGTGCCGACCAGGGCGGCCTGCACGAGCAGAACCTGAAGTTCGTCGGCGGCCTCGGTGATCTCGACACCGATGGCTACAACATCCTCTTCAGCCTGCAGGGGTACAACCGTGAGCGCCTGGACCAGGACGAGCGCAACCTGACCAGGAGTGGCATCTACACCGACAAGCCGGGTGGCCGCTGGAACGGCTGGTCGGCCAAGGGCGCGCGCTACCTGGTCAACGGCGTCTCGGTGCCGATGCTCGATGCCAACGGTAACTGCCCGACCGGCACCACCCGCGTCGCCAGCGCACCGATCGACGGCCTGGCCGGCGACACCTGCGGCTTCAACCAGGCACCGTTCACCACGCTGATCCCCTCGACCAAGCGCTACCAGGCCTACGCCAACGGTACGTTCCGCCTGAACGACAACGTCGAAGCGTTCGGCGAAGTGCTGTACAGCCAGATCAAGAGTGCCGCGTGGTTCGGCAGCAGCCCGTTCTTCACCCTGGAGAGCGGCCGCTTCGCACTGAACGCGAATAGCGGCCTGGCAGAGCCGGTGTCGTCGCTGCTGCCGGCCAACAATCCGTACAACCCGTACGGCCGCGCGATCCCGATCGAGTACACCTTCTTCGACCTGGGCGGCACGATCAAGACCAACCGTTCCACTGCCTACCGCGGCGTGTTCGGCCTGCGTGGCACCACCGCGTCGTGGGACTGGGAAGTGGCCGCGTTCGGTGCACGCAGCAGCGAGCGCGAGAGCGTGTCCGGTGGCTTCGCCAACCGCTGGGCGCTGGCCGACGCGCTGGCCACGGGCAGCTACAACCTGCTCAACCCGGCGGCCACGCCGCAGTCGGTGCGCGATTCGATCAACATCGCCACGCTGCGTCCGGCCGAATCCAAGCTGCAGGGTATCGATGCGAAGATTTCCGGCAGCCTGGGCCATACCTGGGCCGGCGAGATCGGCTTCGCTGCGGGTGCCGAGTGGCGCCGCGAAAAGCTCGACTCCAACAACCCGTGGCAGATCGATGCCGGCCTGCAGGTGCGCCCGGCCATTGCCGAAGTACACGGCAAGCGCCAGGTCAGTGCGGCCTACGCCGAAGTGAACGTGCCGCTGGCCTCGACGCTGGAGCTGTCCGCCGCCGCGCGCGCTGATCACTACGATGATTTCGGCGATGCGTTCTCGCCGAAGATCGGCCTGCGCTGGCAGCCGCTGGATGTCCTGCTGGTGCGTGCGTCGGCGTCGAAGGGCTTCCGTGCACCGTCGCTGTCGGAAAACTCCAACAGCACCAGCATCGCCTACGGCAGCGTGGTCGACCCGCGTGATCCGGACGTGCCGGGCTCGCGCCAGAACCCCACCTTCTTCACCGTCGGCAACAACGAACTGAAGCCGGAGCGCACCAGGAGCGTCAACTTCGGTGTGGTGCTGTCGCCGTGGGCCAACACCAACCTGAGCGTGGACTACTACCGCATCCAGCTGGACAACCTGGTCGGCACCAACAACACCCAGACCCTGGTCAACGACAACGTGGCCGGCGCCGTGCAGCGCGATGAGCGTGGCAAGCTGCAGGCGGTCTACAACCGCTACCAGAACCTGAGCGAGCTGAAGACCTCGGGCATCGATGTCGAGCTGCGCCAGCGCATCCCGACCGCGGCGCTGGGTGACTTCACCGTGTCCTCGGCCTACACCCACGTGCGCGACTACCGTCGCCCCACCGTGGTCGGTGGGCCGCTGGTCGACTACGCCGGCAGCAACCTGGGCGCGACCCTGCCCAAGGACAAGGCCACCACCACGCTGGACTGGAAGTACGGTGATTTCAACGCAGCCGTGACCTGGTACTACACCAGCAGCTACCGCCAGGAGGCCAGCACCGCCGCCAAAGCCGTGCAGCAGCGCGTCGGCAGCTACAGTCAGTACGACCTGTACCTGGCCTACACCGGCATCGACAAGCTGACCGTGTATGCCAAGGTGCAGAACCTGGCCGACAAGACGCCGCCGTACGACGCCTCGTTCCCGGGCATCCGCGCGCCGTACGACTTCAGCCAGTACGACCTGCGTGGCCGCTACTTCACGCTGGGCTTCGATTACCGCTTCTGATCCATCCGCCGCGGCCGGTCACCTGAGGGGACCGGCCGCGCGATCGTCTGCCGTTGTGTTCCAGGGGAGTCACCGTGTCCTTGCATCGCCGTGCCGTTCTTCCGTTGCTGCTTGCCGCCGCCACCGCCCTGTCCTCGCCGCAGCCGGCGCGGGCACAGAGCGCGTACTTCTTTCCGCAGGTCACCAACGCGGCGGCGTTCGATGCAGCGGTGCCGACGCCGGAGCAGTTCCTCGGCTACCCGATCGGCAGCCGTTACACCCGGCACGACCAGCTGGTGGCGTACTTCCAGGAACTGGCGAAACGCTCGGACAAGATCAGCGTGCGCGAGATCGGCCGCAGCTATGAAGGCCGCCCGCTGTTGATCGCCACCGTCACCGCTGCAGGCAATCATGCGCGGCTGGAACAGATCCGCCAGCAGCACGCGACCCTGGCCGATCCGGCGCAGCCGCGCAGCGCCGCCGGTGACAGCCCGGTGGTGGTGTGGCTGGGCTACAGCGTCCACGGCAACGAGACCTCCAGTGCCGAGGCAGCGATGCTGACGGCGTACTACCTGGTGGCCAACCGCAGCGCAGAAACCCAGCAATGGCTGCAGCAGGCGGTGGTGCTGTTCGATCCGGCGCAGAATCCGGATGGTCGTGACCGTGCTGCCAACTGGCACAACGCCTGGGCCTCCGACCCAGCTTCTGCCGACCCCGCCGACAAGGAACACGTCGAGCCGTTCCCGCAGGGTCGTACCAACCACTACTTCACCGATCTCAACCGCGACTGGCTGGCCCTGACCCAGCAGGACTCACGGCCGAAGGTGGAGGTGTTCCACCAGTGGTACCCGAACGTGCAGATCGACTTCCACGAAATGGGCAAGGACAGCACCTACTACTTCGAGCCCTCGCCGAAGAGCATGCACAGTCCGCTGATTCCGGCGGCGTCGTATGAATTCAACAAGACCCTCGCCAAGTACCACGCGCAGGCGCTGGATGCGCTGGGGTCGCTGTACTACACCGGCGAGAATTTCGACAACTTCTCGCCGGTGTACGGTTCCACCTATCCGGATTTCCATGGCGCTGTCGGCGTTACCGTCGAGCAGGCCAGCTCGCGCGGCCGCGTGCAGGAATCGGTGAATGGCCTGCTGACCTTCCCCTTCACCATCCGCAACCAGGTCGCCACCGGGCTGGGCACGGTGCGTGGCGCGGTGACCGAGCGCAGCGGCCTGTTCGACCTGCAGAAGCAGTTCTTCCAGAGCGCGCTGAAGCAGGCTGCGCAGCAGCCTGTGAAAAGCTTCGTGTTCGGCGATGCGCATGATCCGGCCCTGACCCGTCGCCTGCTGGAACTGCTGCTGCTGCACCGGATCGAGGTGCGCGCACTGGACCGTGCAGTCACTGTCGATGGGCAGCGCTTCGATGCCGGCAGCGCCTACGTGGTGCCGGTGCAGCAGGCGCAGTTCCGCCTGGTGCATTCGATCTTTGCCGAGACGCCGCCGATCAAGGGTGATGTGTTCTACGGCAGCACTAGCTATGCGATCGCACCGGCCTACGGTGTGGCCTTCGCGGGCAGCCGCAGCCGCATCGAAGGCGGTGCGCGCGTAACCGCGCTGCCGGCGGAACAGGGCGCGGTGCTGGGCGGCGAGGCCGGATTCGCCTACGCCATCGACTGGCGCGACTACAACGCCGGGCGCGCGCTGGCCGCGCTGCAGGGCAAGGGCGTGAATGCACGCGCGGCATTCCAGCCGTTCACCACCGCGACCGCGCAGGGCGACATCAGCTTCGCCGCCGGCAGCCTGGTCATTCCGGTTGCCGGGCAATCGCTGCAGGGCGCGGCGCTGCTCGAGACAGTGACATCGGCCGCGCGCGAGGCGGGCGTACAGGTCCACGCGCTGTCCAGCGGCCGCAGCCGCGAAGGCATCGACCTCGGCAGTGACGGCGTCAAGGCGCTGCGCAAGCCTGCGGTGGCACTGGTGATGGGCGAGGGCGTGGCCGCCACCGAAATCGGATCGGCGTGGTTCCTGCTCGACCAGCAGCTGCAGTTGCCAGCCAGCAAGCTGGATCCGCAGCAGCTGGGCAAGGTGCCGCTGGACCGCTACACCACGATCGTGCTGTCCGGTGGCACCTACACGGGCGTCGATGCCACGGCGGTGGCTGCACTGAAGCGCTGGGTGCAGGCCGGAGGTTCACTGGTGACCTACGGCAGTGCCTCGAAGTGGGCGATCGAGCAGAAGCTGGCCGACGGCGAAGAGCTCGGCAAGGAAGAAGACGCTGCTGACGAAAGCCGCCGTGCGTTCGGCGATCAGCGCGACATCGCTGCGATCGAGCGGGTCAGCGGCAACATCCTCAGTGCCGACGTGGATACCAGCCATCCGTTGGCGTTCGGCGTGCCGCGCCGGCAGCTGGCGATCAACAAGGAGAACTCGGTGACGCTGCAGCCGAGCGCGAACCCGTTCTCCACGGTGGTGCGCATCGACACGCCGCCGCGGGTGAATGGCTATCTGTCCGAGCGCAACCGCACGCGGGTGGCGGGCAGTGCATGGCTGCTGGTGTCGGCGCAGGGGCAGGGCAACGTGGTGCTGTTTGCCGATGACCCGGCACACCGCAAGTACTGGCACGGAACGGACCGACTGCTGATCAACGCGATCTTCTTCGGGAATCTGGTGAATCCGAGTAAAGCGCGGGGTTGAGGGTTTGCGCGCCTTTGTTGACGCGTGTGGGGGAGGCCGGGCGGGCTGCGCAGGACACGCTGTAAATACGTCCATGTAAGCTCGATCGGCGCATCCATGCGCCTCACGGTCCTGCGCAGCCCGCCCGGCCTCCCCTCGACAGTTTCCTGCGGGCGCGGACGCATCAGACCCCAAGGCGGGAGCAAGGGCAAAAGCAAAAGCAAAAGCAAAAGCAAAGCCAGGAATTGCGACTTCGGCTTTTGCCTTTGAATTTGAATTTGAATTTGATCTTTCTTCTCCCGGCTACCCGGCGGGAGAAGAAGGCGCAGGCAATGCTTGAAGCGGATGGGCATGGGGGCAGCGCAGAACCGTTGGCGCCATGGATGGCGCCATCGAGCTTACATGGACGTATTTACAGCGTGTTCTGCGCTGCCCCCATGCCCATTCGCCCTCGGTACTGCCACCGCGTGCTTTATCACCCGGTAGCCCGCAACAAAAAAGGACGGCGCGTCAGCGCCGTGCCTCGATAGCCTCCGCGCAGCGGGAAGCACCCTCGATGTCAGCTGGGATCAGCCAGCGCGACCACCGCCGCCACCCTGGCCACGACCGCGGCCGCCACCATTGCCGCCACCACCACGGCGCTGGCCCTGGCCGGCACCTGCACGCTGCTGGCCATTGCCACCGCCTTCGCGGCGGCCACCGCCGGCCTTCTTCGGGCCCGCATGCGCATGGCGCGGTGCATCACCGTGAGGACGGCGCGCATGGCTCTTGCGCGGTGCGCGCTCGCCCGTATCGTGCTCGGCCTTGCCCGGCGCACTGTTGCCCCAGCGGATCGGCACCTGCAGCTCGAAGCCCGGTACATCGCGGATGTCCATGTCGCGGCCCAGCAGGCGCACGATCGCACGCAGCAGCTTCACTTCATCCTGTGCCACCAGCGAAATCGCCTGGCCGGTCGCGCCGTTGCGGCCGGTACGGCCGATGCGGTGCACGTAGTCCTCGGCCACCATCGGCAGGTCGAAGTTGATCACCTTCGGCAGCTCGTTGATGTCGATGCCGCGCGCAGCGATATCGGTCGCCACCAGCACGGTCACGCGGCCGGCCTTGAAGTCACCCAGTGCACGCAGGCGCTGCCCCTGGCTCTTGTTGCCGTGGATCGCCGCGGTCTTGATGCCCGACTTTTCCAGGAACGAGGCCAGCTTGTCGCTGCCGTGCTTGGTGCGGGCGAACACCAGGGTCTGCTCGCGGCTGTCCTGCGCCAGCAGGTGCAGCAGCAGGTCGCGCTTGCGACCGGCATCGACCGGGTGCACGCGGTGGGTGATGGTTTCGGCCACGGTGTTCTTCGGCGTCACCTGGATCTGTTCCGGGTTGCGCATGAACTCCAGCGCCAGCTGGCGGATGTTGTCCTCGAAGGTGGCCGAGAACAGCAGGGTCTGCCGGTTCTGCTTCGGCAGCTTGGCCAGGATGCGCTTGATCGACGGCAGGAAGCCCATGTCGAGCATGCGGTCGGCTTCGTCCAGCACCAGCAGTTCAATGCCGGACAGGTCGATGCTGCGACGCTCCAGGTGGTCGATCAGGCGGCCCGGGCAGGCCACCAGCAGGTCCACGCCACGGCGCAGGATGTCCAGCTGGTTGCCCATGCCGACGCCGCCGTAGATACAGGCGCTGGGAATGCGCAGGTACTTGCTGTAGCCGCGCAGGCTGTCGTGCACCTGGGTGGCCAGTTCGCGGGTCGGGGCCAGGATCAGCGCGCGCGGCTTGCGCGGGCCGCTGCGCACTTCCTGCGAGGCGGTGCCCAGGTGCTGCAGCAGCGGCAGGCCGAAGGCGGCGGTCTTGCCGGTGCCGGTCTGTGCGCCGGCCAGCAGGTCACGACCGGCCAGTGCCAGCGGGATCGCCTGCTGCTGGATCGGGGTCGGGTTTTCGTAGCCCTGCTCGGCAAGCGCACGCAGCAGGAAGGGCGCCAGGCCCAGCGATTCAAAAGACATTGAGTTTGCTCCAAGTACAAGAAACGCCTGTCCGAACGGACAGACGGGGGCAGATCAAACTGATCGGCTGACTCGGAGCGTTCCCGTGAACCGCGCTGCGAGAATTGGGTGCAGCCGGCACGAAGCGCAGGCTGGAATGCGTGACGAACGGCGTCGGAGTGGGGGCGGGCGAAGAGGGCGGACCCAGGTCGCCGGCGATCCCGGAGGGAAACGGACGGCCGCTGCAGACCGCGCAAGTCTAAACGATGTTTGAGACTTCACGCAAAAAGACCTGTTCAGGTAGGGGTTCTCTCTGCAGGGCTGCGCCCTGCACCCGCAGAGGCTGAAGCAACGTCAAAGGCCGGGTTCCTTTGGGAGGCGGGGTGGGTCCGGTGGCAGGGGGCGCTGCAAGTACGTCCATGTAAGCTCGGTCGCCGCTTGCTCGTGTGCGCAGTCCTGCGCACACGGCAAGACCGGGGTTGGGCGTCCTGCCCAACCCGCACGAGGCATGCCTCGGGCCCATGCGGCTCACGCCCCTGTCACCGGACCACCCCGCCTTCGACAGTTTTCCGCGATCTGTCGAATCTCATTCGATCAATTTCGGTGTCCGACGGATCTCGACGATGAATGATGTGGATGTTCGATCAGTCATTGGGAACCTGTCGGGGGTGGGGCGGTGTGGGTGGGCAGGACCGTTGGCGCCATGGATGGCGCCATCGAGCCCCCATGGACGGGTTTACGGCGTGCCCTGCCGGCCCACACCGGCCCGCCCAACCAGCAGAAAGCCAGAGCCGCTTTTGACGTTGCCGTTGCTGTTGCATTGAGCATGTGCAGGGCTGCAAGCCCTGCCGAACCCCCCACTACGGTAGGGTGGGCCGATGCCGCGCTGCAGCTTGGCGTCGCCGCAGATTTGATTACACTTGAAACTTGTTTGCCCACGACTCCGGACACCCACCCATGAAGCTTGGTTCTTTGAAGGAAGGCGGCCGCGACGGCACCCTGATCGTCGTCTCGCGTGACCTGCGCCACGGCGTGCGCGCCACCGGCATTGCCGCCACCCTGCAGCAGGCTCTGGAAGACTGGAGCCACATCGCGCCGCGCCTGAACGCCCTGTACGAATCGCTCAATGCCGGCGATGCCGACGGCGTGTTCGACCTCGACCCGCAGGCCCTGGCCGCGCCGATGCCGCGCGCCTATGAATTCGTCGACGGCAGTGCCTACCTGCCGCACGTCGAGCGTGTGCGCCGTGCCCGTGGCGCCGAGGTGCCGGAGAGCTTCTACACCGATCCGCTGATGTACCAGGCTACCAGCGCCGGCTTCTACGGCCCGCGCGATGCGGTCAAGGTGGTCAGCGAGGACTACGGTATCGACCTGGAAGCGGAGATCGTGGTGATCACCGACGACGTGCCGATGGCGGCCACCCCCGAACAGGCGGCGGGCCACATCCAGCTGGTCGGCCTGGTCAACGATGTGTCGCTGCGCAACCTGATTCCGGGCGAGCTGGCCAAGGGCTTCGGCTTCCTGCAGTCCAAGCCGCGCTCGGCGCTGTCGCCGGTGTTCGTCACCCCCGACGAACTGGGCGCTGCGTGGCAGGACAGCAAGGTGCACCTGCCGCTGCTGACCCACATCAACGGCAAGTGGTTCGGTGCGCCGGAAGCGGGCGTGGACATGCAGTTCAATTTCGCCCAGTTGGTCGCGCATGCGGCCAAGACCCGTCCGTTGGGCGCCGGCACCATCATCGGCTCGGGCACCATCGCCAATGAAGACACCAGCAAGGGTGCGTCGTGCTTCGCCGAGCAGCGCGTGGTCGAAACCCTGCGCGACGGCAAGCCGAGCACGCCGTTCATGTCGTTCGGCGACGTGGTCCGCATCGAGATGCTCGATGCCGCCGGTAACAGCATTTTCGGTGCGATCGAGCAGCGCATCGAACAGGCCGCCAGGCCCTGAGCATGGAGGCGGCCATGGAGATTCCGGTCGACGACGGCATCGTGCTGTACACCTACTGGCGATCCAGCGCCGCCTACCGCGTGCGCATCGGTCTGGAGCTGAAGGGCTTGGCCTGGGAGGCGCGGCCGGTGCATTTGGTGCGCGACGGCGGCGAACAACACCTGGACGCCTATCGCAGGCTCAATCCGCAGCAGCTGGTGCCGACCCTGCTGCACGAGGGGCATGTGCTGACCCAGTCGCTGGCGATCCTCGAATACCTGGACGAGCGCTTCCCGCAGGTGCCGCTGCTGCCGGCCGATGCCGCCGGCCGTGCGCGGGTGCGGGCACTGGCCCAGCTGGTGGCCTGCGACATCCACCCGATCAACAACCTGCGGGTGATGCAGTACCTGGAGCGCAGTCTGCAGCTGCCGGCCGATGCACGCACGCAGTGGACGCTGCACTGGATTGCCGAGGGCTTTGCGGCGATGGAAGCGCTGTTGGCCAACAGCCGTGACACCGGCACCTTCTGCCACGGTGACCGCCCCGGGCTGGCCGACCTCTGCCTGCTGCCGCAGCTGTACAACGCCCATCGTTTCGGCCTGGACCTTGCGCCGTACCCGACCCTTCGCCGCATCGAGGCCGCCTGCCAGGCGCTGGACGCCTTCGACCGCGCGCGCCCGGAAAACCAGCCCGACGCAGCCTGAAAGTAGAGGGGACGGAGGGGATCAAGTCGTAAGTGCATTCACGACTTAATCCCCTCCGTCCCCTTTTTGCAGCAGTTGCGCGAGATCATCGCGGAACAGTGCATAGGCCCGTTCGCGGCGCGCGCCATCGCCTTGCCGCAGCACCCACGCCGGGTGCACGGTGGCGTAGCCGCGGGTGCCTTCCTCCAGCGTGTGCCAGCGTCCACGGTCGCGCGACAGATTGAAATCACGGCCAAATACCGAGGCTGCCGCGGTTGCGCCCAGGCAGACGATGAGCTGCGGCCGCACGCGCGCAATCTCGCCCATCAGCCACGGCCGGCACGCCTGGATGTGGCGGCTTTCCGGCCGCTTGTGCAGCCGCACCTTGCCACGCCGCTCATGGTGGAAGTGCTTCACCGCGTTGGTCAGGTACAGCGTGGCGCGATCGATTCCCAGCTCGGCCAATGCGCGGTCCAGCAACTGGCCGGCAGGGCCGGCGAACGGCTGGCCGCGCAGATCCTCGGTATCGCCAGGCTGCTCGCCGATCACCATTACCTGCGCATCGGCCGGCCCCTGGCCGAACACCGTCTGTGTGGCGGTCTCCCACAGCGGGCACTGGCGGCAGGCGCTGGCCTGCTGTCGCAGCGTCTGCAGGCTGGCGGTATCTGGGCGCGCTGCCGCAGCGTCCCCACGCATGGGAATCCTGCGCTGGGGTGCCTGCGCGGGCCGGTCATGCATTTCCTGCACGCGATCGCCCGCATCGCGCACCAGGCGCGGCAGCAGCTGCGCCTCGGGCAGGTGGCGCCAGTACCTGGCCGGCATCTCCTGCATCATCATCCGGGTGTTGAGCCGGGCCGGATTGAAGATGCTGGCGTAATAAGTCTGCCACAGGGCCTCGCGCGCATCTTCGGCCGGGGCGTCCTCGCGGCGTGCGCCGGGGCCGAAGGTCAGCGCCTGTCCATCCCACGCCACGCTGCGCGAAGGAGTGAGGATGGCCCAGCGCATGCCGGTGAAGCGGCGTGCGAAGAACGGCGCGACCCGGTCGACGATGTGGTGCTGTGGCTCGAACCAGGCGATGAACGCATCAGGTTGGCCAGGCACCTCGCGGAAGCGCACGAATGCCTTCATCTTGTGCGTGTCACGGCGGACGGCCTGGGCCAATGTCATCGCACGCAGCACATCGGCATCGGCGGGATTGGTCAGCACCGTGCGTTCGCCATGGGTGATCCGCCACAGCAGCCGGTACAGCAGTGACAGGCGCTGCGGTTCGCCATGGCACAGGCAGGTGGCGGCCAGCTCCAGGAATTCGCGCGGGACGCCGGGAACGCTTGCCTGTGCCGCCACCGGTGCCTGCTGCACCGGCGGCGCATCCAGCAGCGATGCCTCGCCGCCTTCGAGCCAGTCCAATTGCTCGGGCCGCACGCCCCGCAGCAGCGCATCACGCGCGCCGTCGCGCCAGGCCTGCAGCGACCACGGCGGATCCACCCGCTGCGACCAGCGCGGCGCGTCAGGCTGCCGGCGGTGCATCGAACAGTGATCCCTGGCGCGGCGGCGGGGCCAGTTGTGCTCGCAGTGCGGCCGGGTCATCCAGTGCCTTGCGCGGGTGATGGTCGGCCAACAGCACGAACGGTAGCAGTTTGCTCATCGGCGCCTTCAGGCGGGCGATGTCCGCCACGCGCAGGCGCCCGTGCCGGCGCGCCATCAGCACGCGCTCTGCATTGCGCACGCCCAGGCCGGGCACCCGCAGCAGCATTTCCTTTGGTGCACGGTTCAGATCGACCGGGAAGCGTTCGGGATGGCGGATCGCCCAGGCCATCTTCGGATCGATGTCCAGATCGAGCATTCCGCCCTGGGTGGTGTCGGTGATCTCGTCCACGCCGTAGCCATAGAAGCGCAACAGCCAGTCGGCCTGGTACAGCCGGTGCTCGCGTTGCAGGGGTGGGGGCTGCAGCGGTAGCTGCCGGCTGGCATCGGGAATCGGGCTGAATGCGGAGTAGTAGACCCGGCGCATCCGGTAACTGCCGTACAGGCTGTCGGCGCTGGCCAGGATCTGCTGGTCGTTGGCCCCGTCCGCGCCGACGATCATCTGCGTGCTCTGCCCGGCCGGGGCGAAACGGGGAGGGCGCGGGCGTGCGCTGCGGCTGGCCGTCGGCGCCACCGCTGCGGGGGCCTTGCGCGCCTCCTTGGCTTCCTCGATGCGCCAACGCAGTTCGCCCATCGCGCCGCGTATCGATTGCACCGTCTTCTCCGGCGCCAAGGCACTCAGCCCGGCTTCGGTGGGCAGTTCGACGTTGATCGACAGGCGGTCGGCGTAACGCCCGGCGCTGGCCAGCAGTTCCGGCGAGGCCTCGGGAATGGTCTTGAGGTGGATGTAGCCGGCGTAGCGGTGTTCTTCGCGCAGTTGCCGGGCCACCTCCACCATCTGCTCCATGGTGTAGTCCGCATTGCGGATGATGCCGCTGGAGAGGAACAGGCCCTCGATGTAGTTGCGCTTGTAGAAGTCCAGGGTGAGCGTGACCACCTCGTCCACGCTGAAGCGCGCGCGTGGCACATTGCTGGACACGCGATTGACGCAATAGGCGCAGTCGTAGACGCAGAAGTTGGTCAGCAGGATCTTCAGCAGCGATACGCAGCGGCCATCGGGCGTATAGCTGTGGCAGATGCCCATGCCCTCGGTGCTGCCGATACCGCCGCTGGCGCGCGAATCGCGCTTGCCCGAGCCGCTGGAGGCGCAGGAGGCGTCGTATTTGGCGGCATCGGCCAGAATGGCCAGCTTGCGGATGGTTTCCATTGAGGAAACCTACGGATGAGGGGTCTCATTGGATGAGACGGCCCCTGAATTCTTCAGGAAAAGGGGACGGAGGGGATCAAGTCGTAAGTGCATATACGACTTGATCCCCTCCGTCCCCTTTTTCGTGCGGTCAGAAGCCGTGGGTGATGCTGGGTGCGCCGGCCGAGAAATCCGCGTACGGGTCATGCTCGCCGCTGCTGCCTTCGGACAGGCGGAACTTCAGCGCCAGGCCATCGCGCGAGTCGGCCGCGCGCAGCGCCTCCTCCTGCTCGATGGTGCCGGCCTTGGCCAGCCGGAACAGGCACTGGTCGAAACTCTCCATGCCCTCTTCCAACGATGCTTCCATCGCCGCCTTGATCTCGTGCACCTGGCCGCGACGCAGCAGGTCGCGGATCATCGGCGTGTTGAGCAGCACTTCGGTGGCCGGCAGGCGACGGCCTTCCTTGTTCTTCACCAGGCGCTGGCTGATCACCGCACGCAGGTTCAGCGCCAGGTTCATCAGCACGTTCTTGTGCGCGCTTTCCGGGAAGAAGTTGAGGATGCGCTCGATGGTCTGGTCGGCGTTGTTGGAGTGCAGGGTGGCCAAGCACAGGTGGCCGGTTTCGGCGAAGGCGATCGCCGCTTCCATCGTCTCTGCGTCCAGGATCTCGCCGATCAGGATCACGTCCGGCGCCTCACGCATGGCGTTCTTCAGCGCGTTGTGGAAGGCATGGGTATCCAGCCCGACCTCGCGCTGGTTGACGATCGACATCTTGTGCTTGTGCAGGTATTCGATCGGGTCTTCGATGGTGAGGATGTGACCGGTGGTGGTGCTGTTGCGGTGGTCGATCATCGACGCCAGCGAGGTGGACTTGCCGGAACCGGTGGACCCCACCACCAGTACCAGCCCGCGCGGGGTCATGATGACGTCCTTCAGCACCTGCGGCAGGTTCAGCTCCTCGATGCTCGGAATCCGGCTGCGGATGGCACGGATGACCATGCCCACTTCGCCGCGCTGCTTGAACACATTGACGCGGAAGCGACCGGCATCGGGCAGGGCGATGGCCATGTTGAGCTCCAGCTCGCGCTCGAACTGCGGCACCTGGCCTTCGTCCATCAGCGAGTAGGCGATCTTCTTGACCATGCCCGGCGGCAGGCCGGTGTTGCCCAGCGGATAGAGCTTCCCCTCGATCTTGATGTAGACCGGTGCCCCGGTGGTCAGAAACATGTCCGAAGCGTTCTTTTCGGTCATCAGCTTCAGGAAGTAGCCGATATCCATTGCGAATTTTCCCCAACGAAACGGCCGACGCCCGTTGCCAGCACGGTGTCGGCTTGACGACAATGGCCGTGAACCGACAACCGGTACGGCCTCCCCAATGAAACGACTTAGCTTCGCACGAATGCGCCACAGCCTGTATGTGATGGCGTTTGCATTCGCACTGTCTGCCCCCGTCTGGGCGCAGGATGGCGCGATGGAACTGGCCCAGGCCCGGCAGGCGGTCGACAAGGCCACCCAGGCCGATGCCGACCAGTACGCCCCGGACCTGATCGGGCTGGCCCGGCAGGGGCTGGAGCAGGCCCAGCGCGCCGCCGGCGACCGCCGCGAGCGCAAGAATGCCCCGGCCCTGGCCCTGCGTGCCGCCGCCGATGCCGACCTGGCCCGCGTGCGCAGCGAGGAAGCCACCGTGACCGCGCAGCTGCAGCTGCGCCGCAACGAGGTCAACCAGCTGCAACGCCAGCTGTCGACCGGGGAGGATCGCCGGTGAAGCCGATGACTGCCGCAACCCTGGCCGCGCTGCTGGCGCTGCCGACCCTGGCCGTGGCCGCCGACAACCCGATGGTGGCGCAGCTGAGCCAGCGCCTGATGGCCATCCAGGCCAACCCGGATACCGCTGAGCTGGGCGCCTTCGAGCGCATGCAGGCCCAGCAGGCCATCGCCACCTTGGACAAGGCCAAGCGCCGCGACCAGGAGCTGGCCACCTACCTGGCCGAGCGCCGGGTGGAGATCGCCGAGACGGCCGTGCGTACCGCGCTGGCCGCCCGCGAGGTCGACCGCCTGGAGCGGACCCGCAGCGATCTGCTGATCGAGGCCAGCCGCCGCGATGCCGCGCGTGCCCGCCAGGAAGCCGAACAGCTGCGCATGCAGGCACAGATGCAGGCCGAGGAGGCTGAACGCCTGCGCCAGGCCGCCGAGGCCGAGACCCTGGCCCGCCAGGACGCCGAGAACGCCCTGACCAGCGTCGCCGGCAAGCAGCAGCAGCGCCTCAGCGCCGCCCAGCAGAACGCCGCCAAGCTGGCCCGCGAGGAAGCCGAGCTGGTGTCCGGTCAGAAGCTGCCGGGGTCGAAGTTCGATGGCCGCGGCGAGGTCTTCACCTTCCGTGGCGATGCGTTTGCCGCCGGCGCCTCCAGCCTGTCCGGCGGCGCCCGCAACCAGGCCAAGGCGTTGGCCGAATACCTGAACATCGGCAAGAAGGGCCGCCTGCGCATCGAGGCTTACGACAGTGCCAACGGCGTAGGCCAGAAGCGTGCAGAGGCCCTGCGTGACGCCCTGGTTGCGGCGGGTGTCGCGAGCAACCGGATCCAGCTTGCCGGCAAGAAGGCGGCCTCCACCCAGGCACGTTCGGCCGAGGTCATCATCGCCCCGTAATTGCTTGATATCGTTTGTTTTTCGTTGTGATGAGCATTCAGCCTGAACCCCGCCCCGGCGGGGTTCGGTCTTTTTGACGCAGGGGTCTTGTACCCGGCCTTGAGCAGGCGTAGGGTCAATCGTCCGGGACGCAATGCCGCGGACCGGACGATGGGAGGGCCGGGCCGATGCAAGCAGGGCGCGAACCGCAGCAGATCGACGTGCGCAGGCCAGTGCCGCAGGTCGTTGCAGGCGTCCAGGTGGCCATCGACCGGCGCTCCTCCATGAACAACGCCCCGTGCCTTGCGGCCGGGGCGTTCGTGTATCTGTCGAAGGAGGTCCATCATGTTTGAAGATCAGCCCCAGAGCGAGATCGACGCACGTCGCGCGCGTGATCCGGAGTTCAGGGCACTCCATGACCAGCACCGCAAGTTGAACAAGAAGTGCATGGACGCGGAGTTGGGTGTACTCCCGATCGATGATGTCACCCTGGGTCGCATGAAGCGCGAGAAGCTGCTGGCCAAGCAACGACTTCTGCGAATGTACGAAACACCGCTCCCAACGACGTCCCCCACGCTTTGACGCACCCCGTCACGCCCGGAACGGCGTGACCCGGCCATCGATGGCCCCGCCGGGCGCTCCTGCCCCGGCATCGCGGCACCGCCGATGAGGCGGCCGCGCCAAGGCACCACAGGCGGTGGTGCCTTGGTCTGCAGGCACAACTCACCGATGCGGGCGGTACCGGTCTCCTCGTCGATCCGGGGCCGTCCGCATCTCTTTTTGCGGGCTCGCGGTCCATCTCCGCGCCGACCTGACATTCATCGCCATCCGACGGATAATCACCGGTCCGGCCCTCTGTGGCGCGAACCGAAAGTCCTCCGAATGCCCATTCATTCTTCCGTCCTCGAACTCATCGGCCAGACCCCGATCGTCAAGGCCCAGCGCCTGGACACCGGCGTCTGCGAGCTCTACCTGAAGCTCGAAAGCGCCAACCCGGGCGGATCGATCAAGGATCGCATCGGCCTGTCGATGATCGAGGCGGCGGAGCAGCGTGGCGACCTGAAGCCGGGTGCGACCCTGGTGGAAGGTACCGCCGGCAACACCGGCCTGGGCCTCGCCCTGGTCGCGCAGCAGAAGGGCTACAAGCTGATCCTGGTCGTTCCCGACAAGATGAGCCGCGAGAAGATCTTCAACCTGAAGGCGATGGGCGCCGAAGTCCGCCTGACCCGCTCGGACGTGGCCAAGGGCCATCCGGAGTACTACCAGGACCTGGCCAAGACCATCGCCGAGCAGACCCCGGGCGCCTACTTCATCAACCAGTTCGGCAACCCGGACAACCCGGCCGCGCATGAATTCGGTACCGGCCCGGAGATCCTGGAGCAGATGGGTGGCGACCTCGACGCCATCGTGTTCGGCTGCGGCAGCTCCGGCACCATGACCGGCCTGTCGCGCGCGTTCGCCAAGCTGTCGCCCAAGACCGAGCTGGTGCTGGCCGATCCGGTCGGCTCGATCCTGGCCGAATACATCAATGACGGCGTGCTCAACGACAAGTCGGGCAGCTGGCTGGTGGAGGGCATCGGCGAGGACTTCCTGCCGTCGATCTCCGACTTCAGCCGCGTCAAGAAGGCCTATGCCATCAGCGACGCCGAGAGCTTCCACACTGCGCGTGAACTGCTGGGCAAGGAAGGCATCCTCGGTGGCTCGTCCACCGGCACCCTGCTGGCCGCCGGCCTGAAGTACTGCAAGGAGCAGACCACGCCGAAGAAGGTGCTGGTGCTGGTCTGCGATACCGGCAACAAGTACCTGTCGAAGATGTACAACGACTACTGGATGCTGGACAACGGCTTCCTGGAGCGCCCGCAGCACGGTGACCTGCGCGACCTGATCCTGCGCCCGTACGGCCAGCGCGACACCGTGGTGATCGGCCCGAACGACCTGCTGACCACCGCCTACCAGCGCATGAAGCTGTACGACGTGTCGCAGCTGCCGGTGATGGACGGTGACCAGCTGGTCGGCATCGTCGATGAAAGCGACGTGCTGCTGCACGTCTATGGTGACGAAGCGCGTTTCCGCGACACCGTCGCCACGGCGATGGTCAGCAAGCTGGACCGGCTGGACGTGAAGTCGCCGATCGAGGCGCTGCTGCCGGTGTTCGACCGCGGCCAGGTGGCGATCGTGATGGACGGCAATGCCTTCCTGGGCCTGATCACCCGTATCGACCTGCTGAACTATCTGCGCCGTCGCGTGCAGTAAGCCGTTGATCGCAGACGTTCGCTGCTGAATTCCGGTTTATCCGCGTCAAAGGTCGTTAAGGCCGCGCTGGTAGACTTCCGCACCTTCGATGGCGCCGCGTGTCGGCGCCCCTCAGGAAAGAACATGTCCAACGCTACTTCCCAGGATCGCGCCCTGGCTCTGGCCACGCTGGCCATCCACGGCGGCCAGTCGCCCGACCCCAGCACCGGCGCGGTGATGCCGCCGATCTACGCCACCTCGACCTATGCGCAGTCCAGCCCCGGCGAGCACCAGGGCTTCGAGTACTCGCGTACCCACAACCCGACCCGCTTCGCCTACGAGCGCTGCGTGGCGTCGCTGGAAGGTGGCACCCGCGGCTTCGCCTTCGCCTCGGGCATGGCGGCCAGCTCGACCGTGATCGAGCTGCTGGACGCCGGCAGCCACGTGGTGGCGATGGACGACATCTACGGTGGCAGCTTCCGCCTGTTCGAGCGCGTGCGCCGCCGCACCGCCGGGCTGGATTTCAGCTTCGTCGACCTGACCGATCTGGCGGCATTTGAAGCCTCCATCACGTCGAAGACGAAGATGGTGTGGATCGAGACCCCGACCAACCCGATGCTGAAGATCGTCGACATCGCCGCGGTTGCCGCCATCGCCAAGCGCCATGGCCTGATCGTGGTGGTCGACAACACCTTCGCCTCGCCGATGCTGCAGCGTCCGCTGGAACTGGGCGCGGACCTGGTGCTGCATTCGGCCACCAAGTACCTCAATGGCCACTCGGACATGGTCGGTGGCATGGTGGTGGTGGGCGACAACGCCGAACTGGCCGAGCAGATGGCCTTCCTGCAGAACTCGGTGGGTGGCGTGCAGGGCCCGTTCGACAGCTTCCTGGCCCTGCGCGGCCTGAAGACCCTGCCGCTGCGCATGAAGGCGCACTGCGCCAACGCGCTGGCCCTGGCCCAGTGGCTGGACAAGCACCCGGCGGTGGAGAAGGTGATCTACCCGGGCCTGCCGTCGCACCCGCAGCACGAGCTGGCGGGCAGGCAGATGGCCGGCTACGGCGGCATCGTCTCGATCGTGCTGAAGGGCGGTTTCGAGGCGGCCAAGCGCTTCTGCGAGAAGACCGAGCTGTTCACCCTGGCCGAGTCGCTGGGCGGTGTGGAGAGCCTGGTGAACCATCCGGCGGTGATGACGCATGCCTCGATTCCGGTCGCGCGGCGGGAACAGTTGGGGATCAGTGATGCGCTGGTGCGGCTGAGCGTGGGTGTGGAGGATCTGGGGGATCTGCAGGTGGATCTGGAGAGGGCGCTGGCGGGTACTGCTGCGTGAATCCGATGACCGTGTCGTCCGCCAACACATCAGTTTCGCCGCTGGCGATGGTGCGCAGTTTTCTCGGCAACCGCGTACTCATCTACCAGCTGGCCAAACGCGAAGTCATCAGCCGCTACCGTGGCTCGTTGATGGGTTTGGCGTGGTCGTTCTTCAACCCGCTGTTGATGCTCGCCGTATATACCTTCGTGTTCTCGGTGGTCTTCAATGCCCGATGGGGCGGCGACGTGGCGCACAAGGGCGACTTCGCGATCATCCTGTTCGTGGGCATCCTGGTGCACGGCATCTTCGCCGAGTGCGTCAATCGTGCCCCCAGCCTGATTGTCGGCAATGCCAGCTACGTCAAACGCGTGGTGTTTCCGCTCGACACGCTGCCCTGGGTGGCGATGGGAGCCGCGTTGTTCCATGCGTTGGTGACGTTGGTGGTGCTGCTGCTGGCGCAACTGCTGATCCGTGGCGTTCTGCCCGTCACCGCGTTGTACTTCCCACTGGTCGTGTTCCCGTTGGTGTTGTTCACGATGGGCCTTGCCTGGCTGTTGTCGGCGCTGGGTGTGTTCGTGCGCGACATCGGCCAGATGACCGGCATCTTCACTACCGTGCTGTTGTTCCTCGCGCCGGTGTTCTATCCAGTGCACGCGTTGCCGGAGAACATGCGCAAGTGGATCTACTTGAATCCACTCACGTTCATCATCGAGCAGTCGCGGGAAGTGCTGATCTGGGGCAAGGCGCCCGATTTCATTGGCTTGGGCAAGTACGCCATTTTCGCCGCCGTGGTCGCGTGGCTGGGCTATGTCTGCTTCCACAAAATGCGCCGGGGGTTCGCCGATGTCATCTAATGAACCTGTGCGTGAGCCTGATGATCTGGCGATCCGGGTCTCCGGTGTCACCAAGTGCTTCCAGGTGTACTCGCAGCCACAGGACCGTCTGAAGCAGGCCGTGCTGCCGCGACTGTCGCGGTTGCTGGGGCGTCCTGGTGGCATGTACTACCGTGAGTTCTGGGCGCTGAAAGGCGTCGATTTCGAGGTGCGGCGTGGCGACACGGTGGGCATCATTGGCCGCAATGGTTCCGGCAAGTCGACCCTGCTTCAGATCATCTGCGGCACGCTGCAGCCGACGCACGGCGAAGTGACCGTTCGAGGTCGCGTGGCCGCACTGCTTGAGCTGGGTGCAGGCTTCAATCCGGAGTTCACCGGTCGCGAGAACGTCTACATGAGCGCGTCGATCCTGGGCCTGTCGCGCGAGGAGATCGATCGCAAGTATGACGATATCGTGGCATTCGCCGACATCGGCGACTTCCTCGAACAGCCGGTCAAGACTTACTCCAGCGGCATGTACGTGCGCCTGGCGTTCGCGGTGATCGCGCATGTCGATGCCGATATCCTGGTGATCGATGAAGCGCTGGCGGTCGGTGACGCGATCTTCGTGCAGAAGTGCATGCGCTACCTGCGCAAGTTCCGTGAGAACGGCACGCTGCTGTTCGTCAGTCACGACACCTCTTCCGTGCTGAACTTCTGCCAGAGCGCCGTCTGGCTGGATCGTGGCGACATGCGCATGCATGGCACTGCGCAGGAAACCTGCAACGCCTACATCGAATACTGCTCGCAGGAAGTGTATGGCGATACGGTCAAGCTGCAGTCACGGCAGGCCGCTGCCCGTGCCGCGGAGGCATCGCCTGGCACTCCGTCGCCAGCCCGGATCGAGAAGGACCTGAAGGTCGAGCTGTTCGACAACGTTGCCAATTCAGCCGGTTGGCAGTCCGGCGTGGCAAGCATCGACTCGGTCACCCTGTGCAACGAGGACGGTGAGCCCTTCACGACGTTTGCCGGTGGCGAGCATGTCGTGCTGAAAATCCGCGCGACCGCGCATGATCCCCTGACGAGTCCCTTGATCGGATTCTTCGTCAAGGATCGCCTTGGGCAATCGCTGTTCGGTGAACACACCTACACCTATATCCAGCCGCCGATGGAAGTGGAGGGTGGCACCGGGTTGGAAGCGTCGTTCCGGTTCACTCTGCCGCTGCTGCCCAACGGCGAGTACTCGATGACCGTCTCGATCGCCGAAGGCGACCCGTACACCAACACCCAGCACGCCTGGCTGCATGATGCGGTGCTGATCCGGGTGGCCTCGCCCAAGCTGCGTTATGGCCTGGTCGGTATCCCGTTCGAGGAAGTGACCATGGTCCGCACCCGTCAGCCGCAGCCGACAGGAGAGCCGCAGTGAGCGCATCGCAGGGACCGACGGTGACCGAAGCGCACGGCTTCATTCCACCACTGGCCAGTACCGACCCGCGCATCAGCGTCGGTCGATACACCTATGGTTCTCCGCAACTGAAGGTATGGTCGGAAGGTGAACGCATCGAGATCGGGGCGTTCTGTTCGATCGCCGATGACGTAGTGATCTTTGGGGGCGGCGAGCACCGTCTGGATTGGGTAACGACCTATCCGTTGCGCATCGCGCTGAACTCCCCCGGTGCTGGCCACGATGGGCACCCGCACACCAAGGGCCCCACGCGCATCGGCAACGATGTCTGGATCGGGCATGGCGCGATGATTGTTTCCGGCGTGACCGTGGGCGATGGTGCCTGCATCGGTGCTGGCGCCGTGGTTTCGCGCGATGTGCCGGCCTATGCCGTCGTTGCTGGCAATCCAGCGAAGGTGGTGCGTACCCGATACGACGAGCCGACGATCGCCCGCCTGCGTGCGATTGCCTGGTGGAGCTGGCCGATCGACCGTATCCGCGCCTTCGAATCGCTGCTCTGCAGCGGTGACGTTGAAGCCTTCATCGCCGCCGCCAGTGCGCCCTGACTCTCTGAACATCTCTCAAGAAACCGGCTGTCCCATGAACGATTTTCCGCTGTCGAACAGCATGCTGATCTCCCCGCGCGAACTGTCGCTGAGCGCGTGGCTGGGTCACATTCCCTTTGCCTCGTGGCTGGTCGAGCAGCTGCAGCCGCAGTCGATCGTCGAGCTGGGCACCCATCGCGGTTCCTCCTTCCTCGCGCTCTGCCAGGCGGTGCAGGAGCAGGGGCTGACTGCACGGGTCTTCGCGGTCGATACCTGGGAAGGGGAGGAGCACGCCGGTTACTATGGCGACGAGATCTACAATGCGTTGCGCGAGTACCAGCAGCGCAACTATGCCGGCATCTCCGAGATGCTGCGGATGCGGTTCAATGAAGCCCTGCCGTATTTTGCCGACGGCTCGATCGATCTGCTGCACATCGATGGCCTGCACACCTACGAAGCGGTCCGTGAGGACTTTGAAACGTGGCTGCCCAAGCTCTCCGATCGGGCGGTGGTGATCTTCCACGATACCTGCGTTCGCGAGCGTGGTTTTGGCGTCTGGCAGTATTGGAGCGAGATCAGCCAGCAGTACCCGGCATTCGAGTTCACCCATACCCATGGTCTGGGGGTACTGCTGGTCGGCAAGCAGCGTGTTCCCGCGTTGGCGGACTTGGCAGCGCGCGCGGCCGCAGGCGACTTTGCTCCGATCAATCGCCTGTTCGACACACTGGGCAGCAACATCAAGCGTGCCGAAGAGGTGGAGCGTGTCAATGCAGGATTGATGGATGCACGCAACGAGGTCAACCGCCTCGGAACGCTGGGCCACGAGCTGCAGCAGCGTTGCCTGCAACTGGAGCAGGACGTGCGTGATGGCCGGGAGCTGGTTCGGCAGGCGGAGCAGCAGGTGCAGCAGCAGCGGGAACGCGCCGAACAGAGCGCTGTGACCGCAGAAGACCTGCGTCGCATCGTCGCCGAGGAGCGTGCCAGGATGGTCGAAGAGGTACAGGCGGCACTGGGACCGCAGCTGGATTCGCAGGCACGATCGCTCGACAGGCTGCTGCAGCCCTGGTGGCGTCGCTAATCCACGCCCTGCCAACGAGCGGGATGTTAGGTTGAAAAATACGGGGTGCCTGGTCCCACAGGGAACAGCAGAGGGCCGGCATTCCAAGCAACCGATTTCTTCAAGACCCATCAGCAGATTGGGTTGAACCACCTCCTAGGGATGAACATGTCTACCGTCAAGCCAATCTGCTTCTATCTGCCGCAATACCACCCCGTCGCGGAGAATTCGGAGTGGTGGGGGCCTGGCTTCACCGAGTGGACCAACGTTGCCAAGGGAAAGCCGAACTTCGCCGGCCACTACCAGCCCCACATCCCGCGCGAGCTCGGTTTCTATGACCTGCGCCTGATCGACAACATGCGGGCGCAGGCCGAGCTGGCCTCGCTCTATGGAATTCACGGGTTCTGCTTCTACTACTATTGGTTCGATGGACGTCGCATCCTCGAGTTGCCGCTGGACAACTACCTGAAGAGCGACATCGAGTTCCCGTTCTGCGTGTGCTGGGCCAATGAAAACTGGACCCGCACCTGGGACGGGCTCGAGAAGGATGTGCTGCTCGAGCAGAAGCACGGCGCCGATGAGGATCGCCGGTTCCTTGAGGACATCCTGCCGCTGTTGAAGGATCGCCGTGCGATCAAGGTCGATGGCAAGCCCATGCTGCTGGTCTACCGTGCCGACCTGTTCCCGGACGCGAAGGAAACCGTCGCGCGCTGGCGCCAGGTGGCCCGCGAGAATGGTGTGGGCGAGATCCATCTCGTGGCGGTGCAGTTCTACGGCATTGTGGATCCGCGCGATTGGGGTTATGACGCTGCCGCAGAGTTCCCGCCGCATACCTTCATCGGCGCGGAGAATCGTCTGACGCGACCGATCGACATCACCAATCCCGAGTTCCGTGGTGGCCTCGTCGATTATCGCAAGGTGGTCGCCCAGTCCATCAGCCGGCCCAAGCCCGACTTCCGCTGGTACCGCGGCATCGTGCCGTCCTGGGACAACACCGCGCGGCGCCAGCACACCTCGCACACGCTGGTTGACGCCTCGCCGTCGATCTACCAGTACTGGCTGCGCCGCCTGGTCGAGTACACCCGGGTCAACAATGCACCGGAAGACCAGATCCTGTTCATCAACGCCTGGAATGAATGGGGCGAGGGCTGCCACCTGGAGCCGGACCTGAAGCACGGCCTGGCTTACTTGGAAGCGACCCATGCCGCGCTGAACGGTGCTGGCAGTGATGAGATGCTGATGAAGGATGAGGCGTTGCTGCGCGCACTCGGCGGCGAGCGCATGAAAGCGCTCCTGGATGATCGCGAGCGTCTGGTCAACGATGTGGTCCTGCTGTCCGCCGAAGTACGCAGGACCAATCCCCAGGGAATCTCTTCGGTGCCCAGGCCGGGCCTGCGTGCGTTCATTGGCCGTTGCCTGAGGCCCTTCCCCCGCCTGCGTTCCTTTGCGGTGCGCGTCTATCACGCGTGGCACGCATGAGTTCCGTCCGTCGCGTTGCGGTTGTTGCCCACTTCGACGCCGAAGGCCGGTTGACTGACTTCACGCGTCGGCTGCTCGAAGGCCTGTTGCGGCACGCAGAGCGCATCGTGCTGGTGTCCACCCGCCTGGCGTCTGACCAGGCGGTGGGCCTGGATGAGCGCATCACGGTCATCGTCCGAGAGAACGTTGGATACGACTTCTACTCGTTCCGGACCGGTGTGCTGGCCGTGGAGGCGTTGTATGCCTACGACGAGCTGATCATCGCCAATGACAGCGTGCTGGTGATTGATCCGGAGGGCCTGGACCGTGCCTTCACGAAGATGCAGGGTGTGGAATGCGGTGCCTGGTCGATGACCGAGTCGCAGCAGGTCAGCCGCCACCTGCAGTCGTATTTCATGGTGTTCCGCAAGGACGTTTTCTTCAGCCAGTACTTCCACCAGTTCTGGCGCGATGTGCGGGTGCTGGATGACAAGTGGGAAATCATTCTTTCCTATGAGATCGGCTTGACGCAGTGGCTGTTGCATCACGGGGTACGCATTGCGTCGGCGTTCCAGCCTGGCGCGGATGGGATGCAGAAGCTGGCTGCGCGCCTGAAGCGCAAGCGCGAGCGCGATGCGGCTCCGGACAGCATTGCTGCACCGGGGGCATTCGAGATCCAGCAGGCCAATCTGGTCCACTACCTGTGGGATGACATCTACCGCCAGTTTGGTTTCATCAAGACCGAAGTGCTGCGCGATGATCCCAATGGCGTACAGGACGTTGGCCTGTCCAGCCTGATCGCCGACCCGGTGCGCCTGGGCCAGGTCGAGGAGGAAGTCGCCAGGATGCGGGCCACGCGTGTCAACGCGATGCCGCTGCTCGCCCAGTCCAGTGACGGAATTTCACAGGAAGAACTGCAGCGCTATGGTGTCGGCGCCATTCCTGCTGACAAGCTGAAGTCGCGGTTCGCCATCGTGCTTCATCTCTATCATCTGGACCTGATCGAATCGATCCAAGGCTACATGAAGAACATGATCGTTGATCATGATCTGTTCGTGTCGGTGAAATCGGTTGCTGATCGTCGGGTGGCTGTGCGCTTTTTCGAAGAGCGGAAGGTGCGTGCCTTCGTCTTCGTGCATCCGAACATCGGGCGCGACGTCGGTCCCTTCGTCAGCCTGCTCAATACCGGCCTGCTCGACCGCTACGACGCGGTCTGCAAGATCCACTCCAAGAAGAGCGTGTACCACGATGGCGGTGGCCAGTGGAGGGACGAGCTGATGAAGTCCCTGCTGGGCTCTTCACACACCGTGCTGAAGATCCTGCGCGCCTTCAGGCACGATTCCAGCTGCGGCATCGTGGGGCCGGAGCATGCCTATGTCAGCAATGCCCGTTTCTGGGGAGGCAATGAGGAACGGCTGCGCCGCCTTGCTGCGGAAACCGGGATCGACGATGCCCGCATCCGGCTGGGGTTCTTTGCCGGAACGATGTTCTGGTTCCGCCCGGCGGCGCTGTATGCGCTGCGGGAGCGGGCGCTGGCCTTGAGTGAGTTCGACCCGGAAGCAGGGCAGCTCGATGCCACCCTGGCCCACGTGATCGAGCGGCTTTTCGTACTGTGGGTGGAGCAGGCGGGCTACTTCGCGGCGACCACGCGGACTCCAGACGCTGCGTTGCGCCATGAGAACTACGCCAATCAGGGCATTTCTGTCCTTCCGGCCTGAGCTTGCTTCCGGTCTGGGAGATGGACGGCCTGCGGCGGCTTGAGCGCATCGGTCCCGGCGTGCTGTGCACGGGCTGCACGTGCGGCCCCGGCTCTGATCATCACTCCGAACCATCGTGCCTGTACTATGCAGCGTCCAGACTGATGGCTCCCAGATGTGACTCATGAACAACGGTGAAGTAGCGATGACCCGGCTGGGCTGGCTGGCGTCAGGTCTGGCGTGCATCCTGACGATCCTGGTGCTGACGCCCTTCGCAGTGGAGATGCCCATCGCCGGTGTCGACGGTTCCTGGGCCTACGCGATGAACGTCGCCACAGCCGAGCACCTGCGCTTCGGCAAGGACATCATCTTTACCTTTGGTCCATTGGCTTCGATCTACACCGAGGTGTACCACCCGGCGACCGATCACTTGATGATCGGTGGCGCGATGTTGCTGTCTGTTGCCGTGTTCGCAGGGCTGTTTGCGGTCACGTCGCCGCACAGGCGCGTGCTGCTCCCATTGTTTCCATTCCTGGTGGCATTGACCTGGCTGCCTGATTGGGATGGTTGGCGCGACGCCGTGTTCATGCTGCTGCCGCTACTGCTTCCGATCACGGTGGCGCGCGGGCAGGAGACCGGCAAGCCCAACTGGGCTGCAATCATTCTACTGGCCATCGCGATTGCGATTCTGCCGTTGATCAAGGGCAGCCTGAGCGTTCCGGCGGCGCTGGCCAGTCTGGTGGCGGTGCTGTTGTGCTGGCGGGAGTCGCCGAGGCTGGCGATCACACTGTTTGTCGTCGAAGTTGGCGTGCTGATTGCAGCCTGGCTCACCGCAGGTCAGTCATTGCTCGACCTGCCGGTCTACTTCCTGGCGCAGATGCCGCTCATCTCGGGTTATACCGATGGCATGTCGGTGTCGGTAGATGGGCGCCCCCTGAACATCGTGATCTACCTGTTAGCCAGTGTGATGCTGGTTGCCCTTTCGACGTTCGGAGGCGTCCGTCGTCGTTGGTATCTGCCGGTCCTGGTCGCGCTGTATCTCTTTGTGATCTTCAAGGCCAGCTTCGTCAGACATGACCCGCCACACGCCCTGATTGCTTCGTCGGCGCTGCTCCTGATGGGCGCACTGCTGTATCTGGTGCCGGGCTCTGGCAGGTGGCCGGGCATCGCCGCCATGGCAGTGGGCGCGCTGGGCTATGGGCTCCTCGCCTTCGCCTTCCTTCCGTTGGATCCTGTGGCGTCACTGGCACGGGTTGGTTCGAAGTTCGAGCTTTCGGTCGAAGCCGCATGGAGGCGCGCTACAGAGCCGGCAGCACTGGCGAAGGAGTATCCGCGTCGCTTGGTGCTCCTCGGGGACAGGCCGCCATTCAAGGGCCTGTCGGGCGATGCTGATCTCTATCCATGGGACCTGTCACCGCTGCTCGCTTCTGGCGCAAGCTGGAAGCCACGCCCGGTTCCGCAGAGCTATGCGGCATTCTCGCCCCCGCTACTCGATGCCAATGCTGAGCATCTGCGCAGCAGCCCGCCGACCAGGATCTTCTTCAACATCAATCCCATCGATCAGCGCTACCCCAGCATGGAGGATGGCGCCAGTTGGCTCACCCTGCTTGGAGGGTTCCGGGCGCAGCGCATCGATGCGGGCTACGCGTTGCTCTCGCGCCGCGATGCCGTGGCGGAAACCCTGCAACCACGGCCGGTGACCTCGACCGAGGTCCGCATGGGCGAGGACGTTGCGGTGCCTGAGAACCAGGGGCCGGTGTGGGCATCGATCGACGTCCAGCCGACGCTCCTGGGCAGGCTGTTCTCGATTCTCTACAAGGCTCCGGAGTTGACGCTGCAGGTGCGCTACGACAACGGCGAAACCGCGTCATATCGTTTCATTGCCGGTCTGGCCAAGAGCGGCTTCCTGCTTTCGCCTACGATCACGGATGTGAATGATTTTGTCGCGCTGACGTCCAGCCACCGCGATGACCTGCTCGGCAACCGCAAGGTCGTCGCCATGGGCATTCGCGGGGCCAGCGGCACACGCCTGATGTGGAAGTCGGCGGTCAGGGTGAGCTTTGCCCGTCTGGATGTTCCCACCGCCCCGGAGGCCGACGCGGCCTTGGCGGGTACCTGGAAGCACGGCGATGCGGTGGAGTCCTACGTGGCTGCTGGTGATTGCCACATCGATACCGTGAACCAGCTGCAGGCGGAGGGCGACACGCTGGATCTGCCGGCAGGCCTGGTGAAAGTGCGCGGTTGGTCGGCGCTCGATGGCGCGCGGGGAAGGCCCAACGACGGCGCTTTCCTGCTCGCGTCGGCCACCGATGGCCGCACCTGGATGTTGCCGGCGAACCGGGTGCCCCGCCCCGATGTGGCTGCCTACTTCAAGCAACCGGCACTCCATTACACCGGTTTTGAAGCGTTCGTGGACACCCGCCAGCTGCCTGAGGACGTGCAGATCCGCGTGCTGCAGAAGGATGGTGAGCAACTGAAGGTCTGCGCCGCAGTGCTGGCCATCCGCCGGGCGAGGGTTGCGGAACTGCCCTGAGCGGGCAGTTCCATCGCAGCTGACAGCGCTTACTGTGCGGTTTGGAACAGCGGCAGCAGTTGCGTGAGAACGACCGCGTGGCCTTCGCGGTTGGGGTGATTGAACTGCGCCATCAGCCGTTTGCGGTCACCAGGATAGGCTTCGAACGCGGCAAGGCTGTCGGCGACAGGGGTGTCGGTCAACTCTCCCAGCTTCCGGATCATGCTGGCCTGGGCCCGGAGAGCGGCACGAGCCGGGCCGTTCTCGGCCTGTTGGTCCCAGGTTGGCGTCAGCAGGACCGGACACGCTCCCGCCGCGCGCGATGACATAACAAACCAGGCGAGATTGCGTGCCGACTGCTGCAAGGGAAGAGCACGGTCATTCAGGCCATAGTCAATCAAAACGACGCGGGGGTGCAGGTCCAGCACCCCGCGCTGGAAACGGTCGCGGCCCTGCTGGGAGTTCTCGCCTCCGACAGCGGAAGTGATCACATTCAATACCGCATGCGGATAGGCATCAGCGAGTGCATCTTCCAGTTGCCGCGGGTAGGCATCGCGTTTGTGCACGGCGGGCGTCACGCCGAATCCGGCAGGAACGCTGTGGCCAAAGGCAACGATGTCCACAGTATGGTTATTGGGCCATGCGACCTGCAGATCCCGTACCACTGCAGCCAGGCAGGCTTGCCCAGTGGGGGCAGGTGCAGGTGCAGGTGCGTTTGCCACGGTCTGCGGCGAGGGCTCCGAAGGGACTGGCGTGGGTTGGCAGCCGGGGGCCGCCAGGGCCAGGAGAAGTAGGGCGGTATGTTGTTTCATGCGCGCAGTGGGGGTCGTTTTCGCCCAATATAGCGCGCCGCGGACGAAAGGTAGCCAGCGCTCGCCGATGGCCCAGCGCGGAATCCGTCCGCGACCCGAAGGCGACGGGACGCGAGGGGTTTGCGGATACAATCTGTAGGGATAAATGGGGCCGCTGCGGCTTGTCGCACCAGCGAGATAGCGGCACGGCCTTTCAGCGCAAGAATCTCAAGGCAAGCGATGAAACAGGCGATCAGATCAGTCAACGGTGCGGACGGTGCGGGGGCGGCCATGACGCCTGTGTGGGCGGCCTGCGTCGCTTTGTTGAGCTCCTTTCTGGTGATCCTGATGGTTACGCCGTTCGCACCGGCGATGCCATTCGAGAGTCTCGATGGATCGTGGATGTATGCGATGAACCACGCCGTTGCCGAGCAACTGCGTTTTGGCACGCAGATCGTCTTCACCTTTGGACCGTTGGCATCTGTCTATACCACGCTCTATCACCCGGCCACGGACCTGCTGATGCTGGGCGGCTCCCTACTCATCGCGGCAGCCCTGTTTGCAGGCATGTTCGCCGTTGCGCCCCCTCGCTGGCGCGCATGGTTGCTGCTGTTGCCGCTGGTACTCGGGCTGGGCGTAAGCCGCGACGTTGCCTTCCTGTTCCTTCCTGTTCTGCTTCCATGCGTTGTCATGCGCGGTATCGAGCGCGGGCGTGCGTATTCCGCTGTCGTCTGCCTGATTGCGGCGGCGATGGCAATATTGCCGCTGGTGAAAGGCAACTTCGGCGTGATGGTCGCGCTGGCGAGCGCGGCGACGATCCTGCTGGGCTGGCGATTGGATCGCCGGACGGTAATGCTGGCCCTCGCCGTCCAACTGATCGTGATGCCGATGGCATGGACGGCCTCTGGCCAGGCGCTGCCGGATCTCCCGCGCTACTTCATCGCTCAGGCCCCGATCATTTCCGGCTACACCGATGGTATGTCGGTGGTTGGCAGGGGCAAGGACATCCTTTACTTCCTGTTGGCGGCCGTTGTGCTCGTTGGCCTGTCACTGTGCAGCGGCGGGCGTCGCTATTGGCATGTAACGTTGCTGGTTGCGGCCTATCTGTTCGTTACCTTCAAATCCGGCTTCGTACGGCATGACCTGCATGCGCTCACCGCGGCGGTGGCGCTGACGATGGTTGGCGCATTCCTGTGCATCCACAATGCCGGCCGCGCCGGCATGCTGGCCCTGGTCATTGGCCTGGCCGGGTGGTGGGCGATTACCGATCCCTATGCTCCCGTAACGCCGAAGTCACTGTCAGCGCAGTTCGCCCAGTCAATCCAGCGGCCCGCAGCCGGACTGGTGACGCGGATGATCGAGCCGGAGGCACTCGGCAACCAGTTCAAGGCGATTTCCGCGGCGATCGGCTCGCGCGCCCCGTTCGCAGGGTACACGGGGACGGCCGATGTCTATCCCACCGAACTCGCTCCGCTGATCGCGGCTGGATCGACCTGGGTGCCACGTCCGATCCTGCAGAGCTACTCCGTTTACACGCCGGCCCTTGCGACGGCCAATGCCGATCATCTGCTCAAGGATCCGCCTTCGCGCATCTACTTCAAGGTGGATCCAATCGATCATCGCTATCCAGCCATGGACGACGGCGCGAGCTGGCTCCCGTTGCTGGGCAGCTATACCCCGGTGGCTCTGGAAGGGGGATATGCGGTGCTTCAGCGGTCCGGTTGGCCGCCGATGGCGTTGCAGCCTCAGGACGCTCAGCTCACCGTTGCGCGGGTGGACCAGGAAGTCGCCGTACCGGACTGGAGTGAGCCGGTCTGGGTCTCGATGGATATTCGACCGACCCCGGCTGGTCGCATCGCATCGACGCTCTACAAGCTCCCCAAGTTGTCGATCAAGGTCCGCTTCGAGAATGGCCTCACCGCCGACTATCGGCTGATCGCTGGGTCGACCCGGACGGGCTTCCTTCTGTCACCCACGGTGGCCGACGCCAGGGATTTCGTTGCGCTCTCTTCCGGTAGCCGCGAGGAACTGCTGCGTGGGCATCGGGTTGTTGCCTTTACCGTCTATGGCGACAGCGGTACCCGGCGGTTCTGGAATTCAAGCTTCCCGGTGACCTTTGCACGTTTGCCTATTCCTGAGGCCGCCGGGACAGACCGTGTACTGGCTGCTGCGCAGGAGCCCGCCCACTGATCTGGGCGGGCCTTCCGTTGCCGTGATGGTCGGAATCACTCAGGCTCGGAACGATAGTCGCTTGTGGCCGATGTAGCTGGTGATCACCGGTACGACGACGCCCAATGCGTGGGCGATGGTTTCGTTATGAAAATCCACGTTCAGAAACGGCAGCAGCCAGCGTGCCACCAGCAGGCTGATGAGGAGGGTCTGCCCGACAGCAGCGATGTTGACGGCAATGAACCAGAGCACCTGATGGTGCAGGCGGTTGCTGGCCTGGTTGAACACGAACACCTTGTTCAGCGCGAAGGCGGTGACCAGGCCCAAGCAGAAAGCGAGCAGGATGGCGGTTACATACGGCAGCCAGTGGCTGAGCAGGATCCGGGAGCCGACGTTGACGGCGGCTGCCAGCCCGCCTACCAGCAGGAACCTGATGAACTGGCTTGAGGGCAGTGGTACGTTCATTGGGTCACTTCATTGTTGCCCATCATGTACCTTTATCCTTGATGCGCACGAGTTCTTGAGGACCGCGCAGGTGAGCGTTCGTCACGAACGGCGTCCGGTGACAGGATGCACGCTTCACGCGGCCCGGAAGGATAGGTGCTTGTGGCCGAAGTAGCTGGTCACGACGGGGGCCAGTACGCCGACTACGTGTGCCAGTGTGTCGTTGTGGAAGTGCATGCCCATGGCGGGCAGCAGCCAGTGGGACAGTGACACGCTGATGAGGAGCGTCTGGACAACAGCGGCGGCGTTGACGGCCATGAACCACAGGGCCTGCTGGTGCAATGGGTTCTGCGCCTTTTCAAACACGAACTGCTTGCCCAGTACGAATGCGGTTGCCATGCCGAGGCAATAGGCAACCAGGATGGAAGGTATGTACGCGAGCCAGTGACCCAGCAGCAGGCGTGAACCGATGTTCACCCCCGCCGCGAGGCCACCGGCAATGAGGAACAGCACGAACTGCCGTGCTACGGGAACTGTGCTCACGTTGCGACTGTCCCCTGCAAGGCCAGTGCCGCCAGCGTCTGCCCCACCGCAATGCTCTCGTTGATCGAGCGATCTTCCGGGTAGTAGTAGGCGGTGTCCGCCATGAAGAAGCCCTGCAGCGGCGTCTTCATCGGCGGCAGCATGTCCTGGAAGCCCGGCGGGCAGATCGTCTGCGCGTACTCGTAGCGGTGGCAGTGCGTCGCCTTGATCCATTCTGGCTTGAACGCCGGATTGATCATCGGCAGGTAGCTGATCACCTCGTCGATCAGCTGCTGGTTGCTCCACTGCCACTTCGGCTGGGTCTTGGGCATGTAGTACGGCGCGTACACGATGTGCTCGCCCGGACCCTTGCCCGGATTGAGGTTGCTGTACTCGATCAGGCCCGGGATGGTGATGCGGTCATCACTGATGTTCATCCAGAAGTTCTCGCTGACCGGCTGCGACAGCTTCAGGATCACGCAGGCCACCGGGATGTTCTCGATGGCATCGACCTGCTCGGCGAAGACCTTCGGCAGTGCCGGCACCATCTTCGGCACGTACTGGATGGGGGCGGTCGAGACAACCGCGTCGTACGCTTGTTGCGCGCTGGCGGTGCGGATGCCGGTGACCTTGCCATCGACCGCCGTCACTTCCTCGATTGGCTGCGACAGCAGGATGCGGCCTCCCCGGCGCTGTACCTCTACGGCCATCTTTTCCAGCAGTACCGCCGAGCCACCCTCCAGGTAGCCCATGCTTTCATTGAACAGGTTGCGGCGCGACAGCGCCACGCGCTTGATGCGGGTGCCGATCCACGATGCCGACAGGTCGTTCTGGTATTCGAAGAACTTCAGGGCGAACGCCTTCTCCCACATCACCTTGTAGGCCTTGGGGCCGATCCAGCGGGTGATCCAGTCGCGGGCGTTTTCCTTGTCCAGCGCGGTCCAGTCCTGGATTCCCTTGGTGTGCATCACATGCAGGGCGTAGCGGACCTTGTCAACCAGGCCCAGATGCGGGAAGCCGAGCAGCGCGAACGGAGTGCCCCACTTGTGCAGCTTGCCCTGGTAGTAGTAGCCCATCTTCGTGTCCGTCCAGTGCAGGCGGTCGGACAGCTGCATCTCGTCGAGCAGCTTGAACAGCGGGTAGTCGGTCTTGCAGATGAAGTGGTAGTAGCGCTCGATGCGCAAGCCGTCGAAGTCGAAATCCGCGGACATGCCGCCGATGCGGTCGTCGCGTTCGTAGATGTCGACCTGGTGGCCCTGCTTGAGCAGCTCCAGTGCTGCCATGAGACCCATGGGGCCGCTACCGATGATGGCGAAATTGGGCATGTGAGGAACTCTTCGTCTGTTCTGTCGGATCAGCGCTGCAGCACGATATGGCTGTAGCGCGGGTCGGTGTAGCTTTCGCGGATGGCGGCTTCGAACGGGGTCTGCTTCACCCCGAACACCGCCTCGGTATCGACACCCTTGAAGTCGTCACCGGCACTGAGCGCCTTGAGCTGATCGGCGGTAAAGGGCGGCTTGCTGCTGAACAGGCTGTATACCTTCAGCAGGAAACCGAAGAATCCGATCGGGATGTGCACGATCACCGTGTGCAGCTTCTTGACCCGCTTGATGGTGCGGATGATGTCCACGTAGTCCACGCGGGTATCTCCGACAATATCGAATACTTGGCCGTCCGGTTCGGTCTCGATGCACTTGGCGATGCAGCGGCAGAAATCGCGTTCGTACAGTGGCTGGCGCATGAACCTGCCGTCGCCGGGAATCGGGAAGACCGGCGTACGCGCCATGAAGCGCGACAGCCAGCCCAGGTGCTTGGGGTCGAACCAGCCGAACATCAGGGTGGGGCGAAGCACGCAGTGGCGCTGGCCGCTGGCCACTACCATCTCTTCCTGCTCACGCTTGGTATTGGTGTAGTCGTCCTTGGCGACGGAATTCACCACCGAAGAGCTGATGTGCACCATGTAGGGCACGCCGGCAGCCTTGCAGGCGGCCAATACGTGCCCGGTTGCTGTCAGGTTGTTGCGTACGAACAGTTCGGTGGTCTTGCCGGTGATCTGTGCATGCAGCTGCACCACAAGTCGCGCGCCTTCGAAGGCGCGCGCCCAGTCGCCGGGCTCCGCAAGGTCGGCCAGGATCGTCTCTACGTCGGGATGCAGGCTGCGCAGGATCTCCAGGTTATGGGCGTGCTTGTCGATCGCCACCAAACGGGTATAGCCCTGCTGCTTCATCTCGACGATGAGGTTCTGCCCCACCAGGCCCGCGGCGCCGGTCAGGACGATCTTGTCGTTCTTGTCTACCATGGACGAATTCGAATGTTTGGAAAGGGATTCAGCGTGGCTTGTAGGCCACGACCAGAGCTTGCTTGCCCAGGATGTGCCAGGCGAGCGGAATCTTCAGGTACAGCGAGACCAGCCAGGGCGCCTGTGGCAGGCGGCTTTTGGTGGTGTAGGGCAGGAACTTCGGGATCACAACCCGGGGCTCGAGACCGGCCATCAGCACACCCTCGACCAGGCTCCGGTCGCTCAGCGCGGTGTGATGATCGAAATAGTCCCAGTATTCGTCGTACAGGAAGCGGATGTTCGGCTGCAGAATGATCGCACGGCCACCGGGTTTGAGCATGCGCGCGCTCTCGCGCAAGGTCTGCAGGACGAGATCCTTGGTCGGAAGGTGTTCCAGGAAGTTGCTCATGAACACGGCATCGACGCTGGCATCGGGTATCGAAGCCACCGCCGTGCAGCTCTCGTTGATGATGCGCACGCCATCAGCGGCGAACTGGCGGACATCGGGATTGAGGTCGACCGCGATCTTGCCCGCCGCCGGAATGTTGTTGATGAATTCGCAGTAGCCTGCGCCGATGTCGACCACTGTATCGGATGGATCCACGAAACGACTGAAGTACTGGCCACACAGTACCTGCCAGATCCGATTCTTGTTGGCGAGCTCTTCCTTTGGGAAGCGGTGCTGATAGAGAACGTCTAGGTCGCGATCGATATCGGGCATGCGTGAGATCCTCTCTCTTGCTGGGTCGACGTTTGAGTCAGAGCTTGATTCTGCGGAAAACGAATTCAGGAATGTTCTTGATGATCATCATGATCGCCCACCAGAACCCCGGCAGGTAGGCCACGGCCTTGCGCTTGCCGATGGCCTTCATAATGCCCACAGCGACCTTCTCCGGGGTCGCCCACAGGGCGCCCTTCTTGAAGGCTGCGGTCATCGGTGTATCGACGAAGCCCGGCTTGATCACCAGCACGTTGACGCCGGCAGGGCGCAGGCGCTGGCCAAGGCCGCTGAGGTAGGCGGTCACCGCTGCCTTGGCACTACCGTACAGGTAGTTGCTGGCGCGTCCACGATCGCCGGCCACCGAGGAAATGACCGCCAGGGTGGCACTCGGCTGAAGGCGCTGCGCCAGTGCAGCGGACAGGGCGATGGTGGAGGTGCCGTTGGTGGCGAACTCGCGCAGCGACAGGTTCACCGAGGCATCGCAGGCAGACTGGTCGGGCAGGGTGCCATGCGCGATGAGCACGGTGTCGACACCGCCCAGCGCGTTCCAGGCCGCATCGAGCAGCGCACTGTGCGCGCCTACATCGTTGATGTCGAGCACGCCGTACTCAGCGCGCTGCGCACCGCGCACCTGCAGGTCTGCGGCAATGGTGTCCAATCGACCGGCATTGCGACCGACCAGATAGATTGCAGCCGCGCGGGCGGCATACAGGCGGGCGACGGCTTCTGCAATCGCCGAGGTGGCGCCGATGATCAGGATCTTCTGCATGCTTACTCCATCACCCGGCGCCAGAAGCCGGACGAGAATCGGGGGTCGATGTGGCGGGAGAAGGCCTCCCAGGCCGGGTAGGCCTGCCGGAACAGCGCGCCGGACATGCGCGCATCCTTGGCCGGATAGACAGCGCCGCCGGCCTCGCTGACGATGCGGTCCAGGCGGTCGAGCATCTTCAACAGGTCGGCGCCGTCGTTGGGGAAATCCAGCGCCAGGGTGGTACCCGGGCGCGGGAAGGAGAGCATGCCCGGTGAGGGCCGGTCGCCGAACTCCTTCAGCACCGCCAGGAACGAGCCGCGACCGCTGCGGGCGATTTCGCCCAGCAGCGCCGCGGTGGCATCGTGCGCGATGGCCGGCGGCAGCACGCACTGGTGCTGCAGGAAGCCGCGCGGGCCGTACATGCGGTTCCAGTGGTTGATGCCGTCCAGCGGATAGAAATAGCTCTGGTAGTGCGAGACGTGGCGCGCGCGGCGTGCCGGCTGGCGCCAGTAATACAGCGTATTGAACGGGCGCAGAGTCAGGCGGTTGACCAGTGATACGGGCGGTACCACCGGCATGCTGCGGCGTGGCGCCGAGCTGGGGGCAGCGGCCTGTGCATTGCCCGGCGCATGGTCGCCGCGCAGGAAATGCCCGCGGCCCAGATGCTTGCCACTGGCAAGGCAGTCGATCCAGGCCACGGTGTACTCGAAGCCGCTGGCGGACTCCCGCGACAGGCTGAAGAACTCATCGAGGTTGTCGAAGCGGATCGATTCGGTCTCGATCCAGGGGCCGGGGACGCGTCGCAGCTGCAGTTCGGCCCAGGTGATGAAGCCTGTCAGACCGAGACCGCCTACGGTCGCTTCGAACAGTCCGCTGGCATCGCCAGGTGCCAGTTCCAGTCGCGTGCCGTCACTGCGCAGTAGCTGCAGCCGACGGATATGATGGCCGAACGTGCCCGCACGATGATGGTTCTTGCCATGCACATCGTTGCCAATGGCCCCGCCCACTGTGGCATAGCGCGTGCCGGGGGTAACCGGCAGGAACCAGCCGCTGGGCAGGGCGATGTCGATGATGTTGGCCAAGGTTGCCCCGGCTTCGCAGCGGACGATGCCGGTTGCCGGGTCGAAGGCGATGAAGCGGTCCAGCGCCCGGCTGGCCAGCAGGGTCCCATCCGGGTTCAGGCAACTGTCGCCGTAGCTGCGGCCATTGCCGTGCGGCAGCACGCTGCCATGGTCGGGCAGCGGCAGGCCATCCTCACGATCGAGCACAGGGACGACGCGTTGTTGTACGCGCGGGTAACGCCCCCAGGATGAGCCGCTGACCAGGGTCATATCGCGATCAGGACGATCAGTACGCACAGCGCGATGACGATCTGGCTGCCGCGGTCCAGGGCAGCGAACACGATCGGGTCGTCATGCATGTCGCCGCGGTGGGAGACGATCCACATGCGGCTGATCCAGTACAGCAGGATCGGGCACAGCAGCCACAGCAGCTTGGGATTGCTGTACAGCTCCAGGCTCTCCGGGCTGTTGATGTAAAGCGCGAACACCAGAACGCCGATGTAACCCGCAGCCGCGCCGAGCGACTGCACCAGCGGCAGGTCGGCCACCGAGTAGCCACGGCCGATGGCCATCTCCTTGCCATTGGCCAGGGCCGATGCCAGTTCCGTGTAGCGCTTGAGCATGGCCAGGCTGAGGAACACGAACATCGAGAAGGCCAGCAGCCAGAACGAGAGCTCCGAGCCGATCGCAACTGCGCCACCGATGATGCGCACGGTGTACAGCGCGGCCAGCATCACCACGTCAATCATCACGATGCGCTTGAGCTTCAGTGAATAGCTCAGGGTCATCACGTAGTAGCAGAGCAGTACCAGCGCGAACTCGGCACTGCACACGAAGGCCAGCGCAAAGCCGGCCAGGGTGATCAACGGCGCGACCAGCAGGCCATGCAGCAACGGCAGCGTGCCTGCCGCGAACGGACGCCTGCGCTTGCGCGGATGCATGCGATCCGGGGTGAGGTCCAGCAGGTCGTTGAGCAGGTAGACGCCGGATGCGCACAGACCAAAGGCCAGGAAGGCAACGCCGGCATCGGCGATGGCGGCCGGATCCAGGAAGCGGTGTGCGGTCAGCAGCGGCACCAGCACCAGCAGGTTCTTCAGCCACTGGTAGACACGCAGGGCCTTGATCCAGGTCAGCAGGTTGCCATTCTGCGCGGGCAGATGGGCCAGCACCTCGCTCTGCCTGGACGCCGCGCGGACGAGCCCCGCACCGTTGTTGACCACGATCGCGCCACTGGCATGCGCCCACACCTTCAGGTCGACCTGGCCGTTGCCCATGTAGTCGAAGCCGCGCTCGCCGAAGCGTTCGGCCAGCGCGTGGCCCTTGTTGCTGCCGGACAGGTTGGTATGGCCGTCACTGGCCATGACCTCCTCGAACAGCCCCAGGTGATCGGCGATGGGTTGCACCAGCAGCCGGTCCGAGGCGGTGCACAGCACGCGGGGACGCTGCGTGGTGGTGCGCAGGATCTCCAGCACGCGCTCGTCGTAGGGCAGCGTCTCCGCCGGCAGCTGCACCCGCGAGGCCAGCTGGCGCTTCACGTAGGCCTTGCCGCGCAGCAGCCAGAACGGGATCAGAAACAGGTAAAGCGGGTTGTCGGCGAGCAGCGCCAACAACGATTCGTACAGGATGTCCGAGCGGAGCAGGGTGCCGTCGAGGTCGACGCAGAGGGCGCGGGATGTGGTCACGTTCTGCATGTTTCCGCTTCAGCGAATCCAGGGGTATGCATGGCGGCAAGCTTCAGTTCTCGTCAGATCGGCGATTATAGCGGGTAGTCCCAGCAGTCCTGCTGGGTCCGACCGCAGCTCCGTCCGAGGGGCGCCCCTCGGACGTGGAGTAGCCGTTTCCCCTGGCCCCGCTTGTCGCTTATGGAGTCACATCCGTCAGAAGACGCTTGAGATCAAGGGGGCAGCCCGGGGTTCGCCCGGGGGGCGTCGATGGGTACTCGATGATAATGCAGGGTTGGGTCGTCCCATCCGGCTTTCGCGATTCCCAGAAGCTGATACCCCCACCCTCCCTTATCTCGAAGGACAGGGGCCCCGTTGTACCCGGGGGCACCTCCATGTAGGCATAGGCGTTGTCCTCGATGCCCGGCAGGTCCAGCGTAGCCAGGACCGATGGGGTCCCGTCCGCCAGCGGGGTTGTCAGTACGGCCACGCCCGGGTTGCTGCGCGCGTAGGTTGCCAGTCGCAGGCCAATCCGTCGGGGCGTCTCGTGGGTGTTGTCCGGGGTATGGGCGATGGCAAAGCGATCCCCCTTGGAAACGGGAGGGCTCACAGAGAGGTTGTCGTCCGCCTGAGCAAGAACTCCGATGCCTGCCGCTACGTCCTTGCGGACGTAGTACTGCGTGTGGGGCAGGCGGATGTAGTCGCGTGCCATCGCGTCTATGACGCACCCGCCGTAGCTTGCCCAGTCGTACTTTTCCCACACCTTCCACTCATCCAGCATGACAAGCTTGGGCCGGGTCTTTTCGATGTCCATGCACGGATCAATGCGTACCCCGAGCACCGGATGGTCCAGGTACTGCCGCTGCCACGGAAGATAGAAATAGTAGCCGGAGGCAGGGAGCCGTCCTGCGGCCAGGTACTGGTAGTTCTGGAAGGAATAGGCCAGGATTCTGTCGCCCGGGTCGGTGAGTTTCTGCGCGAGCTGCGCAAACTCGGTTGTTTCCGGAATTCTGCGATCGACCAGCAACTGGTCTTCCTTGGCGCCGCCAACAATCAGTCGAGCCGTCAGGATGCAGCACAACACCAGCAGCAGACTGTGCTGACGGGGGAACCCCGCTGGGATCAGATGCAGGAGCAGCAGAGGCATGGTGAGCGCGACGTAGATATAACTGAGGCCATGAATATCAAGGCCACGAATGAGCATCGACCCCAGCCCCAGTGCGACCAGGATCTCACGCCAGGGAAGCGCTGGACGTTTGCACGCGACAGCCGCAAGGGCGGTCACGATGACGCCCAGCAGAAGCAATCCTCCCAGGTCCGATGTTGCTGCGTGGAAGGCGTTTCCAATCAGCATCAGCAGGCCATGCCCCTGGTTGTACTGTGGAAGGAGTACGGCATTCAGGTAGACATGGAAGGCGAGGTATCCCCTGACGGAACCAGTCCACACGAGGAACACGAGGTTGAACGCGATGGCTGCAACGGACCCGCAGAGCACCTTGCGCCAGTTGTCCTTGTGCACGGATGCGACAAGAAACGCCATCGCTGCCGGAATGTATGTGATCGCAAGAAACGGGATCGAAGCGACCAGCGCACCTCCGACAATGGTCCTGGCCGTCCCGACGCGAAGCTCTCCTGCTATCTGAGGGAGCAACCAGGTCGAGAACGCTACGCTGAGCATGATTCCACAGAGCACCTGGTAGGAATAAGTGTGCCCGAGCCCAGCCGGCAATATCCCCGCATAGATGGTGGCAATAAGCAGCGTGTAGGTCACACGCACGATTGCATGCTGGTTCCGGATCAGTGGAGAAAACAGCAATGCGGCAAGGGAGACCAGCTGCAATATGGCAATCAGCGCGCGATGTGCGGCTATGGAGTGGCCGCCCGCCAACTCGACCAACATGCCCGGCAGGAACGTAAGCGGGCCATGATGGTTGAAAATTTCCCGATAGAGACTGCTGCCTGCAACCATCATCTTTGCGGCAACGATGGTTTCGGTCTCATCGGCAAATTCGCTGAAGTTGAGCAGCCTGAGCTGGTAGGCCACCAGCGCTGCCATCGATATGGTAAAGACAACCCATGCCGCAGTGGCCGCGGGGTCGGTGAAATGGTTCCGGATTGCACGAATCATCATGGTTTGTGCCCGATCGGCGGGTTGTAGCGGCCGGAGATCGCCGCAAGCAATACACGCAGAATCTGCAGGTTGCCCCTTACGCTGCTGATCTTGGTCGGGACCTCTCCCTCCGGATAGCGGCGTGCCGTGGGTAGTTCCTGGCAACGGAAGCCAAGGCGGGGCGCGCGATAGGAAAGGTAGGCCAACAGTTCGTATCCGTTGAATACATCGCGGAAGGTGCCCACGTCCGGGTGTTCCAGCAGTGCCCGGCTGTAGGCGCGGAAGCCCTGGGTGGTATCGGTCCAGTGGAAGCCGGAAAACAGGCTCAGCAGCGGCGCATGGACAAGCCGGATCGCGGCATGGCGCAACAAGGGGGTATTCTCGGCCACACCCCCCGCTATGAAGCGCGAGGCCTGCACGAAGTCCACGCCCTGTTCAAGTGCTTCGATGAAGCGGTGGATGGGGGAGGGCTCGTCCTTGTTGTTGCCATCGATGGTGACCACTCCGCGGTAGCCCGCAGCGAGACAGAAAGCATAGGCGCAGCGCAATTGCGCGCTGAGCCGACCGGGGCCGGTCTTCACGAGCAGTCCGGTGACACCGCAGCTCCGCAGAAAGGTCTCATCCAGGGAGCCGTCGCTGCTTCCACCGTCAACGATGATGATGTCGGCGATGGAGGCAGTGCCGATCTCATGCATCCGGGACAGCAGTGCGCGGATCCGCTCGCCCTCGTTGATCACGGGAATGACAACGGCATGATCGTGGCACTTGCTTTGCAGAAGTGTCTTTGTGAAGGCAGGTACCTGCCAATCCGCGCTGTGTCCGGCCGGGCTTGGGGGCGTGATGGGAGTGGTCATTGCAGAAGTCACTGTCGGCCTATCAGGGGGCGTGAACGGTAATCAGGACAACGCCGGAGAGTATCAATGCAATGCCTGCCACGGTTGTCCATGGCATCGGCTCCCGGAACGCGATCACTGAAACGCAAGCCACCAGGGCAATGGCACCTGCCGTTGAGATCGGGTGGGCAACATTGAGCGGAAGGCGTGCCAGTGACATGGAGTAGAGCAGGAAGGCGCCGCCGTACAGGGACAGGCCCGTCCAGAAGGGCCAATTGCGCAGGGCCCCCATCGGATCGGTGAGTGAGGGGAACTGCCTCGGCGCGCTTACCGCAACCTTGATGAGGGCGCTTGCGCCCGCATTGCATAGGATGCCGACGACCAGGATCAGCCACTTGTTCATGGCGATGCTCCAATAGACTGGGGTCGATAGTGATCGAGCACGAATTGCAAGGACGCCCTGATCGCATGCTCGCCCTCGGCTGGGCGCAGCATCTCGATCGTCAGCGGTATGTCGCCCATGTGTCGGCGCAATAGAATTGCCATCTCTGCATGATTGGTGTCCCGCGTACCCAAAGGTGCAAGTCCTGGCTCGCTCAGATGGACATGGCCGATTATGTCGGCGTGCCGCTGCAGCAGCTGTGCCGGCTCTTCTCCGTTGATGAAGATTGAACCGGTGTCGAACTGCATCCTGACGTGCGAGTGCCCTGTCAGGCGCACGACTTCGGCAGTCGCTTCGGTATGCGTCATGAAGTTCGCGCCATAGCATTCGGGATTGGGCTCAAGGCACAGGGTGATGCCCTCCAGTCGGGCGGCTTCACCCACGCGATGGAAGAAAGCCGCGCCAGCTTCGTTGGCCCGCTGCAGTGGCAGGGAGCCGCGGTCGCGATTGCGCGGCGAGCCAAAGACCGCGCGTGTCGCACCCAGGCCCGATCCGATCCGGAACACATGGCGAAGATGCTCAAGCAAGCGCAGCTGGACATCGACTGAAGCAAAAACGTTCAGGCCTTCTGTGCCGAACAGCAGCGATTGCATTCCGATGATGTCGATGCCGAGCGCTTCCCAGAAGCGCCTGACCTTGGCGACAGCCGCGTCGCTGGCTTCTGCAAACACCGGGAAGTACTTGCTGGGAGCAACGTCGATATGGCGAACGCCAAGGTCGGCAAGCAGCCGCCCGACAGCGTCATCCTCATCTGGATTCCACGCGATGTTGGAGATCGAGATGCTCATGGTGCCAGCACCGCAGTCGCAGGTTCGGTCTGATGGTAGGCGCGGATGGCCGTGAGCGTGGCGCTCCGATCATAGTGGTAGCCAGGGTTTCCCTGCGCGTCCCGGGCATGTCGGCTGAGCATGTCGTAGCGGGCAGGCGGGCAGTCGGACGTGCCATCGAACTGCAGGCCGAACACCTCGCGGGCGATCTCGCCGACGCTTATCGGGGCGCTGGTCAGATGGATCAGTTCAAGGTCCTGCTGTCGCGCAGCCAGAAGATCCGCGCTGAGATTCACCATGGGATAGAACTGGAACTGGGCACGGCTGTCGATGGCGTGCACATTGTTGTCGTTGTGCAGGTCGAAGATGATGTTCTTGCGCAGGCCTGGGCCGACCAGGCCTGGGAGGCGAACGATCATCCTGGACCTGAATCGTGATTCCACGAACTCTTCCAGCCGGCGCCGATGCAGGCCATAGGGATGCAACCCGGCCGTCATGACCTGCGTCGATTCGTCAACGCCGATCGGGTTGGCGAATACGTCAACCGTGCTGATCAACGTGAGATGGTCGCAGGTGATCGCATCCAGCGCCTTGATGAGTGCCTGGATGTTCCTCCAGTCGGCTTCCGGTTCGCGGTTGGCGATCCACTTCTGCGCGGGCGCGGCCGAGCAGACCACCGTGTGGTAGGCCTGGGCCGCGACCTCCTTGATATTGCTTCTATTGAACAGATGCTCGAACCGTGTCTGACGCTTCAGGGTGGAACCCACGAAGCCGGTATGGCCGATGAGCGCGTGAGACATCGAGTGCTCCTGGTGCCCGGATGCCCGGGCGGCTGTGCGGTTCGGATGTGGGGCGGTGAGCCGGCAACGGCGCGGGCCGGTTGTGTTCATCCTCCCCGGGGAGGGGGGGGGAAGGAGATCGTATCCAGATGGCCGATCACGTCGTAGATATTGTCGATCTTCCCACCCAGTATTGTTGAGTACCCTGGCAGCTGGGGATACGACTCGAACAGAATCGGGCGGCCATCGTCGCCTTCGTTCTTCACCAAGACCGTTTTTATTTCGAACAACGATTGCTGATGCACGGCCTTCGAAACACTCGGGAGATAGCGGGCGGCATCCCGGAGCATGTAATCGAACCGGCTTGAACGGGCATGGGATTCAAGTTCGACGTAGGGATTGCGCGCCGGCGTGTCGATCCAGGCCGTATGGGGCGTGTAGCGCACGTGGGACAGCGTGCTGGACTGGCGCGCGGGGAAGGGCATGATGGAGAAAAAGGGCCCGTCCATGACCGTGATGCCCAGCCCCTCCAGCGCGGGAGGAAGCTGGATCAACGCCATTTCGGTGATTTCATGCTTGAGCGAGGCGTGGCTGTGACCCTGTGGGCCACTGATCAGGTTGAGCCCTGCGTAGGTGCAGTTGAAGACCTGCTTGGCCGCCATGGATGTGGTGACGCTGCCTTCAGTGCTACGCAGGCACACGCGTATCGCATCGTTTTCCTTCTGTACGGCAGTCGCTTCGTATCCCATGCCCAGGTGCACGCCGGCGCCTGCCAGCTTGGCTTCAAGCAACTGGCGGATGCGCTCGGAATCGAAGCTGTACTCCTGCGCGATGAACGCCCGTTCGATCAGGTGCGGGTTGAACAACGTCGCCAGTGACGCCGGTGCCGGTTCCAGAGGGGCGTCGATCGTGCGGCAGAAGCGCACGAACTGGGAGGCCGTGACCTTCGAGTTGCGGCGGGCGATGGCATAGACCTTCAGGAAGTCGGAATGCACCGCTGACTCCCATTCCCGCATGAATCGGGGCAGGTTCACCCTGCTGCGATAGGCCGTGGTGAAGCTGCGGGGATAGTGGTAGCCATTATGGACGCGTGCCTGGTTGGAAAACGAGGCGCGTTGCATCAATCGGGGTTCACGTTCTATCAGAATGACCCGGCCCACGCCCCTCTCGGTGGCGAGATAGCTGGCAACCACGGCGCCATAGAAGCCTCCACCGATGATGATCGCATCGGCGTCCAGTGGCAGGGTCTCAGGCACGCCCGGGCGGTCCAGGCATGCCCGCAGCGCGCTCTACGTTGACGCGCTCAAGGCGTTCAAGGCGTGCGCTGGTGAATTCCTGGGCGACATGGAAGGACGGCCCCTCGTTGCTGAGTGCGGCCATGTGCAGGATGTACTCGCCCAGCACCAGCAGTACAAGAGAGATCAACAGGAACATCCCGGATTGTTGCAACGAAAGGCTGACCCATCCCGGTGCAACGTCGGCCTTGAAGATTGCGATGGCCAGGACATAGACGGAATAGAGCAGGTTGGCCAGTGCGCCGAAGGTCGACAGCATGGTCACCAGTCGCATGGGGAGCCGGGTGCTCGACACCAGCAGGCGCATGCCTCTATCGATGCTCTGCCCAAGCTTCTTTTCCGGGGCCGTTCTGGGCTCGTGCCGGTACGTCACGTTGGTCCGGGTGAAGCCTGCAGTGACGGGCAACAGGCGATAGATGGCGGCTGGTCGAGGATGTTGCAGGATGTAGTTGACGACCTTCTTGCTCATCACTCTGTACTGCGGGGCCTCCGCTCCGGGGTCAACGCCGTTGAGCCAGCGGAAGGCCTGATTGAATACGGCATTGGCCAGCCGGTATGCGAGGCCCAGACGAGGGCGGGCCTGATTGTTGGCAAAGACCACATCCGTTCCCGTGACTGCAGCCTCCAGCAACTGTGGGAGGATCGAAACATCATCGGTCAGGGGGTCAAGAACGGCGATGAAATCGCCGAGCGCGCTTTCGATGCCTGCCCAGGCCGCTGTTTCCCAGGCAACGCTCTGGGTCAGTGCATAGACCTGCAGGTTGGGCAGGCCGCCTTCGCGGGTGAGCTCCCGCAGGCGAGCGATGCTCCCATCGGTGGATCCATTGTCCACCACGACGAGTTCATAGTCGGTGGCCAGTGCCCCGAGGCGGGTCACGGTCTCCGAGAGCAGCGACGCCAAGTGCGCGTCGTGATTCCGTATCACGTACACGACGGAGATGAAGGCTGAAACGGATGCAGTCACGCCATCTCCTTAGGTGCGCAGAATGTGGCCAATTGCGTCGTGGTTTGACGATTATAGCCCGATCAGCACAGGTCTCAGAGCCCGATTTCCTTCAAGCGGTGGCAGGCGTGCGCGCCTCCAGCGCAACCGTCGCGGCCATCCCGACCGCCACCGCCAACCACAGGCTGGCCAGGCGTATACCGATAGCCGCAGCCAGCGCCGTATCCAGGTCCGCACCGGATGCGGCCAGCATGAGCACGATCGCTGCCTCGGTGGTGCCCACCCCGCCGGGAACGAAGGAAAGCGCGCCGATCAGCATCGCCAGCGGGTAGATGGCCAGCGCGTACTGCCAAGGCAGAACGATCCCCAGCGCGTAGCACAGCCAGGCGAAAGCCGCCGAGGTCAGTAGCCAGGCCGCCAGGCCACAGGCGGTGCTGGCTGCGGTCAGCCCGGGACGCAACAGCGGGCGCAGTGAGGTGGTACCCGCCACCAGAAAGCGCGCCAGCCTGCGCACCGGCTGGCCGGGGAGCCGGTCGATCACCGCGATGGCCGCGCGCTGTAGCGGGGAAAGGCAGGCAACCAGACACAGGGCCAGCACCAGGCACAGCACGGCGGAAGCGAGCAGGCCAAAGAGGGGGATCAGATGCGCTGCGCCCAGGCTCAGTGCAGTGATCACCAGTAGATCCAGCGCTCGCTCGTAGATGAAAGTGGTCAGCGTGACCTGCGCGGGAACCCCCAAGCGGGAAAAATAGCGGATGCGCAGAAGCTCCCCGGCCTTGCCGGGGGAGGCGGTGAACGCAAAGCCGGCGAGATAGGCGAGCAGGCCGGCACGCCAGCCCGTGGGCTGGCCCTGTGCCCGCAGCAGCATGTGCCACCGCAGGTGGCGGAACCCGTAACTGGCCAGCACCAGGGCCACGCAGCCACACAAGGGGAGTGCCAGCGCCTGCAGGCGGGTCAGGATCTGCTTGTCCCGGTCGACATACCACAGCCCCAGCAGATAGATGCCGGCTACCAAGGTCAGCCAGGCCAGGGCCCGTCCGCGGCGGATCGGCCTGGTTGTGGCGGAAAGCATTTCGGACACGGGAGCGGCACCTTCTTCAGCACCGGCGGGAAGGTCACGGCCGGACGGGGCGCGATCCTATCACCGTAGCTACCGGCGCCGTGCACGCCGGTAGCTGCGCCCATCTATTCGGCGGCGCCGATTACCAGATCCATGGCCTTGTAGCGGTCGATCAGTTCGGTACCCGCTTCGAAGGCGGCAACGTCCGCCTCGGGTACATTGGGCCGGGCGTAGACCAGACCATTGCGCGTGAGGTAATACTCGTCCTTGCCCATGCTGGAGATCCGATCCAGCGCGCACTCTTCGAAGAAGGTGCAGCCCAGGAACAGGGTGTTGGCGTTCCGTATGCCAAGCAGGCTCAACAAGGTCGGGGCAAAATCCAGTGAATTCTTGTAGTCGGCATTGATCTTGCGGTGCTCGACACCCTTCCAGTAGATCACCAGTGGAATCGGATCGATGAAGTAGCCGCCGACATCCGGGTCGGCCTGCTGTGCCGGCGGATCGGGGAAGGTCGAGTGGTCGGCAGTGATCACCAGCACCGTGTTCTCGTGCAGGCGGCTGGCCATGAATCGCTGCAGGAAGTCGCCGATGTTGTGGTCGTAGGGGTGGAATCGGTTCAGTACCTGATTCCCCCCGTCACCGTACTTCTGCTCGCCATCAAGGAACGCATGCGTCTGGAAGTTGTAGGCCGCGGCGAAGAACGGCCTGTCCCGGGGCTGTGCCTCCAGATCATCGAGCATCGCGCTGAACAATTGCGGATCGGAAAGATACTTCGGCCGTTCCTCGTCCGGCGTGGTGCGCAGGTGTTTGTCGAACAGGTAGTCCCTGCCCAGTGTCGCGTCGAAGCCCAACGTTTCGATCATGTTGTTGAGGAATGCCTGCTGCGACAGGAAGAACAGGCTGTGGTACTGATGCGAGCGCAGCACGTCGGGAAGGCTGGCGCGCGATATCGCGGTAATCTCGCGGGAAACATCGCGTTGGCCGATGCCGGTGCCATCCTCGTAGAATCCATCGATTTCCTGGTGGCCAGACGTCAACTGCCCGCGCAGGCCGCGGAACGTGGCTGCTGTATGGTTGTAGTAGTTGCGCACCATCAGCGATCCACCGGCAAATCGATCCAGGTTCGGCATCAGGTCGGCATAGGCTCCGCCGTAGCTGCCCATCCAGCGTGCCGACATGCCTTCGGTAAAAAGGACAATGACGTTGGGGCGCGGCGGCAGACCGGCGATCATGTCCTCGGGAAAGCCCTGCTCGTAGACGGTGCGCCGTGAAAACTGCGTCCGGACGGCAGTGAGCTCGCTGCTGCTGAGTCGTGTCTGCGAGCTCATTCCCGCGTACATGATCATGGAGTGAACCAGTGAGGACACGGGTGATTCGCCGCGTGCGACGGTAATGCCGCGAGCCAGCGGCTGCTTGTGGATCATGCCGGCGTAGGCGATGGCCAGGATGCCTACGCAGGCGAAGATGCCGCGCCTGGAGTAGCGTGGTGCTACACCGCGGTATCGATAGGCATGCGCCGCGAATGCCGCAAGATAGCTGCCCAACAAGACGTAGATGCCGTTGAACGCGATCAGGCCCGCAACCTCTCGATTGGCAAGCGCGATGGGGGGAATCAGGCCGCCGGAAATCCAGATCGAATACATCTGGGCGATGTAGATCGAACCCATCGCGGCCGGAATCAACAGCGCAGTGGCTTTCGCCACACGATTTCGAATATCCAGTGCAAGCTGCGTGATGAGCTCGATCAGTGCCAGTTCCACTGCGAACGTGGCCGCGACGTAGAACAGGTCCGGCAGACCGAGAAAGGGGTGCATCCGATTCAGGAGGACGCAGGAAAGCACCGCTGCAACGCAGGTTCCCCATGTGGGTGAACGTGGTTGGAAAGAAGGAAAGGTAACGCTCATCAGCTGTAAGGAAGAATTTCCGTGAATTCTTCCGCGGGGCCTCTCTTGGAAAGGAAACGGAGGCCAGGATGCGCTTCAGCGCTGATGCCCTCAGTGCTGGTCAGGTACCCATGGCGGGCCGGATCATAGGCCTTTCTTCACGTTATTTACACATTTATGACTCAGTGGCTAGATGCTGTACCAGCACCGCGCTGATACAAACGGATTCAAAGTTGCGCATGCTGCTTGCCGAATCTGGTGGAATTGGTTGGAAAATGTGATTGAGTCGATTTTCGGGCGCAAAAAAGGGCCGGAATCGACTGATTCCGACCCTCTCCAATGAAACGCTGTATTCCGGCTTAGAGCGCCTTTTCCAGCTCCGGCAGGGTCGCAAACAGATCCCCCACCAGGCCGATATCGGCGATCTCGAAGATCGGCGCGTCGCCGTCCTTGTTGATGGCCACGATCGTACCGGCGTCCTTGATGCCGGTCAGGTGCTGGATGGCACCGCTGATGCCGACGGCCACATACAGTTCCGGCGCAATGATCTTGCCGGTCTGGCCGACCTGCAGGTCGCTGGGCACGTAACCGGCGTCGACCGCGGCGCGCGAAGCACCGACGGCGGCACCGAGCTTGTCGGCCAGCTGGAAGATGACCTTGAAGTTCTCTTCCGAGCCGACGCCACGGCCGCCAGAGACCACGCGCTTGGCGCTCTGCAGGTCCGGGCGGTCGCTGGCACCGGCGGCCAGGCCGATGAAGCGGGTATGGGTCGGCAGGACAGCATCGACGCTGGCCGCTTCAACGGCGGCACTACCGCCCTGGGCGGCTTCCGGCCACGACGCGGCGCGCACGGTGGCGACCACGGTCTGGTCGGCCGGGGCTTCCACGGTGATGATCGCGTTGCCGGCGTAGATCGGGCGCTTGAAGGTGTGGCTGCCTTCGACGGTCATCAGGTCGGAGACCTGGTTGACGCCGAGCAGGGCGGCCACGCACGGCATCAGGTCCTTGCCGAAGGTGGTCGACGGGCCGAACACGTGGGTGTAGCCCTTGGCCAGCTGCGCGATCTGCGGTGCCAGCACCTGGGCGATGGCCTGCGCGTTGGCGGCGTTGGCCACGGTCAGGACCTTGGAGACGCCACTGATCTTCGCGGCTTCAGCGGCGACGGCAGCCGGATCGGCGGCCAGCACCACCACGTCGATGCTGGCACCGCTGATGGCGGCGGCGGCACTGACGGTCTTGGCGGTGGCGGCGTTGAGCTTGCCGTCGTGGTGTTCGGCGATGACGAGAATCTTGCTCATTACAGCAGCCCCTTCTGCTTGAGTGCGGCCACCAGTTCGGCCGCGTCCTTGACCATTACGCCCTTGCTGCGCTTGGACGGCGCGGCGTACTGGGTGGTCCTGAAGGTGTCGGCGGCTTCAACGCCGAGATCGGCCAGTTGCAGGGTCTCCAGCGGCTTGGCCTTGGCCTTCATGATGTCCGGCAGCTTGATGAAGCGCGGCTCGTTCAGGCGCAGGTCGGTGGTGACCACGGCGGGCAGGTCCACTTCCAGCGTTTCCAGGCCGGCGTCGACTTCACGGGTCACCGTAGCCTTGCCGTCCGCGATCTCGAGCTTGCTGGCGAAGGTCGCCTGCGGACGGCCCCACAGCGTGGCCAGCATCTGGCCGGTCTGGTTGGCGTCGTCGTCGATGGCCTGCTTGCCCAGGATCACCAGGTCCGGCTGCTCCTTCTCGATCAGCTTCAGCAGGGTGCGCGAGGCGGTCAGCGGCTGGATGGCCTGGTCGGTCACCACGTGGATGGCGCGGTTGGCACCCATGGCCAGGCCGTTGCGCAGGTGCGCCTGGGCGTCGGCCGGGGCGATGGTGGCGACCACCACTTCCGTGGCGATGCCTTTGTCGCGCAGGCGCAGGGCTTCTTCCAGCGCGATTTCATCGAAGGGGTTGGGGGACAGCTTGACGCCGTCGGTGACCACGCCGGAACCGTCCGGCTTGACCTGAATGCGGACGTTGTAGTCCACCACGCGCTTGTACGCGACGAGGATTTTCATCTGGTACGGGGTCCTTCAATAACGGGGAGAACGTCCGGTCCTGCAACAGCAACCGGTTCGGGGGTGGGATCCCGATTCTAGCTGGCTTGGGTCGACCATGCGAATGCGTATGGTTTTGCTGCGGCGCGGCAAAAAAATGCCCGATCCAGCGCTCCGTTCACGCCATGCAGGCAGTCGTGAAGACGAACGACATGTATCCTGTGCCGCTGTGCCGGGGCGCCCACAGGCGCTCCGTGGATGAATTTCGATCAGGAGAACAAGTAGTGCCCACATGGCTTGTCACCGGCGGCGCCGGATTCATTGGCGGTAACTTCGTTCTCGAGGCCGTTGCGCGCGGCGTCAAGGTCATCAACCTCGATGCGCTGACCTACGCCGGCAACCTGAAGACCCTGTCCAGCCTGGACGGCAACCCGAATCACGTGTTCGTGCAGGGTGACATCGGCGACAGCGCCCTGGTCACCCGCCTGCTGGCCGAGCACCAGCCCGATGCGGTGCTGAACTTCGCGGCCGAGAGCCACGTCGACCGCTCCATCGATGGCCCGGGCGCCTTCATCCAGACTAACGTGGTGGGCACCCTGGGCCTGCTGGAAGCCGTGCGCGACTACTGGAAGGCGCTGCCGACCGAACAGGGCGCGGCGTTCCGCTTCCTGCATGTGTCCACCGACGAGGTGTACGGCACCCTGGGCGAGACCGGCAAGTTCAGCGAAACCACGCCGTATGCCCCGAATTCGCCGTACTCGGCGTCGAAGGCCGCCTCGGACCACCTGGTGCGCGCCTTCCACCACACCTACGGGTTGCCGGTACTGACCACCAACTGCTCCAACAACTATGGCCCGTACCATTTCCCGGAGAAGCTGATCCCGCTGGTGATCGCCAAGGCGCTGGCCGGCGAGCCGCTGCCGGTGTACGGCGATGGCAAGCAGGTGCGCGACTGGCTGTTCGTGTCCGACCACTGCGAAGCGATCCGCACCGTGCTGGCCAAGGGCCAGGTGGGCGAGACCTACAACGTCGGCGGCAATTCGGAAAAGCAGAACATCGAAGTGGTGCAGGCCATCTGCGCACTGCTGGACCAGCGCCGCCCGCGCGCGGATGGCCAGCCGCGCAGCAGCCAGATCACCTACGTCACCGACCGCCCCGGCCATGACCGCCGTTACGCGATCGATGCCTCCAAGCTGAAGAACGACCTGGGCTGGGAACCGGCCTACACCTTCGAGCAGGGCATCACCTTTACCGTTGACTGGTACCTGGACAACCAGGAATGGGTCAACGGCGTGCTCGACGGCAGCTACCGTCTGCAGCGCATCGGCACCGCGGCCTGAACCCAGGAGACACCATGACCCAGCGCAAGGGCATCATCCTCGCCGGTGGCTCCGGCACCCGGCTGTATCCGATCACCAAGGGCGTCAGCAAGCAGCTGTTGCCGGTGTATGACAAGCCAATGATCTACTATCCGCTCAGCGTGCTGATGCTGGCGGGCATCCGTGAAGTGCTCATCATCAATACCCCGCACGAACAGGCGTTGTTCCAGCAGTTGCTGGGCGATGGCTCGCAGTGGGGCATGGATATCCAGTATGCGGTGCAGCCCAGCCCCGATGGGCTGGCCCAGGCGTATCTGATCGGCAAGGAGTTCGTCGCCGGCAAGCCGAGCTGCCTGGTGCTGGGTGACAACATCTTCCATGGCCATGGCCTGCGTGAAGTCCTCAAGCGTGCCGATGAGCGCGTGGACGGTGCCACCGTGTTTGGCTATTGGGTGAATGATCCGGAACGCTATGGCGTGGCCGAGTTCGACAAGAGCGGCAAGGTCATCGACCTGGTGGAGAAGCCGGAGAATCCGCGTTCGAACTATGCAGTGACCGGCCTGTACTTCTACGACGGCAACGCCAGCGCGCATGCCGCCGAACTGAAGCCGTCGCCGCGTGGCGAACTGGAGATCACCGATCTCAACAAGCGCTATTTGGGCGAGAGCAACCTGCACCTGGAAGCGCTCGGCCGTGGCTATGCCTGGCTCGATACCGGCACCCACCAGTCGCTGCTGGAAGCCTCCAACTTCATCGAGACCATCCAGACCCGGCAGGGCCTGCAGGTCTGCTGCCCGGAAGAAATCGCGTTTGGCCAGGGCTGGATCACCGCCGAACAGCTGGAGGCACTCGCCGCGCCGCTGATCAAGAATGGCTACGGCCAGTACCTGCACAAGCTCGCCCTGCGTGGAGTTGTTCCGTGAAAGTGATTGAAACCAAGTTGCCTGGCTGCGTGGTGATCGAGCCGGCGGTGTTCGGCGATGCCCGTGGCTACTTCTTCGAAACCTGGAATGCCGAGCGCTTCGCTGCGCTGGGCCTGCCGGATCGCTTCGTGCAGAGCAACGTCTCGACGTCGGCCAAGGGTGTCCTACGCGGGCTGCATTACCAGTGGCCGCGGCCGCAGGGCAAGCTGGTCAGCGTGCTGGAAGGCGAGGTCTATGACGTGGCCGTCGACATCCGTCGCGGCTCGCCGACCTTCGGCCAGTGGGAAGCGGTGGTGCTGAGCGCGGAGAACAAGAAGCAGTTCTGGATTCCGGAAGGCTTCGCCCACGGCTTTGCCGTACTGTCCGAGCGCGCGGTGTTCAGCTATCTGTGCACCGAGGTCTACCTGAAGGACTTCGATGCCGGCGTGCGCTGGAACGATGCCGATATCGCCGTGGACTGGCCGATCAGTGCGCCGATGTTGTCGGCCAAGGACGAGAATGCCCCCTTCCTGAAGGACATCGCCGAAGACCGCCTGCCGGTCTACGTGCCATGACCGTTCTGGTCTTCGGTGGCAACGGCCAGGTCGGCCAGGAGCTGCTGCGCGCGCTGGCGCCGCTGGGCAAGGTGGTCGCGACCACCCGCAGCGGCACTCTGCCGGATGGCAGCGCCTGCGAAACCGCCGATTTCGGCCAACCTGAAAGCCTGCCGGCCCTGCTGGATCGGCTGCAGCCGTCGATCGTGGTCAACGCCGCAGCCTACACGGCTGTCGATCGTGCCGAACAGGAGGTCGACGCGGCCTTTGCGGCCAATGCGCAGGCTCCGGGGGTGATCGCGCGCTGGTGTGCGGCGCATGGCGTGCCATTCGTGCACTACTCCACCGATTATGTGTTCGATGGCCAGGGCACGGTGCCATACCATGAGGACGAACCGACCGCACCGCTGGGCGTGTATGGCACCAGCAAGCGTGATGGCGAGGATGCGGTGCGTGCGGCCGGTGGTCGCCACCTGATCTTCCGCACGGCATGGGTGTATGCCTCGCATGGTGCGAATTTCCTGCGCACGATGCTGCGCGTCGGCGCCGAGCGCGATCAGCTGCGCGTCGTCGCCGACCAGGTGGGCACGCCAACCCCGGCGGCATTGATCGCCGATGTCACCGCGCAGGCGTTGCAGCACCCGGGCCAGTTGTCCGGCACCTGGCACCTGACTGCCAGCGGCCAGACCAGCTGGCATGGTTTTGCCGAGGCGATTTTCGCCGAATCGCTGGCTGCGGGCGTGCTGGTGAAGGCACCCTCGGTCGAGGCGATTCCCAGCTCCGAGTATCCGACGCCGGCCAAGCGCCCGGCCTGGTCGGTGCTGGACAACCGCAAGCTGCAGCAGGATTTTGGCATCGTGCTGCCGGTGTGGCAGGATGGGCTGAAGCGTGTGATTGGTGAGGTTGCTGCGATCCGCGGATGAGACAGCGCAGGTAACGGGGCGCGTCTGCGAGCAGGTTTCGCGGCGCGCCCTCTTCTTTGACAGCTCCTGCAAATGGCTCCACCATCGCGCGGCGCATTCATCGTCGACGAGAAGGATTTCATGAGCAGAGTGTCCACCGCGCCGGTCGCAAGGAAGGGAGGGTCCCCACTGGCTGTGGCCGCAGGTGTGGCCGTGACCGCACTGCTGGCGCGCCTGCTCTACGTGCAGTTCTTCAGCACGCCGATGCCTTTCTGGGACCAGTGGGACGGCGAGGGTGCCACCGCGCTGCAGCCCTGGTTGAACGGGACGCTGCAGTGGAGCACGCTGCTGACGCCGCACAACGAGCATCGCATCCTGCCGACGCGCCTGGTTGCGCTGGTGTCCTATCTGGTCACCGGGCAGTGGAACAACGTCTACGAAGCGCGCATCAGCGCGCTCGTGTTCTGCTTCATTCCAGCGCTGCTGGTCTGGTACGCGCTGCGTGACGCCGCAGCGGCCAACGGACGCCGACTGCTCGTCGCCTTCGCACTGCTCATGTCGGTCCTGCCGTTTGCCTGGCAGAACTTCCTGGTCGGGTTCCAGAGCCAGTTCTACTTTCTGATCCTGTCCAGCATCGTTGCCATTGGGCTGGCCGCGCGGCACCACCAGCGCATTCCGGCGCTGCTGGCATCCACCGCGCTGAGCGTGCTGGCCGCCACCACCATGGCCTCGGGCATGCTGACCGCCGTCGCGGTCGGCATCACCTGCCTGATCGCCTGCCTGTGCCTGCCGGGCAGGCGTGCCCCGGCACTCTGCGCGACGGCGGTACTGGCCGTTCTGGCTGTCGTTGCCTATCGCGTGATTCCGGTCATCGATGGCCACGGCATGCTGCGCGCACAGTCGCTGGCCGAGCTGCTGCTGGCGGCGACGCATGCGCTGGCATGGCCGGCGCGCTCGAACTGGGCGGTCATCATCGTCTGGTTGCCCGGCGCGGTGATGATTGCGCGCATGCTGCTGCGTCGACAGGCGAGCAGAACCGATCTGGTGATGGCGGGCCTGTGCATCTGGACGGCGCTGCAGGGCGTGGCGATCGCTTACGGACGCGGCCATGAGATGCGTGTTCCTGCGTCGCGCTATACCGAACTGTTCGTACCTGGGCTGTTCGCCAACGCCTGGTTCGCACTGCGGCTCTGGAACCTGCTGCCGGCGTCGCGGATGCGTGGCGCCGCGCGTACCGCCGTGGTCCTTTTCGCGCTGCTGGTGGTGGTGGCGCCGCTGAGCCAGGTAGGCAAGGATTTCCAGAGGATCCGCGAGTTCGCTGCGGCCTGTCGGCTACAGCAGGAAAACGTCATCCGCTATCTGGTCACCGGCGATCCGGCTGCGCTGCAGGTGGGCGAGTTCGAGTTGCCGTACCCGGATGCGGGGAAGCTGAAGGCGCAGCTGGACGACCCGAAGCTGCGCGCGATCCTGCCGGTGAATCCCGCCAGGCCGGCGCCCGGCGACCGATGAGCGGGCCCGGTGGGCGGTCGATGTCCGACTGCCCGTCGAAGGCGCCGCCGCGTCAGTTGCGCCCGTACGTATCCTCGAAACGCACGATGTCATCCTCGCCCAGATAACTGCCTGACTGCACTTCGATCAGTTCCAGCGGCAGCTTGCCGGGATTGCGCAGGCGATGCGTCACGCCCAGCGGGATGTAGGTGCTCTGGTTCTCGCTGAGCAGGATCACCTCGTTGCCGCGGGTCACCTCGGCGGTACCGCTGACCACGATCCAGTGTTCGGCGCGGTGGTGATGCATCTGCAGGCTGAGCGTGCCGCCGGGCTTGACCGTGATCCGCTTGACCTGGAAGCGCTCGCCGTTGTCGATCGAATCGTAGGCGCCCCAGGGGCGATACACCTTGCGGTGCCAGGTCGCCTCGCTGCGGCCTTCGGCCTTCAGCTGTGCCACCACGGTCTTGACCTCCTGCATGCGGTCGGCCTTGCCCACCAGCACCGCATCGTCGGTCTCGACCACGATCACGTCATCGAGGCCGACCATGGCCACCAGGCGCTGGGCATAGGCATAGGTGTTGCGGCAGTCGATGGCGATCACATCGCCCTGGTGGGCGTTGCCGTCGCCGTCCTGCTGCGAGACATCGCGCAGTGCGGTCCACGAACCGACGTCGTTCCAGCCGGCATCCAGCGGGATCACCACCGCGTCGGCGGTCTTTTCCATCACCGCGTAGTCGATCGAGTCCGAGGGCACGGCGGTGAAGGCATCCTTGTCCAGGCGGGTGAAGTCGGCATCGCGGCGCGCCTGCTGCCAAGCCTGGCGGCTGCGAGCCAGCATTTCCGGCTGGAAGCGCTCCAGCTCCTGCAGGTAGCGCGACGCCTTGAACAGGAACATGCCACTGTTCCAGTAGTACTGGCCGCTGCTGACGTAACCGGTAGCGGTCTCCAGGTCGGGCTTCTCGACGAAACGCTCGACCGCGCGCACGCCCTGTCCATCAGCGGCCTTGATATAGCCATAACCGGTTTCCGGGCCGGTCGGTACGATGCCGAACGTGACCAGCTTGCCGGCTTCAGCGGCACTGGCGGCGGCCTGCACTGCACTGCGGAAGGCTGCTTCATCAGTGATTACATGATCGGAGGGCAGCACCAGCAGCAGCGCGTCGGCACCGTCCCGGGTGGCCTCCAGCGCGGCCACGGCAATCGCCGGTGCAGTGTTGCGGCCCACCGGTTCCAGGATGATCGCGGCCGGCTCGGCGCCGACCTGCTGCAGCTGTTCGGCGGCAACGAAGCGGTGTTCCTCGTTGGCAATCACCAGCGGGCCACGCGCCGCCAGTGGGGCGACGCGTTGCCAGGTGGCCTGCAGCATCGTCAGCTCGCCGGCCAGTGGCAAGAACTGCTTCGGGTAGGCCTCGCGCGAAAGCGGCCATAGGCGTGTACCGGACCCACCGGACAGGATGACGGGCTGGATGCTGCTCATGCGGGCCTCGGTTACTGCTGGATCAGACGGGAGATTTCGTCGGTACGCGCCTGCATCAGTGCGGCGTCACCACGCGCTTCGACGTTCAGGCGCAGCAGCGGCTCGGTGTTGGAACTGCGCAGGTTGAAGCGCCAGTTGCCGAAGTCGGCACTGATGCCATCGGTGCGGTCCAGCGCGGGCGACTGCGCGGCGAAGTGTTCCATCACGCGCGCAACGGCGGCCTTGGCATCGGCCACCTTGAAGTTGATCTCGCCGCTGCACGGGTAGGCTGCCATGCGGTCTTCAACCCAGTCGGCCAGCGAACGGCCGCTCTCGGAAACCAGCTGGGCGATCAGCAGCCACGGAATCATGCCCGAGTCGGCATAGGCGAACTCGCGGAAATAGTGGTGTGCGCTCATCTCGCCGCCGTACACCGCGTCTTCGGCACGCATCTTTTCCTTGATGAAGGCATGGCCGCTCTTGCACTGCACCGAGACACCGCCGGCCTGCTCGACCATGTCCACCGTGTTCCAGACCAGGCGCGGGTCATGCACGATCTTGCCGCCGGGATGGCGCGCCAGGATCGCCTTGGCCAGCAGGCCGACCAGGTAGTAGCCCTCGATGAAGCGGCCGCTGTGGTCGAAGAAGAAGCAACGGTCGAAGTCACCGTCCCAGGCGATGCCGAAGTCGGCACCGTGTTCGCGCACCGCGTCGGCGGTGGCGGCGCGGTTCTCCGGCAGCAGCGGGTTGGGAATGCCGTTAGGGAAGCTGCCGTCCGGCTCGTGGCACATGCGGATGAACTCGAACGGCAGGTGCGGTGCCAGCAGGTCGACGATGGCGCCGGCGCCGCCATTGCCCGCATTGACCACCAGCTTCAGCGGCTTCAGTTTGCTGGCATCGACGTAGCTCAGCAGATGCTGGATGTAGGCGTGCTTGTCATGCTGGGCGGTCTGCCCGGCACGCGGCGGCTGGGCCTCGGAGGAATCGGCGGCGACCGCGTCGGAAATCGCGAACAGGCCGGTATCCGAACTGATCGGCCGCGCGTTCTCCTTCACCAGCTTCATGCCGTTGTAGTCCATCGGGTTGTGGCTGGCGGTCACCATCACGCCGCCGGCCGCGCCGAGGTGATCGGTCTGGAAGTAGACCTCTTCGGTGCCGCACAGGCCGATGTCGATCACCTCACGGCCGGTCCCACGCAGGCCTGCGGCCAGCGCATCCTGCAGTGCCGGACTGGTAAGGCGCACATCATGGCCGAGGACCACCGGGCCTGGAGCGAGCTGTGCGGCCAGGGCGACGCCGATGCGACGGGCCAGGTCCTCGTTCAGTTCTTCCGGCACACGGCCGCGGATATCGTAGGCCTTGAAAGCGGGCAGGGGCATCGATCAGATCCTTTGTGAGCTCAGCCCTCGATTGTAGTCCCAGTCCCGTATGGGAATCGTTTCCATCGGGAAACGCCACCTGACTGGGTGTTCCGGTCAGTGCTGCGGCGGCCGCCGGCCCGGCCTGCGGGTGAGTCTGGCCGGCAGGCCCGGCAGTGGCGCCAGCAGTGCCTGCACGTCTTCTTCGCTGAAGCGCGGCCCGGCGCTGCCACCGCCTTCGAGAATCGATTCGGCCAGCAGGGCCTTGCGCTTCTGCAGCTCGGCAATCCGCTCTTCGATGCTGCCTGCAGCGATCAACCGGTAGACGAACACCGGCTGCTGCTGGCCGATCCGGTGAGCGCGGTCACTGGCCTGGTTCTCGGCGGCGGGATTCCACCAGGGATCGAAATGGATGACGGTGTCGGCCGCGGTCAGGTTCAACCCCACGCCACCTGCCTTGAGGCTGATCAGGAACACCGGGATTTCACCCTGCATGAAACGCTGCACCGGCGTGGCCCGGTCCTGGGTATCACCGGTCAGGGTCACATAGGCCAGTCCCAGATCGTCCAGCGCCTGCGCGATCAGCGACAGCATGCCGGTGAACTGCGAGAACACCAGGATGCGACGACCTTCCTCGACCATCGGCGGCAGCATCTCGCGCAACAGATCCAGTTTGGCCGAGCCTGCAGCCCGTGCCGGTGCGTTGCCCGGCAGCAGGCGCGGATCGCAGCAGACCTGGCGCAGTTTCAGCAATGCATCCAGCACCACGATATGGCTGCGCGCCAGCCCGCTGCCGCTGATGGCCTCGCGCACCTGCTTTTCCATCGCTGCACGCACGGTTTCATAGAGATCACGCTGGCCGCCCTCCATTTCGACCGCACGGGTAATGAGGGTCTTGGGCGGAAGCTCCGACGCGACCTGGTCCTTGCGTCGGCGCAGGATGAACGGGCGCAACCGCTGCGCCAGCAGCTGGGCACGGCGATGGTCGCTGCCGCGTTCGATGGGGTGGCGCCAATACTGGTTGAACTGCTTCTCGGTGCCGAGCAGGCCGGGCAGCAGGAAATCGAACTGCGTCCACAGTTCGCCCAGGTGGTTTTCCAGCGGCGTGCCGGTCAGGCACAGGCGATGGCGGGCCTGCAACGTGCGCAGGGTGACGGCAGCGCGTGATTTCGGATTCTTCACCTGCTGGGCTTCATCCAGAATCAGCAGATGGTAGGCATATGCCTGCAGCGCCTGCTCGTCGCGCCACAGCAGGGGGTACGTGGTCAGTACAAGATCGTGTTCGGGGATGGCCTCGAACAGCGCTTCACGTGCCGGTCCATGCAGGGTCAGCACACGCAGGGCAGGGGTGAAGCGTGCCGCTTCGCTCTGCCAGTTGTGCAGCAGCGAGGTCGGCACCACCAGCAGCGCCGGCTGGTCCAGGCGGCCACTTTCCTTCTCGACCAGCAGATGCGCCAGGGTCTGCAGAGTCTTGCCCAGCCCCATGTCATCGGCCAGCACGCCGCCCAAGCCCTGCTGGCGCAGGTACTGCAGCCACGACAGGCCCTCGAGCTGATAGGGGCGAAGCGTTGCCTCCAGCCCTGCCGGCGGCGGTACTTCGCTCAGTGCGGGTGCCTGCATCAGCCGCTGCACGAGCGCCTGGGTATCATTGCGGCCACGGAACTGCAGGCGCGCAGTGTCCTGCAGCGCCTGCAGGCGGCCACGGTCAAGCGCAGACAGGCGCAGCGGCGCGCCACGCTGGGCAAACAGGTCCGCCAACAGGGCCATGATCGGCTTGAGTCGTGCGGCCCGCAGTGCCAGGCGCGAGTTGTCGCCCGTCGTCAACAGGATGTTCTCGTCGTCGCCGATGTCATCCAGCTGGCCACGCATCCAGCGAGGGTCGGCCTGCAGCACCTGCTGCAGCAGCGGAACCATCGACACATCGCGGCCTTCCACCTGGACGTCCAGGCCCAGGTTGAACCAGCCCGCGTCTTCCGGGTCCGCCTGGATGTCCAGGTCGATCTCCTCCACCCGGGTGATGCGATGGCGGAAATCCTCGTCCGCCTCCACCTTCCAGCCCAAGGCTTCCAGGCGCGGCACGTCGTCCAGGAGGAACCGTGTCCAGTCATGGGTACGCAGCTGGAACTGCGGGCCGGCGCCTTCCAGTGGCGCCCGCGGAGCCGTGTCGCGATGCAAGCCCACCGTGCGCAGCTCGGCCTCGCGCCGAGATTCCTCACCCAGGTCGCGGGGCAGCAGTGCGAGCTGGCCCTCCGGATCGTGGGCGAACAGGCTCGGATCATCCAGGAACCGCACGTGCTCGTCGTACTCGAAGGCCACGGTTGCGATATCGGCCCATTGCGAAGGGTCGCGGGGGCCGAGCCACGGCGGCCGGAATTTGATCGTATGCAGGCGCAGCACGGGGGTCATGGCGCTGATCTGCAGCGTAGGCAGTGTGTCGCCTGCACCGGGGCGCGGCAGCGCGGGGTCGATCTGTTGCAGCAGTTGCGCCACTATCGGTTCCTCATCGGGGAGCAGGTGGGGAAGGGCGAGAAACGCGTCCGCGTCCTCCGGCTTGACGTCCAGCAAGAGAAGGCCGACTTCACCGGAGACCGGATCCAGGTAACCGGCACTAGATCCCAGTACGAGGCCGTCCGCATCGCCTTCCACGCTCAGTGTCGGCGCCAGCAGCAACCTGCCGTGAGTCGTCTCTGCGCTCCACCCCAACGTACCGCGACGTGGTGCGCCGGGCCTGGCCGGCACGCGATCATGCATGCCACATGACACCCAGCCATGCCCGCTGGACACGATCGACTGCAGGATCGTGCCGACGTCGAACCACTCCGGCGGTTTTACCGACTGATGCAGGGCCCACAGCTGCGCCACCGCGGCCAGGTCGGCCTGCGTCAGGTAGGCGGGCGGTTCCAGCAACAGCTGAGGGGTGATTTCCTGCCACTTGTCGAACTCGATCGTATCGTCGAGGGCGTATTTGACGCGGCGGAGCAGGATGGAAGGCCGGTGATTGAACGTGGACAGCTCGAAGATGATGCCGCTTCTACGTGACCGGGGAGGCTGGGTTCTGACGGACTGCCAGCGTGACAGCTGTTCCAGCAGTTCGCGGCGTGGCGACTGGACCGGTTCGTGCTCCGACGCTGGATCGTCATCGCCCAGGTCTGCTGCGTCCAGCATGTGGGCGACAAGCACGGCTGCCACGTGCTTGCAGTGACGGCCGACAGGGCACGAGCATTCACTTTGCAGGCGGCTGCGAGGATGGCGCAGGCTGGCTTCCAGATCGATCTCCACCCGGTAGGGATATCTGGCTGAGCCTTTCACTTCGGCGATGAGCATTCCACTGGTCAGATGCATGTTGCGGACACCGGACAGGCAACGTTCGCTCTTTTCCAGTGTCCACGCGTCCATCCAGCGGAGCAGGTCTTCTTCGGTGTAGGTCTGGGCCATCAACGAGGGTGGGCCGGGCATGGGGCCGGCCATGGCAGGGGAACCGGGCATTCTACGGAACCCCGTGCGATGCCCGTGCAATGCTGCGGCGCATCCAGGCCCTTCGCCGCCCTCCAGCTAGAATGCGGTCATCCTCAACGTGCAGGGTAGTACAGCAATGCAGCAATCGACTTCCACCGGCAAGCGCAGCAAGCGCTTCGCCAGTGCGGCGGAGGCCCTGCAAGGGGTGGTCGCCGATGGCCAGACGCTGGCCGTGGGCGGCTTCGGCCTGTGTGGCATTCCCGAGGCCCTGATCGCCGCGCTGCGCGACAGTGGTGCCAAGGGCCTGACCGTGATCTCCAACAATGCCGGCGTTGATGGTTTCGGCCTCGGCCAACTGCTGGAAACCCGGCAGATCAAGAAGATGATTTCGTCCTACGTGGGCGAGAACAAGGAGTTCGAGCGGCAGTTCCTGGCCGGCGAGCTCGAGCTGGAATTCAACCCGCAGGGCACCCTGGCCGAGCGCCTGCGTGCCGGCGGTGCGGGCATTCCGGCGTTCTTCACTGCCACCGGCTACGGCACCGTGGTGGCCGAGGGCAAGGAAACCCGCGAGTTCGACGGCAAGCACTACGTGATGGAAACCGCGCTGCGCGCCGACGTGGCGCTGGTCAAGGCGTGGAAGGCCGACGAGGCCGGCAACCTGGTGTTCCGCAAGACCGCGCGCAACTTCAACCCTGCCTGTGCGATGGCCGGCAAGATCTGCATCGTGGAGGTAGAGGAGGTGGTACCGGTCGGTGCCATCGATCCGGATCAGGTGCACCTGCCGGGCATCTACGTGCACCGCATCGTGCACAACGCGCATCCTGAAAAACGCATCGAACAGCGCACCATCCGCGCGGAGGGCAACTGACATGGCGTGGACCCGTGACGAGATGGCGGCACGCGCCGCCCGCGAACTGACCGATGGTGCGTACGTGAACCTGGGCATCGGCCTGCCGACACTGGTCGCCAACCACATCCCTGAAGGCGTGGACGTGTGGCTGCAGTCGGAGAACGGCCTGCTCGGTATCGGCCCGTTCCCGACCGACGCGGAAGTGGACGCCGACCTGATCAATGCCGGCAAGCAGACCGTGACCGCACGCGACGGTGCCAGCTATTTCGGCAGCCACGACAGCTTCGCGATGATCCGCGGTGGCCACGTCAACCTGGCCATCCTCGGTGCCATGCAGGTCACCGACAAGGGCGACCTGGCCAACTGGATGGTGCCCGGCAAGATGGTCAAAGGCATGGGCGGCGCGATGGACCTGGTGGCCGGGGTGCAGCGCGTGGTGGTGCTGATGGAGCACACCGCCAAGAACGGCGAGCACAAGATCCTGGCCGAATGCACGCTGCCGCTGACCGGCGTCGGCGTGGTCGACCGCATCATCACCGACCTGGCCGTGTTCGATGTCACCGACGCGGGCCTGCAGCTGGTGGAAGCCGCACCGGGAGTCAGCGATGACGAACTGAAGGAAAAAACCGGCGTGGCGTTCGCCCGCAGCTGAGGCCGGAGCCTCAGCGCTTTCGGGCGTAAGCATATTCCGAGGAGGAAGCGCGCGGGGGAGCGCCTTCCACCTCGGAGGTGTCGGCCACGGTGAACCCGGCAGCGGACACTACGGCTCCAGTCGCACGCTCGATGGCATGCGCCAGCGTGCCATCGATCTGCCCCGCTTCAGTGTCGAACATGCTCGGCAGCAGATGGGCATCGAGCAGCGGGCGCAGCGCCGGCAGGCGTACCCAGAACATGCTGCCGGACGCGAACTGCCCGTCACCGGGCGCGCTGTCCAGGCCCAGCAATGCCCACAGCCGCTCCATGCGCTGCGCATTGCCGCCGATGTAGTCGGCTACCTTCAGCAGGTGGCCCGCCGGAGCCATCAGGCCGATGCTGGGATTTGCCAGCAGATGGGCCAGGTTCGCCGCAGCCTGCGCAGTGCCCAGCAGCGCATCGACCATCTCGCGCCGCCACTGGTCACCATTGTCGCGGTGGGTGGAGCGCTTGGTGTGCAGCTTCAGCACCAGCGATTCGTTCTGCTGCAGCAACCGGTCGGCGGCGTGCAGGAACGGCAGGACGTCCCGGCCGTGGTTGTCGTAGACCCAGATTTCAGCGGTCAGGCCCTGCGCATCGACGATCGACTGCACCTGTGGCTGACGCTCGCCTGTCGTGGTGATGACCAGGCGTGCCTGTAGCCCGCTGTCCTTAACCGCCTGCAACAGCTCCGGCAGTGCATCCAGGTACCACGCGTGGATGACGATGCAGGGACGCGACGGAGCGGCCTGCGAGGGGAACAGCGCGCGCCGGGTGGCCTGCAGCCAGGCATGGCCGAGACGGGCATCGGGTTCAAGAACAGCGCTTTCGGCCCATTCGTTCCAGGCATTGATGAATACCAGGCGCCGAGCAGGCGCCACATCACGCAGGCGCTGGTGCACCGTGTCGTGCAACCAGTCGCTGTAGCCACGCGGCGACGCGTGAAGCAGCACGCGGCCGCGTCCCGGGCGGCGCGCTTCGTTGTCCCAGCCAGGGTTGACACCTGGATACAACGGATAGTCCGCCAGTGGTGCACGGCGCATCTGTGTCGCCAGCTCGCGCCAGTCGCGCACGTCGCCTTCGTAATCGGGATTGAGCAGGAACTGCGTGGTGTTCAGCTGGCGCGGGGCGGCAATATTCGGTGGGAACTCCACTGCGGCATCGAAGCCGATGTCGCGGGGGTCCGGGCGTTCGAAACTCTGCACGTAGGCCAGATGGATCTCGCCGATGCCATTGTCACGGCACCAGCCACGCCAGCGCGCCGCCGTAGCCTTGGGGTCGGGCAGCAACTGTGGCCGGTACAGCAGCAACACCGGTCGTCCCTCGATCTTCAACGCACGCCGGTCGCGCAGGTAATCGGCAACGTGGGCGATGAACGCCAGATCATCCTCGGCACTGTGCTGTTGGCCGATCAGTACGTCCTGGTTGCGCCCATCCCAGCGCCGGGTCCAGTTCTCGTTGGCCCAACACAGGCAGAACGGCAGCTCGATCGTGCTGTCGCCCAACCACTGCCGCAGCGGCCGCTCCATCAGCGTGTGGCCGCTGAACCAGTAGAAGTAGAAGCAGAAAGCGCCGATGCCATGGTCTGCAGCGAGTTTGGCCTGCGCCCGCAGCGTCTCGCCAACACGAAGGTCATAGAAGCCCAGGTCGCCGGGCAGGCGTGGCTGTACATGGCCCTCGAACTGGGGCAGGGCGCGGCTGACATTTCGCCATTCAGTGAAGCCCTTGCCCCACCAGGCATCGTTCTCTTCGAACGGATGGAACTGGGGCAGATAGAAGGCCACCAGCGTAGCTGGCAGCGTGGCAGGCAATGGCGCGTCATCTTCGGCGGCGTAGCCGATCGCCCGTTCATCGGCGCGCTGCAGTGGACGGGTACCGTCGGCAGCGGCGCCGATGCGACCACGCGGCGGAGGGGGACTCCAGCTGCCAATGCGATCCAGGCCCCGGTTGCGCAGCCGATCACGCAGCGACGCAGGCATCGGCAGGGCACGGAACAGTGCGCGCAGGACCGAGAAGGTGAGCTGGCGGATGCCGGGCGCCGCGTGGCTCATGGATGGAACTTGGGAAAAGAGGGGCGGCGCATGATTCGGGACCAACGGTGGGACTGCAGCCATTTTCCGGTAATCGTCGCTGCAACGGCAAATCCATCAAATCCATCAGGTGCTACTGTGCCGCCATGCTGTTCCCCCACGACCTTCCCGATGCGGACGTCCGCCACCTCCCGGCCTGGCTGTCTCCCGCCGAGGCCGATGCCTTGCAGCGCGATCTGCAAGCCGGCGTGCCGTGGGAGGTGCATCGCATCCGCATGTTCGGCAGCTGGGTGGATTCGCCACGGTTGAGCTGCTGGATAGGTGATCCGCAGGCGCGCTATCGCTACTCGGGGGCAGAATTCGTGCCGCACCCGTGGCCGCCGTCCCTGCAGGGCATGCGCGAGCGCCTGCAGGACGATGGCTTCGGCCGCTTCAACAGCGTACTGCTGAACCGCTATCGCGGCGGTGACGATTACATGGGCTGGCACAGCGACGACGAGCCCGAACTGGGCCCGGCGCCGGTGATCGCCTCGCTGAGCCTGGGCGCGGCACGGCGCTTCCTGCTGCGCCGGCGAGACGATACGGCGCGCAAGGCGGAGTATCTGCTCGGCCATGGCGACCTGCTGGTGATGGCCGGGCAGACCCAGCGCTTCTACCAGCACGCGCTGCCGAAGATGGCGCGCGTGCAGGGCGAGCGGATCAACCTGACGTTCCGCTGGATTGCGCCACGCTGATCGATCAGCGCGTGACGGTCGGCTGGTCGGCCTGCCCGCTCACCAGCGTCCAGCCCACCACGTCCTGCGCCAGCTGCTGCAGGCCACGTTCGAAGGCGGCGGTGACGGCCGGCACGTCGGTACTGCCGACCGGCTGTGCCTGACGGAAGGTACGGTCGGCGACCACGCGCTGATCGGCGACGTGGATCAGCTTGGCGTTGACCTCGATCACCACGGTCGGCGTGGCCTGGCCCTGGTAGTCCGACTCGAAGCGGCGCACGTCGGTGGACAGCTTGTAGTCGGCGCGGATGCCGGCGGTGCTGCGGGCGACGCCGTGGATGCGTCCGGAATCTTCAAAGCCGCGCAGCAAGGTGTCCTCGATCATGTCGGTGGCCGGCTGGGCCCAGCTGGCGCCCTTGTAGATCTCCAGCTGCGACGGGGTCGGCCGCACGTTGATGCGCGGGCTGTCGACCATGCGTGCGGCGCTGGGCTTGGCCAGTACCAGCTGCCAGCTGGCCTGCGGCCACGCCGGATCGGCCTTCACCTGCACGGCGGGCGAGTACAGCGTCACTGCGGTTTTCTCGCTGCTGCCAAGGATGGAGCAGCCGCCCAGCAGGGTGACCAGCGAAGCGGCCAGCAGCAGGCGCGGAAGGGGCATCGGGCTCATTTGGGTTCGAACTCCTTCGGTGCGTCGCGGCCCAGCAGGTAGCGCGCGGGATTGTTCTCGAGGCGGTCGCTGACCCGGCGCAGGTCGCGGATCAGGCCGCGCAGTTCGGTCAGCGTCGGGCCCAGCTGGCCGAGGCCATCATTGGCGAAGCTGTTGATCGCGGCGCGGTTCTCGCCAAGGATCGAATCGGCGTTGCCGGCGGCCGAGTCGAGCTTGGCCAGGGTGCCGTCCAGCTTGTCGATGATGCCCGGCAGCTGCTGCACCAGGTTCCTGTCCAGGCGCTCGATGGTGCCGTTGGTGGTCTTCAACGTGGTGTCCAGGCTGCGGGCGGCGTCGCGCGCGCTGAGCAGCAGCGCCTGGGTACCCTGGTCACGGTCGGCCAAGCCGCCGCTGATCGTCTCCAGGTTGGCCAGCGTCGCGTTGATTGAAGCTACGTTGCGATCGCTGAGGATCTGATCCATGCGCTCGACGATGCGGTTGGCGACGTCGGTGATGTTCTGCAGCGCCGACGGCGTGGTCGGGATGATCGGGGCCGGGTCCTTGTTGACCGTGGTCAGCGCCGGCGACTGCGGCGTGCCGCCGCTGAGCTGGATGATCGATGGGCCGGTCAGGCTGGTGATCGCCAGCTTGGCGCGGGTATCGGTCTTGACCGGGGTGGTCGAGTTCAGGCGGATGCGTGCGACCACCTGGCGCGGGTCGTCCGGCACCAGGTTCAGTTCGATGATCGAACCGACCGCGATGCCGTTGTACTGCACCGGGCTGCCCACCGACAGGCCGGTCACCGCCTCGCGGAACACCACGCGGTATTCCTGCCAGGTGCGGTCGGAGGAGTACTTGGCCGCCCACAGGCCGAAGGCCAGCAGGGCCAAGCCGGTGATCAGGGTGAACGCGCCGATCAGCACGTAGTTGGCTTTGGTTTCCATGGCTCAGGCACTCTCGATCTGTTCGCCGCGCGCGGCACGCGCACGCGGTCCGTGGAAGTATTCCTGGATCCACGGATGATCCAGTTTCTCGATGTCCGGCAGTGGCGCGTTGGCCACCACTTTGCGGTCGGCGATCACCGCCACCCGGTCGCAGATGGCGTACAGCGTGTCCAGGTCGTGGGTGATCAGGAACACGGTCAGCCCCAGCGCCTCCTGCAGGGTCTTGATCAGGCGGTCGAACGCGGCCGCACCGATCGGGTCGAGGCCTGCGGTCGGTTCATCCAGGAACAGCAGCGGCGGGTCCAGCGCCAGCGCGCGGGCCAGGCCAGCGCGCTTGCGCATGCCACCGGACAACTGCGATGGCAGCTTGTTGATCGCATCGGCGGGAAGGCCGGCCAGCTTCACCTTCAGCAGCGCCAGCTCGTAGTGCCAGCGCTCGGGCAATTCGCGGTGGTGTTCCTTCAAGGGCACCTGCACGTTCTCGCCCACGGTCAGCGATGAGAACAGGGCGCCGTCCTGGAACAGCACGCCGGTATTGCGTTCGATGTGCAGGCGGCTCTCGGCGTCGTCGGCACGCGCGTCGCGGCCCAGCACTTCGATCTGGCCGGCGTCGGGCGTGCGCAGGCCCAGGATCGAGCGCATCAGCACCGACTTGCCGGTGCCCGAGCCACCCACCACGCCGAGGATCTCGCCACGGCGCACGTCCAGGTCCAGGTCTTCATGCACGGTCTGGCTGCCGAAGCGGTTGACCAGCCCGCGCACGCGGATGGCCAGGTCGTGGCCGTCGCCGTCCTGCATGGGTATTTCTTCGGGAGTCGGATGCGTGCTCATGTCACCAGTCCATGTGCATGAACCACAACGCCGCGAAGGCGTCGATGATGATCACCAGCGAGATCGTCTGCACCACGCTGGAGGTGGTGCGTTCGCCGACCGACTGCGCCGTGCCTTCCACCTTCAGCCCTTCCAGGCAGCCGATCAGGCCGATCACCAGCGCAAACACCGGCGCCTTCGACAGGCCGACCAGCATGTGCCGCACTTCCATCGTCTCGTGCATGCGCGCGATGTACATCTGCGGCGGGATGTCGAGGTCGAACGCGCCGACAGTGATGCCGCCGGCCAGGCCCGCGATCATCGCGATGAAGGTCAGCAGGGGCAGGGTGACCAGCAGCGCCAGCAGGCGTGGCAGCACCAGCAGGTCGATCGGATCCAGACCCAGCGTGCGCATCGCGTCGATTTCCTCGCGCGCCTTCATCGCGCCGATCTGCGCGGTGAACGCACTGGCGGTGCGGCCGGCCAGCACGATCGCGGTCAGCAGTACCGCGAACTCGCGCAGGAAGGCGATGTTGACCAGCTCGACCACGTAGATCTCGGCGCCGAAGTCGCGCAGGATGGTCGAGCCGAGGAAGGCGATCACCGCGCCGACCAGGTACGACAGCAGCGCCACCAGCGGTACTGCGTCCAGCCCGACCTGCTCCATCTGGTGGACGGTGGCGGTCAGGCGGAAACGGCGGGGCTCCTTGACCAGGCGTGCTGCCTTGACCAGGTTCTCGCCGAGGAAACTGCACAGCGCCTTGATGTTGTGGCCAGTGGCATGGACGCTGACACCGAGCCGTTCCAGCGCCGCCAGCACGCCGAAATCGCGCTTGGGCCGGGGCCGGTCGTCGGCCACTTCCTCGATGGTGCAGACCAGCGCCTGGTGGTCCGGCCGGAACTGCAACGCGTCCTCGCCAAGGTCGGCGCGATGCGCTACGCGCAGTACCTGCAGCACGCCGGCCGAATCCATCTTCTCGATGCCGGTGGCGTCGATGCCGGTCAGCGTGTCGGGAACGCCGCGCAGGACTTCGGCCGCGGCCAGCGCGGTCTTCAGGGTCCAGGTGCCGGACAGGCGGATCAGGCCCGGGTCATGGGCATCCTGTTCGAGCTGGGGGGCGTGGTTCGGGGTCACTTGGGCCATTCGGGTCGCAGCATAACCGTTCTGTCTGGGGCATCGCGTCGAACCCGGATGAATTTATCCAGTGCGGCCCGGCAGTAGGTAATACTACGGCGCATGTCCGCAGACGCTCACACGATCCCCACGCCCCAGGCCACCTACGCGCAGCGCGTGGCCTTTGTTTCCGAGATCGCCGGACGCCTGCACAGCTACGGCACCACGGCCCAGCGCCTGGAAACGGCAGTGGTGGCACTGGCCCGCCAGCTCGATCTGGATTGTGAACCGTGGTCGAATCCCACCGGTATCATCCTCAGCTTCAGCGACCCGGCGCAGGCCATCGGCTCCAGCGACATCACCCGGGTGATCCGCCTGGCGCCCGGCGAGAACGACCTGCACAAGCTCAGTGTGGCCGACCATATCGCCGAGGAAGTGGCCAACGGGCGGATGAGCATCGCCCAGGGCCACACCGCACTGCGCCAGCTGGACAAGGATCCGGGCCGGCGCGGCAAGCTGCGCACCATTCTCTCGTTCACCCTCGGCGCGGCTGGCGTGGCCGGCATGTGGAAGCTGCCGTGGCTGGACATCGCGACCGCCGGTGTCATCGGCCTGATGATCGGCCTGCTCGGCATGGTCACCGACCGTCGCCCGGCCACCCGTGAAGCGGCCGAGGCGCTGGCGGCGCTGCTGGCCGGCATGGTCGCAACCCTGGTCGCGTCCTTTGTTGGCGCACTCAACCTCAACACGGTGATCATCGCCTCGCTGGTGGTGCTGCTGCCCGGCATGTCGCTGACCAATGCGGTCAATGAACTCGCCAGCCAGCATTGGGTCTCGGGTACCGCGCGCTTTGCCGGCGCGTTGACCACCATCATGAAGCTCAGCGTGGGCGCGATGATCGCGGTGACCTTGGCCGATGTACTCGGCCTGGACCCGGTGATCCGCGCCACGCGGCCGCAGGGGCCGTGGGTGGAGTGGGGTTCGCTGCTGACCGCGGCATTCGCCTTCGCGATGCTGTTCAAGGCCAACCGGCGCGATTACCCGTGGGTGATCGCGGCCTCGGTGGCGGGTTACGCGATCTCCAAGTTCGGCGGGCACGCCTGGGGCGCGCCGGCCGGCATCTTCCTGTCAGCGATGCTGCTGACCGCCGGTGGCAATCTATTCGGCCGCCTCGTTGGCCGCCCAGGAGCGATCATCCGCCTGCCGGGCATCATCATGATGGTGCCCGGCAGCACCAGCCTGCGCGGCGTGCTGACCCTGGTCCAGCAGCAGGACGTTGGCGCGGGCCAAAGCGTGTTCCTCACCGTGCTCAACGTGGTGATGGCGCTGGTGGCCGGCCTGCTGTTCGGCAACCTGCTGATGCCGGCGCGCAAAACCCTGTAGGTGTGGACCGTTGGCCCGCACACCGAAGAATGAAAAACGCCGGCTTCCGCCGGCGTTTTTCATTGCATCCCGATCCGGCCTCAGGCCTTCTTGATCAGGAAATCTTCCGGCTTCTTGTTGCCCTTGGCGGTCAGCTCGGCCATCCAGCGCGGCTGCTTGCCACGACCGGTCCAGGTTTCCTTGGGGTTGGCCGGGTTGCGGTACTTCGGGGCAACCTTGCCCAGCTTGCGGCCGGCGGTCTTGGACGGTGCCTTGGCTGCCGGGGCGGCTTTGCGCGCGCGCGGGGCCGGGGCGCCGCCGAACAGTTCTTCGATGGTGTAGCCCTCGGTCTTGGCCAGCTTGGTCAGCTGGGCCCGGACCTTGGTGATTGGCCGGCGCTTGGCGACGATGGTCTGCTGCTTCTTGGCGGTACGGATCAGGGCGCCCAGCTCGCGTGCCGACAGGCCGGTCAGGTCAATGCTCATTTACGGTTACTCCGGAAACTAAAATGTGGACGGGACGAGCCAGTCCATGGCGTCGCGGGACAGAATAAAGATGAATTAATCACAGCACAAATGCAGGCGGGTCATGGCCTGGCAGCATCCCGGCTGCATTGCGTCGATTTTGACCGGATTATGTCCGCTGCAGTATTGCTCAACTGGGCGACAGGCAAAAAAAAAGACCGGGGCGTGCCCCGGTCTTCTCCTGATCAGCCCTGCAGTCGCTGCAGCAGGGTGGCCTTGTCCAGGCTTTCCGCTTCGCTGGCGCGGCGCGAGCGGTACTCGTAGGTACCGGCGGCCAGGCCGCGCTCGCTCACCACCACGCGGTGCGGGATGCCGATCAGTTCCATGTCGGCGAACATCGCACCCGGGCGCAGGCCACGGTCGTCCAGCGCGGCATCGAGGCCGGCGTCGCGGAGTTCCTGCAGCAGGCTGGCAGCAGCATCGGCCACGGCGGCGTCGCCCTTCGGGTTGATCACGCACACCACCACCTGCCACGGCGCCATCGCGTCCGGCCAGATGATGCCGGCATCGTCATGGTTCTGTTCGATCGCGGCAGCCACCACGCGCGAGATACCGATGCCGTAGCAGCCCATCGCCATCACCGCCGCCTTGCCGTTCTCGTCCAGCACGGTGGCATCCAGCGCTTCGGCATATTTGCGGCCGAGCTGGAACACGTGGCCGACTTCGATGCCACGGGCGATCTTCAGTTCGCCACCGTCCAGCGCGCGGTCACCGGCACGCACGTTGCGGATGTCGGCCACTTCCGGTTCCGGAAGGTCGCGGCCCCAGTTGACCCCGGCCAGGTGGAAACCGACTTCGTTGGCGCCGACGACGAAGTCGGACATCGCGGCCACTTCGCGGTCGGCGACCACGCGGATGGCCTTGGCCGGGGCGACCGGGCCGAGGAAGCCCGGCACGCTGCCCAGGTACTCGGCGATTTCCGCCTCGCTGGCAAAGCGCTGTTCGTCCAGGCCGGCAACCTTGGCCAGCTTGATTTCGTTGACCTCATGGTCGCCGCGCACCAGCACCAGCACGAACTGCTGTGCTTCGCCTTCACCGGCGATCAGCGCCACCGACTTCACCGTGCGCTGCAGCTCGATGCCGAGCAGCGCCGCGACGTCCTCGCAGGTTTTCTGGGTAGGGGTGTCGACCTTGCGCATGGCTTCACTGGCAGCCGCGCGCGGTGCCGGATCGGCGGCGATCGCCGCTTCCATGTTCGCGGCGTAGTCCGAACCGGTGGAGAACACCAGCGCGTCTTCGCCGGAATCCGCGATCACGTGGAATTCCTGCGAGGCATCGCCACCGATCGCACCGGAGTCGGCCTGCACCATGCGGAAGTCCAGGCCAAGGCGGGTGAAGATGCGGCTGTAGGCCGACTTCATGTTCTCGTATTCGCGCACCAGGCACTCATCGTGCAGGTGGAACGAATAGGCATCCTTCATCAGGAATTCGCGCGAACGCATCACGCCGAAGCGCGGGCGGATCTCGTCGCGGAACTTGGTCTGTACCTGGTAGAAATTCACCGGCAGCTGCTTGTAGCTGGACAGCTCGCTGCGCGCGAAGTCGCAGGCGGCTTCTTCGGCGGTCGGGCTGTAGCAGAACACCTGGTCCTTGCGGTCCTTGATCTTCAGCAGCTGCGGGCCGAACTTCTGCCAGCGACCGGTCTGCTCCCACAGTTCCTTCGGCTGGATGGTCGGGATCTGGAATTCCACGGCACCGGCACGGTCCATTTCCTCGCGCACGATGCGCTCGACCTTGCGCAGCACGCGCAGGCCCAGCGGCGACCAGGTGTACAGGCCCGATGCCAGCTTGCGGATCATGCCCGCGCGCAGCATCAGCCGGTGGCTGGTGAGCTCGGCGTCGCTGGGGGTTTCCTTGGTGGTGTGCAGGTGGAACTGGGAGAGGCGCATCGTCGGCTTCGGATAACGGCAGAGACGCCTATTCTGCCAGCCCGGCCGGGGGGAGGGGTATCGGCAGGGCTGCGCCCTGCACCCGCCTCAAGCAACGGCAACAGCGGGTTTCCCGTGGTAAGGCAGGGTGGGTCCGGTTGCGGGGGGGCGCCGTGAATACGTCCATGTAGGCTCGGTCGCCGCATCCATGCGGCTCACGCCCCCGCAACCGGACCCACCCCGCCTTTGACAGACCCCGCGATCTGTTGGACATGCCGATGGGGGTCAGATCCGTTTTCCGGAGGAAAACGGATCTGACCCCGGATTAAATTCGAGATCTGACAGATTTCATCCACGCATGGCGTGGATCTACCACCGTCACCGGGAAACTGTCGAAGGCGGGGCGGTGTCGGATTGCGGGGTGTCCGCGGCATGGATGCCGCGGCCAAGCCCCCATGGACGGGTTTACGGCGTCCCCGCAATCCGACACCGCCCCGCCAAACCTACAGAAAGCCCAGAGCCGGCTGTTGCCCGTGCTGTTGCCTCTGCGGGTGCAGGGCTGCAAGCCCTGCCGATAACCTCACTCCGCCGGGCAGTACGCCTTGATGGCCGCTTCAGCCAATCCCTTCTGCGCGCTGCGCTGTTCCGCGGTCAACGCGGTATCGGCCTTCCCGTCGCCATTGGTGTCCTGCATCACCTGGCCGGAGCCTTCCAGCAGGGCCAGGTTGGCACGGGCGGTGCTGCACTGCTCCGGCACCGGCGCGGCCGGGGTCTCGGCGCTGGCCGCGGCCTGCGGGGTGCGAGCCTGTTCGCGGGTCTCGAACTTCTTGCCCGCCGGCGGGGTCTCCGAATACTGGGTCACGCCATGGGCGTCCTTCCATTTATAGACCGGGCCGGCCACGGCGTTGGCACTGGCCAACAGCAGCAGGCATCCAAGGCAGGACAGGGCACGCATGGCAAACTCCGCGGAATGGGCGTAGAACGCCGATTGCAGCATTGGCGCCGAGCACTGGCAAGTCGATTAAACTGGATTCCATGGACCCGATCACACCGCCGCCGCGTTCGCGCACGATTTACCTGCTGCCCAACCTGTTCACCACCGCCGGCCTGTTCGCCGGCTTCTACGCGATCATCGCCGCGGCCAACGGGGATTTCGTCAATGCCAGCATCGCCGTGTTCGTGGCGGCGGTGATGGATGGCCTGGACGGGCGCGTGGCGCGCCTGACCGGTACCAGCAGCGAGTTCGGCGTCCAGTACGACTCGCTGGCCGACCTGGTCAGCTTCGGCATGGCCCCGGCGCTGGTGATGTACCACTGGTCGCTGTCGTGGCTGAAGTTCGATGACCCGCTGCTCGGCCGCGTCGGCTGGGCCGTGGCCTTCCTGTATGCCGCCTGCGCGGCGCTGCGCCTGGCCCGCTTCAACACCCAGGTCGCGGTGGTCGACAAGCGCTGGTTCGTCGGCCTGGCCAGCCCGGCCGCGGCCGGGCTGATGATGTCCTTCGTCTGGGCCTTCGCCGATGGCAACCTGGGCTGGGACGGCAACCAGCTGCGCTACGTGGCGCTGGCGGTGACGATCGTCGCGGCGCTGTTGATGGTCAGCCGTATCCGCTTCTGGAGCTTCAAGGGTGGCGGCGCCAAGGGCACCCGCTCCGACCGCGTGCCGTTCCTGGTGCTGGCGCTGGTGCCGGTCGCCATCGCCATCGCGGTGATCGACCTGCCGCGCGTGCTGTTCGCGGTCGGCATCCTGTACGCCTTGTCCGGCCCGGTGATGTGGGCCGTGCAGCGCCTGCGCAAGAAGCCCGAGGCCGCGTGAGCCAGGAACTGCCCGTGCTGTGGTCACCGGCCCAGCAGGCCTGGCTGCAGGCCATGGGCTATACCGTCTATCACGACGGCCAGTTGGCTGCGGAGCTGGATGCCGCGCTGCAGTTGAGCGTGGCCGAAGCCGATGCGGCTGCCGCGCCAGCGGTGGAGCAGGTGCGGGCACCAATCGCCCCCGCGCGCGAGCCTCCGGCTGAAGCCACACCGGGTTCCCGCCAAGAACGCCCGGTGCCGCCGCGTCGCGAGACCCCGGTCAGCGCACCGGACACCGCGCCCGCCGCTGCCCGCCCGCTGCCGGGTGGCAATGCCCGGCAACCGGTGGTGCGGCTCCCGGATCGCCTGCAGATCGCACTGCTGCGTGCCTCCGGCTGTAATCCCAACGACCCTGCCACGCAGGCGCTGATGGACAGCTGGCCGCTGGACCAGCTGCGTCAGGACCCGGCCGCCAAGCGCGCGTTGTGGCCGCAACTGCGCGCCCTGCGCAAGCGGGGCGCACCATGAGTGCGGTCAGCCAGCCCGGCCCGGTCAGCCTGCGCGCATTGCGCGAGAGCGACCTCAATGCGGTGATGGCGATTGAAGTGCGTGGGTATCCGTTCCCATGGACCCGCGGCATCTTCGTTGATTGCCTGCGTGCCGGTTATCCCGGCCTGGCGATGGAGCGCGATGGCCAGCTGATCGGCTACGGCGTGCTCAGCATTGCCGCCGATGAGGCACATGTATTGAACATCTGCATCGATCCGCTGGCGCAGTCGCGTGGGCTGGGTCGTCAACTGCTGCGCGCACTGGTGCAGCTGGCAGGCAACCGGGGTGCGCAGCGTGTATTCCTGGAAGTGCGTCCGTCCAACACGCCGGCGCTGGCGCTGTACCACAGCGAAGGCTTCAACGAGATCGGCCGCCGCCCGCGCTACTATCCGGCCGCACAGGGCCGCGAAGACGCGGTGGTGATGGCGATCGAACTGGTCGACGGCGACCTGCAGACGATGCCGCCGTTGTAACGGAGAAGGATTGCCGGCCAGCGGCCGGCACTACCGGTGGATCTCCGCTGTCATCGACACGTCACCTGCCGTGGTAGGTGCCAACCTTGGTTGGCACGCTTTTCTCACGCCAGCCGCAGTGCCAACACACCGCCGACGATCAGCGCCGCCGCCAGCCAGCGCGCACGCGGAATCCGCTCGCGCAGCAGGAATACCGAGATCAGCAACGCGAACAGGATCGACGATTCGCGCAGCGCCGAGACCATCGCCACCGGCGCCTGGGTCATGGCCCACAATGCCATCGCGTAGGACGCCGTCGTGCCGACGCCACCGGCCAGTCCCAGCGGCCAGTGCTGGCGCGTATAGTCCAGCACTGCGCCGCCGCGGGTGTACAACGCCCACAGCGGTAGTGGGATACCTGACAGCAGGAACAGCCATAGCGTATAGCTGAGCGCACTACCGGACTGGCGCGCGCCCTGCGCATCGACCAGGGTGTAGGTAGCGATCATCGCCGCGGTCAGCAGCGGCAGCCGCAGCTGGCCGCCACGTGTGCCCAGTGCCATGCACAGGATGCCGCTGCTCACCAGGACCACGCCCAGCCACGCCGCCGGGGGCAGTTGCTCGCCCAGCAGGGTGCCGGCCAGCGCGACCAGGATCGGCGCGCTGCCACGCATCAGCGGATAGGCCAGGCTCATGTCGACCTGCTGGTAGCAGCGTGCCACCAGTCCGTAGTAGGTCACCTGCAGCAGCACGGATGCAGCCAGCCAGGGCCAGCTGTGCGCGGCCGGGAACGGCAGGAAGGGCAGGGCGGCCGCCGACAGCAGCGCGGCGCTGCCGGTGACCAGCACGGTGCCGAGGAACTTGTCCGGCCCGCGTTTGACGATCGCATTCCAGCTGGCATGCAGGGCCGCAGCTGCGAGGACCAGCAGGAAAATGGAAAGAGGCATCCAGCGATGATGCCATGCGGGGCAAATGTTCCGGGTTTGGTGGGTGCCAACCTTGGTTGGCACATCGCTCAGTGCGGACCAAGGTCCGCACCCACCAGAGCGGGGCAGGGCAGGTGCCAACCCTGGTTGGCACGCACCAGAGCGCGGCGCTTACAGCTTCGCGCGCTGCTCGCGCAGGCCGGCCAGCTGGGTGTTCCAGTCGGCCAGTCGCACGCGCTCCTGCTCGACCACGGCCGGCGGCACCTTGTCGGTGAACTTGGCCAGCTTGGTCTCGCTCTTTTCCTTCTCCGCTTCGACGCGGGCGATTTCCTTGTCCAGGCGCACGCGCTCGGCATCGAGATCGACCAGGCCTTCCAGCGGCACCAGCAGCTTGAGCTCGCCCACGATCGCGGCGGCGGCCGGCGGTGCGCTTTCGCCTTCGGCCAGCCACTGGATGCTGTCCAGCTTCAGCAGGAACGACAGCGAGGCGCTGAAGCGTTCGATGCGCACGCGGTCCTGCTCCAGCCCGGCCTGCAGGCGCAGCGGCACCAGCTTGGACGGCGCGACGTTCAGCTCACTTCGCACGCGGCGCACGGCACTGATCACCGCCTTCAGCCATTCCACGTCGGCCTCGGCCTGGGCGAAATCGCCTTCGAACTCGGCGGCGGTCGGGTACGGGCGCAGCGACAGCGTGGTTTCGGCCAGGCCCAGGCGCGGGGCCAGCTGCTGCCACAGCTGTTCGGTGATGAACGGCGTGAGCGGGTGCAGCAGGCGCAGCAGCGCTTCCAGCACGTACAGCAGGGTGTGGCGGGTGCTTTCGGCGTCGGCAGCGTCTGCACCGTTCAGTGCCGGCTTGCTCAGTTCCAGGAACCAGTCGCAGAACGCGTTCCAGGCGAACTCGTACAGGCACTGCGCCAGCAGGTCGAAGCGGTAGGCGGCGAAATGGCCCTGCGCTTCGGCGGTGGTGGCGGCCAGGCGCGCGAGGATCCAGCGCTCGGCATCGGTACGCGGCTTGGGCACGCCGGTGAACGCCGCGCCCTCGGTGTTCATCAGCGCGAAGCGGCTGGCGTTCCACAGCTTGTTGCAGAAGTTCTTGTAGCCCTCGGCGCGGTTCATGTCGAACTTGATGTCGCGGCCGTGGGTGGCCAGCGCGGCGATGGTGAAGCGCAGCGCATCGGCACCGTGGGCGGCGATGCCGTCCGGGAATTCCTTGCGGGTGGCCTTCTCGATCTTCTCCACCATCTTCGGCTGCATCAGGCCGCCGGTGCGCTTGGCGACCAGGTCGTCGATGGTGATGCCGTCGATGATGTCCAGCGGGTCGAGCACGTTGCCCTTGCTCTTGGACATCTTCTGGCCCTGCCCGTCACGGATCAGGCCGGTGAAGTAGACGTCCTTGAACGGGATCTTCCCGACCAGGTTGTCGGTGGCCATGATCATGCGCGCCACCCAGAAGAAGATGATGTCGAAGCCGGTGATCAGCACCGACGACGGCAGGTAGCGGTCGAAGCCGCGCTCGGCCATGACCTGCTCGTTGGGCCAGCCCAGGGTGGAGAACGGCCACAGCTGCGAGGAGAACCAGGTCTCCAGCACGTCGCTTTCCTGGTTCAGCACCACCTCGCTGCCCAGGTTGTGCTTCGCCCGCACTTCCTCTTCGCTGCGACCGACGTAGCAGCTGCCGGTGGCTTCGTCGAACCACGCCGGAATGCGGTGGCCCCACCACAGCTGGCGGCTGATGCACCAGTCCTGGATGTTGTTCATCCAGTGGCGGTAGGTGTTGATCCAGTTCGGCGGCACGAAGGAAATGCTTCCGTCCTCGACCAGTTCCAGGCCGCGCTTGGCCAGGTCGTCCATCTTCACGAACCACTGGTCGGTCAGGTACGGCTCGATCACCTGGCCGGTGCGGTCACCGCGCGGCACCTGCAGCTTGTGCGCCTTGGTCTCGACCAGGATGCCCAGGTCTTCCAGTTCGGCCAGCACGGCCTTGCGCGCGGCGTAGCGGTCCAGACCCTGGAAACGCTCCGGCGCGTTTTCGTTCAGCGCTGCCACCGGGGTGAACAGGTTGATCATCGGCAGGCTGTGGCGCACGCCCACTTCGTAGTCGTTGAAATCATGCGCTGGGGTGACCTTGACCACGCCGGTGCCGAACGCGCGGTCCACGTAGTCGTCGGCGATCACCGGCACGCGGCGGCCGGTCAGCGGCAGCACCACGCTCTTGCCGATCAGGTGCGCGTAGCGCTCGTCTTCCGGGTGCACCATCACCGCGGTATCGCCCAGCAGGGTTTCCGGGCGGGTGGTGGCGACCACCAGGTAGTCGCGGGTTTCGCGCAGGGTTTCCACGCCGTCGGCATCGCGCTCGACGTGCTCGTAGCTCAGGCCCTCATCCAGCGTGTAGGCGATCGACCACAGGAAGCCGTCTTCCTCGGCGCTCTCCACTTCCAGGTCGGAAATGGCGGTCTTCAGCACCGGGTCCCAGTTGACCAGGCGCTGGCCGCGGTAGATCAGGCCCTGCTCGTACCAGCGCACGAAGGCTTCGTTCACTGCCGCCGACGGCTGCGGGTCCATGGTGAAGGTGCTGCGCGACCAGTCGGCGGAGGTGCCGAGGCGCCGCATCTGGCGCTCGATGGTATCGCCGGACTGCTGCTTCCACTCCCAGACCTTGCCGATGAAGCCTTCGCGGCCCAGCGAATCACGGGTCTCGCCCTTGCCTTCCAGCGCCAGGTTGCGGCTGACCACCATTTCGGTGGCGATGCCGGCGTGGTCGGTGCCGACCTGCCACAGCGTGTCGTAGCCGCGCATGCGGTGGTAGCGCACCAGCGCGTCCATCAGGGTCTGCTGGAACGCATGGCCCATGTGCAGCGTGCCGGTCACGTTCGGCGGCGGCAGCAGGATGGTGTACGGCTCGCCCGTGCCGGACGGCTTGAAGTGGCCGGCCTTCTCCCAGGCCTCGTAGAGGTCGGTCTCGAAGGACTTCGGGTCGTAGCTGGAGGCGAGTTGGGTCATGCGGGGGAACCAGGAGGTAATCGTTGAAGGATCAGGGCGCGGCGGCGGCCCATCAAGGGGGCCGGGGCGCGCTTACATGTCGTGCTTGTTCAGCTCGTAACCGGCGGCCTTGTACTGGCGCCAGCGTTCGCGCAGCGGTTCGCGCGCTTCCGGATCGGCCGGGACCACTTCCAGCACGCGTTCGCACTGGCCCAGCCAGGGTTCATCGCGCAGGTTGATCACCAGCGGGCGTGCCGGCGCGTCGGTGCCGGGTACGGCGATCAGCACCAGGGCCTCTTCCTCGTCCATGTCTTCGCCGGCGATCTGGTGCGGGATGTAGGCATCGTTGTCGAACGCCCACAGCAGCTCGTCCAGCTCCTCGGCCTGGGCCTGGTCGCGGGCCAGCACCAGGGTGAACAACCCGGCGTCGTTGGCCTTGCGCGCCAGTTCGCAGACCAGGCGCAGCGGCTCGGTCAGGAAGCGGGGCTTGGCGATCAGGTAGAAGTCGGCGCGGGGCATGGCAGGATCCGGGTCAGGCAGGGGCCCGGCGGTGCCGGGCGAGGCCCTGGCCAGCGGGGGCCGGCCAGGGTCGGGTACGGCATCAGGCGCGGGCGGCCTGGTCCAGCAGCCACTGGCTCAGCAGGCCGACCGGGCGGCCGGTGGCCATGCCACGCTTGCCTTCATCGCTGGCCACGCCGGCGATGTCCAGATGGGCCCAGCGCTGGCCTTCGGTGAAGCGCGACAGGAAGCAGCCCGCGGTGATCGCGCCGGCCCAGCGGCCGCCGATGTTGTAGACGTCGGCGAAGGTCGAATCCAGCATCGGCTGGTACTCGTCCCACAACGGCAGGCGCCAGGCGCGGTCGAACACATGCTCGCCGGCGGCCAGCAGTTCATTGGCCAGGTCGTCGTGCTTGCTCATCAGGCCGGCGGTCTGGTGGCCCAAGGCGACCATGCAGGCACCGGTCAGGGTCGCGACGTCGACCAGCGCGGCCGGCTCGAAGCGCTGCGCATAGGTCAGCGCATCGCACAGGATCAGGCGGCCTTCGGCGTCGGTGTTGCCCACTTCGATGGTCTTGCCCGACATCGAGGTGATCACGTCGGACGGGCGGTAGGCGTTGCCGTCGATGGCGTTTTCCACCGCCGGCACCACCACCACCAGGTTCAGCGGCAGCTTGGCCTTGACCGCGGCGACGAAGGTGCCGATGACGTTGGCGCCACCGCACATGTCGTACTTCATCTCTTCGATGCCGCCCTGGGTCTTCAGGTTGACGCCACCGGTATCGAAGGTGATGCCCTTGCCGACCAGCACGTACGGCTTGGCGTCGCCGCCGCCGGTCCACTTCAGCACCACCAGACGCGGGCGGTTGGCCGAACCACGGGCCACGGCCAGCAGCGAGCCCATGCCCAGCGCTTCCATCTGGTGCTCATCGAGAATCTCGGCCTCGGCACCGTCATGCTCACCGGCAAACTTCACGCCCACCTCGGCCAGGTAGGCCGGGGTGCAGTAGTTCGGCGGCAGGTTGCCCAGCTCGCGGGCGAACTCGACACCGGCAGCGATGGCCTGGCCCTGGGCCAGGGCCTGGGCGTCGTCACCGGCGATGGCCAGCTGGGCCAGGCCGGCGTCGTCGGCCTTCTTCTTGCCCAGAGTGGCGGTGTAGCGGTAGGCAGCGTGATCGGCGGCGATCACTGCCTGGCGGATCGCCCAGGCCGCGTCGCGGTCCTTGATGGCCACTTCGGACAGGGTGAACAGTGCGCTGCGGGTAGCGCCCGCTTTCAGCGCGCGCACGGCGTCGCCAACGGCCTTCAGGTACTGCGGCACACCGAAGCGGGCGGCGTCACCGAGACCGACCACCAGCACGCGCGGGGCGGACACGCCCGGCAGGTCGTGCAGCAGGGTGGTGGCGCCGGTCTTGCCAGACAGGTCGCCGCGCTGGGCCAGCGAGGCCAGGCGGCCGCCGCTGGCGGCGTCCAGGGCCTGTGCGGCGGGGGTCAGGGTATGGTCGGCATACGCGCCGACCACCAGGCAATCAACGGCGGCGGCGGCCGGAGCAACGTGGTTCAGGGTGAATTCGAGGGCCATTGAGCAGATTCCATTGGCGAGTCCGTACAATCGCAGGCCGTTTACGCCCAGACAGTAGACTGGGCGGCACCGCGAACGAACCCCAGAGTTTAAACCACCGCCCCATGCTGAAGCTCGACCGATACCTGCTGGGCGATTTCGTCCAGAGTTTCCTGGCTACCCTGATCGTCCTGCTGGTGGTCAGCGTGGGCGGCGTGCTGGTGGACATCCTCGGCAACATCGCCGACGGGCGCCTGCCGGCGAAGCTGCTGTTCTCCCAGCTGGGCCTGCAGTTCATCGCCTACCTGCCACTGATCCTGCCGCTGGCGTTGATGCTGGGCCTGCTGCTGGCGGTGGCCCGTCTCTACCGCGACTCGGAAATGGCCGTCATCACTGCCATTGGCGTGGGCCCCAAACGCCTGCTGCGGCCGCTGCTGATGCTGGTGGTGCCGGTGGTGGCGCTGGTCGGCGCCTGCTCCTTGTGGCTGGGCCCGTGGGCCGGCCGGGTGGCCGAGCAGATGATCATCGAGGCCAATCGAAGCGTGCTGATGGCGGGCCTGGAGCCGGGCCGCTTCACCCAGCTGCCCAATGGTGGCGTGGTCTACCTGTCCTCGATCTCGCCCGATGGTACCCAGCTGGGCCGGGTCTTCCTGCAGCGGCAGAAGGACGATCGCCTGGAAGTGGTGTCCGCCGCAGGGGGGCGCATGTTCTTCGAAGGCGCCCGCCAGCGCTTCCTGGAGCTGGATGATGGCCACCAGGTGGAAGGACCGGTGGCCGGGGGGCTGGATTACCGTCTGGCCACCTTCGCCCGCAACGATGTAGCCCTGCCCGACGGTGCACAGACCCGTACCGGTGATGATCCGGAACTGATGCCGACCACGCAGCTGTTCGGCGATGACCGGCCCGAGGCGCAGGCACAGCTGCATCGCCGCCTTGCCCCGCCGTTGATCGCACTGGCGTTTGCGCTGCTGACAGTGCCGCTGGGCCGCAGCTCGCCGCGCCAGCAGCGCTACGGGCGGATGATGCTGGCGCTGATGGCCTACATGGTCGGCACCAACCTGATGTTCATCGGCAGTGGCTGGATCGCCAACGGCAAGATTCCGCCTGCGCTTGGCCTGTGGTGGCTGACCCTGCCGCTGCTGGCGCTGGCGATCTGGATGTATGCACGTGATGGCCGCCTGGGCCGCCCGAAGGGAGCCCGCGCATGAGACTGCGCCCGATGCGTTTCGACCTGTATCTCGGCCAGTCGGTGTTCACCACGGTGCTGCTGACCTGGGCCGTACTGGTGGGCCTGGACGTGGTGATGGCGTTTTCCGGCGAGTTCAAGGACATCGGCAAGAACGGCTACACCCTGGGGCATGCGGCCGCCTGGGTGCTGTATACGGTGCCACGCCGTGCCTACACCATGTTCCCCACGGCTGCGGTGATCGGTGCACTGATGGGCCTGGGCCAGCTGGCCGCGACCTCCGAGCTGACCGCGCTGCGTGCGCTGGGCCTGTCGCGCAAGCGCCTGAGCGTATCGGTGGCCATCGCCCTGTCGTTGCTTACCGCAGTGATGGTGCTCAGCGCCGAGACGCTGGGCCCCTGGGGCCAGGACCGTGCCGATGCGCTGAAGTCCAGTGCCAAATGGGGGCGGGACATCTCCACCACCCGCTATTCCGGTTTGTGGGCGCGCGAGGGCGATACCTTCCTCAGCGCCGCCGGTGGCGAAGAGCAGCTGGTGGGCGACAAGGGCACGCGGCTGATCCTGCGTGACGTGCGCCTGTATCGCATTGCCGAGGATGGTCGGATCGCCTCGCTGACCCATGCGGACACGGCCGAGCATGACCGTGACGGCTGGGTGCTGACCGGCGTGCGCCGCGATACCTTCGGTGAACGTTCGGCCACGCGCGAGGAAGTGGCGCGCGAGCCGTGGAACTCCAAGCTGGACGCCGGCGCGCTGGCCACCGGCATCGCCAAGCCGCGCAACCTCAGTGTGGGCGAGCTGCGTACCAGCATCGAATACCGCGAGCGCAACGGTCTGGACGCGCGCGACTACGAGGATGTGTACTGGAGCCGCTGGTTCTACCCGGTGAACGTGCTGGCGCTGTGCCTGGCGGCGGTGCCGTTCGCGTTCGGCTCGCTGCGCAGTGGTGGCATGGGCAAGCGCCTGTTCCTCGGCATCCTGTTCGCGCTGGGCTTCTGGCTGCTGCAGCTGTTCTTCGGCCGCATGGCCGGCGCGTTGAAGTTCGATTACCGCATTGCCTATGCGTTGCCGCCGATCGTAATGCTGGCGATATCGGGACTGCTGTTCCGGCGCAAGTCGGGTTGATTCCCAGGGAGCCGGGCAAGGCCCGGCTGTTTCCGTTTCACTTCAAGGACGAACATGAGCTTCCAACGCTTTCTGCCGTACATCGCGGCCGTGCTGCTTTCTGCCGGCTGCAGCCGTTCCACCGTCGACTTCGAGATCGACAACCCGACGGATGCACCGCTGACCTTGTCGGTCGACCAGCAGGTGCATACCCTGCCGCCGCACACCTCCATGCCCCTGGTCCTGGAGCCGGGCCAGTACCGGCTGCAGAGCGAGAAGATCGGCAGCGTACGCATGGTTGTCTACGCCGATGGGATCGGTGGGCTGATCAACCCGGCCATGGCCGAGTACGTGATCGTCACCGAGCAGTACGTCACCAGCAAGACCAACTCCGGTGGCCTGGCGTCTAAGATCGAACTGAACGACGTGGAGATCGAGGGCCCCTACGTGAAGGCGACCGGTTTGTTCATTCCGCGCCGTTGGGACGTTGGGCTGATGGGGGAGCTGCCCGATACGGTGGTGTCCAACAGCCCGGAAACCTCGTCCGACTACCGGACCAAGCTCTACAACGTGCCCGGCTTCTTCAAGTACCTGGACGCCGGGGAAGACCTGAAGGCGGCCTTCGGGCCGGGCGGCTACCAGGTGCCGGCGGCAACGGTGGCATTCACCCCGGCCCAACTGCCGGCGCTCCCGGCGGCCTATGAGGCTCAGGGCAAACCGATGCGCGACCTCTATGCGCGCTATCTGGCGGCCACCGACGCGGGGGAGCAGAGGCGCCTGAAGAAGGCCAGCCTGAAGCTGTGGCAGGACTTCGTGAAGACCCGTGCGCAGTTGAGCGGACAGTCGCCGGTGGCCGATGATGTGCAGGCCAATGCGTTTGCGTCCGCCTTCTTCGACCTCTGGACGCAGCCGGCGGTGATCCTGCAGGACCCGGCGCCAGCCAGCTGATCGCTGCGTTGATCGTGTAGATCCGAGCCCATGCTCGGCTCTCGAGTGCATCGCGAAACTGCCGAGGATGGCTCGACGCTACTGGATGCGCATCAGCGCTTGGGCATGCGCACCACGCGGGTGCCGCTGGCGCGGTCGTGCCAGGTCAGGCGGTCGCGGTCGACCCAGGCCCACCAGAATCCCAGTCCACCCAGCAGCAGGGACAGCGTGCCCACGGTGAAACGCATCCACAGCTGGCTGCGCCGCAGCGGCGCGCCATCGCTGGCGCGCAGTTTCAGCCGCCACGGCCGCATGCCCAGCGTCTGCCCGCCGCGGCGCCAGCTGGCCGTGGCATACCACCCCGTGACCAGCCAGCACACCGCCCACAGCAGCCACTGCCAGGCGCTGAACGGTGCGATGTTCTCGCGCTGGGCGTGGCCGCTGAAGGTGTAGGCAAGGGTGAACAGGGTGCCGGCCAACATCCACAGCGCCAGCACCGGAAGCGCGTCGTAGACCATCGCCAGCACGCGCCACAGCAGCAATGCACGCGGGCGGGGCAGCTCGGTAGTGGCCGCAGGGGCCGTATCAATGGCGGGGCGGGACATGCGCCGAGCATACGCAATGCTGGCCGCATCCGCAGTGGCCCTCGTATCCTGCACGCATGGCCCTTGTTTCCACCCCCGCCGAACGCCGCCAGCTGGTCCAGCAACTGCCCGAACTGCGCGCCGACGACAGCATGCGCATCCAGCGCTTCCTCGATGCGATCTGGGCCGAGAACGGTCTGGCCCGCGCCACCCTCGACAGCTACCGGCGCGACCTGGAAGGGCTGGCGCGCTGGATGGATGGGCGCGATGGTGGCCTGGCCGGCATCGAGCGCCCGGGGTTGTTCGACTACCTGGCCTGGCGCACCCGTCATGGCTGGTCGCCGCGCAGCAATGCGCGGTTGCTGTCGGCGCTGCGGGCGTTCTTCGCCGATGGCGTGCGCCGTGGCGAGCGCGGCGAGGACCCCAGCGCGCTGCTGGATCCGCCCAAGCTGCCACGATTGCTGCCCAAGGCGCTGGCCGAAAGCCAGATCGACGCGCTGTTGGCAGCGCCGGATATCGACAGCCCGCTGGGCCTGCGCGACCGCGCCATGCTGGAGTTGATGTACGCCGCCGGCCTGCGCGTGAGCGAGCTGGTGCTGCTGCCGGCCACCGCGGTCAACCTGCGCCAGGGCGTGCTGCGGGTCACCGGCAAGGGCAGCAAGGAACGGCTGGTGCCGCTGGGTGAGGAATCGCAGCACTGGCTGGAGCGCTATCTACAGGCATCGCGCCCGCTGCTGGTCGGCAAGGGCAAGGTGCAGGCGCTGGCCGATGGGCAGACCCCATTGTTTGTCGAGCCGACGCTGCATGCGCTGACCCGGCAGGCGTTCTGGCACCTGGTCAAGCGCCACGCGCAGGTGGCCGGCATCGACCCGGCGCGGATCAGCCCGCACGGCCTGCGCCACAGCTTCGCCACCCATCTGCTCAACCGCGGTGCCGACCTGCGCGCGCTGCAGATGCTGCTTGGCCACAGCTCGTTGTCGACCACCCAGATCTACACCCTGGTGGCGCGCGAGCACCTGCAGAAACTGCACGCCCGGCATCATCCGCGCGGCTGAGCCGTGTCCTGAACCCCGGCCCCGGGCGGTGCGCGGCGTCGCGGCCCGGTGCCGGTGGCTGTGTCAGAATCCGGAGTCTTCTTCTGTCGCGGACTGCTCCATGCTCCGATTTGCCATCGCCGCCGTGTTCGGTGCGCTCAGCCTGACTGCCTGCGCCCAGCCGGCCCCGCCAGCCGCCAAGGCGCCTGCCGCTGCTGCCAAGCCCGGCCCGGCCGCCAACGCGCCTGCCGACCAGGCCGTGCGCGCCGCGTTGACTGCCCTGAACCCCGGTTTCAAGGTGGACTACATCGGTGCCGCGCCGTTCCCCGGCTTCCGCGAGGTGGTCGTTTCCGGCCAGCTGCTGTACGTGTCCGACGACGGTCGCTACCTGTTCCAGTCGCAGCCTTACGACACCCGTGCCAAGGGCCCGGCCAACAGCGAAGGCCTGCTCGGCTACCGCCGCGATCTGCTGGCCAAGGCCAACCATGGCGACCGCATCGTGTTCGCCGCGCCGAATGCCAAGTACACCATCAGCGTGTTCACCGACATCGAGTGCGGCTATTGCCGCAAGCTGCACCAGGACATCGCCGAGCTCAACCGCAACGGTATTTCGGTGGAGTATCTGGCATTCCCGCGCATGGGCCTCGGCAGCAAGGACTACACCGACATGATCTCGGTCTGGTGTGCGGCCGATCGCCGCCAGGCACTGACCAACGCCAAGCGCGGTGGCAGCGTGCCGGCAAAGAACTGCACGAACCCGGTGGCGATGCAGTACGCACTGGGCCAGCAGCTGGGCGTGAACGGCACGCCGGCGATCTTCGCGCCGGACGGCACCCAGCTCGGGGGCTACCTGCCGCCGGCGCAGCTGCGCGCGGCGCTGGAAAAGCTGTCGGCCAAGCGCTGATCGCCGCCGACCTCTACAGGTGGGAGGCCGGGGATGCGTGCCGCATCCCCGGCTTTTTTCTTACTTCAGGCCATCACTGACCGCCTTGGTCAGCGTGCCCTGTGCATCGTCACCACTGAACTCCCAGACGAACGCGCCGCCCAGGCCCTGGGTCTTCACGTAACCCATCTTGCGGGTGATGTTGGCCGGGGTGTCGAAGCTCCACAGCGTGCTGCCGTTGTAGATCCAGGTGGCACCGGCGGTGTTGTCGGTGTAGCCCGGCCACGCCAGGTTCTTCAGCACCTTCCAGTCCTCGATGCCGGCTTCATACGTGCCCGGGGCAGCGCCGGTCGCGGTCTGGTACAGGCCGTTGTTGGCGTTGGCCACACCGGTCCAGCCACGCCCGTAGTAGCCGATGCCCAGGTTGAGCTTGGCGGCAGGCACGCCACGGCTGATGAAGGCCTCGATGGCGTCGTTGCTGTTGTACAGCTTCTGGTCGCCGGTGGACGGATCATTCGGCGAATCAAACAGCGCCGACTGGTGATTGGTCTTCGCATCCCACGCGCCGTGGAAGTCGTAGGTCATCACGTTGATGTAGTCCAGGTACGGGTGGTACGCGGCCGGGTCGGTGACGCGGATCTTGTCGATGCCGGCACCCACCGCCACCGTCAGCAGCAGGCCCGGACGCACTGCATCGAGCTGGCGGCGGAACTCGGCCATCAGCGCGGTGAAGTTGGCGTTGTCTTCCGGCTTGCCGCATTCGATGCCGCACGCCACCGGGTACTCCCAGTCGATGTCGATGCCGTCGAACACGCCCAGCGCGGCACCGGCACCACCGGCACCGTCGGTTACCGGCAGGTTGCCCTTGATGTAGGCATCGATGCACGAGGCGACGAAGGCCTGGCGGTTTTCCGGGCGCGCCGCGCTGGAGAAGCCACGCGACCAGGTCCAGCCACCCAGCGAGATCAGCACCTTCATGCTCGGGTACTTGGCCTTGAGCTGCTTGAGCTGGTTCCAGTTGCCGCGCAGCGGCTGGTCCCAGGTATCGGCGCTGCCGCTGACACTCTCGGCGGCACTGAAGGCCTTGGTGTAGTCGGCGAAGGCATCACCACCGGCACCGCTGTTCGGATCCGACGGCTGGGTGACGCCCACTTCGCAGCGGTTGTTGCGCACGTTGCCGAAGGCGTAGTTGATGTGGGTCAGGCGCGCGGCCGAACCGCTGCTGTCGATGTTCTTGACCCGGTAGTTGCGGCCGTAGATGCCCCACTGGGTGAAGTAGCCGATGACCCGCTTGCCGGTAGTGCCGCCGTCGCCGGCCAGCGTGGTGGCGCTGATCTCGGTGCCCTGCGCGGACGCGTTGCCGGCGTTGTCGCGGGCACGCACACGGTAGCGGTAGGTGGTCGATGCAGTCAGGCCGCCATCGACGTAGCTGGCACTGGATGGTGAACCGACCAGGCTGCCATTGCGGTACACGTCATAGCCGGCCACGCCGCTGCCACCGGTGTTGTCGGTGGACGGGCTCCAGCTGAGCGCGATGCTGTTGGCGGTACGTGTGCCGACCGCCAGTCCGCCCGGCACGCTCGGTGCGGTGGTATCGCCACCGGCGGCGTTGACGGTGATGGTGATGGTCGCGGTGCTGCTGGTGGCGTTGTTGTTGTCGGTGGCTACGGCGCGCAGGGTGTGGCTGCCGGCGCTGGCATTGGTCCAGCTGGCCGCATACGGCGCACTGGTGGCCACGCCCAGCGTGCTGCCATCGCGGAAGAACTCGACCTTGGCGACGCTGCCGTCCGGATCACTGGCGGTAGCGGTCACGTTGACCGTGCTGCCGGCGCTGAAGGTGGCGCCGTTGGCCGGCGAGGTCAGGCTGACCACCGGCGGCTGGTTGGCGCCGCTGCCATCGCAGGCACCGAGGTTGGTGTAATAGGGCGCACCGGCCGGATGGTCCGGCGGCGCGTTCCAGATGTCCTGGTTCGCCCGATAGAGGACGCCTCCTTTCTGCAGGGTATCGCCGGCCCGGTAGATCTTGGCCTGGTCCCACTGGGCCACGCCGGCACAGCTGGCGGCCTGCGCCAGGCCGGGCAGGGCAGCGGCACCGGCGGCCACGGCGAGCAGCCAGGCCAGGCGGCGGGGACGACAGCTTCGGGTCGCACGTTCGGCACTGCGCACAATCGGGTCGTACATGGGTAAGTCTCCGATCAAAGGGCGCGCGGGCCCCGATGGCGCCGCGCGTGACGCAGGTCCGGGCGTCGCCCGGGGAGGCGACGGGTGGGGCCGGACGGAGGTACCTGGGAGGCCGGGGAGAGAGTCCGGCGCCAGGTGGGGACAACGTTGTCATCAATCGCGTGGTCAATCCGTGAGCAAGCGCATGGTTCCGGGATTCGGATGGAGAGCGGCGCTGCGCGCGGTCGGCGGCCATCGGCGGAGCCCCCTCGTGGCTGGGGTGGGTCGCTGACAGCGGATTTCTGGGGGTTGGCCGGGCGGGTGGGCTGCGCAGGGGACGCTGCAAGTACGTCCATGTAAGCTCGGTCGCCGCATCCATGCGGCTCACGCCCCTGCGCAGCCCACCCGCCCGGCCACGGACAGGTTCCTGCGCGGTCAGCCACGAAAGACAGAACAAAAAATCAAAAGCAGAAGCCGGTCGCTTCGCTCTTAAATGCCTGACTTCTGACGTTCCCTTGCTGCCGGCCAGCGGCCGGCACTACCGGGGAGCATCCACGCATGGCGTGGATCTACCGCAGATCGCGGAAATCTGTCGGAGGCGGGGTGGGTCCGGTGGCGGGGGTGTCCGCGGCATGGATGCCGCGGCCAAGCCCCCAGGGTGAAGTGACCCCCCGGGAGTTGGACGTCAGATCCAACCCCGAGGGATACATGAACAGATACGACGCACGTTTCAAACTGCAGGTCGCCAAAGAGGCCTGCAAGACCTCCACATCGGTCAAAGCCATTGCCCGTCGCCACGGCCTTGAGTTCTCCACGGTCAGGCGCTGGGTGGCGACCTATCGGCTGCATGGTTGGCGCGGATTTCATCGCCAGGCCCGGTTCTATGACCTCCCGTTCAAGCTGGCTGTCCTGGAAAAGATGAGCCAGGACGGCATGTCTGCGCGGGAGGCCACCACCTACTTCCAGATTGGTGATGCCGGCGCGGTGGGGCGATGGCAGCGCCTGTATGCTCAAGGCGGTGCCCAAGCGTTGGCACCGCCTCCGCCGCTGCCCCGAAAGCCGATGAAAAAGACCCGTTCGTCCAAGCCGCCTGAAGAAATGAGCCGCGATGAGCTGCTCAAGGAAGTCGCCTATCTGCGTGCGGAGACCGACTACCTAAAAAAACTCGATGCCTTGATCCGGGAAGAGCAGGCGGCGCAAGACGCAAAGCGCAAGCCATCCAAGGATTGAGGCAGGTTCATACGCTGTCGCTTCTGCTCGAAGCGGCAGAGCTGTCACGCAGTACGTTCTATTACCAGAACCATGTCCTGGCCCATCCGGATCAGGACGAGGCAGCCCTGTGCGAGCGCATCCGTGCAATCTACGATCAAAGCCAAGGGCGCTATGGCTATCGCACGGTGACGCTGGAATTGGCCAATCAGGGTCATCGGACCAATCACAAGCGGGTACAGCGCCTGATGGGGGAGATGGGCCTGAAATCACGGGTACGGGTGAAGCGCTACCGGTCCTTCAAGGGGGCCGCCAATGTTGTGGTTGGCAATGACCTCAATCGCCAATTCCACGCCGAGCGCCCCAACCAGAAGTGGGTGACCGACGTGACCGAGTTCAAGGTACAAGGCATGAAGCTGTACCTGTCGCCGATCATGGATCTCTACAACGGCGAAATCGTGGCTTATCAGATCAAGCGCCAGCCCGTGTTCGATCTGGTAGGTCAGATGCTGGAGGAGGCCATCAAGAAGCTTTCGCCGGATGAACGCCCCATGATCCACTCCGACCAGGGCTGGCAGTACCAGCATGAAAACTACCGGCACATGCTGGAAAAACATTCGTTGAAACAAAGCATGTCCCGGCGTGGCAACTGCCTGGACAATGCGGCGATGGAGAGCTTCTTCGGGACGCTGAAGTCGGAGTTCTTCTACCTGAACAGCTTTGACAGCATCGAGAGTCTGGAGGCTGGCCTGGTGGAATACATCCAGTACTACAACCAGGAGCGCATCAAACTGAAACTGAAAGGTCTGAGCCCGGTAGAGTACCGGGAGCGGGCCCAATCGGCCGCCTGACCCCGTCCAAGTCTCGGGGGTCACTTCAGGGACGGGTTTACGGCGTCCCCCGCCACCGGACCCACCCCGCCATCCCACGGGAACCCCGCTTTTGCTTTGGCCGTTGCTGTTGCTGTTGCCCTGGCCTCGGCGGGTGCCGGGCGCCGCCCGGCCAGAGCCCTTCCCCCGCTTCCGGTACAATGTCGGGCCCGTTTCCCAACTACGGTTCCCCGGACATGATGGTCCTCGAGGGCGCGCCCGCCCTGTCGCCGTTCCGCCGCGAACGTCTTGAATCCCGCCTGCAGTCCATCGCTCCCTCTCTGCGCATCAGCGGTGCCTGGCACGTCTACTTCGTGCAGCCCGAAGGCAGCGCCGCTCCCGACCTCGCCACCCTGTGCCGCATCCTCGAAGCTGCGCCGCAGGCAGAAGCCGTGGCCGACGGCGCGGTCAGCCGCATCGTGGTGCCGCGCCTGGGTACGCTGTCGCCGTGGTCGAGCAAGGCCACCGAACTGGTGCGCGGTGCCGGCCAGCCGGTAAGCCGGGTCGAGCGGGGCCTGCGCATCGACGTGCAGGGCTGGCCGGCCGATGCCGACGTGCAGCAGGCGCTGGTCAAGGCACTGCACGACCCGATGACGCAGTCAGTGCTGGAGACCGTGCAGCAGGGCCAGGCGCTGTTCTCGGCGCCCGCCCGCGGCGAACTGGAACGCGTGCCGGTGGACCAGCTGGAGGCCGCCAACGAGCGCCTCGGCCTGGCCATGGCCCAGGACGAGATCGATTACCTGCGCGAACGCTTCACCGCGCTGGGCCGCTCGCCGTCGGACGTCGAACTGATGATGTTCGCGCAGGCCAATTCCGAGCACTGCCGCCACAAGATCTTCAACGCCAGCTGGACCATCGACGGCCAGGAGCAGGACCGCTCGCTGTTCCGGATGATCAAGAACACCCACCAGCAGACCCCGCAGCACACGCTCAGTGCGTACAGCGACAACGCCGCGGTGATCGAAGGCCATCCGGCGTCGCGCTACCGCCCGGATCCGGCCAGCGGCGAGTACCGTCGTGAACCGCAGGTGCCCAGCGCGTTCCAGATCAAGGTGGAGACCCACAACCACCCGACCGCCATCGCACCGTTCCCGGGCGCCTCGACCGGCGCCGGTGGTGAAATCCGCGACGAAGGCGCGACCGGCCGCGGCGGCAAGCCGAAGGCCGGCCTGACCGGTTTCTCGGTCTCGCACCTGCGCATTCCCGAGCTGCCGCAGCCGTGGGAAGCGCCGCGCGCGCTGAACCCGCGCATGGCGCCCGCGCTGGAAATCATGACCGATGGTCCGCTCGGCGGCGCCGCGTTCAACAACGAGTTCGGCCGCCCGAACCTGCTTGGCTACTTCCGCAGCTTCGAGCTGCCGGAAGGCGCCGACCTGGTGCGTGCCTACGACAAGCCGATCATGCTGGCCGGCGGCCTCGGCGCCATCGACCGTACCCAGGTCGACAAGATCCAGCTGCAGCCCGGTGATGCGGTCATCGTGCTCGGTGGCCCGGCGATGCTGATCGGCCTGGGTGGCGGTGCCGCCAGCTCGGTGGCCTCCGGCGAAAGCGCCGAGGACCTGGACTTCGCCAGCGTGCAGCGCGACAACCCGGAAATGGAACGCCGCTGCCAGGAGGTCATCGACCGCTGCGTGGCGATGGGCAGCAACAACCCGATCAAGTTCTTCCACGACGTCGGTGCCGGTGGCCTGTCCAATGCCATCCCCGAGCTGCTGCACGACTCCAAGGTCGGTGGCGTGATCGATCTGGGCAAGGTGCCCACCGATGATCCGTCGCTGTCGCCGATGCAGCTGTGGTGCAACGAATCGCAGGAACGCTACGTGCTTGGCGTCGCCCAGGAGCGCCTGGCCGAGTTCGCCGCGCTGTGCGCCCGCGAGCGCTGCCCGTTCGCTGCGGTCGGCGTGGCCACCGCCGAGGAACACCTGGTGGTGGCCTATGGCGCCGTGCCGGGCCACACCCCGGCCGATGCGCCGATCGACCTGCCGATGGACGTGCTGTTCGGCAAGCCGCCGAAGATGCACCGCGATACCGCACACCCGCCGGCACCGCGCTGGCCGGCGCTGAAGACCGCAGGCCTGGACCTGCAGGAAGCGGGTCTGCGCGTGCTTGCGCACCCGACGGTGGCCTCGAAGAACTTCCTGGTCACCATCGGTGACCGCAGCGTCGGTGGCCTGACCGCACGCGAACAGATGGTTGGCCCGTGGCAGCTGCCGGTGGCCGATGTGGCCATCACCGTGGCCGACTTCGACGGCGTGGCCGGCGAGGCGATGTCGATCGGCGAGCGCACCCCGCTGGCCCTGCTCGATGCGGCGGCTTCGGCACGCATGGCCGTGGGCGAAGCGTTGACCAACCTGTGCGCGGCCCCGGTCGATGCGCTGGATGAGATCAAACTGTCGGCGAACTGGATGGCCGCGGCCGGCCACCCCGGCGAAGACGCGCTGCTGTACGACGCGGTGAAGGCCGTGGGCATGGAACTGTGCCCGCAGCTGGACATCAGCATTCCGGTGGGCAAGGACTCGCTGTCGATGCAGGCGCAGTGGCACGACCAGGGCCAAGCGCACAAGAGCGTGTCGCCGGTGTCACTGGTGATCTCTGCGTTCGCACCGGTCGCCGATGTGCGCCAGCAGCTGACCCCGCTGCTCGACCGCGACGTGGAAAGCGAGCTGTGGCTGATCGGCCTTGGCGCCGGCAAGCAGCGGCTGGGCGGTTCCATCCTGGCCCAGGTGCATGCCGACCACGGTGACCTGCCGGCGTTCGCCGGCGCTGCCCCGGATCTGGACGACCCGCAGCGCCTGCGTGGCTTCTTCGAGCTGATCCGCGATGCGCGCCAGGCCGGCCTGCTGCTGGCCTACCACGACCGCAGCGACGGCGGTGCCTTTGCCGCGCTGTGCGAAATGGCCTTCACGTCGCGCCTGGGGCTGGACATCACCCTCGATGCCTGGGGCGACGATCCATTCCGCAGCCTGTTCAACGAAGAGCTGGGCGCGGTGGTGCAGATCGCACGCGAAGACCGCGCAGCGTTCGCCGACCTGGTCGAGCGCCATGCACTGACCGAGTGCGCGCAGCGCATCGCCAAGCCGACCACCGCACCGGTGGTGCGCGTGTCGCTGGCTGGCGAGAACCTGGCTGAATGGCGCTGGGAGTCGCTGTTCGACGCATGGTGGTCGGTCACCCACGCGATGCAGAAGCGCCGCGACAACCCGGCCAACGCCGACGCCGAGCGTGAGATCGCCCGTGCCTTCATCGCACCGGGCCTGAAGCCCAAGCTCAGCTTCGACATCAATGAAGACGTGGCCGCCCCGTTCATCAGCACCGGTGCGCGTCCGCGCGTGGCCGTGCTGCGCGAGCAGGGCGTCAACGGCCAGATCGAAATGGCGAACATCTTCGAACGTGCCGGCTTCCGGCCCTTCGATGTGCACATGAGCGACCTGATCGAAGGCCGCGTCGCCCTGCAGGACTTCACCGGCCTGGTCGCCTGCGGCGGCTTCAGTTACGGCGACGTGCTTGGCGCTGGTCGTGGCTGGGCCACCTCGATCCTGGAGCGCAGCGCGCTGCGTGATGCCTTCGCCGCGTTCTTCGCGCGCGAGGACAGCTTCGCCCTGGGCGTGTGCAACGGCTGCCAGATGATGAGCCAGCTGAAGGACATCATTCCCGGTGCCGAACACTGGCCGCAGTTCCGCCGCAATGCCAGCGAGCAGTTCGAAGCCCGTACCGCGCTGCTGGAAGTGGTGGAATCTCCGTCGATCCTGCTGCGTGGCATGGCCGGTTCGCGCCTGCAGGTGGCAGTGGCGCATGGCGAAGGCCAGGCGGTGTTCGACAACGCGGTCGACCAGGCCGCGGCCCGTGTTTCGCTGCGCTACATCGATGGCCACGGCAACGTCGCCAGCCAGTACCCGCTGAATCCGAACGGTTCGCCGGACGGCATCACCGGCCTGACCAGCAGCGACGGCCGCGTGACCATCATGATGCCGCACCCGGAACGCACCCCGCGCGCGCTCAACATGAGCTGGGCCCCGGCCGAGTGGCAGGGTGATTCGCCGTGGATGCGCATGTTCCGCAACGCGCGGGTGTGGTGCGGCTGATCGCACCACACCGCGCAGGCTTCAATGCCGTTGCGTATGGAAAAACCCGCCGTTGATCGGCGGGTTTTTTCTTTGCGCGTGTGAAAATCCTGATGTACCCGCGAGTTACATGGATTTTCAGGCGACAGGGTTACGTCACGCGTCGCTAACAAAATCCTTTCATAAACAGGGAAAAGAGTGAACTACTTCACGGCAATAGGATTTGTCGTGTCAAAGTCTTGACGATCTGCAAAGTTGCCGTTAACACTTGAACCCCGTTTCAGAATCATTCATTTCGCAGTAACCGGTTGGCGCACGCGCTCGGTTTTCTGTCGCTGCGCGCCGTTCGGCAATACCCCGCAGTAAATCACGCGAATAAACGCCCCCAGGGGACGTTGGGCCGGAAAGCCCAGCGGTGGCGTTGCTTTGCCCAAAACCAGTCCAATCAGGAGCCGTACCGATGAATCGGATTTATCGCAAGGTCTGGAACAAAGCATTGGGTCAGTTGGTGGTGGCCTCGGAACTGGCTTCCTCCGACAGCAGCAGCGGCGGGGTCGTCGACCAGCGCCGCGATGCGACACAGGCCACGCCCGCACTGCTGGCGGTGGCACTGGGCCTGGTATTGGGATTGGGCATGAGTGGCTCCGCCACCGCGCAGTCGGTGCAGATCGGCGGTAGCGCCACCTGCGTGGCATTCAGCGGCAAGCTGCTCGAAAAGTGCCTGATCGAAGGCTCGGCCACGGCCAAGGGCAGCAATGCGGTGGCGATCGGCAGCAACAGCAGTGCCAGTGCGGCCAACAGCGTGGCGCTGGGCGCCGGCTCCAAAGCCACGCGTGCCAACACCGTCTCCGTCGGCGATGCCGGCAAGGAACGGCAGGTCACCAATGTCGCCGCAGGCACGCAGGCGACCGACGCAGTGAACAAGGCGCAGCTGGACGCGCAGGCGCGCGCCACGCAGGCCGCGCTGGCCGACGTTGCCGCCGACGGCAACCGGTACTTCAAGGCCGACGGCGCAGGCGATGACAGCGACGCGGCGAAGATCGAGGGTGAAGGCGCACTGGCCGCCGGTGCCGGTGCGCAGTCGCTGGCCAACGCCACCACTGCCATCGGTACCCAGGCCATTGCCGCAGGCATCGGCGCCAGCGCATTCGGCCAGGGCGCGCTGGCGATCGGCGATGCCAGCGTGGTGGTCGGGCAAAGCGCAGCAGCCTTCGGCCTTGGCGATACCGCCGTCGGTGCCAGCGCCTACGCCGCCAGCGAAAACGGTGCAGCAACGGCACTGGGTGCACTGTCCGAAGCCACCGCCGATGGCGCGACCGCCGTCGGTGGCGGTGCCGTAGCGATGGGCCCCGGCAGTACCGCATTGGGCCGCGGCGCCACGGCTGCCAACGAAGCCTCGATTGCAGTCGGTGCGTTCAGCACGGCCGTCGGTGAATACAGCACCGCGCTGGGCTCCAATTCGGCCGCAGTCGCTACCGGCAGCGTGGCGTTGGGCGCCGGTTCGCTGGCTGACCGTGTCGATACCGTGTCCGTCGGTGCCGCCGGATATGGCCTGACCCGCCAGATCACCAGCGTTGCCGCCGGCACCGAAGATACCGATGCGGTCAACGTTGGCCAGTTGAAGGATGTTGCCGCAGTGGCCGATGCCACCGCCAAGCGCTTCCAGGCCACCGGCAGCAGCAACAGCGATGCCGGTGCGCTGGCTGAAGGTGACGACGCGCTGGCCGCAGGCGAGGCCGCCAATGCCATCGGCACTGGCACCACGGCGGTCGGTGCCGGTGCCACTGCCGTTGCGCAGAACGCGACTGCGGTGGGCAACAACGCGCTGGCCTCGGGCCAGAACAGCGCGGCATTCGGCAACAACGCGCAGGCCAACGGACCGGGCAGCGTGGCCGTCGGTGGCGCTGCGGTGGATGCCAACGGCAACCCGCTGATCACCAGTGGTGGCGTGCCGGTGGTCACCGGCGCCACCAGTGCCGGCGTGGGTGGCACGGCCGTCGGCGCCAGCGCCGATGCCAGCGGTTTTGCCGCGTCGTCCTATGGCGTGGGGGCCTATGCGTCCGGCGCGCAGGCGTCGGCGTTCGGTGCGGTCTCCAATGCCATCGGTGATTACTCCACGGCATTGGGTACGCAGAGCAATGCCACGGGCACCAGCAGCGTCGCCATTGGTGGCCCGGCCGACCTGATTCCCGGCCTGGGCTTCTTCGTACAGACACAGGCCAGTGGTGAAGCCGCGACCGCGGTGGGTGCCGGCGCCATCGCCAGCGGCGACCGTGCCGTGGCCAACGGCAGCCTCAGCGAAGCCTCCGGCGCCGAAGCCACCGCGGTGGGCTATTTCGCCTATGCGCCGGGCGAGAACGCCAGCGCGCTTGGCGCGCAGACCTGGGCCAGTGGTGCGCAGAGCACCGCAGTGGGCTACTACGCTACGGCACGCGGCGCCAACAGCGTCGCGCTGGGCGCGAACTCCGAAGCGGTGCGTGCCAACAGCGTGGCCGTCGGCAGTGCCGGCAACGAGCGGCAGATCACCAGCGTTGCAGCCGGCAGTGAAGCCACCGATGCGGTGAACAAGGCGCAGCTGGATGCGGTGGCCAGCACCGCCGACAGCACCGCGCGCTTCTTCCAGGCCCAGCCTGAAGCTGGCAGTGATGCCGGTGCGCTGGCGGAAGGCGAGGGTGCCATCGCGGCCGGTTCGTCGAGCAATGCGATCGGTGCCGGCGCGGTTGCACATGGCGCGGCCGCGTCGGCCATCGGCGATGACAGCGTGGCGGTGGGCCGCAACAGCACGGCCACCGGCAATGGCGGTGTCGCCATCGGTGGCCTGGGCCAGGCCTACGACGAGTTCAACCAACCCATCATCGGTGCAGATGGCAAGGCGCAGCAGGTGGGTACCACGGCCGTGGCCGATGCCACGGCGGTCGGTAGCGCTGCGCAGGCCAGCGGTGCAGCCAGCAGCGCCTTCGGCAATGCGGCCAAGGCCAGTGGTGACAACAGCTTCGCCGCCGGCGGCAAGTCGCGCGCCACCGGCGCGTATGCGGTGGCGGTGGGTGACAGTGCGTTTGCCAGCAGCGATGACAGTACCGCGGTGGGCGGCTACAGCTGGGCCACCGCCAGCGGCGCCAGCGCCTTTGGTTCCGGTGCGTGGGCGACCGCCACCAATGCCTCGGCGTTCGGCAACGCGGCGTGGGCCAGCGGCGCTGGCGCCACGTCGATCGGTTACAACAGCTGGGCCAACGGAACCAGCGCCACCGCAGTCGGCCGTGGTGCCTTCGGCTATGGCGACAACAGCGTGGCGCTGGGCTTCCAGGCACTGGGCAACAGCATCAACAGCATCGCCATCGGCACCAACACGGTGGCCGGCGGAGAAAGTGCGATCGCGCTGGGTGCGGGCAGCAATGCCAGTGCCAGCAACGCCGTCGCACTCGGCGCGGGCTCGGTCGCCAACCGCGCACGCACGGTGTCGGTGGGCAGCAGCGGCAACGAGCGCCAGGTCACCAACGTCGCCGCCGGTACCCAGGCCACCGATGCGGTGAACAAGGCACAGCTGGATGCGGTGGCAAGTACCGCAGCAACCACCAGCCGCTTCTTCCAGGCCAGCGGCAACGGCGACGATGTGGCGGGTGCGCTGGTGGAGGGCGACAACGCACTGGCCGCAGGTGATGCAGCCAACGCCATCGGCAATGGCGCCACCGCGCTTGGCAGCGGTGCCAATGCGCTGGCCGGCAACGCGCAGGCGATCGGCTTCAACGCGCTGGCGACCGCCGCCAATGCCAGTGCCGTAGGCGCCAATGCACAGGCCATCGCCGAATACGCCACCGCGCAGGGTGCGGAAAGCGAAGCCAGCGGTGAGCAGAGTGCAGCGTTCGGCGCGGCCAGCATCGCCAGCGGCGCAGGCAGCACCGCCAGCGGTGCCTTGTCCGAAGCCTCCGGCGAAGAAGCCGTAGCCGTGGGCTACTTCAGCAACGCCAGTGGCAGTGGTGCCACCGCGGTCGGCAGCGAGAGCGTGGCCAGCGGCACGGCTGCGGCAGCGTTCGGTATCGGTGCCGAAGCCACCGGTGGTTACAGCACCGCCATCGGCGGCTACGCACAGGCCTCGGCCTTCAATGCCACCGCCTTCGGCAACTTCGCCAACGCCTCGGGTTCCAACAGCGTGGCCCTGGGCGGTGATTCGCAAGCGTCCGGCGCCTACAGCACCGCCACCGGCCAGGGCAGCCTGGCCACCGGCACCAACAGCGTCGCCGTCGGCGGCTCGCTGTTCGGCGTGCTGGCGACCGAAGCCTCGGGCAACTACTCCACGGCGGTGGGCGGTGGCGCCTGGTCGGGGGGCATCAACAGCACCGCGCTGGGCAATGCGGCGGAATCGCGCGCGGCCAACAGCGTGGCGCTCGGTGCGGATTCGATTGCGGACCGCGACAACACCGTATCGGTGGGCGGCGGCGGCAACACCCGCCAGGTCACCAACGTGGCCGATGGCACGCAGGGCAACGATGCGGTCAACAAGAACCAGCTCGATGCCGTAGCCGCCGCTGCGGAGAAGACCAGCAGGCAGTTCCAGGCCAGTGGCAATGCCGATGGTGAAACCGGCGCGCTGGTGGAGGGTGACAATGCGCTGGCAGCAGGTGATGCGGCCAACGCGATCGGCAACGGTGCCACTGCGCTCGGCAGTGGTGCCAATGCGCTGGCCGCCAACGCCACCGCCGTCGGCATCGATGCGCTGGCGACCGGCACCAACGCGGCGGCACTGGGCAGCACCGCTCAGGCCACCGGCGAGGACAGCCTGGCCCTGGGCAGCGGTGCCAGCGCCAGCGAAGTGGGGACAAGCGCGGCGGGCGCGCGTGCACAGGCAAGCGGTGTCTACAGCACCGCCAACGGTACCGAATCCAACGCCAGTGGCGCACAGTCCCTTGCCAGCGGCTTCCGCAGCGCGGCCTCCGCCGATGGCACCACAGCGGTGGGCGGCTATGCCGAAGCAACCGGTCGCCTTGGCACCGCACTCGGCTACGGCTCGGCTGCCAGCGGTGCCAACACCACGGCGGTGGGCTTCGGCGCCGCGGCGGCGGGCACCGGCGCGGTTGCGGTGGGTCAGTCGAGTGAAGCCAGCGGTGCGGAAAGCGTGGCGATCGGCGGCAGCACCTTCTTCGGCCTGATTCCGTCGCGCGCCAGTGGCACCGGTGCGGCAGCATTCGGTGCCGGTGCATGGGCCACCGAGGATTACGCTACCGCCATCGGCTGGAATGCCTGGTCGGCAGGCAGCAACGCCACGGCGCTCGGTGCCAATGCCACCGCCAATGGCAGCAACAGCGTTGCGCTCGGTGCCGGTTCCAAGGCTGACCGCGACAACACGGTGGCCGTTGGCAAGGCCGGCAGCGAACGCCAGGTCACCCACGTTGCAGCCGGTACCGAAGCCACCGATGCGGTGAACAAGGGCCAGCTCGACGCCGTTGCCAGTGTCGCCGACAAGACCAGCCGGCAGTTCCAGGCCAGCGGCAATGCCGATGGCGAGGCCGGTGCACTGGTCGATGGCGAAAATGCGCTGGCGGCCGGCAATGCGGCCAATGCGATCGGCAACGGCGCCACCGCGCTGGGCAGCGGCGCCAACGCCATGGCCACCAACGCCACGGCGGTTGGCTTCGATGCACTGGCCACCGGCAACAACGCTGCCGCACTGGGCAATGCTGCGCAGGCCAGTGGTGTCGACAGCGTTGCGCTGGGCAGCGGCGCCAGCGCCAGTGAAACCGGCGCCAGCGCCACTGGCGCCGGGGCCCAGGCCAAGGGCCCCTACAGCACGGCCAACGGTGCGCAGGCCACGGCTACCGGCACGCAGTCGCAGGCCAGTGGTTTCCGCGCCAGTGCCTCGGCCGATGGCGCTTCGGCGCTGGGCAGCTATGCCGAAGCCAGCGGCCGCCTGGGTACCGCGGTCGGTTACGGCAGCAAGGCCACCGGTTTGAATGCCACGGCGGTGGGTGTCAGTGCCAACGCTTCGGCTGCCGGCAGTGTCGCACTGGGTGGAGGCTCGGTGGCCGATCGTGCCAATACCGTGTCCGTCGGCAGTGCCGTCAACAACCGGCAGGTCACCAATGTCGCCAACGGTACCGAAATCAATGACGCAGTGAATCGCGGGCAGCTGGACGCCGTTGCGTTCACCGCCAACACCACCAACCGATATTTCCGCGCCAATGGCACGGGAACCGCGAACGCCATCGGTACCGATTCGGTAGCGATGGGCTCGGTGGCCAATGCGGCGGGCGCACGCAGCATCGCGCTGGGTGCCAATGCCACGGTGTCTGCCTCCGGCGCACTGGCCGTTGGCGCCGGTGCGGGTGCGGTCGGCGTCAACTCGGTTGCAATCGGTGCTGGAGCGCGTGCGCTGGATGCCAATGTTGTGTCGGTGGGCAGTGGCAACCCCACCGATGGCCCGGCCACCCGCCGCATCGTCAACGTGGCTGATGGCCGCATCGCTGCCGGCAGCAGTGACGCGGTGACCGGTTCCCAGCTCAACGTCACCAACCAGCGCGTGGGCGCGGTGGAAACCCGCGTCGGTGATTTCGATTCGCGCATCGCCACGGTGGAGACCACGGCGGCCAGTGCGGTCGGCTACGACGACGCCAGTCGTGACCGCCTGACCCTGTCCGGCTTCCAGGGCACCACCATCGACAATGTCGGTGCCGGCAGCATCGCAGCCGGCAGCCGCCAGGCGATCAATGGCGGCCAGCTGTTCCAGTCGCTCAGCGATGCCGCCAGCTTCCTCGGCGGCGGTGCCAGCGTCGGCATGCAGGGCGTATTCGTGGCACCGAACTATGTGATCCAGGGCGCCACCTACAGCAACGTCGGCGATGCATTGGGTGCGCTGGACCGCAAGGTCAGTGAGATTGACCGCCGTACTGCGGGTGGCACGCGTGCAGGTGCTGCCAGCCTGCGCGCAATGAGTGCCTCGCTGGATGAAAGCGCACTGGCCAGCGTTGCCGATGCATCGGCGGCGGCCGATGCGGCACCGGCCAGCAGCGCACGCGTGCAGGGCACGCCGACCGCTGCGGCGGCGGGCGCGGGCATCCCGGTGGGCACCCCGGCATCGGGCCTCAACGCGGTCGCCATGGGCGACGGCGCAGTGGCCAGCGGCGCCTCGTCCACCGCCATCGGCCAGGGTGCCAATGCCACCGCTGCGAACGCGGTGGCGCTGGGCCAGGGCTCGGTCGCTGATCGTGCCAACACGGTCTCGGTGGGCAGCGAAGGCAACGAACGCCAGGTCACCAACGTGGCAGCCGGAACCACCGCCACCGATGCGGTCAACAAGGGCCAGCTCGATCGTGGCATGGCTACCGCCAACAGCTACACCGACAGCCGCGTCCAGGCCGTCGCCGACAGCTTCGATGTGTTCAAGGGCGAGATCGACGGACGCCTGCGCCACATGGATCGCCGCATCGACCGCCAGGGCGCGATGAGCGCGGCGATGCTCAACATGGCCACCAGTGCTGCCGGCATCCGTACCCAGAACCGGGTCGGCGTCGGCATCGGCTTCCAGGGCGGTGAATCGGCACTGTCGCTGGGTTACCAGCGTGCGATCAGCGATCGCGCCACGGTGACGTTCGGTGGCGCCTTCAGCAGCGACGACAGCTCGGTCGGCGTCGGTGCCGGCTTCGGCTGGTAAGCCACTCCATCGCGCCGGCGGCCACCCACGCCGGCGCAGCACCTGCAACGAGGGCCTGGGGGGAGGTCACGGCAATCCCGGCTGGGCCGGCCGGGAGTCGTCAAGGAATGATGGCCGCAGTGTTGGTTCGATCCATGACCCAGAAGAGGAATTCGACGTGATCAAGAAGCAGAACCTTCGCATCAATGTGTTGGCAGCCGCCGTGCTGTCGCTGACCGGTGTTGGCCTGGCACAGGCCGCCGACCTGAAAGCAAATGCGCCGTTGTCCGGCCCGAAGACGCAGCAGGTTGATGGCATCATCGTGAAGTACCGCGCTGGCAGCGCCGCAGCTGCCGATGCGAACGCCAAGCTGGCCGTGGTCAACTCGGCCATCGCCCGCGCCGTGCCGGCAGGTACCAACGCGGCTGCGCGCAGTGCCGCGCTGCGACCGCAGGTGGCCCGCAAGCTGGGCATCGGTGCCGATCTGATCCGCCTGCAGGGAGGAATCGCGCGCGCCGAACTGGACAAGGTGCTGGGCGAACTGAAGGCTGACCCGACCGTCGAATATGCGGTGGCCGACGCCATCATGTATCCGATCGATGCCGCGTCGTCGCCGCGTGCGGATGCCGTCGCGAAGTCCGATGCGTCGCCCAGCTTCGTGCCCAACGATCCGTACTACCAGAGCCACAACTGGCACTTCCACAACCCGGTCGGTGGCGTGAACGCACCGGCCGCATGGGACGTCTCGCAGGGCGAGGGCGTCGTGGTGGCCGTGCTCGATACCGGCATCCTGCCCGAGCACCCGGATTTCGCCGCCGGCACCCTGCTGGAGGGCTACGACTTCATCAGCCAGGCCAGCCGCTCGCGTCGTGCCGCCGATGGCCGCGTGCCGGGTGCACTCGACTACGGTGACTGGATGCCCACCGCCAATGCCTGCTACGACGGCTCGCCGGTACGCGACAGCAGCTGGCACGGTACCCATGTGACCGGCACCATCGCCGAGGCCACCAACAACGGCCTGCATACCGCCGGCCTGGCCTACAAGGCCAAGGTGTTGCCGGTGCGCGTGCTCGGCTACTGCGGTGGCACCCTGTCGGACATCACCGACGCCATCACCTGGGCCTCGGGCGGTACCGTGGCCGGCATCCCTGCCAACCAGAATCCGGCCGAGATCATCAACATGAGCCTGGGCGGCTCCGGCAGCTGCGATCCGGCCTACCAGGCGGCCATCACCGGTGCCACCAACCGCGGTACCCTGGTGGTGGTGGCAGCCGGCAACGACTCGATGAATGTCGCCAACGCCCGCCCGGCCAACTGCGATGGCGTGGTCTCGGTCGGCGCGACCGGCATCACCGGCGCCATGGCCTACTACTCCAACTTCGGTACCCGCATCGATCTGTCCGGCCCGGGCGGTGGCGTCACCGACGGCAATCCGAACGGCTATGTCTGGCAGGCGGTGTCCAGCAGCAAGACGTCGCCGCCGGCAGCCGGTTCCACCGAGGGTTACACCCTTGGCGGCAAGGCCGGCACGTCGATGGCGGCACCGCATGTGGCTGCCGTCGCCGCGCTGGTGCAGAGCGCGCTGATCGCCGCCAACCGCGACCCGCTCGCGCCGGCGGGCATGCGTACCCTGCTGAAGGAAACGGCACGTCCGTTCCCGGTCAGCATTCCGTCCGCCACGCCGATCGGTACCGGCATCGTCGATGCCAAGGCCGCGCTGGACAAGGCCCTGGAAGAGCCATGCACCGAGAACTGCGGGCCGGTGGCCAAGCCGCTGACCAACAAGGTGGCCATCGGCGGGTTGAGTGGTGCCGCCGGCAGCAGCGTGCTTTACAGCTTCGAAGCCGCGGCAGGCAAGCAGCTCAGCGTCATCACCTATGGTGGCACCGGCAACGTGTCGGTCTACCTGGCCAAGGGCCGCGAGCCGAGTGCCACCGACAACGATGCGCGCTCGACCCGTCCGGGCACCTCGGAAACGGTGCGGGTGACGGCACCGACTGCCGGCACCTACTACATCAAGGTGGTGGGCGAGGCGGCTTACAGCGGTGTGAGCATTCTCGCCACGCAGTAAGCGCGCAGTGCGGTAGTTCAATGGCCGAAGCCCGTCACCCGCATGTGACGGGCTTCGTCTTTTTACGAAAGCGGGCGGCGGGGCGACGGAAATCACGACGTAACTGCTAAAGTCGAGCCGATTGACAGGAGAGTCACGTGAACGCCCTTGCTGCAACCGCTGCCGACGACGCCGAAGGCCGCATCCTGGATGCGTTGTTGGCGCGTGGCCGCCTCAAGGAGAGCGATCTTGCACGGGCACGGCCGCTGCACGCGGAGGCCGGCGGCAGCCTGCTTGGCCTGCTGGTGCGGCTGGGGCTGGTGTCCGAACGTGACCAGGCGCAGGCCAGCGCCGAGGTGCTGGGCCTGCCGCTGCTGGATGGCAAGCAGCTGCCGGATTCACCGCCCCAGGGTCTGGCCGAGGGCCTGCCGCTGTCCCTGCGTTTCCTCAAACAGTTCCATGTATGCCCGCTGGCGCTGGATGAACAGGGTGTACGGCTGTGGCTGGCCGATGCCCACGATCCCTATCCGCAGCAGGCTGTGCAGCTGGCACTTGGCGTACCGGTGACGCCGGTGCTGGGCATGCGTGCGGAGATCGATGATCTGGTCGAGCGCTGGTTCGGCCAGGGCCGCAGCGCGATGGGCGCGATTGTCGAAACCGCAGACGGCGAGGGCGGCGCGGTCGACGATATCGAGCACCTGCGCGACCTGGCCTCGGAAGCGCCGGTGATCCGCCTGGTCAACCTGGTGATCCAGCGTGCGGTGGAACTGCGCGCTTCGGACATCCACGTCGAGCCGTTCGAAAGCCGGCTGAAGGTGCGTTACCGTGTCGATGGCGTACTGGTGGAGGGCGAAAGCCCGCCGGCCAACCTCACCGCAGCGGTGATCAGCCGCATCAAGATCATGGCCCGCCTCAACATCGCCGAGCGCCGCCTGCCGCAGGATGGCCGCATCATGCTGCGCGTGCAGGGCAAGGAGCTGGACCTGCGCGTGAGCACGGTGCCGACCGCGCACGGCGAGAGCGTGGTGATGCGCCTGCTCGACCGCGAAACGGTGGTGTTCGATTTCCATCGTCTCGGCTTTACCGATGCGTTCCTGCCGCAGTTCCGCAAAGTGCTGGAACAACCGCACGGCATCCTGCTGGTCACAGGCCCGACCGGTTCGGGCAAGACCACCACGCTGTACACCGCGCTGAGCCAGCTCAACACCGCCGACGTCAAGATCATCACGGTGGAAGATCCGGTCGAGTACCAGATCGAGGGCATCAACCAGATCCAGGCCAAGCCGCAGATCGGCCTGGACTTCGCCAACGCACTGCGCAGCATCGTGCGCCAGGACCCGGACATCATCATGATCGGCGAAATGCGCGACCTGGAAACCGCGCGCATCGCGATCCAGTCGGCGCTGACCGGCCACCTGGTGCTGTCCACCCTGCACACCAACAATGCGGCCGGCGGCATCACCCGCCTGCTCGACATGGGCGTGGAGGATTATCTCCTCACGTCCACCATCAACGGCATCCTGGCCCAGCGCCTGGTGCGTCGGCTGGAGCCGACCCACGCCGACCGCTATGAAGCCTCGCCGGAGGAGATCGAGCGTTTCGAGCTGCGCCGCCTGCAGCCGGAAGGGCCGATCCATCTATACCGCCCGAAGCCTTCGGCACTGGCGCCGACTGGTTACCTGGGCCGCACCACCATCATGGAATTCCTGGTGATGAACGACGCGCTGCGGCGTGCGGTGATGCGCCGCGATGGCATGGGCGAGATCGAACGCATCGCCCGTGAAGCCGGCATGCGCACCATGTACGAGGATGGCCTGGCCAAAGCACTCAGCGGCCAGACCACCATCGAGGAAGTGCTGCGCGTGACCGAGGAAAGCTGATGCGCGCAGGACGCCGGGGCTGACATGCCGAACTACCGCTACAAAGCGCTCAATTCGCACGGCGAGATATTCGACGGGCAGATGGAAGCCGCCAGCGAGGCCGAACTGGTCGCGCGCCTGCAGGATCAGGGCCATCTGCCGATGGAGACCCAGCTGGCCGATGGCGGCGTGGTCGGCGGCAGCAGCTGGCGCACGCTGCTGCGCCAGCGCCCGTTGCAGGGCGCGGCGCTGCTGCAGTTCACCCAGCAGCTGGCGACCCTGCTTGGTGCCGGCCAGCCGCTGGACCGTGCACTGTCGATCCTGCTCGGGCTTCCGGAAGACGAACGCTCGCGGCGTGCGATCACCGACATTCGCGACGTGGTGCGCGGCGGTGCGCCGCTGTCGACCGCGCTGGAGCGCCAGCACGGCCTGTTCTCGCGCCTGTACGTGAACATGGTGCGTGCCGGCGAGGCGGGTGGCAGCCTGCACGAGACCCTGCAGCGGCTGGCCGACTACCTCGAACGCAGCCGCGCGCTGCAGGGCAAGGTGATCAACGCACTGGTCTATCCGGCCATCCTGCTGGTGGTGGTGGGCGGTGCGCTGCTGTTCCTGCTCGGTTACGTGGTGCCACAGTTCGCGCAGATGTACGAAAGCCTGGACGTGGCGCTGCCGTGGTTCACCAATGCGGTACTGCAGCTGGGCCTGTTCGTGCGCGACTGGTGGGTGCTGCTGCTGGTGGTGCCCGCACTGCTGGCATTGTTCTTCGAACGCAAGGTACGGCAACCGGCGTTCCGGCTGGCGCTGGATGGATGGCTGCTGCAGCGTCGCGGCATCGGCCGCCTGCTGGGCGAACTGGAAACCGCGCGGCTGGCGCGCACGCTGGGCACCCTGCTGCGCAATGGCGTGCCGCTGCTCGGGGCGCTGGGCATCGCACGCAACGTGCTGGGCAACCGCGCGCTGGCCGCTGATGTGGAAGCGGCCGCCGACGAAGTGAAGAACGGTGCCGGCCTGTCGCTGGCACTGTCACGCGGCAAGCGTTTCCCACGCCTGGCCCTGCAGATGATCCAGGTCGGCGAGGAATCCGGTGCCCTCGATACCATGCTGCTGAAAGCTGCCGACACGTTTGAACAGGACAGCGCCCGTCGCATCGACCGCCTGTTGGCCGCGATGGTGCCGGCGATCACCCTGGTGCTGGCCTCGGTGGTCGGTGCGGTGATCGTGGCCGTGCTGGTGCCGTTGTACGACCTGACCAATGCCATCGGCTGATGATGGCTCCCTACGCAACCCCGACACTCCGCAACTGAAAGGACCGACCATGATTGCTTCCCGTCGACCGATCCGCCTTTCCTTCACTGCCGCGCGCAACCAGTCGGGCATGAGCCTGCTGGAAATCATCATCGTCATCGTGCTGATCGGCGCGGTGCTGACCCTGGTCGCCAGCCGCGTGCTGGGCGGTGCCGATCGTGGCAAGGCGAACATCGCCAAGGCCCAGGTGCAGACCGTTGCCTCCAAGGTCGACAACTACCAGATCGATACCGGCAAGCTGCCTGGCTCGCTCAACGATCTGGTGACCGCACCGGCAGGTGTCGGTGGCTGGCTGGGCCCGTACGCCAAGCCGGCCGACCTGAATGACCCGTGGGGCCACGCGTTGGAGTACCGCGCGCCGGGCGAAGGCCAGCCGTATGAACTGATCAGCCTGGGCAAGGACGGCAAGGCCGGCGGCAGCAGCGTCGACGCTGACATCCGCTACCAGCCGTAACCAGGCATGATGCATTTCCTGCCGCGCCGGCTGCCTCGCCCGCGCCTGCACGGCAGGCGCGCAGCGGGCCTGTCGCTGCTGGAAATGCTGCTGGTGATCGCGCTGATCGCCGCGATCGGCCTGATCACCGCCGCGGGTCTGTCGCGCGGCTTTGCCGGCATGCAGCTGCGCAGCGCCGGCAAGGACATCGCCAACCAGCTGCGCATGGTGCGCGCCCAGGCCATCGCGCGCGGTGAGCCGCAGCGCTTCGTGATCGAGCCGGCGCGTCGCCGTTGGCAGGGGGCCAACCAGCGGCAGGGCGATGTGCCGACGCAGCTGCAGGTGCAGTTCGAAGGCGCCGCGCAGCTGGCCACCGCGCCGGGGCAGGGCGTGATCGAGTTCCATCCCGACGGTGGTTCCAGTGGTGGCCGCATCCGCCTGCAACGTGAGGGCGCCGAATGGCGCATCGATGTCGGCTGGCTGACCGGCGAGGTCCGCTCCGGCCCGTGGCAGGCGCCATGAAGCGGCAGGCGCGTGGTTTTACGTTGCTGGAAGTGATCATCGCCTTCGCCTTGCTGGGCCTGGCGCTGACGCTGCTTCTGGGCAGCCTGTCAGGTGGCGCGAAACAGGTCCGAGAGGCCGAGCTGCGCACGCGTGCGGTGCTGCATGCGCAGTCGCTGCTGGCCGAAGCCGGTGTCGCCGCGCCATTGCAGGTGGGCAGCCAGCAGGGCGACTGGGAACAGGGCCGATACCATTGGGAGCTGCAGGTACAGCCATGGGTCGAGCCGCGTGCCGCCAACGCGGTACAGGCACAGGCGCAATCGCCGGGGGCTCCCTGGCTGGCCGAGCTGCAGCTTCAGGTGCGCTGGGGCGAAGGCGAACGCGAACAACTGCGCTGGCGCAGCCTGCGCCTGCTGCCGCCGGACCTGGAGAGCGCGCGATGAAGCGACGCGCCGCAGGCTTTACCCTGGTGGAAGTGATGTTGGCCACGGTGCTGTTGGCCGGTGGCCTGGTGTTGGCCTTTGCCAGCGTGCGCTCGGCGATGGCGGTGAGCCAGCGTGGCGAGCAGATTGCCGCCGAGAGCGAACGCATGCGTGCGGTCGAGGCTCTGCTGCGGCGGCAGCTGGCCGGTGCGCTGCGCACGCCGCTGGAGGTGCCCGATCCCACCCGCGAACCGATCTTCTTCCAGGGCGAAGAGCAACGCATGCTGTTCGCGGCCGATCTAGCGGGCTATCTGGGCCGTGGCGGTGCCTACCTGCACGCACTGCAGGTGGATGGCCGCAGCGGCCAGCAACGCCTCCTGCTCGACCTGGTGCTGCTGCAGGAGGGCGAGCGCATCGCCGAAACTCCGCCGCGCCCACCGGAGGTGCTGGTGGAGAACCTCAAGTCGGTGCAACTGCGCTATCGCGGCATCGATGCCAGCACCGGGCAGGTGACTGATTGGATGCCGCGCTGGGATGATACCCGGCGCCTGCCGATGCTGGTGGAGATCCAGATCGTGCCCGCCAAGGGCGCTCCCTGGCCTGCACTGGTGGTCGCTCCGCGCGCGGGCGGCAGTGGAGGAGCGCGATGAGCCGGGCGCACGGCGCGGCGCTGGTACTGGTCCTGTGGCTGATCGCCCTGATGACGGCGCTGGTGGGCGCGTTCGCGTTGAGCGCGCGGGTCGAGCACCTGCAGCAGCGGGTGCTGGATGATGATGCGCGAGGCCAGGAGCGTGCACGGGCGGGACTTGAGTACGCGCTGACGCGCCTGTCCGCCGATCCGCAGCGGGCGCCCTGGCGCGCCGATGGCCGTGTCTATCGTTGGCAGTTCGATGACGCCAGCATCGAGATCAAGGTGCTGGACGAGAACGGCAAGATCAACCTGAACCTGGCCGACGTGGCTCTGCTGAGCGCCTTCCTCAAGGCGCTGGGTGAAGACGAAGCGCAGGCCCGCCAGCTGGCCGGCGCGATCGTCGACTGGCGCGACGAAGACAGCCTGCTGCAGCCCGGCGGCGGTGCCGAAGCGCCCGACTATGCCGCAGCAGGCCTGCCCTATGGCCCCCGCAACAAGCGTTTCGAGACGCTGGGCGAGCTGCAGCGGGTACTCGGCATGCGCGGCCCGCTGTACCAGGCCATGCTGCCGCACCTGACCCTGTACAGCCGCCAGGCGCGCCCGGATCCCCAGTTTGCCAGCGCGCCGGTGCTGACCGCACTGGGCCTGGATGCGGATACCGTGCTGGCGCAGCGCGCACAGCAGGAGCGTGACGCAGATACCGCTGGCGGTGCGACAACGCTTGCCAGCAGCAGCGGCACCTATAGTATCGAGTCTCGTGCAACCGACGGCAGTGGACGCCGGTCGGTGTTGCAGGCAGTGGTACGCAATGGCTCGGGCGGGGTTCCCGGGCGGTCCTACACAGTGCTTCGCTGGGAGCAGGGAATGACAGCAAGATGACGGCATGGCAGGACAGTGTGCGGCAGGTACAGGGCCGGATCGGCCCTGGCGCCGGCCGTTTCCTGCGCTGGTGGCGGCAATCGCTGCTGGCCTGGGTGCCGGCACGTTGGCAGTGGGCACTGGGCTGGGCACAGGCACGCCTGCTGCTGCAGCGCGAAGGCGACCACCTTCAGGTCTGGCGTGAGGCGGGGGAGCGCCGCGAACCGGTCGTACGGCTGCCGTGGCCGCTGTCCCCGGCCGAACTGGATCGCGTGCTGGAAGCCCGCCTGCGCAGCTTGCCGCGGGTGTGGCTGCTGCCGGCAGGCGATGTGCTGCGCCGGCAGCTGCGCCTGCCGGCGGCGGCGGCTGACCGCCTGCGTGCGGTGGTCGGTTTCGAGATCGACCGGCAGACGCCTTTCGAATCCAGCCAGGTCAGCTATGACGTGCGTGAACGTGGCGCGGCGGGCGAGGGCCAGCTGCAGGTCGAACTGGTGGCCTGGCCGTTGCGGCAGCTCGAGGCCTGGCGCAGCAACGTGGGCCAATGGGCCGATGCACTGTCCGGTGTCGATGCCATTGATGCGCAGGGCAACATCCTGCAGGTGAACCTGCTGCCGCCCGCGCAGCGTCAGCTGCAGGCCGACCCGATGCGGCGCTGGAACCTTCTGCTGGCCGTGGCCGCGGTGGTGATGCTGGTGCTGTCTGGCCTGCAGGTGCTGGACAATCGCCGCGCGGCGGCCGACGAACTGCGTGCCCAGGTGGAGCGCAGCGCGCGCAGTGCGCGTGGCGTGGCCAGCGAACGTGCCCAGCTGCAGGCGCTGATCGACGGTGCCGCGTTCCTCGAAAAGCAGCGCGGCCAGCGCGCGGGTACGGTGGAGATCTGGAACGAACTGACCCGGCGCCTGCCGGAGGGAACGTACCTGGAAAAACTGGCCATCGAGAACAACAACCTGCAGCTGATCGGCCTGAGCCGCGAGGCCTCGCAGCTGGTGCAGCTGCTGCAGGATGCGCCGCAGTGGCGCAAGGTCAACCTGACCGGCGTACTGCAGGCTGACGGCGCCGCCAGTGGCCGCGACCGCTTCACCATGACCGCTGAACTGCAGCCGTTGCCGGCGGCAGCCCCGAACCGGGAGGCGGCCGATGCCGATGCCAAGCGCACGCCGTGACCGCTGGCTGGCACTGGCACTGTTGCTGGCAGTGCTGGGCCTGGCCTACCTGCTGCTGGTGCACCCCTGGTTCACCCAGCCGCTGCGCGAAATCGATGCTGATGTCGCCGCCCTGCGCGAGCGCGAGCAGCGCGTGCAGGCGCAGCTGCAGCAGCAGCCGCAGATCGAACAGCGCCTGCGTGCCACCCGCGAGGCACTGCAGCAGCGGCCGGGCTTCCTGCGCGAGGCCACCGCCGAGGCTGCAGCCGCTGCGCTCGGCGCGAAGCTGCAGGATGCGGTGGCGATGGCCAGCCCGGGCAACCGCAGCTGCACCATCAGCAACCGCACGCCGCTCACCGACAACCGCCGCGACGCCGAGTTCGTGCGCGTCGCCATGCAGGTGCGCCTGCGCTGTGGCGTGGCCGAACTGGCCACGGTGCTGCACAGCCTGGAGACCGGCAGCCCGCGCCTGTTCGTCGACAACCTCAACCTGATCGCGCAGCGCTTCCAGCAGTCGCCGAATGAATCCGGGCTCGGCCTGGATGTGTCATTCGAACTGGCTGGTTACCTGCTGCCGGGGGCTGCTGCCGATGGCAGTGCGCCGGCGCCTGCCGCCGAACCGGTGTCCGCGCCGCAGCCGCCTTCAGCGCCACCCGCCCCCGCACCGGCGGCGCCGGTCGAGGGACAGGAGGTCGCTGATGAAACTTGAGCAGATCAGCCTGCGCACCGGTTTCCTGCTGGCCCTGGCCGGTTGGGCTGCGGCGGTCTGGCTGGCCACCGGCTTCGGTCTGGGCAGCCAGTTGCCAGGTGCGGATGGCGATGCCGATGCGGTGCCTTCGCTGCCGGTGCTGCCGCCGTTGGCCGCAGAACGCATGCCCAGCGCCGACAGCTACAGCGCGATCGGTGAGCGACCGCTGTTCGCCGAGGACCGCAGGCCGAAGCCCTACCTGCTCGGTGGCAGCGAGCCGGCCGCCAGCGCCGCGCTGCGCCTGACCGGCGTGCTGCTGACCAGTGACTTCGGCATGGCCACCTTCACCACCGAACAGAACCGTTCGCTGCGGCTGCGCCTCAACGGCGAAGCGGTGGACGGCTGGCAACTTGTGGGGCTTGCGCCGCGCCAGGCCACGGTGATCGGCCCAAGCGGCAGCCAGGTGCTGGAACTGGCCGTGTTCAATGGCCAGGGCGGCGAGCCGCCCACCGTACTGCGGGGTGCCAATGGCGCGCCGCCGGCGGGTGCGGTCGTTGTGCCACCGCCGGCGGGCGCACCGCCGATGCCATCCCCACCTCCGGCTGCTGCAACCGCAACCGCGCAGCCGCAGCCCGCCAGCAGCGTGCCATCAGCCGCCGCCGCGGCACCTCCTGCCAACACCAATGGCCCCAGCGAAGCGCAGATGCAGGCCATCCGCGAACGCATCCAGGCCCGTCGCCGCCAGCTGCAGCAACAACAGCAGCAACAACCGTCGCCGCCCCCGGGCGATGGCACCAACCGATAGAGTGAATGCATGAGCCTGCGTTTTCTTCCCTGGTCCTTTGCCCTCGCGCTGCTGGTCGGCTGCAGCACCGTGTCCGCGCCGCATGTGCAGCGCAAGGGCAATCTGTCGCCGACTGCCGAGGCCGGCCAGGCAGCTGATGTCGCAGCAGATGCTGCCCGTGACGCCCAGGGCGCTCCGCAGGCGGTGATCCGCCGTGGCACCGGCACCATGATCAACCGCGAAGCAGCACGTGCACCGGCACCGGCGCTGCATGGCGCCAGCACCGGTGAAGCAACCTTCAATTTCGAAGGCGAGTCGGTGCACGCGGTGGTCAAGGCCATCCTCGGTGACATGCTGGGCCAGAACTACGTGATCGCACCGGGCGTGCAGGGCACGGTCACCCTGGCCACGCCCAAGCCGGTGTCGCCGGCGCAGGCGTTGAACCTGCTGGAGATGGTGCTGGGCTGGAACAACGCCCGCATGGTCTACAGCGGTGGCCGCTACAACATCGTCGCTGCCGACCAGGCGCTGGCCGGTACGGTTGCGCCGAGCACGGCGCCTGCAGCCAGTGCGCGTGGCTTCGAGGTACGGGTGATCCCGCTGCAGTTCATCTCCGCCACCGAGATGAAGAAGGTGCTGGAGCCTTATGCGCGGCCCAATGCGATCGTCAACGTCGACAGCGGCCGCAACGTGATCACCCTGGGCGGTACCCGCGCCGAGCTGGAAAACTACATGCGCACCGTCGAGATCTTCGACGTCGACTGGCTGTCGGGCATGTCGGTGGGCGTGTTCCCGATCCAGTCGGGCAAGGCCGAGCAGGTCGCTGCCGACCTGGAGAAGGTGTTCGGCGAGGAGAGCAAGACCCCCAGCGCCGGCATGTTCCGCTTCCTGCCGCTGGAAAACGCCAACGCCGTGCTGGTGATCACCCCGCAGGTGCGTTACCTGGACCAGATCCAGCAGTGGCTGGACCGTATCGATACCGCCGGTGGCAGCGCCCGCCTGTTCTCCTACGAGCTGCGCTACATCAAGGCGCGCGACCTGGCCGAGCGCCTCAGTGAAGCCTTCGCCAGCAGCGGCAATCGTGGCGGCTCCAGCCCGGCATCGCTGGCACCCGGCGCGATTCCATCGCAGCTGGGCAGCGATGGCGAGCGCGGCATGGACAGCAACAACAGCAGCAGTTTCGGTTCGACCCCGGGCAGTGGTTCCAGCGGTGCCGGCAACGGCAGCATGAACCTGCCGCAGCGCCAGTCCGGCAACGTCAGCGTCAGCCTGGAAGTGGAAGGCGATCGCGTGGGCGTGTCGGCGGTGGAGGAGACCAATACCCTGCTGGTGCGTTCGACCCCGCAGGCCTGGCGCTCGATCCGCGAAGTGATCGAGAAGCTGGACGTGATGCCGCTGCAGGTGCACATCGAAGCCCAGGTGGCCGAGGTGTCGCTGGATGGTGACCTGAAGTACGGCGTGAACTGGTTCTTCGACAATGCCGTGGCCGGGCGTGCACTGACGGGAGCATTGGGCGGCGTGACCCTGCCGGCAGCAGCGGGTGGCTCCTGGAGCAGCTTCGCCGGTGCCGCGACCGGTGGCGAAGGCCTGGGCTGGGCATTCACCGGCCACAATGGTGCGGCGGTGGTGAGCGCGCTGGACAAGGTCACCGATGTACGCCTGCTGCAGACCCCCTCGGTGTTCGTGCGCAACAACGCCGAGGCCACGCTCAACGTGGGCGACAAGGTGCCGATCAACACCACCACGGTCAACACCGGTATCGGCACCGGCACCTACAGCTCTGTGCAGTACATCGACACCGGCGTGATCCTGAAGGTGCGCCCGCGCGTAACCCGCGATGGCACGGTGTTCCTCGATATCGTGCAGGAAGTGAGCAGCGCCTCGAACGTGCCCGACAACTGCAATCCGACCGAGCGCAACTGCAACCCGCGGATTTCCACCAAGAAGCTGTCGACCGAAGCGGCGGTGCAGAGCGGCGACACCATCATGCTGGCCGGCCTGATCACCGATACGGCCACCGATGGCAGCAGCGGCATTCCCGGGCTGAGCCGGATTCCGGTGGTGGGCGCGCTGTTCGGGCAGAAGAGCCGTACCAGCCGTCGTTCCGAAGTGATCGTGCTGCTGACCCCGAGCATCGTGCGCAACAGCCAGGAAGCGCGCAATCTGACCGACGAGTACAGCCAGCGCTTCCGAGCGATGGAACCGCTGAACCAGCCGCGCGCAAAGAAGTAAGGGGTTTACGGCCGGGCTGCGCCCGGCACCCGCAGAGGCCGAAGCTGGGGCAACAGCAACAGCAACAGCAACAGCAACAGCCGGTTTACTGAGGGAGGGCGGGGCACTGTGGGTTTGTGGGGACGCCGTGAACCCGTCCCTGGGGGCTTGGTCGCCGCATCCATGCGGCTCACACCCCGCAAACCCACAGTGCCCCGCCTTCGACAATTTCCTGCTGCTGTTGGTAGGTGTCGACCTTGGTCGACACGGTAGATCCACGCCATGCGTGGATGCTTTTCGATTCCAATTCGAAATATTCGATTCCGATGGAGATTCATCCACGCATGGCGTGGATCTACTGCAGGTCGAGAGAAACTGTCGAAGGCGGGGTGGGTCCGGTTGCGGGGGTGTCCGCGGCATGGATGCCGCGGCCAAGCCCCCAAGGTGAAGTGCCCCCCGGGAGTTGGACGTCAGATCCAACCCCGAGGGATACATGAACAGATACGACGCACGTTTCAAACTGCAGGTCGCCAAAGAGGCCTGCAAGACCTCCACATCGGTCAAAGCCATTGCCCGTCGCCACGGCCTTGAGTTCTCCACGGTCAGGCGCTGGGTGGCGACCTATCGGCTGCATGGTTGGCGCGGATTTCATCGCCAGGCCCGGTTCTATGACCTCCCGTTCAAGCTGGCTGTCCTGGAAAAGATGAGCCAGGACGGCATGTCCGGGCGGGAGGCCACCACCTACTTCCAGATTGGTGATGCCGGCGCGGTGGGGCGATGGCAGCGCCTGTATGCTCAAGGCGGTGCCCAAGCGTTGGCACCGCCTCCGCCGCTGCCCCGAAAGCCGATGAAAAAGACCCGGTCGTCCAAGCCACCTGAGGAAATGAGTCGCGATGAGCTGCTCAAGGAAGTCGCCTATCTGCGTGCGGAGACCGACTACCTAAAAAAACTCGATGCCTTGATCCGGGAAGAGCAGGCGGCGCAAGACGCAAAGCGCAAGCCATCCAAGGATTGAGGCAGGTTCATACGCTGTCGCTTCTGCTCGAAGCGGCAGAGCTGTCACGCAGTACGTTCTATTACCAGAACCATGTCCTGGCCCATCCGGATCAGGACGAGGCAGCCCTGTGCGAGCGCATCCGTGCAATCTACGATCAAAGCCAAGGGCGCTATGGCTATCGCACGGTGACGCTGGAATTGGCCAATCAGGGTCATCGGACCAATCACAAGCGGGTACAGCGCCTGATGGGGGAGATGGGCCTGAAATCACGGGTACGGGTGAAGCGCTACCGGTCCTTCAAGGGGGCCGCCAATGTTGTGGTTGGCAATGACCTCAATCGTCAATTCCACGCCGAGCGCCCCAACCAGAAGTGGGTGACCGACGTGACCGAGTTCAAGGTACAAGGCATGAAGCTGTACCTGTCGCCGATCATGGACCTCTACAACGGCGAAATCGTGGCTTATCAGATCAAGCGCCAGCCCGTGTTCGATCTGGTAGGTCAGATGCTGGAGGAGGCCATCAAGAAGCTTTCGCCGGATGAGCGCCCCATGATCCACTCCGACCAGGGCTGGCAGTACCAGCATGAAAACTACCGGCACATGCTGGAAAAACATTCGTTGAAACAAAGCATGTCCCGGCGTGGCAACTGCCTGGACAATGCGGCGATGGAGAGCTTCTTCGGGACGCTGAAGTCGGAGTTCTTCTACCTGAACAGCTTTGACAGCATCGAGAGTCTGGAGGCTGGGCTGGTGGAATACATCCAGTACTACAACCAGGAGCGCATCAAACTGAAACTGAAAGGTCTGAGCCCGGTAGAGTACCGGGAGCGGGCCCAATCGGCCGCCTGACCCCGTCCAAGTCTCGGGGGTCACTTCAAGGATGGGTTTACGGCGTCCCCCGCAACCGGACCCACCCCGCCATCCCGCAGGAACCCAGCTTTTGCTTCGGCCGTTGCTGTTGCCCTGGCCTGAAGCGGGTGCCGGGTGCAACCCGGCCGATACCCTCCCGGTGCTAGGCTGTGGCTACCGACAACCACGGAGGCGGGATGGGGGCGATCGTGTTGTTGCCGCTGTGCGTGGACGATGCCGCGCTCGACCGCTGCCTGGCCGCACTGGATGCCGGCACCGCGCCGGGCACCGCGGTCTGGCTGGCCGACGACGCGCAGACCGGGCCGCGCGCGCAGGCGGTGGTGGAACACTGGTTGGCGCATACGCCACTGCAGGCCGAGTACACCCGCCGCGCGCGGCCGCTGGGCGAGGTGGCCCACCTGGACGAGATGCTGCGCGCCTGCGATGGCATGGACGTGGCGGTGCTGGCACCGGACAGCGTGCCTGCGCCGGGCTGGCTGCAGCAGCTGCAGGACACCTTCGCCCGCGATGCCGCCATCGCCACCGCAACCCCGTGGTGCAATGCCGGCGAAACCGCTGCGTGGCCCAGGCTGGGCGAGATCAATCCCGAACCCCATGATCCGGCCCTGCTGGCGCATACCTGTGCCACATTGCCAACCCTGCACCCCGAGCTGCCGTCCGCAGTCACCCATGCGGTGCTGGTGCGGGGCAACGCGCGTCGACGTGCCGGGGGCCTGGACGTGGACAGCTACGCCGGCTGGAACGCGGCGCTGGTGGACCTGAGCCTACGCATGGCCGGCCTGGGATGGCGCAACGTGCTGTGCGAGACCGCCTTCGTCAGCCGGGCGGGGGAGGCGGTCAGCCGTGACGGCGATCTTGAAGCGCTGGCTGCGCGCTGGCCGGGCTGGGTGCCTCGGTTGGCGGACTTCCTGATGCACGACCCGCTGCACGGGCTGCGTGCCGACCTGCAGCAGCGCATGCGGCAGGCGATAATGCCGAAGGAACAGGGCGACCTGTTCGTTCCTTCCGCGCCGGAGCCACCCGTTTGACTGTTGCCATCGCCGCCATCGTCGTCACCTACCAGAGCGGCAGCACCATCGATGCCTGTCTCTCCCGTCTGCGCCAGGCGCGGGACGTGGCCGAAATCCGGGTGATCGACAACGGCTCGATGGATGGCACGCTGGATATCGTGCAGCGCCATGCCAGCCACGACCCGCGCGTGCGTTTTGTCGGCAATCCGGACAATCCCGGCTTTGCCGCCGCAAACAATCAGGGGGTGGCCGATTCGCACAGCCCGTGGCTGGCCTTCATCAACCCGGACCTGATGGTCGAGCCCGATACTCTGGCCGAGCTGCGCAGCCGTGCCGAACGGTTGGGGGATTGCCTGCTGGGTGTCGAACAGCTGGACGAGCATGGCCATGCCGACGAGGCCGTGCGCCGTCGTGATCCGGATTTCCTGTTGATGCTGCGTTCGCCCGGCAAAGGCTCGAAGCTGTCGGTCCCGCGCGATCCGCAGCAGGCGCTGCAGCGGGTGCCGGCGTTGTCTGGAGCGCTGCTGCTGATGCCGCGTGCGCTGTTCGACCGCATCGGTGGCTGGGACGCCGGCTATCGCCTGCACGCCGAAGACCTGGACTTGTGCCGGCGCGCACGTGAGGCTGGCGCGGTGGTGGCGATCGCCAACGACCTGCAGGTCACCCATGTGCGCGGTGTCTCCAGCCGCTCACGGCCGTTCTTCGTGGAATGGCACAAGCACCGGGGCCTGTGGCGCTATTTCCAGAAGTTCGAGGCCAGTCAGCGTTCGCTGCCGGTGCGCGTGGCGGTGTGGGGCGCGATCTGGGCGCACGCCCTGATGCTGGTGCCGCGCCTGGTGCGCAGGTCGTTGTAGAGCCGAGCCCACGCTCGGCTGCATGGATAGGGTCATCCACGCATGGTGTGGATCCACTGGCCGCGCCCCCGGTTCACCCTGCTGGGCGCATAATCCGCCCCATGCCTATCATCCAGTCCCTGCTCGACACCGACCTGTACAAGTTCACCATGATGCAGGCGGTGCTCCACCAGCACCCCGGTGCCCAGGTGCAGTACCGGTTCAAGTGCCGCACGCCCGGCATCGACCTGGCCCATTACATCGACCAGATCGACGAAGAGATCGACCACCTGTGCAGCCTGCGTTTCAGCGACGCGGAGCTGGATTACATGCGTGGCCTGCGCTTCGTGAAGCCCGACTTCGCCGATTTCCTCGGCCTGTTCCACCTCGACCGCAAGTACATCCAGCTGCGCGCGTCGAAGACCGTGCCCGGCGAGATCGAACTGGACATCACCGGCCCGTGGCTGCACACCATCCTGTTCGAAGTGCCGCTGCTGGCGATCATCAACGAAGTCTGGTTCCGCAACACCACCACGCCTGACTTCGCCGAAGGCGAGCGCCGCCTGCAGGCCAAGGCCGCGCTGCTGCGTGATACCCCGGGGTTCGAGCAGTGCCGCATCGCCGACTATGGCAGCCGCCGCCGCTACTCGCGCGACTGGCACGCGCGCCTGCTGCCGCTGCTGCGCGATGCGCTCGGCCCGCAGCTGGTCGGCACCAGCAACGTGCACTTCGCCCGCCTGTACGGCATGACCCCGCACGGCACCATGGCCCATGAGTATCTGCAGGCCTTCCAGGCGCTGGGCCCACGCCTGCGTGACTCGCAGGTGGCGGCGCTGGAATCGTGGGCACGCGAGTATCGCGGCGACCTCGGCATCGCGCTGTCCGACGTGGTCGGCCTGGATGCGTTCCTGCGCGACTTCGATATGTACTTCTGCAAGCTGTTCGACGGTGTCCGCCACGATTCGGGCGATCCGTTCGACTGGGGCGACCGCATGCTGGCGCACTTCCAGCAGCGCCGCGTCGATCCGCGCAGCAAGGTGCTGGTGTTCAGCGATGGGCTCGACATCGCCAAGGTCATGCGCCTGTACGACTACTTCCGTGGTCGCTGCCAGGTCGCGTTCGGCGTCGGCACCCACCTGACCAATGATCTGGGTCCGACGCCGCTGAACATCGTGATCAAGATGGTCCGCTGCAACGGCCAGCCGGTGGCCAAGCTCAGCGATTCGCCGGGCAAGAGCATGTGCGACGACCCCGGCTACCTGGCCTACCTGCGCCAGGTCTTCGAGCTGCCGCCGGCGTAAACACGTCGGCTTACAGGTAGTCGACCACCACCAGGTAGGCACCCTGCAGCGGCTGCTGCTTCGAAGCCTGCACGCTGTAGCGCTCGGAGAAGGCGATATCGCCGGCGCGCATCGCGCTGGCCGACACCGACAGCTTCTGCCCCTGGCGCTTGCCGTCGCGCAGCGTCGCGGCTTGGCCATCGGCCAGCGCCGTCACAGCCACCGTCGAGCCCTTGGCCGACGGCGGGCAGGCCGCCAGGCTCAGCTCGCCCTGGGACAGGTTGGTCATGCAGCCCGGCTCGGCGATACGGCCGCTGAAACGAATGCTGCCGCTGCTGGCCTGGGCCAGCGCACTGACGGACATCAGGGCCACGCACAGCAGAAGGGAGGTTCTCATGACACGTTCTCTGGTTCGGTGTGTCCTAGTTAGCGACAGGTTCGATCCGTCTTTAATAGGACGATTCCGAATCTGCTAGGGCCATCACCAACAAAGAGTGATGCGCATCAAATAAGGTGATTTCCACCTTAAAAAGGCCTGTTTCCGCGCATGCCGAATGCGCCGCCAGGTGCGTCATGCAGGGTCGTTTGTGGCCTGATCCGGCCACCGTCAAATTCCTTGCGCTCCCCCAACCATGATTTCGCCTAACACGTCACATTTGAGGCGTCAATGAATTGGCGTTCAGAAAAATAATGAGACTTTCATCACAGTTGTGCATATACTTGCGTCACGGATTCAGGGGAAGGTATGTCCGAGTCCGGCCACAGGTGAGACGCAAGGATGGGTCTTGGTAGCCCGGCAGTGCTCCTTGCTTCCTCCTCTACTTCTCATCTCTTCAGTAGGGTTAGGTAAAAGCGAATGCACAAGATCAACCTCATTGCCGCTCTGATGCTGGCCGCCGCTCCGCTGGCCGCCAACGCCGCCGACGGCACCATCACCTTCAACGGCAAGGTGACCGACAAGACCTGCACCATCTCGACCCCGGGCGGCAAGGACTTCGCCGTCAACCTGCCGACCGTGTCCAAGAACACCCTGGCCACCGCCGGTGCCGTTGCCGGTCGTACCCCGTTCGCCATCAACCTGACCAAGTGCAGCGCCGGCAACGTCGCGACCTACTTCGAGCCGGGTTCGACCGTTGATTTCAACACCGGCCGCCTGCTGAACCAGGCCTCGGCCAACGCTGCCACCAACGTGCAGCTGCAGCTGCTGGGCTCGAACAACCAGGTCCTGCCGATCAAGGCTGCCGGCGCTGGCCTGGCCCAGACCAACTCGCAGTGGGTCACCGTCGGCATCGACGGCTCGGCCGACCTGAACTACTACGCTGAGTACTACGCCACTGCCGCCGCCACCCCGGGCGACGTCACCAGCAGCGTCAAGTACACGATCATCTACAACTGATCGTAGCCGTACCAGCACTGGCCGGCGCACGCGCCGGCCAGTGCATCGCGGCCCCTGGCCACATACCTCGAGCGTAGTACTTCCGATGAAAGCATTCTTTCCCCGGGCGCTGCTGCTGGCAGCGTTCACGCTGCCCTTCTGCCAGAACGCTCTGGCCGGCGTGGTGGTCAATGGCACGCGAGTGATCTATCCGGCGCAGGCGCGCGAAGTCACCGTGCAGGTCGACAACGTGGGCGATTCGCCGGCGCTGGTGCAGGCCTGGATCGACAGCGGCGACGCCAACCAGACCGCCGATACCAGCGATGCCCCGTTCGTACTGACGCCGCCGATCGCGCGTGTCGAGCCGGGCCGCAGCCAGGCGCTGCGACTGATCTTCTCCGGCGCGCAGTTGCCGACCGACCGCGAGTCGGTGTTCTGGCTCAACGTGCTGGATGTGCCGCCGTCCCCGGACAACGCTGACAGCGGCGAACAGAATTACCTGCAGGTCGCGTTTCGTTCGCGCCTGAAGCTTTTCTACCGGCCGCAGGGCCTGAAGGGCGTCGCCAACGATGCACCCGCAGCGCTGCGCTGGACCCGCAATGGCGACCGCCTGCGGGTGGAAAACCCGAGCCCCTTCCACGTCACTCTGGCCGAAGTACATGCCGTGACCGGCAGCAGTGAAAAGGCCGTCGAGGACAAGGGCGCGATGGTCGCGCCGAAGCAGAGCCTGGAGTTCGCCGCACCGGCGGGCACCGACCAGGTCCGCTTCATCACCATCAACGACTACGGCGGCCGGGTGGAACACACCATCCGCCTCGGCAGCACCGGGGGCTGAACGCGCCGCGCCGGCCCCTGGCCTGCGCATCCCGCCACCGCCGCTGTGCGGCGAATTGAAGGAATGTCAGTGTGATCGGAAACAGATTGACATTGTCGATCCATCAGGCGCTTTGCCTGTTGGTTGCTGGCGTGGCCTGCCCAGGATGGGCGCTGGCTGCCCCGGCCAATCTCGGCGAACAGGCGCTCATGGCGCAGAGTGGTGCGGCCAATGCGCGTGCACCCGAATCGGCGCAGTTCAACTCCAGCTTCCTGTCTGGCCAGGCCAAGCAGGTGGACCTGGCGGCCTTCAGCAACGGCAACCCGATGGTGGCCGGCAACTATCGTGTCGACGTGTACGTCAACGGTGCCTGGCAGGGCCGTCGCGATCTGCAGTTCAAGGCCGATGCGCAGGGCCGTGTCGACGCCTGCCTGCCGCTGCCGATGCTGGAAGAAATGGGCGTGGACAGCGAGGCCGTGCTGCTGCAGCAGGATCCGTCCGTGCCCACCGACAAGACCAGCTGCGTGCCGGTCCAGCAGCGCATGGCCAACGCCTATGGTGTCTATGACAGCGGCAACCTGCGCTACGACCTGAGCATCCCGCAGGTGTTCCTGCGCCGCGAGGCGCGTGGCTACGTCAACCCGGCGCTGTGGGACCGTGGCATCAATGCCGGTTTCGTCGGCTACAGCTTCAATGCCATCGACAGCGACAGTCGCGTCGAAGGTGGCCAGCGCAACCGCAGTGCCTACCTCGGCCTCAACGCTGGCATGAACCTGGGTGGCTGGCAGTTCCGCCACGATTCGAACCTGACCTGGTCCGAGGGCGACGGCCGCCATTGGCAGAGCATCGCCACCTATGCGCAGCGCGGCATTCCGCAGGTGCGCGGCATGCTCACCATCGGTGAGGCCTACACCACCGGTGAACTGTTCGATTCGATCGGTTACCGCGGTGCCAGCCTGGCCAGCGACGACCGCATGCTGCCCGATTCGCTGCGCGGTTACGCGCCGGTCGTGCGCGGCATCGCCGAGACCAACGCGCGCATCGAAGTGCGCCAGAACGAGCAGCTGATCTACTCCTCCACCGTGTCGCCGGGCAGCTTCGTCATCGACGACCTGTACCCGACCGGTTACGGCGGTGATCTGGAAGTGAGCGTGATCGAGGCCGATGGCCGCCGCCGCGAATTCAAGGTGCCGTTCGGTTCGGTGCCGCAGATGCTGCGCGAAGGCGTGTCGCGTTACTCGCTGACGGCCGGCCAGGTGCGCAACAAGCTGCTGGCCGATGAGCCGTGGCTGGTGCAGGGCACCTACCAGCGCGGTATCGGCAACCAGCTGACCCTGTACGGTGGCAGTGCACTGAGCGATGGCTACCTGTCGCTGCTGTACGGCGTCGGCCTGTCCACGCCGGTCGGCGCATTCGCTGCCGACGTCACCCATGCGCGTACCTCGTTCGATCACTACGGCAACCACACCGGTGCCAGCGTGCGCTTGAGCTACAGCAACATGATCGGCGAGACCGGGACCAACCTGACGCTGGCCGCCTACCGCTATTCGACCGAAGGCTTCTACAGCCTGCAGGACGCGCTGTACGGCCGTGATTCGGACAAGCGCGGCATCGATCCGACCACCCGTGGCCGCCAGCGCAGCCAGTTCCAGGTAACGCTGAACCAGCCGCTGGGCCGTCGCGGCGGCGCGCTGTACGTGACCGGTTCGGTGCGTGACTTCTACGACCGTTCCGGCACCTCCAAGCAGTACCAGGTGGGCTACAACAATGCCTGGCGTTCGGTGAACTACGGCTTCTCGGCGCTGCGCACCGAAGAGGGCGTGCTGGGCCGTTCCGACACCCAGTACCTGTTGTCGATGAGCGTGCCGCTGGGTCGTGGTTCCCACCCGGTGTCGTTCAGCGCCGATCTCGGCGTGCGCGACCGCGGTGGCTACGACAACAGCCGCGTCGGCATCACCGGTTCGGCCGGTGTCGACAACAACTTCAGCTACGGCGTGGCGCTGTCCGATTCCCGCGAAGGTGGCACCACCGCGGTCGGCAACGCCGAGTACCGCAGCCGCTACTCCGCGTTGAACGCGACCTACAGCCACTCGCGCGATTTCCGCCAGGCTTCGGTCGGTGCCAACGGCAGCGTGGTCGTGCATCCGGGCGGCTTCACCTTCACCCCGCAGCGTGGCGACACCATGGTGCTGGTGGAAGCGCCGGGCGCACGCGATGCGATCGTCAGCAACGCCCCGGGCCTGCGCGTCGATGGCCGCGGCTACGCGGTGGTCCCGTACGTGTCGCCGTACCGCCTCAATACCGTCACCCTCGACCCGCAGGGCATGGCCCACGACGTCGAGCTGGAAAGCACCAGCCAGTCGATCGCGCCGTTCGCCGGTGCCATCAGCTACCTGCGCTTCGATACCCGCAAGGGCAACGCGCTGCTGATCCAGGTGCGCAACCCGGATGGCCGCACCATGCCGTTCGGTGCGCAGGTCAAGGATGAGCAGGGCCAGCCGGTGGGCATGGTCAGCCAGGGCGGCCGCCTGTACGTGCGCAGTGAAAAGAACCAGGGCCGCCTGCTGGTGGAGTGGGGCGCAGGCGCCGACCAGCGCTGCACCGTCGATTACCAGGTTCCGGCGGGCGCCGATGCGTCCAAGACCGGCTTCATCCCGCTGGAGGCAGCATGCCGATGATTTCTTCCCGAGGCCGCAAGGCGCTGGCTGCCGTGGCCGTGCTCGGTGGTGTGTTGCTGGCGCAGCAGGCCAGTGCTGCGTGCCGGATCAGCTCCAGCTGGTTCACGGCCCAGGACGTCACCATGGACATGGGCCAGATCGTGATCCTGCCCAGCACACCGGTTGGCGGCGTGATCAAGGAAATCAGCGAGTCGATCACCCAGCGCGACCGTGTGGCCAGCTGCGACTGGAACGGTGGTCGTTCGATCGGCGAGTACGTCAACGCGGCGCAGAAGCGTCCGGTTCCTGGTTTTGCGAATACCTATGAAACCGACGTCCCCGGTGTTGGCATCAAGCTGTTCCGTGATTCCGGGGCGATCCAGGTCTACTACCCGCATCAGCTCAGCTTTGGCGGTGGTAGCACCGTTACGCTGATTGGCGGTCGCTTCCGCATCCAGCTGATCAAGACCGCCGCACAGACTGGCTCGGGCGTGATCGCGCCCAATGGGCGCTTCACCACATACTACTTCGACGGTGACAGTGCCAGCCGCCCAGTGCTGACTTCAACCTTCAAGGGCTCGGGCACCACCGTGGTCAGCCCGACCTGTGAAGTGCAGGCCGGCAGCCGCAACATCGCCGTCGATTTCGGCAGCGTGCCCAACACTACCTTCACCGGTGTCGGTTCCAAGGCCGTTGACCGCGATTTCGAGATCCGCCTGAACTGCCAGGGCAGCAATGTCGCGCAGTACCAGAGCAAGATCGGCATCCGCCTCGATGCCGATCAGGACAGCTCGAACATGCCGGGCGTGCTGAAGCTCAGTGCGGCCACCAACAGCGCCACCCGCATCGGCATCCAGATGGTCCAGCGCGATGGCACCACCGAGCGCGAAGTGCGCTTCGGCCAGACCGTCAATGTAGGTACCACCACCCCCGGCACCAGCACGATGACCTTGCCGCTGCGCGCCCGCTATGTGCAGACCCAGGCCGGCACGGTCGGTGCCGGTGTCGCGAACGGCCAGGCCACCTTCACCATCCAGTACGAGTAAGGCGGCCCCAGGCCGCAGCCACTGTTGCGTTCCACCGCAACGTCGCCCGTGACACGGGCGGCGTTGACTGCGTCTTGATCTTCCAACGATGAAGATCAATGCCACGACGCGCGTACCATTATTCGAATGTGATGTACGTCGCGATTTTGGAGTTTCCTCATGAGGTGACCGTCTCCTGCCTGCGGGTATTGGACGGGAACGCCGAAAGGATCCAGACGTGGCTACAGCTCCTGGCATTCCCCCGCGTCGGTCCGCCGGAGCGCTGCGGTGAAGGTCCTGTCGGTGTTCGGCACGCGACCGGAAGCGATCAAGATGGGGCCGCTGGTGCGGGCTCTGGCCGAGGCTGCGGACATCGAATCGGTGGTCTGCATCACCGGCTAGCACCGGGCGATGCTGGACCAGGTGATGTCGCTGTTCGAGATCACCGCCGACCATGACCTGGATGTCATGGTGCCCAACCAGACCCTCAATGGCCTGTGTTCCAGGCTGTTCGAACGGCTTGACGCGCTGTACACGCAGGTCCGTCCGGACCGGGTGCTGGTGCACGGCGATACCACCACGGCGATGACCGCCGCGCTGGCCGCGTTCCACCACCGGATTCCGATCGGTCATGTCGAGGCCGGACTGCGCACCGGTGACATCAACCGGCCGTGGCCGGAGGAAAAGAACCGGCGGGTGATCGATGTGGTCGGCGACCAGTTGTACGCGCCCACGCCCAGCTCGCGCGCCAACCTGGCCGGTGAACACCTGGGCGGGCAGATCCTGGTCACCGGCAACACCGTCATCGATGCCCTGCAGCAGACCGTAGAGCGCCTGGATGCCGACCCGGCGCTGCGTGCGCGGGCTGACGAACCCTTCCACATGCTTGACCCCGATCGTCGCCTGCTGCTGGTCACCGGCCACCGCCGCGAGAGCTTCGGGCAGGGCTTCGAGGACATCTGCCGTGCGCTCGCTGAACTGGCACGGCGGCCGGATCTGCAGGTGCTGTACCCGGTGCATCTGAACCCGAACGTGCAGGGCCCGGTGAACGCCCACCTCGGCCATCTCGACAACGTGCACCTGGTGCCGCCGCAGGACTACCTGCGCTTCGTGCGGCTGATGCAGCGCGCCGACGTCATCCTCACCGACTCCGGTGGCGTCCAGGAAGAGGCACCGGCGCTGGCCAAGCCGGTGCTGGTCATGCGCGACGTCACCGAACGCCCGGAGGCGGTCGAGGCCGGTGTGGTGACGCTGGTCGGCACCGCGCCCTCGCGCATTGTCGAGGCAGTCAACGCGGCACTGGCACAACCACCGCACCCGACCCGCTTCGATCCCGACGCCAGCCCCTACGGCGATGGCCGTGCCAGCGCGCGCATCGTCGCCGCCCTGCGTGGCACGCCGCTTCCCGAATTCTCGCCCGGCCTCCGCAGCAGCGGCGCCGTCCACCCCCACCCACGCGAAGTGACGCCATGACCCAGACCGGCCGCTCTCCCCTGTTTGCATCCGCCGCCGCGTTCGTCCTGTCGGGCGTGGTTGGCAGTGCCCATGCCGCCGACAGCGTCGCCGGCCAGTTCGCCGAGTGGAGCGGCGACAGCACGGTCAGCCGGCAGATGACCCTGCGCGAACTCGGTTTCCGCCAACCGCTGGTGCTCAGCGGGCAGGAGAGCCAGCGCGAGATCTACCTGCCGGTGCCGGCCGGTGTCGCCACCCGCGATGCGCAGCTGCAGCTGGACGGGCGCTACGTGCGCGGCCACGCCGGGCGCACGTCCGGCCTGTGGTCGGTCGATGGCGATCCGATCGCCGCACGCTCGATCACCGATGCACAGGGTGACGCCAGCCAGCTGCTGGCCATCGATGGCGAACCCCGCCAGAACGGCTTCGTGCGGGTCGGCGTCGGCTGGTGGTCGATCGTGTCCGACTACCAATGTGCCGACCAGAGCGCGCCGGCCAACGTGCTGCGGCTGTCGCCGGACTCGCGCTTCAGCTACCGCTTCGACGGCCGCGCCGTGGACACCGTGGCCAAGGCCTGGGGCGCGCTGCCCCCGCAGGTGCGCCTGCTGGTGGACGGCAAGGCGCTGCAGGCCCCCATCTACGACGCGGCCTGGCGCATTGGCACGGCCCTGCAGGCCGGTGGCAAGCAGGTGCAGGTGCTGGCGCTGCCCAAGGTCGGTGACAGCGTCGACCTGACCGGCATCAGCATCCCGGCCAGCCTGCAGGTCGTGCCGGCCTATGCCGCGCTGGCCACTGGCGAGCGCGCGCATGCGATCAAGGATCTGGCCGAAGTGGGGGCACTGCTGTCGCTGCGTGACAGTGGACCGCTGGCCGCCGATGTGATGATCGGCAGCGACGCATTGCGCGCTGGCGTGCGCACGGCACTGGATGCGCTGGCCGCACAGGTTGCCACCGCTGGCGCCGACGCGGGCACGGCGTTCGCCGCGTGGCGCGGTACCGACATGGGTGGCCTGGAAAAGCCCGCGGCCACCGCCTCGGTCCGCGTGGTGGCCGTTGCCGGCCGTCCGACGCTGGTGGTCGATCCGCCGGCGGCGGGCAAGGTCGCCGGATTGTTCGCCGAACAGTGGCGCAGCTATGCACTGGGCCGAAGCCTGCAGGTCAGCGCAGCGGGCACGCCGAAGCTGGACGGTGACCAGGTGCTGCTGAGTCGACTCGGCAACATCGCCGGCACGGTGGATGTCGTGACCCGCGCGGACCGCAGCGCCAGCTTCGACCTCGGCGCGTTGTCGGCCGATGGGCGCCTGCCCGAGGAGGTGGTGATCGACGTCTCGGCGGCCCCCAATGCGGCCGGGCAGGGCGCGGTGGCCACGATCCATTTCAACGATTACCTGCTGGGCGGCAAGGTGCTGTCGGCCAACGGCCAGCCGCAGCGGCTGGTGGCCAGGGTGCCGGCCTACGCGCTGTCGGCACGCAACGAGATCCGCGTCAGCTTCCTGCGCCAGCCGGCACGCCCCTATTGCCACGATCCGGCCACCGCGTATCCGGTCTCGATCCTGCCCAGCAGCCACCTGACCCTGGCCAAACGTTCGCTGGGCAGTGACTTCGTCGGTGCCAGCAGCCAGCTGTCACGCGGCAACCAGATGTTCGTGCCCGCTACGTGGCTGCAGGACGCGCCGGCATCGCTGCGCAAGGTGATCGCGGTGGCCAGTGCAGTGGGGGCCTCGCCAGAGGCGTCGGAGCTGAAGGTGGTCGATGCCGGTGCGGCGATCAGCCCGGGTGCGCCGTGGCTGGCTTTCGGTGTGGCGCCGTCGGGTGTCGATGTGGCCGGCCTGGAGGACGGCCACCTGCTGATCGGCGGGAAGCCTCAGCCGCTGCTGGATGTCAGCGGCCTGGATCGCGCCGCGGTGGTGCAGGTCGGCACCTCCGGCGGCCAGCTTGGCGTGCTGTACAGTGATCTGGGTGCACAGGCACCGTCGTTCGGCGCACCGTTCCGGCTGCTGCGCGGTGATCTGGCGGTGCTCGACGGCAATGATGCCGTGCGCGAGTTCGATCGCCAGGATCCTTACGGGAGCCGAGTTGCCCAGGATGGCAATCCACAATCGAAGTGGGAACGGCACATGGTCTGGTTGCTGCTGCTGGTCGGCGTGATCGTGTTCGCGCTGCTGGCCGCCCGCGTCACCCAGGTGCGCCGCCGCAAGTCCGCCAACACAGGGCACTGATCCACCGTGGACGGTCTGTTCTGGAACATCCAGCTGGCCAACTACTACGCCGTCCTGGAAACCACGGCGGCGGCGGTGGCCGTGCTGATCCTGATCTCCAGCCTCGATGATCTGTTCATCGACGTCTGGTACTGGGTGCGCGAGAGTTGGCGCGCGCTCACCATCAAGCGCCGCGAAGCGTACCGGCCGCTGACCCAGGAAGACCTGATGCAGCGGCCGCAACAGCCGCTGGCAATCATGGTGCCGGCGTGGATGGAGTACGACGTCATCGCGCAGATGGTGGAGAACATGATCAACGTGCTCGACTACCGCGAGTACGTCGTGTTCGTCGGCACCTATCCCAACGACCAGCAGACCATCGATGAAGTCGAGCGCATGCGCCGCCGCTACAAGCGCCTGCGCCGCGTTGAAGTGCCGCACGACGGGCCGACCAGCAAGGCCGACTGCCTGAACTGGCTGATCCTGGCGATCTTCGATTACGAAAAGCGCCACGACATCGAATTCGCCGGCGTGATCCTGCACGACAGCGAGGACGTGCTGCACCCGATGGAACTGCGCTTCTACAACTACCTGCTGCCGCGCAAGGACATGATCCAGCTGCCGGTCACCTCACTGGACCGCGCGTGGTACGAACTGGTGGCCGGCGTCTACATGGACGAGTTCGCCGAATGGCACGCCAAGGATCTGGTGGTGCGCGAGAGCGTGTCCGGCATGGTGCCGTCGGCCGGTGTTGGTACCTGTTTCTCGCGGCGAGCGCTGCTGGCGTTGAGCGCGCAGACCGACAACCAGCCTTTCAACACCGACAGCCTCACCGAGGATTACGACGTCGGTGCGAGGCTGGCAGCCATGGGCATGCAGTCGATCTTCGCCCGCTTCCCCGTGCAGTTCCGCGTGCGCCGCCCATCCTGGTTCGGCTGGGGGCCGGTGCGCGAGCGCACCCAGCAGATGGCGCTGTGCGTGCGCGAGTACTTCCCCGACAACTTCCGCGCGTCGTACCGGCAGAAGGCGCGCTGGGTGCTGGGCATCGGCCTGCAGAGCTGGGAGTCGCTGGGCTGGCGTGGCTCGCTGGCCACCAAGTACCTGCTGGCGCGTGACCGAAAAGGCATCATCACCTCGTTCGTCAGCATCGTCGCCTACATCATCTTCCTGCAACTGCTGCTGTTCTGGCTGTTGAAGATGACCGGGCTGTGGACGATGCAGTTTCCCAGCGTGTTCCAGGCCGGTACCTGGCAGATGAATGTCGCGCTGCTGACCACCGCAGCGCTGGCGACCCGGGTCGTGCAGCGCTTCTACTTCGTCAACCGGTTGTACGGCTGGGAGCACGCGCTGATGTCGATCCCGCGCATGGTGGTCGGCAACATGATCAATTTCATGGCCACCGCCCGTGCCTGGAAGGTGTTCCTGGCCTACCTGCTGTTCGGCAAGCGCATGGTCTGGGACAAGACCATGCACGACTTCCCCGATGCGGCGCAGCTGGTGCAGACCCGCAAGCAGCTCGGTGAGCTGTTGACCACCTGGCAGGCGGTGGAACCCGAACGCCTGCAGCAGGCGCTGGAGCAGCAGCAGGCAGGCCGCCAGCAACCGCTGGGCCGCATCCTGCTCACCCAGGGCTGGTTGGATGATGAAACGCTGGCCGAGGCCATCGCCTTCCAGGGTGACCTGCCACGCGCGGTGATCGACGTGGACTACCTGCGCGCCTGCCAGTTCCCGATCAGTGCCGATGCCTGCGTGCAATGGCGCATGCTGCCGCTGCCGCCGCGCCAGGAAGGCACCCTGCGGCTGGCCGTGGCCAGCCCGTTGCCCGAAGACGCGTTGGCCCTGCTGAAGCAGGAGACGCGCAGCAACCACATTGAACAGAGTATCGCCCGCGAAAGCGAGATCAACGCCGGCCTGCGGCTGATCGGTGGCGACCGGCAATGGCAGCTGGACAACGTGCCCCTGCTGGGCGATCTGCTGGTGGAAATGCGCCTGATCGATCACGCACGCTTCGAGATCGCACTGGACGACTACATGCCGCAGCGCGACGGCCGCATCGGCGACTACCTGGTCAAGCAGGGCATCACCACTGAAGAGGCCGTGGCCCAGGCCATGCAGGAGCAGCGCCGGCGTGCGGCCACGCTGCAGTCACCGCCGCCCGGAGCCTTGCCGGCATGAAGACCACGCTGCTGTCCACTGTCATCACCGTGGCATTGGCCACGGCCGCCGCGCCGGTGCTGGCACAGACCGATGCACCACTGCCATTGTCCGGTGCCGCCTACCGCATCGCCGAGCAGGCGTTTGCCGCCTATGAACGTGGCGATTACCCCGCGGCCTACCGGCAGTCCAGCGAAGCGATCCGGTTGCGCCCGGACGTGGTGCGGCTGCGCCTGCTGCAGATCTATGCGCTGCAGAAACTGGGGCGGGGTGCCGAGGCGCAGCAGCAGGCACGTCGTGCACTGGATGCGGGGTTGAAGGATCCGGCCTTGCCGGCGCTGGCCGCTGCGCCCAGGACGAGCACAGGTGCGGCGCGTACCGGAGCGGTACCGCGTGCACCCGCAACGGTGACCGACCGCAATAGCCGGCAGGCCTATATGCTGGCAACCGAAGCCTATGCGGCCTACGACGCCGGCCAGATGGGCGTCGCCGCCAGCAAGGCCGAGCAGGCGTTCCGGCAGCAGCCGCAACAGGGCGCATGGGCGCTGCTGTGGGTGGCGGCGCTGGAGGCACAGCAACAGCCCGGACAGGCCGACGCCGCCATCGGTACCGCGCTGCAGCTGGGCGCACCGAATGTCGAGGAGTTGCGCACGCGGCGGGTGGCACTGGGCCGCCAACGCGCGCTGCGGCTGGCCCAGCAGTCCTATCAATCGCTGTCTGCAGGCGAGAATGCCGCCGCCATTGAGCAGGCGCACGCTGCCGTGGAGCTGGCCCCCGACGTTGCTTCATACCGGTTGCTGCTGATCACCGCGCAGCTGCAGGGCGATCAACTGGCCGACGCTGAGCGCAGTGCCGACCAGGCGTTGCAGGCCGACGGCCAGGATCTCAATGCACGGGTGATGCGCGGCTACCTGCGCCAGCGCCAGGGCAATACCGTGCTCGCCAATGAGGACTTCGACACCGCACTCGCTGCGCCGGGGTCAGCAATGCAGCAGCGCAACGTGCGCCTGCTGGCGGTGGATGCGGCGCTGGCCGCAGGCGATCGGTTGCGCGCAGCTGCACTGCTGGCACCGTTGCAGGCGGCGGTACCGGCAGGTGAAGGCGATGCACGGTCACAGCAGCTTTTGCAGCAGGGCATCGAGCAACGCAGACGGGCGATCCGCTCCAGTCGCGAGCTTCCCCGCATCGGTGCCGAAGCGTACCTGGCACCAGTCCAGCACTGCCAGTCCGTTGACAGCGGCAGCGTCTGCGAGCTGATGCCGGCCGACCTGCAGGGCGATGGTGGTGCCGCACAGCGTGCCTACGCTGCCTATGCGCGCCAGGATTACGCCGATGCCATCGGTGAGGCACGGCAGGCCGTGCAACTCGCGCCGGACGACGCGAACCTGCAAGGCCTGCTGACCACCACGCTGGCGGCGGGCAACCGTGCCCAGCAGGACGAAGCGCGGCAGCGCCTGGATGCGGCACTGGCACAGCGCCCTGATGACGCGGGGGCGCTGATGCAGCGCGGCTACCTCAACCAGAAGGCCCATGAGCCGGCGCGCGCACTGGCCGACTTCCGGGCCGCCGAGGCCACCGGCAGGGCACCGAAAAGCGTAGTGCTCGACCAGGCCTACGCCAGCGCAGCCAACGGTGACCATCCACAGGCGGTGACGCTGCTGCGTAGCGCCATTGATCGCGCCGATGCCGGTGAGCTGCCACTGGATGAGCGCCAACGCTACAACGTGCGCAATGCCATCGCCAATTACTCGCGCGAGTGGGGCGTGATCGCCTCGGCGGGTTTCCGTGGTGCGCGCCAGGCGGCGACCAATGTCGGCGGTGCAGCGATCAGCACGCCGGGCGATTCGGTGTTCAGCACGCTGGAGGCGTTCTGGCGGCCCCCGGCCTTCAACGACCAGCATGGCACGCTGGAACTCTACGCACGCCTGCTCAACACGCTGTACGACGAGGGTGGCACTTACGAATCGATCCGCGCGGTGGACCCGTGCACCGGCGAATCAACGCCGGATGCGCGTGCACGCGCCGAACGCCTCAGCCATTCGCGTTCCACCACCGGCTGGCCGTCCACCATCGCTTCGTTCGGCATGCGCTACGCCTTCGGCCAGACCGGCCTGAGCGCCGGCATCGAGCGCCGCCAGTTCCTCGGCAGCGCAACCCGCCAGGGCGAGGTCTACCCCGCATCGGCGGCCGTGCAGTGCCGCCTGCAGCTGGCCCGGAACCCGCCACTGGAAGCCAGCACGCTGGCCCGCTACCGCTTGGCCAGCGATTCCGGTGGCTGGATGTCCTACCTGACCTATGGCTATTACCACGGCACCGATCTGCGCACCGACGTCAACCAGTGGTGGATGGTCAGCGGCTACGCGCAGGGCGGCTATACCTGGGATGACAACAGCGCGCACTTCACCCTCGATGCACTCGATGCCAATGGCACGCCGGTGCGTCGAATCGGCGATGCCAACGGCCGCCTGCATCGCGAACAGTGGTTCGCTGCCGGTGAACTACGCGCCGGGCGCAGCTTCCGCTTTGGTGCCGGGCAGACTCATTGGGTGGTCACGCCGTATGTGGTGGTGGGGGCGGGCTGGCTGGACCAGCGCTCGCGGGTGCACGACATCCGTTACCCGCTGTTCCCGGCGCAGTCGTTCGCGCTCAACGATACGCAGCGCAGCTGGTCACTCGGCGCAGGGCCAGGCGTGGGCGTGCGTTACTGGTTCCGCGAGGACCACTACAACACGCCACGTTCCTACCTGGACCTGACCGTGCAGTACCGCTTCGCCATCGGTGGCGGCGATACGCAGCGCGCCAAGGGCCTGTTCGCCACCGCGATCTTTTACTACTGAGCCAGCCCCCAGCGCCGCCGCAGCGCGGCGGCCTGCGGCGTGTCCTGGGTCAGCCATGGCTCCAGCGCATAGACCAGCACGTGCTGTGCGCCACTGCCGCGTGCCCATGCCAGCTGCCGCTGGATGCGTGCGGCATCTGCGGTTTCGCCCTTGAACCCGCTGCCATCAGCGGCGCTGCCAGGCAGTTCGCGGAACAGTTCGACGATCGCATCGAAGCTGATGTCGTGTGCGTGGAAATGATCGAGCAGCGGTTGCAGCTGCTGCACGTTGCCGGCACCGGCCACCCCCACGCCATCCTGCACCATCGGCCGCAGCGTGGCCTGTGCCAGCACCGCCTGCCACAGCGTGACCAGGTTGCCGTCGGTCTGCAGGCGGCTGAAGTAGCAGGAAATCGCACAGTCGCCGCCGCGCGCGCTGGCGGCCTCCACCAGCCCGTGCAGCCATTGCGCCAGCCACTGCTGGCGGGCCGGGTCAGCCCAGTGGTACTGCTCCAGTTCGTAGGGCAGGTACCAGCCCTCGAAGGCCGGCTGCTGCGCCCAGGGGGCCTGTGCCAACCAGTTGCGTGCATGCGCGAGGCTGTCGGCCAGGAACGCCTGCAGCGTGGCATCGTCGGCCCCGATCGCCTGCCACCAGCGTTGCTGGAAGGGCAGGCCGACGCGGATGCGGATGTCGTTCTCGCTGGCCGCGGTGAACAGCTGCTGCAGGCTGCCGTCGGGCAGCGACCAGTCGCCGTCGCTGCCACCGACGATGCCGGTCCACTGCAGCACCAGCTGACGGCAGCCCAGCGTATGCGCAAGCTTCAAGGATCGCTGCCAGTCGGCCAGGCGCCACTGCAGGTGGCTGCGCCACGGCTGCAGGAAGGTGCCATCCACCTGCACCGGCAGCGAGCAGCCGGGCAGGGTGGCGAAAGTAGCGGCCAACGGCGCCAGCACCGCCGCGCGCAGCAGCCGGCGGCGCAACGGCGAAGACGGATCCGCGGGAAGGTCGGGCCGAACCATGCCTGCATCATCCCAGAGCGCCGTGCGTGGCGGGTGAACCCCGCGCCTGGTAGTGCCGGCCGCTGGCCGGCATCGCGCCCAAGGTGGCAGGTGAATCACCACCCGGTAGTGCCGGCCGCTGGCCGGCATCGCGCCCGGATGGCAGGTGAATCACCATCCGGTAGTGCCGGCCGCTGGCCGGCATCGCCTACCGCTTATTCCAATGCGTAGCGCAGGGTGAACAGCACCGCCACCAGCCACACCGCCGGATGCACTTCGCGCCAGCGCCCGGTACCCGCCTTCAGCGCGGCATAGGCGATGAAGCCGAACGCCAGGCCGTTGGCAATCGAGTAGGTGAAAGGCATCGCCAGCGCACACAGCGCCGCCGGCACCGATTCGGTCAGGTCGCTCCAGTCCACTTCCACCAGTTCGCGCAGCATCAGGCCGGCCACGAACAACAGGGCCGGCGCGGTGGCATAGCTGGGCACCATCGACGCCAGCGGCGAGAACAGCAGCGCTGCCAGAAACAGTGCCGACACCACCAGTGCGGTCAGGCCGGTACGGCCGCCTACCTGCACGCCCGAGGCGCTTTCAGCGAAGGCGGTGGTGCTGCTGGTGCCCAGCATCGAACCCGCCACGATGGCGGTGCTGTCGGCCAGCAGCGCGCGGCCGAAACGCTTCTGCGCGCCCGGCAGCTTCAGCAGGCCGGCACGGCCGACCACGCCGTACAGCGTGCCGGTGGCATCGAACACCTCCACCAGCACGAACACCAGCACCACCTGCAGAAGTACTGCGATGGGTGCGCCGCCGTCATGGTGCAGCAGGCCCGGCAGGTCCAGCTGCAGGAAGGTGGGTGCAAGGCTCGGCGGCAGCGAGACCAGGCCCTGGTACTGCACGTCGCCCAATGCCCAGCCAGCGCCGGTCACGGCCAGGATGCCAATCAGGATCGCGCCGCGGATGCGGCGCGCTTCCAGCACCGCGATCAGCAGGAAGCCGGCCAGTGCCAGCAGCGGCGGCGCCGTGTTCAACGGGCCCAGCGCCACCAGCGTGTCTTCATTGCCGACGATCACGCCCGACTTCTGCAGCGCGATGATCGCCAGGAACAGGCCGATGCCGGCCACGATCGCCGAGCGCAGCGATGACGGAATACCCGATACCAGCCACGCGCGTACACCGGTCAGCGACAGCACCAGGAACACCAGGCCTGAGATGAACACCGCACCCAGTGCCTGCTGCCACGGCAGGCCGGCGGCGCCGACCACGGTGAAGGCGAAGAACGCGTTCAGGCCCATGCCGGGCGCCATGCCGACCGGGAAGTTGGCGGCCAGCGCCATCACTGCCGAACCCAGTGCGGCGGCCAGGCAGGTGGCCACGAACACCGCACCCGCATCCATGCCGGTGGTGCCGAGGATCTCGGGGTTCACGAAGACGATGTAGGACATCGTCAGGAAGGTGGTGACACCGGCCAGCAGCTCGGTGCGCACGGTGGTGCCGTGCTGCTGCAGCTGGAACAGGCGCTCGAACAGGGACATGGGGCTTCTCGCGACAGTAAGGTGTCACGACCAACGGTCGTGACCTACCCGAATGCAGAACGTGGGTACCGACCGTTGGTCGGTACGCTTCAAAGCGTCACCACCAACGGTGGTGACCTACCGAAATGAGAAAGGCCGCGCGAGCGCGGCCTTTCCGGTTGCCTTACTTCAGCGCCTTGAAGCGCAGGCGCTTCGGCGCGGCGTCGTCGCCCATGCGGCGGCGCTTGTCTTCTTCGTACTCGCGGTAGTTGCCCTGGAAGAACTCCACGTGCGAGTCGCCTTCGAACGCCAGGATGTGGGTCGCGATGCGATCCAGGAACCAGCGGTCGTGCGAAATGACGAAGGTGTTGCCCGGGAACTCCAGCAGCGCATCTTCCAGCGCACGCAGGGTTTCGATGTCCAGGTCGTTGGACGGTTCGTCGAGCAGCAGCACGTTGCCACCCTGCAGCAGGGTCTTGGCCATGTGCAGGCGGCCACGCTCACCACCGGACAGCGAACCGACCATCTTCTGCTGGTCCTGGCCCTTGAAGTTGAAGCGGCCGATGTAGGCGCGCGACTGGATCTCGATGCCGTTGATGTTGAGGATGTCCAGGCCGCCAGCGATTTCCTGGAAGACGTTGTGGTTGCCTTCCAGCGCGTCGCGGCTCTGGTCCACGTAGGACAGCTTCACGGTCGGGCCGACCACGATCTCGCCCGTATCCGGCTTTTCCTGGCCGGTGATCATCTTGAACAGGGTCGACTTACCGGCACCGTTCGGGCCGATGATGCCGACGATGGCACCGGCCGGCACCAGGAAGCTCAGGTTGTCGAACAGCAGGCGGTCGCCGAACTTCTTGGAGACGTTCTTGAACTCCATCACCGCATTGCCCAGGCGCTCGCCCGGCGGGATGAAGATTTCGTTGGTCTCGTTGCGCTTCTGGTAATCGACCGACTGCAGCTCTTCCAGGCGGGCCAGACGGGCCTTGCCCTTGGTGCGGCCGCCCTTGGCGTTCTGGCGCGACCACTCCAGTTCCTTCTGGATCGCCTTCTGGCGGGCCTTTTCCTGATTGTCTTCCTGCTTCAGGCGCTCGTCCTTCTGGGTCAGCCAGTCGGTGTAGTTGCCCTTCCACGGAATGCCGCGGCCGCGGTCCAGTTCCAGGATCCACTCGGCGGCGTTGTCCAGGAAGTAGCGATCGTGGGTGACGGCCACCACGGTGCCGGTGTAGCGCGCCAGGAACTGTTCCAGCCATTCCACCGACTCGGCGTCGAGGTGGTTGGTCGGTTCGTCGAGCAGCAGCATGTCCGGCTTCTGCAGCAGCAGGCGGCACAGGGCCACGCGGCGCTTTTCACCACCTGACAGCTTGCCGACGATGGCATCCCACGGCGGCAGGCGCAGCGCGTCGGCGGCCACGTCCAGCTGGTTTTCCAGCGTGTGTGCGTCGCCAGCGGCCAGGATCGCCTCCAGGCGCTCCTGTTCCTTGGCCAGCGCGTCGAAGTCGGCGCCTTCCTCGGCGTAGGCGGCGTACACCGCTTCCAGCGCGGCCTGGGCCTGCAGCACTTCGCCCACGCCTTCCTCGACCGCTTCACGCACGGTCTTGGTCGGGTCCAGTTCCGGTTCCTGCGCCAGGTAACCGACCTTGATGCCCGGCTGCGGGCGGGCCTCGCCCTCGAAATCGGTGTCCACGCCGGCCATGATCTTCAGCACGGTGGACTTGCCGGCGCCGTTCAGGCCCAGCAGGCCGATCTTCGCGCCCGGGAAGAAGGACAGCGAGATGTCCTTGATGATCTGCCGCTTGGGCGGAACCACCTTGGACACGCGGTTCATGGTGTAGATGTATTGCGAGGACATGCGGTCTCCGTAGGCGCGGCCCTGCGCCCGACCCGTCACGGGTAGATCCCGTTGCGGCAGCGGGCACAGACTGAAATGGAATACCGCCAATTATAGCCGGAACCGGTTCCGGGCCGCTCCCGGGAAGGGCCGCCGGGCTGGCTATCGCCTGAATACTCGGTCACAGTCCTGCAGCGGGAAGCGTTTCCAGCCGGAAACGGTTCAGATCGGTTGCGCAATATGGGCTCACCACCCACCAAGCAGAGGTCTGACATGCGCATCAATCGAGTAATGGCCAGTGCCGTGGCCTCTGTGCTGGCACTGGGCGCCGTGGCCCCGGCATTCGCCGACAACGACCATCGCCGCGACCACGACCGCCGTGAATGGCGCGAGGATCGCCGTGAGTGGCGCCAGGACCGCCGCGACTGGGAGCGCGACCGCCGCGAGGCCCGTCGCGACTGGGAACGCGACCGTCGCGACTGGCACCGCGACCATGACCGCTACTACCGCCCGGCACCGCCGCGCGTGGTCTATCGTCCGGCCTACGGCCCGGGCTATGGCTGGAAGGTCGGCCACCGCTATCGCGACTACTACCGCGGCCCGATCTACGTGGTGAACGACTACCCGCGCTACAACCTGCGTCGCCCGCCCTACGGGCACCAGTGGATCCGCGATGACCGCGGCAACATCCTGCTGGTGGCCATCGCCACCGGTGTGATCGCCCAGTACGTGCTCAGCAGCCGCTGAGGATCGCGGCCGGGGTCGGACCCCTTTCCATCGGAAAGGGCTCTGACCCCACAACATCCCTCGAAACCATACGGGGCCGGATTCCTTAGGGAATGCCGGCCCCGTCCGTTTCGGCCCCAGCGGGCCAGTGCGGGGCTACAATCGAGGGCTGAGCCGTACCCCTTTTCCCTGCCTGCTGGAGTACCCGATGTTCCCGCGTGACGTCCGCATCGAATCCTACGATCCCGAACTGGCCAAGGCCATCGCCGCTGAAACCCAGCGCCAGGAAGACCACGTCGAGCTGATCGCCAGCGAGAACTACACCAGCCCGGCGGTGATGGAAGCCCAGGGCAGCCAGCTGACCAACAAGTACGCCGAAGGCTACCCGGGCAAGCGCTACTACGGTGGCTGCGAATACGTGGACATCGCCGAGCAGCTGGCGATCGACCGCCTCAAGCAGCTGTTCGGCGCCGACTACGCGAACGTGCAGCCGCACAGCGGTTCGCAGGCCAACCAGGCCGTGTACTTCGCCCTGCTGCAGCCGGGTGACACCATCCTCGGCATGAGCCTGGCCCACGGCGGCCACCTCACCCACGGCGCCAAGGTCAACGCCTCGGGCAAGCTGTTCAACGCCGTGCAGTACGGCGTGAACGATCAGGGCCTGATCGATTACGACGAAGTCGAGCGCCTGGCCCTGGAGCACAAGCCGAAGATGGTCGTGGCCGGCTTCTCGGCCTACTCGCAGGTGATCGACTGGGCGCGCTTCCGCGCCATCGCCGACAAGGTCGGTGCCTACCTGTTCGTCGACATGGCCCACGTTGCCGGTCTGGTGGCTGCAGGCGTCTACCCGAGCCCGCTGGAACACGCCCACGTGGTCACCTCCACCACCCACAAGACCCTGCGCGGCCCGCGTGGCGGCATCATCGTCGCCAAGGGCGCCGACGAAGACCTGGTCAAGAAGCTGCAGTCGATCGTGTTCCCGGGCATCCAGGGCGGTCCGCTGATGCACGTCATCGCCGGCAAGGCCGTGGCCTTCAAGGAAGCGCTGGAACCGGGCTTCAAGGCCTACCAGCAGCAGGTGGTGAAGAACGCCCAGGCGATGGCCAATACGCTGATCGAGCGTGGCTACAAGATCGTCTCCGGCGGCACCCAGAACCACCTGATGCTGGTCGACATGATCGGCAAGGACGTGTCCGGCAAGGACGCGGAAGCGGCGCTGGGCAAGGCCCACATCACCGTCAACAAGAACTCGGTGCCGAACGACCCGCGTTCGCCGTTCGTGACCTCGGGCCTGCGCCTGGGCACCCCGGCGGTGACCACCCGTGGCTACGTCGAACAGGACTGCGTGGACCTGGCCAACTGGATCGCCGACGTGCTCGACGCGCCGAACGATGACGCCGTCATCGCCCGCGTGCGCGATGCCGTCAGCGCGCAGTGCCGCAAGTACCCGGTCTACGGCTGATCAGGGCCGGGGTCAGAGCCCTTTCCTGGCGGAAAGGGATCCGACCCCGCCTTCCGGATCGACGCAGGGGTCGGATCCCTTCCCGCAGGGAAGGGCTCTGACCCCGTCATCAGGAATCCCGCGCATGGATGAGCGCCGCCTCAAGTACCTGTACATCGCACTGGCGGTGCTGTTCGGCCTGCCCAGCCTGTTCTTCGGCGGTGCCGGCGCCTGCATCGCCGTGGTCATGGGCGTGATCGGGCTGGTCTCGCTGGACGCGGACAACCTGTGGTTTGCCGCCGGCATGCTCGCGTGGGGATCGTGCGCGATCGCCGGCCTCGTGGCCTGGGTCGCACTCAGCATCGTCTGGCTGCGCGATGGTGCACGCGGGCTGCACATGGCATCACGCCGCTGGTGGCTGCTGTTGGGCCTGGGCGTGCTGGCAGGCCTGCCCTTGCTGGCGATGGCGCTGTATTACTTCGCCGAGCTGGGTTCGTCCGTGCTCAGCGGGCTGTTCGCCGGGCCGTCCCTGTTGGTACCCACCGGTACGTTGATCCTCCTGCGGCTGCGTGCTGAAGCCCTGGGCGAGCCATCCGGCCCGGCGCGGTCAGAGGAGTAGGCCCGAATGGATGAGCGCCGCCTCAAGTACCTGTACACCGCGCTGGCGGTGCTGTTTGGCCTGCCCAGCCTGGTGGTGGGCGGTGCCGTAGCGACGATGCTGCTGCTGACGGGGCTGGGCCAGTTCGGTCATGGCACGCTGGCCTCGGTGACCCTGATGCCGCTGTGGGGCCTGGCCGGCATTGCCGGCTGCCTGGCCTGGTTGTGGCTCAGCGCGGGTTTTCTGATGCAGGGGCGTGCCGGGCTGCACGTGCATCGCCTCTGGTGGTGGATGCTGCTGGCAGGCGGTCTCGCCGCCTTGCCCCCGCTGGGGCTGGCGCTGTGGTGGGGCATCGCCGTGCATGCCGAAGGCATCGGCTTGTTGCTGTTGGGCCCGTCGATGCTGGTGCCGGCTGCGATGCTGCTGTGGATCAAACGCCGCGGATGACGTGGCCCATGGATGGAGATCGAACGCATGGATGAGCGTCTGCACAAACGCTGGATGGCGATCGCCGGCCTGCTGGTAGGCCTGCCGACCGTGGCGGCAGGCGGCACGGGTGCCGTGCTGGGGTTGATGGTCGTATGGGACGGCAAGTATCTGACGGGCGACGAGCACTGGCTGTTGCTGCTGTGGTCGTCGGCCGGAATCATCGGCCTGCTGTCGTGGTTGTGGCTGAGCGGCCTGTACCTGTGGCGAGGTGTCACCGGCCTGCGCCACTCCCCGGTTGTCGCCTGGGTAGGGCTGGGGGTGGGTGCCCTGGCCGCGTTGGGCGTCGTTGCCGCCACGCTGTACTTCACCTTCAAGCACGGGGAAATCTCTACATTGGCCTTCCTCGGCTTTGGCCCGCCGCTGCTGGTGGTGGCAGGGCACCTGGTGTGGTTGCGTTGGGCGCGCGCGGCCTCGGCGCCGCCGGCACTCGCTTGAACGCGCAGCGCTGACCGCGCTGAAGGCTCGGTTCGACCGAAATGCAGGCACTTCCGCGCAGACAGCATTTGCTGCCGGGCCCCTTCTCAGGTACCTTTGCGACGCTGCCATGACCGTGGCAATAGGTATTTCCCTGAGCCAGGCGTTCCATGCATTGCCCCTTCTGCCAACATGCCGATACCCGGGTCATCGACTCGCGCGTCTCTGAAGACGGCGCGACGATCCGCCGTCGGCGTGAATGCGAAGCCTGCGGCGAGCGCTTCAGTACCATGGAAACAGTCGAGCTGAAGCTGCCGGCCATCGTCAAGAGCGATGGCACCCGCGAGGCGTTCGACCAGCGAAAGGTGCGTGCTGGCTTTGACCGCGCGCTGCAGAAGCGTGCGGTGGCCGAAGACAAGATCGAAGCGGCGGTGCGCGCCGTGGTCCACCAGCTGCGCATCAGCGGCGAGCGCGAAGTGCCCTCCATCAAGGTCGGCGAGTTCGTCATGAACGAACTGCGCAAGCTCGACCATGTCGGCTATGTGCGCTTCGCTTCGGTCTACCGCAGCTTCGAGGACGTGGCCGATTTCCGCGAGGAGATCGAGAAGCTGGAGCGCGACCTGCCGTCCAGTACCGAACAGCTGCAGCTGCTGGGCGACGTGATTGCCCTGACCAAGAAGAAGAAGGGCTGACCGCCTCTGCCTTGGTGGATGCCAACCTTGGTTGGCACTGAGGACGTGGATCTCCTTTGCTCTGGTGGGCGCCAACCTCAGTTGGCGCTGATGGCGTGGATCTCCTTCGCTCTGGTGGGTGCCAACCTTGGTTGGCACTGATGGCATGGATCCACACCGGCAGCGTTACCATGGCCGCATGACCACTTCGTTCTCCGTCCTCGACCACCTGCACATGGCCAACGCGCTGCGCCTGGCCGAGCGCGCTGCCTATACCACCCGCCCCAACCCGATGGTCGGCTGCGTGATCGCCCATGGCGAACGCGTGGTCGGGCAGGGCTGGCACCAGCGCGCCGGTGGACCGCACGCTGAGGTGTTCGCGCTGCGCGAGGCCGGTAGCGAGGCGCGCGGTGCCACCGCCTACGTCACTCTGGAGCCCTGTGCCCACTACGGGCGCACACCGCCGTGTGCACTGGCGCTGATCGAAGCGGGCGTGTCGCGCGTGGTTGCCGCAATGCGCGATCCGTTCCCGAAGGTCGATGGCGGTGGCTTTGATCTGCTGCGCAATGCCGGCATCGAGGTCGCCGAAGGACTGATGGCGACGCAGGCACGTGAGCTCAACAAAGGCTTCCTGTCACGCGTGGAGCGCAACCGCCCTTGGCTGCGGGTGAAGCTGGCCGCCAGCCTTGATGGCCGTACCGCGATGGCCGACGGCAGCTCCAAGTGGATCACCGGTCCAGCCGCACGCGAAGACGTGCAGCACTGGCGTGCGCGTGCTGGTGCGATCCTGACCGGCGCCGACACGGTGCTGGCTGATGACCCGATGCTGACCGTGCGCCTGGCCGATACCGAAGTGATGCCACCGCTGCGCGTGGTACTCGATTCGCGCCTGCGTTCGCTCGAGTGCGGCCGCGTGCGCGAGGGCGGGGCACCGACGCTGTACCTGCACGATGCGGCGGTAAGTGCGCCGGATGCGGCTGACGCAGAATTCGCCAGCGTGCCCAGCGCAGAGGGCCGGTTGGATCTGGGCGCGGTGCTGGCGCTGCTGGCCGAGCGTGGCATCAACGAAGTGCATACCGAAGCCGGCGCCACCCTGGCCGGTGCGCTGCTGCGCGGTGGCTGGGTGGACGAACTGCTGCTTTACCAGGCCCCCACGCTGCTGGGCGACAATGGATGCCCATTGCTGGCCGGCCTCGGCATCGATGCCATGGACCAGCAGCACCGCCTGCGTGTGGTTGACCAGCGCCAGATCGGCGAGGACATCAGGCTGCTGCTGCGCCCATGAAGGAATGACGCAGAGCAGGGGCTGGGCCCTTGGCGTCACGCCGCTTCGTCGTCTTCTTCGCCGACCGGGCACTGGCCCTTCCACTGCTGCTTCCACAGCACATGCAGGTCGCGGCAGTACGCGCCGAGCGCCTCGCCCGGCAGTTGCCTCGCCTTGAACCGCAACTGGCGACGCGTAAAACCGTCGTCGTACTCATCCGGCAGTACCAGCACGGCACACTGATCGTGGTACATCAGGAAATCGCGGCAGTGGTCGTCATTGCTCATCCACGCATCCAGGTGCCTGTCGCTCAGCTGGGTTGACTCAAAGGCAACCGAGGGTTTGACGACGAAGATCCTGGTGGCTTTGAACCTGGACGCTTCGGCCTGCCAGCACACCATCAGCGCCAGCAACATGAGCGCGGTCGACGTCATACGGTGTTTCATGCGGTTGCCCCGGTGGAAGAGGGCAACAGCATTGACCATGCAGGCCGCGCAGGGCCATGCAACGGTTCTGAAAGTGCAGTGGCCCTTGTCGTCGGCGACGATGAGCCGAGCGCGGACTCGGCTCTATACGTGGCTCACGCGCACGCGTCGGTCCACATCATCTCGGCGATCGGGCGCAGCGCCTTGCACTCCTGCGTCATCTCGTCGGCCGACTTCACCTTGGCCTTGGCCTTCAGTTCCTCGGCCATCGCGTCCACGCCGCCGATCTGGTCCGGTGCGATCTTCGCCACGCAACTGCGGTGCTGCTGCAGCAACAGGTCGCAGCCCGGAACGCCGGTCACCTTCGGCGCGTTGGCCGCCTGCGCGTCCTGCATCCAGTCCTCGAACGGTGCCAGCGCACCGGCCACGGTGCCTACCAGATCATCGAAGTTGCCGCTGTACCAGTAGCCATTGTCCTTGGCCGGGTACAGGGTGAAGGTGCCGCTGGCCGGAACGCGCGCGCCGGTCTGCAGTGCCTGGGTATAGGCATCGGTGAACTGCTTGCGCGCGGCCGGGCTGGCATCGTCGGCCAGGCTGGCGGCGAACAGCGGGCGCACCTTGCCCAGGTCGGGCACCTGGCAGCTGTAGCTGATCCGCGCCAGCTTCTGGTCTTCAACGTATTCGTTGTCTTCGATCACGCTCTTGGTCGCGCGGCACTTCGAATCGCGCAGCGCCTTGGCATACAGCGCTTCGGTGGCCGCAGCGTCGACCTTGGCGCCGGTGCTGGCCAGTACCGTCTGCCAGGGTTCGGCCAAGGCCTTGGCCAGCGCACCCGGGTTCGGGGTCACGGCATCCTGGCCCTCGAACGCCGGCTTCAGTGCGTCGTTGAGCGTGCGCGTGGCGGCCGCGTCGTCTTCCAGCAGCACGCGTGCATACAGGTCGAAGGCCTGCTCGGGCGTCAGTTGGGCCGGTGCCGCGCTGGCAATCAGCGGGGCGCACAGCAGCACGCTGGCCAGAAGGGTACGGGTGGGGGTCTTCATGACGGTGTTTTCCTGTTCCAGAAGCGCGCAAGCCTAGCGCATCTGCCCACACTTTCGATGGCGCGATGCAGCCAGGTGACGGTGTGCAGCGGACAAAAAACGGGCCCCTTGCGGGGCCCGTTCGATCGCACGACGAGGAGCGATCGTTGGATCAGAAGCTGGCGCGGACGCCGGCCGAGTACTGGGTGACGTCGCGGTAGCCGGAGATCTCGCCCACCAGACCCCAGGTCTTGGTGAAGTTGATCTGGCCGCCGACGGTGCCGACCCAGGTGCCCTTGAAGTTGTTGCCGCCGTCCATGTAACCGGCCTTGACCCAACCTTCGGTCATGCGCGACGGCTTGCCACGGATGCCCATGGTGACGCGGCCCAGGTTGGTGTGATCCTTCTGGCTGAAACGAAGGCCGTCGTAGCGGACGGTGGCTTCGGCGTTCTGGCGCACCCAAGCGGCATCGGCGGTGAAGTCCAGGCGGTCGGTCCACGGCATGTGGTAGCCGATGCCGAGCTCCGGCTGGTTCAGTTCCAGCTTCAGCGAATCATTGCCGTAGTGATTGGTCTTGCTGGTACGCGACCAGCCACCGAACACGTAGACCTGTTCGGCGATGGCTACCGAGCCACGCAGGTAGCCGCCGTCGACCTTCGGGTCGTCCAGTGCGTTGTCGTCAACCTTGACCTGCGTCCAGCCGCCTTCAACGTAGGTGTAGCTCAGGGCGTCGGCCGAAGCCGAGAACGGGGCGGCGGCCAGCAGGGCGGCCACGATCAGCATCTTGCGCATGGGAATTCCTGTGAATTTCAGTCCTTTGGCGGGCCTGCCCAACGGGCTGCCCGTGGCGACCTCATGTCGTCCGGGGCAGGATTTTAATGAAAGTTTTACAGATTGCGAGCGACGGCCGTCACAGCTGTGGCATCCAGCCCCGTTCAGCCCGGGCTGGTACACTAGCCACGCCGGTTCGCCGGTACACAAACGTCTTCAGGGCGGGGTGCAATTCCCCACCGGCGGTAGGTGCGCAAGCACGAGCCCGCGAGCGCTCCGGCCCACGGCCGGGGGTCAGCAGATCCGGTCCAATGCCGGAGCCGACGGTCATAGTCCGGATGAAAGAAGACGGTGCCACAGGGCTCATGCCCTGCGTGCGCCTGTTTGCCTTGCGGCGTTTTTCGCTCACTTTTCGCGGAGAACGTTACTTGTTTACTGGAATCATCGAAGGCGTCGGCCGTCTGGCCGCACGCGAATCCATCGGCGGCGATGTCCGCTTCACCTTCAATGTCGGGAATCTGCCGTTCGACAACGTGCAGATGGGCGAGAGCATTGCCATCAACGGCGTCTGCCTCACCGTCATCGCATTCGACGCCAGCAGCTTCCAGGCCGATGCCTCCACCGAGACCCTGGGCCTGACCACGCTGGGTCAGCTGGGCGAAGGGTCGGTCATCAACCTGGAACGCGCCATGCGGCCGACCGACCGCCTGGGCGGCCATCTGGTCAGCGGCCACGTCGACGGCTTGGGCCAGGTGCTGTCCATCCACGAAGACGCGCGTGCCCAGCGCTGGCGTTTCGCCGCGCCGGCCTCGCTGCGCCGCTACATCGCCAAGAAGGGCTCGATCTGCGTGGACGGCGTCAGCCTCACCGTCAACGAAGTGGACGACGAAGGTTTTGACGTCGCCCTGATCCCGCACACGGTCGCCAACACCGCCTTCTCCGCCGCAGGCGTGGGCAGCGCGGTCAATCTTGAAATCGATCTGGTCGCCCGTTATGTGGAGCGGCTGATCAGTGTGCCGACCAACGGTCAGCACCCACAGGGAGATGTCGCATGAATTTCGCCCCGATTCCGGACATCCTGGAAGACATCCGCCTGGGCCGCATGGTGGTCATCGTCGATGACGAAGACCGCGAGAACGAAGGCGACCTGATCATGGCCGCCGAGCTGGTCAAGGCCAGCGACATCAACTTCATGGTCACCCATGGCCGTGGCCTGGTGTGCCTGCCGCTGAACCGTACCCGCGCCGCCGATCTCGGCCTGGCGCCGATGGTGCAGGCCAATACCGCCCAGTTCCAGACCAACTTCACGGTCAGCATCGAGGCCGCCGAGGGCGTCACCACCGGCATTTCGGCGCATGACCGCGCCCACACCATCCGCACCGCGGTGAAGCCCAACGCCAAGCCGTCGGACCTGCACCAGCCGGGCCACATCTTCCCGCTGATCGCCCAGCCGGGTGGCGTGCTGACCCGCGCCGGCCACACCGAAGCCGCCGTAGACATGGCCATGCTGGCCGGGCTGGAACCGGCCGGCGTGCTGGTGGAGATCCTGAACCCGGATGGCAGCATGGCGCGCCGCCCGGAGCTGGAAGTGTTCGCCCGTGAGCACGGCCTGAAGATGGGCTCCATCGCCGACCTGATCGCCTACCGCCTGGCCACCGAAAAGACCGTCGAGCGCGTGGATGAGCGCGAGATCGACACCGAATTCGGCCCGTTCAAGCTGGTCACCTACCGCGATCGCAGCGCCCACGACCTGCATTTCGCCCTGGTGCGTGGCACGCCGGATGCGGACACCCCGACCCTGGTGCGCGTGCAGGTGGAAAACCCACTGGCTGACCTGCTGCACTGGCGCCGTGACGACTTCGGCGTGGCCGCCACCGATGCCCTGCGCGCAATCGATGCCGAAGGCGCCGGCGTGATGGTGGTGCTGCAGGCCCCGCGCGACGGTGAAGCCCTGCTGGCCCGCCTGCGCCAGCAGCCGGCGCCGGTGGTACCGGGCAAGGACAAGGACGTGAGCCAGTGGCGCCGCAACGGTGCCGGCGCGCAGATCCTGTCCGACCTGGGCCTGGGCAAGCTCCGCGTGCTGGGCACCCCGCGCCGCCAGATCGGCCTGGCCGGGTACGGCCTGGAAGTGGTGGAGACGGTCACCCTGTAATGGGAATTGCCGGCCAGCGGCCAGCACTACCGGTGGGTGCCGACCCCATGCCACCGGTGGGTGCCGACCGTTGGTCGGCACGCCCTTGCGCCCCCGCCAGCCACGGCCGGGGCCCATCCACGCTAGAATTACCTCCTTATCGAGTCCCCCAAGCCGCATATGAGCCACTTCGAAGGCGATCTTCGCACTCCCGAATCGGCGCGCTTCGCCATCCTGGCCAGCCGCTGGAATGCCCGCATCACCGACACGCTGGTCGCTGGCGCTCGCCAGAGCCTGGCCGGCAACGGCATCACCGAAGCCAACATCGACGTGATCCGCGTGCCGGGTGCCTGGGAGCTGCCGCTGGTGGCCGCGCGCCTGGCCGCTGCCCACGAACACGCCGCCATCCTCACCCTGGGCTGCGTGATCCGTGGCGATACCCGTCATTACGAGCACGTGGCCGACCGCTGCGCCGAAGGCTTGATGCGCGTGCAGCTGGATTTCGGCGTGCCGGTGCTGAACGGCGTGCTGGCGGTGGAACGCGTTGAAGACGCCGAGGCCCGCGCAGGCGGCAGCCACGGCAACAAGGGCGAGGAAGTCGCACTCGCCGCATTGGAAATGGTCAATCTTCTGGAGCAGCTGCCATGAACAAGAACACCCAGGGCAAGCCCTCCGGTAAACCCGTCCGCCGCGATGGCGTCGATCCGGTGCTGCGCTCGCGCGCCCGCCGTCGTGCCGTGCAGGCCATCTACGCCTGGCAGATCTCCGGCGGCAACGCACAGTCGCTGATCGCCCAGTTCGCCCACGAGCAGGCCCGCGAAATCGCCGATCTGGCGTATTTCGAGGCGCTGTTGCACGGTGTGCTCGACAACCGCCGCGACATCGACGAAGCCCTCGGCCCGTACCTGGACCGTGGCATCGAGGAAGTGGACGCGATCGAACGCGCGGTGCTGCGCCTGGCCGCCTACGAGCTGCGCTACCGCCTGGACGTGCCATACCGCGTGGTGATCAACGAAGCCATCGAATCGGCCAAGCGCTTCGGTTCCGAGCACGGCCACACCTACGTCAACGGCGTGCTGGATCGTGCCGCCGTGGAATGGCGCAAGGTCGAATCGGGTCACTGACCCACTGCGTCCCGCATCGTTCATTGAACGGCGCGGGAATCTGCTTCGGTAGAGTCGACTGTCAGTCGACTGCCTTTCGATCAGCAGTCGTAGTGTCGGACCGGAGAGCAGTCGACTGACAGTCGACTCTACCCCCCAGCCGGTTCACCTGGTCGGCATCCGCGCCCGCCGCCCATCCATGCAACCCGCCGGAACGCCCCATGTCCCTGGCCGAATTCGCCCTCATCGACCGCATCCGCGCCCGCACCCTCGAGCGCGACGACATCCTGCTCGGCATTGGCGATGACGCCGCGCTGCTGCAGCCGCGCGCCAACGAACAACTGGTGGTCACCGCCGACACGCTCAACAGCGGCGTGCACTTCCCGGCGGAAACCCCGGCCTTCGACATTGGTTGGAAGACCCTGGCGGTCAACCTGTCGGATCTCGCCGCGATGGGCGCGCGCCCGGCGTGGTGCACGCTGGCGTTGTCGCTGCCGGAAGCGTCGGAAGACTGGATCGAGGCCTTCGCCGATGGCTTCTTCGCCCTGGCCGACCAGCACGACATCGCGCTGATCGGCGGCGACACCACGCGCGGCCCGCTGTCGTTGTCGGTGACCGCGATGGGCCAGGTCGGGCGTGGCCAGGCGCTGCGCCGCGACCGCGCGCAGGTGGGCGATGACATCTGGGTCAGCGGCACGCTGGGCGATGCCGCCGGTGCGCTGCGCCTGTGGCAGCAGGGTGCGCTGAGCATCGCCACCGCCACGCTGCTGGCCGACTACGAAAGCCTGCGCCTGCGCCTGCTGCGGCCGACGCCGCGTGTGACCCTGGGCCTGCGCCTGCGTGCCTTCGCGCATGCGGCGGTGGATGTGTCCGACGGCCTGCTGGCCGACCTGGGCCACATCGCCACACGCAGCAACGTGGCCGCGCATGTGGATGCCGATTCGCTGCCGATCTCGCACGCGCTGCGTGAGCTGCTCGGCCGCGACGATGCACGCGATTGCGCATTGCGTGGTGGCGACGACTACGAGCTGTGCTTCACCGCCGCCGCCGACCAGCGCGATGCGCTGCACTATCTGGCCGAATCGCTGGACGTGCCGCTCACTCGCATCGGCCGCATCGCCGAAGGGCAGGGCGTGCACGTGGATGGCGAAGCCGCCGACGGCGGATACCAGCACTTCGCGTAGCCACAGCGGTCCTGCTCTGGTGGGTGCCAACCTTGGTTGGCACGAATGTGTCGGGCGCCCATGCCAATGCCGTGTCGACCAAGGTCGACACCTACCGAGGTCGAGTGTATCGGCATCGCTCAGTGCTTCGTCGCGTGCAACTGCAGATCCACATACTCGGCCAGCCCACGGCAGGCCAGCAACAGCCCTTCGCGCGCGCCGTCATCCATGTGCTGGTCGATATCCCCGTCCACGCGGGCGCGTTCGGTGGCGTGCAGCAGTTCCAGCAGGAAACTGAGCCCGGCATTGGCGCGGTCGATGCGCGCCAACGCCACGCGCTGCCCGGGTGTACGGTTGCTGCCGGGCCACGGCTGGCCGTCGGCCGCATCGCCCTGGCGGATGTGCTGCAGGCAGGCCTGCAGGGTGATGGCCCCGGCGTTGTTGCCGCTCTGCAGCGCAACGAAGGTGTCTTCCAGTGTGCGTGCCAGATCGTCCGGCAGGCGCGTGGCGGCGTCGCCCAGGGTAGCGAACAGGTGCGGGTAGGGGGAAGCGGTCATGGCGGCGTCCTTGTGCAAGAGGCAAGGAGCCACCCTGCTTAACAGCGAGGGTGGCGGACGGTGCGTGGTTCCAATACCGGAGGTCGATGTAGAAGCGCCGGCGGGCACGAGGCCCCCACGCACCGCCCGCCATGTAAGCGCGGACGGAATGCCTGCCGACGCCACCCAGCAAGGAAAGAGCGACGCCGGCAGGCAAGCGTAACCAACACATCAACCTAACGGGATTGGAAGCCCGTGCCACCCGTTATCGGCGGCGCTACATGATCAGCATGAAGCGCCAATGCTGCCAATGAGAATTGTTGGAAAGCTAGAATGTGTTGCAGACGCGTGGCGCGCGCCTCAGCGTGGCAATCGCGACATTCCTGTAGAGCCGGGCCCACGCTCGGCTCATCGCGATCAGCACGAAGAGCAGCCGAGCATGGCTTGGCTCCGCTGTCGCTCACAGGCTGGATCGAACCTAAACACCTACCTGCTCTGTCGCGATCGTCCATTGAATGACTGCGGCAGCGGTGGTGATGCTGTCGGACCGTTTTCCGCTCGTTGCCTGCATGTCCCCTTCCAAACGTTCGCACAACGCTGCCATCGACGGCCTGCGTGCACTGGCCGTGCTGGCCGTCGTCGTCTTCCACACCAACGCCATGTGGCTGCCCGGGGGGTTCACCGGCGTGGACCTGTTCTTCGTGGTGTCCGGCTTCGTGATCAGCCAGTCGCTGGCCTCCCGCACGCATGCGTCGCTGGGCGCGATGCTGCTCGACTTCTACCGGCGCCGCGTGCTGCGCCTGTTGCCGGCGCTGCTGGCGATGTTGATGGCCACCTTCGTGCTGTCCGCACTGTTCATTCCCCGCGCGTGGCGCAATGAGCAGTTCGACCAGACCGGCTGGGCCGCGCTGGTCGGCCTCAGCAACATCGTGCTGGCCGGCCAGCAGGACGACTATTTCTCGCCCGGTGCGGAACTCAATCCGTTCCTGCACACGTGGACGCTGGGCGTGGAGGAGCAGTTCTATCTGGTCTTCCCGCTGCTGTTCTTCGTGTGGCTGCGCGGGCGTGAGCGCTGGCCGTGGTCGCGTTGGCTGTTGCCGGTGCTCACCCTGCTGTCGCTGGCGTGGGCGGGCTGGCAGGCGCAATCGGCACCGGCGGCAGCGTTCTACCTGCTGCCGGCGCGGTTCTGGGAGCTGGCTGCGGGCGCGCTGCTGTACCAGTGGATGCGCACGCGTACGCTGGGCCGGAACGGTGATGCGGTTGCAGTGATCGGTCTGGTGCTGCTGGGTGCAGGCGTGGTGATCGCACCGCAGCTGGCGATGCCGGTTCCGGGCGTGCTGGCCACCGTGGCCGGTACGTTGATGCTGTTGGCGAGCGTGTCGGCACCGGATACATCGCGCATTGGGCGCGCGCTGGGCTGCGCACCGCTGGCCTACCTGGGCCGGTTGTCCTACTCGCTGTACCTGTGGCATTGGCCGCTGCTGGTGCTGCTGCGCTGGACGTATGGCCTGCATGGCGTCGCGCCGTGGCTGTATCCGGTGCTGCTGCTGGCGGTGTCGGCCGCGTCCTACCACTTCATCGAGCGCCCGCTGCGCAGTGCGGCGCCGCTGCTGCGCCTGGCACCGGCCAAGGTGCTGGCGATGGCGCTGCCAGTGGTCGCGCTATGCGGCGCAGGCGCCTGGGCCACGGTGGAGTACCACGAGCAGGTCTCGCTGAGCGTTACCCGCGACGGATATGCATGGCAGGCGCGCCGCTACCCGGCGTGGCGACCGCTGGAGCCGGTGAGTGCGCCAGCGCTTGAAGGGCGGCGCCTGTTCGTGGTGGGCGACTCGCATGCAGCGGCGTATCGCACCATGACCAGCATGGTCGCGCGCCAGACCGGCATGGAGGTGCGTCAGCAGGATCGCGGTGGTTGCAGCTTCGTCAACCTGCTGCGGGCCAGCCCGGCCGACTGCCAGGACTTCATTGAGGACGCGCTGTCGACCATCGAGAGCGAAGCACGTCCTGGTGACATCGTGCTGCTTGCGGCATTGCGCATGCCGGAGCTGCGCGGATTCGACTGGCAACAGCAGGATGCGCAGCAGGTCTATCGTCAATTGCTTGCCGAGCGTACCCCGACCGATGCGCAGGCCGCGCGCGATGAGGCTGATCATGTTCTCGGGCGTTTGCAGACGCTGGGCGTACACGTGGTGATCGACGCACCGCTACCGCTGTTCAAGGCAGGTGCATACCGCTGTTCGGACTGGTTCAATCGCCGCAATCCGGCTTGTGCCGGCGGTCTGAGCATGCCGCGTGCGGATCTGGAAATGCTGCGCGTGCCGCAGATGGCACTGCTGGCGGACCTGGCCGCACGTTACCCGTCACTGACCGTGTGGGATCCGCTGCCGTTGCTGTGCGGGCCAGACACCTGTTCGGCGGTGGAAGACGGTGAACCCCTGTTCTTCGACAATGACCATCTGAGCGGGCACGGCAATCGCGTGCTGCTGCCCAGCTTCCGCCAGACCCTCATCGACAGCGTAGGCAGCGCGCCCCGGTAGCGCCGGGCATGCCCGGCGGCGTTCACACCGGCGGCAGCACCTTGCCCGGGTTGAGAATGCCGTCCGGGTCCAGCGCGGCCTTGATCGCGCGCATCGTCGCCAGCGTTTCCGGGGTAAAGGCCTGCGCCATGAAATCGCGCTTGGCCAGGCCAATGCCGTGTTCGCCCGACAGCGTGCCACCCAGTGCCAGCGTCAGCGCGAAGATCTTTGGCAGCGCGGCATGCGCGCGTGCGTTTTCGTCGGCATCGTCCGGGTGATACAGGATGTTGACGTGCAGGTTGCCGTTGCCGGCATGGCCGAAGGTGACGATGGTCAGCGTGTAGTCGCGCGCCAAGGCCTGCACGCCCGCCACCAGCTCCGGAATGCGCGACACCGGGACCACCACGTCTTCATTGATCTTGCCCGGCGCAACGCTGCGCAGCGCAGGCGACAACGCCTTGCGCGCGGCCCACAGCTGGTCGCGCGCGCGTCCTTCCATCGCCACATCCAGTTCGATGATGCCGTCGCCTTCGGCGGCGCTGGCCAGTGCCTGCAGCAGGTAGGGCAGGGTGTCGTGGTCGCCATCGGCCTCGACCAGCAGCATCGCACCGGCCTCCGGTACCTCGGCACCATTGAGGCGCAGCAGCTCCAGGCTGCGCGCGTCCATGAATTCCAGGCGGGTGGGTACCACCGGCTGCGACATCAGCCGTGACACCGCCGCGGCGGCGGCATCGGCATCGCGGTACAGCACGCGCAGCCCGGCCTGGCTGACCGGCAGCGGGGTCAGTTTCAGCGTGGCTTCCACGATCAATGCCAGCGTGCCTTCGCTGCCCACCAGCAGATGGGTCAGATCGTAGCCAGTGGCATCCTTGGTGTAGGCGCCGCCGCAGCGGATCACATCGCCGGTGCCGGTCACTGCCACCAGGCCCAGCACGTTGTCGCGGCTGGTGCCGTACTTCACCGCGCGCGGGCCGCCCGCATTGCAGGCCAGGTTGCCACCGACGCTGCAGATCTCGGCGCTGGAAGGATCCGGCGCCCAGAACAGGCCATGCGGGGCCAGTGCCTGCTGCAGGGCGCCATTGAGCACGCCCGGTTGCACCACCGCGCAGCGATCGCCGGCGCGGATCTCGACGATGCGGTCCATGCGGGTGAACGACAGCACGATGCTGCCGGGCAGCGGCACGGCCGCGCCGGTGGTGCCAGTGCCGGCGCCACGTGCGACCAGCGCTACGTGATGGGCCCGGCATGCGCGCACCAGTGCCTGCACCTGTTCGATGTTGGCAGGCTGCGCGACGGCGGCGGGGCGTTGATGACGCCACGAGTTGTCCTGCGCGTTGGCCTCCAGCGCGCTGTCATCCATGCGCCAGCCCTCCGCGCCCAGCAGGGCGGACAGTTCGGCAACCAGGGCAGCAGGCAGGGCAGGACTCATGACGGATCTCGTGGGGCAGCAGGAGCGGGTTGGATCAGTTTCCAGGCAACAACGGCGCCAGCCAGTGGCAGCCACACCCAGCGCAGTTCCGACAGCAGGGTGGCCAGGCCGCGCGCGCTGAAGAACTGTGGGGCGAACGGTGAAACGCGGATCGGTCGCCACGGTGCGAAGAAGCGTTGTTCGCTCCAGGGCCAGGCGAGGGCCACGCCGAGGCCGCCAGAGGTCATCGCATCCAGCAGCGGGTGGCTGGCAGCGCAGATGAAGACGAATACCGCCGCCTGCACGGTAGATGCCAAGCTTGGTTGGCACACACCCGCCGACCAAGGTCGGCGACTACCGGAGGCGTGCTGCGCCGACCAAGGTCGGCAATTACCAAAGAACGCCAGCACCGCGGCCAATGCCGCCAGCACGCCGGCAAACAGCAGCGAATGGCTGGCGCCGCGATGGCCGAACGCATCGGCGTAGGGAATGTGCAGCGCGAAGGCCAGTACATCGGCATCGGGCAGCATCGCTGCAATCACGCCGGCCGCCAGCAGGCGCGGCGGGATGCGGCCGCGATCAGCGGCGCACCACAGCGCCAGCGGCACAGCAGCATGGGTGATGATCGAAGGCATCAGTCACACACCGTGGTCGTGCCGGCCTGGCTGCGCTCTGGCAGGTGCCAACCTTGGTTGGCACAGAAGCGCCGACCAAGGTCGGCCTCTACCAGAGCGGACGGTACCCATCAGCAATCATCCAGCCGGAACGCATCACGCAGCCACCGCAGCTGCGGCGGCTCGCCGGTGGCGTCGACCACATCAAAACGGCAGGGTGCATTGGCCAGCGCCGGGTTGTCCTGCAGGTACAGCTGCGCGGCGTGCGCCAGGCGTCGGCACTTGCGCACATCCACCGAAGCGGCACCGCCACCGAAATCCGATCGCGCGCGATAGCGCACTTCCACGAACACCACGGTGCCGGCATCGTCCATCACAAGGTCCAGTTCACCGCCGCGATAGCGCACGTTGCGCGCACGCGGCTGCAGTCCCGCCTGTTGCAGATGCTGCTCGGCGGCGGCTTCCACCGCCGAGCCACGTTGGCTGCGCTCAGCGACCACCGACGATCGGCATCGGCCGGCCGCCATTGAAGGTGGACCATGCCGGCTGGCGCAGGATGTTGCCGTTGCTGTCCAGGAACAGGGTGCCGGTGGCACCGTCCAGGCCGCCTTCGTTGGACAGCTTGTCCAGATAGGCGGTGATCTTCCAGGCATCGGCGCCGAACGCGAACAGGCGGCCGGCTGCACCGCGTGCGCTGGGCAGGGTGCTGGCGACCTGGCTGGCCGACGGCAGGCCCGACACGCTGCGCACGTTCCAGGCCTCATTCGGGTAGACGATGCCGTCCAGCGCCACGTCTTCTTCCACCTTGCCGCTGCCGATGGTCAGTTGCGAGGTGCCGACGCGGGTGGCGCCGCCGGCACCGGCCAGCGCCAGCTGCGGCGCCAGCAGGCGCGCCTGCGGCGCACGCACGGCGAGGAATACGGCATCGACCTGGCCGGCATTGCGCACCTGCGCACCGACATCGCCGACCGCATCGCTGACACCGATGGTGGCCACCACCTGGCCGCCACGCTGGGCGAAGCGCTGGGCGAAGGCGGCGGCGGCACGGCGGCCGGTATCGTCGGCGCTGTTGATCACCAGCGCCTTGCCGCGCTCGCGACCACGCAGGTATTCAGCGGCGACGATGCCGTCATCTTCCGGTGCCAGCGAGAAACCGGCGCTGCCGGCCGGCGGCGCATCCTTGCCACGGTTCAGCGCCAGCACCGGCACCTGCAGCTGCTTACGGCCGTACACCGCGTCCACTTCGTCGCGGCCCAGCGGGCCGACCACGAAGTCGGCACCGGAGGCCACGGCCTTGTCATAGGCGGCGAGGGCACCGGCCGGGGTACCGGCGGTGTCGATGAAGTTGATGTCCGGGCGGCGGCGGGTCTCGCCGTAGTACGCGGCCAGCAGGCCATCGCGCACCGGCTGCGCGGCGGTGGCCAGGCGGCCGCTGAGCGGCAGCAGCACGGCCAGCTTGGCCGGCGGGCGATAACCGTCGCTCATCGCCGGCGGGCGCTTGCTGGTGTCGAACTGGGCGGCGCCATCGCGGTCGAACGGTCGCGGCAGCGGCAGGCCGCGTGCGATCAGTGCGCGGCCGGCGAAGTTGTACAGCGGGTCGTTGGCCGGCAGGGCGGCGGCACGACTGCGCAGGGTGGCGTCGTCGAGGGTACCGAGCAGGCCGGCGATGGCGGCCTGGTTCTCGCTGCGCGCACTGCCGGTCAGGCTGGCATGGGCGCGGGCGCGTTCGGTGGCAGCGCCGAAGGCATCGCCGGTGCCCTGCAGCGCAGTGGCGCGGGCCAGATACCAGCGCGTCCGCAGTGCCGGCAGCACGTTGTCGCCGTGGTCCTTCAGCAGGGCCAGGGCCTGCCCCGGCTGCTTGTCGGCCAGCGCCAGCTCGGCACTGGTCAACTGGTAGCGCTGCAGGCTGGCGCCGGTCAGCTGGCGGGCGGTGAGCTGGCCCAGCAGGCTGCGCGCGCGGGCGCTGTCGCCGGCCAGGTGCCAGGCCCAGGCCGCATCGGCCAGGGCATTGGCGCGGGCTCCGCCGCGCAGGGTGGCAGCCAGGCCTTCCAGCTGCAGTGCGGCGTCGCGCGGCTTGCCCTGGTCGATCAGCGCCAGCGCCTGGCTCTGGGCCGGCGATTCGGGCGCGCTGGTCAAGCTGGTGGTGGCACAGCCGGCCAGCAGCATCAGCGACAACGACAGGGCGGAGATCCGTGCGGCGGGCTTGTTCATGATCGGGTCCATGCGATGAGGGCAGCGGCCTTGGCCGGGTACACGCTACGATTCTACCCTTGCCCCGTGAGTACCGCTGAAATGAGTGTCCCAACCCTGTACGTCGTCGCCACCCCGATCGGCAACCTGGCCGATCTGAGCCCGCGCGCGCAGGAGGTGCTGCGCGCGGTGGCGGCCATCTGTGCCGAGGACACCCGCCGCAGCGGCCAGCTGCTGTCCCATTTCGGCATCCAGCAACCGCTGGTGGCCCTGCACGAGCACAATGAGGAAGCGCTGTCGCAGCGCCTGGTCTCGCGCCTGCAGGCGGGCGAATCGCTGGCGCTGGTGAGCGATGCCGGTACCCCGCTGGTCAGCGATCCCGGCTTCCGCCTGGTGCGTGCCGCGCGTGCGGCGGGCATCAAGGTCAGCCCGATTCCCGGTGCCTGTGCTGCCATCGCCGCTTTGAGCGTGGCGGGCCTGCCCAGTGACCGCTTCAGCTTCGAGGGTTTCTTGCCGGCCAAGGCCAGCGGCCGCCGCGACCGCCTGCAGGCGCTGGCCGGTGAAGTACGCACGATGGTGTTCTACGAATCCTCGCATCGCATCGCCGAGTCGCTGGCGGACATGGCGGCGATCTTCGGCGGCGAACGCCCTGCGGTACTGGCGCGTGAGCTGACCAAGCTGTTCGAGACCGTGCTCGATGGCGATCTGGCCGGCCTGCTGGCCAAGGTGGAAGCCGACGAGAACCAGCGCAAGGGCGAGTTCGTGGTGATGGTGCAGGGCGCTGGCGATGATGAAGAAGCGCAGCTGGCGCATGGCCGCCGCGTCTACGCCAAGCTGAGCGAGCATCTGCCGCCGTCGACCGCGGCGAAGCTGGCGGCAGAGTTGACCGGTGCACCGCGCAAGGCGTTGTACGGCAGTTGATGGATCGTGCGGACCAAGGTCCGCACCCACCAAAGCGGAATCCGCACCCACCAGAGCAGCGGAGTCGGTAGATCCACGTCATGCGTGGATGGATGAACCGGATGCCGCGATCAGCACGGCAGGAAGGGCGTGCGTAGGCTAGAATGTGCGCTGGCGGAGCCGGCCAGACAGTCGCGTCATCCCCTCGGGGGTGCCGAGGAAAGTCCGGGCTCCATAGGGCAAGGTGCCAGGTAACGCCTGGGCGGCGCAAGCCGACGGAAAGTGCAACAGAAAGATACCGCCTACGTCTTCTTCGGAAGGCCGGTAAGGGTGAAATGGTGCGGTAAGAGCGCACCGCGAGTCTGGCAACAGACCGGCACGGCAAACCCCACCTGGAGCAAGACCAAATAGGGATCCTTTGGCGCGGCCCGCGTTGGATCCGGGTAGGTTGCTTGAGCGTTGCGGTGACGTAACGCCTAGAGGAATGACTGTCCACGACAGAACCCGGCTTATCGGCCGGCTCCGCCTCTTTCTTCTACATGCGTGCTTCCATATGCGTGAACCGCGCATCGGTAGTGCCGGCCGCTGGCCGGCAGCTTCACGCTGCCAGCAGCGGCGGACAGAATACCGGCCAGCGGCCGGCACTACCTCGACGTCGCGCGGTCCTCAACCCGGCGTACGGTACTGCCCGGCGGAGATGAACTGCTCGAACCGTTCACACCACACCACCACGGTGGTGTAGTCGTCCACGTTCACGTTCGCGGGCACCTCCACCAGGAAGCGGTTGAAGGTCTTCACCTCGCCGATGCGCTGGGCCTGCGCCTTGATCTTCAGGAAATCGGCCTTGTTGTCGACAAAGTCGCGGACCAGGTAGACCTTGTAGTCCGGCCCCGGGCCCATCTTGCCGTCGAACGCGACCTGGCGGGCGCTGACGCTGACCTTGCCTTCGGCCCAGTGCACCGCGTCGCTGCCCTTGAGGTCGCGACGGAAGGTGGTGTGGTAGCGGGCGTCGCCCATTGCCGCCTGCACCTTCGCGACCGGCGGGTCATCGGGAGCGATCAGGATGGGCAGCAGGTAGATGCCCAGGCCGAAGCCCAGGCCGAGGGTGAGCAGGTGGGTGGCGAGCAGGATGAGGGTACGGCGCATGGGGCCTCCATGTGGATGTGGATCGCGCGGCATGGCGCCGGGCATGACCACCTTGGGAGGTTGCGGGCGGCATTTATAGACACAGTGCGAGACGCAAAAAGGGCACAGTGGGATGACCGCAGCGGCGCAGGCCCTGTGGCGCGGGCGAGAAGGCGCTGCGCCGGGAAGCTGAATGACGCCGTTGGCAGTCCTGGAGCAGGTAGTGCCGGCCGCTGGCCGGCAGCTGCGTGGCCTGCCCGAAGATCCGGAGGTTGTCGGCCAGCGGCCGGCACTACCCTGCTGGAAAGAAATGCCGACCAACGGCCGGCATTACCCGGTCAGAAAATGACGTGGCTCTGTCCGTTGGCTGCACCCTGCGGGCCGAAGCGGCGCTCGTGGATCTCGCCGTGGCCATCGGCATCGATCAGCAGCACGGTGCTGGCGCGGGTGCCGTAATCGTCGCCGCGGATGAAGGCCGGGCTCAGCCAGCGCTCGCGTTCCAGGCCGATGCCGGTGTCGGGCAGGTCGCTGTCGGCGGGGCGATGTTCGTCGGCCAGCGCGGCCCAGAGCGGGGCCAGGTCCTCATCGCCGGCCTGCAGCCACGCCGACAGCGCGTCCATCAGCCGTCGGGTCTTCGGCCAGGGCGCGTCCAGCGCGCCGTTGGACATGCCATGCACACCCGGGCCCAGGCTCTGGCGCTCGGCGGGGTGGTTGCCCAGGTACTCCAGGCTGTCGCCATCGGCCAGCAGCAGGTTGAAGGGCGCATACGCGCCCGCCACGGTGGCCAGCCGGTCGATATGCACGGCGGCGGGGTCGCGGCCGCGCAGGAAGTCGGCCACCAGTGCTCCCCGGGACGGGCCGGTCTGTGCGGCCAGCGGATCACGGACATTGGTGACCACGGCCATGCGGCCGCCGGCGCCGACGGCGGCCCAGCCACCGCCGGAGCGCAGGTCGCGCCCTCCGATGACGGAGGTCTCATCCTGCCAGGTGGCCAGCGCCGCGGTCGGGCGGGCGTGGAACTCATCACGGTTGCCGGTCATCACCAGCCGCCAGCGCGGGTGGTGCATCCAGCCAAGAGCGAGCAGGCACATGGCCTCATTGTGCATCGTTTGCGCAGTCCGGCGGCGTTTCCGGCCGGTTCCGGATGAATGCGCGGGCGATGTTTCACGCCTTGTCCACAGCCCTGAACTTCCGTTCAATCTCAAAAATTGAGACGGATCAGCAACTTGTGGATAAGCCTTGAACAATTCTCTAAAGGTTGTTGCAAGCCATTGATGCGGCTGGCGATTTCCCCGCTGAAAAGTTGTTGACAACCCTTCGGCCGCTGCTAAGGTGGGCATCAGAGGGAAATCCGGGTGTTTTGTGGGTTTTCGTGGTTCAATGTTTCACCGGGCGAAGGATAGGTGCACGCGTCGTGTTCCAGGGCGAGACGGCCATCACAGTTGACGATAAAGGGCGCATGGCGGTTCCCACCGCTTACCGCGACCTCGTCGCGCGCGCCAGCAACAACCGTCTCGTGCTGACCTACAACCCGTTCGAAGCCGGCTGCCTGTGGCTGTATGCAGAGTCGGAATGGGAGCGGGTCCGCGACGACGTCATGTCCAAGCCCAACACCCAGCGCGTCGTGCGCCTGTTGCAGCAGAAGCTGGTCGGCTCGGCCGCCCATCTGGAACTGGACGGCAACGGTCGCATCAGCATCCCCGCCAGCCACCGCGGTGCGGTGGGCATTGAGAAGAAGGCGGTATTGCTCGGTATGGGCGACAAGTTCGAATTGTGGAGCGAGCAGGCGCATCGGGCCCTGATCCAGCAGACGTTGTCTGACGAGGATCTGGGTGATGGGTTGCTCGACCTGAAGTTGTGAGCCGGGGTGCCCGGATGCGCCCAGAAGCGCAGACCGGTCACCTTCCGGTGTCGCAGTCGCCGGCGGTGCACCTGCCGGTCCTGTACACCCAGGTCCTTGAAGGCCTGAGGGTGATCGAAAACGGACGTTATCTGGATGGCACGTTCGGTCGTGGCGGTCATGCACGTGGCGTGCTCACCCAGCTCGGTCCCGAGGGGCGCCTGCTGGTCATGGACAAGGATCCGGAAGCCATCGCCGTTGCCGAGCGCGATTTCGCGCCGGACCCGCGCGTGTCCATCTTCCGTGGCAGCTTCGCCCAGCTGCTGCAGTGGGATGCGACGGCCGAAGGCCTGGACGGCGTGCTGTTCGACCTGGGCGTGTCGTCGCCGCAGCTCGACGTGGCCGAACGTGGCTTCAGCTTCGGCAAGGACGGCCCGCTGGACATGCGCATGGACCCGGACAGCGGTGAAAGCGCCGCGCAGTGGATCAACCGCGTGGAAGAGCGCGAAATTGCCGACGTGCTGTGGACCTATGGCGAAGAACGCCAGAGCCGCCGCATCGCCCGTGCCATCGTGGCCCGCCGTGAGAAGCAGCCCTTCTCCCGCACCGCCGAACTGGCCGAGCTGATCGCCTCGGTGATGCCGCGTGGGAAAGACAAGATCCACCCGGCCACGCGCAGCTTCCAGGCCATCCGCATCCACATCAACCGCGAGCTGGCCGATCTGGAAGCCGGGCTCGATGCGGCCGTGGAACGGCTCAAGCCCGGTGGCCGGCTGGCGGTGATCAGCTTCCATTCGCTGGAAGACCGCATCGTCAAGCAGTACATGAACCGCCTGGCCAAGGCGCCGCCGGCCAACCGCCGCCTGCCTGAGGCGGTGGCGTTCGTGCCGACGCTGGACCTGATCGGCGGTGCCATCAAGGCGACCGACGAGGAACTGGCCGCCAACCCGCGTGCGCGCAGCGCCGTGCTGCGCGTGGCGCAGAAGCGGGAGGCCGACGCATGAGCCGGCTGCTGCTGATCATCCTGCTGGCGTCCACCGTGGCCTCGGCGATCGGCGTCGTGTTCGTGCGTCACCGTCATCGGCAGACGTTCATCGAACTGTCGCGCGCCGAGCGCAAGCGCGATGACATCAACCTGGAATTCGGCCGACTGCAGCTGGAGCAGGCGACCCTGGCCGAGGCCAACCGTGTCGATCGCATCGCCCGCGAGAAGCTCGGCATGAAGTTCCCCGAGGCCGCCGACATCGTGGTGGTGCGGCCATGAGCAAGGCCGGCCGCAACCGCCCGCGCAATGCCTTCAACCTGCGCCAGCGCCTGCGCTGGGTCGCGCTCGCGCTCGGCCTGTGCTCGGTGTCGCTGGTCGGTCGTGCTGCCTACGTGCAGATCATCAACAGCGACTTCTACCAGCGCCAGGGCGAGGCCCGTTACCTGCGCGAGCTGCCGATCAAGACCTCGCGCGGCATGATCACCGACCGCAACGGCGAGCCGCTGGCGGTATCCACGCCGGTCGCCTCGATCTGGGTCAATCCGCAGGACCTGCTGCGTTCGCCCGAGCGCATCCCGGAGCTGGCCCAGGCGGTCGGCATGTCGGTGGATGAGCTGAGCAGCCGCCTGTCGCAGAAGTCGGACAAGGAATTCATGTACCTGCGCCGCCGGATCAATCCGGACGAGGCAGAGAAGGTGGTCGCGCTGAAGATTCCGGGCGTGGCCGCGCAGCGCGAGTTCCGCCGCTTCTACCCGCAGGGTGAAGCGATGGCGCACGTGCTGGGCTTCACCAACATCGACGACCGCGGCCAGGAAGGCCTGGAGCTGGCGTTCGACGAATGGCTGCGCGGCAAGGCCGGTGCGAAGCGGGTGATCCGCAACCGCAAGGGCGAGACCGTCGAGAGCGATCTGCTGCGCGCCGCTGAGCCGGGCAAGGACCTGACCCTCAGCATCGACCGCCGCATCCAGTACCTGGCGTTCAAGGAACTGCGCAACGCGCTGGTGGCCAACAAGGCAGCGGGCGGTTCGATGGTGATCATGGACGTGACCACCGGCGAGATCCTGGCCATGGTCAACCTGCCGACCTACAACCCGAATTCGCTGACTGGCGCGCTGCCCGATGCGCGCCGCAACCGTGCGGTGACCGACCTGGTCGAGCCGGGTTCGACGATGAAGCCGTTGACCATCGCTACCGCGCTGCAGGCCGGTGCGGTGACCAAGGACACCATCATCGACACCAATCCGGGCTACATGCAGGTGGCCCGCTTCACCATCCGCGACGTGCCGCGCAACAACGGCGTGTTGAACGTGACCGGTGTCATCACCCGCAGTTCCAACATCGGCGCGGCCAAGGTCGCGGCGAAGATGCCGGACCAGGTGTTCTATGACGGTGTGCGCCGATTCGGCTATGGCTCGGTGCCGCACAGCGGCTTCCCGGGTGAATCCGGTGGCGTCGTGCGACGCCCGGCCAACTGGGACGGTGCCACCAAGACCACGATGTCCTACGGCTACGGCCTGAACGTGACGCCGCTGCAGATCGCTACCGCCTATTCGGCGCTGGCCAATGGCGGCAAGCTGATCGCGCCGACTTTCGTCAAAGGCCAGCGCAACGAAGCGCATCAGATCATCGATGAGAGCGTCGCCAGGCAGGTGGTGGCGATGATGGAAACCGTGGTCACCCAGGGCGGCGCCAAGCAGGCGGCGGTGCTGGGCTACCGCGTGGCCGGCAAGACCGGTACCGCGCGCAAGACCGGTCCGGGTGGTTACGAGCGGGGTCATTACAACGCGCTGTTCGCCGGCGTGGTGCCCGCCACCAACCCGCGCTTCGCCACCGTCATCGTCATCAACGATCCGCAAGCCGGCAAGTTCTACGGTGGCCTGGTGTCGGCGCCGGTCTACCACAACGTGATGGAAGGCACCCTGCGCCTGATGGACGTGCCATTGGACGACCTGCAGTCATGGCTGGCCGCACAGCAGTCCGGCAAGGTCGGCCACTCGGCCTCGATCCTGCCTGCGCCGCCGGCCGAGACCGCGCTGCCGGTGGATGCCGCCGCTGAATTCGATGCTGCGCTGCCGAGCGCGCACGCCCAGACGCCGCCCACTACGGGAGGCACGCAATGAGTCCTTCGATGTTGCTTTCGCAGTTGCTTCCGGACGTTGCCCTTGCAGGGCACGACCCCGTTCTGACCGGCCTGGTGCTGGACAGCCGCGCCGTGCGTCCCGGCAATGCCTTCGTCGCCATCGCCGGTTTCGGCGCGCATGGCCTGGGCTTTGTCGAGCAGGCCCGCGCCGCCGGTGCCAGCGTCATCCTGTTTGAACCGCCGGCGCCTGCCGAACTGCCGGCACCGGCCGATGCGATCGCCGTGCCGGGCCTGCGCGCACGCATGGGTGCGATGGCCGACCAGTTCCATGGCGCGCCGTCGCGGGCGATGGCGATGGTCGGTGTCACCGGCACCAACGGCAAGACCTCCACCGTGCAGCTGCTGGCCCAGGCCTGGCACCTGCTCGGTACGCCCAGTGGCAGTATCGGCACGCTGGGCGCCGGACTTTATGGTGCGGTCGAGCCGACCGGCTTCACCACGCCGCTGGTGCTGCAGATGCATGCGCTGCTGGCGCAGCTGCGCGACGCCGGTGCGCGCGCGGTGGCGATGGAAGTCAGCTCGCATGCGCTGGACCAGGGTCGCGTGGATGCCGTGCACTACGACGTGGCGGTGTTCACCAACCTCACCCGCGACCATCTGGACTACCACGGCGACATGGCCAGCTACGGCGCGGCCAAGGCGCGGCTGTTCCACCGTCCGGGCCTGAAGGCCGCGGTGATCAATCTGGACGACGCGTTCGGCGGCCAGCTGTTCGCCGGCCTGCCGGCGGGCGTGCAGCCGATCGGCCTGAGCTCGCGCGGTGCCACCGACGCCAGCGTGCGCGCCGAGGCGCTGCAGCTGGATGGCCGTGGCATTGCCTTCGAACTGGTCATCGACGGCCAGCGCGCGGCGGTGCAGTCGCCGCTGCTGGGCCGCTTCAACGTGGACAACCTGCTGGCGGTGGCCGGCACCCTGCACGCGCAGGGCCAGCCGCTGCCGCGCATCGCCGAGGTGCTGTCGGCACTGCAGCCGATCCGTGGCCGCATGAACCGCCTGGGCGGCGAAGACGGCCTGCCGACCGTGGTGGTCGACTACGCACACACCCCGGACGCGCTGGAACAGGCGCTGGACAGCCTGCATGGCCACCTGCAGGGCACGCTGTTCTGCGTGTTCGGCTGCGGCGGCGAGCGTGATACCGGCAAGCGCCCGCAGATGGCGGCCATTGCCGAGCGCCTGGCCAACAAGGTCATCGTCACCGACGACAACCCGCGTGGCGAGGATGGCGACGTGATCGTGGCCGACATCCTGGCCGGCTTCACCGATGCCTCCGCCGTGACCGTGCAGCGCAGCCGCGCGCGTGCGATCGGCCTGGCGGTGAAGCGTGCCGGTGCCGGTGACATCATCCTGATCGCTGGCAAGGGCCACGAGCCGTACCAGGAAGTGAATGGCGTGCGCCATGACTTCGACGACACCGAAGTGGCCGCCGCTGCACTGGCGGCCAAGGCCGGTGTACTAGAGGCGCAGGCCGGGGAGGGCACCGCATGAAGCGCACCCTGCTTTCGCTGATCGCACACTGGGCCGGCGGTGAGATCCACGGCGACGACGTGGCCATCGATGCGGTCAGCAATGACACCCGCAGCCTCGGCCCGGGCAGCCTGTATGTGGCGCTGCGCGGCGAGCGTTTCGACGGCCATGACTTTGCCGCCGACGCGCAGGCGCGCGGTGCCAGTGCGCTGCTGGTCGAGCGCCTGCTGCCGATCGAACTGCCACAGGTGCTGGTGGCCGACAGCGAACTGGCACTGGCGAAGATCGCCACCGGCATGCAGCGCGACCGCGGCACCGAGGTGTTCGCGATCACCGGCAGCAACGGCAAGACCAGCGTGAAGAGCCTGCTGCTGTCGATCCTGCAGCAGGTGGCACAGCACGCCCACAAGGTGGTCTACGCCAACCCGGGCAACCGCAACAACGAGATCGGCCTGCCGCTGGCGGTGATCGATGCGCCGGAAGATGCCGACTACGCCGTCTACGAGATGGGCGCCGGCAAGCCGGGCGATATCGCCTACCTGACCGACATCGCCCGCCCGCGCTATGCGCTGGTCAACAACATTGCCCCGGCGCACCTGGAACGCATGGGCAGCCTGCTCGGCGTGGCGGTGACCAAGGGCGCGATCTATGCAGCGCTGCCGGCCGATGGCGTGGCGGTGATCAATGTGGACGATGCCTACGGCCGCTGGTTCGAACAGCATTTCGTCGGCACCCCGCCGCGTTGCCGCGTGCTGCGCTACGGCCTGGAACATACCGCCGAGGTGACCGCGCGCGACATCCGCGCCGGCGCGCAGGGCAGCCAGTTCACCCTGGTCGCACCGAGCGGCGAAGCCCGCGTGGTGCTCGGCCTGCCCGGTCGCCACAACGTCAGCAATGCGCTGGCCGCCGCCAGCCTGGCGCTGGCCGCCGGTGTCGACCTGGCGCTGATCGCGACCGGCCTGGCCGAAGCGCAGCCGGTGCCGGGCCGCCAGATTGCCCATCAGCTGCGCAATGGCACGGTGCTGGTGGACGACAGCTACAACGCCAACCCCGGTTCGCTGGCTGCGGCCATCGACGCCCTGGCCGCCGCGCCGGAAGAGGGCTGGCTGGTGCTGGGCGACATGCGCGAGCTGGGTCCGGACAGCGAGGCGCTGCATGCGCAGGCCGGCATCCGTGCACGCGCCGCCGGCCTGAAGCGGCTGTATGCACTGGGTCCGCTCAGTGCCGCCGCTGCGGCCGCCTTCGGTGAAGGCGGACGCCATTTCGATACCCATGGTGCGCTGTCACAGGCGCTGCAGGACGAGTTGCACGCTGGTGTGCGCTGCCTGGTCAAGGGTTCCCGTGGCAGTGCCATGGACCTGATCGTCAAAGCGCTGCTGGCGCAAGGAGAGGAATCCCCGCATGTTGTATGAACTGGCTCGATGGTTGCAGCAGTTGGAGAGCCTGTTCGGGCTGTTCAACTACCAGACGTTCCGCGCCATCCTTGCCGCGCTGACGGCCCTGTTCCTGTCGCTGTGGCTTGGCCCGGCGATGATCCGCAAGCTTGCCCAGTTCAAGGGCGGCCAGCCGATCCGCAAGGACGGTCCGCAGACCCATTTCTCCAAGGCCGGCACGCCGACCATGGGCGGTTCGCTGATCCTGCTCACCATCACCCTGTCGGTGCTGATGTGGGCCGACCTGCGCAACCGCTACGTGTGGCTGGTGCTGGCGGTGATGCTGTGCTTCGGCGCCATCGGCTGGTATGACGACTGGATCAAGATCGTCCGCCGCGACCCGAACGGCCTGAAGTCGCGCTGGAAATACCTGCTGCAGTCGATCTTCGGCCTGGCTGCTGGCCTGTTCCTGTTCTACACGGCCGACGTGCCGGCGGCGCTGACCTTCTACATCCCGATGTTCAAGTCGGTGGCGTTGCCGCTGGCCGGCATCGGCTTCGTGGCCATCGCCTACTTCTGGATCGTCGGCTTCTCCAACGCGGTGAACCTGACCGACGGCCTGGACGGCCTGGCCATCATGCCCACCGTGCTGGTGGCCTGCGCGCTGGGCGTGTTCGCGTATGCCTCGGGCAACGTGGTATTCGCCAACTACCTGCAGATTCCGCAGATTCCGGGCGCCGGCGAGCTGGTCATCATCTGTGCGGCCATCGCCGGTGCGGGCCTCGGCTTCCTGTGGTTCAACACCTATCCGGCCATGGTCTTCATGGGCGACATCGGCGCGCTGGCGCTGGGCGCGGTGCTGGGCACGATCGCGGTGATCACCCGCCAGGAACTGGTGCTGGTGATCATGGGCGGCGTATTCGTCATCGAAACACTGTCGGTGATGATCCAGGTGGCCTCGTTCAAGCTGACCGGCAAGCGCGTGTTCCGCATGGCGCCGATCCACCACCATTTCGAACTGAAGGGCTGGCCCGAGCCGCGTGTGATTGTGCGCTTCTGGATCATCTCCGTCGTGCTCGTGCTGATCGGCCTGGCCACGTTGAAGGTGCGCTGAGATGAACGACCTGTCCCGCCAGGCAACACGCCTTGAAGCCATCGAAGGCAGCTACGACAAGTGGCTGCTGGGCGCGATCATCGCGCTCACCGGCGTGGGCGTGGTGATGGTGGCGTCCAGCTCGATCGCCTTGATGAGCAGTCCGTTCTACTACCTCAACCGCCACCTGATCTTCCTGGCGGTGGGTATCGTGCTGGCGGTCATCGCCGCCCGCACTGAACTGAAGTCCATCGAGCAGTACAACCAGATGCTGCTGCTGGGCTGCTTCGTGCTGCTGCTGGCGGTGTTCGCACCGGGCCTGGGCAGCACGGTCAACGGTGCGCGCCGCTGGATCAACCTGGGCATCTCCAAGTTCCAGACGGTCGAAGCGGTGAAAGTGCTCTACATCGTCTGGCTGTCCAGCTACCTGGTGCGTTTCCGCGACGAGGTCAATGCGACCTGGCCGGCGATGCTCAAGCCGCTGGGCGTGGCCGGGGCGCTGGTGGTGCTGCTGCTGCTGCAGCCGGACTTCGGCTCGTCCACCCTGCTGCTGGCGATCACCGCCGGCATGCTGGTGCTGGGCGGGGTGAACATGCCGCGCATGTCGATGCCGGTGATCATCGGCCTGGTCGGCATGAGCGCACTGGCGATCATCGAGCCGTACCGCATGCGCCGCATCACGTCCTTCCTGGACCCATGGGCCGACCAGCAGGGCGACGGCTACCAGCTGTCCAACGCGCTGATGGCGGTGGGCCGTGGCGAGTGGACCGGCGTCGGCCTGGGCAACTCGGTGCAGAAGCTGTACTACCTGCCCGAAGCGCATACCGACTTCATCTTCTCGGTCACCGCCGAGGAATTCGGCTTCCTGGGCACCTGCGTGATCGTGGCCCTGTACGCGCTGCTGGTCGGCCGGACCTTCTGGCTGGGCATGCGCTGCGTGGAGATGAAGCGGCACTTCTCCGGCTACATCGCCTTCGGCATCGGCCTGTGGATCAGCATGCAGACCTTCGTTTCGATCGGCGTGAACCTGGGCATCCTGCCGACCAAGGGCCTGACCCTGCCGCTGATCTCTTCCGGCGGCTCGTCGGTGCTGATGACCTGCGTGGCGATGGGCCTGCTGCTGCGCGTGTCCTATGAACTCAAGCGCGCCGAGCGCCGCCAGGCCGTGCGCATCGGCGGCACCGAAGACGCCGCTGCCGAGCCGAGCGACGAGCCGGCCGCGCCGGTGGCCGCCAGCGTACCGATGAGCGCCGAGCCGGTGGCTGCCGCTGCAGCGAACGCTGCGCGTGGCACCAGCCGCCTGCAGTCGCGCATCGAACCGACCTTCGGGAGGCTGTCATGAGCACAGCCACCGACAACGTGCGCCCGGTGATGATCCTGGCCGGTGGTACCGGCGGTCACATCTTCCCCGGCCTGGCCGTGGCCCGCGTGCTGCGCGCGCGCGGCGTGCCGGTCACCTGGATGGGCGCCGACGGTGCGATGGAAACCCGTCTGGTGCCGCAGCACGACATTCCGATCGACACGCTGGCCATCACCGGCCTGCGCGGCAAGGGCAAGCTGGCCCTGCTGGGCGCGCCGTGGCGGCTGATGCGCGCGCTGCGCGCGGCCGGCATGATCATCCGCAAGCGCCAGCCGCGTGCGGTGGTGGCCTTCGGTGGATTCGCCTCCGGTCCCGGCGGCATGGCCACGCGCCTGCATGGCCTGCCGCTGATCGTGCATGAGCAGAACCGCGCACCGGGCCTGACCAATCGCATCCTGTCGCGCTATGCACGCCGTCTGCTGACCGGCTTCCCGGGCACCTTCGCCAAGGGCGAGGAGTTTGTCGGCAACCCGGTGCGTGCGGAGATCGCCGCCATCGCACCGCCGGAACAGCGCTTCGCCGACCGCCAGGGTCCGCTGCGCGTGCTGGTGGTGGGCGGCAGCCAGGGGGCACGCGCGCTCAATACCGGCGTGCCGCAGGCTATCGCTGCGCTGGGCGCCACAGTGCCGGTGCAGGTGCGCCACCAGAGCGGCGAGAAGATGCATGCCGAAGCGGTCGAGGCGTATGCCAAGGCTGGCGTGCAGGCGGAGATCACCCCGTTCATCGCCGACATGGCCGAGGCGTTTGCCTGGGCCGATCTGGTCGTATGCCGCTCCGGCGCGTCCACGCTGGCCGAGCTGTGCGCGGTCGGTGTCGGCAGTGTGCTGGTGCCATTCCCCGCTGCCGTCGACGATCACCAGACCCGCAATGCGGAGTACCTGGTCGAGCGCGGCGCGGCGGTTTTGCTGAAGCAGGACGGAACGCTGGCCGACGGCATTGCCGCACTGCTGCGCGATCTGTCCGAAAATCCCGCCCGCCGCATGCAGATGGCGCAAGCCGCGCGTGCCCTGGCCAAGGTCGATGCCGCCGAGCGCATCGCCGATATCATTCTCGAGGAAGCTGTATGAAGAAGGCATGCCACCGCGCCTGCCCTGCGCGAGGCCGCGCATGATCCGCCGCCTGCACGACACCAACGACCTGGTGCGCGCGTTCCCGCGCGTGCATTTCGTCGGCATCGGCGGCACCGGCATGAGCGGTATCGCCGAAGTGATGCTGACGCTGGGCTATGAAGTGTCCGGCTCGGACAACGCCGACAACGTGGCGACCCGCCGCCTGGCCAGCCTGGGTGCGCGCATCATGCGCGGCCACTCGGCGGCCAACGTGCTGGGCACCGACTGCGTGGTGGTCTCCAGCGCCATCCGCGAAGACAACCCGGAACTGATGGAAGCGCGCAGCCAGCGCATTCCGATCATGCCGCGTGCGGCCATGCTGGCCGAGCTGATGCGCTTCCGTCGCGGCATCGCCGTGGCCGGTACGCATGGCAAGACCACCACCACCAGCCTGACCGCTGCGGTATTGAGCGAAGGCGGCCTGGACCCGACGTTCGTGATTGGTGGCCAGCTGCTGGCCGCCGGCGCCAACGCCAAGCTGGGTGGTGGCCAGTGGCTGGTGGCCGAGGCCGACGAAAGCGATGGCAGCTTCCTGCGCCTGAATCCGTTGATGTCGATCATCACCAACATCGATGCCGATCATCTGGAGAACTACGGCAACGACTTTGCCCGCGTGCAGGCGGCGTTTGCCGAGTTCCTGCAGCGCCTGCCGTTCTATGGCCTGGCGGTGCTGTGCATCGACGACCCGGAAGTGGCTGCGCTGGCCGCCAGGACCCCGCGCCACGTGATGAGCTACGGCATGAGCCCGCAGGCCGACGTGCGCGCCGAGAACGTGGTGCAGGAAGGGTCGCGCATGCGCTTCACCCTGCGCCTGCCGCAGGGCACCAGCCAGGAAGTGGTACTGGCACTGCCGGGCAGGCACAACGTACTCAACGCACTGGCCGCCGCCGCAGTGGGCTGGCAGCTGGGCGTGGCCCCGGACGCCATCGCGCGGGCGCTGGAAGGCTTCGCCGGTGTCGGCCGTCGCTTCAACGATCTGGGCGAAGTGACCACCGCCAGTGGCGCCAAGGTGCGCATCATCGATGACTACGGTCATCACCCGAGCGAGCTGGAAGCCGTGTTCGCCGCCGCCCGTGGTGGCTGGGCCGACAAGCGCCTGGTGGTGGCCTTCCAGCCGCACCGCTACAGCCGAACCCGCGACCAGTTCGACAAGTTCGCCGCGGTGCTGTCCAGCGTCGATGCGCTGGTGCTGAGCGAGGTCTACCCGGCTGGCGAGGAACCGATTGCCGGTGCCGACTCGCATGCGCTGGCCCGTGCCATCCGTGCCCGCGGCCGCAGTGAGCCGGTGGTGGTGGGCAAGGCCGCCGAGCTGGCCAGCGTGCTGCCGGACGTGCTGCAGGACGGTGACCTGCTGCTGATGATGGGGGCGGGCGACATCGGCGCCGTGGCTACCCACATCGCGGTGGAAGGCTTCAAGGGGGAGGGCGAGGCGTGAGCGCGCTGACCTTCCCGCCGCTGCGCGTGAGCGACCCGGCTGTATTCGGTCGCGTCGCCGTGCTGCTCGGCGGCACTTCCAGCGAACGCGAGGTGTCGCTGGATTCCGGCCGCAACGTACTGGAAGCACTGCAGTCGCGCGGTGTCGATGCGTTCACGGTGGACGGCATTCCTGCGCTGGCCAAGGCGCTGGCTGCCGGCGGCATCGACCGTGTGTTCAACATCCTGCACGGCCACAACGGTGGTGGTGAGGACGGCATCGTGCAGGGCCTGATGGACGCCTTCGGCGTGCCGTACACCGGCTCGGACGTGCTGGGCTCTGCGCTGAGCATGGACAAGATCCGTACCAAGCAGGTGTGGTTGTCGCTGGGCCTGCCGACCCCGCAATACCGCAAGGTCGACGCATCGAACGTGCATGCACTGGCGGCCGAGCTGGGCCTGCCGGTGGTGGTGAAGCCGGCCAACGAAGGCTCCAGCGTGGGCATCAGCCGGGTCACCGACGACGCCGGCCTGGATGAGGCCGTGGCCCTGGCTGCGCGCTACGACGGCCAGCTGCTGATGGAGCAGATGGTGGTCGGCGACGAACTGACCGTGGCCATTCTTGGCGACGTCGCGCTGCCGTCGATCCGCATCGTGCCCAAGGGCCAGTGGTACGACTACAACGCCAAGTACATCGCCGAGGACACCCAGTACCTGTGCCCGGGCCTGGACGGTGACGCCGAAGAAGAAATCCGGCGCATCGCACTGGCCGCGTTCCGTGCCGCCGGTTGCCGTGGCTGGGGCCGCGTGGATGTCATGCGTGATCGCAGCAGCGGCCGATTCTTCCTGCTGGAAGTGAACACCGCACCGGGCATGACCAGCCATTCGCTGGTGCCCAAGGCCGCAGGCCAGGCCGGCATCAGCTTCGAAGAGCTGGTGTGGCGCGTGCTGGAACAGACCCTGGAGGCCTCGCACGCATGAACGCGGTGCTGCGCATCTTCGTCTGGCTGTTGGCGCTGTCGGTGGTTGCACTGCCGGTGGTGGCCGTGGTCAATGGCTGGGTCGGCGCCGAGCGCTGGCCGCTGGCGAAACTGCGCGTGCATGGCGAGTTCAAGCGGGTACCGGCCGAACAGCTGCAGCAGGTGCTGCTGCCGTATGCGCGCGCCGGGTTCTTCGCGGTCAAGCTGCAGGATGCCCAGGACGCACTGGAAAAGTTGCCGTGGGTGGAAAGCGCACGGGTACGCAAGCAGTGGCCGGATGTGCTGGAAGTAACCCTGGTCGAGCACAAGCCGTTCGCGCGCTGGGGCAACGACCGCCTGGTTTCCGAGCAGGGCAAGCTGTTCCCCACGCCGAAGAAGCTGGCCGACCTTGCGCTGCCCGAACTGGATGGCCCGGACAGCCAGACCAAAGAAGTGATGAAGCTGTACAGCGACTCGCGTGCATTGTTCGCACCGGCCGGCGTCGATGTGCGCCGGGTGACGATGGATGCACGCGGCAGCTGGTCGCTGGTGCTGAGCAACGGCACCGAAGTGGTGGTCGGCCGCGACGACGCGCGCTCGCGCATGCAGCGCTTCGTCAAGGTACTGCCGCAGCTCAACCGTCAGGACGCGCCGATCGAGCGCGCCGACCTCCGTTACACCAATGGTTTCACGCTGAGCTGGGGTACCCCGGCCACGCCGGCGAAAGCGCCGGCGACCCCGGCCAGAAGCACGCAGGAAAGGACATGAATCGCAAGGGTGACAAATCGCTGATCGTTGGCCTGGACATCGGCACCTCCAAGGTGGTGGCGCTGGTGGGCGAGTATTCGCCGGGCAACCCGATCGAAGTGATCGGCATCGGCTCGCACGAGTCGCGCGGTTTGAAGCGCGGCGTGGTGGTGGACATCGAATCGACCGTGCAGTCGATCCAGCGCGCGGTGGAAGAAGCCGAGCTGATGGCCGGCTGCGAGATCCGCTCGGTGTACGCCTCGATCTCCGGCAACCACGTGCAGTGCAAGAACTCACCGGGCATCGTGCCGATCCGCGACGGGGAAGTGACCTGGGGCGACCTGGATCGCGTGCTCGATGCGGCCAAGGCGGTGGCGATTCCGGCCGACCAGAAGATCCTGCACGCGATCCCGCGCGAGTACGTGCTGGACGATTCGCAGGAAGGCATCCGCAATCCGGTCGGCATGACCGGCGTGCGCCTGGAGGTGCATGCGCACCTGGTGGTGTGCGCACAGTCGGCTGCAGCCAACATCAGCAAGTGCGTGCAGCGCTGCGGCCTGCAGGTGGATGACCTGGTGCTGTCCTCGCTGGCCTCCAGCGTTGCGGTGCTGACCGCCGACGAACGCGAGCTGGGCGTGGTGCTGGTCGACATGGGCGCCGGCACCACCGACATCGCGGTGTTCGTGCAGGGCGCGATCTGCCACACGGCTTCGCTGCCGATCGCCGGCGACCACGTCACCAATGACATCGCGCACATGCTGCGCACGCCCACCCCGGAAGCCGAGCAGATCAAGGTGCGCTACGCCTGCGCCCTGGCCCAGCTGGCCACCGCCGAGGAAAGCATCCAGGTGCCGTCGGTGGGCGACCGTCCGCCGCGCCGCATGCCGCGCCATTCGCTGGCGCAGGCGGTGCAGGGCCGTTACGAGGAAATCTTCGAGATGGTGCAGGCCGAACTGCGCCGCTCCGGCTTCGAGGAACTGGTGCGCGCCGGCATGGTGCTGACCGGTGGTGCCTCGAAGATGGAAGGCGTGGTCGAGCTGGCCGAGGAAATGCTGCAGATGCCGGTGCGCGTGGGCATCCCGCAGCACGTCACCGGGCTGGGCGAAGTGGTGGGCAACCCGGTGCATGCCACCGGCGTGGGCCTGCTGCTGATGGGCAGCCAGATCGAGCACCCGCGGCGGCCGTCGCTGCCGACCGGGCGCGCCGGAAGCATGTTCAAGAAACTCAAGACCTGGTTCCGCGGCGAGTTCTGACGCGGAACCCGTAACACCGGGGTCACCCCGGCGCAGCACCTGCAGTACCCGCATCACAACGCAGCAACGCAATACACAACCCACACAGCCGCAACGGCAACATGACACGCGAAGGCAGGAGGCCCGACCGTCCATGCCACCGACAAGCGGATACAACGAGGACACGGACATGGCGCATTTTGAACTGATCGAAAAGATGGCACCCAATGCGGTGATCAAGGTGGTTGGCGTGGGCGGCGGCGGCGGCAATGCCGTGGCGCACATGGTCAACTCGGCGGTGGACGGCGTGGAATTCATCACCGCCAACACCGACTCGCAGGCCATCAAGAATTGCGGTGCCAAGCTGCAGCTGCAGCTGGGTACCAACGTGACCAAGGGCCTGGGCGCAGGCGCGAACCCGGAAGTCGGCCGCCAGGCCGCGCTGGAAGACCGTGAGCGCATCATGGACGCCCTGCAGGGCGCGGACATGGTGTTCATCACCGCCGGCATGGGCGGCGGCACCGGCACCGGCGCTGCACCGGTGGTGGCGCAGCTGGCCAAGGAGATGGGCATCCTGACCGTGGCCGTGGTCACCAAGCCGTTCCCGTTCGAAGGCCGTCGCCGCATGCAGGTGGCGCTGAAGGGCATCGAGGAACTGAGCCAGCACTGCGACTCGCTGATCACCATCCCGAACGAGAAGCTGATCACCGTGCTGGGCCGCAACGCGACCATGATCCAGGCATTCCGCGCCGCCAACGACGTGCTGCAGGGCGCCGTGCAGGGCATCGCCGACCTGATCGTGCGTCCGGGCCTGATCAACGTCGACTTCGCCGACGTGCGCACCGTCATGTCCGAAATGGGCCTGGCGATGATGGGTACCGGCACCGCCCGTGGCGATGACCGCGCCCAGGCCGCTGCCGAATCGGCCATCCAGAACCCGCTGCTGGACGACGTGAACCTGGCCGGTGCCAACGGCATCCTGGTCAACATCACCGCCGGTGCGGACTTCACCATGGCCGAGTTCGACGAGATCGGCCGCACCATCGACGGCTTCGCTTCGGAAGACGCCACCGTGGTGGTCGGCACCGTGCTCGACCCGGACATGCAGGACGAAGTGCGCGTGACCGTGGTTGCCACCGGCCTGAACCGCGTGTCGGCCAGCAAGGCCCAGCGTCCGGGCGAGCGCGCGCCGATCAAGCTGGTCCGCAACGCCACCACCGGCCAGCCGGAGTTCGGCGACTTCGACAACGGCGGCGACGCCGTGTCCAAGGCCGTCGGCGGCATGGGCCTGGGCCTGCGTCGCGCCAGCAGCGATACCGCGGCGGCTTCGGCCCCGTCGGCGCCGTCCTCTTCGGCCCCGGCCGCGGCAGAACTGCCGAACGATTATCTGGACATCCCGGCGTTCCTGCGCCGCCAGGCGGACTGAGCGGGCCGGCCCGGGGTTGTCCTCCCCGGGTTGCGCCACCATGTCCTGAAATCGCGGGCGCCGGGCCAGGATGGGCCCGGCCGCCCTGCTTCATGTGCGTCCCATTGGCGCGCCGGTGTGTCCTGCCTGCCTTTCAGCCGGGGTAGGGGACCGTGCGTGTTAATCTAATGTGTCACTTCCGGTCCATCCCCCATGATCCAGCAACGCACCCTCAAGAACACGATCCGCGCCACCGGCGTTGGCCTGCACAGCGGTGACAAGGTCTACATGACCCTGCGCCCGGCACCGGTCAACCATGGCATCGTGTTCCGCCGCGTGGACCTGGACCCGGTGGTGGAAGTGCCGGCCAAGGCCGAGCTGGTCACCGAAGTGACGCTGTGCACCGGCCTGACCTGCAACGACGCCAAGATCCAGACCGTCGAACACCTGATGTCGGCGCTGGCCGGCCTGGGCGTGGACAACATCATTGTCGAACTGTCCTCGGCCGAGCTGCCGATCATGGACGGTTCGGCCGGCCCGTTCGTGTTCCTGCTGCAGTCGGCGGGCATCGTGGAACAGGATGCGCCCAAGCGCTTCATCCGCGTGCTGAAGACCGTGGAAGTGACCGAAGGCGACAAGGTGGCCCGCTTCAGCCCGTACGAGGGCTACAAGCTGGGCTTCACCATCCAGTTCGACCACCCGATGATTCCGGCCAAGCAGTCGCGCCAGGAAATCGAGTTCTCGACGCTGGCCTACACCAAGGAAATCTCCCGCGCGCGCACCTTCGGTTTCATGCGCGACCTGGAATACATGCGCGAGCGCAACCTGGGCCTGGGCGGTTCGATGGACAACGCCATCGTGCTGGACGAGTTCCGCGTGCTCAACGAAGACGGCCTGCGCTACGCCGACGAATTCGTGCGCCACAAGATCCTCGATGCGATCGGCGACCTCTACCTGGCCGGTGGCCAGGTGCTGGGTGCCTACGAAGGCTTCAAGTCCGGTCACGCCCTCAACAACAAGCTGGTGCGGGCGCTGATGGCCGACGCCACTGCCTGGGAATGGGTCAGTTTCGACTCGCCGGCGACGCCGGATCCGGTCGAATATGCCACTCCGGCCTACGCCTGATTTATGTAGGTTGTTGAATTAAAAGGCAAAAACGCCGCCTTCCAGGGCGGCGTTGTCGTTTCAGGCGTGTTCGGCGCATTCAGCATGCTTGACACGCGTCAAGGCCGGTTCGAGGTCACGGTTTTGTGAACCTGTTGGATCGGAAGCCTGAATTTAACGCAGTTTTAACAACAATCTAACGACAGGCCCCCGGATGGCAGCTAGGATGCGACCCGGCCCCCGAAATGTTTCACGCCGTGGTGACACGCGCGACGGGGAGCGGAGCCGGATGCTCCGTTGTCGTCAGGACCGCTTCTTCGGCTTCGAAGGAACGTCCTGCAGGCAAGCCAAGGCGTCGCGTAGCCCTTTGTGCGTGGCGGCTGAAACTGCGTGGGGTCCATTCCGGTTGTCGAGCGCTGGGGAGCGCGTGGGAGTGGGAGACGCAGTCTTGATGGTCACCCTGGTGGCCTTCAGCCCGATGGAACGGGCCGCGTCGAGCAACTGGGCTTCGGCAAGCCGCAACTTGGCATGCCAGACCGGGGACTCGACGAGAAAAACGAGGTGTTCCCCGTCCACATTGGCCAGCCGGCAACGGCTGCGCAGAGGTGGCGGCAACTGGGGGCGCAACTGACGGTCCAGCGCGTCGAGCCACAAGGCACGCCGCAGCGGGTTCCCGCTTTTGTCCGCCATCACCGCATCCAGCGCCGGCTTCGGCACTGACGCGGGGCGAACGCTGGATTTCGGCTCAGACATGAAAACTCACTGATGGCATTCAAAAAGATCGTAATCAAAACGCGTGAAGGACAGGCCAAGTCGTCGCCGATCGCGCGTTTGCGGTTCTATTTCGAGGACCGCCCCCGCGCCCTGCTGGGCAGCGTGCTCGGGGTAGGCTGCATTATCGGCCTTGCTGGCGGCATTGGCGCCAGCGCGCTGAATGATTCCCGGCTGCAGGCCAAGGTCGAGCGCCAGGATGCGGAACTGGCCAAGGTCAAGCGCGATGCGCAGACCCAGGTCAACGCGCTGGCGGCACGCCTCGGCGAGCTGCAGGCGCAGGCTACCCGCCTGAACGCCCTTGGCGAACGGCTGACCCAGATGGGCAAGCTGGAAGACGGCGAGTTCGACTTCAACGAGACCCCTGGCCTCGGTGACGGCGATGCCGGCGGCCCGACCAGCGACATCCCGGTCAAGGACGTCAACGCCGACTTACAGGTGCTGGAGCAGCGTTTCGCTGCTTCAGGCCGCCAGTTGTCGGTGATGGAATCGCTGATGTTCGACCACCAGCTGCAGCAGAACGCCGTGCCCTCGCGCATGCCGATCCGCAACAGCTACGTGACCTCCGGTTTCGGCACCCGTGCCGACCCGTTCGGCCGCGGTGCCGCCACCCACAAGGGCATGGACTTCCACGCCAGGGTCGGTGACCCGGTGATGGCCGTGGCCGAAGGCGTGGTCAGCTTCTCCGGCGTGAAGGGCGGCTACGGCAACGTGGTCGACGTCGACCACGGTAACGGCTATGTCACCCGCTACGCGCATAATTCGCGCCTGGTGGTGAAGGTCGGCGACCTGGTCCGTGCCGGGCAGGAAGTGGCCAAGGCCGGTTCCACCGGTCGTTCGACCGGCGCCCACGTGCACTTCGAGGTGTGGGAGAACGGCAACGTGGTCAACCCGCGCAAGTTCCTCGGCGACGGCGGCAACACGCCGGTCGGCCGCGTCAGCCGCGGCTGATGCCCGGGTCGGATCCCTTCCGCGCCGCGGGAGGGCTCTGACCCGATGCGGTTGATCTGGTAGTGCCGGCCGCTGGCCGGCAATTCCTTGAGGGGCCCGAACGAGGTTGCCGGCCAGCGGCCGGCACTACCGGGAATGTTCGGATGCCATTGCCGCCAACGGGTTGAAACCCCTTGCGGCCGTCCCAAGCTACAATGGGTGTTGCCATCGACAGGGCGCCAGGCGCCCTGTTTCGTTTGCGGCGGACGGATCCCAAGGGGGAGGCCGGGCGTCGTGTCCATCCAACCCGGTTCCTTCAATGATCAACAGCCTGCTTACCCGCGTATTTGGCAGTCGTAACGAACGACAGCTGCGCCAGCTCAACCGCATCGTCGCCAAGATCAATGCGCTGGAGCCGGAGATCGAGAAGCTTTCCGACGAGCAGCTTCAGGCCAAGACGCCGGAGTTCAAGCAGCGCATCGCTGACGGTGAAGCCCTGGACAAGGTGCTGCCGGAAGCCTTCGCGGTCTGCCGCGAAGCCGGCCGCCGCGTGCTGGGCATGCGCCACTACGACGTGCAGCTGATCGGCGGCATGGTGCTTCACCTGGGCAAGATCGCAGAAATGCGCACCGGTGAAGGCAAGACCCTGGTGGCGACCCTGCCGGTGTATCTCAACGCGCTGGAAGGCAAGGGCGTGCACGTGGTCACCGTGAACGACTACCTGGCCCGCCGCGACGCCGCGCAGATGGGCAAGCTGTACAACTGGCTGGGCCTGAGCGTGGGCGTGGTCTACCCGGGCATGCCGCACAGCGACAAGCGCGAAGCCTACGCCGCCGACATCACCTACGGCACCAACAACGAATTCGGTTTCGACTACCTGCGCGACAACATGGCGCTGTCCAAGGCCGACCGCTACCAGCGCGGCCTGCACTACGCCATCGTCGACGAAGTCGACTCCATCCTGATCGACGAAGCGCGTACCCCGCTGATCATCTCCGGCCCGGCCGATGATTCCCCGGAGCTGTACATCCGTGTCAACCGCGTCGTGCCGCACCTGGTCAAGCAGGAAGCGGAAGACGGCGAAGGCGACTTCTGGGTCGACGAGAAGGGCAAGCAGGTGCACCTGTCCGAAGCGGGCATGGAGCACGCCGAGCAGCTGCTGGTCGAAGCCGGCATCCTCGATGGCGAGACCGAAGGCCTGTACGCGGCACAGAACCTGACCGTGGTGCACCACCTCAACGCCGCGCTGCGCGCGCACGCCATCTACCAGCGTGACGTGGACTACATCGTGCGCGACGGCGAAGTGGTCATCGTCGACGAATTCACCGGCCGTACCCTGGCCGGCCGCCGCTGGTCCGATGGCCTGCACCAGGCGGTGGAAGCGAAGGAAGGCGTGCCGGTCCAGCGCGAGAACCAGACGCTGGCCAGCATCACCTTCCAGAACCTGTTCCGCATGTACAAGAAGCTGTCCGGCATGACCGGCACGGCCGATACCGAAGCGTTCGAATTCCAGAGCATCTACGGGCTGGAAGTGGTGGTGATCCCGACCAACCGCCCGACCATCCGCAAGGACAGCCCGGACCAGGTGTTCCTCAACCGCAAGGGCAAGTTCAACGCGGTGCTGGCCGACATCGAAGAATGCGCCAAGCGCGGCCAGCCGGTGCTGGTCGGTACCACCTCGATTGAAACTTCGGAAATGCTGTCCGAGCACCTGAGCAAGGCCGGTGTGAAGCACGAAGTGCTCAATGCCAAGCAGCACGACCGCGAAGCGACCATCGTCGCCAACGCCGGCCGTCCGGGCGCGGTAACCATCGCCACCAACATGGCCGGCCGTGGTACCGATATCGTGCTGGGCGGTTCGTTGGAAGCAGAGCTCCACGCGCTGGGCGAGGACGCGACCGACGAGCAGAAGGCCGCGGTCAAGGCCGACTGGCAGAAGCGCCACGAGGCAGTGAAGGCGGCGGGCGGCCTGCACATCGTCGGCACCGAGCGCCATGAGTCGCGCCGTATCGACAACCAGTTGCGTGGCCGTTCGGGCCGCCAGGGTGACCCGGGTTCGTCCCGCTTCTACCTGTCGCTGGAAGACAACCTGATGCGCATCTTCGCCTCCGACTGGGTGCAGAAGGCCATGCGCATGATGGGCATGAAGGAAGACGACGTCATCGAAGACCGCCTGGTCAGCCGCCAGATCGAGAAGGCGCAGCGCAAGGTCGAGGCCCACAACTTCGACATCCGCAAGAACCTGCTGGACTTCGACGACGTCAACAACGACCAGCGCAAGGTGATCTACGCCCAGCGCGACGAACTGCTGGACGCCGAGTCGGTGAAGGACAACGTCGACGGCATCCGCGACGACGTGATCTTCGACGTGGTGGCCCGCTTCGTGCCGCCGAACTCGATCGACGAGCAGTGGGACCTGCGTGGCCTGGAAGCGACCCTCGAGTCGGACTTCGGCCTGCAGATGTCTCTGACCGACCTGGTCAAGGAACACGAGGAGCTGGACGCCGAGGCGATTGCCGCCAAGGTGCAGGAACGCGTCAACCAGCACTTCGCCGAGAAGGAAGCTGGCGTGGGCGAAGAGACCATGCGCGCGCTGGAGAAGCACGTGATGCTGACCGTGCTGGACCAGAGCTGGAAGGAGCACCTGGCGCGCATGGATTACCTGCGCCAGGGCATCTACCTGCGTGGTTACGCACAGAAGCAGCCCAAGCAGGAATACAAGAAGGAAGCCTTCGAGCTGTTCTCGGACATGCTGGAAAACGTCAAGCGCGAAGTGGTGACCCTGCTGTCGCGCGTGCGCATCCGCAGCGACGAGGAAGTGCAGGCGCTGGAAGCGGCCGAACGCCAGCAGGCCGAAGCCCGCCTGAGCCAGTCGCAGTTCCAGCACCAGGACGTGGGCGGTTACAGCGCCGACGAGGAAGCCGCGCAGGTGCAGGCTGCCCAGCAGGGCGTGGCGCAGATGCAGCGCGACGAGCCGAAGATCGGCCGCAACGATCCGTGCCCGTGCGGCAGTGGCAAGAAGTACAAGCACTGCCACGGCCAGCTGAGCTGATGCCGAAGAGCCCCGCGAAAGCGGGGCTTTTCGTTTGTGGCAGGGGAGTCGCAGCGCATCCGTGATTGCGCCGGCCGCCCTGTTCTGGGCATGCTTCCCCCATGCCTTCCCCCACCCGATCGATCCATGTCGTGGCCGCCGTCATCACCGACGCCCGTGGCCGCGTGCTGCTCAACCGCCGTACCGAGAACCGCGACATGGCCGGCCTGTGGGAGTTTCCCGGCGGCAAACGCGAATCCGGCGAGACCTCCGAACAGGCGCTGGTGCGCGAGCTGCGCGAGGAACTGGGCATCGAGGCCGATGTCGGCGAGTGGCTGATGGATGTGCCGCAGCGCTATCCGGACAAGCACCTGACCCTGGAGGTGCGCCACGTGCGCAGCTGGAAGGGGACGCCGCGCGGGCGGGAGGGCCAGGCAATCACCTGGGTGGCGCCGGACAAGCTGGGCCGCTATTCAATGCCACCGGCCGACCTGCCGGTGGTGGCTGCCCTGCGCCAGCCCGACAGCTACCTGATCACCCCGGCACCGGCCGATGATGAGGGCGGCTTGCAGCATTGGCATGAACAGCTGCAGCGCGTGGTGGCCGCGGGCCAGCAGCGCATCCAGCTGCGGTTGCCGACGGCGCATCCGCAGCGGCAGGCGATGGTCGAACAGGCCGTGCGCGCGCATCGTCGCAGTGGGGTGCAGTGGCTGCTCAATCGCGATATCGAACTGGCACGCGCATTGGGCGTGGGTGTGCATCTGGGCAGCGAACAGCTGCTGCAGCTGTCGCAGCGTCCGCTGCCCGAGGGCCAGCTGGTAGCCGCGTCCTGCCACGACCTGCAGCAGCTGCAGGCCGCACAGCAGCTGGGCTGCGACTTCGCCGTGCTGGGCCCGGTGCAGGCCACGGCCAGCCATCCGGACGCGGTGCCGCTGGGCTGGGACGCGTTCGCCGAGCTGCGCGCGCAGGTGTCACTGCCGATCTATGCGCTGGGCGGCGTGGGCCGCGGTCACATCGCCGAAGCGCGTCGCCATGGCGGGCAGGGCATCGCCGCCATTCGCGGGCTGTGGCCAGAGTGAGCCGGCATGCGGGGTCAGATCCCTGCGCAGCAGGGCTCTGGCGCCTCCCGATCACAGCGTGATCCAGAAACAACCATATTGCCGTCGCAACCCCAGCACCGTCGAAGCGCGCGCCACGCTGCCCGGCAACGTCTGCTCCAGGCGCAGGCCGACCGGATGGCGCACGGCCGGCGGCTCAGGGTCGGACCCCTGCGCAGCAGGGCTCTGACCCTCCTCCGGCACTGCGACCTGGTCCTGCCGCGGATACACCGGCACCACGTCCACCAGCGGCCGCCGCGCCAACGATTCCAGCTGGCCGAGGATGCGCTGCGCGCCCGCATCAGAAACCGCGCCCCACAGGTACAGCGAGGACAGCCGATTGACGTCGTTGCTGAGGATGCCGTTGCGCAGTGCGTCCACGAGCTCGCTCAGCCGGCGCGGGCAGCGTGCACCCAGCGTGTCGCGCGCTGCGGTATTGCCGGTCGGGGAGGGCGGCGGCAGCCGTGACCGTGCACCCACGCTGTCGCAGGGCCGGTCGGTATACACGCTCTGGCCCTGCGCATTGGTGCAGCGGTTCAGGCGCGTGGAATGTGCGTGGGCGACGCTCGACAGCACGCACAGCGGCAGCAGCAACAGCAGGAAGGAAAGCCGGATCATCCTCGCAGGGTAGCGCCGATCCGGTCCGCATGGCGTGCTTTCAGCCCCGCAGCAGTTTCAGCACTGAAGTGGTCGGCTTGGCCAGGTTCAAGGTGTAGAAGTGCAGGCCGGGCGCGCCGCCCTCGATCAGGCGCTGGCACAGCCGGGCCACCACTTCCGTGCCGAATGCACGTACCGACTCGGCGTCATCGCCGTAGGCCTGCATCTTGCGGCCGATCCAGCGCGGAATCTCCGCACCACACTGCTCGGAGAAGCGGCGCAACTGGCTGAAGTTGGCGATCGGCATGATGCCGGGCGTGATCGGCACCTGCACGCCGAGCCGGCGCACTTCATCGACGAAGTGGAAGTAGGCATCCGGGTTGAAGAAGTACTGGGTGATCGCCGCATCGGCACCGGCATCGATCTTGGCCTTGAAGTGCTTCAGGTCAGCCAGCGCATCGGTCGCCTGCGGATGCGTTTCCGGATACGCGCCCACTTCGATGTGGAACGCATCGCCGTGCTCGGTGCGGATGAAGTCGATCAGCTCGGCGGCGTAGCGCATGTCGCCGGGGAAGCCCATGCCCGAGGGAAGGTCACCGCGCAGCGCGACCAGACGACGGCAGCCGATGGCGCGGTACAGCTTGAGCAGTTCGCGGATCTCCTGGCGGGTGCCGCCCACGCACGACAGGTGCGGCGCGGCATCGAAGCCATGGTGCTGGTTGAGATGGCGCACGGTCTCGGAGGTGTAGCTCAGGGTCGAGCCACCGGCGCCGAAGGTACACGACACGTACTCGGGGCCGTAGTCCTTCAGCTTGGCCGCGGCGCGGTCCAGCTGGCTGCGCTGTTCGTCGGTCTTGGGCGGATAGAACTCGAAGCTGATGGCGGTCATGGCGCGGATGGCGGCGGTCGGTGCGAAGCAGTATATCTCTTCATCAAGATGGATGCTTGAAGATTGCGTGAGAGCCCGCCGTCCCCGGCCCGCGACCGTTCGCCCCGCCGTGCGGCCGCTGCTCCGAAATCGCAACCGGGGTGCCTCCGCCAGGCCCACGCTGCTCCCATCCCGGCACCACCCACCCAATGAAGGAGCAGACGATGAAGATCTTCCTGGCACTCTGGTACGCAATGAAGGCCCTGGCCCGGCTGGCGATGATCGGCATGGCGATGGCCGTGCTCGGTTCCGGCTCGGCGCATGCAGCGGCCGCCACCGGCACCGGCAAGGTGCAGGTCGAGGTGGTCGGCAAGGGCCGTCCGCTGCTGATGATCCCCGGCCTGAACAGCAGCGCCGAGGTCTGGCGCGAGACCTGCCTGGCGCTGAAGGACGTACAGTGCCATCTGGTGCAGCTGCCGGGCTTTGCCGGCGCTGCGCCAGCCGACCCGCGCCCGGCCGAATTCCTGCCGGCCATGCGCGGGCAGCTGCTGGCCTACCTGCATGACCAACAGCTGGGCCCGGTGGTGGTGATCGGCCAAAGTCTTGGCGGCCTGCTGGGGCTGCAGATGGCGCAGGCCGAGCCGAAGGCAGTCAGTGCGCTGGTGGTGGTCGACGCATTGCCGTTCCTGCCGGCCGCGCGTGACCCGAACGCCACCGCAGACAGCGTGCGGCCAATGGCTGACCAGCTGCGCAAGGGCATGCTCGCCGCCGATGCCGCGCAGTGGCAGGCGCAGCTGAAGGCCGGCCTGCCGGGCATGACCCGCGATCCGCAGCGGCAGGCCGAGCTGGGGCGCTGGGGCGAAGCCAGCGACCGCCAGACCACCGCTGATGCCATGCATGCGGTAATGACCACCGACCTGCGTGACAGCATCGCCTCGATCACCGCACCGACGCTGGTGCTGGGCAGCTGGGCCGGCTACCAGCCGATGGGCGGCACCGAGGACAGCACGCGCGCGGTGTTCCAGGCGCAGTACGCGAAACTGCAGGGCGTGCAGATCGCGATGAGCGCGCAGGGTTTCCACTTCCTGATGTGGGATGATCCGCGCTGGCTGCGCGGTCAGGTGCAGGCCTTCCTCGACCACCACCACTGAGTTTCAACACGCCTCGGAATGGACATGCCGGATTCCTCCTCGACGGTACGCTTCTGGCTGCTCAATGCGCTGGTGTGGGCGCTCTATGGTGTTGCCGGAATCGGCCTGCGCCAGGCCTATTTCAGCGATGCCGGAAGCGCAGGCGTGTTGATCACGCTGGGCCTGGCGTTGGCCCTGTTCGGGTGCAGCGGTGCCATCCGCGCGCTGGCGCTGCGTGCCGACTGGTGGGCGCGCGGCACGGCCGGGCTGTTGCTGCGGCTGGCGCTGTCGGTGGCATTGGGCGCGGCAGTGGCGCAGCTGCTGGTGAACATCGCGCTGCACTCGGCGCTGGCCTGGAACTGGGTGAGCCTGGGGCGGCAGACGGCCGACTTCAGCCCCAAGGCGCTGCTGCTCTACTGGTACACCACTGCGGTGATGCTGGCCCTGTGGGCAGCGCTCTGGGCAGGCCTGCACAGCCTGCGCCGGATACGCAGTGCGGAACTGGCGCGCCTGCGTGCCGAGGCCGAGCGCAGCGCGCTGGAGCGCGATGCACTGCGTGCACGGCTCAACCCGCATTTCATGTTCAATGCGCTGAACAACCTGCGCGCGCTGATCCTGGAAGACCCGGAGCGTGCGCGCGACATGGTCACCCACCTGTCGCGCACGCTGCGCCAGGCGCTGGCACACAACCGCAGCGAGCAGGTCACGCTGGCCGAGGAACTGGCGGTAGTGGACGACTACCTGGCCATCGAGGCAGTCCACTTCGAACAGCGCCTGCAGGTGAACCGGCAGATCGATGCCGACGCCCTGCAGGCACAACTGCCGGCGATGGCGCTGCAGCTGCTGGTGGAAAACGCGATCAAGCATGGCATCGCCAGCCGCCCGGGCGGCGGTGAGGTGCAGATCCGTGCCACGCTGGACAATGACGTGCTGCGCCTGCAGGTGGACAATCCGCTGGGCAGCGCCAACGAGCCCACCCATGGCCATGGCGTTGGCCTTGCCTACCTGCGTGCGCAGCTCGGCACGCAGGGTCGTTTCACCCTGCAGCCGGTCGGCGACCGCATGCAGGCCCTGCTGGAGATTCCGCAATGAGTGGCGTGCTGCGTGTGTTGATCGTTGATGATGCACGGCTGGCGCGGCAGGAGCTGCGCACGCTGTTGTCGGCGCTGCCATGGGTGCAGTGCGTGGGCGAGGCCGACGATGTGCCCGCTGCACGCGAGGCGATCGCCACACTGGCGCCAGACCTGGTGCTGCTGGATGTGCAGATGCCCTCCGGCAGCGGCTTCGATGTGCTGGATGGGCTGGAGACGGTGCCGGCGGTGGTCTTCGTTACTGCCTACGACACCTACGCGGTGCGCGCCTTCCAGGCCAACGCGCTGGACTATCTGGTGAAGCCGGTCGAGGCGCCGCGCTTGCTGGAAGCGTTGCAGCGGGCGCGCCAGCGCGAGGTGGTGGCGGGCGAAACGCCGGAGCCGCGCAGCACGCTGGGCGCGCAGGACCAGGTGTTCGTGCGCGAGGGCGAACGCTGCTGGTTCGTCGCGGTCTCGGAGATCCGTCGGCTGGTGGTGGATGGCAACTACACACGGCTATGGTTCCGCGACCAGAACGCCCTGCTGACCCGCAGCCTGAGCGCGCTGGAAGCACGCCTGCCGCCGGAGTTGTTCTTCCGCGCCAACCGCAACACGCTGGTCAACCTGCGCCGCATTCGTGGCGTGACGCCCAGCATTGCAGATGGCTACGATCTGGCGCTGGACGACGGCAGCGAGGTGGAGGTATCGCGGCGGCAGGCACGTGAACTGCGCGAGCGGATGGCGTTGTAGCTGCCGCTACAGCTCGGCACTGACCGGGCTGGTGATGAATCCCCACAGCAGGCGTGCCATCACTGCGGGCGAGCGTGCCTGCCTGCGCGCATAAGTCTGTAGCGCATCCAGCCGCGGGCGGTCATAGAGGTGGCCGGCCAGCAGCACGGCATGCACGCGGCGGGTATTGGCGATGTCGTGCAGCGGGTTGCCATCAAGCAGCACCAGGTCTGCGGCTTTGCCGACCTCGACGCTTCCATGCGATGCCTGCCGTTGCAGATGACGTGCGGCCTGCAGCGTAGCTGCGCGCAGCACGTCGGCCTGGCTCAGGCCGGCCTGTCGCAGCCACTGCAGTTCATCGTGGTAGCGGAAGCCGCCCAATCCGGTATCGGTGCCGACCAGCACGGTGACGCCGGCACGATGGGCCGCACCGGTGAGAGCCAGGCCATGCTCGAAGTAGGTCTTCAGTGCGTCTTGGCCGCGTCGGCCGGGATAGCGCGCTGCGGTGGCCTGCAGGTCATCACGCCACGCCCAGCGTGAAAGCGGGTCCAGATAGGCCAGGCGCGGATCGTCGACGAAGGCGGGGTCGCTTGCGCGTGAATCTTCTTCGCGGGTGACATGGGTCGGTACGAACGCGGCACCGCTGGCCTGCATCAAAGCGAACGCCTTGTTGCAGAGCGTGGGCTGATAGCTGGCAACCATGCGTTCGGCCAGTACGATCGGGTCTTCGCCGTCGAGCGTGCCACCGCGCCATGCCGCCGCGTTGTCGAAGCAGTGGCGCACGAACAGATGGGCGTGCTCGAAGCTGCGCTGGCCCGCCTGCACCGCGTCGTCCAGAGGCACCGCCTTGGGCAGGTGGCCGACCAACGGACGGCGCAGCTGCTGCGCCTCGGTGGCCAGCCGCTGATAGGTGTCCGCACGCAGCCGGTTGTAGACCTTCAACGCGTCGACCCCGCGCGCGCTGTACGTCCGTGCACGCGCAGCGGCGGCCTCTGGCGTGAGTGACGGATCTTCGAAGTAGAAACTGGCGATCTGTACGAAGCGCGGTGCAACCTGCTGCCCGGCAATGGCCTGTGCGGTCCAGCGGCGCTTGTCGGCCACGCAGGCGATCAGCGGATCGGTGGTCTGCGGGCAGTCCATCATGTCACGGGTGCCGGTGATGCCGTTGGCCAGCATCAGCGGGAACTGCAGCTGCGGCGACAATTGCAGTGCATGGGTGTGCATGTCCCAGAAACCGGGCAGCAGCCAGCGGCCGCCGGCGTCGAGCACGGGAAGCCGCGCGTCCTGCGGATCTTCCCCAATGGCAGTGATGGTGCCGTGGCGCACTGTCACGGTGGTGGGTTCGCTGACCCGGCCGCGCGCCACGTCCACCACCCGCGCATTGACGATCACGCGGCTGTTGCCCGGCTCGGGCAACGGCGGAGCCGACAGCGGCCAGAGCAGAGCGGCGGCGAACAGCAATGGCGGCGCCAGCAGGAGGATGACCAGTACGATCGGCCACTGCCGACGGTGGGCGGAACGGGGCAATGCGCATGCTGCATCCATGAGCCGGCGATCCTTGTAGTGGGTCGCCCGCAGGGTGCTGCAAGCGGGACGCTGGCGCCAGTGACCATCGGCATCCGGCCCTGTCTGCCTCCGGGACGGTTACCCTGTGCAGCAGAACTCCTGATCACACCTGCGCCATGTCCATCGTCCTCACCGATTTCGCCCGTCCCCGCCTGTTCCCGCGCGTGCCGCGTGGCAACACCATCCAGGACTGCACCGCCGAGCAGTTCGAGGCACACCTCAATGCGCACGCGCCGCTGAAGGTGCTCGACGGCTACGCCCCGTTCTGCAAGTTGTTCGTCTACGAGAACTGGACCAGCACGCGCTGCCTGACGGTGCCGGTCACCGAGGCCAACCGCCACCAGCTGCGTAGCGGCTACGAGGCGCGCAACCGCGAGGAACTGCCGGTGCTGGTGCGCTGGTTCGAGGGCGTGGAATCACCGCGTGCGAACTACCTGGTGGTGATCCTGTACAGCGCCGGGCAGCTGGCGAAAGAAGGTTCACCGATCGAGGCCGACTGGGGCATCGTCGGCTGCATCTACACCGCCGAACCGGAAGAGGTGCCGATGGCGCCGATCACGATGATGCGCAATGCGCTGGGCGTGGAGGAAGGCGGTTCCGGTGTGCCGCTGGACCGGGAGGCCTACCGGCGCTCGGTGGAGTTCTGGGAGAACAACGCCAACTGGCGGCCGTGAGCAACATTTGTCATCCACGCATCGCGTGAATGTGCGGACCGCAGTAGAGCCACGCCATGCGTGGCCGCTTGGCCTTCAGGCAGCTTTCCATTCCCACCACGGGTAATGGTACTCGCGGTCGATGGCCTGCCAATGCTGGCCGCATTGCGTGCAGGCAACGGCGTGGCAGTCGCCCAAGCAGCCCTCAGCCTCTTCCACCGAGAGCAGCTGCATCTGTCCTTGTTCAATCAGGCGACGGGGATCGAAGAACGGGTAGCCGGGGTTGAGCGCGCACAGGCAACCCTCGCGTGCACGCCAGTAACGCAGCCGACGCAGGGCGGCCTTCAGATACGCCTGGTTGCTGATCAGCATGCCGCCAAGCGCGATACCCTGGCAGCGTTGTTCGATCAGATCCACATGTGCGCTCAACGCGTCCAACGATGAGGCACTGAACAGTCGTGCGACGACGCGGGCGGCATCGGTGATGCGCGTTGCGTCGCGCGACAACAGGTCCTGCAGCAGCACATCGGCCTGTGCATCGTCGAGCCGGGGAATGGGCGCTGCAGACCACGGCCAGCGCATCAGCGTGACTTGCCGATGGCAGCGTAGTGGCCGGCGGTGAGGCGCAGCAGGTCGGTGGGTGCCAGTTCCACTTCCAGGCCACGGCGACCGGCGCTGACATGCAGCGCGGGCAGCGCTTCGGCACTGGCGTCCAGGAAGGTGCGCAGGCGCTTCTTCTGTCCGAGCGGGCTGATGCCACCGACCAGGTAACCGGTCGCGCGCTGCGCGGCATCAGCAGCAGCCATCTCGCACTTCTTGCAGCCGGCCGCTTCGGCCAGTGCCTTCAGGTCCAGCTGGCCGGCCACCGGCACGATCGCCACCAGCAGTTCGTGTGCCTCGGTGCTGGCCAGCAGGGTCTTGAACACCTGGGCCGGATCGAGGCCGAGCTTGTCGACAGCTTCGCCGCCATAGGATTCGGCGTGGGCGTCATGCACGTAGCTGCGCACGGTGTGGGCGATCTTCTCGCGCTTGAGCAGGTTGATGGCCGGGGTCATGTAGGCATGGTAGCGCGCGCTGGGCGCGTTGCCTTGACCGAGCCTACTGCCGGAGAGCATCCACGCATGGCGTGGATCTACCGTGGGGACTGGATGCGGGGTGTACGGCCACACGCAAACGCAGAACGGACGCCCGAAGGCGCCCGTTCCGTGTGTTGCATGCACCGGTGGTGCCGGCCGCTGGCCGGCACCCCGCAGGCATCAGTAGCGGTAGTGGTCCGGCTTGAACGGGCCTTCCACCGGCACGCCGATGTAGTCGGCCTGTTCCTGGCTCAGGGTGGTCAGCTTCACGCCGATTTTTTCCAGGTGCAGGCGGGCCACTTCCTCGTCCAGCTTCTTCGGCAGCAGGTAGACCTTCTTCTCGTAGCTGTCCTTGTTCGCCCACAGGTCGATCTGTGCCAGGGTCTGGTTGGCGAAGCTGTTGGACATCACGAAGCTCGGGTGGCCGGTGGCGCAGCCCAGGTTCACCAGGCGGCCTTCGGCCAGCAGGAAGATCGCGTTGCCGTTCGGGAAGATGTACTTGTCCACCTGCGGCTTGATGTTGACGTGCTTGATGCCGGCGAACGACACCAGCGCATCGACCTGGATCTCGTTGTCGAAGTGGCCGATGTTGCAGACGATGGCCTGGTCCTTCATCGCGCTCAGGTGCTCGATGCGGATGATGTCCTTGTTGCCGGTGGTGGTGACGTACAGGTCGGCACGGCCCAGGGTCGATTCGATGGTGTTGACTTCATAGCCTTCCATCGCCGCCTGCAGGGCGCAGATCGGGTCGATCTCGGTGACGATCACGCGCGCGCCGTAGGCACGCAGCGAGGCCGCGCAGCCCTTGCCGACGTCGCCGTAACCGCAGACCACGGCCACCTTGCCGGCCAGCATCACGTCCATCGCGCGCTTCAGGCCGTCGGCCAGCGACTCGCGGCAGCCGTACAGGTTGTCGAACTTGCTCTTGGTGACCGAGTCGTTGACGTTGATCGCCGGGATCAGCAGGGTGCCGGCCTGGGCCAGCTGGTACAGGCGGTGCACGCCGGTGGTGGTCTCTTCGGAGACGCCCTTCCAGTCCTTGACCACGCGGCCCCAGTAACCCGGGCGCTCCTTGGCGACGCGCTTGAGCAGGTTCTTGATGACCTGTTCTTCGTGCGAGGCAGAGGGGGTGTTGACCCAGTCGCTGCCGTTTTCCAGTTCGTAGCCCTTGTGGATCAGCAGGGTCACGTCGCCGCCGTCGTCCACCACCAGCTCCGGGCCGGTCAGGGTGCCATCGGCCAGGGTGAAGGTCAGCGCGTCCAGGGTGCAGTCCCAGTACTCTTCCAGGGTCTCGCCCTTCCAGGCGAACACCGGGGTGCCGGTGGCGGCGATGGCGGCAGCGGCGTGGTCCTGGGTCGAGAAGATGTTGCACGAGGCCCAGCGCACGTCGGCGCCGATGTCCTTCAGGGTCTCGATCAGCACCGCGGTCTGGATGGTCATGTGCAGCGAGCCGGTCACGCGCACGCCCTTCAGCGGCAGCTCGGCCTGGTACTTGCGGCGGATCGACATCAGGCCCGGCATTTCGTGCTCGGCGATGTCCAGTTCCTTGCGGCCCCAGTCGGCCAGCGTGATATCGCGGATCTTGTAGTCACCTTCGGTGGAGAAGGTCTTGGCAACAGCGTTCATTCGTGTGCTCCGGTTGTGGACGAGCGGATGCTCGCATCTAGCCGGGCGCCGTTGTTACAAAGCCACCTTACCGAGCCTGGCCGGGCCTCGTGGGATCCGGTCGCAGCGCCCCTCGGCAGGGGAGAACCCCCATTATATCGCGGCCCCGACGTGACATCCGGATGACCCCAACCATCGGCAGATGGGGCCGCGTGCACGGCCTGTTAAGGTCGGTGTTTTCACGCATCACACAGGTGGAACGATGAGCATGCACGCGCGCCGTACTCGGCGCTGGACCGGCCTGGTCCTGTCGATGGGACTGCTGGCGGTGGCCCCGCTGGCCTGGGCGGCAGCGCCGCAGCCCGTGGCCGCACAGGCCCAGGGCGTCAACGGCTACGAACTGCCGTCGGCCGCGCTGCAGGCGGTGGTGGACGCGCCCCGTGCGCCCACGTTGTTCCTGTCGCCACGCCGCGACGTGGCCGCGATGATGCAGATGCCGTCGCTGCCGTCGATCCAGGTGGTGGCGCAGCCGGAACTGAAGCTGGCCGGCCTGCGCATCAACCCGCGCACGTTCTCCGACAGCCGCTTCAGCTTCGGCGAGAAGTTGTGGCTGATGAACGTAGCCGACGGCAAGGAGCGGCAGATCAGTGGCCTGCCGGCCAAGCTGTCGATCGCCAGTGTGATGTGGTCGCCGGACCAGAAGTGGCTGGCCTTCAACCAGGTCGACGCCGCCAGCGGTGCCAACGAACTGTGGCTGGTGGACGTGGCCGGTGGCAGTGCCCGTCGCCTGGTTGCCGGCCTGAACACGGTGATCGGCAGCGGCTACCAGTGGCTGCCGGACAGCCGCGGACTGGTGGTGTTCACCCGCCCGGCCAACCTCGGTGCGGCCCCGGCCGCCGACGGCATTCCGACCGGCCCGGCCGTGCAGCAGACCAGCCAGGGCGGCGGCGTGGTGTCGATCCGTACCTACCAGGACCTGCTGAAGAACGAGGCTGATGCGCGCCAGTTCGATTACTACGCGACCACCCAGCCGATGGAAGTCAGCCTGGATGGCAGTACCCGCGCGATCGGCGCGGCCGGCATCTTCATGGGCTTCTCGGTGTCGCCGGATGGCCGCTTCGTGCTGCGCCAGCCGGTGCAGCGCCCGTATTCGTACGTGGTGCCGGTGGACAGCTTCCCGCGCCGCATTGAAGTGATCGACCGTGCCAGCGGCAAGCTGGTGCACACCGTGGCCGTGCGCCCGCTGGTGGAAGGGCTGCCGACCGGCAACGACGCCGAAGTGACCGGCGTGCGCGACATCCGCTGGCGCGGTGATGCCGACGCCACCCTGGTCTGGGCCGAAGCGCAGGACGGCGGCGACCCGAACAGGGACGCCAAGGTACGCGATGCGGTGCTGATGCAGGCCGCGCCGTTCGACAAACCGCCGGTCACCCTGGCCCAGCTTGGCAGCCGCCTGGCCGGCATCAGCTGGGGCCGCGGTGACCTGGCCCTGCTGACCGAATCGTGGTGGAAGACCCGCAGGACCAAGACCTGGTTGATCGCCCCGGACAACGCCGGTGCCGAGCCGCGCCTGCTGTGGGATCGAGACGGGCAGGACCGCTATTCCGATCCGGGCCGGCCGCTGTTGTCCAGCGACGACCGCGGGCGCTCGCTGCTGCAGACCAGCGCCGATGGCAGCAGCCTGTATCTGGCCGGTGCCGGTGCATCGCCGGAAGGCGATCGTCCGTTCGTGGACCGCTTCGACATTGCCACGGGCAAGGCCACCCGCCTGTTCCACTCGCAGGCGCCGAGCTATTCGCTGCCGGTGGCATTGCTGGACAACCAGGGCGGTTCGCTGCTGCTGAGCCGCGAGAGCCCGGACGAGCCGGCCAACTTCTACGTGCAGTCGCTGGCCGATGCGGGTGCTGCGCCGCGTGCGCTGACCCACTTCGCCCATCCGCTGCCGCAGCTGAAGGGCGTGCAGAAGGAGCAGATCCGCTACAAGCGCAAGGATGGCGTCGACCTGACCGCGACCCTGCTGCTGCCGCCGGGCTACGACCCGAAGCGCGACGGCCCGCGCCCGCTGCTGATGTGGGCCTATCCGGGTGAGTTCAAGAGCGCAGCCGCGGCCAGCCAGGTGACCGATTCGCCGTACCGCTTCAATGCGGTCAGCTACTGGGGCCCGCAGGCGTTCCTGGCCAAGGGCTACGTGGTGCTGGCCAGCCCGTCGATGCCGATCATCGGCGAGGGTGACAAGGAGCCGAACGACACCTACATCGAGCAGCTGGTGGCCAACGCGCAGGCAGCGGTGGATGAAGTGGTGCGCCGTGGCGTGACCGATCGCGATCACATCGCCATCGGCGGCCATTCCTACGGTGCGTTCATGACCGCCAACCTGCTGGCGCATACGCGCCTGTTCAAGGCGGGTATCGCGCGCAGCGGCGCCTACAACCGCACGCTCACGCCGTTCGGCTTCCAGGCCGAGGAGCGCAACTACTGGCAGGCGCAGGACGTCTACCAGAAGATGGCGCCGTTCAACTACGCCGACAGGATCAAGGACCCGATCCTCTTCATCCACGGCGTGGACGACAACAACTCCGGCACCTTCCCGATCCAGAGCGAGCGCATGTTTGCTGCGGTGAAGGGCCTGGGTGGCACCGCGCGGCTGGTGATGCTGCCGAACGAATCGCACGCCTACCGCGCACGCGAATCGATCATGACCATGCTGGCCGAAAGCGAGCGCTGGCTGGAGCAGACCATCGGCCCGGCCGAGCAGGGCAAGGCGAAGAAGAAGCGCTGACGTGACCCGGTAGTGCCGGCCGCTGGCCGGCAACCTCATGGAGCCATGCAACCTGAGGTTGCCGGCCAGCGGCCGGCACTACCAGATGAAACCATTTTTGCATCGCAGCACGACGCCCGATCTGGGATAGGCTTGGGGCCTGGATCCGTTGACCGAGGCCTGTGCGTCGCCGATGAACGAGTACCGCAGCAGCATCGAGTTTGCTTCTCCCGATCTTCCGCTTCGCGATGATGTGCGCCGGCTTGGCGCACTGGTCGGCGACCTGCTGGTCGAACAGGTGTCGGCCGCGTTTCTTGATGACGTCGAGGACGTGCGTACCCGCGCCATCGCCCGTCGCGAAAACCAGGCGCCGCTGTCGGAGCTGGCCGATGGCCTGGCCGGGCGCACGCCGCAGCAGGCCGAGACCATGGTGCGGGCCTTCAGCACCTACTTCCAGGTGGTCAACATCGCCGAGCGCGTGCATCGCATCCGCCGCCGCCGTGACTACCAGCGCGCCGGTACCGCAGGTGCGCAGCCCGATGGCCTGCAGGATGCGCTGCAGCACCTGAAGGCGCAGGGCGTGGGCCTGGACGAACTGGCGCAGTGGCTCCCGCGTATCGACATCGAACCGGTGTTCACCGCGCACCCGACCGAAGCGGTACGCCGCGCGCTGCTGGAAAAAGAGCAGCTGATGGTGGCCAGCCTGGTCGACAACCTGGACGGCCAGCGCACGCCGGGCGAGGCCGCCGCCGATGCTGCGCGCTTCCGCATGGCGCTGACCGCGTCGTGGCAGACCACCGATTCCTCGCCGGTGCGGCCCACGGTGGATGACGAGCGCGAGCACGTCGGCTTCTATCTGGTGCAGGTGCTGTACCGGGTGATTCCGGTGCTGTACGAATCGCTGCAGCAGGCGCTGCGCGATACCTACGGCGAAGAACTGCCGCTGCCGCGCCTGCTGCGCTTTGGTACGTGGGTGGGCGGCGACATGGACGGCAACCCGAACGTGGATGCCCACACCATCCGCAATACGCTGGATGCGCAGCGGCAGGCGGTGCTCGGGCGCTACCAGAAGGAACTGCTGCAGCTGGCCAGCCTGCTCAGCCAGTCCACCGAGCGGGTGGGCGTGAGCGATGCGCTGCAGGCGCGCGTGGCGCAGTACCAGCAGCTGCTGCCGCAGGTGCAGTCGCGCCCGCGCCACGCCGATATGCCGTACCGCCTGCTCAACGACCGCATGCGCGCACGCCTGCAGGCGACGCTGGACGATGGCGAGCGCGCCTACGCCGGCCCCGCCGAATTGATCGACGACCTGCAGCTGATCCTCGACAGCCTGCTTGCGAACCGTGGCGAGCACGCTGGTGGTTTTGCCGTGCAGCGCCTGCTGTGGCGGGTGAAGACCTTCGGCTTCCATCTGGCGCGGCTGGATGTGCGCCAGGAGTCGAGCGTGCATGCGCGCGCGCTGGCCGCCGTGCTGGGTGGCGAAGAGGCCTGGCAGGCGCTGGATGCGGTGGGCCGTGCGCGGCTGCTGAGCCCGCATGCCAGCGGTGAAACGGCATTGCCCAACGGTGACGACGAGGGCAACCAGCGGCTGGATGCGGTGTTCGCCGCGCTGGCCGATGCGCGTGCGCGGCATGGCAGCGAGGCGCTGGGCAGCTACATCATCTCGATGGCGCACGACCGCAGCGACGTGCTGGCGGTGCTGGCGCTGGCACGCCGTGGCGGCCTGGTGGAAGAGAACGGATCAGTACCGCTGGATATCGCACCGCTGTTCGAGACGGTGGATGATCTCAAGCGCGGCACCGCGACCCTGCGTGACCTGCTGGCCGACCCGATCTATCGCGCGCACCTGCAAGCACGCGACGACGTGCAGATGGTGATGCTGGGTTATTCGGACAGCAGCAAGGACGGCGGTATCGCGGCCTCGCGCTGGGGCCTGCAGCGTGCACAGGTGGAGCTGCTGGAGGTGGCGGCCGAGGCGGGCATCCGCCTGACCTTCTTCCATGGCCGTGGCGGCTCGATCAGCCGTGGCGGTGGCAAGACCACGCACGCGGTGGATGCTTCACCACGCGGCAGCATCGATGGCCGCCTGCGGGTGACCGAGCAGGGCGAGGTGATTCATCGCAAGTACGGTATCCGCGCGCTGGCTTTGCGCTCGCTGGAACAGGCCACCGGCGCGGTGCTGCGCGCCAGCCTGCGCCCGCGTGCTGCCGAGCCCCGCGAGGACGACTGGCGGCCGGTGATGGATGCGGTGGCTGGGGCCAGCAGTGAGGTGTATCGCGCGTTCGTTGGCCAGGCCGGCTTCATGGATTACTTCCGTACCGCCACGCCGATCGATGTGATCGAGCGGATGACGCTGGGCTCGCGTCCGTCGCGCCGGCTCGGCCAGGACGCAGCGCTGGGCAACCTGCGCGCGATTCCGTGGGTATTCGCCTGGAGCCAGGCACGCGCGGTGATTCCCGGTTGGTATGGCGTGGGCAGTGGCCTGCAGGCGGCGGTGGATGCCGGCCACGAACAGACCCTGCGCGATATGGCGCGAGACTGGCCGTTTTTCCGTATGTTCCTGGACGATATCTCGATGGTGCTGTCCAAGGGCGATATCACCATCGCCGAGCAGTTCTCGCAGCTGTCCGGCGAGTTGCACGGGCGCTTCTTCCCGCAGGTGCAGCGCGAACTGGAACTCACCCGGCACTGGCTGCTGGCATTGATGGACCAGCAGACGCTGCTGGACCACGATGCGCGGCTGGCGCTGTCGATCCGCCTGCGCAATCCCTATGTCGATCCGATCAGCGTGCTGCAGGTGGACCTGCTGCAGCGCTGGCGGGCCAGCGGACGCGAGGATGACGATCTGCTGCGCGCGCTGGTGGCGTGCGTGAACGGTGTTTCGCAGGGTGTGCAGAACACCGGGTGAGGTGTAGCGGTAGTGCCGGCCGCTGGCCGGCAACCTCATGATGTCTGGCAGCGCGCACGAGGTTGCCGGCCAGCGGCCGGCACTACCTCATTCCTCCGGCGAAGGCGGGTTCGACGCCAGCAGTTCCAGATGGCGCTGTTCCATTTCCTGGCGCAGCTGGCCGCGGATCTGTGCGGCGGCCTGGCGGCGCTTCTCGTCGGATGTGGCCGGCTGCAGGGGCGGCACCGGCGTCGGCCGGCCTTCCTCGTCCACCGCCACCATCGTGAAGAAGCAGCTGTTGGCGTGGCGCACGCTGCGCTTGAGGATGTCCTCGGCCACCACCTTGATGCCGATCTCCATCGACGAGGTGCCGGTGTAGTTCACCGAGGCCAGGAAGGTGACCAGTTCGCCCACCGCGATGGGCTGGCGGAACATCACCTGGTCCACCGACAGAGTGACCACGTAGCTGCCGGCATAGCGGCTGGCACAGGCGTAGGCCACCTGGTCGAGCAGGCGCAGGATGGCGCCACCGTGGACCTTGCCGGAGAAATTGGCCATCTCCGGCGACATCAGCACGGTCATGGACAGCTGGTGGGTTTTCAGTTCGGTCGACATGGGGCGATTGTATCGGCAACCGGGTAGCGCCGGCCGCTGGCCGGCAACCACGCGATTGATTCCGAAGGCCATGAAAAAAGCCGGCCAGCGGCCGGCTCTACCAGAAGCAGAAGGGCCGCGTGAGCGGCCCTTCGTGTTTCTTACTTCAGCTTCGCATCGGCGCGCAGGGCGGCGGCGCGATCGGTCTTCTCCCAGGAGAAGGCCGTGGCGTTGACGGTCTCGCCTTCGCCGTTGAGGTAGCTGAACTCCTTCGGCTTGCGGCCGAAGTGGCCGTAGGCCGCGGTCTGCTGGTACATCGGGTGCACCAGGTCCAGCATCTTGATGATGCCGTACGGGCGCAGGTCGAAGTGCTTGCGGATCAGCTTCTCGATCTTGTCGTCGCTGATCTTGCCGGTGCCGAAGGTGGTGACCGAGATCGAGGTCGGCTCAGCCACGCCGATGGCGTAGGAGACCTGCACTTCGCAACGGTCGGCCAGGCCGGCGGCAACCACGTTCTTGGCGACGTAGCGGGCAGCGTAGGCAGCCGAGCGGTCGACCTTGGACGGGTCCTTGCCGGAGAAGGCGCCACCACCGTGACGGGCCCAGCCGCCGTAGGTGTCGACGATGATCTTGCGGCCGGTCAGGCCGCAGTCGCCCACCGGACCGCCGATCTCGAACTTGCCGGTCGGGTTGATGTGGAACTTGGTGCCCTTGTGCAGCCACTTGGCCGGCAGCACCGGCTTGATGATCTCTTCGCGGACGGCCTCGATGAGGTCCTTCTGCTTGATGCCCGGGGCATGCTGGGTCGACAGCACCACGGCGTCGATGGCCGAGACCACGCCGTTTTCATAGCGCAGGGTGACCTGGCTCTTGGCGTCCGGACGCAGCCACGACAGCGGCGAGTTCTTCTTCTTGCGGATCTTGGCCTGCTGCTCGACCAGGCGGTGCGACAGGTGGATCGCGGCCGGCATGTAGCTGTCGGTCTCGTTGGTGGCATAGCCGAACATCAGGCCCTGGTCGCCCGCGCCCATTTCTTCCGGCTTCTTGCGGTCCACGCCCTGGGCGATGTGCGGCGACTGCTTGCCGATCAGGTTCAGCACGCCGCAGGTGGCGCCGTCGAAGCCGACGTCGGAGCTGTCATAGCCGATGTCCGTGATGACCTTGCGGGTCAGGGCTTCCAGGTCGATCCAGGCGCTGGTGGTGATTTCACCGGCCACGATGGCAACGCCGGTCTTGACCATGGTCTCGCAGGCCACGCGGGCGCGCTGGTCCTGGGTCAGGATCGCGTCCAGCACCGCATCGGAGATCTGGTCGGCAACCTTGTCCGGATGGCCTTCGGAGACCGACTCGGAGGTGAAGAGATAGCTGGACATCAGGCGTAATATCCCTTGATTCGGATGGAAAGATGGGCGCGCATGATACACGGGGTGCGTCGCCTGTGCATTGTGAACCTGTACCGGTTGCCGGTGGTTAAGCCCGCGTAGGCCCGGCAAGGGCCGTCCTGACGGGATTGGGCCCCAGCCTCGAGGCCCAGTGTTCCACCAGCGTGACAACGGGCGGGGTGGCCAGGGGGCCGGTTGCGGCCCCGCCCCGGGCGGGCCGACCGTCATCGTTCTGCCCCGAAACCGCCATCTGGCTGCCGCCTGCCGGGCGCAGGCTGTCGGCCAATCCGGCCGCCGGGCATGAGTGGATCCGCCATGCAGGAACTTGAACAGCGTCTCCAGCAACGCTTTCCCGATTGGTTCCATGGCCGTCGTGGCCAACTGGCGCGGCCATTGCTTCGCAGCGTCGGGCGCTGGTCGCGGTTGGACCAGATCGAGGCGTTCCTGCAGCGCAGTGCAGGGTTGCGCGGATTCGGCTTCGTCGCCGCCGGGCTGGAGTTCATCGATGGTCAGTACCAGGTGGATCCGGCCGCGTTGGCGAAGATCCCGGCCACCGGTCGCCTGCTGATCGTCGCCAACCACCCGTCCGGCGCACTGGACGCGCTGGCCCTGCTGGACGCGGTCGGCCGCATCCGCCGCGATGTGCGGATCGTGGCCAACGACCTGCTGGGGGCGATCGCGCCATTGCAGGACCTGCTGTTGCCGGTGCGCATCCTCGGTGGCAAGGCCCAGCGTGGCAGCCTGCACGCTGTGGAGGAGGCGCTGGCCGCCGAGCAGTGCGTGATCGTGTTCCCGGCCGGCGAGGTCTCGCGCCTCTCGCTGCGAGGCATCCGCGATGGTCGCTGGCAGCGCGGTTTCGTCCGCTTTGCCCGTGCCGCCGGCGCGCCGGTGCTGCCGGTACGGGTGGAAGCGCGCAACTCGGCGCTGTTCTACGGCGCCTCGACCCTGTTCAAGCCGGCCGGCACCGCGCTGCTGGCGCGCGAGATGTTCACCCGCCGCGGCCGCCCGTTGCGGCTGAGCATCGGTGAGCCGATGCAGCTGGGCAAGGGCGGTGACCCGGGCGCGCAGCTGCTGGCCGTACGCCGCGCGCTGTATGCGCTGGGCCGCAATGGCACGGCCGGCAATGCCGCTGCCTTCGCAGGCCCCGAGCCGCTGGCGGCCCCGGTGCCACCCTCGCAGGTCGCCGCTGGGATTGCCGCAGCCACCCAGCTGGGCCAGACCGCCGACGGCAAGCAGATTCTGCTGGCCACTTGTACTGCCGATTCGCCGCTGCTGCTGGAGCTGGGCCGCCTGCGCGAACTGACCTTCCGCCAGGTGGGCGAGGGCACTGGGCGCAGCCGGGACCTGGACGATTACGACCCGCAGTACGAGCACATCGTGATCTGGGACGCGGCCGCGCAGCGCATCGCCGGCGCGTACCGGATCATGCGCGGCGCCCATGCGCTGGCCCGGCACGGACTGTCCGGGCTCTACAGCGCGTCGCTATTCCGCTATTCCGACGATGCCATCACCCACATCGCCGAAGGCCTGGAACTGGGCCGCAGCTTCGTGGTGCCCGACTACTGGGGCAGCCGCAGCCTGGACTACCTGTGGCAGGGCATCGGTGCCTACCTGCAGTGCCGGCCGGGTATCCGCTACCTGTTCGGCGCCGTGTCGATCAGCGCGGCGCTGCCACGCGATGCGCGCGAGCAGCTGGTGGCGTACTACCAGCGCTATTACGGCGGTACCGCCGGCCTGGCCGAATCGAACCGCCCGTTCCAGTACTTCGCCGCGCCGCCGAGTTTTGGCGAGCTGGATGCAGGCGCCGCGTTCGATGTGCTCAAGGCCAACCTGGCCGCACTCGGCACCGGCGTGCCGACGCTGTATCGCCAGTACACCGATCTGTGCGAACCCGGTGGCGCGCGCTTCCTCGCCTTCGGTGTGGACCCGGACTTCAGCGATTCGATCGACGGCCTGATCGAAGTGGACCTGTGCGCGATCCGGCCGAACAAGCGCAAACGCTACCTGCGCGATGCGGGGACGCCGGCATGAGCGTGCTGGCGAACCTGTCGCCGCACCGGCGCGCAGTGTTCGTCTCCGACGTGCACCTGGGTTCACGTCATTGCCATGCCACCGAACTGGCACGTTTTCTCTCGCAGCTGCGCTGTGAGCGTCTGTACCTGGTCGGCGACATCATCGACCTGTGGTGGATGGCCCATCGCCGTGCCAACTGGCGGCAGTCGCACAGCGAGGTCATCCAGGCCCTGCACGCGCTGCGCCGTGCAGGCACCGAGATCATCTACATTCCCGGCAACCACGATGCCTCGCTGCGCCAGGTGTGCGGGCTGATGCTGCCAGCGATGCAGGTGCGCCGCCGCGCCATCCATGTGACCGCCGATGGCCGTCGCCTGCTGGTCGCGCACGGGGACGAGTACGACGGCGTGACCCACTTTGGCGGCCTGCAGGAAAAGTTCGGCGACTGGCTGTACTACCGCATCCTGACCGGCAACCAGGCGCTGAACGCGGTGCGGCGCCGGCTGGGCATGCGCTATTGGTCGCTGTCGGAATTCCTGAAGAAGCGCAGCGGCGCCGCCGAGCGCTACATCGAGCGCTTCGTGCAGGCCGGGCTGGACGACGTGCGCCGGCGTGGTCTGGATGGCATCGTCTGTGGCCATATCCACCGCGCCGCGCTGGTCGAACGCGATGGCCTGGTCTATGCGAACGATGGTGACTGGGTGGAAAGCCTGACCGCGCTGGTCGAAGACCACGACGGCGCGCTGCGCCTGCTGGACCACAACGGGCAGACCTTGGTGGAGCTACCGGGCGCACGCTTGTCACAGGCGGCGTAACCCGTTTCCGTAGAGTCGACTATCGCGCGTAGCGCGTGGTGTCCGCAGCCTGATGGAAGAGCAGTCGACTAACAGTCGACTCTACAGAAACGGTGTCCGGGAGTGAGACGGCGCGTCCGCAAGCCGCTAGCATCGGCCCATGGATTCCCTGACCCAGATCGTGCTCGGCGGCGCCGTCGCTGCTGCCATCGCTCCGCCCGGCCATCGCCGCGCGGCCCTGCTGGCCGGTGCCGCGCTCGGCACCCTGCCGGACCTCGATGCCCTGTGGTTGGGCTTCACCGCCGCCGACCCGGTGGCGAACATGATCGAGCACCGCAGCTTCAGCCATTCGCTGCTGGTGCTGCCCTGGGTGGCGGCACTGATCTGGTGGTTGTTCAAGCGCTTCGGCAACGGCCGCGTCGCGCAGTCACCGGTGCGCTGGTTCTGGGCGATCCAGCTGGCGCTGGTCACCCATCCCGTGCTGGATGCGTTCACCGTCTACGGCACCCAGTTGTGGTGGCCGCTGCGCCCACACCCGACCATGGGTTCCAGTGTCTTCATCATCGATCTTGGCTACACGGTGTGGCTGCTGCTGGGTTGCGTGCTGGCCTGGTTTGGCCGCGCCCGCCCCTGGGCTGGCAAGGTGCTGGGCGTGGCATTGCTGGTCAGCAGCGGCTACCTGGGCTGGGGCCTGATCGCAAAGGCCCAGGTCGACCGTGCTGCCCAGCAGAGCCTGGCGGCGATGGGTCTGGGCGATGCACCGCGCTTCTCGGTGCCGATGCCGTTCAACACCCTGCTGTGGCGCGTGGTGGCGATGACGCCGAACGGCTACGTGGTGGGCGACCGCTCGCTGGTGGCCGACCATGGACCGATGCAGTTCGAAGGCCATGCGTCCAATGTACAGGCGTTGCGCGAAGCAGGGAGCATCCCGGCAGTGCAGCAGCTGACGTGGTTCAACCGGGGCTTCATGCGTGCACAGGTGGTGGACGGGCGGCTGGTCCTGAGCGACCTTCGCATGGGGCTGGAGCCGGACTACACCTTCAACTTCGCCGTGGCCGAGCAGGTCGACGGGCGGTGGCGACCGATCACGCCCGAGCAGGTGCGGACGGATTACAGCAGCCCGGCCGCGCGCGCGGATGCCGGGCGCCGACTGGCGGCGATGTGGCAGCGGATCTGGCACGAGCCGGCAGCCTCCGGGACTGGTGCGGCGCACCCGTAGATCCACGCCATGCGTGGATGGCGTGACATCGGCAGTGGCAGCCACGCATGGCGTGGCTCTACTGCGGTTGGCGGTTGAGCTTGATAGAACGGTTCAGCACCTGGCGTGGGACGTTGGCAATGTCAAAGCCAACGAACGCCAGCAGGAACTGCAGCCCGGAGATCAGCGCGACCATGGCGATCATGATGGTACCCACCGGCGTGGCGACATCGGCCTGGGCCGACCGCACCCAGTGGTACAGCCCGAACAGCCCCCCGAAGGCGAGCAGGCTGCTGCCGGCGATCAGCTCCAGTGACGCGATGCTGAGGTCGCGCAGGAAATAGTTGTAGGCAATGCGCTTGAGCGTGTTGCGCAGGTGCTTGAAGCTGAACTCACCCAGGATGCGACCGATGCGCAGGTTGCTGGTTTCGTCGCCGTAGTGGGCGTCCATTGCCACATCCTGCACGACCGCGCGCACGGTGTTCAGTCGGAACAGCATGTCGGTCTCGAAGAAATAGCGGTCGCTGACCGCCTCGAGCTTCAGGTGGCTGGCGACCTTGGCATGGATGGCGGTGTAGCCGTTGGTCGGATCGAACACCTGCCAGTACCCGGATGAGGCCTTGGTCATGAAGGACAGCAGCAGGTTGCCCAGGCGCCGCACCGGGGGCATGCGGCGGATGTGGGTCAGGTTCCAGAATCGGTTGCCCTTGGTGTAGTCGGCATGGCCGTCGGCGATCGGCGCGACAAAGTCCATCAGCAGCGCCGGGTCCATCTGCCCATCGCCATCGACCTTCACCAGAATGTCCATGCCATCTGCGATGGCCGCGCGGTACCCGGTCTTGATCGCGCCGCCGACGCCCAGGTTGTGCTGATGGAACAGCACGGCGATACGCGGGTCGTTGGCTTCGGCCTGGATCAGGCGGCCGCTGCCGTCGGGGCACGCATCATCCACGCAGTAGATCGCCGTTACCGCATCATCGATCGCCGCGAGGACGGACAGCACGTGGCGGGTCACTTTGTAGCAGGGGATGATCACGGCGATCCGAGCCGGCGTGGATGCGGAGGGCGTAATGGTGGTCATCGGACTCATGGGGCTGGGTGGGCCAGCAGGGCCTTTGCCGGCAGTTCCACCAGATCCCCCTGCAGCACCTGCGGTACGTCGCCCTCAGGCGCTACGGTGATGTGGTGGTAGCGGTTGAAGGTGAAATTGAACGCCTCGTCGGGCATCAATGGGAAGTACCGGCGGAAGTATTCCATCTGTGGCAGGTACAGCACATGGTTCACGGCGGGAATACCAACACCCGGCAGGAGGGCCCCGAACCCACCGGGAGCCACCAGCGCGCCTTCGGACGTGGTGGCTGAGCCCCGGGCTTGCAGGGAGTGCAGGACGGCAGCGCGGTCCATCGCAAAGATCGGCCCGGCAGGCTGCACAGGGTTGAACAAGCCATTGCCCAGCAGATTGGCCAAAGCGGCGGTGGCCAGGACCAAGGTGGCCGCATGCGCCGAGAGCTTTGGGCGGAGGGCGGCAACGGCCAGCCCCGCCAAGCAGAGGTAGGGAATGGCATCGGCGGCGCTGTGCAGGCGGCTGAACTGGCCTTCGCCGAACAGGAACTTGGCCACGCTGCCAGCCATCAGCAGCGCAGCCAGCAGCAGCAGACGCCTGCGCTCCAGGCGTACGCCGCACCGCACCAGGATCATCGCGCAGCCGATGTTGAGCAGCAGGCCGAACGCCAGCAGCGCGCGTGCGGGTGGCACCATCGAGAGTCCGGTCAACTTGCCGACCAGAACGGGCACGGGCAGGAAGATCCAGCAGGCGATCAGCAGTACGCCAGCGGCGAGGGCCAGCACGCTGCCGCGGTGGCCCCGCACCCATTCGCGCAGTCGTGCGCCATCAGCAAGGACCAGAGTGAACAGCGGCAACAGGCTGCCGAGTACGGCGATCTCGCACTCGTTGGAGCCTTTGAACATTGGCAGCGGTGCAAACCGGTAGGTCATCAGGTTCGGGAAGACGTGCGCGAACAGGGACGTCAGCCCGACCCCACCTCCGGCGCTCTGGCGCTGGCCCGGATAAACCGTGTTGCGAACGATCGGGATGATGTCGTGGAAGTAACCGATGAACACGGCCAATGCGAGCGCGCCTGCGATGCCGGCATCGATCAGTCGTGGAAGCGTGAGGGCATCGCGACGGAAGGCCAGGACCAGCACCGCCATGGCCAGCAGCGAGGAAATGATGAAGGGCGGATAGGACACTGCGATCACCCAGACAGCGAGGGCGTACGCACTGGCCAGGATGCGAACCCAGCGATTGCCGATGCACAGCCAGGCTGCGGCGGCCCAGGGTGCCAGAGCGAAGGCACCGGCATTGCTGGTCCACCAGACCTGCACGAATGGCGCGAAGAACAGCGTGGCCGAAACCAGCACTGCGGCTGGTACCGGCATCCGCAATTGGCGCAGGAACAGGGCCCATCCGCTCAGGAAGGCCATGGCCATGAACATGAAGAAGAACGAATAGGCGTTCGCTGCTGGCAACACGAAGAACGCCCAGTGGTAGGGCTTGAACAGCAGGCCCCAGTCGAGCAGCGGCAGCGCCTGGAAGGTGCGCAGTGACTCGTGGTACGGCGAGTGTGCGTTGAACTGGCCGAAATCGTTGTTGACCGCGATCTGGATGTAGGGCGTGAACACGATCCACTCATCGCTGCGGATCATGCGGGCGCTGCCAAGCACCGGGTTCTGTGGCGCCAGGCCGAGATACTCGTAGGCCAGCGAGTAGGAGGATGGCGTCAGCGCGAATGCGACGTAGAGAATGCACAACAGCGCGATGATCCCGGCGAGCAGGCGCGTCTGGCTGGGCAGGAGCCCGCCCGGCAGGTTCACATCATGGGTGGAGAAAGGCGTTCGTCCGCTGTCACTCATCATGCGCTCGCAGGTAAGGTCCATCCATGCGCGACGTACCCGCACACCGATGCCTGAGGGCAATAGAGGGGGATCCCGGCACGCGCCGTTCCGAGGCCGGGACTGCGGGATTCTAGCGGGTTGCCGCCGGAGCCGCAGGCCATCCTGTGGCGAGGATGGGCCTCAATACACCGTCGCGCGGCCCTGCACGAACGAGTAGAAGAACACCGCGTTCGGGTCGTTCTGCACCAGGCGGAACTCGCGGCGCATACCCTCCACGGTTTCCTCGTCCACCGAGCCGGCCTGCAGCAGCTGGTCGGCGGCCGACAGCAGCAGCTGTTCCCAGAACGCGATCATCGTCTTGCGACGCGCCGGCTCGCGGTTGTCCAGGTGGATGGTCTTGATCTCGGTGTGCACGTCGCGGAAGCCGCCGGCCAGCAGCAGGTTGCCCAGCTTGGCGCCGACGAACGGGTCGCCCCCGTGGTCGTACTGGAAATCGTTGAAGGCCATCCAGTAGCGCCAGATGTGCGGCGAATACGGATCGAGCAGGAACGAGGCATTCATCACTTCGGTGATGTACACCGGCGAACCCGGTGCCAGCACCCGGCGCACTTCGCTCAGCACACGTGCGGGTGACGGCACGTGCTCCAGCACCCAGCACAGGAACGCCGCGTCGAAGCTGCGTGCCTCGAACGGCAGCTCACCGGCATCGGCCTGCTGCAGGGTATAGCGGTCGCTGCACCACGGCGTGCGCGCCAGGTTCTCGCGCGCGGTGACCAGCTGCGTTTCGCTCAGGTCCACGCCGGTCACGTGCAGCTCGGGGAAGCGGCGCAGCAGGATCTCGGTCTGTGCGCCGACGCCGCTACCGACTTCCAGCAGGCGCCGAGCGCCGCTGTAGTCGATCTGGCCGAAGATGCTTGACTCCAGCAGCCGGGCCTGGGTCATCAGGCGCTGCTGCTCGGTGCCGGAAAACCCGTGCAGATAGGTCGGGGAGGAAATCGGCGGGGTCATGGTGGGCTCTTGTAGCGTCGAGCTGGCTCGACTGTTCGCAAACGCGGGGCTGGCGGCTCAGGCCGCCGAAGGCAGCGCCGGTTCCCCGGCGATCAGGCGGTCGAAGTATTCGGTGGTCAATGCGATCTGGCTGGCCGGATCCTCGGCACGGTTGACCACCGCGCGGAAAGCGGCATTCTCCGGCCGGTCCTTGGCATACCAGCCCAGGTGCTTGCGCGCGATGCGCACGCCCTGCGGCTCGCCATAGAACGCATGCAGCGCGTGCAGGTGGCCAAGCAGGATGTCGCGCACTTCCGCCAGTGATGGCGGTGGCAGTTCCTCGCCGGTGGCCAGGTAGTGCGCCACTTCGCGGAAGATCCACGGCCGGCCCTGCGCCGAGCGACCGATCATCACCGCATCCACGCCGGTTTCCTTCAGGACGTAGGCGGCCTTCTGCGGCGAATCGATATCGCCGTTGGCGATCACCGGAATGCGCAGCGCGGCCTTGATCTCGCCGATCGTGGCGTACTCCGCCTGGCCGGTGTAGTGCTGGTCGCGGGTACGGCCGTGCACCGCCAGTGCCGCGATACCGCTGTCCTCGGCGATGCGTGCGATCAGCGGGCCATTGCGATGATCGCAGTCCCAACCGGTGCGGATCTTCAGCGTGACCGGCACGTCCACCGCGTTGACCACGGCCTCGAGGATGCGCGCCACCAGTTGCTCGTCGCGCATCAGCGCCGAACCGGCCCAGGCGTTGCACACCTTCTTGGCCGGGCAGCCCATGTTGATGTCGATGATCTGCGCGCCGTGGTCGACGTTGTAGCGCGCGGCCTCGGCCAGCTGCTGCGGCTCGGTGCCGGCGATCTGCACGCTGATCGGGGCCGGTTCGCCGTCATGGTCCATGCGGTGGATCGACTTGCGCGTGTTCCAGAAGCGCGGATCACTGATGGTCATTTCCGAGGCGGCCAGACCCGCGCCCAGCCGTTTGCACAGCAGGCGGAAGGGCTTGTCGGTGACGCCGGCCATGGGCGCCAGCACGACGTTGGGGGCAATGGTGTACGGGCCGATCTGCATGCGCCCATTGTAGGGCGCGCGCGGCGGTACGACCGCGTCGGGCGCGGTCCGGTTCAGGCCGATCGGCACCGACCTCATGCCGTACAGGCATCAGCAGATGCTTGACGGTTGCTTCCGCCGCCCCCACAGGCGGGCGATGGTGAGCGGCTAGCCCAGGCTCTGCCAGGCCTGGCCGGTACCCAGCGCGAAGGCCAGCCCCAGGCTGAGGCAGAGCAGTGAACTGACCACCCAGAAGCGCCGGCCGTTGTAGCCGGGCCGGAGCAGGGCCAGCCCGAAGCCCATCGCCGCGCGCAGCAGCAACAGCAGGGCGATGCCCGACAGGACCAGACGACTGGCCGGCAGCGGCGAATGCCAGCCCGCGGCTGCCAGTGCGTACAGCGTCCAGGCCACCAGCACGGCAGTGATGCCGGCGGTCATCAGCGGCGGCCACCAATGCCCGGCCTGTGCCAGCCGGACCATGCGCTGGCCAGCACCGAAGTACCTGTACCACGCGGCGCCGAAGGCAATGCAGCCGATATGCAGCAAGGCTGCGATGGCACTACCGGCGGCGGCAACCAGCAACCAGGGGAATCCGTCCATGTCCTGCCCACGCTGAAACGCTGCGCGGATGGTGGGTGAGGGGCGGGATGCGGGCAATGCGACCGGCAGTCGCAGCTGTTCGATGCGACCGCCGCCGATGGCGCTTCGCTCAGCGCGGCGGATCGATCTGCAACCCGGCGCCGAGACGGTCCAGGGCCACGTCCACGCGTGGCAGCCGTTGCCGGCCCTGCGGCCACAGCAGGCGCAGCGGCAGGCCGCGGCAGTCCAGTGACGGCAGGATCGAGACCAGGCTGCCGCGCGCCAGCGCGTCATCGACCAGCCAGGTGGCCAGCTGCGCGATGCCGAAGCCGGCCTCGACCGCCGCCACCTGGGCCTCGGCGCTGCCAACCACCAGGCGCGCACGGGCCTGCAGCGGTGTACTGCGCTGCCTGCCATCGGCCACCTGCCACGGCCCGATGCTGCCGTCCGCGCGTCCGAACAGCACACCGTCATGCCCGGCCAGCTCGGCGGCCGAGCGGGGTTGGCCATGCCGAAGCAGATAGGCCGGGGAGGCGCAGAAGCGCAGGCATTCGTAACCGAGCAGGCGGCTGCCCAGCGTGGCGGGCAGCGGCTCGGGACCGCCGATGCGTACGGCGAGGTCGACGCCGTCCTCGGCGAGGTCGCTGAAGCGGTCGCTGAAGGTCACCTGCGGATGCAACTGTGGAAACTCGGCGGCCAGCTGCAGCAGCAACGGCCAGACTTTGAGGCGCCCGAAGGTGGCCGGCGCATCCACCCGCAGGCGGCCCACGGGCGCGTCTGCGTGCGAGACCAGCACCGACTCGGCATCGGCCAGCTCGCCCAGCACCCGCACGCAGGTGCGGTAGAAGCCCTCACCGGCCTCGGTCAGGCGAAGGCGGCGCGTGCTGCGCTCGAACAACCGCGCGCCCAGGCGTGCCTCCAGCCGTGCGATGGTCTTGCCCACCGCCGAACTGGTCAGGTGCAGGCGTTCGGCGGCGGCAGTGAAGCTGCCGGCATCGGCGGTGGCGACGAAGGCCTCGATGCCGCGCAGGCGCTCGGTGGGAAGCATGGGGAATTTCTGTCCGGAATCGATGGAAAACATAGCAGTAATCGGAATCCGGGGAGGAAATAGGCTGGCGACCCCTGTTCTGATGCCCGCCCATGTCCTCCCTCGATTCCGCCGCGGCCGCTGTCCACGCAAACGGCCGCGCACGCCTTTCGGTTGTCCTGCTGGCGGTGTCCGCCTTCGTCATCGTCACCACCGAGTTCCTGATCGTCGGCCTGTTGCCGGCGCTGGCGCGCGACCTTGGCCTGGGCATCGCCCGCGCCGGGCAGCTGGTCACCTTGTTCGCGTTCACCGTGATGCTGGCCGGGCCACCGTTGACCGCGCTGCTGTCACACGTCGGCCGGCGCCGCCTGTTCGTGGCCATCCTGCTGTTGTTCGCGGGTTCCAACGCGCTGGCCGCGATGGCCACGCAGCCGTGGCTGCTGGCGCTGGCGCGGGTGCTGCCGGCACTGGCCCTGCCGGTGTTCTGGGGCACCGCCAGTGAGACTGCTGCGCAGCTGGCCCCTGCAGGGCAGGGCGGTCGTGCGGTCGCGCGGGTCTACCTGGGTATCACCGCCGCAATGCTGTTCGGTATCCCGCTGGGTACGTTGGCTGCCGACGCCCTCGATTGGCGCGGCAGCTTCTGGCTGTTGGCGGCCCTGTCGCTGTTGATGGCCGGCGCGCTGGCGTTGTGGATGCCGGACACCGTGGCCGGACCGCGGCGCGCGCTGGGCGAACAGGCACGAGTACTGCGCCAGCCGCAGTTGCTGTGCGATGTGCTGCTGTCGGTGCTGGTGTTTACCGCGATGTTTGCTGCCTATACCTACCTGGCCGATGTGCTGGAGCGGCTGATGCAGGTACCGGCGGCACAGGTGGGCTGGTGGCTGATGGGCTTCGGAGCTGTCGGGTTGATCGGCAATGCACTGGGTGGGCGCTGGGTCGATCGTGCGCCGCTGGGCGCGACCCTGGTGTTCTGCGCGGTGCTGGCGCTGGGCATGCTGGCCAGTGTCGGGCTGGCCGGCCACGGCACGTTCGTGCTGATCGCACTGGCCCTGTGGGGTGTGGCGCATACCGCATTGTTCCCGCTGTGCCAGGTGCGGGTGATGCGTGCGGCGCCGCAGGCGCAGGCGCTGGCGGGAACCTTGAATGTGTCCGCGGCCAACGCCGGCATCGGCCTCGGCGCGCTGCTGGGAGGTGGCGCCATCGAACGCTTCGGGCTTGCCTCGCTGGGCGTGGTGGCCGCTGCCGTGGCGCTGCTGGCAATCGTCGCCGGCCTGCTGCTGCGGTGGCTTGCCCGGTCTCGCTCATCCACGCATGGCGTGGATCTGCCTCATTGAAAGGCAAACAAAAAAAGCCCGGGTGCCTGTGCACCCGGGCCTTGTCATCCACGCGTGGCGTGGAATTACTTGGCTTCGGCGTCGGCCGGGGTGAAGCGCGGCATCGCCGCTGCAGCGCCTTCCTTCTCGGTCGAGCGACCGGCGAACTGGTTGGCAAAGCGCACGTGGCGGGCGAACGGGGCGTCGGCCACCTGCGCCAGCGACGCGGCCAGCGCACCGTTGAAGGCATCACCGGCACCGGTGGTGTCGATGGCCTGCACCTGCTCGGCGCCGACGCGGTAGTACGGCTGGGTATCGCCGCGCAGGTTCTCGTCGGCATGCGACACGAACACGCCCACCGAACCCAGGGTCACCACCACGGTACCGTTGCCGACCAGCTTGCGGCACAGCGCATGCAGGCTGGCGCCATCCAGCGCGGCGACATCGTTGGCATCCACGCGCTCACCGACATGGCGGCCGAGCAGCGCGGCGAACTCGGTCTCGTTCGGGGTGATCACATCGGCCAGCTTGAGCAGGCCGATGGTCGAGGGCGCGTCGGCCGGTGCGGTGTTGAGCACGGTGGTGACACCGGCCTCGCGGGCCGTGGCCAGCGCCGCTTCGATGGTCTGCACCGGCGATTCCAGCTGTACCAGCACCACCTTGGCGCCGGTCAGCAATGCCTGCTGCTGTTGCAGGAAGTCGGTGCTGAGCGCGGCGTTGGCGCCCGGGCCGATCACGATGGTGTTACGGCCGCGCGCGTCCACATAGATGCCCGCAGTGCCGGTCGGCTCGCTGCTGGCTTCGGCAATCAGGCCGAAACCATCCTGCGCCGCCAGTTCGCGCGCGGTGGCGCCACCGGCGTCGTCGCCCAGCGCGCACACGAAGTGCGTCTCGGCACCGGCGCGGCAGGCAGCCACGGCCTGGTTGAAGCCCTTGCCACCGGGGCCGGTGCTGTAGCGGCCGGCAATGGTCGCGCCCGGTGCCGGCAGCGACTCGCACCGCCACACGTGATCGACATTGAAGGAACCGACGACAACGACACTGCTGCTCATAGGGAATCTTTTCTCAACCAAGGGTTCAACTGAAGTGCGTCAGCACGCCGGCGATGGTCGCCGTCATGAAGGTGGCAATGGTACCGCCCAGCACCGCGCGCAGGCCGAACTTGGCCAGGTCGTGGCGACGTTCCGGGGCCAGGCCACCGATGCCGCCGATCTGGATCGCGATCGAGCTGAAGTTGGCGAAGCCGCACAGCGCGTAGGTCGCGATCAGGCGACCTTCGCTGGACAGGCTGACGCCAGCCACCTGGCCGTTCACGATCTGCGACAGCTCGGTGTAGGCCACGAACTCGTTGATCACGACCTTCTGGCCGATCAGCGAACCGACGGTGGTGGCATCGGCCCACGGCGTACCGATCACCCAGGCGATCGGGGCCAGCAGGTAGCCGAAGATGGTCGACAGGTTGGTCGGCTTGCCGATCTGCGCAGCCAGGCCGGTCACTTCACCGATCCAGGTCAGCGGGGCGTTCAGCAGCGCGATCAGGGCGATGAAGGCCAGCAGCATCGCGCCGATGTTCAGCGCCAGCTTCAGGCCGTCGCCGGCGCCGGCCGCAGCCGCGTCGATGATGTTGCTGGAGGTCTTTTCGACTTCCATCTTCACCGTGCCGCGGGTGAGCGGGGTGCCGGTTTCCGGGATCAGCAGCTTGGCCACGACCAAGGTGGCCGGCGCGGCCATGATGCTGGCCGCCAGCAGATGCTTGGCGTAGAAGGCCTGCTGCGCTGGGTCGCCGCCGCCAAGCATGCCCACGTAGGCCGCCAGCACGCCGCCGGCGATGTGTGCCATGCCGCCGATCATCATGGTCAGCAGCTCGGACTGGGTCATCCTGGCGATGTACGGGCGCACGGTCAGCGGCGCCTCGGTCTGGCCGATGAAGACGCTGGCGCAGACGCTGGTGGTTTCCGCACCGGACACACGCATGACCTTGGTGATCGCCCACGCCATCACGCGCACGATCGCCTGCATGATGTTCAGGTGGTACATCACCCCCATCAGCGCCGAGAAGAAGATGATGGTCGGCAGCACCTGGAAGGCGAAGATGAAGCCGTAATTCTTGGTGTCCATCAACGAGCCGAAGATGAAACCGGAACCCTCGTTGACGAAGCTCAGCACCTTGACGAAGCCGTGGCCCAGCGCGTCGAACACGTCGCGCCCGCCCGGCACCAGGATCACCAGCGCCGCGAAGGCGATCTGCAGGGTGATACCGGTGGCAACCAGCTTCCAGTCAACCGCGCGCTTGTTATTGGAAAACAACCAGGTGATGCCGATCAGCACCGCCAACCCGAACAGGCCGAAGCCGATCCTGCCCAAACCTTCGACCATGTGAGTGACTCCCCTGGGGCGTCGCGAAAAACGGGAAGCCTAGTGCAGGGCAGGGGCCGGGGCAAGAAAAAGCAGCGTGCGCGCGGCCAACGGTACCGATCAGGCCAGCAACGGCAAGGGCTTGCGGCTGGCGGCGGCAGGTAGAATGGGGGTCGATCCCGGCCCGGATGCGGGCCCGCAGCAGGAGATTCGCATGCAATACCGTCGCCTGGGCTCCACCGGCCTGCCGATTTCCGCCCTTTCCTTCGGCGCCTGGGTGACCTTCGGTGACCAGATCCCGCGTGATGAGGCGCGCAACCTGGTGGCCGCCGCCTGGGATCATGGTGTCAACTTCTTCGACAACGCCGAGGGCTATGCCAACGGCCGGGCCGAACAGGTCATGGGTGACGTGATCGCCGACCTGCGCCTGCCGCGCGACGGTTTCTGCGTGTCCAGCAAGGTGTTTTTCGGCAGCGCCAAGGACCCGCGGCCGACCCAGCGCGGGCTGTCGCGCAAGCACGTGACCGACGCCTGCCACGCTGCACTCAAGCGCCTGCGGGTGGACTACCTGGACCTTTACTACTGCCACCGCCCGGATCCGGACGCGCCGATCGCCGAGACCGTGCATGCGATGGACACCCTGGTGCGGCAGGGCAAGATCCTCTACTGGGGCACCTCGGAGTGGTCGGCGGTGCAGATCCAGCAGGCGCTGGACATCGCCGAGGCGCGCAACCTGCAGGGCCCGTCGATGGAGCAGCCGCAGTACAACCTGCTGCACCGCGAGCGGGTCGAGGTCGAGTACGCGCCGCTGTATGCCGGTGCCGGCCTGGGTACCACCATCTTCTCGCCGCTGGCGTCGGGCCTGCTCACCGGCAAGTACGACCAGGGCATTCCGGCCGATGCACGGCTGGGGCGGGAAGGCATGGAGTGGTTGCAGGACCTGGTGCTGGGGGCCGACGCCGGGGCCCGCCTGGGCCAGGTGCGGCGCTTCAGCGAGGTGGCACGCGCGCTAGGCCACGCCCCGGCCACGCTGGCCATCGCCTGGTGTCTGCGCAACCCGAACGTTTCCAGCGTGATCCTCGGCGCCAGCCGGGTCAGCCAGCTGCTGCAGAACCTGCAGGCCCTGGACGTGCTGGAGCAGGTCGACGCGGCCGGCTGGGCGCAGGTCGAAGCCGTCTTCGCCTGAACCCCGGGGCCGACCGGGCCTCGGGGGCCTCGCTCGGGCCGGTTCGGCCGAGGGAACGGGACGGGAACGCGAACGGGAACGGTAGAGTCGCCTGTCAGTCGACTGCTTCGAATAACCGACTGCTTCGAGCAACAGCAGTCGACCAACAGTCGACTCTACACACCTGCGTCGCCATTTAATTGATGTGATCTATCGAATTACGGAATTCGATCATTAATCCCATCAATGAAATTGAGAATGGTTGTTGATTGTCAACTGAGAATCATTATCATTTAACTCGTCCCTCGCACGAGTCCAGATGCTCATGAATGCTCAACCTGTACTGCTGCGCCCCGAAACGCTGACCCTCCGCGATCGACCGGTCCGCGTCGTTCCGCGGGAAGAGGTCATCGACAGCGAAGCCCTGCTCAAGGGCCGTCGTGAAATCCTGATCCAGCACGGCGACCGCTTCTATCGCCTGCGGCACACCAGCAACGACAAGCTGATCCTGACCAAGTAATCGCGGTCTGGTCGCCCGCCTCCCTCCCTCCTGCCGGCAGCGCCGACAGGGTGGGCGACCCGTCCGCTCCCGCTCTCTCCCCCTCGGTCTACCGCGTGCACCTTCCGGGTGCGCCGGTAACCGGGGGTTCCCCTGCCTGACCGAACGAACCCGATGACCCGCCATACCGCCCTTTGCCTTGCTGTCTGGATGGCGCTGCCGCTGTCCGCCCACGCTGCTGCCACTGCTGCCCCCGATGCGCGCGAATTCGATCGGGTGCAGGTCACCGCCACCCGCACCGAGCGGGCGGTGAGCGACGTGGCGGCCACGGTGGATGTCATCGACCGTGAGCAGATGGACCGGCACCTGGTGCAGGACATCAAGGATCTGGTGCGCTACGAGCCGGGCCTGTCGGTCACCCGCAGCGCGACCCGCTTCGGCCTGGATGGTTTCCGCATCCGTGGCCTGGACGGCAACCGCGTGCGCATCCAGACCGACGGCATCGTCATGCCGACCCGGTTCGACATCGGTTCGTTCGCCAGTTCCAACCGCAACTTCACCGACCTCGATACGCTCAAGCGCGTCGAGATCGTGCGTGGCCCGGCCAGCTCGCTGTACGGCTCCGATGCACTCGGTGGCGTGGTCGCGTTCGTGACCAAGGACCCGGCCGACTACCTCAAGGACGGCAAGAACAGCTACTTCGGCCTGAAGTTCGGCTACGACGGCGAGTGGAAGGGCCTGCTCGGCGGTGCCACGGCCGCCTTTGGTGGCGACCACTGGAGCGGCCTGGTCAACGTCAACCACCACCAGGGCCAGGAAACGGACAACAAGGGCACGGTGCGCAGCGACAACGACACCCGCACCGCGTCCAATCCGCAGGATCGCGACGGCCGCAGCCTGCTCAGCAAGCTGGTCTATGCACCCAGCGAAGACCAGCGCTTCCGCTTGACCGTGGAAGGCAACGAAGACACCACCGATACCAATGTGTTGTCGGCGATCGCCAGCGTTGCACCGCGCCCCGGCGCGATGGCTGCGGCCACTGGCATGAAGTCCCACGACACCCAGAAGCGCAACCGCGTGTCCTTCGCCCACGAGATGGATGCGCTGGACCAGCCGTTCGCCGACAGCCTGCATTGGCAGGTGTACGCGCAGAACAGCGAAACCCGGCAGCAGACCGACGAGACCCGCACCGACGGCACCCGCCGCCACCGCGTGTTCTCCTTCGACCAGCATGCCTATGGCCTGCAGGCGCAGTTCAACAAGGCGTTCACCACCGGCAGCGTCGAGCACGCACTGACCTATGGTTTCGAAGGCACCCGTACCGAGATCCGCCAGAAGCGCGACGGCTATCAGGTCAGCAAGGCTGGCGTGGTCAGCAACACGGTGCTGCCGGACACCTTCCCGGTGCGTGACTTCCCGATCAGCAAGACCACCGAGCTGGGCCTGTATGCACAGGATGAGATGCGCTTTGCCGATGGCCGGCTGTCGCTGGTGCCGGGCGTGCGCGTGGACCGCTACGAGCTGAAGCCGGAAGTGGACAGCATCTTCGCCGAAGACAACCCGACCACGGCCGTGGCGCAGCTGAAGAAGACCAGCGTGTCGCCGAAGCTGGGCATGGTCTGGCGCTTTACCGACGAATGGTCGCTGTTCGCCGGTTATGCGCGTGGCTTCCGTTCGCCGCCGTACAACGACGTCAACATCGGCCTGACCAACGTCGCCTTCCGCTATACCGCCATCGCCAACCCGGATCTGAAGCCGGAAACCAGCGACGGTTACGAACTGGGCCTGCGCTTCATCGCGCCGGCGGCGTACGTCAGCGTCAGCGGCTACTACAACGACTACAAGGATTTCATCCAGTCCAACGTCGATACCGGTCGCAACGCACAGGGTCTGACCGTGTTCCAGTCGCAGAACATCGCCGACGCGCGCATCTATGGCGCGGAAATGAAGGCCGGCATCGAGTTCGGCGAACTCAGCCCGGCGCTGAAGGGCTGGGCGCTGCGCAGTGCGTTGGCATGGTCGCGTGGTGACAACCGGACCGATGACGAACCGCTGGCCTCGGTCGATCCGCTGCGTGGCACGCTGGGCCTGATGTACGACACCGATACCTGGGGCGTCGAACTGGCCGGTACCTTCGTGCAGCGCAAGAAGCGCCTGCCGCCGCCTGCGGCGCAGACCAATCCGAACGCACCGGCGCCGTTCGTCTACCAGCCGGCCGGCTACGGCGTGCTGGACCTGATGGCGCACTGGAACTTCGCGCCGGGTGCCACCTTCAATGTCGGCGTGTTCAACCTGGCCGACAAGCGTTACATCGAATGGTCGTCGATCACCCCGAGCCTGATCACCGATCGCGCACTGAGCGATCGTTTCAGCAGCCCGGGCCGCACCTTCTCCGCCAGCCTTGCCGTTTCCTGGTGACCTCATGAGCCGAGCACTGTCCGCACGCAGGAATGACTCCATCGCCGCGCCGAACAGCGCGGCCTGGCCGACCCCGGCACAGCTGGCCACGCTCGGCACAGTGTTGTGCCTGTACCACGCCGACGGCAACGAGCTGGGCGGCTGGCGCCAGGCCGTACGCGTACACGCCTGCCAGGGCGTGGACAGCGAGGGCCTGCGCGAAAGTTTGTGCTTCCTTGATGGTCGTGGCCGCTGCGTGTGGCGCCTGTACCTGCTGCCCGACAGCGATTTCCTGGCCTGGGACCGTCTGGTCGCCGCGCTGCCGCCGGGACCGGAACACGACAGCGAGGCGAGCGTTGGCGAACGCCTGTGGCGGCGCCTGGCCGGCCATCTTGGCGGCCAGCGCTGGCGCCTGTGCGCGCTGCGCCTGCATGCCGCCGACGACGGACGCACGCTGGCCGCCAGTCTGTCGACCCTGTCCTCGCTGGGCGCGGCCACCGCGCGCCGCATCGCACGCCTGGAAGGTGCTGAAGGCGAGCTGGCGATCGACGACTGCTGCTGTGCCGACGCCGCCCGGCGTCCGGCTCCCCAGATTCCCGGCGACCTGCCGCTGATCCGCCTGTGATCCTCTCCTGATGGAACGCCCGTTGGCCACGGATGGCCCCTCAATGAATCTGCAACCCCGAAGGAAGACCCCGATGAAGCTCCAGACAGCCAGCGCCATGCTGCTGCTCGCCGCCAGCGGCGTGGCCAGCGCGCAGCCCTCCGATATCGCCCGCGACCACGACAGCATCCTCGCCATGCAGGGTGAGTACACCGTGGACTTCGCCTTCGACGAGACCGTGCTGCTGAAGCCGGGCTACGAGCGTGCACCGGCGATGCGCAGCGGCGGCAGTGAAGTGGTCATCGTGGTCGAGGACACCCCGAAGCGCATCGTGCTGCAGCACCTGCTGCTGGATGAAAAGAGCGGCCACATCACCAAGCACTGGCGCCAGGACTGGGTGTACGAAGCACCGAACCGTTTCGAGTTCAGCGCCGACCAGACCTGGAAGGTGCGCAGTATTCCGTCGGCGGTGAACCAGGGCGCCTGGACCCAGTGCGTGTACGAAGTGAGCGACGCACCGCGCTACTGCGGCACCGGCACCTGGACCTACACCAACAAAGTGCCGAGCTGGACCAGCGATCTGAGCTGGCGCCCGCTGCCGCGCCGTGAGTACACCAAGCGCAGCGACTACAACGCGCTGGCTGTGGTCAACCGCCATACGCTGACCCCGAACGGCTGGACCCACGAACAGTTCAACACCAAGGTGCAGCGCAACGCCGATGGCAGCCAGGTGGAGATCGCACGCGAGTTCGGCTTCAACGACTACGTGAAGACCACCGAGGTCGACTTCACCCCGGCGCGCAACTACTGGAAGGCCACCGCCGGTTACTGGGCCAAGGTGCGCCAGCGCTGGGACGGTTTCCTGACCCAGGCCCCCGGCGTGCACCTGAAGACCAGGATCGACGGCATGGCGATGATCATTCCGCTGTTCACCCAGGCCGAAGAGATCCAGGCCGGCAAGAAGGTGAAGGACAAGCAGATTGACGACGTGTTCGCCAAGTACGTGGAAAAGGCCCAGTAGATCCACGCCATGCGTGGATGTGCTTGTTCCTTGAACACTGGCAGCGCCGTCCTGGGCTCTTGGTAGGTGCCGAGCTTGCTCGGCACGCGCCCCGGTCCGGCGCCGCCTCAGGCCTCGCGCAGCGCCAATGCCGGTGGCGTATGCAGGATCGCCCGCGTACCCCACCAGCCCGCCAGCAGGCTCAGCCCGATGCCGACCACGCCGCCGACCAGCAGGCCCGGCCACGGCGGCAGCAACGGCAGCTCGAACACCTTCTGCGAGACCGCCACGCCGATCGCAGCCGCGGCGCCCACCGCCAGCAACGCGGCCAGCGTGCCCAGCGCGCCGAATTCCACCAGTACCGCGCCACGCAGCTGGCGCCGGGTCGCGCCCAGCGTGCGCAGCACCGCGCTGTCGTAGCGGCGCTCGCCCGCCGTGGCCTGCAGTGCGGCCAGCAGCACCAGCACGCCGGCCAGCAGGCTGAACACCATCACCAGCTGCACCGCCTGTGCCACCCGTTCCATCACATCGCGCACCTGCGAGATCACCGCGTCCACGTCCAGCAGCGACAGGTTGGGCTGCGCGCGTATCAGCTCGCCCAGTCCGGCTGCCTTGCCGGCCGGCAGATGGAATGCCGACAGCAGGTTGTGCGGTGTATCGCCCACCGCGTTCGGGTTCAGCAGCACGAAGAAGTTCGGCCGGAAGGTGTTCCAGTCGGCCTTGCGCACACTGGTCACGGTGAACTCGCGCTCCTGCTCGCCTACTGCAATGGTGATGCGGTCGCCCGGATACACGCCGTAGCGCTTGGCCCAGCCGATTTCAACCGACGCCTCCGCCGCCGTGCTGTCGGGCGTCCAGAAGGTGCCGTTCATCAGCGTGTTGGCCGGCGGGAAGCTGCTGCGCCAGCTGAAGTTCAACGGCCGGTTCTCGTCGTCATCATCGCGCTGACCTTCGCCTTGTGCCGCTTGTCCGTCCTGACCGGGCTCGCGATCCACGCGCAGCGGCGGCTTGCCGTTGATCGCGATCAGGCGGCCGGTGGCCATCGGTTCGATGCTGGCGTCGTTGGCGCCCAGTCCACGCAGCGCGGCCAGCACGCTGTCGCGCTGTTCGGGCTGGATGTTGATCAGGAAGTAGTTCGGCGTGTCCGCGGGCAGGCGTTCGCGCCATTGCTGCAGCAGGCCGGGGCCGGTCACCGCCAGCAGCAACAGCGCGCACAGCGACAGCGACAGCCCGACCAGCTGCATCACCGCCAGCATCCGGCGCCGGGTCAGCGCCGCCAGGCCCAGCCGCCAGTGGCCGTGCAGACGGTGCTGCAGGCCGCGCAGCAGCTGCAGCAGCACGAAACCGACCACGCCGGCCGCCACCGCCAACGCGGCCAGGCCGCCCAGCACCCACAGCGCCAGCTTGAGATCACCGGTCACCTGCACCGCCAGCAGCAGGCTGGCCGCCAGCGCCGCTACGTAGGCCAGCAGCGAGGCCGGGGGCAGGGCGGCGAAGGAGCGGTTGAGCACGCGCATCGGCGGCACCCCGCGCAGGCGCAGCAGCGGCGGCAGGCCGAAGCCGAACAGCAGCAACAGGCCGATGCCGGCGCCGGTCAGCGCCGGCATCGCTTCCGGCAGCGGCAGGCGCTGCGGCACCAGGCTGCCTAGTACCTGCACCAGGCCTTCCTGCGCGGCCATGCCCAGGCCGATGCCGAGCGCACAGGCCGGCACCGCCAGCATCAGCAGCTGCAGCGCCAGGCCAAGCAGGATGTCGCGCTGGCGCGCGCCCAGGCAGCGCAGGATCGCCACCTGGTCGATGCGGCGCAGGGCAAAACGGTTGGCCGCCAGCGCGGTCGCCACGCCGGCCAGCAATACCGCCAGCAGCGCGCTCAGGCCGAGGAAGCGCCCGGCAAGATCAAAGGCCTGGCGCACGCCGCGCTGGGTGTCGTCCACGCTCAGCAGGCGAAGGCCTTTCACCTGTGGCAGCAGCCACTGGCGCAACGCGGCAACCTGGTCGGCGGAGCCGGCGAACATCAGCCGGTAGTTGATGCGGCTGCCGGGGCCAAGCAGGCCTGTGCCTTCCACATCGGCGCGGTTGACCAGCAGAGTGGGGGAGAGCGTCAGCAGGTCGCCGCCGGCATCCGGCTCGGTCTCGATGATGCCGGCGATGCGCAGCGTGCCGGCGCCAAATTCGAGGTCATCGCCGGCCTTCAGTCCCAGCCCCTGCAGCAGGCGCGGGTCGGCATAGGCCTGGCCCTTGGGCGGCATGCCGGCCTCGGCGACCAGGGCGCCGCCGGGTGTGGCCCGCACCCGCAGCGTGCCACGCAGCGGATAGCCCGCCTGCACCGCCTTGATGCTGGCCATCTGGCTGGCATCACCGTTGAACAGCACGCTGCCGAAGCTGGCGATGCGGGTGAAGGCCAGTCCACGCCGCTGCGCCTCGTCGGCGAACGCCTGCGGCGGGTCATCGCGCCCGGCGATGCCGAGGTCGCCACCGAGCATTTCCGCTGCGCTGCCGGTCAGTGCCAGGTTGACCCGATTCACCAGCGTGCCGACCGCGGTCATCACCGCCACGCCCAGCACCAGTGCGGCGAACACGGTCAGCAGGTCACCGGCCAGCGCCTCGCGGCGCAGCGCGCGCCACGCATGCCGCAGCAGGTTCATGCCTGCGCCCCACGCTCGACCGGCAGCAGGCGGCCGTTGTCGATGCGGTGGATGTACTGGCAGCGCTGGGCCAGGCGCAGGTCGTGGGTGACCAGCACCAGAGTGGTGCCGCTGCCGGCGTTGAGTTCGAACAGCAGGTCGCTGATGTGCTGGCCGGTGGCGTGGTCCAGCGAGCCGGTCGGTTCGTCGGCGAACAGGATGCGCGGGCGGGTGACGAACGCACGTGCCAATGCCACGCGTTGCTGCTCGCCGCCCGACAACTGGCGCGGATAGTGGCGGGCGCGATGGGCCAGCCCGACCTGGGCCAGCACTTCATCGACCCGCGCCCGGTCTTCGCGCCCGGCCAGTTCCAGCGGCAGCGCGACATTCTCGGCGGCGGTCAGCGCCGGCAGCAGGTGGAAACTCTGGAACACGAAGCCGACCTCACGCGCGCGCAGCTGGGCGCGGGCCTCCTCGTCCAGCGCCGACAGGTCCTGGCCAGCCAGCGCGATGCGGCCGCGACTGGGCAGGTCCAGCCCGGCCAGCAGGCCGAGCAGGGTGGTCTTGCCGGAACCGGAGGCGCCGACGATGGCCACGCTGGTGCCTTCATGGACCGTCAGGGTGATGTTGTCCAGTATGTGGACTTCACCCTCCGGGCCCTGCACGGACTTGCCGACCTGGTCGACGGCGATGGCGACGGGCGCGCTGCGGGGGGACAGGCTGTCGATGAGGAGACTCCAATGCGCAAGACGGGATGGAGCCGGCGAGCCGGCGCGGTGATGGTGCTGCTGCTAGGGTTCCTGCTGCTGCCCGGGCTGGCCTGTGCCAAAGGTCCGGCCGGCACCGTGCTGGTGCTCGGCGACAGCCTCAGTGCTGCCCACAATATCCCTGCCGACGCCGGCTGGGTCAGCCTGCTGCAGCAGCGGGTCAGGCAGCAGTCGAAAACCCCGGCGCGCATCGTCAACGCCAGCATGAGCGGCGAGACCACCGCGGGCGCGCTGACCCGCCTGCCGGCCCTGCTGGCGAAGGAAAAGCCGACCGTGGTAGTGATCGCCCTTGGCGGCAACGATGCACTGCGCGGGCTGACCCCGGCGCAGGTGCAGGGCAACCTGGGAAAGATGGTGCAGGCCAGCCAGAAGGCCGGCGCGAAGGTGCTGCTGCTGGGCATTGACGTGCCGCCCAACTACGGGCCGGCCTATCGCCAGCGCCTGGCGGCGGCCTACAAGGCGCTGGCCACGCAGTACAAGGTGCCGCTGCTGCCCTTCCTGCTGGAGGGCGTCGCCCTGCAGCCGGGCATGATGCAGGCCGACGGCCTGCACCCGACCGCACAGGCGCAGCCAAAGGTGCTCGACAACGTCTGGCCGCTGCTCAGGCCGCTGCTCTGAACCGTTTGTTTACCTCTTGACGGAACTTCACATCGCGTCCACCGTCGATCCGGCATGTTTCACAAAGCTGAAGTTAGAGGGAATCACATGCGTCAGACGAAGGAGACCTCCGGCTTGGTGCTGGTGGTCGAAGACAACCGCAACATCTCCGAGATGATCGGGGAATACCTGGAAGGTCGCGGCTTCGAAGTCGACTATGCACAGGACGGCCTGGATGGCTACCGCCTTGCGGCGGAGAACAGCTATGACGTCGTGGTGCTCGACTTGATGTTGCCGCGCCTGGATGGCATCGAAGTGTGCCGTCGCCTGCGCAACGATGCGCGCAAGTCCACCCCGGTGCTGATGCTCACGGCACGCGACACGCTGGACGACAAGCTCACCGGCCTGGGTTTCGGTGCCGATGACTACCTGGCCAAGCCGTTCGCGATCCAGGAGCTGGAAGCCCGCCTGCGCGCGCTGATCCGTCGCGAACGTCGCCAGGTCGGTTCGGAAGTGCTGAAGGTGGCCGACCTGGTGCTCGATCCGGTCAGCATGCGTGCGACCCGTGCCGGCACCGAGCTGCAGCTTTCGCCGATCGGCCTGCGCCTGCTGACCATCCTGATGCGCGAATCGCCGCGCGTGGTCACCCGCCAGGAGATCGAGCGCGAGATCTGGGGCAATGGCCTGCCGGATTCGGACACCCTGCGCAGCCACCTGTACAACCTGCGCAAGATCATCGACAAGCCGTTCGACCGTCCGCTGCTGCACACCGTGCAGAGTGCCGGCTACCGCATTGCCGACATCGCCCAGCCGATGGCCTGAGCAGGATACTCGCCGGTGCAGCAGCAGGCCCGGCCGGGTTGTGGCCACGTACGAGGGCAGGGCATGACCGGTCTGCACTGCCGCCGGTCATCGCCCATGCACCCGCACGGCGTGGCGCGCTGCCTATAATCGCAGCGCTCTGACCGGGACTCCGCAATGCCGCACGGCCTGCCGCGCAAGATCCGTATCGCCTTCATCCTGCAGGCAGTGTTGGCCAGCCTGGGCATCCTGCTGGGTGCGTGGCTGGTCTCGCTGGTGATCAAGCACAGCCTGGTGGGCGCTGCCCTGCGCGAGGAGGCGGCGTACTACTGGACGCTGCACGAAGCGTCCCCGGTGCAGCCACCGCCCAATACCCAGAACATCCGCGGCTACCTGCTGGAAAGCGGGCAGTCGGCACTGTCGTTGCCGGCCAACCTGCGCAATCTGGAGCCCGGCTTCCACGAACTGCCCAAGGACGACCAGCTGGTGCTGGTTGATGTGCGCCCGGCTGGCCGCCTGTACCTGGTGTTCCTGCGCTCGCGCGCAGAGATGCTGGCGTTCTGGTTCGGCATCGTGCCGGTGCTGCTGACCCTGCTGGCGGTGTATGGCGCCAGCTGGGTGACCTACCGCGCGTCCAAGCGCCTGGTGTCGCCGGTGAACTGGCTGGCTCGGCGCGTCTCGCGCTGGGACCCGGGGCATCCGGAAGCGGCCGACCTGGAGCCCAACAAGCTGCCGGCGGACATGCAGGGCGAGACCCGGCAGCTGGCGGCCGCGTTGCACTCGCTGGCCAACCGGGTCAGCGCGCACGTGGCACGCGAGCGCAACTTCACCCGCGATGCCAGCCATGAACTGCGCACGCCGCTGACCGTCATCCGCGTTGCCAGCGACATGGCACTGGGTGATGAAAGCCTGCAGCCTCGCCTGCGCCGCAGCCTGCAGCGCATCCAGCGGGCCGGCCGCGACATGGAAGCGGTGATCGATGCGTTCCTGATCCTGGCCCGCGAGGCAGACGTCGAACCGCAGATCGAGCTGTTCGACGTCAACGACATCGTCCGCTATGAAGTGGACAACGCCAACGAACTGCTGGGGGCTCGCCCGGTGTCGGTGCACCTGCACAGCGATGGCCCGGTGCAGCTGCATGCGCCGCCGCGGGTGCTGCAGGTGGTGGTCAGCAACCTGGTGCGCAATGCATGCAGCTACACCGACGAGGGGCGCATCGACGTGCATGTGCACAACGATCGGGTGGTGGTGCACGATACCGGCATCGGCATGTCCCCCGAAGCGCTGTCGCGGGCGTTCGAACCGTTCTATCGCGCCGAACCCAGCCGGCCGCAGGGTACCGGCCTGGGCCTGTCGATCGTACGCAGGCTGTGTGATCGCTTCGGCTGGAAGGTCAGCCTGGCCAGCGAGCCAGGTCAGGGCACCGAAGCGACGGTGGTGTTCCGCTGACCCGGCGCCTGCTGCCTTGGTAGTTGCCGACCTCGGTCGGCGCTTTCAGCAGGATTCACGCCGGTGTCCCATGCCAACCAAGGTTGGCATCTACCCGAGCGCGTGTGTGGCGCCCTCCGGCGCACGTCCGCCTCAGTTGCAGTTGACCTTCGGCGCCAGCGCCCTGGTCCAGATCGCATACCCGGCCGGGGTCATGTGCAGCATGTCTTCGCGGAACAGCGTCGCATCCGGCTGGCCATCCGCGCCCAGCATCGGCGTGTAGATATCGGTGAAGCCGGTGTTGGGCAGCTTGGCCAGCGCGGCCTTGATCAGCGTGTTGGCCTCGTTGATCGCCGGCAGCAGGTGCGCCCGCGACGGGCTCGGCTTGATCGACAGGTACTCGACCTTGGTCTTCGGCAGGTCGCGATGCACGCGCTGCACGAAGGCGACCACGTCGTCGCGCACCTGGGTCGGGGTGCGGCCGCTGTTGAGGTCGTTGTCACCGGCGTAGAAGAACACCTTGCACGGCGCATACGGCACCACGATCTGGCCGGCATACCAGGTGCTGTCACGCACTTCCGAGCCGCCGAAACCGCGGTTGAATACAGGCTGGCCGGGGAAGTCGGTGGCCAGGCTCTCCCAGAAGCGGATGGAGGAGCTGCCGATGAATTCGATGCCACCGCGGGGCGGCGGGTTGGCCTGGTCGGCGCTGGCGAACCGGGCCATGTCGCCGGCCCAGGCCACGTTGGAGACCTGTTCGGGTACCCGGGGCGACGTGGTCGGGCCCAGGGCCTGGGCCAGCGGTGCGGCGGTCAGCAGGCCCAGCATCAGCAGGCAGGTACGGCGACGGGACATCAGGCGCTCCAGCAGGGAAGGGAACGCCATCATAGAAGCTGGGGCGGGCCGGGGCTTGCCCCTGGCGGTCCATTCACCGGGCCGGCGCCGGGATGCGGCTGGCGGCCTTGTGGCAAAATGGCGGCCATCTGCCTATTCCTGTGCACCCATGATTCCCTGCCGTGCGTCTGAGCGGTCGCTGCGCCGCGCCCCTGTTGCTGGATGTTCCACCCGTGGCTGATCAGTTTGGCCATCTGCCGCGCGGCCCGCGCCGCATCTTCCAGGCCGCCCGCTGGTCCTGGCAGGGCCTGCGCGCCGCCTGGCTGCACGAATCGTCGTTCCGGCTGGAGGTCTACCTGCTGATCCTGCTGGCCCCGGTCGCGATCTGGCTGGGCCAGACCCCGGTAGAGCGCGCGCTGCTGATCGGCTCGATGCTGCTGGTGCTGGCGATGGAACTGGCCAACTCGGCCATCGAAGCGGTGATCGAACGTTACGGCAGCGAGATCCACGAGCTGGCCGGCCGCGCCAAGGACATGGGCTCGGCGGCGGTGTTCGTGCTGATGATGAACGTGCTGTTGTGCTGGGCCCTGGTCGTGGTTCCACACGCGCTGGCCGGCAGCTACGGCTGAAACCCCATTCCCCCACTGCCTTGAAGAGATTCCATGTCCTTTGAGTTCCTCGCCGACCCCAATGCCTGGGTAACCCTTTTCACGCTCAGCGCGCTGGAAATCGTGCTCGGCATCGACAACCTGGTGTTCATTTCCATCGCGGTCAGCAAGCTGCCGGAAGAGCGTCGTCCGTTCGCACGCAAGCTCGGTATCGCCGTGGCCTGCATCACCCGTATCGGTCTGCTGGTGTCGCTGGCGTATCTGGCGCACATGGCGGCCAACCTGTTCACGGTGGCCGGCATGGGCATCTCCATCCGTGACCTGGTGCTGATCGTCGGTGGCCTGTTCCTGATCATCAAGGGCTGCATGGAGATCAAGGAACTGATCAGCGGCGGCGAGGATGAAGATCCGAGCACCACCAAGGCCTCGGCCGTGTTCGGCTACGTGATCGCGCAGATCGCGGTGATCGACATCGTGTTCTCGCTGGACTCGGTGATCACCGCGGTTGGCATCGCCGACCACATCCCGGTCATGGTCGCCGCCATCCTGCTGTCGGTGTTGGTGATGCTGCTGGCCGCCAACCCGCTGGGCCGCTTCATCGACGCCAACCCGACAGTGAAGATGCTGGCGCTGGCCTTCATCCTGATGATCGGTGCGGTGCTGATCCTGGACGGCCTGGACGTGCACGTGCCCAAGCCCTACATCTACGCCGCGATGGGCTTCTCGGTGCTGGTGGAATGGCTGAACCTGCTGATGCGCCGTCGCGCCCGCGAGCACAACGTGCCGGGCGCTGGTAACTGGTAAGCGCCTCTGGCATGTAAGTCCCTCAGAACCCCCGGCCCGACCGGGGGTTCTGCGTTTGTGGGGGCACGGCTCTGCTACGGCGCTGCGGTTTTTGCACTTGTAGCGGGTTTCCGTGCCCCACTTGTGAACCAGGATCAACAGTGTTTTCCCGGGACGAGGCTTAATCCGCCACAGCAAAGCGCGCAGGCTACGCACTCCCGAATCCCTCCCCCAGGACCCCCCCCATGAATTCCAGAGCCGCCTTGCTGGCGCTTGCCGTCGGCGCCTTCGCCATCGGAACCACCGAGTTTGCGCCGATGGGCCTGCTGCCGGTCATCGCCGACGGCGTGGGCGTGGGCATTCCCACTGCCGGCATGCTGATCACCGCTTACGCCGTGGGCGTGATGCTGGGCGCACCGGTGATGACCCTGCTGATGGGCCGCTTCGGCAAGCGCACCGCGCTGATGCTGCTGATGTCGATCTTCGTCGTTGGCAACCTGCTCTCGGCACTGGCCCCGAACTACGGCCTGCTCTTGCTGTCGCGGCTGGTCACCAGCCTCAACCACGGTGCCTTCTTCGGCATCGGTGCGGTGGTTGCCGCCAGCCTGGTGCCGAAGGACAAGCAGGCCGCCGCCGTGGCCACCATGTTCATGGGCCTGACCATCGCCAACATCGGTGGCGTGCCGCTGGCGACCTGGGTGGGCCAGCAACTGGGCTGGCGCCTGTCCTTCGCCGGTACTGCAGTGCTGGGCCTGATTGCGATCACCGCGCTCGGCTTCGCGCTGCCGGCATCTGCACCGGGGCCGCGCCCGGACGTGCGCCGCGAACTGAAGGCCATCCTGCAGCCGCAGGTACTGCTGGCGATGGGCACCACGGTGCTCGGCGCGGGTGCGATGTTCACTCTGTACACCTACGTGGCGCCGGTGCTGACCGAACTGACCGGCGCCTCCAACACCTTCATCGCGATGTCGCTGGCCCTGATCGGTATCGGCTTCACGTTTGGCAATGGCATCGGTGGGCGCATGGCCGACTGGTCGCTTGATGGCGCGACCCGCATCCTGCTGGCGGTCCTGGCCGTGCTGATGTTCGTGCTGCCGCTGGCCTTCATGCACCACGCCACTGCGGCGCTGGGCGTGCTGCTGTTCGGCGCGGCGACCTTCGCTATCGTGCCGCCGCTGCAGATCCGGGTGATGCAGGCGGCGAGCGAGGCGCCGGGCCTGGCGTCGTCGATCAACGTGGGTGCGTTCAACCTGGGCAATGCGGTGGGTGCCGCGCTGGGTGGCGCGGTGATCAGCTCGGGTTTGGGTTACGCGGCGATTCCGGTGGCCGGTGGCCTGCTGGCGGCATCGGGGCTGCTGCTGGCGTGGCTGGGGCGTCCCCGCACTGCGGTGGCTGAAGCCTGCTGAGGGGAGAGGGTTTCCGGCAGGGCTTGCAGCCCTGCACCCGCTGCAATCAACGTCAACGTCAAAAGCTGGTTATCCGTGGGGTGGCGGGGTGGGTCCGGTTGAGGGGGACGCTGCAAGTACGTCCATGTAAGCTCGGTCGCCGCATCCATGCGGCTCACGCCCCCTCAACCGGACCCACCCCGCCTTCGACAGATTCCCGCGGTCTGTCGGAACGGTGTTCTGCTCTGGTAGGTGTCGACCTTGGTCGACACGAATGCCTGAAGAACCGCGTTTTGCTTTTGATTTTTCTTTTGATCTCCCCGCGGTGCCCAGGAAACCGTATGAGGCCGGGCGGGTGGGCGTGGCGGGGGTATCCGCGCCATGGATGGCGCGGCTAAGCCTCCAGGGACGGATTCACGGCGTCCCCCGCCATGCCCACCCGCCCGGACTACTCAGGCGATCCATGAGCATGGCCACCGCGGAGGGGGCGGCGCCCGATGGCCGGTCTTTCACCCGAACCGTGGCATGCTCGGTGCCCAGTCCACCCGGAACCTCCGCCATGCGCCTGTTCACCCGTGTCCTGCCCCTGATGCTGCTGGCCTCCCTGCTGTCCGGCTGCGGCTACAACGCCATCCAGCAGAAGGATGAAGCGGTCAAGGCCAGCTGGTCCGAAGTGCTCAACCAGTACAAGCGCCGCGCCGATCTGGTGCCCAATCTGGTGCAGACCGTGAAGGGCTTTGCCAGCCAGGAAGAGCGCGTGCTGACCGAAGTCACCAACGCCCGCTCGCGTGTTGGCCAGATCAACGTCAACGCCGACGACGAAGCCTCGCTCAAGCAGTTCCAGCAGGCCCAGGGTGAACTCGGCAGCGCACTGTCGCGGCTGCTGGTGGTCACCGAGAACTACCCGGTGCTGAAGTCGGACCAGAACTTCCGCGACCTGCAGGCCCAGCTGGAAGGCACTGAAAACCGCATCACCGTCGCCCGCGGTCGCTACATCCAGCAGGTGCAGGACTACAACACCTACATCCGCTCGTTCCCGCAGGTGATCACCGCCAAGATCTTCGGTTACAAGACCAAGCCGAACTTCACCGTGGAAAACGAAGCGCAGATCTCCAACGCGCCGGCGGTCGATTTCGGCAGCGCGCCGCAGCAGCAGCCGGCACCGCAGCCGGGCCACTGACCCATGCGCCTGGCCACTGCGCTCCTGGCCCTGCTGCTATGGCTGCCGCTGGCATCGCACGCCCAGCAGCTGGCGCCGATTCCGGCGCTGGATTCGCCGGTGGTCGACACCACCGGCACGCTGGATGCCGCGCAGAAGCAGGCGCTGGTACAGCAGGCGCTGGACCTTCAGCAGCGCAAGGGCAGCCAGCTGCAGGTGCTGGTGGTGCCCACCACCCAGCCGGAGGACATCGCGCAGTACACCACGCGGGTCTTCGATCAATGGCAGATCGGCCGCAAGGGCGTGGACGACGGGGTGCTGCTGGTGGTGGCCAAGGACGACCGGCGCGTGCGCATTGAACCCGGTTATGGTCTGGAGGGAGCGATTCCCGATGCCATCGCCAACCGGGTCATCCAGGAGTACCTGGTGCCGCGCTTCCGCAACGGCGACTACGCCGGTGGCATCACCGACGCCACGGCGGTGCTGGTCAAGCTGATCGACGGGGAAGCGCTGCCGGCACCGGTCAGCGGCCATCGCGGGCGTGAGCCCAGCGGTGATGGCGATACCTGGTTTCTGGCGCTGTTCATCGGTGTGTTCGCCGGCAGCATCCTGCGCGGGATCTTCTCGCGCGTGCCGCGTCCGCTGCGTGGCCTGCTCGGCGGTGCCGGTGCGGCGCTGGCGGCATTCCTGTTCACCTCCACGCTGCTCGCCAGTGGCCTGGCTGGCGTCGTGGGCCTGATTGTTGCCATGCTCTCCGGTCACCCGGGCCGCTTTGCCGGTGGCGGTGGCTGGGGCGGTGGCAGCTGGGGCGGCGGAGGCGGCTTCGGCGGGGGCGGTGGATTCGGCGGCGGCGGCGGTTGGGGCGGCGGCGGTGGCCGCTCCGGCGGTGGCGGTGCTTCGGGGGGCTGGTGATGATCCAACGACTGTGTCGTCATGTATTTTCGCCGTCGGTACGGCGCGCGTTCCCGCCGGCCACGCTGCAGGCGATCACCGAGGCCATCGCAGCCGGTGAGCAGCGCCACGGTGGCCAGGTGATGTTCGCGGTGGAAGCGGACCTGCCGCTGGCCGCGCTGTGGCACAAGGTCACCCCGCGCCAGGCCGCCGAACATGCCTTCGCGCGCCTGCGCACCTGGGATACCGCCAACAACAACGGTGTGCTGATCTACCTGCTGCTGGCCGACCACGCCATCGAGATCGTCGCCGACCGTGGCCTGCAGGGCCGGGTCAGCCCGGCACAATGGCAGCGGGTCTGCACCCACCTGCGCGAGGGCCTGCGTGGCTCCCATCCGGTGGAAGCGCTGCAGGATGCCATCGACGAGGTCTCCAGCCTGATCGAAGGGCACTTTCCGGCCTCGACCCGGTCGAACGATGACGCGTTGCCGAACTCGCCCCAGCTCCTTGGTTGAGCCGGGGCGGCACTGGCCCGAGAATAGGCGTTCAACCGCAAGGCACCTTCCATGATCTATTTCCACGACATCGACCCCATCGCCCTCTCGCTGGGGCCGATCAAGGTGCATTGGTACGGCATCATGTACCTGCTGGGCTTCACCGCCGCCTGGCTGCTGGGACGCAAGCGCATCGCCGCCGGCCGCCTGCCGGGCGTCGACGCCAATGGTTTCTCCGACCTGCTGTTCTACGCCATGCTCGGCGTGGTGCTGGGCGGGCGTATCGGCTACATGCTGTTCTACGCGCTGGGCGATTTCCTGCACAACCCGCTGCTGCTGTTCAAGGTGTGGGATGGCGGCATGAGTTTCCACGGCGGCCTGCTGGGCGTGCTGGGCGCCTGCTGGTGGTGGTCGCGCAAGCACAAGCTGCATTTCTTCGACACCATGGATTTCATGGCGCCGCTGGTGCCGCTGGGCCTGGGCTTCGGGCGCATCGGCAACTTCATCGGTGCCGAGCTGTGGGGCAAGTACACCGACGGTACCTGGGGCGTGGTGTTCCCGTCCGGCCTGCCGGCACCGCTGAACCAGCTGGACCACGCGACCCTGCAGGCGCAGTTCGCCACCGGCGCGCTGAACCAGTTCGCGCGCCATCCGTCGCAGATGTATGAAGCCTTCCTGGAAGGCCTGGTGATGTTCGTGGTGCTGTGGGCCGTGTCGGCCAAGCCGCGCCACCGTTACCTGGTCGGCGGTCTGTTCGCGCTGATGTACGGACTGTTCCGCTTCGCGGTGGAGTTCGTGCGCATGCCCGACAACGGCGTCTACGTGGCCTTCGACTGGCTGACCCGTGGCCAGATCCTCAGCCTGCCGCTGATTGCCTTCGGCCTGGTGCTGCTGGTGATGTCGCGCCGTGCGCCGGTACTGCAGCCGCAGCTGCCGGTGACTGCCGGGGGCAAGGCATGAAGGCTTACCTGGACCTGCTCTCGCATGTGCTCGAGCACGGCGCCGAGAAGAGCGACCGCACCGGCACCGGTACCCGCAGCGTGTTCGGCTGGCAGATGCGTTTCAACCTGGCCGACGGCTTCCCGCTGGTCACCACCAAGAAGCTGCACCTGCGCTCGATCATCCACGAGCTGCTGTGGTTCCTGAAGGGCGACACCAACATCGGCTACCTGAAGGACAACCAGGTGCGGATCTGGGACGAGTGGGCCGACGAGAACGGCGATCTCGGCCCGGTGTACGGCAAGCAGTGGCGCAGCTGGGCCACCGCCGATGGCCGTGAGATCGATCAGATGCAGTGGCTGGTCGACGAGATCAAGCGCAACCCCGATTCGCGGCGGCTGGTGGTCAGCGCCTGGAACGTGGGCGAGCTTTCGCAGATGGCGCTGATGCCGTGCCACAACCTGTTCCAGTTCTACGTGGTGGACGGCAAGCTCAGCTGCCAGCTGTACCAGCGCAGCGGCGACATCTTCCTCGGCGTGCCGTTCAACATCGCCAGCTACGCGCTGCTGACCCACATGGTGGCGCAGGCCACCGGCCTGGGCGTGGGCGATTTCGTGCATACGCTGGGCGACGCGCACCTGTATTCGAACCACTTCGAGCAGGCGCGCGAGCAGCTGTCGCGTGAACCGCGCGCGCTGCCCCAGCTGTGGTTGAACCCGGAGGTGACCGACCTGTTCGGCTTCCAGTTCGACGACATCCGCATCGACGGTTACGACCCGCATCCGGCGATCAAGGCGCCGGTGGCGGTATGAGCGCCCTGAAGCTGTCGATGATCGTGGCGCTGGACCGCAACCGTGGCATCGGCCAGGGCAATGCCATGCCCTGGCACCTGCCGGATGACTTCAAGCACTTCAAGGCGCTCACCCTGGGCAAGCCGATCCTGATGGGGCGCAAGACGGCCGAGTCGATCGGCCGCGTGCTGCCGGGGCGGACCAACCTGGTGCTGACCCGCAGCGGCCAGGTGCCGTTCGAGGGCATGCGTGCGGTGGCGTCGCTGGACGAGGCGAAGGCGATTGCCGAAGGCGAGGGCGCCAGCGAGCTGTGCATCATCGGCGGCGGCGAGATCTTCCACCAGTTACTGGACCAGGCCAGTGACCTGTACCTGACCTGGGTGGATGCCGAAATCCCCGCCGATACCCATTTCCCCGAAGTCGACATGCAGGACTGGCGGGAAGTGAGCAGCGAGCCGCACCCGGCCGACGAACGCCATGCCTACGCGTTCCGCTTCGCGCACTACGTGCGCCGCTGATCGCGCAAGTACCAACGAAAACACCGACGGGGATGTCGACGGGGTAGAGCCGACTGTTGGTCGACTGCTCTCGGCGGTCACCCGAAAAACCCACGCTGCGCGCGATAGTCGACTGACAGTCGACTCTACCTGGGCTGTCGCTGCGGCATCCGGTAATGCCCGATGATGGCGTGCTGGAACAACAGGTTCTCTTCGCGCGTGCCGCGCGCGATGTTGTGCAGCACCAGCGGCGTGCCATTGGCCAGCCGCCGGTCGGAGACGATGCCCACGTGCAGCAGGCCGTTGCCGTTGAGCTTCCAGGCGACGATGTCGCCGGCCGCATAGTCGGTGGCGGCGGCCGTGATCGGTTGCTGCCAGCCCTGCCGTTCGAACCAGCGCATCAGGTTCGGCACACGGCGATGATCGATGTTGCGGTCCGGCCGTGACAGGCCCCAGATCGCGGGATAGGCACTGAAATTGCCGCGCATGTCTTCATGCACGCGCGCCTGCAGGTCCAGGCCCTGGCTGCGCAGGGCACGCACCACCACGTCGGTGCACACGCCGCGATCAACCGGAACGTCGCCGCCGGGATAGGCCAGCACCTGATGCGTAGGGTCGTAGCGGGTGGTGACGCCGACCTGTGCGCGCGCCGCTGCCACCAGCGGCGGCGAAGGCGCCTGCGGTTGCGATGGCGTGAGGCCGGCGTTTCCGCCGTCGGCGGGGGCCGGGGCCGAAGAGGGCTGGCAGCCGCTGGCCAGGGCCACCGTCAGCAGCAGCACCGTCCATGGTGCCCCACCGCGCCGCGTCATGCCTGCGGCGGGGGACTGTTGCTGCCGGGGCCCGCAGAGCCACCACCCGCGCCGCCGCCACGGCGACGACGACGGCGTGGGCCGCGGTTGCCCGGGTTGGCGGCCGGGGTGTTGCCGCCGCCCTGTTCCTTGCCCTGCGCCGATGCCGCCGGGCGCTCGTGCGCCGGTCGCGCTGGCGGGCGTGCGTTGGGCACGGGTGCGGGGACATCGCGGCCCGGCACCTGCACCACGCGCAGTTCGTCGGTATCGAGCTGGATCGCGGTCAGCTTGCCGCCCCAGACTGCGCCGGTGTCGATGGCATGCACGCCCTGGGTGATGGTCAGGCCCAGCGCCGACCAGTGGCCGCAGACGATCTTCAGGTCGCGCTCGACCCGGCCCGGCACTTCGAACCAGGGGTACAGTCCCTGTTCCTGCGTGCCCGGCGTGCCCTTGTCCTCGATGCCGATGCGCCCGCGCGGAGTGCAGTAGCGCATGCGGGTGAGCACATTGATGATCGCGCGTGAACGGTCGTAGCCGGACAGGTTCGGTGCCCAGCTCGGCTTGTCGCCGTACATGTTGCGGAACAGCTTGCGGTAGCCGGCACCGTGCAGTTGCGCCTCGACCTCGGCGGCATGCTTTTCGGCCATCTGCGTGGTCCACTTCGGCGCCAGGCCGGCGTGCACCATCATCCAGCCCAGCTCGCGGTCCACGTGCACCAGCTTCTGCAGGCGCAGCCAGTCCAGTAGTTCGTCGCGGTCCTCGGCCTGCACGATGCGCAGCAGGTCCGGGTTGACCTTGCGCTGTTCCTCTTCGGTGCGTGCACCGACGGCCAGCAGCGAAAGGTCATGGTTGCCCAGCACCACCACGCTGTGCTCGCGCAGCGAATGCACCAGCCGCAGCGTTTCCAGCGACTGGCCACCGCGGTTGACCAGGTCGCCGCAGAACCACAGGGTGTCCTGCGCCGGGTCGAAGCGGATCTTCTCCAGCAGCCGCTGGGTGACGTCATAGCAGCCCTGCAGGTCGCCGATCGCCCACACACTCATCGTCCGGCCTCCGTGTCAGTGCAGGGTACGCGGGATGGCCAGCACGAAAGGTGCGACCGGCGCGGCAAATTCGGTGCCGTCGTCGGCGACCATGTCGTAGTGGCCCTGCATGGTCCCGTGATCGGTCCCCAGCATGACACCGGACGTGTAATGGAAGTCTTCACCGGGACGCAGGCGTGGCTGCTCGCCGATCACCCCGTCGCCATCGACATGCTCGACGCGGCCGTTGGCATCGGTGATGCGCCAGTGGCGTGCGACCAGGCGCGCGGCAACACGCCCCTGGTTGTGGATGCGGATCGTGTAGGCGAACGCATAGCGTCCGTCTTCCGGCGCGGATTGATCGTCGAGGAAGCGCGGTGCGACTTCGACGGAGATGGCGTAAACGTCAGCGTCTTCCATACCGGCAGTGTAATCAGGAGGCATTGGCCAAAGCGATGAATTCGGCCACGTCCAGCTGTTCGGCGCGGGCATCGGGACGCACGCCGGCGGCAACGAACTGTTCGGCGGACACCACGTTGTTCAGAGCGTTGCGCAGGGTCTTGCGGCGCTGCCCGAAGGCGGCCTTGACCACCTCGGCGAAACGCTTGTGGTCGTTGATGTTGATCGTGGCCGGGTCACGCGGCACCAGCCGCACCACGGCCGAATCGACCTTCGGCGGCGGCCGGAACGCGCCCGGCGGCACCACGAACAGCGAGGTCACCTGGCAGTAGGCCTGCAGCATCACGCTGAGCCGGCCGTACACCTTGCTGCCGGGGCCGGCGGCCATGCGGTCGACCACTTCCTTCTGCAGCATGAAATGCATGTCGCGGATCACCGCGGCATGTTCCAGTGCATGGAACAGGATCGGCGAGGAGATGTTGTAGGGCAGGTTGCCGACCAGGCGGATCGGCTGGCCGGCGGCCAGCTCGGTGAAGTCCACGCGCAGCACGTCGCGGTGGACGATGGTCAGCTCGCCCAGCGGCTCGGCGGCGGCGGTCAGCGGCGCGATCAGGTCACGGTCGAACTCGATCACCGTCAGTTTCGGATGCACGCGCAGCAGCGGCAGCGTGATCGCGCCCTGGCCGGGACCGATCTCGACCAGGCGGTCACCGTCTTTCGGGTTGACCGCCATCACGATCTTGTCGATGTAGTGGCGGTCGGCCAGGAAATGCTGGCCAAGCTGCTTCTTGGCCGGGGCGGTGAACACCGGGCCGGAGAGGGAATGCGGGGAATTCATGCGCTCAGTGTACGTTGCCGCGCAAGCTGCGCACACAACGTCGTTGCCGCCTGCAGGCTGGAAGGATCGGCAACGCCACGGCCGGCAAGGTCCAGCGCGGTGCCGTGGTCCACTGCAACGCGTGGGTAGGGCAGGCCCAGGGTCAGGTTCACCGCCTGCTCGAAGCCCGAGTACTTCAGCACCGGCAGGCCCTGGTCGTGGTACATCGCCAGCACGGTGTCGAAGCCGGCCAGCTTGGCCGGCAGGAAGGCGGTATCGGCTGGCAGCGGCCCGATCAGGTCCATGCCCTCCGCGCGCAGGCGCTGCAGCAGCGGGATGACCAGGTCCAGTTCCTCGCGGCCCAGATGGCCGTCTTCGCCGGAGTGCGGGTTCAGGCCGAGCACGGCGATGCGTGGCGCGGGCAGGCCGAACTCGCGGCGCAGCGCGGCGTGCACGGTGCGAAGGGTGTGTTCCAGGCTGGGCGTGGTGATCGCGTCGGCCACCTCGCGCAGTGGCAGGTGGGTGGTGGCCAGGGCCACGCGCACGATGTGGTTGGCCAGCATCATCACCACCTTCACCCCAGCCTGGTCGGCCAGCAGTTCGGTGGTGCCGCTGTAGGCGATGCCGCCTTCGTTGATTACGGCCTTGTGCACCGGGCCGGTCACCACGCCGTGCAGTTCGCCTGACAGGCAGGCCTGGCCGGCACCGAGCAGGGCGCCGATGACCGCGCCGGCATTGGCCGGATCGGCCTGGCCGAAACGGCTCGGGGTGGCATTGGCCACCACGCGCAGGCGCAGGTCGCCGGGGACGCGCGCTTCGGCACCCTCGGGCAACAGTTGCAGCGGCAGGTTCAGCGCGGCCGCGGCCGCGCGCAGGGTGTCCGGGTCGGCGAAGGCCAGCAGCCGGCAATCTTCACGCGGCTGCTGGACGAGGCGGACGCACAGCTCCGGGCCGATCCCGGCGGGCTCGCCCGGTACCAGAGCGAGCTCGGGGCGCATCGATCAGGACTGCGGCGGCGTGGCGGTGTTTTCCGCGCGGTCGCCACTGCGGAAGCTGACGTAGGCTTCGCCGCGCAGTTCCTGCAGGAAGCGGTTGTACTCGTCTTCCAGCTTGCGGCGGCCAATGGTCTCGCGGACCTGGGCACGCTGGTTGTCGTTGGTCACGTCGGTCTGGCGAGTGGCCACGCGCTGCAGGATGTGCCAACCGGCATCGGTGCGGAACGGCTGGCTGACGCCGCCGTCCTGGATGGCGGCCACCTGCTGGCCAAAGGCCGGACCGAACGCATCGGCCGGGAACCAGCCCAGATCGCCGCCCTGGCCCTTGCTGTTGTTGTCCTCGGAGGACTCCTTGGCCACGGTTTCGAAGTCCGCGCCACCGGCAATGCGGGCACGCAGGGTATCGATCTTGGCTTTGGCGGCCGCGTCGGTCTGATGATCGTCCACGCGCACCAGGATGTGGCGACCGTGGTACTCGGTGACGGTGCTGGCGCCAGCGGTGGCGCTGGCATCACGCACTTCCACCAGCTTCAACAGCTGGAAGCCGCTGGGGCCACGGATCGGGCCGACCACTTCGCCGGGCTTCATCTTTTCCATCATCTGCGCGAAGGCCTGCGGGATTTCATCCAGGCTGCGCCAGCCCAGGTCGCCGCCTTCCAGCGCATTGGGGCTGTCGGAATAGCGCACGGCCGCCGCGTTGAAGTCCAGCTCGCCCTTGTCCAGCAGGGCCTTGACGCCATCGGCCTTCTTCTGGCCGGTGGCGATCTGGTCGGCGTTGGCGCCGTCCGGCAACGCGACCAGGATGTGCGCCAGGTGATACTGGTTGCCTACCGTGGCCTGCTGCTTCAGCGCGGCATCGACTTCACCCTCGCTGACGCTGATGCGGCTCTGCGCGAAGCTCTGGCGCAGGCGCTGCACGGTGATCTCATCACGCACCGATGCGCGGAAATCGTTGAAATCGATGCCGTCGTGGGCCAGGCGCTGGCGCAGGGCGTCCAGGTTCGAACCGTTCTGCTGGGCGATGGAGTTCATCGCCTGGTTCAGCTCCTGGTCGCTGACACGGATGCCGCTGCCCTGGGCGCGGGCCACCTGCAGCTTGACCAGCACCAGGCGCTCGAGCACCTGGCGGCTGAGCACGTCTTCCGGCGGCAGCTGGTTCTCCCGTCCGGCGTACTGCGCCTTGATGTTGGCGATCGCACGCTGGAGCTCGCTCTGCAGGATCACGTCCTCATCGACGACGGCGGCGATGCGGTCGAGCGGCTGCGCCTCCTGGGCAAGCACCTGCAGGGGGGCGGACACGCTGGACACCGCCAGCAGCGAGGCGAGTAGAACGGGGAAGCGCTTGGTCATGGGATCAGGTTCGGATCGTAGTCATCGCGGGTCGCCCCGGTGTTGCTGGGCGGCACGAGATAGAGGTCGTCGCGGTTGTAGCCGAGGATAGCACGGCGCAGAGTGCGGTCCGTGTCCTGGCCGATGGAGCTCAGGCCCTTCAGGACGAACTCCACCTGGATGGAGTTGTTCATCTCGCCTTCGCGATTGCGGACATAGCGGCGGCCGACCACACGCACGGCCAAGCAGCAGCTGTCCCACTGGACACCGCCGATGATTTCCAGCGGCTCCTTGTCCTGCAGCGAGTAGTAATAGCGGCCGACCAGGCTCCAACGCGCATTCAGCGGGTACAGGAACGACAGGTCGGCCTGCTCCAGCGGGGTGCGGTCATGCTTGTTGGCACCGGGCAGAGCACCGGCATTGATGCGGTAGCGGTAGCTCAGGTTGACCACGCCGTCGTTGGGCATCAGGTAACGGGCACGGACGCTGGCCAGATCCTCGCGCTTGTACTTCGGGTCCCACTGGTAGGTGGCGCCCAGGGTCCAGCGGTCGTTGATCATGTAGTTGCCGTCGGCGATCCAGGCCGACTTGCCCTTTTCCACCGGGGCGCCGCCGGGGGTGGTGGTCACCCGCGACTCATCGAAGTACTGGATCTGGCCGATCGAGGCCGAGAAACGTTCCTTGCCGGTGGTCTGGTCGATGAACCGGGTGCTCACCGCCAGGGTCAGCTGGTTGGCGTCGTTCTGGCGGTCGGCGCCGGTGTAGCGCGAGTCGCGGAACAGCTGGCCCCAGCTGAAGGTGAAGTCACGGGTGTCGAAGATCGGCAGCTCGTCCTGGTTGCGGTACGGCGTGCGCAGGTAGAACAGGCGCGGTTCCAGGGTCTGCAGGAACGACTTGCCGCGGATGCTGGTTTCGCGATCGAAGAACAGGCCGGCGTCGATGCTGCCGATCGGCAGGCTGCGGCTGGGCGAGGTATTGCCGCGCAGCTGCTCGGGCGTGGCCGTGTTCGGGTCGATGCCCTGCGAACTCAGGATCTGGGCCTGGATGCCTCTCACACCATCCACCAGGCCTCGGTCCAGCTGATAGGCGGTGTAACGGTAGGCCAGGGTCGGGGTCACATACCAGGCCGCGCCGCTGATCGGGAATGACACATACGGCTTCACGTCCAATCGCGAACCGCCGCTGACACCGACGCCGTCGGTCCACTGCACTCCGTTGCGGGTGTACTGCAGATCCTTACCGGTGCCGACGGCGTTCTTGAAGTTGATGTCGTCGTGGGTGAAGCGCACCGCTTCGGCGTAGATGCCGGCTTCCAGCCAGGGCCGGACCGGCTTGTCCCAGTTGAAGTACAGGCGTGGCTGGCGGTTGTAGGGCAGGGCGCGCTCGTCGAGCGTGTAGTCGGTCAGCTGCCAGCGGTCGGCCATGATGCCGGCCGTCCAGTTCGTGCCGGTGCCATACAGGCCCACCGTGCTCTGCAGGTTGGAGGCGGTCACCCCCACCAGGCGGTTGGCGAAATCCTCGACATAGCGCTCGTCGCTGACCCAGGCCAGGTTGGCGCGGGCCTGCCAGTGGCTGTCCACGTTGTGGTAGCCGGTGAACATCACCCGGCCGCGGTCACGGTCACGCAGGCGGTCGTTGGGCATGAACGAGGTCAACACCTCGCCGCGGCCGCCGTTGTAGAGGTAGCGGAACTCGTTGTCGAGCAGCAGGCCGCGCCGGCTCATGTAGCGCGGGGTCAGCGTGTCGTCGTAGTTCGGCGCCAGGTTGAAGTAGATCGGCTGGGCGTAGTCGAAGCCGTTGCGCCCGGACATGCCCAGCTGCGGGAACAGCAGGCCGGTCTTGCGGCGGTCATCGATCGGGAACTTGAAGTACGGCGCCCACAGCACCGGCACCTTGCCGATGCGCAGCACGGCGTTGCGCGCGGTGCCGAAGCCCTCGTCGTTGTCCACTTCGATCTGCGGCGCAGACAGCTTCCACACCGGCTGCGAGGGGTCGCAGGTGGTGTAGGTGGAGCGGTGCATCTGGCCGACCGCACCCTGCAGGTCGACCGACTCGGCATCACCGTTGCCCCGGCGCGACACCAGCTGGTACTTGATGTCGGAGATCTTGTGGGTATCGCTTTCCTGGTTGCCTTCGGCACGCTTGGCGACCATCCGGATCGACCCGTCCTGGTAGCGGACATTGCCGTCGGCGATGTAGTTGCCGGTCTCGGTGTCGAAGCTGAGCTTGTCGGTACCGACGAACTGGTCACCCCGGCGCAGCGCCACGTTGCCCTCGTACTGCGGCACGGTGGTGGTGCCCAGCAGCTGGTCACCCTCGATGTCGGTCGGCTGCTGCTCGCGGGCGGCCGCGGCGGCAGCCTTGTCCTGGGCCGGAACCGGGGTGGGGGCGTCAGTGAACGCGGGAATGACGTCGGTGGCCGGGCACAGGCCCCAGTTGAGCGGCTTTTCATCGGCCATCGCCGGCAGGCTGATGGCGATGCTCAGAGGCAGGGGAAGCAGGCGGAGGGCTCGGCGCACGCGGTTCGGATTCGGGCGAAAACGGACGGTAGCTTGCCCCATCCCTTGCATAGGGGCAATGAAGGACGCCGGAGCCTGCCGGTTCGGGTTCATCCGGCGGAGGTGCCCACGGACGGCGTGAGCAGGGTCTGGACATGGGCCACGCTGCACTCGGCCAGGGCCTGCAGGTCGTAGCCACCCTCCAGCATCGAGACCACCCGGCCGGCCGCGTGACGGCGTGCCAGCGCGTGCAGTTCACCGGTGATCCAGGCGAAATCGTCGGTCTCCAGCATCAGGTCCGCCTGCGGATCACGCAGGTGGGCGTCGAAGCCGGCCGAGATCAGCAGCAGCTGCGGGCGGAAGTCGTCGATGGCCGGCAGCATCTCGTCGGCCCAGACATTGCGGAAGCGGAAGCCACCGCTGCCCGGCGGCAGCAGGATGTTCATCAGGTTGCCGGCACCGCGGTCACGGCGCAGGCCGGAATTGGGGAACAGCCCGGCCTGGTGGGTGCTGTAGTACGAGACCCGGGCGTCGTGCTGGAAGATGTCCTGGGTGCCGTTGCCGTGGTGGACGTCGAAGTCGACCACCGCGATCCGTTCCAGGCCGTGGCGGTCGCGGGCATAGGCGGCGGCGATGGCGATGTTGTTGAGCAGGCAGAAGCCCATCGCCGTGCTGCTGGTGGCGTGGTGGCCCGGCGGGCGTACCGCGCAGAAGGCCAGCGGGTCGTCGCCCAGCATCACCGCATCGACCGCGGCCACGCCGGCACCGGCGGCGTGCACGGCAGCGCTGGCCGAGCCGGGTGAGGTCCAGGTGTCCATGTCCAGCTGGCGCAGCGGTGCGGTCTGCGGTTGCAGCACGAAGTCGAGCAGGGCGCTGTCGTGGACCCGGGTCAGTTCACCGAACTTGGCCGGTGGCGCTTCGCGCCACTCCAGCTGGCCGGGGAACGCGGTGTGCAGCGCGTCCAGCACATGCTGCAGGCGTTGCGGGCACTCCGGGTGGCCGGGGCCGGGGTCGTGCAGCAGGCAGGACGGATGGGTGTAGACCAGCATCGTGCAGGCTCAGCGCTGGCGCTGCTGTGGTTGCCACAGCGCTTCGCCCTGGCCGTCGGCACGTGCCAGCACCCGGGCCAGCACGAACAACAGGTCCGACAACCTGTTCAGGTACTGCAACGCCTCGCTGCGCACGGCCTCGTGGCGGGCCAGGGTGACCGTTTCGCGCTCGGCGCGGCGGACGATGGTGCGGGCCAGATGGCAGCGCGCGGCGGCTTCGCCGCCGGCCGGCAGGATGAATTCCTTCAGCATCGGCAGGTCGGCGTTGTAATGGTCCAGCTGCTGTTCCAGGGCCGAGACATCGGCGGCGTGGATCGCGGCGTGGCCGGGGATGCACAGTTCGGCGCCCAGGTCGAACAACTGGTGCTGCAGATGCACCACCAGCACGCGCACATCCTCGGGCAGGGGCACGGCCAGCAGCAGGCCGAGCGCGGCATTGGCCTCGTCGACGGTGCCGTAGGACGCCACCCGGGCGTCATCCTTGGGCACGCGCTGGCCGTCACCGAGGCCGGTACTGCCGTCGTCGCCGGTGCGGGTGTAGATGCGCGAGAGGCGATGACCCATGTCGCGGCTCAGTGGCGGATGTCGCGGCGGGCCTGCTGGAGCTTCAACACCTGCTCCACGGCCAGCTGCAGGGCGGCGGCCAGCGCCACGTAGATCGCCGTGGTGCGCAGGTAGGGGCCGAACCACTGCGCGTAGTTCTGTGCCCAGCCGGCCAGGGTCGGCTCGGCCACGTTGCTGCTGGTCCAGTAGAAGCCGCCCTGCGCCAGCAGGTGGCAGACCGCCACTGAGGCGACCAGCAGCAGCGCGCCCCTGGCCAGTACCGGCCAGCGCGCGCTCTGGTAGTTGCGGCCCAGCAGCATGCCGCCGGCCCACAGCGAGAAATAGGCCGGCAGCAGCAGCCAGTAGCCCGGCGACACGCAGTAGTGCTGCCAGAAGTCCAGGCCGCTGCTGCGGATCACGATCCAGTCCACCAGCACCGCGAACACCATCAGCAGCGGGAACGCCCAGCGCGTCCAGCGGGCCAGGTAGAAGCCACCGATGAAGAACACCGCCCATGAGGCATCGGGGATCGCCGCGAAGTGATTGACACGGGTCGCTGCCAGCACCAGAACGAGCACGGACAGGACGAAGGCGCGGTTGGCAGTGTCGGACATGGTGGCGGGCCCGGAGCGGATTCAGGTTTCATTCTAGCCCGCCGCGCGGGTTGGCGCAGGACCGGCCGTTCGGCGTACAGACGGGGCGAGCGCGTATCATGAACGCATGAGTGAACGACATGACGTGCTGATTGTCGGTGGTGGCCTGGTCGGCGCCAGCCTGGCCATTGCCCTGGACCGCCTCGGCCGCGACGTGGGCCTGCTCGAGGCCAGCCCGGCCGGCGAGCTGCCGGCGGTGTTCGACCAGCGCAATCTCAGTTTCGCCGCTGCCACCGTCAATGCGCTGACCGCGCTGGGGGTGATGCAGAAGCTGGCGATGGCACCGGGCCCGATCCGGCGCATCCACGTCAGCCGTGCCGGCGATTTCGGCCGCGTGCAGCTGGAAGCGGCCGATTACGACCGGCCTTGGTTCGGCCAGGTGGTGGTCGCCCGCGACTTCGGCCAGGCGCTGGAAGCGCGGCTTCAGGAGCTGCCGCGGCTGCGCCGTTACCGGCCGATGCGGTTCCTGGGCCTGGGTGAAGTGGTCGACGGCTACCGCCACGTGCGGGTCGCCGATGAGGCCGGCGAGCGCGTATTGCTGGCACGGCTGGTGGTGGGTGCCGACGGTACGACCAGTGGCGTGCGTGGTGCTCTGGGCATCGAGGTCTACCGCCATGATTTCCAGCAGACCCTGTTCGTGGCCCGTGTACGCAGCCAGCGCGCGCCGGATGGCACCGCGTGGGAGCGTTTCACCGATACCGGCCCGACGGCCCTGCTGCCGCGCGGCGATCGTCACTTCGGCACCGTGCATGGTGTTGCGCGCGACCAGGCCGATGCGGTGATGGCGCTGGACGATGCCGCCTGGCTGCAACGCCTGCAGAACGCGATCGGCTGGCGTGCCGGCCGCCTGCTCGAGTCCGGCCCGCGCAGCGCCTACCCGCTCATTCAGGTGCTGGCGCGTGCGCTGGGCGGTGAGCGCACGGTGCTGCTGGGCAATGCCGCGCAGACCATTCATCCGCTGGGTGCACAGGGCTTCAACCTGGGCCTGCGCGATGCGCTGACTTTGGCCGAGCTGCTGGAGGATGCGCATGAAGATGCCGGCAGTGATGCACTGCTGCAGGCCTATGTCGCGCGCCGCGAGGAAGATCGCCGGCAGACGGTGGCGTTCTCCGGCGGCCTGGCGCGCCTGACCAGCAACCCGGCGCCGCTGATGCGGCCGCTGCGCAGCCTCGGCCTGGTGGCCGCGCAACGCGCATCGGTGCAGTCGATGCTGGTCGGTGGCGCGATGGGCTTCCGCGGCGAAGTGCCGCGCCTGTGCCGCGGAGAAGCCGCATGAGCCGGCGCATGCGGCTTGATGTGGCCATCGTCGGTGGCGGCGTGGTCGGTGCCGCGTGCGCGCTGGCGCTGGCCGATGCCGGCCTGTCGGTTGCGCTGGTGGAAGGTCGTGAGCCCGCGCCGTGGCAGGCCGCACAGCCTGACCTCCGCGTGTTCGCCTTCGCTGCTGACAACGTACAACTGTTGAACCGCCTGGGCGTGTGGCCGGCGATCGCCCAGGCCCGCGCCTGGCCCTACCGGCGCATGCAGGTGTGGGACGCGGCCGGTGGCGAAGATCTGCTGTTCGATGCCGATCGCTTCGGCCGTCGTGAACTGGGCTACATCGTCGAGAACGGCCTGCTGCAGGATCGGCTGTGGGCGGCGTTGCCGGCGGCGGGCGTGCAGCTGCACTGCCCGGCGCGGGTGGAAGCGCTGGAGCAGGACGACGACGGCGTGCGCCTGCGCCTGGATGACTGTCGTCGCCTGGAGGCGGCGTTGGCGGTGGCCGCCGACGGCGCCGAATCGACCCTGCGCCAACTGGCCGGGATCGAGGTTGAAAAGCATGACTACCACCAGCGTGGCGTGGTGGCCTACGTGGACAGCGATCTTCCCAACCAGGCCACCGCCTGGCAGCGTTTCCTGCCGAGCGGGCCGCTGGCGCTGCTGCCGGTGGCCGAGCGCCGCAGCTCGATCGTTTGGACCCTGCCCGAGGACGAGGCGGCGCGCGTGCTGGCGCTGGACGAAGACAGCTTCAACCGCGAACTGACCCGCGCCTTCGCGGCGCGGCTGGGTGATCTGCGGCTGGCATCACCGCGCGCAGCCTTCCCGCTGCGCCGCCAGCTGGCACGTCACTACGTGGCCGGCCGCGTGCTGGCATTGGGTGATGCCGCGCACGTGGTGCATCCGCTGGCCGGGCAGGGCGTGAACCTGGGCCTGCGCGATGTGGCCGCCCTGCAGCAGTGGCTGGCGCCGTCGGCCGAGCGCCGTGGCCAGCCGCGGCTGTCGCCGCAGCGCCTGCAGCGCTGGGCACGCGAACGGCGCAGCGACAACCACATCGCCGCCTACAGCTTCGATGCGATCAACCGCCTGTTCTCCAACGACGAAATGCACCTGACCCTGGCCCGCGGCCGGGCGCTGGGCTGCGTCGGCAAATGGCCGCCGCTGGTGCAGGCATTCTGGAAGCGCGCCGCCGGGGTGTAGCAGAATGCAAACCGCTCTGGTGGGTGCCCGACGTCAGTAGATCCACGCCATGCGTGGATGAAGATCGCGCTGGATCAAAAAGGGGACGGAGGGGATTAAGTCGTTTGTGCCACGAACGACTTAATCCCCTCCGTCCCTTTTTCAGTCGACCAGCCAGCCGGCCAGGTCGGCACGATCCAGCTTGCCGCGACGCTTCACGTCCAACGCATTGAACTCATCGGCCAGCGCCGGATTCGCCTGCGCTTCCTCGCGGCTGATGAAACCATCGCCGTTCACATCCAGCGCAGCGAAGTGGATGCGGTACTGGCCAACCACGCTGCTCGGTTCCAGCGAACGCACGGTTACCTGCGCCTCGCCGGCCGGCTACGGAATCTCGACGCTGCCGCTGACCCGGCCCGCATCTAGCGGTTGCTGGCGGATCGCGCCGCCGGTGGGGCCCAGCGGCTGGCTTTGTGCCGGAGTGTGCGGCAATTGCTGGGCCACCGCTGGTGCGGCGGCCAGCAGGGTGATCAGCAGCGGAATCGTTCGATGTCGCATGGATGCTCCTCCCTCTGCAGCGCCGGGGTATGCCCGGCGGACGTGATGGCCTCAGCGCAGCGGCGATGCCAGTACCGTGATCTCCTCACGGTCGTGATAGAGCTGCTTGGCACGCACCACCAGCGGCTTGCCGGCCTGGTCCTGGAACAAGTCCAGGCACAGCCGGGTCTCGTCCCAGCGCTTCTTCATCGGCAGCTTCAGGTTGAAGATCGCGTGCCGGCACCAGCCTTCGCGGAACCAGGTGGCCATGCGTTCGGCTACGCGGCGCGGCTGCTCGACCATGTCGCAGACCATCCAGTCCAGCGGCTGTTCCGGATGCCAGTGGAAGCCATCGGCGCGCAGGTGCTCGACCAGGCCGGTGTCCAGCACGTGCTGGCGCAGCGGGCCGTTGTCGATGCTCAACACGTGCATGTGCTGGCGGGTCAGCACCCAGGTCCAGCCGCCGGGGGCGGCGCCCAGGTCGGCCGCACGCATGCCGGGCTTGGCCAGTGCTTCGCGTTCTTCCGGCGTCAGCAGGGTCAGCAGTGCTTCGTCCAGCTTCAGCGCCGAACGCGAGGGTGCTTCGGGCAGCAGCTTCAGGCGCGGGATGCCCAGTGCCCACGGCGCGCTGTCGGCCGGGTCGGCCACGCAGACGAAGGCGTGGGTGCCGTCGACGAACACCACGTGCAGGCGCGGCAGGCGGTCGTTCGGCTTGTCGCTGAGCTTGCCGGCCTTGCGCAGCGCCGGGCGCAGTGCATTGCCGAAGGCACGGGCCAGTCCGGACAGCGGCTTGCCGGCGTCCGAATCGGGGTGCTCCACCCACAGGTCGCCGAAGCGCGGCGCATCGGCCAGCACCTCCAGCATCGGGGTGATGCGGTCGGCCGGGTCCAGCTGCGGCAGCTCGGCCAGCACCACCAGCTTCTGCCGCGCGAAGATCAGTTCGCGCCAGCGCAGGCGCGGCGCCAGTGCCGCAGCCTCGTCGCACATGAACAGCACGTAGCCGTCATTGCGCTGGGTGCGCGCGTAGCCGGCGAAACCGGCTTCGCCGGCGCGGAACTGCAACTCGCCGGCCAGCTCGGGCTCGAAGCCCTGCCGGCACAGGCACAGCAGGCCGATGCCGGCCTCAGTAACGGGCGCCATCGCTTTCCCCATAGGCGCGCAGCACGCTGCGTGCGGCGTCGCGGTTCAGGCCCTGCACCACTTCGATGCCGCGCTTGTTGAGTTCACCCACCCAGTCGGCCGGCAGCGGGCCTTCGTCGAACGGGGTCAGTTCCTCGACGTCGGCCGAGTTGGCACCGATCAGCAAGCGGTCGATGCCGGCCCACACGGTGGCGCCGTAGCACTGGCAGCACGGCTGCGAGCTGGTGGCCAGGGTGACCGGCGACAGCACTGCGTTCAGGCGCGGGGTCTGCAGGCGCTGCTGGGCCAGCATGTAGGCCATGTTCTCGGCGTGCGCCAGCGAAGTCGCGTGCGGCATCACCCGGTTCACGCCAGCGGCGATGACCTTGTCGTCCGGTCCGAACACCACCGCACCGAACGGACCGCCACTGGCGTGCTCGACGTTCAGCCGCGACAGCTCGATCGCCAGCGCGACCTTGGCCTCATCGCCCGGATATCGACGATCCAGGTCGATCTGGTCGTGGATCCAGGCGGGAAGGGTCAGGTGGACTTGCGCGTACAGCATCGCGGGGGTGCCTCGTGTGGGATGGGAAAAAGTGCGGTTGCTTGGGGAACCGGCGCGCAGTGTAGCCGCACGGGCCTGTACCGGGTGTGGGCGTGGGTCAGCCTGGCGAGCCGGTGCGGATCACCACGTACTGCTTGCGGAATTCCAGCCCGGCCTGCGGCCAGCTGGCCGCGTAGGCGCGCAGCAGGGGCAGGGCGGCGGCGAAGTCGTGGCCGTTGACCCGGCAATCGGCCTCGCACAGGCCGTCGGCATCGCGCGAGGCGAACAGGCGGATGGCGAGGAATTGGCGGGCTTTCAGCAGCTCGTCGAAGGCATCCATGCTACGGGTGAACAGGCAGCAGGGGCAGGAGCCATGATCGTCTTCGCTGCAGGTGGAGGCATCCACTTCCTGTGCACGGTAGTGCGCCAACGGCCCCAGCACTACAGTGCGTTCGTGTTCCTCGCCGTTGTCACCGGCCGGATAGGTCAGGCCCATCATCGGCAGGCCCTGTGCGTCTTGGGCGCCGATCGCGGTCTGCAGGGTCACCAGGTCCACCCGGGCCCAGGCCTGGAAGCCGGACAACAGCGATGCCTGCTCATCGGCACCATTTGCGTGCTGGTACTCGAACAGGCCATCGGCGAACAACCGCGGATGCTGGCTTTCGATGACGGTGGAGGTCTGCCAACCACCGTTGTCTCGCGCGTGTGCGGCCATTGCATGCGGGGTCAGGCGCAGGCCGCTGTCCAGCAGTAGCGCGTTGCCGTCGACGTGGCTGGCGATGCCCGCGTCCTGAAGGACCTGCTGCAGCAGCGGGAGGAGAGCGGCGGAGGTCGTGGTCATGTCAGGCCTGTGGGGTGGATGGGGTGGAACATCCAGGCAGGGCCTGGGCATCTAGCGGTCGAGCGCGTCGAGTTCGGCGCGATATCGCTGCGCGTCGGATTGCTGCTGCGGATCGTTGCCGTGGTCGCGCAGCCAGGTTTCCAGCTCGCGGCGATAGTCCGCGCGGAAATCGGCATTACCCGGGCTGAAATGCAGCTTGCGTGCCGCCACCTCCACCCGCTCGCGCGCGCTGGCCCGGGCCTGGGCGACGCCGTGCGGGGATTCATTGGTGAGGATGACGAAGTTGCGTGGGAAGCCCGGCGTGTACTTGACCACGAACGGCTGGTCGCGCGCCGGGATACGGATGGCGTTTTCCAGCGGCCACAGCGAAGCGGTGTTGGTGTGGAACACCACGTCCACGTCGCGGCCCTCGGCGGTACGCAGCACCCCTTCGTAGCGCCAGATGTACTGTTCGTTGAGCGTGGAGCTGGTTCGCTCGGCCTTGACGATCACCGCTTCACCACGCTCGCCCACCACGTTGAGGAAGGTGGCGTTGAGGAAGTGGCCGAGGAACATGTTGAGCATCGCCAGCGGGAACACCACGATGGCGTAGCCCGGAAAGCGCCGCCACCACGAGACCAGCCCGGCCAGCACCATCGCTGCAAAGAACGTCAGCAGCGGATGCTGCGAGATGAACCAGAACAGGACGGAGAGGGCGGTGATCATTGTCGATGGCGTGCGGGCGCCGTGCTGGCGCCCGCGCAGGTCCTCAGGCCGACCAGGTATCGCGCAGGGTCACGCTGCGGTTGAACACCGGCTTGGCTTCGGTGTGGTCGCGGCGGTCGGCGACGAAGTAGCCGGTACGTTCGAACTGGAACGACTGCTCCGGCGCGGCGCTGGCCGCGGCCGGCTCGACATAGCCGGTGACGGTGCGGCGCGATTCCGGATTGAGGTAATCGCGGTAGGTCTTGCCTTCCGATTCATCATCCGGGTTCGGCACCGAGAACAGGCGGTCGTACAGGCGGATCTCGGCCGGCACGCCATGCACGGCGCTGACCCAGTGGATGGTGCCCTTGACCTTGCGGTTGGCGCCTTCCATACCCGGACGCGATTCCGGATCCAGCCAGCCGCGCAGCTCGGTGATGGTGCCGCCGGCATCCTTGATCACTTCGTCGCAGCGGATGATGCCGGCGCCGCGCAGGCGCACTTCGCCACCCGGCACCAGGCGCTTCCAGCCCTTCGGCGGCACTTCGGCGAAGTCCTCGCGGTCGATCCACACTTCACGTGCGAACGGCACTTCGCGGCTGCCGAAGCTCTCGTCCTTCGGGTGGTTGCTGAAGGTCAGCTGTTCTTCATGGCCTTCCGGCAGGTTGGTCAGCACCAGCTTGACCGGATCGATCACTGCCATGCGGCGCGGCGCGGCGCTGTCCAGGTCTTCGCGCAGCGCGCCTTCCAGCACGCTGAAGTCGATCAGCGAATTCTGCTTGCTGATGCCCACGCGCTCGGCGAACAGGCGCATCGCGGCCGGGGTGTAGCCACGGCGACGCAGGCCCTGCAGGGTCGGCATGCGCGGGTCTTCCCAGCCGTCCACCAGCTGCTCGGTGACCAGCGCCATCAGCTTGCGCTTGCTCATCACCGTGTAGTTGATGTTCAGGCGCGAGAACTCGATCTGGCGCGGCTTGGCGGCTTCGCGCGGCAGGCCGGCATCGACCAGCGGCTGGGTCAGCGCATCGTCATGGGCGAAATCGACGTTGTCCACGCACCAGTCGTACAGCGGGCGGTGGTCTTCGAACTCCAGCGTGCACAGCGAGTGGGTGATGCCCTCGATCGAATCACCCAGCGCGTGGGCGAAGTCGTACATCGGGTAGATCGGCCACGCGTTGCCGGTGTTCTGGTGCTCGACGTGCTTGATGCGGTACAGCGCCGGATCGCGCAGGTTGATGTTGCCGCTGGCCATGTCGATCTTCGCGCGAAGGGTGCGCGCGCCATCCGGGAACTCACCGGCGCGCATGCGGCGGAACAGGTCGAGGTTTTCCTCGACGCTGCGGTCGCGCCACGGCGACGGGCGGCCCGGCTCGGTGAGGGTGCCGCGGTAGGCGCGCACTTCCTCGGCCGACAGGTCGCAGACATAGGCCTTGCCCTGCTCGATCAGCTTTTCGGCGGCCAGGTAATAGGCCTGGAAGTAGTCCGAGGCGTGGCGCAGCTCGTTCCACTCGAAGCCCAGCCAGCGCACGTCGTCCTGGATCGCAGCCACGTATTCCGGGTCTTCCTTGGCCGGGTTGGTGTCGTCGAAGCGCAGGTTGCAGACGCCGCTGAATTCGCCGGCGATGCCGAAGTTCAGGCAGATCGACTTGGCATGGCCGATGTGCAGGTAGCCGTTCGGCTCCGGCGGGAAGCGGGTCTTGATCGCCTGGTGCTTTCCGCTGGCCAGGTCCTCGCGCACGATCTGGCGGATGAAATCGCGCTTCTCGTGGCTGTCGGCGGGGGTCTCGGGGCTGGCGGGGGTGTGCTCGGACATGAGTCTGGGGCGAAAAAGGGCAGAAAGACCAACAGTCTAGCGCGTACGGGGCAGGGCTGCCCGGTGGGGTGTGGGGATGCCGGCCAGCGGCCGGCACTACCCAACTGCACGGCGGTCCACATTCCGCCGGCCCGCTGCCGGCGCTACCGGAAAGTGGATGGGTAGTGCCGGCCGCTGGCCGGCAGAACGGTCATGCGCCGTCACCACCACCATTCAGCCCCCGGGCGTATGCTGGAACCCTGTCCCACGGAGCCGCCGCATGCACATCGTGTACAAGGCCGACAACCTGTTCGACGCCCACCTGGTCAAGCACGCGCTGGAAGATGCCGGCATCCCGGCCTTCGTGTTTGGCGAGCAGCTGCTGGGCGGCATGGGCGAGCTGCCGCTGTTCGGTGTGCTGCGGGTGGGAATCCCCGATGCGGCACGCCCGCAGGCCGAGGACATCGTGGCGGCGCTGGACTTGGGCCACGCGCCGGACGCCCCCATTTCAGATGCAGACGACATAGCCGGACTTCCGGCGTAGGAGCGCATCATGTTGGGAATTGGCCAGGGCATCCTCGGCATCGGCGCCTTCAAGCAGCGCCTGCCACGCCCGGAAGAGGCGCTGCCGGGGCGTGACCAGCCGCTGCCGCTGCACAGCAACCAGCACTTCGTGAACAGCCATCCGCTGAAGGACCGTTTTGCCGGCCTGCAGCAGATCCGTTTCGCGCTGGGCTGCTTCTGGGGCGCCGAGCGCAAGTTCTGGACCGAACCGGGCGTGTACAGCACCTCGGTGGGCTATGCCGGGGGCATCACCCCGAACCCGACCTATGAAGAGGTCTGTTCGGGCCTGACCGGCCACACCGAAGTGGTGCAGGTGGTGTTCGACCCGGCGGTGGTGAGCCTGGAGCGCCTGCTGCAGCTGTTCTGGGAGAGCCACGACCCGACCCAGGGCATGCGCCAGGGCAACGACACCGGCACCCAGTACCGCTCGGCGATCCACGCCACCGACGAGGCGCAGTACGCCGTCGCGCTGGCCAGCCGCGAGGCCTACCAGGCGCAGCTGGATGCGGCCGGCTACGGCCCGATCACCACCGAGATCGTGTACCCGGCACCTGCGTACTACTACGCCGAGGACTATCACCAGCAGTACTTGGCGAAGAATCCGAACGGCTACTGCGGCATCGGCGGCACCGGCGTGAGCTGCCCGATCGGGTTGGATGTGGAGGCGCCGCGCTGACGCGCGGTGGTCCGCCTGCGGCGGGCAACGTCAACGGCTGAAAGCCAAAGCTAAAGCCAAGCGGCTCTGGTTTGCTGTGAGTTTGGCGGGACGGGTGCAGATGGCGGGACACGCCGTAAACCCGTCCTTGGGGGCTCGTCCACGGCATCCATGCCGTGGACGGTCCCGCCATCTGCACCCGTCCCACCTTCGACAGTTTTCCGGTGACGGTGGGCGAGAGCATTGGTTACTGACGAACTGAAGAAAGACAAAAAGGACGCGGCGTTCGCCGCGTCCTTTTCGTTTGGTTCTGCAGTGCCTTCTGTAGAGCCGAAGGCAGCGGCAGGAGCCGCTGTCAACGTTGCTTGCGACGGCCCGGAGGGTGCCGGTCAGGACGACCGGCATAGCCATGCTCGGCTGCGAGCAAGCGAAGCGCGCGACCCGCTGTTGCTCTTCTTTCTTTCTTCCGTGGCGGGCGGCCGCAGGAAATTGTCAGAGGGCGGGCGGGTTGGGTTCGCGGGGGTGTCCGCGGCATGGATGCCGCGGCCAAGCCCCCATGGACGGGTTCACGGCGTCCCCCGCGGACCCAACCCGCCCGACCCAGCACGGCTGTTGCTTCATGCCTTTCGCGACCAACCAACCTGCCACGAGGGGCTCAGCCGTTGGCAGTAATCCTCACAGTGCCGCGCGGATCCGCTCGCGCAGTGCGTCCAGATCCTTGGCAAACGCCTCGATGCCGGTCGCCAGCTTCTCGGTGGCCATCGGATCGGCCGCGAGGTCCGCCGCGAACTTCGCCGCATCGATCGGGGTCACCGCCGCGCCTTCCGCTGCACCGGCCACCAGCTTGCGCGGCAGCTCGCCGTGGTCAGCGTCCAGCTTCTCCAGCAGGTCCGGCGAAATCGTCAGGCGGTCGCAGCCGGCCAGCGCTTCGATCTGCGCGGTCGAACGGAACGAGGCACCCATCACCACCGTCGGCGAACCGCGGCGCTTGAATTCGGCATACACGCCACGCACGAACTTCACGCCCGGGTCTTCGTCGATGGTGGCCGGGGTCTGGCCGTTGGCCACGTACCAATCGAGGATACGACCGACGAACGGCGAGATCAGGAACGCGCCGGCTTCGCTGCAGGCCAGCGCCTGGGTCGGGTTGAAGATCAGGGTCAGGTTGCAGTCGATGCCCTCGGCCTGCAGGATGCGCGCGGCTTCCACGCCTTCCCAGGTCGCGGCGATCTTGATCAGGATCTTCTCGCGCGGCACGCCGGCATCGGCGTACATCTGGATGAACTGGCGGGCCTTGGCCACGGTGGCGGCGGTGTCGTGGGCCTGGTCGGCGTCCACTTCGGTGGACACGCGGCCCGGCACCAGCGTGCTCAGCAGCGCGCCGACGCCGATGGTCAGGCGGTCGGCCACGGCGTGCACCACGGCTTCGCGGTCGCCACTCTGCTGGCGGCCCCAGGCCAGTTCGCGTTCGATCAGCTCGGCGTAGACCGGCAGGTCCAGCGCCTTCTTCACCAGGGTCGGATTGGTGGTGCAGTCCACCGGCTGCAGGCGCTTGATCGCCTCGTAGTCACCGGTATCGGCAACGACCACGGACAGTTCGCGCAGCTGGGACAGTTTGGACGGGGTACTCATTACGGCTCCTGGTGCAGGGGGATCGAATCGCGCGCGGTGCGCAGCGGTCATCAGGGGCGGTCGTTGTGGACCGCAGTCACGCGCAGGCGCAGCTTGCGGCCGCCGGGCGCGTTCCAGTCGATGCTCTGGCCGATCGAAAGGCCGAGCAGGGCACTGCCGACCGGGGCCAGCACGGAAACCTTGCCTTCATCGACGTTGGCTTCGCGGGGGAAGACCAGGGTCAGGACGTGCTTCTCGCCCGACACTTCATCTTCGCACTCCACGCGCGAATGCATCATGACGATGCCTTCGGGAATCTGGTCCGGTGCCAGCACGGTGGCCCGGTTGAGTTCTTCAGCAAGCGCGAGCGCGGCAGGCGTCTGGCTCAGCGCAGGGGATTCGAGCATGGCGTCCAGGCGGTCCATGTCGAAGGTGGAAACGGTGATCGACGGCGGCAGGCCGCTGGCGGTACTCATGGTGAAGCTCCTTGGTTGAAAGCCATGCAAAAGGCGGCACCTGCTGGCGCCGCCTGTCTGTATTGTGGGGACAAATGCGGCCGGAATCGACTCCTGCCGATTCCAGGCCGGTGCTGCGGGGGTTCAGCCGTTCAGGGCGGGGCCGGGCAGAGCAGTCGCTTCGCCGGTGGCATTCACCGCATCAAGGGTGAACAGCGCCTGCGGCAGGCGCTTGAACTGGTCGGCCAGTTCCATCAGGAAGTCGTTCATGGCCGAGCTGCGGCGCCAGATCATGGCGATGCGACGGCTGGGACGGCCCTCGCCGGTGAAGTCGAGCAGGCGGATGTTGTTCGAGCGCGGCACCGGCGGCTGCACCGACAGGCTGGGCAGCAGGGTGATGCCGACATCGGCGGCAACCATCTGCCGCAGCGTCTCCAGGCTGGTGGCGCGGAACTCGGACTTCTCGTTGGCGCCGAACAGGCGGCACACTTCCAGCGCCTGGTCGCGCAGGCAGTGGCCATCTTCCAGCAGCAGCAGCTTCTGCGTGGCCAGTTCCTGCACATCCAGGTGTTCGCGCCGGGCCAGCGGGTGGCGCCCGGACACCGCCAGCAGGAACGGTTCCTCGAACAGGAACTCGGCATGCAGCTGGTCGTCGATCACCGGCAGCGCCAGCAACGCAGCATCCAGCTTGCCTTCGCGCAGGCGGTCCAGCAGCACGTCGCTCTTTTCCTCGACCAGCAGCAGTTCCAGCTCCGGGAAGCGCTCACGGATGCGTGGGATCACATGCGGCAGCAGGTACGGACCGAGGGTCGGGAAGATCCCCAGGCGCACCGTCCCGGCTTCCGGGTCGCGGCTGCGTCGCGCCGCTTCCTTCAGCTGCTCCACTTCGGACACGATCACCCGTGCCCGTGCCGCCGCTTCCTGGCCGGCCGGGGTCAGCATCACCTTGCGCGGTGCGCGTTCCACCAGCGGCAGGCCCAGTTCTTCTTCCAGCTTGCGGATCTGCGTGGACAGCGTGGGCTGGCTGACAAAGCAGGAGGCGGCAGCCCGGCCGAAATGCTTGTGGTCGGCCAGGGCTACCAGGTACTTCAGATCACGTAGGTTCATCCTTACACCCCAGGGGTAACGGACCGGCTGACGGCATGGTTACCCGACAGGCAGACAATGTTCCCGGTGATCTGGGAACGGTGGATCAGGCCGCTTCAGCAACGGCACCGCTGCTGTTGCTCACCGACGAGCGGATCAGGTGGTCGAACGCGCTCAGTGCGGCGGTCGAACCGGCGCCCATGGCGATGATGATCTGCTTGTAGGGTACCGTCGTGCAATCGCCAGCAGCGAACACACCCGGCAGATTGGTCTGGCCGCGGTCGTCGATGACGACCTCGCCACGCGGCGACAGCGCCACCACATCCTTCAGCCACTCGGTGTTGGGCAGCAGGCCGATCTGCACGAAGATGCCTTCCAGCTCGACGCGGTGGGCGTCGCCGCCGACGCGGTCCTTGTAGACCAGGCCGGTGACACGGCTGCCGTCGCCCAGCACTTCGGTGGTCTGTGCGCTGGTCAGCACGGTGACATTGGCCAGGCTGCGCAGCTTCTTCTGCAGCACTTCATCGGCGCGCAGGCTGGAATCGAACTCCAGCAGGGTTACATGCGACACGATGCCGGCCAGGTCGATGGCCGCTTCCACGCCGGAGTTGCCGCCGCCGATCACCGCCACGCGCTTGCCCTTGAACAGCGGGCCGTCGCAGTGCGGGCAGTAGGCCACGCCCTTGTTGCGGTACTGGTCTTCGCCCGGCACGTTCATCTGCCGCCAGCGTGCGCCGGTGGACAGGATCACCGAACGCGACTTCAGCACTGCGCCATTCTCCAGCTGCACCTGCACCAGGCCGTCTTCACCGGCCGGCACCAGCGCGCTGGCGCGCTGCAGGTTCATGATGTCCACCTCGTACTCGCGCACGTGCTGTTCCAGTGCCGTGGCCAGCTTCGGGCCTTCGGTCTCCTTCACCGAAATGAAGTTCTCGATGGCCATGGTGTCCAGCACCTGGCCACCGAAACGCTCGGCGGCGATGCCGGTGCGGATGCCCTTGCGTGCGGCGTAGATCGCCGCTGCAGCACCGGCCGGGCCAGCGCCCACCACCAGCACGTCGAAGGCGTCCTTGGCGGCGATCTTCTCGGCATCGCGCTTGCTGGCATTGGTGTCCAGCTTGGCCACGATCTGCTCGAGGGTCATGCGGCCCTGGTCGAACACTTCGCCGTTGAGGTACACGGTCGGCACCGACATGATCTCGCGCTTCTCGACTTCGTCCTGGAACAGGGCACCGTCGATGGCCACGTGCTGGATGCGCGGGTTGAGCACCGCCGCCAGGTTCAGCGCCTGCACCACGTCCGGGCAGTTCTGGCAGGACAGCGAGAAGTAGGTTTCGAACCTGTACTCGCCTTCCAGGTTCTGCACCTGCTCGATCAGCTCGGCGGTGGCCTTGGACGGATGACCGCCCACCTGCAGCAGCGCCAGCACCAGCGAGGTGAACTCATGGCCCATCGGAAGGCCGGCGAAGGTCAGGTGGATGTCCTGGCCCGGGGTGCCCAGGTCGAAGGACGGCACGCGGCCCTGGCCATCGCGCAGCACCTGCAGCGAGATCTTGTCCGACAGGCTTTCCAGGGTCTGCAGCAGTTCCAGCATCTCCTGCGACTTGGCGCCGTCGTCGGCGTGCGCGGTGATCTGGATCGGGCGGGTCACGCGCTCCAGATAGGTCTTCAGCTGCGACTGCAGGTTGGCGTCCAACATCGGTCTTCTCCTGGCTTCAGGCAAACAGGGGGCGTGGCACCGCTGTACAAGGTAGCGGACCAGCTGGGGGTAGGGGTGAACCCAAGACAGCGACCGTGGAAGGGGCTGGCTGGCCAAGGCGGGCGAGCGTTGGCTGTCTTGGGTTCACCCCCACGCCGGTAGGGCACCGGCATGGGGATGAAGGGCGCGCCGTGGCGTGGGGCCACGGCAGGCCGGTACTGCGTTAGATCTTGCCGACCAGGTCCAGCGACGGGGTCAGGGTCTTCTCACCTTCCTTCCACTTGGCCGGGCACACCTGGTTCGGGTTGGCGGCGGTGAACTGGGCAGCCTTCAGCTTGCGCAGGGTTTCGGACACGTCACGGGCGATCTCGTTGGAGTGGATCTCCAGGGTCTTGATCACGCCTTCCGGGTTGATGATGAAGGTGCCGCGCAGGGCCAGGCCTTCTTCCGGAATGTGCACGCCGAAGGCGTTGGTCAGCTGGTGGGTCGGGTCGCCGACCAGCGGGAACTGGGCCTTGCCGACGGCCGGCGAGGTTTCGTGCCACACCTTGTGCGAGAAGTGGGTATCGGTGGTGACGATGTAGACCTCGGCGCCAGCCTTCTTGAACTCGGCGTAATGGTCAGCCGCGTCTTCGATCTCGGTCGGGCAGTTGAAGGTGAAGGCGGCCGGCATGAAGATCAGGACGGACCACTGGCCCTTCAGGCTGGCGTCGGAAACCTTGATGAACTCGCCATTGTGGTAAGCGTTGGCTTCGAACGGCTGGATCTGGGTGTTGATCAGGGACATCGTTTTTCCTCTGGTGAAGGGGAGTGGGTGAATCGACAGGAGCTAGGTTACCGACTCGCTGGCGATAAGAACAATCCATTGATTGCATCTATTTGATAGATGGAGTCTATCATTTGGTCATGAGCAGGCACTGAACCTTGCCGCTCCCATCCTGCAACTGACTGTGTGACAAGGGAAATCTCCCGGAGGCGCGGAAAGGGGCCGATAGCCCCTCCTTATTCCCTCCGGCAGAACCTGAACGGATTGCAGCTTTTTGTAGTGTCGAGCCACGCTCGACTGCGGATCTCTGGAACCGAGCCCATGCTCCGCTGTTCCAGAAGCAGCCGAGCATGGGCACGGCTCTACAATTGCGGCATGTCTTTCCAAACCGATCCCACCCTGCGCCAGATCGTGGCCGAGGCCAGTGCCCGTCTCGGCGGCATCGAAGCCCGCCACGAGGCTGAACTGCTGCTGCTGCATGTACTGGACCGCCCGCGCAGCTGGCTGTTCGCCCACGCCACCGATCCGCTGGCCGCCAATGACCAGGCCGCCTTCGAGGCGTTGCTGGCCCGCCGCGTGGCCGGTGAGCCGGTGGCCTACCTGACCGGCCGTCGCGGATTCTGGACGCTGGACCTGGAGGTCGACCCGGCCACGCTGATCCCGCGTCCGGAAACCGAGCTGCTGGTCGAGCTGGCGCTGGAGCGCCTGCCGCCAGACCAGTCGCTGCAGCTGGCCGACCTGGGCACCGGCAGTGGTGCGATTGCACTGGCACTGGCCAGCGAACGGCCGCAGGCGCAGGTGCTGGCCACCGACGCCAGCCCGGGCGCGCTGGCCGTGGCCGCGCGCAATGCCGCCCGCCATGATCTGCGCAACGTCCGCTTCGCCGAAGGCGGGCACGACTGGTATGCGCCGCTGCAGTGCGCGCGTTTTGATCTGATTGCCAGCAACCCGCCGTACATCGCCAGCGACGATCCGCATCTGGAGCAGGGTGACCTGCGCTTCGAGCCGGCCACCGCACTGGCCTCGGGTCCGGATGGCCTGGACGACATCCGCCGCATCGTCGACGGTGGCCAGGCCCACCTGCTGCCCGGCGGCTGGCTGCTGATCGAGCACGGTTGGGACCAGGGCGAGGCGATCCGCGCGCTGTTCGAGGCGGCGGGGTTTGCCGAGGTGCAGACCGTGCCGGATCTGGAGCAGCGCGACCGCATCACCCTGGGCCGGCGTCCGGCCTAGAATGGAGGTTCTCCTGCCCCGGCAGGGCATCACCCTGGAGCTGCAAGCATGCGTACGCTGTACCCCGCCATCACCCCCTACGACGTCGGCACCCTGAAGGTCGACGACCGCCACACGCTGTACTTCGAACAGTGCGGCAACCCGGACGGCAAGCCGGTGGTGATGCTGCACGGTGGCCCGGGCGGTGGCTGCAGCGACAAGATGCGCCAGTTCCACGACCCGTCCAAGTACCGCATCATCCTGTTCGACCAGCGCGGTGCCGGCCGTTCCACCCCGCACGCCGACCTGGTGGACAACACCACCTGGGACCTTGTTGCCGATATCGAGAAGCTGCGCGAACACCTCAAGGTCGATCGCTGGCAGGTGTTCGGTGGCAGCTGGGGTTCGACCCTGGCGCTGGCCTATGCCGAAACCCATCCGCAGCGCGTGACCGAACTGGTCCTGCGCGGCATCTTCATGCTGCGCCGCTGGGAGCTGGAATGGTTCTACCAGGAAGGCGCCAACCGCCTGTTCCCGGATGCGTGGGAGCACTACCTCAAGCCGATCCCGTCGGTGGAGCGCCATGACCTGATCTCGGCCTTCCACCGCCGCCTGACCAGCGACGACGAAGCCACCCGCCTGGAAGCGGCCAAGGCGTGGGCGGTGTGGGAAGGCGCGACCAGCTTCCTGCATGTCGATGATGACTTCATCAACAGCCACGAAGACCCGCACTTCGCGCTGGCGTTTGCCCGCATCGAGAACCACTACTTCGTCAACGGCGGCTTCTTCGAGGTGGAAGACCAGCTGCTGCGCGACGCGCACCGCATCGCCGATATTCCCGGCGTGATCGTGCACGGCCGCTACGACGTGGTCTGCCCGCTGGCCAATGCCTGGGACCTGACCAAGGTGTGGTCGAAGGCAAAGCTGGAAATCACCCCGGCTTCAGGCCATTCGGCGTTCGAAGCCGAGAACGTGGACGCGCTGGTGCGCGCCACCGATAGCTTCGCCTGATCGGTAGTGCCGGCCGCTGGCCGGCAAACCTGAGACGGTTGGATTCCTGCAGACGCCGGCCAGCGGCCGGCGCTACCAATCCCCGGCCAGCAACGCGTCGGCCAGCACCTGCAGCTTTGGCGAATGCTGGCGCGACGGCGGGTAGATCAACGACAGTTCGCGGCTGCGGCCCTCGAACGGCTGCAGCACGCGCTGCAGGCGGCCGTCGGCCAACGCATCGGCCACCGCGAAATCCATCACCTGCACGATGCCGATGCCGGCGATGGCCGCTTCCACCAGCGGATCGCCGCTGTCGAACACCATCCGCGTCGGTGGCGTGAACTCACGCAGCTGCCCGTCCTGCAGGAACTGCCAGTCCACCAGCCGGCCACTGCGCAGGTTGCGTACCGCCAGGCAGGCGTGATCCTGCAGCGCGGCCACATCGTCCGGTGCGCCACAGCGGGCCAGATAAGCGGGGCTGGCCACCGTCACCCAGCGCAGCGGCCGCAATGGCCGCGCGACGATGCGCTGGTCGGCGATGACGCCGGTGCGCAGCGCGGCATCGAAGCCTTCCTCGACCAGATCGACCAGGCGGTCGCTGAGCACGGCTTCCACCTGCAGCTGCGGATGCTGTTCCAGTAATGGCGCCAGCATCGGCACCAGCACCTTGCGCCCGAACATCGACGGCGCACTGATCTTCAACGTACCCGAGGGCGTGCACGGGCGGTCGGCCAGTTGCCGTTCGGCATCGTCCAGGCCGGCCAACAACGGTGCCACCTGTTCCACGAACTGGCGGCCATCCGGGGTCAACGCCACGTTGCGGGTGTTCCGCTGCAGCAGCTTTACCCCCAGCGTGGCTTCCAGCCGACCGATCGCGCGCGACAGGCCGGACTGGCTCAGGCCGAGTTGGCCGGCGGCCACGGTGAAGCTGCGCGCTTCGGCCACCTGCACCAGCATGCGCACCGCGTTGAGATCCATCGAGGTTCCATTCATGCCGAAAATCATGACAGATATGGCTGGAAGGGGGTTTATTGATTGGCCTGCATCAATGAGACTGCGTTCCCCCACCGATCCACCGCCGCCGATGCCCCTTCTCAAGTACCCACGCTGGGCGCTGACCCTGCTGGCCACCGCGCAGCTGATCATCGCCCTGGATGCCACCATCATCTTCGTCGCCCTCCATGACATGGGCCGCGCGCTGCAGATCAACGCGCAGCAGCTGCAGTGGGTGGTCAGTGCCTACACCGTCGCCTTCGGCGGCAGCCTGCTGCTGGGTGGCCGCGCCGCCGACCTGATCGGCCGTCGCCGTTTCTACCGGCTGGGCATGCTGCTGTTCGCACTGGCGTCGCTGCTCGGTGCGCTGGCGCCGAATGCCACCTTGTTGATCATCGCGCGCGCCGCGCAGGGCGTCGGTGCGGCCCTGCTGTTCCCCGCCACGCTGGCACTGATCAACACGCTGTACGCCGAAGGCCCGGTGCGCAACCGCGCGCTGGCGATCTGGAGCATGGCCAGTGCGGTCGGCCTGGCGCTGGGCACGCTGCTGGGTGGGGTGCTGACCCAGGCGTTCGGCTGGCCGGCGGTGCTGGCGGTGATCGTGCCGCTGGCCACGGCGTGCGCGGTCGCAGCCGGTGCGTGGTTGCCGTCCGATGGTCCAAGGGTGCGCGGCCGCTCCTTCGATCTGGCCGGTTGCCTGACCGTCACCGCCGGCGGCAGCCTGCTGGTCACTACCCTGGTTCAAGGGCCGGAGTGGGGCTGGACGGCACCGGCCACGCTGATCTGCCTGCTGCTTTCAGCCGTGCTGTTGACGGTGTTCGTACAGATCGAAAAACGCAGCCGTGACCCGCTGATGCAGTTTTCGCTGTTGCGCCTGTCGGGCATGCGCGCGGCACTCGGCCTGACCTTCGCCTTCATGAGCAGCTATGGCGTGCAGTACTACTTCCTGGCGCTCTACTTCCAGGATGGCTATGGCTGGAGCCCGCTGCAGGCCGGCATGGCCTTCCTGCTGCCGACGTTGGTGTGCACCTTCGGCATCCGTATTGCCGAACGCATGCTGCGGCGCCGTTCGCCAAGGCAGGTACTGGCCTGGGGCTTCGCCGCCGGTGCCATCGGCATTGCCGCGGTGGCGCTGGCGATGCCGCACGGTGCCAGCTACTGGCCGCTGCTGCCGGGCATCGTGGTGCTCAGCATCGGCCAGGGCATGAGCTGGACGGCGATGTGGATCGTGGCCGGGCAGGGCGTGCCGGGTCCGCAGCAAGGCGTCGCGTCCGGCATGGCGGCCACCGCACAGCAGATCGGCGGGGCGTTGGGACTGGCGGTGCTGGTGATGGTAGCCAACACCGCGCGCGGCACGCAGGCAGCAACCAGTGCCGACGCCCTGCAGGGCATGGTCAATGCACAGTACGGCGCCGCGTTGTTCGCCGCGCTCGGCGTGGTGATCGCGCTGGGCCTGCGCCCGGCGCCGGTCGAGTCGGCCGCCGCCGTCTGCCCGGTCAACGAGGCATGATTGAAGGCGCTGCCGTGGGTGGATGTGCCACGCCTGCGGTGGTGCTGGCCGCTGGCCGGCAAACACATTGATCCAACTACCCTGAGGTTGCCGGCCAGCGGCCGGCACTACCGATACGGGATGGAACCACGCGCGTTCAACCCAGCGCCAGCAGCTCCGGTTGCAGCGCGCTGAAGATCCGCACCAGCCGCTCCGCCCACGCCTGCTGCCCGGCGGCATCGGCGATCAGGTCCTGGCGGATCTCCAGTTCCACGTGCACCAGGCCTCGCCCTTCGCCATGCACCGGTACCGCGTAGTCGCTGGTACTGCTGACCGAATACGGTTCGTTGTCACCCACCACCAGGTCGCCTTCATCGCGCAGTGCCTGCAGCAGGGCATGCGCAAAGCGCGTGTCCTGGTGGTACAGCACGCCGGCGTGCCACGGCCGCTGCGTGCCGTTCATCACTGGCGTGAAGCTGTGCATCATCACCAGCAGGGTGGGGCGGCCGGCATCGCGGCGGGCATCCAGCTCTGCGTCGATGCGCGCATGGTAGGGCGCGTGGATCGCATCGATGCGCTGCTGCCGCTGTGCAGCCGACAGCCCGGCATTGCCCGGGACCACGGTGTGGTCGCTCACTTCCGGAATCAGCGTCGGCGAGGCCAGTGGGCGGTTGCAGTCGATCAGCAGCCGCGAATAGGTCTGTTCGATCGCCCATGCATCCAGCCGTTCGGCCAGTGCGCGGGTAGTGCCGGCGATGCCGATGTCCCAGCCGATATGGCGGTCCAGCTCGGCCTGGGCCAGGCCGAGCCCGGTCAGCGCGCGTGGCACCTGCTGGCCGGCGTGATCGGCCAGCAGCAGGTACGGCGAGGCGCCCTGCGGCCGGTGGAGGGTATAGATCGCCGGGTCGTCGGCGCCCAGCAGCGCCGGCAGTACGTGCAGATCGGCGTCAGCCACGCGGGCGCCCGTCCAGGTGGTGCTCGATCATCCACAGGCCCGCCCACAGCTTGGCATCCAGCTCATAGCCTTCGCCCATCTTCTGCACCAGCCAGGCCGCCGCCTGCGCGCGCGGAATCTCGTGCACGGTGATGTCTTCGCTGTCATCGCCGCCACCTTCGCCGATCCGGCGCAGGCCGGTGGCGCGTACGAAGGCGATCTTCTCGCTGCTGGCGCCGGAGGACGTCGGGCCGATCATCAGCACTTCGGCGTGATCGGCGGTCCAGCCGGTTTCTTCTTCCAGCTCGCGCACGGCCGAGACTTCGATCGATTCGCCGGCGTGGATGTCCCCGACCAGGCCGGCCGGCATCTCGATGGTGGGTGCCTGCAGCGGCACGCGGAACTGTTCCACGAACAGCACCTTGTCCTCCGGGGTGACGGCGATGATGATCGCGGCCAGGCCACCGGCATGGGTACGTTCGCTGTATTCCCAGGTGCCGCGCACCAGCATGCGCTGGTACTTGCCTTCATAGACGACACGCGGGGCTTCGGTGTTGCGCTGGCTCATGCGGGCTCGCTGTGGGTGGGAAGAATATCGGGCACGCCGGCGGCATCGAACAGCCGGCGGCGGGTCATCGGGCCGAAGCGCAGGGTCTGGCACAGGCCGCCGAGCAGCTCGGGATCGGCGGTCTGGCGCAACAGGCCGGGCTGGCTGCCTTCCAATGGCGCGTCCAGCGCGATGGTGGTCAGCTGGCGCCAGAGCTGGGCGTGCTCGCGCTGCTCGCGCAGGCGCACCGCCATCTGGGCGGCGCCGCGCAGGCGCAGGAAAGGCACTTCGTCCAGGCGTTCGTACAGTGCATCCATGCTGCCGAAATGGGCCAGCAGCACGGCGGCGGACTTGCTGCCGACGCCACTGATACCGGGAATGTTGTCCACCGCATCGCCGCACAGCGCCAGGTAGTCGGCAATCTGGTGCGCGTGCACGCCGTGCCGCGCCTTCACTCCGGCCACGTTCCAGCGCTGGTTGCGTGCGTAGTCCCACTGCTCGTCGTGATCCAGCAGCAGCTGCGACAGGTCCTTGTCGGCGGAGATGATCACGCCGCGGTGGCTGCCACGATGCACATGCAGGGCGCTTCCGATCAGGTCGTCAGCCTCGTATTCATGGTGGGCCAGAACGGCGAGGCCCAACGCTGCGCACAGCGCCTTGCAGTGCACGAACTGGCGCTTGAGCGCCTCCGGCGCCGGGTCGCGGTTGGCCTTGTAGGCGGGGTACAGGCGGTGGCGGAAGCCACTGTCCAGCGCTTCGTCGAAGGCGATGGCGATGTGACGCGGGCGTTCGCGCTCGAGCAGGTCCAGCAGGAAGCGGGCGAAGCCGTGCACGGCATTGGTCGGCCAGCCCTGCGCGTCCTGGAACTGGTCGGGCAGGGAGTGCCACGCGCGGAACACATAGATGCTGGCGTCGACCAGGTACAGCGACGGCGGTGGTACCGGCAGGGTCATGCCGGAGGCGTCCAGTCGCGCAGCAGGGTGGCAGGGTCCGGACGCTCGCGCTCGGGCACGGCGGCCTTCGGCGTGCCGATATGGATGAAACCGGCGATGCCTTCGCCCTCGGCCAGGCCCAGGTAGGCGTGCACGGCGGGGTCGAAGGCCATCCAGGCGGTCAGCCACTGCGCGCCGAAGCCCAGCGCCTGTGCGGCCTGCAGCAGGGCGAAGCAGACGCAGCCGGCGGTCATCAGCTGCTCCTGCTCGGGCACCTTCGGGTCCGGGCGCGGGCTGGCCACCACCACGATCACCAGCGGCGCATGGCTGAAACGCTGGCGGTCCTTCTCGAATACCGCCTCGCCGGCATGCGGGTCGCGCTGGCGGCTGCGCTCGGCCAGGAAGTCGCCCAGAGTGTGACGTGCATCGCCGGCGATCTTCAGGAAGCGGAACGGTACGCGCTTGCCGTGGTCGGGCACGCGCACGGCCGAGGCCAGCATGCGCTGCAGGGTGGCCGGATCCGGTCCGGGCTCGCCCAGTTGCCGCGAGGGCACCGAGCGGCGGGCATCCAGGGCAAGCAGGGCAGCGGGGTCGGGCATGGAGTCTGAACCGGTCATCACGGGTGTTTGATTATAGTCGGGGTGGTCAATGACGCCGTCTGTGTCGCGTCCTGCCCCTGAATATCAAACTGTGATGAACATCATGCCACTGGCGGGAAAGGGACGACCGCTTCCTCTCGCCTCGTGGGCCTCGCACGGCTTACGATATCTATCTTGCCGGGCCGCCGGTCATGAGGTTTGAAGTGAGGACTGTTTCACTGTCCGTGACGGGCTGGCCGGCCTACCATCGACGTACCGGTACATGGGGTGTACCGGCCGTCGCGATGTCCATGCTGTCTGTCGTACCAGAGAAGGTGGGGAGCCTTCCCGAATGATGAGCGCGCCCACACCGATGGGATCGCCGGGCCGTGACCCGGCCCAGCTTCAGCGTGCCCGGGACATGGTCCTGCCGGCGCTGTGCCAGGCTTTCGGGGCCGCACTGGCGCGTTTCGACGATGCACTGTTCGACCGGGCCGGCAATGCAGGCTCGTCGCAGCTGCTGTTCCTGGATGCGATGCGCGAGCTGCGCCGCCGCCGTGAGGACATCGCCGCCGCCTTCGCCGGCCACCTGCAGCGGGCCTGGGATGCACTGGCCAGTGGCGAGCCGCTGTCGGCCGAAGCCACCCTGTCCGGGCCGGCCGAGGATGGCCTGAGCCTGCTGGCTGAACATGTACTGGAGTCGCGGCTGGCGGTGCGCAATTTCGCCACCGTGCTGCTGCGCGACTTCAAGCCGGTGCTGGCGCGGCTGGACCGGCGCCTGGGCCGCTTGATCGGCGGCGCCGAGCTGGATGCCGACCACAACCCGGTCAGCCCCGAACACCTGGGCGTGGCCATCCATGAGGCCTTTGCCGGCTGCGAGCTGGCGCCGGAAGTGCACCTGGTGCTGATCAAGCTGTGCGAGCGCGACCTGCGCGCGCCGGTGGGCCGTATCTACGAGAAGCTGGACGAGCAGCTGGCCGCCGCTGGCGTGATGTCTCAGATGGGGGCGCCGCGGCGTCCGCTGTCGTCCGCGCCCGACCCGCGTATGGCGCCGGGCGCGGACGATCTGGTCGAGCCGCGCCACGCGGCGGGCTTCGAATCCGACTTCAGCGATGATGAACAGGCCGCGCCGGCCTGGGCGCAGCGTTTCGCCGCGCGCTGGTCCGAGCGCCGTGGCCACATGCAGCAGCACCTCGGGGGCGAGGAGGCCGGCAGTGGCGAGGCGTATGCCGGCCAGCAGGGCATGCTGCTGGAGGCCCTGCATGAGCTGCTGCAGCAGACCCGCCACGTTCGCGAGGACGCCACCTCGGCCGCGCAGGTCGCGGTTGGCCAGCACCGCCCGTTGAGCCAGCGCGAGATGATGTCGGTGCTGTCGCTGCTGCAGGCCACGCCCAGTGCGACACTGCGTGCAGCCATCGGCGAGGATGGCGAATCGCTGGCGCAGCGGCTGAAGAGTGAAGTGCTGTCCAGCGCCACCCGTCTCGGCGTCGATCCTGGCCAGACCCGGCTGGACCCGCAGGACGAGGACGCGATTGATCTGGTCGGCATGCTGTTCGATGTGATGCTGGACGAACGCGAGCTGGAAGGTCGCTCGCGCGAGCTGATCGGCCGCCTGGTGGTGCCCTTCGTCAAGGTGGCGATGCTCGACCGCCGCATGTTCGTGCAGAAGACCCATCCGGCCCGCAAGCTGCTCAACTCGCTGGCCGAAGCCTGCGAGGGCAACACCGGCGAAAGCCAGGCCGAGCGCATGCTGATGGCCAAGGTGGAAGAGATCATCGAGCGCCTGGTGGCCGAGTTCAACGAGAACCTGGCGATCTTCCTGACCCTGGAAGAAGAATTCCGCGAATTCCTCGTGCAGCACCGCCGCCGCGTGGAAATCGCTGAGCGTCGCGCCGCCGAAACGCAGCGTGGCCAGGAAAAGCTGGAAATGGCCCGCAGCCGGGCCGGTGCCGAACTGGACCGCCGCATCGGTGATGCCACCTTGCCGCCGGCCATCGCCGAGTTCCTGCGCCAGCCGTGGCAGCACCACCTGACCCTGGCACTGCTGCGCGAGGGCGAGGAGGGCGCTTCGGTGGCCGAGGCACTCAGCCTGGCTGACGGCCTGCTGGAGGAAGTGGCCGAGGCCCGCCGCCAGATCGTCGGCAAACCGTGGCTGCAGGCCTGGCAGCCGGTGCTGGCCAAGGTATTTGCCAGTGTCGGCGTGCACGGCGATGCCGCAACCGGTGCTATCGACGCCTTGCATGACACCCTGCAGGGCATTGCCGAATCGCGGCCGGAACTGCAGCGCGCGCTGCCGGAACTGCCGCAGGTTGCCTTGCCGGCGCCACCGGTGGCTGAATCGCCCGCGGTCGAGCTGGGCGGGCAGATCGACGCCGACGATTTCGACAACGCCGATGCCGATCGCTTCCGCCGCATGGAAATCGGCAACTGGCTGGACTTTGTCGACAAGGACGGCAAGGTGCAGGCCGGCAAGCTGTCCTGGGTCAGCCCGATTTCCTCGCGCCTGCTGTTCGTCAACCGCCGCGGCGTGCGCTTCTGCGTGGCCTCGCCGGAAGAACTGGCGGTGATGGTGCGGCTGGGCCGCCTGCGCGCCCATGTGGATGACGGTGCGTTCGACAGCGCGATGCAGGGTGTGATCGATCGGCTGGACCCGGGCAGCGCCACGCTGCACTGAGTGGAGCCGCCTGCTAGGATCGGGAAAACTCACCGATCAGCGGGGACCTGCATGGCCGTGGCGTTGCTGGGGATCAAGGAGACCGCGCCGGGCGAACGGCGCGTGGCGCTGACGCCGGAAACCGCGCGCAAGCTCGGTGCCCTTGGCATTACCGTCTGGTACGAGGCCGGCGCCGGCGTGGCGGCAGGCTTCACCGATGCCGCCTATGACGATGCCGGCGCACGTGTGTTCGACGCGGACCGTTGGGGCGAGATCGATATCCTGCTGTGCGTGCAGGCGCCGCCGGCGTCGGTCCTGGAACAGCTCAAGCCCGCTGCCAGCGTGGTCGGCCTGCTGGCCCCGGCCAGTGATCCGGCGCTTGCGGCATTGGCTGCTGGCGACCGCCTGCAGCTGTTCCCGCTGCAGCAGCTGCCGCGCACCACCCGCGCGCAGGCGATGGACGTGCTCAGTTCGCAGGCGGGCATGGCCGGCTACAAGGCGGCGCTGATCGCGGCCGATCGTGCGCCACGCTTCTTCCCGATGCTGACCACCGCTGCCGGTACCGTACGTCCAGCCAAGGTTCTGGTGATCGGTGCTGGCGTGGCCGGGCTGCAGGCCATTGCCACCGCGCGCCGGTTGGGTGCACAGGTGGAAGGTTTCGACGTGCGCCCGGAAACCCGCGAGCAGATCCAGTCGCTGGGCGCGCGCTTCCTCGATCTTGGCGTGAGCGCGGCCGGTGAAGGCGGCTACGCGCGTGCGTTGACCGATGAGGAGCGTGCCGAGCAGCAGCGCCGGCTGGCCGACCACCTGCGCAGCGTGGATGTGGTGATCTGTACCGCAGCAGTACCGGGGCGACCGGCGCCGACGATTGTGACTGCCGCAATGGTGGAGGGCATGGCCACCGGCAGCGTGATCGTGGACCTCGCGGCGGAGAGCGGCGGCAACTGTGCACTGACCCAACCGGGGCAGTGCATCGAGCATCAGGGCGTGACCATCGATGGCCCGCTGGGCCTGGCCAGCCGCGGCGCGACCCAGGCCAGCGAGATGTATGCGCGCAACCTGCTCAACTTCGTCGCGCTGTTCGTGCGCGAAGGCCAGCTCGGTTTCGACTGGGAAGACGAGTTGCTGGCGAAGACGCGTTGGCGGGCGTGAGCCGGTAGCGCCAGTTGCCTTCCCGCTAGATCCACGCCATGCGTGGATGAACAGCCCAGTGTGCGGACCAGGGGCCGCACCTACCCTGCGGATGCCGGCGTTACCGCGGCTTCGCCGGCGGCGGGTTGTCGCGCACCCAGTCCTTGCGCTGTTCCGGCGTCATCTGCGACCAGCGCTCGCGCAGTGCGTCGCGCTGCGCGGGCGGCAGTTCCCGCATCTGGCCGAACAGGGCCCTGGCCTGCTCACGCTGTTCCGGGCTCATGTGCTCGAAGCGGCGCAGGCCACGGCGGGCTTTGTCGCGCTCCTCCGGGCTCATCGTCTGCCAGCGCTGGCCATGCGAGAGCATGCGCTGGCGCTGGCCGGCATCGGCGCTGTTCCAGCGGTCGCGCAGTGGCGCCAGCAGCGATTCCCGCTGCGCTTCGCTCAACTGTTCCCAGGCCGGCAGCGGCGTGGCCGGCGCAGGGCGTGCCGCAGGGGCGGGCGCGGCGCTCTGCGCCAGCGCCGGGAGGGCCGGCAGCAGCAACAGGGTCATCAGCAGGGGCAGGGTGTGCAGTCGGGACATGATTCACTCCATCGCCAGGTCGGTATCGCCCAGCCACAGGTACAGATCGGGATTTTCGTCGTAGAGCGCGCTGTTGTCTTCCACCGAGGCCAGCACAGGTGCCGGCGCGGGGCCCGTCAGCGTGCCATGGCCAGTGAACTGCAGGCCGAGACCCAGCGCCACCACCAGTGAACAGGCGCTGGCCAGCCACCAGCGCAGGCGCCCGTGCCGGGTCGCGCTGGCGCCGTGTCGGGCCTGGCGCAGGCGTGCCAGTGTGGCCGGCGACAGCGCATGCAGCGACTGCGCGTGCAGGCTGCGCAGGGTGTCATCGGAAGGCAGGGAGCGGTTCACGGGTGGATCTCCAGGTAGTCCTGCAGCGCCTGCCGGGCGCGTGCCAGATGGGTTTTTACCGCGCCTTCGCTGCAGCCCATGGCGCGGGCGGTGGTAGCCCCGTCCAGGTCCTGCAGCACGCGCAGGGTGAAGGCCTCGCGCTGGCGGGCGGGCAGGCGGCGCAACGCGTCCACCAGCTGCTGGTACTGCTGGCGCTGTTCATGCGCCTGTGCCGGGTCCGGGCCGGGATCGGCCCAGTCGATCTCGCCGCCTTGCGCGTCCTGGTTGTCGCGCCAGAACGGCAGGCGGAAGCGGCGCCGGCGCTGCACGTCGATCACGCGCCGGCGCAGGATGCTCCAGAACAGCGGCGCCCATTCGGCTGCCGGCTTGTCGGCGTAGTCCAGCATGCGCAGCAGCGCGTCCTGCACCGCGTCCATGGCGTCTTCGCGCTGGCGCAGGCCGGCCTCGGCGAAGCGGAACGCGCGCGGGCCGACGCTGGCCAGGAACGCTTCCAGCGATGCCGGCAGGGCATCGGTCTCGGCGCTCGGGGGGACGGGGCTGCTCACCAGCACAGGGTACGGTTCCTCGCTCGGGGTCACCATCGACAACGCGTGAGCGCCGCTTCGGTTGACGCCGGGTGCACGCCGGGTTCAGCCCATGGTTATGATGGGACGACGAAGACAGAGCAGGAGCGTTGCCAGTGAGTGACGGGTTCGTAGCGCTGTACATCTTCATGCTGGCGGCCATTGCCGGCCACGTGATCATTTCGCGGGTGCCGGTGATCTTGCATACCCCGCTCATGTCGGGTTCCAACTTCATCCACGGCATCGTGCTGATCGGCGCGATGGTGGTGCTGGGGCACGCGCAGACACCGCTGGAAAAAGCCTTGGGCTTCCTCGCCGTGGTGCTCGGCGCCGGCAACGCCGCCGGTGGCTACGTGGTCACCGCGCGCATGCTGGAAATGTTCAAGCCGAGTGCGCCCAAGGGCGGCAAGGACGAGCCGAAGGAGCCGCAGGCTTGAACATCAGCACCGTCGAACTGCTCGACTGGCTGGTCAAGGCCAGCTACCTCGTCGCCGCCACGCTGTTCCTGCTGGGCCTGCAGCGCATGGCCTCGCCACTGACCGCGCGCAGCGGCATCCGCTGGGCTGGGCTGGGCATGCTGCTGGCCACGGCGGCGACCTTCTTCCTTCCCGAACTGCACAACGTTCCGCTGATCCTGGTGGCGCTGCTGCTGGGCGCGGGCCTGGCCTGGTGGTCGGCCGGCAAGGTTGCCATCACCGACATGCCGCAGATGGTGGCGCTGTACAACGGCATGGGCGGTGGCTCGGCGGCGGCGATCGGCGCGGTGGAGCTGCTGCGCTACGCCTTTCTTGCCAACCGCGATACCAGCCACTGGAGCGCGCAGGCGCTGGCCGACCTGGCCGCGCGCCAGCCGTCGGGCACGGTGCTGCTGCTGGCGATGGTCGGCGCAGCGATCGGCGCGGTGTCGCTGTCCGGCTCGGTGATCGCCTGGGCCAAGCTGGATGGACGCCTGGACAAGCGCGTGACCTGGCCGGGCCAGCAGGTGATGAACCTGCTGGTGGCGCTGGCGGTGGTGGTACTGGCGATCATCGCCGCCAGCACGCTCAGCACCTGGGCGATCGTCGCCTTCTTCGTACTTGCGCTGGCGCTGGGCGTGCTGATGACGCTGCCGATCGGTGGCGCCGACATGCCGGTGGTGATCTCGCTGTACAACGCGTTCACCGGGTTGGCAGTGTCGTTCGAAGGTTACGTGCTGGGCAACGAAGCATTGATCATCGCCGGCATGATGGTCGGCGCGGCGGGCATCCTGCTGACCCGGCTGATGGCCAAGGCGATGAACCGGCCGATCCGCAACGTGCTGTTCTCCAACTTCGGCGGTGGTGCTGGTGGCGAAGCGCAGGCGATCAGCGGCTCGCAGAAGCCGATCGAAGCGGCTGACGTCGCCGCGATGATGGCCTTCGCCGAGCGCGTGGTGATCGTGCCTGGCTACGGCATGGCCGTGGCGCAGGCGCAGCACAAGATATGGGAACTGGCGCAGCGGCTGGGCCAGCGCGGAGTGAAGGTGAAGTTCGCGATCCACCCGGTGGCGGGGCGCATGCCGGGGCACATGAACGTGCTGCTGGCCGAAGCAGGCGTGCCCTACGACCTGATCGCGGACATGGACGATATCAACCCGGAGTTCGCCAACACCGACGTGGTGCTGGTGATCGGCGCCAACGACGTGGTCAATCCGGTCGCACGAACCGATCCGGCCAGCCCGATCTACGGCATGCCGGTGCTGGACGTGGTCAATGCGCGCAACGTGGTGGTGATCAAGCGCGGCAAGGGCACCGGCTTCGCGGGCATCGAGAATGCGCTGTTCTACGCCGACAACACCCGCATGCTGTATGGCGACGGTGCCGAAGCGGCAGCCTCGCTGGTCAGCGAGTTGAAGGCGCTCGACGGCGGGCATTGAGGACCGGGGTCGGATCCCTTTCCGCAGGAATGGGCTCTGATCCCTTTGCCGGCCAGCGGCCGGCACTACCCCATCCACGCGTGGCCGCTGCATCGGGTAGGTGCGGGCCCTGGTCCGCGCGCGTTTGCCGGCCAGCGGCCGGCACTACCATCCCATCCACGCATGGCGTGGATCTACCTGCATATCCCCGGCGGGCGTGGCAACCGGCGCGCTCAGCGCGCCAGCCAGGCGCCCACGGCCAGGCCCAGCGCCAGCCACAGCCACTCCACCGCGCCATTGGCCAGGGTGATCAGGGTCCAGGCCAGGTGCGGGCCCATCCGCATCGTGGCGTCCCACAGGTCCAGCCCGATCGAGCCGCCCATCCAGGCGCTGGCGATGGTCCAGTTGGCCACGGCGGCCACCAGCAGGGTGCCCACCACGACCAGCACGATGCGCAGCCGGCCCGGGCCGAGCGTACCCATGCGCAGCATGAACACCAGTTCCAGGGCGGTCAGTACCGCCATCCAGCCGACCTGCCGGCCGGTCATCAGCGCCAGCACCATCCAGGCAAGGGGAGCAACAACCAGGCCCAGCAACAGCATGATGGGCCAGAGCCAGGTCACGGTCCTGGCACGCGCGGCATTGGAGGACATCGAAGCTCCCTGAAGATCACCCACAGGATACTGTGGTTTGCGGCGGTGCACCGGCGGTGCCGGAGCGGCTGGGCTAGAATGCCGTCTTGCGTGGCCCCGGCCACGGCCCCATATCGGTCCCCATGTATTCCCGTAGCAGCGAACCTGTCCACTTCGAGCGCGATTGCGAGGCCGTGATGGTCCCGCAGGGCGATACCGTGACCCTGCCCGCCGGCAGCTATGGGTACATCACCCAGGCGCTGGGCGGCAGTTATTCGGTGTTTGTCGAGGGCAACCTGTTCCGCATCGCCGGCAAGGACGGCGACGCCATCGGCAAGGAGGCGCCGGCACCGCTGGAGCTGCCGGCCGACGCCACCGATGAACAGGTGGAACAGCTGGTATGGCAGCAGCTGCGCACCTGCTTCGATCCGGAAATTCCGGTGAACATCGTCGAACTGGGCCTGGTCTACGAAGTCGAGATCAAGCACCTGGACGAAGGCAAGCGCGAGATCGACGTGAAGATGACCCTGACCGCACCGGGCTGCGGCATGGGCGACATTCTGGTCGACGACGTGCGCAGCAAGCTCGAAATGATCCCGACGGTGGCCGAGGCCGACGTCGACCTGGTGTTCGACCCGCCGTGGAACCAGCACATGATGTCCGAGGCGGCCCGGCTCGAGACCGGCATGCTTTGACCCACGGCCCGCAGTGACGCGGGCCCGGCATTACCCGCAACCAGAACAGGAAATCTCCGGTGTCCCAGTCCATTCCCAGCTTCGCCGTCACCCGTTCGGACCACCCGCGCAGCGCTGAAGAGCGCGCCCAGATCCTGGAGAAGCCGGGCTTCGGCCTGCACTTCACCGACCACATGGTGGAAGTGCGCTGGGACAAGGACACCGGCTGGCACAACGCCAACGTGCGCGCCTACGGCCCGCTGCAGCTGGACCCGGCCGCGGCCGTGCTGCATTACGGCCAGGAAATCTTCGAAGGCATCAAGGCCTACCGCCATGCCGACGGTTCGATCTGGACCTTCCGCCCGGATGCCAATGGCCGTCGCCTGCAGCGTTCGGCGCAGCGCCTGGCGCTGCCGGAACTGCCGGTGGAGATCTTCGTCGAATCGCTGAAGCAGCTGATCGCGGTCGACAGTGACTGGGTGCCGTCGGCCGATGAGTCCAGCCTGTACTTCCGTCCGTTCATGATCGGCGACGAAGCCTTCCTCGGCGTGCGTGGCGCGCACAAGGCCGGCTACTACGTCATCGCCAGCCCGGCCGGCCCGTACTTCGCCAAGGGCGTTGCCCCGGTGTCGATCTGGCTGTCCACCGAATACGCGCGTGCGGCCAAGGGCGGCACCGGTGCCGCCAAGTGCGGTGGCAACTATGCTGCTTCGCTGCTGCCGCAGCAGAAGGCGCAGGCACAGGGCTGCTCGCAGGTGCTGTTCCTCGACCCGGTCGAAGGCAAGTACCTGGAAGAGCTGGGTGGCATGAACGTGTTCCTGGTCTACAAGGACGGCACGCTGGTGACCCCGGAACTGTCGGGCAGCATCCTCGAGGGCATCACCCGCGAGAGCATCCTACAGCTGGCCCGCGACCGTGGCATGAAGGTCGAAGAGCGCAAGGTCAGCATCGACGAGTGGAAGCAGGGCGTGGCCTCCGGCGCGATCAGCGAAGTGTTCGCCTGCGGCACCGCGGCGGTGGTCACCCCGATCGGCCAGCTGAAGGGCGAGGGCTTCTCGGTGGGCGACATCAACGCGCCGGCCGGCGAAGTGACCATGTCGTTGCGCAAGGAACTGACCGACATCCAGTACGGCCGCTTGCCGGACCGCCACAACTGGCTGGTCAAGCTGGGCTGATCGCCCACGCTGAACTGTAGCGTCGAGCCCGCGCTCGGCGGCGCTTCCGGAAAGCCCGTCCCCGTGACGGGCTTTCTGCGTTGTGGGGCCGGACGCCAGACCGCAGTAGGCGATTGCTTGACGCAAATAGGTTTGCAATGCAAACTAAATTCAAGCGACCCCGATGGAGCGTGTCATGCAGCAGTCGTCCGTCATTGATCCTTCCTCGCGCCTGCAGGCGCTGACCCGTGAATACTCGCGGTACTCGCGAAGTGCCGGGGGCCTGTCGGCGATGGCTGGCGGCATCGCCTGCCTGGCCTCGTTCCTTGCCGGCGCCCTGTTGCCGACCACCCTGGCGCTGCGCATCGTGCTGATTGCCGTGCCGGTGCTGTGGATCGTCGGCAAGCAATGGCTGGCACGCCGTTATTACCAGCGGCTGGGCCAGGTCGAGGAGCAGGTCACGCCGGTCGAACGCAATTTCCAGCGCTTTTTCATCACCTTCACGGCGCTGGTAAGCGTGCTGGTGATCGGCAGCGTGCTGGCCCGGCTGGCGCCGATCGGCCAACTTCCCTGGGACCTGCGCGCCATTGGCTACCTGGCCGTGGTGGCGCTGCTGCCCTGGGTGGTGTGGCGCTGGCTGCGTACGCCGCTGGAGTTCATCGTAGGTGTGTTCCTGTTGTGCCAGGCCGCGCTGGCCTTCACCGGGCAGGCGTATGGCTTCGGCCTGAGCACGGCCGTGTTTCCGCTGGCATCCGTCGTACTGATCGTGGTCGGCTGGCGTGACCACCAGCGCTTCCAGCGGCTGCAGGTGGAGATGCGCGCGTTCATGGCGGCACGGACGAACCTCGAATGACCCAGCTGCCTGATTCCAGAGCGTTGCTTCAGCTCGACCGCTTGATCCACGAGCCGGCACGCCTGCTGATCCTGTCGATCCTGGCAGGTGCTGAATCCGCCGAGTTCGGATTTGTCGAGCATCTCAGCGGGTTGAGCAAGGGCAATCTCTCCAGCCATCTGAGCAAGCTTGAAGCGGCAGGGTTGGTCGCCATCAATAAGTCGTTCCGTGGCAAGCGCCCACTGACCACCCTGCAGTTGACGCCGATGGGCCGTACTGCCCTGGCCGAGTACCGCACGCAGCTGGCAGCGATCGTTGCCGGCATTCCCGATCCGGATCGAAAGGACGCCTGACATGACATTGCTTCCGCGCCTGTTTGCAGTTCTGGTTGTTTCCTTCTCTGCTCTCACCGGCGTGGCCGCAGCCGCAGATCCGCGCCAACAGGGAGCCACGCTGACCACGCAGTTCTACGAAGGGCACGTCGACGCCCTGTGGGAACGGATGACGCCGCAGATGCAGGCGGGGCTGAAGTCCCCGCAGAACCTGGTGGCGCTGCGCGAGCAGGTGCTCGCTGGCTGGGGCGCAGAAACCGAGCTGGTCAGTGAGAAGGTCGAGAAGGTTGATGGATTCGACACCTATCTGCGGCAGGCGCGCTTCGCCAGGAGCCCGGCCATCATCCAGGTGCTGTGGGCCATCGATGCCGACGGGCGGATCGGCGGCTTCTACATCCGCCCGCTACAGACCACGCCGCCGCAGGCTGCGGCGAGCGGGTTCCTCGACTACCAGACCCGCACACGGCTGCAACTCCCGTTCGACGATGAATACTTCGTGTTCTGGGGCGGGCGTACTGTCGAACAGAACTACCATGCGGCCCATGCCGGCCAGCGCTTCGCGCTGGATCTGCTGGTGGTACGCGATGGCCGCTCGCACCGTGGCGATGGGCTGCGCAACGATGACTACTACTGCTTCGGCCGCCCGATCCTCGCGCCGGCCGACGGCACGGTGGTGGACGTGGTCGAAGGGATCGCCGACAACGTGCCGGGGCAGATGAACGCTGCTCAGCTCACCGGCAACCGCGTCATCCTCGATCACGGCAATGAGGAGTACTCGGTGCTGGCGCACTTGCGCCAGGGCAGTGTGCGGGTCGCCCAGGGACAGGTTGTCCGCAGCGGCGCGCACCTCGGTGACTGTGGCAACAGCGGAAACTCCTCCGAACCGCACCTGCACTACCAGCTGCAGGCCGGGCCCGTGTTCGGTGTCGGCGAAGCGTTGCCGGCACAGTTCTCCGGCTACGTGGCCGATGGCCAGCCGGTTGCACGCGGCGAGCCGGTCAAAGGGCAGCGCATCCGGCCAGCGAGCGTTCCGCAGGCAAAGTAGTCAGTGCGTCCGACGCGACGGGCAGGCGCACTGCGGGCACGCTGCGCGGTCGTTGGGGGCAGCAGCGAACGCCGATGTCGGCATAGTCATTCCAGGACACGTGACGGCCCAGTCAGGTCTGTGCAGGACACGAGAAAGTTCCTTCACCTTCACAAACCCTCGACCCGAAAAGTCTCAGAACGAACATTTCATCTTGCTGAAAAGACGCTGAAAATCTTGTGGTGTCCGGTTTCGGCCATTAGCGTCATGTGCACGGCGGATCGTTAGGGGGATCCGCTGACTCACCGGACTTCGAACCTCGCCAATGCAAGCCAGCCCAGGGTTCGGGCCGGTGCTTCTGCCGATTCCGGCATTCACACCACAAGAAAGGGAAATACGATGTCCCAGGTAACGCAACCGCGTGTGCGTCGAGTGTGGGTGGTCCTTGGTGCGTCCGTTCTGTCATCGCTGCTGCTGGCCACGCCTGCGCTGGCCGGTGATGTCCAGCTCAGCGGCCTGCAGTCCGCGCCGACGCACCAGCGTTTCATCGTGAAGTACCGCGACGGCAGCGCCGCCGTGGCCAACACCACTGCGCTGGCTTCGTCGCTGAAGACGGCCGCCGCTGGCCTGGCCAGCAGCCAGGGCCGCGCGCTGGGCCTGCAGGAGGTCCGCAAGCTGGCCGTCGGCCCGACCCTGGTCAAGACCGACCGTCCGCTCGACCAGGCCGAATCCGAGCTGCTGATGCGCAAGCTGGCCGCCGACCCGAACGTGGAATACGTCGAAGTCGACCAGATCATGCGCGCGACGCTGACCCCGAACGACACCCGCTTCAGCGAGCAATGGGGCTTCGGCACCTCCAATGCCGGCATCAACATCCGGCCGGCCTGGGACAAGGCCACCGGCACCGGCGTGGTGGTGGCCGTGATCGATACCGGCATCACCAACCATGCCGATCTCAACGCCAACATCCTGCCGGGCTATGACTTCATCAGCGACGCCGCGATGGCGCGCGATGGCGGCGGCCGCGACAACAATCCGAACGACGAAGGCGACTGGTACGGCGCCAACGAGTGTGGCTCGGGCATCCCGGCCTCCAACTCCAGCTGGCACGGCACCCACGTTGCCGGCACCGTGGCCGCGGTGACCAACAACAGTACCGGCGTGGCAGGTACCGCGTTCAATGCCAAGGTCGTGCCGGTGCGCGTGCTCGGCAAGTGCGGCGGCTACACCTCCGACATCGCCGATGCGATCGTGTGGGCGTCCGGTGGCACCGTCAGCGGCGTACCGGCCAACGCGAATCCGGCCGAAGTCATCAACCTCTCGCTGGGCGGCGGTGGCAGCTGCTCGACCACCTACCAGAACGCGATCAACGGCGCGGTCGGCCGTGGCACCACCGTGGTGGTCGCCGCCGGCAACAGCAACACCAACGTGTCCTCGTCGGTGCCGGCCAACTGCCCGAACGTGATCGCGGTGGCGGCGACCACCTCGGCCGGTGCACGTGCCAGCTTCTCCAACTACGGTACCGGCATCGACATCTCGGCACCGGGCCAGAGCATCCTGTCCACCCTCAACACCGGCACCACCACGCCGGGCAGCGCGACCTACGCGTCGTACAACGGCACCTCGATGGCGGCGCCGCACGTGGCCGGCGTGGTCGCGCTGATGCAGTCGGTCGCTCCGAGCCCGCTGAGCCCGGCGCAGGTCGAGAGCATCATCAAGAGCACGGCACGTCCGCTGCCGGGCGCCTGCTCGGGTGGTTGCGGCGCCGGCATCATCGACGCCAATGCCGCCGTGGCCGCGGCGATCAACGGTGGCGGCAACCCGAACCCGGGTGGCAACGTGCTGCAGAACAACGTGCCGGTGACCGGCCTGGGCGCTGCGACCGGTGCCGAGCTGAACTACACCGTCGCGGTTCCGGCCGGCAGCACCCAGCTGCGCGTCGCGATCAGTGGCGGCAGCGGTGATGCCGACCTGTATGTGCGCCAGGGCAGTGCCCCGACCGATACCACCTACACCTGCCGTCCGTACCTGAGCGGCAACAGCGAGACCTGCACCATCAACAGTCCTGCCGCCGGCACCTGGTATGTGCGGGTGAAGGCCTACAGCACCTTCTCGGGCCTGACCCTCAACGCCCAGTACTGAGCCCAAGCCCCTCTCCATGGGCACGCCCCGGCTCAGGCCGGGGCGTTTTTCTTTGGGTAGGTACCGGCCTTGCAAGGGCAGCGCTTTGGTGGGTGCCGACCTTGGTCGGCACGCTGTTCCTCAGACCGACTCGAAGCGGTTGGCGGCCACGTTCTTGCGCACGTGCTGCGGATCGAAGATACGACCGTTCATGGCGATGTATACGCCGCTCGGCAGCGACTGCACCGCACCGATCGCGCAGCCGATGTTGAACTCCGCATCCGACCCACGGAACCGCGCCGGGCTGAGCGCGCCGGTCATCACGATGGTCTTGTCCGGGATCGTCGCCAGCACCTTGCCGGTCTGCACCATCGAGTCGGTGCCGTGGGTCACCAGCACGTGGCGGGTCGGCTGCGCGGCGATGGTGGCGCGGATCAGTTCGCGGTCTTCATCGTTGATGTGCAGCGAATCCTTGCGCAGGATCGGAATCACGTTGAAGCGGAACGTCACGCCCAGCTCGCGCAGGATCATGCCGATCTGGGGGTCGCCGATCTGGTAGTCCGACTTGTCGTCGAAGTAGATCTTGTCGATCGTGCCACCGGTGGTGACGACCAGGAGCTCTTCCATCATGTGCATGCGCGAAACCAGGACAGGTACAGCGGCGCGGGGCCAGGGACACAGATGATACGGCCCGGCGGGTGCAGCGTCAGCGTCGCTTGCCGAAGCGGGCGCGCAGCCCCGGCAGGCTGGCGCTGAAGATCACCAGCAGGGCCAGCGCGATTTCGATCAGCGCCAGCCAGCGTGTTTCCGGGTGGCTCCAGGCGCTCATCACGCCGTGGCTGAACCAGCCCAGCGCCAGTACCGAGGCCCAGAACCCGGCCTTGCGCCAGCCCAGGCGCAGCGCAAAGGCCAGCGCCAGCGGCGGCGCGGTGAACACCAGCTGGGTGGCCAGCCAGTGCTTGTCATTGATGAACCAGCCGGCGAACAGCGCGGCCAGCCCCATCAGGGCCAGCAGCAGGACCGTGCGCGGCGGGCGGCTCATCGGGCCAACCGCTGCGCGATGTCGGCCACCCGGCGGCCCAGCGCGCGGGCCAGCACGGCCTCGTCGTCGGTCGGCTGCGGGTCATCGGCGGCACCGGCCACGTGGCTGGCGCCATAGGGCGTGCCGCCGCTGGTGGTGTGGCTCAACGCCGGTTCGGTGAACGGGATGCCGACGATCACGCAGCCATGGTGCAGCAGCGGCACCTGCATCGACAGCAGGGTCGATTCCTGGCCGCCGTGCATCGAGGCGGTGGAGGTGAACACGCCGGCCGGCTTGCCGGACAGGGTGCCATTGACCCATTCGGCGCCCAGTCCATCCAGGAAGTGCTTGACCGGGGCTGCCATGTTGCCGAAGCGGGTGGGGCTGCCGAGCAGCAGGCCCTGGCATTCCACCAGGTCCTGCACGCTCACATAGGGGGCGCCGTCGTCGGGTACCGGCGGCTGCGCGGTCTGGGTCACGGCGGCCACTGGCGGCACCGTGCGCAGGCGCGCGCTCATGCCCGGCACTTCGCCGATGCCCCGCGCGATCTGGCGCGCCAGCCGTGCCACCGAACCGCCCCGGCTGTAGTACAGCACCAGAATCTCGCCCATCGTGCCCGCTTCTCCTCGTCGTGTGGTCGCCAGTATGGCTATCCTGCCAGCATTCCGCATCGGGTACCCTTCCACCGATGGAACCTTTGGATACGCTCAACCTGTGGATGGAGCGCGCGCGGGATCGCGCACGGGCCATCAGTTTCGGCCGCTTCCTGTGGCATCGCTTCCTCGACGACCGCCTGTTCCAGGCAGCGGCGGCGCTGGCCTACACCACGGTGTTCGCGCTGGTACCGCTGGCGATCGTGGTGTTCGGCGTGCTCTCGGCCTTCCCCGTCTTCGACCGCTGGAGCGACCAGCTCAGCGATTACGTCTTCTCCAACTTCGTGCCCAATGCCGCGCGCGCGGCCGAGGGCTACCTGCGGCAGTTCTCGGCCAGTGCCGGTCAGCTCACCGCCGCCGGCTTCATCGCGCTGGTGGTGTCGCTGCTGATCACGCTCAACAGTGTTGAAGAAACCTTCAACCAGATCTGGCGGGTCGGCTCGACCCGGCCCAAGCTGACCCGCTTCCTGGTCTACTGGACTGTACTGACGCTGGGCGCGATGCTCGCGGCGGCTTCGCTGGCGGTGTCGGCGCGGGTGTTCGCGATGCCGCTGTTCGGCACCCAGGAGGGCCGCTGGCTGGCCGAACTGGCACTGCGGCTGGCGCCGATCCTGATCGAGTTCGTCTGCATCACGCTGATGTTCCGGGTGGTGCCGCACCACACGGTGAAGTGGCGGCATGCAGTGCCTGGCGCCATTCTGGCCGCGGTGATCCTGGAGCTGGTGAAGTGGGGCATCGGCGCCTACCTGGGCAGCTTCCAGTCCTACCAGAAGCTGTATGGCACGGTCGCCTTCGTGCCGATCCTGCTGCTGTGGATCTACCTGTGCTGGGTGGCGGTGCTGCTGGGCGCGTCGTTGTCCTCGTCGATGGCGGCCTTCCGCTACCAGCCGGTGGAACTGCGCCTGCCGCAGGGCTACGAGTTCTATGGCCTGCTGCGCCTGCTCGGCCGCTTCCACCATGCCCGAGCCAAGGGCAAGGGCCTGGCCGATGATGAAATCCTGCGGCTGGAGCCGATGCTGACCGATTCGCTGCTGCAGGACCTGGCCTGCAACCTGCAGGAGATCGGCCTGCTGCGCCGCGATGAACGTGGCGAATGGCTGCTCTCGCGCGACCTGGACCAGGTGAGCCTGGCCGATCTTTACGAATGTACCCAGTTGCGCATTCCGGTAGCCGAGCAGCATCTGCCGTATCGCGACGACAGCCTGGGCCGTGCCGCATTGGCGGCGCTGGATGATCTGCGACTGCCCCTGCGTGAACGCCTGAAGCGCAAGGTCAGCGATATCTATACCGACTCTGGAGACATGCCATGACCCGCAAGACCCCGTCGCTGCTCCCGCTGGCCCTGCTGCTGGCACTGTCGGCCTGCAAGCCGGCCCAGGAGCCGACGCCGGCCAGCAGCCAACCGCCGGCGCAGGCACCGACGCCGACCGCACCGGCGCCGGTCGAGGAAACCCCGGCCGAGCGCACCACCGCCGAGTTCCCGACGCTGAAGATGAAGGCGGTGGATGGCAGCGACTACGACCTGGCCGCGCACCGCGGCAAGTGGGTGGTGGTGAACTTCTGGGCGACCTGGTGTGCCCCCTGCCGCAAGGAGATGCCGGAGTTGTCGGCGCTGCACGCGATGCGCAGCAACATCGAGGTGGTCGGCCTGGCCTATGAAGACATCGAGGTGCCGGAGATGCAGTCGTTCCTGACCAAGCATCCGGTGACCTATCCGATCGTGATCGTGGATCCGTTCGATCCGCCGACGGACTTCGCCACACCGCGCGGTTTGCCGCTGACGCACCTGCTGGATCCGCAAGGCAAGCTGGCGCACACGTTCCTCGGTCCGGTGACGGCCGCCGACATCGAAAAGCAGATCGCAGCTGCCAAGTAGCGGGTTGGTCGGCAGGGCCTGCGGCCCTGCACCCGCGGTAGTGCCGGCCGCTGGCCGGCAACCCCAGCAACAGCAAAAGCAACAGCAACAGCAACAGCGGGCTATCCGTGGGATGGCGGGGCGGTGTCGGAGTGCGGGGACGCTGCAAGTACGTCCCTGTAAGCTTGGCAGCCGCATCCATGCGGCTGACACCCCGCACTCCGACACCGCCCCACCTCTGACAGATTCCTCATGTCTGGTAGATCCACGTCATGCGTGGATGATTCTCCAGACAAATCGAATATTTCGAATTGAATTCGAAGAGCATCCACACATGGTGTGGATCAACGACAGATCGCGGAAATCTGTCGAAGGCGGGGTGGGTCCGGGTGCGGGGGCGTGAGCCGCATGGGCGCGAGGCACGCCTCGGGCGGGTTGGGTAGGACGCCCAACCCCGGTCTTGCCGTGTGCGCAGGACAGCGCACACGAGCAAGCCGCGACCGAGCTTACATGGGTGAGGGCGCTTTGCTTGCGAAGCACTGCTTCGCAAGCGCCCGAACGCACAGCCGCCAGCGGCTGGGCCGGGCCCCGGAGGGGGACTTGCAGCGCCCCCCGCACCCGGACCCGCCCCGCCATCCCTCAGGAAGCCCGCTGTTGCTGTTGCCGTTGCTCTGGCTTCGGCAGGTGCAGGGCCGCAGGCCCTGCCGACCCACCCTAATCCTCGACCGGGAAGTCCTCGATCGGCTTCAGCACATCGTAGTGCTCGCGATGCAGCTTGCCCTTCAACTTCGGCAGCTCCGGCAGCGGTGCATCCACCCGCGTGTCCGGCAACCGGTCCAGCAGGTTGCGCACCAGTGTCAGCCGGCCCAGCCGCTGGTCGTTGAAATCCACAAGTGTCCACGGCGCCGCCTCACGATGCGTCGCGCGCAGCATCGCCTCGCGGGCCTCGGTGTAGGCGCTGTACTTGCTGCGCGACTTCAGGTCGACCGGAGAGAGCTTCCAGCCCTTCAGTGGATCGAGGTGGCGTTCGGCGAAGCGCTTTTCCTGCTGTTCCTGGTCCACGCACAGCCAGTACTTGAACAGCAGGATGCCGTCGTCCACCAGCAGTTGCTCGAATACCGGCGCCTGATGCAGGAACTGCTGGTACTCGGTTTCGCTGCAATAGCCCATCACCCGTTCGACACCGGCGCGGTTGTACCAGCTGCGGTCCATCAGCACGATCTCGCCGGCGGCGGGCAAGTGCGAGGCGTAGCGCTGGAAGTACCACTGCGTGGCTTCGCGGTCGGTGGGCTTGGGCAGCGCCACCACCCGGCACTGGCGCGGGTTGAGGTGCTGGCTGATGGCCTGGATCGCGCCGCCTTTACCTGCGGTATCACGGCCTTCGAACAGCACCAGCAGGCGCTGTCCGCTGTGCTGCACCCAGCGCGCCATGGCGGTCAGCTCCAGCTGCAGCGGCAGCAGCAGTTCGTCGTAGTCCTTGCGCTTGAGCTTGGCCATCGTCACACCACGCGGGGAGGAAGCCCGAGCGTAGCGCAGGGGCTGCCCAGGCGATGTCGACGCCGGGTAGAGTCGACGGTCAGTCGACTATCGCGCGAAGCGCGGGGGTTTCGGCTTCCTGCCGAGGGCAGTCGACTGACCGTCGACTCTACCCAGTCGACGTCATCCAATCGACATTACCCAGCTGACATTACCCAGCCGACATTACCCAGCCGACATTACCCAGCCGACATTACCCCGTCGGTTCGGTTGTTCCCAGCCAGCCGTGTTCGCGCGCCAGCTGCTGCACCAACGCCGACAGATCGCGGGCAAACCCGTCCATGTCGAACAGCCCGCTGCGCTCGCGCGCCTGTGCCAGTTCAGCGCGCAACGCCGCCAGTGCTGCAGGGGCGTTGCCCAGCGCGCTGGCGGTGGTGATGAACGCCGCATCGTCGGCGACATTCATCCGTGCCATTCCCAGATGGTGGTTGAGGCTGCCGGCCACGCGCGCGGCGAAGGTGTCACCCGGGCAGGTCAGCACCGGGCAGCCGGCCCACAGCGCATCGGAGGCGGTGGTGTGCGCGTTGTACGGATGCGTGTCGAGGAACAGGTCGGCCAGCTGATAGCGCGCCAGGTACTGCGGATGCGGCAGCTTGGCCATGAACACCAGGCGTGCCGGGTCCAGGCCGGCAGCCTGCGCGGCAGTGCGCAGGCGGGCGTCGGCCTGGCCCGGTCCGGACAGCAGCCACAGTACGCTGCCGGGCACTGCCTGCAGCACTGCGAAGGCACGGCCCATGCTGCGCGGGTTGAGCTTGTAGCTGTTGTTGAAACAGCAGAACACCACGCCCTGCGCGGGCAGTCCGCAGTCCGCACGGGTCGGCGCAGGCTCCAGCACGCGCGTATTGTCTGACGGCTGGAAGGCTCGTGGCAGGCGCAGCACGCGTTCGCTGTAGCACGGCTCCAGTGCCGGCGGCAGGGCGAAGGCATCGCCGACCACCGCGTCCATCCACGGCGCCCCCGACGTGCCCGGATAGGCCAGCCAGTTCAGCTGCAGCGCGGCAGGGCGCATCGCCAACACTTCCGGCGTGCCGCCACCGCCCCAGCCGCGCAGGTCGAACAGCAGGTCGATGCCCTGTGCGCGGATGCGTGCGGCGGTATCGGTGTGTCGCAGGCCAGCCACATCATGCAGCTGCGCCGCTGCCTGCAGCCGCTGGCGGATGCGGCTGCCGTCGTCGCGGTTCAGCGCGAACAGATGCAGTTGCAGTGCGGGGTCGCGACGCAGCTGCTCGAACAGCGCCACGGTCAGCAATCCGGTCGGATGTGCGCCGAACCCATTGGAGAGGAAGCCGACGCGCAGCGGGCCGTGCGGGCGCACCGTTGCCGGCGGCAATGGCCGCACCGAGGCAGTCACGGCCAGCGCACGGGTGTGCGCGCAGGCCAACTGTTCGGCAGCGCTGGCGTCCTCGCTGAGGAAGGCGAACGGCTCGACCACGCCCTGGCTGCTGGCAACGGCGGCGCGCACCTGTGCCGCCAGCGTGTCCAGGTCCTGCCAATCGCACAGGCGACGCTGCCAGGCCAGGCGCTGGGCGGCGATGTACGGCTCGGCCGGCATCAGCCCATGCGCGCGTCGATAGGCCGCCGACGCGCCTTCGGCATCATCGGCATCTTCCAGTGCATGGCCCAGCCACAGCGCAATGCCGGGATGCTGCGGTGCCAATGCCGAGGCCTGGCCGAGCAGCTTGGCCGCATCGCCATGTGCACCGGCCATCCACGCCACGCGGCCCAGCCGTGCCAGCGCTTCGGGGTGATTCGGGCGCAGCTGCAGCGCACGTCGCGCGGCCTGTTCGCCGGCAGCGATGTCGCCGGCTTCCAGTTCCACGTCGGCCAGCATCACCCAGGCGACGAAGTCGTCGGGCTGGCGGGCGATCGCTTGCTGCAGTTGCTGTCGCTGCTGCCAGGCCGACATCGTGCTCAGCCTGCCGACAGCTGGGCCAGGGCGTCGACCTGGTGTTCGTGGCTGAGCCGCTGCAGCAGCGGATCGAGGTCGCCGGCCAGGATGTTGGGCAGGTCGTACAGGGTCAGGCCCTCCACGCGGTGATCGGTGATGCGCCCCTGCGGGAAGTTGTAGGTGCGGATGCGCTGGCTGCGATCACCACTGCCGACCTGCAGGCGCCTCGACTCGGCCTGCGCCGCGTCCTGGCGTTGGCGCTCGGCGTCGAGCAGCTGCGCTTTCAGGCGCTTCATCGCCTTGTCGCGGTTGGCGTGCTGGCTGCGTTCGGTCTGGCATTCCACCACCACGCCGGTCGGTACGTGGGTGATGCGGATCGCCGACTCGGTCTTGTTGACGTGCTGGCCACCGGCGCCGGAGGAGCGGAACGTATCCACCTTCAGGTCGGCCGGGTTGATGACGATGTCATCGACTTCGTCGGCCTCCGGGATGATCGCCACGGTGGCCGCCGAGGTATGGATGCGGCCCTGCGATTCGGTGGCCGGCACGCGCTGCACACGGTGCGTGCCCGATTCGAACTTCAGGCGCGAGAACGCACCACGGCCGACCACCCGTGCCACCACTTCCTTGTAGCCACCGTGCTCGCCGGGATTGTCCGATTCGATCTCGACCTTCCAGCCCTGGCGCTCGGCATAGCGGGCGTACATGCGGAACAGGTCGCCGGCGAAGATCGCCGCTTCATCGCCGCCGGTACCCGCGCGCACTTCCAGGAACAGGTTGCCTTCGTCGCGCGGGTCGCGCGGTACCAGCAGCAGCGCCAGTTCCTGCTCCAGTTCCAGCAGGCGCGCCTGCGCGGCGGCGATTTCCTCGTCGGCCAGCTCGCGCAGGTCGGGGTCGGCGCGCATGCCTTCGGCGGCGGCCAGATCGGCCTTGGCACGTGCTTCATCGGCCAGTGCAGTGGCAACCGGTTCAAGTTGGGCGAATTCGCGCGAAAGGTCGCGGAAACGGGTGTTGTCGGCGACCACGTCGGGTTCGGCGAGCAGGCGTTCCAGTTCTTCGCGGCGCTCGGCCAGCGCTTCCAGCTTACGGCGCAGGGTCGGCGTCATCGGGTCTCACGGGTGGGTGGCGGTAACCCGGCGTAGCCGGGAACAGGCGCTCGGCGGCGCGGGTCAGGTCGGCATCGCCGCTCAGTGCGGCAGCGCGCAGGGCAGCGGTAGGAGGATGCAGCAATCGATTGGTCAGGCCGTGCGCCAGCAGTTCCAGCACTTCGTCGGCCGGCTTGCCGTTGGCCAGCTGCTGGCGCGCGCGTTCCAGCAGTTCAGTGCGGGTGGCCTCGCCGAACGCACGCAGCTGTCGTAGCGGCGCCTGGTGGGCGCTGGCCTGCTGGGTCTCGATAAAACGCGATACCTGAAGGTCGATGATCGCCTCGGCCTCGGCGGCCGCCTCGCGGCGTCCGCGGCGGTTGTCTTCCACCGCGCGCTCCAGGTCGTCGACGGTGTAGAGGAAGGCGTCGTTGAGCGTGCCGACCTCCGCCTCGATGTCACGCGGCACGGCCAGGTCGAACAGCAGCATCGGCTTGTGCCGGCGCGCGCGCAGGGCCTTGGCCACCATCTCGCGGTGGATCACCGGTTCGCGCGCAGCGGTGGCCGAGAACACCACGTCCGCCTCGCCCAGGTGGCGGTCCAGTTCGGTCAGTGGCAAGGCTACGCCACCATGGCGGCTGGCAAGTTCCTGCGCGTGGGCGAGGGTGCGGTTGGCGATCAGCAGCCGGCGTACCTTGCCTTCGCTCAGGTGCCGTGCAGCCAGTTCGATGGTCTCGCCGGCACCGACCAGCAGCACGGTGGAATCGTCCAGCCGCGCGAACGCGTTCTGCGCCAGGCGCACCGCCGCCGACGCCACCGATACCGGGTTGGCGCCGACCTGGGTATCGGTGCGCGCACGCTTGGCCACCGAGAAGGTCTGCTGGAACAGGCGGTCCAGGCGCTGGCCGAGCAGGCCGTGGTCACGCGCGGTCGACCATGCGTCCTTCACCTGGCCGAGAATCTGCGGTTCGCCCAGGACCATCGAGTCCAGGCCGGTGGCGACCCGGAACAGGTGGCGTACGGCTTCTGCATCGGCATGCTGGTACAGGTAGCCCTGCAGGTCGCCGGCCTGGGCCTGCAGCCACTGGTCCAGTGCCTGTGCCGAATCGGCCACGGCATACAGCTCGGTGCGGTTGCAGGTGGACAGCAGCACCGCCTCGGCGATCTGCGGAGTATCGCGCAGCGAACCGAGCGCGCGCGGCAACGCCTCACCGGCGAAGGCCGCGCGCTCGCGCAGCTCCACCGGTGCGGTCTGGTGATTCAGTCCGAGCACCCACAGGGTCATTGTTCAGTTGCTTGCGATAAGCTGCTGGCCATTGGACGACATTTTAAGGCCCCGATGCCGACGATGCCCGCATTGATTCGCATCCCCAGTGTTCTGCTGCTGTCCCTGGCCTGCAGCCAGGCCCTGGCGGCGGTGCCGGCCAAGGCCCCCGTACGGGCCCCGGCCACTGAGGAACTGGCGCTGGAACCGGTGATGGCCGGTGAGTTCGCGCTGCAGGCCGGCAAGCTGGCCGAGGCGGCCCGCTGGTACCTGCAGGCCGCCCAGCAGACCGACGGCGACGCCGGCCTGGCCGAGCGCGCGACCCGCATTTCCATGCTCGCCAACGATGACGCCAGCGCCGCCAAGGGCCTGGCCCTGTGGCAGCAGCGCGCGCCCAGCTCGTTGACCATGCGCAGTGCCGCTGCCGCGCTGGCCATGCGCCAGGGCGATGTGAAGGCAGCGCGTGGCGATCTGCAGGCCTTGCTGGCCGACCCGGATGAACGTGGCTGGAAGTTCGCCCTGGCCGCCCTGATCGGCGGCGGCCGCGACCCGGCAGTACCGGCGCAGGTGCTGGGCGAGCTGGTCGACGCCAACGCCATTCCGCCGAAGATCGAGGCGTGGCAGGAGTTCGGACGCCTTGCCCTGCGCATGGACAAGCCCGAGCTGGCGCGGCGCATGATCGATGAAGTGGTCAAGCGCTTCCCCGACGAACCGCGTGTGGCGCTGCTGCGGGCCAGCCAGCTGCAGCAGGCCGGGGAGACCGGCAAGGCGTTGTCGCTGCTGCACGATGTGGAGCCGAAGACCCGCCAGGACCCGGAATTGCGCAATGCAGTCGCCATTGCCTATGACAGCCTCGGCCAGCCCGCCGCCGCCGAGCGCGTGCTGGCGTTCGGCCCGCAGGACGTGCAGACCTGGGGCATGCGCGCCTCGCTGCTGGCCAAGCAGGGCGACAAGGCGGCGCTGTCCAACCTCTACAACGAACTGTCGCGGCAGGCGGCCAAGCCGGACCCGGCGCAGCGCCTGCTGCTGGGCAAGATCGCCGAGTACCTGAAGCGTTATCCCGAGGCGGTGCAGTGGTACCACAGCGTGCCCGGCGGCGATGAACTCAGCGAGGCGCGCCTGCGCGCGGCCAATGCCCAGGCCCTGGCCGGGCGCCTGCCGCAGGCATTGGATGAAGTGCACGCGATCCAGTCCGATGCGGTGGTCGACGACGATGTGCGCCGCGATGCCTACCTGCTGGAGGCCGAACTGCGCCAGCGCGCTGACGACAGTGCCGGGGAGCTGGATGCGCTGGCCCGCGGCCTGGCCGCCTACCCGGATGACAACGGCCTGCTGTACGCCCGTGCGCTCACCTGGGAACGCCGCGACGACATCCCGCGCGCCGAGGCCGACCTGCGCAAGATCCTGGTGACCGACCCGGAGAACGTGCCGGCATTGAACGCGCTGGGTTACACCCTGGCCGATCGCACCGGTCGCCTGCAGGAAGCGCTGGAGCTGATCGACCGCGCCCGCGTGGCCGAACCGGACAACGCTGCCATCGTCGACAGCTATGGCTGGGTGCTGTACCGCCTGGGCCGCAAGGAAGAAGCACTGGTGCAGCTGCGCCGTGCCTGGACCCTGGCCAAGGACCCCGAGATCGCCGCCCATGTCGGCGAAGTGTTGTGGGTGCTGGGCAAGCATGACGAGGCCCGCCATTTCTTCGACGAAGCGGCCAAGCTCGACCCTGAAAACCGCGCGCTGCTGCGCGCCCGCGAGAAATTCAATCCATGAGTGTTTCCCTGATCCGGCCGCTGCTGTTGGCAACCGCGGCCCTGGCGCTGACCGCCTGTACCAGCGTGGGCACGCAGAAGACCCCGGCGCCGGCGGTGGTCGAGGTTGTTTCGGCCGAAGCGGCGCAGGCCGAGGCGGCGCGCGTGGCCGCGCTGCAGGCACAGCCGGACTGGGCTTTCCAGGGCCGGGTCGCAGTCAGCAAGGGCAAGGATGGCGGCAGCGGACGCATCGACTGGAAGCAGGAAGGACGCCGCTATGTGGTCGAGCTGAGCGCGCCGGTGACCCGGCAGAGCTGGAAGCTGACCGGCGATACCCATTCCGAAGCCGGTCGCCTGGAGGGACTGGCCGGTGGGCCGCGTGCCGGCGAGGACGCCCAGCAACTGCTGCTGGAAGCGACCGGCTGGGACATTCCGGTCAACCAGCTGCCGGCGTGGATCCGTGGCCTGGTGGCCGGTGATGCGGCCGGTCCGGAGAAGGTCGAGCGTGATGGTGAAGGCCGGCCGCGTCGCATGCAGCAGATGGGCTGGCAGGTGCAGTACCTGGACTGGTACCCGGCCGAGGCCGGGCGCCCGGCGCTGCCGCGCCGGATCGAGGCCGGCAATGGCGACGCCAAGGTGCGCCTGCTGGTCGACCAATGGGGGCAGGGCACCCCATGAGTGCCGGGCGCGATGACACGGGCTGGTCCTGGTGGCCGGCCCCGGCCAAGCTGAACCTGTTCCTGCACATCACCGGCCGCCGTGCCGATGGTTACCACGAGCTGCAGACCGTGTTCCGCCTGCTGGACTGGGGCGACCGCATCGGTCTGCGCCTGCGTGAAGACGGCCAGGTGCGCCGGCAGGGCGAGGGGCTGGCTGGCGTGGCCGAGGCGGATGACCTGGCGGTCCGCGCCGCGCGGCTTCTGAAAGATGCAGCCAATATCGTGCAAGGCGCAGACATCATCGTCGAAAAAAACGTTCCTGCAGGTGGTGGCTTTGGCGGCGGTTCGTCCGACGCGGCCACCGTACTGGTGGTGCTGAACCGGCTCTGGCGTGCCGGTCTGGACGAGGACGCGCTTGCTGCGCTGGGCCTGCGCCTGGGCGCCGACGTGCCGGTGTTCGTGCGCGGGCGCAATGCCTGGGCCGAAGGGGTGGGTGAGCGCCTGCAGCCGATCGTGCTGGAGCCGGCCTGGTATGTGGTGGTTGAACCGGGTGTTCATGTTCCCACCCCGGCTCTGTTCGCAGACCCGGATTTGACGCGCGGCAGCCCAGTGGCGAAAATAGAGGACTTCGCTTCCGGGACCTTGGTCGGGAACGCGTTCGAACCGGTGCTGCGCCGCCGTGAGCCTGCCGTCGAGGCAGCGTTCGCCGCGTTGAGCGACATCGGCACGGCGCGGCTGACCGGTTCGGGAAGTGGTTGTTTCGTCGAGTTCGCATCGCAGTCTGCCGCAGAGCAGGGACGGTCGAAGTTGCCGAAGGAGTTGCGGGCAAGGGTGGCAGCGGGCGTTGCGCGTTCGCCACTGCTGGATGCACTCGAGCAACACTGATTTATCAATGCAGGGGCGTCGCCAAGAGGCCCAAGGCACCAGGTTTTGATCCTGGCATTCGTAGGTTCGAATCCTACCGCCCCTGCCAATAGCGGCTGTGTCCGCGCCTTCCAGCGCATCGCCCGCGCGGGACGTGGAAACAACCGCGGTGTTGTCAGCAGCAAGGGTCCATCGGGGTCCTTGCCGACTCCGGATCCCCGCCACTCGTCCCCGCCCGAGACAATCATGATGCAAGAGTCCCCGAACCTGCTGGTCTTTTCCGGCAACGCCAACAAACGTCTGGCGCAGAACATCTGCAAGGAACTGGGGGTTCGCCCGGGCAAGGCGCTGGTCTCGCACTTCTCCGATGGTGAAGTGCAGGTGGAGATCGAAGAGAACGTCCGCAAGCAGGACGTGTTCGTGATCCAGCCGACCTGCGCGCCGAGCGCGGAAAACCTGATGGAACTGCTGGTGCTGATCGACGCGCTCAAGCGCGCATCGGTGGCCAGCGTGACCGCCGTGGTGCCGTACTTCGGCTACTCGCGCCAGGATCGCCGCATGCGTTCCTCGCGCGTGCCGATCACCGCCAAGCTGGCGGCGAAGATGTTCAGCACCGCTGGCGCTGATCGCGTGCTGACCGTCGACCTGCACGCCGACCAGATCCAGGGCTTCTTCGATATTCCGGTGGACAACGTGTATGCGTCCCCGCTGCTGCTGGCCGACATCTGGCGCGCCTACGGCACCGAGAACCTGATCGTCGTGTCGCCGGACGTGGGCGGCGTGGTCCGCGCCCGTGCCGTGGCCAAGCGCCTGGATGACGCCGACCTGGCGATCATCGACAAGCGCCGCCCGCGCGCCAACGTCTCCACCGTGATGAACATCATCGGTGACGTCGAAGGCAAGACCTGCGTGATGGTCGATGACATCGTCGACACCGCCGGCACCCTGTGCGCCGCTGCTGCTGCCCTGAAGGCGCGCGGTGCGCTCAAGGTCGCCGCCTACTGCACCCACGCGGTGCTGTCGGGCCCGGCGGTGGACAACATCACCAATTCCCAGCTCGACGAGCTGGTGGTGACCGACACCATCCCGCTGAAGGACGCGGCGCGGGTGTGCAGCAAGATCCGCCAGCTGAGCGTGGCGGAAATGCTGGCCGAAACGATGCGTCGCATCGCCTTCGGCGAGTCGGTCAGCTCGCTGTACGTCGACTGAGTTTTTCGCCCCTGCCGGCAACGGCGGGGGCATACCCGGATGCTTCTGGTCGCGGAAGCATCTTCAACCGCCACGCCGCAGGGCGCGGCAACAACCTGAGTAGTCGAAAATGTCGAAGACCCATGAAATCAAGGTCACCAAGCGTGAACTGCAGCGTAAGGGTGCGAGCCGCCGCCTGCGTCACGCCGGTGTGATCCCGGCCATCGTGTACGGCGGCAACGCCGAGCCGGTCGCCATCAGCCTGGACCACAACGAAATCTGGCTGGCCCAGCAGAACGAGTGGTTCTATGCCTCGATCCTGGACCTGAACCTGGATGGCCAGGTGCAGAAGGTCCTGCTGCGTGACATGCAGCGCCACCCGTACAAGCAGCTGATCATGCACCTGGACTTCCAGCGCGTGAACGAGAACGAAGCCCTGACCGCTTCGGTCCCGCTGCACTTCGTCAACGAAGACACCTCGCCGGCCGGCAAGGCTGCCGACGTCGTGGTCACCCACGAACTGAAGGAAGTGACCATCACCTGCCTGCCGAAGGACCTGCCGGAGTCGATCGAAGTCGACCTGGGCGAGCTGAAGGCCGGTGACGTGGTGTACCTGTCCGACATCAAGCTGCCGAAGGGCGTGGAAATCCCGGCCCTGGCGCTGGGCAAGGACCACGACGACGCCATCGTCACCGCCAAGGCCGGCAAGGCCGACGAGGCTGACGAAGAAGCGGCTGCCGCCGAGTAATACCGTTACGGTGCCTGCCTCCGGGCAGGCACCGTACTGGAAGGAACCATGGCAGGACTGCGACTGATCGTCGGTCTGGGCAATCCCGGATCGGAACACGCCCGGACCCGGCACAATGCCGGGTTTCATTTCGTTGAGGCCCTGGCGGAGAAAGCCGGTGCGCGATGGAATGTGGACAGCAAGCTGTTCGGTGAGACCGCCAAGGTCGAGATCGCCGGACAGACGGTGTGGCTGCTCAAGCCCGCCACCTTCATGAACCTCAGCGGCAAGTCGGTCACCGCCGCACAGCGGTTCTGGAAGATCGAACCGGAAGAAACCCTGCTCGCACACGACGAACTGGACCTGGCGCCCGGCGTGGCGCGGCTGAAGTTCGACGGTGGCCACGGCGGCCAGAACGGCCTGCGCGACACCATCCGCCTGCTCGGCCACGGCAAGTTCCATCGCCTGCGCGTGGGCATCGGCCATCCCGGCCACAAGGACCGCGTAGTGGGTTGGGTGCTGGGGCGCCCGTCCAAGGAGGACGACGTGCTGATCGCGCGCGCCATCGATGATGCGATCGACGTGATGCCGCTGGCGGTACAGGGCGATTTCAGCGAAGCGATGAAGCGGCTGCACACCCCGAAGTAAGCTGTAGGTACCGACCGTTGGTCGGTGTGGAACCATCCAATCCGCTAGGTACCGGCCGTTGGTCGGTACGGAACCAACCAATCCGGTAGGTACCGACCGTTGGTCGGTACGGAGAATGATTGGAAAAGCAGCGCCCAGGCCGCTGTTTCCCCAATCACTTTCACCCCAGAGAGCTGTCACCCATGGGTATCAAATGCGGCATCGTCGGCCTGCCCAACGTCGGCAAGTCGACCCTGTTCAATGCGCTGACCAAGGCGGGTATCGCCGCGGCGAACTTCCCGTTCTGCACCATCGAGCCGAACGTCGGCATCGTGCCGGTGCCGGACCCGCGCCTGAACGAGCTGGCGGGCATCATCAACCCTCAGAAGGTCATCCCGACCGCGGTCGAGTTCGTCGACATCGCCGGCCTGGTGGCCGGTGCCGCCAGCGGTGAAGGCCTGGGCAACAAGTTCCTGGCGCACATCCGCGAAGTCGACGCGATCACCCACGTGGTGCGCTGCTTCGAGCACGGCGACATCGTGCACGTGGCTGGCAAGGTCGATCCGATCTCGGACATCGAAACCATCGACACCGAGCTGGCGCTGGCTGACCTGGACAGTGTCGAGAAGGCGCTGAACCGTGCCGAGCGTGCGGCCAAGGGCGGCGACAAGGACGCAGCGGCGCGCAAGCCGGTGCTGGCCAAGCTGCAGGCTGCGCTGTCGGACGGCAAGGCCGGTCGCTCGGTCGGCCTGGACGAGGAAGAGAAGGCGCTGGTGCGCGACCTGTTCCTGCTGACCCTGAAGCCGGTGATGTACATCGCCAACGTGCTGGAAGACGGCTTCGAGAACAACCCGCACCTGGAAGCCGTGCGTGCGCATGCTGCCGCCGAAGGCGCGCAGGTGGTGCCGGTGTCGGCCGCGATCGAAGAAGAGCTGTCCCAGCTCGATGACGAAGACCGCGATACCTTCCTGGCCGACCTGGGCCTGAGCGAGCCGGGCCTGAACCGCGTGATCAACGCGGCCTACAGCCTGCTCGGCCTGCAGACCTACTTCACCGCTGGCGTGAAGGAAGTCCGCGCGTGGACCGTACGCAAGGGCGCCACCGCCCCGCAGGCTGCCGCAGTCATCCACACCGACTTCGAGAAGGGTTTCATCCGCGCCGAAACCATCGCGTATGACGACTTCATCAAGTACAAGGGCGAAGCCGGCGCCAAGGAAGCCGGTCGCCTGCGTCTGGAAGGCAAGGAATACCGCGTGCAGGAAGGCGACATCCTGCACTTCCGCTTCAACGTCTGATCCAGCGGCATCGGATCGACCCCGGACGCCCCGCCCTGTGCGGGGCGTTCGCGTTTCCGGCGATGGACAAAAAAACACCACGCTGCGAAACGCTTGCGGTGTGATGTTCGCCGGTACTTGTCCACAGCAAACTCCCATCGCTTTCCACGTCGAGTGTGGAAAACCGGCGAACCTGATGCAGCGCCGAGCCGATGCACGGCTGCGATGGACGTGAGCAGAGCGCGGGCTCGGCGCTACCTGCCTCGATCGTGCAGCGTGGACAAATTTTGACCACGCTTCGAAGCGCTTGCGCAGCAACACTCCCACCTACTTGTCCACATCAAATCCCAACCACTCTCCACGAGGGGTGTGGAAAACCGCGAAGAGGCATGGATAAAAAATAGCCACGTCCTGAAACGCTTGCTCCATGCGGTTCGCAGGCACTTGTCCACACCTAACCCCCATCGCTTTCCACGCGGCATGTGGAAAAAGCGCCCGGCACTCCCTTGCCGGGCACTTCCCGCATCACCAGGTGTACGACACGCCCATCTGCGCACTGATATCGCGGAAGCCCATGCCACCGCTCTGCCGGCTCAATTCACCCCAGCCTCGCCAACCGCCGGACAGATTCACCTGCACACCGGCCTTGGCTTCGTAGATGTCGCGCGGCAGCTGCCGCTGCAGGCGCTCGCCGTCCATCGCCAGGCCTGCGCCATTGCCGCCGGACCACCAGTTCACCGCCACGTACGGGTGCACCTGGCCCTGCGCCGGGCTCAACCCGCGGCTGTACAGGCGCAGGCCGAGGCGGCTGCTGGTCTCGCTACCGCCGCGGTCCTCGACCACCGTGCCGTTGGCCTCGACCACGCGGTCGCTGTCATAGCGGCTATGAACCACCTGCAGCTGCGGTTCCAGGTAGATGCCGCGCTGCGCGGTGCGCCGCAGGGGGAGCACATAGCCGGCTTCGGCCGACGCACTCCAGTTGCGGGCGTCATAGCGCTCCTTCTGCAGGCCTTCGCCCTGCACGCTGTTGCGGAAGCGGCCGTACTGCAGCCAACCATCCACATAGGCGCCGCCCTGCATGCGTGCATCCTGCAGCCAGGTGGCAAAGGCGCCCACGCTGGTGCCGGTGACCACGCCACGCGCCGTGTAGCCGGTCACCTGCGATCGGCTGTCATTGCGCGCACGGCCGTGGCCGAGCATCGCACCTGCCTGCAGTTCGCCCGTGCCACCCACCTCGAAACGGCGGCCGACGCCGACCAGCACGCTGCTGATCTGCCCATCGACCTGGACCTGGCGGTTGCGGTCGTGGCTGTCGGGCTGCGCGCTGCGAAGATGCATCCAGGCCACGGCGTCGCCGCTGACGCCCGCTTCGGCGGCGGGATCACCGGCGCGGTCGTGCAGGCTGTGCCGGAACATGCCCAGCGCGGCGCTGCGGTTGGCCAGGTAGGCCGCCGGTTCCGGGCGTTCCACCTGCGGGCGCGGCGGATCGATCGGCGGCTCCGGCGGCAATGGTGGATCGACCGGCGGTTCCGGCGGCGACGGCGGATCGACCGGGGGATCTGGTGGCTGCGGCGGATCAATCGGTGGCTCCGGTGGATCGACCGGCGGCGCGTATTCCGAACGCAGGTACCAGTTGCCATCATCCGGGGTCGACACGCCGCCCTTGAACAGGAAGTAGTCGTAGGTACCGGCGACCGCGCGCCCCTGCAGGCTGAACTGTGCATCCGACTGGCCAGCCACGGTGATCAGGCGGATGCCCTCCTGGGTCAATGCACCGGCGCCGCCGGCGTTGCGCACGCTCACGTTGGCAGTGCCGCTGCTGTTGCCGTTGATCACCAGCTGATCGCCCAGCGAAGTGTCGTCGCCCAGCGCGCGGTTGAAGATCCACTGGCCACCGTTGCCCACGTAGTCGCCGCTGACGGTAACGGTCTTGAAATCGCCGGCCGCCGGCGCATCGAAAGCGATGGTGCCGGCGTGTTCGAGCGTACCGACGCTGGAACTGGAACGCACGTTCCACTGGCTGCTGTCATCCAGCGCCAGTTGTGCGACCTGGTAGCCGGAGTCATTGCGCAGGGCACCGCTGAAGGAAGTGCCGTCGCGCAGCACCATGCGAACATCCGCGGTCGCGCTGTCGACGATCACGTCGCCGCTCAGGCGGCTGTTGTCCGCGGTGAAGCGGATCTCGGACGTTGCCACCGAGCTGCCATCAGTGAACACGGTATCGCTGACCCTCAGCAGTCGGCCGCCAACCAGGTCACCTCCCTGACGGGCGACAACGGCGGTATTGTTGAGTGTCAGTTCGTGGTTGCTTCCCTGCAGCCACAACGCAGGGCCGTCCAGGGTCTCGATCTGGCTGTCGTTGAACACCAGCCGATCCCAGTAGGGACCAAATACGGTGATGTAGGAACGATAGGCGCCCGAGTTCGTTCCCAGCGCCTGGATGTGCAGGGCGTCCGCAGTGAGCTTTGCAGTGTTCATCTGCACGATGCCGAACGAGGCTGCGCCATGGGTGGTGATCGAGCCGCCGTCCAGCTGTATGTCCGCGGTACTGCCGCCCAGGAACACACCACCGGACACCGCACCGTAGGTCGCAATGTCGAGATTCCTGGCACGGATCCGGGAGTAGGGCGTTGGAGGGTTGCTGCCGGAAGCGCGCAGGCCGTAGACGCCATCGCCATGGGTATCAATGCTGCCACCGGCGATCGTCACGGTGCCACCCCATACGTCCACACCGTGGCCATACCCGTTGTCACCAAAGGTGCTGATCACAGTGTTGCTCAGGTCCGCCAGCGAATCGGCACCGGACAGCCAGATCCCGGAATTGCCATCGCGCACGGTGAAGTGCGCGCCCTCGGCGGTCAACTTGCCCCAGCTGTTGACGTTGACGCCGTAGCCGCCGGTGCTTTCAAAGCGGGCATTGGTGATTTCCGCTGTGGCGAACGTTCGACTGGTCCGGTTTCCCATCAGTCGGATGCTGCTGCCGTTGGCGGTGGCGGTGCCCCCGGTGATGCGGAGGATCCCCCCGTTGTCAATGTCGAAGTAGCCATTGATGACATCCACGTCGCGCAGCGACAACACGCTTCCGCTGCCGCTTGCGGACAGGCGGCCGCTGGAACCGTTGGTCGCCTGCGCGAACGTCATCGCCAGTGATTCCAACGAAAGCAGTGCGCCGCCGTCGGCATAGATGGCGCGGCCGGCACCGTTGCTGATCGTGGTACCCGATACATGCAGCTCGCTTCCACGTCCGCTGGAATACAGGGCATGACCATCGCTGCTTACACTGCCGCCATCGAGCCATATCTTGCCGCCGTTGGTGGCGTTGACCGTGCCGTAGCCGGAACTGTTGCGATAGGCATTGATGACCAGGTTGCTGGCGTGGATGACACTGCCGATGCCGGTTGCGTTGAGCGCATAACCGACGCCTGAACTTCCATTGCCAAGCTGTATGCGACCTCCCTGTACAAGAACACTGCCGCCTGCGGAGGCCTGGATTGCGCTGCCGCCGCCGGTGACATCGACGCGCGTGCCATCGAGCGTTGCCGTGCTGCCGGCTCCGTTCACGTCCAGGGCGAAGCCGCCCATGGAGTGCAGCAGGGTATCGCTCGCACCCAGCTGCAGGGTCTGGCCATTGATGACCTTCAGCGGCCCGGTCAGATCGGCAGCGTGGACCGGCAGCGCCGCCCACAGGGCGGTGGCCAGCAGGCTGGGAAGGAGGGGGGCAGGCGCGAGGCGCGCGCGCCCGGGCGCACGGCGGTACCGTGTGGGGGAGGCGTACATTCTGTTGGACTTCCTGTGGCAGGGCGCAGCACGGCTGCGCGAACTGGCGCGGCAGTGCCGCGTCGCTGCGGAAGCCACACGCGATGGCAGCTGCAGGCGCCATCGGACTTCCGTCCCCCAGGGCGGCGCAGCTACTGCCGGCAGGCGCACCAAGGCGGGATGCGTCCAGCCTAGAAATCGGCGCTGTCCTATGGAATCAGGCGTTTCCTAAAGCCGGTGCAGGCCCTTGTACAGGGGCTGCAGGGTTCAGCCTGGAGTGGACCTCAGGCGAACAACGAGGCCTGCAGGCAGTACTCGATCAGCGCCTGATCACTGTCCACGCCCAGCTTGCGCATCGCGCTGATCTTCTGCGTGCTGACCGTCTTGGCGCTGCGCTGCAGCTGGCGTGCAATGTCGCCCACGCTCATGCCGCCGGTGAACAGCCGGATCACTTCCAGCTCGCGCGGCGACAGCCGCGCACGCACCGCATCGGCATCGGCCGGCTCGCTCGCCGCTACCGGCAGCAGGCCCGGGGGCCGGTAGACGCGGTCGGCCAGCACCACGCGCAGGGCCTGTACCAGGCTGCCCAATCCATGGCTCTTGAGCACCACGCCGCCGGCACCAGCGGCATACATCGCCGCAACCAACGACGGGTTGGACACCATCGTCAGCACCAGCAGGCGCGTCTCCGGGAAGCTGCGGCGCAGGAACGAGATCAGCTTGATGCCGTCCCCGAAGCGGTCGCCCCCTGGCATGCTGTAGTCGGTGATCACCGCCTGTGGCCGGGTCCGGGTCATCAGCTCGATCAGCGTCGCCGGGTCGGCCGCTTCGCCCACGACCTCGAGGTCCAGCTCCCCGGCCAGTACGTCGCGGATGCCGGCAAGCACGATCGGGTGGTCGTCGGCGATGAGGATCCGTGTGGTCATGGCGGGTTCGGGTCGTCAGATGAGGAAGGAGATACCGCGCCGAGCAGCGGATGCAGCAGCTGTTCGAGGCGTCGCTGGAAGCCGGCAAGCGGAGCCTCCTGGGTGACCAGGTCATCGCCGCCTGCGAGGCCCTGTTCGATCTGCAGGCCGCTGTCCACCAGCGCAGGTGCGCCGACGATGACCAGTGCGCCGCGGATGCGATGCAGTACCTGCACCACGCGCGCGGGATCGGCGGTGGCAATCGACTGGCGCAGGCTGTCCAGGTCAGCCTGCATGGTCTGCACGAACAATGCCTGCATTCTTGCGGGAACCTGCAGCGGCGGATCATCATCGCGCGTATCGGTGGATACAGGACTTTGCGGCGGCGCGGAAACCGCCACATCGCCCTGGGTGATCCGGATCAGCAGGCGTTGCAGCGCTTCCAGCGTGATCGGCTTGACCAGCACGCCCTGCATGCCCGATTCCTGGCAGCGTTGGCGTTCGGCCGGATCGGCGTTGGCGGTGGCTCCGTGGATCGGCACGCTGACACCGCGCGCCCGCAAGGCGCGCGCCAGGCCATAGCCATCCATCCCGGGCATGTTCAGGTCGGTCAGCACCAGCGCGAACGCGCCCTGCTGCCAGTAGCCCAGCGCTTCATTGCCATCGCTGGCGACCACGGCACGGCAGCCGAGCTGTTCCAGCTGGTCGCGCAGGATCGCCTGGTTGATCGGGTTGTCCTCGGCCACCAGCACCTGCAGGCCGAAACGACGCGTCGCCGGCAGGCGCCCTTCGGCGCTCGCCGCCAGTGGCTGGCCACTGGCCGCGGCCAACGCGAGCACGATCGCATCGAACCGGTGCAGGCCAACCTGCCAGAAGCCATCAATGTGCCGGGGGCGCACGCCGCCTTCGCGGCAGGCGACCACACGCGGTCCACCGGCCCACCGGGGCAGCGGGTCGTCAAGGACCAGGTCGAGCAGCACGGTGGGCGATGGCAAGTCTGCCGTGCTGTCTTCCCGGTACACGCTGGCCTGTGCACCACGCTGCTGCAGGCGTTCGCACAGCGATTGCACCAGCTCGCGCACGCTGCCCCGTACCTGGACCTGCAGGCCCGCAGGCAGCTGCGGCGCAGGGGATTGCTGCGGATCCGCCGGCGCCGGTGGCAGCGGCAGTTCGACGCTGAAGCTGCTGCCCAGGCCGCTCTCGCTGACCACACGCAGCTGGCCTTCCATCAACGCCACAAGATGCGCGCAGATGGCCAGCCCCAGGCCGGTGCCGCGCATCGCATCGGTGCCCGGGTTGGCCTGGAAGAACGGCTCGAACAGGTGCGCCTGGTGTTCGCTGGCAATGCCGATACCGGTATCGGCGACCTGCCACTGCAGCCAGCAGCGTTGCTCCTGCCAGCGTGCCGAAACGCGCACCACCACGCGCCCGCTGTCGGTGAACTTCAGTGCGTTGCTGATCAGGTTGTTGAGGACCTGGCGGATCCGCGCGGCATCACCGCACACCACGGGTGGCACGTCGGCATCGATGCAGGCGTAGAACCGCAGCCCCTTGTTGGCGGCCGCGGCAGCATACGAGTCGAGCGCATCCTCGGTCAGTCGCACCGGATCGAACGGGCTGGGCTCCAGGCTCAGTTGCCCGGCCTCGGCCTTGCTGACGTCGAGGATGTCGCTGATCAGCTGCATCAGGGTCGAGGACGAACGCTGGATCGTCGCCAGATAGTCCTGCTGCCGCGCATCCAGTGGTGTGAGTCCGAGCAGTTCGAGGGTGCCGAGCACGCCGTACAGCGGCGTGCGGATTTCATGGCTCATGGTGGCCAGGAACTGGCTCTTGGCCCGGTTGGCCTGGTCGGCGGCACGGCGCGCCTGCTGCAGCACCTGTTCGGCTTCATGCTGGCTGCTGAGATCGATGAACAGACACAGCACCGCCGGCTCGCCGCGATAGCGCGCCGGCGTCGCGGTCACCAGCAGGTGGCGGCCTTCGGGCGTGGTGTAGGCCAGCCCATCGCCGAGCGTGGTGCCTCCAGCGGCCAGCACGCTGCGCCGCCAAGGGCCATGCCAGCCTCCGCTGTGGTGGTCTTCGCCCAGCCAGCGGCGGGCGAGGGTGTTGTCCAGCAGCACATTGCCATCGGTACGGCGCAGCAGGCACAGCCCGATCGGCGCGTTGTCCAGGATGGTGCGGCTGAAGGCCTCGCTTTCCAGCAGGCGCGCGTGGTTGCTGCGCAGTGGTTCGATGACCGAACGCCGATACGCGCGCAGCAGCAGCGTGCCACCCAACGCCAGCAGCAGCGCCACCACGGTCGCGCCGAGCAAGGGCCCCTGTGGGTGCTGGAACACCTGCCGCCAGCTGACGTGGTACACCGCCAGCCAGCCGCGCTCGCTGCGCATGCGGAACTGCAGGCCTGCAAGGCCGGCCTTCCAGGAGGTGCCAGCGTCACTGGCGTCTGCTGCATCGCCCAGCAGGCGCTGGCCATCGGTATCGAACAGCGACAGCCGCTGGAACACCGGAACACCCAGCACCTGCCGGTAGTCATCGACACGTCCCGGATCGAGCAGGCAGGCCAGCGCGGCCTGTGAATCCTTGTCGTCCTCGCCCCACAGGCGTGCATCCTGCGGCGCATGCGCGATGGCCAGCAAACGGGTCTGCCGGTCGCGCCACGGTACGCTCACCCAGACGATGCCACCGCGCTGCAGCGCCGGACGCGTGCCCATGACCCGGTGGATGTCGGCGATCGCCGGGCGCAGGTGATGCGGGCTGTTCTGGCTCGCATCGGTAACGCCGATCTGCACCGGTGCCAGCAGCCCGCGCGTGCCCTGGCCATCGACCAGCAGGCATTGCGGTGGTGGGTAGTGCGAGGCCGACCAGAACGTGCCGTAGAAGCGCAGGAAACGATCGCCCAGCTCGTTCGGTAGCGAAAGACTGGCTCCCTCGCTCCCGATCGCCGCGAAGTTGGCGAACAACGGGCCGCGTTGCAGTTCCACGCTGGCATCGGCAACCGGCTGTCCTCGAGCGCCGACATCGTGCAGCCGCCACTGGCGCAGGAAGCGCTCCTGCTCGCGAAGCGTGCCGTCCAGGCGGCGGAAGTGGTACTCGATCTTGCTGCGCTCTTCGTTCAAAAGCTGCGAGCCGGCCGACAGCAGCAGTCCGGCCTGCAGGGTCGCCAGCACCACCACGCCGATCAGCAGGGCGTGGACGCGCAGTGAGCGGCGAGCGAGTCGGCGAACAGGGGCGGCCTCGGCCGGCATGGCGGGTCTCAGGGTGGGGGCGGACAGAGGCACCGGTGGCGGCAGCGCAAAGTCCGCCGCCACTGCACAGACAGGATCGTCAATGCGACTTGATGATGTTGTGAAGTCGCTGTGGAATCCGTGTCAGCTCAGGGCGGCTCGCGATCTTTCATCCAGTTGCGGTGCTTCTTCGTCCAGCAGGCGGGTGAACTCGTCTGAGGGCAGCGCCTGCGAGATCAGGAAACCCTGCACCTGGCTGCACCCCAGCTGCCGCAGTGCGGCCAGGTCGGCATCACTTTCCACGCCCTCGGCCACAATGGTCAGGCCCAGCTGGTTGGCCAGCGCGATCACCGTCGACAGGGTCAGGTGCAGGGCCGGGTCACGGGCGCAGCCACTGACCAGCGCGCGGTCGATCTTGACCTCCGTGAAGGGGGTATTGACCAGGTTGTGGACCGAACTCAGGCCCTGCCCGAAATCATCCTGGGCCAGGCCGAAGCCCTTCATGCGCAGCCGGCAGGCACCGGCATAGAAGTCGCTGACGTGCCGTGTGGTGCTGTTTTCCATCAGTTCGAAGCACAACTCACCGGGGGTACCGCCGTGGGCCAGGGTCAGCGCCAGCAGCTCATCGGGCAGGTCCGACTGCTCCAGCAGATGAGGCGGCAGGTTGATCGATACCGGTACCCGGAAGCCTTGCATGCGCCATCGTGCCTGCGCGCTGATGCTGGCCTTGAGCATCATCCGCAGCAGATCGCCCTCCAGCCCGTATCGGCAGATCGCCGGGAGGAAGCTGCCAGCGGCCAGCGTGCCCAGCTGCGGATGGCGCCAGCGCACCAGTGCCTCGGCCGCCACGACCCGCCCTGACTGCAGTGACTTTTTCGGTTGGAACCAGGCCGTCAGGCTGCCATCGGCCATGGCCTGGCGCAGCTGCGATGCATCCGGTTCGGGGGCTGCCGCCGCCGCGCTTGACGGTGCCTTGCCGGTGACCGGACGCGCCTGAGCCAGGGCCTCGAACAGCGCGTCCACGTCAGCGGCCGCCACCGGCTTGGGCAGCAGGCCGACCACCTCCAGCCCCAGCGATTCGGCCATCAGCCGTGCCGAGGTCATCATCCGCCGCGGGGCCGCGCTGACCACGGCAAGGCGGGGTGGGCGTGGCTGCGCCGCCAGCGCCTGGATGAACTGGATGCCGTCCTGCCCGGGCATCAGCAGGTCACTGACCACCAGGTCGTAGGGCTGGCAGGCACACAGTGCGATGGCGGCATCCACGTCTTCGCAGGCATCGACCTGGACGCCGACGCGGCTGCCGAAAAGATTGGCCAGGAAACCACGCTGGAAGGGCTGGTCTTCCAGGATCAGGACACGCTGGGTCATGCGGGATCTCCTTGGCGCAGGGCGGTGAGTGCCTTGCGCAGGCGGGCGATGTCGATAGGTTTGCTGAGGTAGCCCTGCATGCCACTGGCCAGGCAGCGCTCGCGCTCTTCGGCGGTGGCATTGGCGGTGGCGCCGATCACCGGTACCAGGTTGCCGTCATCGCGCAGCTCGCGGGCCAGCGCGTGGCCGTCCATGCGCGGCATGTTGATGTCGGTCACCACCAGATCGAAGCACTGCTCGCGGCACCGTTGCAGCGCTTCAATGCCATCCTGTGCCAGCTCCACGTCGCAGCCGAGGGTGCGCAGCTGCTCAGCCAGGATCACCCGGTTGATCGGGTTGTCCTCGACCGCCAGCACGCGCAGCCCCAGCGGCACGGGCGGTGCCAAGCGCGTGGTCTCCGGCTGCGCCGCACGTTGCTGCTGCACGTTGGCCAGCGCATTGCCGATCGCGGTCATGCCATGCAGGGTCACGACCAGGCTGCCATCGGCGGCAGTGATCGGCTGGTCACCGCCCTCGATCGATGCCACCACGCGCGGGCCCGACCATGCCAGCGGAGTGGCTGCTTCGCCATCCATCAGGATCGCGCCGTCATGGTCCAGCAGCGTCGGGTCACCAAGCAGGGGCTGCGCGTTGGCACCCCAGCGACACAGCCAGCCACAGGCACTGTCGACCAGCTCGCGGTCGCGGCCGCGCACCAGGATCGGTGGTTCCGGCAGCAATGTGGGCCCATCCTCGGCAGCGGCCAGCACCGGCAATGGCAGGCGGACGCTGAAGCTGCTGCCCAGGCCCGGCTCGCTCACCACCTGCAGCTCGCCGCTCATCAAGCGCACCAGACGGTCGCTGATGGACAGGCCCAGGCCGGTACCCTGCGCGCTGGCCGCGCCGCGGACCTGGCGGAACGGTTCGAACAGCCGCGCCTGTTCCTCCGCAGCAATACCCACGCCGGTATCGGTCACCTGCCAGGCCAGCACGCTCGATTCACCTTCGCGCTGTACCTGGCGCACGCGCAACACCACCCGGCCATGCTCGGTGAACTTGATCGCGTTGCTGAGCAGGTTGCCCAGCACCTGGCGGATGCGGTCGGCATCACCGAGCACCCGCGTCGGCAGGCGCGGATCGGTGCAGACCAGGATCTGCAGGCCCTTGCAGGTGGCTGACGCGGCGAAGCTGCGCAGCACACTCTCGGTCAGCTCGCGCGGCGAGAACGCAGCCGGCTCCAGGCTGAGCTGCCCTGACTCGATCTTGGACACATCCAGCACATCACTGATCAACTGCAGCAGGACCGACGAGGAACTCTCGATGGTGCGCAGGTATTGCGACTGCCGGGCGTCCAGCGAGGTGTGCCCCAGCAGCTCCAGCGTGCCCAGCACGCCGTACAGCGGAGTGCGGATTTCATGGCTCATGGTGGCCAGGAACGCGCTCTTGGCTTGGTTGGCCGCATCGGCCGCCTGGCGTGCCGACGACAGTGCGGCCTGTGCCTGGCGGTGTCGGGAAATATCATGGAAGACGCATAGCAGCACATCATCGCCCTGGTAGCGGCAGGCCGCGTGCAGCACCTGCAGCTGGCGCCCGTCGCGGGTGGTGAATTCCAGTCCGCGCCCGCGCTCGCCGGCATGTCCACGCCATGGCGCCTGCCAGTCGCTATGTTCGCCTTCCTCGCCGAGCCAGTCGCGCAGCAGCTGGTTGGACAGCAGCAGCGCGCGGTCGTTGCGGCGCAGGACGCAGATGCCGACCGGCGCCATGTCGATCACCGTCGAACTGAAGTCCAGGTTCTCCAGCAGGCGGCGGTGCTGCTGCAGGGCCGGCTGGATCAGCTGCAGGTCCACGCGATGCCGTAGCAGGCGCAGCGCAACACCGGCCAGCAGCAGCAACAGCACGCAGACCAGCAGGGGCACGGCCAGGTCGCCCAGCAGCAGCTGCGGCGGCAGGTGGTAGACCAACCGCCAGCCGTCATTGCCGACACTTTTCACCAGCGCTACGCCGCGCGGCAGGCCGCCGCTCCATAACGTACCGAAGCTGTCGTCCTGGCGTTCCCGCAGGATTGTCCAGCCCGCGCGATCCAGCCGCGGCGCCTGGCTGGACAATGCAGGCTGCCCAGAACGGTCGAGCAACGCATAACCGCCGATGCCCTGGCCATCGATCATGCCCGCCGCTGCATCTGTATCAAGCAGCAGTACCAGCCACTGCGCCGGATGGGGACCGGACTGCACCGGCTGCGCCAGTGCGACGCCACGGTCACCCGGGCGCAGCCAGTACACCCGGTCAGCGCCCTCGAGGCTGCCGTTGCGCGCCTGCAGTGCACGCAGCGACGGCAGGCGCGCCAGGTCGACGTCGACCGCGTCGCCGGCCAGCCAATGCGCACCCCGCGCATCGACCAGCAGCAGGTGCGTCTGCAGCGCCTGCAGCGTGCGCTCGGCACGCGCTGACAACAGCAGCCGTTGTCCCGGCTGGCCACCGGGACCATCCAGCGGCACCTGGCGCATCCCTTCGCTGTCCGCAGCTGGCGCATCCGGGCGGCCGGCCAGCACCGAATCGCCCAGGTAGCGCAGCAGGGCTTCGCGCTGGTCGAAATAGATCTGGGCCCTGTAGGCCGCTGCATTCATCTCGCGGCGATGGGTCGAGATGTCCTCGGTGAATGCCGTGAGCAGGTAGAACCCGGCCGCGGCGGCCAGGCAGATGAAGACACAGACGGTCAGGCAGCGCAACAGCACCGACGCGGTGGTCGATGGCACTGTCTTCTGCAGCGAAGGGCGGGGGAAGCGGAACATGCAACGATGCTAGGAAGCGGCGCGGACGGCGCGGAATCAGCTGTTTCCTAAAATCCCCGGCTGGCCGACCGGCCCGGAGCCTGCACGCGGGCACCGTTCAGGTGGCAAAAAAAGGAACCCCCGCCGAAGCGGGGGTTTCCTGTACCGACATTGGCCGGGCACTTACAGCGCGCTGCCACCGAACTTGCGGGTGTACTGCAGGTTGATGGTACGGCCGACGCTGTCGAACCAGGACACGTCGTAGTAGGGATACGCGGTGTAGGTGGCATCCTTCGGCGGCATCTTGTTGAACACGTTGACCAGCGACAGCGACAGGCGCGAATGGTCGTCGAAGCGATACTGCACCGAGGCGTTGTAGCGGTAGGTCGCCTTCACGTAGGGGCTGTCACCGCTTTCCCAGTCGAACGACTGGTCGTAGTTGTCCGAGGTCGGCAGCTTGCCCAGGCGCGAACCGTAGACCGTGGCCGACCACGCGTCCTTTTCCCAGGTCACGCTCAGGCTGGTCTTGGTGCGCGGGATGTCGAATCCGCTGTTGACCGCGAACTGGTCCAGGGTCGGATCGCCGGGGTAGCGCTGGAAATCGTGCTTCTTCACCCAGGTGTGGGTGCCATTGAGGATGAAGTCGCCGATACCGGTCTGCAGGCGGTAGCGCAGGCCGACGTCGATGCCGGAGGTCGACTCGCGGGCGACGTTGATCGGCGCCACGCGCACGCCGTACAGGCGGCCGTCGCTGGTACGGGTGATGCGGTCGAGCGCGTCCACGCAGGTCGGCGAATTGATGTCGGCACTGCCGAGTCGGCAGTTCGCTTCGTTGGCCAGGAGGGTGCGCACATCCATGTCCTGCACCTGCTTGCGCATGTCGATGTCGAACCAGTCCACCGACAGGTCCAGGCCGATCGCCGGCGACCAGACCAAGCCTGCACTCCACGAGGTGCTGGTTTCCGGGTCGAGCTGGCGGTTGCCGGTGCGGCTGCGGATCAGGTTGCGCTCGTAGTCGGAACAGTCGCTGGCGCCATCGGCGCGGCAGCTGTACAGGTCTTCGGCGGTGGTCTCGTCGTTGCCCGGTCCGGCGAACACGTAGTGCAGGTCCGGCGCGCGGAACGCGGTGCCATACGAACCGCGTACCAGCAGCGTGTCGATCGGGCGCCATTCCAGACCGCCGCTCCAGGTCGCCTTACCGATGGTGTTGCCGGAATAGCGGTACTGGTCGTAGCGGCCGGCCACGCTCAGGTTGACCGTCTCGTGCAGCGGCATGCGCAGCTCGGCGGCGGTCGCCCAGCGGTTGCGCGAGCCCTGGCCGTCCGAATCCTTCCAGCTGTAGTAGTAGTACTGGGTGGCCAGCGGATCGGGATTCAGCGCATAGGCCTGCTGGCCCACTTCCACGGTCGCGGCGAACCCGGCATCACCGCCCGGCAGGCCGAACAGCGCGGAATTGGTCAGCGTGAATGCAGCCGTCTCGGTGCGCGACTTCGGCGAATAGGTAGTGCGTGCGGCAATCGAATCGTACTCGGCGCGGGTCAGCGGCCGGTACAGCCGCGACGGGTCCGCGTTGTAGATCGGGAAACCGTCGTCGTCCACGCCCAGCTGCGGGCCCAGGAACAGGTCATTGGCCTTGGCGGCGATGATCTGCGCCCAGCTGATCCGCGACTGGTACTGAGAATGGCTCAGCGCCGCTTCGTAGTCCCAGTTGCCGGCCAGATTGCCTTTGAAGCCGGTGGTCACGCTGAAGGTCTTCTGCGTGCTGCGTACCATCGCATTGCGCAGGCCCCCCATTTCCTCGGGTGAGAACTGGCGCTGCCAGAACTCGATCTCGCCGGTGGCCTGGTTGTTGAAATAGCCCGACTCATCGCCATTGGCGTCCATGCGGCCCCACTTGGTGACGTCGCGCATCAGCGACATCGTGTGGTAGCCCAGCTGCACATCGGCGAACCATTGCTGGCCGTTGTCGAAGTCGTAGCTCAGCGAGGCGTAGCCATTGGCGCCGCGGCGCTTGCTGAGGATGGTGCCGTAGCCGATCGAGCTGTCGCTGCCGCAGTAGTAGCCGTAGCGCGGGCGGTAGGCGCGGTAGGTGCTGCCCTGGTTCTGCCCGGCCAGCGCTTCGCAGGTGGCCGCGCCCGGATCCAGGTAGTCGTCGTTGTAGTCCGTACGCAGGTAAGCGCGGCGGGCGATGCGCGAGCCCTCGCTGGGGCCGTCCTGGGTCGAATCCTGGATGTCGCGCTCATAGGCCCACAGCGGGGTCTGCGACTGCAGCTCGACGCTGTACACGGCGTTGAAGTTGCCGCGGCTGAAGCCGCTGGCCAGGCTCATGTCGAACGACTCGCCACCGCCTTCGCTGGTGGTGCCCATGCGCATGTCGATCGTGGTGCTGTCGGCCTTCTTCTTCAGGATGAAGTTGACCACGCCGGCGATCGCGTCCGAGCCGTAGATGGCCGAGGCGCTGCCGGTCAGCACTTCGATGCGCTCGATCATCCCCAGCGGGATGTTGGAGACATCGGTGAAGTTGCTGCGGCCCTTGAACGGCATCGGGAAGTCGGCGATGCGGCGGCCATTGACCAGCACCAGCGTGTGGTTCGGGCCCAGGCCGCGCAGGTCCACCTGCTGGGCGCCCGGCGAGAAGTCGGCGCCGCTGGAAGACTGCTGGCTCTGGGTCTCACCGCCGTTCTGGGTCATTGCACGCAATACGTCCGGCACGCTGGTGAAGCCGCTGGAGCGGATCTGTTCGGCGTTGATCACCGTGATCGGGGCGGGGCCTTCCACCTGGGCGCGCGGAATGCGCGAACCGGTGACCTGCACCGCATCCAGTTGTTGAACCGAGGAGGAAGCCGGTGCCTGGGCCGCCGCGGAAGCAGCCACGCCCATCAACGCCAGCTGGATCGACCACGCCATCGCCTTTCTACGCATGAGGAATTCTCGGAAATGAAGCCGGCCCGCAGAGGAGGGGCCCTGTCCCCCATTCAGATTTCCGGAACGGGCGCGCGCATTTAACGCCTTTTTCATGTCCTTGACTACTGGGTCCCTATCTGGCAAAGAGTGGAAACGCTTGCAAGTCGATTTTGTTCAGGGAGATCAAGATGCGACGCCTCCATCGGACCCTGCGTGCCCCCTTCGCCTGGCTGGCGCTGCTGGTCTTGGCCGTGCCGTTGGTCGCCCTTGCGCAGGACCTGCAGGGCCCGGGCTTCGCCTACTACGAAGCCGGCGATCTCGACGCGCCCCGGCCCGGTCCGCGCGCACCGGCCATGATGCTGATGGGCGGTGGCGAATGGGTGCCGGAGGCCTTCCACTGGTGGCTGAAGCAGGCTGGCAATGGCCGCGTGCTGATCCTGCGCGCTTCTGGCAGTGATGAGCTGCAGGACCGCCTGTACCGCGAGATCGGCGGTACCACCGCAGTGCAGACGCTGGTGTTCGACAGCCGCCGCGGCGCCGACGATCCGGCCGTGCTGCGCGTGGTTGCCGCAGCTGATGCCATCTTCATTGCCGGTGGTGACCAGTCGCGCTACATCCGCTTCTGGAAGGGCACTGCGCTCAACCGCGCGCTGAACGCCCACGTGCGCGCTGGCAAGCCGATTGCCGGTACCAGTGCGGGGCTCGCCATCCTCGGTGGCTATGCCTACGGCGCGATGGACGGCGGCAGCATCACCTCTGCCGGTGCCCTGGCGGACCCGATGGGCAGCGCGGTGACCATGGACAGCGGCTTCCTGCAGATGCCCTACCTGCAGCGCGTGGTCACCGACACCCACTTCGACAAGCGGGACCGGCTCGGTCGCCTGATCGTGTTCGTGGCGCGCGCCGCACAGGACAGCGGCGACCCCGACATCGTCGGCATCGGCGTCGACGAGGACACCGCCCTGTGCGTGGAGCCCGATGGCCAGGCGCAGGTCTACAGCGCTGATGGCGAGGGCAAGGTCTGGGTGGTCAGCCCCGGTCGCGATGCCGACCGCCTGGTCGAGGGCGAGCCGCTGCGCTTCCGCGCGGTGCCGGTAACGGTGGTCGCCAGCGGCAGCCGCATGCGCCTGGATGACGTCCAGGCCGAGGCCGACTACCAGGCCGTGGCCGACGTCAGCGACGGTGAGCTTGAGTTCACGCTTCGGTAGTGCCGGCCGCTTGCCGGCAACCCACATTCCCTGATGCGCCCCTCGCCGGCCAGCGGCCGGCACTACCCTGCAATCCATTCCCCGTTACTGCTGGAGACGTATCCGATGAAACTGCGCCTGGCGCTGTCTGCGCTGCTGTCCCTGCCCATGCTTGCCCAGGCCGCACCGGCCGCTTCACCGCTGCTGGTCATCCACGGCGGCGCCGGTGTCGAGCGCAAGGACCTGTCGCCGGCCGAGGAAAAGGCCGCACGTGACGCGCTGCGGGCGGCACTGCTGAAGGGTCATGCGGAACTGGCGGCGGGGCGCCCCGCGCTGGCCGCAGTCACCGCCGCGATCACCGTGCTGGAGGACGATCCCACCTTCAACGCCGGCAAGGGCGCAGTGTTCACCCACGACGGCCACAACGAGCTGGATGCGGCGGTCATGGATGGCGCGAACCAGGCGGCGGGCGCGGTGGCGGGCGTGCAGCGGGTGCGCAACCCGATCCTGCTGGCGCAGACCGTGATGCAGAAATCCCGCCACGTGATGATGGTCGGGCAGGGCGCCGAAGCCTTCGCGGCCGAGCAGGGCATTCCTCTGGTCGATCCCTCCTACTTCCGTACAGAGAAGCGCTGGCAGCAGCTGCAGCGCGCGCTGAAGGAAGAGGCCAGCGGCCAGGCGCATGCCGACCTGGAGACTGCAAAGCACTTCGGTACCGTTGGTGCGGTCGCATTGGACGCGCAGGGACATCTGGCCGCCGGCACCTCCACCGGGGGCATGACCAACAAGCGTTACGGCCGGGTCGGTGACTCGCCGATCATCGGTGCCGGCACCTGGGCCGACGCACGCTGCGCGGTGTCCGGCACCGGGTGGGGCGAGTACTACATCCGCACTGCGGCCGCGCACGAGATCTGCGCGCGCATGCGCTACCAGGGGCAGAGCCCGGAGCAGGCCGGCAAGGGCGTGATCAACGAGACGATTCCGCAGATGGGCGGCGACGGCGGTGCGATCGTGCTCGGCGCAGACGGAAAAATGGCCACGCCGTTCAACACCCAGGGCATGTATCGGGGCTGGATCGGCGGCGACGGCGTCCCTCATGTCGCAATTTTCGCCAACGAGACCCTGCCGGTTCCCGGGCAATAACCTTGCGTATCAATGGGTTTGCGACAGCGTGTGAAAAAAATGGAAAAAAGCGTTGACAGCCCCCCGTCCCATCAGCAGAATAAGCGGCTCACCACCACACACCGCAACGCTTCGGCGGCAACGGAATGGGGTGGTAAGGAGGGATACCCAAGCGGCCAACGGGGGCAGACTGTAAATCTGCTGGCTTACGCCTTCGGTGGTTCGAATCCACCTCCCTCCACCAGTTTCACGTTGTGACATTCCCGGCGCGGGAGTAGTTCAATGGTAGAACCTCGGCCTTCCAAGCTGATGGTGCGGGTTCGATTCCCGTCTCCCGCTCCATTGAATGAACTTTGAATATTATCGAGTTCATGTCATAATGCAAAACTCGGCTCACGTAGCTCAGTCGGTAGAGCACTTCCTTGGTAAGGAAGAGGTCGAAGGTTCGATTCCTTTCGTGAGCACCATCTTAAGCATCACCTCTCAGACGAATTCGAGATAAGCAGCCATGGCCAAGGGTAAGTTCGAGCGCACCAAGCCGCACGTCAACGTCGGCACCATCGGTCACGTCGACCACGGCAAGACCACGCTGACCGCCGCACTGACCAAGATCGGTGCCGAGCGCTTCGGTGGCGAGTTCAAGGACTACTCCTCGATCGACGCCGCTCCGGAAGAAAAGGCTCGTGGTATCACGATCTCGACCGCGCACGTCGAATACGAATCCCCGGTCCGTCACTACGCCCACGTCGATTGCCCGGGCCATGCTGACTACGTCAAGAACATGATCACCGGTGCCGCCCAGATGGATGGCGCGATCCTGGTGTGCTCGGCCGCTGACGGCCCGATGCCGCAGACCCGCGAGCACATCCTGCTGTCGCGTCAGGTCGGCGTGCCGTACATCGTCGTGTTCCTGAACAAGGCCGACATGGTGGACGACGCCGAGCTGCTCGAGCTGGTCGAGATGGAAGTGCGCGAGCTGCTGAGCAAGTACGACTTCCCGGGCGACGACACCCCGATCATCGCTGGTTCGGCCCGTCTGGCGCTGGAAGGCGACCAGAGCGACATCGGCGTGCCGGCCATCCTGAAGCTGGTCGACGCCCTGGACAGCTGGATTCCGGAGCCGGAGCGCGCGATCGACAAGCCGTTCCTGATGCCGGTGGAAGACGTGTTCTCGATCTCGGGCCGCGGCACCGTGGTGACCGGTCGTATCGAGCGCGGCGTGATCAAGGTTGGCGACGAAATCGAAATCGTCGGCATCCGTCCGGTGCAGAAGACCACCGTGACCGGCGTTGAAATGTTCCGCAAGCTGCTGGACCAGGGTCAGGCAGGCGACAACGCTGGCCTGCTGCTGCGCGGCACCAAGCGTGACGACGTCGAGCGTGGCCAGGTCCTGGCCAAGCCGGGTTCGATCAAGCCGCACACCAAGTTCGAAGGCGAAGTCTACGTCCTGTCGAAGGACGAGGGCGGTCGTCACACCCCGTTCTTCAACGGCTACCGTCCGCAGTTCTACTTCCGCACCACCGACATCACCGGCGCAGCTGCTCTGCCGGAAGGCGTCGAAATGGTGATGCCGGGTGACAACGTCAAGATGGTCGTCACCCTGATCAACCCGGTGGCAATGGACGAAGGCCTGCGCTTCGCCATCCGCGAAGGCGGCCGTACCGTCGGCGCCGGCGTGGTCTCGAAGATCATCGAGTAAGCCTGCAGTACCGGTGGTTGCATAGCGCCGCCGGTTACGCGAATGGCGGGCCGGGAACCTCGGTCCGCCTTCGCCGTCTAAGGGAAGGCAAGTTTCAACACGTACGCCAGTAGCTCAATTGGCAGAGCAGCGGTCTCCAAAACCGCAGGTTGGGGGTTCGAGTCCCTCCTGGCGTGCCATCTGCCCACCTTATCCAGCGGCCTGGGCCGCTAAAGCAGACACAGCCGGATGAATAGCAAGATCGAACACTCCAAGGACAACTCCGCCAACGGCGGGGATATCGTCAAGTACGTCGCCGCATCGCTGCTGGTGCTGGCCGGTCTGTTCGTCTGGTTCTGGTTCTCCGCCGACTCCGGTCGCGCCACCCAGCTGGGTGCGTGGGCGGGTCAGCTGCGTGCGTTGGCGGTCGTGGTCGGTCTGGTTGGCGGTATCGGCGTGTTCATGCTGACCGGCAAGGGGCGCGACACCCGCGAATTCCTCTCCGAGTCGCGCTTCGAACTGCGCAAGGTGGTCTGGCCGACGCGCCAGGAAGCCATCCGCATGACCTGGGTCGTGATGGTGGTGGTGACCATTCTCAGTCTGTTGCTGGGTGGGTTCGATTACGTCATTCAGTGGCTGGTTCAGTTGTTCCTGAGCCGCTAAGGAGAATTGCATGAAGCGTTGGTACGTCGTTCACGCCTATTCGGGCTTCGAGAAGTCGGTGGCGCAGGCTCTGCGCGATCGCATCGTCCGTGACGGCATGGAAGAGCGCTTCGGCGATGTCCTGGTCCCGACCGAAGAAGTGGTCGAGATGCGCGCTGGCCAGAAGCGCCGCTCCGAGCGCAAGTTCTTCCCGGGTTACGTGCTGGTCCAGATCGAGACCCACGAAGAAGCCGGTATTCCGCGCATCGACAACGAAAGCTGGCACCTGGTCAAGGAAACCCCGCGCGTGATGGGCTTCATCGGCGGCACCGCCGACCGTCCGCTGCCGATTGCCGATTCCGAGGCCGAAGCCATCCTGAACCGCGTTCAGGAAGGTGTCGAGAAGCCGCGCCCGAAGGTGCTGTTCGAGCCGGGCCAGATGGTCCGCGTCACCGACGGCCCGTTCAACGATTTCAATGGCGTCGTCGAAGAGGTCAACTACGAGAAGAGCCGTCTGCGCGTCTCGGTGCTGATCTTCGGTCGTGCCACTCCGGTCGAGCTCGAGTTCGGCCAGGTCGAAAAGGCCGTCTGATCCAGCTGTAGAGTCGAGCTTGCTCGACTTTGCTGATCGGTCGAGCAAGCTCGACTCTACGGAACCAGGAACCGGGCCTTGCCCGGTTTCGTCCGTTTATATGCTGCTTCAGGCATGTGAAGAAAAAACCTGATATAGTGCGCGGCTCCCCGCTGGGAAGCCAGCAGGACGAGGCCGCCGCAAAGTGGCCTTCAGCATGATTTCAAAACGCGATGCCGGGACGCGTGATTCCCGGTCCGATGGGGAGCCTGTTGTCGAAAGGCGCTAGCACCCGGAGAGTACTCACATGGCAAAGAAAGTTGTCGGTTACATCAAGCTGCAGGTGAAGGCCGGTCAGGCCAACCCCTCGCCGCCGGTCGGTCCTGCGCTGGGTCAGCGCGGTCTGAACATCATGGAATTCTGCAAGGCGTTCAACGCTGCCACGCAGAAGCTCGAGCCGGGTCTGCCGGTTCCGGTGATCATCACGGCCTACTCGGACCGTACGTTCACCTTCATCACCAAGAGCACCCCGGCCACCACCCTGCTGAAGAAGGCCGCTGGCATCTCGTCGGGCTCCAAGCGCCCGAACACCGAGAAGGTCGGCAAGGTCACCCGTAAGCAGCTGGAAGAGATCGCCAAGGCGAAGGAACCGGATCTGACTGCCGCCGATCTGGACGCCGCCGTGCGTACCATCGCTGGCTCTGCCCGTTCCATGGGCCTCGTGGTGGAGGGTTAATAAGATGGCACAGACCAAGCGTGAGAAGGCCATCAAGGCCGCCGTCGTTCCGGGCAAGGCATACGCCTTCGAGGACGCGATCAACATCCTGAAGAGCGCCACCAAGGCCAAGTTCGTCGAGTCGATCGACGTCGCTGTGCGCCTGGGCGTCGATGCGAAGAAGTCCGACCAGCAGGTCCGTGGCTCCACCGTGCTGCCGGCCGGTACCGGCAAGTCGGTCCGCGTCGCCGTGTTCGCTCCGGCCGGTGCCAAGGCTGATGAAGCCCTGGCCGCTGGCGCCGAAGCCGTCGGTATGGATGATCTGGCCGAGAAGATGCAGGCCGGCGATCTGAACTACGACGTCGTCATCGCGACCCCGGACGCCATGCGCGTCGTCGGTAAGCTGGGCACCGTGCTGGGCCCGCGCGGCCTGATGCCGAACCCGAAGGTCGGCACCGTTTCCCCGAACCCGGGTGAAGCCGTGAAGAACGCCAAGTCGGGTCAGGTCCGTTACCGCACCGACAAGGCCGGCATCATCCACTGCACCATCGGCAAGGCCGACTTCGCCGAAGACGCGCTGAAGTCGAACCTGACCGCGCTGCTGCTGGACCTGATCAAGGCCAAGCCGGCCACCTCGAAGGGCACCTACCTGCAGAAGGTTTCGGTCAGCTCGACGATGGGCCCGGGCGTCACCGTCGACCAGTCGTCGCTGACCCTGAAGTAATTGTTTCAAGCGGTCACGGTACCTTCGGTGCCGTGACCGTGACATTTGAAGGCATCGTTGGCAGTGCATCGCCCGCGGTAGCCGTCAAAGACCGCAGGCGCGGTCGTGGCAATACCGGCGACGGGCACGGAAGCTCGATCTGGCAAGGAGTCGCCGCCGGAGCAGTCATGAGCGCTTAATCGATTCCCCGGAATCACCCTGCGTAGATGGTGCCCTTCTGGAGTTTTTCTGGTTCACGCACGTCTGGGATTTCCCTGATTGCCTCCAGGTCTGGAACGGCCCACCCCCGGAACATCATCCCGATGTTCCCGGCGTCCAGGACGGATGCCGCACAGGACCGCACACGGCAGGAGCCGTAAGCGGAGTTCAATAGGAGGAGTGCAATGGCTCTCAATCTGTCCCAGAAGCAAGAAGTAGTCGCCGAGCTGGCAGACGTCGCCGCCAAGGCCCACTCCTTGATCGCAGCCGAATACGCTGGCACCACGGTCGCCCAGATGACCGCGATGCGCAAGCAGGCTCGTGAAACCGGTGTTTTCTTGAAGGTTGTCAAGAACACCCTGGCTTCGCGCGCCGTTGAAGGCACCGAGTTCGCAGTCGCCCAGGACCAGATGGTTGGTCCGCTGCTGTACGCGTTCTCGCTCGAGGAGCCCGGCGCTGCCGGTCGCCTGATCAAGGAAGCCGCCAAGGGCAACGACAAGCTGAAGGCTAAGGTCGTCGCCATCGGTGGCGAAGTGTTCCCGGCAAGCCACGTCGACGTGCTGGCCTCGCTGCCGACCCGCGACCAGGCCCTGGCCATGCTGGCCCGCGTCCTGACCGAGCCGGTCACGATGTTTGCCCGCGCCATCAAGGCCGTTGGCGAGAAGCAGGGTGGTGGCGACGTCGCCGCCGACGCTGCCGAACCGGCCGCCGAGACCGCCTGAGTTTCGACTTACCGTGGTTCCTGACGGAACCTCAACCCAGAAAATCATCCAAAGGTATTAATCATGTCCCTTACCAACGAACAGATCGTCGACGCCATCGCCGAGAAGTCCCTGATGGAAGTGATGGAGCTGGTCAAGGCCATCGAAGAGAAGTTCGGCGTCTCCGCCGCTGCTCCGGTTGCCGTGGCTGCTGCCGCTGGCCCGGCCGCTGCTGTTGAAGAGCAGACCGAGTTCACCGTCACCCTGAAGTCGGCCGGCGACAAGAAGGTCGAAGTCATCAAGGCCGTCCGCGCCATCACCGGCCTGGGCCTGAAGGAAGCGAAGGACCTGGCCGAAGCCGGTGGCGTCCTGAAGGAAGGCGCTTCGAAGGAAGACGCCGAGAAGATGAAGAAGGACCTGGAAGCTGCTGGCGCGACTGTCGAAGTCAAGTAAGCAGTTACCTTGCATCGTCACCGATTCACGGCGATGCAGCCAAGGCTGGGGGCGTAAGCCCCCGGCCTTTGGTCGTTGTTGCGGTGTCGGTAGGGTCGACTGTTGGTCGACTGCTGTGAAGGAAGTCGACTAACAGTCGACTCTACCGTTTCAAATGCAGCAAAAAGCCCAACACGGGCTGCAGTCAAACCCCGCCGGCCAGCGCAGTGCGCGGCAGCAGGGGCGTGGTAGCAGACGAGTTGGCAGTTGGAAGTAGCGGGAGAAGGCGTGCTGGTGCCGGCAATACCAGCGACTTCCAACTGACAATTTCAAGTTCCCTTCGGATCGTGGGCGCACGATCCGCACAACAAGGTGGAAGACCTCATGACGTCCTATTCGTTCACCGAAAAAAAGCGTATCCGCAAGGATTTCGGCAAGCAGCGCTCGATTCTCGAAGTGCCGTTCCTGCTCGCCATCCAGGTGGATTCCTATCGTGAATTCCTGCAGGAAAACGTCGATCCGGCCAAGCGCACGGACCACGGCCTGCACGCTGCGCTGAAGTCGGTCTTCCCGATCGCCAGCTACAGCGGCAACGCTGCCCTGGAATACGTCGGCTACAAGCTGGGCGAACCGGTCTTCGACGAGCGCGAGTGCCGCCAGCGTGGCATGAGCTACGGCGCCCCGCTGCGCGTGACCGTGCGCCTGGTGATCTACGACCGTGAGTCGTCGACCAAGGCCATCAAGTACGTGAAGGAGCAGGAGGTCTATCTGGGCGAAATCCCGCTGATGACCGAGAACGGCACCTTCATCGTCAACGGCACCGAGCGCGTCATCGTCTCGCAGCTGCACCGCTCGCCGGGCGTGTTCTTCGACCACGACCGTGGCAAGACCCACAGCTCGGGCAAGCTGCTGTACAGCGCCCGCATCATTCCTTACCGCGGCTCCTGGCTGGACTTCGAGTTCGACCCGAAGGACGCGCTGTTCACCCGTATCGACCGTCGCCGCAAGCTGCCGGTGTCGATCCTGCTGCGCGCGCTCGGCTACAGCAACGAAGAGATGCTGGCCGAGTTCTTCGAGATCAACACCTTCCACATCAACCCGGATGAAGGCGTCCAGCTGGAGCTGGTGCCGGAGCGCCTGCGTGGCGAAACCCTGGGCTTCGACCTCGCCGACGGCGACAAGGTCATCGTGGAAGCCGGTAAGCGCATCACCGCGCGCCACATCAAGCAGCTGGAAGCCTCGGGCATCGCCGCCCTGGCCGTCCCGGACGACTACATCGTCGGCCGCATCCTGTCGCACGACGTGGTTGACGCCTCGACCGGCGAACTGCTGGCCCAGGCCAATGACGAGATCACCGACGAGCAGCTGCAGGCCTTCCGCAAGGCCGGTGTGGATGCCGTGGGCACCCTGTGGGTGAACGATCTGGATCGTGGCCCGTACCTGTCCAACACCCTGCGCATCGACCCGACCAAGACCCAGCTGGAAGCCCTGGTCGAGATCTACCGCATGATGCGTCCGGGCGAGCCGCCGACCAAGGACGCTGCGCAGAACCTGTTCCACAACCTGTTCTTCACCTTCGAGCGCTACGACCTGTCCGCGGTCGGCCGCATGAAGTTCAACCGTCGCGTGGGCCGCAAGGAAACCACCGGCGAAGCCGTGCTGTACGACAGCAAGTACTTCGGTGAGCGCAACGACGAAGAGTCCAAGCGCCTGGTCGCCGCCCACGGCGACAGCTCCGACATCCTGGACGTGATCAAGGTCCTGACCGAGATCCGCAACGGTCGCGGCGTGGTCGACGATATCGACCACCTGGGCAACCGTCGCGTGCGTTCGGTCGGCGAAATGGCCGAGAACGTGTTCCGCGTGGGCCTGGTCCGCGTCGAGCGCGCGGTCAAGGAGCGCCTGTCGATGGCCGAGTCCGAAGGCCTGACCCCGCAGGAGCTGATCAACGCCAAGCCGGTTGCCGCTGCCATCAAGGAGTTCTTCGGCTCCTCGCAGCTGTCGCAGTTCATGGACCAGAACAACCCGCTGTCGGAAGTGACCCACAAGCGTCGCGTCTCGGCCCTGGGCCCGGGCGGCCTGACCCGTGAGCGCGCCGGCTTCGAAGTGCGCGACGTGCACCCGACCCATTACGGCCGCGTCTGCACCATCGAAACCCCGGAAGGCCCGAACATCGGCCTGATCAACTCGCTGGCCGTGTACGCCCGCACCAACCAGTACGGTTTCCTCGAGACTCCGTACCGCAAGGTCGTGGACGGCAAGGTCTATGACGAAGTCGAGTTCCTGTCGGCGATCGAAGAAAACGAGTACGTCATTGCGCAGGCCAACGCGCTGACCGACGCCAAGGGCACCCTGACCGAGCAGTTCGTTCCGTGCCGCTTCCAGGGCGAATCGCTGCTGAAGCCGCCGGCGGAAGTCCACTTCATGGACGTCTCGCCGATGCAGACCGTGTCGATCGCGGCCGCGCTGGTTCCGTTCCTGGAGCACGATGACGCGAACCGCGCACTGATGGGCGCCAACATGCAGCGTCAGGCGGTGCCGACCCTGCGTGCGCAGAAGCCGCTGGTCGGTACCGGCATCGAGCGCGCCGTGGCGCGTGACTCCGGTGTGACCGTGAACGCCCGCCGTGGTGGCGAGATCGTGCAGATCGACGCGGCCCGCATCGTGGTCAAGGTCAACGAGGAAGAGATCGTTGGCGCTACCGATGCAGGCGTGGACATCTACAACCTGGTCAAGTACACCCGTTCGAACCAGAACACCTGCATCAACCAGCGTCCGCTGGTCCAGGTGGGTGACGTCATCGCCCGCGGCGACGTGCTGGCCGACGGTCCGTCCACCGACATCGGCGAACTGGCCCTGGGCCAGAACATGCTGATCGCGTTCATGCCGTGGAACGGCTACAACTTCGAAGACTCCATCCTGCTCTCCGAGCGCGTGGTGGAAGAGGATCGTTACACCACGATCCACATCGAAGAGCTGACCTGCGTCGCGCGTGACACCAAGCTGGGGCCGGAGGAAATCTCCGCCGACATCCCGAACGTCTCCGAGCAGGCGCTGAACCGCCTGGACGAGAGCGGCGTGGTGTACATCGGTGCGGAAGTCCGCGCCGGCGACATCATGGTCGGCAAGGTCACCCCGAAGGGCGAAAGCCAGCTGACCCCGGAAGAGAAGCTGCTGCGCGCGATCTTCGGCGAGAAGGCTTCGGACGTTAAGGACAGCTCGCTGCGCGTTCCGCCGGGCATGGACGGCACCGTCATCGACGTGCAGGTCTTCACCCGCGACGGCATCGAGAAGGACAAGCGCGCCCGCCAGATCGAAGAGTCTGAAATCAAGCGCGTCAAGAAGGACTTCGACGACCAGTTCCGCATCCTGGAAGCCGCCATCTACATGCGTCTGCGTTCGCAGATCGTGGGCAAGGTGGTCAACGGTGGCGCTGGCCTGAAGAAGGGTGACGTGATCACCGACGCCTTCCTGGACGGCCTGAAGAAGGCTGACTGGTTCGCCCTGCGCATGAAGGACGAGGACGCTTCGGAAGCCATCGAGCGCGCGCAGAAGCAGATCCAGGCGCACGAGAAGGAATTCGAGCGTCGCTTCGCCGACAAGCGCGGCAAGATCACCGCCGGTGACGACCTCGCCCCGGGCGTGCTGAAGATGGTCAAGGTGTTCCTGGCCGTGAAGCGCCGCATCCAGCCGGGCGACAAGATGGCAGGCCGCCACGGCAACAAGGGTGTGGTCTCCAACGTGGTGCCGGTCGAGGACATGCCGTACATGGCCTCGGGCGAAACCGTGGACATCGTGCTGAACCCGCTGGGCGTGCCGTCGCGTATGAACATCGGCCAGATCCTGGAAGTGCACCTGGGCTGGGCGGCCAAGGGCCTGGGCCGCAAGATCCAGGCGATGATGGAGGCCCAGGCGGCGGTTGCCGACCTGCGCAAGTTCCTGGACGACATCTACAACCACGACGACACCAACGTGGCCAACCGTGTCGACCTGTCGCAGTTCAGCGACGAGGAACTGCTGCGCCTGGCCCGTAACCTCACCGACGGCGTGCCGATGGCCACCCCGGTGTTCGACGGTGCCACCGAAGCGGAAATCAAGCGCATGCTGGAACTGGCCGACCTGCCGAGCAGTGGCCAGACCCAGCTGTACGACGGCCGCACCGGTGAAGCGTTCGATCGCCACACCACCGTGGGTTACATGCACTACCTGAAGCTGAACCACCTGGTCGACGACAAGATGCACGCCCGTTCGACCGGTCCGTACTCGCTCGTCACCCAGCAGCCGCTGGGCGGCAAGGCGCAGTTCGGCGGCCAGCGCTTCGGTGAAATGGAAGTCTGGGCGCTGGAAGCCTACGGCGCGGCCTACACCCTGCAGGAAATGCTGACGGTGAAGTCCGATGACGTGCAGGGCCGCAACCAGATGTACAAGAACATCGTCGACGGTGAGCACGAGATGGTCGCGGGCATGCCGGAATCCTTCAACGTGCTCGTGAAGGAAATCCGCTCGCTGGCCATCAACATGGAACTGGAAGACAACTGATCCATGCCGGCGCGGCGGTCAACGCCGCCGCGCCGCTGGCAGTGAACTGAAAGCCCATCGACACAGCATTCCTCCTTCTGGAGAACACCATGAAAGACCTGCTCAACCTCTTCAACCAGCAGCGCCAGACGCTGGACTTCGACGCGATCAAGATCGCGCTGGCTTCGCCGGACCTGATCCGTTCGTGGTCCTTCGGCGAAGTGAAGAAGCCGGAAACCATCAACTACCGTACCTTCAAGCCGGAACGCGACGGCTTGTTCTGCGCCGCCATCTTCGGCCCGGTGAAGGACTACGAGTGCCTGTGCGGCAAGTACAAGCGCATGAAGCACCGCGGCGTGGTCTGCGAAAAGTGCGGTACCGAAGTGACCCTGGCCAAGGTGCGCCGCGAGCGCATGGGCCACATCGACCTGGCCTCGCCGGTCGCGCACATCTGGTTCCTCAAGTCGCTGCCGTCGCGCATCGGCCTGATGCTGGACATGACCCTGCGCGACATCGAGCGCGTGCTGTACTTCGAAGCCTACGTGGTGACCGAGCCGGGCCTGACCGCCCTGGAGCGCCGCCAGCTGCTGACCGAGGAACAGTACCTGCAGGCCCGCCAGGAGCACGGTGACGACTTCGACGCCGCCATGGGCGCCGAGGCCGTGTACGAACTGCTGCGCACGATCGACCTGCAGTCGGAAATGACCCGCCTGCGCGAGGAAATCGCCGCTACCGGTTCGGAAACCAAGCTCAAGCGCCTCACCAAGCGCATCAAGCTGATCGAAGCCTTCCTGGAATCGGGCAACCGTCCGGAATGGATGGTCATGACCGTGCTGCCGGTGCTGCCGCCGGACCTGCGTCCGCTGGTCCCGCTGGATGGCGGCCGCTTCGCGACCTCCGACCTGAACGACCTGTACCGCCGCGTCATCAACCGCAACAACCGCCTGCGCCGCCTGCTCGAACTGAGCGCGCCGGACATCATCGTGCGCAATGAAAAGCGCATGCTGCAGGAGTCGGTCGATGCGCTGCTGGACAACGGCCGTCGTGGCCGTGCCATCACCGGCACCAACAAGCGCCCGCTGAAGTCGCTGGCCGACATGATCAAGGGCAAGCAGGGTCGCTTCCGCCAGAACCTGCTCGGCAAGCGCGTCGACTACTCGGGCCGTTCGGTCATCGTGGTCGGTCCGTACCTGCGCCTGCACCAGTGCGGCCTGCCGAAGAAGATGGCGCTCGAGCTGTTCAAGCCGTTCGTCTTCGCCAAGCTGCAGCGTCGTGGCCTGGCCACCACCATCAAGGCCGCCAAGAAGCTGGTCGAGCGCGAAGAAGCCGAAGTCTGGGACATCCTGGAAGAGGTCATCCGCGAGCATCCGGTGATGCTGAACCGTGCGCCGACCCTGCACCGTCTGGGCATCCAGGCGTTCGAGCCGGTGCTGATCGAAGGCAAGGCCATCCAGCTGCACCCGCTGGTCTGCACCGCGTTCAACGCCGACTTCGACGGTGACCAGATGGCCGTCCACGTGCCGCTCTCGCTGGAAGCCCAGCTGGAAGCGCGTGCGCTGATGATGTCGACCAACAACATCCTGTCGCCGGCCAACGGCGAGCCGATCATCGTGCCGTCGCAGGACGTCGTGCTGGGTCTGTACTACATGACCCGCTCGCTGGAAAACAAGAAGGGCGAGGGCATGGCCTTCGCCAACATCGCCGAAGTGAAGCGTGCCTACGACAACCGCGTGGTGGAACTGCACGCGCGCGTCAAGGTCCGCATCACCGAGGTGGTGACCGACGAAGACGGCAACAAGCAGAACAAGACCTCGATCGTGGACACCACGATCGGTCGCGCCCTGCTGGCTGAAATCCTGCCGGAAGGCCTGCCGTTCGCGCTGGCCAACACCGAGCTGACCAAGAAGAACATCAGCCGCCTGATCAACTCCAGCTACCGTCAGCTGGGCCTGAAGGACACGGTCGTGTTCGCCGACAAGCTGATGTACACCGGCTTCGCGTACGCGACCCGCGCCGGCGTCTCGATCGGCATCGACGACATGCTGATCCCGGACGAGAAGAAGGGCATCCTCACCGAGGCCGAAGCCGAAGTGCTGGAAATCCAGGAGCAGTACCAGTCGGGCCTCGTCACCGCCGGCGAGCGCTACAACAAGGTGGTCGACATCTGGTCGCGCACCAACGAGCGCATCGCCAAGGCGATGATGGACACCATCGGTACCGAGAAGGTGGTCAATGCCAAGGGTGAGACCATCGACCAGAAGTCGATGAACTCGCTGTACATCATGGCCGACTCCGGTGCGCGTGGTTCGCAGGCGCAGATCCGTCAGCTGGCCGGCATGCGTGGCCTGATGGCCCGCCCGGACGGCTCGATCATCGAGACGCCCATCAAGGCGAACTTCCGCGAAGGCCTGAACGTGCAGGAGTACTTCAACTCCACCCACGGTGCCCGTAAGGGTCTGGCCGATACCGCGCTGAAGACCGCGAACTCGGGTTACCTGACCCGTCGTCTGGTCGACGTGGCACAGGACGTGGTGATCACCGAGGTGGATTGCGGTACCACCGAAGGCCTGATCATGACCCCGATCGTGGAAGGCGGCGACGTGGTCGAGCCGCTGAAGGACCGCGTGCTGGGTCGCGTGGTTGCCGAGGACGTGTTCCTGCCGGGCAACGACGAAGACCCGATCGTCACCCGCAATACCCTGCTGGACGAAGCCTGGGTTGCCAAGCTGGAAGATGCCGGCGTGCAGACCATCAAGGTCCGCTCGACCATCTCCTGCGAATCGGCCTTCGGCGTCTGCTCGCGCTGCTACGGCCGCGACCTGGCCCGTGGGCACCTGGTCAACATCGGTGAAGCGGTCGGCGTCATCGCCGCCCAGTCCATCGGTGAGCCGGGTACCCAGCTGACCATGCGTACGTTCCACATCGGTGGTGCGGCGTCGCGAGCTGCTGCGGTCGACAACATCACCGTCAAGACCACCGGCTCGGTCAAGTTCAGCAACCTCAAGTCGGTCGAGCATGCCAACGGCTCGCTGGTGGCAGTGTCGCGCTCGGGCGAAATCTCGGTGCTCGATGCCCACGGCCGTGAGCGTGAGCGTTACAAGCTGCCGTACGGTGCGACCATCACGTCCAAGGACGGTGATGCGATCAAGGCTGGCCAGACCGTGGCCAACTGGGATCCGCATAACCACCCGATCGTGTCGGAAGTGGCCGGCTTCATCCGCTTCATCGACTTCGTCGACGGCATCACCGTCATCGAGAAGACCGACGAGCTGACCGGCCTGGCGTCGCGCGAAATCACCGATCCGAAGCGTCGTGGTACCCAGGCCAAGGACCTGCGCCCGATCGTGCGCATCGTCGACGCCAAGGGCAACGACCTGTCGATTCCGGGCACCGACCTGCCGGCGCAGTACCTGCTGCCGCCGCGCTCGATCGTCAACCTGCAGGACGGCGCTGCCGTCGGCGTGGGTGACGTGGTCGCCAAGATCCCGCAGGAAGCGTCGAAGACCCGCGACATCACCGGTGGTCTGCCGCGCGTGGCCGATCTGTTCGAAGCGCGCAAGCCGAAGGATCCGGCGGTGCTGGCCGAGCGTTCGGGCATCATCAGCTTCGGCAAGGACACCAAGGGCAAGCAGCGCCTGATCATCAAGGACACCGATGGTTCGGAGCACGAAGAGCTGATCCCGAAGTACCGCCAGGTCATCGTGTTCGAAGGCGAGCATGTCACCAAGGGTGAAACCATCGTGGACGGCGAGCCGAGCCCGCAGGACATCCTGCGCCTGCTGGGTGTCGAACCGCTGGCCGCCTACCTGGTGAAGGAAATCCAGGACGTGTACCGCCTGCAGGGCGTGAAGATCAACGACAAGCACATCGAGGTGATCACCCGCCAGATGCTGCGCAAGGTCGAGATCACCGACCAGGGCAGCAGCAAGTTCCTGAACGGCGAACAGGTGGAGCGCCAGCGCGTTATCGAGGAGAATGCCCGCCTTGCAGCCCGCAATGAGCTGCCGGCGCACTTCGATCCGGTCCTGCTGGGTATCACCAAGGCCTCGCTGGCGACCGAATCGTTCATCTCGGCCGCGTCGTTCCAGGAAACCACCCGCGTGCTGACCGAAGCGGCCGTCCGCGGCACCTCGGACAACCTGCGTGGCCTGAAGGAAAACGTCATCGTGGGTCGCCTGATTCCGGCCGGTACCGGCCTGGCGTACCACAGCAACCGCCGTCGCGGCGCTTCCGGCCTCACCGAGTCGGAAATGCAGACCCTTGCCGGCACCCCGGCCGCGGTCGAGGCACCGGTGGTTGAAGCCGAAGCTGAACAGGCCTCGGAAGACTGAAACACGGGTCCGGCCTCAGGGCCGGACCACCCGGGCGGGTAGAGTCGACTGTCAGTCGACTGCTATCGAGAGTCGACTGACAGTCGACTCTACCGGTGCAGGGCAGGGTGGACCGCTTGCGGTTCACCCCGCCAACCTGAACGGGGTACATGGAGGCCCCCCAGTAACGTTCCGGGATCAGGAACGGGCTTGACAGGAGGCGTTTGACTGCTTTCCTGGCAGGTTGCTACAATCGTCTGTCTCAGCAGGCCAGAATTTTGGCCTGCTTTAACATTTCCGCATCTCTGGCCGGATTTTCCGGCCACCAATCAGAAGAACCTACTGATGGCGACGATCAACCAGCTGGTCCGCAAGCCGCGGCAAGCGACCACCTACAAGAGTGCCTCGCCGGCGCTCGACAAGTGCCCGCAGCGCCGTGGCGTCTGCACCCGTGTCTACACCACCACCCCGAAGAAGCCGAACTCGGCTCTGCGCAAGGTTGCCAAGGTCCGCCTGACCAACCAGGAAGAAGTGATTTCCTACATCGGTGGTGAAGGCCACAACCTGCAGGAGCACTCCGTGGTCCTGATCCGCGGCGGTCGCGTCAAGGACCTGCCGGGTGTGCGTTACCACACCGTTCGTGGCTCGCTCGACGCCGCCGGCGTTGCCAAGCGTCGCCAGGCCCGTTCCAAGTACGGCGCCAAGCGTCCGAAGGCATAAGGAGAGAGCACTATGTCGCGTAAGGGTAATACTCCGCAGCGTTCCGTCCTGCCCGATCCGAAGCACGGAAGCGAAACCATCGCCCGCTTCATCAACATGGTCATGCAGAGCGGCAAGAAGTCCGTCGCCGAAAAGATCGTGTACGGCGCCATGGACGTGATCACCGAGAAGAACAGCAGCGCCAACGCCATTGAACTGGTGCAGAAGGCTCTGGACAACGTCGCTCCGGCGGTCGAAGTCAAGTCGCGCCGCGTCGGTGGTGCCACCTACCAGGTGCCGGTCGAAGTGCGTTCGTCGCGCAAGATGGCCCTGGCCATGCGCTGGCTGATCGACTCCGCGCGCAAGCGTGGCGAGAACACCATGCCGAAGAAGCTGGCTGCTGAACTGATCGACGCCTCGGAAAACCGTGGCGGCGCCATCAAGAAGCGCGAAGAAACCCACCGCATGGCCGAAGCCAACAAGGCATTCGCCCACTACCGCTGGTGAGTTTGACGGCCTTGTAAAACAGGCAGGGCAGCACCACTTCGGTGCGTGCTGCCTCGCGGTCCCAGAAGGGCTGCGCCAATCCGAAGGCCGCCGAAAGGCGGCGTTCGGCCATCCGAAATCCAAGAAATCTGAGAGGCTCCCGTGGCCCGTTCCACTCCCATCGAGCGTTACCGTAACTTCGGCATCATGGCTCACATCGATGCCGGCAAGACCACCACGTCCGAGCGCATCCTGTTCTACACCGGCAAGAGCCACAAGATCGGTGAAGTGCATGACGGCGCCGCCACCATGGACTGGATGGAGCAGGAGCAGGAGCGTGGCATCACGATCCAGTCCGCTGCCACCACCGCGTTCTGGAAGGGCATGGACAAGTCCCTGCCGGAGCACCGCTTCAACATCATCGATACCCCCGGGCACGTCGACTTCACCATCGAAGTGGAGCGCTCGCTGCGCGTGCTCGACGGTGCCGTCTTCGTCCTGTGCGCCGTCGGTGGCGTGCAGCCGCAGTCGGAAACCGTGTGGCGCCAGGCCAACAAGTACCACGTGCCGCGCATCGCGTTCGTCAACAAGATGGACCGTACCGGTGCCAACTTCCAGAAGGTCGTCGGCCAGCTGAAGGCCAAGCTGGGCGCGGTTGCCGTGCCGATGCAGCTGCCGATCGGCGCTGAAGACAACTTCAAGGGCGTTGTCGACCTGCTGAAGATGAAGGCCATCCATTGGGATGAGGCTTCGCAGGGCATGAAGTTCGAATACGGTGAAATCCCGGCCGAACTGCAGGGTCCGGCTGAAGAGGCTCGCCAGTTCATGGTCGAGACCGCTGCCGAAGCCAGCGAAGAGCTGATGGAAAAGTACCTGGGCGGCGAAGAGCTGGCCGAGGCCGAAATCATCAACGCCCTGCGTACCCGTACCCTGGCGACCGAGATCGTGCCGATGTACTGCGGCTCGGCCTTCAAGAACAAGGGCGTGCAGGCCATGCTGGACGGCGTGATCCAGCTGCTGCCGTCGCCGGTCGACGTGCCGGACGTGAAGGGCGTGGACGTTGACGACGACACCGTCGAAATGACCCGCAAGTCCGACGACAAGGCTCCGTTCTCGTCGCTGGCCTTCAAGATCATCACCGACCCGTTCGTCGGCGCGCTGACCTTCTTCCGTGTCTACTCGGGCACCCTGAACGGTGGCGACACCGTGCTGAACTCGGTGAAGGGCAAGAAGGAGCGCATCGGCCGCATCCTGCAGATGCACTCGAACAACCGCGAGGAAATCAAGGAAGTTCTGGCCGGTGACATCGCCGCTGCCGTGGGCCTGAAGGACACCACCACCGGTGACACCCTGTGCGCCGTGGACGCCCCGATCATCCTGGAGCGCATGACGTTCCCGGAGCCGGTGATCTCGATGGCCGTCGAGCCGAAGACCAAGTCGGACCAGGAAAAGATGGGTCTGGCCCTGGGCCGTCTGGCGCAGGAAGATCCGTCGTTCCGCGTCAAGACCGACGAAGAATCCGGCCAGACCATCATCTCGGGCATGGGCGAGCTGCACCTGGACATCATCGTCGACCGCCTGAAGCGCGAGTTCAACGTTGAAGCCAACGTCGGCGCGCCGCAGGTGGCCTACCGCGAAACCATCACCCTGGCCGACGTCAAGTCGGACTACAAGCACGCCAAGCAGTCCGGTGGTAAGGGTCAGTACGGTCACGTCGTGATCGAACTGTCGCCGATCACCGCTGCCGACCGTGCCGATCCGAAGCTGGCTCCGGCCATCAAGGACGACTTCCTGTTCATCAACGACATCACCGGCGGCGTGATCCCGAAGGAATTCATTCCGTCGGTTGAAAAGGGCCTGCGCGAAACCATCACCAGCGGTCCGCTGGCTGGCTTCCCGGTCGTGGACGTCAAGGTGAAGCTGGTGTTCGGTTCGTACCACGACGTCGACTCCTCGGAAATGGCGTTCAAGCTGGCTTCGTCGATGGCCTTCAAGCAGGGCTTCGCCAAGGCCAAGCCGGTGCTGCTGGAGCCGATCATGAAGGTCGAGATCGTGACCCCGGAGGATTACCAGGGTGACGTGATGGGCGACGTCAGCCGTCGTCGCGGCGTGCTGCAGGGTTCCGACACCACCGGTGACGGTTCGGCCAGCATCATCAACGCGATGATCCCGCTGGGTGAAATGTTCGGCTACGCCACTGCGCTGCGTTCGCAGACCCAGGGCCGCGCCACCTTCACCATGGAATTCGATCACTACGAGCCGGCTCCGACCAACATCGCCGAAGCCGTCATGAAGAAGGGCTGAGCCTCGCTCAGCCTCTCTTGAAACCACTTACGAACAATCAAGGTATAGAACAATGGCAAAGGGTAAGTTCGAGCGCACCAAGCCGCACGTCAACGTCGGCACCATCGGTCACGTCGATCACGGCAAGACCACGCTGACCGCCGCACTGACCAAGATCGGTGCCGAGCGCTTCGGTGGCGAGTTCAAGGATTACTCCTCGATCGACGCCGCTCCGGAAGAAAAGGCGCGTGGCATCACGATCTCGACCGCGCACGTCGAATACGAATCCCCGGTCCGTCACTACGCCCACGTCGATTGCCCGGGCCATGCTGACTACGTCAAGAACATGATCACCGGTGCCGCCCAGATGGACGGCGCGATCCTGGTGTGCTCGGCCGCTGACGGCCCGATGCCGCAGACCCGCGAGCACATCCTGCTGTCGCGTCAGGTCGGCGTGCCGTACATCGTCGTGTTCCTGAACAAGGCCGACATGGTGGACGATGCCGAGCTGCTCGAGCTGGTCGAGATGGAAGTGCGCGAGCTGCTGAGCAAGTACGACTTCCCGGGCGACGACACCCCGATCATCGCTGGTTCGGCCCGTCTGGCGCTGGAAGGCGACCAGAGCGACATCGGCGTGCCGGCCATCCTGAAGCTGGTCGACGCCCTGGACAGCTGGATTCCGGAGCCGGAGCGCGCGATCGACAAGCCGTTCCTGATGCCGGTGGAAGACGTGTTCTCGATCTCGGGCCGCGGCACCGTGGTGACCGGTCGTATCGAGCGCGGCGTGATCAAGGTTGGCGACGAAATCGAAATCGTCGGCATCCGTCCGGTGCAGAAGACCACCGTGACCGGCGTTGAAATGTTCCGCAAGCTGCTGGACCAGGGTCAGGCAGGCGACAACGCTGGCCTGCTGCTGCGCGGCACCAAGCGTGACGACGTCGAGCGTGGCCAGGTCCTGGCCAAGCCGGGTTCGATCAAGCCGCACACCAAGTTCGAAGGCGAAGTCTACGTCCTGTCGAAGGACGAGGGCGGCCGTCACACCCCGTTCTTCAACGGCTACCGTCCGCAGTTCTACTTCCGCACCACCGACATCACCGGCGCAGCTGCTCTGCCGGAAGGCGTCGAAATGGTGATGCCGGGTGACAACGTCAAGATGGTCGTCACCCTGATCAACCCGGTGGCAATGGACGAAGGCCTGCGCTTCGCCATCCGCGAAGGCGGCCGTACCGTCGGCGCCGGCGTGGTCTCGAAGATCATCGAGTAATCTGGTAGTATCTGCGCCCCGATGTTGCCTGGGTAGGGCATCGGGGCGTATCAAATGGGAAAGCAGGCACAGGATGTGCCTTGTGTTCCCCGGACCAGGAAGGGTCAATGCCATTCAGGCGGCGTCAACAGGCGACTGTTGACAGCTGCCTTGCGTGCCATTATGCTTCTACGTCTGGGCAGGCCGGGAAACTGGTCTGCCTACGTTTTTGAGGTCTATGGATTGACCTTGGCGGCCTGCAGGAGTGCGGGCCGTCCGTATTCAGGAATTTCATGGGGCAAAGCAACCCAGAGGCTTTGTCTGTCGCTCTTTTAACGAAGGAACCTACCGCCATGGCGGACCAAAAGATCCGGATCCGGCTGAAAGCGTTCGATCATCGTCTGATCGACCGTTCGGCCAGCGAGATCGTTGAAACGGCAAAGCGGACCGGCGCGCAAGTGCGTGGCCCGATCCCGCTGCCGACCAAGATCGAGCGTTACACCGTTCTCGTTTCCCCGCACGTCGACAAGGACGCGCGTGACCAGTACGAGACCCGCACGCACAAGCGCGTGCTCGATATCGTTGACCCGAATGACAAGACCGTGGACGCGCTGATGAAGCTCGAACTGGCTGCCGGCGTCGACGTTCAGATCAAGCTGACCTGAGGACTACGACCATGACGAAGAAGTATTCGTTGGGCTTCGTGGGCCGCAAGGCTGGCATGAGCCGCGTGTTCACTGAAGATGGCCGCTCCATCCCGGTGACCCTGATCGAAGCAACCCCGAACCGCATCGCGCAGATCAAGACCGTCGAAACCGACGGCTACAGCGCCGTGCAGGTGACCGTCGGCGCGCGTCGCGCTGCCCTGGTCAACAAGCCGGAAGCCGGCCACTTCGCCAAGGCGAAGGTGGAAGCGGGTCGTGGCCTGTGGGAATTCCGCGTTGAAGACGCGCAGCTCGGCGATTTCGCCGTTGGCGGCGAAGTCAAGGCGGACATCTTCGAAGTCGGCCAGATCGTCGACGTCCAGGGTGTCACCAAGGGTAAGGGCTTCCAGGGCACCATCAAGCGCCACAACTTCCGTATGGGCGATGCAACCCACGGTAACTCGCTGTCGCATCGCGCGCCGGGTTCGCTGGGTCAGCGCCAGACCCCGGGTCGCGTTTTCCCGGGCAAGAAGATGTCGGGCCACATGGGCGCGGTGCAGCAGAGCACCCAGAACCTGGAAGTGGTCAAGGTCGACGTCGAGCGCGGTCTGATCGCCGTTCGCGGCGCCGTTCCGGGCGCGGCGGGTGGCGACGTGATCGTCCGTCCGGCGAGCAAGGCATAAGGAGAGATGACGATGGAACTCGTTATCACGGGTAGCAACAACAAGGTCTCGGTCTCCGACGCCGTGTTCGGTCGCGATTTCAGCGAAGATCTGGTCCACCAGGTCGTCGTTGCCTACCGCAACGCCGGTCGCGCCGGCACCAAGGCACAGAAGACTCGCTCCGAAGTGGCTGGTACCACCAAGAAGTCGAAGAAGCAGAAGGGCGGCGGCGCGCGTCATGGCGCACTGACGGCTCCGATCTTCGTCGGCGGCGGTGTCACCTTCGCGGCCAAGCCGCGCAGCTTCGAGCAGAAGGTCAATCGTAAGCAGTACCGTGCCGCCATGTGCGCGATCCTGTCCGAGCTGAACCGTCAGGGCCGTCTGACCATCGTGGAGTCCTTCGACGTCGAAGTGACCAACACGAAGGGTCTGATCGCCAAGCTGGCCGGCCTGGAAGTGGGCAAGCGCCCGCTGATCGTCACCGAAGAAGCGTCCGAGCACCTGTACCTGTCCGCCCGCAATCTGCCGTACGTGCAGGTGCGTGACGTCCAGGGTCTGGATCCGGTCTCGCTGGTGGGTGCCGACACGGTCGTCATCACCGCTGACGCGGTCAAGAAGGTCGAGGAGTGGCTGGCATGAACAGCAACGAAAAAATCTTCAGCGTGCTGCGTGCCCCGCGTGTCTCCGAAAAGACCGCGCGCCTGCAGGAACTCTCCAACCAGTATGTCTTCGAAGTTTCGAACGAAGCCACCAAGGCCGATGTAAAGGCCGCGGTTGAGCAGCTGTTCGACGTCAAGGTCGAAGCCGTCAACGTGGTCAACGTCAAGGGCAAGAACAAGTCCTTCCGTAACCGTGCTGGCCGCCGCGGCGATTGGCGCAAGGCGTACGTTCGCCTGGCCGATGGCCAGTCGATCGATGTAACGGCCAAGGCCTGAGGTACATCCCATGCCATTGATGAAATTCAAGCCCACTTCCCCCGGCCGCCGTTCGGCCGTGCGCGTGGTCACTCCCGACCTGCACAAGGGTGCTCCGCACGCTGCGCTGGTCGAGTCGCAGAGCCGCTCGGGTGGTCGTAACCACCATGGCCGCATCACCGTGCGTCACGTCGGTGGTGGTGCCAAGCAGCACTACCGCATCATCGACTTCAAGCGCAACAAGCTGGGCATCCCGGCGCGCGTGGAACGCATCGAATACGATCCGAACCGCACCGCGCACATCGCTCTGCTGTGCTACGTCGACGGTGAGCGTCGCTACATCATCGCCCCGAAGGGCCTGAAGGCCGGTGATCAGGTGATCGCTGGTTCGGATGCCCCGATCAAGGCTGGCAACACCCTGCCGCTGCGCAACATCCCGGTCGGCACCACCATCCACTGCATCGAACTGAAGCCGGGCAAGGGCGCTCAGATCGCTCGCGCCGCCGGTGCGGCCGTGCAGCTGGTGGCTCGCGAAGGCATCTACGCCACCCTGCGCCTGCGCTCGGGTGAAATGCGTAAGGTTCCGGTCGAGTGCTGCGCCACCATCGGTGAAGTCGGCAACGACGAGCACAGCCTGGAAAAGCTGGGCAAGGCCGGTGCCAAGCGTTGGCGCGGCGTCCGCCCGACCGTTCGTGGTGCTGCCATGAACCCGGTTGATCACCCGCACGGTGGTGGTGAGGCGAAGGCCGGCCAGGGTAACCCGCATCCGGTCACCCCGTGGGGTGTCCCGACCAAGGGTTACAAGACGCGCCATAACAAGCGCACTCAGCAGTTCATCGTCCGCGATCGTAGGGGCTAATCGACCATGGCACGTTCACTCAAGAAGGGCCCGTTCGTCGATCACCACCTCGTCAAGAAGGTGGAGGCCGCTGCGGGCAGCAAGAAGCCGATCAAGACCTGGTCGCGCCGTTCGATGATCCTGCCTGACATGGTAGGCGTCACCATTGCCGTGCATAACGGCAAGAACCACATCCCGGTTCTCGTCAACGAGAACATGGTCGGCCACAAGCTCGGCGAATTTGCCATCACCCGGACCTTCAAGGGTCACGGTGGTGACAAGAAGTCGGGCAAGTAAGGAGAGATGACAATGGAAGCGAAAGCCATCCTGCGCACTGCGCGCATCTCCCCGCAGAAGGCTCGTCTGGTCGCTGACCAGGTGCGCGGTCTGCCGGCCGAGCGTGCGGTCAACCTGCTGAAGTTCTCGGACAAGAAGGCTGCCCACCTGATCAAGAAGGTGGTGGAGTCGGCTATTGCCAACGCCGAGAACAACCAGGGCGCCGACGTCGACGAGCTGAAGGTTCAGACCATCATGGTTGATGAAGGTCCGACCCTGAAGCGTTTCATGGCGCGGGCGAAAGGCCGCGGTACCCGCATCCTCAAGCGCACCAGCCACATCACTGTGGTTGTGGGCGCCGCCAAGTAAGCGGATAAGGAAAAGACCATGGGTCATAAAGTTCATCCGATTGGTATCCGCCTCGGCATTTCCAAGGACTGGAACTCCAAGTGGTACGCCAACAAGGCCGAGTTCGCTGGTTACCTGGCAGCCGACCTGAAAGTGCGCGAAATGCTGCGCAAGAAGCTGGCTCAGGCCGGCATCAGCAAGATCCTGATCGAGCGTCCGGCCAAGACCGCTCGCGTGACGATCCACACCGCCCGTCCGGGCGTGGTGATCGGCAAGCGCGGTGAGGACATCGAGAAGCTGCGCAAGGAAGTGAGCGAGATGATGGGCGTCCCGGCGCACATCAACGTCACCGAAGTGCGCAAGCCGGAACTGGACGCGCAGCTCGTTGCCGAGTCGATCGCCCAGCAGCTGGAGCGTCGCATCATGTTCCGCCGCGCAATGAAGCGCTCGGTCGGCAACGCGATGCGCCTGGGTGCCCTGGGCATCAAGGTCAACGTGGGTGGCCGCCTCAACGGTGCAGAAATCGCCCGTTCGGAGTGGTACCGCGAAGGCCGCGTGCCGCTGCACACCCTGCGTGCCGACATCGACTATGGCTTCGCTGAAGCCAAGACGACCTACGGCATCATCGGCATCAAGGTCTGGATCTACAAGGGCGAGGTCTTCGATTTCTCCCAGGTTGGCCAGGAAAAGCAGGACGACACCCCGTCGCGCAACGATCGTCACGATCGCGGCGACCGTGGTGACCGTCAGCGCCCGGCCCGTGAAGCGAGGTAACGACAATGTTGCAACCCAAGCGAACCAAGTACCGCAAGGTACACAAGGGCCGTAACGATGGCCTGAGCTGGAGCGCCAACGCTGTCAGCTTCGGCGAATACGGCCTGAAGGCAACCGCACACGGTCAGCTGACCGCGCGTCAGATCGAAGCGGCCCGCCGCTCGATCAGCCGCTACGTCAAGCGCGGCGGCAAGATGTGGATCCGCGTGTTCCCCGACAAGCCCATCACCAAGAAGCCCATCGAAGTCCGAATGGGTTCTGGTAAGGGTAACGTGGAATACTGGGTGGCCCAGATCCAGCCCGGCCGCATGATCTATGAAATCGAGGGTGTTTCCGAGGAAGTGGCTCGCGAGGCGTTCCGCCTGGCCGCCGCCAAGCTCTCGGTCACCACCACTTTCGTGACCCGTACGGTGCGCTGATGGATATCAAAACTCTCCGTGAAAAGTCGGCTGACGAACTCAAGGCCCACCTGATCGACCTGCGTAAGGAACAGTTCTCTGTCCGTATGCAGCAGGTCACCGGCCAGCTGCCGAAGACCCACGACATTCGCCGGGTCCGTCGCGAGATTGCTCGCGTCAAGACCCTGCTCGGCAGCACGAAGTAAGGATGGCCGCTATGAGCGACAATACTGAAAAGAAGACGCTGCGCACGGTCGAAGGCCGTGTCGTCAGCAACAAGATGGACAAGACGGTTACCGTCCTGGTTGAGCGTCAGGTCAAGCACGCGCTGTACGGCAAGTACATCAAGCGCTCGACGAAGCTGCACGCCCACGATGCCGACAACGCCTGCAAGGAAGGCGATGTCGTCCGCGTGACCGAGATTGCTCCGATGTCCAAGACCAAGAACTGGCGCGTGGTGGAAGTCATCACGCGCGCGGCTGAATAAGGAGCTGAATCATGATCCAGATGCAGAGCTACCTTGACGTCGCGGACAATTCGGGTGCCAAGCAGGTGATGTGCTTCAAGGTGCTGGGTGGTTCCAAGCGCCGTTACGCCGGCATCGGCGACATCATCAAGGTCACCGTGAAGGATGCGATTCCGCGCGGCAAGGTCAAGAAGGGTGAAGTGTATGACGCCGTCGTGGTGCGTACCCGCAAGGGTGTGCGTCGCGCCGACGGCTCGCTGATCCGCTTCGACGGCAACGCTGCCGTTCTGCTGAACAGCAAGCAGGAGCCGATCGGTACCCGTATCTTCGGGCCGGTGACCCGTGAACTTCGTTCGGAGAAGTTCATGAAGATCGTCTCGCTCGCTCCCGAAGTGCTGTGAGCGACAGGAGATAATCATGGCTAACCGTATCAAGAAGGGCGACCAGGTTGTCGTCAACGCTGGCAAGGACAAGGGCAAGCAGGGCGAAGTCGTCCGCGTCGACGGCGACCGTGTGGTCGTCGCCAACGTGAACATCGTCAAGCGCCACACCAAGCCGAACCCGCAGGCAGGTGTTGCCGGCGGCGTGGTCGAGCGCGAAGCTTCGATCCATATCTCCAACGTGAATGTTCTGAACCCGGCTTCGGGCAAGGGCGAACGCGTTGGCTTCAAGGTGCTGGAGGATGGACGCAAACTGCGTGTGTTCCGCTCCAGCGGTGAGGCGCTCGACGCCTGAGGAATGAGAAGATGAGTTCCCGTCTCGAAAAGTTCTACAAGGACGAAGTGGTGCCGGCGCTGATGAAGCAGTTCGGCTACACCAATCCGATGGAAGTGCCGAAGCTGGTCAAGGTCACCCTGAACATGGGTGTCGGCGAAGCGGCCACCAACAAGAAGATCCTGGAAAACGCCGTCGGCGACATGACCAAGATTTCCGGCCAGAAGCCGGTTGTCACCAAGTCGCGTGTGTCGGTTGCGTCGTTCAAGATCCGCGATGGTTGGCCGATCGGCTGCAAGACCACGCTGCGTCGCCACAAGATGTACGAGTTCCTGGATCGCCTGATCAACATCTCGCTGCCGCGCGTGCGCGACTTCCGTGGTGTTTCCGGTCGTTCCTTCGACGGCCGCGGCAACTTCAACATGGGTGTGAAGGAGCAGATCATCTTCCCGGAAATCGACTTCGACGCCGTCGACGCGATCCGCGGTATGGATATCGCCATCACCACCACTGCGAAGACCGACGCGGAAGCGAAGGCGCTGCTGGCAGCGTTCAAGTTCCCGTTCCGTAACTGATCTGTCGAGGAAACCGAAATGGCAAAGACCTCCATGGTCAACCGCGACATCAAGCGGGAAAAGCTGGCAAAGAAGTACGCTGAAAAGCGTGCAGCTCTGAAGAAGATCGTGTCCTCCGTGGACGCGACCTACGAAGAGAAGATCGACGCCGCAACCAAGCTGGCCAAGCTGCCGCGCGATTCGTCGCCGAGCCGCCAGCGCAACCGTTGCGAGCTGTCGGGTCGTCCGCGTGGCGTCTACAGCAAGTTCGGCCTGGGCCGTAACAAGCTGCGCGAAGCCACCATGCGTGGCGACGTCCCGGGTCTGCGCAAGGCCAGCTGGTGATCCCAGCCGGCCCTGCGATCAGGAGCCCCTTCGGGGGTTCCTGAACCGGGCAGGGGAGGCATTCAGCCTTCCCGACGCAAAAAAACCGAAGAGCCCGGCGCAAGCCGGGCTCTTTTGGCGTATACTCCCGCGTCTTGCCCTGTGCAGACGGGGTTGTAGGAGTGGGCTTCCGGCCCACTGCAACAAGGGACCTGGCCCGTTTCCAGGAGACAACAGATTTTCGCGAAAGCGGATATCGGTGCACTCAAAGGTACTCATATGAGCATGACTGATCCCATCGCCGACCTGCTGGTCCGCATCAAGAATGCGGCCGCGGTTGGCAAGCAGACGGTGAAAGCCCCGTCGTCCAAGATCAAGGTTGCGATCGCCCAGGTCCTGAAGGACGAGGGTTACATCACCGACCTGCGCGTGACCCAGCTGGAAAACAACAAGTCCGAGCTGGAAATCGTGCTGAAGTATTTCGAAGGCAAGCCGGTCATCGCGACCCTGAAGCGCTTCTCGCGTTCGGGCCTGCGCCAGTACCGCGGCAAGAGCGAGCTGCCGAAGGTCATGAACGGCCTGGGTATCTCCATCATTTCCACCTCCAAGGGCATCATGACTGATGCGCAGGCGCGCCAGCTGGGCGTCGGCGGCGAAGTCCTGTGCTTCGTGGCCTAAGGCGAAAGGAGTAGAACTATGTCCCGCGTAGCCAAGAAGCCGATCGACCTGGGTAAGGTTGAACTGAACGTCCAGTCGGACAGCGTCACCGCCAAGGGCCCGAAGGGCACCCTGTCGCTGGCCAAGCCGGCCGGTATTGCCATCAACGTCGACAACGGCGTTGCCACCCTGAGCACCGAGAACGCCGACCTGGTCGCACTGACCGGTACCGTGCGTGCGATCCTGTCCAACATGGTCAAGGGCGTGTCCGAAGGCTTCGAGCGCAAGCTGGAGCTGGTCGGCGTGGGTTACCGCGCTGCCATGCAGGGCAAGGACCTGAGCCTGTCGCTGGGCTTCTCGCATCCGGTCGTGTTCGTGGCGCCGGAAGGCATCACCCTGTCGACCCCGACCCAGACCGAGATCCTGGTCCAGGGCGCTGACAAGCAGGTCGTCGGTGAAGTTGCCGCCAAGATCCGTGCGTTCCGCAAGCCGGAGCCGTACAAGGGCAAGGGCGTGAAGTACTCCGACGAAGTCATCATCCGTAAGGAAGCCAAGAAGGCATAAGCGCGAGTCCCTCGCAAGAGCCCGCACATCCCTGTGCGGACTTCTCAGGGAAAAGCTCTTCCTTCAGCTTTCAAGGAATAATCAAAATGAACAAGAACATCGCCCGCCTGCGTCGCGCCAAGTCGACCCGCGCCCACATCCGTGAGCTCGGCGTCGCCCGCCTGTCGGTGCTGCGCACCGGTCAGCACCTGTACGCCCAGGTCTTCACCGCCGACGGTTCCAAGGTGCTGGCTGCCGCCAACACCACCCAGACCGACGTCATGGAAGGCCTGAAGAACGGCAAGAACGCCGATGCCGCCGCCAAGGTTGGCCGCATCGTCGCCGAGCGCGCCAAGGCCGCCGGCGTCGAGAAGGTTGCCTTCGATCGTTCGGGCTACCGCTACCACGGCCGCATCAAGGCCCTGGCAGAAGCGGCCCGCGAAGCCGGCCTGCAGTTCTAAGGGACAAGGGCAGGGGGCCATTGGCCTCCTGCCTGCCTGCTCGCCAGCCTGAGTGAGGCTGGACGGCGCCGCTCTTCTGCAGCGGCCCACCGGAACGCCGCGTCACGCCACAACCATAAGCGGCTTCGAGCCGTACATACCCAAACAACCAAGGAATCAACATGGCAGAAGAGCGTCAGCAGCGGGGTCGCGATCGCGACCGTAACCGCGAAGAGAAGATCGACGACGGCATGATCGAAAAGCTGGTCGCGGTCAACCGCGTCAGCAAGACCGTCAAGGGTGGCCGCCAGTTCACCTTCACCGCCCTGACCGTTGTCGGCGACGGCGAAGGCAAGGTCGGTTTCGGTTATGGCAAGGCCCGCGAAGTGCCGGTCGCCATCCAGAAGTCGATGGAACAGGCCCGCAAGAACCTGGTCAGCGTTGACCTGAACAACGGCACCCTGTGGCACACCATCAAGGATGGTCACGGCGCAGCCCGCGTGTTCATGCAGCCGGCTTCGGAAGGTACCGGCGTCATCGCCGGCGGTGCCATGCGCGCCGTGCTGGAAGCGGTTGGCGTGAAGAACGTGCTGGCCAAGGCCACCGGTTCGCGCAACCCGATCAACCTGGTGCGTGCCACCGTGAAGGGCCTGTCTGCTGCGCAGTCGCCGGCCCGCATCGCGGCCAAGCGCGGCAAGAAGGTGGAGGAACTCAACCATGGCTAATGAGTCCAACAAGACTGTCAAGGTCCGCCTGGTGCGTGGCCTGCGTGGCACCCAGTCGCGTCACCGCCTGTCGGTGCGTGCCCTGGGCCTGAACAAGCTCAACGATGTGCGTGAACTGAAGGACAGCCCGCAGGTGCGCGGCCTGATCAACAAGGTTCAGTACCTCGTCCAGGTTGAGGAGTAATCGACCATGACTCTGCGTCTCAATGAACTGAGCCCGGCACCGGGCGCCCGCACCGAGCGTACCCGCGTCGGTCGCGGTATCGGCTCGGGCCTGGGCAAGACTGCCGGCCGCGGCCACAAGGGTTCGTTCGCCCGCAAGGGTGGCGGCAAGATCAAGGCTGGCTTCGAAGGCGGCCAGACCCCCATGCAGCGTCGTCTGCCGAAGATCGGCTTCCGTTCGCCGATCGCCAAGGACACCGCTGAAGTGCTGCTGTACGCGCTGGACAAGCTGCCGGCCGGTGAGATCGACTTCGCCGCCCTGCGTGCTGCCAAGCTGGTCCCGAGCACTGCCAAGAAGGCCAAGGTCGTCGTCAAGGGCGAAGTGACCAAGGCGTTCACCCTGAAGGGTATTGCTGCCACGGCGGGTGCCAAGGCCGCGATCGAAGCTGCCGGCGGCAGCGTAACGGAGTAAGAAAATCATGGCGCAAGCTGGCATCGGTAACCTCGCGGGCGGAATGGGCAAGTTCACTGAACTTCGCCAACGTTTGCTGTTCGTCGTCGGGGCTTTGATCGTCTATCGCATCGGCTGCTACGTGCCGGTGCCGGGCGTCAATCCCGATGCCATGCTTGCCATGATGCAACAGCAGGGCGGCGGCATCGTGGACATGTTCAACATGTTCTCGGGCGGCGCCCTGCACCGTTTCAGCATCTTCGCGCTGAACGTGATGCCGTACATCTCGGCATCGATCGTGATGCAGCTGGCCGTGCACATCTTCCCCGCCCTGAAGGCGATGCAGAAGGAAGGTGAGTCCGGCCGCCGCAAGATCACCCAGTATTCGCGCATCGGCGCCGTGCTGCTGGCAGTGGTGCAGGGCGGCTCGATCGCGCTGGCCCTGCAGGGCCAGGTCTCGCCGTCGGGCGCTCCGGTCGTGTACGCGCCGGGCATGGGCTTCGTGCTCACCGCCGTGGTCGCGCTGACCGCCGGCACCATGTTCCTGATGTGGGTCGGTGAGCAGGTCACCGAGCGCGGCATCGGCAACGGCGTGTCGCTGATCATCTTCGCCGGTATCGTCGCAGGCCTGCCGGGTGCGATCATCCACACCTTCGACGCCTACCGCGACGGCAACATCCAGTTCATCCAGCTGCTGCTGATCGCCATCGTCGTGCTCGCCTTCACCTTCTTCGTGGTGTTCGTCGAGCGTGGCCAGCGCCGGATCACGGTCAACTACGCGCGCCGCCAGGGCGGTCGCAACGCGTACATGAACCAGACCTCGTTCCTGCCGCTGAAGCTCAACATGGCCGGCGTCATCCCGGCGATCTTCGCCTCGAGCCTGCTGGCCTTCCCGGCCACCCTGGCCATGTGGTCCGGCCAGGCTGCCAACCAGAGCAGCTTCGGCCAGGTCCTGCAGAAGGTCGCCAATGCCCTCGGCCCGGGCGAGCCGCTGCACATGATCGTGTTCGCTGCGCTGATCACCGGTTTCGCGTTCTTCTATACCGCGCTGGTGTTCAACTCGCAGGAAACCGCCGACAACCTGAAGAAGTCGGGCGCGCTGATTCCGGGCATCCGTCCGGGCAAGGCCACCGCCGATTACATCGACGGCGTGCTGACCCGCCTGACCGCAGCCGGCTCGGCCTACCTGGTGATCGTCTGCCTGCTGCCGGAACTGATGCGCACGCAGCTGAACGCCTCGTTCTACTTCGGTGGTACTTCGCTGCTGATCGTGGTGGTGGTGGTGATGGACTTCATCGCCCAGGTGCAGGCGCACCTGATGTCCCACCAGTACGAGAGCCTGCTGAAGAAGGCCAACCTGAAGGGCGGCAACCGCGGCGGTTTTGCCCGCGGCTGATTGGCCTGTTATACTTTCGTCTTCCTGACGTGATGGTCCCTCCGCTTCGCGGACTCCGGCCACACAAACGAAGGGCGGCCCCCGCAGCGGTTCCGGGTGGGGGTGTGATGAGGTGGTCCCGCGCTGGAGTAGCGCGGGCGGCCCCGGGGGAAACCCCAGGTCCAACCCCATCCGGCGCCGGAGCCTGGGCACACTCCCCAGGCCGGGTTCATGAAACCAATGGTTTCACGGGCTTCCATGTAAACCGGAACCTTGTTAGTATCGCTAGTTCACTTTTTTGATCCATCCTGCCGGATTGGCGTGCCCGAGGCGCGCTGTCGGCCATCACTCAGCTGGAGAACCGCGTCATGGCGCGTATTGCAGGCGTCAACCTGCCAGCCCAGAAGCATGTCTGGGTCGGGTTGCAAAGCATTTACGGCATCGGCCGTACCCGTTCGAAGAAGGTCTGCGAAGTCGCAGGCGTTGCTTCGACCACCAAGATCCGCGATCTGTCGGAGCCGGAAATCGAGCGCCTGCGCGCCGAAGTCGGCAAGTACATCGTGGAAGGCGATCTGCGCCGTGAGATCGGCATCGCGATCAAGCGCCTGATGGACCTGGGCTGCTACCGCGGCCTGCGTCACCGTCGTGGCCTCCCGCTGCGTGGCCAGCGCACCCGTACCAACGCCCGCACCCGCAAGGGTCCGCGCAAGGCGATCAAGAAGTAAGGGACTGAGAAATGGCTAAGCCCGCTGCTAAGACCAAGAAGAAGATCAAGCGCGTCGTCACCGACGGCGTTGCCCACGTCCACGCTTCGTTCAACAACACCATCGTCACCATCACCGACCGCCAGGGCAACGCTCTGTCGTGGGCGACCTCCGGTGGCGCTGGCTTCCGCGGTTCGCGCAAGTCGACCCCGTTCGCTGCCCAGGTGGCCGCTGAAAAGGCCGGTCGTGCTGCGCTGGACTACGGCGTGAAGTCGCTGGAAGTCCGCATCAAGGGCCCGGGTCCGGGCCGTGAGTCGGCCGTGCGTTCGTTGAACAACGTCGGCTACAAGATCACCAACATCATCGACGTGACGCCTATCCCGCACAACGGGTGCCGTCCGCCGAAGAAGCGTCGCGTCTAAAGGGAGCGATAAGAAATGGCTCGTTATATCGGTCCTACCTGTAAGCTCGCCCGTCGCGAAGGCGCCGACCTGTCCCTGAAGAGCCCGGCGCGTGCGCTGGACTCGAAGTGCAAGCTGGAGCAGAAGCCCGGCCAGCACGGCGCCACTGCCCGCAAGGGCAAGCTGTCCGACTACGCCACCCAGCTGCGTGAAAAGCAGAAGGTCAAGCGTATCTACGGCCTGCTGGAGCGTCAGTTCCGCAACTACTACAAGAAGGCCTCGACCAAGAAGGGCAACACCGGCGAGAACCTGCTGCAGCTGCTGGAAACCCGCCTGGACAACGTCGTCTACCGCATGGGCTTCGCCGTGACCCGTCCGGCTGCCCGTCAGCTGGTGTCGCACCGCGGCGTCACCGTGAATGGCAAGTCGGTCAACCTGGCTTCGTACCAGGTCAAGGCTGGCGACGCCATCGCTCTGTCTGAAAAGGCTGCCAAGCAGCTGCGCGTCCAGGAAGCCCTGACCGTCGCCGCCCAGCATGACCTGAGCCCGTCGTGGGTTGAAGTGGATTCCGGCAAGTTCACCGGCATCTTCAAGGCTGTTCCGGATCGTTCGGATCTGCCTGCGGACATCAACGAAGCGCTGATCGTCGAGCTGTATTCGAAGTAATTCACATTGGAGAGCCCCCGGCGACGGCCGGGGGTTCACTAGGAGAACCCGCAACATGACGGTTACCGCCAACCAGGTTCTGCGTCCTCGCGGTCCGCAGATCGAACGCCTTACCGACACCCGTGCAAAGGTCGTTATCGAACCTTTGGAGCGGGGTTACGGGCATACGCTGGGTAATGCCCTGCGTCGCGTGCTGCTGTCGTCCATCCCGGGCTTCGCCATCACGGAAGTCGAAATCGACGGCGTGTTGCATGAGTACACCACGGTCGAAGGTCTGCAGGAGGACGTGCTCGAAGTCCTGCTGAACCTCAAGGACGTGGCCATCCGTATGCACTCCGGCGACAGCGCCACCCTGTCCCTGTCCAAGCAGGGCCCGGGCGTTGTCACCGCTGCCGACATCAAGGTCGACCACAATGTGGAGATCCTGAACGGCGACCATGTGATCTGCCACCTGACCAAGGACACGGCAATCAACATGCGTCTGAAGATCGAACGTGGTTTCGGCTACCAGCCGGCTGCCGCGCGTCGTCGTCCGGACGAAGAAACCCGTGCCATCGGCCGCCTGGTCCTGGATGCCTCGTTCTCGCCGGTCCGCCGCGTCGCCTATGCCGTGGAAGCGGCCCGCGTCGAACAGCGTACCGACCTGGACAAGCTGGTCATCGATATCGAGACCAACGGCACCATCGACGCCGAGGAAGCCGTGCGCACCGCCGCCGACATCCTCAGCGACCAGCTGTCGGTGTTCGGTGACTTCACCCACCGCGACCGCGGTGCGGCCAAGCCGGCAAACAACGGCGTGGATCCGGTGCTGCTGCGCCCGATCGACGATCTGGAGCTGACCGTGCGTTCGGCCAACTGCCTGAAGGCTGAAAGCATCTACTACATCGGCGATCTGATCCAGAAGACCGAAGTGGAGCTGCTGAAGACCCCGAACCTGGGCAAGAAGTCGCTCACCGAGATCAAGGAAGTGCTGGCTCAGCGCGGCCTGTCGCTCGGCATGAAGCTGGAGAACTGGCCGCCGGCCGGTGTCGCCAGCCACGGCATGCTGGGCTGAGATCGGTAATGCCTGAAGGCTCCACCGTTCGCGGTGGGGCCTTCAACGCAACACACCATGCCATGACGAACCGCAGGTTCGCGCGGCAGGTCGTCCAGGACGGGCGGCCAGGACCATCCGCAGTCCGCGCAGCAACGCCAGGATGGCGACAACGATCCACACAGCCACATCATTAACCAAGGAATATCACCATGCGTCACCAGAAGTCTGGCCGTAAGTTCAGCCGCACCAGCGCCCACCGCGAAGCGATGTTCAAGAACATGGCCGCCTCGCTGTTCAAGCACGAGCTGATCAAGACCACCCTGCCGAAGGCCAAGGAACTGCGCCGCGTTGCCGAGCCGCTGATCACCCTGGCCAAGGTCGACTCCGTCGCCAACCGCCGTCTGGCCTTCGCCCGCCTGCGCGACAACGAAGCCGTGGGCAACCTGTTCACCATCCTGGGCCCGCGCTACGCGAACCGTCCGGGCGGCTACCTGCGCCTGCTGAAGTGCGGCTTCCGCGCCGGCGACAACGCGCCGATGGCCTACGTCGAGCTGGTTGACCGTCCGGTCGTGGCCGAGGAAGTGGCCGAGTAATCGGACCGCTCCAACGCGACACAGCGAAAGCCCGGCCTCTGCCGGGCTTTTGCGTTTCCAGGGCTCGGATCCCTTTCCGCAGGAAAGGGCCCTGACCCCGGGCAGGCAGCACCGCAGGCCAGAGCCCTTTGCATTCGCACTGGGATCTGACCCGCACCGTTCCGACAGGCGTCACCTGTGGCGGTTCGAATGGCACGCACTCTCGGTTACGCTTGGCGCCTGATCCATTTGAGCGTTGACGATGAATCCACTGCGCTGGCCCTTCCGCGCCCAGTTCTTGCTGGGCTTCCTGATCTGCGCGGGCCTGCTTGGCTACGCGATCTTCCTGCAGTTGAAGATGGGCCTGGAGCCGTGTCCGCTGTGCATCTTCCAGCGTCTGGCCTTTGCCGCGCTCGGCCTGCTGTTCCTGATCGGTGCGCTGCACGGGCCCTCCAACCGCCCGGGACGCGCGACCTATGGCGTGCTGGCGTTCATTGCCGCCGCAGTGGGGGCCGGCATCGCCGCGCGCCACGTCTACGTGCAGATGCTGCCCCCGGAAATGGGTTCCACCTGTGGCCCGCCGCTGGCGTTCCTGAGCGAGACCATGGGGCCGCTGGAAGTATTCCGCACGGTACTGACCGGTACCGGCAACTGCGGCAACATCGACTGGACCTTCCTGGGCCTGACCATGCCGATGTGGTCGGGCGCGTGGTTCGTGCTGCTGGCGTTGTGGGCGCTCGTGGTGTCGCTGGGCAAGGTCAAGCGCTGAAAGCGAAACGGGGTCGGGTCCCTTGGCATCGCAAAGGGCTCTGACCCCAATCGTTGACGCAGGGTAGTGCCGGCCGCTGGCCGGCACACCGTGAGGATGCCGGCCAGCGGCCGGCACTACCTCAGAAGTCCTGCTGCAGGCTCAGGTAAGCACCTCGGCGCGGTCCCCACTGCGGGGCGAAGACGCCGACACCGCCACCGTCGCGCAGCTGGTAGCTGCGATCCAGTGCGTTGATGACGGCCAGTTGGACGTGCAATGGATGGCCGCTGTCGGCATTGAAGTCGTGCCCGGCGCTGAGGTTCACCTGCAGGTACGACGGCAGCTCGCCGCCGTTGGGTACGCCTTCGATGTCCGAACGCAGGCCGCTGCCGAACACGTAGTTGGCACCGATCCGGTTGTGTCCGGCGAAGGCGTAGCTGAGACCACCCGATGATGTCAGCTTCTGGTCGTGGTCGAGGTGGATCCAGTGGTTGGCCACATAGGCCAGCGCTTCCGGATCGAGGTTGTACTGGCCGGTGATGACGTCGGTACCGATGGCCTTGTTCAGCGCGGCGTTGAAGTAGGCACTGAACGGACCGTTGCTGTAGTCGGCACTGAACTCCAGGCCACGGATGTGGCCACGGCGGTAGTTGAAGGTCGAATAGATGTAGGCAGCGCCGAACTGGCCTTCGTCCTGCAGGCGTGCGACGCGTCGGTCATACGCGTCCAGGCCCAGGGTCAGGTGCTCGCCCAGTTGCTGCGAGACGCCGATGTCGTAGTAGTCGCTGCGCTCGGCCAGCGGCGTGTTGTTGCCGCCGCTGGGCTGCTGGTTGGTGGTGCCGTCGTACAGCGCGATGTCGCTGCTGGCAATCAACTCGCTGGCCGGTGGCGTGAAGTAGCGCGAATAGCCGGCGTGCATGGTGGTGCTGTCGCTGGCATTCCAGACCACGCCCACGCGCGGGCTGAGCTGGCCTTCGGTGCGGCCGAAGGCCTTGTAGCGGTCGCCACGCAGGCCGTAGTTCACGGTCCAGTCGTCGCCGATCTTCCACTCGTCCTGCGCGTACAGTGCCAGCGTACTGGCGTGGAACGCGCTGCGGTCGGGGATCAACAGCGGTGTCGTGCCGGACTGCTGGCCGCCGTCATCAACCGGGAACACCCAGCTGTTGCTGCTGGCCCGCGCGTTCTCGTAATTGCCGTACAGGCCATAGCGCAGCGTGTGGTCGTTGCCCAACGGCGTTGAGAAGTCGGCCTGCAGGGTGTTGGCGCGGTTGCTGCGCTGGACCTGCGAGGCGACGCCGCTGAACACCAGGTCGCCCACCACGTCCGGGTTGAACGCCACGTCGCTGTAGCGCTGTCCGGCCGATAGCTGGTACGCGGTGCTGCCCAGCGTGCCCTGCAGCACCAGCATGCCGAAGCGGGTGGTCTCGCGCTGGGTCTCATCCAGCTGGCTGGAGTCGAAGGTGGTGGTGTCCAGATATCCGAACTTTGGCGTCTGGCCCGGGTTGACCGGGATCTGGAAGCGGTTGTTGGCGAAACCGGCGAACACACTCAGGCGGGTGTTGTCGTTGACCAGGTAGGTGAGGTCGGCGAAGGCCTTTCCCTGGTGAGTATCGTCGTGCGGCGGCTTGCGTGAGTTGGTGGGGTTCTCCAGGCCGACCTCATGCTGGTCGTAGTTGCCGGTCAGGAACCAGCTCCAGCGCCCCTGGTTGCCCCACCAGGAGGCGTTCGGATTGATCTTGCCGAACGAGCCGGTGGTCAGCCCCGCGCTGCCGCCATTGCCCAGCTCGGCACCGTTGCGGGTGGTGATGTCGACCACCGCTGCGGTGCGCTCGCCGAACTGCGCCGGCAGTGCGCCGTCCATCAGGCGGATGCTCTTGATGGTGCGCGCGTCCAGGGTCTGGCCGAAGCCGGAGATCGATTCGGGCAGCAGCACGCCGTTGATGCGGTACTGCAGGTTGGCGTGGTCGCCACGCACATGCACGCCGCCATAGGAGTCCTGGACCACGCCAGGGGCCTGCAGCAGTACCTGGCTGAGTGGCGCGGAGGCACCCAGCGGCTGCTTCTGGATGTCCTCGGCGGTGATCTGGTACTGGCTGCTGCCGATGTCCGGCGACAGCGTGTTGCGGGCCTGGTCGAGCTGGGCGTGGACGGTGACCGCATCCAGATCCTTGACGGACGAAGCGGGGGCGTCGGCTGCCGAGGCGAAGGCGGGCAGGCTGGCCAGGGCCAGGGCGAAGGTGATGCCGGTAGCGAGGGGCGAGGGCTTCATGGTGGGAGAGGTGGCGGCTGGATGTGGAAGGGGCCGGTCCATGACATTGAAGTGTTACTTCGTAACAAATCATGCGCCTGTCCCGGGCGGCTGACCATGCAGGATCTGGCCGCTGGCGTCGGCCTTTCTCTGCCGTTCAGGCGAGCCGGTAGGCCGGACCGGCCCTTTGCGTCAGCGGCCGGCTCTGCGACCATGACCGCCCCCCCATCCCGGAAGTCTGCAATGAGCCTGTCCGCCGTTCCGCCCGTGCCCGATCCCGCCGCGACCGCCGCCGGCGCTGCCTGGTCGCCGGAGAGCTGGCGGGGCAAGACCGCGCTGCAGATGCCGACCTATCCCGACCCGGTAGCCCTGGAGGCGGCCCTGCACGAGCTTAAGCGGCTGCCACCGCTGGTCACCTCCTGGGAGATCCTGGCGCTGAAGCAGCAGCTGGCCGAGGCCCAGGAAGGCAAGCGCTTCCTGCTGCAGGGCGGCGACTGCGCCGAGAACTTCAGCGACTGCGAATCGGGCACCATCTCCAACCGGCTGAAGGTACTGTTGCAGATGAGCCTGGTGCTGGTGCACGGCCTGCGCCAGCCGGTGATCCGCGTCGGCCGCTTCGCCGGCCAGTACGCCAAGCCGCGTTCGGCCGATACCGAGACCCGCGACGGCGTGACCCTGCCGAGCTACCGCGGCGATGTGATCAACGCCCCCGCTTTCACTGAAGCAGCGCGTCTGCCGGACCCGAAGCGGATGCTGCAGGCCCACGCGCATTCGGCGATGACGATGAACTTCGTGCGTGCGCTGATCGACGGTGGTTTCGCCGACCTGCACCACCCCGAATACTGGAACCTGGAGTGGGTAAGCCACTCGCCGCTGGCGGCCGAGTACCAGAAGATGGTGGCCTCGATCGGCGATGCGGTGCACTTCATGGAGACCCTGGCCGGGGCCCGCGTGCACAACCTCAATCGCATCGACTTCTACACCTCGCATGAAGCACTGCTGCTGCCCTACGAGCAGGCGCTGACCCGCCAGGTGCCGCGCCAGCAGGGCTGGTTGAACCTGAGCACGCATTACCCGTGGATCGGCATGCGCACGGCTGCGCTCGATGGCGCGCACGTGGAATACCTGCGTGGCGTGCGCAATCCGATTGCGATCAAGGTCGGCCCGTCGGTGACGCCGGACCAGCTGCTGCGCCTGATCGATGTGCTCAACCCGCACGACGAACCGGGTCGACTGAGCTTCATCCACCGCATGGGTGCGGCGCAGATCGCCGAGAAGCTGCCGCCGCTGCTGGATGCCGTCAAGCGTGATGGCCGCCGCGTGCTGTGGGTGTGCGATGCGATGCATGGCAACACCGAAAGCACTGCCAATGGCTTCAAGACGCGTCGCTTCGACAATGTGCGTGGCGAAGTGGAGATGTCGTTTGATCTGCATGCGGCCGCGGGCACGCGCCTGGGTGGCGTGCACCTGGAGCTGACCGGCGAGGACGTGACCGAATGCACCGGTGGTGCGCGCGAACTGACCGAGCGTGACCTGGAGCGTGCGTATCGCTCAACGGTGGACCCGCGGTTGAATTACGAGCAGTCGCTGGAGATCGCGATGGCGATCGTGCGCAAGCAGGAGCAGGTGCGGTAAGTGTGTTGCGGCAGGGCTTGCAGCCCTGCACCTGGTGCAATCAACGTCAACGGCAAAAGCCGAAGCAGCGGCAACAGCATGCATTCCGTGGGCTGGCGGGGCGGTGTCGGAGTGCGGGGACGCTGCAAGTACGTCCCTGTAAGCTTGGCAGCCGCATCCATGCGGCTGACACCCCGCACTCCGACACCGCCCCACCTTAGACAGGTTCAGGTCGCTATTGGTGGGTGCCGACCGTTGGTCGGCACATCTGTCAGATGTCGAATGAATCATCCACGCATGGCGTGGATCTACTGGTAACTGCGGCGATTGGCATGCGCGGCTGTTGGTAGGTGTCGACCGTTGGTCGACCCGATTTTTCTGTCAGATAGCAGTATTCAAAATGGGCTCCGACCCCGTGCCGACCAACGGTCGGCACCCACCATCAGCAGCAGCTTCCGACAGATCGCAGAAAACTGTCGAAGGCGGGGTGGGTCCGGTTGCGGGGGCGCGAGCCGCATGGGCCCGAGGCATGCCTCGGGCGGGTTGGGCAGGACGCCCAACCCCGGTCTTGCCGTGTGCCCAGGACTGCGCACACGAGCAAGCGGCGACCGAGCTTACATGGGTGAGGGCGCTTTGCTTGCGAAGCACTGCTTTGCAAGCGCCCGAACGCACAGCCGCCGGCGGCTGGGCCGGGCCCCGGAGGGGGACTTGCAGCGACCCCCGCAACCGGACCCACCCCGCCATCCCACAGGAAATCCGCTTCTGCTTCTGCTTCTGCTTCGGCTGTTGCTCCGGCACGTAGCAGGTGCAGGGCTGCAAGCCCTGCCGACCAACACCCTCCTTACAAACGACTGACGTGACGCTCATGCGCCATGCGCGAGGCTGTCCACCTGGTTGTTCGACTGGAGGTGGCAACGGTGCACTGGCAGAGCGCACAGGCCTACGCATGGCCGTTGGGATTGGCCGTAGTGGTGGGCGGCATAGGCGCGTGGCTGATCCTGTGGATCTATCACCGACTGAAAGGGCGTGATCGCCGACGTGCGCGTATCGGTCGAGTACTCGGGTTGCCGCTGGCCACCGCGTGGCCGCTGCTGCTGCTGATTCCCGCCTTGCAGGCGACGCCGCTGCAGGATCCGTTGCTGGGCCATCTGCAGCACGGACTGCACATTGCGTTGATGGCCTGCTTCGTCTGGCTGCTGGTACGCGCGGTGGCGGCGGGCGAGCGCGCGATCCTGCGCAGCCATCCCATCGATGTCTCCGACAACCTGGAGGCACGCCGCATCCAGACCCAGACGCGCGTGCTCAGCAGGGTGCTGATGGGTGGCATCATCGTGCTCGGTGCGTCGCTGGTGCTGTTGACCTTCCCGATGGTGCAGAAGATCGGCACGGCGCTGCTGGCGTCGGCGGGCCTGATCGGGCTGGTGGCGGGCATCGCCGCCAAGCCGGTGTTCGGCAACCTCATCGCCGGCCTGCAGATCGCACTGACGCAGCCGATCCGCCTGGACGACGTGGTTATCGTCGAAGGCGAGTGGGGACGCATCGAGGAGATCGGCAGCAGCTACGTGGTCGTGCGGATCTGGGATGAGCGGCGGATGGTGGTGCCCTTGACCTGGTTCATCGAGAACCCGTTCCAGAACTGGACGCGGCGCAGTGCCGATCTGCTCGGCACTGCGTTTCTGTGGCTGGACTATCGGGCACCGATCGCGGCGATCCGTGCCGAGCTGGAGCGCATCTGCCATGGCCAGGCGCTATGGGATGGGCGCGTCTGCGTGACCCAGGTGACCGAAACCAACGAGCGCGCGATCCAGGTGCGCCTGCTGGTCAGCGCGCGCAGTTCCGGTGATGCCTTTGATCTTCGCTGCCTGGTGCGCGAACGCATGCTCGATTTCCTCGCACGTGAGCATCCGCAGTCGCTGCCGCAGGTGCGTGCGCGGCTGCAACACGAAGACCAGCTGGATATGCCGCGTGGTCCACGTGCACGCACTGCGGATGTGCGTTCGCCAGGTGCTGAAGATGGTGAGGCGGCGATCGTGCCGGTGGAGCCACAGGATCGGTAGTGCCGGCCGCTGGCCGGCAACGCCGGAGCGATCGAGCTGCCGGCCAGCGGCCGGCACTACCGGAAGCAAGATGTCGCGGCGTCACCGGAGCTCAGGGCTCGCCGGCGTCGATCAGCGCATCGGTATCAAAGTGTGGCGGCCGCCGCGCACGGGTGCGCTGCTCGTAGGCGTAGGCCATTTCGATCAGCTTCGGCTCGCTCCAGGCGGTGCCCATGAACAGCAGGCCGACGGGAAGGCCGTTGATCTGGCCCATCGGCACGGTCAGGCTCGGGTAACCGGCCACGGCAGCGGCGCTGTAGCTCTCGCCGGGGAAGTCGTCGCCTTCGCTGCGGATCGGCCACGCCACACCGGTGGTCGGCGCCACCAGCGCATCGAGCTGATGGGCGGCGAGGGCTGCATCGATGCCTTCCGGACCGGCCAACCGGCGCGCATCACTGCGCGCGCGGATGTAGGCAGGGTCTGCCAGGCCGGTGGTGGCATCGGCCTCCACCAGCAGCTCCTGGCCGAACAGGCCCAGTTCCTGCTTGCTGTGCGCCTGGTTGAAGGCGATCAGTTCGGCCAGGCTGCGCAGTGGCGCGCGGTGGGCGCTGAAGTAGCGCTCCAGCCCGGCCTTGAACTCGTACAGCAGCAGCGTGCGCTCAGCCTCGGCCCACGCGCCCTGGTTGGGCAGCTCCACCGGCACCACCACGGCGCCGGCGCGACGCAGCTCGGTCGCTGCCTGATCGATCAGCGGCGGCATGCCGCGGTACTTCAGCAGCGGCGTCTGCAGCAGACCGATGCGTTTGCCGCGCAGGCCCTGCGGGTCCAGGCGCGCGGTGTAGTCGTAGACCGCACGGCCGGGCATGGTCGCGGTGGCGGGATCGGCGTCATCGCGGCCGGCGATCGCAGTCAGCACGGCGGCAGCATCGGCGACGCTGCGGGTCATCGGGCCGGCGGTGTCCTGGCTGAAGGAGATCGGCACGATGCCATCACGACTGACCAGCCCGACCGTCGGCTTCAGACCGACCACGCCGTTGATCGCGGCCGGGCAGACGATGCTGCCGTCGGTTTCGGTGCCGATCGCCACGCTGGCCAGGTTGGCGGCCACGGCCACCGCGCTGCCGCTGCTGGAGCCGCACGGTGAATGGCTGATGCGGTAGGGGTTGCGGGTCTGGCCGCCGCGCGCGCTCCAGCCGGAGATGGAGTCATTGCCGCGGAAGTTGGCCCACTCGCTGAGGTTGGTCTTGCCCAGCACTACGGCGCCAGCCTCGCGCAGCCGGCGTACCAGGTAGGCATCGTCCGGACGGAAGCCCTGCAGGGCCAGCGAGCCGGCACTGGTGACCATCGGTGCGGCGTTGATGTTGTCCTTCAGCAGCAGGGGGATGCCATGCAGCGGCCCACGCAGGCGCCCTTCGCGGCGCTCGCGGTCGCGTGCGGCGGCTTCCTTCAGGGCGTCGGGGTTGAGCTCGATCACCGCGCGCAGGCGGGGCCCGGTGCGGTCCAGGGCGGCAATACGCTGCAGGTAGGCCTGGGTCAGGGTGGTGCTGTCCAGATCTCCGGCAGTCATCCGCGCCTGCAGGTCGGCGACATCGGTTTCGGCGTACGGGAACGGCACGTTGCGGCTCGCAGGTTCGGCCGCATGCGCGCTGGGCGTGGCCGGGCTGCAGCCAGCCGAAAGCAGCGCCGGAAGCGCGGCGAGCAGGCAGGTCAGCAGAGGCGGCAAGGACGGGCGCATGGGGCGGCTTGGTCGGCTCCAATCCCCAGTGTAGCCGGTGCTCAGCGGTGGCGCTTGCGCAGGTCGCGGGCGAGGACGTAGACCACGATCAGGTTGATCGCCAGGATCGTCCATGACGGCCAGCCGGGATGGCGGATGATCGCGAAGATGTCGAAAGGCAGGTACAGGGCGGCGGTCAGGCAGCCCAGCCAGGACGCCCAGGCCTTGGCCCGCCACAGGCCCCAGGCTTCGACCAGGTGCAGAAGGCCGTAGCCGATCATCCCCGCCGCGGCCAGGTGGACCGCGTCGGGGCTGATCATGTGCAGCAGCGAGGGCAGGGTGCCATGGTCCGGATCCAGGCTGAAACGCCGGATCAGGGCCATGATGCCGTGCCGCAGCGGCTGCGGTCCGAGCACTTCCAGCCCGGTGGCGGCCAACAGCGCCAGCATCGCCTTGCTCGCTTCGAGCAGGGCGATGACGTGCAGACCCGGATGCCGGTGTGGATCCGGGTTGTAGCCGCTCTGGTTCACGGGGTGCTGGCTCAGCCGCCGCGCGAAGCCTTCTTGCGATCGCTCTCGGTCAGGAACTTCTTGCGCAGGCGGATCTCCTTCGGGGTGATCTCGACCAGCTCGTCGTCTTCGATGAAGTCCAGGGCCTGTTCCAGCGAGTACTTGATCGCCGGGGTCAGCTGGATCGCATCGTCCTTGCCCGAAGCGCGCATGTTGGTCAGCGGCTTGGTCTTGATCGCGTTGACGGTCAGGTCGTTGTCCTTGGAGTGGATGCCGACCAGCTGACCTTCATACACGTTGTCGCCTTCAGCAGCGAACAGCTTGCCGCGCTCCTGCAGCGGGCCCAGCGAGTAGGCCGGCGTGGTGCCCGGTGCATTGGCGATCATCACGCCGTTGATGCGCTTGGCAATCGCGCCCTGTTCCTTCGGACCGTAGTGGTCGAACACGTGGAACAGCAGGCCCGAACCCTGGGTCAGGGTCTTGAACTCGTTCTGGAAACCGATCAGGCCACGGGCCGGGATCTGGTACTCCAGGCGCACGCGGCCCTTGCCGTCCGATTCCATGTTCTTCAGCTGGCCCTTGCGGGTGCCCAGCTTTTCCATCACGCCGCCCTGGTGGATTTCTTCGATGTCCACCACCAGCTGCTCGATCGGCTCCATCAGCTGGCCGTCGATTTCCTTGATGATCACTTCCGGGCGCGACACGGCCAGCTCGTAGCCTTCGCGGCGCATGTTCTCGATCAGCACCGACAGGTGCAGTTCGCCACGGCCGGAGACCAGGAACTTGTCGGCGTCTTCCAGCTGCTCGACCTTCAGGGCCACGTTGTGGACCTTTTCACGGTCCAGGCGGTCCTTGATCTGGCGGCTGGTCAGGAACTTGCCACCGGACAGGTCCTTGTTGCCGGCGAACGGCGAGTTGTTGACCTGGAAGGTCATCGAGATGGTCGGCTCGTCGACGGTCAGCGCCGGCAGCGCTTCCGGGAAGTCCGGTGCGCAGATGGTGTCGGAGATGGTCAGCTCCTGGATGCCGGAGATGGCCACGATGTCGCCGGCCTCGGCCGAATCCTGCTCGATGCGCTCCAGGCCCATGAAGCCCAGCACCTGCAGCACCTTGCCGTTGCGCTTCTTGCCTTCACGGTCGATGACCGCGACCTGCATGTTCTTCTTCAGGGTGCCGCGCTGGATGCGGCCGATGCCGATCACGCCCACGAAGTTGTTGTAGTCCAGCTGGCTGATGCGCATCTGGAACGGGCCTTCCGGATCCACTTCCGGCTTCGGCGCGTGCTGCATGATCGCTTCGTACAGCGGGGTCATGTCGCCGTCGCGCACGGTGTCTTCCAGGCCGGCATAGCCGTTCAGGCCCGAGGCGTAGACGATCGGGAAGTCCAGCTGCTCGTTGGTGGCGCCGAGCTTGTCGAACAGGTCGAAGACCTGGTCGATCACCCATTCCGGACGGGCGCCCGGACGGTCGACCTTGTTGACCACGACGATCGGCTTGAAGCCCATCGCGAAGGCCTTCTGGGTCACGAAGCGGGTCTGCGGCATCGGGCCGTCCATCGCGTCGACCAGGATCAGCACGGTATCGACCATCGACAGCACGCGCTCGACCTCACCACCGAAGTCGGCGTGGCCGGGGGTGTCGACGATGTTGATCCGGTTCTTGATGCCGGTCCTCTTGTCTTCCCAGGTGATGGCGGTGTTCTTGGCCAGGATGGTGATGCCGCGTTCCTTTTCCTGGTCGTTGCTGTCCATCACGCGCTCGGCGAGGACGGTGCGCTCGGACAGGGTGCCGGACTGCTTCAGCAGCTGGTCGACCAGGGTGGTCTTGCCATGGTCGACGTGGGCGACGATGGCGATGTTGCGAAGATTTTCGATGGACATACGAAAGGGGGCCAGTCGGCGCCGGATTTGGAAAAAGAAGTCCAACATTATACGTCGAACTTGACGATTCGCGAAAAGGTGGATTTCACATCCGTCGCGGGGCCCATTCAGCTGGCTGTCCGCCGCGTCGGCCGGGGCCGCCAGCGCCCGGAGACGCGGCTTCCCGTCCATGGGCTGAAGCCGGGTTCTTCACCGATGGTCGAAGCCGCCGCCGCCACGAGGCAGGTGTAAACTAGGTGGCTAGACGCGTTCCCCTCTGCATCAAGGATCTTCATGTCCCTCATCGCCACTTTCGACACCACCCAGGGCCCGATCAAGGTCGAGCTGTTCGCCGACAAGGCGCCGCTGACCGTGGCCAACTTCGTGAACCTGGTCAAGCACGGCTTCTATGACGGCCTGATCTTCCACCGCGTGATCGCCGACTTCATGATCCAGGGCGGCTGCCCGCAGGGTCGTGGCACCGGCGGCCCGGGCTACAAGTTCGAAGACGAGAAGAACGGCGTGAAGCACGAGGTCGGCTCGCTGTCGATGGCCAACGCCGGCCCGAACACCAACGGCAGCCAGTTCTTCATCACCCACATCAAGACCGACTGGCTGGACGGCCGCCACACCGTCTTCGGCAAGGTCCTGGAAGGCCAGGCCATCGTTGATTCGGTCAAGCAGGGCGACGTGATCCATTCGATCACCCTGGAAGGCGACGTCGACGCCGTGCTGGCCGCCCAGGCCGACCGCGTCGCGGAGTGGAACAAGCACCTCGCCGCCTGATCCCCCTTCGAAACGGCCACCCATGGGTGGCCGTTTCCCTGTTCCCCGCCGCCCGCCTGGCCTGCGTGGCTCTGCCCGCGGCGTCCCATCAAACGCTTGCAAGCAAGAGGAAACCCCCATGAAAGCACCCGTTCGTGTTGCCGTGACCGGCGCCGCCGGCCAGATCGGTTATGCCCTGCTGTTCCGCATCGCCTCCGGCGAAATGCTGGGCAAGGACCAGCCGGTCATCCTGCAGCTGCTGGAACTGCCGGTGGACAAGGCCCAGGCCGCCCTGAAGGGCGTGATGATGGAGCTGGAAGACTGTGCCTTCCCGCTGCTGGCCGGCATGGTCGGCACCGATGACGCCGAAGTCGCGTTCAAGGACGCCGACATCGCCCTGCTGGTCGGCGCACGTCCGCGCGGCCCGGGCATGGAGCGCAAGGACCTGCTGCTGGAGAACGCCAAGATCTTCACCGCCCAGGGTGCAGCGCTGAACAAGGTCGCCAGCCGTGACGTGAAGGTGCTGGTGGTCGGCAACCCGGCCAACACCAACGCCTACATCGCGATGAAGTCGGCCCCGGACCTGAAGCCGGAAAACTTCACCGCCATGCTGCGCCTGGACCACAACCGCGCGCTGAGCCAGCTGTCGACCAAGCTCGGCAAGCCGGTCGGTGGCATGGAGAAGCTGGTGGTGTGGGGCAACCACAGCCCGACCATGTACCCGGACTACCGTTTCGCCACCGCCGATGGTGCGTCGATCGCCGATGCGATCAACGACCAGGAGTGGAACGCCAACACCTTCATCCCGACCGTCGGCAAGCGCGGCGCGGCGATCATCGAAGCCCGTGGCTCGTCCTCGGCTGCTTCGGCCGCCAACGCAGCGATCGACCACGTGCGTGACTGGGTGCTGGGCAGCAACGGCAAGTGGGTCACCATGGGCGTGCCGTCCGACGGTTCCTACGGCATTCCGGAAGGCGTGATCTTCGGCTTCGCGGTGACCACCGAGAACGGCAAGTACACCCTGGTCAAGGACCTGCCGATCGACGACTTCAGCCAGAAGTACATCGACAAGACCCTGGCCGAGCTGGAAGAAGAGCGCGCCGGCGTCGCCCACCTGCTGGGCTGATGCAGGCGGTACCGGCTCCGGCCGGTACGTCTTCCATCAAGGTAGGTACCGACCGTTGGTTGGTACGCAGAAAACGGGGAGGCTTCGGCTTCCCCGTTTTCATTTGGAATTCCTGGAACCGCATGATCCACCTGCACTACATCGATGACGCACTGCTGGTGGCCGAGAAGCCGGCTGGCCTGTTGTCCGTACCCGGCCGCAGCGCCGAGAACCAGGACTGCGTGGTCGCGCGCCTGCAGGCGCTGTATCCGGATGCGTTGACCGTGCACCGGCTGGACCAGGTGACCTCCGGCCTGCTGCTGCATGCGCGTGGCAAGGACATGCAGGCGGCGTTGTCGATGCAGTTCGAGCAGCGCCAGGTTGGCAAGCGGTATGAAGCGGTGGTGCAGGGGCTGCTCGAGGGTGATTCCGGTGAAGTGGACCTGCCGTTGATCGTGGACTGGCCGAACCGGCCGAAGCAGATGGTCGATCACGAACGCGGCAAGCCGGCGTTGACCCGCTGGCGCGTACTGGCGCGTGATGTAGAAGCGCGGCGCACGCGCGTGGCGTTGGAACCGATCACTGGCCGCAGCCATCAGCTGCGGTTGCACATGGCCAGTATTGGCCATCCGATTGTTGGCGACGTGCTGTATGACGCGGCACCGGCGCACCGCGTGCATCTGCATGCACGCAGCCTGCGGTTCACGCATCCGCTGACGGGCGAGGTGCTCGCGTTCGAGTCCGCGGCTCCGTTCTAGGGGGTCGGCAGGGCTTGCAGCCCTGCACCTGCTACGAGCCAGAGCAACGTCAACGTCAACGTCAAAGGCGGGCTATCCGTGGGTTGGCGGGACGGTGTCGGAGTGCGGGGGCGCCGCAAGTACTTCCCTGTAGGCTTGGCAGCCGCATCCATGCGGCTGACACCCCGCACTCCGACACCGCCCCGCCTTCGACAGGTTCACTCGGCTGTTGGTAACTGCGACGTTGTTCCGCACGGCTGTTGGTAGGTGTCGACCTTGGTCGACACGATTTTTCTTTCAGATATCGAATGAGTCATCCACGCATGGCGTGGATCTACCGTGTCGACCAAGGTCGACACCGATCAGAACAATATGCCGTTCCGACAGATCGCGGAATCTGTCGAAGGCGGGGTGGGTCCGGTGGCGGGAGTGTCCGCGGCATGGATGCCGCGGCCAAGCCCCCATGGACGGGTTTACGGCGTCTCCCGCCACCGAACCCATCCCGCCATCCCACGGGAAACCCGCTGTTGCTTCGGCTGTTGCTTCTGAGGTTGCCGGCCAGCGGCCGGCACTACCGCGGGTGCAGGGCTGCAAGCCCTGCATAACAGACCCCACCCCCTACCAAGGTAGGGCGGCCCGCGCGGCAGCGCCGGACTATCCTCGAACCCATGACTTTGTCTGGGAGGGCTGCGTCATGAACTACGAGGAAACCTACCGTCGCTCGATCGACGAGCCGGAGGCCTTCTGGGGCGAGGAAGCCAAGCGCATCCATTGGCATAAACCGCCGCAGCAGGTGCTCGACTACAGCAACCCGCCGTTCCGGCGCTGGTTCGTCGGCGGCGAAACCAATCTCTGCTACAACGCCGTCGACCGCCACCTGGCCGAGCGCGCCGACCAGCTCGCACTGGTCGCCATCTCCACCGAAACCAACAGCACACGCGAGATCACCTATCACCAGCTGTACCGCGAAGTGAACGACTTCGCCGCGGTACTCAAGCACCTCGGCGTCGGCCACGGTGGCCGCGTGGTGATCTACATGCCGAACATGGCCGAAGCGGTGTTTGCGATGCTGGCCTGTGCGCGCATCGGTGCGGTGCACTCGGTGGTGTTCGGGGGCTTTGCGGCGCACAACCTGGCGCTGCGCATCGACGATGCCAAGCCCAAGCTGCTGATCGCGGCGGACGCCGGCATGCGCGGTGGCAAGCTGATTCCGTACAAGCCGATGGTCGACGCCGCCTGCGCCGAAGCGGCTTCGCCGCCACCGCATGTGCTGATCGTGTCGCGTGGGCTGGATGCCGCCGAACCCCGCGTGCCGGGCCGTGACGTGGACTACGCCACGCTGCGTGCGCAGATCGGTGAAGTCGACGTGCCGGTGCAGTGGCTGGAAGCGAGCGAGCCGAGCTACCTGCTGTACACCTCCGGCACCACCGGCAAGCCGAAGGGCGTGCAGCGCGATGTGGGCGGCTATGCAGTGGCGATGGCGCAGTCGATGGAGACCGTGTTCGACTGCAAGCCGGGCCAGGTGATGTTCTCCACCTCCGATGTCGGCTGGGCGGTGGGCCACTCCTACAATGTGTACGGCCCGCTGATCGGTGGCTGCACGTCGCTGCTGTACGAAGGGCTGCCGACCAACCCGGACCCGGGCATCTGGTGGGCGCTGTGCGAGCAGTACAACGTGCGCACGATGTTCTCCTCGCCCACTGCCATCCGCGTGCTGAAGAAGCACGACGCGGACTTCATCCATCGCCACGACCTGCGTGCGCTGAAGTATCTGTTCCTGGCCGGCGAGCCGCTCGACGAGCCGACCGCGCACTGGATCAGCGAAGCGCTCGGCAAGCCGATCATCGACAACTACTGGCAGACCGAAACCGGCTGGCCGGCACTGACCCTGTTGCCGGGCCTGGAGATGAAGCCGGTGCGCTTCGGTTCGCCGGGCTTCCCCAATCTCGGCTACCGGATGAAGGTGATCGACGAGAACACTGGCGAGGAAGTCGCACCGGGGCAGAAGGGCGTGCTGGTGGTGTCGCCACCGCTGCCGCCGGGTTGCATGAGCACCGTGTGGAATGATGACAGCCGCTTCCTGCAGAGCTACTTCAGCCACTTCAAGGAACTGCTGTACAGCTCGCTGGACTGGGCGATCCGCGACGACGATGGCTACACCTTCATCCTCGGTCGCACCGATGATGTCATCAACGTAGCCGGGCACCGTCTGGGCACGCGCGAGATCGAGGAGGCCATTTCCAGCCATCCGCGGGTGGCCGAGGCCGCGGTGATCGGGGTCAAGGACGAACTGAAGGGGCAGGTGCCGCTGGTGTTCGTCACCCTCAAGCAAGGGCTCGATGGCGAGGATCCGGCGCGGGTGGTGGCCGAGATGATGGCGACGGTGACCACCTCGCTCGGCGCGGTCGCACGCCCGGCGCACGTACACGTGGTCAATGCACTGCCCAAGACCCGCTCCGGCAAGCTGCTGCGGCGCTCGCTGCAGGCGCTGGCCGAACAGCGTGATCCGGGCGACCTGTCGACGCTGGATGATCCCAGCGCGCTGGAGGAGATCCGCCGCGCGCTGGGGCGCTGATCCGGTAGTGCCGGCCGCTGGCCGGCCCCCCCCCACTCAATCCCGAGGTTGCCGGCCAGCGGCCGGCACTACCCGCGGCACTTGCGCTAAGCTCGGCCTGTCATCGACCTGCAATACGCGGCGCGCGCCGGGGAAGGCGCGTGCCGTCCGGGGATGGCACACAGGGGGGCGTGCCCGTCAGGGCGCGCCGGCATTGCGCATCGAGGGAGGGGGAGGCAATGGCATTGCTGCACGCCAAGACGGCTGCTGGCCGTCAGGAAATCGAAGACCGTGGCCGGCGCCTGCCGGCGGCACTGCGTTCGATCCTGCTGATGGTCGACGGGCATCGCGATGACACTGAATTGCGTGGCCTGTTCGAAGGCCTGCGCGCGCCGGCCGATGCACTGGAGCAGCTGGAAGCGCAGGGCCTGATCGAAGTGATCGGTGGCAATGCCGAGGTGGCACCGGTACGTGGCATCAGCACCGGCCGCGAACAGGATCCGGCGTTGTACCAGCAGCTGTACGACGCGATGAGCGAGGCGGTGCGGCGCCACCTGGGCCTGAAGGGCTACTTCATGCAGTTGAAGATTGAACGCTGCACCGATGCACTTGCACTGGAACGCCTGTGCCCGGAACTGCTGGCGGCGGTGGGCAAGGCGCGCAGCCCGGCGCTGGCGCAGCGCTGGTGGCAGGAAACCCAGGCCGCCGTGCTCAATGGTGGCGGCGAGGTCGTGCAGGCCTGAGCCACCGCGTAAAGTGATCGGTTCACTTCCCCACAAGGAGTCCCGCGTGCAGGACGACCACGACGACACCGACACCCCAGGCTGGGACGCGATCAATGCGGCGCTGGCGCCGCTGTATGCCGGCCAGGAACCCCGTCACTACGGTACGGCGTTGCCGTACACGCTGGGTGGCCAGGATCCACTGGATGGCATCAGCGTGTACTGGGTGGATGCACCGGTACCGCATTGGCATTACATCACCTACGGCTTCTCCGAGCTGTACACCAAGGAGAGCAGCGATGCCGCCGCCAGCGGCTATGGTTTCGAGCTGACCTTCCGCCTGGCTGCTGGAGCCGGTGAGCACGCCGGCAGTACCCCGCCGGTGTGGCCGATGAACCTGCTGCAGAACCTGGCGCGCTACGTGTTTGGCAGCGGCAACGTGTTCGAGGATGGTCACCATCTGAACGCCAACGGCCCGATTGCGCTGGAGACCGGCACGCGCCTGTGCCACCTGGCCTTCATCGCCGATCCGCAGTTGCCTGCGCGCGACACCGCCAATGGCCACCTGCAGTTCCTGCAGCTGGTCGGGCTGACCGATGAGGAGATGGAAGCGGTCAAGCGTTGGTCGACGCGCGGCGTGCTGCAGGCGCTGCAACCGGCGATGCCGCTGTGGATCAGCGACCTGCATCGCGGCAACCTGTTGGAGGATCCGACACTCGCCGCACAGGTGCGGGCCGGCAGTGAGCGCGAGGGCTCCAGCACCGGCATGTTGTTCATCGAGACACTGGATTGGCGGCAGGAGGCGGGCGTCACCACCCTGGTGCTCGGCGCCGGCCAGGTGGCCAGTGTGTGCGAGCTGCTGCCATTGCGCCTGCGCCACGGCAAATCGCTGGAACTGGCCAGCCGCGAGCGGCAGTGGGAATTCATTCCGGCAGCGCGCGGTGAAACCGGCGAGGTATCGGCCGACAGCGCGCGCTGGGTGCTGGACGAGACGGGGCTGCAGGCCCTGGCGGGCGTGCGTGCCGAACGTGGCATCTACCCGGTGGCGGGAGCGCTGCGCATCGAAGTGGTGCCGACCTACCTGCGCGATGCCAACGGTGAAGTGATCCGCCAGATCGGCTGAGTGTGGTGATGGCGCCGGTGGGGTCAGAGCCGCCTGCTGTGCAGACGGATCCGACCCCGGGTCAGGCTCAGGCCAGGCCTTCGGCCTTCAGGGCGGCCTGCACGCCGGCATCGGCGTCCATGCGTGCCTTGTAGGCGGCCAGGTTGTCCAGGCCCGACAGGTCGACCTTGGTGCCGGCGGCCCAACGCAGGGTGATGTAGAAGTACGGATCGGCGAAACTGCGGAAGCCGGCCAGCCAGGGCTTGTCGGCCAGCTGCCTGTCAGCGGTCTCGAACAGGCCACGCAGGCGCTTGTGTGCGGCGGCGCGGATCGCATCGAACTGGCTTTCGTCGGCGATGAACTTGCCCGGTGCGAACAGCGGCGAGAAGGCCGGATGCACGTCGGAATTGACGAAGGCCAGCCAGCGGGTGGCTTCGGCACGCTGGCGCGCACTGCCATCGCCGCCGAGGCCGGCCTGCGGGTAGGTGTCGGCGATATAGCCCATGATCGCGGCGTTCTGCAGCAGCACGAAGTCGCCATCGACCAGCGCGGGAACGGCGCCGGCCGGATTGATCTTGAGGAATTCCGGACCCTTCAGGGTGTCCTTGTTCAGCAGTTCGACCTCGAACGGCTGGCCGGTCCACTGCAGGGCGATGTGGTCGGCGGTGGAACAGGCACCGGGCTTGCTGTACAGCTTCATGGGAACTCCAGGTGATGCGGGCGGGAAACGCCCACTATCCCAGAGCCTGCCAGCGGGCGGCAACGCTGCCGCCAGCACGGATCGTTACGACTGCCGCGGCTTGAGGTTCTGCACCTTATAGAAGGTGTGATCGCCGATGGTGGCCACCTGGTAGGCGTTGCGCCAGTTCGGGCTGGCGATGGACAACGCGGCGAAGTGGCTGGCTCCGGGCACGATCTCGCGGCGCTCGCCGGCCGGCAGCGCCCAGTTGCGCTCGGCGTCGAAGGCCACGTTCATTGCCTCGCTCCAGGCCGCGTCATTGCCCAGCTGGGTGCCGGGGGAGACGATGGTCGGCGCGAACTGCTTGCGCGCGGTGACCACCTGGCACATCGAGTCGCCCCACAGGCCACTGTCGAGGCGGCGCAGGGCGACCTCGGCAACGGCTTGCTGGCCGCGCAGGGTCTGGTCGCGGGCTTCCAGGTAAACGGTGGTGCTCAGACACAGTGAATCAGCGGCCGGCTGCGGCAACAACTGCGACAGCCAGAGAATCCAGGCCAGTTTCATATAACTCCTTGCTCCGTATGGGCCGCACTCTCCGCTTCCAGTCGCGGGGGCGACAGGATGCGGGGGACGACTTGGCGTCATGGGGAGGCGGCCATCGGGGCCGCCCCGTGGGCAGCCCCAAAAGAAACGACCAGTACCGATCGTGGGGGCTGCGCCGGCTCACCGGAAACTGGCTGGTGAGCGGAAAGATGGCGCAAGGTAGGGGGGCGTAGCCGAACGCATCGTGAACCGTCCGGCTTGACATTCAGGTTCGGGAGGGGTGACGGAAATCACATTCCGTCCCCCATTCATGCGCTCATCAGAGCGCGGCGGCCACCCGGCTGCCCTGGTCGATGGCCCGCTTGGCGTCCAGTTCGGCCGCTACATCGGCACCGCCGATCAGCTGCGCGTTGATGCCGGCGGCCTGCAGTTCGGCCTGCAGCGAACGGTTGGGTTCCTGCCCGGCGCAGACCACCACATGGTCGACCGGCAGCAGCTGTTCGCTGCCTTCCACGCGGATGCGCAGGCCTTCGTCGTCCACGCCCAGGTACTCGACGCCGCCGAGCATGCGCACGCCCTTGGCCTTCAGCTTGGCGCGGTGGATCCAGCCGGTGGTCTTGCCCAGCCGCGCGCCGGGCTTGCCGGGGCTGCGCTGCAGCAGCCACAGCCGCCGCGGCGATGCCTCGGGCTGCGGCCTGGCCAGCGAGCCGCGGGCCTCGAACGTGCTGTCCACGCCCCATTCGGCCATCCAGCGCTGTGGGTCCAGCGAGGGGGACTCACCAGCGTGGCTGAGGAACTCGCCGACATCGAAGCCGATGCCGCCGGCGCCGATGATCGCCGCACTGGCGCCCACTTCGACCCGGCCCCGCAGCACGTCCAGGTAGCTGACCACCTTGGCGTGGTTGGCGCCGGGGAAGTCGACCTTGCGCGGCGTGATGCCGGTGGCCAGCACCACCTCGTCGAAGCCGGCCAGGCTGGCCGCGTCTGCTCGCGTGCCCAGGCGTAGCTGCACGCCGGTTTCAGCCAGCTTGTGGCGGAAATAGCGCAGGGTCTCGTGGAACTCTTCCTTGCCGGGGATGCGCTTGGCCACGTTGAACTGGCCACCGATCTCGTCGTTGGCATCGAACAGGGTGACCTGGTGGCCGCGCTCGGCGGCCACCGTGGCGCAAGCCAGGCCGGCCGGACCTGCGCCGACCACCGCGACCTTTTTCGGCGTGGCAGCCGGGCGGTAGACCAGCTCGGTCTCGTGTGCGGCACGCGGATTGACCAGGCAGCTGGCCAGCTTGTTCTCGAACACGTGGTCCAGGCAGGCCTGGTTGCAGGCGATGCAGGTGTTGATCGCCTCGGCGCGGCCGGCGCGGGCCTTGTTGGGCCATTGCGGGTCGGCCAGCAGCGGGCGCGCCAGCGACACCATGTCGGCGCCGCCGCTGGCGAGGATGTGCTCGGCGACGTCGGGCATGTTGATGCGGTTGGTCGCCACCAGCGGCACCGTTACATGCGGCTTGAGCTTGGCGGTGACACCGGCGAAGGCGGCGCGCGGCACCGAGGTGGCAATGGTCGGGATGCGCGCTTCGTGCCAGCCGATGCCGGAATTGATGATCGTCGCGCCAGCCGCCTCGATGGCCTGGGCCTGCTGCACGATCTCTTCCCAGTTGCTGCCGTCGTCAACCAGATCCACCAGCGACAGGCGGTAGATGATGATGAAGTCCGGGCCGCAGGCCTCGCGGATGCGGCGCACGATCTCCACTGCAAAACGCATGCGTTGGTTGGCGTCGCCACCCCAGCGGTCGGAGCGCTTGTTGGTGCGCGGGGCGATGAACTCGTTGATGAGGTAGCCCTCCGAGCCCATCACTTCGACGCCATCGTAGCCGGCTTCGCGGGCCAGCTTCGCGCTGCGTGCGTAGTCGGCGATATGCCGCTCGACGCCGCTGGCCGACAGCGCACGGGGGGTGAACGGGTTGATCGGCGCCTTCAGCTTCGACGGTGCCACCGACAGGGGATGGTAGGCATAGCGGCCGGCATGCAGCAGCTGCAGGCAGATCTTCGCGCCGTGCTGGTGCGCGGCCGCGGTGAGCTGCCGGTGCGGGCGCACTTCCCAGGGCCAGGACAGCTTTCCGCCAAAGGGCTTCAGCCAGCCGACCACGTTCGGCGCGAAGCCACCGGTGACGATCAGGCCGACGCCACCTTCGGCGCGTTCGGCGAAGTAGGCGGCCAGGCGCGGAAAGTCGCGGGCGCGATCTTCCAGGCCGGTGTGCATCGAACCCATCAGCACGCGGTTGCGCAGCTGGGTGAAGCCCAGGTCCAGCGGGGCGAACAGGTGGGGATAGGCGCTTTCGTTGGCTGGCGACATGATCGATACGCTTGCGTACGGAAGCGCGAAGCGTGCCGGGAAACGGCGGCCGGGGCAAGGGGCGCGGGCGGTAGTGCCGGCCGCTGGCCGGGTACGCTCGGCACATGCGTGCTGTCGCTCCCGCATTTCGCTGCGCGAACCGCGGGCCCCACTTACCTGCCTCCAACCCCCGCGCCTGCGGCGCTGCCCCCGAACTCCGGGGGGCGGTAGTGCCGGCCGCTGGCCGGGTACGCTCGGCACATGCGTGCTGTCGCTCCCGCATTTCGCTGCGCGAACCGCGGGCCCCACTTATCTGCCTCCAACCCCGCGCCTGCGGCGCTGCCCCCGAACTCCGGGGGCGGTAGTGCCGGCCGCTGGCCGGCATTCGATCAGCTCAGGGTGATTGCGGTTGCCGGCCAGCGGCCGGCACTACCGGGGGACGCCCAATCCCGAACCAGCCCAGCGTTACTCCGCACAGGGGGCCAATCAGCAGGGCGAAGGCGAGGGTGCCGACACCGACGTTGCCGCCGAGCCACCAACCCAGCAGCAGCACGCTGCCCTCGATCAGGCTGCGCACCTTCCAGATCGGCCAGCCGGTGCGGGCATGCAGGCCGGTCATCAGGCCGTCGCGCGGGCCGGGCCCGAGCTTGGCGCCGATGTACAGGCCGGTGGCCAGGGCGACCAGCAGCATGCCGGCGCAGAACATCGCCAGCTGCCAGCCAAGGCCGACCGCCGGGGGAAGCAACCACAGCCCGAACTGCGCGGATGGACCGATCAACATCACGTTGAGCACGGTGCCGACGCCCGGCTTCTGTCGCAATGGCCACCACAGCAGCAGCACCAGCGCACCGATCACATTGGTGGCCAGGCCGAACGATAGCGGCGTCTGTGCGGCGATGCCCTGCGACAACACGTCCCAGGGGGCCACGCCGATTGCTGCACGGATCATCAGCGAGGCGCCGAAGCCGTACAGGAACAGGCCGATGATCAGTTGCAGCAGACGCAGGGGCGGGGCGGTGGGCATGGTGGCGCTCGGAGGGAGGGGGGGCTGTTTCCACCGTAATCCCGATTCAGTCACTCCCATAGATACAGATGCCGGCCGATCCACCGCTACAGGAGTCGTCGATCCTGCGCATGGGCCGTTCTGTGGAGCTGGGCCATGCTCCGGCTGCTTTGCCTGGCACCGCCAGCCGAACATGGCTCGGCACTGCACCGGCGTTCCAGCCTGGCTCAGTCGCCCCAGCCGGCCAGCGCCAGCTTGCCCACCGTGCGCCCGCTGGCCAAGCGCTGATGCGCGATGTCCAGATTCGCCGCATTGATCGCGCCCAGCGTCTCGCTGAGGGTGCCGCGCAGCTGGCCAGCGTCGATCATGCTGGCCGCGCGGCTGAGGATGCGGTGCTGTTCGATGCGGTCCGCCGTGGCGAAGCGCGAACGCGCGAACATGAACTCCCAGTGGATGCCGATGCACTTGGCCTTGTAGGGATCACCGATGCGCAGCGCGCCGCGCGGTTCGACGATGAGGCCGACATGGCCCTGCGGCGCCAGCAGCTGACCCAACGCATCCCAGTAATGGTCGGTGTCGGCCAGGTTGAGCGCGACCTGTACTGCGTCGATGCCCAATGCCTGCAGCTGGGGCAGCAGCGGCTGCCGGTGGTCGATTACATGCTGGGCACCCATCTGCCGGCACCAGTCGATCGATGATTCACGCGAGGCGGTGGCGATCACCTCGAATCCGGCATGCCGGCCCAGCTGGATCGCCATCGATCCAACGCCGCCTGCTCCGCCGATCACCAGCAGGTGCTGGCCGGCATGGCGGCGATCATCCAGCTGCAATGGCATGCGCTGGAACAGCAGTTCCCATGCGGTGAGCGTGGTCAGTGGCAGTGCGGCCGCTTCGGCGAAGTCGAGCGTGGTCGGCTTGCGCGCTACCAGCCGTTCGTCCACAAGATGGAACTGCGCATTGCAGCCCGGCCGGGTGACATCACCGGCGTAGTAGACCTCGTCGCCGGACGCGAACAGGCTGGCGTCCTCGCCGATCGCTTCGACCACCCCGGCGGCGTCCCAGCCGAGTACGCGGGGTGCTTCGAGCGTGGCCGGATCGGTGGCCGCCCGCTGCTTGCCGTCGACCGGGTTTACCGAGACGGCCTCGACCCGGATCAGCAGGTCGCGGCCACCCGGAGGCAGCGGCGGGGGTAGGTGGATATCGCAGAGGGCGGGGGCGGATTCACGACTCAGGGCGACAGCTTTCATCTCGGCTCCGGCTGGGTACGTGGCTCCATCATAGAGTTCCTCACGTTTCAGCAGATACGCTGAATCGGGTGGAGCAAGCTGTTGCGCAATATGTCGTATTCCGCACTTAAACCCCGTCAAACCCTTGCAGCGTGAGGGTCTTGCGGATTTTCATCATCCTGTATAGGGTTTCAACGTCGGACCGGTGGAGGGTCGGGCGCGATACTTCACATGTTACGGGACTGTTAACATGACCTTCACCCGCCTGAGCATAATGTTCGCGGCGGTGGCGTGCTGAATCGGCTGTCGAACATCGACGCACTAGTGCTGGCCCATGCCTCTACCGGTTTCATACCCCCGAAATAGGAGCTGTACTCAATGAACAAGAAGATCCTTACTGCCGCGCTGCTGGGTGGTCTGGCTTTCGCCCAGGCTGCGTCCGCGCAGGAGTTCGATGACCGCTGGTACCTGACCGGTTCGGCCGGCTTCAACTTCCAGGACAGCGACCGCCTGACCAATGACGCTCCGTTCGTCACCCTGGGCCTGGGCAAGTTCATCAGCCCGAACTGGTCGCTGGACGGTGAGCTGAACTACCAGAACCCGAACTTCGACGCCAACAAGGACATGAACTGGTCGCAGTACGGCGTCTCGCTGGACCTGCGTCGCCACTTCATCAAGGAAGGCCGCGGCTGGAACCCGTACCTGCTGGCCGGCCTGGGCTACCAGAAGTCGGAAGAAGAGTACAACCCGATCAGCGGTGGCCTGGCTGACCGCAAGGACGGCAACTTTGCCGCCAAGGTCGGCGTCGGTCTGCAGACCACCTTCGAGAAGCGCGTCGCTGTCCGTGCCGAAGTCGCCTACCGCGCTGATTTCGACGACCAGAGCGTGAACCCGAAGCGTGCCGGCAACGATGAAAGCTGGTTCGGCGACGTGCTGGCTTCGGTCGGCGTCGTGATCCCGCTGGGCCCGGCTCCGGTCGCGGCTGCTCCGGCTCCGGCTCCGGTTGCCCCGAGCTGCGCCGACCTGGATGACGACGGTGACGGCGTCAACAACTGCGACGACAAGTGCCCGAACTCGCAGCCGGGTCAGACCATCGGTCCGGACGGTTGCCCGGTGCCGGTCTCCATCGACCTGAAGGGCGTCAACTTCGACTTCGACAAGTCGAACCTGCGTCCGGACGCCGTGGCGATCCTGAGCGAAGCCACCGAGATCCTGAAGCGTTACCCGGATCTGCGCGTTGAAGTCGCCGGTCACACCGACTCGAAGGGTACCGACGCTTACAACCAGAAGCTGTCGGAGCGTCGTGCTACCGCCGTGTACAACTACCTGACCAAGAACGGCGTTGACGCCGGTCGCCTGGTCGGCCCGATCGGCTACGGCGAGAGCCGTCCGATTGCTCCGAACACCAACCCGGATGGTTCGGACAACCCGGAAGGTCGCGCCAAGAACCGTCGTACCGAGCTGAACGTCCAGAACTAAGTTCTGACGCTCTGCCAGTAGGACACAGCAGGACCCGGCTTCGGCCGGGTCTTGTTGTTTCTGCGGCCCGGAATCCGGTGCCTGCCGGTCCGGGGGTAACCGTTCGTCGGGTTTTTGTCCGTAAAACCAATGGGTTGCCGTATTCATTGAAAGTGGCGCTTGAAAGCTGTCGCGGCATTGCTAAACTCGCCGCGTCACTTCCTTTCCTGGATGCCCTTCATGCTGCGCTCTGCATCGGCCGCCGTTCTGGCGCTGGCCCTGGTTCCCGCCGCCCACGCTGCGGTCGATTGCTCGGTCAACACCAGCGCCTCGCCGCTGCCGTTGCCGGCCACGACCATCGCGCCGGTGGCCGACGAGCTCTACATCCGTGGCAACCAGCTGGGCATGCCGGCCGGCGTGCTGAGCAGCAACTACGATCCGTCGCAGTCGCTGGACCAGGTGCTGCAGCGCCTGCGCATCGATGGCTGCCAGAACATCGCCAAGGCCATTCCGAGCGCACCGGCGGTGAAGCCGAACGATCCGGCGGCCTACAAGCCGCAGACCGAATTCGACAACACGCCCTGGCGCTTCGACATGAGCCAGAACGGCAAGCGCATGACCGCCGAAGAGTTCGACGCCTGGATGAAGGCGCGTGGCGTGCGTGTGGTCAAGGCGCGTCCGGCTCCGGCCGCCACTCCGGCCCCGGCCGAAGCACCGGCTGAGACCAAGCCGGTCGACAAGAAGTAAGCACCGCGGGGAGCAGAGGCTTGCGCACGCGCCGCCCACCTGCCGCCCCCGCCGCCCGCTCCCACGCATCGCGTGGGCGTGCGACTCCCGCTGCCACAGCCGCCGGTGTCCGTCATGGCCTGGCGCGCGTGCTGTCCAAGGCCGGCGTCTGCTCGCGCAGCGAGGCCGCGCGCTGGATTGCCGAGGGCCGCGTACGCGTCTCCGGCCGCATCGTGCGGGATCCCGAGTTCCCGATTGGCCAGCCGGCGCCGCCGATCGAGGTCGATGGCCAGCCGATGGGCGCACCGCAGCGCCTGTACCTGATGCTCAACAAGCCACGCGGGGTGGTGACCACCGTGCAGGACGAGCGTGGCCGCGACACCGTCTACCGCTGTTTCGATGGTGCAGGGCTGCCGTGGATAGCGCCGGTCGGGCGCCTGGACAAGGCCAGTGAAGGGCTGTTGCTGTTCAGCAACGATCCGCAGTGGGCGGCGCGCCTGACCGATCCGGAAACCGGTCCGCAGAAGACGTACCACGTGCAGGTCGACCGCCTGCCAGATGACGCCACGCTGGCGGCCCTGCAGGCTGGCGTGGATGACGAGGGCGAGTTCCTCGTGGCCCAGGCCGTGCGCGTGCTGCGCAGCGGCGACAAGACCGCGTGGCTGGAGGTGGTCCTCGACGAGGGCCGCAACCGCCACATCCGCCGCCTGCTGGCGGCCTTCGACCTGCAGGTGCTGCGCCTGGTCCGGGTTGCGATCGGCGGGCTGCAGCTCGGCGATCTCGGCAAGGGCCAGTGGCGGATGCTGGAGGTCAATGACCAGCAGCGGCTGGGGGCCGCTGCACCGGGCTGATCATCGCCCGCGGCCGGCGGTTGCCGGCCACCGTTCCAGGCGTAGGGGGCGCCTGGTTGCTGAACTTCCCGAACGGAGCCTGCCCATGTACCACCCGACCCTCAACCAAACCCTGCGCTGCGCAGGCCTGCTGCTGCCGATGGTGCTGCTGACCGCCTGTGGTGGCCACAAGAAGGTGGCCAAGGCAGAAACGCCGGCCGAAACCCCGGTGGTGGAAGTGAAGACCCCGGAGCTGGATGGCCGCGGCAGCTACCGCTTCCTGATGAGCAACGGCGACAAGAAGATGACCGCCGACGAGTTCGATGCCTGGATGAAGGCCAACGGCATCCGCGTTGCCAAGGGCAACGGCCAGGACGCTGCCGCCAAGCCGGTGGTGGTGGCCAGCAAGGACGAGCCGAAGGGCAAGAAGAAAAAGAAGTGATGCCGGGAAGGTGCCGACCTCGGTCGGCACGCCCTCAAGCTCTGGTAGGTGCCGACCTTGGTCGGCACGCTTTGACCGCTGGGATCAACCCTTGATCACGCCCAGCTCGACACCGATGCGGGTGAACGCATCGATCGCGCGGTCCAGGTGCTCGCGGCTGTGCGCAGCGCTGATCTGGGTGCGGATGCGCGCCTGGCCCTTGGGCACCACCGGGAAGAAGAAGCCGATCGCGTAGATGCCTTCTTCGAGCAGGCGCTCGGCGAACTTCTGCGCCAGCGGTGCGTCGTACAGCATCACCGGGCTGATCGGGTGCACGCCCGGCTTCACGTCGAAACCGGCGGCGACCATCTTTTCGCGGAAGTAGCGGGTGTTCTCCACCAGGGTGTCGCGCAGGTCGTCAGCGGCGGCCAGCATCTCGAACGCCTTGATGCCGGCGGCCACCACATGCGGCGGCAGCGAGTTGGAGAACAGGTACGGCCGCGAACGCTGGCGCAGCAGCTCGATCACCTCGGCGCTGGCGCAGGTGAAGCCGCCCAGTGCGCCGCCCATGGCCTTGCCCAGGGTGCCGGTGATGATGTCGATCTTCTCCAGCACGCCCTTCACTTCGGCCGAGCCGCGGCCGGTGGCACCGAGGAAGCCGGTGGCGTGGCATTCGTCGATGTGCACCAGCGCGTTGTACTTCTTCGCCAGCGCGGTGATCTCGTCCAGCGGGGCAATGAAGCCGTCCATCGAGAACACGCCGTCGGTGGTGATCAGCTTGGTCTTGCAGCCGGCGGCATCGGCGGCCTGCAGCTGGGCTTCCAGGTCGGCCATGTCGCAGTTGGCGTAGCGGAAGCGCTTGGCCTTGCACAGGCGCACGCCGTCGATGATCGAGGCGTGGTTCAGTGCATCGGAAATGATCGCGTCGTTCTCACCGAGCAGCGGTTCGAACAGGCCGCCGTTGGCGTCGAAACAGGCGGCGTACAGAATGGTGTCCTGCTTGCCGAAGAAGTCGGCGATCTGCTTCTCCAGCTGCTTGTGCAGGTCCTGGGTACCGCAGATGAAGCGCACCGAGGCCATGCCGAAGCCGTGGGTATCCAGCGCATCCTTGGCGGCCTGGATCAGGTCCGGATGGTCGGCCAGGCCCAGGTAGTTGTTGGCACAGAAGTTCAGCACCTTGCGGCCATCCTCGAGGGTGATCTCGGCCGACTGCGGGCTGGTGATGATCCGCTCGGACTTGAACAGGCCCTGGGCGCGGATGGCGTCCAGTTCCTCGGCGTAGTGGCGGGTCAGGGCGGAGGAGGCGTCGGTCATGGCGTGGGCACGGCTCTGAACGGGGAAACCGTTGATTCTACCGGGCTACGACGGCCTTCGACCGGGCCGGGCAGGGCACCGCCACGGGTGGCACATGTTGCATCGCAATAGCAAACGGGTTAAAAATTCGTGAAACGCGCCTGTCTGGCGCCGGTTGCCCGCTCCCCCTTCCCGCCCCCGCCACCCTCGGAGACGCCCATGAAGCACGCCCGTGCCTGCCTCGCCATTGCCGCTGCCCTGACCCTGGCCGCCCCGTTCGCCGCCAGCGCCCAGGAAAACGAATCGCCGTACAGCTGGAACGTCACCGCTGTTTCCGATTACCTGTTCCGTGGTGTGTCGCAGACCGACGAGGATCCGACCCTGCAGGCCGGTTTCACCTACACCAGCCCGGTTGGCCTGTACGCAGGCGTGTGGGGCTCGGGCGTGGATTTTGGTGCGGGTGACCCGAAGACCGAGGTCGACTACCTGATCGGCTACGGCGTGGACGTCACCGAGCGCGTCAACTTCGACGTGCTGCTGAACCGCTACACCTACCTGAAGTCCAGCCACCAGAACTACAACGAGCTGATCACCACCACCACGCTGGATGACACCTACAAGCTGACGGTGGCCTACACCAACGATGTCTGGAACAGCAGCACCGATGGCTGGTACTTCGGCCTGGGCGGCAGCTGGGGCCTGCCGAAGGACTTCACCCTGAATGCCAACGTCGGTCGCAGCACCTTCGAGGACGGCATCGCCAAGGACTACACCGACTGGAACGTCGGCGTCGCGCGCCAGTTCGGCCTGTTCAACGTCGGCCTGGGCTACTACGGCACCGACGGCAACGGCCGTGACAATTCCGGCAAGCTGGCCCACAGCCGGGTGATGCTGAGCGTCGCCGTAGGCAAGTAACGCGGCAGGCGTTACGGGTAGTGCCGGCCGCTGGCCGGCAACACCAAAGAAAAAGGCGCCCATCGGGCGCCTTTTTCAATTTCAAGGTGTGCCGAGCAGGCTCGGCACCCACCCATCGCGCACGGCGAAGGGTCAATTCCAGCTCAAAACAACCTTGCCGGCCTTGCCTTCTTCCATCAGGTCGAAGCCCTTCTGGAAGTCGTCGATCGGCAGCTGGTGGGTCATCACCTTGCCGAGCGGGAAGCCGGACAGCACCAGCTGGGTCATCTTGTACCAGGTCTCGTACATCTTGCGGCCGTAGATGCCCTGCACGGTCAGGCCCTTGAAGATGATCTTGTCCCAGTCGCAGCCGGCGCCCTTGGGCATGATGCCGAGCATGGCGATCTTGCCGCCGTGGTACATGCAGTCGAGCATGTCGTTGAACGCGCGCGGGTTGCCGCTCATTTCCAGGCCCACGTCGAAGCCCTCCATGTGCAGTTCCTTCATCACGTCCTTCAGCGACTGGTTGGCCACGTTGACCACGCGGGTGGCACCCATGTCGGCGGCCAGCTTCAGGCGGAAATCATTGACGTCGGTCACCACCACGTTGCGCGCACCGATGTGCTTGCAGATGCCGGCGGCGATGATGCCGATCGGGCCGGCACCGGTGATCAGCACGTCCTCGCCGATCACGTTGAACTCCAGCGCACAGTGCGCGGCATTGCCGTACGGGTCGAAGAACGCAGCCAGCTCCGACGGGATCTGGTCCGGGATCGGCCACAGGTTGCTGGCCGGCATCACCATGTACTCGGCGAAGGCGCCGTTGACGTTGACGCCGATGCCGACGGTGTTCGGGCACAGGTGCGGGCGGCCGCCACGGCAGTTGCGGCAGTGGCCGCAGACGATGTGGCCTTCGGCCGAGACGCGCTGGCCGATTTCATAGCCGGTCACGGCCGAGCCGAGTGCGGCGACGCGACCGACGAATTCGTGGCCGATGGTCAGGCCCGGCTTGATGGTGCGCTGGCTCCACTCGTCCCACAGGTAGATGTGCAGGTCGGTACCGCAGATCGCGGTCTTCTCCAGCTTGATCAGGACCTCGTTCGGGCCCGGGGTCGGCACCGGAACCTCTTCCAGCCAGACGCCCTTGGCCGCTTCGCGCTTGACCAGGGCCTTCATCGTTTGCTGCGCCATCGGGGTGGAACTCATCAGGGGGAAAGCGCGGATTATAGGGTGCCGCGCGGATTTCCCATGTTGCGCTGCGGGTGCAGTGGCGGAACGAAAGGCGTGCGCAGGCGGGCGTTTCGAACGTGCCGCAAACAGCAGCGCCTCCTTGATTCCGGGGGAGGGGGCGTGGTCACCCTGGCCGGGACACGCAAAAGCCCATCCATGGTGCTCGATGGCGCCTTGCTCGTGCGCGCTGTCCTGCGCACACGGCAAGACCGGGGTTGGGCGTCCTGCCCAACCCGCCAGTCGCATGCGCCCGGCCCATGGCGCCAACGGTCCCGGCCATGGTGACCACGCCCCCTCTGGACGATTCCATGTGCGCGGCCGACGTGCGCATGGCAGCGCGAGAAGTAGGCCCATGACTTCCGGGGTTCGGGGCGGGGCAGGGCGGCGGGCTACAATCGAGGGTTCCACTACCAGGGGCCGCTCCATGCGCTCGAACCTGCTTGCATTCTCCATCGTCGCCAGCCTCGGGCTGGCCCAGGTCGCCCATGCCGCTGAAGGCATGTGGGTGCCGCAGCAGCTGCCGGAAATCGCCGGCCCGCTGCAGAAGGCCGGCCTGAAGCTGTCCCCGGAACAGCTGTCCAACCTGACCGGCGACCCGATGGGCGCGGTCGTCGCCCTCGGCGGCTGCACCGCCAGCTTCGTCTCGCCGCAGGGCCTGGTGGTCACCAACCACCACTGCGCTTATGGCGCCATCCAGCTGAATTCGACCGCGCAGAAGAACCTGATCAAGGACGGCTTCAACGCGCCGACCCTGAAGGACGAACTGAGCGCCGGCCCGAACGCCCGCGTGTTCGTGCTCGACCAGATCACCGACGTCACCACCCAGGCCAAGGCCGCCATCGCTGCCGCCGGCAACGACCCGCTGGCCCGCAGCCGCGCGCTGGACGCCTTCGACAAGGCCCAGGTCGCCGCCTGTGAAGCCGATGCCGGCTTCCGCTGCCGCCTGTACAGCTTCTCCGGCGGCAACACCTACCGCCTGTTCCGCAACATGGAAATCAAGGACGTGCGCCTGGTCTACGCGCCCCCGGGCAGCGTCGGCAAGTTCGGCGGCGACGTCGACAACTGGATGTGGCCGCGCCACACCGGCGATTTCTCGTTCTACCGCGCCTACGTCGGCAAGGACGGCAAGCCGGCCGCCTTCGCCGCCGACAACGTGCCGTACCAGCCCAAGCACTTCCTGAAGTTCGCCGACCAGCCGCTGGGTGCCGACGACTTCGTGATGGTGGCGGGCTACCCGGGCCGCACCAACCGCTATGCACTGGCCGGTGAATTCAACGAAACCGCCAGCTTCACCTACCCGACCATCGCCAAGCACTACAACGCCGTGCTGAAGATGATCGCCGACGCCGGCAAGGCCGACGCCGACGTCAAGGTGAAGTACGCCGCCACCGCCGCCAGCATGAACAACGTGGCCAAGAACTACCTGGGCCAGCTGGAAGGCTTCAAGCGCATCGACGCCGCTGGCCAGAAGCAGGCTGAAGAAGCCGCCGTGCTGGCGTGGCTGAAGAAGCAGGGCGCTGCCGGCAAGCCGGCCCTGGCGGCACACTCGCAGCTGCTCAAGCATCTGGATACCAGCAAGTCGACCCGCGAACGCGACCTGTTCGTCGGTCAGTTCAACAACACCTCGGCCGTTGGCGCGGCGATCACCCTGTACCGCCTGTCGATCGAGCGCAGCAAGCCGGATGCCGAGCGCGAAGCCGGTTACCAGGAACGCGACCTGACCACCATCGAAGGCGGCCTGAAGCAGATGGACCGCCGCTACGTGGCGAAGATGGACCAGCAGCTGCAGGCCTACTGGCTGGACCAGTACGTGGCCCTGCCGGCCGCACAGCGCGACAACGAAGTGCTGAACAAGTGGCTGGCCGGCAGCGATGCCGCTGCGGTGAAGTCGCTGGTGGGCAAGCTGTCGGGCACCGAGCTGGGCAGCCTGGACGCACGCTTGAAATGGTTCAAAGCCGACCGCGCCGCGTTTGAGGCCAGCAACGATCCGGCCATCCAGTACGCCGTGGCCGTCATGCCGGCACTGCTGAAGCAGGAAGAGCAGAAGAAGATCCGCGAAGGCGAATCGCTGACCGCACGCCCGCTGTACCTGCAGGCCGTGGCCGACTACAAGAAGAGCCAGGGTGAGTTCGTCTACCCGGACGCCAACCTGTCGCTGCGCATCACCTTCGGCAACGTCATGGGCTATGGCAAGGACGGCGTGAAGTACACCCCGTTCACCACCCTGGAAGGCGTGGCGGCGAAGGAAACCGGTGAGGATCCGTTCGATTCGCCGAAGGCGCTGCTTGATGCAGTCAAGGCCAAGCGTTACGGCGGCCTGGAAGACAAGCGCATTGGTTCGGTGCCGGTGAACTTCCTGTCCAACCTGGACATCACCGGTGGCAACTCGGGTTCGCCGGTGCTGGACGCCAACGGCAAGCTGGTCGGCCTGGCCTTCGATGGCAACTGGGAATCGGTCAGCTCCAACTGGGTGTTCGACCCGGTGATGACCCGCATGATCGCCGTCGACAGCCGCTACATGCAGTGGATCATGCAGGAAGTGGCGCCGGCGCCGCAGCTGCTGAAGGAACTGAACCTGGCGAAGTGAGGTAGTGCCGGCCGCTGGCCGGCAACCTCGACCAGATAGCCGGAGTTTCCCAAACCCCGCGACTCACGTCGCGGGGTTTTTTCATGCCCGGCCCGGCCCGGTGCGCCGAACAGGTATCATCCCTGTTCCGCGTACTTCACAGGATGTGAACGAAACGCGGAAACCTCCTCCCCCCAGGACCCCTTGCACGCATGCGCATCCTGCTTGCCCGCCACGGCGAAACGCCGTGGAACGCCGAAGGCCGCTACCAGGGCCAGATCGATATTCCGCTTTCGCCGATCGGTGAAGCCCAGGCCCAGGCACTGGGTGCCCGCCTGGCCTCGGTGGACATCACCCGTGCCGTCGCCTCGCCGCTGTCGCGCGCGCAGCGCACCGCGCAGCTGGCGCTTGGCGCCGCCCGCGCCGACATGCTGCTGACCGAGCCGGAGCTGCAGGAAATCGCCCACGGTGAATGGGAAGGGTTGCTCGCCAGCGAGATCCACGAGAAGGATCCGTCGCGCCTGCAGGCCTGGCGCGAGGAGCCGGATACGGTGCTGATGCCCGGCGGCGAATCGCTGCGCCTGGTGCTGGAGCGCAGCTGGCGTGGGCTGGCGCGTGCCACCGAAGGCCTCGGTGAGCACGACACCCTGCTGGTGGTTGCGCACGATGCGGTCAACCGCGTGATCCTGTGCAAGGTGCTGGGCCTGCCGCTTTCCCGCCTGTGGACCTTCCGCCAGGCACCGACCACGCTCAACCTGCTCGAAGGCGCCGACCTGGACAGCCTGGAAGTGGTGCGCCTGAACGACTGCGCCCACCACACGCCGTTCTTCGGCGAAGCCAAGCACCGCGCCCTCTGATCCATCCCCCGCATCAACTGCTTCTGCTGGAACCGCTGCCGTGACGAACACCCCGACCACCCTGGCCGACTGGCTGGACTACATTGAACGCCAGCACCCGGCGAGCATCGACATGGGCCTGGAGCGCGTGCGCGCCGTGGCCGCGGCGATGGGCCTGGGCGCGCCGGCCAAGCGCACCATCGTGGTCGGTGGCACCAACGGCAAGGGCTCAACCGTGGCTTTCATCGAAGCCATTGCACGCGCCGCCGGCTGGAAGGTCGGTGCCTACACCTCGCCGCACCTGCTGCGCTACAACGAGCGCGTGCGCATCGACGGCCAGGACGTGGACGATGCCGCGCTGGTCGCCGCGTTCAATGCCATCGAAGCCGTGCGTGGCGAGATCACGCTGACCTATTTCGAGTACGGCACGCTGGCCGCGCTGCAGCTGTTCGCCGACGCCGGGCTGGACCTGGCGGTACTGGAAGTGGGCCTGGGCGGCCGCCTCGATGCGGTCAACATCGTGGACGCCGACGTGGCGGTGATCACTACCGTGGACATCGACCATGCCGAGTGGCTGGGCGAGGATCGCGAGGCGATCGGGACCGAGAAGGCCGGCATCATCCGCGGCTGGAAGCCGGTGATCCTGGGCGAGACCGATCCGCCGTCGAGCGTGCTGCGCCGTGCCTACCTGGTTGGCGCCAATGCGATCCGTGGTGGCAGCGACTATTTCTACGAGCCGATCGATGCGCAGCGTTGGCGCTGGCGCGATGTCGGCCTGCGCATGGAACTGCCGACCCCGGCGCTGGCCGGCCCGATCCAGCTGGCCAATGCGGGTGCCGCCATCGCCGCGCTGCGCGCGCTGGACAAGCCGGTGCCGCGTGCGGCGTGGGCCGCCGGTGTCGCAGCGGCGCGCATTTCCGGCCGGCTGCAGGCATTCGAGCGCGATGGCGTGCAGATCCGCGTCGACGTCGGCCACAACCCGCAGGCGGCGGGCCAGCTGGCGCGTGCGCTGAAGGCCGAGGTCTCTGCCGGGCGCACCCTGGCGGTGTACGCCGCGCTGCAGGACAAGGACGCAGCGGGGGTGGTGCAGGCGCTGGAGGACGTAGTGGGCGAGTGGACCCTGGCCGGGCTGGAAGGCCCGCGCGGGCAGAGCGCCGTCCAGCTGCAGGCACGCCTGGCCGGCACCGCCGCCGCCACGGCGCTGCTGGCTGACAGCGTCGAACAGGCACTGGCGCAGGTGCTGGCCCAGGCCGAGCGCGGTGACCGCGTGCTGGTGTTCGGCTCCTTCCATACCGCTGCCGCCGCCCTGCAATGGCTGCAGGGCGATGCCTGATACGCGTTCAGCCAACGCCGACGCCGTCCGGTCCGGCACCCGTATAATCGATGCCAATCTCCGGACAGTTGCCTGCCTCACGTGGATACGCCTCTGAAACAGCGTCTGATTGGTGCCATCGTGCTGGTGGCACTGGCCGTGATTTTCCTGCCGATGCTGGTCAAGGGGCCGGCACCGGACAGCGGCGTGGCCAATGTGCCGATCGCCGCGCCGGATGCACCGGCCGATGGCCAGTTCGAAACCCGTGAGCTGCCCCTGGTCGCCCCGGCCGGTGGTGCCACCGGCCTGCAGACCGGGCAGGCCAAGCCGCTGCAGGACGCCGCCACGCCGGCCACTCCGCCGACAGTGGACACCTCGCCGACGGTCGCCGCCGGCAACTATGCGGTTACCTTCGGTGCCTACGGCAGCAAGGCCGACGCCGACGCGGTGATCGCCTACCTGAAGCGCTCGCAGCTGCCGGGCTTCGCCGAAACGGCGACCATCAACGGCCGCCAGGCATGGCGCGTGCGCGTGGGGCCGTACGCCGACCGTGCACAGGCCGAGGCCGCCCGCCTGCAGGCGGTGAAGATCCGTGCCGATGTGAAGGCCGAAGTGATCACCCTGGATGCCGCAGCGGACAGCAGCGCCCCGGTGGCAGCCACCCCGGCACCGGCTACGCCGAGCGCCAGTACCCCATCCGCCGCCACCGCGCCGTCGGCCAGCAGCAACCCGGTGCGCAGTGAAAGCCTGCCGCCGAGTACGCCGACTGCAACGACCACTCCGGCGGCCAAGCCCGAGCCGCCGAAGCCGGCGCCGAAGCCCGAAACCCCGAAGCCCGAGCCGAAGCCGGAGGCCACCGCCAGCAAGCCGGCAACGGCCCCGGCCACGCCGGCAGCGCCGGCCGCCAGCGGCGTCGGCTTTGCCGTGCAGCTGGGCGCGTTCGGCCAGGCCAACGATGCCAACGCCCTGCGCGACAAGGTCCGCGCCGCCGGCTTCAGTGCTTTTGTCGAGCAGGTGCGCACCGAAAAGGGCACCCTGCATCGCGTCCGCGTCGGGCCGGTGGCCAACCGTGGCGATGCCGAGCAGCTGAAGGCGCAGGTTGCCGCCAAGGTCGGCGTGGCCGGCATGGTCCGACCGCACCCATGACCCACGCGCAGCCTCGTTGCCAGCGCCGCCGAAGGAGCGGGGCGCCATGATCGACGTGGTGCTGCTGATCGTGATCGCCGCCTCCACCCTGCTGGGGATGCTGCGCGGCTTCGTGGGAATCGTCATCGGCACCCTGTCGTGGCTGCTGGCCGCGTGGGCGGCCTTCGCCTTTGGCAATGACGCCGCCCATTGGTGGGCCGCCCCGGCGGCCCCCGGTGGCGAACACTTCGTCGGTGGCTACCTGGGGGTCGGCATCGGCGTGATGATCGTGGTTGCGGTGATCGGCATGGTCATCAAGGCTCTGGTCCACCGCAGCATGCTGACCAGCCTGGACCGCCTGCTGGGCGGGGTGCTGGGCGCCGTGCGGGGCGGCCTGATCGCCGCGATCCTGCTGCTGCTGGGCAGTTTCACCCCGTTGACTGCCGAGCCCTCCTGGCAGCGCTCGGCGGTGCGCCCGCTGCTGAACCCCACCGTTGCGTGGATGAACAGCAAGCTGCCGCACTGGGAGGTTCCCGGGGCCGATCTGCTGCCCAAGGCCTTGCCGACCGACGCGCTGTCCCCATCTGCATTGATGGAGTTGGGCAAGAACGCAGGCGCCGGGTTGGGAAAGCCGGGCGCGGCAGGCGATAATGGCATCCTCAACCAGGTAGTGGCAGGCAGCGGATGGCTGCGGCCTGCGAAAGCGGAACAGGGCGATTCCTACGATCCGGCCGAAGTGCGTCCGGACGCCCCAGCACTGCCGGACAGTATCGAGCCGGGCGATCCGGCCAATGTCGACCGCAGGCGCGGCGACCACCGCGGCCAGGTACGGCCACCTTCCTTGTAACTGGGCACAGCCCAGCGGAGACCTCGCACCATGTGTGGCATCGTCGGAATCGTCGGCAACCAGAACGTCGCCGGGCAGTTGTATGACGGCTTGACCGTCCTCCAGCACCGTGGCCAGGACGCGGCGGGCATCGCCACCGCCAACGGCAGCCGCCTGCGCGTGCAGAAGGCCACCGGCCTGGTCCGCGATGTGTTCGATGCCCGCACCATGTCCACCCTGGAAGGCAGCGTCGGCATCGCCCACGTGCGTTACCCGACTGCCGGTTCGGAAGGCATGGACGAGGCGCAGCCGTTCTACGTCAATTCGCCGTATGGCATCGCGCTGGCCCACAACGGCAACCTGATCAATACCGAGGCGCTGCGCCAGCAGGTGTTCGAACAGGACCGCCGCAACGTCAACACCGATTCGGACAGCGAAGTGCTGCTGAACGTGTTCGCCTATGAACTGGAGCAGCAGCGCCAGCTGAGCCCGGAAGCCGCGATCCGCGCGGTGGCTGGCGTGCACCGCCGCTGCAAGGGTGGCTATGCAGTGGTCAGCGTGGTGCTGGGCCTGGGCCTGGTCGCCTTCCGCGACCCGCATGGCATCCGTCCGCTGGTGCTGGGCAAGCGCAGCCATGCCGAGGGCGACGAGTACATCGTGGCGTCCGAGTCGGCCGCGCTGGACGTGCTGGGCTTCCAGCGCGTGCGCGATGTGCAGCCGGGCGAAGCGCTGGTGATCACCGCGCGTGGCGAGCTGTTCTCGGAGATCTGCGCCGAGCCGGCCGAGCACACCCCGTGCATCTTCGAATACGTGTATTTCGCACGCCCGGATTCGATGATCGACAACGTGTCGGTGCACAAGGCGCGCATGCGCATGGGCATCAAGCTGGGCGAGAAGATCCTGCGCCTGCGCCCGGACCACGACATCGACACCATCATCCCGATCCCGGATACCTCGCGCGACGCTGCGCTTGAGATCTCCAACGTACTCGGCGTGAAGTACCGCGAAGGCTTCATCAAGAACCGCTACATCGGCCGTACCTTCATCATGCCGGGGCAGGGCGAACGCGTGAAGTCGGTGCGTCGCAAGCTCAACCCGATCCACCTTGAGTTCCGCAACCGCGTGGTGCTGCTGGTGGACGATTCGATCGTGCGTGGCACCACCAGCCAGCAGATCGTGCAGATGGCCCGTGACGCGGGCGCGCGCAAGGTCTACCTGGCCAGCGCCGCGCCGCCGGTGCGCTACCCGAACATCTACGGCATCGACATGCCGGCGGCCGAGGAACTGGTCGCGCACAACCGCACCGTGGAAGAGATCGAAGCCCACCTGGGCTGCGACTGGCTGATCTACCAGGACCTGGAAGACATGGAAGCGGCAGTGAGCGAGGGCAATCCGGCGCTGCGCAACTTCGATTCGTCCTGCTTCAACGGCCACTACCCGACCGGCATTGAACCGGGCTACTTCGAGCGCATCCAGCAGCTGCGGTCGGACGACGCCAAGCACAAGCGCCGCGCCTGAGGACCAGGCGTGGTTGACGTGCCCGACGTTGCTGGCGACCTGCTGCGCGCAGCGCAGCAGTGCCTGGCCGAAGCCGACCCGCTGCGCAAGGTTGCGCTGACCCAGGCCTACGCCGCTGCGTTCCGTGCCGGCCGCCTGAAGGTGGCTGCCGACGCGCTACCGCCAGAGCCGATCCGCATGCCGGGCCGGCCGGCGCAGCTGGTGCTGGTGCACCCGCGCGAAGTGCCGCGGCGCGGACTGGGCGGTGTGGAAGGTCGGGCTGCCTTCATCCACGCCATCGCGCATATCGAACTCAACGCGATCGACCTGGCCTGGGACGCGGTGTACCGCTTCCGCGGCCTGCCGCCGGCGTTCCATGCCGACTGGGTCAGCTGTGCCGACGACGAATCGCGGCACTTCATGCTGCTGCGGGAGCGCCTGCAGGTGCATGGCCACGACTACGCCGACTTCCCCGCGCACAACGGCCTGTGGGAAATGTGCGAAAAGACCGCGCACGATGGCCTGGCACGCATGGCGCTGGTGCCGCGCGTGCTGGAAGCGCGCGGCCTGGACGTGACGCCCGGCATGATCGAGAAACTGCGCAATGTCGGCGATGGCGAGACTGCCGACGTGCTGGAAGTGATCCTGCGCGAGGAAGTGGCACATGTGGCTGCCGGTTCGCGCTGGTACCGCTGGTACTGTGACCGTGCCGGCGTCGAACCGCGTGCACGTTTCAAGGAACTGCTGGTGGAGTACGCCGGCGGCTACCTGCACGGACCGTTCAACATGGAAGCGCGCCTGCTGGCCGGTTTCGATGCGGATGAGCTCGCCAACCTGGTCGAACAGGCCGGTTGAAGAAAAGGGGACGGAGGGGATCAAGTCGTTTGTGGCACAAACGACTTGATCCCCTCCGTCCCCTTTTTTCAGACGTTCGGCAACACCGCGCGCTTGCCATCCACCGTCGGTCGGTTGATGTAGAACAGGCCGGGACCCGGCCGGTAGGGTAGTTCGCTGACGCCGGCATCGGCGGCGTAGGTCAGTGCGGTGTCGCCCAGTGCATCGAAGTTCCAGTGCGCCGACTGCATCAGGTAACGCCGGCGCAGCAGCGCCTCCTGTGTCTGCGTCAGCGGCTGCCCGGCCACCAGGCGCCGTGCGATCGGCTGCAGGGCGGACGGCAGCTCCCAGCCAGGAACCTCGGCGGCATTGGCGGTCCATTGCACGCCGGCGTCGATGGCCTGCTGCTGCATCACCTGCAGTGCGATCAGCTGGTAACGCCAGTCGATGCGCCGACGCAGCACCACCGCGGCGGTCACATACAGCACCGGTGACAACAGCACGCTGCGGCTGCCGGCGCGACGCTGCTGCTGCCACTGGTGCCAGACATCCACCCAGATTTCTTTCTCGTCCACGCCCAGTTGCTGGCGCCAGCGTTCGGCATCGGCCTGCGTTTCACCGTAGACCGTGGTGGCCCGCAGCAACGCCAGTGGAGGGACCTGGTAGTCGGCAACCGCGGGGCGGCGCAACTGTTGCCGGCGCGGGCGGCTGAGCAGCTTGGGACCTTCTTCCAGCTGGTTGTAGCCACCGCCGATATTCGCGTGTACGCCGGGTAGGGCGATCTCGGCAAACGGCGGTGCCACGCTGGTCAACGGATAGTGCTGGCGATGTTCATCGCGTGCAGTGAGCTGCACAACGCGACCGGCGATGCCGCTGTGCAGGGCCAGCTGCGGCCGCTCATCGGCGCGGCCGCCATTGACTGCGACAACGGTGTCGAACAGCCCGATGAAGCGCAGCACCGGCGTGGCCGGGGCGAAGTTCGCAGTGCAGGACAGGCCGGCGGCCTGCAGCAGCTGGCGCCAGCGCACGCCGTCCCAACCCTGCAGTTGGTTGGCGATGTCACGTGCGGCAGCAGCAACGCGTGAATAACCGAACAGGTCCAGCTGCACGCCATGCAGCGGTCGCTGCCAGCGTGCGGATAGTCCCGACAGTGCGGCCGGAAGCAGCACCTGCAGCGCGCGCTGCACTTTCGCGCGAACGCCACTGGCACCGATGCCGAAGGCCAGCCCGATCAGATCGTCGTCGGCATCATCGCGGGTACCCACGCCTTCGACATAGATCGACAGCGAGGGAGCGGCCATCGCATCACGGCGGCTGTCCGGATACAGCTGCTGCAGGCGCGCGATGTTGGTCAGGCCGTTGTCGTAGCTGCTGGTCAGCCGGCTCTGGTAGGTCGAATCATCGTCCGCGCGCAGCTGCGCCGGTCGAGGCTGCGGAACCTGCGGACGGCCGCGCGCCAGGTTGTGTGCGTTGTTGCGGGTGCCGTCGAAGAACAGGCCGATCCGCAGCAAGCCGACATCTTCGTCCGTGTCCTTCGCTGGTGCCATGTGCATTCCCCGTCGTGGCCACGTCACGGTAGCGCGAAAGCGGTGTATTGGCGAAGTGTAGTGACGCTTTTGACCTTACTTAACGCAGATGCGGTCGATCACAGTTCCTGATTTTCATTCCCATCTTCTATTGAATTCACACGACCCGCGCAGGCCATATGGCCAAACCCGGCAAACCCGGGCGTGCTGCATCAACGCTGTTCACATCATTCAAGGAGCGACGCAATGTTGTCCAGATCGATTGGCAAAGCGGCAGGTGGCCTGGTGTTGGGTTTGTCGGTAGCGGCAGCCGCGCATGCGGCACCGTTGTTCGAACCGGTGACGGTCATCAGCCGGGCATCGGCCAACAGCGAGCCTGCACTCGGCAAGCTGCTGGCCACCCCGTCCACGGCGACGGTGCAGGAAGTGCGTGTCGACGCGGCGGCTACGGCGCAGCCGCAGCTGGAATTCGAGCTGCTCGGCAAACGGGTGCAGGCGGTGCGCAGCAAGGTCGAGGCGCTGCCCGATGGTGGCAGCATCTGGTACGGCCAGTTCCGTTCGCCGTCCGACCGGTTGACCGCCGCCACCTCCAGCGGCCAGGACGATCCGGGCAATTCGTTGATCCTGGTACGTTCGGGCGACACCATCACCGGTTCGATCCGCAAGGACGGCAAGCTCTATCGCCTGCGTCCACTGGGTAACCGCCACGTGCTGGTCGAAGTCGACGAATCGAGGATGCCAGCCGATCATCCGGCTGACTACAACCAGCTGCCGAAGATCCCGATGGCCGACAACGACCACATCGGCATCGCGCAGGCCTCGTCGGGAACGCCGGCGACCATCCGCGTGCTGGTGGTGGCGACCAATGCGGCGGTCACTGCCTATGGCGGCAACATGCAGTCGCTGGTGCAGCTGGCGGTGGCCGAGTCCAACCAGGGTTACGTCAACAGCAACGTTGGAATCACCATGCAGCTGGCCGGTTACGAGACCACCAGTTACACCGAGTCCGGCAGCTTCGATACCGATCTGGCGCGCTTCCGCGGCACCAGCGACGGCTACATGGACAGCATCCACACCAGCCGCAACACCACCGCAGCCGACGTCGGCGTGCTGCTCATCAACAACAGTGCCTACTGCGGCCTGGCCTCGGGCATCGGCTCGACGGCATCGACCGCCTTCGCGGCGGTGTACTGGGATTGCGCGACCGGCTACTACTCCTTCGCACACGAGATCGGCCACCTGCAGAGCGCGCGGCATGATATCGCGACCGACTCGAGCACCTCGCCGTACGCCTATGGCCATGGCTATCGCTATGAACCGTCCACCGGCACCGGCTGGCGCACGATCATGGCCTACAACTGCACCCGTAGTTGCCCGCGCCTGAACTACTGGTCCAACCCGAACATCAGCTACAACGGCATCCCGATGGGCAACGCCAGTACCGCCGACAACCAGCGCGTGCTGGTCAATACCAAGGCCACCATCGCGGCCTTCCGCTGAGGCCAGGCGCCGACCAGGCGCGGCGTCTACCCGGGCACGTGCACCTGCCCGGGTAGATGCCAACCTTGGTTGGCACCTTCGGACCCATCATTCGCGCGCGAGCGTATCCAGCGACCAGCCGCCGGCATCCACGCGCAGCACCGAACCCTGCTCGTACCAGTCGCCCAGCACGATGCGGGTGCAGGCACGGCCACCGGCCTGCAGCGAATGGATCGCCGGGCGGTGGGTGTGGCCATGGATCATCGTGTCCACGCCATGGCGCGCAAACGTGGCATCGACTTCGGACGGCGCCACGTCGGTGACGGTCTCGAACTGCGCGCGATCACCCTGCTTCATTTCCGACTGGCGGGCCTGGCTGGCTTCGCGCGCCTTCTGCGCGAACGCGATACGCGCTGCCAGCGGCTGTGACAGGAACTGTGCCTGGAACGCCGGGTCACGCGTCTGTGCACGGAACTGCTGGTAGGGAATGTCATCGGTGCACAGCAGGTCACCGTGCTGCAGCAGCACCGGGCGACCGTAGAGGTCGATCATGCACGGGTCGGGCAGGATGCGCAGGCCGGCACGGCGCGCGTAGTCCTCGCCAAGCAGGAAGTCACGGTTGCCGCGGATGAAGTACACCGGCACGCCGCTGTCGGACAGCACCTTCAGTGCATCGGCCACCGCGTCGGCGGCGGGCGAGGGAGTGTCGTCACCGATCCAGGCTTCGAACAGGTCGCCGAGGATGTACAGCGCATCGGCGCCGGGCGCCTGCTCGCGCAGGAAGCGCAGGAACAGGTCGGTGATCTCCGGACGGCTGGGGTCCAGGTGCAGGTCGGAAATGAACAACGTGGTCATGCGGGCATTCTAGGGCATCAACGATGACGGTAGCGCCGCCGGCATCGTGGGGATCAGATCCCTCCCGAAGGAAAACGGATCTGACCCCGGGGGCTACACCGGCAACGGCAACCAGGCCAGGCTGGCCGAGGCCAGCCCGATGGCGATGCCGGTGGCGGCCAGCACATCGGACGGGTAGTGCAGGCCGAGTACCACCCGCGACAGCGCCACGCCCGCGGTGAACGGCACCAGCAGTGGCGCCAGCCACGGGTAATAGGCCAGCGCCACGATGGTGAACGACACCGCGTGCAGGGTATGCCCGGAGGGGAAGCTGAACTCGTCCAGCGGTGCCACCCAGGCACGGATGCGCAGGTCGGCGGCATACGGGCGCGGGCGCCGGGTCCAGCGCTTGAGGCCCTTGTACAGCAACAGCGCGGCCAGGCCGGTGGCGGCCATGTGCACCGATGCGCGCAGGCCGTCGAAGCCATCAAGCAGCACCAGGGCGCCCATCAGCACATACCAGAACACGCCATCACCGAGCCGGCTGATGACCGCGAACAGGCGGCGCACACGGCGGCGGCGGCAGTAGTGGTTGGCCCGCCGGCACAGGCGTGCTTCGCGGTCGGCCAGCAGTTCAAGCCGCGTTGTGCGCATGGCCGGTCCTCCGCGACTGGGCCAGCTCGGCCAGCAGGGCGTCGAATTCCGCCACCACCTGCTGCGGATGCAGGCGCTTCATGGCGCGTGCGGCGTTGCTGCCCAGCACGTGGCGCCGCGCGTCATCCGCGGCCAGTTGCACGGCCGCTTCGATGAACTGCTCGTCGTTGTCCACTGCGGCGCCATTCTCGCCATTGCGCAGGTACTCGCGCGCCGCGCCGTAGTCGAAGGCCACCGTTGCCACGCCGCTGGCCATGCTTTCAAGGGTCACGTTGCCGAAGGTCTCGCTGCGGCTGGGGAACAGGAACAGATCGCCGCTGGCGAAATGACGTGCAAGCGCATCGCCACGCTGGACGCCGCAGAAGATGAAGTCGGGATTTTCATGCGCCAGCTTTTCGCGGGCCGGGCCATCGCCCACCCACACGAAGCGGGCCTTCGGACGGATCTGCTGCAACCGACGGAAGGCCTTCACCGCCAGCCCGAGGTTCTTCTCCGCGGCGATGCGGCCAACGTAGATCGCCACCAGGCCGTTGCCGTCCACGCCCCACTCTTCGCGCAGGGCAGGGTCACGACGGTTCGGATCGAACTGCTGGCTGTCGACCGCGCGCGCCAGCAGGCGCACGCGTTCGAAGCCCTGTTCGCCGAGGAACTGCTGCAGTTCGCGGGTGGGTACCAGGGTTGCATCGGCCTGGTTGTGGAAGCGGCGCATCCAGCGCATCGCGGCGGCTTGCAGCCAGGCCACGCCGTAGTCGGGCAGGTACTCGTCGAAGCGGGTGTGGAAGCCACTGGCCACCGGGATGCCGAGGCGCCGTGCGGTGCGCACCGCCGACCAGCCCAGTGGGCCTTCGGTGGCGACATAGACGGCATCCGGGCGTTGCTGCTGCCAATGGCGACCGAGCCGGATCGGTGCCGGCATGCCGAAGCGCAGGCCGGGGTAGCGCGGCAGGGCGGCGCCGGGAACCAACAGGGTGCCCGGTGCGGAGTCCAGCGCTTCGTTGGCCTGGCGGGGCCGGATCAGGTCGATCTCATGGCCGGAATTGCGCAGTCCCTGCTCCAGCCCCTGCACGGTGAGGGCAACGCCGTTCACTTCCGGCGGATAGGTCTCGGTGACGATGGCATAGCGCATGGCGGGCCTCCGGGTTTCCGGCATGCTCGGGCCTGGCGATGTAGCCGATGTGACCGCTTTGCGACCGGCAGATGACGCGGCCGGAAGCGTACGCCACCACGGCCCCGAAGGGCCGTGGTGGGCACCGTGCGTGGTGCGTGGATCAGAAGCGCTGCTGGTATTTCATGTAGATGAAACGGCCGATGTCGAAGCCACCGTAGTAGGAGAAGTTGGCACTCGGCTGGCTGTACATGGCCGGGCCCTGGCGGCCAAAGACGTTGTTGGCGCCGATTGAAACGGTGGCGTCCCACGGCAGGCTGTAGCGCGCCTGCACGTCATGGAAGGTGACCGATCCACGACGGTTGTAGTCGCGCGTACCGCTGAACCACGGCGCGCGCTGGTCGGGGTGGGAACACTCGTTCGGATAATCCTCCGCACCCAGGCAGCGTTCCTTGACGGCGGAGAAGTAACGCAGGCCCCAGGTCAGGCCGAGGTTGCCATGCTCCCAGCCCAGCGACGCGTTGGAGCGCACGCGGAAGCCGATGCCGCCGTTGGTGGCAATGCCATTGCTGGGGATGGCCGGTACGCCGGCTTCGTTGGTGGTCTTCTCTTCGGCGTTGACCACATAGGTGGACTTCCAGTCAGCGCTCAACCTGCCCCAGCGGGTTTCGACCTTGTGGCCGATCTCCAGGTCGTAGCCTTCTGCCTGGCGGAAGCCGCTGTTGCGGTTGCCGAAGTTGAGTTTGTTGACGATGCCCAGCTCCGGGTCGCGGGTGAAGCTGCTGCAGCGCTCGGCAATACCCAGCTCGTAGCAGTCGCGAAGGATGTCGTTGGGATGGTCGGAGACGATGGTGTTGTCGATGCGGATCTTCCACCAGTCCAGTGCGATGTGAAGCCCTTCGGCGAACGTCGGGCTCCAGACCAGGCCCAGAGTGCGGCTGGTCGAAGTTTCCGGCTGCAGGTCGGGATTGGAGCCGTTGGTGAAGGGCAGGGGCGTCTGCCCACTGCTGCCGGTGATGGGTTCATTGCCCTGGCCGAGCTGGCGGTAGGTGTCGGCGTTGGCGATGTCGGCAGCACAGCGCGCGCGGACCTCGGCACTGCTTGCGGCTGCGCCATGGACCGTATCGCAGGGATCGCGGAAGCCGGTGGTGAACGTCTCCGAGCCGCCGCCGTACAGGTTGGCGATGGTCGGCGCACGGAAGCCCTGTGCCCAGGTGCCGCGGACCAGCAGCTGATCGATCGGCTTCCAAGTGAAGCCGAACTTGCTGTTGAGGGTTCCGCCGAAGGTGGAGTAGTCCGAGTACCGCGTCGCCGCGCTGAGGGTCAGTTCGCGGGCGCCGGCGAGGTCGCGCAGCACCGGCACGCTCAGTTCCAGGTAGGCTTCGTCGACGCGGTAGCCGCCACCGGTGGGGCCTGCCGCCAGGTTGGTGGTGGCACCGGTCTGCGCAAGCGCATCGGGGATGAAGCGGCCGTCCTCGCGGCGGCTCTCGGCCCCCACGGCGAAGCCCAGCTCACCGGCGGGCAGGCTGGCAAGGCTGCCGCTGAGGTTGGCGAACAGGTTGCGGGTGGTGGTGCGGCCGCGGGTGAGTTCTTCCGGGAACAGCCAATCCTGGAGCTCCGTGTTGCCGGTCAGGCCATAGGGATCGTCCTGGCCATACGGAACCAGCGGGTTCCAGGGTTTGCAGCCTGCGATCGGCGCATCCGGCGTTCCGCATTCGACCTTGCCGGTTGCCGGGTTGTAGAACGAAGGACCGGTGGCATCGGCCACGCGCTGCTTGTGCAGGTTGCCGGTGGCACGTTGGGTCAGCTCACTGCGGTTGTACTGGTAACCCGCTTCCCAGTCGAAGTCGCGACCGCCGAATTCGAAGTTGCCCTCGAGCGCCGCGACGGCCTGCCAGGTGGTCAGATCGCTGGTGCTGACGCGAGGAATCTCCCAGGTACGACGGTTCCAGTGCACATCGCTGGGCGTGTCGTAGCCGTGATGGCTGCCGAACGGATTGAACCAGCTGTCGGCCGACATCGGGGTGATGCCGGCTGGGCCGGACTGGAAGGGATAGCCGGCAATCTGGCGCGTGGTGGTGCGCCGGTTGTAGGCCAGCTGGGTGTTGAAACGGACCTGGTCGTTCAACTCCACGCGCGCATCGACGAAGATCGAATCGCGCTTGATCGGCGTCTGCAGATGCATCTGCTCGTTGCTGTTGCTGACATCGCCGGTGAACGGTGTGTTGTCGCTGAGGTGGAAACTGTCCGGTCCGCCCGGCTGGCTGCCACGGTCGAGCGAATAGCTGCAGCCCCGGCTGTTGCTGCAGCCGGGGCCCTTGAAGCCGGTGATGCGACCCCATTGGCCGACCGTGGTCCAGCCGTCATCCGCGTGGCCGTCGGTATAGGTATAGGCACTGAAGCCGCGGTCCCTGGCCCAGACGCCCTTTTCTTCGACATGCTCGGCAGCAACGCTGATGGAAGCACGGTCATTGGACCAGCCGGCAACCACGTCGTACTGGGTACGGGCACCGTCGCCTTCACTGTATTGGCCGTGATAGACGTTGGCGGTTACACCCTGAACGTTGCGCCGGGTGATGATGTTCACCACGCCGGCCATCGCGTCGGACCCGTAGATGGCCGAGGCACCGTCCTTGAGCACTTCCATGCGTTCCACCGCAGCGGCAGGAATGCTGGAGATGTCCTGAAAACCCGAAGTGGTCATGCCCAGCCGCTTGCCGTTGACCAGCACCAGGGTGCGCTGGGCACCGAGGCCACGCATGTTCACGTAGCTGCCGCCGGCGGCTTCGCCGGCACTCAACGGGCTGGCGCGGCTCAATGCCGGGCTGCCGGTCGCGGTCAGGTTCTGCAGGATGTCGGCAACGGAGTTGAAGCCCTGTCGCTCGATGTCGGCGCGGCTGACGGTCAGCACCGGCTGTGCGGTTTCCAGGTCGACCTGGCGGATGCGTGAGCCGGTGATTTCGATGCGGTCCAGCGTGGTGGCTTCCGGTGCCTGCTGCGCGAGCGCCGGAACGGCCAGGGTTGTGGTCGCCGTGATTGCAAGCGCACGACGGATCGCCAGCCCCAGTGCGGGAATACGGATGGTCATGGGTGTCTCTCTCTCAGTCTTCGAAGTCTTCGGTGCGCAGCCAAGCGGGCCGCGCCAACGCCACCGCAGGCGGTGGTTGTTCGAACCTAGTGAAGGAGGAGAGGGAGAGGTATGGGGAAAGGACGAAATCGCCATGGAGCGGCATGACGCTTCCGCACAAACCGGAAGTGAATCAATCGATTGATCTGATCGACGGCGGAGCGATGGACGATGCACCCTCGCCCCGACTCTGGACCGAAAGCGTCATGGCAATTGCAGGCAGCGACAACCTGCGCGGAAACAGAAAAGACCACGGCTCCGAAGGGCCGGGGTCGTAGAGCTTCAACAGCTTGTCGAACACACGCGGAAGAGGCCTATGGCGACGCGTCATGACGTGCCGCCCTGGCCGTAGGGATCAGGCCACGAACGGCCGGAACTGGATACCCAGCCCGGCGATGCCGTCGGTCTCGCCGATCAGGTCGGCGCGGAGCAGCGGGCGCGCATCGATGAAGGCCTGCGGCACGATCAGCGACAGGCGGTTGTCGTCCGCGGTCAATTCCAATGCCGGCAGCGGATCGTCCTCGTGGGCGCGGTTGAGCAGTACCGCCAGGCGCAGCAGGGCGGCCAACCGGCGTGCGGTCAGCAGCAGGCGCTCGGGCAGGGCGTCGAACGCGGTCTTGGTCACGCTGCGGCGATGGCTGCGTACCAGTGCGGCCAGCATCTGCTGCTCCTGCCGCGAGAAGCCGGCGATGTCCGAGTGTTCCAGCACGTAGCTGCCATGCACGTGGTAGCCGCTGTGGGCAATCATCAGGCCCAGCTCGTGCAGGCGCGCGGCCCAGCCGAGCATGCGTGCGTCGTCGGCATCGAGTTTCCAGCGCTCCTGCACCTGCTCCAGCAGCGACAGCGCGGTGTCCTGCACGCGGTCGGCCTGTACCGTGTCGATGCCGTAGCGCTGGCTGAGCGCGGCCACCGATTCGTCGCGCAGGTCGTTCTCACCGGCACGGCCGACGATGTCGTACAGGATGCCTTCGCGCATCGCCGCCTTGCTGACCAGCAGCTTCTGCAGGCCCAGGGCCTGGAAGGCGGCCTCCAGCACCAGGATGCCGCCGGCGATGATCGGGCGGCGGTCGCTGGACAGGCCCGGCAACTGGATGTCGTCGATCTTCTTGGCCTTCAGCAGCTCGTCGCGCAGCTGGGGCAGGGCCTCGGCGGTGATCGCGCCCTTGCTCAGCTTCATCGTCGCGCAGATCTCGCTGATTGCCTTGTGCGTGCCCGAAGATCCGAGCGCTTCCTGCCAGCCCAGTGCGCGGTACTTGCTGGCGAAGGGCTGGAACTCGCGGCCGATCTCGGCCAGCGCGTCCTTCCAGCGCTTCTTGCTCAGCTTGCCGCCGGGGAAGAAGCGGCGGGTGCTGGCGATGCAACCGGCCTGCAGGCTTTCACGCTCCAGGGTCTGCATGCCCATGCCGATGATGAATTCGGTGGAGCCGCCGCCGATGTCGATGACCAGCCGGCGCTGGCCGGGCTTGGGCGGTTGCGCGTGGGCCACGCCGAGGTAGATCAGGCGCGCTTCTTCGCGGCCACTGACCACTTCGATGGCATGCCCCAGCGCGGTTTCGGCCGGGACCAGGAACGACTGCGGCGAGCGCAGCTGGCGTACGGTGTTGGTGGCCAGCGCGCGTACCCGGTGCGGCGGCACATTGCGGATGCGCTGGCCGAAACGGGCCAGGCATTCCAGCGCGCGCTGCCGTGCGGCGGAAGAGAGCCCACCTTTGCCATCCAGGCCATCGGCCATGCGCACGGTCTCGCGCAGCCGGTCGATCACCCGCAGCTGGCCGAGCGTGTAGCGCGCGATGACCATGTGGAAACTGTTGGAGCCAAGGTCGATGGCGGCCAGCAGGTCGCCATCCTGCAATGCGGGCGGAGTCGTAGTGGTATGCGGCATGGGCGAATGTTAGCCGAAGGGGCGGTGTGCTCGTCACCGCGCGGCCTTCACATTTTGGAAGAGGGGAGTGCGGCAGGGCTGCGCCCTGCACCCGCAGAGGCAACGTCAACGTCAACGTCAACATCAAAAGCGGGGTATCCGTGGGTTGGCGGACCCACCCCGCCTTTGACAGATTTCTGCGATCTGATGGTGGGTGCCGACCGTTGGTCGGCACTGATCCTATCCCGCCCAAAATCGGTGCCTACTGCTCTTGGTAGGTGTCGACCTTGGTCGACACACCGGGTCAGAGGCCCTGCATCAATGCCATCTGCGCGGAATGCGGGGCTTCGTCGTGGGCCGGGGCACGCTTGTGGTAGATGCCGTCGGCATCCAGTTCCCAGGCGTTGAGGTTGTCGTCCAGGTAGTTCTGCAGCACCTCGCGGTAGACCCGCTTGGCCAGCTCCGGGTCGAGGATCGGGAAGCAGGTCTCGACCCGGCGCAGCAGGTTGCGCTCCAGCCAGTCGGCGCTGGCGCAGTACATCTCCGGTGCGCCGTCGTTGCCGAACCAGTAGACGCGGCTGTGCTCCAGGAAGCGGCCGACGATCGAGCGCACGCGGATGTTGTCCGAGATGCCCGGCACACCCGGGCGCAGGGTGCAGGCGCCGCGGATGATCAGGTCGATCTGCACGCCGGCCTGCGAGGCGGCGTACAGCGCGCGCACCACCTGCGGTTCGTTCAACGCGTTCATCTTGGCGATGATCCGCGCGGGGCGACCGGCGGCGGCGATGCGCGTTTCGCGCTCGATGCGGCCGAGGATGCCGGTGTGCAGGGTGAAGGGCGACTGCAGCAGGCGCTTGAGCTTCATCTTCGAGGCCAGCCCGGACAGCTGCTGGAACAGCAGGTGCACGTCGTTGCCGATGTCCGCATCGGCGGTGATCAGGCTGATGTCGGTGTACGCGCGGGCGGTGCCGCTGTGGTAGTTGCCGGTGCCCAGGTGTACGTAGCGGCGCAGCTTGCGGCCCTCGCGGCGCACGATCAGCAGCATCTTGGCGTGGGTCTTGTAGCCGACCACGCCGTACACCACCTGTACGCCGGCTTCCTGCAGGCGATCGGCCAGGCCCAGGTTGGCCTCTTCGTCGAAGCGTGCGCGCAGTTCAACGACCACGGTCACGTCCTTGCCGTTGCGCGCAGCCTGGATCAGCGCATCGACAATCAGCGAATCCTTGCCGGTGCGGTACAGGGTCTGCTTGATCGCCAGCACGTTGGGGTCGATCGCTGCCTGCCGGATCAGGTCCAGCACCGCGGTGAAAGCATCGAACGGGTGGTGCAGCAGCAGGTCCTGGCGCGCCGCGGTCTCGAAGATGCCGTCGCTGTCGCGCAGCGTGCGCGGGGTCATTGGCGGGTACTTCAGGTCCGGCTGTGCGATCAGGTCGTACAACTGGATGATGCGGTTGAGGTTGACCGGGCCGTCGATGCGGTACACCGCGTTCTCGGTCAGGCCGAAGTTCTGCAGCAGGGTGCGCACGATCTCGCGCGGCATGTCCTGCGCGATTTCCAGCCGCACCGCCGGCCGGTAGCCGCGATCGACCAGTTCGTCGCGCAGTGCCAGCGCCAGGTTCTCCACCTCCTCCTCGTCCACCACCAGCTCGGAGTTGCGGGTGACGCGGAACTGGTAGGCCCCCTGGACTTCCATGCCCGGGAACAGCTCATCGACGAAGGTGGACAGCACCGAGGACAGGAACACGAAATTCTGCGACCCGCCGAGCTTCTCCGGCAGCTGGATGATGCGCGGCAGCGAGCGCGGCGCACGCACGATGGCCAGATGGCCGGCGCGGCCGAATGCGTCGGTGCCCTTCAGCACCACCACGATGTTCAGCGACTTGTTGAGGATCTTCGGGAACGGGTGCACCGGGTCCAGGCCCAGCGGCGACAGCACCGGCATGATCTCGTTGCGGAAATAGGCGCGCAGCCAGCGCCTCTGCCGATCGGTCCAGGAGTGGCGGCCGAGCACGCCGATGCCGGCCTCCATCAGCGCCGGGCGCAGCGTCTCGTTCCAGCAGCGGTACTGCTGGTCGACCAGTTGTGCCGCGCGGTCGTGGATGGCGTTGAGGATGGCCTGCGGGCTCATCCCGTCCGGTGCCGGTGGCAGGCCGAATTCCTGCGCGTGGCGGACGGCGGCGGCGCGGATCTCGAAGAACTCGTCCAGGTTGGTGCAGGAGATGCACATGAAGCGCAGGCGCTCCAGCAGCGGCACCTGCGGATCCATCGCCTGCGCCAGCACGCGGAAGTTGAAATCCAGCTGCGACAGCTCGCGGTTGATGTAGAGCGCCGGGTCGCGCAACGGATCGTTGTCCGGGCTCACGGGGAGGGGGAGGGATCCGAGGCTGCTCATGGCGTCATTCTTCGATGGAAGTCAGGGGGGCGGACTCGCGCGGGCGCACGTGGTCGGCATCGAAATGGCAGGAAAACACCGAGCCCTTGCCGACCTCGCTTTCAATCTCCAGCCGCGCGTGGTGCAGGCCGAGGATGTGCTTGACGATGGACAGGCCCAGGCCGGTACCGCCGCTTTCGCGGGAGCGGCTGCTGGAGACGCGGTAGAAACGTTCGGTCAGGCGTGGCAGGTGGGAAGCCGGGATGCCGTAACCGGAATCGCGCACCGCCAGCACCGCGCCCTCGCCTTCGCGGCGGAACTCCACGGCGATGCGGCCACCGGCCGGCGTATAGCGCACCGCATTGGTGACCAGGTTGGAGAAGGCGCTATGCAGCTCCTTGGTGGAACCCTGCAGGTCGACGCCGGCCAGATCGTCGATGCTGATCTGGTGGCGGCCCTGGCTGTGCGCTTCGGCCTCGCGGCGTAGTGTGGCCAGCATCGGCTGCATGGCGACGGTCTCTTCCTCGCTGTGCTCCTGCGATTCCAGCCGCGACAGGGTCAGCAGGTCTTCCACCAGCTGGGCCATGCGCTGGCTCTGCTTGCGCATTTCTTCCAGCATCGGACCGGTGCCCGGGAAATCCTCCGGGTCCATCATGTCCAGGTAACCGTGGACCACGGTGAGCGGCGTGCGCAGTTCGTGTGAAACGTTGGCGACGAAGTCGCGGCGCACCTGTTCCAGGCGCAGCAGCTTGCTGACGTCGCGGGCGATCAGCAACCAGTAGTCCGAAGAATACGGAATCAGTCGCAGGTTCAGGCGGATCGCAGGATCGACCGGTGAGGGCACGTCCAGGATCGGCTCGGCGTTGCGGCCGCCGGCCAGCCAGTGCGCCAGCGGCATCGGCTGCAGGCGTTCGACCAGCGCCTCGCCGAGGTCGCCCGGATGATGCAGGCCAAGCAGGGCGGTGGCCGCTTCGTTGAACCACTGCACGCGCTGGCTGTTGCGGTCCAGCACCACCACGGCATCGGGCAGCGCGGCGGCCGCGGCGCGGTAGCTGCGCAGCATGTCGAGCAGGCGGCGCTTGCGAACGCGCATTTCCACCTGGTTGCGGTACAGCAGGCGGTCCAGCTCGTTCCAGACGCCGGTGCCTTCCTCGGCGGTATCCCAGCGCTGGCGCGCGGTCAGCCGGCGCAGCACGCTGCGCAGCCGCCAGTAATGCCAGGCCAGGGTGGCCAGCGCGCCCAGTGCGATGCACAGCCACAGGTGACCCGTGAACCACCCCACCAGTCCGGAGAACAGCAGTACCGCGGCAACGGTGGCCAGGGTCTTCAACCAGGCAGAGCGGATGTGGCGGGGCATTGCGATCTCGTCGTTGAAGTGCGGCGGTTCACTGGGGTGAACCGAGGGTTATAGCAGAGTTGCCGGCGCCGGCACCCGCGGGTGCGCGGCGTCGGCACGACGAGACTCAGGTCGCGGTGGAGAAGCGGTAGCCGGCGCCGCGCACGGTCTGCACCATGTTCTCGGCGTTGAACGGTTCCAGCGTCTTGCGCAGGCGGCGGATGTGCACGTCGATGGTGCGCTCCTCCACGTACACGCTGCCGCCCCACACATGGTCCAGCAGCTGGGCGCGGGTGTAGACGCGCTCGGGGTGGGTCATGAAGAAGTGCAGCAGGCGGTACTCGGTCGGGCCGATCGGCACCGGCTGGTCGTTGGCGAACACGCGATGGGCGGCGCCGTCGATGCGGATCGGGCCGACGGCCACGCTGCCGTCCTCGTCGTCCTCGCGGGCGCGGCGCATGACCGCACGGATGCGGGCCAGCAGTTCGCGCGCCGAGAACGGCTTGACCACATAGTCGTCGACGCCGGCTTCAAGGCCACCTACGCGGTCGTTCTCTTCACCGCGGGCGGTCAGCATGATGATCGGCACTTCGCGGGTCAGCGTTTCCTTGCGCCAGCGGCGGGCCAGGTCCAGGCCGCTGGTGCCGGGCAGCATCCAGTCCAGCAGGATCAGGTCGGGGACGCGGTCGGCGATGGCGGTCTGGGCCTCACGGGCATCGCCGGCGTGGACCGGTTCGTAATCGCCCTTGCGCAGGGCGAAGGCGACCATTTCACGGATCGCGGGCTCGTCATCGACGATCAGGATGCGTTTCTGCACGAGGACACCGTAGGGCTCGGTTACTGGAGTGGTGCCAGTAGACTACGGTTTGATGACATGTTTGTGACTACCTGGCCGGAACCGGTCGGGATTGCCATCGACTGGTCATGCAACACTCAGCGGCGGTCCAAGTCCGGGTCCTGCACGCCCTGGCGGCGCAGCTCCAGCACGGTGGGGGTGATCGCCTCGATGCGCGCATCCACCCGCGCCCGGCCCACGTAGTCCAGCGCCGGGTTGCGCTTGAGGGCCTGCAGCTGCATCAGCGATTGCTCCGGGCGGCCGCTGAGGAAGGCGGCCTCGGCATAGGCCTCGCTGGCGCGCACGCTGTCACCGGCCAGCTCGCTGGCGCGGGCGTATCGCTGCTGGAAGACCGGATCGTTACCACTTTGCGACAGCAGGGGCCGCAGCATGGCCTGAGCGCGCTGGCCCGCCTCGCGGGTGCCCTGTTCGTTCAGGATCTCGGCGTAGGTCAGAGCCACGGGCCGGCTGTTGGGGTGCTCGCGCAGCAGCTGCTCGAAACGGGTGTTGGCCTGCGCGCCCAGTCCGGCACGCGATTCGGCCTCGCCCAGGCCCAGTGCCAGCCACAGGTTGTCCGGGCGGGTCTGCAGCAGGCTGGCCAGGGTCTGCCGGGCCTGCGTGGCACCGCTGCGGCCGCCGCGCATGACCGCCAGGGCCTGGCCATAGCGCTGGGCGTCGTTGAGACCGTCCTTCTGCCGCTTGGCCATGTCCGCGTATTCGCGCTCCACTTCGGCGGTGGAATCGGCGCTCAGCACGCGCAGGCGCTCGCGTGCCCACTCGAAGTCGCCACTGGCGCCACGGGCCAGCTGGCCGACCGGAACGCGCAGCACGCTGCTGGGCAGCAAGGGGTTGTTTCCGCGCAGCAGCGGCTCGGCCAGGCCCGGGTCGGCCGGATTCACCCGCTCCCTGCGTTCGCCGCTGGGGGTGCTGGTGGTCAGCAGCACCGTGTCCTTCTTCATCTGCTCGGCGCGGGCCTTGGCCTCGCTGATGCGGGTGATGTTGACCGGGTGGGTGCGCAGGAACTCGGGCACGCTGTAGCCGCCCTCGTTGCCGCGCATCGCCGCCGACATGCGCTCGAAGAAGCCGGCCATGGCATCCACGTCGTAGCCGCTGCGCGACAGGGTGCGGATGCCGAGGCGGTCGGCCTCCGATTCGTTGGAGCGGGTGTAGTTGATCTGCCGCTGCTGCATCAGGCCCATGCCGGAGCTGATCGCGGCCATCGTCGCGTTGCCGGAGGAGGTGCTGTTGCTGGCCTGCGCGGCCACCACCGCCGCCAGCATGCCGAGCAGGATCGGTATCTGGTCGCGCTGGGCGCGTTCGACCCCGCGCAGCACGTGCTGCTGGGTGACGTGGGCGATTTCGTGCGACAGGACTGCAGCCACCTCGTCCTCGCGCTCGGCGGTCAGCACCAGGCCTGCATTGACCCCGATATAGCCGCCCAGCGTGGCGAAGGCGTTGATCTGGCGGTCCTTCATCACGAAGAACGTGTAGGGCTGGCGCGGCTGGTCGCTGTTGGAGCCAAGCCGGGTGCCCATGGTCTGCAGCCAGTCGTTCACCAGCGGGTCGTCCAGCAGGTAGCCGTAGTTGCGCAGCTCGCGCAGCATCATCGCGCCGTACTCGGCCTGGCGCGCCGGGGTCAGCAGCTCGCCGGCCGAGGAGCCGATGTCGGGCAGCTTCTCCTGGGCCTGGGCCAGCGGCATGGCCAGGGCCAGGGTAACGGCGGTAGTCAGCAGCAGGGCTCGCAAGCGGAAGGTCCTCGGGCAGGGCGCGCCAAGCGTGGCAGGGCAGGGGGCAACCATTCGTTAACCCACAGTGTTGCGGCGGTGGCGTGGAATTTCCAGCGCACCGGTACCATATGTAGACCGTCGATCCATCGTGGAGTTTCCCGTGACAGCCCAGACCGCCGGCGGCGCCCCCGCCATCACCATCTATTCCACCGCCGTCTGCCCGTACTGCGTGGCCGCCAAGAACTTCCTGAAGAGCAAGGGCCAGCAGTGGACCGAGGTCCGCATCGACCTGGACCCGGCCGAGCGCGAGAAGATGATGGCACTGACCCGCCGCACCAGCGTGCCGCAGATCTTCGTCGGCGACGTCCACGTGGGCGGCTACGACGACATGATGGCCCTGCACCGTGAAGGCAAGCTCGAGCCGCTGCTGGCCGGGCAGGGCCAGGCATGAGCGCGGCCGACGACGGCAGCAAGGACCGCATCGCCGAATTCACCGACTTCCGCAAGCGCATGAACGAACGCATCCTGGGCGAACCGAACCAGGTGGTGCGGCGCTTCTTCGCACTGGACACGCAGACCTACCAGGCCGGCGCGCTGGACGTGAAGACCAAGGAACTGCTGGGCCTGGTGGCCTCGATGGTGCTGCGCTGCGACGACTGCATCAGCTACCACGTGGCCCAGTGCAAGGACGCCGGGGTAACCCGTGAAGAGTTCTTCGAGACCTTCTCGGTCGGCCTGGTGGTGGGCGGTTCCATCGTGATCCCGCACCTGCGCCGCGCGGTCGACTTCCTCGACCAGCTTGAAGGCGGCGCCAGCGCTCCGGCAGCGCACGAGCACTGAGGGCAGTGCCGGCCGCAGGCCGGCATCGCCTGAATCCGGCATGGCCGGGGTTGCCGGCCAGCGGCCGGCACTACCGGGCCCGCGAGGGGGCCTGTCCCGCGATCCAACAGCCCAGGAGCCCTTCTTGTTGAAGGGGCGCGCCGACAGGCGGGGGTAGAGGAAAAATGCGCGGGCAATTATGCCTTTGCCGGGGTCAGGACCATGGTCTACTTGGGTAGCCGCCCCCGGCTAAGGCATAATTGCCGGTGAAACTTCCTTTGCGCCGGCGTTTCCGGGCACGTCCGGACGGCGTTTTTCCCCCTGTTCGGAACATCGATCAATGACGCAGAAAATTACGGTCATCCGCGGCGACGGCATTGGCCCGGAAATCATGGACGCCACCCTGTTCGTGCTCGACCAGCTCAAGACTGGCCTGGAGTACGAAGACGCCGACGCCGGCCTGGTGGCCCTGGAAAAGCACGGCGACCTGATGCCGGCGGTGACCCTGGAATCGATCGCGCGCAACAAGGTCGCGCTGAAGAGCCCGCTGACCACCCCGGTCGGTGGTGGCTTCACCTCGATCAACGTCAGCCTGCGCCGCCATTTCGACCTGTACGCCAACGTGCGTCCGGCCCACACCTTCCCGAACACCAAGTCGCGCTTCGACAACGTCGACCTGATCACCGTTCGTGAGAACACCGAGGGTGCCTACCTGGCCGAAGGCCAGGAAGTGTCGGCCGACGGCGAGACCGCCTTCTCCGGCACCCGCATCACCCGCAAGGGCTCCGAGCGCATCGTGCGCTACGCCTTCGAGCTGGCCAAGAGTACCGGCCGCAAGAAGGTCACCGCTGTGCACAAGGCCAACATCATCAAGTCGACCTCGGGCCTGTTCCTGAACGTCGCCCGTGAAGTGGCCGCGCAGTACCCGGAGATCGAGTTCCAGGAAATGATCGTCGACAACTGCTGCATGCAGCTGGTGATGCGTCCGGAACAGTTCGACGTGATCGTTACGACCAACCTGTTCGGCGACATCATCTCCGACCTGTGCGCCGGCCTGGTCGGCGGCCTGGGCCTGGCCCCGGGTGCCAACATCGGCAAGGAGGCGGCGATCTTCGAAGCCGTGCACGGCACCGCGCCGGACATCGCCGGCCAGGGCAAGGCCAATCCGTGCGCGCTGCTGCTGGCAGCCGCGCAGATGCTGGACCATATCGGCCAGCCGGAAAACGCCGAGCGCCTGCGCAAGGCCATCGTGGCTACCATGGAAGCCAAGGATTCGCTGACCGGCGACCTGGGCGGTACCGGCACCACCATGAGCTTCGCCCAGGCCATCGCCAGCCGCCTGTAAGCGGCGGTCGACCTCGGTTGGATCCACAGCGGGGCGCCTTCGGGCGCCCCGTTGCGTTGTGGGCTGACTGGTAGATCCACGCCATGCGTGGATGGCGTGGCTTTGGTCCTCAGCCACCCATGGGGTGGCTCTACAGGGGGTTGTCTGTGCGTAGCTCGCACAGATCATGTGCTGTTGCACGGCTGGTTCGTGCGCCATCCGCTCCGCATCCTGTGCCCACTTTCCACTGCACAGGAGTCGCTCCATGAATCTCACCGCCTTCGGCCTGGCCAGCCTGATCGGCATGGCCGCCACCACTCCGGTCGCTGCCGCCGAGCCGGCCCATCCCACCATCCGCCATATGGCGGGCGCGCCGGTCGCGACCTCGCTGGATGCGGCGAAGACCGCCGTGCTGGTGATCGACTTCCAGAACGAGTACTTCGATGCCAAGGCCGCGCCGGGCTTTGCCGGTGGTCGCATGGTCATTCCCGATGGCGTGGCCGCGCTGCGGCAGGCCCAGCGCGTGGTGCAGTTCGCCGATACCCATGGCATCCGCGTGATCCACGTGCAGCACGTGTTGCCGGCCGGCGCGCCGCTGTTCGCACAGGGCAGCGTCAATGCCGACTTCCATCGCGACCTGCTGCCGCGCAAGGGTGAGACCGTGGTGCAGAAGGACAACGTCAGCGTGTTCGCTGGCAACTCGGCCGCGGTGCTCGACACGGTGCTGAGGGATGCCGGCATCGACACCCTGATCGTCACCGGCCTGCAGACCCATGCCTGTGTGGCCGGTGCTGCGCGCGACGCGGCGGCGGCGCCACGCGGCTACCGGGTAATCGTATCGTCCGATGCCAGCGCCAGCCGCGACCTGGACCTGGCCGGTGGCCAGCGCATCGATCATCGCGCGCTGCATGACGCCTCGCTGGCGCAGATCGAAGACGCCTTCGGTAATGTCATGAGTACCGACGCGATCCTGGCGTTGCCGGTGCGCAAGACCGGCAACGGCGCTTGATAAGCTGGCGGGGCCCGCATGCCGTGGGCCCCGCCACGTGGAGCCACTTGCCGATGGATCACTTCGCCGCCCTGCGTGCGCTGCGCGCCATCGTCGACGTAGGCAGCTTCACTGCTGCTGCCGAACGCGTGGGGACCACCCACTCGGCAATGTCACGGCAACTGCGGCAGCTGGAAGAGCATCTGCAGGTGCGACTGCTCGATCGCAACAGCCGCCGGCTGTCACTGACCGAAGCCGGTCGCGACTACTACCGCGAGGCGGCAGCGCTGCTGGATCGCCTGCAGGAAGCGGATGATCGCGTGCGTGCCGGTCAGGCGCAGCCCAGTGGCATCGTGCGGATCAGCGTGCCGCAGGTGGTGGCCAGCCAGGAGCTGCCGCATTGGCTACCGTCGTTCCTGCAGCGCTATCCGCAGGTCGCGCTTGACCTGTCGGCCGATGATCAACTGGTCGATGTCGTCGGTGGTGGCTTCGACCTGGCGCTGCGTATCGCGGCCTCGTTGCCGGACAGCCAGCTGGTTGCGCGCGAACTGGCCAGTTGCCCGCGCATCCTGGTCGCGGCGCCGGCCTACCTGGCGCGTCATGGCCTGCCGCGTCAGGCATCGGATCTTGCGCAGCACACGCTGCTGGGCTTCAGTCCCACGCCGTCAATGCCGCCCTGGCAGTTGCAGGGGCCGCGCGGTGCCAGTGCGAGCGTCGAGGCCGGGCAACGCCTGCGGGTGGATGCGACGCCAGCGTTGTACGCCGCCGCGCTGGCTGGCATGGGCATCAGCCTGTTTACTGCGCTGACCGTGCAGGAGGACCTGCGTGCCGGCCGCCTGATCCGTGTGCTGCCTGCCTGGCACGCCGGACAGCGGCGCTACTTCGCGCTGTATCCGCATGCGCGGGCATTGGCGCCGAAGGTGCGCGCGCTGGTCGAGCACCTTGCGGCGCACTACGCTGCACAGGTGGGCGCGGCAGGGTAGTCGCGCGACAGCAACCGAGGTGGTGATGGAGTCGGTGTATCTGCTGGTCGCGCTGGGCGCGATCGTCGCCGGATTCGTGCAGGGCCTGTCCGGCTTCGCCTTCGGCATGGTGGCCGTGTCGTTCTGGGCGTGGGGGCTGGAACCACGTTTGGCGGCGACGCTGTCGGTGTTTGGTGCGCTGGTCGGGCAGCTGGTCGCGGTGTTCACCGTGCGCCGCGGATTCAACCTGCGCCTGCTGCTGCCGTTCGTGCTGGGCGGGCTGGCCGGCATTCCGCTGGGCGTGATGGTGCTGCCACAGCTGGACATGGACTGGTTCAAGGCGCTGCTGGGCGGCTTCCTGGCGCTGTGGTGCCCGGTGATGCTGATGGCGCGCTCGTTGCCTCCGGTCCGCGTCGGCGGCCGTATCGGTGATGCGATTGCCGGCATGGCCGGTGGCGTGCTCAGTGGCATCGGCGGCTTTGCCGGGCCGGTGCCGACGTTGTGGAGCACCCTGCGGGGCTTCGGCAAGGACGAACAGCGCGCGGTCATCCAGAACTTCAACTTGGCAATGCTGGCGGTGACCATGGCCACCTATGTCGGCAGTGGCCTGGTGAGCCGACAGATGTTGCCGTACTTCGCCATCGTGGCACCGGCCATGCTGGTGCCGACCCTGCTGGGTGCGCGGGTCTACATCGGCATCAGCGAGGCGCGCTTCCGGCAGGTCGTGCTGGGCCTGCTGACCGCATCAGGCATCGCGTTGCTGGCGTCGTCGCTGCCGGTGCTGCTGGCGCGCTGAGGGAGGAACGAAAAAGGGCGCCACGAAGGGCGCCCTTTGTCGTCTATTGCATGTTCCGGCTCAGCGCTGCTGGATCTTCGACAGCAGGCGCAGGAATTCAATGTACAGCCAGACCAGGGTCACCATCAGGCCGAATGCGCCATACCACTCCATGTACTTCGGTGCACGCTGGGCAACACCGGTCTCGATGAAGTCGAAGTCCAGCACCAGATTCAGCGCGGCCACGACCACCACGAACAGGCTGAAGGCGATGCCCAGCCAGCTGGAGTCATGGATCACCGGCACGTCGATGTTGAAGAAGCCCAGCACGAACGACGCCAGGTAGAGCAGGGCGATGCCGCCGGTGGCCGCGACCACGCCCATCTTGAAGTTCTCGGTGGCCTTGATCAGGCCGCTGCGGTACGCGAACAGCAGCGCGAACAGAGTGCCGAAGGTCAGCAGCACGGCCTGGAAGACGATGCCCGGGAACTTGGCGTTGAACACGGCCGAGATGGCGCCGAGGAACAGGCCCTCCACCAGCGCGTACATCGGCGCGGTGACCGGCGACCATTCCTTCTTGAAGACGGTGATCAGCGCCAGCACCAGGCCGCCGATGGCGCCGCCCATGGCATACAGCCTGGCACCGGGCAAAACCTGACCGTAGTCGTCGATGGTCTGGTTCCAGGCGAAAGCGGCCGTCAGCACGGTCAACAGCAGCAGGAAGCCGGTCTTGTTGACGGTGCCGTTGAGGGTCATTGCCTGGTCGGGGCTGGTCACCACCGAGCCACTGGCGAGGTCGAGGAAGGTGGACTCGGAAAGAGCCGGGTTGCCGCTGCGCATACGCGTTCTCCGTGCGAATGAGGGTCAGGACGGCCATCCGGCCGATGGGCGTGAGCATAGCCGATGACTGCTTTCGGCGTTGTGGCAGGCACTGGATCTGCGCATCCTGCGTTGACAGTTCCCAATGCGCTTGGCGACAATGACCAACTCCCCGGGCGTGGCCCGAGGGGATTGCAAGACCGGGGTATAGCGCAGTCTGGTAGCGCGCCTGCTTTGGGAGCAGGATGTCGGGGGTTCGAATCCCTCTACCCCGACCAATCCCACATCACGTCGGATTGGACACCGTTCCGGTTCGGGCGCCCGTAGCTCAACTGGATAGAGCACCGGCCTTCTAAGCCGGCGGTTACAGGTTCGATTCCTGTCGGGCGCGCCATTGGCGAGCACCGGGATCGCATCGGCGGATGTGAAGAAGTGCTTGCAAAAGCGCAAGGACTCCACCAGAATATCGGACTCGCTTCGGCGGACCGCAACTTCGGTGACAGTCCCCAGGCAATGTTCAAGGTTCCGGCGTCAGTGGTATCGGCGATGGAGCGAAAGTTTCAGTGGTGGCTGTAGCTCAGTTGGTTAGAGTACCGGATTGTGATTCCGGTGGTCGGGGGTTCGAATCCCCTCAGCCACCCCACTGTTTCAACCGTATCGGCGCAGCCGGAGCGGTATTGCAATAAACAGAATGCACGTTACAATGTGCGTCTGAGTTTCACGGGCCGTTAGCTCAGTTGGTAGAGCAGTTGACTCTTAATCAATAGGTCCAAGGTTCGAATCCTTGACGGCCCACCAAGACAGAAGCCACCTGGTACGCCAGGTGGCTTTTTTCTTATAAGTGTGACCCCGTCATTTCCATGGATCACGCGCTGAAGCGCTCCGCCTGGCGGGGTTCTGCAGCGGCAGCGGGACTGCGGCGCTGGTTTTAACGATGTTGAAAAAAGTGCTTGCACCCACCGAGCGGATCGGGTCATAATTCGCGCCCCGATTTCGGGCTGTTAGCTCAGTTGGTAGAGCAGTTGACTCTTAATCAATAGGTCCAAGGTTCGAATCCTTGACAGCCCACCAGACGAAAGCCACTTGGTTCGCCAAGTGGCTTTTTTCTTGCCTGTTTGCCGGGTTGCGCTTCATCCACGCATGGCGCGGATCTACTGAAGCGGTGCTGAAACCAGGGGCATGTGCGTCATCAGTGTTCTCAATGCTGTGCGCTGCTTCTCACCGCATTGCCTCTTTCATCGCACCCAATGGATCTTCCGCGCCGAGGGCGCATGTACGAAGGAAGAAGCTGATGACCGATATCAACCGACTGTCCCGGATGGCGTGGGTTCCTTTCGCGTTGCTGGCGCTGGTGGCCTGCGCACCTGGCAGTGACCCGGCGAAGACGGTCGAGCGCGATGCGGGCACCGGGGCCGTTCGGGCGCGCCCGATCGCGGGAGTCGCGCAGCCGGCATCGCTGGCGGAGGGTGGGGCCGCCAGCGAGGCTGTGGACCTGCGTCGCACCGATGATGGTGGCGTGGACAGCCGCAAGGTGGATGCGGCTGGGCAGGGCGCTGACGCATCTGCGCCTCCTGCCGCGGCGAAACACTGAGTCGCTGCCGTCCCGAACGGTCGCCTGACTTTCGGGACGGCCTTTGGCGCGGACGATGTGCCCGCCTGTCATGTTCAGTTTTGTGCAGGCCTTCCGATTCCAGCCGGCGCCTGCGACAATGAACGCCTGTGCCGGCCACGCGAAAGTGGCGGAATTGGTAGACGCCCTGGATTTAGGTTCCAGTGCCGCAAGGCGTGGGGGTTCGAGTCCCCCCTTTCGCACCAGTGCCGGCCTGTCCCCCGCCCTGATCGGGCCCCGCTGCCCCCCCTTGACCGGCACGCGCTGGCAGTGCAGGCCGAATTGGGCGAAACTAAAGGGCTGCGGCAAGCAGGCGCGTCCCAGACGTCGTGTCCTTACAACCGTTTCATCCCAATCATCGAGCCGGGGGCGTGGGCCACCGGTGGCAGGAGTCAACATGCAAGCTTCGATCGAATCCACCGGCAACCTGGAACGCCGCCTGAGCTTCTCGCTGCCGGAAGACCGTCTGCAGAGCCACATCGTCGGCCGCCTGGGCGAAATCGCCCGTACCACCCGCATCAAGGGTTTCCGTCCGGGCAAGGTGCCGGCCAAGGTGATCGAGCAGCGCTTCGGCGCGCAGGTCCGTGGCGAGGCGCTGGACGGCCTGCTGCGCGAAACCTTCGACGCGGCCGTGCGCGAGCACGATCTGCGCATCGTCGGCAGCCCGCGCATCGACAAGGGCGACGAGGGTGAATTCTCCTTCGTGGCCACCGTGGAAGTGGTGCCGGACTTCGGCGACATCGACGTCAGCAAGCTGACTGTCGTGCGCCACACCGCCGAGATCACCGACGCCGACATCGACCAGATGATCGAGAACCTGCAGAACCAGCGTCGTACCTGGGCCCCGGTCAGCCGTGGCGCGCAGGACGGTGACCTGGTCGCGGTGGAAACCTGGTCGCAGGCCGGTGAAGAGCGCCTGTCGGCCGAAGGCACCGAGAAGGGTTCGATCGTGCTCGGCCAGGGCATGATGTTCGAGACCATTGAAAAGGGCCTGGTCGGCCTGGCCAAGGGCGAAGAGAAGACCCTGGACGTCGAGTTCCCGGCTGACTGGCGCGTGCCGGTGCTGGCCGGCAAGACCGTGCAGGTCACCGTCAAGGTCGCCGAAGTGTCCGAGCCGGTCGTGCCGGCGGTCGACGAAGCCTTCATCAAGAGCTTTGGCGTGAAGGGCGGCGACGTGGAGCAGTTCCGCAGCGACATCCGCGCCAACCTGGAGCGCGAGCTGAAGGGCGCGCTGATGAACCGCCTGCGCCGCGAAGTGGGCGAGCAGCTGATCGCCGCCTATTCCTCGGTGGAAATGCCGCCGCGCCTGGTCGAGAACGAAGCCCGTGCCATGCTGGCCCAGCAGGTCGAGCAGATCCGCCGCAACGGCCAGAACGTCGGCGAGATCCCGGCCGATGCCCACGAAGGCTTCAAGGAAGCGGCCGCCAAGCGCGTGCTGGTCGGCCTGCTGGTCGGTGAAGTGGCCCGCATCAACGACCTGCGCCTGGAAGCCAAGCGCCTGAACGAAACGATGCGTCTGATCGCTTCGACCTACGAAGAGCCGGAGCAGGTCATTGAGATGTACCGCAACGACCCCCAGCTGATGTCTGGCCTGCAGAACCGTGTGATGGAAGAGCAGGTGATCGACTGGATCGCCGAGCGTGCCCAGCACACCGAAGAGAAGCTGTCGTTCCAGGACGCGATCCGCCAGTAAGCCCGGGCGGATCACCGGATGCCCCGCGCCTTTGCCGGCGCGGGGTTGTTGCCCCCCCAAGATAGGTACCTCACGTAATGGACAACCGAACCAAAGCCCTGAACCTGGTTCCGATGGTGGTCGAGCAGACCAGCCGCGGCGAGCGTGCCTACGACATCTATTCGCGCCTGTTGAAGGAGCGCCTGATCTTCCTCGTGGGCCCGATCGACGATCACATGGCCAACGTGGTGGTGGCGCAGTTGCTGTTCCTGGAATCGGAAAACCCGGAAAAGGACATCAACATCTACATCAACTCGCCGGGTGGCGTGGTCACCGCCGGCATGGCGATCTACGACACCATGCAGTACATCAAGCCGAATGTGAGCACCACCTGCATCGGCCAGGCTGCCTCGATGGGTGCCCTGCTGCTGGCCGCGGGCGAAGCCGACAAGCGCTATGCGCTGCCGAACTCGCGCGTGATGATCCACCAGCCGCTGGGTGGCTACCAGGGCCAGGCCACCGACATCGACATCCACGCGCGTGAGATCCTGACCCTGCGTTCGCGCCTGAACGAGGTGCTGGCCAAGCACACCGGCCAGTCGCTGGAGACGATCGCCCGCGACACCGAGCGCGACAACTTCAAGAGCGCCTTCGAGGCGCAGGCCTACGGTCTGGTCGACCAGGTCCTGGAGCGTCGTCCGGATGAGTCGATCCAGGCCGGTTGACCGGCCTTCACGGGGCCATGGAGGCCTCGTTCCTGCAGGGTCGGGCGGGACTGGTGTCCCCTCGGCCCTGTGCTATTCTCGAATCGAACCCCCGTTCAGCGGGTGGGGTAACTGGGTAAGCGAAGCATGAGCGAAGACCGCCAAGGTCGTTCCACGGACACCGGCAAGATCCTCTACTGCTCTTTCTGCGGCAAGAGCCAGCATGAAGTGCGCAAGCTGATTGCGGGTCCGAGCGTGTTCATCTGTGATGAATGCGTGGAGCTGTGCAACGACATCATCCGCGAGGAGCTTGAGGAAAAGGCGCAGTCGGCGCGCAGTTCGCTGCCGAAGCCGCGCGAGATCCTCGAGGTGCTCGACCAGTACGTGATCGGCCAGAACCGCGCCAAGCGCACCCTGGCCGTGGCCGTGTACAACCACTACAAGCGCATCGAGAGCCGGCAGAAGAACGATGACGTCGAACTGGCGAAGTCGAACATCCTGCTGGTCGGCCCGACCGGTTCGGGCAAGACCCTGCTGGCCGAGACCCTGGCCCGCCTGCTCAACGTGCCGTTCACCATGGCCGACGCCACCACGCTGACCGAAGCCGGTTACGTGGGCGAGGACGTGGAGAACATCATCCAGAAGCTGCTGCAGAAGTGCGACTACGACGTCGAGAAGGCGCAGCAGGGCATCGTCTACATCGATGAAATCGACAAGATCTCGCGCAAGAGCGAGAACCCGTCGATCACCCGCGATGTGTCCGGCGAAGGCGTGCAGCAGGCCCTGCTGAAGCTGATCGAAGGCACCGTGGCCAGCGTTCCGCCGCAGGGCGGCCGCAAGCACCCGCAGCAGGAATTCCTGCAGGTGGACACCAAGAACATCCTGTTCATCTGCGGCGGCGCTTTTGCCGGGCTGGACAAGGTGATCCAGGCCCGTTCCACCGACGTCGGCAGCATCGGCTTCGGCGCCAAGGTGAAGAGCAGCGAGCGCAAGCAGGAAGTGGGCAAGGTGCTGGCCGAAGTCGAGCCGGAAGACCTGATCAAGTTCGGCTTGATTCCCGAGTTCGTCGGCCGCCTGCCGGTGGTGGCGACCCTGGAGGAGCTGGACGAGCCGGCCCTGATCAAGATCCTGACCGAGCCGAAGAACGCCATCACCAAGCAGTTCAAGAAGCTGTTCGAGATGGAGAACGTCGAGCTGGAGTTCCGCCCGGACGCGTTGTCGGCCATTGCCCGCAAGGCGCTCAAGCGCAAGACCGGTGCCCGCGGCCTGCGTACCATCGTCGAATCGGTCCTGCTGGACACCATGTACGACCTGCCGTCGCAGGAAAACGTCAGCAAGGTGGTGGTGGACGAGTCGGTGATCGAGCACAAGTCAGAGCCGTACCTGATCTACCAGACCCCAGCGGCCCCTGAACAGAAGGCCGCAGGCGCCGAGTGATCCTTCCAGGTTGTTGATTGGAAAGGATTTTCAAGGAATGCCTTGCATCTGAAAGCCGATGGCCCCATAACGGGGCCATCGGCTTTTTTTGTCTCCGGAAGATGCCCTCCCGGAGGCGGTTTTCCCCCTTCCCTGGAGCCCCCATGGCCCGTTCCCCAAGTGAAACCCTCGACCTGCCGGTCCTGCCGCTGCGCGACGTAGTGGTGTTCCCGCACATGGTCATCCCGCTGTTCGTCGGCCGTGACAAGTCCATGCACGCGCTCGAACAGGCAATGGAGGCGGACAAGCGCATCCTGCTGCTGGCGCAGAAGTCGGCCGAAACCGACGACCCGCATGCGGCCGACCTCTACCAGGTCGGTACGCTGGCGCAGGTGCTGCAGCTGCTGAAGCTGCCCGACGGCACCATCAAGGTGCTGGTCGAAGGACTGTCGCGCGTGCAGGTCACCCACGTCGACGAGCGCAACGGCTCGCTGCACGGCCAGGCGGTGGAGATCGACGCCACTGACGAGCGCGAAGCGCGCGAGGTCGAGGCCATCGCCCGCTCGCTGATGTCGCTGTTCGAGCAGTACGTCAAGACCAACCGCAAGCTGCCGCCGGAGCTGTTGCAGACGTTGTCGGGCATTGATGAGCCGGCGCGCCTGGCCGACACCATCGCCGCGCACATCAGCGTGCGCCTGGCCGACAAGCAGCGCCTGCTGGAAACGCTGGCCGTGGGCGACCGCCTGGAAATGCTGGTCGGCCTGGTCGACGGCGAGATCGACGTGCAGCAGATGGAGAAGCGCATCCGCGGCCGCGTGAAGTCGCAGATGGAGAAGAGCCAGCGCGAGTACTACCTCAACGAACAGATGAAGGCCATCCAGAAGGAACTGGGTGACCTGGACGACGCACCGGGCGAGCTGGAAGAACTGGCCCGCAAGATCGCCGAAGCCGGCATGCCGAAGGCCGTTGAAGCCAAGGCGCGCAACGAACTGAACAAGCTCAAGCAGATGTCGCCGATGTCGGCCGAAGCCGCGGTGGTGCGCAACTACCTGGAGTGGCTGCTGGGCGTGCCGTGGAAGAAGCGCAGCAAGGTGCGCAAGGACCTGAAGGCTGCGCAGGACACCCTCGACGCCGATCACTACGGTCTGGAGAAGGTCAAGGAACGCATCCTTGAATACCTGGCGGTACAGTCGCGCGTGAAGCAGATGAAGGGCCCGATCCTGTGCCTGGTCGGGCCGCCGGGCGTGGGCAAGACTTCGCTGGGCCAGTCCATCGCCAAGGCCACCAACCGCAAGTTCGTGCGCATGTCGCTGGGCGGCGTGCGCGACGAGGCCGAGATCCGTGGCCACCGCCGTACCTACGTCGGTTCGATGCCGGGCCGCATCGTGCAGAACCTCAACAAGGTCGGCAGCAAGAACCCGCTGTTCGTGCTCGACGAGATCGACAAGATGTCGATGGACTTCCGTGGCGATCCGTCTTCGGCGCTGCTGGAAGTGCTCGATCCGGAGCAGAACAACGCGTTCAACGACCATTACCTGGAAGTGGACCTGGACCTGTCCGAAGTGATGTTCGTGGCCACCTCGAACTCGCTCAACATTCCCGGCCCGCTGCTGGACCGCATGGAAGTGATCCGCATCCCCGGCTACACCGAGGATGAGAAGCTCAACATCGCCACCCGCTACCTGGTGCCCAAGCAGGTCAAGGCCAACGGCCTGCAGCCGGAAGAGCTGGAGATCGGCAGCGATGCCATCCAGGACATCGTGCGCTACTACACGCGCGAATCGGGCGTGCGCAACCTGGAACGCGAGATCGCCAAGATCTGCCGCAAGGTGGTGAAGGAGATCGCGCTGGCCGGCCCGCAGCCGGTGAAGGCGAAGAAGGGCGCGAAGAAGAAGGCGCTGGTGAGCGTGTCCAGCAAGAACCTGGACAAGTACCTGGGCGTGCGTCGCTTCGACTTCGGCCGTGCCGAGGAAGAAAACGAGATCGGCCTGGTCACCGGCCTGGCCTGGACCGAGGTGGGCGGCGATCTGCTGCAGATCGAATCGACGCTGGTGCCGGGCAAGGGCCAGCTGATCCTGACCGGCCAGCTCGGCAACGTGATGAAGGAATCGGCTTCAGCGGCGCTGTCGGTGGTGCGTTCGCGTGCGGTCGGCTTTGGTATCGACAGCGACTTCCTGCAGAAGCACGACGTGCACCTGCACGTGCCCGATGGCGCCACCCCGAAGGACGGCCCGAGCGCCGGTGCGGCAATGGTCACCTCGCTGGTGTCGATGCTGACCAAGGTGCCGGTGCGTGCCGATGTGGCGATGACCGGCGAGATCACCCTGCGTGGTCGCGTCACCGCCATCGGTGGCCTGAAGGAAAAGCTGCTGGCGGCACTGCGTGGCGGCATCCGCACGGTCATCATCCCGGAAGAGAACCGCAAGGACCTGGCCGACATTCCGGCCAACGTCACCCGCGATCTGAAGATCGTCCCGGTGAAGTACATCGAAGAGGTCCTGGACCTGGCGCTGGAGCGTCCGTTGGCACCGAAGAAGGCGCGCAAGAGTGCGCAGCGTGTCACGGTGCGCAGCAAGGCCAAACCGAGTGGAAGCGCGCGCGTCAAGCATTGACGCGCGCTGTCCAATGGCCCGAAACCCGCGTCATTGCTGGCTTTCCAGCTTGCGTGGGGGTAGGGCCACTGGTATAAAAGCAGCACTCGCGAATGAGTGATCGCTGTCAGCGATGACTGAATCGGCGAACCGTTTCCACATGGTGGCCGCATGCAGAAGGCATGCGGTTGCTTCCCTGTCGAATAAGCGGAACCCACCGCCAAAGGAGTTGTAGAGAATGAACAAGACCGAATTGATCGATGCCGTTGCTGAAGCTGCCGACCTGACCAAGGCCGAGTCCAGCCGCGCTGTCGATGCCGTCGTTGCTGCCATCACCAAGGCGCTGAAGGACGGCGATGCGGTCACCCTGGTTGGCTTCGGTACCTTCCAGGTCCGCGACCGTGCTGCACGCACCGGCCGCAACCCGAAGACCGGCGACACCATCAAGATCGCTGCTTCGAAGAATCCGTCGTTCAAGGCTGGCAAGGCCCTGAAGGATGCTGTAAACTAAGCGGCTCGCTGGGGTGCTTAGCTCAGCGGTAGAGCGTCTCCTTTACACGGAGAGGGTCGGGGGTTCGAAACCCTCAGCACCCACCACAGCACCGCGGTAAAAGTTTGAGTGTGGAGCGGTAGTTCAGCTGGTTAGAATGCTGGCCTGTCACGCCGGAGGTCGCGGGTTCGAGTCCCGTCCGCTCCGCCACTACATCGAGGCCCCCGGCCTGAAGCCGGGGGCCTTGTCTTCTCCCCGGAAGGTTCGGGAAGAAGGCGAAAGGTTTTGCAAGAACGGAGCGGTAGTTCAGCTGGTTAGAATGCTGGCCTGTCACGCCGGAGGTCGCGGGTTCGAGTCCCGTCCGCTCCGCCATTGCAGAATTCTTAAGTCCCTGTGAAAAAACTTTGAAAAAAGTGTTCACCGGGCTGGGTTTCCAGGGAGTCTTCGGATATACTGGGCGCATGCAAAGTTTCAGCGCGGAGCGGTAGTTCAGCTGGTTAGAATGCTGGCCTGTCACGCCGGAGGTCGCGGGTTCGAGTCCCGTCCGCTCCGCCAACTCTAAAAGCCCTCGGCGCAAGCCGGGGGCTTTTTCTTTGTGCCGTCGGAAGCGGTGCGCAGGCCACGCCGGTGTTGCTTTTGGTCCCTGCGACGAAGCGGGTTACACTGCCGGGCTCGCCAATCAGGCCTTGTGATTCCTCACCATGCTGCAGAAACTCCGCGACAAGACCTCAGGCTGGATCGTCACCGTGATCCTGGGGCTGCTGATGATTCCGTTCCTGTTCGTGATCGACAACAGCTACCTCGGTGGCGTTGGCGCACAGAACGTGGCCAAGGTTTCCGCGCCGCCGACCTGGTGGCGTTCGGCACCGTCGTGGTGGCCGGTGCGCATGCTGTGGCAGCATCATGAGATCAGCGCGCAGGATTTCCGCACCCGCTTCGAGCAGGAGCGCATGCGTGAGCGCCAGCAGCAGGGCGAGAATTTCGACCCGCGCGCGTTTGAAAGCACCGAAAACAAGCTGGCCGTGCTCGATCAGCTGATCGACGAACAGGTCGTGCGCCTGGTCGGCGAGCAGGCCGGTGTCGTGATCGGCGATGGCGCGGTGCGCGAGTACATCGCCACCATCCCGGCCTTCCTCGATTCGAACGGCAAGTTCAACGAGAACAACTACCGCCTGGCGCTTGCCGGTGGCAATCCGCCGCGCACGCCGACCCAGTTCCAGGAACTGGTGCGTGAGAGCCTGCAGCAGTCGGTGATTCCGTCGGGCCTGCAGAACTCGGGCTTCGTTACCCAGTCCGAGACCGAGCGCCTGCTGAAGCTGCTGGGCGAGACCCGCGATGTCGAACTGGCCGCGCTGCCGGAAGTGCCGGCCGATACCGCGCCGGTGACCGACTCGCAGATCAAGCAGTGGTACGACAGCCATGGCAAGGACTTCCGCCAGGCCGAGAGCGTTTCGCTCGAGTACGTCGAGATCAATGGTGCGAACCTGCCGGCACCGACCGCCGCCGACGAAGCCACCCTGCGCAAGCGCTATGAAGACGAGAAGGCGAAGTTCACCACGCCGGAGCAGCGCCAGGCCTCGCATATCCTGATTACCGGCGACGGTGCCGAAGCCAAGGCGAACAAGATTGCCGCCGAAGCCAAGGCCGCCGGCGCCGACTTCGCTGCACTGGCCAAGGCCAACTCGGAAGACCCGGGTTCGAAGGGCCAGGGTGGTGACCTGGGTTGGGTCGAACGCGGCGCGATGGTCAAGCCGTTCGAAGATGCGCTGTTCGCTGCCAAGGCCGGTGACGTGATTGGTCCGGTCAAGACCGAGTTCGGCTATCACATCATCAAGGTTGCTGCGGTCCGTGGCGGCCAGGGCAAGTCCTTCGAGGAAGTGCGTGACACGCTGGCTGCCGAGCAGCTGAAGGCCGACGGCGAGCGCGGCTTCAACGAACTGGCCGGCCGTCTGGTCGACGCCATCAACAAGAGCCCGAGCGATCTGGCTGCCGCGGCCAAGGAAGTGAACCTGCCGCTGCAGACGCTGGGCCCGATCACCCGTGCCACCGCCAGTGGCATCGCCGCTGACCCGGGCGTGCTGCGTGCCGCCTTCTCCGACGTGCTGGTGCAGGACGGGACCGCCAGCGACCCGATCGCGCTGGGCGGCGCGACCAACCACAGTGTGGTCATCCGCGTGGCCGCACACACCCCGGAACAGGCCATGCCGCTGGACAAGGCGCGCGAGCAGGTGATCGCCGCGATCCGTGCCGACCGTCAGCGCCAGGCCAGCGACAAGGCGGCCGATGCCGTGCTGGCCAAGCTGAAGGCGGGCGCCACCCTGCAGTCGCTGGCGGCCAGCGAGAAGCTGCAGCTGAGCCCGATGCCCGGCCTGCCGCGCAGCCAGCCGGTGCCGACCCCGGAAATCAACCGCGCGATCTTCAGCGCGCCGGTGCCGGCCGATGGCAAGCCGAGCTACGGCAAGGTCGATGTCAACGGCCATGCGTTGCTGTTCGCGGTGAACAAGGTGAACCCGGGCGACGTGAAGGAAGTGACCGCCGAGCAGCAGAAGCAGCTGAAGGACCAGCTGAGCCAGATCGATGGCATGGCTGCGGCCAAGGCCTATGTCGAGGCGATGCGCAAGAAGTTCGTGATCCAGACCACCGAAGCGAACCTGTAAGCCTCGCGGCGTGCAGGATCGAAGAAGGCCCGGCAATGCCGGGCCTTTTTTGTCTTCGCGTCGTTTGTGGCGCGCTTGGCCTCTGGTAGTGGTCGAGCTTGCTCGACCGCCTTTTGTAAGGTCGAGCCGTGCTCGACTGCATCCGCTGGGCGCAGGCATGAAAAAGCCGAGCATGGGCTCGGCTCTATACGGGAGGCGCTTGGCCTGTGCGTCAATCCTCGACGCGCAGCACCGCGCCAGGCTTCAGCACGCTGCTGCCGCTCAGGCCGTTCAGCGACAGCAGGGCCTTGACCGGCATGCCGTAGCGGCGGGCGATGGTCCAGGCCGACTCGCCATCACGCACGGTGTGGCGGCGGCTGCGCGGACGGTCGGCGATCGCGGCGACGGTTCTGGTGACCTGCGGCGTCGGTACAGCGGCCGCCACCGGTGCGGTGGTGGCGACCAGCGCGGCCGCTGCCTCCGCTACCGTCGCATTTGCGGCCGAGACCGGCGCCAGCACCCGGGTGGTACCCGAGGGACGGCCACCGGAGGCCAGGGCCGGGTTGAGGCGGGCGATCCTGGCAGGGTCCAGAGCGCGCTGTGCGGCCCACTGCTGCACGCTGGTGCCCGCAGGCAGGGTGTGGTCCTTCAGCACCGGCACGGTGCGGTCCAGCGAGGCCATCACGCCAGGCTGGTCTTCCACGTCTTCCAGCACGCAGGCCAGGGCATGCAGCTTCTCGACGTAGGCATGGGTGACCGGCGACAGGCCGGGCAGCGCTGAAGGCTTGGCGTTCTGCGCGTTCATGCCAGCCTTGCGCATGGACTGCAGCACGCGGTACTCGCCGGCGTTGTAGGCCATGGTGGCCAGGCGCCAGTCGCCGCCGAACATGCCGTGCAGGGTCTTCAGGTAGCGCACTGCGGCCTGGGTCGAATCGACCGCCGACAGGCGGCCGTCATAGCCGTTGGTCATCGGCACGCGATGGTTGCGCGCGGTGGTGGCGATGAACTGCCACAGGCCGGTCGGGCCGCTGCCATTGCGGGCATTGGGCCGGTAGCCGCTTTCCACGAAGGGAATCAGCGCGAACTCGGTGGGCAGGTCGGCCTTGCGCAGCTCTTCGACCACGTAGCCGAACAGCACCAGCGCATCGTCATCCTGGTTGGCCAGGCGCGAGGGGGCGTGGGCGAACTGCTTCTGCCAGCGTGGGCTGGTGGCCTCGGCGTCGCAGCTGGGTTCGGCCAGGCCGTCGCGGAAGCTGGTGAAGATCTCCTGGCCGTTACGCACCGAGGCCGCTGGCAGCGCGGACGGATCCAGCGGCAGGGCCGCGGCAGCGGTCAGGTTCTGGCTGATGCCGGCGCCCAGCGACTGTGCGCCCGCGGTTCCGGCCAGCCCCAGGGCAAGGCCCAGGGCCAGCGGCAGACTTCGGCGCATCATGCGCGGAAGCCGTCTTTCCAGTGCCGGAGACCGGCCATCACGTCGACGTCGTCAACGACGTCACGGCCCAGGTGTGCCGAGACCGACGCACGGATCGGCGCCGCGTGCACACGCAGGAAGGGATTGCAGTCGAATTCGTTGGCCAGGGTTACCGGCAGGGTGGAACGGTCATCGCGGCGCATGGCCAAAGCCTCCTCTTGGCGCTGCCACAGGGCAGCGTTGGCGGGGTCGACATGCCGCGCGAAGACGGCATTTGACACGGTGTACTCGTGGGCGCAACAAAGCAGCAGTTGCGCGGGCAAGGTACCCAGCTTGCGCATCGATGCCAGCAGCTGGGACGGCGTACCTTCGAACAGACGTCCACAGCCCAGGCTGAACAACGAATCTCCGCTGAAAAGATGTTCAGCAGTGTGAAACGCGATGTGGCTGCGGGTATGCCCGGGCACGGATAGTACGTGGAACGTCCGGCCCAGTGCCTGAACGCGTTCACCTTCGCCGACGCGTTCGGTGGCCGTGGGGATGCGCTCTTCGACCGGCGCGATGACCCGTACACCGGGAAAACGAGCCTGCAGTGCGGGCACGCCACCGATGTGGTCGTCGTGGTGGTGGGTGAGCAGGATCGTGTCCACGCGCAGGCCCTGATCGGCCAGTGCGAGCACTGGCGCGGCATCGCCGGGGTCGACGACCACGGCAGTGCCATCGTCGGCGATCAGCGTCCAGATGTAGTTATCCGCAAATGCGGGCAGGGCAGTCAGTCGCATAGAATTGGACCATGCCCGCGCTGCAGAGCACCCGTCAAGCGAGCCAGACCCCGTGGTTCGACAGTGAGCCGGCGGCGGCACTGCGCGTTCTGGAACGGCAGTTGCTGCTTCCGCAGGTGTCGGCGCTGCCCGCGCAGCCCTGGCTGTGGATCGCGCCGAGTGCGGCCTGGCTGGAGGATGCGCAGCTGGGTGGGCGCGGCCTGCGCCTGTACCGGCAGGGGGCGGGGCCGGGCTATGACGGCGATACCCGCTGCGGGCTGCCCTTGCCCCTGGCCAACGAGAGCGTCAATGCGATCGTGCTGCAGCATGTCACCACCGGCGATGCCGACCTGCTGCTCGACGAGTGCGAGCGCGTATTGATGCCGGGCGGCCATCTGTGGCTGAGCAGCCTCAATCCGTTCAGCCCCTACCGCACGCACTGGCGGCAGCATGGGCTGGTGGTGCGTACGCCGCAGCGGATCCGCCTGCTGCTCGGCCGCCATGGCCTGGAGTGCGACGATATGCGCTACCTCGGCCCGCTCTGGCGCGGTGCCGGCAGCCGTCGCCCGGGGGGCTGGGCGCCATTGCGCGCGGCCTGCCTGTTCCATGCGGAGAAACGCACGCTGGCCCTGCCCGGGCCGAAACCGCTGCCGGTGCGCTGGCACGGCACCGTTGCTACCTGATTCTGGAGCTGTATTGAAAACCATCGAAATCCATACCGACGGATCCTGCCTCGGCAATCCCGGCCCCGGCGGCTGGGCTGCGTTGCTGCGCTACAAGGGCCACGAGCGCGAGCTCAGTGGCGGTGAAGCGCATACCACCAACAACCGGATGGAGCTGATGGCGGCCATTTCCGGGCTGGAGACGCTGACCGAGCCGTGCAACATCGTGCTCTACACCGACTCGCAGTACGTGCGGCAGGGCCTGACCCAGTGGATGCCCGGCTGGATCCGCAAGAACTGGAAGACCGCTGGCGGTGATCCGGTGAAGAACCGCGAGCTGTGGGAGCGCCTGCACGCGGCCACGCTGCGGCACCAGATCGACTGGCGTTGGGTGAAGGGCCACTCCGGCGACCCGGACAATGAGCGGGTGGATACCCTGGCCCGCAACGCGGCGATCCAGATCCGCGACGCCAGCCCGGTAAACTGAGCCCATGCGTCAGATCATCCTCGATACCGAAACCACCGGCCTGGAGTGGAAGAAGGGCAACCGCATCGTCGAAATCGGCTGCGTGGAGCTGTTCAAGCGCCGCCCGACCGGCAACAACTACCACCAGTACATCAAGCCGGACTGCGAGTTCGAACAGGGCGCGCAGGAAGTCACCGGCCTGACCCTGGAGTTCCTCGATGACAAGCCTGAATTCGCGCAGATCGCCGATGAGTTCCTGGCGTTCATCGATGGCGCCGAGCTGATCATCCACAACGCGGCGTTCGACCTTGGCTTCCTCGACAACGAGTTGTCGCTGCTGGGGCCGCAGTACGGAAAGATCGCCGACCGCTGCACGGTCATCGATACCCTGGCGATGGCGCGTGAGCGCTTCCCGGGCCAGCGCAACTCGCTGGATGCGCTGTGCAAGCGGCTGGGCGTGGACAACTCGCACCGTGCGCTGCATGGCGGCCTGCTCGATGCGCAGATCCTGGGCGATGTCTATATCGCACTGACCTCGGGTCAGGAAGAGATCGGCTTCGGCCTGGGCGATGACGACGGCGGCGGTGCCGGCGCGGCGTTGCAGGCTTTCGATACCAGCAAGCTGCTGCCGCGTCCGCGCGTGGTGGCTACGCCGTCGGAACTGGAAGCGCACGCTGCGCGGCTGGAACGGCTGCGCAAGAAGGCCGGCCACGCACTGTGGGATGGCCCGAAGGTGGAAGAGCCCGCCAGCGCGTAATACATCGAGGTAGTGCCGGCCGCTGGCCGGCATCGTCGTGATACGAGGTTCCCCGGGTAAGCCGGCCAGCGGCCGGCACTACCGCCTCCACGCATGGCGTGGCTCTACCGGTTAATGGCAGCGCACCAGGATCACGCTGATGTTGTCACGGCCACCGCCGTCGAGTGCGGCGGCGACCAGCGTATCCACGCATTCCTGCGCGCTGGCATCTTCGAATGCCAGGGTGCGGGCGATGCCGCGGTCATCCACTTCCTCGGTGAGACCGTCACTGCACAGCAGCAGCTGCATGCCCGGACGCAGCTCACCACTGGTGGTGGCCACGTTCAGGTGGGCTGGATCGGTCACGCCCAGTGCCTGGGTGACCACGTTGCGGTGCGGATGCGCGCGGGCCTGCTCGGCGGTCAGGTTGCCCTGTGCGACCAGTTCCTGCACCACGCTGTGGTCCTGGCTGAGCTGCGCCAGCTGGCCGTCGCGCCACAGGTAGGCGCGGCTGTCGCCGACCCAGGCCACTTCATAGCGGTTGCCCTGCACACGCGCGGCGACCACGGTGGTGCCCATCGGCAACGTGTCGTTGCGCCGGCGCGAGGCGCGGATGATCTCTTCGTCGGCAGTGCGGATGGCCTGTGCCAGCGGTGCGCCGCGGCGGATCTCGCGCACGATGGTTTCGCGTGCCAGTGCACTGGCCACTTCGCCGCAGGCATGCCCGCCCATGCCGTCGGCCACCAGCCACAGGGCCAGCTCGCTGTCACCGTAGTAGGTGTCCTCGTTGAGCTCGCGGCGCATGCCGGGGTGGGTGAGGTGTCCGAATTCGATCATGGTAGGCAGGGCGGGGTATTGCCGGGGAGACAGGCATCATCGGGTGGCCGCAGGCATCCGGCAAGGCATGTGCCCAGGAAATTTTCAGTTCGTTGGCCGGAATGGCTTGTCGTCGGCCTCACTTCCTCGTATGATGCGCGTCCCCGGTCCGCCGGGGACCACCCGGAGAGGTGGCAGAGTGGTTGAATGTACCTGACTCGAAATCAGGCAGGCGTTTATAGCGCCTCGGGGGTTCGAATCCCCCCCTCTCCGCCAGATTAGATGAAGCGCCCGCCAGTCAATGACTTGCGGGCGTTTTCATTTTTAGGCTCTTGGGCACTCGCTTGGACACTCTCATGCGATTGCCGAACTACCTTGTTCTATCCCCCACTGGGGTCTATCACTTCCGCTGGAAGGTTCCTAAGCGCTTCCAAGGCCCATTGGGCCTCAAGGTGGTCAAGCGCTCGCTCGGTACGCGTGATGCCCGTGTGGCGCATCTGCAAGCCCTTGTGCTCGCCTCCCGCTATGCTGTGGCCCTTCAAGGAGGGGATATGGCAAAGAGCGTGGATGAACTGCTCCGCAGCGCGCAGAAGGGGCAGGCTGACTTTGAAGTAGTAGCCGGTCCTCACGGCTACACAGTCAAAACGGACGGTTCGGCGCAGGACAACGCTGCGGCTTTGGAAACCGTCCGGTTGCTGAACGCGCAAGGGGTGGCCTCTGTTGGCGGTGCGCCGCTGTCCGCGTCCACTCGCATCGCATTGGAGATGGCTGTCGAAAAATGGTCCAAGACCTTGACCAGTGGGGCCCGTAAGACTCCAGGTCAGAAGTTGGAGGCCGTGAAAGCTTTTGTAGCGTGGAAGAACTCCACGCGTAAGCGCTCACCGGCGCGGGTGGCAATGGGCGATCTGTCCAAGACTGATTGCGCGGAATGGGTCATCAGTCTGAAGCAAACTCCCGCAGCGCGGACCGGCAAGCCGTTGACGGATAGTTATATTGAAACAAAGACGCGTTGGCTGTCGCTGTTCTTTGACTGGGCCATGGCGGCAGGCTACTACCCCAAGGGTGACAACATTGCCCGAGGCCATATCAAGGTCAGCAAGAAAGCAAAGCGACTCCAGTCCAAAAAGACCGGTTGGCAGCCTTTTGAAGTCGCCCAACTAAAAATGATTTTCGCTTTCCCAGCACTGAAGGCTATGCGCCGACAGTCATCCCGTTGGGTTGCCATGATCGCGCTGTACACGGGCGCTCGTTCCAATGAAATCGCGCAATTGGAATTGGCCGACTTCAAGGTTGTGGATGGGGTCAAGTGCATCCATATTACGACCGAAGGCGCGGATAAGAGTCTCAAAACGGAGGCCAGTGAAAGGACGATCCCAATACACCCGGACTTGCTCGCGCTGGGGCTGTGGAAGTTGGTCGAAAGGTTGCAAGATGATGGTGAGAGCAAGTTGTTTCCCAATCTGACGTTCGACGCCAAGAACGGCCCGGCCAATGGCCCTCAAAAGGCGTTCAGTCATCTGCTGAGCGATACGCTGAAAATCTCCGCTCGTGGCGATGGGCGTATTGGACTGCACAGTTTCCGCAAGACAGTCATTCAGCGGATGCAAGATGGCTTGGTGGGCAAGGAGTTTCGTGTCGCCTACGTCGGACACGAAGGAGGCCGTGACCTTGATGACGATCATTCGGCGGTCTATGGGAAGAAGGTGTCCCCGACCGTCTTGGCTGCGCAGTGTTTTCCAGCACTGGACTGGGCAAATTTGGGTGTGGTAAAAGTGGCGGCGCTGACGCCTCTGTTTGCTCCTGCCTAAAGCGCGGATGCGTGCGGGGCTCTGTCCTCGCCTGTTTTTATAATTCCATACCAGCCCGACAATCCCATTTGAGTGCGCGCGCACCGGCTTCATTTCATTACGCCCCTCCGGGCTTGTATTTTATTTATTGGCTTTCCATGGCGCAGTAAAGCTTTACCACTAGAAAAACCTAGCTTTTCTAAAGTATTAGGTCGTTAGACTTAGGGGTGGATTTATCCACAATGTTGCTTTTAGCTTTGGCTTGAGGGTGTTCACAGATGTTATTCGTTTTCCCACAGGGAAAACTCCCCCAAGGGCAACGAACTTGTCTGTGAACACCCGGAATGTGATTTCAAACCCACCCTGCCGTAGCCCACAAGCAACACACGGTTTATCGGTGTTGCCAGCCCTGTACGCGGAATAAACTCCGCCTTGAACCTGGTCAGGGCCAGTGCGTCGGGGGGAAATCGTCCAGCCCTTCGTACCTAGTTATGCAGTGCGCCGTGTTCAATAATCCCCGCCTTGCGCGACAGTCCCGAATATTTGCGGCGTGGTTACTTGCCCCGTTTCTTCAATATCCGATGGCCTATCGGTTGAGCAGAGAAGTGGGCGAGAAAGGGGCTTGATTTTTTTGCGTTCGTTGCTACCTTGAAGGGGTAGGAGCAACTGCTTGGGTAGCGCAAAGTCTCTTTTTGCCTTACTCGCCACATGGTCTGTCAACCGTGTGGCCATGTATTCAACATAATAAACCTCGCTTGATTGTCAAGCGGGGTTTATTGTTTAATTGTCAATCAATCGCTATTGACATATTTCGCAGTGATGCTAGTTTGACCTTGTCGGCTCAATTTGCCCCACACGTGGGGCTTGAAATAGAAGAGTCAATGGCCGATAAAGTATTAAACTCAATTTCTTGATGATTGATGCGTATGAAGAAGGGGCCGGAAACGGCCCCTTTTTCAATGGGTGATTTCCCGTGTTTGAAGGGCACACGATGAAACCGTTGCGGCGCTTGGCTATCAGCCATTTTTTCGTCTCAGATCGTCACACGCGCGTGTACACGCCGAAATCCTTGCGGGGCAATGGTCTTGGGGTGATTTTTCAGAAAAACTGACACACGGCGTTACAACACCGAAGGTGCGACATGTGCATACGTTCAGGACAGTCACTAACACACATCCAACATCTATCGGCCCCTGCGGCTTTTTCTATCTGACCCCGCGCGCCGACACGCTTCCGGTCGCAACGCCCACACGCCCCATCGCTGCGCTTTCCTTTGCACACGGCACCAAGCGTCCGCACCTCTGGCGACGCTCGCGCTTAGTCAGCGCTAGCGAGCCGTTTGATGCTTCACCAGCGCGCAGGAGTTTGGTGGCCTGCACCCATTGCGCGCTTTCGTTTTTCTGTTTCAATTAAAATATGAAACAGAAATCACCCTCAGCCCTACATGCTTCAAACCATTTTCGGACGGTTATACCGTCCGAGAATGGGGGGAGTGTGGACGGGGTGAAGCGAGAGCGTAACCCCATAAGGCCACACGGGGGCACAGCCCCCGCGCTCGTTTCAGATTATGAAACGGGCGAACGTGCGCACGATGTTCGCCCGTCACCCCTGTGTGACGGGTGGACGAGTAAGCACAAAGAAAAATTGGAACGCGATGAACAGTGGCACCGCAGGCAGGCCATTGCCACCGGTAAGCCGTGGACATTGGAGGCCGACAAGTACACGCGGAAAGTTCTGGCCGAGTGTCCGGAGCGCGCGCTAACGGCGGAAACGTCAGACGAGTACCGGCGCGTATACACGAGATTGGTACGCGAGGGAGTGACGGCATGGGAGAAGGCGAACAGTGCGCAGCATTGGAACAAGTTGCGCACGGCGTGCCGCTGGGCAATGGCCGAGGATGTGCGGGCATGGCGCGCACTGTCCGAACAGGCGCGCAAATCCGGCGACTTGGCTCATGCCCAACAATGCACCGCAGAAGCATGGAAATTGGCGGTTGCACTTGATGCCCAATTCTTGGCGGCCGGTCGAGAAGCCTGGGCGGCGAAGGCCCTCAAAATAGAAACGGAGGGCCGCAAGCCGGTGGACAAGTCCAAGCGCCTCAGCGGTGCGCCGACAGCCGACACCGCTGCTTGTGCGCTGCTGGACAGCAGGCACCGTGGAACGAGGCTCCTAGAGCGGCACAGCGAGCGTCTGGCGCTGTTGGCGCTGACGGGATGCCGCCCGGCAGAGTTGATGGCCGGGGTTAGTGTGAAATTGTTGAGGGACAAGCATGGAGAGCCCAGCGGCATCGGCATAGAAATAATTGGAGCGAAGGTGGACGCACTACGGGGCCACGAAAAGCGCCGCTTGGCCTTCCCTCTGTCGGGGGGCGGCAAGGCTGTTCAAGGACTTACTCTGTTGTGCGCCGAGCGTGGCGGGCACTACACGCTTGCGACGACAGACGCCGACTATAGAAGTCTCAACCGAGCGCTTCAGGTGCAAGGCATGAGTTGTTACACCTTCCGCCATGCCGTCGGCAGCGATCTGAAAGCAGATATTTCAGAAGGCAAGGCTACGCCGGAGACGGCTGCGAAAATTATGGGCCACCGATCAACCGCGTCCCTCATGTCCTACGGTACAAAGCGGCGCGGCCGGGGTGGTCAGCGGCCTCGCGCGAGTGTGTCCGGACCGATAAGAAACGTGGCGGTAACCAAGGCCGCACGTACCAAAGCAAGAAAGCATAAAAAGGCGAAGAAATTAAAGGCAGAAGCGGCTTTGGTGGGGGCTTCGCCCGTCCAGGTGCCTGCATCTGCGCGGGCACCACAAACGCCACTTGCCGCCGGTCTTCGGCCACGCTACAAATAGAGGCTCAACGACCAACAGGGGGCAAATATGGAAGTCGATGCACCGTGGACTTGCGATCAGTGTGGCAATCCGATCCTCAGCGTTGATGATGGCTGGGTAGAGTGGCTCAACGGACGAAACGGACCCGATGACATTCAGCGAAGTGCCCACCATCTTCGCCTTGTCCACCACCGACACGCATCCCCAAATGCGGATCGGAAAAGCGCGTGCTACCACGATGAGGACCAGTGGTTTGCCGCCAAGAGATACACCGTTGCTGACCTGCCGCTTTCCAGTTTCGTGGGTCCCGATGGTCTGATTACGCTACTGTCGTTCCTAGCAGATAAGCGCTTCTCGGAAGAGAGCGAGGTTCTGGAACTGATCAAGCGCTTGCATGTACCGAACTATGAAGCCGCGCGCCATCATTTTGATGCCGCGATTGCTAACGGAGTGTTTGAGCCACGTTCTGCGCCTTCCTACTACGACCAGAGAGAGATGCGCGCGGTCTTAGATTGGGTAGAGGAACAGGAAGAGCAAGCATAAGGCGAACCGTTTGACGGCTGGCTAGTACGCCAGCCGTCGGCCTAACAGGGGCGGACTCAAACTAAATTTGATCATCCCTTGGGCTCAAATTCATCCGTACCAGGGACGCGCCCAAAAGAACGTCCCGGATTATTTTTCGCCCAGTCACTGGCTTCCCGAAACGTCTTGAACGTTTTTTTTCTAGGCGTTGAACTGCTGCGCGAGGATCGCTGCTCACGGAAGTGATCTCGATTAAATCCATCGATAATAGAATCGAGATTTGCCCCCGCCCCGAAGGTGCGCTCAAAGTCGCCCATTACGCTCTCCGAATTCGTCTTAGTTGGACCTGCAACTAACGTAAATCCCATTTACAAGGCAGCGCGTTTGATATCCGCCGGGTGGAGTTATGGGGGTCACTTGAGGCGCAGTGTACTGCTGACTCTGCTGTAGCAACTGCTGGGTGCTGTTCTGAAGGGCTTGATTGGAGCGTTGGAGTTCTTGGCTATACAGTTGCGCTTGAGCCTGCTGGTACTGCATTTGCATGTGGTACATCTGCAATTGTTCAGCAGTCAATGCGTCGCGGTAGCCTGTGTCATTGCCCTTCTTGTCGATGCACATGACTCGGGTGGGCGAGAGGGCCCGGACCTGCTTGCAGGTCGCGTCCCCAGCCATGTAATAGTTGCCGTTAAAGAAATTCGGCGCGGCACTTGTCGCACATCCTGCCAGAAGAACGCAGGCGAGCCCTGTAATTTTCTTCATTGATCCCCCTGTGGGCGCGCCTACCTTGGCGCGATGCAATTGTACAGGCTGAATGCGCGGATCTTGCGTTGTGGCGTCTGGATGGCGGTGATATCGTGGGCACTTCCTTGGACACCTTGCGTGGGTGCCTCGGGCGCTAAGTCTTGCGCTGCAAGGGTTTTGGGAGTGATGTGGCTTAGACTCCCCCCCTCTCCGCCAGATAAAAGAAAAGGGCTGCCGAAAGGCAGCCCTTTTCTTTTATCTGGCGCGGGACGCGACGCGCGTTTCGCGCGCCGCCCCACACGTTGCGTGGCAACGCGTGGGCCCCTCCCTTTGCCTGCCTCTCCCCGCCCCTGTCGGGGCAGCCCCTCAACAGAGGGGCTTGCTTCTCCAGCTTGCTTCTCCAGATGGTTCCGGGGGTGGATGCGGCATTGATGACTTCCTTGTCTCTGCGGGAATAGAAGAGGGCTGCCGAAAGGCAGCCCTCTTCTTTTATCTGGCGCGGGACGCGACGCGCGTTTCGCGCGTCGCCCCACACGTTGCGCCGCTCGTTGGCCGCTGGGTGCATCCACGCACGGCGTGGAAGGCAAGGCCATTCGCACAGGGTGGGGACCGATGCCCTGTGCGAATGGCGTGTGCTCAGAACGTGTAGCCCAGCCCCAGCTGTATGCCGTTCTGGGTCTGGCCGTCGCGCCGCTCGCCCACGTAATCAACCATCACCGACAGGCGCTTGCTGGCACGGCTGGTCACGCCCAGGTTCCAGGCCAGGACCTGCTCACCGACGGGCTGGCTGCTGGCACTGAACAGCAGGTCCGGGGCGGCGGCGAAGCCGTTGCTGTAGCGGGCCTGGGTATCGCCCAGCTCCTTCTGCCAGACCACGCGGGCCCGCGGGGTGATGCGCTCGCCGTTGTTGCCGTCGAAGGTCTTGAACAACTGCAGGCCGGCGCCTACGCGGATGCTTTCCAGGCTGCCACTGCGGCCGATGAGTGCGGCTGCGTCCTGGCCTTCGTTGAAGTGCGTGGCCGAGGTGCGCATGTAGTCGATCACCGGCAGCAGCGGCTGTATCACCACGCCGTTGCCGGTGGTGAACGAGAACGCATGCTCCACGCGCGCGGAAATCGCGTCGTTGCTGTACTTCGCGCGCAGCGGTGCCTGCAGGCCCTCGATCCCCTCGATGCTGCGACGGGTGTCGTGGCGAAGATCGGTGTAGCGGACGGCGGCGGACAGGTAGCCACGCGAATAGAGCGCGTCCACGTAGCCGCCGATATCCAGCGCGCGGACATCGCCGCTGAATCCTGCACCTTCGCTGGACCGGGTCGACATGTCGGCCGCGGCAAGGCTCACGCCCAGTGTCACGCGGTCGTCTGCCAGACGGGTATCGGCACCAAGCGCGATGCCGCCGATGGTGTGGTTCAGGCCGGCGACGCCCGCACCACCCTCGATACGGCCATGGCTGCCGAACCCGCGCGCCCAGAAGCTGCGGTTGTGTCCGGCGTCGCCCGCATCACTGCCTGCATCTGCCGGTGCGACCAGGTGCATCGCCAGCTGGTTGAACAGGCGACTGCCGGTCGTTGCCGATTGCGCCGAGGCGGTCTGCGCGGCCTGTGCTGCCAGGCCGTCCGCATCGCCACCGCTGCGCGATGCTGCCTGGTGCTGCTGCACGACGTTGCCGATGCTGCCGACCAGTGCGGTATCGGCCAGGCGCAGGCTGGCATGCGCGTCGCCGCGCAATGCTCCCGCCTGGCGCGCGATGTCATCGCGGTCAGCGAACTGCAGGGCACCCAGCAGTCCGCTCATCGAGGAAGTGCGCTGTGCAGCCGCCTGTTGCAGTGCGATGCCCAGGCCGTCGCCGGACGGGGCATTGCCGAACAAGCGTGTGTCGTCGAAGGAGGGATTGGCGGTCAGCCACAGGCCACTGCCGGTCTGGTTGACGGTGAAGCTGAGCAGTGAATTGTGGCGAGGGCGGAATACGGCGCCGGGAGCGGTGAGGTCCACCGCGCTGCCGGCCTCGCCACTGCGCTCGACGTACTGGAAGCGCCCTTCGATGAAGTCCGACACCGGTGCTGCGCGGGTCAGGGTATCGGGCGTAGCGGTGCGGCACCACAAGCCGGCGTACTCACCGTTCGACGGGCCGCAGGGGGCGACGGGCAGCTGCAGGGCGCTGGCATCCACCTGGGTTCCGACCAGATGGTTCTGCTGGCCTGCCGGGAAGAACGCCTGCTTGATGTCCAGCGTCAGCCTGGCGCTGGGGGCAATGCTCAGCACGGCGCGGTTGATGTTGCCGTACAGGTTGTAGTCACCGGACCGCCGGTCCTCTTCGACCAGGAAGTAGCGGGCTTCTTCCAGCGTCAGTGCCGGTGCGGTGCGCTGGCTGTCGACCTGGAAGGCCAGGTTCGCGCCATCGTTGAGGTTGATGTAGCGCCCCTTGCCGATCCGGAAGCGTTCGCTGGTGAACACGTCGTCGCCACCCGGCGCGAGTGCTTCCAGCGAGTAGGGGCGCATGACGATGCCGGAGGGCGCGAGCGTTCCGCCCTCGTTGATGTCGATCGTGGCATTCAATGAACCGTGTCCGGTCAGCACGCCGCCGCGTTCGACCACGGTCAGGCTGCGCAGTGCGCCCTGCTGCAGCTCGATGCGCCCGCCATTGCGGGCGCCGATGGCTTCGGCGTGGTGGATCCAGCCATTCTGCTGCAGGCGCAGGGTGCCGCCATCGGCCACCACATACTGGGCGGCGGAGGCGGTATCCAGTGACCAGACACCGCCCTTGCCGATGCGGATCACACCGAAGGCGTCGTCCAGCCGGATGTCCGGGGTCGATTGCTGGAAGTAGCGCAGGTTGGCCAGCGCATTGGTGTAGCGCCCGCGCACGGCCAGGTTCGGATTGAGGTCTCCGCTCACGTCCTTGTCGATGGAAAGCACGTCGCCAGGCTGGACGTAACCGGCTTCGGTAACGACGCGATCACTGTAGAAGGTGACACCGGGATACGCGGTGCAGTTGCCTGCCGCGCTCTGGTCGCGGGTCGGGCAGAAGCGCGTGGCCACGGCCGCCACGTTCGGGTCGAAGTAGCGCAGGAAGCCCGACTGCTGGGTCAGTTCATAGTGCGCCTGGACGATGCGCGCTTCGATGACCGCGAAGTCGGTCGGGCCGAACATGTCCCGGTAGTACTTGATGTACTTGTCCTGCCCCGGGTACGGGGTAGGGCCGTTCGGGCCGGATTCGTGTAACGGCGCGCGATAAATCGCCCGCCACAGGTGAGATAAACGGTGGGGCGTCAATGTTGCGCCCTGCGGAATGAAATTGCACGGGGCGGAAACCGCCCCGTGGCCCGGCCGGACTACCAGGTCGTGTAGATCAACTCCCGCCGCTGCACTGCCTGCCGGCCGATCGTGTAGCGAATCGGCACCACTCGGCACCCGAACTGGCTGAACACCTCCCGCATGGTCGGGTGGTCGTTGATCGTCAGGATGGCCGCGCCCCGCAGCCCAACCATCTGCCGGACCAGCTCCTGATACTGCTCCATCCCAAAGGGAGTGCCATACCCCTCAGTCTCCCAGTACGGCGGGTCGAGGAAGAACAGGGTATCGGTGGCATCGTACTTGGCCATGCACTGCTGCCAGGCCAGGTGCTCGACGGTGACCTTGTGAAGCCGGAGGTGTGCGGCGCTCAGATCCTCCTCAATACGCAATAGATTGAGGCCCTTGCCGCCCCGTCCGAAACCTGGGGTCTGGCCGGTCGCCTTGCCCCCCCAAGCCAGTCGCTGAAGGTAGTAGAAGCGTGCAGCTCGCTGGATATCGGTGAGGGTGTCCGGATGCTGGAGCTGGCACCAACGGAACATTTCCCGGCTCGTCAGGGCCCATTTGAACTGCCGGACGAACTCTTCAAGGTGGTTGGCCACCACTCGGTACAGGCGTACCAGCTCGCCGTGGCAGTCATTCAGCACTTCTGCCTTGGCCGGCTCTCTCGCGAACAGGAGAGCAGCTCCGCCGGCAAAGGCCTCGACGTAGGTTCGGTGGGGGGCATCGGCCACCAGGGGCAGCAGGTGGGGCAGCAGGCGGGTCTTCCCGCCCGGCCAGGGGAACAGCGTGGTCGTCTTCATTCTCAGCCTCTGCGATGGGTCTGGGCGAGGCTTGTCTCCCCCGCGCGGGGAGCAGGGCCTCGGCCAATAGCACGCGGGCTGTACGCGTGTGTTGCGGCGCCAGGTTGACAGTTCCAGCTGCCAGCCTGGCGCCCTGTTCTAGTCAACTAACGAGCGATACGGAAAGCACGGACGTCGATGTAGAGCCCATTGGAATCAGCGCTACTGATTCGGTAGTCCATTGTCTGGCTGGGCGACAGCACAAGGTCGAAGAACTGACCTACACCGCCTGCGGTCGGCACGCCGAAAAGCTCGGCTGCTACGCCTGGCACGGAGAGGAGACCGAAGCCGCTCGACATCGTATTGGTGAGGATCAGGCTGGCAGCAGTGGCCGTGGGAGGCACTGCGGCTGCCAGAGACACCGTGGTTCGGGTGGTGGCGGTGCCGTTGCTCAGGCAGCGCAGGGGCTGCGTGTTCGCGGGAATTCGATACTCAAAAGAGTCGTTCGTACCGACCTGGAACTGGATGATGTTGGAGGACGCGTCGGTTTTGAAGCTGCCAAGGTAGCGGCGTGAGGAGGCGCCGGTCTTGGCGCGGGCGGTCCCGCTGTAAGGAGCAGCCGGGGCGTCAGTAACAGCCTCGATCGCCGGCGTCGTGCCATTGAGGAACAGATAGACGTGGTACCACGTGTTGGCCGCAAGCGTCAGGCCGCTGAGGGTCAGCGCAGTCGGAACCTCGATAGCCTGCTGCAGCGAGGGAATCCAGGCGCTGCCGCTGGAAACTCGGAACGACTTCGGACCGACGTACTCCATGTTGAGGCCAAGGATGTGGCCCGCCATCGTCCATAGGGCGGCCCCGGCCGCGACCGAGGCCGCACTGGCGGCGGCGAGCTGGGAGAGTTTGACGTCAGGCATTGGGGTTACTCCAGGATGATCGGGTCGCCGGCTTCCGTGACGATGCGGTCGCCCGCCTCGGTCACAAGCTGTGCGCGGTATAGGAAGGTGTGTTGCAGGCGCTGCCAGCTGGTGAAACCGGCTCGGACCGCCTCGATTTCCACGCGCAGCGTCTTGCCGCCGCTGCCGACCGGCGGCAGATAGCTGTCGGTCGTGGTCGTGATGCCAGCCTGCTCACGCACCAGGGTGTTCTGCAGGTACCAGCGGGCGGTGTATGTAGTGCCTGGCTCTGGGCCGATGCTGGACTGTTCGGAGTCGACCAGCTGGTCGGCCTGCAGGAGGCGATCGCGGTGTGCCCAGGTGGCCACCACGGTACCGCCAGTGCCCCAGGCCTCGGCCGGGTACGCGTCGCCATTGATGCGCAAACGGCCCGGCGGGTACGGGCGGACGTGGCGCCGGCGCATCGTCAATGCGATCGCCGTGGCCAGGTCCGGGTTCAGTTCACCCTGGCTGGTGCGGGTGATCAGCTTGGCCTCGGGCGCCTCGTTGGCCAGGTACTCGCGACCATCGAAACCGACGTATTCATCGGTGAACAACACCCGCGAGCCCACCGCATGCTGCACTGGCACGGTGTCGACGCACCCACGGGCCACGGTCAGCGTCGCGGCCACCGGATCTATCGACACCACCCGGACCAGCTCGTCATCGATCAACGCTTCGCTGCCGACCTCAACGGCGTCCAGGCTGACTCCAGCGGCCAGCGAGATCGCAGTCGGCTCGCTCTTGGCAGGCATTGCGGTCGTGAGCAGGCCGGTGGGGGCGAAGTCGGCCGTACCGGCTTCGGCGAATGCAGCGTTGCCCAGGCGGGTCTGCAGGGTGTAGCCGAACGCCACCGAGGACGGCCGCACGCCGATCGAGGTCAGGTAGCCGACGTCTGGCGACAAGGCAGCAAGATCCGGCGCACCGAGCGTGGTGGCCAGGTCACGATAGCTCGCCTCCTGCAGGCGTTGCACCGTGACCGGTTTGGGTTTGGTATCCGGCTCGACCCAGGCGCTATCAGAGGGCTGGATGTAACTGGCAGCCGCCATGCCGGCAACGTCCTGGCCAACGGTCAGCACCACGGCCGTTTCGGTCTGCGTGCCTTCGTCGACGTCCAGAATGCGCACTGGCATGCGGGCCACGCCACGCCGTGGCCACGACAGCGCACGCACCTGACCACGTTCGAAGGGGCCAGCATCGCGCCGCACCCGGATCTTCACCCTGCAGGGCAGGCTGCTCACCGCCGCCACCTCGCGCGCCGCGACGCGGCCGGCGAGCGTGGCATTCCACAGGCCTGGATAGCTCTTGCGGCTGCTGACCACACGGCCCTGGGCCTGCACGCTGGCGAGATTCTGATAGGTGACCGCAGCATCCTTGTTGGTGGCGATATCGCGATAGACCACTGTGATCTCGTTGACGCTGTTCTCCAGCATCGGCTGCTGCCACTCCATCATCTCGATGATCTGGCCAGGACCGATCTCTGGCAGAGTGGCCGGGTCATAGTCCGGCCGCACCAGCACCAGCTTGGTCAGACCTGTCACCGGATCTTCAATGCGCATGCCGCCGATGTGGTCGCACACCATGTCCATGAACTCACCGGCGGGCACCGACCTGGACCACTTCAGGCACAAGCCCAGACCTTCATCCTTGAGCACCTGCGCGGCGGCAAGGAAGCTGGCTTCGTCAATCACCTCGATTGGGTGCCCCATACCCTCAGTGCGGACCTGGTAGATGATGTGGGCCGGGTTCATACCTTCATCGATCTGCACCAGGCCGCCCTGCCATAGGCCCTTCTTCCAGCCAGCGCGCCAGCGCGAAACCTTCTTGGTCCAGTTCTTGATGTAGGGGTTCATGGCCGACACCTGGCCATTGAACACACTTGTGAACAGCCCCCGAGCCGCCGGCCACGGCCCAGGCACCAGCGACTGCAGGTAGGCGCTGGGCATCTGTGTAGGTTCGCCCATGCGCACCTCCAGTTTGCCGACGATCCCGCCTTCACCCTTGTCGCCGCCAAACACTTCGGGGGCAAGAATCGTGATGGTTCGCGAGGAGGTAATCGGCCCCGTGGCCGGCACCGTGAGCGGCACGTTGATGCCGAACACTTTGGTCCAGGCGGTCTGCACGTTACCGTCCCACACCATCCGATCGCCGACGCGGATCTCCCGCAAGGCGTCGACCGGCCCGAGGCACTCGCCAAAGTAGATGCCCATGTAGTAGCGGTAGCCGACGGTCTGCTTCTTGCCACTACCCACGGCTGGCCTCCTCGCGTGCTATCAGAGCCAGCCGCTGGGCGAAGGCATCGTCCAGGGCCTCGAACTGCTCGGCCGGCAGGCCTTCGTCCAGGAATTGGCGGAGATCCAGTCCATGCCGGTCCATCCAGGTACGGATGCCTGCAGCGCACAGCACGCCGTTACCCTCGCCAAGCTTTGCGGCGCGAGCATGGTCAACGGTGACCAGGACAGGGCGATTCATCACTTCTTGCCACCCTTGACCTTGATCGGCGTGGTGCGCAGATCCCCGTAGAACAGAACGTTCGGGTCATCGATCCAGTTCGTGCCGAAAACCATTGCGCACTCGCGACCGTCCTCTGCCGTGGGTACGTTGAAATCCTCCAGCGATGCCGGCTTCGGGACTGTAGGTTTTGGGCGCATCACGTAGCTGACGATCAGCGCCACGATCATTACGATGATTTGGACCCACATGGGAGGCTCCTCAGAAGATGGGGTCAGGGCCGAAGGGGTTTTTCTTCGGGATCGTGTGTTGGCCACCGAAGTTGAGCGAGTTGTTGAACTTTTCGTGGCACACCGATAGCGCGTGGCCGCAACCGGGATAGGCCGAAACAAGTTCACCGGCAGCAAGCGGCGCAGCGGTCAGCAGGGTCAGTACCGGACCTACATGACCGACGACAAAGCGGTACTCAGTGGCGGTGCCCCTTTTCCACTTGATGAAGCCGCCCACGAACCAGCCATCCGGCTTGGTAGCAAAGGCATTGGAAGTGACCGTCTGCGTGGATGCGGCCGACAACACGCCATCGATCCGGAAAGCCTCTGCATTGAGTCCGCAGTCTTCGTCGAACAGCGCAAAGGGGCACGGGCCTTGCCAGCAGCGGCGCAGGCCATTGGTGGCAGCTGCGCCGATGTTGCTCTGGCAGGTCAGCACAAGGTCGTTCTGACGTTCGTTGAAGTCGCTCAACACGCCATTCCACGTGTCGCGGATGACGCCATCGCTCTTGCGCACCCTGCGCCAACGCACCGTGATCCGTTCAGTCGGTGCGAACGGGCGAAGCAGCGATGCCAGGGGCAGCGACAGCGGTACCGTCAACTCCAGATTCGACCGGGCCTCCTGCGCCGACTGCCCCAAGCGGCCGCGCTTGATGGCCACGGGGCTGAACTGCTGCGAGTCGTAGAATTCTGCGCTATCGCTGGAGGTGTAGCGCCAGCGCTGAGATCCGCGGCCGAACTCGTACAGCTCCACATGGCGGGAAAACAGGCTCACGATTCACCTTCCTCGGCACCGATGCCGGCAAAGGACACCTTGCAGCGAGCCAGCCCTTCGCCGTCGGTTTCATGGGACAGCTCGACGGTGTCGGAGCTGAGGCGGGCCAGCATCATCCAACTGATCAGGCGAATGGCTGCAGGCTGCAGGGCGATACCGTGGGGCACGTCCAACTGCAGAAACTCGCGCTGCGGATCAAGTTCGGTGGCCTGGACCAGCTGGCGGTAGAGAACCTGGCCATTGAACAGCTCGATGCGCAGATGGCGGCGGCCGGGCTGAGCGCGCCCGAAGCGCGACACGCCTGCCCAAGCCACCACGATGCCACCGGAGGTGGCCAAGGCGGGCTCGATCAGCTCCAGATCATCGGCCCAGGACGGTACCCACAGTGCGGCCGCGCGCCCCTGCAGCCAGTACAGCAGGCTGCGCAGGTTGACCTGCTCGGCGCGGCCCCACGTCTGCCAAGCATGGGTCTGCACCGGCCAGGCCTTGCCCGTGAAGTCATCGATCGCGATCGGACCGATGTCCCCATCGATCACGACCAACTGCCGGCCGAATTCAGCGGTCGGCGATTGGTCCAGGTCAGGCCGTTGCTCAAGTACCGGTCGACCGCGATAGGTGACCGCCGGCGCGACAGAAGGCCAGTCGCAAGTTTCTACGGCCGTCAGGCGAACGGTGGAGCGCACAGCCTGGTCGGTCAGGCGCTCCAGGCTGGGTGTTTCTGCAAGGCGCGCTGTCCTGCAGGGCAACACCCGCGTGCCTGGCGCCCAGGCGTTGGCAGTAGGTCGAGCCAGCTGCAGGGCGTTGCTGGCAATGCCAGCGACCTCGACCAGTTCATAGGTGGTGACGTCCCGCCAGAGCATCGCCAGGCCGCCCTGCCGATAGTCTCGCTGGGTGGCGGCCGGTACCGGAATGGACTGCACGCCCAGTGCCAGGCGCGACTGCAGCCAGGACACGTCATTCCAGATGGGCAGCGCCCAGGTACGTGCCGACCAGTCGAACAACGCGTGCTCCAGCACTTGACGCTCGCGGCGATCGGCCAGGACGCTGAATTCCCAGGAGCGTCGCGGGGAGCCGCGAAGGGGGAAGCGCGCCTCGCCACCGCTGGCGGCCTGCTGAACGTCGGTTGCCCACGCCAGAGTCTCCGACACCGGCCGGGACCAATCTGGCGGCAACATCCACGCCGACATGCGATTGCCGGTGATTGTGACTGTGCGGCTGCCCAGGGCCACGAAGTCGTAGGACAGCGTGGCCGCGATGACGGGCGGCCCCTCGGTAGTGATCGACAGCTGCCACCTGCGCAGCTGCAGCGGCGCGAACGTCAGCGGCGGCGTGCCTGGCCCCACCAGTTCGACACCCTCGCCATTCTCCAGCACCACCGAGGCCAAGGTCTGAGGCTGCAGATAGGCGTTCCAGACCTGCACAAATCGCACCTGGTTGGTCACCAGATTACCGAGGTCAATGCGCAGCGGCAGGATGTGGATTCGGTGGTACCAGTCATCGAAGGAGGTGCGCAGCGCGGGACCGGCCGAGCGCTGTTCGGGTTCGACAATGGTGGCCTCACGTGCCGGGCCCGCCAGCACGCGAGCGCTGGCAAGCGCGCCACGAAATGGCACTGGAATCCGCGTGCGTGCGATGTCCAGGTTCCGGCTTCGCCAGTTCGGCCCCGCGCTGATCGAGGTGGAAAGGAGAAGCGCCATCAGGACTTCCGGACTGCCCAGCCATAGGCGTTGCTTGCCGGAGGCTGGTTCGAACCGCTGGCCATCGTTAGCTTGCGTACCCACGGGAACACAACCCAAGTCTCAGCACCGATCGCGATCTCCTGCTCGGGTTCCAATTTTTCCAGGTAGCAGGCCCGCAGCCCGATCACCTCGCCGATCGGCGACAGGTTGGGGGTGGTTCCAGCTCGCCTGACCCACAACTGGATCGGGTGAAAGATGCTGCGACCGGAAAAGGTGTTCTCATCGGCGTTGCCTAACGCTCGGCCTAGCCAGAGGTGATCAATCGTTATGTCGTTGTATGACCCCTGGTAGCTCGGGCCAACGCCACTGCCAGCCTGACCCTCCGTGCCAAGTGACCCAGCATAGTTGTTGCAGATCATGTGGTAGCTATTGCTACGCCCGTCCTCGATAGAGTCGGCCCGCACCTGTCCGCAACCCAACCCGGTGGTGTATCCAAACAGCACCACCGTTGGGGCGTTGGTACCGATCACACCACTGGAGCTGGTGTTCAGTGGCCAGTATGTGCCATCGACATAGGTACCACCTTCGTAGGCTCCAGCCTTGGCAAGAACCCCAAATGCATGATGCCGATACTCGCCGGCGGTGGCCTGGGCGATGGCGACGTGGATCGCGGTGCCATTGGCGAACAGCTTCACACGCGGGAACGGACCGACCAGCCCGAGGGTCGACACGCCACGTGGAGACGGCAGAGGCTGCGACGCAGGATCGAGCGCGCCGTTGTACCCGACGGACAGGCGCGACTGCAGGCTGAGCTGATCGGTGTTGAACAGGTGAACGTAGTCGGACACGCCAGGGATGCGAACGGTGGCAGTACGATTTGCCCCGGTCACATTGTTGCGTTCAACGGTCCAGCCATTGGCCTGCGCAAATTGCACTACAAGGTCGATCAGGGTCTGCACATTGGGGACGTTGCTGAATTCGGCGTAGGCCATCTCTACATCACTCCAAGGAAAACGCGGCGAACTCGCCAGAGCCGGTGCGGTACACGTTAGGCACCACCAGGTGGTCAACACCGCCCACCGCTGCCACCTGCTCCGCCGTTGCACCGAAGGACGGGGTGTAGAAGACGCCGTCGAAGCTGCCATAGAACTGTCCCTTCTCAGGCATTTGGCTGTCGGGAGAAGATCTGTCGGTGAGGCTGCCGCCCCACGCAAAGCCCGCCAACTGACCGCGCTGTACCCAGCGCTGCCCGTCCAGGCAGTTGCGCACGTTCTGGTTGCAGATTGTCTTTGCCCACGGCAGGCTCATACGCCCGGTAGTGAGAGATCCGTTCAGAGCGAGGTTGCGGATCGGAACCCAAGCCTGCATTGGCGAGAACAGATACGCTTGGCTGCGATTGGTGTTGTTCGTACCGTCTGCGTTGGGGCTCCAGAAATTGGAATGCTCGTAGCCATCCGACGAGGCCAGGTAGTTCCGCTCCAGGCACGATCCCCCGATGAAAAGCGGGTAGCTCCAGTCGGCTGGCAGATGGTCGGTCAAGATGAAGCCGGCGTAGACGGCGTCGTAGCGGCCGTTGATTCGCGTGATGACCTTGAAGCAACGGCCATTGGCAACGAACCAGTACTTGATCGGCGAGTTGACGCCCAGCAGCGCTACCGGATTTGAATTGGAGCCAGGAGGATCCACGCGCGGCTGCGCCGGGTTGTAGCCGGTGTGACCAAAGACCGCCATGTTGTAGAAGGCGCTGGCGGGCACCACCCATGCCTGCAGAGACACGTAGATCTCATCCTCGCCCGCCAGACCTCGGCCCTTCAGTGACACAAAATCGTTGGCCGCGATCGGACCGCTGGCCACGCCACCCACCACCTGCCATTGCTGGTTCGCCGCCACCAGGGCGGCATTGGTGGTCAGGAAGTCCCGCAGGCGGGCCATGAGGTCGGTGATGTTGGCGGCGGTGTCCGTTGCCCAGGCCATGCTCAGAGTCCCAATACTTGGCGGATCGCCGCAGAGTTGCGGCTGATCTTGTTGATGACGGTGGTGTCGCTGCCGGGGTCGTCCAGGTACTGGTCGAGCAGGTCCGGCGAAACCTGGTTGATCACGCGCAGGCCCAACTGCGCAGCAGTGCTCGGCGGCGCCGAAGCTGCGCTGGTGAACACGGGGGACCGCTGCAGCGTGGGCATCGCTGCCACATGCCCTCCGTCGGCATAGCCACGCCAACGCTCAAGCGCGGCCATACCCACCCTATTGAAGTCGTAGAGGAATGCCAGGGCGCCAGGCTGGCGTACTACTTCCTGACGATGGACGAATTCACCCGCGTGGACCGTGCCGGCCTCCTGATACTTGCTGCCAGGGCCGGTGTAACCGCCTACCGCATAGCTGGCGGCCGCTCTCACGGCCGACGCAGCGGCCATCGCCTGTGCCGCAGCCTGCATCTGGATGGCGGCAGCCGTCACCGCAGATGCCCCAGTGATTAAGCCCGCGCCCGAGGTGCTTAGCGCGGTTGCGCTGGTGGCCACTGCCGTGGCGCCGGCGGTGACGCCGGCAGCGGCAGTCGACAGAGCTGCTGCTGAAGCCTGAGTCGCGGCAGCGGCGGCCGCGTCAGTTCCGGCATCCACCCCCTTGTCGAACACCATCGACGTGATTCGATTGGCCAACGCCTGCGACCACTGATCGGCCACGAACTCGGCCAAGCCGCTGGAAACGGACAAGAAGAATCCGCGCACTGCGTCAGTTAACGAGGCGCTTCCATTTGCCAGCGACATAAAGGCTTCTTTGAAGCCGTTCTGAAGCGTCGTCCTAACGGTTTGCTGAAGCAGGTTCGTGGTCTGAACCATTTCCTTGAGCTTCAGGTCGATCTGATCGACCGCGGCGATTGCTTCCGGCGTTCCCAGTGCCATTGCCGCTGCTCGCATCTGCGGAACAAGATCCCGCAAGGCCGAGCTCTGCTTCTGATACAGGTCAACCACGCGTTGCTGTGCGTCGGCTTGCGTGATCAAGCCTGCTTCCAGCTCCACTTGGATTCTTTGCTGGCCCAGTGCGATGCCGGCCATGACCTGGTTGTAGGTGTCCTGAAGGTTCTTCAGATCCGTGCTGGCCTTGCTCAGATTGAGGAGCTTGGCAACATCTGCAGCGTCAGCAGACCGTCCGGCGGCTTCCAGCTCTTCCTTCAGCTTCGTCAGTTCACGCGTGGTCTTGGCCAACTCCGCATCCGGCCCTCGGCCCTGCAGAGCTGCAATGCGATCGCGGATCTCCAGCATCTTGCGGTCGGCCTCGACCCGCAGGTTGGCCAGATCCAGCTTCTTGGCTTCGTCCAGCAACTCCTGCTTGGTCTTCGCCGAAGCATTCTGGAAGTTGCCCTCAGCAATAGCTGCCTGGATGCGGGCAGTCTCGGTCGCTTTCTTGCGAGTCTCATCCAGGGTTCCGACCAGATCGATCTGTTGCTTGAGTCGCTCCAGCTCTCGCTGTGCTGCGGCCTCATCCTTCTGACCTTCCGTCTTCGGCGCTTTCCGGGTGCGCTCTTTGAACTTCTCCTGCAGCTGGGCAACCCGCTTGTCGTAGGCACCGCCGCTGACGCTGCCATCGTCGCCGAAGCTGACACCCTTGAGGAGGTCGCTTCCTGGATTAGCCTTGCGCAGCTCGCGGAACTGCTTGGCAACCTCTTCGGTCGCCTTCTTCAGCTTCTCCGCTTTGCTGGCACCTTCCTCCAGACCCGATGCGATCGCCTTGGCGGCTTCGACGCCGGCATCCTGGATGCGCTGGGCTTGGCCGGCGCTCTCGGCAGCATTGACGTCACGATCGTAGGCGGCCCGAGCCTTGCGGAGCCGGTCCATCTGCTTGATCTGCAGGTCGTAGTAGTAGCTGATGGCTGGCGTGTTGCCGTTCTTCAGCGCCTGCTGCAGCTGCTCGGTCGTACCACGCATCGCCGCAGTTTCCGCGCGGAGCATCGCCTCGGAGTCGGTGCGGCCAATGTCCTTCAGCCCTTGCCAAACCCTCTTGAGCGTACGGGCCACTGCATCCCATGCCTGCTCCAGATAGCCCGCCCGTGATTCCATTTCTTTGACGCGCTGGTCACTGACATTGGCAATCGCCTCCAGCGCGGCCTTGGCGGCATCGGTCGCCTTGCCCTGGTCCTCCAGGGCTCGAACCTGTTCGTACACCGCTGCGGTGAGGAAGTGGTACTGCTCGTTGAGCTTGGCCAGCGTAGCCGAAGGCGCCTTGGAGACCTCGATCACCTTGGCGGTGGTGCCGTCGATCGACTCGCCCGTCAGCTTGGCCAGGTTGACCGCGACACTGATTGCAGTGGATAGCGTGTTGGCCGTCAGCTTCCCACTGGAAGCAAGCTGCTGCGCGGCCGCCGTAGCATCGGAGTACTCGCCGGTGACCGCACCGACGGCATTCGCCTGGGCATAGAGCTGACCGCTGGACACGCCAAGTGAATGGCCGGTCGAGATCACAGCGGCGTCAAAGGCTCGCAGCTGCTTGTAGCCCTGCAGCGCTGCAAAGCCAACAACACCCAGCCCGGCAGCCACACCGCCCAGGACGACCACCGCGGGGTTGAGCGCACTGGTAAGTGCGCGGGCGGCGGGGACGACACCGCCGAAGGAATCCTTCAGCTGGCCGCCCTGCTGGATGGCCACCATCCAGATTGGCATGCCGCTGACGATGCTGGTGGTGATATCGGTGATCTGCGCCGGCAGCTGGCGCATGGCCATCTGGTACTGGCCGGCCGAGATCGCCCCGGCGCCCAGGCTGCGGCTGGTCGCTTCGGCAACCTTGACCGCGTTGCGCTGGACGTTGATGCCCGCCAGGGCGCGGTTGTACTGTTCGCGACTGATGCGGCCGGCATCTACCGCCGCCTTGAGTTCCTGCTCGTCCCGCTCGAGCTTCTGCAGCTTTACTGATGCACTGTCATAGCGCCCCAGGGCGCCCTCAACAGCACGCTGACGCTGTTGCTCCGACCGAGCCAGGCCCGCTTCCTGCTTGTCCAGCGCCTTGAGCGCGCTGTTGTAATCCTCGGTGGTGATCAGGCCGCGCGCCATCACCCGATCAAGCATCGCCTCGGTGTCGGCCAGATCGGACATGCTCGCCGCGCCGCGCTCCAGACGTGCATCGAGCTCGGAGATCAGGCGAATCTCATCGGCCACTGTGTTCTGTACCGCTACGCCGGACATTCGGACGCGATCTGCGGCGGTGGCCACATCCGCCGACATGGCCTTAGCTGATTCTCCTGCCGTGGCCATGCCCGCCGCGCCGGCGGCCGCCTTCTGGCCAGCATCCTCCATTTGGCTGCCCGAGGCGGCACTGCTGCGCGCGGCCCTGTCCAAGGCATCAGCGGCCTTCTTCGCCTCTTTCGTGACGTCGCCCAGGCCGGCGCCGGCATCCTGGCCGGCACCCTTGACCGAGGCGAGCCCCTTCTGGACCACTGGCAGCGCCTGGCGCACCTGCTCGATGTCCAGGGCGATGCGCATCGCCAGTTCGAGGTTGCGCGAGGAGGCCATTGTTATTTCAGATCCTTCAGCAAGGTGGTCATCGAATTACCGCCGGCGTACGCAGCGTTGGCATCGGTAATGCGCTCCCGCCGTGCCCGCCGCTGCTGAGCCTGGACGTGCTCCCAGGCGAGGGATATCTGGCGCTTGGTCATGCGACCGATATCGCCAAAGCTGCGGCCGTAGCCAGCGTTGATCAGGTCGGTGAAGACGCGTCCGTAACCGACGGGAGTGCCTTTTGACTGACGGCGTTTCGGAGCAGGCGGCGGAGAAAAAAACTGCTATTGGCCTGCCACCACAACAGCAGCATGTGCTCGCCATCGGTTTCGTTGAGCGTCTCCAGCCACGCTTCCTGCTCCCGCACCTCGGCTGCGTGATCCTTGGCATCAGCCGGCGGCGCCGCGATCGAGCATGCCAGTAGATGCCGGATCAGATCCGGGTGGGACATCAGTGCATCCATGACTTGCAGCATGGAAGGCGGATCGGCGCCCTCGAACAGCGGCTGCAGGTCCGTAACCAGCGGTGCGGCGGTCTGCAGGATGCGGGCGGCCTCAAAGAAGCCGTACTCGCGCACCGTGATGGTCTTTCCGCCGAGCTGCCCCTGCTGCTGGCCGGCCAACACGTCCAGCTCACCGGCTATGGCCCCCGGATCCGTAGTGCCGGATCCGGGGGACCGCTGACCGACATTGCCGATCACCTTGGCCATCAGGCTGCATCCACCAGCAGGGCACGGGCGTACAGGCCGAAGCGCGGATCGGCCTGCCGCACCGGGTCAATCTTGGCCTCGCCGGTGAGCGCAATCTCGCCGAAGGAGTCGTTGATCAGCGACAGCGTCTCCGAGGCCGGGAAGGTGACGCGGTGAACCTCGCCGCGGAAGCGCATGGTGGTGCCATCAACACTGTTGACGCCGTCGAAGAGTACGTAGTACTCGGACTTGGTGCTTTCGAAGACCTTCACCAGGCTGTGCGCAGCGTACTGATAGGTCTTGGCCACCACCGCCGTCTTAGCGGTGAGGAAGGTGACGATGCCGGTGGTCAGGTTGACGGTGTAGTCGGTGTCCAGCACCAACGGCGCGGCTGGGGTGCCGCCCTCCAGAACCAGTGCACTGATCGCCGCATACTCCAGCGCGACCACATCACCCGGCTTGACCGTACCAATGGCCTCGTTGGCTGCTGAGCCGGCAGCCAGCTCCATGCGGGTGCCGTCCGTGGCCAGCGCCAGGTGATCGGTGTTGAGCTGGCCCAGGGTCAGATTGACGCCGAGGTTGCGCTCGGTGGTCATGGTAGCGCCGACACCGCGCACACCGGACCAGCTTTCCTTCTTGGTTTCACGAGTGCTGGACATGGTCAGCTCGAGGACGCTGGCGTCATACGCCCAACGCGCCGGTGCGCGGCTGCCGTCGGCATTGCGCAGGCCCAGGTACACGCGACCCTGCAGGGAGAAATACTCGGTATCGGACATGGCTTACTTCGCCTCCTGGGCGATGGCAGCAGTCGCCTGGCCGTTGGCCTTGCGCGACGGATTGGGGGAAGAATCGGCGTCGGGAGCGTCAATGAAGCCGCGCTCAACCGCCCAGGGCACCAGGTCGGCAGGAAGCTCCACCGTTTCGCCTTCCGCAATGGGCTTGCTCGCAAGCGTCAGGCCCGCCTTCTTGATCGTGTGCTTCTGAGTGGTCTGGGTAGTCATCGCGGAATCTCGGGTTGAAGAACGGCTTGGGTCTTCCATACGTCGACCCACAGGGCGGTGGCAGCGTCGTAGTCCTCGAGGTTGCCCTCGATGAGCTGGCAGGCACGGCCACCAGGAATGGGCGGTGTCCAGCCCAGCAGCGGCTGACGAACCTTGCCCAGCAGCAGGCGCAGCTCATCGATCACCTGCGCCCCACGCTGCTCGCGGTAGTTGCGGCAGACGGTCACCACCGCGAAGTTCACTTCGACCAACTGCGCCAGGCGCGACTGCTGGCCGGGGATCGAAACGCCGGTTTTGGTCTCCAGCGGCATCTCCCGGGCCAGCAGCACGTAGCAGCACGGCGCGGGGAAGTCGCGCAGCGCTGTAACAGCAGCGTAGTCGGCGCTGCCCTGCACCTGGCGCAGCTCCTTCTCGCTGACGCCCTGGCGGATGCGATCGCGCACTAGCCCGATGTCGAAGGGCTGCGTGCTCACCGGCCGTAGTCCTGCAGGGTGCGGTGGCTAAACTCCCGCGGCGGCGCGCAAACCTCTGGCGCACCGCTGCTCGGCGCCGGCAGCGGATCATCCTCACCAAGGCTGAACTCGCCCTTGCGCACCTTCTCCAGAAAGGCAAGCGCCTCCTTGTAGTCGCGCACCACCGGATCGGTGCGTTCCTCGGTGTTGACTCGATCCTTGTGCAGCAGGTAGCGCGCAATCCACCGTGCCCAGGTGGACACGATGCCCGGTACCGGCGCTGGCAGCGGTACCGGATAGGGCTTTGGCTTGCGCATGACCAGGTAGCCGTTGATCACGCCATCGGCATCGTCCAGAGCGCGCTGCACGTGCGCGGCCGCCTCATCGGCGATCGCCACGTCGGCCGGGTCGAATGCGCTGCGATCACTGCCGAGCAGCGTGGCATCCATCAGCGCATCGTCCACAATCGGATAGCGCTCCGGCGTGGCCACCTGCGCCAGCTCCTGGGCGAGCTTGGCCGCCGACAGCAGTGCGAGCGTGCAGTAGGACATGACGGCCGGTTACTCCAGCTCTTCCGGGGCGACCGGGTCGTCACCGAGGACACCGGCATCCTGGTAGGCCTGCGCCTCTTCCCACGTCATCTCGATCCACGCCGGCGGCTTGACGACGACGTCGTTGTGCTTGAACGGGCTGAGTACTTCAAAGCACATAGGCAGCCAGAGACCATCAGAAACCAGTGCATTGGGCGAATCGGCTCCACCGGCGGCAACCTCAATGGTGATGTCGGCTTCCGGCGACGGAGCACCCGCGTCGATGGCGGCGTCCTGGTCCGCTGCCGGATGGTCAGACTGCAGCGGGTCGACGGCAGCACCATCGCCTGCGGAGGCCGCCGACGTGGCGGTCTCCAGCTCACTGTGGCCTTGCTCCGGCACCAAGCCGTCCGTCGCCGGCGGTGCGTCGGCAGTCTTGTCTTCCGTGACGACTGGCACGTCGGCCGGCTGGTCGTCCTGGACGGTCTTGGGTGCGCTGGGCGGCGCAGTGCGGGGCTTGGCCACGACGAGTTCTCCGAATAGGTGTGGTGCCGTGCTCTCCGGCTGTCACGCATGGTTCTGCTGTGCTCCGCACGGCCAGGCCCGCGTTTGCCTGGTGCTGCCGCTCGCTGGGTTGTACGGGTAAGGCGGCAACTGCGCCGACTATCCTTCGCCGGCGCCGGTCATCAGTTGCCTGCGCCGCTGATCAGATAGCCGGCGGCCATGCCTGCCAGGACCGGGGTGGCATCGTTGCTGACCCCGTAGATCCAGCTCTTGGCGCTGTTGTCCCAGTAGGGAACTTCGACCAGGGGCATGCCTTCGATGCGATAGCCATAGCCGTAGCTGGGCTCCTCGACGTTGGCGTTCACGTCAGCGCCAGGGCTGACGTAGGCCAGAACAGCCGAAGTACCCCAGACATCACCGAATGCGCCATTGTCATCGGCCACCACACCGCCGCCGACGACGATGTTGTCGATCTCGAAAACCTGCTTGAGCAGATCCAAGGTGACCTTGCGAATGCCGGTGCTGGCCGAGCGGTCAATCAGCTTTGGATGCTGCTTGAGCTGCTTGAACGCCTTGGCAGACAACAGCATGGTGTTGGGATACAGACCGATGCTGTCACGCACAGCTTCCTTGCCGGTTTCGACGTCCTGCGCGGGGTTCGAAGCAGCGTTGGACCACACGTTGTTGCCAGCCAGCGCGACTTTGTGGTCGTTGTCGTAGTTGGCTGCATTGGTGGCGATCTTGGCGCTGTCCACCTCGTATTCCAGCAGCAGCGAGCGCAGCACGATGTTCACGGCCCGGGTGCTCAGGTTGATCCCCGGCACCTGGCTTGCATCTCGCATATGTTCACGCGGCACCGGCGCTTCCAGTGCGCTCGGGACGATGGCGTACGGCTTGCCCTCGTAGCCGAAGCGGATGCGCTTGGTATTGGCACCGGGGGCGCGCTTGGCGTTGTAGATCTTGAAGGACTCCTTGCCGAACTCGATCACCTGGCCGCCATAGGCGGCGACGTCGGCGAAGGGGAACAGCGCGGTGGCCACGAGCTGCGCCTGGCGGTAGCCACGGGCGTGTTCGGAAAGGATCGGGTCAACGACGCGAACCTGGCCGGGGGTCATTTGTCCAGACATGTAAATCTCCTACGGCACTAGCCGGTCAGTTCGGGATGAGGATCACTTCGAGGACATCGCCATCGGCGGTGGCCGTGGCGCCAGGCGCCGCACGGGCAACGACCTTGCCGGCGTCGGCGGTGATGGCCTTGCCATCGGCACCCACCTGGAGGGCGGCGCCGGCAGCGATTGCGCCACCTGCGGTCACTTGCGTGGTGCCCAAGACGTCGACCGGCGCCAACTGCCCGACGGCGGCATCCGAGCGCGCAACCCCGCAGGCGTTGCCGCCGGCAGCGGCGACTTCACCGGTCGGCGAGACGAAGCGGTTGTGGGTGAGGGCTGCCGCGGCCAGCACGGACAGCGTGAGCAGAGCGATGTTCTGGGACATGGTGGGCTCCTGGATGGGAAGGTCAGCCGCCGACCGCGGCGACTGCAGCCGCCCAGGACGTGCCGGGGTGCTGCTGCTGGTAGGCCTTGGCCTGGTTGAACAGATCCGCGCGGCCGGCATCGACATGCGTGCCCGGGGGCGCGGCGAAGTTCGCCGCTGCGTTGGGTGCGTCGCCACCGGACTTCTCGCCGAAGTCCACTGCCTTGGGCAGGCTGGTCAGCAGCTCGCGCAGGACCGACTCAGCTGGCTTGGACACCGTCGTTTCGCCCTCGGCGAAGTTCAGCGGTTCCTTGCCATTCGGCTGGGCCAGCAGCAGCTCCACCACGGCCGGCTGCTGACGGGGCAGCAACTTGCCTTCCTTCACCAGGCCTTCGGCGAACGCCACCGCATCTTCGCGTCGGGCGGACTGCTCACGGGCGGCGAGGGCCTTCTCGCGAGCGTCCAGGGTGGAAGCCTGCTGGTCGAGCTGCTGCTGACGCTGGGCGTGCTCCGGGGTGTTCTGCTGGGACATGGGGTCGATCTCCGATTTGACCTGTTCACGAGTGGGAGGTGTTGCCGGGATGGGCGCTGGCGCGCCGATGGCGCTGCGCGGGAACTGGGTGAGCAATGGCGACGCAAAGAGGGCTGAGTTGCGCGCTTCGTCGTCATCGCGTGTGCTGCTCTCGATCCCACGGATCTGCCAGTCGGGAATGACCTGGTCGGCCGTCTCAAGGCCCTGGGTGTCGATCAGCCAGTCGCGGAAGCGGCGGAACAGGTCCGTCAGCGTCCAGCCCAGCGGGGCCAGCGACATGGCAAAGCAGGCGGCATCGTCGCCCTCAGCGAACGAGGCCGACTTGAGCCCTTTCACTGCCGGCGGCTGCGCGCCCAGGAAGCCGATGTGGCGCAGGTAGTACTTTCCCGGCGTCGGATTTCCCGGCGAATCGGGCATGAAGATCGAAGCGCTGATCTTCTTGAAGCGCCCGTTGTTGACCAGCTCTGCAAAGGCAGGATCAACATTGTGCGGCTCGGCGACGAGGAGGCCGTCCTTGGCCTGAAGAGTTTTGCCCCAGCCATAGGCCGGATCGTCAGTCTTGGGATGGCCCACCACGATGGGTGCCTCATGCAGTGCCGGATCGTAGCTATCGGCGATCTGCTGCACATCCGCTTCGCTGAAAGTCAGCGTGCGGCCGTCTTCGGCAACGTGCGTGCCGGCTTTGAAGATCTGCAGGGTGGCGGCGGGCTGGTTCATGCCGCCAGTTTTCCCGCGTCAGAACACGCTGTCTTTGAAACTGGTTTCCAACTTTCCCGGGCAGCGACAGATTGGTTCATGTCGCCAGTTTTCCCGCAGTGCCGTCTCACGCATTGGGACCGCATTCTGCAAGAAACGTCTAACAGAGATGGACGATCCGCGTGCAGTGATCTTGTTGCGCGGATGCAGGCACCGACGCGGCCTTCAGAGGTGTGTCAGACACCAAGCAGCCACCGATGACGTCCGAGTGTGGCGGCCCCAGCATGGAGGCGTACACAGCGCCTCCTACGCAATGATCACTCGAAGGCGCCGCTCACGTGATCCTGGGCGATATCCAGCAGCTCCTTCTCATCCTCGCGACTGACACCGAGCCACGGGCGAGCGGCGATGGTGTTCGTGTACGCGGGCATTGTGACCGAGCGCTTGTAGCGCGCGTTCCTACGACTGGCTTTGACGAACCGGCTGCCGCCCTTACCCGTCTTCAGGTGGATGTTGGCCGGACGCGCGGCGCGTTGGATGGTGCCGCCGAATTGGTGGATGGCGCCATAGGGTGCATTGGTACCGACCAGGACGGCATCGTTCCCGTCCGTTTGCCATGAAGCCATGTCACCGAGCATGTGGAAATCGAACTTCAGAATCGGCACGCCAGGGCGCTTCTTCTGTTTCCAGCGCTTGTAGCTTGGCTCAAGCGCGCGCCATCGATGTCCAGTCGGGTCACGCTCCTTTGCGGCCCGCTCGCGCGTGGACCTCAGCAGGTACTCGCCCCAGTCCTTCAGGATCAGCTGGCGCGCCTCGCCTTCCAGCTGCCGCAGCGCTTCGGCCAGACCGGGTGTCGCCGAATCAAGGGTGACTTCGAGCTGCGCCATCAGATATCTCCCTGCAGCAGCTGCAGCGTGCCATCGGCAACGCCGCGCTGGAGCTCGGCGGGCATCAGCATCTGCAGCTGGGACTGCACCGTGCTGACGCCCGTTTCCGAGATGGCCACATCGACCACTATGAAGGCAGGACGTCCCACCGCCAGCACATAGCGCAAGCGGCCTGCGGCAGCGTCCAGCAGGATGGCCACCGCATCGAGAAGGCGAATCGGCAGCTCGGCTGCGGCGATGGCCACCGCGCCAGGCCGAGTGATGGGGAGCTGCTCGGCCAACACGGCAAAGGCCGCCGTCGCTGGGCGAACGGTGGCACGCTGCAGCTGCGATACCAGTCCAGGCGACAGTGCCCCGGCCAGGTAGCGGGCAGCGTGGGCAGCATCGGCATCAATGCTGGCCAGCCAGCTGGCATAGCCGGCCTGCAGAGCATCCCTGGCGCGCGGCCGCGCCAAGGCCTGGGCAGCGCTGGCCGCCGCTGGCGCCGCCGGCAACCGCGCTCCCGCCTCCAGGGCGTTCTGCAGAGCGGAGGTCAGCTGCCCGGTCAACGATGGTGGGGTGACCGGACCACCGCGGCCACTGGGCCAGTGGTCGGCCGTTGCACCCGGCGCGTAGCCGAACCCTGGATCGACGCCTGCCGGCGTCAGCACGGTGCGCGCCCCACCGGGACTGCGCTGGCCGACGATCACCGGCTGCATCACGATCTCGGGAGCCTTGTCGGGACCATCCTTGCCCAACCGGCGCAGGTCGCGCTCGTTGAGCGCATCGACGTAGCACTGGCAGCCCCAGCCGTTGGCTGGATAGTGGTAGCGCCACCACGGATCGTCGTGGCGCAACACCATGCCGTTCCAGGATACGTGCAGCGGCCGCGGATGTTCGACGGCGTCGTTGTGGTTGTAGCGCCAGAACGGCCGAACCTTGATCAGCTGCTGCAGCTGGGCCCAGCGGCCGGCGTTGTAACTCTGGCGCAGGTTGGTCTCGTAGATCACCCGCGAGCGCCAGTTCCGGCCGCCGTTGTAGTCCCAGCCATGCGTGGCCACGATCCGGTCGAAGTCCTCCCGGAACTGTTCCAGTGTGCGGCCTTCGGCGATCACCCGGTCAATGGACTGCCGGAAATCGGCCAGTAGCGCGTCACGGTTGGCGCCGGCCACCATGAAGCTGGTGTCGTGCTCGGATTCCCAAACGTCGAGGTAGCTCTCGGTCAGCACGTTCTTCTTGCGACGGAAGAACTCGATCTGCTCCTTGAAGGGCAATTGAGCGTAGGCAACCGCAGCCATTGATCAGTCCCCCGCGCCCTGGATGTCGGTACGGCCGGCCAGCGTCGCTGCCGTCATCGCATCGGCCATCACCGAGGCGTAGTCGTCCAGGGTCATGTTCGGGTGCAGCTCAAACAGCCGGTCGCGCAATTGCTCCAGCGAGTCGACCTCATCAACCAGCTGGCGGATCTGCTCGACCCATCCAGCACCAATGGGCGACAGCCGGCGATCGAGCTGCTGGCCCAGCTCGACAGCGGGATCGGGCGTCTTCGGGGTGGCGTCGGCAAAGGCGGCGGGATAGTGCCTGCGCAGCAAGCTGACCACCGCACCGCTGGCGTCGGCGAACTGGGCGCCATCGATCGCCGTCGGTACCGCAGGCGGATCCTGCGGCGCCTGGACAGGCTCGTAGTTGTCGCCATAGGTCTGATCCATGTAGACCTGCTTGGGCTTGTAGCCGAGGTCGAGGATCTTCTTGTCGCGGCTGGCGGTAGCGTCCAGATCCTCCGGCTCTTCCGTGACGCGATAGACCCGAGGAATGGCTGCGCCGGGGAAGTTCCATTCGGTGAGCCAGCGCGCTGGCCCCTTGTTGAAGGACTCGCACACCAGGTCGGCATCGGAGGTAATGATGTCGCGGCGCACCTCGCGCTGCAGCTGGTCGTTGCCCAGCTTGCCGGGCGTGCCCTGGGTGCTGGCGGTCTGGCCCAGCACCACCTTCTGGATGGTGGCATCCATGTAGTCCTGCAGGGCCTTGTAGTCGGCCGTGCCACTACGTCCGGCCTCCAGCAACGCCAGCTCCATTCCCTTGGGCATGATGATGCCGCTGTCGGTCTGGATCGCGCGGGTGGCCTGCAGCAGCTTGGCCTTCTCCGGATCGGTTGCGTTGGTGTCGTACTTGCCCACCGCGGTGGGCATGCCGAACTTCTCAAGGAAGATCAGCCAGAACTTGAGCCCGTTGCGCTTGAACAGCACCGGCCAGTACAGCCAGTGCGCCAAGCCGAGGCCGTACGGCTCATCGTCGTGGTCGGCACCGGAGCAGAAGTTCCAGAAATAGGGCGCGTGCGCCGGCACGCCCTCGGTCATCTGGGTCTGGGTGAGCAGGCGCAGATCACCTTCCTTGCCGTAACGGAAGCGCCGACGGTTACGGACCTTGATGTCCTTCAGGCCGATGCGAGTACCGTCGACCTTGTACAGGATCTCCGCCACGCCATAGCCGTAGAACACGCCGAAGAGCATCTTGCGGGTGACGTTGTCCCAGCCGATGCCATGCAGCTGCTCCTGCAGATACTCTGCCGCCTGGCGGTCGATGCGCTTCTCGCCGCCGGGCTCCACCTGCCATTCGCAGGCCACCACCGAATCCTGGCGAGAGCCGAAGGTGGTCTTCACCTCCGGGTCGGACAGCACCTGTTCGTAGATCTGAAGGTCGTAGCCGCCGCGGTTGCGCAGGACACTGTCAAAGGGCAGCAGCAGTGGCCCGGTGTAGCCACGGGTGATGTCGATGCCATCGGCAGTGGTGGCAATCTCGCGGCCGATCTCTGGGCGGGCGGTGGTCATGCAAATCCTCCAAAATCATTGCCGCCGCTGACCGTGCCGAAGGCATCATCGGTCACGACGGTGGCCACGCCGTCGGCTCGGCCGTCGCCGATGTAGGCGCGCGCACCGGCCGCCTGGAACTCGATGGGCACCGAGGTGACGTGGTTGAGTGCGGCAAACTGCATCAGCACGCCGGCGATCGCGCCGTCGCCGTGGCGCACCAGCTCCGGATCCTGCAGGTCCTTTCGCTCCAAACGCGGCACCATCGGGATGCCGTCGACGTACTCCACTGCGCGGTGGTCGTCTTCCAGGGACGCGTCCCTGGGTAGGCTGAGGAAGCCGTCTTCGAACAGCGCGATGTACTTGGGCATCCATTCGCCGTACCAGGGGCGCGACAGGGTGACCTCGTGGATTGGGCCACCGATGTAGCGGCCCGTCTCGGTATCGAGCTCAGCCCGGCCGTAGCGGTCGCCGGTGTACTCCATCAAGGTCTGGCCGGGACCAGTGGCATCGCCGGCAAATGACCAGCGACCAGGGAATCCTTCCTTCAGCGCGTCCAGCAGCGCCCACAGGATCTGCTCCTGCTGGCGGGTGGGCGCGTTGGCCATCTCGATCAGGAACGGCACGTCGCGGCGCAGATCCTGCCCGACCTTGGCAGGCTTGATGACCGAGAAGTGACGGTGGCGCGCGAAGTCCATGCCGATCGCCCAGCGCCCGGTGAACCCGGCCACCGCAGCACGGAGCACTGGCAGCAACGTGGTAGCAATCCAGACCGAGCACCAGATCTCGCGCTCCTTCTCAGAGCGCTTGGGGAAGTCATCATCGAAGACCAGGCGCAGCACGGGCCGGACCTCGGGCATGGCCCGATCGATCCAGACCGAAGGGATGGCTGAGCCATCGCCATCGCGCGGGATGACGTCCAGCTCCTCGCGCATGGCGGCCTTGCGCGGGCCGTAGGCCGAGCGGATGGCGGTGTACCACTCCTTCTTGCCCTCGGCGGTGGCATCCTTGCCACGCATGGCGCAGACCCGCTCGTACAGGCCATTGGACACCGCATCATCGAAACTGATGCGGATGACCCCGGCCTTCTTGCCGTAGCGGCCGGCCTGGACGTCCTGCACCAGCTGATTGAACGGGTTCTTCTTGCCACGGTGGGTGGACCACACGCGGATGCGGCCACCCCAGATCAGCAGCGCGGTGGCCGACTCGAGCACCTTGGCCACGTCCTTGTGCAGCGCCGCTTCGTCCAGGTCGACCACGCCCTGCAGGCCGTGGATGTTCTCCGGGCGCGAGGACAGTGCCGTGATACGGAAACCACTGGCGAAGCGAACCCGGAATGCCTGGATCTGCCGACTGGTGCCGTCGGGCTGCTGGTCCTGGAAGATGTGCTGCTCGATCCGCGAGGCCTGGCCTCGAGCGATGATCGGCGCGAACTTGGCCACGTAGCCAATGAACTCCAGGCCCTTTTCCTTGGTGTCGGCCATATACCACACGTTGTCACCGCCGGCGTCCTTAGCGGAAGCCGCAGTGATGGTGTCGGCCAAGGCCTGGGCAAAGGTGATGCCGGTACGGCGCCCCTTCTCGCAGACCGCGATATCCAGCCCTTCCTGCATCCGGATCCATTCGGACTGATGGGCCATCAGTACGCCAGCCTTACTGATGTCGAAGTTGGCCGAAATGGCGCGCACGCTCTCGGGCAACTCATCCCAGTCCAGGATGCGCTCGGTATCGGGCAGGGAACCGAGTGCGCTCACTTAGCCGACCCCATGCAGTACTTGGTTCTTCCAGAAGTCCACCCCGGCAGCGTCCAGGCCCTGTGCGCGTGCCGCTTCCTCAACCCGGCTGGCAGCGTCGATCAGCGCCTTCTGGCGGATCTCGCCGGCCCATTTCTCGCGCACGATGGAAGAGCGGGTCAGTTCAGCAATGGCCTTAGCCGCCTTGCTGTACAGCGCAATGCGATCGGCTGGGGAAATGTTCTCATCGTCCTGGTCGGCCGCTTCCTGGAACTGCAGCAGCGCTTCGAACAGGTCGGTCTGCAGCAGGCCCAGCAGTGCACTACCGCGCTCGGCGGCATTATCCGGCGCCTGCTCGGCCACCAGCTTCATGGCCTCGGTGCTGGCACTGATCGAGGCCAAGCGGCGCTTGAGCCGCTTGGCCCGCTCGTTGACGGTGGTCTTGCTGATCTCATAGCCCTGCTCGCCGAGCCATTCAGACAGCGAAATGCTGCCGCCGAAGGCATTGGCGACCAGGCGCCGATCCAGCTCGTCGCGCACCTCGGCCGGCAATAGGTCGATCTTGCTCACGGGAGGCATGGGATCACCAATACTTCGGTGGGCGCGCGATGCCCGGCCCGCAGTCGATGCTGTACTCGACAATATCCACACCGTGGCGCGTCAGCTCAGCCGACCACGGCCCCGAAGGGGATTTGGTGATGTCGATCAGGCGACGGGTGTCCAGGTAATCCAGCTCCCTGCGCACTTCCAAGGCGGTGGCATCCGGATACATGTCCTGGGCGGCGCCAGCCAGGACGGCTTCGCCGATCGGATAGGGGCGAGAGCGATCCAGCACCAGCAGCATCAGCCAGCGCAGCTGCTCCCGGCGCAACTTGCCCAGATCGGGCCCCTGATTTCCGTGACTCACGACTTGCTCCCCTTGTTCTGCATGTTCTTGATTTCCGACGCCACGGCATCGAGCTTGGCCTCGATGACACTCTGCCCACGGGCGTAGTCCTCGCGGCGCACGTAGTCCTTGGCCACTTCGAGCCGGAAGTTGGTGAGCTCGCCCTCAACTTCGCGCCAGCGCTTGCTGTCGTTGATCAGGATGGCCAACTGCTGATCAGTGCGTTGCTGCAGTTGGTTGACCAGCCAGCGGCCGCCGGCGATCAGGCCGCCGAGCAGCGTGATGCCGATGCCGGCGAACCACACCAGGTAGAGCGGTTGCACTTCAACGATCATGGACTGGTCTCGACGGAGAGGCGCTGTCCAGTGAGGGCGCTGATGGAGCGCTGACAGGCCCGGACGTGTTTGTCGGCGTCGCGCCCGACTCGAACAAAATCGCCCGCAACCTCTGCTCGTAGTTGGGCGCTCGCATCACGTTCGACGGCGCCAGAGACGGCTTCGGACAAGCGGGCGGTGTGGCAGGTGGCAAGGTCGTTGCGCAGCCTGAGATTGCCAGAATGCACGTCAGCCACAACAGCAGCTGGGATGGACGCGGACGCCTCCCGATCATGTTCATGTTCGTCTCCGATCTGGGCCATCACCGTGGCCTGGGTGTGCTCGGTGTCGCGAGCGCTGCGCTCGTCTTCCAGCTGCGATTGAAGGGTGGTCAGGCGCTGCTGGGACGTGGCGTCGCGAGCCTGGGCATCCAAGGCATTGCCGCGGTAGAGAAGGGCCGCGGCAATGGCCACCAGCAGGAGCACCAGCAGCAGGGCGATCGTTACGATCAGTGCGCGAATCATCAGTACCGGCCCTCGCACATCGCGCGCTCAGCCGTGCGGCGGCGTTCAAGTCCTTTGTATGGCCGGCCGCCGGCGTTGGCCCAGTTGCTCAGCTGGGCGCATGCAAGATCCCATCGGCCTTGGTTGGCGTAGACACGGATCCGCGGCTGCTGGCCGTTGCGCAGGGTGCACAGGCCGTCCTTCACCCCGGCGCCGCCAGGGCCCACGTTGAAGGCGAACGACGTCAGGGCGGCTGCCTGGTAGTCGGTCATCGGCACCTTGATGCAGCTTTGCACGGTGTTCCAGGCGACACCAAGGTCCGACTGGAGCAGGCGCTCGCACTCTGCGCGGGTGTAGGTGCGCTGTTCGACGTTTGCCGTATGGCCGTAGCAAACCGTCAGTTTGCCCACTACATCGCGGTAGGGCTGGGCCGAGTAGCCCTCGAAGGGCTGCACCAGCCCGAGCAGCAACGCCAGCATGGTCGCCAGCATTCCGCCCGCGATGGGCACTGCCTTGCTGCCGGGTTGCTCTGCTGCCATGCGCCATCTCCAGGGAAAGATGGCCGACGGGCAGACGAGGATGCCCGCCGGCCAGGTGCGCCATGCGCACACCAAACCGATGGGCAGAGTTTCAGGATTTGAAGGTGCGCCGTCTTTGAAACTGGTTTCGAGGAACCTCGCGCGCGCGCGTGAGAGTGTGGCCTTTCATTGCGATCAACATCACAACGGGTGGACCGTCAGATCTCGATCGCCCCGAGTCAGTCTGGAACAGCTCGTGAATTCACTTGGTTCTGTTGCCTGTGCGCGTGCTCGGCAGCAGGCTGACTGAAAAGCCTCTCGAGATCCTCAGGCGGGAGCTGGATGCCATCCATTTGGAAAATTCTCTGGAATGTTCCATCCGTATTGAAGACCAGGATGACCTGCTTACTGGAGCTGCGCACATTGCCAGTCCAAAGACTGACTTTCGACTGGATGTATTGCCAGGTGTAGCCAGTAGCGCCGCTTGCCCCAACCGATGATCGCAGTGGCGGCGCTTCCAAGAGGGCGGCCGCCTCGCTCAGCGTTGTTTTTCCGATGACTAGATGCTTGAGATTCTGGTCTTTGAAGTCCTGGCCAATTACCGCCTTTGCACCGAGCAAGACCAACAGAACCGCGAGCGAAAAAACCAGCTTCTTCATGACGCCTCCTTGTCCGATTTGAATTCTGCGCATTGAAAAATGCGACCTTTAAAGCTCAACAGCAGGTCATCTACGGACTCAGGTCTTTGGCTTACGCAGTCCCCGAGAAGACCCTTCTTGGGTTTCCTTTGCCAGCAGTGCAGTCAGCATGTTCAAGGCCATTACGCGACCGGGATCGGACAGCGCCCAGAACGTATCCACCACGTCATTGAACTGCTCTATCTCAGTGTCCGTCATGCCAGGGCGCGCGATGCTGCGTTGCCCCGTCAGCACGTAAAGCGGATCCACTCCCGCATCAGCAAGCGCAGCCAGCTTGGCGGCAGGAGGGCTGGATGCATCTCTTTGCCAATCAATCACGGTGTTCTTCTTCGCGCCAGCGAGTTCTGCGAACTCAGGCAGCGTGAGGCCCAAGCGTTCCCGCTCGCTCTTCAGACGGGTTCCGATCGTCATACGAAATTCCATGCCATATGTGTTGACAGGCACGGAAATCCGTACCATGATTACTTCCACTGGCAGCGCCCAAAGCAGCCAACCAATGGAACAAGGATCAAAGGATACACGCGATGAGCGAACCCGCCCCCAGCCTGGATCTTCACCTCAAGGTCCGCACCGCCTTCGTTGGCAAGGGCACCAGTCTCCGCGGCTGGTGCATGGAGAACGGCGTCCCGCCGCAGAACGCCCGAGACGTCCTCATCGGACGCTGGAATGGCCCGAAGGGTCAGGCCCTGCGGCGCCGGCTGCTGAAGGCCGCAGGCCTGAGCGCCTCAGCATGAGCACCGCCGGCCGCCCCCTGGACGAAGTCCCGACCCGCGAACTGGAGCTGCTGCTTGCCTCGGCCCGTGACCAGTACGCCACCGCTGTGAACAACTGGCAGTGCGCCGTCGAATCGGACGAGCCGCTGGCCCACACCCTGCCGCTGGCTGGTGCCGTGGACGCGGCCGATCGCCGCGCCGTTCGCATCCTGAAGGAGCTGGCCCGCCGCCAGCAGGGAGCTGCGGCATGAGTGAGCAAAGCATCTTCGCCCGCCTGCTGTTCGCCTTGGCCGGTCACAGCCGCACCGGCCTCCGCCTGAAGCCCATTGCCGACGGCATCGGCGAATCCCCCAGCACAACGCTGCGCAACCTGCAGCGATTGGCCGAGGACGGCCTGGTCGAGCGCTCCCCCTTCGACCAGGACAACTGGCGCCTGTCCCCCCGAATTGTCCAGATCGCCCTGGCCCATCAGGCCGAGGTGGCCCGCGAAGAACGGCAGCTGGACGACTTCAAGAACCGCTACAGCCGTAGCCCCAACTGATGACGAGGATCGAAATGGCAGAGAAGCAATCCACCAAGCGCGGCGCCAAGCCGCTCGCCCAGGCCGAGCCGGTAGGCACGGAACTGGACACGGGCAAGCTGGTCGAGCGCAGCCAGGAACTGCAGGTGATGGCGCAGGCCGAGGCGCAGGTGAAGAGCCTGGCCACCACACTGGGCTACGCAGGTGCCTTGGACACCGAATCGCTCTGGAGCATGGTCGAGTACCGCCAACGCCGCTCCGTCGAGGACATCCTCGAAATGGGCCGGGGCCTGCTGCTCATCAAAGAGCAGACCGCGCATGGTGAGTTCCAAGAACAGATTGCGACGCGAGGGTTCAACTACCGGACGGCGGCACGCCTGATGACCGTCGCCCTGAAGTTCTCCAAAAGTGACACGGTGTCACTTTTGAAGGCCGCCGGCACCCAGGCCAAGGTCCTGGAACTGGCGGTTCTGGACGATGAAGACCTGCAGGCGCTGGAGTCCGGCGACTCGGTTGCAGGCATCACCGTGGACGATGTGGAGCGCATGAGCGCCAGCCAGTTGCGCGCCGCCTTGCGCGAAGCCAGGGCAGATGCCGACGCAAAAGATCAGCGCATCAACAAGTTGAGCGAGGATCTGAACAAGGAGTCTGAGAAGACCCTCAAGGCACAACGTCGCTGGAAGTCCGCCACTCCTGACGAGCAGCTGGTCACCCTCAAACAGTCGGTCACCGAGGCAGAGCAGAACGTGTTGGCCGCCATCGGCAGCCCGAACAGCGGCCTGCGTGCCTCGTTCCAAGCACTGGCCGACTTTGCCCGCGACAATCACCTCGAGGAAGATGCAGCGCTGTTCCTGAGCGACGTGATCGGCCGCGTCCTCACTTCGGTGCGCATCGCCCGCGACGATGAGGAACTGGCCATCGCGATCCCTGTCACCAACGACGCGGGGATCTGACGTGTCCGAGGTCCTCATCCAGGCTGCGGCCAGCCAGTTGCTGGCGGCGCCGCACGGCAGCAAGGGGCGCATCGCCTCCGCGCTGGCCGAGCAGCTGGGATGCTCGGTCCAGACGGCCTACCGTCACCTGTCGAAGGTGACGGCAGCCCTCAAACCCCGCAAACGCAGGTCCGATGCGGGCGAACTGTCACTTACCCGTGACGAAGCGGCCTCGATCGCGGCCATCGTGGAGGAAACCCGTCGCCTCACCGGTACCGGCGCGCTGCCGGTCGAGGAGGCCGTGGATGCCTTGCGTGCCAACGGCAGGATCGAGGCAATGCGCGTGGACAAGGCGACGGGCGAGATTGTCCCGCTGAGCACCTCGGCGATCTGTCGCGCCATCCGCCATTACGGCTTCCACCGTGACCAGCTGGCAGCGGCCACACCGGCTGCACGGCTGTCCTCCCCGCATCCCAACCACCTGTGGCAGATCGACGCCTCGGTCAGCCGCCAGTTCTACCTGGCTGATGACGGCACGCGGGTGATGGACAAGCGCGAGTTCTATCGCGGCAAGCCCGGCAACTTCACCAAGATCGCAGAACGCCGCCTGTGGCGCTATGCCATCACCGACCACGCCAGCGGTGCGATCGAGCTGTTCTACGTGCTGGGTGCCGAGAGCAGCGCCAACCTGCTGTCGGCCCTGATCCACGCAATGACACGGCGCGAAATCGGCACGATGCATGGCGTTCCCAAGCTGCTGATGATGGATCCCGGCAGTGCCATGACGGCCACCAGCACCAGCAGCTTCCTGGCGGCCTGCGGTATCGAAACGATCATCAACGAAGTCGGCAATGCACGCGCCAAGGGGCAGGTCGAGAACGCGAATTACCTGATCGAAACCCACTTCGAGGCCCTGCTCAAGCTACGTTCACCGGTCACCAGTCTGGAGGAAATCAATACCCTGGCCCAGCAGTGGGCACAGGCCTTCAACGCCACCCGCATCCACAGCCGCACCGGTTACACGCGCCGTGATGGGTGGCTGCGCATCACCCAGGACCAGCTGCGCCTGGCACCGGCCGTGGAGGTGCTGCGACAGCTGGCCACCAGCGCGCCCAAGGCCTGCACCGTACGCGATTGCATGATCCGCTTCCGGGCACAGCAGTACGACGTGCGCGGTGTGCCCGGCCTTATCAACGGGCAGCGCGTGGACGTGGTGGTCAATGCTCTGGATCCGGAGGGCAGCGTACGCGTGCTGATGCCAGGCACGGAGGACTGCGCGCCTGTGCACTACATCGCACCGCGCATCGGACGCGACGACTGGGGCTTCCTGGACAGCGCTGCCCAGGTTGGCACGGAGTACCGGACGGCTCCGGAGACGCCGGCCGACGCAGCTCGCAAGGAACTGGATCGGCTGGCCATGCAGGTTCACACCGATGCTGAGGCCGCTGTGGCACGCAAGGCCAAGCGCGTGGCCTTCGGGGGCCAGGTGGATCCGATGAAGCACCTGCGCGAAGCCAATGTGACGCCGAGCCTGCCGCGCTCGGGCCGCATCGCCCAGGTCGATGCACCGCAGGTGCTGGCGGCCCAGCGTATCGAGCCTGCGCCGATCCGCGCCGAGCTGCCGCCACTGAACCATGTGGAAGCGGCCATGCGCCTGAAACCGCTGGTGGAGGCCGCCGGTTCGGCCTGGTCGCCTGAGCACTACGCCCGTACCGCCCAGCGCTGGCCTGAAGGCCTGCCGGTCGATCAGGTCGAATCCTGGGCACACACCCTGGCAGCACCGGATCGCGGTGGCCTGCGCCTGGTTGAAGGGGGTGTGGCATGACGCTGCGCCTGAAGCGCCTGCTCACCGACGCAGGCATCAAGCAGGGCGTGCTGGCCACAGCTGCCGGCCTGAGCCGACCGGCCCTCAATGCCCTGATCAATCACGGCCAGCTGCCCACCAGCTGCGATCCGGCAGTGGTGCGCGCTGCCATCAGTTCCTGCCTGACCCAGCACGGCGTGACCGACTCCCACTGGCATGAAAAGGAGGGGCCGACGTGCTCCAACACGCCGGCCCCAGTTTCCCCACCGCAAGACACCGATAACGACAACGACATTCACGACGAGGAAGATCCCATGCTACTGCGTTTTCAGGCATTGACCCCACAGGCCAAGCGCCACTTCGGCCTGACCACCAATCCCTTCGCCGATCCGGCCAGCGCCGACGAGGTGTTCCTCTCCCCGGATATCCGCTATGTCCGCGAGAGCATGTACCAGGTGGCCCGTCACGGCGGCTTCGCCGCGGTGATCGGCGAGAGCGGTGCCGGCAAGAGCACGCTGCGCGAAGACCTGGTCGATCGCATCCAGCGCGAGGAGCAGGCCGTCATCGTGATCCAGCCCTACGTGCTGGCCAGCGAAGGCAGCGATGCGGTGGGCAAGACCCTGCGCAGCCACCACATCGCCGAGGCGATCATGGCCGCCGTCGCACCGCTGGCCAAGCCGAAGAGCAGCCCCGAAGCCCGCTTCCGCCAGCTGCACGAGTCGTTGCGTGACAGCGCCCGCGCCGGTCACAGCCACGTGCTGGTGATCGAAGAGGCCCACAGCCTGCCGCTGCCGACCCTGAAGCACCTCAAGCGCTTCCGCGAGCTGAAGGACGGGCTTCGCCCGCTGCTGTCGGTGATCCTGATCGGTCAGCCCGAGCTGGGCGTGAAGCTCTCCGAGCACAACCCGGAGGTACGCGAAGTCGTACAGCGCATTGAGATCATCACGCTGCCGCCGCTGGACAACGAGCTGGGTGCCTATCTGGCGCACCGCTTCAAGCGCGCCCAGGTGCCGCTGGACAAGGTGGTGGAACAGAGTGCCATCGACGCGCTGCGGGCCAAGCTGGTTCCTTCGCGTGGCGCAGGCTCGCTGCTTTATCCGCTGGCTGTCCAGAACGCGCTCACCGCCGCGATGAACCGCGCCGCTGACCTGGGCGTGCCGACCGTCACCGCTGACGTCGTGCGGGGGGTGTGAGATGCGCTCGGATCTGACCATTTCGCTCAAAACCGCCCTTGACCTTGTCGCTGATGAACGTCACCGGCAGGTCAATGAGAAGGGCTATTCCGCCGAGCACGACGACGAGCACGCGCAGGAGGAACTTGCAGCAGCTGCGGCCTTCTATCTGCTCCCGTCGTGGATGAACCAGGACGTTGTCAGTGTCGATGCGAACGGTGCGATGGAAATCGCCCCACTTCAGCAGTTGGTTGCCGGCAGCGCATTCAACCCCAGCGCCTGGGAGGGCCTCAGTCGACTGGAGGACGATCCAGAAGGCGACGTTGATATCCGTATCCAGAACGTCGTTCGTGGCTTGGCCCTTGGCACGGCTGAGCTGGAGCGACTGCTGCGCCTTCGCGACGAACAGGAGGGCTGCTGATATGGCGATCCGAACTGAAGGCTGGCCGGCCGCAGAGGGCATGGTGAGGGTACCGGAGAGCGAAGCGTGGGCGTTCGCAAATCAGGTCATCCTGATTCCCTTCGAAATTCAGGATAAGCCCGAGCCGATCAACGTGGACATCCTGCAGGTAGTGATCGTGCCGCGCGCCAACTGGGAGCGCATCACTGCCCATGTTCCGGCCGATGTGCTGCGGCGTGAAGGGGTGGCTCATGGCTGATTTCAACACTTCTGGGTCGCAGTACCTGCGCAGCTTCGCTTTCTACTTGATGCGCGATGCCGAGCTGCCCGACCGGCAGGTAACGGTGATGCACCGCGATCTGTTCCGCCGTGCCGGCATCGAGTGGCGCGACGGCCAGAGCATGGCCTCGCTGCTGGACAACCTCAACCTGCAGCAGCTGCGAGCGCTGGTCGACCAGCTGCGCGACGGCGATGACGACGAGGAGGAGTGATGGCCGTTCCGACCCTCCAGCGTTGCCTTGGCCAGGTGCGCAACCGCAACGGACACAGCGCCCAGCACCCACAGCGGAAGAAGTCCATCGGGGTGCTGGTGCAGGACTGCCACATGTTCCCCACAGCGTCGCGAGTGGGGGCTATCCAGGTACAGGACCCTGACTCCAGGCGTGAGTACCTGGTCGAGGTATGGATCCACAGCGGCGTGCTGGTGATCTCGCAGAGCACCGACAAGCGCTGGCTACTGGAACTGGACGAGATTCTGGACCTGGCGATTGCCGCCGGCATTGATCGGGGGGCCATCTGACATGCAGCTAGCCCTGCTACCGCAAGAGCTGTCCCCACAGACGGTGCTTTTGCAGTTGCAGGGCCGTCGCGGCGCCGTCAACGGCATCACCGCCCGCGACCTGGTGCAGCAGATCACCTCACGTACCAGCACCGCCGACGAGCGCCGCCTGCGCCAGATCATCGAGCAGCTGCGGCGCGAGGGGCACCCGATCTGCGCCCACCCGGCTCACGGCTACCACCTTGCCGCCAGTGCGGCCGAACTGGACCGCGCCTGCACCTTCCTGGTCGGGCGCGCCATGACCTCCCTGGAGCAGGTCAGCGCGATGAAGCGCGTTGCGCTCCCGGATCTGTACGGACAACTCGGGCTGGACAAGCCCGCTACCGACGAGGAATCCAACCATGAACCATGAACGTAACTCCGATGTGCTGTATGCCGCCGCGAACACTGCCCGCGAGCTGGAGAACAGCGGCATCGAGATCTTGGGCCTGCACAGCAATGGCCGTCGCGCGGTGCTGATTCTGGACCGCCCTCCCACGATGGTGGGTGGCCACCTCAAGCGCCGCCAGCCCAACGGCAGCGGCGGCCAGGACCGCGTGATGGCCGCCGAGTACCAGGGCGTGCAGCTGGAGTGGACCCAGCGTCCTCCGGTGCTGCGGGAGGTGGCTCATGGCTGAGCGCGGCCAGTTCCTGGTGGTCCCTGCTGAGTGGGTGGGTGGCGACACCTTCACCGACTCGGACAGGGCGATCGAAGACGCCCAGGCCCGCAGCAAGGTCGACGGCAAGCATCGCGCGGTGGTTTGCGTGGTCGCTCGCACCACGCCCAGCCCTGCACCGGTCATCGTGCTGACGCGTACGGAAGCCGGCATCACTCAACCGCAGGTCGTTCAGCCATGAGCGCCATCCCCAGCGTCGCAATGCAGCACGCCATCGCCCTGTCACTGGGCACCAGCGTGGTCCGTTCTGCGGATCTGATCGACCGGGTGATGGAGCACGGCTTCCGATCCCGCTGGCGTGTGTCCAACGCAGTCTCCGCGGCCTTGGGATGCGGGATGATCCTGCGCGTTGGCGAGGGGCTGACCCGCGACTATCGCCTCAACCCCGACTGGAAGATCGACCAGGCGGCGTTGGCGGCCGCGCAGGCACAGCGTGTGCGCGGTACCCGGCCGGGTATGACAGGGGCGCAGAAGGCCCGATCTGCTGCTGGCGGTTACGAAGGTCCCGCCTTCGACAAAGGCCCGCTGACGCCCTCCATCGGCACCGTGTGTCAGTCCCAGGAGGATCTGGAAGGCGAGCTGCCGCCTTACCTCGGTGGTCGCCTGGTCGATTCGCTGCATAACCACTTCGATCGCATCTTCGGTGGGGTGGAGTGATGGCACGCACCGGCCGCCAGCGCTACGACCACCTGCGCGCGATGCGCTTTGCGCTGTGGGCCCGTACGCAGAATCCGCGCCACCTCACTCCGCAGCGCATTTCCGGCCTGCTGGGCATCTCGCTGGATGCGGCCCGCCGCTGGCGCGCCGACTGGTTCACCGCCACCAGCCCTATCCATGTCGAAGGCGTCCCCGATGTCCTTCGGCCCACTCAACCGTTTGTCACCCCCGCCGCCCAAGGAGGCGCCCAATGACCCCATCCATTCCCGAAGGCTACCGCGAGGACCGTAACGGTCGGCTGGTGCCCGAGGCACAGATCAAGCCGATCGATCTGGCGCGTGACCAACTGGTGCAGGAGAAGATCCAGCGCGCCCTGGAACTGCGCGAAGCACTGCGCACCTTCAAGGCGGACACGTTCGCCGATATCGGCGCGTTCGTGCAGCTCAGCGGCGAGCAGTACGGCGCCAAGATCGGCGGCGACAAGGGCAACGTCAGCCTGTATTCCTACGATGGCCGCTTCAAGATCCTGCGCGCCTGCCAGGACACCATCCAGTTCGATGAGCGCCTGCAGGCCGCCAAGGCACTGATCGATGAGTGCCTCAACGACTGGACCGAAGGCTCGCGCGCCGAGCTGCGCACCCTGGTCAACAGCGCCTTCAAGGTGGGCCAGGACGGCAGCATCAAGACTGCAGAGGTGCTGTCACTTCGCCGGCTGCAGTTCGATGACCCCCGCTGGCAGCGGGCAATGACCGCGATCAGTGATGCGGTGACGGTGGTGGGCAGCAAGACCTACGTGCGGTTCTACGAGCGCGACGCACGTGGCCAGTACCAGCCGATTTCCCTCGACGTGGCCGGAGTCTGACATGCCGAAGATCCGAGACACCTGCACCTTCCGCTTCGACGGCGTTCGCGGTGCACTGAATGCCAGCACCCTGGCCCTGGCCGTGGAGATCGCCGACCGGGCAGCACGGGCCGACGTGGAGATCCACGCGCCCGCCGTGAAGCTGGACGGGCTGCGCTTCTTCGATGTCACCTGCGGCAACATCCAGGGCGAAGACGCGACCGCCGCCCGCTATGCCATCCGTCAGGCAGTGCGGTACATCGAGGCGCGCGGAGACGCACTGCCCTGGCGCCTGAAGCGCCACATCTCCCAGCCGGCGCTGCTGCACTTCGAAGAACGCACCGACCCCGAGGTGGCCACCACCGGGCCGCGTCATGCCTGCGTCAACTGCGACATGCCCACCGGTGCGCCCGAGTCGCCCATGTGTGGTCCCTGCGCTCAGCAGGCGATGGGCGCGATGGCTGCGACCACGGCCGAGGCGATCCGGCGAATGGACGGACTCGACTTCATCTGTGGCCTGCGCGACCCGCAGACAAAGCAGAACGTAGCCGCGGCCATCGCTCGCCAGGTGGGGCATGGCATGGCCGAGAAGTGTGAAGCACAGGCGGAAGCGGCCCTCGACGTCATTCTCAAGCTATTGCTCCATCCGCCGGTGGTGGTGTGGCAGGGCCGTTACTCCATCAATCCCTCGGAGAATGACCATGTTCGTACGTAACCTGGTGCTGTTCCGCTTTCCGACCAGCACCGACTTCTCCGAGGTCGAATCCTTGCTGCCGTACGGCGTTCTGAAGCCGGTTGGACCGCTCGAAATGAACTCGCGCGGCTTCATTTCCCCCTTCGGCCGCGAGGAGCAGGAGCGCCTGTCGTGCCGACAGGGCGACTTCCTCTGGCTGACGGTGGGTGGCGAGGACAAGATTCTGCCCAGCGCGGTGGTCAACCGTGCGCTGGAGAGTCGTCTTCAGGTCATGGAACAGGAACAGGGGCGTCGACCGGGTGGCCGTGAGCGCAAACGCATGAAGGACGACATCTTGCACGAGCTGCTGCCCAAGGCCTTCGTCAAGAACACTCGCCACGACGCGATCCTGGACCTGACCCACGGCTATGTGGCCGTGGATACCTCCAGCCGCAAGGTGGGCGAGGCCTTCGTGTCCGATATCCGTGGCCTGCTGGGCAGCTTCCCGGCAATACCGCTGAATGCTCAGGTGGCACCGCGCTCGATCCTGACCGGCTGGATCGCAGGCGAGCCGCTGCCGGATGGCCTGTCCCTCGGTGAATCGGCGGAACTCCGCGATCCGGTCGAGGGTGGCGCCAAGGTGCGCTGCAGCGACCAGGAACTGCGCAGCGACGAAATCGACAAGCACCTGGATGCCGGCAAGCAGGTCACCAAGCTGGCCCTGGTGCTGGAGGACGCGCTGTCCTTCGAGCTGGGCGATGACCTGGTGGTGCGCAAGCTGAAGTTCCTGGACGGCGCGCTCTCCCAGCTCGAGCAGGCCGACGCCGATAGCCATCGCGCCGAGTTCGACGCCCGCTTTGCCCTGCAGAGCGGCGAGATTCGCCGCCTATTCCTGGTGCTGGAACAAGCCTTCCACCTTTCAACGAACCCGTGAGGCCCGGCATGACCATCAAGCGCTACAAGATTGAACGTGACTGGGGCGAAGGCCAGGTACAGCTTGAGATCGACCACAACATCTTGACGCCGAAGCTGGCGACGGAAATCAACAAGTTCTGGACCGGTGCCGATGAGCGCCTTGGAGAAGCCGACGGCGACGCGGTACTGGCCGTCATCAAGATGGCGGGTGCCGAGTTCATGGGGTGGGTGCTGGACGTGAACTCCAGCTACTCGACCGAGGGTATGCAGCGTGAGTTCGATCAGCTGGAGGGCTGGCCGTCGCCCCACGGCATCCGCTTGGTCGATTGGGACGACCGGCCCGATCTCGATTCCTGCCTCATGCAGGTCGAGGAAGTGGAGGTGTCTCATGGATGAGGCCGTGTACGACGACGCAGGGCGTGCCTATAAGCAACTGCATCTCGGCGGCGTCGATGACGACGACCAGCGCTGCCTGCGTTGCGGATCGCCCGGCCTGGACACGGGCTGGGAGTGCAACGACTGCGGCTACGACAACATGCCGCACTACGTTGAGCCAAAGAAGGACCTGAACGACAGCCAAGAAAGGGGCCGCTGATGCGCCGTGATCCGCTGACGAAGAAGTCCCAGGTAGCCGCCGTCCTGAAGGACGGTGGCCGTATCGTGCCTGGCGTGCGCGAAGGGCTGCTGCGGTTGCTGGACCATGCGGGTCAGGAAGTGCCGGCATGGCAGACCGCCCTCCGGGCCGGTCAGGGCGCAAGGAGCAAGGCATGACGCGCGCTCGCAAGGCCGGCGACGGCCGTAACCGGGTGCTGGCCGCGATCCACGCCGGCGCCAAGAAACTCGGCCTCTCCGAGGACGTCTACCGTGACCTGGTTGAGCGCGTCTCCAAGGAGCACGGACCCGCCCAGCGAAGCGCCGGCAAGTGCGATCGCCGGCAGCTCGATGCGATCGCCAACGAACTGCGCCGCCTGGGTGGCATCCCCGCCAAGGCAGCGTATGCGGCCAAGCGCTGGGCCGGCCGGCCCAAGGGCGACCTGTCCCCGCAGCTGTCCAAGATCGAAGCCCTGCTGGCTGATTCTGGGCGTGAGTGGGAATATGCCCATTCGGTGGCCCGCCACATGTTCAAGGTAGGACGCCTGGAATGGTGCAACCCGGATCAGTTGTCCAAAGTGATTGCCGCTCTTCAGATCGATGCCAATCGCCGCGCCCGGCGGGAGGCCCCTTCGGCATGAAGTCGATGGAGGCCCGCCGCAACGAGCTCTTGGCCAATGCCGCTTCGGCGGCGGCTACGGCTGCGCGTGCGCTCGGCCTCGGCGACGACTTCGCAGAGCAGATCGGCGCGGCGGTGGCGGACACCTTGGCCGAAGACTGGGGCGGCCAGACCATCTACTTTCCCCAGGACGCCTCATTCAAGCTCAGCCCACGCGAGCGTGAGATACTGGACGCCCACCGCAATGGGGCTACAGTTCCGGGCTTGGCGAAGCGATACAGAATGTCTGAGCAAGGGATCCGCAAGCTGCTCGCCAGGGCGAACTTCCGGGATCGTAACCTCAATCAGATGAGTCTGTTCCGCACAGCGCCCTGATTGCACCAGGCGCAATGGCTTTCCATCTCGATCCGCCATTGCCAGCTTTCTTCCGGGGTCTTCCGGCTAGATATCTCGCAGCCCCCCCTGATATATCTCACCCCTGAACAGATTCGCCATGGATGCCCAGCACCGTCTCCGTGTAGTTGCCGTGCGCTGGCAGCAGGCCGAACTGCGTGACCTTGCGCTTCACGCCGGCAACGAAGGCGTCGGCGCAGGCCGAGTAGCAGCCGCCGTCCAGCACGGTATCCAGCCCATGCTGGCGGATGATGGCGCCCATGCCCACGCCACCGGAGGCGGCCCCGCCCGGCGAGTTGCGGAACACCACCTGGCGCAGCGGCGTACCACGGGCCTGCGCGGCCAGGATGTAGGCCTCCAGCGTCTGCGGATCGGTCGCCAGCACGTTGCCGGTGTAGTAGAGCGTGTCTCCATTCACATGGAAGGCACTGGCATGGGCCTGCGGCGCGGCAGCGATGCCGAGAAGTGCAACAAGGGCACTGCCGAGGACGGTGGCGCGACGGGTGGGGAGGGCGGGATATCGATGCATGCGGAGTTCCACGGAAAGGAGTGAAGTGCGGTTGCCGCCCCTTTTTCGCTGCATGAACACGCTGATGCGGCGTGGTTTCAACACGTTGCAGCCTGGGCAGGGCGGGTCGCGCGCGCTCGGCCGTTGGACTGGCCGGGCGAGGAGGCGACAGGCCGCCTCTCCAGACCGCTAACGCAGCTGCGGGGGGATCTCCCCCAGTCATCGCGCTCGGCTGACCATGCAGGCGACGGGGCGCAGCGTTTGCGCCGCGCGGGTTACCATGTATGCATCACCTGCTGGAGCCTTCCCCCATGAGCGCTGAAATCCTTGTCCCCGTGTCCTTCGGCGAGCTGCTGGACAAGATCTCGATCCTGCAGATCAAGTCCGAGCGCATCAGCGACGAGGGCAAGCTGGCCAACGTGCGCAGGGAGCTGTCGGCGCTGGAGCAGACCTGGATGGCGCACCCGGCGGCGGTGAAGGACATCGCCAAGCTGCGTGCCGAGCTGAAGGCGGTCAACGAGCAGCTGTGGGACATCGAGGACGACATCCGCCTGAAGGAAAAGGCGCAGGCGTTCGACCAGGGCTTCGTCGACCTGGCGCGCAGCGTCTACCTGCGCAACGACGAGCGTGCGCGCATCAAGAAGGCGATCAACCTGGCGCTGGGCTCGGCGTACGTGGAAGAGAAGTCCTACCAGGATTACGCGCAGCGCGCGTAATCCCGGCGGCCAAAAGGGGGGGGCCACGTCACGCGTGGATGAAACCGCAGGGCGCAGGCCAACGCCCGGCCGGCCCATCACCCCAGATGATCGGCCACGTAACGCTCGAAAGCCGCGATGCCGTCTTCGACAGTGATCAGTTCCATCACATCGTCGAACTCGATCTTGGTGCCCCATTTCAGATCGGCAGCCTGCTTGGCCAGGTACTTGCGTGCGGCGTCGTCGTAGCGGTCCACGCAGTAGCGGCGGTCCGAGTACGGTCCGCTGCGGTTCGGGTTGCTGGCCGCATGCAGGCCCAGCACCTTGGCGCCCATCGCGTTGGCGATGTGCATCGGGCCCGAGTCCGGAGTCATCACCAGGTTGGCGCGGGCAAGCAGGGCAGGCAGCTGCTTCAAGGTGTCCTTCCCGACCAGGTCCAGCGCCGGCGTGAGCAGTTGTGCCTGGATGGCATCGGCCATGCTGCGCTCCAGTTCGCTGCGGCCACCGCACAGCACCACCTGCCAACCACGCTGCGCGGCGTGGTTGGCCACGGCTGCATAGCGGTCTGCATACCAGTTGCGGCGCACGTGGCTGGAACAGGGCGAGATCATCAGCACCGGGCGCCCATCGTCCTGCCATTGCGCAGCGGCCCAGTCATATGCGGACTGGGGCACGGCCAGGTCCCAGCTGACCTCGGTCTGGCGCAGGCCCAGCGGCTCGCAGAAGCTGCCGATGGCATCCAGCACATGGACGCCGGGGCGGTCTGGAATGCGCTCGTTGATGAAGAGCCCGTGCAGGTCCTTGGAACGGCTGCGGTCGTAGCCGATGCGGCGCTCGGCGGGAATGAACGCCGACAGCAGGTTGGCGCGGAACGCCACCTGCATCTGCAGCAGCGCTTCAAAACGCCCCGGTGGCAGCTGTTTGCGCAGCTCCTTGACCCCTGCCATGCCGCTCTTCTTGTCGTAGGCGTGGAAAGTGACGCCGGGCAGGCCATCGAGCAGTTTGTGGCCGACCTTGTCGATGATCCAGTGGATCGGCGTGTCCGGACGCGCAGCCTGCAGGGTGCGCACCAGGGGCACCACGTGGGTGACATCGCCGAGTGCGGACAGGCGCAGGAGGCACAAGGAGGAGGACGCTGATGCCATGTGTTGTTAGACTCAATGAAATGGTCGCATTCGACGCCAATGAAGCGCTGACGCCATGCCGCGAGGGTCGCGGCATCGGGGCCATTCTGTTCGACCGCGAGCGGCTGCGGCAAGCCGAGGTTGGCCTGTTCTCGCCCCAGCACTGGGGCAGCAAGGCCCGGCCGGTCGGCGACGGCGGCCGCGGCAGCGCCTGGTTCATCGATGCGCCGTTCGGCGCCAGCGTGCTGCGCCACTACCTGCGCGGCGGCCTGGCAGCGAAGATCAGCCATGACCAGTACCTCTGGCGTGGCTCGGACCGGACCCGGAGCTTTGCCGAATTCCGCCTGATGCGCGCCCTGCGCGAGAAGAAGCTGCCGGTGCCCCGGCCGATCGCCGCGTACTACATGCGCGAAGGCCTGCGCTACCGGGCGGCAATCCTGATGGAGCGGATCGAGGGCGTGCGCTCGCTGGCCGACCGTGCGCTGGTCGCCGGACGGGGCGCGCCCTGGGAAGAGACCGGGCGGCTGATCGCCCGCTTCCACCGTGCCGGCCTGGACCATGCCGACCTCAACGCGCACAACATCCTGTTCGATGGCAACGGCCATGGCTGGCTGATCGACTTCGACCGTGGGGTGATCCGCATTCCGGCCACCGCCTGGCGCGAACGCAACCTCAAGCGCCTGCTGCGCTCGCTGATCAAGCTGCGCGGCGAGCGCAGCGTGGAGGACGTGCAGAAGGACTACGCGCGGCTGAGGCGCGCCTATGACATGGCCTGGAACCGGGGCACCTGATGGGCTGGTCGTTGCGTTTCCTCGGCGTCGGCAACGCGTCGGCGGTCGAGCTGGGGTCGCCGATGTCGGTGATCGAGCGGGACGGGCGGCCATGGCTGACGATCGACTGCGGCGGCGAAGGCCTGACCGCGTTCAAGGCGCACTATGGGCACATGCCGCAGGCACTGTTCGTCACCCATGTGCACCTGGATCACGTGGCCGGTTTCGAGCGGCTGTTCGTCGATACCTTCTTCAGCACGCAGCGCCGCGGCAAGGTGCGCCTGTATGTGCCTGCCACCGTGGTGCCGCTGCTGCACAAGCGCATCGGTGACTACCCGAACGTGCTGGCCGAGGGCGGTGCCAACTTCTGGGATGCGTTCCAGTTGATCGTGGTGGGCGAGGCGTTCTGGCACGAGGGCGTGCGCCTGGAAGTATTCCCGGTACGCCACCACTGGCCGGAGACGGCCTACGGCCTGCGCCTGCAGGGCGCGCTGACCTGGAGTGGTGATACCCGGCCGATTCCGGAGATGCTGGCCCGCTTCGCCAATGACAACGAACTGATCGCCCACGACTGCGGCCTGCACGGCAATCCGTCGCATACCGGTGTGGACGACCTGGAGCGCGAGTACAGCGCGGAACTGCAGGCGCGGATGATGCTCTACCACTACGCCAGCGTGGCTGATGGTGTGGCGCTGGCCGCGCGCGGCCACCGCGTGGCGCAGCCGGGGCAGTGCGTGCCGCTGGCAACCCCGACTGCACCGCACGTGCTGGCGCAGGATCCGCCGTGAGCGGTGCCGGCCAGCCCGCCGACGCGGCGCTGGCCGCCGAGCTGGAGGTGCTGGAGCGCGCGCTGCATGCGCCTGCGGTGCGGGCCGATCCTGAGCGCCTTGACGCATTGCTGGACGAGGATTTCAGCGAGATCGGCAGTTCCGGGCAATGCTACGGCCGTGATGCAGCCTTGCAGGAGATCCCGTTGGAGCGCGCGCAGGTGCTGATCGAATCGGAACAGTACGCGGTGTGGTTGCTGGCCGACGGTCTGGCCCAGGTGCGTTATCGCAGCCGCCATTACCTCGACGGCCAGCCGCAAGGCTGGGTGCTGCGCAGCTCGCTGTGGCGCCGGCACGGGGATGGATGGCGCATGCTGTTCCACCAGGGCACGCCCGAGGCACGGTAGGACCGGGCCATGTCCGGCGAAGGGCGCCAACCAAGGGTGGCACCTGCCAGGGGCGGGGCGTCGCCGGAAAAGGCGATGGCCCCGCCGGCTGACCTCGGCGCCCGCGTCGGTCGATACCGTTGCTGCCTTCCGGCCCTGGCGGGGTTTTCGACCTAGCGTCGCGAGGGGCCGACGGGGCCACCATAGAGACGTCGGCCGCCCGGAGGGCAGCCAGTTCACGGACCAGGGGAAGCAGCGCGCGATGCGCCAGAGACCACAGCCGGACTGCGCATCGGCTGGCCGATGGCAGACGCGTAGTCTAGCGCAGGCAGGTGCATCGACGCCAGCTTCACGCGCTGAATCCGCTGTAACCCGTTCCCGCCCATGGCGGCCCGGGCTACCCGCCGTTGCTAGAATGCCGGCCAGGAGGAACGGCCTCCCCCACATCGGGAATCAAAGACCAGGACGGCCTGGCCCTACCAAGAGGAGGGCCGTCATGGCCTGGATCTATCTGTTGTTCGCCGGCCTGCTGGAAATCGTCTGGGCCGTGTCCATGAAGCAGTCCGAAGGCTTCACCAAGCTCACCCCCACCGTGGTCACGATCGTCGGCATGATCGCCAGCTTCTGGTTGCTGGCGGTGGCCATGCGCAGCCTGCCGCTGGGCACCGCCTATACGATCTGGACCGGCATCGGCGCGGTCGGTGCCTTCGTGGTTGGCATCGTGTTCCTCGGCGAGCAGGTCAGCCCGATGCGGATCGGTGCAGCGGTGCTGATCGTTTCCGGCCTGGTGCTGATGAAACTCTCGAGCAGCTGAATGATTTACTTATGGCGGGGAAAGGAATCTCCGCTTCCAGCAGATATATGCATTTTCGGCAAGACCATTTTGTCCGCCCGTTTTATTTGACGTACGTCATGAAAATAACGAGCGTGATTCACATGTCGCTGGCACCGACGGTCGCACAGTGCCGCCATTCGTCGGGCGAAACCGGGGAGTTTTCGCCTTGAGGGACACGCTGTCGTACCTGTCGCCGGGTGCGACGGCGTGAAGATGTGAAGATTTTCAGGAGTTAATGCCTTCGAACCTTGTTTCCGCATCGGGAGCCGGGGTGGGCCGCATTGTCTCCAAAAAACCTGCCAGCTGTGCCATCCGGTCTTTTCATGGAGATTTACCGATGAACCGCATTTACCGTCTGGTTTTCAATCGTGCCCTTGGGGTAATGCAGGTTGCTTCGGAGGTCGCCCGGAATCCCGGCGGAAGCGCGGTCAGCGCAGGGCGGGTGCCGCGATTGCGGGCGCATCAGCTGGCGGTGGCACTGGCGGCCACGCTGGCCAGTGGATCGGCGCTCGCAGCGTGCAACACGGTGGGCGCAGTCGTTACCTGCGACCCCGGCACTACGGTCAACAACTACAGCAACGGGACTTCCGGCATCACGCTGAATGTCCTGGCAGGAGCCACGCTACGCACGCCTCCGGTTGTAGGCGGCGGTAATGCAGCGACGTTGAGCGGCGACAACGTGACGGTCAACAACAGTGGCACGATCGATCCGAGCTCGATCATCCTCGCCTCGCCCGGCCTGGTCGTCGGCAATGGTTCGGCCAACAACAGCGCGATCGTCGTCAACAACAATGCCGGCGGGCAGATAAAGGGTGTCGTCAACATCGCAACGCTGCTGGGGTTTGGTGGCCAGGCGCTGGTGGCCCAGAATGTCAATGGCACCACCACCATCAACAACGCCGGTCTGATCAGCACGTCGTTGATCGGCGTTGGTAGTGTGTCCGACGCGACCACGGTGGTGACCTATGGTGGCGGGGCAGCCAATGTGACCAACACCGGCACCATCGACGGGCGGGTCGGCCTGGGAGCCTCGTTAGCCGCGACGGGAAACACCTTCCTCAATGCGGGAACCGTCAATGGCAGCGTGCATCTGGGGGACTCGAGCAACGGCAACACCTTCACTGCTGTGGCCGGATCCAGTGTCTCCAGTAGCACCCTCACCCCTGGCGGCGTGATAACCGGAGGCGGTGTGACCGGCGTAAAAGTCGCCGCTGCGGGAAAGGTCGACGCCGGTACCGGAAGCGGTGCGGCCAACAACGCCCTGGTGCTGCAGAACAGTGCCACGGGGCCGGGGTCGGGTACCGGCGGGGCGCCGACGTCCGTGGACTGGAACGAGTACCTCAATTTCCAGAGGCTGACCATCAACAGCGGTACATGGAACCTGCTGGGTGGCTGGGCTGGGACCGGATCCTTGACGCTCAATGACGGTCTGGTCAACTTCAACAACAACCTCGCGTTTGGCAGCGGCCTGTTCACCGTCAACGGCGGTGCGATCGCGGCCAGTGGTGCAGGCCTGTCGCTGGGCAACAATTTCAGTCTCAATGGTGGGTTGACCCTGGGCGGCGCGCAGGGCTTCGGCTTGAGCGGTGTGCTCTCGGGTGCTGGCGGTCTCACCGTCACCAATACCGGTGTGGTGACACTGGGCGGCGCCAATCTGTTCAGTGGCGGCGTCAACCTCAATGCCGGCGGCCTGCTGCTGGGCAATGCGGGCGCGCTGGGCAGCGGCAACCTGACCGTCGGTGGCAGCGCTTCGCTGGATACGACGGCGGGCTTCACCCTGGGCAACAATCTGGTGATCAATGGCGGGGGCTCGCTGAACCTGCTGGGCAGCAATGCGTTGTCATTGAACGGTTCGATCTCCGGTGCCGGCGACCTGACCAAGAGCGGCGCCGGCACTCTCACCCTGAACGGCGCCAATGCGCTGACCGGCAGTTTCAACCTGGCCGGAGGCGCGTTGGCGCTGGGCGCGGGTGGCAGCCTGTCGCCCACCGGTGCGATCACGCTGGGCGTTGGTACCAGCCTCGATCTTTCAGCGGCGACCAACCAGACCATCGGCTCGCTGGCCGGTCTCGGCGGTTCGGTCAATCTCGGCAGCCACACGCTGACCCTGGGTGGGCTGGGCAATACCAGCTACAGCGGCACGTTCGCCGCAGGCACCGGTGGCCTGATCAAGCTCGGTACCGGCGTGCAGACCCTGTCCGGCGTCAACAACCTCAGCGGCGGTGTTGCGCTCAACGCCGGCGGCTTGTTGCTGGGCAATGCGGCCGCGTTGGGCAGCGGCACGCTGTCCGTCGGCGGCAATGCCACGCTGGATGGCACGACCGGGTTGGCGTTGACCAATGCCGTCAACCTCGGTGCCGGGGCCAGCCTGAATCTGCTGGGCAACCAGGCGCTCACATTCAACGGCGTGATCGGTGGCGCTGGTGGCCTGATCAAGAATGGCGCGGCAACCCTGACGCTCAACGGCGCCAATACGTTCGGCGGCGGTCTGGCGCTCAATGCCGGCAGCCTGGTGCTGGGCAACGGCGGTGCACTGGGAACCGGGGCGCTGAACGTCGGCGGTGCGGTATCGCTCGACGCCAGCGCCGGCCTCACCGTGGGCAATGGCATCACGCTTGGCGCCGGTGGTTCGCTCGATGTGCTGGGCTCGAATGCGCTGACGCTGGGCGGTGTCATCGGCGGGAGCGGCAGCCTGGTCAAGAACGGCGCCTCCACGCTGACGCTGGGCGGCGCGAACACGTTCACCGGTGGGCTGGCGGTGAATGCCGGAACGGTGTCATTGGCCAGTGGTGGCAGCCTGGCGGCGACCGGCGCGGTCAGCCTGGCCGGCGCTGGCAGCGCACTGGATATCTCGCTGGGTGGCAACCAGACCATCGGTGCGTTGTCCGGCGTGGCTGGCAGCACCCTGTCGCTGGGCAGCAGCACGCTGACCTTCGGTGATGCCACCAACCAGACCTTCGCCGGCGTGATCGGCGGCACCGGTGGCCTGATCAAGCAGGGCACCGGCGTGCAGACGCTGACCAGCGCCAGCACCTTCAGCGGTGGGGTGAATCTTGCCGCCGGTGGCCTGGTGCTGGGCAACGCCGGTGCGCTGGGAAGCGGTGCGCTGACCGTCAGTGGCAACGGTTCGCTGGACGCCACTGCTGCACTGAACCTGGGCAATGCGATCAACCTCGGCGCGGCGTTGACCCTGCCGGGCAGCCAGAACCTGGCCCTGGCCGGCAACGTCACCGGCACCGGCAGCCTGGTCAAGAATGGCGCGTCGACACTGACCTTGAACGGTACCAACACCTTCAGCGGTGGACTGAGCGCAAACGCCGGCAGTCTGCTGCTGGGCAACAGTGGCGCACTCGGTACGGGAGTATTGGGCATTGGCGGCAGCGTCTCGCTCGATGGCGGTGCCCCGCTGAACCTGGCCAACAATGTGTCCCTGGGCGCGGGTGCCGCGCTGTCGCTGCCGGGCTCGCAGGCGATCACGCTGGGTGGCGTGGTGTCCGGTGCCGGCAGGCTGGTCAAGAATGGTGCCACCACGTTGACCCTCAACGGCGCCAACAGCTTCGGTGGTGGGCTGACCGTCAACGGCGGCGGCGTGTTCCTGGGGAACGCCGGCGCACTGGGCACCGGTGCACTGTCGGTGGGCGCCAATGCCACGCTGGACAGTTCAGTAGCGCTGAACCTCGCCAACGACCTCAACCTTGGGGCGGGCGCGGCGCTGGATCTGCTGGGCAGCCAGAACGTGTCGCTGGGCGGTCTCATCAGTGGTACTGGCAGCCTGGTCAAGAACGGTACGGCGACGCTGGCGTTGAACGGCGTCAATACGTTCAGCGGGGGCGTCGGCCTCAACGCGGGCCTGCTGCAGCTGGGCAATGCGCAGGCGCTGGGTACCGGCCAGCTGGACGTGGGCGGCAACGCTTCGCTGGAGGCCACAACGGCGCTGGCGCTGGGCAACACCATCGGTCTCGCTGCCGGTGCCAACCTTTCCGTGCTGGGCAACAATGACCTGACGCTGGCCGGTCCGGTATTCGGTGCCGGTGGGCTGATCAAGGACGGCACGGCGCGGTTGACGTTGTCGGGCGCCAATACCTACAACGGAGGCACCACCATCAACGCCGGCACGCTGGCGCTGGGCGCAGGCGGCAGTCTCGCCGCAGCCGGTGCGGTGAATCTTGCCGTTGCGGGCGCGACACTGGACATCTCCGCAGCCGGTGCGGCACAGACCATCGGCGCGTTGAATGGCGTGGCGGGCAGCCAGCTGGCGCTGGGCGCGCAGTCGCTGACCTTTGGCGGTGCCAGCAATGGCAGCTTTGCCGGTGTGATCGGTGGAACCGGTGGCCTGGTCAAGACCGGCACGGGCGTGCAGACGCTGTCCGGTGCAAACACGTTCAGTGGTGGCCTTGCGCTCAACGCGGGCGGGTTGGTACTGGGCGATGCAGGTGCGCTTGGTACCGGTGCGCTGGGTATTGGCGGCACCACCACGCTGGACAGCACGGTGGCATTGAATCTGGCCAACGCGGTGAACTTCGGTGCCGGCACCCAGCTCACCCTGGGCGGAACCAGTGACGTTGCATTCGGAGGCGTGCTGAGCGGCAACGGCAGCCTGGTCAAGAATGGTGCGGGCCTGCTGACCCTCAACAACACCAACACCTTCGGTGGCGGCCTGACCTTGAACGGTGGTGGCCTGGTGGTCGGCGCGAATGGTGCGCTCGGTACCGGTGCGCTGGCGGTCAATGCCAGCACCACGCTGGATGCAGGCACTGCAGTGACGCTCGGCAATGCGGTCACGCTGGGCTCGGGCGTCGCACTCACGCTGCCCGGCAGCAATGCGCTGACGCTGTCGGGCGTGGTAGGCGGCAATGGCAGCCTGATCAAGAATGGCGGCACCACGTTGACGCTGTCCGGTGCCAACACCTACACCGGCGGTACCACCATCAACGCCGGCACGCTGGCGTTGGGCACGGGTGGCAGTCTCGCCGCAGTCGGTGATGTCACGTTGGGCGCAGGCGCAGGCTTCGATATCTCCGGTGCCGGCGGCAACCAGACCATCGGCGCGCTCAACGGCGCGGGCGGCAGCACGCTGACGCTGGGCGGCAATTCGTTGACCTTCGGTACCGCCGGCAACGCCGCGTTCGATGGCGTGATCAGCGGCGGTGGTGGCCTGGTCAAGGTGGGCGCGGGCGTACAGACCTTGTCCGGCGCCAATACCTTCGGTGGCGGCGTGACGCTCAATGCAGGCGGACTGGTGCTCGGCAATGATGCGGCGCTGGGCACGGGCGCATTGATCGTCGGTGGTGCTGCCACGCTGGATACCACCGGCCTGGCAACGCTGGCCAACAACATTGCGCTCAATGCCGGGCTGACCGTAATCGGGACCAATGCACTGACGCTCAACGGCGTCCTTTCCGGGGCCGGTAGCCTGACCAAGAATGGCAGCGCGACGCTGACGTTGAATGGCGCCAACACCTACACCGGTGGCACCAACATCAACGCCGGCACGCTGGCGCTGGGGGCCGGTGCCAGCCTGGCCGCGAGCGGTACCGTCAATCTTGCCACCGGCGCCACGCTGGACCTGTCGGCCGGCAGTGGCACGCAGCAGTTCGACACGCTGGTCGGCAACGGTACGGTGAACCTCGGTGCCAACTCGATCGAAGTGGGCGGCGCCACCGATGGCACCTTCAGTGGCTCGATCGCAGGCACCGGTGGCCTGACCAAGGTCGGTGCCGGCATCGAGACGCTGACCGGTGCCAACACCTACACCGGCGGCACTTTCATCAACGCCGGTACCCTGGCGATCGGCCCCGGCGGCAGTCTGGCCGCGACCGGTGCGGTGACGCTCACTGCGGCAGGCACAGGCTTCGATATCTCCACTGCCGGCGCCAACCAGACCATCGGGGCGTTGAACGGCGTGGCGGGTTCGACGGTGAGCCTGGGGGCACAGACACTGACCCTGGGCGGCGTTGGCAACAGCATCTTCGATGGCGCGATCTCCGGCACCGGCGGCCTGGTCAAGAACGGCGCCGGCAGCCTCACGCTGGGCGGTGCCAACCTGTTCAGCGGTGGCGTCGCGCTCAATGGCGGCGCATTGGTGGTCGGCAACAACGCTGCGCTCGGCAGCGGTGCGCTGACGGTGGGAAGCAACGCGACGCTGGATGCATCCACCGTCGTCAGCCTGGCCAACAGCATCAACCTCGCATCGGGTGCCAACCTCGATCTGCTTGGCAGCCAGGCGCTGACCCTGGGCGGCGTAATCTCCGGCACGGGCGGGCTGATCAAGGACGGTGCGGCCACGGTGACCCTGAGCGGCGCCAACACCTACACCGGTGGCACCACCATCAACAGCGGCACGCTGGCGATCGGCGCTGGTGGCAGCCTCGCCGCGGCCGGCGCAGTGAACCTGGCCGGTGCCGGCACGTTCGACATTTCGGCGGGCAACCAGGCCATCGGTTCGCTGGCCGGCGTCGCCGGCAGTACGGTGGCGCTGGGCGGCAGCACGCTGACCCTGGGCGGCACCGTGGACAGCACCTTCAGCGGTGCGATCAGTGGCAACGGCGGCCTGGTCAAGAACGGCGCAGGCGTGCAGACGCTCAACGGCGCCAGCACCTTCAGCGGCGGCGTAGCGCTCAACGCCGGTGGCCTGGTGGTCGGCAACAATGCTGCGTTGGGTACCGGTGCGGTGACGGTCGGAGGCGCTGCGACGCTCGATTCGAACACGGCGGTCACCCTCGCCAACAACTTCACCCTCAACAACGCGTTGACCGTCCTCGGCAGCAACAACCTCACCCTCAACGGCATCCTCAGTGGTACCGGCTCACTGACCAAGGAGGGTGCCGCGACGCTGACCTTGAATGGTGCCAACACCTATACCGGCGGTACTTTCATCAACGCCGGCACCCTGGCACTGGGTGCTGGCGCCAGCCTGGCCTCCTCAGGCACCGTCAACCTGGCCACGGGGGCGACCTTCGATCTGTCAGCAGGCAGCGGCACGCAGCAGTTCGGTACCCTGATCGGCAGCGGTACAGTGAATCTGGGCGCCAACACGCTGACGATCGGAGGCCCTGCCAATGGCACCTTCAGTGGCTCGGTGGCCGGCTCCGGTGGCCTGATCAAGGAAGGTTCGGGCACCCAGACGTTGACCGGCACCAACACCTTCACCGGTGGCACCACCATCAACGCCGGCACGCTGGCGATCGGTGCCGGCGGCAGCCTCGCGGCGACTGGTGCGGTGAACCTGGCCAATGCCGGTACCGCCTTCGACATCAGCGCGGGTGGTGCGCAGGCGATCGGTTCGCTGGCAGGCGTGGCGGGTTCGACCGTGGCGCTGGGCGGCAGCACGCTGACCCTCAATGGCGTGGGCAATACCACCTTCGCCGGCACCATCGGAGGGGCCGGTGGCCTGGTAAAGAACGGCGCAGGCATCCAGGGCTTGACGGGCGTCAACGTCTTCACGGGCGGCGTGACCCTCAATGCCGGTGGCCTGCTGCTGGGCAACGGCGGTTCGCTGGGCATCGGCGCGCTGACCGTAGGCGGCAACGCCAGCCTGGATGGCACCAGTGCGCTGACTCTGGCCAACACCGTGCAGCTGGCCAGCGGCACGCTGACTCTGGCCGGCAGCAACGCGCTGACCTTGAACGGACCGATCAGCGGTGCCGGTGGCCTGCTGAAGGATGGCGCGGCGACGGTCACCCTGGGCGGTGCCAGCAGCTATACCGGCACCACCACCATCAACAGCGGCACGCTGGCGGTAGCAGCCGGCGGCAGCCTGTCCGGTGCCAGCACGGTCAACCTGGCCGGTGCTGGCACACTGGATATCAGCGCCGGTGGCAACCAGAGCATCGGCGGCCTGGCCGGTGTGGCCGGCAGCACGGTGGCGCTGGGAGGCGCAACGCTGACTACCGGCGGCAACAACGCCAGCACCGTGTTCGCTGGCGTCCTCAGTGGCACCGGCGGCCTGGTGCAGGGAGGTACCGGTACGCTGACCCTGAGCGGCGACAACACCTATACCGGCGGTACCACCATCAACGGTGGCAGCACCCTGCAGATCGGCAACGGTGGCAGCACCGGTTCGGTGCTGGGCGACATCACCAACAATGGCAGCCTGGTCTACAACCTCGGCACCACGGCAACCGTGGGTGCGGTGGTCAGTGGCAATGGCGGTCTGGCCCAGGCCGGCAGCGGCACGCTGGTGCTGACCGGCAATAACACCTACACAGGAGGGACCACCATCAATGCCGGCGGCACGCTGCAGATCGGCAACGGTGGTGCGACCGGTGCGATCGTCGGCGACATCACCAACAACGGCGCGCTGGTGTCCAACGTGGCCGGCAACACCACGCTCGGTGGCACCATCAGCGGCAGTGGCGGCCTGACCCAGGCCGGCAGCGGCACGCTGGTGCTGACCGGCAACAACACCTATACCGGCGGCACCACCATCAATGCCGGTGGCACCCTGCAGGTGGGCAATGGCGGTGCAACCGGTGCGATCACCGGCAACGTTGCCAACAACGGCAGCCTGGTATTCAACGTGGGCGGCAACACCACGGTCGGTGGCGCGATCAGCGGCAGCGGTGGCCTGACCCAGGCCGGCAGCGGCGTGCTGACCCTGGTCGGCAACAACACCTATACCGGTGGCACCACGATCAATACCGGCGGTACGCTGCAGGTCGGCAACGGCGGGGCAACCGGCGCCATCGCTGGAGACATCACCAACAATGGCGCGTTGATCTCCAACGTGGCCGGCAACACGCAGCTGGGCGGCACCATCAGCGGTACGGGTGGCCTGACCCAGGCGGGCAGTGGGTCGCTGGTGCTGACCGGCACCAACACCTACACCGGGGGTACCACCATCAACGCCGGCGGCACGCTGCAGCTGGGCAATGGCGGCGCGACCGGCTCGATCATTGGCGATGTCACCAACAACGGCACGCTGCTGTCCAACGTGGCCGGCAACACCACGCTGGGTGGCACCATCAGTGGCAGCGGCGGCCTGACCCAGGCCGGCAGCGGCACTCTGACCGTGACCGGCAACAACACCTACACCGGGCCGACCACGATCAATGCAGGCGGCACGCTGCAGGTCGGCAACGGCGGTGCGACCGGCGCGATCGGTGGCAACGTCACCAACAACGGCAACCTGGTGTTCAACGTGGCCGGCAATACCACGGTCGGTGGCGCCATCAGCGGCAGCGGTGGCCTGACCCAGGCCGGCAGCGGCACGTTGATCCTGGGCGGCAACAACACCTATACCGGTGGCACCACCATCAATACCGGCGGCACGTTGCAGGTCGGCAATGGCGGCGCCAGCGGTGCGATCGCCGGCAACGTCAGCAACAACGGCAGCCTGGTGTTCAACGTGGGCGGCAACACCACCGTCGGAGGCACCATCAGCGGCAATGGTGGCCTGACCCAGGCCGGCACCGGAACGGTCACCCTGACCGGCAACAACACCTACACCGGCGGCACCACCATCAATGCCGGCGGCACCGTGCAGGTCGGCAATGGCGGCGCCAGCGGCTCGATCACCGGCAATATCACCAACAACGGTGGCCTGGTCATCAACACCGGCGGCACCACCACGCTGGGCGGCACCATCAGCGGTGGTGGCAGCATCGTGCAGGCAGGCCCGGGCGGCCTGAACCTGGGCGGCAACAGCGGCGGCTTCAGCGGCACCGGCCAGGTCACCGGGGGTGGCCTGAATGTCACCGGCAACATCGGTGGCCAGTGGACCATCGGCAGCGGTACCACGCTGTCCGGTACCGGGACCATCGGTGGCACGGGTGGCGGCGTGACGGTGTCCAGCGGCGGCGTGCTGTCGCCGGGCAATGGCCCGGGCAACGGCAGTGGTGCAGGCAATGGCACCGGCACGATCACGGTGGGCGGCAACCTGACGTTGTCGCCGGGCAGCACGCTGGGCGTCGATCTGGGTGCCAGCGGCAGCGACACGGTGCAGGTGGGCGGCAGCGCCAACGTGGGTGGCAGTACCGTGCAGGTGAACACGATTTCGCCGAGTACCAGCTACCAGCAGGGCCAGCAGTACACGGTGGTCAATGCGGGCGGTGGCGTGAGTGGGCAGTTCGCTTCGGCGACCTCGCCGTCGGCCTTCCTGACCATCACCCCGGTCTATACCGCCAACACGGCCAACCTGCAGATCGACGTGGCGCAGACCGCGGCATTCACCACGGCGGCGAAGACGCGCAACCAGTACAACACCGCTGCAGCGCTGGACAGCCTGCCGCAGAGTGGTCCGGCACTGGGCCTGTACAACACGCTGCTGATGTATGACGCGGGTACCGCGCGTGCGGCGTTCGACCAGTTGTCCGGCGAGGTGCATGCGGCCAGCCGTGCGGTGCTGCTGTACGACAACTACCTGGAAGAGGGCATCCGCCAGCGTCTCGGCAGCGAACTGCCGACCGTGCGTGGCGAGCGTGCCTCGGCCTGGCTGGCCGGCAGCGGCAAGGTGTTCCGCCAGGACGGTGACGGCAACGGCGATGACATCCGCTCCAACCGCAATGCACTGATGGCGGGCGTGGACTGGCAGCTGGGCGAACACGTGGTGCTGGGTGCGGCCGCAGGCAACGAGCGGCTGGATACGCGCCTGTACGATCGCAGCTCGCGGGCCCGCCTGCGCGGCAACACGTTCGGCCTGTATGCGCAGGGCCAGTGGAACAACGGCTTTGCGGTCGGTGGCAGCGTATCGCGCGGTGACTACCGCACGCGTACCACGCGTGAGGTGCCGCTGCTGGGCCAGACCCTGTACAGCCGCCAGGACTCGGATGTGACCATCGCGCAGGTGGAGGGTAGCTGGACCTGGACCCATGGCAGGACCCAACTGCAGCCGTATGTGCAGTTCACCAGGCACTGGGTCGACAGTGATCGTGCGGTGGAGCAGGGCGGCACGGCTGCGCTGGTGCTGGAAGGCGGCAAGGACACGCTCAATGTCAGCACCGTGGGCGTGCGCGGCCGTTGGGATGTGGGCAGCGGCGAGCGCTTCCCGGCGCAGCTGACGGTTGGCCTGGGCTGGCAGCATGCATCGGGTGATACCGATGTGGCCAGCCGCAACCGCTTCGCGGTGGGCGGCAATGCCTTCGACGTCTACAGCGCGGTGATGGCACGCAATGCGCTGGTCAGTCAGGTGGGCGTGGCGGTGGGCCTCGGCCGCAACAGCCAGCTGTCGATGTTCGTGCAGGGCCAGCACGGCGATGGCCGCCGCGACGTGGGCGGGCAGATCAACCTGCGTGTGGGCTTCTGAGGAGAGTGGGGCGACGTTGGATCCACGCCTGCGTGGATCCAGGGCGGTGCGGAGGGCTAGACCCTCCGCTCCATCTCCACGGCATCGATCCCGGCGCCGTGGCCATTGGAAACGATCCGCGTCACCTGGAAGCCCAGGCCAGCATAGAAGCCCTGGGTGTGCTGGCTGGTACTGAGCGTGATGCGCTTGATCGAGGGATCCGCTTCGGCCTGGCGCAGGCGTGCCAGCGCCAGTTCCCGGCCAAGTCCATGGCGGTGCAGCGCGCGCTGTACCATGCCCCAGCAGAAACCGGCACTGCCGTCGCCGCGTCGCGACAGGCCGCCGCACGCCACGATGCTGCCATCTCGTTCGATGACCTGGAATGCACAGTCCGTGGCCTGTTCGCGCAGGAAGCGTTCGAAGTCGCCGCGTTCTTCCGGCGCGAAGAATGTGGGTACGTTGCTGTCGAAGATCGACAGGCAGGCGCTGGCATCGGCGGGGCGGTAGAGGCGGAGGTTCATGGAAAATGCCTTGGCGTTGCCCGGGCGCATTTCAACCGTCCAGACGTTGTCCTTCTCAAGGGGGTATCGCACGACGAGGCCGCAGGGGCGCCGAAGTGCTCCAAGGTACATGGAGCGGAGTCGATCTTCTCACGGATGATTTCGCCCACCTCGAATGACTGTGCGGAACACAGGCGCCTGCACCAGGCGGGTGCGTCAGTGGCGAGGCGCATGCGGCCGCGATGGCATGCAGCGGGGCGCGGCGGCTCTTGGGCTATGCTTTCGACACGTGGGACTGACCGCGCGGCAGGATCCGCCGGCCCCATTCGTCTTCCTGCCTGCAACGGAGCTGCCCAGCGATGCCCGACCCTTCTCTTTCCCGGACTGCCCAGGTCATGCGCGGTCTGCTGTTTGGCGCGGTGGGGCTGTTGATCCTTGCCGTGGCCGCCTTCGAAGTGACGCATCGCCTTGAGTTCCTGCAGATCGCGCAGGCCGTCGATGGCCAGGTCGAGCGCCTGAACGCGGGCGGATCGCATCCGCAGATTGCGTTCACCACCGCGACCGGCCAACACGTCTCTTACCCGCAGGGTGGCATGATCTTCGGCTATGAGCCTGGACAGCCGGTACGCGTGCTGTACGATCCGGCGCAACCGCGCCTGGAGCCGGTCCTGGATACGTTCGGTGCGCTGTGGGGAATGACGGTCGTGTGGATGCTGCTGGGGCTGGCGTTCGTCGGCGTCTGCGTGCGGGGACTGCTCCGGCGCAGGTGACTCGCAGCGGATCGCGCGCTGTCGACGGGCGAACCGTTGGACCTGTCCCTGGCGGCAGGGCCTGTTCAGTTCGGTAGTACCTACCGCGCTTCCCGCCAGCCAAATAAAAAAGCCGCCCAGTGGGCGGCTTCTTCATTTATCTGGCGGAGAGAGGGGGATTCGAACCCCCGAAGCGCGGTTTAGACGCTTACACACTTTCCAGGCGTGCTCCTTCAACCACTCGGACACCTCTCCGGATCCCTGCCATCGGCAAACGCCTCAGCAGGGGCGCAGATTCTAGCGGGCTGCGCGGCACTTCACAAGCACCCCGGCCAGGAACCCGCGAAAGATGTGCCGGAGGCGAGGGGGGCTGGACAGGCATGGCACAATGGAACATCCGATGGAAAACGGTGGCCTGATGTCCTATCTCGTCCTTGCCCGCAAGTGGCGTCCAAAGCGTTTTGCCGAGCTGGTGGGCCAGGAACACGTGGTCCGTGCGCTCAGCAACGCACTGGACAGCGGCCGGGTCCACCATGCGTTCCTGTTCACCGGCACCCGCGGCGTGGGCAAGACCACCATCGCGCGCATCTTCGCCAAGTCGCTGAACTGCGAACAGGGCACCAGTGCCGATCCCTGCGGCCAGTGTGCAGCCTGCCTGGATATCGACGCCGGCCGCTACATCGACCTGCTGGAAATCGACGCCGCGTCCAACACCGGCGTGGACGACGTGCGCGAGGTGATCGAGAACGCGCAGTACATGCCTTCGCGTGGCAAGTACAAGGTCTACCTGATCGACGAAGTGCACATGCTGTCCAAGGCGGCGTTCAATGCGCTGCTGAAGACGCTGGAAGAGCCGCCGGAGCACGTGAAGTTCCTGCTGGCCACCACCGATCCGCAGAAGCTGCCGGTCACCGTGCTCAGCCGCTGCCTGCAGTTCAACCTCAAGCGCCTGGACGAGGACCAGATCCAGGGCCAGATGACCCGCATTCTGGCGGCCGAGGAGATCGAGGCCGACGGCAGTGCCATCGTGCAGCTGGCCAAGGCCGCTGATGGCAGCCTGCGGGACGGCCTGTCGCTGCTGGACCAGGCGATTGCCTATGCCGGCGGCGCACTGCGCGAGGACGTGGTACGCACCATGCTGGGCACGGTCGACCGCACCCAGGTGGCGGCGATGCTCGATGCGCTGGCTGACGGCGATGGCCCGCGCCTGCTGCAGGTGGTGGCCGCGCTGGCCGAATTCTCGCCGGACTGGAGTGGCGTGCTGGAAGCGCTGGCCGAAGGCCTGCACCGCATCCAGGTGCAGCAGCTGGTACCGGGTGCGGCCGTTGCCGAAGGCCTGGATGCCGCCGCATTCGCCGAGCGCCTGCGCCCGGAAGTGGTGCAGCTCTGGTACCAGATGGCCTTGAACGGCCGTCGTGACCTGCCGATGGCGCCGAGCCCGCGCGCGGGCTTCGAGATGGCCGTGCTGCGCATGCTGGCGTTCCGCCCGCCCGCGGCGGTCCCGCCGGTGCCGAAGTCGGTGGAGGGGGCAGGCAATGCGCCGGGTGGCAATGCTGCCGGTGGTGGCACCGGTGCGGGTACCCACGAAGCGACGCCGGCGACTGCCGCCGCTTCGGCAAGCCCGGCCGTGGTGGCGCAGGTGGCCGCTCCGGTGCAGGCCGCGCCGCGCGAACCTGAACCCGAACCTGAGCCGGCCCCGCAACCCGAACCGGACCCGGACCCGGACCCGACGCCGGAGCCCGAGCCGGTTCCGGTGGAAGAGCCGGTGTCACCGCCGCCGGTGAAGGCCGAAGCAGCGGCGCCGCCGTCCGTTGAAACAGAAGCGGGCGACGACCTGCCGCCGTGGGCCACCGACGAAGCCGAGGCACGTGACGAGGCGCTGGCGGCCGAGATAGCTGGGCCGGAAGCTGCCATGGTGGCGCCCTGGCATGAGCCGCCGGCTCCCGTCGCGGCTCCCAGCGAGCCTGCACCGCCCGCACGCCCGTTCCGCACGGAAGGCATTGCCATCGCGCCGGTCGAGCCGGCGCCAGTGCAGGAGAACGCGCCGCTGGAAGGTGTCAGCGACCTGGCCAGCGCCGAGGACTGGCTGGATCTGGTCGCCAACAGTGGCCTGAGCGGCCCGTCGCGGCAGCTGGCCGCCAACGCTGCCTTCATCAGTTGCCAGCACGGGACCTTGAAACTGGGCCTTTCGCCCGGATTTGAATACCTGCGCTCGGAGCGCGCGCTGGCCGCCCTGGGCGAGATGCTGGAGAAGGCCCTCGGCCAGGCGCCGAAGATCGTGGTCGAGACCGTGGAAACCGAACACGTTCCGGCCGAGACTCTGCACCAGCGTGCCGACCGCCAGCGTAGTGAGCGGCAGCAGGTGGCAGAGGCCGTTTTCATGGACGACCCGGAAGTGCAGGTGCTGATCCAACAGCACGGTGCCCGGGTTGTTTCCGATTCCATCCGTTCTTTTGACGAGTAAGACACCATGCGCGGAAACATCGCCCAACTGATGCAGCAGGCCCAGAAGATGCAGGAAAACCTGCAGAAGGCCCAGGAAGAAATCGCCAAGATCGAAGTGACCGGCAGCGCCGGCGGCGGCATGGTCAGCGTGACCCTGACCGGTGCCAAGGAATGCCGCAAGGTGCGCATCGATCCGTCGCTGACCAGCGACCCGGAGATGCTGGAAGACCTGATCGCCGCCGCCTTCAATGATGCCTCGAACAAGATCGATGCCGAGTCGAAGTCGAAGATGGGGTCGGCCACCGCCGGCATGCAGCTGCCGCCGGGCATGAAGCTGCCGTTCTGATTTCCCAAGGGGCGCCTGCCGCTGCGGGTGCCCGCTCCAACCCTCGGTCGAGCATGGCTCGACTCTACAGACAGCTGTCGAGCGTGCTCGACGCCATGAAAGCATGCCGCCGTGTCCGCACCCCTGCTTGAACAATTGATCGACGCGTTGCGGGTGCTGCCTGGTGTCGGCCAGAAGACTGCGCAGCGCATGGCCTATCACCTGCTCGAGCGCGAGCGCGAAGGTGGCCAGCGTCTGGCCGAGACACTGGCATTGGCGGTGGAGCGAATCGGCCACTGCCTGCAGTGCCGCGATTTCAGCGAAACCGAGCTGTGCCCGACCTGTGCCAACGGCAGCCGCGAGCGCAGCCAGCTGTGCGTGGTCGAATCGCCGGCCGACCGCCTGGCCATCGAGAACGCCACCGGCTTCCGCGGTGTCTACTTCGTGCTGCAGGGGCGGCTGTCGCCGCTCGATGGCATCGGCCCGCGCGAGCTGGGCCTGGAGCAATTGGAGCGACGGTTGGCCGAAGGCGAGGTGCAGGAGCTGATCATCGCCACCAGCGCCACTGTCGAGGGCGAGGCCACCGCGCACTACCTGGCGCAGCTGGCGCGCGCACGCAAGGTGCAGCCGAGCCGTTTGGCGCAGGGCCTGCCACTTGGCGGTGAACTCGAATACGTCGATCGCGGCACGCTCTCGCACGCGTTCGGAACGCGCAGCGAATTCCGCGATTGAATGCCGGCCGGGCATCCCCCGGCGCGGCCGGCCTACAATGCGGATGACATCCCCGCCGAGGCCGACCATGAGCAACGAAACCCTCTTCAGCAAGATCATCCGTCGCGAGATCCCGGCCACCATCGTCTACGAGGATGACGAGGTGCTGGGCTTCAAGGACATCGCACCGCAGGCACCGGTGCACGTGCTGTTCATTCCGAAGAACGAGATCATTCCGACCCTGGATGACCTGCAGCCGTCGCAGGCGCACCTGATCGGCAAGCTGGCGCTGGCTGCCGCCGAGTACGCGCGCCGCGAGGGCTTCGCACAGGACGGCTACCGCATCGTGATGAACTGCCGCGAGCATGCCGGGCAGACCGTGTTCCATATCCACATGCACCTGCTGGCCGGTGCGCCGCTGGGGCATTTCGGTGCGCCTGGGCGTTGAAGCCCCTGTCCACGCCATGCGCGGATGAAAAAGGCCGCCCGAGGGCGGCCTTTTCCGTCATGCCTGTGCGGTGACGATCACCACCAGCCCCAGCGACCATAGCCGCCCCAGTACGGACCATACGGGCCCGGGCCCCACGGGCCATAGGGGTAGGGCACCACGTCGACCTGGCGCTGTTCCGGCCACAGGTAGATCACATCGGCCGACAGCTTGGGCAGGCGGTAGTCGTACTCGCCGATGCGGGTGTTCTGGTAGCCGTCGATCTTGCCGATGAAAGTCACGTCACGACCGGCTTCGAACACGGCCGGGTCGTAGAAGCCGGCACGGCAGGCGATGAAGCGGCCGTCGCTGGCGTCGGACGAGGTGGTGTTCGGACGGCCACTGCCATTGAGCGGGCGCGAGATGATCTGGAAGCAGGTCTCGCCCTGGCCGGGCTTGGTTTCGATGATGCGACCGCCCCAACGGACCGGCGTGCCGACCTGCTGGGTAGCGACCGAGTCGCGCGGGGAGACCAGGCTGAACTGTCCCTGCAGCGGCTTGGGGGCCGTGGCGCAGGCCGACAGGGCCAGCGTGGCCACAGCGGTGAGAAGGAACTTGGTGTTCATGGGGAGGCTCCGGAAGTCGGGCGATGCCTGCGCAGGTCCCGCAATAATGAAGCGAGGTCGGTGCAAGTTCCAGCGTAACGCGCGTCGGCGAAACGCTGGCTGAGTGCGAGCAGGGCCGGGTCAGGGCGCTGCCGGTGCACCCGCTGGGCCCAGTCCTGTGCGGTTTCGTGCGGTTCACGGGCCAGGCCGAGGCGGGCGTAGCGCCGTCCGAGCCGGTGCCAGGCGCGCAGCAGCGGGTCGCGTTCGCGCTCGCCACGGGCCAGCAGCCAGGCCATCCACGCCAAGGCCAGCATCGTTGCCACCACGAAGCCAGCGACAAGTTGCGTGGGGCCCAGATCATCCAGCCCGAACGGCGTGAGCAGTTGCTGCTGGCGGCGTGCATCGAATGACAGCACCAGGTCGTTCCAGCCGCGGCGCAGCCAGTCGCCCATCTGCTCCAGCTGCTGCCAGCGTTGCTGCAGTGGCGTGTCCGTACCGGCCTGCAGGCGGTCGTCCAGTGTGTCCAGGATGCGTTCCGGTGCCACGGCTGCGGTTGGGTCAACCCGTACCCAGCCGCGCTGCGGCAGCCATACCTCGGCCCAGGCATGGGCGTCCATCCGCCGCACGATCCAGTAGTCGCCAAGGCGGTTGTAGGTGCCGCCGGCAAAGCCGGTCACCACCCGTGCCGGGACGCCGGCGTTGCGCATCAACACCACGAAGGCCGAGCTGAAGTGTTCACAGAAGCCGGCCTTGTAGCCGAACAGGAACTCGTCGATCGGGTCGCGCCCTGCCGCAGGGGTGTCCAGCGTGTACGAGAAGTCGGTGGTGATCCACTGCAGCGCGCGGCGCACGATAGCCTCGTCATCGCTGCCAGCCTGCTGCCGCCATTGCTGCGCCAACGTGGCGGTGCGCGGGTTGAAGCCACTGGGCAACTGCAGCGCGGCCCGTCGCAGATAGGGTGACAGCGTGCTGTCGAAGCGTTGTGGTGGCGCCGAATGCAACCGCCAGCGGCTCAGCGACGCCAGTGACCGCTCGCTGCTCAGGCTCATGTCCGCATCCAGCGTGCTGCCTGCAGGCGCGCGGCTGGGCAGGTCCAGTGCCACCAGCTGGCGACGGTCGGTGGGTTCGTAGTCGATCTGGTAGTCCCAGCCCTGCGTGCCGGCCTCGACCACGGCCGCCGACCGTCGCTCGCTGGCGCGGTCACGTGTCCAGCGCCGGCCATCGAAGGCGGTCAGTACCGGTCCTCGCCAGTAGCGTTGCATCGGCTCGGGTACCGCGCCGAAGAACTGCACGCGCAGCGCCGGGGCATCGTCGGCCATCAGGTCCAGCCACTGGCCGGGCTCCATGCTGTCGGACAACCCCGGCGTACCCACGGCGCGCTCGGGAACACCCCACAGTGGCGTGGCCAGGCGCGGGAACAGCCAGAAGCAGGCCAATGCCAGCGGCAGGCCGATCGCCAGCAGGCGGCCAACGCCGCGCAGCTGCCCTCGCAAGGGCAGCGGCGCGGCGTGGCCTTCATCCCCGGCCAGCCGTTGCAGGGCGAGCAGCGCGCTGATCCCCGCCAGTGCGGCCAACACCGTGGTCAGTGGTCCTTGGTCGAGCAGGAACGCCGCAAACGGGGAAAACAGCGCGAACCCGAGCAGGCTGCGGGCATCGCGCCGGCTGCGCAGTTCGCTGGACTTGATCGCCAGCATCGCTGCCAGCAGGGCGCAACCGGTATCGCGCCCGGGTCGGACCATCCCCATCTGCCAGGCGATGGCACCGAGCATGGCCAGCACCAGCAGCAGGCGCACCGGCATGGGCAGCACCTTCCGCCACGACAGGACCGCAGTCACGAGCGCTGCGGCCGCGATCACGCCCGCCAGCAGGGGCGGCAACTGCAGCAGCAACGGCAACAGCGCCAACGCCGCGCTGGCCAGGGTCCAGTTGCGGGCATTGCGGTCGAGCGCGGGCGTGGTCTCAGTCATGCGGCATCAATGCCAGTGCACGCAGGCACAGGTGGTGGTGGCCGGCGCCCTGGCCTGGCCCGAACGGCGGGTGTGCAGGCAGCAGCAGGGTGTAGCGGCGGCCTTCGCGCTCGGCCATGTCGACCCATCGCGCCAAACGCGCGATGCGTGCTTCATGGCCCAGCGGGGACAGCGTGCGCCAATCGAGGATGACTTCGATGCCAACCGGCTTTTCGTACTCGCGCACCAGCAGGCTGTCGCGGCGTGCCGAGTGCTTCCACGAAATGCTGCGTGGCGCATCGCCCGCACGATAGGGCCGTAGCTGATGCAGTTCCTCGCCACTGGCATGGGCGCGCGTGTGCAGCGGATCGTTGCCGCTTTCCGGCAGTGCAGGGGCCAGCGCCTCGGGTTGCGGATAGACCAGCAGCGGTTGTTCCGGCCACACCCACGACCATGCCCGCACCAGGCCCAGTGGCTGGGTGGTGGAGAGGCGGATGCGCGGGAGCTCCAGCCAGCCGCGGCGTTCGCTGGGAACGTGCAGCTCCACTTCACCGCGGCCGTGTGCAGGCAGCGAGGTCCAGGCTTCGCTGTCACCCAGCTGCAGGTGCAGGCCGTGGCGTGCGCGCGGATCACGCAGTGACAGGTCCACGCGCAGGCGCAGTGGTTGCCCGGCAGGAACCGGCTCGGCGGAGATCGCGTCGATCTGTACGCCGGACAGCTGCAGGTGCGCGGCGATGGCGCTGGCGATCGCCGCTGCCGCCAGCAGCAGGGCCAGCAGCAACGCCGGGTTGTTGTTGTAGTTCAGTGCGCCCAGCAGCATTGCCGCCAGCAGCGCGGCGACGAACAGGCCGAAGCGGGTGGGCAGTACGTAGATGCGGTGGCGGTCCAGGCGCTGCGGCAGTGCTTCAGGCCTGCGCGGGCGTGCCAGCAGTTGCAGTCGTGCCCAGCGCGTGGCCACCCTCAATCCACCGCAACGGTCTGCAGGATGGCCCGTGCCAGTGCCGGCCCCGAGCTGGACTCGGCTTCGGCCACGAGGCGATGACCGGCCACCGCCACGAACAGGGTCTGCACGTCCTCGGGCACCACGTGGCCGCGGCCCAGCAGAAGTGCATGCGCCCTGGCCGCGCGCAGCAGCGCAAGGCCGGCACGCGGTGACAGGCCCACGCGCACGCCGGCGTGCTGGCGGCTGCGGGTCAGCAGGGCCTGCACGTAGTCGACCAGCGCATCGCTGGCATGGACCCGGCTGACGGCTTCACGCAGCGCGCGTACCTGGGTGTCATCCAGCTTCGGTACGGCACGTGCGATCAGGTCGCGGCGGTCTGTACCACGCAGCAGTTCGCGTTCGGCCTGCGCACTGGGGTAGCCCATCGCCAGGCGCAGCAGGAAACGATCCAGCTGCGAATCCGGCAGCGGGAAGGTACCGGACAGGTCCACCGGGTTCTGCGTGGCGATCACGAAGAACGGATCGGGCAGGGGATGGGTCTGCCCATCCAGGGTGACCTGCTGTTCGGCCATCGCCTCCAGCAGCGCGCTCTGCGTGCGCGGCGGCGCACGGTTGATCTCATCGGCCAGCAGCACGTGGGTGAACACCGGCCCCGGGTGGAACTGGAACTGGCGGCTGCCGGCCTCGTATACCGAAACGCCCAGTACATCGGCGGGCAGCAGGTCGGAGGTGAACTGCACGCGCTGGAAACTGAGGCCCAGGCTGCTGGCCAACGCATGCGCCAGCGTGGTCTTGCCCAGGCCGGGCAGATCCTCGATCAGCAGATGGCCACCGGAAAGCAGGGCGACGAAAGCCAGCCTGACTTCCGGCACCTTGCCCAGCACCAGTGCGTTTACCTGATCCTGTGCCTCCCGCAGGGCCTGGCGCAGTTGATCGGTTAGCATGCTGGGATTGGGGGACGAGGCTGGCATGATCGTCTCAGGTCTGGAATCCATTCGATTATCCATAGAGCAATGCAGGGCGAACAGCGCGCGCGGACAATATTTCTCTGGTTATGGACGCTGGTCACAGCGGCCAAGCTGGTAGTGGCTGCGCGGCTGCCACTGTTTGTTGACGAGGCGTTCTATTGGCAGGAAGGCCAGCATCTGGCCGCTGCGTATTCGGACCTTCCCGGACTGACCGCGTGGTTGGCGCGCCTGGGTGTGGAGATCGGTGGCCACCATGTGCTCGCGTTGCGCCTGCCGTTCCTGGCCATCGGCGCGCTGCTGCCGTTGCTGGTGGTGCGCACGGCCACGCGCTGGTTCGGCAATGTGGCCGGTTGGCAAGCGGGCAGCCTCACGCTGTTGATGCCGTTGTCGGCGACGCTGGGCCTGCTGGCGGTGCCGGATGTGCCCATGGCACTGGCCGCGGTGATCTGCCTGCACGCCGGTGCGCGGCTGCTGCACAACGTTGATGCATCGTCGGCGATGAAGCTTGCGCTGGGCCTGTCGATCGGTGCGCTCAGTCACTACCGTTTCATCGGTGTCATCGGCGTTGGCTTCATCGCGTTGCTGGCGCTGCCGCAGGGGCGGCGCATGCTGGCCGATCCGCGCGTATGGGTCGCGCTGGCGGTGGGCGTGCTGGCGTGGCTGCCGTTGCTGGCATGGAACGCGGACAACCACGACGCCGGCCTGAAGTTCCAGGTGGTCGAGCGCCATCCCTGGACGTTCGAATGGAACGGGCTGTGGTTCCTGGTGATCCAGCCCATGCTGGTCACCCCGATCCTGTGCATGGCGATGTGGAAGGTGGCGCTGGCCGGTACCCGCAGGGGCGGCGGCACGCGCGTGCAGTGGCGCTACTTCGGCCTGGTCGGGGGCGTATCCACGCTGGGCATCTTCCTGCTGGGCTTCTTCACCGACGTCGAGCGGATCAGTTTCCATTGGCCGCTGCCGGGCTACCTGGCCCTGCTGGTGGCGGTGCCGGTGGTGCTCAACGGCTGGCCACGCTGGCTGCGGCGCACCGGCTGGTGGCTGGCGGGCGCAGGCATGGTGCTGGCGTTCGGCTACTACCTGATGGCCTCCACGCCTGCGTTGCGCGAGCAGCTGGCAGGCAGCAAGTACTACCCGCGCAATTTCGCTGGCTGGCAGCCGTTGGCGATGGCGGTGCGCGAAGAGTTGCAGCAGATGCCGGCGGGCACGCGGGTGCTGGCGGGGAACTTCAAGGTTGGCGCCGAGCTGGGCTTCCAGCTCGGCAATGGCGATATCGAAGTGCTGCCGCATCCGCTCAACGACAAGCATGGGCGCACCGCGCAGCTGGCGCAGTGGGAACTGCTGCATGAGGGCAAGCGCTCGACGCCGATGCTGCTGGTGCTTTCACCCAGCGACCAGCGTTACCGCGATCTGCTGGCGCGCTATCACGCCATCTGCGGACAGGTGGGGCCGTTGCCGGCGCCGCGGGTGGTCAGCAGTGACCATGGCTTCCAGCGTTTCCTGCTGTTCCGGCTGCCGGCGCAGCGCGCGCCCGGGGCGTGCGTGACTCCGGCAATGGCGTGGCTGGATACGCCTTCCAACGGCGAAAAGGTGTCTGGCACGCTGGCGATCAAGGGATGGGCGTTCAAGGATGGTGTCGGCCTGGCACGGGTTGAGGTGCTGGTCGATGGCCGCTCGATGGGGGATGCGCGCTATGGCCGCGCATTCGACGTGCGCCAGACCTGGCCGGACAGCACCGATCCGCAGCATCCGGCGGTGGGCTTCGATGCTTCATTGGACACGAACACGCTGGCGCGGGGACGGCATTGGCTGGGCCTGCGCCTGCACGGTCGCGATGGCAGCGTGGAGGAATGGCAGGAGCAGCCGTTCGAGGTTCGCGGGCGCTGAGGCGGAGCGCGGTCCAGGTGGTCGCGCGCCAGGTTGGTTGCGTGCTCCAGGTTGGTCGGGTGCTCCAGGTTGGTCGGGGGCTCCACGTTGGTAGAGTCGACTGTTAGTCGACTGCTCTTCCAGCCGCCGGCAAAACCCCGCGCTGCGCGCGATGGTCGACTGACAGTCGACGCTACCCGGCTCAGGTCCTACCCGGCCCATGTCCGGCCTGTTTCCGCGATCGGTGCCGGCAGTCAGTGTGTCGCCTTCAGGGCACCGCGAACCCTGCCTGGCGCAGCAACCCGCACAGCGCGATCAGCGGCAGGCCGATCAGCGCGGTCGGGTCGCGGTTGTCGATCGCTTCGAACAGGCTGATGCCCAGGCCCTCGCACTTGAAGCTGCCGGCGCAGTCCAGCGGCCGTTCGGTGGCCACGTAGCGTGCGATCTCCTCATGGCCCAGCGCGCGGAAACGGACCTCGGTCAGATCCACGGCACTGAATGATTCTCCGTCTCGCGTGAGACTGATGGCGGTATGGAAGCGTACTGTCTGCCCGGACATCGCCGCCAGCTGCGCGCAGGCCGCCCCGGCCGTGCCCGGTTTGCCCAGCGGCCGCCCGTTCAGGTCCGCCACCTGGTCCGAGCCGATCACCCAGGCGCCGGGGTGGCGGGCGGCGACTTCGGTTGCCTTGGCCGTGGCAAGGCGCGTTGCAAGGGCCAGCGGCGTCTCACCGTTCAACGGGGTTTCATCCACCTCCGGGCGCGCGCAGTCGAAGGGCAGGCCCAGCCGCTGCAGCAACTCGCGGCGGTAGCGGGAGGTGGAGGCCAGGACCAGTGACATGCGAGAATACCGGGGCAGGGTGCGGCAGTCTGGCCTGTGCGCAGCGCCAGCAGCAAGTGCTGTATGGCGGGCATTTGACAGCAGCCCCCCCGATCCTTAGTATTCAGCGGCTTATGTCCGCGAACGTGCCCGAATCGCTGGATGCTTGGCGGATGGTCGTAGCGCGAAGGCGCTTCGACGGCCAGGTCTCCCTGGCTGAATTGACCCGCCTGCAGGGGCTGGTCGCAGATACCGACGGCGAGTGTTCCTACTCGCTTGAATTCGGTCGCGACGAAGTCCTGCGGGTATCCTATGTGGAACTGACCATCGACACCGCGTTGCCGCTGACCTGTCAGCGCAGCATGCAGCGATTCCTGTTGCCGGTGAAGGTGACCCAGAGGCTTGGCCTGATCCGCGACGAGGACGAGGAATCGTCCCTGCCGGAGGAGTACGAGGCGTTGCTGGTGCCGGAAGACGGCCAGCTGCGTCCGCTGGACCTGGTCGAAGACGAGTTGGTGCTGGCGGTGCCGGTGGTTCCGCTGTCGCCCGACGGTGAAGCAGTCGACAAGGACTGGGCGCCGAGCGAAGAAGAAACAAAGAAGGCCAATCCGTTCGCGGCATTGGCGGCATTGAAGAAACAATAGCAGCCGGATTGTCGTCGGCGGCTGCGGCGAAAGCGAAAGTGTGCTGGGCGCTGGCGTCCTGCGCGACGATACGACGAAGCAAAACGAACCGAGTTTGGAGCAATCCCATGGCTGTGCAGAAATCCCGTGTTACCCCGTCCCGCCGCGGCCAGCGCCGTTCGCATGACGCCCTGAGCGCCAAGCAGCTGTCGACCGACCCGACCACCGGCGAAGTGCACCTGCGTCACCACATCACTGCCGACGGTTTCTACCGCGGCAAGAAGGTCATCCAGACCAAGACCTCGGCCGTCGAAGAAGATTGATGTGCCGGGAAGGCCGCTGCCCCCGGGCAGCGGCCTTTGCCTTCTTTCCCGGGCGTGCCGGTGATCGGCGGCCCGCGCAACAGGAAACATGATGAGCAAGCGGATCTATTCGAGGATCGCGGGCACCGGTAGCTATTTGCCGGAAAAAGTCCTGACCAACGCCGACCTGGAAAAAATGGTCGAAACCTCGGATGAGTGGATCCAGTCGCGCACCGGAATTCGTGAACGGCACATCGCGGCCGAAGGCGAAACCACCAGCGACCTCGGCTACCAGGCCGCGTTGCGCGCACTTGAAGCGGCCGGTATCGACGCTTCGCAGCTCGACATGATCGTGGTCGGTACGACCACGCCTGACCTCATTTTCCCCTCCACCGCGTGCCTGATCCAGGCCAAGCTCGGTGTTGCGGGGTGCCCTGCCTTTGACGTCAACGCCGCCTGCTCGGGCTTCGTGTTCGCGCTGGGCGTGGCCGACAAGTTCATCCGTTCCGGCGACTGCAGGCACGTGCTGGTGATCGGCACCGAAACGCTGACCCGCATGGTCGACTGGAACGATCGCACCACCTGCGTGCTGTTCGGCGATGGCGCCGGCGCCGTCGTGCTCAAGGCCGACGAAGAAACCGGCATCCTCAGTACCCACCTGCATGCCGACGGCAGCAAGAAGGAGCTGCTGTGGAACCCGGTGGGCGTCTCGACCGGCTTCAAGGACGGCGCCAACGGTGGTGGCACCATCAACATGAAGGGCAACGACGTGTTCAAGTACGCCGTCAAGGCGCTGGACTCGGTCGTGGACGAGACCCTGGCTGCCAATGGCCTGGACAAGTCCGACCTGGATTGGCTGATTCCGCACCAGGCCAACCTGCGCATCATCGAAGCCACCGCCAAGCGCCTGGACATGTCGATGGACCAGGTGGTGGTGACTGTCGACAAGCACGGCAACACCTCGTCCGGCTCGGTGCCGCTGGCGCTGGACGCCGCGGTGCGTTCGGGCCGCGTCGAGCGCGGCCAGCTGCTGCTGCTGGAAGCCTTCGGCGGCGGCTTCACGTGGGGTTCGGCCCTGCTGCGCTATTGATAGTGCAAGTTACGACAATGTGAAGTTTTGTCGTTACGGCCCCTCTGGGGCCGTAACGCGTTTAAAGGAGTACACGTCATGGTTGAGCCCATCGTCATCGAAGGGCAGCGCGCCTGGCTGAAGCAGTACGGCAAGGGAAGCCGCGCAGTGGCCCTGGGCCTGCTCAATTTCGTTGCCCGCCGTTTCCATCTGGACGCCCTGCGGCCACCGCCGCACCGTGGTGGTGATGCCGCGCGAGAAACCGAAGCCCGTCGCCTGGGAGAACTGCAGGCGCAGGGCGTGAACGTGCCCGACGTGCTGGGCAGCGGCCACGCCGCGCTGGTGATCGGTGACAACGGCAGTTCGTTCAATACCTGCCTGCGCCAGGCCGATGAGGCCGGCCGCGACCGGCTGGTGATGGCGGCCATGCAGGCCATCGCCGAAGCGCATGCGCGCGGCGCCTATTTCGGCCAGCCGCTGCCGCGCAACCTCACCTGGGATGGGCAGAAGGTGGGCTTCATCGACTTCGAGGAAGATCCGCTGGAAGTGATGGATCTGTCCGAAGCGCAGGCCCGCGACTGGCTGATGTTCGGTTACGGCGTGGCCAAGTACTACGCCGACCGCCCCGAGCAGCTGCAGGCGATGATGGCCGAGGCGATGGGCGAGGCCCAAGCGCCTGTGCGCGAACACGTGCACGCGGTCAGCGGCCGCCTGCGCAGCCTGGCCCGGGTCTGCATGAAGCTGGGCCGTTCAGCGCGCGCGCTGGCGCATTCGATCTTCATCGCCCATGGCGCCAGCACGGCGGGCGTACTGATGCTGGTGGGCCTGTGCGTGGACTTCCTCGCCGACGGCGACCTGGACGTGCTGCAGCTGTTCTGCTGATGGCAGGTTCGCGCTGCGGTAGAGTCGACTGTCAGTCGACTTCCGCGCGCAGCGCGGGTTTTCAGCGGCTGATCGAAGGGCAGTCGACTGACAGTCGACTCTACCTGGGCGGGGCACCGCACCGGATGCCGGGTTGTCCCGCGGCGGCGCTCCATACGCCTGCATACGCGCACGTACAGACGACACAGCGGATTCGCCCTTATCATGGCCCGCTTCGATTGCAACAAGCGGATGACCGCGTGACCGTATCCACCCTCGCTTTTGTCTTCCCCGGCCAGGGCTCGCAGTCTGTGGGCATGGTGGCCGAGCTGGCCGAACTGCACCCGCAGGTGCGTGAAGCCTTCACCGAAGCATCCGATGGTGCCGGCGTCGACCTGTGGGCGCTGTCCCAGGGTGGCCCGGAGGAAATGCTCAACCGTACCGAATACACCCAGCCGGCCCTGCTGGCCGCGAGCATCGGCGTGTGGCGCGCCTGGAACGCCGTGGGCGGTCCGCGCCCGTCGGTGCTGGCCGGCCACAGCCTGGGCGAGTACACCGCCCTGGTCGCCGCTGGCGCGCTGAGCCTGCATGACGGTGCGCACCTGGTGCGCCTGCGCGGCCAGCTGATGCAGGAAGCCGCACCGGCCGGTGTCGGCGCCATGGCCGCCGTGCTCGGTGCTGAAGACCAGCTGGTGCTGGACGTCTGCGCCGAAGCCGCGGGCAGCCAGGTGGTGGTGCCGGCCAACTTCAATTCGCCGGGCCAGATCGTGATCGGCGGCGACGCAGATGCGGTTGACCGCGCGCTGGCGCTGCTGGCCGGGAAGGGCGTGCGCAAGGCCGTCAAGCTGGCCGTGAGCGTGCCCTCGCACACCCCGCTGATGCGCGAAGCCGCCAACCGCCTCGCCGAAGTGATGGCCGGCCTGTCCTGGCAGGCGCCGCAGCTGCCGGTGGTGCAGAACGTGGATGCCCAGGTGCATGACGGTATCGACGCGATCCGTACCGCGCTGGTCCAGCAGCTGTACCAGCCGGTGCAGTGGACCGGTTGCGTGCAGGCGCTGGCCGCCCGTGGCATCACCCAGGTTGCCGAGTGCGGCCCGGGCAAGGTGCTGACCGGCCTGGTCAAGCGCATCGACAAGGCCATCGACGGCCGTTCACTGGCCACCCCGGGCGACTTCGAAGCCGCCCGCGAGGCATGGTCGGCCTGACTCCCCCTGTTCCTGCCGACCGTACCGGTGGCCGCTGCACGCGGTACGGGTACGGCGGCCGCCCCAGCCTGAGGAAAACATCATGAGCAAGCCCCTGCAGGGTGAAATCGCACTGGTCACCGGCGCCAGCCGTGGCATTGGTGCCGCCATCGCCGATCTGCTGGCCGCCCAGGGCGCCACCGTCATCGGTACCGCCACCACCGAATCCGGTGCTGCCGCGATCGGCGAGCGCCTGGCCGCCCACGGCGGTCACGGCCGTGCACTGAACGTGACTGACGCTGCCGCGCTGGACAGCGTGCTGGACGGCATCGCCAAGGAGTTCGGCCCGATCTCGATCCTGGTCAACAATGCCGGCATCACCCGCGACAACCTGCTGATGCGCATGAAGGACGAGGACTGGGCGTCGATCATCGACACCAACCTGACCAGCGTGTTCCGCACCAGCAAGGCGGTCATGCGCGGCATGATGAAGGCACGCAAGGGCCGCATCATCAACATCGCATCGGTGGTGGGCGTGACCGGCAATGCCGGCCAGGCCAACTACGCGGCCGCCAAGGCCGGCATCATCGGCTTCAGCAAGTCGCTGGCCAAGGAAATCGGTTCGCGCGGTGTCACCGTCAATGTGGTTGCTCCCGGCTTCATCGACACCGACATGACCAAGGCGTTGCCGGAAGAAGCGCGCACCGCGCTGATCAACGACATCGCCCTCGAACGCCTGGGTTCGCCGGAGGACATCGCCCATGCGGTGGCCTTCCTGGCCAGCCCGGCTGCCGGTTACATCACCGGCGAAACCCTCCATGTGAACGGTGGCATGTACATGCCGTAAGCAAGGGGCGCAGGGATTGCGCCGCAAGTGGTTGATCTGCTGAGGTTTTTGCTGCGATGCAAGGCCGCGCCGGTTTCCACTACACTATCCCACGGCCATCGCCTTTGATGGCGACCACTTTTGAACCACAACTCCATCTGGAGCGAGATCCCATGAGCACCATCGAAGAACGCGTCAAGAAAATCGTCGTCGAACAGCTTGGCGTCAAGGAAGAAGAAGTCACCAACAGCGCATCGTTCGTCGATGACCTGGGCGCTGACTCGCTGGACACCGTCGAGCTGGTGATGGCCCTGGAAGAAGAATTCGAGTGCGAGATCCCGGACGAAGAAGCCGAGAAGATCAGCACCGTGCAGGCCGCCATCGACTACGTCAAGGCCCACGTCAAGGCCTGATGTCAGACGGCAGTGCGCGTGCAGGTATTTCCTTGCCGCGCACCGCACCCCATGGGGCCGCTGTTGCGGCCCCGTGTGTTTGGGCATCACATCGAAGCAAACCGAGTTACCCGTAGAAATCATCCGGGTCAGGAGAAACAGCAATGAAGCGTCGCGTCGTCGTAACCGGCCTGGGTATCGTCTCGCCGTTGGGCAATGATCTGGCCAGCAGCTGGGAAGGCATCACCCACGGTCGTTCGGGCATCGGTCCGCTGACCAACGTTGCTGATGCCTACGTGGATCGGTTCACCACCAAGATTGCAGGTGAGGTCAAGGGATTCGACATTACCGCCGACAATGAACTGTTCGGCAAGTTCCGGGTCAGCGGCAAGGATGCCAAGAAGATGGACCCGTTCATCCATTACGGCCTCGGTGCCTCGTTCATGGCCCTGCATGATTCGGGCCTGGAGATCACCGACGCCAATGCCGAGCGCATCGGCGCCATCGTCGGCGCCGGCATCGGCGGCCTGCTCGGCATCGAAGAGCAGACCATCGAGTTCCACGAGGGCAAGAAGATCTCGCCCTTCTACGTACCCAAGACCATCATCAACATGCTGCCGGGCCAGCTGAGCATCATCACCGGCCTGAAGGGTCCGTCGTTCTCGGCGGTCTCGGCGTGCGCGACCTCGAACCACTCGATCGGTACCGCGATGCGCATGATCCAGTACGGCGATGCTGACGTGATGGTGGTCGGCGGTGCCGAGCGTGGCTCGTCGCCGACCGCGCTGGGCGGCTTCTGCGCGATGAAGGCCATGAGCACCCGCAACGACGCCCCGGAACAGGCTTCGCGCCCGTGGGACAAGGACCGTGACGGCTTCGTGCTGGGCGACGGCGCCGGCATCCTGATCCTGGAAGAGTACGAACACGCCAAGGCACGTGGCGCGAAGATCTACTGCGAACTGGCCGGCTTCGGCGCCAGCTCCGACGCGTACCACATGACCGCACCGAGCGAGAACGGCGAAGGCGCCGCGCGCTGCATGGTCATGGCCATGAAGGACGCCGGCGTGACCCCGGAGCAGGTGGGTTACCTCAACGCGCACGGCACCTCCACGCCGCTGGGCGACCTGGGCGAGACCATGGCGATGAAGACCGCCTTCGGCGACCACGCCTACAAGATGATGGTCAGCTCCACCAAGTCGATGACCGGCCACCTGCTGGGCGCTGCCGGCGGCGTGGAAGCGATCTTCTCGGTGATGGCGCTGCAGGACAACGTCATTCCGCCGACCATCAACCTGCAGCAGCCGGGCGAAGGTTGCGACCTGGACTACGTGCCCAACGAAGCACGCCAGGCCAAGGTGGATGTGGTGATGTCCAATGGCTTCGGCTTCGGCGGCACCAACGGCACGCTGATCTTCAAGCGCGTCTGACTGGTGCGGTAGGTTGTAGAGTCGACTGTCAGTCGACTGCCCTTCGATCCGCCGCGGTGATCGTTGATGGGAAAGCAGTCGACTGACAGTCGACTCTACCCATCGGCAATCCGACAAACGGATCAACGCCGTGCACCACGGAGCCGCCGCAAGGCGGCTTCCGTGCATCTGATCCCCTGAACTGGCCATCATGACCCACGCACCGCTGATCCACCCGCTGCCGCACCCGATCGACCTGCTGGCTCTGCAACAGCACGACCCGGCGCGTTTCCCGCTGCTGATGGAGTCCACCGCCTCGGGCACCGCCCAGGGCCGCTGGAGCCTGCTGCTGGCCGCGCAGGGCGAGGGCCTGCGGCTGGACGCCGACGGCCAGGTGCGTGACCTGCACGACGCCGTGCAGCCCGGCACGTTCCTGCAGGCGCTGGATCGCGCGTGGCAGGCCGAACGCCTGCCACATGACGGCAGCCACAGCCTGCCGTTCCGCGGCGGCTGGGCGCTGATGCTGGACTATGAAGTGGCCAGCCAGATCGAGCCGGTGCTGCCGGCGCGTGCACGCGAGGACGGCCGTCCGGCCGCGCTGGCACTGCGCTGCCCGGCAGCGGTGCTGCACGACCATCACAACGATGCCAGCTTCGTCATCGCCGAAGCCGGCGAGCAGGCACTGCTGGATGCGCTGGTGGCACTGGCCTCGGCGGCGTTGCCCGACGCCGGGCAGGGCTGGCAGCCGCCGCAGTCGGTGGGCGAGGACGCGCCGCAGCGCTTCACCGACGGCGTGCGCCGGGTGATCGAGTACCTGCGTGCCGGCGACGTGTTCCAGGTGAACCTGTCGCGGCGCTGGAGCGCGCAGTTCGCTGCGCCGGTCAGCCCGCAGGCACTGTATGCACAGCTGCGTCGTGCCAACCCGGCGCCGTTTGCCGGCCTGTTCAGCGCGCACGGCCGCCACGTGGTCAGTTCCTCGCCGGAGCGGCTGGTGTCGGTGCATGCCGGCCATGCGCAGACCCGTCCGATCGCCGGTACGCGGCCGCGCTTCGAGGGCGACGATGACGCCGCGCGTATCCAGGAACTGGTCGGCCACCCCAAGGAGCGTGCCGAGCACGTGATGCTGATCGACCTGGAGCGCAACGACCTGGGCCGCATCTGCCTGCCGGGCACCGTGGTGGTGGATGAGCTGATGACCGTGGAGAGCTATGCCCATGTGCACCACATCGTCAGCAATGTCAGTGGCCACCTGCGCCCGGAGGTCACGCCGGGCGAGGTGATCGCCGCCACCTTCCCGGGCGGCACCATCACCGGCTGCCCGAAGGTGCGCTGCATGCAGATCATCAGCGAACTGGAACAGGTGCCGCGCGGTGCCTATACCGGCGCCTTCGGCTGGCTGAACCGCGATGGCGACCTGGACCTGAACATCCTGATCCGCACCGCTGAAGTGGATGGCCACGAGGTCAGCTTCCGCACCGGCGCCGGCATCGTGGTCGATTCGGACCCGGACAAGGAGCTGGACGAGACCCGCGCCAAGGCTCGCGGCCTGCTGCGCGCACTGGGCCAGCAGGGGTAGTGCCGGCCGCTGGCCGGCAACCTCATTCATCCACGATCCACGCGATTGCCGGTCAGCGGCCGGCGCTACCGGTACCGGCGGGTGCCGTTGTTCCGGTGGGTGCCGACCGTTGGTCGGCACTGGGTGTGTGGCTCTGGTCATGACCCCACATCACCGGCACGGTATCCTGCACGACGGAATCGAGTTCAGAGGTAGTCCATGGCGGGAGCCAAGCGCGGGTGTCTGTTCGTGGTAACGCTGGTGGTGGTGCTGGGAGCCGTCGTGGCCGGCGTGGGCGCGTGGTTCTTCTACCAGCAGACGCGTTTCGCCGATGCCCCGATCACCCCGACTGCCGAGAGCATGGTCATCGCCAGCGGCGATGGCATGAACAGCGTGCTGCGCAAGCTGCGCGATGCAGGTGTGGATGAAGGCCAGGACACCCAGTGGCAGCTGCTGGCGCGCCAGCTTGATGCCGCCGGCAAGCTGAAGGTGGGCGAGTACGCGCTCAGTGGCGAGCTGACCCCGCGCGAGCTGCTGCTGCGCATGCGCGCCGGCAAGGTGCTGCAGCACCGCGTCACCATCGTCGAGGGCTGGAATATCCGCCAGCTGCGTGCTGCGCTCAAGCGCGCCGAGCCGCTGCTGCACACCACCGACAATCTTGATGATGCCGCGCTGATGCAGCGCCTCGGCTTCGGTGGCCAGCATCCGGAAGGCCGCTTCCTGCCGGAGACCTATGTCTACCAGCGTGGCGACAGCGATCTGGACGTGCTCAAGCGCGCCCATGCCGCAATGGAAAAGGCGCTGGACGAAGCGTGGGAAAGCCGCGCGCCGGACCTGCCGATCAACACGCCCTACGAACTGCTGACGATGGCCTCGATCATCGAGAAGGAAACCGCGCTGGCCAGCGAACGCCCGCAGATTGCCGGCGTGTTCATGCGCCGCCTGAAGATCGGCATGCGCCTGCAGACCGACCCGACCGTGATCTACGGCCTCGGTGCCGCGTATGACGGCAACATCCGCCGTCGCGACCTGACCACCGATACGCCGTACAACACCTACACCCGTGCCGGCCTGACCCCGACCCCGATCGCGATGCCCAGCCGCGACGCGCTGATGGCCGCCGCGCAACCCGCTGCGGGCGACGCGCTGTACTTCGTCGCGGTGGGCGATGGCAGCGGCGCGCACGTGTTCTCGCCCAGCCTGGACCAGCACAACGCCGCAGTCGCCCGCTACCTGCAGCAGCTGCGCCAGCAACGTACCCAGGAGACCCCGGCGCAATGAGTCCCGCGCTGCTTCGCCACCCGCGTTTCGTCAGCCTGGAAGGCGGCGAGGGCGCGGGCAAGACCACCGCCATCAATGCCATCCGTGACTGCCTGCGCAGCCACGGTCATGAGGTGGTACTGACCCGCGAGCCGGGCGGTACGCCGCTGGCCGAGCGCATCCGTGGCCTGGTGCTGAAACCCGATGCCGAGATCGCCGCCGAACCGCTCAGCGCCGAAGCCGAGCTGCTGCTGGTGTTCGCCGCGCGCGCGCAGCATGTGCGCCAGGTGATCCAGCCGGCGCTGCAGCGCGGCGCTTATGTGCTGAGTGATCGCTTCACCGATTCCAGCTATGCCTACCAGGGCGGTGGCCGTGGCCTCGATCCGCAGTGGATTGCCGATCTGGAGCGCCGCGCGGTGGGCCTGCTGCCGGGCCTGACCCTGCTGCTGGACGTGGACGTGGCCGTCGGCCGGGCACGCGCCAATGGCCGTGACCTGTGGCCGGACCGCATCGAGAGCGAACAGGATGATTTCTTCCAGCGCGTGCGCGAAGTGTTCCGCAGCCGTGCGCAGCAGGATCCGCAGCGCTTCGCGTTGATCGACGCCGGCCAGGTACAGGCGCGCGTCGCCGCTGATGTAGTTGCGCGTGTCGAGCGCTGGCTGCAGGACGGGGAGGGCGCATGAGCACGTTTTCGCCCTGGCAGCAGCGCGCGTTCGACCAGACCGTGGCCGCGCTCGATGCCGGTCGCCTCGGCCATGGCCTGCTGATCTGCGGGCCGGCCGGGCTGGGCAAGCGTGAGGTGGCGCTGGCATTGGCCGACCACGTGCTGGCCCGCGGTGATGCCGCGCATGCCACGCGCACGCGCCAGCTGATCGCTGCGGGTACCCATCCGGACCTGCAGCTGGTCAGCTTCATTCCGAACAAGAGCGGCGACAAGCTGCGTACCGAGATCGTCATCGAGCAGGTGCGCGAGATCACCGACAAGCTGGCGCTGACCCCGCAGTACGGCGTGGCGCAGGTGGTGATCGTGGACCCGGCCGATGCGATCAACCGCTCGGCCGCCAACGCGCTGCTGAAGACGCTGGAAGAGCCGCAGCCCGGCCGCTACCTGTGGCTGATCAGCAGCGACCCGGCGCGCCTGCCGCAGACCATCCGCAGCCGTTGCCAACGCCTGGAATTCAAGCTGCCGCCGCAGCACGAAGCGCTGGCCTGGCTGCAGCAGCAGGGCCACAGCGAAGCATCGGCGCGCGAAGCGCTGGAGGCCGCCCGCGGCCATCCCGGCCAGGCCGACAACTGGCTGCGCGAAGACGGCCTGAGCCTGCGCCGCGAAGTCGGTCGAGATCTGGAACAGCTGGCCGCCGGCAAGACCGGCGCGGTGGAGCTGGCGCAGAAGTGGTGTGGTGACGACAACGCGGCGCTGCGCCTGCGCTTTGCCGCCGACCTGGCGCTGGCCCAGGCCAGCACCGATGCCTTGACCACGCCGGAGCGATTGCACAAGCTTGCAGCCTGGTTCGATGCGGCCAACCGCACCCGCGACCTGCTGCGCACCACGGTGCGTGCAGACCTTGCGGTGGTCGAGTTGCTGCTGGCCTGGAACAAGGTGAACGAGCGGCCTGCCGCAAGGGGAAATCGATGAGTGCCAGCAACGCCCGCCAGGGCATCCTGTCCCTGGCCGTGAAGGACAAAGCCGCGCTGTACAGCGCGTACATGCCGTTCGTGAAGAACGGCGGCATCTTCGTGCCCACGCCCAAGCGCTACTTCCTGGGCGACGAGGTGTTCCTGCTGCTGACCCTGCCCGATTCCAGCGAGCGCCTGCCGGTGGCCGGCAAGGTGATCTGGGTGACCCCGGCCGGCGCGCAGGGTAACCGCACCGCCGGCATTGGCGTGCAGCTCGCCGACGGTGCCGAAGGCGAGGGCGTGCGCCACAAGATCGAGACTCTGCTGGCCGGGCTTACCGGCTCGGACAAGCCGACCCACACGATGTGAGGTAGCGCCGGGCCATGCGGCTGCATGCCTCGAAACGCCCGTGAACACGAATGTGAAAAAGTGTTGACGGCCTCTGAAAAGCCCCTATAATGAGCGGCTCAGCAACACACCGGGCGGTTAGCTCAGCGGTAGAGCATTGCCTTCACACGGCAAGGGTCACAGGTTCGATCCCTGTACCGCCCACCATGTTGCAGAACGAAAGAAGCCTCCAGAAATGGGGGCTTTTTTGTTGCCTGACCATCAGCGCGGCTTTCCGGCATCGTTGGCAGCGCGACTCACCGGCTCCCTCAACCGCGCGAAGCGCTCGGGGGACGCACTTCACCGATGCGGGCACAGGATTCCATCCATGCGCTGTTCCGTGGTTCACGGCCGGCGTACTCTCGAGGCAGTGCCGTGCCCCCATTCCCTGGAGTGCCACCATGCCGCTCGCCCGCATCGATCTTCGCAAAGGTAAATCCGCCGACTACCTGCAACGTGTCGGCGAAGCCATCTACCAGGCCATGCGCGCGGTGGGCGTGCCGGAGAACGACCGCTTCCAGATCTTCCAGCAGCACGACGCCGACACGCTGATCTACGACCCCGGCTATCTGGGCGTGGACCGCACCGACGATTTCATCTGCATCCAGATCACCTGGAACGAAGGGCGTACGCTGGAGCAGAAGAAGGCGTTGTACGCCGGCATCGCCGATGGACTGCACGCGGCGGTGGGCATCCGCCGCGAGGATGTGTTCATCAATCTTGTTGAAGTAAAGAAGGAGAACTGGTCGTTCGGCAATGGCGTGGCGCAGTACGTGAGTTGATGCGCGGAAAGCACCACGCATGGCGTGAATCTACACCTCGCTGCCGACCTGCTCGCCTTCGCTGGCCGGGGCATTGCTGGCCGCTTTTACTGCGTCGGCGCTGTTGGGTTGTTCGCATTCGATGCGGGTGACATAGCCCTCGCTGCCGATGCTGTGCTCGGCACGCTTGACCAGCCACTGCCCATCCACGCCCTCGCGGAACCCCTGCATCACCACCGTGGCCTCGGCCATCAGCGTCTCGCGGCCGGGCAGGGTGTAGCTGAGCGTCCGCGTCTGCCGTGCCTGTTCGCGATGCTTGGCGCGCGCCGCCGCCTCTGCGCTCTCCCGGTCGGCATAGGCCATGCGCAGGCGCATGATCGGTTCACCGCTGCCGACCTTCACTTCCTGGCGCTTGGCACTGCGCACGTCGCGGTAGTAGGCAATGGTGGTACCGGCATCTTCGCGTGCGGCAAGGGTTACCCGATAGTCGCTGCCATCGGCCGGGGTGAGGGTGACATCGGGAATGCGCTCGCCGCTGGCGCTGGTGGATTCGCCCCGCTTCACGAACACCAGGCGCCCGCCTCCGGGCTTGGCGATGGCATCGTGCTGTTTGGCCAGGCGCAGCAGAAGGTTCATGTCCGACTCCTGCGACTGCACCGTCAGCGGAAGCACGATGGACGCCAGCGATGCGTTCACCGCTGCCTTCAGCCCATGCTCGCCGGCCATGCGTCGCACCATGTCGCCGATCGTGGTGCCCTTCTTCCAGGTGCGCGTCTTCTGCGTCTGCAGGTCGCTCTTGCCCCCCTTGCTGGTCTCGAACGGTGCCGCCCTGGCGCGCAGCGTCATGCTGCCGGGAAAGCCGGAGATCTCCACCTCGTCGCAGATGTACAGGCCCACGCGCCGCACTTCGCCGTCATAGCCGATGAAGGCCTCCAGTTCCGCGCCAACCGGTGGCAGCTGGATCGGATCGGACGGATCGTGGTCGGCCAGCTGCAGTTCCAGCGTGTCTGACGTGTTGCCGGTCTCGTCGGTGATGCGCAGCGACTTGAAGCGCGCCATGATCTTGTTGGTGATGTCCTGGCTGTTGGCCACCACGCGGAAGGCCGGTGTGATGTTCAATCCCACAGGGCGACTCCCTTGCGCTCGCTGGCCGGGCGCTGCACCTCCGGCAGGGTGATCGCTACGCCGGCAGGCAGTACCGGGCCGCGTGCGGCCAGGCCCGGGTTGGCATCGAACACCGCGCGCAGGATGGCCGGTGACTGCTCGCCATAATGCGCGTAGGCGATACGGTCTACGACGTCGCCGTCGCGGGTGCTATACGTTCGTGCCATTGCTGTGCTTCCGCAGTGAAAGGGTGAATTCCTGTTTCAGGATCGCGCTGTCGGCGGTGAACTCGCTGGCGGTGGCATCGATCTTCTCGATGACCCACAGGCCCAGGTTGCCGCCTTTGCCGGTCAGCAGTCGATGAGGCGTGCCCTGCGCGGCCAGCTTGCGCAGCTGTGAGAGCTCATTGCCGGCGCCGCGGAACTGGTAGTAGATGACGCCCGGCAGGGTCATGCTGGCTGAGCCCGGTCCGGTGTACTGCAGGGCCGCCATCTGGCCGATGCGGTCCTGCGCCTGCCAGCGATACTCGTTGGATTGCTGGATCTCCCGGAAGACCGCGGTGTTGAGGCTGAACTTGAAGCCGCCCAGCATCAGCAGGACCGGGGCGTTGCCGGAGTCATTGGCTTTGAACTGCGACAGCAGCTTGTCCACAGTGCCGGTTACGAATTCGCGTTTCATGCTCAGTTCCTGTCTGCAAGGCCACCACGGGCGGCAACCGCGTTGCGACGCTGCAGCTCGTCGGCGGTGCGGCGCGCCACCGCTTCGCTGGATTCGCCTGGCTGCTGGTGGATGGTGATGTGGTTGGTCTGCTGCTGCTGCACCGTGGTGGCGCTGCGCGGGGTGGGCGAAGGCATGTCCGGCGCACGGCGTCCCTGCGCGCCGCTCAGCTCGGCCATGCGGCGGTTCAGGCCATCGTTGTCGTTGGTGCCGACCGCGTACGCCACGCGCGCCATGTCGCCGATGCCACCACCGCCGCGCGCCTTCATGCCGCTGTAGATGTTGGCGGCGCCCACTGCGGTCTGCAGCCCGCCCTCGGCGACCTCCAGCGCTTTGTCGTTGGCAGCCCCTACGCCACCACCAAGCTTGTCCATGAACCAGCCGACGCCTTCGATGACTGGCTTGAGCTTTTCCAGGATGCGGTCGAACGCTGCGGTCGCCTTCTGGCTGATCGACTCCCAGATGTTGCCAAGGGTTTCGTTGATGAAGCCGGCGACGGTGCCGAGCATCTCGCCCAGCCACACCACCGCCCCCACCACGCCGCCGATGACCTGGATCACCAGCCGGAAGTTGGTCAGCAGCGTCTCACCCACCAGCGAGCCGATCTGGGCGACGCGTGACAATTCATTGCCGGTGTACTGCGCCGGTTCCAGCATCTTCGACAGCCAGTCCCAGGCCTGGCCGATCAGCCCGCTCATGACTTCCCAGGCGGGGCGCAGTGGTTCAACCGCGCGCATCAGTTCACCCATCGCTGCGGTGCCTGCACCGCTCAGGCCTTCCCAGACGCCGCCCAGGAATGCCTTGATCGGTTCCCAGTACTTGCGCACCAGCAGGGCGCCGGCGGTGATGGCGGCGACGGCAACGGCGATGGGCCCACCGCCGATGGCACCAATGGCAGTTGCGACGATGCGGAAACCCGATGCCAGGCGCATGGCCATCGGCCCAAAGCGCCCCAGCTGTGCCAGCAGGCTGCCGCCACGGAACAGCTGGATGGCCTTCTGCACGCCCAGGATCGGGCCCTGCAGGAAGGTCCAGGCATAGCGAGCGCCGAGTACCGCCGCGCGCATGCCCAGCATGCCGACCACGATCTGCGTGGTGTTGGCGATCAGCTTCGGGTTTTCCTGCACGAACGAGGTAACCCCGTTCAACAGCTCGGTCAGCTTGACCGCGGCCTCGCCCACCGCGGGCAGCAGCGCCGCACCGAACGCCTTGGACAGGTTGTCCACGGCGATCTTGGCGCCTTCGATCTTCTGCGGATCGGTCTGCATCGCGTCGGCATAGGCCGCATCGGTGGTACCCGCCGATCCATTCAAGGCCTTGTCGCGGACACGGATGTAGGTGTCCCAGTTCTCGATCATGCGCTGGACGAAGTTCTTCGCCTGTGCATCGCTGAACAGGGTGCCGATCTTCTTCTGGTCGCCCGCAGTCGCCTGGATGATCCCCTGCATCGCAGCATCGAAGGGATTGCCGCCGCTGGTCTGTGCGTCGCCGATGATCTTGCGCAGATCCAGGTTCAGGCTCTTCTTGGCCTTCTCCTGAATGTCCGGCGAGAGCACCTCGGACATGAAACTCTTCATGTTGCTGGCGGCCTTGTCGGCGCCACCTGCCGAGTCCAGCGTGGCTTCCAGTGCCGCACCCAGCGTAGCCGCCGCCGATGTGCCCTGCAGCTTCATCGCCTCGAACGAGGAACCCAGCACCGGCAGCACCTGGGCCATGTCCTTCAGGCCCAGGCTGCCCTGCTGGCTGTTCACCACCAGCACGTCCAGCGCGTTCTGCATGCGCGAGGGATCGATATCGAACGACTGCTGCAGGGCGGCCGCAGCTTGGGCCACATCATCGATGCTGGCACCGGTGACGGTGGTGGTCCGCCCGACAGCACCGAGGCTGGCCTGGGCCGACTGTGCGTCCATGCCGGCCGCGACCATCAGCTTGATCGACCGCTGCAGATCGTCGGCGCCCTGGTTGGTTGCACGCGATTGCTGCAGGATCGCCTGGCCGAGCGCACTCACCTGCGCGCGGCTGAGGTTGGCTGCCACGCCGATCTGCTGGTTCTGGCGGGCGAAGCCGGAGGCGTTCTCGACCGGCTGGGCCAGTGCGGTGACGGCGGTGCCGAGTGTGCCGCGCGCTGCCTTGAACGAGGCGCCGAGTTTCTCGCGCTTCCCCAGGTTGGCGGTGCGCTTGGCTTCGACACGCTCCAGCGCTTCCTGTGAGGCGCGCAGCGCATCGGCCTGCGCGCGCATGCGGGTGTATGCGGTGCCCGACTTCTTCATCGCGGCGAGCTTGAGCTCCAGCTTGCCGGCTTCATCGCCGAGGCGCTTCACGCCATCATTGGCGAAGGACAATGCGTCCTTCAGCGACTTGGACACCTCACCGCCGATCGTGATCGTTGTCGTTTGAACGTTACTGGCCATGTACCGGCAATCCCTGAATCCACCAGATGAACTTCGACACCCGCAGTGTCATGATTTCGCGCAGGCCCCAGCCGGTATGACCGGCCAGGGCGAGCACTCCCTGCCTGATCTGTGGCAGGGTCAGGTGGTAAAAAGCGCGACGCCTGCCTGCAGTCGTGCGTAGTCGCGCAACGGCATCTTGCGCACGTCGTCCGGCGAGATCTCGCACAGGTTGGCGATCATCCGCACCTCACGCTGGGCGTCGCTGCCCTTGTCGTCCTGGTAGCGCTCCATGTCTTCCACGGTCGGCTCGCGCATGCGCAGCACGGCAGTCTCCATGCCGTTGACCTGGCGCGGGCGGGTGAGGGTGATCTCGGCAAAGCCATCGCGCTCGATGACGGTGTCGGTGGGGGTCTTGGTCTTGCTGGACATGAAGGCGTTCCTGGAATGCGATGCGGTGCGATGGATGCGGGGGCGCGAGGCGCCCCCGGGTTCTTCGGTGCGGCGTGGGCTCAGATGCCCAGCGCGCCGCGGATGCCGGCCAGGACGTCGACGCCACCCTGGCGGGCGATCATGTTGACCACGTCGATCTCCTGCACGACCTGGGCGCCATGGGTCAGCTTGTAGTAGCTCAGCGCCAGGCTGACCTTGATCGTGCCTTTCTCGCCGACCTTGGTTTCACCACGGTCCAGCAGCTTCACCTTGCCGCGCATGTTGTGCACGACCTGGGTCACTTCGCCGTCGTCGCCTTCCAGCGCTTCGCGGGCGGTGAAGCCATACTCCTTGCTTTCGATGACGTGGAACTTGCTCATGATCTCCGCGTCGTCGGAGGCGAACTCGACATCGGCGGTCAGCTTTTCATGGCCGAGCACGATCTCGGTCGGGGCGAGCATGCCGCCGGCTTGGAAGTCCTCGGTCTTCAGCGACAGCTTGGGGGCGGTGAAGGACATCACGCTGCCGGCATAACCCTTGCCGTCGACGTAGAAGTTGAAGTTTTTACGGATCTTGCGCGCCATGCTTAGAAGATCTCCGAGACGTAGTTGTTGTTCATGTGCATGCGGAAGGTCAGCTGCTCACCCGGGTAGGTCGGAGTGAAGTCGAAGTCCCAGTAGAAGCGGCCCTGGGCCACGCTGTCCGCTGCGTTCAGTTCCGGGTCGATCCAGCAGTTGCCGCCGAGGATCGCGCCCTGGGTCTTCAGGCCGCGCAGGAAGGCATTGACGCCCTCGCGCACGTCATCGACGTAGGTCTTGCTGATGCCGCGGTCGACGGCCCACAGGTGGGCGGCTTCCAGGCTGTCGGCGATGATGTCGGCGGTGCGCACCACGCACAGGAACTGCCACTTCGGATCGATGCTGGTGGTGCGGTTGCCCCACAGGCGGAAGCCCCCTTCGCGGATGACCGTGGCCACGTTGGCCTGGTTCAGCAGGTTGGCGCGGCTGGTGGCATCGGACAGGCCGAAGTCGATCGCACGCGCGGTACCGACCACGCCGTTGAGTTCCAGGTTCGACGGCGACGCCCACCAGCCGCGCTCGTTGTCGCTGCGGGCGATGGCACCGGCCACGGCACCGGAGGCATGGCGGGTGACGATGGCATCACCGGACTGCACCAGCAGCGCGGGGTCGACCACGTAGACGCGCTTGGAGCCGGTCAGGGCGGCGGTGGACTTGGCAGCGTCGTCGTTGCTGTTCGGGCCATCCTTGATGATCACCGCACGCAGCTTGTCGGCGATGCCGAGCAGTTCCGCTACGACCGGGTTGGCCAGCACGGCCTCCGGCTTGGCCGGATCGGCCGGGTGCACATGGGTGAAGCCGGGTGCGACCAGGATGCGCGGCTTGACGCCGACGATGGACTTGGCGGCCAGCAGCGCATGCACGCCTTCGTAGGCGCCGGTCTGGGCATTCACGCCGCCCAGCACGTTGGCCAGGGTGGCGCTTTCATTGGCGCCCTTCTCGACGCGGACCACGACGACGACGGCACTGGACTGGTCGAAGATCGTGTCGAGCGCACCGGGCAGGGTGCCGGCATCGGTGCCGGTGGTCGCCGACAGCTTGGCGGCCTGCGACGGCGAGGTCACCAGTACGGGCGTGTTGATGGGGAACGCTTCGGTGTCGGCCAGCGGTGCGGTGCCGACGATGCCGATCACGCTGCTGGAGGCGATGGCAATCGATCGGGCACCGGTATCGATGTTGACGACCTGTACGCCATGGAGAAATTCGGTCATTCGGGGTTCTTCCTCGGTGTGGGTGTGTGCCGGCTTGTGCAGGCGACGGGGTAATGTTCGGAGAATGTGGCGGTCGCGATAATTGCAGCGGTGGCCCGCTGATCGATCAGACCCAGCCGGAGGCGCTGACGCTGGCGCTGAAGGTGGAAACCTGGGCGATACCTCCGGCACGGCGCAGCGCGACGGAAATGCTGACGCTGTCCGATTCGTAGCTGGCGGACCTGGCAGGGACGCTGATCGACACGCCTGCCGACGGTCCAGCCGATGCCGGCACGAACGAGGGAGCACTGGTGCTGAAAGAGGCTTTGGCGGGCGAGGAGCCGGTGATCTGCACTTCGTACTCGGAAACGCTTGCACCTGCCGGAAGCCACTGGCCTGACGCTGCTACCGAGCTGCCTCCATTGCCGCCACCGGCGACGCCCGTGCGGATGGCATAGGTGCCGTCGGCATACATCAGGATCGAGACGGTTGCCGACACGGAGCCGGTGGAGTTGGTCTTGGCGCCATTGCTTGCCGAGTAGCCCTTGCCATGGAATGGCAGCCTGTAGGTGGCGCTGCCGCGGGCCGCCCACAGGTTGGACACGTCCATGCCGTTGATGCGATGGCCTACGTCGGCACGCTTGCTGCCGTACTGGATGTGGGCATAGCGGCGGCTCAGGTCGGTGCCGCCGATACGGCGGCCCGAATCCTGCGCCAGTGGACCTTCAACGTACGGATCGAACAGGTCGTCAAAGTCGACACCGGAAGAGCGATATCCGCTGGGCATGTCAGCGCTCCGCTTTCAGTGCGCGCACTTCAGCGGCCAGTTCCTGGATGGCCTTGGCCATCACCGGCAGCAGCTGGTCGAGCTTGACCGATGCCACGCGCTCACCCTGGAACTCGACGCCTTCCAGGTCGACCGCTTCCGGCACCAGTTCGGCCAGCTGCTCGGCGACGAAGAACAGGCGACGGCGACCGTCGTCGTTGTACTCGGGTTTGTAGTGGCCGGCTGCAAGTTCCATCTGTTCGACAGCTGCCAGGCCATAGGGAAGTGCGCCTTCGATGTTTTTCAGCTTGCGCGAAGAGCCAGTATCGAAGCCGCCGGCCGTCCAGAGAGCCCCCGCGGCATTCAGTTGCAGTCGATCCACTTGCGCAGTGGACGACCAGATCCGGAACACGTTGTCCGTGTTGTAGATGTGGAACTCTTGATTCGCGTTCCCACGGTCCTTGATGATGAATGCGGCATTGCCACCTGCGGAAGTGACGCCGCCGACGAATGTGTTCTCCCGGTACTGGACATTGCTGAAGCTCGCGCGCTGCGTCGGAGTTCCTCCATTGAAGTCGTAGGAGTAAAGCGAAAGTGTGGCGTCGCTCTCCATGGCTGTCGCCCATCGGGTCACGTTGTTGCCCCAGCCGAACCGTTGGTGCACGACCTGGGTGCTGCCTTGACCCACATACATGTTCAGCGTGCCGTTCATGATGTCGCCGGCTTTGTTGATCTTCCCGCCGGGATCGAAGTTGCCGCTGGTCCAGATGTTCCCGCCTGCGCTGAGCGTTGCGCTATAGGCACCCTCCACATTGCGGAAGGTGAAGGAGGAACCTGACTTGAAAATGTAGCTGTCACCGGTGCCGAAGTAGATGACACCATCGGTCAGCGTGCTGCCCCAGCCGGACAGGCGCAGCGAGTTGTTGGAGATGGAAACCGCGCCGGTGAACGTCCCGCCACTCTTGTCCATCTTCGCTTCAGGCGCGAAGTTCCCGGCATGCCACATCGGCGAGCCGTTCCAGCGCGGCGTGTCGCCATGCTTGATGGTGATTTCGCTGCTGGCACTGCGGTCCGCGCTCCATACGCGCCACAGGCTGGAATTTCCCCAGCCGCCAATGAAGGACTGTTCGGCACCGGCGGCACCGAAGCCCAGCAACGGATACGTGCCGCTGATGAACTGCTGGTCGGTGAACGTGTTGCCGCCCCTGGACGCCTTGCCATCCAGTGCCGACTGCAGCCCGGTCACATCGGCAATCACATGCTTGTGGCCCACGGTGGCGAAGTCACCGGCCAGGGCGAACTCGGAGGCGTGCTTGCCGTCCAGGGTGTCGGCGTCCAGGCCGTTGCCATGCCCGGTGTCCTTTAGCGCGGCGCTCTTCAGTTCCAGCGCAGTGCGCGCCGCCGCGGTGTTCGCCGCAGACAGCAGCGTCTTCGCCAGCGCGGTCGGGGCGCTGGCGCCGAAGCGCTTGTCGGTGTAAGCGCGCACGCCACGCGGGGTAACTGCGCGCTGGGTGTCGGTCGCATCTTCGGCTTCGGTGCTGGTGGCCAGCTCGACCACGCCGACCACCTCGGTGGTGGCCGGAGGATAGAGGAAGCCGGCATCACCGAACTGGATCTGCGTCGTGTCGATCCCGCTGAAGCGTGTGTCGGTGGCCAGCAGCAGCATCGATGCGGCCGACTTCTCCATGATCGGATCGGCCTGGCCGTAGCTGGCAAACAGGGTGCCGTCGGCCAGGTACAGGCCGAAACCGCGCAGCGTGTAGGAGGTGGCGCTGTCATCGCGGATGGTGACGTGCACGGTGTCATCGCCCACGGCCTGGCCGCCGAAGGTGGCGACGCGCTTGATCTCGCCGGGCAGTGCGGTGAGCCCCGCCGACGGCACGAAGGCAGTCGAGGTCAGGCCGATCTGGGTGATCAGGACGGCGTTGGTGCCGGTGTTCGGCGGATTGACCAGCTTGGCGAAGCCGGCATCGGTGATTTTCAGGCGCATGCGGGGGTTACTCTCCGATCAGTTGAAGGCGGCGGAAGGCCGTGGCGTGGGCGGCTGCAAGTGCGCCGACGGCGGCGTCGGCCTGCATGCCCTGGGTAAAGGTGAAGTGCGAGCGCACCGGCTTGGTCCGGGTGATTTCGCCGATGACGTCCTCCACGAACATCGCCGTGGCAGACTGGCCATCCTGGTTGGCGATGGTCATCACCGCTTCGAAGGTGTGCGGCGCGCCCCTGGGCTGCAGCTGCCACCACTCGCGGATCAGCACCGATCCACCGAAGGCGGCCACCACGTCGCGCACGCTGCCGGCGGTGCCCTTGCGGCGCTGGATGGCGATGGCCGTGCGCACCCGTGCGCGTTTCACCGCTTCGGGCCAGTAGGCCTTCCATTCGTCCACCGACAGTGCCCAGGCCAGCCAGGGCAGCAGTGCGGTCGGACAGCGGTCGGCATCCCACAGCGCGGTGATGTCCACCGGCAACGGACGTGCGACGATGGCGCGGGCAAGCGCGCGCTCGGCGTGGGTGGCGTTGGCGGGAAGCAGGTTCGCCGCCGAGGGCACCACCACCTGGGCGTCACCATCGATGACCTCGCCGGGCGCCGGTGCAGCGGCCAGGGTGACCCTGCTGCCCTCGATGACGCTGCCCTGCAACGGCTGCCGCCCCCGTGCATCGGTGCGGTACACCGCCTGCAGGCTCGCCAGCGCGCCGCCGGGGTGGCGGAAGGTGCGGTTGCGGCCATCGATCGCGCCGCGCAGGCGCGCGTTGATCAGGCGCGTGCTCGGCTCATTCATCGGTGCCGCCGTGGGTCAGGGTCACGCCGGTGCAGTGCGTGGCCTGGGTTCGGTCCACCACCACATCTGCAGCCGGATGGACGATCTCCACGCGCTGCACGCCCTCGGCATGCAATGCGGCGAACAACCCCGAACGGGTGACATCGCGGCCGAGACGATGTGACTCGCTGATGTAGCGGTCCAGGCGGGTGCGCGCTTCGGCAAGCACGACCTGCGAATCCGGGCCGGCAAAGGTGAACAGCGTGGCGTCGACCAAGTAGGTGACGATCGTGGCCGGCTTCACCAGCACGTGGTCGGTCAGCGGTCGCACGTCATCGGCGCTCAGCTTCGCCTCGACGATGTCCAGCAGCCCCTGGGTGGCGGTTCCATCCGCTTCGCGCGACAGCACCGAGACCACCACTTCGCCGGGGGCGGGACTGGTCGCACTGGCGTCGAGCACGCGCGGGTCCGCGCTCAGCGCATGGAATACATAGGCACCTTCCGGCCCCGCCACGCTGAACCCTTCCGGGCCCAGCTGGATGCGGCGGCGGAAGTCCTCATCGCTCTCATATCGCGGTGGAATGCCTTCCTGCGGCCTGCCCGGGTCGAGCACCTGGCGGGCGACGCCGAAGATCGCGGCGAGGTGGTCCAGGTCGCTGCCACCGGCATAGGCCAGCATCACGCCACACGCGGCGTCGTTGACACGCTGGCGATCAAGCAGGCGCAGGTAGGTGCAGACCTCCAGGATCTTGAAGGCCGGGTCCGACGGCAGCAGCGCGTCGAAGGTGGGATCCAGGGCCTGCAGTGCGGTCAGCGATTCATCGAACATCGCTTCGAAATCGAGCACTTCGATGACCGCCGGTGCAGGCAGCTGGGACAGATTGACACTGGTGAACGAGCCGGATGCCACGGTTAGCGAACCTCGATTCCTTCGATGGTGATGGCCTCGCCGTCCGGCAGGTGGATCCCGGTCACTGCCAGGATCATCACGCCGGGGGCGGGGAGGGAGACGTCGACGTTCTCGACGTGGAGACGCGGTTCCCATCGCGCCAGCGCGTCGACGGTGGCCGCGATCAGGTCCATGCGCAGCGAGCGGTTGGTCGGCGCATCGATCAGTTCGAATACGCGTGAACCGTATTCGCGGCGCAGTACGCGGGAGCCAAGGGGCGTGGTGAGAATGTCACGCACGGACTGGTGGAGATGGGCGAGCCCATCCAGTGATTTGCCGGTGTTGGCGTCGATTCCTCGCATGGCCTCTATCGTCGTGGAGTGCGGGTTTTCAGGGCATTGCAGGCGTGGCCGCTCAGGCCTGGGCCGGCGTGGTCGGGGCGGTTGGGCCCTGTGCGGTGTGCTTGTGTGCCTTCAGGCCGATGGCACCGGCCTTGACCTCGCCCGGTGTGCTGATGTCCTTGCCGGCGCTGATCGCGCCGCTGACATCCAGATCGCCGGTCGCCTTGATCGAGGGTGTATCGAGCACGATCGATTCGCTGGCGATCACCTGTGCATTCGCGCAGGTGACGATGACCTTGCCGCTGCCGACATGGACGTTGAGCGTGGTGGTTTCCTGGTCGTACTCGACGCTGCTGCCGTCGGCGAACTCGGTGCGCTGCCGCAGGCGCGAGTCGGCCGGCGGCGGGAAGCGGTCCTGGTACAGGCTGCCGAGTACCAGCGCCTGGCCGGGGTCGCCATAGGGGCACGCCAGTACGACCTGCTCGCCGGGTTCGGGTGCGCACCAGGTGCGTACGCCCGGTCCCGCGCCGCGTTCCAGCCAGGGAATCCAGTCGGTGAGCATGCCGTCGGCATCGACGCGAACGCGTCCGTTTGCCTCGTCCAGCTCGCGTACCACACCGATCATCAGCAGATTGCCGATCAACCGCGCGTGTTCGGCGCTCATGGTGCGCGCTCCGGCAATGGCTGGTAGCGGGACTCATGGACGCGGCCGATCTCCGGCGCGAAGCTGTAGCACGCCTGCGGCACCACGCCGCCAGCGTCGTCCCAGGGGTTGTCGCCCAGCGCGACCGGCAGTGACCACTCGACGATCCAGGTGCGCAGGCCCGGCTGTGCCGCCGCGGGGTCTTCCGGCAATGCTGCAATCACATCGATCGCACCGCTGGCAACGCCGGGGAAGCGGCCGAGCTGGTGCAGCCAGGTCGCCAGGGCGAGGGCCGCGTTGCGCAGCTGCAGCGCTGTGGTTGCATCGGTCGCCGGCAGCGCAATGCGCGCTTCGAAGCGTAGCGTGGCCTGCAGCAGGCCACTGCCATCATTGTTGTCCCTGCTGCGGTCACAGCGGGTCATCGCCAGCAGGCAGGCCGGCAGGGGCATCCCCTCAGCGTTGGCGTCGCGATGGAACTCGACGCTTGCAAACCCCGGAAAGCGTGCGCGGATAGCGGCTTCGATCGCGGCAATCAGCGGATCGAGCGTGGGAGGGAAGGAATCGTTCGCCATGTCAGCTCATGCAGGGAAGGGAAGAAGGGCGTGGCCCGTGCGGCGCGCGCGGTCTGCAGCCAGTGTTGCCATCACCGCAGTGGGGTGGCATTGCAGGCGTGGCCGTATCCGGCAGGCTCAGTGCGTGGGAGTGGCACTGCTGCCGCAGTCGGCGGGTGCTGCCGGCGCGGCGCCATTGATGGTGATGCCGCGCTGGCTGCCGAGGCTGCACAGCAGCGCACTCAGCTGGTCGGCCAGCGCGTGGTACTGCTGTGCGACCGCAACGTGATTGCGCAGCAGCGCGTCATCGCTGGCTGCGTGCAGGTCCGGCAGGCGGGGTGGGGGAAGCAGCTGGGCAGGTGCGATGCTGAGGTCAGCGCGGCAGGGCGTGGCCGGCGTTGGCCTCGCGCCAGATGCGCACGAACTCAGCGTCAGCGTCGCCGCGATCACGACCAGGAGTCTTGGCATGGGTCTCGATGTCCCGTTGCAGGGTGTTGAACTGTTCGGTGTGCCGGGCCTGGTGGGCCAGGCGCTGTGATTCGGCCTGCGCGCCTGCGGCGCTGTTGGCGAGGGCCTGCTGGTTCGCGCGCTGGACTGCATCGGTGCGGGCCTCCTGCTGCGCTGCCCGGGTGGTGGCAACGGCAAGGTCCGCAGTGCGGTCGCGCAGGGTCCATCCCAGCCAGGCGCAGCTCGCGTGGCTACCGGCAAGGACCAGCAGCCCGATGCCCAACCTCAGTGCCGCGGGCGTCACTGCAGGGCTCCGCCGGCGGCACGGTACGCCGCGCGCAGTGTTTCCAGCGCGTGCTCCTTCTGGCCGTAGCCGGCGCCCGGCAGCGATGCCCAGATGCGCCGAGCCGCAGTGACGGCGGCATCGAAGCGGCCCAGCCGGATCAACTCGTAGGCACCGCATTGCTTGAGCAGCGCCACGGCCGCGCGGTCCTGCGAAACCGGGCCGAAGTCAGGCAGGCCCAGTCGCGCGCGCAGGTCATCCCAGGTGCTGCGCAGGAACTGGTAGCGGCCGGCGGCGCTGGATTTGATGCCATAGCGTGGCAACGACACCAGCACGCGGGGATGGTCGCGGTAGTCGGTGAACAGCTGGCCACCGACGATGACGTCGTAGCCGCGGTCACGTGAGCGCTGGCTGGGTATGTCGGTGCCTTCGGATACCGCCAGCATGTCCAGGAATGCGGCGACGCTGGCGCCACCGAGGGCGCTGGCTGCAGCGGCGGTCATGCGGCGGCCCCCGGCTGCTTGCGCACCAGGTTCAACAGAGCGTCTATCTGTACGCTCTGCTGGGCGATCTGTGCACGCAGGGCGCTGACTTCACCGCGCAGCTGCCCGATCTCCTCGGCCATTGCCTCGCGCTCGTGCATCAGCCCATCGGCGCGTGTACGTTCGGCCGCGAGCTGTTCCTGAAGGGTGCGCAGGGTGTTGCTGGTGGCTTCATCGGCGGTGCGGTCGACCTTGGCCGACGACAACCACTGGCGCAGCCACAGCGACACCGCGATCAGCACGCCCGAGGTCCCGCCCAGGTACTTGGCCCAATCCGGCACGCCGGCCAGCAGGTCGCTCTCGTTCATGCGCGTGCGTATCCCTTGAGCAGGGCCGGGTGGACAGCCGGTGGCAACGCGGTGCGCGCACCGCGCAGGGCGCGCTTGATGGTGGTCTGTGAGACGCCGAACTCACGCGCGACATGGTCGCGTGGCATGCCGCTGGCGACCGCGCGGGCAATCTGCTCGCGGCGTTCGTGCGCGCCGGCAGCGAAGCAGGATGCCAGGAACAACAGTTCGCCGCCGAAGTGCGCGACCAGCCGCTGGGCGACGTCGTGGCCAAGGATGTCGATCAGCCGGTGCTGGTCGGGCAGGGTGGAGGGGACGTAGACGATGACGCGGTGACGGCCGGTGGTGCTGGAGGTGGTCGGCGGCCAGGCACGCACCAGCGTGAGGGCTGCGGATTCGCCGATGACCTCGGCCAGGGTCTGGATGCTGTCGGGCAGGGCGTTCATGGAGGATGTCTTCAGTGGCATTGATCTCCACTGTTGCCATCCCGCATGACTAGGCAACACCTTTCATCTACTTTTATATCGGCGCGCTGAAGACGTTCAGTCGTGCGTGAGGAGTGGGGAGGAGCACGATACGCCTGCTTGCAGTGGGCCGAATCCGCTTGCTCTGGCCGCTGGTGTTTTCCTGTACATCCGTACTCGTTGTCCTCACCTGGCAGGAACAGAGGCAGATCAAGGGGATGGGGCAGGTACAGGGTGAGGACGGCCACCTGCCACACAGCCTCATGCGCCGTGTACTGGCCGGAAACGAAAAAGCCCCGGACGATGCCGGGGCTTCAGGACTGCAGGGGGCGCTGGATCAAAGATCGAACACCAGGTTGCCGCCGGTCTTGCGGGGGATGTACCCGGCGTCGCGCAGCCAGCGTGCCGCGTTGACCTGGTCCATGCGCTTGACCGGGAAGCGGTTGGCGAACATCAGGAAGCGCGCCACGGTGATCGACTCGCCCTTGCCCTTCAGGGCCGCAAGGGTTTCGACGAACCATGGCGCGGGCGGCTGCTGGTTGCCCGGGCGGGCCACGGTACGCGCCTGCTGGGCGCTGCCAGCGCCTGCCCGGGCAGTGGCCAGCGTGCACAGCGAGATGAAGATCGCATCCAGGCTCACGGTGTCCTTGCTGCCCTTGGGCTGGGACTTGAACAACTCGATGGCCTTCAGGCGCGTCGACGTGAACTGTTCGACCTCCATGGCGTTTCCTCTTTGCGAAATGGGTTGGGGATGCAGGGTGACGACAGGTGTCGTCGGTGATGGGGGATGACCTTACATCATTTTCGCCGATGATGGGTCGGGGCATGCGCTGGGTTCGGGGGATGGACCGGATGGCGGGCCGGCATTCCGGATCAGATCACACCGCGCGAAAGCAGCTGGTCCAGCGATCTGCGGACCAGATCGGCCGGGGTGCTGTCGTTGTCGACTTCGATGTCGACCAGCTCATGCGGTAGCGGCTGCTCGCTGGCATGAGGGTCGCTGCTGCGATGGCCTGGGCGATTGACGCGGATCACGACACCACCACGACGGCGGATCGCGCGGGCCTCATTGGCGAAGCGGACGTCGGGTACCAGCCCGCCCTCGGGCAGGCGTGCGAACAGCGAGCGTACCCACAGCTCGGGATGGACGCGGTCACGCCCCCACTCGGTACCGGCGGTCTGCATCAGGTGGCGCGGGGTGAGTTCGGCCAGCCAGTCGATGGCGTCCTCCTTGCGGCTGTCCAGTTCGTGCAGGGAGAGCCCGAGGAGGGAGGCGACCAATTGCCGCAGCGGGGCCGCGAAGCTGTCGTATGGCAGTGACAACGCCGACGCCAGTCCATTGGCGAGTGTGTCCTTGCCCGAGCGCTTGCTGCCGGCGATGCCGATGTAGAGCGGTACGCGCGCACGCGGCGCCGGCCGCAGGGCGATGCTGCCCAGTGCAGGGCCGGCACGGAACGCGGCCAGTGTGTCGGCAATCATGCGATGACCGCTGTCGGGGGAGGCGGGAATCATGCGGAATCTACTCCTGGAGAAATGCGGCAGGTGCCGGAGGATCAGGAATCGCGACCGACGACGCTGCGGGCGCGGAGGATGCGCTGGGTGATGCGCCCTCCCCGGGCCGCTGCGGCGATCGGGTCAAAGCACAACATGGCGGTGCGGGTACGCCGGCCGGCAGCAAGGTGGTCGCGGATGGTCCGCTCGGACAGCACCGGTACCCGCTGGTGGATCTGCTGCACGGTCAGCTGCTCACCTTCGAAGGCATGCAGTCGGGGACGGGACATGGCGGAAGCGCTCCTGGAAGGTGGCGGGCCGATACCGGCATCTTGCCCCTGTAGAGGCTCCTAGTCAACACCTTTCATCTACTTTCAGTATGGTGCGGTTGGGCGGGCGGGCTGGCGATCCACAGCCGCAATGCCGCCGCTGCCAGACGCTCACGCTCAACCGGGCCGCGTGCGGCCAGGACGCCCTCGAGATACTGTTGGCGGTGCCGGCGCGGACTGACCGCCGTCCAGCGCCCGTCGGTACCCATGCGCCGGTAGCCGTCCAGTTGCAGCAGGCGACGTGCTTCGCAGTGCTGGCGCCAGTCGTCGCTGCTGCTGTCAACGTCGCGACGCATCATGGATGCGTGGCATCTAGAACGGGCCTGCCGCATGCTCGGCGAGAGTGCGTCTGCGCTCTGGCATCAGCCAGACCTTGGCGCGTTCCTTGCCCACCACGCGGGTGCGTACGCCATGGCGTTTGACCACGTAGGCGGCGGCCTCGTTCACCTCGCGACGGTTGGGCCTGTCGATGCCCACCGCGATGACGATCTCGGTGGCGCGGTAGTGCGCGCTCCAGTGCTCGGCAGGGAGCGACCAGTCGAAATGACGATCGATCAGTTCGGCGATCGGCGAGATGGGTTCGTGTTCGCTGTTGGTGGCATTGAGCGCATCCAGTTCCTCGGCACTCAAGTGCCAGGTCTCGCCACTGCAGTACAACGCATGGGCCTCAGCCCAGACCTGCTGCATGTCGATCCGCGCCGGTTCGCCCAGCGCCACGGCGTGCACGGTCCACCAGCGGGTGTTGCCGGTGGCATCGCGGAGGAAGCGTTCGTCGTTGACACTGGCAAACAAGATGGTGCGCCGCGCATAGCGGGATTCGGTGCGCGCGTAGGGGCGACGGATCTCGTCATGGCTGCGCGAGATGAATGATTTCAGTGCCGCGATATCGGTACGGCGGAAGGTGGCATCGACTTCGCCCAGCTCGACGATCCATCTGGAGATGACCTGCTTGACGCTGTCCCTGTTGGCCGGATCCAGCACCACCCCGTCGGCGATCAGTTGCAGCTCTACCGGCGCCAGCTGCCGCGCCCAGCGTGTCTTGCCCAGGTTCTGTTTCGAAACGAACGTCAGCACGCCGCGCGCGACCACGCCATCGGGCTCAAACGCCGCAGCCACGCCGGAGATCAGCCAGCGTCGCATCAGGACTTCCTTCAGCACGCGGCCGTCGGCCATGTGCGTGGGCTTGGCTTCCTGCACGGTGTCGAAGAACGCCTGCAGGCGGGACTGACCATCCCACGGCCGTGAGGTGATCCAGCTGGCTACCGGGTTGTAGGGATTGGCTTCGGCCACCTGGCACAGGTTGGTCTCGAAGCTGGCGGTGGCCATGCCGGCGCGGTGCATGCAATCCATCACTTCGCCCGCCGCGACCTCCTTGGCGTTGTCCACGGTCGTCTGCAGCCCAGGAACCAGAATCTCCAGATCCTTGCGGATGACGTTGTAGCGCACGGTCACACCGGTACGACGGCACAGCTCGGCCAGGTTGCGGGCGGTTGGCAACGGCCGCCCGCGCGCGTTGGTATCGGGAAACGGGGTGAAGGCATCGAATGCGGACAGGTTGCCAGGCACCTGGTAGCGCGCGCTGGCCGATGACGGCGCATCGTCCAGTGCCACGTCGTCGCCCCCTGCCGGTGGCATGGGGGGCAACAACTGGGCACGCACGGTGTCCAGCCCCTCGCGCAGATGCAGGTCGTTGAAGTCGGTAGGGCGGTCATCGTCGCCATGCAGCGTGGCGAACTCGGGCCAGACCACGCGGGCATCGATGTCCGCGGCAGCCTGCGTGGCCAGGGTGACGCCAGGGTTGTCCAGCGGCTGCCGCGTCCACTGATCGTTGTCGGCACACAGCACGAATGACGCGTCCGGCATGGCGCCGCGCCAGGCTCGGGCGACCGCGCCAAGGTTGCCTGCATCCCAGGCCACCACCACGCACCAGCCCGTGGCCTGGTGGATGGATCCGGCGGTGGCATAGCCCTCTGCAATGGCGATCGGTTGGCCGGTAACCGGCTTGCCGATGACATGGAAGCAGCCCTGCTTGCGGCCACCGGAAAGGAAGTCCTTGTCGCGGCCAAGTGCTGGATCCACGCGGGGAAAGATCGCCTGCAACGAGACGATACGGCCCGCGCTGTTCATCACCGGTACCAGCAGGGCGCTGTCGATGTGGCGGAAGACAAGGCCATCGCTGTTGCGCACCGGCCATGGCGCCACACGCAGGCCATGTGCGTGGATGCCCTTGCGTACGAGATAGGGGTGGTGGGCATCGGCAGGAATGGCACGGTTCCACAGCACGTTGGCCGCCTTGGCGGCGGCGTCCTCGCGTTCGCGCTGATGCCGTTCGCGCTCGCTGCGGGCCGCCTCGTGGCGTTGCCTGATGGCACGCTGCTCGGCGGCGCTCAACGCGGTCGGCGATTTCGCGCACCAGGCATGGCGGGTGCCGGTCCGCCAGCTGCCGAACTCGCCGGCCGGCACGTGGTCTCCAAACAACACCGCCCAACCATTGCGCGTGCCACGACGGTCGCCTTCCACATGGAAGCGCACCAGCGTGCCATCGGCGTTGAGCGCGTCGCGGCCGCGCGCGTCCGGCACGATGCCGTGCGCGTGCATGGCCTGCAGGAACGCGGGAACGATGTCCTGCGTGGGATGCGGTGTGTGCATTCGACAAGGCCCCTGGGAACGTGGATCGGTCCACGGCGGCCGATGGCGGCCAACGTGCTGTGCAGTGTCCGGCGTGCGCAGGTCACGCAGCGGCCGACCGACGCAGTGTGGTCAGGATGTGATGGGAGTGGTGATACGGTCATGGTGTCGGAACGGGGCTTCATTTGCAACACCTTCCAGCACCTTATATCCCTGATCGCAATGGGGCCACCCAGTAAGCATTGGATCTGCGATGGCGTTCGCAGATCACTGTGATCGTGCCGATGCGTCGCAGTTGGCGAGAACCGGTTTTCGGATGATGCGATCGCCGTCAACGACGGCCCATCGTTTCTCTCCATCGCGCCTTCGGGCGCCCGTGCACAAGGAGCCTGCATGCCTGAAATCCACTGCAACCACGAACGCCGATCCGCCGCGGAATCCGCGTCGTTGACCGTCGTTGCGACGTTCTCAATCGGTGCGACCACCCCTCGATAAAATACAACCCGCATGACGGACACCATCGACGAAGCGCAGGAAATGGAAGCGCGCCACCTGCAACGCGCCCTGGCCCAGCACGCAACGCGGGCCAGCAACGTTGCCCCTCTCACTCCCATGGGGGAATGCCAGAACCCGGACTGCAGCGAGGACTTCGACAACGATCCGGCAAGACTGTTCTGCGGGCCTGCCTGTGCCGAGCGTTTCGAAGCCATCCATCAACACCGCAACGCATAGGAACAGGGGACATGTCTCTGAACAGCAACGACGCTGGCTTCACCGAACGCATCGCCGGTTTATCGGCCGAGCTCGCCGTGCTGGTGAGCCTGGTGGAGAACCACATCCATCTGCAGCTGGCTGATCTGGCCGACTCGGGTGATGTGGATGCACAGGAGCGATTTGCGGTAGCCGATCCGGAGCGCTGGTTGGAGAACGCCCGCAACAGCCTGCAGGCGGGTGTCATGTTCCTGGAGCGCGCGGTGCAGCAACCGGCGCGGTTCTAGCGATGTGATGCGGGGACGGAAGGGACCGGCCAGGCTGCCTTCCGTCCCCCTCGGGCAGTGGACGATCCCCTGCGCTGGAGGCTGCGTCATAACGTCGCACTGCCCGTCGGGCAACCCTGAACGTGGTCCAAGGTTGACCGCAGGCCCGTAGAATGGCCGGGTGCGTCGTTCTGTCCTCCACCGCCGGTTCCAGGCCTTGGCATGGCTAGCCATGCTGCTGGTGCTGCTTGCCCCGCTGGTGAGCCGCTGGCTGGCGCATGGTCACGTTGCAGCGGCTGTGCCGGTAGCGGCGATGGACCATTCCCAGCATGCGCAGCATGCGATGGGGGGCCATCACGACCACCACGCGATGGCGATGCAGCAGGGCGAGGTCTCAAAGAAGCCGCCCGCCGATCCACACGCCGAGCATGAGATGGGCGTGGACTGCGACTACTGCCTGATCGCCGCGCGGCTGATCACCCTGCTGGTGGCGGCATTGCTGCTGTTGGCACCGATGGTATCGATATGCCGTGCGCTGCGTGGTGCAGTGCAGGCGTTGCCGCAGCGGGTCAGCGGCACATTGGGAGCGCGCGGGCCACCGGCCTTCATGGCTGCCTGAGCCACACGCGCGGTGCATTGATCTTTTTTCATGAGGTTGCCGGCCACGGCCGGTGCCCGCACGCGCGTGTCTGTCCCTTTCTGATTGCTGCCCTGCCATTGCAGGGTGGCCTTGCATGCCGTGAACAGATGAAAACGAACCCCAACTCCGCGCGCCTGCGCCGGGCGACGCTGCCTGCCATGTGCGCGTTGCTCCTGCACACCGCCTCTGTACTTGCCGCCGATGCGGCACCACCGACCACGCTGGATACCGTGCGCGTGGTCGATACCCGCAGCGGCGAGCTGTCTTCCACCGCCAGCGCAGGCTCTGCGTTGGGCCTGAGCGTGCTGCAGACACCGGCCAGCCTGACGGTGATCTCGCGCGAACAGCTGGAGCAGCGTGGCGACACCAACCTCAACGATGCGATCAGCCGGGCAGGCGCGATCAGCGCCATGCCGCACCCAGGCAATGGTCTGAGTGCGCTGTCCAGCCGTGGCTTCACCGATGGTGCCTCGGTGATGCGCCTGTACGACGGGCTGCGCCAGTACGGGGGCGTGGGCATCACCTTTCCGTTCGATACCTGGTCCATCGAGCGCATCGAAGTGCTGCGCGGTCCGGCCTCGGTGATCCATGGCGACGGTGCGATCGGCGGCGTGATCAACATCGTGCCGAAGAAGCCCACGCGTGGGGCGATCGAGAACGAGATCAGCGCAACCGTGGGCAGCGAGGACACCGCGCGCCTCGGCTTCGGCAGTGGTGGCGCGCTGACGCCCGAGCTGGCCTACCGGCTGGATGTGAGTGGCAACTACAGCGGTGGCTGGGTTGATCGTGGGCGCAGTAGTGATGCCACCTTCTCCGGCGCCTTGTGGTGGCAACCGCGCCCGGACCTTCAGCTGACCCTGACCCACGCGCAGGGCCAGCAGAGGCCGATGCGCTACTTCGGCACGCCACTGGTGGATGGCCGCCAGCTGGAAGCGCTGCGCCACCGCAACTACAACGTGGGCGACAGCGAGATCCGCTACCGCGATCGCTGGACCCAGCTTGATGCGCTATGGACGCCGAACGCAAGCGTCGAATGGCGCACGCGCCTCTACCAGATCGACAGCCAGCGCGATTGGCGCAATGCCGAAGCCTATGTCTACAACCGCGCTACCGGCTTGATCGATCGATCAGGAAACACCGAGATCGCCCACAACCAGGACCAGACCGGACTGACCTCGACGCTGCGCGTGCTGGGCAATGTGGGCGGTTGGGCGAACAGCTTCGCGGTGGGCCTGGACGCCAACCGCGCACACTTCAAGCACACCAACAACACCTATGCCGGCAGCTCCGGCCCGGTCGATCCGTTCGATCCGGTGCCGGGCCAGTTCACCAGCGACGCGCCGAACCTGCCGCGCTACCGTACTCGTGCCGAGCAGTACGCGCTGTTCGTGGAAGACCGCTTGGCGCTGAGCGAGCGCTGGTCGGTGCTGGGTGGGCTGCGCCACGACCGCGCGCGCATTGATCGTACCGATCTGATCAGCGGCCAGAACGCGTTCTCGAAGACCTACCGCAGCACCGGCTGGCGTGCAGGCACGGTGTTCGCGTTGCGGCCGACGCTGAGCCTGTATGCGCAGTACTCGCAGGCGGCGGACCCGGTCAGTGGCCTGTTGATGATCAGCCCCGCCAACGGTGCCTTCGACCTGGCCAAGGGACGGCAGGTCGAGGTGGGCCTGAAGCAGGCGTTCGACGGTGGCGAGTGGACCCTGGCGGCCTATCGCATCCGCAAGACCGGCTTGCTCAGCCGCGACCCGCTGGTGCCGGATCGCCGGGTACAGGTGGGCGCGCAGACCTCGCGCGGCATCGAGGCATCGCTCAACTGGGCCTTCGCGCCGCGGTGGTCGCTCGATGCCAATGCCACGGTGCTGAAGGCCGAGTTCGAGGACTTCCTGGAAACCACCGGTTCGCCGCCGGTAGTGGTCTCGCGTGATGGCAGTGTGCCGCCGAACGTGGCCGAGCGCCTGGCCAATGTGTGGCTGAGCTGGCAGTTTGCACCGGACTGGAGTGCGGCGGGCGGCGTGCGTTACGTCGGCAAGCGCTACGCCGACAACGCCAACACCTTGGAGCTGCCCGGCTACAGCACCACCGACCTGGCACTGACCTGGCAGGCGGCACCGCGCACGCGGCTGTCGGCGCGGCTGTTCAACGTGTTCGACAAGGCGTACTACGCCACCGCGTACTACACCAGCACGCAGTGGCTGCTGGGTGCGGACCGGCGCGTCGAATTCACCGTCGATCATCGCTTCTGAGGAGGCTGGCGATGACGTTGCGATCCACCGCCAAGCGCTGGACCTATCTGGTGCACCGCTGGCTGGGCATCGGCGGATGCCTGCTGATGTTGCTGTGGTTTGTCAGCGGCATGGTGATGCTGTTCATTGGTTACCCGAAGCTGACACCCGGTGAGCGGCTGGCGGCGTTGCCGGTGCTGGGGGATGCCCGCGATCTGCAGGGGCTGTCGGTACTGCCTGCCGTGGTGCAGGCCGAGCCGGAGGTTGTGGCGCTGACGACGCTGCGCGGCGAGCCTGCGTACGTGGTGCGCAATGGCAGCAACGTGGGCGCCTGGTCTGCCGTGACCGGCCAGGCGCTGCTGCCGGTGTCGGCACAGCGAGCCGAAGCATCCGCCGCACAGTTCGCGGGCGGCCAAGCCTTCGTCGGCGCGACACGCGTGGATGAAGACCGCTGGACGCATTCGCGTGCGCTGGATGCGCATCGGCCGCTGTACCGGGTTGAAGTGGGCGGCGCGCAGCCAGGGGATGTGTATGTGTCCTCACACACCGGCGAAGTGGTGCAGGACGCACCGCATGTGCAGCAGCGCTGGAACTATGCGGGCGCCTGGCTGCACTGGTTGTACTTCCTGCGCATGCAGTCGGTGGACCCGGTGTGGACGTGGGTGGTGATCGTGCTGTCCGCGCTGTGCACGGTGGCAGCGATCAGCGGCATCGTGGTGGGTGTTTGGCGCTGGCGCTTCCGCGGGCACTACCGCACTGGCGCGAGGACGCCGTACGTCGAGCCCTGGATGCGCTGGCACCATCTGATCGGGCTGGTGGCTGCGGCCTTCGTATTCACCTGGATCTTCAGCGGGCTGATGTCGATGAATCCGTTGGGAGTTTTCAGCAGTACGCGCGAAGCGATCGACAGCGGACGCTATCGTGGCGGCGCGGTAGCGGTGGATGGCGCGCTGGGTGAATCGGCGGCGCTGCTGGCGGCCGTTGACGACGCGCGCTTCAAGCCGGTGGAGATCCAGTGGCGACGCATCGGTGGTGAGCTGTTCGCGGTGTTGCTGGACGGGCAGGGCGAGACCCGCATTGTGTCCGGCAGTGATGGTCATCTGCAGGTTGCGCGGTTGCTGCCGGCCGCATGGCTGCAGCAGAAGGTGCGGGCGTTGTCCGATGCGCCCGTGCAGGGGTACTGGGTCCAGCATGCAGCGGATGCGTACTTCTACCCGCGTGCACCGGAAGCCATGAACGGCGCAGCGGTACGCCGCTTCCCGGTGGCGGTGGCTGATTTCGGCGATGCCGAGGCGACGCGGGTCTACCTCGATCTGGCCACTGGCGACCCGTTGCTGACGATGGGGCGTCGCGAGCGCGTGGGTCGCTGGCTGTTCCACTTCCTGCACAGCTGGGACCTGCCGGCGATGCTGCGTCAGGACATCGCCCGGCTGGCGGTGTTGCTGCTGCTGAGCCTGACTGGCGCTGCGTTGTGTGCAACGGCCACGGTGATCGGCTACCGCCGGTTGCGGATGAAACTGCGGCGCAGGCGGCGCTGATGCCTTGGACTAAACCCGCAGCCAACGTGTGGACACGGCCACCAGCAACAAGGCCGTGGCCACACCGATGAACGCAGCAATCAGACCGAAGTGATTGGCGGCAAAGCCGATCAGTGCCGGGCCGGCGAGGATGCCGGCAAAGCCCAGCGTAGAGACAGCCGTGATCGCCAGTGCACCCGGCATGCGGTTCTGATGGCCGGCCAGCGAGAACAGCGCCGGCGCGATGTTGGCGCAGCCAAGGCCGACCAGCACGTATCCGGCCAACGACATCTGCCACGGCGTGACCAGGGTCAGCACCAGCACGCCGGCAGCGGCGAGCAGCGCGCCGAACACGATCGCGCGCTGGCGGCCCACGCGTGCCACCAGTGCATCGCCGAACAGGCGCGCGACCGTCATGGTCAGGGTGAAGGTCACATAGCCGATGCCTGCCAGGCTGGCATCGACGCGACGTACATCGCTGAGGAACACCGCGCTCCAGTCGAGCATCGCACCTTCGCCGAGGAAGGCGACGAACGCCAGCACGCCGATGAACAGCACGATGCCATGCGGCAGGGTCAGCATCGGTGTGTCGTGTGGCATGCGTTCGCTGTGCCAGTACGTCGCCGACAACAGCATCACCAGCAGCATGGTGCCGACACCGATCAGCACCGATGCCAAGGGCGGCAACTGTGCGGACAGCAGCACGGTCATGCTGGCCGCGCCGAGGAAGCCGCCGATGCTGAAGAAGGCGTGGAAGCCGGACATCATCACGCGACGCGCCTCGCGCTCGACGATCACCGCCTGTACGTTCATCGTGCAGTCCATCGCACCCACGGCGGCACCGAACACGAACAACACCAGGCCCAGCGCCCACGCCGAGCTGGCCAATGCCAGGCCGGGAACGGTCAGGCAGATCAGCAGGCTGCTGGCCACCATCACCCGGCGGCAACCGAGGCGTGCGGCCAGCACGCCGGACAAGGGCATCGCCAGCAGCGAGCCGGCACCGAGGCAGAGCAGCACCAGTCCCAGCGTGGCGTCATTGATCCCGGTGCGCGCTTTGGCGAATGGCACCAGGGTGGCCCACAACGCGGTGGCGAAGCCGGGAATGAAGAACGCAGCGCGGGTCGCGTGCTGTTCGGCACGCGCGCGGTTGGCAAGGGACATGAGCAGTACGGTCAGGGAGGCGTGGGGTGCACCGCGATACCGGCGGCGTGGAAGCGAGCCGCCAAGGCGGGCGGTGCGGTGGTGGTCAGCACCAGGTCGTCGATCTCGTCCAGGCTGGCGATCTGCCAGTTGCCGCGGGCACCGAGCTTTTCAGTGGTGGCGGCGACGATGACGCGGCTGCTGCAGGCCACCATCGCGCGCTTCAGTGTGGCTTCTTCCGAATCCATTGCCCACACACCGGTGTCGCCGTCCACCGCGCAGGGGCCGGGCAGGTACACGTCGGCACGCAGGCGCTGCACCTGGGCCAACGCCTCGGCACCGACCGCACCGCCACCGCTGGCCAGGCGCCCGCCGATCAGCTGCACTGAAGTGCCTTCGAGCATGCTGGCGGCGGTGGCGATCTGCGGGGCATTGGTGATCACCGTCAGCCCGAGAGCGGCCGGCAGCTGCTGGGCGATCGCCAGATTGGTCGAACCGGCATCGAGCAGTACCACCTGGCCGGGTTGCAGCAGCGCGCAGACGCGGGCGGCCAGCTCGGCCTTGTCGCCGCGGTCGCGGGTCAGGCGCTCGCGCAGCGGCCGTTCCTTGGGCGGCGGCAGCACGGCGCCGCCGTAGACGCGCTGGCACAGGCCCTGGGCGGCGAGTTCACGAAGGTCGCGGCGGATCGAATCTTCTGAAACGGCATAGCGGCGCGCCAGTTCGGCGGCGATCACGCGGCCCTGCTGGCGCAGTTCCTCGAGGATCTGGCGCGTGCGCTGGGCGGGGAGGGGGCTGGGATCGGAGCTCATGCTATAAGTCTGCACGTTCGTGCATAAACGTGCAATAACGTGCATTCAGCGGGAGGGCACAGGGCGGCTGGACTGCCGGTGAACCCGCCCGCCCCGGGGTCTATGGATCGCCCTCGCGGACCGGCATCATGGCGGGGCACTTGGCATGGAATCCCTGATGTCCCCCACCGTTCACCGCAAGCTGCGCATCGGCGCGGACCAGTACACCGGCCAGAAAGTGGTCGACCAGCAGTTCCACGAGTGCGATTTTTCCGGCGCCGACCTGACCGGTACCGAGTTCATCAACTGCAGTTTCTACGATGCCGACAGCCGTGCTGGCTGCCGTTTCAATGGCGCCACGCTGAAGGAAGCCAGTTTCCGCAGCTGCGATATCAGCATGTGCCATTTCAATTTCATCAAGGCGCTGGGCCTGGAGATCAGCGAGTGCCGCGCGCAGGGCGCGGATTTCAGCAACGCCAGCTTCATGAACCAGATCACCACGCGCAGCTGGTTCTGCAGCGCGTTCATCAAGAAGTCGAAGCTGCGCTATGCCAATTTCTCGCGGGTAACGCTGGAAAAGTGCGAGCTGTGGGAAAACCGATGGGATGGCGCGAATGTGAGTGGCGCCAGCTTCGCCGGCTCGGACCTGTCCGGCGGCCAGTTCGAGGGCATCGACTGGAACAGCGCCAACTTCACCGACTGCGACCTGACCAACTCGGAGCTGGGTGAGCTGGACCTGCGCAGCACCAACCTGCGTGGCGCCACGCTGGACGTGCAGCAGGTGGCGCTGTTGATGCAGCGCATCGGCATCACGGTGGTGCCGTAGGCATCAACCGGTGTACGCCACCCAGCCCTTGAAGCTGAAGCCGGCATAGAACAGCTCCACACCATCGAAGCCGGCCTCCTGCAGCAGCGCCACTTCCTGTTCGGGGGCCAGCAGCGGCAGCCGCTCGGCAATGGCCTCGATCGCGTGCTGTGCATCGGCGTGGGCAACGCCCGAGGCTTCGGCGAACGCTGCGTAGCGCTGCAACCAGCGCAGCTTGCCGGCCGGTTCCTGCGGCACGCTGTGGTGGGCCACAACCAGCGGCGCGCCGGGCTGCAGGCGCCGGTGCAGCTCGCGCAACGTGTGCAGGCGCTGCCCGGCATCGAGGAAGTGCAGGGTCAGCAGGCAGCTGGCCCCATCGAAGCGCAGATCGGGCGCATCGTCGATGTAGCCTTCCAGAAGTTGCACGCGCGGCATCAGCGGACCCAGTGTCTGCTCGGCCAGGGCCAGCATCGGCGCGGCCGGATCCACGCCCAGCAGCTGCCAGCCCGGCTGCGCTTCGGCAAAAGCCTTCAGCTCCAGCCCGCCACCGGCGCCCAGCACCAGCACACGGCCCTGCGTGGGAACGCGTTCGGCCAGCAGCAGGCGGCTCATCTGCTGCAGGGCGAGGAAGCCGGGCACCTGGCGCAGCGGCGCTTCGGCATAGCGGGCCACCGCCTGCGGGTCGGAGAACGTGGACATGCGCGGATTCCTGCGGCGGGGGACATACCACTGTAGCGCGGCGCGCAAGAGGCATTGCGCGCCGCTGCCACACGGGCAGGACAGGGCTCAGGCCGCTGCTGCCTCAAGCACGTCTTCCAGCCGCACCTCGCCGAGGAAGCCACCGCTGCTGGTTGCCGGCTGCTGCGCTTCGATGGCGTGGGCGAACTGCACGCCGGCGTCGTCCTGCAGGCGCTCGAACAGCTGCTGCACCCTGGGGAACTCGCGACGATCGACCACCTGGTGATAGTCGTTCCAGCGCGCGATGCCGGCGAAGTAGGCATCGGCAAAGCTGCGCTGTTCGCCCAGCAGCCACGGGCCCGTGCCGATCATCTGCTCCAGCGCCTGGTGGGCGTGGCGCACCTTGGTGGTGCCATAGGCACGCAGCGCCTCGCCTTCATCGCCTTGCGCATGCTCCAGTGCGTGCCAGAGCGGCGCGTAGGCACCGAAGAAACTGGTGTTGAGATAGGCCAGCCGGTGGTTGAGGCGATCGAAGCCGGGCGTGCCCTGTGCGAAGCCCAGCCCCTGCGCGATGCCCTTCGCGGCCAGATGGTTGAGGATGGCCAGGCTCTCGCTGAGCAGCTCGCCCTGCGCGGTGCGCAGGGTCGGGGTTTCACCCAGCGGATTGAGGCGGCGGTAGTCTTCGCTCTGCACCTGGCCGGGCATGTCGATGCGGCACAGGTGATACGGCTGGCGCAGCCATTCCAGGGCGACGATGGAGCCGAACGAGCAGCCCGAGGGCACGCCGTAGAAGAGGATCGGGGTCATGGCAGGTTTCCGGTTCAAGCCGCGATGCGGCGGGTGAGGAAAGCGTGCCTGCGTGGACATTGCCCAGGAAGCCGCTCGAATGGCATCCTGAAGTCCACATATGTGGACGTTGCGCATGCTCAACCTCAACGATCTCGCCCTGTTCGTGACCGCGGTGGAGCAGCGCGGGTTCGCTGCAGGCGGGCGCCATCTGGGCCTGCCGCGCTCGACCCTGAGCAAGCGCGTGGCGCTGCTGGAAGAACAGCTCCAGGTGCGGCTGCTGCAGCGCAGTTCGCGCCGCTTCGCATTGACCGAGGTCGGTCAGGAGTTCTTCGAGCGCGCACGCGCAGCGTTGTCCGAGGTCGAGGCCGCCGAGGCCATTGTCCGCGACCGCCAGGCCGAACCCAGCGGCACCGTGCGGATCAGCGCTTCGATTCCGGTGGTGCAGGGCGAGCTCGCCGCGTGCCTGCCCGCGTTGGCCCGCCGCTATCCACGGCTGCGTATCGAAGTTGAAGTGAGTGATCGTTTCATCGACCTGGCGCAGGAAGGCATCGACATCGCCCTGCGCAGCCACTTCGGTCCGCTGCCGGATTCCGGGTTGGTGCAGCGCATGCTCGGTAGCGAACGCATCGTGCTGGTGGCGTCCCCTGGCTATCTGGCAGCCGCGCCGGCAGTGGATACGCCCGAGCAGCTGCGCGCGCATGCCGGCCTGCTGACCGCGCGCCATGCAACGCGCTGGACGCTGCACAGCGCCGACGCCCGCACTGTGCAGGTGGAGCCACAGGTGGCGCTGGTCGGCAATGAATCGCAGCTGCTGGTCGCGGCGGCCGAAGCGGGTCTTGGCATCACCGTGCTGCCACACAGCCTGTGTGCTGCGGCCATCGCCGCCGGCCGCCTGCAGCAGGTGCTGCCGGCGTGGCATGCCGGCGAAGTCACCACCAGCGTGCTGCTGCCGCATCGTCGCGGCCAGTTGCCGGGCGTGCGCGTGGTGGTGGATGCGCTGGTCGCGCATTACCAGCTCAACGCAGCGCGCCCGCCAGCACCTGCCAGATCCTCGGGTCCTGGCACTGCGAAACGTTGAAACGTACATAGTCGGCCGCGCGCTGCGACTGGCTGAACGCGTTGCCCGGCGCCAGCACGATGCCTTCGCGCAGGCATTGCCGCGCCAGTGCGGCGGCGTCGCGGCCATCGGGCAGCTGGCACCACAGGAACAGGCCGGCTTCCGGCTGCAGCCACGGCGTGATGCCCAGCATCTGCAGCTTCCGCAGTGTGTGCCGGCGTGCATCGGCCAGGCGCGAACGTATCGACTGCATGTGGCGGCGGTAGCCGCTGTCGGTCAGCGCGATGTGCATCAACTGCGCGGCCAGATGGCCACCGCCGAAGCTGGTCGCCAGCTTCAGGTCGGTCAATGCCTCTATCCAGTCGTGGCGCGCAGCGATGTAGCCGCAGCGCGAGGCTGCCGACAGCGTCTTGGAGAAACTGCCGACGTGGATCACCCGTGACAGTCCATCGAGCGCGGCCAGCCGCGGTGCCGGCTGCAGTTCGAAGTCGGCGAAGATGTCATCCTCGATGATGATCAGTTCGCTGCGTTCGGCCAGGCCCAGCAGGCGGTGTGCGGTGCTCGCGGAAAGCACCGCGCCGGTCGGGTTGTGCAATCCGGAATTGGTGATGTACAGCCGCGGCGAATGTGCCTGCAGGGCCTGCGCGAACGCCTCCAGGTCCGGGCCGCTGTGCGTGTACGGCACGCCGATGGCCTGCACCTGGTGCGCCTTGAGCAGCGCGTGGTAGTTGAAGTAGCTCGGGTCATCGACCAGCACGCAGTCGCCGGGCTTGAGCAGGAAACGGCAGAGCAGATCGACCGCGTGCGTACCGGATTCGGTCAACAGGATCTGCTCCACCGGTGCATCGATGCCAAGCGTGGCGCTGCGCCTTTGCAGCAGCTGGCGCAACGCGGGCAGCCCGAGCGGGGCGGCGTAGTCCACCAGTTGCATGGCATCGGCACGCGCCAGCCGGCGCAGGCCGCGGCGCACGCCATCGTGATACAGCCAGTCACTGGGCATCCAGCCGCACCCTGGCTTGAGGTCGCCCGCGGGCGTTTCCAGCGATTGCCGTGATACCCACAGCGGATCCACCGCGCGATCCAGCCGTGGCTCCAGTTCGGCCAGCGCCAGCGGTGCGGCCGGGCCACTGACGTAGAAGCCCGAGCCTGCGCGCGCACTGATCAGGCCTTCGGCCGCCAGGCGCTCGTAGGCTTCGACCACGGTGGAGACCGAAACCCCCATCGTCGCAGCCTGCGCACGAACCGAAGGCAGGCGTGAGCCGGGGCCATCCACCCGTGCACTGATGCGGGTGCGGACGGTCTGGATGACCGATTCGATGCGGGTAAGCGGGCGCGGCATGGTGGAACCGTAGTGGAAGTGTGGGCAGTACAGTTACTTGCGACTGTACTGGATTGTAGCTGGGGTCTTCCCGCGCCGGATGCTTCCATGCAGGTCCAGCCGGGCATCGTCCGGCACCTTCAGGAGTACAGGCGTGGAACGGTCGGCGAGTGGTTGGATCAATGGCTTCATCGGTGTGGTGATCTTCGCCGGCTCCCTGCCGGCCACCCGCCTGGCGGTGCTGCAGCTGGACGCCGGATTCGTCACCGCTGCACGCGCCACCATTGCCGCCGTGCTCGGCCTCGGCCTGCTCCTTCTGCTGCGCCAGCCGTGGCCGCGGCGCAGTGACCTGCCAGGCCTGGCAGTGGTCAGCCTCGGGGTGGTGGTCGGCTTTCCGCTGTTGACCGCACTCGCGCTGCGTCACGCATCGTCGGCGCACACCATCGTGTTTCTTGGCCTGTTGCCGTTGAGCACTGCGGTGTTCGGCGTGCTGCGCGGTGGCGATCGGCCGCGCCCGGCGTTCTGGCTGTTTTCGTTGCTGGGCAGTGCCTGCGTGGTCGGCTATGCGGTGCGCAACGGCATCGAGGCATCGTTGCAGGCCGATCTGCTGATGTTGGCGGCGATCGTGGTGTGCGGGCTGGGCTATGCCGAAGGTGGTCGGCTGGCCCGTCATCTCGGCGGTTGGCAGGTGATCAGTTGGGCGTTGCTGCTGGCCTTGCCGGTGATGCTGCCGCTGACGGTGCTGATGCGCCCGGCCTCGTTCACTGCGGTTGGTGCCTCGGCGTGGTGGGCGCTGGGCTATGTGGCAGTATTCAGCATGCTGATCGGCTTCCTGTTCTGGTACCGCGGGCTGGCGCAGGGCGGCATCGCCGCCGTCGGCCAGTTGCAGTTGCTGCAACCGTTCTTCGGCCTGGCCCTGGCCGCGCTGCTGCTGCACGAATCGGTCAGCCTCAGCATGGTGCTGGTGACCGTGGTCGCGGTGATCTGCGTGGCCGGCGCGCGCCGCTTCAGTCGCTGAACGAAAAAGGGGACGGAGGAGATTAAGTCGTTTCAGGCACGGTAGGGCGAGTTACGACTTAATCCCCTCCGTCCCCTTTTTCGGTGATAGCGAGAGCGTATCGTGGCCGATGGTCAACGGTATTGGGGGGGGCGGTGAGCTTGGCTGAAGCTGTGCGCATGAAGCCGATTTCGCATATTTCCTTCAAGGGCCGGGTGGGCCTGGTGACCGGTGCCGCGGGTGGGTTGGGCCTGGCCTACAGCCGCCTGCTGGCCGAGCGCGGTGCGCAGGTGGTGATGCATGACGTCGGTGCCGGTACCGATGGCCGCGGCGCCGATCCACAGCGCATCCTGCGCAGCGTCGAAGCGCTGCAGCGGCAGGGTTTGCCAGTGCAGGCCGCAAATGGTCCCATCGATCATCGCAGCGGTTGCCATGCGCTGGTGCAGGAACTGCTGCAGGCGCACGGCCGCATCGACTTCCTGATCCACAACGCGGGCTGGGTCGAGTACCAGCCACTGGAAGCGATCGAGGACGATGCGTTGGAGCAGATGCTGTGCCTGGCGGCGAAGACGCCGCTGTGGCTGGCGCAGGCGGCGTGGCCGGCGATGCGCGCGGCGGGCGGTGGGCGCATCGTCATCACCACGTCCGATCGCGCGCTGTATCCGCAGTACGCACAGCGCGGGCTGTCCGCTTACGCGATGGGCAAGCTGGCCGCGCTTGGCCTGGTCAATGTGCTGGCGCTGGAGGGCGCCGAGCATGGCATCGTGGTCAATGCGGTTTCGCCGGTGGCAAAGACGCGCATGTGGGGCATCGAGGGTGAGCCCGATGAGCTGCATCCGGAAGCTGTTGCGCAAGGTGTGGCCTATCTGGCATCCACGCGCTGCCAGGACGGCGGCTGGGTGCTGCGCGCAAGCAATGGCCAGTTCCACGCACTGCGCCTGCAGGAGGCCGAGCATGTGGCGTACCCAAGGGATCTGTGCGCGGTCAGTGCCGACAGCATCGAGTCGGTGGCGCTGCAGTGGCCGGCCATCGCCCGCGCCAGCGTCGACGTGCGTGGCTGAGGGCGTACCCTAGGCGGGTTCCCACTGCCTGCTTCGAGATGATCGACCTGCGCCTGCTTCGCCAGTATGTCGCCGTGGCCGAAGAACTGCATTTCCACCGCGCCGCCGCCCGCCTGCACATGTCACAGCCGCCGCTGACGGCGGCGATACGACGGCTGGAAGACGAGCTCGGAAGTGAACTGATCGTGCGCGGAAACCGCACGCTGGGCCTGACCGTGGCCGGGCAGACCTTGCTGGTGGAGGCGCGGGCAACGCTGCAGCAGGCCGAGCAGGCATTGCAGCGCACGCGCGAAGCTGCTGCCGGACAGTCCGGCAGCCTGCGCGTAGGCTATGTCGGCAGTGCGCTGTATGGCCGCCTGCCAGGTTTGATCCGCCGCTTTCGCCAGATTTACCCGCACGTTCAGCTGCATCTGCAGGAAGCCACATCACGCCAGCAGCAGTTGTGGCTGCGTGAGCAGCGCATCGACGTCGGCGTGCTGATTCCACCGATCCCCGCCGCCGAGCTGGTGCTGCACGACTTCGACCACGACCGCCTGGCGATTGCGCTGCCGCGCGCTCATGCGCTGGCCGACGCGCCGGAGGTCAGTGTGGCGATGCTGGCCGACGAATCGTTCGTTTCATGGCCGGCGGGCGAGGGCATCGGCTTCCATGCACAGGTGCTGGGCCTGTGCACCGCGGCGGGGTTCACCCCGCGCGTGGTGCAGGAAGCGCAGGGCATGCACGCGGTGTTGTCGCTGGTGGCGGTGGACGCCGGCGTGGCGATCGTCCCGGCCAGCATGGCCAGCTTCCGCCCGCAGGAGATCGTCTATCGCGTGCTGGAGGACGAAGCAGCGCGTTTCGACCTGCCGTTCTGCATGCAGCCGGAACAGCCGTCGCCGGTGCTGCGCAATTTCCTGCAGACGGCGGGCACCAACTGATTCTGTGGACCCGCTACGCCTTGTCGCCCTGGAACAGATGCGCAACGGCGTAGTCGATGAACACCCGCAGGCGTGCACTGGGATGGCGCCCACCGGGCCATAGCAGCGAGAACTGCCCCTGGTGCGTGGGCAGCGCAGGCAGTACTCGTTGCAGGCGGCCATCGGCCAGCGCGTCAGCAGCGAGGAAGTCAGGCATCCAGGCCAGGCCCATGCAACCGATCGCAGCGGCCAGCACGGCCTCCATGTTGTTGCAGGTCATCGCCGTGGGAAGGCGCGCTCCGGCATCGCCTTCGATGCCCGGCAGCTGCCAGGGATGCAGCTTTCCGGTGGTGGGGTAACGGAAACGCAGCGCGGTATGCATGCGCAGCTCGCTCACATCACCGGGCGTGCCATGCGCCTGCAGGTAGCCCGGCGCCGCACAGAGGATGAAACGAAAGCCGCCCAGTCGCCGTGCGGTCAGGCTGGAATCGGCCAGTTCACCACTGCGTATCACCGCGTCCAGGCCTTCGCTGACCACATCGACGATGCGGTCGTTGAAGTCCAGTTCCAGCTGCACCTGCGGATAGCGTTGCTGGAAGCCGGGCAGCACCGGCAGCAGGAAGCGGTACCCGATGGTGGGCAGGCCGATGCGCAGCAGCCCGCTGGGGGCATGCTGTCGCTGCGCCAGGTCCGCCTGTGCTTCGGAAAGCTCGTCCAGTGCACGCCGACAGCGCTGTAGCAGCAGTTCGCCTTCGTCGGTGAGATGCACGCGGCGGGTGGTGCGTTGGAACAGCCGGGTGCCGAGCTCCTGTTCAAGGCGGGCGATGCGCTTGCCGACCGCCGACGCGGACAGGCCAAGTGCACGCGCAGCACCCACGATGCTGCCGGCCTCCGCGGTGCGGACGAAGGCGAGCAGGGCAGAAATGGAGTCCATGCGGGGCATGATTACGGAACATTGAGACGCAATCAATGTCCATCGAGCCTGTTTTTCAGGAATAGCGGCCTGTCCATCATCAATGCCCCTGATGGATGGAGGCCCGCATGGCCCCGGTTTCGATGCTCCCTGTACCTGTCCAGACGCAGCAGCGCTGGACCCTGCTTGCCGTCTGCCTGGCCGCACTGGCGTTGCCGTTGTCCTTCTCGGCCGGTGCCGTCGCGGTGCCCGCGCTGGCCCGTTCCGTGGCGTCGTCGCCGAGCGTGCTGGCCTGGGTGACCAACGCCTTCATGCTCACCTTCGGCAGCCTGCTGCTCGCTGCCGGTGGCCTGGCCGACCGCTATGGCCGGCGGCGGTTGTTCCTGCTGGGCACAGCAGGCTTCACCGTCGCCACGATCGTCGTCTGCCTCGCGCCCACGCTGCTGTGGCTGGATCTGGCGCGTGGGTTGCAGGGCGTTGCCGCCGCAGCGGCGTTGGCGTCCGGCACGGCTGCGCTCGCGCATGCCTGGCAGGGGCCGATGCGTGGCCGTGTGTTCGCCCTGCTGGGCGCCACATTCGGTGCGGGGTTGGCGCTGGGGCCGCTGCTTGCGGGTCTGCTGCTGCAGGCATTGGGATGGCGCAGTGTGTTCGCCGTCGGCGGCGTGCTGACATTCGCCGCCTTCGTACTGGGCGCGCGTGTGTTGCCCGAAAGCCACGGTGAACGCGGGCGGCTGGATGTCGGCGGCATGCTGGGCTTCAGCCTGATGCTGGCAGCGTTGACCCTGGCCCTGCTGTGGCTGGGCGAGTTCGGCCTGCATACCGTGCGCGTGCAACTGGCGCTGTTGGCGACGCTGCTGCTGGGCGCAGCGTTCATCTGCATCGAACGACTGCACCGCTCACCCCTGCTGGACCTCTCGTTGTTCTCGCAACCGGCGTTCCTCGGTGTCCAGCTGCTGCCGGTGGCGACCTGCTTCGGCTACGTGGTGCTGCTGGTGGTATTGCCTCTGCAGCTGCTGGGTGTGCACGGACAGAGCGCGACCCTGGTGGGGCTGCAGATGCTGGCCCTGTCCGCGCCGATGCTGGTGCTGCCGATGCTGGCTGCGCGCTGGGCGGAGCGCGTTGGAAGTGCGCGGCTGTGCACGCTGGGACTGCTGGTCTGTGCCTCTGGCCTGTACCTGTTGTCGCGCCATGCATCGCAGCCGTCGCCTTCGCAGTGGGTGCCGTGGCTGATGCTGGTCGGTGCAGGGACGGCCTTGCCATGGGGGCTGATGGATGGGCTGTCGGTCAGCGTGGTGCCGGTACAGCGTGCGGGCATGGCCGCCGGCATCTTCGGGACCGTGCGTGTAGCCGGTGAGGGCATCGCATTGGCCGCAGTCACTGCCTTGCTTGCGCTGCTGATCGGCCATCAGCTGCAGGGGGCGTCGCCGGCATCGCTGGCGCGTGCCGGTGCCTATCTGGCCACCGGGGCGCGGGAACAGGCGCAGGCACTGCTACCGGCGATGAGTCGCATGCAGCTGCAGCACGCCAGCAGTGAGGCGCTGGCAACACTGCTGCGTGTACTGGCGCTGCTGACCGCCGCATGTGCTGCGTTGTTGCACCTGTTGCTGCGGAAACGTAAAGACGCGTTGGTCGGGCGTACTGCGTAGCAGGCTCATCGCCCGCCTTCGCCGTCATCCCGTTGTCGTGTCCCGCTCACGCTGCCTATGCCCACCCGGGCCTAGGCTTGGTCGTCCCCGTCCCCCACGGAGACCTGCCATGTGGCTGCTCGATCATCTCTGGCCTGGCCGTCGACCGCTTCCTCCCCCGGCCGCGGATGCGCCACCGGCACCGCCGCGCCGGCCCTGGCTGAAACGCCCGGCGCGGGCGGGGCGCAGCGGCATGGCGCCCTGGCAGAAGGTGGCCACCCCGCCGCGGCGCACGCGCCACTAGCCGGTGCGGTCTGATGGGTGGTTGACCCCATCGCTGACCGGGATCACCCCCAACGCGAACGGGTCGATGCCTTCCAGGCAGGCCACGTTGTAGCCGTACTGGTCGGGGTTGGAGCGGCGCCGGTGATGGGTGTAGATGCCGCACACGCCACAGAAGTAGTGCTCGGCCACATGGGTGTTGAACTGGTACATCCGCAGATGGTTCTGCCCGCGCAGCACCTGCAGGCCCTGGCGGGGGACGCTGGCGGCGATGGCACCCCGGCGCCGGCACATCGAGCAGTCGCAGCGGCGGGGATCGACGATGCCGTCCGGCAGGTCCAGCAGCAGCTCGACGGTGCCGCAGTGGCAGGTTGCGCGGTGCTGGGGTTGGACCGGAACGCCGGCCACGGAAGTGATGCCCATCATTGCTCCTGTGTGATCCGTCTGGCCGCGGGGGCCGCCGCAGACGGTGCGCCGGTGTGCCTGAACGGGCCGTAGATGCCACGGTGAACCCGCTTGTGGCTAACTATGCGGCTTCAGGACCGCGACAGGATGCCAGTGAAAGCCGCAGGACGATGGATGACAGGAAGTGCCATGGCGCTGCTGGCGCTGTGGGTGACCGGGCTGCTGGCCTATCAGTTGCCGGGGCCGGGCTGGCTGGCTACCGGCGTCGCCGGGCTGTGGCTGCTGGTTGCGCTGTGGGTGTCGTGGCGGGTCGCGCGTGGCCGTGCCTCGCGCCGCCTGGGCCTGGCGTTCGGGGCATCGCTGGCGCTGGCCGGCCTGTGGTGGCTGCTGCTGACCCCGCGCCAGGACCGCGTGTGGGCCGATGACGTGGCCCAGCGCCTGCACGTGGTGTCTTTCGATGGCCGCCACGTCGTGCTGGACAACGTGCGTGATTTCACCTGGCGCAGCGAAACCGACTACGACGCCCGCTGGGTGCGCCGCGAGTACGACCTGGACCAGTTGCGCTCGGCCGATCTGGTGCTGTCGTACTGGATGGGCCCGGCCATCGCCCACACCCTGATCTCGTTTGGTTTCGAGGACGGTCGCCACGTGGTGTTCTCGCTGGAGATCCGCAAGGAGCGCGGTGAATCGTTCTCGGCGCTGGGTGGCTTCTTCCGCAAGTTCGAGATGACCCTGGTAGCTTCGGAGGAGACCGACATCATCCGCACCCGCACCAACGCGCGCGGCGAGGACGTCTATCTCTACCGCCTGCATGGCATGGACCGTGCGCAGCTGAAGGAGCTGTTCGCAGCGTACATCGCGCAGGCACGCGAACTGGATGCCAAGCCCGGCTTCTACAACACGCTGACCAGCAACTGCACCACCATCGTCTTCGACCTGGCCCGGCACATCGCACCGCGCCTGCCGCTGGATTACCGCCTGCTGCTGTCCGGTTACCTGGCCGAGTACGCGCAGGAGGTCGGCGCGCTCGCTCCAGGTGTGCCGTACGCCGAGCTGCATGACAAGGGCCGCATCACCCAGCGCGCGCTGGACCTGGGCAGCGGCGACCATTTCTCCACCGTAATCCGCCAGGGCGTGCCCGGCACCGAGCAGGACCCGCAGTAATGACCCGATTCCTCCCACGCCGCTGGCAGCGCCTGCTGCCGGTGTTGTTCGCTGCCTTCCTGCTGCTGGGTAGCAGCGGTTGCGCGATGGTTACCGTCAAGCAGGTCAAGTCCAGCGATTCGCTGGTCAACAAGCGTGCCGACGTGCTCAACACGGGCAAGCTCAGCCCGGCCGCGCGCGAGACGCTCAGCGCGGCAGGCCTGGACGAGTCGCAGTGCGAAAAGGACTTCCTGGTCTGCCGCAGCACGCTGCTGATGACCGACGACCTCAATGTCGAGCAGCGGTTGTCGGCGCTGTCCGAACTGTGGGTGAAGGCCGCGCTGGCGATGACGCCGAAGAAGACGGCTGCCGGCGATCCGCCGATGAGCGATGCTGCATTGGATGCCTGGCTGGAAGCGGCGCGCTATGCCTATGCCTACCTGTTCTACAGCGGCCGCTCACCGTCCGACCGTGCCTTCGAGGACCGCCAGACGCAGGTGCGCGACTATTACAACTACGCGGCCGAGAAGGCGGCAGTGGTGCTGTTCGTGCGCGCACGCGCCGCTGCGCTGGCCGGCGAGGACTACACGAAGCCGCTCACGGTCGGCAGCTGGTCGCTGGCCTCCAACTACCAGCAGCTGAACCTGAAGAGCATTCCCGCGCAGCTGGTGCCGGCCGGCACGGTCAGCTTCGTCGGCCTGCGCAGTACCTATCGCCGCGATGGCTTCGGTGCCGAGCTGGTGATGGTGATGGACCCGCCGAAGCTGGTTGCACCGGTGATCGCACCCGAGGGCCCCAAGGCCGAGGCGCCGCAGGAGGATGAGGACGACGCACGCCGTGGCCGCCGTCATCGCGATGACGATTCGGTGCCCGAGTTCAGCGAGATGTCTTCGATCAACGTCACCGCACTGCTGCGCTTCGAGGGCAGCAACCTGGACGATGTGATGCGCACGCGCCGGGTCGAGCTGGACGCTTATTCGCCCGAAGCCACCGAGCGCATCACCCTGCATGGCGAGCAGGTGCCGCTGGCCGGCAACTTCACCGCCGCCTATGGCCTGTGGCTGGCGCAGAGCGGTTTCGCCCGGCAATCGCTGCGCACCCTGTTCGGCATGAGCGAGGGCATCGGCGAACCGCACATCTACCTGATGCAGCCGTGGGACCCGAATCGTCGTATCATCTTCATGCTGCACGGCCTGGCCAGCAGCCCGGAAGCCTGGGTGAACCTGGCCAACGAGATCATGGGCGACCCCGAGCTGCGCCAGCAGTTCCAGGTGTGGCAGGTCTACTACCCGACCAATGCGCCGATCGCGTTGAACCGCTACGAGATCGCCAATGCATTCAACGACACGCTGAAGCACTTCGATCCCAACGGCAGCACGCGTGCATCGAAGGACATGGTCTACATCGGCCACAGCATGGGCGGCGTGCTGGCGCGCCTGCTGGTCAGTGACTCGGGCGACGTACTGTGGAATGACCTGCTGGCCAACTACGACCTGAAGGGCGAGCGCCTGAAGCGGGTGCAGAACAAGCTGGGGCCGTTGCTGCATTTCAAGGCGCAGCCGAACGTGGAACGCGCGATCTTCATCGCCGCGCCGCACCAGGGCACCGACATTGCCGGCAACAAGGTCGGGCGCCTGATCGGTCGCTTGGTACGCCTGCCGCTGACCATCCTCGGCAAATTCGAGGATGTGTTCCTGGCACTGGCGCAGGCCGAACAGCAGGTCGATGGCACGGCCAAGCCGAAGATTCCGAACAGCATCGACAACCTCAAGGCCAGCGATCCGTTCGTGAAGGCCGCCGCACAGCTGCCGATCGAAGCGGGCCTGAAGTACCACTCGATCATCGCCCAGCGCAAACCGGAACTGCCGGTGGACAAATCCGATGACGGGCTGGTGCCGTACTGGAGCGCGCACCTGCCGGGTGCGTTGTCGGAGAAGGTGATCATTTCCGGCCACAGCGTGCAGGAGACCCCGCAGGCGGTGCTGGAAGTGCGGCGCATCCTGCATCGGGACATCGATGATGTGGGGGCCGGTACGCGGTAATGCCGGTCCCTGGCCGTCATCATCTGGACATTCCAGCGTTCGTGAGGTTGCCGGCCAGCGGCCGGCACTACCGCGATGCGCGGCGGCGCTACACCCGTCGCGCGATCACCGTGGCCAACAGCGCAAGGCCGAAGGTGATGGCCAGGCACAGCAGGTAGCCGGTGTGCGGGGTGCTTTCCACGAACAACGCGAACAATGCGCCGGAGACCGCCAGCGCGGTGGTCACCGACAGGGCCTCGCTCAGCTGCAGTGCCGAGGTGTTGGCACCCTGCTCCCGCGGCGCCGACAACGACAGCGTCAACACCGACAGGCTGGCGTAGATCATGCCCATGCCGAAGCCGGTCACGGCCCAGCCGAGCAGCGACACCGGCAGTGGCACTACGTTGAACAGCACGGCCAGCGTGGCGGCGATGCCGACCGTCATCATCATCGTGCCGGCGCGCAGCAGCTGCTGGCGTGACCAGCCACGCTGCTGGTGGCCCTGCAGCCACGAGCCGGCGAACCAGCCCAGCGCACCGAGACTGAGTACGGCACCGGCCCAGCTGGGCGAAAGGCCACGTTCGCGCTGCAGCAGCAGTGGCAGGTAGGCCTCGCAGGCGAAGAAGGCAGCTGCCGCGATGCCACGCAGCGCGATTACGCTGGGCAGGCCACGGCGCAGGATCAGTGTTCCGGGCGGAAGCAGTCGATGTACGCAGAACAGCAGCGCCAGCACCGCCACACCGATGCAGAGCAGGGCAGGCAGGCCCGGTTGCTGACCGCCGAAGTACAGCAGCAACGCGGCCAGCGAGGCGCCGCTGGCCCAGCGCACCACCTTGCCGCGTCCATCGTCGGCGGTGCTGGGGGGACTGGGCTGCATGCGTGCCAGCGCGGGGCGCAGCAGCAGGCCTGCCGGAACCGCCAGCAATGGCACCGCCAGGAACACCCAGCGCCAGCCCAGGTGCTGCACGATCAGGCCGCTCAACGCCGGGCCGACCATCGAAGGCACCACCCAGCCGGCCGAGAAGGCGGCGAACACCTTCGGCCGCAGGTGCTCCGGGTAGCTGCGGCCGACCATCACGTACAGCGAGACCGAGATCGCACCCGCACCCAGGCCCTGCAGCAGGCGTCCCGCCACCAGCATGCCCATGCGCACGGCAAAGCCAGCCAGCAACAGGCCCAGCACGAAGCAGGCCAATCCGTACCAGAGCGGCCGTGCCGGACCACGGTGATCGGCCCAGCGCCCGGCCAGGGTCATGCCGATCACGCTGGTGGCCAGGGTACCGCCGAAGGCCAGTGCGTACAGGCGCAGGCCATCCAGCGCCTCGGCCACGGTGGGCATCGCGGCCGCAACGGCCAATGCCTCGAAGGCGTGCAGCGCGACCAGCGCGACCATGCCGAGGGTGGTGGCGCGATAGCGTGCGGACAGGATCGAGGTGTCAGCCGGCAGGTGGGCGGCGGCGGGCGAGAGGGTCGGGGGCATACGGTTCAGATGCGGGCCGCGCTTGTCAACTGGCGGCGAAGATAGCAGCATGACACCTCAACAGCAGTTGAGGTCAAGCAATGGTGTCCCAGGAACTGAGCGTGGGCGAAGTCGCCCAGCGCAGTGGCGTGGCGGTTTCGGCGCTGCACTTCTACGAGCGCAAGGGGTTGATCAGCAGCCTGCGCACTTCGGGTAACCAGCGCCGCTATAGCCGCGACGTGCTGCGCCGGCTGGCGGTGATCCGCGTCGCGCAGCGCGTGGGCATGCCGCTGGAAGCGGTCGGCCGTGCCTTCGAAAGCCTGCCCGAGGGGCGCGCACCGACCAAGGCCGACTGGGCCAGGCTGTCCGCGCGCTGGCGCACCGAGCTGGAAGAACGCATCCACATGCTGCAACTGCTGCGCGATGAGCTCACCGGCTGCATCGGCTGCGGCTGCCTGTCGCTGCAGCGCTGCCGCCTGGCCAACCCGGGGGATGTGCTTGGCGAACGCGGCGACGGCCCGATGCGCTGGGAATGACCCGCGAAAAGGGGACGGAGGGGATTATGTCGTTTGTGCATTGTCGACTTGATCCCCTCCGTGCCTTTTTTCTTACCAGACCGTGATCGTCTCGCCGCTCTGGATGCCTTCCACTGCACGCTGGAAGGCCAGCGCCGCGCGCTGCGCGCTCACCGCTTCAAAGCCCGGGAAGTAGGGTCCGTAGGCCGCCATCGATTCGATCAGCACGTTCGGGCTGACCACGTTGATGCGCAGGCCACGCGGCAGCAGTTCCAACGCGGCGGCACGCACGAAGCCTTCCAGCGCGGCATTCACCGAGGTGGCGTTGACGCCGTCACGGATCGGCTGTGCACTGACGATGCCGCTGGTCAGGGTGATCGAGCCGCCGGCGTTGAGATGGTGCTGCGCCGCCAGGGCCAGCCGCACCTGGCCCAGCAGCTTGTCCTGCAGGCCGAGGTTGAACTGCGCCGGCGCCATGTCCTGCAGTGGACCGAAGTGCAGCTTGCCGGCGGTGGAAATCACCGCATCAACCGGGCCGGTACGCGAGAACAGTTCGGCGACGCTGGTGTCGTCGGTCAGGTCCACGCGCAGTTCGCCGCTGCTGCGGCCGGCGGCGAGAATCTGATGCTGTTGGCCGAGCTGGCGGGCGACTGCCTGGCCGAGGGTGCCGCTGGCACCAACGAGAAGGATCTTCATGGCCGTTCCTTGCGTGAGGGAGTAAGCGCAGTCTGCGCCGTCACAGCGGGGTTAGGTAAGCGGCGTATGCTTTGCAGATTCCTAACTCTGGATTAGCAATGGATACCCTTCGCTGCATGCAGGCTTTCGTCGCGGTAGCCGAGTGCGGCAGCTTTGCAGGGGCCGCTGAACAGTTGCAGGTCTCGGCGGTGATGGTCGGCAAGTACATCCAGCAGCTGGAGGCGCACCTGGGCACCTCGTTGCTGCAACGGAACACCCGCCGCCAGCGCCTGACCGAAGCCGGCAGCGCCTACCTGGCCGGGTGCCGGCAGGTGCTGGAGCAGGTGCAGCAGGCCGAGGCCGACGTGGCCGGCCTGCAGGTGCAACCGCGCGGGCTGCTGCGGGTCAGCGCACCCACCACCTGGGGCAGCTGCGTGCTGGCGCCACAACTGGCCGGCCTGCTGCGCGCGCAGCCGCAGCTGAACGTCGAACTGGATCTGAGCAACCGCCGTGTGGATCTGATCGAGGACGGCTTCGACGTGGCGATCCGGGTCGGGCCGCTGCCGTCGCAGGAGGTGGTGGCGCGGCCGCTGCCACCGTATGCGATGAGCCTGTGCGCGGCGCCGTCCTACCTGCGCCGACGCGGCACGCCGCGTACGCCCGCCGATCTGGAAGGGCATGACTGCCTGAGCCATCTGGCCTGGCGCGGTGGCCACGGCTGGCAGCTGGCCAACGGTGAACAGGTGGACTGGGAAGCGCGCCTGACCTGCAATGATGGTGTTGCACTGCGCGAAGCCGCGGTGGCCGGGGCCGGGCTGGTGCTGCAGCCGACCGCACTGCTGGCCGGGGAGATTGCAGCCGGGCGGTTGAAGCCGCTGCTGCGCGACTACCTGCCCGAACCGCGGCCGATGCACCTGATCTACCTGCCCGACCGCAGGCCGCGCCCGCGGTTGCAGTGCTTCGTCGATTTCGTCATGACGATGTTGGGGCAATGAGCATCCACGCCATGCGTGGATGATGGTGGGTGCCGACGGTTGGTCGGCACACATCGGGGTCAATCATTCACCGCAGACAGCAGAGCACCGTGCATTCCAGCGGCGACAGGTATCAATAGATCCACGCCATGCGTGGATGCTGGTAGGTGCCGACCGTTGGTCGGCACACATCGGGATCAATCATTCGCCGCAGACAGTTCCTGCCCACGCACCTGCGCAGCGCGCAGTGCCGTATCCACCAGGGCCTCGAAGCCACCGGCCTGGAAGCTCTCGATCGCGGCCTGGGTGGTGCCGTTGGGCGAGGTCACGCGGCGGCGCAGTTCCGCCGGGCTTTCACCAGCCTCATCCAGCATGCGCGAGGCGCCCAGCAGAGTCTGCACCACCAGCGTGCGCGCGGCGTCGGCCGGCAGGCCCTGGGCAATACCCGCCGCTTCCATCGCTTCGGCCAGCAGGAACACATAGGCCGGGCCGCTGCCGGAAACAGCAGTCACTGAATCCATCAGCCCCTCGCTGTCGATCCACACCGTGCGCCCGGCACTGGCCAGCACCTGCTCGGCCCGCGCGTGCTGCTGCGTGTCCACCGACGGTGTGGCGAACAGGCCGGTCACACCTGCGCCGAGCAGGGCAGGAGTGTTCGGCATCGCGCGCACCACTGCCAGGTCGCCCCCCAGCCAACGCTGCAGCTGCGCACTGGTGATGCCGGCGGCAATCGACACCACCAGCGGTCGGCTCGCCTGTGCCAGCGCCTGCAGTGACTGGCAGACCTCGCGCAGCACCTGCGGCTTCACCGCCAGCAGCCAGGTGTCACCCTGCGCGGCGGCATCGCTCGCGTTGTCATGCACCTGCACGCCGAAGTCGGCGGCCAGCGCCTGGCGCAGTTCGGCCACCGGTTCGGCGACGTGGATGTGCGCGGCCGGCACGCCCTGGCGGATCAGGCCGGCGATCAGGCTGCGCGCCATGTTGCCGCCGCCGATGAAGGTGATGGAATCAGCTGCCATGGAAATCTCCTTGAAATATCAGGCCGGGCGCGGGCGCGCGCCGAACAGGGCGGTGCCGATGCGCACCAGGGTGGCGCCCTCGGCGATGGCTTCGGCGTAGTCGCTGCTCATGCCCATCGACAGCGTGTCGATCTGCGCGTGCTGGGCAGCCAGCAACTGGAAAAGTGTGCGCATGCGCACGAATGCATCCCGACGGCGCTCGGCTTCGGGCCATGGCGCGGGAATCGCCATCAGTCCGCGCAGGCGCAGGGTGGGTTCGGCGGCAATCGCTGCGGCCAGTGCATCCACTTCTTCCGGCGCACAGCCGTGCTTGCTGGATTCGCCGTCGATGTTGACCTGGATCAGCACGTTCAGCGGGCCTCGCGCGGCCGGGCGATGGCGTGCCAGCGCGGTCACCAGCTTGGGGCGGTCCACGCTCTGCACCCAGTCGAAATGGCTGGCCACGGCCTCGGCCTTGTTCGACTGCAGGTGGCCGATCAGGTGCCATTCCAGCGCCAGATGCTGCAGCGCCTGCATCTTGGCCAGTGCCTCCTGCACGTAGTTCTCGCCGAAGGCGTGCTGGCCCTGCGCGGCCAGCGCGGCCACGGCCTCGGCCGGCTGGGTCTTGGACACCGCCAGCAGGCGTGGGTCGGGCCTGCCAGCGGCCTCGGCGGCGGCATGCAGGTTGCTCAGGATCTGGGGCAGGGGAGTGGCCACGTAACGCGTTCCGTTGAATCAGGAGGCTATACTGCCGCCCGGGGAAAGATCCTTCCAGTCGAAGCCGTTATTGGGGAGTAGCCGCTCATGGATATCGCCGAACTGCTGGCGTTTTCCGTAAAGAACAAAGCGTCCGACCTGCACCTGTCCGCAGGCCTGCCGCCGATGATCCGCGTCGACGGCGACGTTCGCCGGATCAACATCCCAGCCCTGGACCACAAGCAGGTCCATGCGCTGGTGTACGACATCATGTCCGACAAGCAGCGCCGCGATTACGAGGAATTCCTCGAAGTGGACTTCTCCTTCGAGATTCCATCGCTGGCGCGCTTCCGAGTGAACGCGTTCAACCAGAACCGCGGTGCCGGTGCGGTGTTCCGTACCATTCCGTCCGAGGTGCTCACCCTCGAGGACCTGGCCTGCCCGCCGCTGTTCCGCGAAGTGATCCAGCAGCCGCAGGGCCTGATCCTGGTGACCGGCCCGACCGGTTCGGGCAAGTCGACCACGCTGGCGGCGATGATCGACTACATCAACAAGAACGAATACGGCCACATCCTCACCGTCGAGGATCCGATCGAATTCGTGCATACCTCGCAGAAGTGCCTGATCAACCAGCGCGAAGTGCACCGCGACACGCATGGCTTCAATGAAGCACTGCGCTCGGCGCTGCGTGAGGACCCGGACATCATCCTGGTGGGCGAACTTCGTGACCTGGAAACCATCCGCCTGGCACTGACCGCGGCGGAAACCGGCCACCTGGTGTTCGGCACCCTGCATACCAGTTCGGCGGCCAAGACCATCGACCGCATCATCGACGTGTTCCCGGCCGGCGAAAAGCCGATGGTGCGCTCGATGCTGTCCGAGTCGTTGCGCGCGGTCATTTCGCAGGCGCTGCTGAAGAAGGTTGGCGGCGGCCGTACCGCAGCGTGGGAAATCATGGTCGGCACCCCGGCCATCCGCAACCTGATCCGCGAGGACAAGGTGGCGCAGATGTACTCGGCCATCCAGACTGGCCAGCAATACGGCATGATGACACTGGACCAGCACCTGCAGGACCTGGTCAAGCGCAGCCTGATCACCCGAAACCAGGCCCGTGAGTACGCCAAGGACAAGCGCCTGTTCGAGTAAGGCGGGGCAGTAACGGGGCAGCGTGCGCCAGTGCGCTGCTGTTCCCGTGTTGTTTCCTCCACCGACCGTTACCTGGTAAACCGCTTTCCGGGAGCCTGCCGTGAACACCACCGCGACCACCATCGATTTCACTTCGTTCCTCAAGCTGATGGCGCACCAGCGCGCCTCGGACCTGTTCATCACTGCGGGCATGCCGCCGGCGATGAAGGTCAACGGCAAGATCTCGCCGATCACGCAGACCCCGCTCACGCCGCAGCAGAGCCGCGACCTGGTCCTCAACGTGATGACCCCGGCGCAGCGCGAGGAATTCGAGAAGACCCACGAGTGCAACTTCGCCATCGGCCTGTCCGGTGTCGGCCGCTTCCGCGTCAGCTGCTTCTACCAGCGCAACCAGGTCGGCATGGTGCTGCGTCGCATCGAGACGCGCATTCCGACGGTGGAAGAACTGAGCCTGCCGCCGATCATCAAGACGCTGGCGATGACCAAGCGCGGCATCATCCTGTTCGTCGGTGCCACCGGTACCGGTAAATCGACCTCGCTGGCGGCGATGATCGGTTACCGCAACCAGAACTCGACCGGCCACATCATCACCATCGAAGATCCGATCGAGTTCGTGCACAAGCACGAAGGCTGCATCATCACCCAGCGTGAGGTCGGCATCGATACCGACAGCTGGGAAGCCGCGTTGAAGAACACCCTGCGCCAGGCGCCGGACGTGATCATGATCGGTGAGGTGCGTACCCGCGAAGGCATGGACCACGCCATCGCGTTCGCCGAGACCGGTCACCTGGTGCTGTGCACCCTGCATGCCAACAACGCCAACCAGGCGATGGACCGCATCGTCAACTTCTTCCCGGAAGACCGCCGCAACCAGCTGCTGATGGACCTGTCGCTGAACCTCAAGGGCGTGGTCGCGCAGCAGCTGGTGCCGTCGCCCGATGGCCGCTCGCGAAAGGTCGCCATGGAGATCCTGCTCGGCACGCCGCTGGTTCAGGACTACATCCGCGACGGCGAGATCCACAAGCTGAAGGAAGTGATGAAGGACTCGGTCCAGCTGGGCATGAAGACCTTCGACCAGAGCCTGTTCGAGCTGTACCAGGCCGGCGAGATCAGCTACGAGGACGCGCTGCGTTACGCCGATTCGCAGAACGAAGTGCGCCTGCGCATCAAGCTCAGCCAGGGCGGCGACGCACGCACGCTGTCACAGGGCCTGGATGGCGTGGAGATCTCCGAGATCCGGTGACCTGCAGATCTGTAGAGTCGACTGTCAGTCGACTCTCGCGCGCAGCGCGGGATTTTCCCGGCCGGTGAAAGAGCAGTCGACTAACAGTCGACTCTACCGGGCGCGTTGGCGATTGATGAATTCCAGTCATGACCAACTGCAACGCTGCCCATTCAATCGGCAGCCCCTGCAGGCGTATCGTCAGCGTTCCCCCTCTGGAGCACGACGATGCAGACACGTGAACTCGGCCGCAGCGGCCTGAAGGTTTCCGCCTTGGGCTTGGGTTGCATGGGCCTGACCCATGCCTATGGCCAGCCGGTCGAGCGCAGCCAGGGCATCGCCCTGCTGCACGCTGCCGTTGAACGCGGCGTGACCTTCTTCGACACCGCCGAAGTGTACGGCCCGTACACCAATGAAGACCTGCTCGGCGAGGCCCTGGCGCCTTACCGCGACAAGCTGGTGATCGCCACCAAGTTCGGCTTCAGGGATGCGCGCACCGATACCGGCCTGGACAGCCGCCCCGAGAACATCCGCGCCGTGGCCGAAGCCAGTCTCAAGCGCCTGCGCACCGACCATATCGACCTGTTCTACCAGCACCGTGTCGACCCGAACGTGCCGATCGAGGACGTGGCCGGCACCGTGCGCGACCTGATCGCCGAGGGCAAGGTCGGCCACTTCGGCCTGTCCGAGGCCAGCGCCACCACCGTGCGCCGTGCGCACGCGGTGCAGCCGGTGGCTGCCGTGCAAAGCGAGTATTCGCTGTGGTGGCGTGAACCGGAGCGCGAACTGCTGCCGGCCCTGCAGGAACTGGGCATCGGCTTCGTGCCGTTCAGTCCGCTCGGCCGTGGCTTCCTGACCGGTGCGATCAACGCCGACACCACCTTCGACGCCAACGATTTCCGCAACAGCGTGCCGCGCTTCGAAGTGGAAGCCCGCCGCGCCAACCAGGCGCTGGTGGATCGCATCAGTACGATTGCTGCAGCACGCGGCGCGACCCCGGCGCAGGTGGCGCTGGCCTGGCTGCTGGCGCAGGCGTCGTGGATCGTGCCGATTCCGGGCACCACCAAGATCCACCGCCTGGAAGAGAACCTGGGCGCGGCTGACCTGCAGCTGGCGCCGGAGGAACTGCAGCGCATCGCGCAGGCGCTGGATGAAGTGTCGATCGTCGGTGAGCGCTACAACGCCCAGCGTGCGGCCCAGGCCAAGGGCTGATCACCGGGTGCGGACCGAGGTGGGTGCGGACCGTTGGTCCGCACACCTCATCCAGCCATCGGCCCGCGCAGCGCATCCAGCACCGTGCGCATCGCCACGGTGACGTGGCGGCGCGACGGGTAGTACGCGTAGTAGCCATCGAAGTGCGGGCACCAGTCGTCCAGCACCGACTGCAGGCGGCCATCGTCCAGCATCGGCTGCACCTGGTCTTCCGGCAGCCAGGCCAGTCCGCTGCCGGCCAGCGCAGCGGCGCGGGTCATGCCCATGGTGTTGAAGGTCCACTGGCCGCTCACGCGCACGCTCAGTTCGTTGCCGTCCTGGCCGAAATCCCACGGCATCAGCCCGCCATGCGTGGGCAGGCGCAGGGTCACGCAGTTGTGGTCTGCCAGCTCGTCCGGATGGCGTGGGACCACGTGCTGGCGGAAGTAGCTGGGTGCACCGACCACGCGCATGCGCAGCGGCGGGCTGATCGGCACGGCGACCATGTCGCGGGCCAGGCGTTCGCCGAGGCGGATGCCGATGTCGTAGCGCTCGGCCACGATGTCGGCCAGCCCGTAGTCGGCGGTCAGTTCCACCTTGAGGTCCGGATACTGCTGCAGCAGCGGCGCCAGCCGTGGCCACGCGATGTACTCGGCGGCATGGCCGGTGGCATTGATGCGGATGGTGCCGGCCGGGCGTTCACGGTATTCGGCCAGCGCGGCCAGTCCGTCCTCGATCTCGGCCAGGCGCGGGCCCAGGGTGTCGAGCAGGCGGGCACCGGCTTCGGTGGTGGACACGCTGCGGGTGGTGCGGGTCAGCAGGCGCACGCCCAGGCGCTGTTCCAGGCCGCGCATGGCATGGCTGAGCGCGGACTGGGACACGCCCAGCTGGGCGGCGGCCTTGGTGAAGCTGCCCTCGCGGGCAACGTGGACGAAGGCCTGCAGGTCGTTGAGGTTTTCGCGGGGCATGACGGGATGATACGGCTCCCGGATTGAACGGACCTGTCGATTTCCGGCTCCCCTGTTCGTCGTACCGGTACATCCAACGCAAGGAGCTTCCGCATGAGCACTGAAAAGCCCAAGGGCCCGGCCTCGTACTTCCCCTCCATCGAGAAGACCTACGGGCAGCCGGTAGCGCACTGGTTCGGGCTGCTGGCCGGGAAGAAGGGCCTGAAACACATGGAACTGGTCAGCTTCCTGAAAAGTGAGCATGGGCTGGGCCATGGCCATGCCAACGCGCTGGTGGCGCACCATCTGGCCGGCAAGGGCTGAGCAGCGGCGGGCCGGAGATCGGGCGGGGCGCATTCAGCTGAACGATTTCATCTGCAACTGTCATGCAGATCGTGTCTAATACCGCTCCCCACCTGCTGTTCCCCACCCGTATGTCCCTTCCCTCCCATGGCCCCGCGCCGTGCGACGACGCTGACGGCCACCTGGTCACCGCCGGTCCGCTGACCCCGCCGCCCGACAGCGCCGGCACCACCGCCGACGAAAAAGCGCTGCGCCACTCGATCGCCGAGGACGTGCAGGGCATGGTGCTGGCCACGATGGTGGCCTCGCTGGGCCTGGCCATCTTCGCCAAGGGCGGGCTGATGATCGGCGGCATGGCGGGCATGGCGTTCCTGCTGCACTACTCGATGGGCTGGAACTTCGGCCTGGTGTTCGTGCTGGTCAACCTGCCGTTCTACTGGGTGGCGCTGCGGCGCATGGGCTGGGAATTCACCCTGAAGACCTTCGCCGCGGTCACCGCCTGTGGCGTGCTGACCGACCTGCTGCCGCGCTGGATCGACTTCTCGCACATCAACCCGCTGTATTCGGCGATCGTCGGTGGCGCGTTGTCCGGCCTGGGCATCCTGTTCTTCATCCGCCATCGTGCCAGTCTCGGCGGCATCGGCATCCTGGCGGTGTACCTGCAGCGCACCCGCGGCTGGAGCGCGGGCAAGGTGCAGATGTCCTACGACGCCTGCTTGATGGTGGCCGCGTTCTTCGTGTTGTCGCCGTCGAAGGTGCTGTACTCGGCCATCGGCGCGGTGGTGCTCAGCCTGGTGCTGATGTTCAACCACCGCCCCGGCCGCTACATGGGCGTGTGACCGTTCAACGGGGTTGCCGGCCAGCGGCCGGCACTATCGGAACCCACGCGTGATGACGCCGGGCCATGCCCGGCGGATATCCATCAGCGGGCGGCGGCCTGCAACCACGGCGGCGACAGCGTCAGCAGCCGCGCATGCACCGGGCAGTCCTCGGCATGCGCACCGGGCAGGTAGCCCAGGCTCATCAGGAACTCGCCGGTGATCTCGCCGCCGGTGAAGCGGAAGGTCTTCTTGAACAGCTTCACCCAGTCAGCCTTGCTGCGCGGGTGGTGCGCATCCAGCCACGACGCGAAGCTGCCGTGGCTGGCCCGCAGCTGCTGGATCACCTGCGCGTTGTGGATGGCCGCCAGCACCTTCAGCCGGTTGCGGATGATGCCTGCGTCCGACAGCAGGCGCTCGATGTCCTGCTCGGCGTATGCAGCCACGCGGTCCACATCGAAGCCGTCATAGGCCGTGCGGAAGCCCTCGCGCTTCTTCAGTATCGTTTCCCAGCTCAGGCCGGCCTGATTGATTTCCAGCACCAGCCGCTCGAACAGCTCGCGCTCGTCACGCTGCGGGAAGCCGTACTCGTTGGCGTGGTAGTAGTCGTGCACCGGATGGCCCGGGGCGATGAGGCAGTAGCCGCTCATGGGGAAGGCTCGTTGGATTCGGATTCGGGATCGATGGCCAGCGCAGGGTGCCCGCCGATGGACAGCATCGGCCAGCGCGGTGGCACGAGCGTGAGTTTGCCGTCACGCAGGGCCTGGTTGATCGCCTCGGCCTGGCCGCTGACGGTGCCGAACAGCGAACCGGCCCGGCGCCAGTGGGCATCCCTGCCACGTGCGTACAGCACGCAGTCCGGCCCACGGTGGGTGTACAGCTCGCACAGCAGCACTTCGCCGGTGCCATCGCCGTCCAGGTCGCGATGCACGATCAGGCAGTCGCGCTCGCTCTGGGCGCAGGATTCGCCATCGATCGCGCGCGTGGCCAGTGCCTGCCACCAATCGTCCGGTGGCGAGCTGGATCCCTTGGCCAGCTTCAATGCGCGCTGCAGGGCGACGACGTCCTGCGGCCCCTTGTCGAGGCGGTGGCCGTCATCCCAGCGCGAGGTACGTGCCAGCGCGGCAGCGATCACCTGTGGCGCGTTGGCATCGGCGGTGATGGCTGGATCACGCTGCAGCTCGCGCAGCGCCCGCACGCCGCGGTGGCCAAGATCGAAGCGCAGCACGTTGACGTCACTGCTGGTGATCGCGGGCGGTTCCGCACGCAGGCGCGCCAGCTGGCTGGACAGGGTCAGCCGCACCGGGTCCAGCAGCGGCGAGTTGCCCAGCAATGCCAGTGCCAGCACCGCCCAGCACATCCAGCGGTTGACCGGCTCCAGCATCTGCAACCAGCGGCGTTGCCGGCGCAGCACCGCCAGCGCGTAGCCCACGGCATAGCCGGCCACGGCCACTGCGACGAGTACCGCCCAGAACCGGTCCACGGTCCAGCCGTACTGCACCACGCGCAGCCCCAGTGCGTACAGCGCCAGTGCGGCGTAGACCGGCAGCGCCAGCAGGCTGGCTTCAACCAGCCGGCGCAGCAGCAGCGGGTAGGGGGCGCTGTCTTCCCCCTGCTGGTAGACCGCATTGGTGAACGTCACCAGCAGCAGCGACAGCACCAGCAGCAGGCCGGCGGCCGAGCGGGTCTTCCACAACGGTTCCAGCCCGGTAAGCGGCAGGCTCAGCACGAACAATACGGCGATGAACGAGAGCAGCGGCAACAGCCCACGGCAGATCGCGAACAGCACCTGGCGGGTGATCTGGATGGCGCGGTGCTGGGTGCGCCCGATCAGTACGCCGAACCCGGCCAGGCTGCCGGTGGCCAGTGCGATGAACGCGTCCTGCCGGAACAGGTCGCGGAAGACGGTCACGTCGAGCAGCTGGAACAGCGCCGACCACAGCCACAACAGCAGCCAGGTCAGCCCGGTGAACAGTGCCGCCAGGGCCAGGGTCAAACCATTCTGCCAGGCGCGCTCGAACAGCTCGGGGTAACTGGCACGCCAGTGCCCGTGCTGCAGCTGGAACTGCCACCAGGGCAGGACCACGAACACCGCAACGGCCATGCCCAGGGTCAACGGAAGCTGCAACGCGCCCGATTCCAGTGCGGTCTCGCCAGTGAGGTTCCAGCCGATCCAGGCGGCCAGCGCCAGCACCACCGTCGAGCCGAGCACGGCCTGCAGCCACAGGCGGCGCTGGCCCAGCTCCACCAGGCTCAGCGCCACCGCGCTGGGAATGGCCAGCACCCAGGCGTACCAGCAGTAGCGCCAGCCGATATCGCGGAACGGCCACGCGTCGGACAGTTCCTGCGCGGCATACAGCATCAGGCCCTGCAGCAGGGCAAGCAGGACGATGGCGCTGCGTGCCGGCAGGGTCAAAGGCGTTGAAGACTGCATCGATGACCTTCCATGGCAAAGCACCATCCTAGCCCATCGCAGTTCGACGCCATCGCGCGACCATCCCGCCCCCAGCAGGTAGAATAGGACCATGCCTGTAACGCCGACCTCCCTTGCCGATCACCTGCTCGTCGCGCTGCCGTCGCTGCTCGACGCGACCTTCGCCCGCAGCGTCGCGCTGATCTGCCAGCACGACGAGAACGGGGCGATGGGCGTGCTGGTCAACCAGCCTTCCGAGTACACGCTGGGTGAAGTGCTTGCACAGATGGACATCACCACCGGTGATGGCGACCTGCAGGCGCGCATGGTGCTCAACGGCGGCCCGGTGCATCCCGAGCGCGGCTTCGTCATCCATGACGACGCGCGGGCGTGGGATTCCAGCCTGACCGTGGGCGACGGCCTGTACCTGACCACCTCGCGCGACATCCTCGAAGCGATGGCGCGCGGCGAAGGCCCGGCCAATGCCGTGGTCACCCTCGGCTGTGCCGGTTGGGGCGCAGGGCAGCTGGAAAGCGAGCTGTCCGAGAACAGCTGGCTGACCGTGCCGGCCGATGCCGAGCTGGTGTTCCAGCTGCCGCTGGAGCAGCGCTGGCAGGGTGCGGCCTCGCGCATCGGCGTGGACCTGTTCCGGCTGACCGACTACAGCGGCCATGTCTGAGCCCATCACGCCCGCGCCGGATTCTGCTGCCCCGGCGATCCGTCGTGATGGCACCGTTCTGGGTTTCGATGTCGGCTCGCGACGGATCGGCGTGGCCATCGGCAGTGCCTTCGCCGCGCATGCGCGCGCGGTGGCCGTGGTCGATGTGCACGGCAACGGCCCGGACTGGACCGCGATCGAACGCCTGCTCAAGGAATGGAAGCCCGACGGCCTGGTGGTCGGCGACCCGCTGACCCTGGACGGCCAGGACCAGCCCAACCGCAAGCGCGCGCAGGGCTTCGCCCGCCAGCTGCGGGAGCGCTTCAAGCTGCCGGTGGTGATGATCGACGAGCGTTCCAGCTCGGTCGAGGCCGCACGCCGCTTCGCCGTCGAGCGCGCCGAAGGGCGCAAGCGCCGCCGTGATGCGGCTGCCCTCGATGCCGTCGCTGCAGCGGTGATCATCGATCGCTGGCTGTCGTCGCCGGACGACGCCACCCCCATTCCCTGACTGCCCGACACCGCCATGACCGCCCAGCAAATCGATGCCTCCGGACGCCTGCGCCACCTGCTGACCCTGGAGGGCCTGCCGCGCGAAACGCTGCTGCAGCTGCTCGACCGCGCAGGGCAGATCCGCGATGCCGCAGTCGGCCGCGTCGGCAACAAGCGCCACGTGCTGGCCGGTTCGGCGGTGTGCACGCTGTTCTTCGAACCGTCCACGCGCACCCGCAGTTCGTTCCAGCTGGCCGCGCAGCGGCTGGGGGCGGACGTGCTGAATTTCGACGCCTCGACCTCCTCTACCCGCAAGGGTGAGACCGCCTGCGACACGCTTCGCAACCTGGAAGCGATGGGCGTGCGCGGCTTCGTGGTGCGCCACCCCGATGACGGCGCCGTGGCCGCACTGGCCGATGCGGCAGGCGAGGGCACCGCGCTGATCAATGCCGGTGACGGCCGCAGTTCGCACCCGACCCAGGGCCTGCTGGACATGCTGACCCTGCGCCAGGCCAAGGGCCCGGATTTCTCGAAGCTGAAAGTCGTGATCGTCGGCGACGTGAAGCACTCGCGCGTGGCCCGCACGGACCTGCATGCGCTGCGCACGCTGGGCGTGGGCGAGATCCGCGTGTGTGGCCCGCAGTCGCTGCTGCCGGACGACGAGACCCTGAAGGGCTGCGTGGTCGGCGATGATTTCGACGCGATGCTGGAAGGCGTCGATGCGCTGATGATGCTGCGCCTGCAGCGCGAGCGCATGGAAGAAGGCCTGGTACCGTCGCTGGAGCAGTACCACGCGCAGTACGGCCTGACCAGCGAACGCCTGGCGCGCGCGGGCAAGGATGCCGCGGTGCTGCACCCGGGCCCGATCAACCGCGGCGTGGAAGTGACCGACGAGGTGGCCGACGGCCCGCAGTCGTGGGTGCTGCGCCAGGTCGCCAACGGCGTCGCCGTGCGCATGGCCGTGCTGGAAACCCTGCTGGGCTGACCTGCCCTGGTGGGTGCCGACCGTTGGTCGGCACGGTTGATCTGTCCTCATCCGATCCGGTGGGTGCCGACCGTTGGTCGGCACGGTTGATCTGTCCTTATCCGATCCGGTGGGTGCCGACCGTTGGTCGGCACGGTTGATCTGTCCTTATCCGATCCGGTGGGTGCCGACCGTTGGTCGGCACTGAACCGTCAGTGCGGTGAAGTGCGGGCCTAGCCATTGAATGGTTCCGGGCCTACCTGTACTGACGTGATTGCCCGATAGAACCGGAGTAGCGGCAGGCGCACGCTTGGGCCCATGAGCCGCGCACGCCTACGCCTTGGCCGCCATTCCCGGATCGGACAATCCTACATCCTGACCACCGTCATCCAGGAGCGTCGACGCTACTTCGATGATGCCACTGCGGCACAGGAGGTGATGGATGTGTTCCGTCGCATTGATGCTGAGGGCCTGACGCACTCACTTGCCTATGTGGTCATGCCGGACCACATCCATTGGCTTGTGGAGATCCGTGCGTTCTCGCTGGACTACATCATGCAACGCTTCAAATCGAGCAGTGCATTGCGGATCAACCGCATGCTGGGTAGGACAGGACCATTCTGGCAATCGAGCTATCACGATCACGCCATTCGTTCTGAAGAATCACTGTTTCGCCATGCGATGTACATCGTCGCCAACCCGGTCAGGGCGAACTTGGCGAGCTGCGTGGGAGAGTATCCGTATGCCTGGTGCCGATGGGAGATCGATGAGAGGTACCAGGCAATGGATTACCCCGAAGCGGAGAGGTAGTGCCGACCAACGGTCGGCACCCACCCATACCCAAGCCGACCAACGGTCGGCACCCACCCATACCCAAGCCGACCAACGGTCGGCACCCACCAATACCCAAGCCGACCAACGGTAGGCATCCACCAACAGGTGTTTCCCAGCAGAAGCTGTGGTTCAGCGCTTCTGCGCGAACAGCCATTCCCACATTGCCGGGTCGGCGTAGGTGGCGTCCCAGGCATTGTGGTTGCCTTCCGGGTATTCGGTGTAGCGCACGTCGCGTGCGGCGGCGCGCTGGAATGCGGCATGCAGTCTGCGGTCGTCGTCCGGCGGCACCACGTCATCCAGTGCGCCGTGGAAGATCCAGATCGGCGTGTGCTGCAGGCGCTGGGCAATCACCGCGTACGGGTCCGCTTCGTGCGCGACCTGCTCGACGAACAGGGTCGGGCGTACCGCACGCGGGGCGAGCACCGCGCCGCACACGGGGACGATCGCGGCAAAGCGGCGTGGGTCATCCAATGCGATGTTCCAGCTGCCATAGCCGCCCATCGACATGCCGGTCAGGTATTGCCGCGCCGGGTCGGCGCCGAATTCGGCGATCGTCGCGTCCAGCGCGGCCACTGCCGCACGGTTGTTGCGGCCGCTCCATTCCTCGTGGCCCGGCACCTGCGGGAACACCACCAGGGCGGGGAAATCGGGATGCGCGCGCAGGTAAGGCCCCAGCCCGGCGTGGGTCTGCTTGACGCCATCGGCGCCGCGCTCGCCCGAGCCGTGCAGGAACAGGATGACCGGAAGGTGGGTGGGAGCGGCGGCCTGCACGCCGGCCGGAATGAACACCTGGTAGTAAGCCGTTTGCCCGTCCACCTTCACCGCACGTGCTTCGAAGCGGCCACGCGCGCTGTCCGGCAGCGAAGTGCAACCGCTCATCATCAGAAGGGCCAGCAGTGGCAGCCAGCGCGACAGCAAACGGACCATGGGATTTTCCGAAGCGGCGAGATCGCCTGCATCGTAGTCCGCCGACGTCGGCCCGGCATCGTGCGCCGCGTCACTGCGGGCGCGGGAAGCTGGCGATGATCTCCAACTGCTCCTGTGCCTCGGCATTGCCTTCGGCGGCGGCGGCCTGCACCTGCGCAATGTCCGGGTGCAGGACCACCAGCAGTGGGTTTTCGCAGACCGGGCAGTCGTACTCGGTGGCGTCCTCGTCCAGTTCCATTTCCATGGCGCGCGAGCTGCCCTTCCATTCACAGGCCGGGCAGGTGTGCTGCTGGTCGCGCCAGCCGGGCTGGAAGTAGTTTTCGATTGTCGTTGCCATGGGGGGATCCAGTTGGGATCGGGTCAGAGCGCCGCGCAGCGGGGATCCGACCGTCGAGATGGTCAGTGCAGCAGCACCAGGGTGGCCAGGCCGAGGAAGGTGAAGAAGCCCATCGAATCGGTCACGGCGGTCAGGAAGATGCCGCTGGCCAGCGCCGGGTCGAAGCCGAAGCGCTTCAACGTCAACGGCACCAGCACGCCGGCCAACGCAGCAAACAACAGGTTGCAGGTCAACGCGATGGCGATCACTGCCGACAACCCGGGCGAGTGGAACCAGGCGAGCACGATCAGGCCCAGCACCGAACCCAGCATCACGCCGTTCAACAGCGCGACCCGAACTTCCTTCCACAGCAGGGTGCGGGCGTTGGAGGCGCCCACCTGGCCCAGCGCCAGGCCGCGCACCATCAGTGCCAGCACCTGGGTACCGGCGTTGCCGCCGAGGCCGGCGACGATCGGCATCAGCACCGCCAGCGCCACCAGTTTGTCGATGGTGCCTTCGAAGTGGCCGACCACGCTGGAGGCCAGGAAGGCCGTGCACAGGTTCACCGACAGCCACATCAGGCGGCGGCGCATCGCGCGCCAGACCGGGCTGAACAGATCTTCGTCCTCGTCCAGACCGGCGGCGCCCAGCGCCTGGTGCTCGGCCTGGCCGCGGATGATGTCGACCACGTCATCGATGGTGATGCGACCGATCAGGATGTTGTTGTCATCCACCACTGGCGCGGAGATCCAGTCATGGTCGGAGAACTGGCGGGCGACTTCCTGGTCGCTCTCGCCGACGTCGATGGCTGGCTGCTCGTCGTCGATCAGGCGATTGATCGGGGTGGTGTCCTCGTGGGTCACCAGTGCCGCCAGCGACACGCGGCCGAGGTACTGATGGCGGCGGCTGACCACGAACAGGTGGTCGGTGTGGTCGGGCAGTTCACCGCGCAGGCGCAGGTAGCGCAGCACGACGTCGACATTGACGTCGGCGCGCACGGTCACCACGTCCGGATTCATCAGGCGACCGGCGCTGTCCTCGGGATAGGACAGGACCTGTTCCAGGCGCTCGCGGTTCTCGCGGTCCATCGACTTGAGGACTTCGTCGATGACCGTGTCCGGCAGGTCTTCGACCAGGTCGGCCAGATCGTCGATGTCCAGGTCTTCGACCGCGGCGATGATCTCGTCCGGGTCCATGTCCGCGAGCAGGCTTTCGCGCACGTCGTCGCCGACGTGGACCAGCACCTCGCCGTCGTCTTCCGGATCAACCAGTCCCCACACCACCTCGCGCTTGCCCGGCGGCAACGATTCGAGCAGGTTGCCGATCTCGGCCGGGGCCAGGGTGTTGACCAGGCGACGCACCGGGCCCAGCCGGCCGCTGTCCAGTGCATCGGACAGCATCCGCAGTTGGCGCGCAGTCTTGTCGTGGCGTACAGCTTCAGCCATCGCAGCTCCCGCGGGGATAAGAAAAGCCGCGATCCCGGCAAGGATGCGGCAACAGGGGTGTTCAGCGCGTCATTATCGCAAGGCGATGTTTCAACGCATAGCCGCCGGGTGGCGGTAGTGCCGGCCGCTGGCCGGCAACCTCTTGGCCTTCAACGAGACGGGGTCAGATCCCTTTTCCCGCGAAAAAGGGATCTGACCCCAGGCGTGCATGCCCGGCGAGCCGGGGTATCAGGCCGTTTCGGCCACCAGTGCCAGCCAGCGTTCGATCGCGCGGCGGTCGCGCGCGGCCAGCAGCTTCGGTGCGCGCGCGCGCAGCATGGCCAGGTCGGCCTCGCGGACCGCGCGGCGTACTTCCAGCAGCGTGCCCGGGTGCAGGCTGAACTCGGTCAGGCCCAGTGCCAGCAGCAGTGGGGTCATCCGCGCATCGCCGGCCATCTCGCCACAGACCGCCACCGGGATGCGGTGGCGCGCGCCGGTCTCGATCACCATCTGCAGCAGCCGCAGCACCGCCGGGTGCAACGGCGAATACAGCTCGCCCAGTGCTTCATTGTTGCGGTCGGCCGCCAGCAGGTACTGCACCAGGTCGTTGGTGCCGATCGACAGGAAATCGACCAGGTCGATGAAGCTCTCCAGCGCCAGCGCCGCAGCAGGGACTTCGATCATCGCGCCCAGTGGCACGTGGTCGGACACCATGTGGCCTTCGCCGCGCAGCTGTTCGGTCAGCTTGAGCATGCGGCGGCGCACTGCCAGTAGTTCCTCCCGGGTGCTGACCATCGGCACCAGCACCCGCAGCTTGCCGTAGGCCGAGGCGCGCAGGATCGCGCGCAGCTGGGTGTCGGCTACCTTCGGCCGTGCCAGCGACAGGCGTACGCCGCGAAGGCCGAGCGCCGGGTTTTCTTCGTTGCTCAGGGTCAGGCCGGTGCGGTCGGCCTTGTCCGCGCCCAGATCGAGGGTGCGGATGGTCACCGGTCGCCCGCTCATGCCCAGTGCCGCATCGCGGTAGGTCTGGAACTGTTCTTCTTCATCCGGCAGCTCGTTGCGCTGCAGGAACAGGAATTCGGTGCGGTACAGGCCCAGGCCGTGGGCGCCCAGCGCATGCGCCTGGGTCACGTCCTCCAGCGACTCGGCATTGGCCAGCAGGGCAATGTCGACCTGGTCGCGGGTGCGGCTGGGCTTGCTGCGCAGGCGGCCGAGCTCGCGCTGTTCGCGCGCGTGTTCCTTCAGTCGTGCGCGGTAGTCGCGCAGATTGTCGGCCTGTGGATTGGCGGTGATGCTGCCGTCGGCGCCGTCGATGATCAGCACGTCGCCATCGGCGATGCGGCTGAGCAGCTGCGGCACGTTGACGATCAAGGGCAGGTGCAGGCTGCGCGCAAGGATCGCGCTGTGCGAGAGCGCGCTGCCGGCGGCGGTGACGATGCCGACCACGCCTTGCGCCTGCAGCTGTGCCAGTTCGGAGGGCGCGATGTTGTCGCAGACCAGGATCTCGCCGGCCAGGCCTTTCACCGCTGGCGGGCGTTCGGGCTGCAGGAAGGCATGGATGCGGCCGATCACATGGTCGAGGTCGTCCATGCGGCTCTTCAGGTAAGCATCGTCCATGCCGTCGAAGACCTTGGCCAGGCGGTCGCGCTGCAGGCGCAACGCATAGCCGGCGCTGTACGGTCCGCTGCGGATCAGTTCGTCCAGCCCATACAGCAGCTCGGGATCGTCCAGCAGCAGCGCATGCAGGTCGAGGAACTCACCCACTTCCTGGTTCAGCGCTCCATGCAGGCGCTGGCGCAGCTCGTGCATCTCCGAGCGCGCGGCGTCCACCGCGCGATGCAGGCACGCCAGCTCGGCCTCGACCTGGTGGGCGGCAACGCGCTGCTCGGCCACTTCCAGTGCATGCGGCAGGCGAACGCGGGCGCGGCCCATTGCCGTGCCGCGGGCGGCACCATGCCCGGCCAGCAGCAGTACCGGCCGCTGGCCGGAAGGGGGTTGGCCGGCGCGTGCGCGTGGCACGCTCAGCTGTCCTCGTCGAAACGGCGTTCGAACAGGCCGACCACCGCCTCCATCGCGGCGGCTTCGTCCTCGCCATTGATCCGCACGGTGACCGGGGTGCCCTGGCCGGCGGCCAGCAGCATCACGCCCATGATGCTCTTGGCGTTGATCTCACGGCCTTTGGCGGCCATGGTCACGTTGCAGCGGAACGGCGCCAGGGTCTGCACCAGCTTGGCGGTGGCCCGGGCATGCAGGCCCAGGCGGTTGCTCACGGTGAGTTCTCGTTCAAGCATCGTCGACTATCGCTCCATTACGGGTACCCGCCGCGGCTGTGGCGGGCAGTTGATCCAGTCCCTGTTCCGGATAATTCATCACCCGCAGCAACATCGGCAGGCTCAGCGCCGACACCCGGCGAACCGGGGTCCCCAGCCGGGCCAGCTGCCCGGCAAGATTGGCGGGGCTGGCGCCGTACAGGTCGGTCAGGATCAGCACACCATCACCCCCGTCAACCCGCCGCAGGGCGGCCGAGGCGAGCGGGAGCAGGGCGTCCAGGTCTGCGTCGAACGGTACTTCGAAAGCTTCGGTTTTCAGCGGCAACTGCCGCAGGAGCCGGGTCGCCACGTCAAGCAGGGCGGTCCCGACCCCGGGATGTGTTACGAGGAGAATGCCACAGGTCATTACTGCACGTTAACAGGTCAAGGTGAATTGGCGATAGCAGCAGGAGAGGGGCACTGTGTCCCGTATTCAGCGTTGCTCCCAGGGGAGGCCTTTTCCGTTGAGAAAGAGATCCGACTCCATCCGTTTTTCGATGCCTGACAGCGATTCATCCACGCATGGCGTGGATCCATCGTGTCGACCAGGGTCGACACCCCCCAACAGCGGCAGAAATCTGTCAGAGGTGGGGCGGTGTGGGTCTGCAGGACCGTTGGCGCCATGGATGGCGCCATCGAGCCCCCAGGGGTGAGGGCGCTTTGCTTGCGAAGCACTGCTTCGCAAGCGCCCGAACGCCCAGCCGCCAGCGGCTGGGCCGGACCGCGGAGCGGGGTTCACGGCGTGTCCTGCAGACCCACACCGCCCCGCCATCCCACGAAATCCCGCTTCTGCTGTTGCTTCTGCTGTTGCTGTTGCTGTTGCCGGCCAGCGGCCGGCACTACCGGCGGGTGCCGGGCGCAGCCCGGCCGCCCCCCCCTCAATCCTGTTCGCGGTGGTACGTCGCCACGTCTTCCCAGCCCATCTCGCGGGCATGCCGGGCCAGACGCTCGGCCAGGAACACCGAGCGGTGCTTGCCGCCGGTGCAGCCGAACGCCACGGTCACATAGCTGCGGGTGCCATCACTCAGCTTCGGCAGCCAGGTATCGAGGAAGTCCATCAGCTGGGCCAGGTAGCGCTGCACGTCCGGCTGCGCTTCCAGGTAGTCGCGTACACCCGGTTCGCGACCGCTGAGCGCGCGCAGGTCCGGGTCCCAGTGCGGATTGGGCAGCACCCGCGCATCGAACACGAAGTCCGCCTCGGCCGGCACGCCGCGCTTGTAGGCGAACGATTCGAACAGCAGCGACAGGCCGGTGGCATGGTCCATCGTGAACTCGGTGATGATCCGCCGCCGCAGCTGATGCACGTTGAGGCTGCTGGTGTCGATCACCGCATCAGCCTCGCGGCGCAGCGGTGCGGTCAACTCGCGTTCGCGGGCGATGGCTTCAGGCAGCGACAGGCCCAGCTGGCTCAGCGGATGGCGGCGGCGGGTGTCGGCGTAGCGCTTGAGCAGCGTCTCGTCGCTGGCTTCGAAGAACAGCACCTTCACGTCCACGCCGGCGTCGGCCGCCAGCTGCCGCCAGTCGCCCAGCTGGCTCAGGTCGGCCTGGCCGCGAACGTCGATGCCTACGGCCAGACGCCGTGGTGCGCTGCCGTCGTGGTTGGCCAGCAGGCTGCGCACGAAGTCGGGCAGCAGATTGATCGGCAGGTTGTCCGAGCAGTAGTAATCCTGGTCCTCGAAGGTCTTCAGGGCGACGGATTTACCCGAGCCGGACAGGCCACTGACGATGATCAGGGTCGGGGCGGAGGGGGTGACGGTGCTCATGGACAGGCTCTTCGAAGGGCAGGGAAATCAGGGTGTTCGCCGTTCCAGCAGGTTGCTGTGGCGGGCGATGAACATGGCTGCCGGGTCGATGCCCTTGGTGCGCAGGATGTGCAGGCGGGTGGCCGCCTCGGTCAGCACGGCCAGGTTGCGGCCGGGCATCACCGGCAGGGTGATCAGCGGTACGTCCAGGTCCAGCACATGGCGAGTGCCCGAATCGCCGGTCAGGCGCTCGTAGCCATGCGGGGTGGGTTCGGTCATCGGCTTGGTCAAGTGGACGATCAGCCGAAGGTACTTGTTCTTCTTTACAGCCGTGTCGCCGAACATCTCGCGCACGTTCAACACGCCCAGGCCGCGCACCTCCAGCAGGTCCTGCAGCAGCTCCGGGCAGGTGCCATCGAGTACATCGGGCGCGATCTGGGTGAATTCGGGGGCATCGTCGGCCACCAGGCGATGGCCACGGCTGAGCAGTTCCAGCGCCAGTTCGCTCTTGCCGGATCCCGCTTCGCCGGTGATCAGCACGCCGATGGAGTAGATCTCCATGAACACGCCGTGCAGGATCACCCGCGGCGCCAGCGTACGCGCCAGGTGGTAGGACAGGTGGTTGAGCAGTTCGTGGCCGCGCTTCGGCGACAGCCACAGCGGCGTGCCGGATTCGTCTGCGGCAGCGCGCAGGTCTTCCGGGCAGGCCTGGTTGCGGGTCAGCACCAGCGCCAGCGGGTGCGACTGCATGATCTTTTCGATGGTCTCCCAGCGCTGGCGCGGTTCCAGCGCATCCAGCCAGGACAGTTCCTCGGTGCCCAGGATCTGCACCTTGTTGGGGTAGATCGCATTGAGATAGCCGGCCAGCGACGGACGCCGCGAGACCGTGTTGCCGGCCTCCAGCTCGCGCTTCTCGCCGGACTTGCCGGCAGCCCAGCGCAGCCCCAGCCGCTCGCGCTGCTGTTCGAACAGTTCACGGGCGGTGATGCTGGTATTCATGCGGCACTCGCAGGTGGGGTCATGTCCAGCGCCTCGCGCAGCGCCCGGGCATCGCCCGCCTCGCGTAGGGCCTGGCGGATGTCCGGCGCCGAGAACAGCTCGGCCAGCTCGGACAGCAGCATCAGGTGCTGGTGGGTGTAGTGGGCGGGGACGGCCATCGCGAACACCAGGTCCACCGGCTCCTCGCCACCGAAATCGACCGGGGTGGCCAACCGCAGCAGGGCGCCGCGGGGGCGGTCCAGGGTCGGCGCGCGGCCGTGGGGAATGGCGATGCCGTGGCCGATGGCGGTGCTGCCCAGCGCTTCGCGCTGGCACAGGTTCAGATAGATCTGTTCGGCGTTGGCCTGGCGGCAGGCCAGCAACCCGGCGGCGGCCTGCAGGACGCTGTCACGGTCGGTGGCCGTGCAGAGCTGGGTCTGCACGGCCGCCAGGAGGTCAGTCAGGGGCATGTCTGCGGGGAACGGTGGCGATCAGCCACCATTGTCGCCCACCGGCAGCGGTGCGTGCTGCTGTTTTTTCTCCTTGTGCTTGATCACCAGACGGTCAAGCTTGTCCGCAAGCAGGTCGATCGCGGCATACATGGTCTGGGCATTGGCCTCGGCGTGCAGGGTCTGGCCGGGAATGTTGAGGCTGGCGTCGACGTGGTGTTCGGTCTTCTGCAGCTTGAGGGTCACCCGCGCTTCGCAGTGCTGGTCGAAGTGCTTTCCGATCCGGGCCAGCTTCTCCTCAACATAGGACTGCAGGGCCGGGGTGACTTCGACATCTTTGCCAAACGTTTCGATGCGCATCGGGTTTCTCCTGTGTTCGGATGTGCCAATGAACCTCTCCGCCGGGCGCGGCGGCGCGTCAAGCGATTCTGACCCTTTCGTGCGAGGCGGAAATGTTCATGGCTTCACGATACTTCGCCACGGTGCGTCGCGCTACTGGAATTCCCGACGATTTGAGCAGGTCAGCCAGCTTGGCGTCAGAAAGCGGCTTGCGCGGGTTCTCGTCGTCGATCAGGCGCCGGATCATCGCCTGGATGGCGGTGCTGGACGCCTCGCCACCGCTCTCGGTATCGATGCCCGAGGCGAAGAAGGCGCGCAGCGGCAGGGTGCCTCGCGGGGTACGCACGTGCTTGCGGGCGATCGCGCGCGAGACCGTGGATTCGTGCAGGCCGAGCTCGGCGGCGATCTCGCGCAGGGTCAGTGGACGCAGCGCCTGCTCGCCGAATTCGAGGAAGCCGGCCTGCTGCAGGATCAGGCTGCGCACGACGCGCAGCAGGGTGTCACCACGCTGCTGCAGCCCTTTCAGCAGCCAGCGCGCTTCCTGCAGCTGGGCACGCAGGTAGCCGGCATCGGCGTCGCCACAACGTCGGATCAGCTGTTCGTAGCCGCGGTGGATCACCACCTTCGGCCCGGCATGCGCGGCCAGCGCTGCGCGCCATACGCCGTTCTGCCGCCACACCACCACATCCGGCACCACATAGGTGTCCTGCGACAGCGGCGCGATCTGCGTGCCCGGGCGCGGGTCCAGCGAACGCAGCAGCGCCACGGCAGTCTCGACCTCGTCCAGCGGCAGCTTCAACTCATGGGCGAGCCCGGTTACGCCGCTGCGCGGCAAACGTTCCAGGGGTCCTGCGGCAATCTGTCGCGCCAGCAGCAGGCCGGGCGTGTCGCCGGCCAGCACATCCAGCTGCAGCAGCAGGCATTCGCCCAGCGTGCGTGCAGCCACACCCACCGGATCGAAGCGCTGGATGCGATGCAGCACGGCGAGGATCTCGTCCTCGTCGGCGTGGATCGCCGGCAACAGGGTTTCAGCGATGGTGGCCAGCGGCTCGCGCAGGTAACCATCGTCGTCCAGTGCATCGATCAGCGCGGCACCGATGCTGCGATCACGCGAGGACAGATGCGACAGATGCAACTGCCACAGCAGATGGTCGGCCAGTGTTTCGGTTTCGGCTACGCGCTCGGCAGCGCTGCCGTTGTCGTCGTCATCATCGAAGCTGCCACCGCTGCCGGTCGTCGTCCAGTCCAGTTCGGTCGGCGCCCAGTCGTCGCCCTCATCGCTGCGCTCTGCAGGCGCTTCGTTGTCGTTGCCATCGCTGCCTTCATTGGCGGCGCTGCTGTCGTTGCTGTCGGCCCAGTCCAGCAGTGGGTTGCTTTCCACTGCCTGCGCGATCTCCAGCTCCAGTTCGGTGGCCGACATCTGCAGCAGCTTGATCGCCTGCTGCAACTGGGGCGTGAGCACCAGTTGCTGTCCCAACGATGTCTGCAGCCGAGTCTTCATGCCTGTGCCGAAAGGAAGGAAAGGGACCCGGCGACTGCTTCACAGCTTGAAGGAATCCCCGAGGTAGACGCGACGTACATCGGCGTTGTCCAGGATCGCCTCCGGCGAACCCTGGGCCAGCACGCTGCCCTCGGCGAGGATATACGCGCGGTCGCAGATACCCAAGGTCTCGCGCACGTTGTGGTCGGTGATCAGCACGCCGATGCCACGCTGCTTGAGGTGGGTGACGATGCGCTGGATCTCGCCGACCGAAATCGGGTCGACACCGGCGAACGGTTCGTCGAGCAGGATCAGGCGCGGTTGTGCGGCCAGTGCGCGGGCGATCTCGCAGCGGCGGCGTTCGCCACCGGACAGGCTGGCGCCGAGCTGGTCGGCGACATGGCCCAGCTGCAGTTCGTCGAGCAGGCCGTTCAATTCGCGCTCGCGGCCGGCCGAGTCCAGGTCCTCGCGCAGTTCCAGCACCAGGCGGATGTTGTCGGCCACGGTAAGCTTGCGGAACACCGACGGTTCCTGCGGCAGGTAGCCCACCCCCTGCTTGGCGCGGGTGTACATCGGGTCGCCGGTGATGTCCTTGCCGTCGAGCACGATGCTGCCGGCATCGGCGGCCACCAGACCGACGATCATGTAGAAACAGGTGGTCTTGCCGGCACCGTTGGGGCCGAGCAGGCCGACCACTTCACCCGCATCGAGGGTCAGCCCGAAGTCCTTGACCACTTCGCGCTGCTTGTACTTTTTGCGCAGGCCCTTGGCGACGAGCATTACTTCCTGCTCCCGGCCGGCTGTGCCGGCGTGGTGGCCTTGGGCTGTGCCGCAGGCGCGGCCGGGGTCTTGTTCTTCGGCGGGATGACGGTACGCACGCGGCTGCCGTCACCACCGGAGTTCATCTCGCCGGTGCGGGTGTTGTAGACCATGCGCTGGCCGGCATTGGTGCCGCGCGCGCTGGTGACCTTGTAGTTGCCGGTCAGGGTGATGATCTCGGTCTTGATGTCGTAGTCGATGCGATCAGCCAGCGCATCCATCCAGGTGCCGTCATCAAGCTGCTGCTTCATCTTGGCCTGCTTGCCGGTGAACACCACGCGCACGGCCTCGCCGTCCTTGAGGTAGATCTCGGCCTCGGACGAACGCAGGTCCAGCGTGCCCTGGGTGATGATCACGCCCTGCGACAGTACGGTCTTGCCGTCGCCGGTGAGCATGCCGGACTGGGCGCCGGAATCGATGTGCATGTCTTCGTTGCGGTCGGTGGACTTGGCGAAGGCGGCGCTGGGGACAAGAAGACCGAGCGCGAGTACGGCGGCAAAGGGAATCTTCATCGGGGTCCGTTCTACCGGTGGGGGCCTGCCGGGCGGGCCGGGGGCGGAGGGTGGGGCTGCCGGCCCTGCGCCTGTCCGGAGACGTCGCGGGCTGGCGGCGGAATCAGCGTTTGGGCGTGTAACGGCCCTTGGACTGGCTGAGGAAATGATACGTGTTGTTCTTCGAATCCACTTCGAAGCCGACGCCGGACTGTTCCATGCCCGGGCGGGTCATGGTCACCAGGGCGTCGGTACGGGCGCGGTTCTCCTTCGGGAACACATCCAGGTGGTCGGTGCGGAAGGTGGTCGGCACCACGCCCGGGCCCGCCGGGCTGTCGCCGGCAACCTTGCCGCGCAGCTTCATCTCGTCGCCCTTGGCGCTGAGCCAGCCGGTCTCGGCACGTAGCGTCCAGTGCTTGCCATCCTTGTCCGGCATCTCGAACAGCGGGGTGGCGATGTTGATGGTCTGGTCGCCGCGCTGGCGCTCCAGCCGCGGTGCGCGCAGGGTGGTCGATTCCTTGCCGTGCTCATCCAGGGCAACGATCTGGAAGTCATGCAGGATGTAATCCACGCCGATTTCCTGGCCTCCCGTGGCTGGACCCTTGTCGCGGTTGCGCAGCGCCGCCCAGCTGCTCAGCAGGGCGGCCAGCAGCAGGCTGATGCCGAGCACGGTGCGCCAGTTCAAGGTGGGCAGGTTCATGCGCCAAACCTCGCCAGCACCGCATCCGCGCGGCCCTGGGCGGCCAGCAGGATGTCGCACAGCTCGCGCGCGGCGCCACGGCCACCCTCGGCGCGGGTCTGCCAATGCACGCGTTCGGCGATCCACGGATGGGCATTGGCCGGGGCCACCGCCAGGCCGACCGCACCCAGCGGCGCCAGATCGGGCAGGTCATCGCCCATGAACGCCACCTGTTCCAGGCCGATCCCGTGCTGCGCGCACAGCGCCTGCACGCTGGCCAGCTTGTCGCCCACGGCGATCTGGGTATCGATGCCGAGGTCGGCGCCGCGCTTGAGCGCGGACTGGCTGTTGCGCGCGGTGATCAGCACGGGGTGGATACCGTGCTGCTGCAGCAGTTTCAGGCCCAGGCCATCCTGCACGAAGTACGCCTTGCTCTCGTTGCCGTCCTTGTCGTAGTACAGCCGACCGTCGGTGAGGGTGCCGTCCACGTCGAAGCAGGCCAGGCGGATCTGGGCCGCAGCGGCATGCAGGTGGGCGGGGAAGGCGGGCAGGGGGGACCAGGGCATCAGGGTGGAAGGCTCGTTATGGGCAGGTGCGGCGTTACAGACTGAATGGGGTCTACGGACTGTCGGTTAAACCACCCGGGCCCGCAACAGGTCATGAATGTTCAGCGCGCCAACCGCGCGGCCCTGGTCATCAACCACGATCAGGCCGGTGATCTTGTGGGTCTCCATCAGGCGGGCGGCCTCGACCGCCAGCTGGTCGGCGCCGATGGTGCGCGGGTTGCGGGTCATCACGTCGGCGATCTTCGCGGTGCGCACGTCCAGCGCGCTGTCCAGCGCACGGCGCAGGTCGCCGTCGGTGAACAGCCCGATCAGCACGCCGTCGGCGTCAACCACGGCGGTCATGCCCAGCCGCTTGCGGCTCATTTCCACCAGCGCCTCGCTGAGGCTGGCGTCGGCGCCCACGCTGGGCAGGTCGTCGCCGGTGTGCATGACGTCGGTGATGTGCAGCAGCAGGCGACGGCCGAGGCTGCCGGCCGGGTGCGAGCGGGCGAAGTCATCGGCGGTGAAGCCACGTGCATCGAGCAGGGCCACGGCCAGTGCATCGCCCATCGCCAGCGAGGCGGTGGTGCTGGAAGTGGGTGCCAGCGCCAGCGGGCAGGCCTCGGCCGGCACGCTCACGTCCAGATGGATGTCGGCGGCGGCGGCCAGGCTGGACTGCGGGCGGCCGGTCATGGAGATCAGCAGGTTGCCCTGGCGCTTGAGCACCGGCAGCAGCATCAGTACCTCGTCCGATTCGCCCGAGTAGGACAGGGCCAGCACGACGTCGTCCTCGGTGATCATGCCCAGGTCGCCGTGGCCGGCTTCACCGGGGTGCACGTAGAACGCCGGCGTGCCGGTAGAGGCCAGGGTGGCGGCGATCTTGCGCGCGATATGCCCGGACTTGCCCATGCCGGTGGCGACCACCCGCCCGCGACTGGCCAGAATCGCCTGGCAGGCCTGCTGGAAGGCCTCGCCGAGGCGGTCGGCCACGGCATCCAGGGCCTGCCGCTCGATCTCGAACACGCGGCGGCCACTGGCAACCAGGCCGGCAGGGTCGACGGAACGGGGGGGCAACAGGGATTCGGCCATGCGGACGCCACGCAGCGGAAGTAGAATGGACCCACATTTTATTAGGAAAGCCCGTTGGACGCCGACACCATCCGCAATCTGATCGAAACCGGCCTGCCCGGCGCCCGCGCCGACGTGCAGGGCGACGACGGCGTGCATTTCGAAGCGACCGTGGTCTGCGAGGCCTTCGCCGGCAAGATGCCGCTGGCCCGCCACCGCATGGTGTATGCCACCCTGGGCGACCTGATGGGCGGCGCGATCCACGCGCTGGCGCTGAAAACCGTGACCCCGGCCGAAGCCGGCTGAACCGCAGAAGATCCCGAATACATGGCCAAGATCGTTGTGACCGGCGGCGCTGCGCTGCACGGTGAAGTGAGCATCTCCGGCGCCAAGAACGCCGTCCTCCCCATTCTCTGCGCGACCCTGCTGGCCGATGCGCCGGTGGAGATCACCAACGTGCCGCACCTGCACGACGTGGTCACCACGGTGAAGCTGCTCGGCGAGCTGGGCGCCAAGGTCACCATCGACCAGGGCACGCTGTCGCGCGGCAGCGCGATCGTGGTCGACCCGCGTCCGGTCAACCAGCACGTCGCACCGTATGAGCTGGTCAAGACCATGCGCGCCTCGATCCTGGTGCTGGGCCCGCTGCTGGCCCGCTTCGGCGCCGCCGAAGTGTCGCTGCCGGGCGGCTGCGCGATCGGCTCGCGACCGGTCGACCAGCACATCAAGGGCCTGCAGGCGCTGGGCGCCGAGATCGTGGTCGAGAACGGCTTCATCAAGGCCAGCGCCAAGCGCCTGAAGGGTGGCCACTTCACCTTCGACATGGTCAGCGTCACTGGCACCGAGAACGTGCTGATGGGCGCGGTGCTGGCTGAAGGGACCACTGTCCTCGACAACTGCGCGATGGAACCGGAAGTGACCGACCTGGCGCACTGCCTGATCGCGCTGGGCGCGAAGATCGAAGGCCTGGGCACCGCCCGCCTGGTGATCGAGGGCGTCGAGCGCCTGTCCGGTGGCCGCCACGAAGTGCTGCCCGACCGCATCGAGACCGGCACCTTCCTGGTGGCCGCAGCGATGACCGGTGGCAAGGTCACGGTCAACCGTGCGCGCCCGAACACCATGGACGCGGTGCTGTCCAAGCTGGTCGAGGCCGGTGCGAAGATCGAGACCACCGACGACAGCATCACCCTGGACATGCAGGGCAGGCGGCCGAAGGCGGTCAACCTGACCACCGCGCCGTACCCGGCATTCCCGACCGACATGCAGGCGCAGTTCATGGCGCTCAACTGCGTGGCCGATGGCGTGGGCGTGATCAACGAAACGATCTTCGAGAACCGTTTCATGCACGTCAACGAACTGCTGCGCCTGGGCGCGGACATCCAGGTCGAAGGCCACACCGCCATCGTGCGTGGCAGCGAGCACCTGAGCGGCGCACCGGTGATGGCGACCGACCTGCGTGCGTCGGCCTCGCTGATCCTGGCCGGCCTGATGGCCAGCGGGGATACCACCATCGACCGCATCTACCACCTTGATCGTGGCTACGAGAACATCGAAGAGAAGCTGTCTTCACTCGGCGCCACCATCCGGCGCGTGCCATGATCCTGCGCGGCAAGTTCAGCCCGCGTCGCAAGGCGCTGCTGGCCCTGGTGCTGATCGTGCTGGCGTGGCTGGGCTATGCCTGGTACGCCAACATCGCGATCACCCAGGGCATCGAGCAGAAGGACATGGACTGGAACGGCGACGGCACGGTCACGCGTGACGAGATCATCGAGTCGTTCTATGCGGTGGCGGTGAACGACAGCCAGGACGGCAACCGTCATTGCCGCACCTTTGTGTGGCGCAGCACCGGCGAGCAGATCCGCGTGGACTGCCGCACCGAGTTCAAGCCGGCGGCGGCCGAGGAAAAGAAGTAAGAAAAAACGCCCGCGAAAGCGGGCGTTTTCTTTTCGCGGGGCCCGGGGTCGGGTCCCTTTCCATCGGAAAGGGCTCCGACCCCAGCCACATAACCGGGGTCAGAGCCCATCCCCTAGGGGATGGGATCCGACCCCGGCACTCAGTTCATCGCCTTGATGGTCAGGTCCAGCGCATCGCGGCCGCTCTCACGCTGCAGCATGCGCGCCGGCACCGGGAAGTCCGGCACGATCCAGGCGATCAGCTCCTTGTTGCCATCGGCGCGCGAGACCTTGGTGGCCTCGTAACTCTTGCCGGCCACGGTGATCGATTCCTTGCCGATCACGCGGTAGGTCATGTTCTTGATCCGGCCTTCGTCCACCATGCGATAGGTCAGCGGCTTGCCGGCGGCCAGGTCACGGGCGATCGCCAGGTTGATCAGCAGCGCGTCCATGTCGCCTGCTTTCAGCGCGATGGGGCCCGCACGGTCCGGCTTGATGTCGCCGGTCCAGGTGGCCTGGTTGCTGGTCCAGTTGTAGTTGGCCTGCACGTTGCGCTTCTTCACCAGCAGTGCCGAACGGTCCTGGCTGCTGAGCGGGCGCAGCTGGCCACGCACTTCCTCGAACACCGTGCTCTGGCTGAGGTCGGCCAGCTGGTTCTTCACCTGCAGGCTGTAGCGCCATTTGTTGCTGCCTTCGCTGGCCAGGGTCATGGTGCCGTTGGCCTGCATGCCCATGTAGCTGGCCAGGTAATCCGCCTTGAACGGTTCCAGCGCCATGGCCGGCAGGCTGGCCACGGTCAGGGCAGCGGCTGCGATCCAGGTGAGGGGGCGGGTCAGGGTATTCATGCTCAGACTCCTTGGTATTCGATCAGGCGCAGGTCGACGCGGTCTTCGCCGTCTTCGCGTTGCAGGATGCGCACCGGGGTGGGGACACCGTTGGCGATCCAGAGAATGGTTTCGTTTCTGCCACCGTTGGTCCGGTAGACCCGCAGCGCGTTGTAGGACAGGTCGCCGACCTCGACGTTCTCGGTCTGCGGCGCGGCCTGGTAGTCGTGTTCGCGGACCTTGCCCATGTCCACGTAGCGGTAATGCATGGTGGCGCCCGGACGCGCATCGCGCATGATGGCCAGGTTGATCAGCAGCGCGCTCTGGTCGCCGGCCCGCAGCGGGATCGGCTGCGCGCGCTCCTTCTTGACGTCGCCGGTCCATTGCGCGGTGCCGGCCTGCCAGTTGTAAGTGCCCACGGCCTTCTTGCCCAGGAACAGGCCCTTGCGCACCGTGCTCTGGCTGAGCGGTGCGTAGACGCCACTGCGCTCCTCGAACACCGTGCTCTGCTCGATGTTCAGACCGAGCACGCTGGCAAAGCCGCGGCGGCCGACCACCTGCATGTCCACGCGCCACTGGCTGCCGCCGGTGTGGGTGACCTGCATGCTGGCATCACCCGCTTCCTTGCCCTTGTAGAAGGCCTGGTAGTTGGCGGTGAACGGCTGCAGCGGCGGCGGCTCCCAGGCCAGTGCCGGCAACAGCGGCACACTGGGCTCGTTCGGTGGCAGCGCAGCGGGTGTGGGCGGCGGTGAAGCCGCAGGCGGCTGCGCCTGGCCCCAGCCCACAGCGGGAAGCACGGCAAGCGACAACAGCAGTGAAGTGGACAGCAGCGTCGTGGTCTTCATGGAGGACAGGAACCGCAGGAGGGGGCAGGATGCCAGCCCCGCAGTCAGCGGGGCGTGTGCAAGAGCGTTACCGGTTCAGGTTTCCGGCGGAATCTAGGGCCAAGGGGCTAAACAGGGGGTGACCGTCCAGCCAGGGCTGACCCTCCCGTTCAGCCAGGCGGCCCTCGCGCAGCAGCTGCAGTGTGGCGATCAGCAGCGGATGCTCCACCGCAAGCACGCGTGCGGCCAGCGCCTGCGCGTCATCGCCGGGCCGCACCGGCACGCGGGCCTGCGCCAGGACCGCGCCGGCATCCAGTTCGGGGACCACCAGGTGCACGCTGGCGCCATGCTCGGCGTCACCGGCCTGCAGCGCCCGCGCGTGGGTGTCCAGGCCCTTGTGCAGCGGCAGCAGCGACGGGTGGATGTTGACCAGGCGGCCATCGAAACGCTGCACGAAGGCCGGACCAAGGATGCGCATGTAGCCGGCACAGACGATCCAGTCCGGCTGTACCGCGGCAAGCGCATCGCCGAGCGCCTGCTCGTAGCTGGCGCGGTCGCTGAATTCCTTCGGTGCATGCGCCCAGCGCAGGCCGGCATCGACACGCAGCAGGGCCTCTGCGGCGGGGCGGTCGGAGAACACGCCGACCACCTCGGCCGGCAGGCGGCCGCTGCCGATCGCGTCGAGGATGGCCTGCAGGTTGCTGCCGCGGCCCGAGGCGAGCACAGCGATGCGGGTTGGGGCGGTCATTGCAGGGAACTCCGGCGGATCAGAGGCCAGGTCAGCAGGCTGCCGACGGTCGCCATCAGCATGTCGGCATGCGCATCCCACATGTCACCCTGCTGGCCGTTGTAGGCTTCGGCGGCATCCGGCGACAGCGCCAGCGCGATGGCCCATTCGAACCATTCGTAGACCAGGCTGGCACACATCACCGTCATCACCGCCAGGGTGAAGGCCTGGCCCAGGCGCAGCGCCGGCCACGCATGACGGGCCAGCTGCAGCAGTGCGGGGGTGAAGCAGACGCCGAACAGGAAGTGGATGAGGCGGTCGAAATGGTTGCGCTGCCAGCCTAAGGCCGCATTCGGCGACCAGCCGGTCAGCATCTGCGCCCAGGCGTCGTAGGGCACGTTGGAATACAGCCAGCGCGCCGCCACGCAGTGCAGGGCGATGAAGCCGCAGATGGCGATGAAGGCGCCGTTGCCCAGCCAGCCGCCGCGGCGGTCGACCCACAGCAGCGCGGCCAGACCGACCACGGTCAGCGTGCTGTGCAGGGCCTGCTCGATGGGCCACAGCGGGTGGATCCAGCTGATCGCGAAGACCGCCAGTACGGCAGCGAAAGCCCACTTCTTCGGGACCGGGAAGCGGCGGGTGGTGGGCGAATCAGACGTCGGGAGGGCAGGCGCGGACATGGGAAATCGATCAGATGAGGACGGGGCGTCTGCCGGCAGGTTCAGGCACTGAGGTGATCACCGCGGTCGAACAGCGCAGCCATCTCCGGCTTGGACAGGAACACCCAGGCATAGGCGGCCAACGCCATGCCCAGTGGTCCAGCCAGCACGCCCAGCCACGCCGCGCGCTGGCACCAGGCCAGCCCGGTGCGATGTGACAGCTGGCGCGCGGTGTGCAGCTGCACGAACCCCAGCACGGCGGCCAGCACGGCGATGGACGCATAGACCGTGGTCAGCATCCAGGCATCCTCCAACCCGCGCGACTGGGCCACCCAGCCGCTGAGGCCGAGGAGCGCCACTGCGGCGACCCAGTGGAAACCGGCCAGGGCGTAGAACAGCACTCTCAGTGTCTGCAGATGGCTGGTCAGCTGCAGCTGTGCCAGGGTCTGATGCGGCAGCGGCGGTGGATTGCCGGAGGCGGTCATGCGGTCGCGGCGGGAAGGTCGAAGGCGGCCTTGACCTGCGGGCGCAGCAGGGTGATCAGGCTGAACACCCCCAGCACCGTGCCGACCGGCGTGAACAGGCAGGCCAGGCCAGCCGCGATCAGGCACAGCAGATGGCGACGGCGGCGGGACAGGCAGCGGCCGGCATAGGCCACGAACGCGCCCAGCGTGATGCCACCGAACACGACGACGCAGCCGAGAACGGTGAACACCCAGCCCATCAGGCGCTGTTCCTCCAGCGAGGAGGGCTCGCCGCCGGACTTCATCGGCAGGCTGCCGGTCAACGCGGCGATGCCGATCACGATGTGCAGGATGAAGATCAGCGAGAACAGCACGATCAGGCCACCGACCACGTAGTGTGCGATGGCCAGCATGCGCAGGTGGTCGGCATCCTGCGCGCTGAACGGCGGTACCGTCGCCAGCGGCGGCGGCACGGGGGCGGGCGACAAAGGGGGCGTTGCGTCCATGCGGGGCTCCTGGGTTGCCGGCGTCAGCCGATGTGGACGCGTTCGGCGCCTTCGGCGGTGACCACCTGGCCGATGGTCCAGTGCTCCAGGCCCTGCGCCTTGACTGCATCGGAAACGGCAGCCACCTGGTCCGCTGCGACGATCAGCACGAAGCCGATGCCGCAGTTGAAGGTGCGCCACATCTCGCTGTCGGCCACCGCGCCTTCCTTCTGCAGCCACTGGAACACCGGCGGCAGGGTCCATGACGACGCCTGGATGTCCAGGCCGAGGCCGTCGGGCACTACGCGGATGATGTTCTCGGTCAGGCCGCCGCCGGTGATGTGGGCCATGCCATGGATGGCCTCGCCGTGCGACTTCAGCAGCGACAGGATCGGCTTCACATAGAGGCGGGTCGGTGCCATCAGCGCATCGACCAGCTTCACGCCGCCTTCCAGCTCCAGATCGGCCGGGCGACCGGCGCGGTCGTAGATGCGGCGCACCAGCGAGTAGCCGTTGGAGTGCGGGCCGGAGGAGGCGATGCCGATCAGCACGTCGCCGGCGGCCACGCTGGCGCCGTCCTTCAGCTCGCTCTTCTCCACCGCGGCGACCGTGAAGCCGGCCAGGTCGTATTCGCCGGGGGCGTACATGTCGGGCATTTCAGCGGTTTCGCCGCCGATCAGCGCACAGCCGGCCTCGGTGCAGCCGTTGGCGATGCCGCCCACGACCGCTGCGGCGGTGTCGATGTCCAGCTTGCCGGTGGCGAAGTAGTCCAGGAAGAACAGCGGTTCGGCGCCCTGCACCAGCACGTCGTTCACGCACATGGCGACCAGGTCGATGCCGATCGTATCGTGGCGGTTCAGCTGGTGGGCCAGCTTCAGCTTGGTGCCCACGCCGTCGGTACCCGACACCAGCACCGGCTCGCGGTACTTGTTGGACAGGTCGAACAGGGCACCGAAGCCACCCAGGCCGCCCATCACTTCCGGGCGGAAGCTGCGCTTGACCAGGGGCTTGATCCGCTCGACCAGCGCATTGCCGGCGTCGATGTCGACCCCTGCGTCACGGTAGGTGAGGGGGGAGGGGGCGGAAGACGGGGTGTTGGTCACGGGCGTCGGCGCTGGCAGGGGTTGAACGGGCGATTTTAACAGGCCGCATTGGCGCAAAGGCCGTATTCGGGCAACAATTCCCCCGGATACGTCGAGCCAATGGATGTCCTGATGCGCCGCAGCCTGATTCTGACCCTGCTCCTTGCGCTGAGCCTGCCGGTGGCCACGATGGCCCAGAGCGGCCTTCGCACCGAGGGTGATGTCGCCACCGCCAGTGGCGCGTACGAGGCCGAAGTGCCCGTCAACAGCCAAGCCGAGGCCGATCGCAACGGCGCCCTGGCCCGCGCCCTGAGCGTGGTACTGGGCAAGCTGTCCGGCGACCGCAGCGTGATGTCCCGCCCCGGCGTGGTGCAGGCGCTGCGCAACGCCAAGGACTACGTGGCCAGCTACGACTACAAGCAGGACCAGAGCGTGGGCGCCAGTGGCGCCCCCAGCTTCCGTACCCTGCTGGTGGCCCGCTTCCGCGAGGATGATGTCGACTCGCTGGTGTCGGCGCTGGGCCTGCCGCTGTGGCCGCAGCCGCGACCGAAGCCGGTGCTGTGGCTGGCTGTCGACGATGGCAGTGGCCCGCGCCTGGTCAGCGTGCAGCAGGCCAACGCCGCCCGGCCGTTGCTGAACCGCGCCATCGAGCGCGGCTACAAGCTGGGCCTGCCCAGTGGTGGCGCCGCCGAACAGGCGCTGGCGGGTGCGATCTGGCGCCAGGACAGTGCCGCCGTGGCCCGTGCCTCCTCGCGCTACTCGCCGCCGATGCAGCTGATCGGCAAGTTGTACCGCGCCAATGGCGGCTGGCAGGCGGACTGGGTGTTCGTCGACAACGGCCGTGAACTGAACAAGTGGACCAGCAAGGACGCCAACGCCATGCGCGCGATGGCGGCCGGTGCCGACGGCGCCGCCGATGCGCTGGTCAAACGCTATGCCAAGGCCGGCGCCGCCGTCGGTCAGGCCGGGACCTACCGTGTGGTGGTCACCGGCATCAACAGCGCCGACGACTACCTGCGTCTGGCCGCCGGCCTGCGCGAGGTGCCGGTGGTGCGCAATGTCACCCCCCTGCATGCCTCGGCTGGCCAGCTGGAGCTGAACCTGGAGATGACCACCGGCCTGGCCGGCTTCAACCGCATGCTGGGCGACAACGGCGTGCTGGCGCCGAGCGCTCCGCTGCCGGCCCTGCCCGCTCCGATCGACGACACCACCGGTACCCCGGTGGCCGCCCCGGTCAGCAACGAGTACCGCCTGCGATGACTCTGACCCCGGAAGCGGAAATCGCGCAGTTCCTGCGCCGCCTGAAATACATCCTGTTCGCCGGCCTGATCGGCTGGGTGGTGTGGCTGCTGGCGCCGATCCTGACCCCGTTCGTGCTGGCGCTGGCGCTGGCCTGGCTGGGTGACCCGCTGGTGGACCGCATCGAGGCCACCGGCCGCTCGCGCATGACCGGCGTAGTGCTGGTGTTTGCGGCGATGGTGCTGGTGATCGTGGCGCTGCTGCTGGTGCTGGTACCGATGATCGAGCGCCAGATCACCACCCTGATCGCGGTTGCCCCGCAGGCACAGGCGTGGCTGATGGAGAAGGGGATTCCCTGGTTCGAGCAGAAGACCGGCCTGGAAGTGATGCAGTGGCTGGACCCGGACCGCCTGATCGAATGGGTGCGCAGCCACTGGCAGCAGGCCGGCGGCTTCGCCACCACGTTCATGGGCTACGTCTCGCGCTCCGGCTTCGCGATGGTGACCTGGGTGGTCAACATCCTGTTGCTGCCGATCCTGGCGTTCTACTTCCTGCGTGATTGGGACAAGCTGGTCGAGCGCGTGGCGTCGGTGATTCCGCGCAACCACATTGGCACCATCAGCGCGTTGGCGCGTGAGTCCAACGAGGTGCTGGGTGCGTTCATCCGCGGCCAGTTCCTGGTGATGCTGGCACTGGGCGTGATCTATGCCGGCGGCCTGTCGCTGGTCGGTCTCAAGCTGGGCCTGCTGATCGGCCTGATTGCCGGTCTGATCAGTTTCATCCCGTACCTGGGCGCGACCACCGGCGTGCTGATGGCGGTGATCGCCGCGCTGGTGCAGGCACAGGGCTTCGACCTGAAGCTGCTGATCCTGGTCGGCGTGGTGTTCACCGTGGGCCAGCTGCTGGAGAGCTACGTACTGACCCCGCGCATCGTCGGCGACAAGATCGGCCTGCACCCGGTGGCGGTGATCTTCGCGGTGATGGCCGGCGGCCAGCTGTTCGGCTTCCTCGGCATGCTGCTGGCGCTGCCGGTGGCGGCGGTGACCAACGTGCTGCTGCGCTACGCGCACCAGCGTTACCGCCAGAGCGAGCTGTACGTGGGCGAGAAGCCGGCAATCGTGCTTGACGGCGTGGTCGATGCGCCCCATATCATCGTTCCGAACGAAAAAGGCCCCGACCTGAAGTGATGGGTGTGCCGCAACTGCCGCTGGCCCTGCATTACCCGCGGGACCAGCGCCTGGAGACCTTCATCGGCGCGCCGGATGGCGCGCTGGCGCAGCTGCGCGCGATCGCGGTGGGTGCCAGCCACGATTGGGTCTACCTGGAAGGTGCGGCGGGCACGGGCAAGACCCACCAGGCGCTGGCGATGTGTTCCAGCGCCGAGCAGGCAGGGCGCCTGCCGACCTATGTGCCGCTGGCCAGTGCGGCCGGCCGCGTGCGTGCGGCGCTGGATGGGCTGGAAGCGCGCGAGCTGGTGGCGCTGGACGGCCTGGACGAGGTTGCCGGCAACCGCGACGACGAGATCGCGCTGTTCGATTTCCACAACCGCGCGCGCGCTGCAGGCGTGACCGTGCTGTACACGGCGCAGAAGGCGCCGGAAGCGCTGGGCCTGGTGCTGCCGGACCTGCGTTCACGGCTGGGCCAGTGCGTGCGCGTGCTGCTGCAGCCGCTGGATGAGGAGGGGCGGGCAGCGGTGCTGCGCGAGCGCGCGCTGCGGCGTGGGCTGGCGATCGACGAGGCGGCCATCGAGTGGCTGCTATCGCACACCGGGCGCGAGCTGGGTGGGTTGATCACGCTGCTGGACTGGCTGGACCGCGAGTCGCTGGCGGCGAAGCGGCGGATCACCGTGCCGTTCCTGCGCCAGGTGCTGGAAGAAGGCCGGCCCCGCTACTGAGGGTGGGGTTTGTTTGCAGGGCTGCGCCCTGCACCCGCCGAATCAACGTCAACGTCAAAAGCTGGCCATCTCCGTGGGATGGCGGGGTGGGTCCGGTTGCGGGGGACGCTGCAAGTACGTCCCTGTAGCTCGGTCGCCGCATCCATGCGGCTCACGCCCCCGCAACCGGATCCACCCCGCCTTCGACAGGTTCCCGCGATCTGCCGGGACTGCGCACTGCACTGCTGACTGCTGACTGCTGACTGCTGTTGGTGGGTGTCGACCTTGGTCGACACGTGTCTTGCTTGTGGTGGGTGACGACCGTTGGTCGTCACCAGAGCAAGCGCAGCGAAGCGACCCGCTTTTGCTTTTCTTTCTTTCTTCCGTGGCTGGACGCCCACGGAAACTGTCAGAGGCTGGTCGGGTGGGCCATGCAGGGGCGTTGGCGCCATGGATGGCGCCATCGAGCTTACAGGGACGTACTTGCAGCGTCCCCTGCATGGCCCACCCGCCCGCCCAAGCACGGCTTTTGATCTGAGCGACCAGCCACGAGGGGCTCAGCCGTTCGCCGCCAACTCAGCATCCAGCGCACGCAGGCGATCCACGGTGCCGACATCGGTCCAGCGCCCGCGATGGTGCTGCCCGGTCATCAATCCCTGCGCCATGAAATGCTTCTGCAACGGCACCACCGAGAACTTCGGCGGCAGCCGCTCGCTGCCCGGCGCCTCGCCGATCACCGTGCGCCAGTCGGCCACGATCGAAGGACGGTACACGCCGATGCCGGCATAGGTCAGGCACGGTCCTTCGCGATCGTGGTGCAGCACCCCCTGCGTATCGAGGCGGTAGTCACCGTGCGGGTGCTGAACCGGATTGTCGACCAGCACCAGGTGCGCCTGGCCCTGCGGCTCGCGCGGCAGCGTGGCGAAATCGAAATCGGTCCAGATGTCGCCGTTCACCACCAGGAACGGGGCATCGCCCAGCACCGGCAGGGCGTTGAGGATGCCGCCGCCGGTCTCCAGCGGGGTCGCTCCTTCGTACAGGAAATGCAGGTGCAGGCCCCATTGGCTGCCATCGCCCAGCGTCGCCGGGAACTGTTCGGCCAGCCATGCGGTGTTGACCACCACCTCGCGCACGCCGAGTGCGGCCAGGCGTTCCAGGTGCCAGACGATCAACGGCTTGCCAGCTACTTCCAGCAGCGGCTTGGGCGTGTGCAGGGTCAGCGGGCGCATGCGCTCGCCGAGGCCGGCGGCAAAGACCAGCGCCTTCATCGGGCCACGCGCATCGGTGCACCCAGCTCGGCCAGCGCCGGCTTGATGCGCTCGTCCAGCAGCTGCTGCAGCGGTGCCAGTTCCCGATAGCGCGGCAGCACTTCATCCAGATAGGTGATGAAGCGCGGTGCGTCGTCGAGGTAATGGCCCTTGTTGTCGCGGTAACGCAGCCGGCAGAACAGGCCCAGGATCTTCACGTGGCGCTGGATGCCCATCCAGTCGGCATCGCGCAGGAAGGTGGCGCGGTCGGGCACCGGCAGGCCGGCGTCGCGGGCGCGCTCGTGATACTGCGCCAGCCATTCGTCCACGCGTTGCAGTGGCCAGCTCAGGAAGGCGTCCTTGAACAGGCTCACCGCATCGTAGGCGATCGGGCCGCGCACCAGGTCCTGGAAATCCAGCACTGCGGGACCATTTTCGACCGGCATCAGATTGCGCGGCATGTAGTCGCGGTGGGTCATCAGCTGGGCCTGGCCCAGCGCGTTGTCCATCAAGCGGCGGTGTACCAGCTGCAGCCCTTCGATCTCGCCGCAGTCCAGCTCCAGGTTCAGATGGCGCTGCAGGAACCATTCGTCGAACAGGCCGGCATCGCGCTGCAGCAGTGCTTCGCCGAACTGGCCGAAGTCGGTCGGCACCGGGATCGCCTGCAGACGCAGCAGCTGTTCGATCGAACGGCCGAACCAGTCGTCAGCGTTGCGCTCATCGAGGATCCTGGCCAGGGTCGGGCCACCGAGATCTTCCAGCAGCAGGAAACCGGCATCCAGATCCTGCGCGAGCAGGGCCGGCACACGCAGGCCGTGGTCGTGCAGCAGGCCGCGCATGCGCAGCCACGGCCGCGGATCTTCCAGTCCCGGCGGTGCATCCATCACGATGTGGCTGCCACCGGTGCTGGTGGTACGCCAGTAGCTGCGCATGCCGGCATCGACCGAGGCGCGTTCGACCACCGCGCTGGCATCATCGAGCTGGGTACGGGCCCACTGCAGGCGCTGCGCGCTGCGCTGGGGATCGGAGGCGGGTTCGGTCATGCAGGCATATCCGGGCGCGCCGGGCGCGCCAACGTCGGGAACAGGAAGGGAAGGAGGGACGGGGTCAGCGACGGCCGCTGAACAGGCGCAGCACGGCCAGCACGGCCACCGCACCCACTACCGCACCGAGGAAACCGGCCGGCTCACCGGGGGCGTACCAGCCCATGTACTGGCCGAACCAGCCGGCCACCAGGGCGCCAAGGATGCCCAGCACGATGGTCAGCAGGCAGCCCATGCGGTTGTTGCCGGGCATGAAGAAACGCCCGAGCAGGCCGACGAAGAAGCCGACCAGGATGATGTAGAGCCAGCTGCTGCTGCCGAACAGACCATTCATGCGCGCGATTTCCGCCAAGGGTGGACGCAGCCTAGCAAGGCCAGGCTGCGTCCGTCACGGGTGCCGGATCAGCAGCAGCCGTGGTCGCCGTGGCGGGTGCCGCTGTCGGCAGCCACCGGCGAACCGCTGGTCTCGCCGCGCAGGCTGGCCGCGTAGTGCTCGCTGATCACCTTGGACACGCAGGCGGTGACCTTCTTGCCCATCGGGATGTGCAGGAACTCGTTCGGGCCGTGCGCATTGGAGTGCGGGCCGAGCACACCGGTGATCATGAACTGCGCGCCCGGGAACTTCTCGCCCAGCATGCCCATGAACGGGATCGAGCCGCCTTCGCCCATGTACATCGCCGGCTTGCCGAAGAAGGCCTGGCTGGCGTCGTCGATGGCCTGGGTCAGCCACGGCGCCATGGCCGGGGCGTTCCAGCCGGTGGAGGCCTTTTCCAGGTCCAGGGTGACCTGCGCGCCGTTCGGCGGGTCGCGCAGCAGCGCTTCCTTCAGCAGCTCGCCGCAGGTCTTGCCATCGGCCGTCGGCGGCAGGCGCAGCGACAGCTTCACCGAGGTCTGCGGGCGCAGCACGTTGCCGGCCGATTCCAGCGGCGGCATGCCACCGACGCCGGTGACCGACAGCGCCGGGCGCCAGGTTCGGTTGAGCACCAGCTCGGTCAGGTCCTCGTTCATCGGACGCAGGCCGTCGACCATCGGGAACTTCTCGAAGATCTCGGTACCCACCACTTCGGCGGCGCGCTTGGCCTGTTCCAGGCGTTCGGCCGGGATCTCGACGTTCATGCCGTCGATCAGGATGCGGCCGGTCTCCTGGTCTTCGATGCGCGAAAGGATCTGGCGCAGCAGGCGGAAGCTGGACGGGATCACGCCGGAGGCATCGCCGGAATGCACGCCTTCGTTGAGCACCTTCACGGTGAAATTGCCGCCGGTCAGGCCGCGCAGCGAGGTGGTGCACCACAACTGGTCGTAGTTGGCGCAGCCCGAATCCAGGCAGACCACCAGCGACGGCTTGCCGATGCGGTCGGCAAGGTGGTCGACGTAGGCTGGCAGGTCGTAGCTGCCCGACTCTTCACAGGCTTCGATCAGCACCACGCAGCGCGCGTGCGGCAGGCCCTGGGCCTGCAACGCCAGCACGGCGGCCAGCGAGCCGAAGATGGCGTAGCCGTCATCGGCGCCGCCGCGGCCATACAGCCTGTCGCCGCGCAGGACCGGAGTCCACGGGCCGAGGTCGTCGTCCCATCCAGTCATTTCCGGCTGCTTGTCCAGGTGGCCGTAGAGCAGGATGGTGTCGTCGCCGGTCTCCGCGCCGGTGGCCGGAATTTCCAGGAAGATCAGCGGGGTACGGCCTTCCAGGCGCACCACTTCGACCTTCAGGCCGGGCAGCTGCTGGGCCCTGGCCCAGTTCTCCATCAGCGTGACCGCCTGTTCCATGTAGCCGTTCTGCACCCAATTGGCGTCGAACATCGGCGACTTGTTGGGAATGCGGATGTAGTCGACCAACTGCGGGACGATCTCGCTGTCCCACTTGTCATTGACGAATTGGCCGAGCTTGGCGCTGTCCATCTGAAACTCCGGTTGCATGGGCTGATCCGGCCATTCTACGCCTGTGCCACGGGTAGGGTTTTTCCTACATCACGTCGGGTATTTGGCTGGCTTACGGAAATCCGGGAAACCGATAGGCTGTGTGCATGTGGTGACGGACACTGTTTCTGCCGACGGGATTGCCGGTCGGGGCGGCCAGAATCACAAGGAGATACACGTTGTGCCTTGGTTTGTCGTGTTGAGGGCACTGGTGCTGGTCATGGGGATCGCTGGGGCGCATGCCGCCGAACCGATCGACATCAACCGCGCCGATGCCCAGGCGCTGCAGCAGGGATTGACGATGGTCGGAGCCGCCAAGGCCGAGGCGATCGTTGAGCACCGGCGCAGACACGGCCCGTTTCATCGCGTCGAGGACCTGACGCAGGTGAAGGGGATAGGGAAAGCAATCGTCGAACGGAATCGACAGCGGATCACCGTAGGCAACAGGTTGTTGCCGGCGGATCCGGTACCCGGATCGGTACCGGTGCGAACCGTACCGAGGCGCTGACAGCAGGAATCGTCGGAACCGGCAGGAAGCTGGTTCAGCGGTCACGGACAGGACGGCCGTGACCACCGACCGCCGCAGGACGCGGCACCAATCACCAGGATGGTGGCATCACAGACCTGTGGAAGGGGCTGAGATACAAGCAGGACAGACGCGGCCGCGTGCAGGATGCAACGCTACCCCCACAGCGCAGGATGCGAGGGGGCGGCAGCAGGCCGACAAGGACGTAACGATTGCCCGGTACGACACATGGCTGTGTCGCCGGGCAGTTTCATTTCCGGCGCCTGGTTTTGCCGCGGCCACCACGGGCCGATGGTGTACGGTGGCCGCACCGCATGGAAAGGACCCCCGCTGGATGCTCGCGCTCCGCCCCACCACCCTGATGCTCGCCCTTGCACTGGCCCTGCCGCTGCTGGCCCATGCCGCTGCGCCGACAGCGGCTGCCAAGCCCACGGCTGCCGCAGCCAGCAGCGCTGAAGTGCGCGGGCCGACCGACCTCAAGCCGGGCGAATACCTCTGGCATCCGGAAATCTCGCCGACCGGCCCGATCGTGCTGGTGGTCAGCCTCGATGAGCAGCGCGCCTACGTCTACCGCAACGGCATTGCCATCGGCCTGACCACGATCAGCTCGGGCAAGGCCGGGCACGAGACGCCGACCGGCGTGTTCACCATCCTGCAGAAGGACAAGGACCACAGGTCCAACCTCTACAACAGCGCGCCGATGCCGTACATGCAGCGGCTGACCTGGGACGGCATCGCCCTGCATGGCGGCAGCCTGCCCGGGCATCCCGCCTCGCACGGCTGCGTGCGCCTGCCGCAGGCCTTCGCGCAGAAGCTGTTCAGCGAAACCCAGCGCGGCGATACCGTGGTCGTGGCCGATGCCAAGAGCTCACCGATGACCCTGGCCTATCCGTCGGTGCTGGCGCCGGTGAACGCGCGCGGCCAGGCCCTGCCGGAGGCCGAGGGCGGAGCCCCGGCACAGGCCTGGTGGGACGACAGCGCGGCGCCGGCCGGGCAGGTCGGCATCCTGGTCAGCCTGCACGACCAGCGCCTGTACGTGCTGCGCGATGGCGTGATGATCGGCGAGTCGCCGCTGAAGGCTGACGCCCTGCCGGCGTTCCAGGGCACCACGCTGTTCGTGATGGGGCAGGGTTACAGCGACACCCCCAGCCCGCTGGACGTGAACCAGCGCCTGCACCAGTGGACGGCCTACCCGTTGCTGGGCCAGGACCGTGCCCAGGCCACGCCGGACCTGCTGGCCACGCCCTCGCTGCCGATGGCGCTGCCGCCCGATTTCGCCCGCCAGCTGTACCAGGTGCTGGTGCCGGGCACGACCCTGCTGGTGACCTCGCTGCCAGCGGTCCGCCCAAGCCCGGCTGAATCCGGAATGCAGCCGGTCTTGGAATCCGAGCCGCCAGGGTCCACCCTCAAGGGCAACTGAGTGCCCTCGTTGTGCCCATGACTGCATCCCGCCTGTGCCGGCTGGCCGCGTTCGGCCTGCTGGCGACCTCGGCCAGCGCCCCAGCGCTGGCACAGACGCCCGCCCTTGCCACCAGCGCCGATGATCTGGCTGCCCTGCTGTCGCGCAGTGCACCCAAGGCCGACCGCCACGTGTTGCAGCTGGCGGCGCACGCCATGCGCTGTGCGCTGCAGCGGCCGGAACTGGGCATCAATGGTGATCGCCTCAGCGTGATCGACTATTCGCGCCCGTCCACCGAGCCGCGCCTGTGGGTGTTCGACCTGGCCCACCAGCGCCTGCTGTTCGAGGAATGGGTGGCGCATGGCCGCAACAGTGGCGAGAACCGCACCGAGCACTTCTCCAACCGCGATGGCAGTTTCATGTCCAGCCTCGGCGCGTTCACCGCGCAGGAGACCTACATGGGTGGCAATGGATATTCGCTGCGCCTGGCCGGGCTGGAACCGGGCTTCAACGACCGCGCGCGTGACCGAGCCATCGTCATCCATGGTGCGCCATACGTGAACCCGGCTGCCGCGCAGCTGCAGGGGCGGCTGGGCCGCAGCCTGGGTTGCCCGGCGGTGCGCCTGTCGGTGGCCAGGCCGCTGATCGATGCGTTGCGTGGCGGCACGATGGTGTTTGCTTACTACCCCGACCAGGATTGGCTGAAGCACTCGCAGCTGTTGGCCGGCGGGTGCGGTGGCCAGGGCACGCTCGCCACGCGGTGATGCACGACGGCGCGCGGCATGATGCAATGCGCCGATGAACATCGACTCCCTGCTGCACACTCCGAGCCAGGTGATCTCCAGCCTGGACTACCGCCGCGAACGTTGGCGCAACGGCCTGGGCTGGACCCGCGAGATCCTGCGCCTGCCCGCGCAGGGGGATGACTGGGCGCTGCGCCTGTCGGTGGCCGAAATCGAACAGGATGCCGCGTTCTCTGCCTTCCCCGGCGTGGAGCGTGAACTGGTGTTGCTGCAGGGCAATGGCGTGCGCCTGCGCTTCGACGATGGACGCGTGGCGGAAGTGCTGCCGCCACACGGACGAGTGCGGTTTGCTGGTGAGGAGACACTGCACGGGGAACTGGTCGATGGCACCACCCACGACTTCAACCTGATGTGGAAGCGCGAGCTGCTGCAGGCCGAACTGCTGCACCGGCCGCTGGTGGGCGCGATGTTCTTCTTCTGCGAACCGGGCGTGGCCTGGGCGCTGCATCTGCTGGCCGGTCAGGCGGAGTTTGGTGCCGACAGCGGGCTGCCGGCGCTGCAGGCGGGCGATACCGCATGGTTGGCGGCCGGCGAACGTCAGCGGCACGCGTTGCAGGGCGGTGGCGAGTTGCTGGCGATACGGGTCAGTGCAGCAGCGGGATGATTCCTGGGCGCCGGTGGGCGCCATCCACGCATGGCGTGGATCTACAGCTGTGCGGTTGTCACCATGCCTGGGCACGCCGTCATGGTGCGGCTGTGGTTGGGGTCAGAGCCCTTTCCTGCGGAAAGGGATCCGACCCCGATGGTTCGTTCAATACACATCGCGCCGGTAACGACCGGCCAGCAACAGCGCTTCCTTGCCCGCAGTACCCAACACCTGCTCGATCACCGCATCCACCGCCGGGGCCATGCCCTGCAGGCTGCCGCAGACCAGGATCGTCGTGCCTTCATCCACCCACTGCCGCAGCGTTGCCGCTTCGGCCAGCAGCCGGTCCTGCACATAGCGATGCGCGCCGCCATCTCGGCTGAACACCGCATCCAGCCGCGCCAACGTGCCGTCGGCCAGCATCGCCTGCAGTTCTTCACCGAAGTGGAAGTCGTGCGCGGCGGTACGCTCACCGAACAGCAGCCAGGTGCGGCGCGCGCCACTCCGGGCACGTTCGTGCAGATGCGCGCGCAGGCCGGCGATGCCGGTGCCGTTGCCGATCAGCAGCAGCGGCACATCGGCGGGCACGCCATGGAAATTGTCGTTGCGGCGCAGACGCAGCTGCACCGGTTCGTCGATGGCCGCGTGGTCGCACAGCCAGCCACTGCCGATGCCCGGTGTTCCATCGGCGCGCAGTTGGCGGCGCAGCAGCAGCTCCACCGCACCGTCGGCCATCACCGAGGCGATCGAGTACTCGCGATGCGGCAGCGGCTGCAGGGTCGCCAGCAATGCAGGCAGATCACCCGGGGGAACCAATGAGGGCAGGTGCGAGCGCGCGACGCGTGCCAGCAACGTCTGTCCGTCATCCAGCACGATGTCCGCGTCAAAGCGTTGTGTGTCCAGCCAGGCACGCACGGTGTGCGATGGGTGCTGTGGGCCGATCTCGGCGATGTCACCGGCCTGCCATTGCGCATCTGCATCGGCTGGGGGCTGCAGGCGCAACCAATACACGGGGCCGCCGGGGCTGCCGGGGTTCAGATGCTCGCGCTGCAGCAGCGTCCACGGCTGGTACTCGGCCGGACTCCAGTCGGGCAGTTCGCTGGCGTTACCGCCGAGTTGTCCCAGCAACTGCTGCCAATGGCGCAGCGCCGCCGGATCGGCGTTGTCGACTTCGATTGCATCGAACAGTGGATGCGCGCCGTGCTGGCGCAGCCATTGGTCGAGCTGGTGACCGAATCCGCAGAAGTGGCCATAGCTGCGGTCGCCCAGTGCGAGCACGCCGTAGTGCAGATGCTGCAGCGAGGGCGGCGTGGCCATCACCCCGCGCAGGAAAGGCAGCGCGTGGTCGGGCGGATCACCTTCGCCGGTGGTGCTGGCGATGAACAGCGCGCGCCGGCTGCCAGCCAGCAACACGGCGTCGACCTCATGCAGTCCGCGCACGCGCGCTGGCACGCCGGCACCGCGCAGGGCCTCGGCGCTGCGTTCGGCCAGTTCGCGGGCAATGCCGGTCTGGCTGGACCAGGCCAGCAGGATGGGCGCGGTGTCTCCGCTTGCGGCATCGTCGCGCGGGCGCCCACGCCACCACAGTGCAACGCAGGCCAGCGCATACAGCGCCGTGGCGAGCACCGCGATCTGAGACTGCCGCGCCGGTGGCGCACCCTGCCACCAGGCCTCACCGAGGTGCAGGCGCAGCAGCGCCCAGCCGATCAGCGCCAGCAGAAGCAGGACCATCGCGTTGCCGAGCCACGCGCGCGACGGCCGGGTACTCATGGGCTCTGCTCGTCGAGCAGGCGCTGGAAGGCGCTGCTGAGGAATTCCTGCGGGCCGTCTGCTGCACGCTGCAGGTAGCGTGCAGCCAGGCCTTCGCGCTCGGCCAGCGCCATGCCCTGTTCGCGGCCCAGCACGGTCAGTGCGGTGGCCCAGGCATCGGCGTGCATGGCGTCGTCGGCCACCACGGTGACTGCCGCGGCAACCTGGCGCACCGGTCTGCCCGAACGCGGGTCCAGGCTGTGACTGTAGGCCTCGCCATCGACCTGGTACTGGTGCCAGCGATCGCCGGAGGTGGCCACCGCCTTGCCCTCCAGCGCCAGCACCCGCGGCGGGGTATTGGTGTGCGCATCTTCTTCCGGCGCGGACTCCACCAGCACGCGCCACGGCTGGCTGTCCGGTTTGCGGCCGTAGCCGGCCAGTTCGCCGCCGACTTCGACCAGCGCGGCAGTGATGCCCTGTGTGCGCAGCCACGCAGCGACATGGTCGACGCCAAAGCCCTTGGCGATCGCGGAGAGATCCAGTTCCAGCCCACCCGGTTGCAGCAGCGCATCGTCCTGCCACTGCAGGCGCTGCCAACCGCAGCGATCGCGCGTGGCCTGCAGGGTAGCGTCGTCGGGCTGGCGGCGTTCACCGGCATGGGCACCGAAGCCCCACAGGGCAACCAGCGGACCGAGGGTGGGATCGAAGGCGCCGCCACTGGCGGAAGCGATGGCCTGTGCGCAGGCCAGAACGTGGCGGGTCTCGGCCGGCAGCACGCACCATTGGCCCGCGTCGGCGCGGTTGTAGCGGCTCAGGTCCGAACCGGGCTCCCAGGTACTCATCTGCGCGACCACTTCGTCCAGCCGCGCCTGGATGCCGGCGTGCAGCGGGTGCAGGTCGCGCTGGCGCGGCGCGACCAGCGACACGCTCCAGGTGGTGCCCATGGTGGTGCCGCCGAGGCGGGCGATGTCGAGCAGGGAATCGGTCATGGTGATGCGTTGCGGGTGCGATGCCGGGCTGCCCGGCATCGCGGTCCGCGTCATTACTGCGGCAGCACTTCCAGCGTGGCGACGTAGCTCAGGCGGCGCTTGGCGGCCTGCTTCACCGACGTCTTGTTGTCCTCGGTGCCGGTTTCCAGCCAGTACATGCCGGCTTCCGGCCAGGTCACCTTGATCTCGCCCTTGGCATCGCTGGTGACCTTCAGCTCGTCCTGTGCGTTGCGGTAGCGGGTGGCACCACGCACGATCTCGAATTCCAGGCCGGCCGCCGGCTTGCCATCGACGAGCACGCGGAAGGTGGCTTCCTCGCCGGCGAACAGATCGTTCGGGTGGCCGACGGCGACCAGCTCGATGCCACGGTTGGTCGGCTTCAGCGCGGTATCGTTTGGCGCGCCGTTGGTGACGAAGGTCTCCACGCGGCCGACCGACTGGCTCACTTCCAGCTTCTTCGCGTCCTTCGGCAGTTCGCCGAAGGTGGCAACGCTGCCGCGCCAGCGCTTGCGCTCGCCGTTCTGCTCGTAGGTGGCGAACAGGCCATCGTTGACCGACGCGATGCGGTAGGTGCCCGGCTGCTTCAGTTCGATGTCGAACACGCTGCGGTACTTGCCGGTCGACGCGTTCTGCGGCTGCACGGTGCTGCCGTCCGGTGCGGTGATCACCAGCGATTCCAGGCGCAGCGGCACGTGGTTGAAGTAGAACAGGTCGTTGGAGACCGCACCGTCGACGGTGATCCACGGCGCGTTGCCGGCGATCACGGTCTGCGAGGGCAGCAGCCAGGCCTTGTGGGCCAGGGCGGAGAAGGGAAGGGCAGCGGCCAGGGCGGCGGCGAGGACGAGCGTGCGCTTCATGCGGAAGACTCCAGTGGATGCGGGGTAATGCGACAAGGGCGAGGGGATTACGACTTAATCCCCTCCGTCCCCTTTTCAGGGTTTGACGGCGAGGGTGACCTGGCCCAGTTCGGTGGCGCCCTGCGCCTTGCCGTTCTGCGCGGCGGTGGCCGGCCAGGTGAAGGGGATCTTCAGCAGTTCGCGGCCGCCGACTTCGCGCACCGCTTCCACTACCAGGGTGTAGTTGCCCGGGGCCAGCTGCTTCAGTGCCGGCTGCCTGTCGTTGAACGACAGCGCGTGCTTGCCGACCGGGCGGGTCGGACCGGTCACGCCATCCACCGGCACCTGCAGGGTGCGGCCGCTCTTGCGCCACCACTGGCGCAGGTCGGGCAGCCACTTGGTGCCGTGGCCTTCGCTGTTGCTGGTCTGCTGGTACCAGACCGAGAGGTTGGCCGCGACCTTCTGGTCGGCGCCTTCCAGCCACACGGCCACATACGGGCGGTGGTATTCGGCCACGTTGAGCTTGGGCACTTCGACGTTGATGTTGAGGGTGGTGGCATAGGCCGGCGAGGTGGCCAGCAGGCCGCTGAGGGCGATGGTCAGGGTGACGCGCATGGGGCGGCTCCGGAAACGGGGAAAAGTCAGTGGATCAGCAACAGGGCGATCAGCAGCGGGATCATCAGGCCGAGGCCGACCAGCGGCCAGGTCATGCGCCGCTGCCGCGCATGCAGGTGCAGCAGGAACAGGCCGGTGATGCAGAACACCAGGCAGGCCACGGCGAACAGGTCCAGGAACCAGCCCCACGCCGGGCCCGCGTTGCGGCCCTTGTGCAGGTCGTTGAGGTAGGACACCGCGCCGCGCGAGGTCGATTCGTATTCCACCGCGCCGGTCTCGCGATCGATGCTCAGCCAGGCGTCGCCGCCGGGGCGCGGCAGCGACAGGTAGATCTCTTCGGGCGACCACTCGGCCGGTCGCCCGCCGATGGCGATGCCCAGCTGTGTGTCCAGCCATTGCCGGGCAGGGCGCGGAATCGGTGCGTTGCCGTCTTCGCGCGTGCCGAGCTGTCCAAGCAGCGCGGCCGGCAGTTCCAGATGCTGGTTCTGTACCTCGGGCTTGGCCTCGATCTTCGCGGCATGGTTGAGGGTCAGGCCGGTCACCGCGAACAGCAGCATGCCGATCAGGCACACCGCCGAGCTGATCCAGTGCCACTGGTGCAGCGTCCGCAGCCAGAAGCCGCGGTTCTGTTGCTGCTGCACGGTGGAAGAGGCAGGACGGCTCACGGCAGGGTTCGAGGCGGACGGGGACTGCCCATTACATCATTGATGAGAATAGCTCGCAATTGCGTGTCGTTCTGTATCCCTGGAGCAGGTCTGGCGGGTTGCCGGCCAGCGGCCGGCGCTACCGATCGGTAGATCCACGCCATGCGCGGATGAAGCGGTGCCGACCAAGGTCGGCACCCACCAGGGCAGGGCAATGCCGGCCAGTGGCCGGCACTGCCGGTGCGCGGCGATCAGAACTTCGCGTTCAACGAAATCCAGTAGCTGCGGCGCTGGTCCTTGGTCGCGTAGTCATCCACGCAGCTGAACTCGCTGGGATTGAGCAGCAGGCACGACTGTGAAACGAAGTCCTTGTCGAACAGGTTGTTCACCCGTGCGTTGACCGTCAGCCACGGCGTGGCCTTCCAGCTGCCCCCCAGGTGGAAGATCGTGTAGTCCTCGTAATAGCGCACGTGGCGGGTGCCGGCACTGTCGATGAGGGTGTCGCGATAGCGGTCGTAGCGGCCTTCGCCGATCAGCGACAGGCTGATCGCTTCGTTGATCTGCCAGTTGAGGCTGGCGTTGGCCATGTGCTTTGCCGGCGTGGTACCTGAGATCGGGCGTCCCTTGTCGGGGCCGCTGGTCTGCTCGCTCCTGGTCCAGGTGTAGTTGCCGCGCAGCTGCAGGGTGTCGAGCAGGTCGACATGACCGGCCAGTTCTGCACCGCGGGTCTCGGCCTTGTCGATGTTCACGCTCTGGGTGAAGGTGCTGTAGCCCAGTGCTGCCCAGCCTGGGCCGATGTCCACGCAGTAGCCGCTGCCGGCGCGGGCCACTTCGCAGTTCGGGAACGTGCCGCCGCTGGCGATCTTGTCTTCGAACGTGTTGAAGAAGCCGGTGACGTTGAAGCCCCAGCGCTGGCCTTCGTAGTAGGCGGCCAGCTCGTAGTTGGTGCTGGTTTCAGGCTTGAGGTTCGGGGAACCGACCAGAGGCAGCACGCCCTGGCCACCAAAGCCGGTGATGCCCGGGAACAACTGGTCCGGTCGCGGGGTCTTGTAGCCGGTGCTGACGCCACCCTTGAAGGTCCACGCATCGCTGGCGTTCCACACCAGGTAGCCACGCGGACTGACGTGGCTGCCGAACACGTTGTGGTCGTCGTAGCGCAGGCCGAAGGTAGCGGTGAGGGTATCGTTCAGCGCCCAGTTGTCCTCGGCGAACAGCGCCCACATGCGGTGCTTCTGCCTGGTGTTGCTGCGATAACCGGCGCCATCCATGCCGAACACGCCGTCGATCATGTCGGTGTCGTTGTACTGGCCGCCGACGGTCAGCTTGTGCGCGCCGAAGTCGAGGTCGAGCATCGTGTCGAGCACGTAGCCTTCCAGTTCCATGGTGCGCAGCGGACGCGGCAGGAACGCCTGCAGGCGCGCCATCTCGCTCGGGTTGAGCGCGGCCAGGGCATTGCCACGGCCGGCCGCACAGTTGTTGGCGGCGCCGGTGCGGCGGCAGACGTCATTCCACAGCGTCTGCAGGTTGGCGCGCTCGTCCAGGGTCAGTGGCAGCGAACGACCCAGGTTGCTGCTCTTGCTGTGGGTCAGTGAGGTCTGCCAGGTGCCGAAGCTGTAGCGGCCCTGGTGGGTCAGCGACAGCTGATCGCGCTCGTAGCGCTGGTAGGCGGTGTAGCCGACGCGCGGCTGCACCACGCGGCGGGTGACGGTGCCGCTGCCGTTCGGGTTGGGGATGACCGCATTGCCGACGCGCCACAGGCTGGCCAGGCTGTCCAGCGTGCCGGTCTGGCCTTCGCTGTTGTCGTACTTCTGCCGCGATACGTCGTAGTCCAGCCACAGTTCGTGGTCATCGTTGACCCGGAAGTCCAGGCGCACGCCGGTATTCCAGTTGGTGTTGGCCACCGACTTGCCACCGCCGCCGAAGCCGATGCTGCGCTCCCACAGGCTGCCGTCGGGCAGGGTCAGTGCGTCCCACTCCGGATTGGAGGCCTTGGCGTCGTAGTAGCTGCCGCGCACCGCCAGGCTGAGGCGGTCCTTCAGCAGCGGGCCGCTGAGGTACAGGTCGGTGGTGCGCGCATCACCGAACTGGTCATCCTGCTGCACGGTGAAGCCCTGGGTCACGGCGCCGTGCCAGCTGTCCTGGTTGCGTCGGGTGATGATGTTGATGACGCCACCCATCGCGTCTGAGCCATACAGCGTGGACATCGGGCCGCGCACGACTTCGATGCGCTCGATCGCGTCCAGCGGCGGCAGGTAGGCGAACTGGCCGCCACCGAAATTGTTCGGGTACAGCTGGCCGACATTGCTCTGGCGGCGGCCGTCGATCAGCACCAGGGTGTATTCGGACGGCAGGCCGCGCATGGAGATGGTGGCGCGGCCGTTCTTGTCGGTGGCCTCCAGGCCGACGTCGATGCCTTCGACGTCGCGCAGCGCGTCGACCAGGTTGGTGTAGGGGCGCTTGCTGAGTTCTTCGCGGCTGACCACGCTGATGCTGGCCGGTGCATCGATCACCTTCTGCTCGAAGCCGGAGGCGGTGACCACCACCTTGTTCAGCGTCTGTGGCGCGCCGGTAGCGTCACCGTGGGCGAAGGCAGGGGCGGTCATGGCTGCCAGCACGGCGCTGGTCAGCAGGGTACGGGACAGGGACGAACGGACACGATGGCGCTGGGCCATGGCAGTAACCTCGAAGGTTGCAGGGTGGTGCGATGCCAGGCGCGAACGGCGCGGCATGCACGGGGAGGCCCGGTCAGGGGCGGCAGGGATGAAGCAGGCAGCGGCGCGCGGGCGCGACCTCGCAGGCGGTCACGCGGGGCCGTGAATCAGGCGAGCGGCGGCGCCTGGCCGCGTTGCTGGCGGCGCCCGGGCGCATCGGCCCAGGGCGTGTCCGGAGCAGCCAGCGGCCAGTCCGGGCGCACGCCGGGCATGGCCGGCGTGGCGGGTACGAGTTCAAGCTCGGTGCGCAGCCATTGGCTGGCCAGCAGCAACGGCGGGCGTGCCTTCTCGGCTGATTTCACCGGAGCGGCAGCACAGCGGCGCAGCTTGGCCGGTGCCTCTTCCTGCAAGGCGCCTTCGCCGCCGCGCTCTTCCAGCGGCATCTGCACGGCCATTCCGGCCTGGCCGAGTGGCAGCAGCGGCAGGGTGCCCAGCAGCAGGGCCAGCATCGCCACCCACGCCAGCAGGCTGGCCAGCGCAGGACGCTGGCCACGCATGGCGGTGCCCATCTTGCGATGGATGAGTGGACGAGGGCGAAGCGGGCGCAGCAAGCAGGGGTCCCCAGGGGTCTGCCGGCAGCGGCCGGCATCAACGGGGCGTGATTGTAATGAGAGCTGTTAGCCGTTGCAAATGAGAATGATTGCCAAAATGTCGCGGGCCAGCCGGACGGGGCTCAGACCTCGCTCCAGCGCCGCAGCAGGTTGTGGTACACGCCGGTCAGCTGCAGCACCGCCTCGGCGTCGCCGCCGGTCTGCCGCAGGCGCTCGATCGAGCCGTCCATTTCCCATAGCAGGCGGCGCTGCACATCGTCGCGGACCATGCTCTGCACCCAGAAGAACGAGGCCACGCGCGCGCCGGCGGTGACGGGGCGCACCTGGTGCAGGCTGCTGGACGGATACACGATCAGGTCGCCGGCCGGCAGCTTCACTTCGTGCTCGCCGTAGGTGTCGCTGATGATCAGTTCGCCGCCCTCGTACTCGTCCGGCGCCGACAGGAACAGGGTGCAGGAAATGTCCGAACGCAGCTGTTCGCCGTTGGCCAGGTTCATCACCGCGCCATCAACATGGAAGCCATAGGTGCCGCCACCGCTGTAGCGGTTGAAGCGCGGCGGCAGGTATTTCAGCGGCAGCGCGGCGCTGAAGAACAGCGGGTGCCGGGCCAGCGCGACGAGGATGATCTCGCCCAGTTCGCGGCGCAGCGGTGAGGCCTCGGGCAGCTGCTGGTTGTGCTTGGCCTGCGCGCCCAGATGGCCGACGGTTTCGCGGCCATCGGTCCAGTCGGCGGCATCCAGTCGGCGGCGAAAGTCGGCCACCTGGTCGGCGCTGAGAATGTCGGGGATGTGCAGCAGCATGCGGGACTCCTCAGAGGGACGGCGGCGCGACCAGGGCGCGGACCTGTGGATGCGGCGACGCGGCCAGTTCGGGCACGATGTGCGCCATGAACGCCGGGCTGCCGTGGGCCAGTGCGAGCCGCAGCCAGTGCACGGCCTGCTCGACCTGGCCGGCCTGCAGCAGGATCGAGGCGTAGTTCGCCTGGCCGCGGAAATCACCGGCTTCGGCCGCGCGCTGGTACCAGGCCAGCGCTGCCTGCGGATCGGGTGCGGTATCCAGCCCGTCTTCGAGGTGGCGGGCCAGCAGGTTCATCGATTTGGCATGGCCCAGGTGTGCGGCACGGGTGTACAGGGACAGTGCCTGTGCGCGGTCCTGGGTCACGCCGCGGCCGGTGGCCAGCAGGTTGGCCAGGTTGTACAGGCCCCAGTCCAGCCCGGTGTCGGCCGCGCGCCGGTACCACACCGCGGCCAGCACCGGGTCGGGGGCGGTGCCCTGGCCCAGTTCGTGGCAGCGGCCCAGCATGTTCATCGCCATCGGCGCGCCGTTGTTGGCGGCGGTTTCGTACCAGAGCCGCGCCGCCGAGGCGTCCTGTGTGGTGCCTTTGCCTTCCATGTGCATCTGCGCGAGCAGCAGTTGTGCCTCGACCTGCCCGGCCTGCGCGGCGTCGCGCACGCGTGCGAAGGCAGCCTGCGGATCGTGCTGCAGCAGCGCGGCAAGAGCGTCGCTGTCGATGGGGGTACGGGTTGCCATGGGGTGAGTATCGCCGGAAACAAAAACGGCGGCAGGAGAGCCTGCCGCCGTGGTGGAGCGCAGTTACATCAGAACTTCACGTTCAGTGCCAGGGTGGCCGAGCGACCCGGGGCGATGCTCGCGTAGTGCGAGGCATAGGCCTTGGTGAAGTAGATCTTGTCGGTCAGGTTCTGCACGTTGAGCTGCAGGCTGATGTTGTCCTGGATCGCGTAGCTGGCCATCGCGTCGAAGCGGGTGTAGCTGGCAATCCACTTAGTGTTGGCGACGTCACCGTACTGCTTGTCCGAGTAGAACGCACCGGCGCCGATGGTCAGGCCGATCGGGAAGCGGTAGGTGGTCCACAGGTTGGCGCTGTGCTTGGCGGTGTTCGGGAACTCGTTGCCGTTGTTCGGCGACGGCACGTAGACGTTGGACGGGCAGGTGCGGCCCACCGGTGCGCCACAGACGAAACCGTTGTCCTTCAGTTCCGAGTCCAGGTAGGTGTAGCCGCCGTACAGGCTCCAGGCATCGGTCAGCTGGCCCGTGAAGCCCAGCTCGAAGCCGTTGATTTCCTTCTTGCCGGCGTTCTGGCTGGTGCCGTTGTCGATGGTCACACGTGCGTTGTTCATCACGGTGTGGAAGATCGCGGCAGTCAGGTTCAGGCGCTTGTCGAACAGGTCCCACTTGGTGCCCAGTTCGAGGTTCCTGGTGTCCTGCGGCTTGAGGTCGGCCACGGCGGCGCTCAGGCCGTCCGAACCGTCGCCACCGTCCATGCCCGGCGGGGTCGAGGAGGTGCCCCAGGACAGGTAGATGCTGCCGTTGGCGGCCGGCTTGAACACCACGCCGGCCTGGTAGTTCAGGAAGTCGTTGCTGTTGCGCACGCGGGTCGGTGCCTTGCCGGCCACCGGAGTGGTCAGGGTGGTACGGAAGTCGTCGTAGCGCAGGCCGAGGTTGATCATCCACTGCTCATTGAGCTCGATGGTGTCGAACACGTAGGCCGAGGTGGTCTTGGTGCGCTGCTCGACGTCCAGTGCCTTGTCGCTGCGATAGACGATCTGACCGGCCGCCCACGGATCGTTCGGGTTCGGATTGTTGAAGTCGGTGCAGTTGTAGCCGGTGGCCGCGCCGGACACCTGGCAGCGAGTGCTGTTGGCGCTGTTTTCAAGGGGATTGGCGGTGCCCGGCGACATCAGGTAGCTGCCACGGGTCATCTTCTCGTCGCTGTACTCCACGCCCGCGCTGTAGCTGTGCTTGAGCGCGCCGGTCTGGAACGCACCGGTCAGGCCCAGCTGGTCGGCGAAGCTCTTGACGTCGACCGCACGGGTGTTGGTGCGACGCCACAAGGTGCCGTACAGGTTGGGGTTGCCCTTGCTGTCGTCCGGCTGGGTCCACAGGTAGTCGTTGCTGGTGTTGCCCAGGCGCGCGATGTTGCGCAGCTTGTGGCCACCGAAGTCGTAGCTGGCATCCAGGGTGCTGATGTCGGCGCGGGTGCGCTGGAAATCACGGTCGACCAGGCCGTAGTAGTTGTTGCGGTCCGGCACCATCGGCCGGCCATCGCCGTTCTTGGCCACGTTCGGGCCGCTGGAGAACGGATTGCTGTAGGGGAAGCCACCCGCGTCCGGCAGGTCATCGCTCTGCATGTGGTAGTGGCTGGCGATCAGCTGCGCCGGTCCGTTCAGGCCGAACGCGATCGACGGCGCGATGCCCCAGCGGCTGACGTTGGCGGCGTCGCGGCCGGCGATGTCCGATTCGTGCTTCATCAGGTTCAGGCGGGCGGCGATGCCATCCCCCAGCACGTAGTTGGCGTCCACGGTGCCGCGCGCGTAGCTGTCGGTGCCGATGCCCATGCTGGCGCTGGTCTCGTTCTTCAGCTTCGGCGTCTTGCTCACCAGGTTCAGGCTGCCACCACCGGAGTCACGGCCGCCGTAGGCCGAGCTCGGGCCCTTGACCACTTCCACCTGCTCCAGGTCGAAGATCTCGCGGGTCTGCGAGCCGACGTCGCGCAGTCCGTCGACGAACACGTTGCTCTGCGAATCGAAGCCACGGATGAAGGGGCGGTCACCGGTCGGGTTGCCGCCTTCGCCGGCACCGAAGGTGATGCCCGGCACCATGCGCAGCGCATCCTGCAGGTTGGTCGCACCGGTTTCGGCGATCAGCTTCTCCGACACGATCGACACCGACTTCGGGGTGTCCAGCAGCTCGGCGGTGAACTTCGGCGAGGACGGGTTGAACCAGCTGCCGCGCACCTGCACCTTGTCCAGCTCGGTGGCGTTGCGGGAACCGGCGTCGGCGCCGTCGGCAGCCTGCGCAGCCAGCGGAGCAAAGCCCGCGGCCAGGGTGGCGGTGGCGAGCAGGGAAACGCGCGGGGCGTGCTTGCGGGACGTGATGTGGGTCATGGCGGTGGGTAGTGGCTTGGATCGGGAAAGGGCGAGCGCGAGCCGGCGCAGATGGGCATGCGGCGACAGGCGGGAGGTGGGTGCTGTAGAGCCGAGCCAGGCTCGGCTGGCGGGAACGCAATCAGGCGCACGGCAACGGCCGCAGGGCGCCTCAGCTGGCGTGCGGTGCGGGCGGTGCGTGGCCGGGGTTCAACCGCAGCGCGGGATCATGCAACTGCCAGCGCAGGGCATCGGAGCGCCACAGCGGGATACGCGCGACCAGAGCGGCGCGTGCAGGGACCAGACCGGTGCAGGGCGAGGTGCCCTCGCCATCAAACGGAGGCTCCGGTGCTGGTGCGGCGTGCTGCGGGCATTCGTCGGCTGGCGGTTGCGGCAGCGGCATCGCCTGCAGCAGATCTTCAGCGTGTGCCTGCCAGCCATGCGCAGCCGGATCGCCGCCACGTCCTTCGTGCAAGGCCGACCAGCCCAGCAGCAACGTCAGCAGCACGGCCACGAGCAGTGGCCACCCTTGGCGGGCGAGCTGGCACAGCGTGGCGGTGGGCGCGGGCGAAGCCATGGCGCAGGGGCGATGTCGTTACGAAGATGTTACGTAGAATAACATCAACGATAATGATTCGCATATGCGCAATCGGGTTGCCGATCTGGATGGCCTGGAAGGGCCCTGGAGGGCCCCTCAGTGCACTCCAGTGGATCACCCCATGGGTGGATGCTCTCCCGCGAGGCGCCCTCTGGGGGCTCTCCGGGCCCAGCGCCGCCTCAATCCCGGTCGTCGCGGGTCCAGATCGCGTCGTGCTCGCGCTTCACCGGGAACTTGGGCACAGGGCTGTAGGCCGGGGCGCACAGGGCGCGGCCATCGCGCACGTCGAAGCGCGCGCCGTGCAGCACGCACTCCACGCTGCCTTCGGTCGTGTTGAACTCGCCCGAGGACAGTTCGAACTCTTCATGCGTGCACTGGTCTTCCAGTGCGTACAGCTCGCCGTCGAGGTTGAATACCACGATCGGCGTGCCGGTCACTTCGTCGAACACGCTCTTCATTTCACCCGGCAGCAGCTCGTTGCCGGCACAGACAAAGGTCCAGGCCTCACTCACGCGGCGGCTCCGTTCAGCGGCTTTTCCAGGATCTCGAAGCGCAGGTCGTCGCGCTTCGGGATGCCGAAGCGTTCGTCGCCATACGGGAACGGCTTCTTGATGCCGGTACGGCTGTAGCCGCGGCGCTCGTAGAAGGCGATCAGCTCGTCGCGCACGTCGATGACGGTCATCTGCATCACCGGTACGTTCCATTCGCGCGCGGCGTGTGCTTCGGCGGCATCCATCAGCTGCTTGCCGACGCCGCCGCCCTGCTGGGCCGGATCGACCGAGAACATGCCGAAGTAGCCCTTGCCGTCGACATCGGCGACGTGGGCGCAGGCCACCAGCTGGTCCCCGCGCTCGGCCAGCAGGATGGTCGAGCGCGGGCGGTCGAGGTCGGCCTGGATGCCTTCGGCGTCGATGCGGGCGCCATCCAGCAGGTCGGCTTCGGTGGTCCAGCCGACGCGGCTGGCGTCGCCACGGTAGGCCGAGGTGACGAGGGCGATCAGGGCGGGGATGTCGGCCGGCGTGGCGGCGCGGAAGGTCAGGGTGCTCATGGCCCCATTCTAGGTTGGGCGTGGGCGGGCGCAAATGGGGGGAGGGGGCAGATCCCTTTCGCAACGCGGAGGAGCTCTGCCCCCGGAGCACCGGCTATGCTCGCCGTTCATCGCTTTCCCGCAGGAGGCAGAAATGGGTTGGCAAGGCGGAGACGGAGGGGCCATGAAGGTCGCTACGCTCGGCATGATCGTGGCGATGTCGGTCCTGCTCGCGTGCACGGATGCCTCCGTCGTGGGCAGGGACGCTTCCTTCAACAGTTTTGCCTGCCCTGGGTTCAACCCGGCACGTGCACTTCCTGTCGCCCTGGAGGAACTGCGTGCGCACCCTGTCCGCTTTCAGGGCCGCTTGGTAAAGGTGCGGGGTGCCTACGTCGGAGGCTGGGAAATGTCGGCGCTGCATCCAGGACCGCCGGTACGTGACCCGTGGGCGGCAGACGGCATCTGGGTGGAGGGAATCGCGCCGGTGACGTTGCCGACGGAGCAGGCTTTTGAAATGACCGGGATCGTGTCGGCGGCGCGGCCGGATGCGGTGAGCGGCAAGGGGCATCTTGGCCAGTGGCCTGCCGAACTATGTGTGTCGTCGGTGCGGCGGCTGCAGGAGTGATCGGTTAGTTGGGGTCAGAGCCCATTCGCGATGCGAAAGGGATCTGACCCCGGTCTTCCGGGGTTACCCCAACAGCTTCCGCACCTTGGTCAGCGCGGTCATGAAGCGCTCGATCTCGGCGTGGGTGTTGTAGAACGCCAGCGAGGCACGGCAGGTTGCCGCCACGCCGAAGTACTGCAGCAGCGGGTGCGCGCAGTGCTGGCCTGACCGCACGGCCACGCCTTCCAGGTCGAGCAGGGTTGCCAGGTCGTGGGCATGCGCGCCGTCGATCAGGAACGAGACCACGGCGGCCTTCTCCGGTGCTTCGCCGATGATGCGCAGACCGTCGACGCGGCGCAGCTCTTCGGTGAAATGCGCCAGCAGTTCAGCCTCGCGTGCTTCCACGTTCTCCTGGCCAAGCTGCTGCAGGTAGTCGGCGGCCACGCCCAGGCCGATGAAGCCGGCGATGTTCGGGGTGCCGGCTTCGAACTTGTGCGGGGCATCGTTGAACACGGTGCCGTCGAAGCTGACTTCCTTGATCATCTCGCCGCCGCCAAGGAACGGCGGCATCGCATCCAGGTGCTCGCGGCGGGCCCACAGCGCACCGGTGCCGGTCGGACCACACATTTTGTGGCCGGTGATGGCGTAGAAGTCACAGCCGATCGCGGCCACGTCGACCTTGCGGTGCGGCACGGCCTGCGAGCCATCAACCACGGTGATGATGCCGCGCTTGCGCGCTTCACGGCAGATCTCGCGCACCGGGTTGACCGTGCCCAGCACGTTGGACACGTGGGTGACCGCCAGCAGCTTGACCTCCGGGGTCATTGCCGCGCGCAGCGCATCCAGATCGAGTGCGCCGTCAGGCGTGATCTCGGCCACGCGGATGGTGGCGCCGGTACGCTGTGCGACCAGCTGCCACGGCACGATGTTGGCGTGGTGTTCCATGCGCGTGATCAGGATCACGTCGCCGGCCTTCAATCGCGGCAGGGCCCACGAATACGCCACCAGGTTGATGGCGAAGGTAGTGCCGCTGCACAGCACCAAGTCGCTGGGGCGCACGTTGAGGAAGCGTGCCAGCTTGTTGCGCGCGCCTTCGTAGGCGTCGGTGGCTTCGCTGCCGAGCGCGTGCACCGCGCGGCTGACATTGGCGTTGTAGCGGCGGTAGAACTCGTCCACCGCGCCGATCACCTGCACCGGCTTCTGGCCGGTGTTGGCATTGTCGAAATAGACCAGCGGCTTGCCGTGCACTTCACGCATCAGCAGCGGGAAGTCGAGGCGGACGCGATCCCAATCGGGCGCGCCGGTGCGTTCTTCGATCGGGCGCGGGGTGGACAGGTTCATGCCACACCCGCCTCGGCCAGGGCCTTGTCCAAACGGCGTGCCAGCTGCTCGCGCAGGGCTTCCGGCAGGATCTTCAGCGGCTCGTGGCAGAATGCGGCGCTCAGCAGTGCCTGCGCCTGTGCCTGCGGCAGGCCGCGCGAGCGCAGGTAGAACAGCGCGTTGGCATCGAGCTGGCCGACGGTGGCGCCATGCGCGGCCTTCACTTCATCGGCGTCGATGACCAGCGTCGGCTGGGTATCGATCTCGGCGTCGGCCGACAGCAGCAGGTTCTTGTTGGACAGGTTCGCATCGGTGCCGTCGGCGCCTTCGCGGATCTGGATGCCACCATGGAACACCACGCGGCTGCGGTTGGCGGCAACGCCACGCCACAGCAGCTCGCAACTCGTATCGCGCGCGATGTGGTCGATGCCCAGGCGGGTCTCGACGTGGCGTCGGCCATTGCCGAGCAGCACGCCGTTGGCGGTCAGCTGGGCGTTGTCGCCTTCCAGGCGCACGTTCAGTTCGTGGCGGCTGAGTGCTGCGCCCAGTTCCAGGTCGACGCGGTGGTACCGCGCGTCGCGGGCCAGCACCGCGTCGGTACGCAGGAAGCTGGTCTGGCGCGCGCTGCCGGCCTGCACGCGGGCGTGCTTGAGCACGGCATCGCGGGCGACATGGGCGTGCAGCACGGTGTTGTCCAGGTGCGCCGAATCGCCGACGCTGAGGCGGTGCTCGACCACGCCCAGGCTGGCGCCGGCACGCAGTTCGATCAGGTGGCGGTGGTGCCAGGCCAGGTCGGTATCGCCGGCGACGCTGGCGAACACCAGCTGCAGCGGCGCTTCCACCTGCACGCCTTCGTCCACGCGCATCACCACGCCTTCATCGGCCAGCGCGGCATTCAGGCGGGCGAAGATCTCTTCGCTGCGCTCGTAGCGGCGGCCAAGGAAACGCACGGCGTCTTCGCCGGAGGCCAGTGCGGCCGACAGCGGCTGCAGCTGCACGCCGGCCGGCAGGCTCTGCACATCGCTCAGCGCGGCATCCAGACGGCCGTTGACGAACACCAGGCGCGGTGCCGGGATGTCCTCCAGCAGCGCGGCGTCCAGCGCCGGGCCCTGCAGCGGTGCCGCCGCGAACGCACGGCGTTCCAGCTGGCGCAGCGAGGTGTACTTCCAGGCTTCGTTGCGCGCGGCCGGCAGGCCGTCACGCAGGGCCGCGTCCAGCACTTCGCGGCGCGCGTCGCTGCCGCAGAAGGCCTGGGCCATGGAGTCGAGCAGGGCGCTCATCAGACCGCCGCCTCGCGCACCACGCGATCCTTGAGGAAATCGTAGCCGTGCGCTTCCAGTTCCAGCGCCAGTTCCGGGCCACCGGTCTTGACGATGCGGCCATCGGCCAGCACGTGCACCACGTCCGGCTTGATGTAGTCCAGCAGGCGTTGGTAGTGGGTGATGACCAGGAACGAACGGTCAGCGGCACGCAGCGCGTTGACGCCGTCGGCCACGCTCTTCAGCGCGTCGATGTCCAGGCCCGAATCGGTTTCGTCCAGGATCGCCAGCTTCGGCTCGAGCACGGCCAGCTGGAAGATCTCGTTGCGCTTCTTCTCGCCACCGGAAAAGCCTTCGTTGACGCCACGGTGCAGCAGTTCGTCCTTCAGGTGCAGCACGGCCAGCTTCTGGCGCACCAGCTTGAGGAACTGCATGGAATCGAGTTCCTCCTCACCGCGTGCCTTGCGCTGGGCGTTCAGTGCCGCGCGCAGGAAGTAGGTGTTGTTCACGCCCGGGATCTCCACCGGGTACTGGAACGCCAGGAACAGGCCGGCGGCGGCGCGCGCTTCCGGGTCCTGCTCCAGCAGGTCGACGCCGTCGAACTGCACGCTGCCTTCGGTCACTTCATAGCCGTCGCGGCCTGCCAGGACATTGCCCAGGGTGGACTTGCCGGCGCCGTTGGGGCCCATGATGGCGTGCACCTGGCCGGGCTTAACATCCAGCGACAGGCCCTTGAGGATTTCCTTGTCGCCGATGCGGGCGTGGAGGTTTTCGATCTTCAGCATGGTCATGGCTTGGTAGGTTTCGGGGCTGCGGGGGCGATGCGGACGATCTGCACCGTGCCGTTGCCGGGCTGCCCAGGTTGAGCGGGGAGGGCGGAGAAAACCACGATGATCTCTTCACCGGGTTCTTGCAGGCAGGAGACTGCGAGGGAGGCCTGTCGGATGGATTCGGCAGCGGCGCGATCCAGCTCACGGTTGCCCGAGCTCAGGCGAGCCCGGATCGCGCCGAAGCTGCCGTCCTGCCCCGTTGTCAGCACTATCGAAAATTCTTTCGGCGCGGAGATGACCGTGCTGGCGGGCAATCTGACCGGGGTGGCACCCACCAGGTCTTCGGGGGTGCAGGACGCGTTGGCCAGGGCCCAGGGCGAAAGGCCCAGCAGCAACAGTGCGGGCAAAGACGTACGCATCATCCGACGCTTCCTTCCAGCGAGACTTCCAGCAGCTTCTTGGCCTCCACCGCGAACTCCATCGGCAGTTCGCGGAACACCTGCTTGCAGAAGCCGTCGACGATCATCGACACCGCGTCTTCCTGGCTGATGCCACGGGCGCGGCAGTAGAACAGCTGGTCGTCGGAAATCTTCGAGGTGGTGGCCTCGTGTTCGACGGTGGCGCCCGGGTTCTTCACCTCGATGTAGGGGAAGGTGTGTGCGCCACACTGCTTGCCGATCAGCAGCGAATCGCACTGGGTGTAGTTGCGCGCGCCATCGGCGTTGCGGTCCACCCGCACCAGGCCGCGGTAGGTGTTCTGGCCACGGCCGGCACTGATGCCCTTGCTGACGATCTTGCTCTTGGTGCGCTTGCCGACGTGGATCATCTTGGTGCCGGTGTCCGCCTGCTGGCGGTGATGGGTCAGCGCCACGGAGTGGAACTCACCGACCGCGTCGTCGCCGAGCAGCACGCAGGACGGGTACTTCCAGGTGATCGCCGAACCGGTTTCGACCTGGGTCCAGGTGACCTTGCTGCGCGCGCCACGGCATTCGGCACGCTTGGTGACGAAGTTGTAGATGCCGCCGACGCCGTTCTCGTCGCCCGGGTACCAGTTCTGCACGGTGGAGTACTTGATCTCCGCGTCTTCCAGCGCGACCAGCTCGACCACCGCTGCGTGCAGCTGGTTCTCGTCGCGCATCGGCGCGGTGCAGCCTTCCAGGTAGGACACGTAGGCCTTGTCCTCGCACACGATCAGGGTGCGCTCGAACTGGCCGGTGTGGCCGGCATTGATGCGGAAGTAGGTGCTCAGTTCCATCGGGCAACGCACGCCCTTGGGAATGAACACGAAGCTGCCATCGGAGAACACCGCCGAATTGAGCGCGGCGAAGTAGTTGTCGCCTACCGGCACCACGGTGCCCAGGTACTGGCGGACCAGTTCCGGATGTTCCTTGATGGCCTCGGACATCGAGCAGAAGATGATGCCCTTCTCGGCCAGTTCCTTGCGGAACGTGGTACCGACGGACACCGAGTCGAACACCGCGTCCACCGCCACGCCTGCAAGCTTGGCACGCTCGTGCAGCGGCACGCCCAGCTTGTCGTAGGTGTCGAGCAGTTCCTTTGGCACGTCATCCAGCGAGGCGTACTTCGGGCCCTTGGGCGCGGAGTAGTAGCTGAGCGCCTGCAGGTCGATCGGCGCGATCTCCAGCTTGGCCCAGTCCGGCATCGGCATGGTCAGGAAGTGGCGGTAGGCGTCCAGGCGCCACTGCGTCATCCACTCCGGCTCGTCCTTCTTGGCCGACAGGGCACGGATGGTGTCCTCGTCCAGGCCCGGCGGCAGGGAGTCCGATTCGATCTCGGTGATGAAGCCGGCCGAATACTTGCGGCCGAGCTGCTCGTGGATCTCGCGGTTGGGGGTGTCGTCGTGGGCGACGTTTTCGATGGTTTCGGTGGCCATGGGGGGCTGCCTGTGGATCAGGAGACGACGTCGACAGCGATGGTGCGGCGCTGTTCGTCATCGGCAAGGGGAAGAGGGGGCAGGATCTGGGCGAGGGTGACATCGCGCAGGGCCTCGGAGACCACGTCGTTGATCAGCCGCCAGCTGCGGCGCGCGCCGCACTTGGGCGCCATGCCGCACTGGTGGTGGTCGTGGCTGCATTCGGTCAGGGCCAATGGCCCTTCCATCGCTTCGACCACTTCGAACAGCGAGATCTCGATGGCCGGGCGGGTCAGGCGGTAGCCGCCACGGACACCGCGCAGGCCTTCGACCAGGCCGGCCTGCGCCAGCGGCTTGAGCACCTTGCTGACGGTGGGCGGCTCCAGGCCGGTGAATTCGGCCAGCTCAGTGGCACTGAGCACCTCGCCCGGACGGGCGGCAAGCACGGTCAGCACCACGGTGGCGTAATCGGTGAGCTTGGTGACACGCAACATGGGAATGCGAGCGGTTCTTAAAGCGGACTGAAATTGTACGCTTTTATTCGCCGGCATCCAACCCGGGCATTCAGCCGGCGCTGGGACGGACCGGGACGACGCACCGGGGCCACCGCCGGGGCGCCATGCTGCGCCAACGGGGTGATTTTCGCAATCACCCGGAATGGGCGAGAATCCCGGTTCCATCCGCTGCAAACAGCCCGTGCCGATGCCGAAGAAGATCCAAGCCCGCAAGTCCGCCATCCATGGCAACGGCGTGTTCGCCGTGGCCCCGATCAAGCAGGGCGAGCGCGTGATCCAGTACAAGGGCCTGCTGCGCAGCCACGGCGACGTTGATGCCGATGACAGCGGCGACGTTGAAAGCGGCCATACCTTCCTGTTCACCCTCAACGATGACTGGGTGATCGATGCCAACTACAAGGGCAACGATGCGCGCTGGATCAACCACAGCTGCGACCCGAACTGCGAGGCGGTGATCGAGGAAGACGAGGACGGTGACAGCCGTGGCGACAAGGTGTTCATCGAGGCGCTGCGTGACATCAAGGCCGGCGAAGAGCTGACCTACAACTACGGCATCACCCTGGCCGAGCGTCACACCGCCAAGCTGAAGAAGATCTGGGAGTGCCGCTGCGGCTCGCCCAAGTGCACCGGCACCATGCTGCAGCCCAAGCGCTGACCGGTACCGGGTAGTGCCGGCCGCTGGCCGGCAAGGCGCAATCCAGGTGCCGGCCAGCGGCCGGCACCACCCGGAGGCTCTCCACCTGCCGTGCACGGCAGGGTCACCGCCGTGCAAGGGCCGTTCTTCCATTCTGTCGGCACCCCCAACCGGAGTGCACCCATGGCAGAACGATTGAAGGGCAAGCAGATTGCCATCCTTGCCACCCACGGCTTTGAACAGTCCGAACTGACCGAACCCAAGCGTCTGCTGGAAGCCGAAGGCGCGCGCGTCAGCGTCGTGTCGCCTGCAAAGGAGGCGACGATCAAGGGCTGGAAAGAGAAGAACTGGGGCGACGCCGTTGCAGTGGATATTCCGCTGGATGAGGCCGATCCGGCCAGCTTCGATGCCCTGGTGCTGCCGGGAGGGGTCATCAATCCGGACACGCTGCGTACCGACGAGGCTGTACTCGGCTTCGTCCGCGCAGTAGACGAAGCCGGCAAGCCTGTGGCGGCGATCTGCCATGGCCCGTGGCTGCTGATCAACAGTGGCCTCGCCGATGGCCGCGAGCTGACGTCCTGGCCGTCCCTGCAGCAGGATCTGACCAATGCGGGGGCGAACTGGCGCGATGCCGAGGTCGTGGTCGACGGCAACGTGATCACCAGCCGCAAGCCGGACGACATCCCAGCCTTCAGTGAGGCGGTGGTCAAGGCACTCGCCGCCTGATGCGCTGCCGGTAGTGCCGGCCGCTGGCCGACACCACCTTACTTGCCCAGCACGCCTGCCGGCACCAGGTTGCCCAGGTTCTGGTTGAAGGTGACCACCAGCTTGCCGTTCTTCACCTGTGCCGATTGCACCTGCAGCGCGCCAAGCACGCCGGCCACGGCCGGGTCCAGCTTGTAGATCGGCTCCCGCTGGGCGTAGTCGCTCAGCCAGGCGTTGAGCAGGCCACGGGTACGGGAGTCGAGACGACCGCCCTGGTTGGCCGGCGTGAAGTCATCCACGCTCGGCTGCTGCAGATGGAATCCCTGGGTCTGCGCGTCGTAGCGCAGGCCGCTGCTGAGCTTCACCGTACCCAGTTTGGCCGGATTGCCACCGGCAGTGGCCAGTGCCACGTCCATGCCAAGGTTCAAGCGCTCGCCGGCCGGGAGGCTCAGCTGGGGGTGGCTCATGGTGAGGGCGATCAGTCCGCCCAACGCGTCCTGGGTGCGCGGGAAGCTGCCATCGAGATACTGCTGCACATCGCTGGCGCCGACCGACAGTTCGCGGCCGGAAATGGATGGGGCGGCCTGCGCGCCAATCGCGGCGGCGATCAGCACGGTGGAGGCGGCGAGGCGGGTCATCAGGGAACGCAGGCGCATGGCGGTGACCGCTGGACTGGGAAAGGATGGAGGAAAGAGTAGCCGGGACGGCTGAATCGCGCGTGCATGCCGCTGCAATGGTTCAGTCCAGCGTTGGCCGCAGTTGCGCCGACTGGATCTGCCAGCCGCGGCCATCAGCACTGGGCTGCACGCGGTACCAGCCGCCGAAGCGGAAGGTCCCTTGGGTGGTGACCGCGCGGATCCGCACCGGCACTTCCAGCAGCTGGGGAGGATGCTGGCCGTCGCGTGCCACCGGGGGCTCGCTGTCCAGCCGCAGCGTACGCACGCCCTGCAGCTGGCGTATGGCAGCGTCATCTGCGCGGTGCGGGTCGGCCGGTGGAATCGCCCATGCCGCGTCGCTGGCGCTGCGGTTGCGGTTGAGCAGCGCGATCACGTAGCGGTTGAGCATCACCGATGGTGGTTGGGCGTCGGCAGCGACCGCAGCGAACAGCGGATCGATCGCCGGTGTCTGCAGGGACGCCGCTTCGGAGCCGGCGATGCCCTGCGTTCCGGCGCCGGCGACAGCCGGCGCTGGCGCAACATCGGGCGCTGCCGCAGGCCTGGAGCAGCCGAGCAGCGCCAGGGGCGCGATCAGGAAAAGCGTCCTGCGCATGCCTCCTCCCCGAGGCGATGTGGGGGAGACAGTGTATCGGCTGCGCGGGAATCAGCGGGAGGAGGGCAACTGCTCCAGCGCATCCAGTGCCGGCAGCACCTGCCCGGCGATGGCGGCCAACGCATGTCCATCGGTCTCCGCGTGGCGCTGCACGATGTCGCGCAGCAGCTGGGTGGCGATCACCAGGGTCGCGCGTTCATCACCGCTGATGCCAGCGGTGCGTGGCGCCGCTTCCAGCAGGCGCATCAGGTCGCGGCTGGCGCGATGTTCCAGTTCGATGGTGCAGCGCCCGGTGCACTGCAACCCGTCCTTTTCGATGGGGGTCACCGAGATCCGGTAGCGGGTGGAGGGGCTGGCCATGAGGGGATGCTCGCCGTAGCTGTGGAGGATGTGCCCACCTTAGGCAAGGCCGTGCGCGGCGGCGATGGCCGGGGCTGCACGCAGTGTTCCACCCGGTACGTTCCAGGGCCTGCCCAGGCCGCGCCTGGCTAATGGCGACGGGCTTGAACGGGGATTTTCCAGTATGCGGCAACGCTGTGTTGCGAATGCCCCGGGGCGGCGCATCCACACGTGGCGTGGACCTGCTGCCGGGAACGTGCAAAAGAAAACGGGACGGCCAGAGCCGTCCCGTCGGAATCCGCGTTGGGGCGCGCGCTTACAGCGCGGCGTCCTTCAGCTTCTTCAGCGGACGCACCTTCAGCTTGGTGGTGGCCGGCTTGGCAGCGAACCACTGCTCTTCCTTGGTGAACGGGTTGATGCCCTTGCGCTTCGGCTTGGCCGGCACATTGACGGTGGTGATCTTCAGCAGGCCCGGCAGGGTGAAGGAGCCAGCGCCCTTCTTGTGCACCGAGGAGGCAACGGCGCTTTCCAGCGAGGCCAGCACAGCGCGGACGTCCTTGGCGACGACGCCGGAGGCTTCAGCGATGTGTGCAACCAGGCCGGACTTGGTCAGCACTTCCTTGATCGGCTTCGGAGCGGCCGGCTTGGCGGCTGCCTTCGTCGCGACTTTCTTCACTGCCTTCTTCGGGGCAGCCTTCTTAGCGGTCTTTGCCATGGTTTCCTGTTCCGTGAACGGTTGGTTGTTTGGTCGGCGCCGAACCCCGTCGGCAAGCGCAATGTAGGGCAACTCTTGGGCGCCGCCAATAGCCCGAAGCGCGGAAAGTGCATGTTTTTTCATATCCAGGCCGATTCAGTACATGGCGCGCCGTGGGAGACGGGGGTGTGGCAACGTGCGCTACGGCCCACGCCCGCCCATCGGCGGAATGCGCGAAACCACTGAAAACAAGAGAAAAATGCGTTTCCGGCTGGTAAGAAAGTGTCCACGCGCCGGGTTCGGAAGGCGACCTGCGGCGTGCGGCGGAGCGACGCAGGGCTAACGCCTCCCGTGCGAGGGTGACCGTTCATCACCGTCACGCAGGAGCAGCACATGGGAATCTCGCGACACGCCACCGCGCACTGGGAAGGCGATCTGAAGTCGGGCAAGGGGCAGCTGAGCACGCCGCAGAGCGGGCTGCTGGACAAGACACGCTACGGCTTCAACAGCCGTTTCGGCGACGAAAAGGGCACCAATCCGGAAGAGCTCATCGCTGCTGCGCACGCCGGTTGCTTCACCATGGCGCTGTCGGCCAAGCTCGGCGAAGCCGGCTTTACCCCGACCTCGCTGGATACCGAAGCCAAGGTCGATCTGTCATTGGAGGGCGGCCCGCAGCTGTCGCAGATCCGGCTGAAGGTGAAGGCAGTGGTGCCGGGTATCGACGCGACGCAGTTCCGTGCGATTGCCGATGACGCCAAGCAGAACTGCCCGGTGTCCAAGGCGCTGAGCGCGGTGCCGATCAGCCTGGAAGCCGAGCTGGGCTGAGGGTAGTGGCGGCCGCTGGCCGGCAACCGCATGATCTCGAGGTCCAGGTAACAGCCGGCCAGCGTTATGGCGGCCTTCCTGGCCGCCACCCTCCGGGCCGTCGCGTCCGACGTTGGCAGCGGCTCCTGCCGCTGCCTTCGGCTCTACCTCGATGGTGTTTACCAATCGATGGTGCCGCTGATCACCGTCTGCACCTGCCCGCCAGACCAGACCTCGCCGTCCTGGTCGACCAGCAGGGTCAGGCGCGCGTCATGGCCGACTTCGCGGCCCTGGCTGACTTCAAACGGCGTCCGTCCACGCGGCAGCGCGTCACGCAGGTCCAGCCACGCGGCCAGCACCGCATTGGCCGCACCCGAGGCGGCGTCCTCGAAGCGGCGTCCATTGCCGACGAAGGCACGTACGGCCAGGTCGAAACCCTCGCTGCCATCGCTGAAGGCATAGGCGAACACGCCCATGCTGTCGGTGGATTCAGCCAGTGCGGCCACTGCATCCCAGTCTGGCTGCAGCGCGCGCAATGCGGCCTCGTCGGCCACCTGCACCACCCACCAGCTGCGGCCGCCCTGCATGCGTGCCGGCGGCAGTGTGCCCAGCGGCCAGTCCTTCAGCGCGGCCTGCAGGCGCGGATCGGTGGCCTCAGCGGTTTCGGCCAGCTGCGCGCGCGGGGTGCGGATGGCGATGCGCTGCTGCGTACCTTCACCGCTGACGCGCAGCGGCAGCGCGCCGGCAATGCCGTCCTGCACCAGCACGCCGTCGACCGCTGCGGCCAGGCCCGCCTGCAGCACCGCGTGCGCGGTACCGACGCTGGGATGGCCCGCGAACGGTACTTCCTTCTGCGGGCTGAACATGCGCAATCGATAGCTGGCGCCCGGCACCCGCGGCGGGAACACGAAGGTGGTTTCGGGCAGGCGCGTCCAGCGCGCGATGGCCTGCATGCTGGCGTCGTCCAGGCCCTCGGCATCGAGTACCACGGCCAGCGGATTGCCAGCGCCGGCGCGCGGGGAGAACACGTCCAGCTGCAGGAAACGGCGGGTGGTCATCAGGCGGCACTCCAGTAAACAGGCCGCATAGCGTAGCGCGGAGCACCAAAAAGGGGACGGAGGGAATTAAGTCGCTTTTGCCTCATGTGCCATAAGCGACTTAATTCCCTCCGTCCCCTTTTTTCCGTGGGCTACCAGCGGATGCTGCCGTCGATCACGCACTGCACCTGGCCGCCGATCCACACCGTGCCCTGCGCATCAACCTCGACCTGTACGCGACCATCGCGGCCGACTTCGCGGCCCTGGCTGGCGACGTAGCGGCCCTCGCGGCCGGGCAGGGCATTGCGCTGGCGCAGCCAGGCACCGATCAGCGCATTGGCGCTGCCTGTCACTGGATCCTCGGGCACGGCGGCTGCATCAGCCGGGCAGAAGGCGCGCACCACCCGGGTGTGGTCGCCGCCGGCCTCGTCGGCGAACACGGCCACACCGGTCGCGTCGGTGGCGAGGCTCCAGTCGGCCAGCGTGGCCATGTCCGGCACAAGGTTGCGTACGGCAGCGGCGTCGCGCAGCGGCAGCAGCCACCAGCGTGCGCCGTTGTCCCACAGTTCGGGCGCGTGCCCGCTGGCAGCCAGCGCCAGCAGCTCCTTCGGCGCGGCGTCCGCCATCGTGTCCAGTTGTCGTGCCGGTGGGCTGGCCAGCTGGATTTCCGGCGCCTCGGCCGGACCGCTGACCCGTACCGGCAGCAACCCCGCCTCGCATTGCTGCAGCAGGGCACCGTTGCGCGGTTGCGCCAGGCCGCAGGTCACCGCCGCCCAGGCGGCGCCGACGCTGGGGTGGCCGGCGAAGGCCAGCTCGCGGGTCGGGGTGAAGATGCGGATGTGGTAGTCGGCGCCCGGCGTGCTGGGGCGCAGGAAGAACACCGTCTCGGACAGGTTCAGCCAGGCGGCCAGGGCCTGCATCTGGCTGCTGGAGAGCCCGTCGGCGTCCAGGATGACGCCCAGCGGGTTGCCGGTGCCGGGGCGGGGGGCGAAGACATCGAGCTGCAGGTAACGGAGGACGGCCATCTACGGGGATATTGCGCTTAGAATCAAAGGTTCCGCCCCCGAGGGCGGCTTCCCCACATTCTACATAGCCAATCCATGTCAGCTTCCCCCCTTGTCGATCGTTGGATCGTACTGAAGTTCGGCGGCACCTCGGTGTCGCGTCGTCACCGCTGGGACACGATCGGGAAGCTGGCGAAAAAACGCGCGGAAGAGACCGGCTCGCGCGTGCTGGTGGTGGTGTCGGCGCTGTCCGGGGTCACCAACGAACTGACCGCGATCGCCGATGGCGCGCCCGACAGCCGGGACCGCGTGGCGGCGCTGGTCGAACGCCACGAGGCCTTCCTGGTTGAACTCGGCCTGGGCCGCGAGGTGCTGGCCGATCGCCTGGCGGCGCTGCAGGGGCTGCTCGACGACGCGCGGGCGGCCACCCGTCCGCTCGACTGGCAGGCCGAAGTGCTGGGCCAGGGCGAGCTGCTGTCCTCCACCCTGGGTGCGGCCTACCTGCACGCTTCGGGCCTGGACATGGGCTGGATGGATGCCCGCCAGTGGCTGGACGCGATGCCGCCGCAGCCGAACCAGAGCGACTGGTCGCAGCGCCTGTCGGTGAACTGCCAGTGGCGTGCCGACGCGGAATGGATGCAGCGCTTCCGTGCGCAGCCGACCCGCCTGCTGATCACCCAGGGCTTCATCTCGCGGCATGCCGATGGCGGTACCGCCATCCTCGGCCGCGGCGGCTCGGATACCTCGGCGGCGTACTTCGGTGCGCTGCTCGGTGCCAGCCGCGTGGAGATCTGGACCGATGTGCCGGGCATGTTCAGTGCCAACCCGAAGGATGTGCCGGACGCGCGCCTGCTGACCCGCCTGGACTATTACGAGGCGCAGGAAATCGCCACCACCGGCGCCAAGGTGCTGCACCCGCGCTCGATCAAGCCGTGCCGCGATGCCGGCGTACCGATGGCCATCCTCGATACCGAGCGCCCGGAACTGCCGGGCACCAGCATCGACGGCAGCGCTGCGCCGGTACCAGGGGTGAAGGCGATCAGCCGCCGCAACGGCATCGTGCTGGTGTCGATGGAAGGCATCGGCATGTGGCAGCAGGTCGGCTTCCTGGCCGATGTGTTCAATCTGTTCAAGAAGCACGGCCTGTCGGTGGACCTGATCGGTTCGGCCGAAACCAACGTCACCGTGTCGCTGGACCCGTCTGAGAATCTGGTCAATACCGATGTGCTGGCCGCGCTGTCGGCCGACCTGTCGCAGATCTGCAAGGTGAAGGTGATCGTGCCGTGTGCGGCGATCACCCTGGTGGGCCGTGGCATGCGTTCGCTGCTGCACAAGCTGTCGGACGTGTGGGCGACCTTCGGCCGCGAGCGCGTGCACATGATCTCGCAGTCGTCCAATGACCTGAACCTGACCTTCGTCATCGACGAGGCCGATGCCGATGGCCTGCTGCCGGTGCTGCACGCCGAGCTGATCGACAGCGGCGCGATGCCGGTGGAAGAGACCGAAGTATTCGGCCCGCGCTGGCGCGAGATCGCCGGCACCGTGCGCCCGCGTGGCACGCCGTGGTGGCGGGGCCAGCGTGCGCACCTGCTGCAGCTGGCCGATGCCGGTACGCCGCGCTACGTCTACCATCTGCCGACCGTGCGCGCCCGCGCCCGCGCGCTGGCCGCGATCAAGCCGATCGACCAGCGCTACTACGCGATCAAGGCCAACAGCCACCCGGCCATCCTGCAGCTGCTGGAAGCCGAAGGCTTCGGCCTGGAGTGCGTGTCGCATGGCGAACTGAAGCACGTGTTCCAGCACCTGCCGGAACTGTCGCCCAAGCGCGTGCTGTTCACTCCCAGCTTCTGCCCGCGCAGCGAGTACGAAGCCGCATTCGCGTTGGGCGTGACCGTGACGGTCGACAACGTCGAGGCACTGCAGCGCTGGCCGGACCTGTTCCGCAACCGCGAGCTGTGGCTGCGCGTCGACCTGGGCCGTGGCGAAGGCCACCACGCCAAGGTCCGTACCGGTGGCAAGGAGTCCAAGTTCGGCCTGCCGATCGCCCGTGTCGACGAGTTCGTGCGCGCGGCCACCGATCTGGGCAGCCGCGTGGTCGGCCTGCATGCGCACCTGGGCAGCGGCGTGGAGACCGCGCAGCACTGGCGCCTGATGTGCGATGAGCTGGCCGGTTTCGCCCGCCGCATCGGCAGCGTGCAGACCATCGACATCGGTGGCGGCCTGCCGATTCCGTATTCCGCCGAGGACGAGCCGTTCGATCTGGATGCCTGGGCCGAGGGCCTGGCGGAGGTCAAGGCGCTGCATCCGGCGTTCCGCCTGGCGATCGAGCCGGGCCGCTACCTGGTGGCCGAATCCGGCGTGCTGCTGACCCACGCCACGCAGGTGGTGGAAAAGGACGGCGTGCGCCGCGTCGGCCTGGATGCCGGCATGAACGCACTGATGCGCCCGGCGCTGTACGACGCCTGGCACGACATCGAGAACCTAAGCCGCCAGGGTGGGTATGCCGAGGCGGCGTTCGATGTGGTCGGCCCGATCTGCGAATCCAGCGATGTGTTCGGCAAGCGCCGCAAGCTGCCGGTGTCGACCGCGCCGGACGACGTGATGCTGATCGCCGATGCCGGCGCCTACGGCTATTCGATGGCCAACACCTACAACCAGCGGATGCTGCCGCGCGAAGACGTGATCGAATGATTGCCGCCCTGCACCCGCCCACCGACACGCCCCGCGCCCTCGCGCGGGCCCGTGCCTGACCGGATACACCATGACTGCTTTCGACAAACACCAGGTTTCCCGCTTCCGCTTCGTCCGCTGCGAATTCGCCGCGGAGACCGGCGTGGCCAGGCTGGTCTATGCCTTTGATGACGGCCCGGAGATGGTGGAGACCATCACCGTGCCCGGCGCCCCGTTCGTGCTGGACGAGGCGCGTACCGCCGCCGTGCAGCGCGCGCTGCAGCTGCTGCACCTGATCGCCGGTGTCAGCTACTACAAGGCGGGCGTGCCGGAGACGGTCAGCATCGACAGCTACAGCATCGATGCCGATACCGCCGCACTGGTGGAGACCATTTACCTCAACGGCCTGGGCGAATTCGCCTACCGCAATGGCCTGAACCTGCGCGGCCGCTTCCGGTTGCCGGTGCAGGGCGAGGCCGTGCAGGCGCCGTCGCTGGGCCTGCAGCCGCACGCGCTGGTGGCCATCGGCGGCGGCAAGGATTCGCTGGTCAGCATCGAAGCGCTGCGCCGTGCCGGCGTGGACGAGACCGTGACCTGGATCGGTGGCTCGCAGCTGATCCGTGCGTGCGCCGAGCGCACCGGCCTGCCGACATTGAACCTGGGCCGCACGCTGGCACCTGAACTGTTCGAGTTGAATCGCCAGGGCGCATGGAACGGCCATATCCCGGTGACGGTGGTGAACTCGGCGATCATGGTGCTGGCCGCGTTGCTGCACGGCGTGGACCAGGTGGTGTTCTCCAACGAGCGCTCGGCCAGCTACGGCAGCCAGATTCCAGGCACCGGCGAAGTGAATCATCAGTGGTCCAAGGGCTGGGCCTGCGAGCAGGCGTTCGGCAGCCATGTGCAGAAGTACGTGGCGGCGGACCTGCAGTACTACTCGCTGCTGCGCCCGATGTCCGAGCTGGCGGTGGCCCGCCAGTTCGCCAAGAGTGACTTCTACGACGCGCATTTCTCCAGCTGCAACCGCAACTTCCACATCCTCGGCGAGCGCCCGGTGAACCGCTGGTGCGGCGTCTGCCCGAAGTGCCATTTCGTGTTCCTGGCACTGGCCCCGTTCATGCCCAAGACGCGCCTGGTGCGCATCTTCGGCCGCAACCTGCTGGATGATGCCGAGCAGGCCGGTGGCTTCGATGCGCTGCTGGAATTCCAGGACCACAAGCCGTTCGAGTGCGTGGGCGAAGGCCGCGAATCGCGTGCGGCGATGGCGACCCTGGCGCAACGCCCGGAGTGGAAGGAAGACGTGCTGGTGAAGCGCTTCTGCAACGAGATCCAGCCGCAGCTGGATGCCGCCGAACTGGAACTGGCACCGCTGCTGCAGCTGCAGGGCGAGCACCGCGTTCCGGCTGCGCTGTGGGAACGGGTGCGTGAAGATTTCGAAGCTTGACGGAAAGCGCGTTGCACTGTGGGGCTGGGGCCGTGAGGGCCGCGCCGCGTTTGCGGTGCTGCGTGAGCGCCTGCCCACGCTGCCGCTGAGCCTGTTCTGCCCGGCGGCTGAAGTCGAGGCCGCGCGTGCGGAAACGCAGGGCGTGCTGGACGTGCGTGGCGAGCCTTCTGCTGAAGCGCTGGCCGCGTTTGACGTGGTGATCAAGTCTCCCGGCATCAGCCCCTACCAGCCAATCGCGCTGGCGGCGGAAGGGCAGGGCACCCGCTTCATTGGTGGCACCGCGCTGTGGTTCGCCGAACACGCGGCCGACGATGGCATCGTGCACGACACCGTGTGCGTGACCGGTACCAAGGGCAAGAGCACCACCACCGCGCTGGTCGCGCACCTGCTGCGTGCCGCCGGCCACCGTACCGGCCTGGTCGGCAACATCGGCCTGCCGCTGCTGGAAGTGCTGGACCCGCAGCCCGCGCCCGAGTACTGGGCGGTGGAACTGTCCAGCTACCAGACCGGCGAAGTGGCACGCAGTGGCGCCCGCCCGCAGGTGGCGGTGGTGCTGAACCTGTTCCCGGAACACCTGGACTGGCACGGCAGCGAACAGCGTTACATCGAAGACAAGCTGCGGCTGGTGACTGAAGCCGCACCGCGCATCGCCGTGCTCAATGCCGCCGATCCGCACCTGGCCGCGCTGTCGCTGCCCGACAGCGAAGTGGTCTGGTTCAACCAGCCGCAGGGCTGGCACATGCGCGGCGACATCGTGCATCGTGGTGAGCAGGCCGTGTTTGATACCCGCAACACGCCGCTGCCGGGCCGCCACAACCGTGGCAACCTGTGCGCGGTGCTGGCCGCGCTGGAAGCGCTGGGGCTGGATGCCGCGGCGCTTGCGCCGGCGGTGCAGGACTTCCGTCCGCTGCCGAACCGTCTGCAGCGCATCGGCGTGGCCGATGGCCTGACCTACGTCAACGATTCGATCAGCACCACGCCGCATGCCAGCCTGGCCGCGCTGGAGTGCTTCGCCGGGCAGCGCATCGCGCTGCTGGTGGGCGGGCATGACCGTGGCCTGGACTGGACCGATTTCATGCAGCACATGGCGCACGACGTGCCGCCGGTGGAGATCGTGACCATGGGCAGCAACGGCCCGCGCATCCACGCCATGCTGCAGCCGCTGGCCGATGCCGGTCGCTTCGGTCTGCACGCTGCAGGTGATCTGCCCGAGGCGATGGCCTTGGCGCGCGCCGCGCTGGGGGTGCAGGGTGGGGTGGTGCTGCTGTCGCCGGGCGCGCCGAGCTTTGGTGCGTACCGCGATTACGTGGCGCGTGGCCGTCATTTCGCCGAGCTGGCCGGATTCGACCCGGACAGCATCAGCGCGATTCCGGGGCTGGGCATCGCCTGAGGGGTCGGATCCCTTTCCGCAGGAAAGGGCTCTGACCCCAACGGGATTCTGGCCGGCAACCCTCCGGAGAAATTCATCCACGCATGGCGTGGATCTACTGCTCCTCGTCGATGAACGCGTAGCCGCCGTCGATCAATTGCTGCAGATACGCATCGAAGCTGGGGGCGATCACCGCATAGCTGTCCGGGTCGTGCAGGTAACGCACCACCTGGCCGGCAACGCCGCCGGGTGCCGGATCAAAATCCAGGTACAGCATCGAGGTGCCGCCGTTGTTCATGCAGTGCGAGAAGCACAGGCGGCGGTTCATCGGCAGATCCGCGTCGATGCCTTCACCCAGAATCTCCGGCTCGTCATCCAGCCACTCTTCGTAGATGGAACGGATGCTGTCGTCCCATTGCTGCTGGTCCTCGAAGATCTGCGCGACCGAGCGCAGGTAGTACGGATAGCCGCCGTCTTCCACGTCCGAGCCGAGCATCAGCACGCAGACCCCGCCGCCGGGGTACTCGCGGAAATGGGTGCCATCGACGCGGGACAACAGTTCCACCAGGCTGTCAGGCACCTGCGGCCATTGCATGCGCAGGCGCTGCAGGTCTTGTGCGCTGGCGCCCTGGACGTGAGCCCATTGCGGGGCATCGTCGGCAGGCAGGCGTGGGATCAGGCCAGACAGAAAGCGATCAACAAGGTTCATGCGAAAAAGGGGACGGAGGGGATTAAGTCGTATCCAACCACACCTGCGTCACGTCGCCAATGCAGAATGCGACGCGGGAGGGGCGAATACGGCTTAATCCCCTCCGTCCCCTTTTTCTCGCGGAGCAGGCGCATGAACCGATGGCGTTGTGGTGTGGCGATGGTGCTCGGCCTGGCGGCGATGCCGGCGTGGGCGGCAATGAAGACGCAGCCGGTGGAGTGGAAACACCAGGGCACGACTTTCAGTGGCGTGCTGGTCTATGACGACGGCGACAACGACAAGCGCCCTGGCCTGGTGATGGTGCCGAACTGGAAGGGTGTGAACGAATCGGCCATCGAGAAGGCCAAACAGCTGGCCGGCGATGATTACGTGGTGCTGGTGGCCGATGTCTACGGCAAGGGTGTGCGGCCGAAGACCGATGCCGAGGCCGGGCCGGTGGCGACCAAGCTGCGCAACGATCGGCCGCTGCTGCGCGCGCGTGCACTGGAAGCGGTGAACGCGCTCAAGGCGCAGGCCGGGAAGGTGCCGCTGGATGCCAGCCGGATCGGTGCGGTGGGCTTCTGCTTCGGCGGTACCACCGTGCTGGAGCTGGCCCGTGCCGGTGCGCCGTTGGCCGGTGTGGTCAGCCTGCACGGTGGGCTGGGCTCGCCATTGCCGGCGCAGGCCGGTGGCAGCCATCCTTCGGTGCTGGTGCTCAACGGTGCTGACGACAAGAGCGTGACCGCCGAGGACATCGCCGGTTTCCAGGAGGAAATGAACGCGGCCAAGGTCGACTGGGAGTTCACCAACTACAGCGGGGCGGTGCACTGCTTTGCCGAGCGCGATGCCAACAGCCCGCCGGGGTGCCAGTACAACGAGCGGGCGGCCAAGCGCGCGTGGAAGGCGCTGGATGAGTTCTTCGAGGAGCGCTTCGAGAAACGTTGATCCGTGCAGCGGTAGTGCCGGCCGCTGGCCGGCATTCCCGTGGCATCGGCAGCCTCAGGAGGTTGCCGGCCAGCGGCCGGCACTACAATGCGGTCGATGCGAGGGGTTGGCACCCACCGATGTTTCCGTGCCGACCAACGGTCGGCACGCCGCCATCAATGCGAACGCTGCACCGCGTAACGCGCCAGGCCACGCAGGGCCGCCACGGCATCGTTGTCGCCCAGGCCATCGAGCGCGCGCTCGGCGGCTTCGGCATATTCCTCGGCACGCGCGCGGCTGTACTCCAGGCCGCCGGTGGAGCGGATCGCGGCCAGTACTTCCGGCATCGCCGAAGCGTCGCCGTCCTGCACGATGGTGCGCAGGCGCTCGCGGGTGGCGTCGTCGGAATGGGCCATGGCATGGATCAGCGGCAGCGTGGCCTTGCCCTCGGCGAGGTCGTCGCCCAGGTTCTTGCCCAGTTCCTCGGCATTGGCCGAGTAGTCCAGCACGTCGTCGGCGATCTGGAACGCGTAGCCCAGGTGCATGCCGTAGTCGAACAGGGCCTGCTGGGTGGCTTCGTCCACGCCGCTGGCCAGCGCACCCAGGCGGGTGCCGGCGGCGAACAGCACCGCGGTCTTGCGCTCGATCACGCGCAGGTAGGCGGCTTCGTCGGTATCCGGGTTGTGCACGTGCAGCAGCTGCAGCACTTCACCCTCGGCGATGCGGTTGGTGGCGTCGGCCAGGATCTGCATCACCGGCATGCGCTCCAGCTCGACCATCAGCTGGAAGCTGCGCGAGTACAGGAAGTCGCCGACCAGCACGCTGGGCGCGTTGCCCCACAGCGCGTTGGCGGTGCTGCGGCCACGGCGCAGGCTGGATTCATCCACCACGTCATCGTGCAGCAGGGTGGAGGTATGGATGAACTCGATGATCGCCGCCAGCTGGTGGTGCTCCGGACCGGCCTGGCCGACCGCGTGACCCGCCAGCATCACCAGCATCGGGCGCAGGCGCTTGCCGCCGGCGGAAATGATGTGGTCGGCGATCTGGTTGATCAGCACGACGTCCGAGGACAGCCGGCGCCGGATCAGGGCGTCGACGGCGGCCATGTCGGCCGCGGCAAGCGACTGGATCTGGGGCAGGCCCAGGGCGGGACGGGTGTCTTCGGTGATGGTCATGCGATCAGGCTTTCAGGCTCACCACCGATTATAGGCGCTGGCCGTGAATTCGGGCGCAAACGGGGCTGGCCGGCGTTCCCGGCGCCGCAAACGCTGCCGCCTGCGTGAATACGTATGCAGGTTGCGCCATGCCCGCGAGGCCGCCGCTAAGCTTGCCGGAACAGGATTTCGGCCCGCTACTGGCGGGTCCCGCATGCCCGGAGGGGGGCTGTCGATGTCGCACTATCCATGGTGGCGCGGAGCCGTCATCTACCAGATCTACCCGCGCAGCTACCTCGATGCCAACGGCGATGGCGTGGGCGACCTGCCGGGCATCATCCAGCGCCTGGACCATATTGCCGCGCTGGGCGTGGACGCGATCTGGATCTCGCCGTTCTTCAAGTCGCCGATGGCCGACTTCGGCTACGACATCGCCGACTATCGCGACGTCGACCCGCTGTTCGGCAGCCTGGACGACTTCGACCGCCTGCTGGCCAAGGCGCACGACCTGGGCCTGAAGGTGATGATCGACCAGGTGTTGAGCCATACCTCGATCGAGCACGCCTGGTTCCGCGAGAGCCGCCAGGACCGCAGCAATCCGAAGGCCGACTGGTACGTCTGGGCCGACCCGCGCGAGGACGGCACCCCGCCCAACAACTGGCTGTCGCTGTTCGGCGGCGGCGCCTGGCAGTGGGAACCGCGCCGTGAGCAGTACTACCTGCACAACTTCCTGGTCGACCAGCCGGACCTGAACTTCCACAACCCGGACGTGCAGCAGGCCACCCTGGACAACGTGCGCTTCTGGCTGGACCGCGGCGTGGACGGCTTCCGCCTGGATGCGATCAACTTCTGCTTCCACGACGCGCAGCTGCGCGATAACCCGCCCAAGCCGGCGGACAAGCGCGTGGGCCGCGGCTTCAGTCCGGACAACCCGTACGCCTACCAGTACCACTTCTACAACAACACCCAACCGGAGAACCTGCCATTCCTGGAGCAGCTGCGCGCGCTGCTGGATGAGTATCCGGGCGCGGTGAGCCTGGGCGAGATCTCGTCGGAAGACTCGCTGGCCACCACCGCCGAGTACACGCAGGACGGCCGCCTGCACATGGGCTACAGCTTCGAGCTGCTGGTGGACGACTACAGCGCGGCCTACATCCGCGACACAGTCTCCCGGCTGGAAGCGGCGATGACCGAAGGCTGGCCGTGCTGGGCGGTTTCGAATCACGATGTGGAACGCGCGGTCAGCCGCTGGGGCGGCTATCCGGCAGATCCGCGCTTGGCGCGGATGCTGGTGGCGATGCTGTGCTCGCTGCGCGGCTCGGTCTGCCTGTACCAGGGCGAGGAGCTGGGCCTGGCCGAGGCCGAGGTGCCGTTCGAGGCGCTGCAGGACCCGTATGGCATCACCTTCTGGCCGAATTTCAAGGGCCGCGACGGTTGCCGTACCCCGCTGCCGTGGACCGACGCTCCGCTGGCTGGCTTTACCTCCGGCACGCCCTGGCTGCCGATCCCGGCCGAGCACCGGGCGGCGGCGGTGGCCGTGCAGGAGCGCGACCCGCACTCGGTCCTGGCGGCGTTCCGCGCCTTCCTGGCCTGGCGGCGTAGCCAGCCGGCGCTCCTGCATGGCAGCATCCGGTTCATCGAAAGCGCCGAGCCAGTGCTGCTGTTCGAGCGTATGCTTGCAGATGAATCCCTCCTGCTGGCCTTCAACCTGTCGGCCGAAGCGGTGAGCCATCCGCTGCCGCCGGGCAACTGGCAGCAGGTGGCGGTGCCGGGCCCGGATGCGGGCACGGTGCAGGGCAATGAACTCCAGCTGCCGCCGCGCGCGGTGTATTGCGCCCGACGCAGCTGACCGTTTTCTCCGGTGGCGGTACTTGCGGGGACGGGGCCGAAGCGCCCCGTCCCTTTTTTGTGGGTGGGATTGCGGTGAAGGGCATTCGCGCAAAAGAAAACCCGCTGCCTGCGCAGCGGGTTTCCGGTCCTGCTCCCTGTTTTCTGTTGCCGGCCAGCGGCCGGCACTACCGAGTCCGGGGCGCCGGGCAGGGCCCGGCGCGACCTCAGAACTTGTAGTTCACGCCCAGCATGTAGGTGCGGCCCCATTCGATGTACTCCAGCGGGCGGTCCTTGCTGCCGGCGTAGGTGCGGTACGGCTCGTTGGTCAGGTTGCTGCCCTGCAGCAGCAGGGTCAGCCCCCGCAGGGCGCTGCTGTCGCTGAAGGTGTAGCTGACCTGCGCATCGGTCACGTTTTCGCCCACCACGTAGCGCAGGCTGCGATTGCCGTTGAAATTGCCGATCTCGCCGATGAAGTCCGAACGTCGGCGCTGGCTGACGCGTGCTTCAAAGCCACTGCGCTCGTAGTAGGCGGTGAAGTTGTACACGCGCTTGGACAGGCCCGGCAGGCTGATCGGGTCACTGCCCACGCTGGACGCGCTTTCCGGATCCAGGATGGTGATGTCGCTCTTGTTGAAGGTCGCGCTGGCCTGCACGCCGAAGCCACGCAGGCTGTCGGTCAGCATCTCCAGCGGGAACGATGCGGTCAGCTCCAGGCCCTTCAGCGTGCCGCCCTTGCCGTTCTGCGGCGCGGAGAAGGTGCCGGTGGTCAGCACCGGTGCGGTCATGCCCGGCGGCGGTACGTAGCTGCCCAGCAGCGCGGTGAAGTCGTAGTTGTCCACCGACTGGGTGTAGACGTAGCTCTTCAGGTCCTTGTAGAAGATCGCGGCGGCCACGTAAGCCTTCTCGCCGAAGTACTTCTCATAGGACAGGTCCAGTGCGGTGGCGCGCCACGGGTCCAGCAAAGGGTTGCCGCCACTGCCACCGGGGCGGCCGGTGCCGGTATCCACGCCGAACTCCAGGCCGGCACGCATCTGGTCCACGCGCGGGCGTGCGACCTGCTTGCCGGCGGCAAAGCGCAGCGTCTGCTGGTGCGGGAACATGAAGGCCAGGTTCAAGCTCGGCAGCCAGTCGTTGTACTTGCGGCCAGCGGAGTAGGGCTGGATGTTGCTGCCAGCCGGCTGCGAGCTGTCCCAGTAGCGCGAATCCGAGCTCTGGTCGGTGTGCTGCATCTGCACGCCGATGTTGCCGCGCACGCCGACCACGCCGATGTCGGTGTTGATGTTCAGGCGCGCCCACGCGGTGGTGATCTTTTCCTGCACCGTCCACGACTTGGGAATCAGGTAGTCCAGGTTGTCGACCGGGTTGAAGGTCATGTAGCGACCGACCGCGGCCGGCACGTTCCAGGCCGGGATGGTGCCGAGGCCGGCGAAGCTCAGGTCGACCGGGCGGTACTGCAGGTCCGAGGCGATGTTGGCATCACCCTGTGCACCGAGCAGGATGTTGCCTTCGGACTGGGTCTTCACCTTGCGGCGGTCGGCATAGTTCACGCCGATGTCGAGGTCTGGCGCCCACGAGGCAATGGCCTCGGGCAGCGCAATCGTGGCGGCCAGCTTGCCGCCCTTCAGGCGGTCTTCCACCTGCGGCACCTTGCCGTAGCCGGAACCGTAGATGGTGTTGGTCAGGAACAGCGCGTCGGGATTGGAGTAGTTCAGGCCCGGGTTGATCTGCGAGAAGCCATTCTGACGGATCGACACGCCAACCGTGTCCAGCTGCGGCATCGGGGTCAGCTGCAGGTTGTTTTCCAGGTTCAGCTCAGCGCGCGTGGCCTTGGAGTAGTTCAGGTCGGCGACCAGCTTGACGCCGCTGAAGTTGAACTCGTTGTTCCAGCCGAACGCATCGATCTTGTCCTTGCGCTTGTTGTACATGCCGCGCACCAGCGGATACACGCCGCTGGCGGTGCCGCCGGTGAACGAGCCGTTGGCGTTGATCTGCGGGTTGCTGACCAGCAGGCCCGGGGTGTAGTTGCCGTTGTAGTTGCTGAGGTTCAGCTCGAACTGGTTGGCGGTGTCGATCTGCTCGGCTTCGGTGTGGAACGCATCGAAGGTGCTGGTCCAGCTGTTGTTCGGCCGGAACTGGATCGTGGCCATCACGCCGTCGCGCTTGTTGTTGCCGGTGCGGCGCAGCGCCTTGATGCCATCGGAGAAGTAGGTGCCGGCGCCCACGCCCGGGCGCTCGCCCTTGTCGGTGTGTTCGGTGGTCCACGGTTCGTACAGGCCGACCTGGTTCTCCTGGATCGGCATGTCGCTGTGCGCGTAGCCGATGGCAATGCCCAGGGTCTTGTCCAGGAACTGGTCGATGTAGCTGGCGCTGAAGCGGTTGCCGTACGGATCGACGTTGGCGGCGCGGCCCAGCGAACTCTTCTGGTAGCGGCCGCTGACCGCGATCACGCGCTCGCCAAAGCTGAGCGGGCGTGCAGTCTGCATGTCGATGGTGCCCGACAGGCCCTGGCCGACCAGCGCCGCGTCCGGGGTCTTGTAGACGGTCACGCCGTTGACCAGCTCGGACGGGTACTGGTCGAACTCGACACCGCGGTTGTCGCCGGTGCTGACCACTTCACGGCCATTGAGCAGGGTGGTGGCGAAGTCCGGCGACAGGCCGCGCACGCTGATCACCTGCGCACGGCCGGCCACGCGCTGGGCGGCCAGGCCGGGCAGGCGCGAGATGGATTCGGCGATGCTGACGTCGGGCAGCTTGCCGATGTCTTCGGCGGAAATCGCCTCGACCACCGAGGTGGCGTCCTGCTTGACCGCGATCGCGTTCTCGATGCCGCGGCGGATGCCGGTGACCTGCACCGTATCCAGGTTGGTGGCGGCGGTGGTGGCCGGCGTGGTGGTGCTCTGCGTGGACTGTGCCGACGCCAGCGTCGGCGCCAGCACAACGGCCAGCGCGAGACTCAGCGCACTGCGCTTGTGGTTCAACATTTTCCCCTCCCAGGCAATGTTGCAGATCGATTTGTGAGCGTTCCGGCGGTGCCGTGAACGTGCGACGCGGTGGCCGCTGTCGTCGCCGCTATGGTAGGCAGCGCGTTGTTCGCGGGAATCACCCTGCATACGTATTCAATGGCGTCTGCAGGGGTGTAATCGCTTTCAGATCCTGCTTGCGGTGGTGCCGGCCAGCGGCCGGCACTACCGGGGCATTCACAGCGGCGTGAAGCGAATGGCCTGTCCACCGCCCGGTGCCAGCACCAGCGTCAGTGCATCGGCGCTGGTCACCTCGCGGGTTTCGCGTGCGAACGCGAACGGGTTTCTGCGGAAATCAGCGCCCTCGCCATCGCGGTAGATCTCGGCGCGATAGCGCACGCCGGGCTCCAGGAAGCCCAGTGACACCGGCAGCACGCGGCCGTGTTCGTCGGTGATGCTGCCGAGGAACCAGTCACGGCTGTTGCGGTCACGGCGCACGATCGTCACGTAGTCGCCCACTTCGCCATCGAGCACGCGGCTCTGCTCCCAGTCCACCGCCACGTCCTCGATGAAGCGGAATGCCTCGCGATGCTGCAGGTAGTGCTCGGGCAGGTCGGCGGCCATCTGGATCGGGCTGTACAGCACCACGTACAGCGCCAGCTGGCGGGCCAGCGTGCTGGGAATGGCCTGGCCGTGGCGGCCCTTCAGGCTGAGGATGCCGGGGGTGTAATCCATCGGCCCGGCCAGCATGCGGGTGAACACCAGGTTGACCTCGTGCTCCGGCGGGTTCGGCGGCTGGCCCCAGGCGTTGTACTCCATGCCGCGCGCGCCTTCGCGCGAGATCCAGTTGGGGTAGGTGCGGCGCAGGCCGGTGTCCTTGATCGGCTCATGCGGGTTCACCGACAGGTGCCGGCGCGCAGCCTCCTGCACCACCTTCAGGTGATGGCGGGCCATGAACTGCCCGTCGTGCCACTCGCGCCACAGCGGGCCCCCCGTGGGATTGCGGCGGTCGACCTGGCCATCGTCGCAGACGTAGCCGGTCTTGAACTGGTCCACGCCCAGCCGTGCGTACAGGTCCAGCGCGGCGCCCAGCTGCTCCTCGTAGTGCTCGATGGCGCAGCCGGTTTCGTGGTGCCCGATCAGGTGCACACCTTTCTTCAGGCCATACGCCGACAGCGCCTCGATGTCGAAATCGGGCGTGGCGCGGGTGAAATCGAAGTCGTAGCCATTGCCCACCCACATGCCGTCCCAGCCCGGGTTCCAGCCTTCCACCAGCACGCCACGGAAGCCGTGCGCGGCGGCGAAGTCGATCACCTTCTTCGTCTTGGCGGTGGTGGCAGCGTGCTTCCGCCCCGTAGCCCAGCTCTCGTTGTCCAGGTGCATCGACCACCACACGCCCACGTACTTGGCCGGCTTCACCCAGCTCACATCGCCCAGCGCATTGGGCTCGTTGAGGTTGAGGATCAGGTCCGATTCGACCAGGCCACCGGCGCGGTCTGCGATCTGCAGCGTGCGCCACGGCGTGGCGAAGGGCAGGGCACGACGCACCTTCCAGCCTTCGGCCGAGGGTGACAGCTGCGCGCGCAGGCGTTGCCCCTCGGTGCGCCGCAGCCACATGCCGGCGTAGTCCACCAGAGCGGCCTCGTGAATGGCCACATGCAGGCCATCGCGGCTGCGCACGGTCATCGGCGTATGCACCAGCGGCACCTCGCGCAGCGGGGTGCGCTGGTACAGATATTCGTAGTGGATCGGCTCGCCGGCGGGGATCCACCAGGCGGTGGATTCAGGCGCGATGGCGAACTCGGTCAGTTCGTCATCGATGATCGCCTCGTGCAGGTTCGGCTGTTCGGGGAATACATAGCGGAAGCCCAGGCCATCGTCGTAGGCGCGGAACACCACATCCAGCCGACGCTTGCTGCCGGTGGTTTCGGCCAGCTGCACGGTCAGCTCGTTGAAGTGGTTGCGGGTGAGCCGGCGCTCGCCCCACGGCTGCTCCCAGCGGTCGTCGACGCTGCGCCGCTGCAGGCCAAGCAGGGCGAAATCGCGGTCCAGGCGGCCGTCGCGCAGGGCGAAGCCGAGCTTCGAATCGTCCACCACGGGTTCGCCGAAACGCTCGACGCGGTAGCGGGCGGTGCCGCCGTCCAGCACGAGGCTGACCTTGAGCACCTTGCCGGGTGATTCGACGCTGGCGACCTGTGGCGCGGCCTGCGCCAGCGTGGCCACGCCCAACAGGGCCAGGCCGAACATGTGCGCGAACAGCGCGCGTACAACCGTGTGTGGCATCGGCATTTCCCCTCCCAAGGCGCCGTTGGCAGACCCGGACCATAAGCCAGCGCAGCAGGCGCGCTACCGCGTGGCGCCATGAATACGTATGCAGCTGGACGCAGCCGACAGCCCCGCGTCTACCATGGGGCCAAGGCACCTTGAGGGAGGGGCCGCGCCCGCCCGTCGGCAACGACGGTGCGGACCTACAACGCGTGCAGAGAGGGAGGGAGGCCGACGGGCGCAAGCCGGTCCGCCGCTTCGATGCTGAAGATCATTTGCCTGACCGCTGCCCTGGGGGCAGCGCTGGGATCGACCGCGCAGGCGGCCGACCTGCAATTCGACGGCCGCCATGCGCGCGCCGAAGCCGCTGCCAACGGCAGCTTCGTGCTGCATGCGCCGAAGGGCGCAGTGCAGATCGCAGCCGCACCGATGCGCAGCCAGACCGGCAGCGTGATGTTCGACGCGTTGTTCGCGCTGGCCCAGCAGGAGATGGACCAGGACCGCGTGGACGCGATTCGCGATCCCGCGTTCGACGAAGGCCGACCGGTGCCGTGCGAGTGCTTCCAGACCGGCGCGCGCTGGCCCTATGTGTGGACCCGCGATGTCAGCTTCGCCGCCGATCTGGCGCTGGCGCGGCTGGACCCGGAGCGCACCCGGCAGTCGCTGCAGTTCAAGCTGTCGGTGACGCGCGACGGGCACACGCCCGGCCTGTTCGTGGCGCAGGACACCGGTTCCGGTGGCAGCTGGCCGATCAGCAGCGATCGCGTGGTGTGGTTCCTGGCGGCACGTCATCTGCTGGAGGATCGCGCGTTTGCCGACCAGGTCTGGCAGGCGCTGAAGAGCACGCTGGCGCAGGACCGCGCGATGGTGTTCGACGCGCAGGTGGGCCTGTACCGTGGCGAGACCTCGTTCCTGGACTGGCGCGAGCAGACCTATCCGGACTGGACCCGCGAGGACGTGCGCTTCATCGGTGATTCCTACGCATTGTCCACCAACGTGCTGCACTACCAGGCACTGCGCCTGGCCGAACGCCTGGCCGGCCAGCACGGCGACGCCCGCGCGGCCGACTACAAGGCGTGGGCCGATGCGTTGGCGCAGCAGATCGATGCGCGCTTCTGGCGCGAGGATATCGGCCAGTACATGAGCTACATCGGCGAAGCCGCGCACCCGGTGCCGTACGCCAAGGTCGATCTGCTGGGCCTGTCGCTGGGCATCCTCGCCGGGGTGCTGCCGCCCGAGCGCGCACGCCGTGCACTGGCTGCTTACCCGATGGGGCCAGCCGGCAGCCCCGTGGTCTGGCCGCAGGAAGCGCAGCAGCCGATCTACCACAACCGTGCGATCTGGCCGTTTGTCAGCGCCTACTCGCTGCGTGCGGCGCGGCAGCTGGACGATGCGCCGCGCATCGCCGCCGAGATCCGTTCGCTGATGCGGGGCGCCGCGCTGGCCGGTTCCAACATGGAGAACTACGAGCTGGTCAGCCAGGCCGTGCATGTCGAGGAAGGCGCGCTGAGCGGCCCGGTGGTCAACTCCGAACGCCAGCTGTGGTCGGTGGCCGGGTATCTGTCGATGGTGGTCGAAGGGGTGTTCGGCGTGCAGGACGATGGCCGCGTGCAGCCCAAGCTGCCGGCGGTGCTGGTGCCGGAACTGTTCGGCACGCAGCGCAGCATCAGCCTGGAAGTCACTGGCAAGCGCTATGTGCTGGAGCGTCCGCAGAGCGTGGGCGATGGCTTGCTGGTGGCGGGCAGGACCACCACGCGCGGCACGACCACCACGGTGCAGCTGGTGACTGCCCCGGCAGCAACAGGCTTCGCTGCCACGACTGCGGATGCCAACGCGCGTGCGCCCGCAACACCCGCGGCACCGCAGGCCCTGCGCAGGGGCACGGGTTGGAACGTTCCGGTGCAAGCCGGGCAGGTTCTGTGGAAGGACGGCAGGGCCGTCGTCGCCAGCAACGGCCAGGTGCAGATCAGCGACGATGGGCTGCAGCATTGCCTCAGCCTGACCCGACGCGAAGGCGCGTTGGAATCGCTGCACAGCCCAATGGTCTGCGTCGGTCCGCAGCAGGTGCTGAAGGGTGCGCAGCGCTGGCAGTTCACCTCGGCCAAGGCCGGGCAGGTTCGCCTGCGCCTGCAATATCGAAACCCGAACGGACCGATCAACACCGGCGTCACGGCTGCGGTCAAGCAGCTGGTGCTGCAGTGCCCGGGCCAGCCGTTGCAGCGGCATACGGTCACGCTGCCGCACAGCGTGGCCGTGCAGGACTCGACCTCGGCAACATTCACGGTGCCAAAGGGGCAGTGCACGGTCGCGCTTGAAGAGGGCTTCAACATGAGCGCGCTTGAACATTTCGCGCACTACACCGGGGGCAAGGGCGGCCGCGAAGGCGTGCTCAACCAGGCCCAGGTGCAGGCGCTGACGGTGGCGCCGGTGGCGATGGAAGAGGGTGCACGATGAATCGTCCCGCCAAACCGCAGCTGTCGTTCTGGCAGATCTGGAACATGTGTTTCGGCTTCCTCGGCATCCAGTTCGGGTTCGCCCTGCAGAACGCCAACGCCAGCCGCATCTTCGAGACGCTGGGTGCGGACATCGACGCGGTACCCGGGCTGTGGATTGCCGCGCCGCTGACCGGCCTGCTGGTGCAACCGGTGATCGGTTACCTGTCCGACCGCACCTGGACCCGCTGGGGTCGTCGTCGTCCGTACTTCATGATCGGTGCGGTGTTGACCACGCTGGCGCTGCTGGTGATGCCGAACTCGCCGACGCTGTGGATCGCGGCCGGCACGCTGTGGGTGCTGGATGCCTCGATCAACGTATCGATGGAGCCGTTCCGTGCCTTTGTCGGCGACCAGCTGGCGCCACGCCAGCGTCCGGCCGGCTACGCGATGCAGAGCTTCTTCATCGGCGTGGGCGCCATCGTCGCCAGCTTCCTGCCATTCATCCTGGCCCACTTCGGCGTTGCCAACACCGCGGCCGCCGGGGAAGTGCCCGACACTGTGCGCTATGCGTTCTACTTCGGCGCGGTGGTGCTGCTCGCGGCGATCACCTGGACGGTGGTCAGCACCCGCGAATATTCACCGGCGGAGCTGGCCGGGTTCGATGATGCCGAGCCACCGGAACATCACGCGGCGGCCGCGATCAACGGCCCGGCTTCATGGACGCGGGTGACCCTGTGGCTTGGATTGGGTGTGTTGCTGGCGCTGCTGATCACCTGGCGGCAAGGCGACAGGATGCTGTACGTGCTGGCCGGCCTGTGCGCCGGCTACGGCCTGCTGCTGGCGGCGGCGCGCGCGCTGCCGGCCACGCATATGCTGGCCGCCATCGTCGGCGACCTGCGCGCGATGCCGGTCACCATGCGCCGCCTGGCGTGGGTGCAGTTCTTCTCGTGGTTCGCGCTGTTCGCCATGTGGATCTACACCACCGCTGCGGTGGCCGGTACCCACTTCGGTTCGACCGATCCACAGTCGGCCGCCTACAACGAAGGTGCCAACTGGGTGGGCGTGCTGTTTGGCGCCTACAACGGCTTCGCTGCGCTGGCGGCGGTGCTGATTCCGCCGATGGTGCGTGCGATCGGCCTGCGCTGGAGCCACCTGGTCAACCTGTGGCTGGGCGGTGCCGGCCTGGTCTCGCTGATGTTCATCCGCGACCCGCACTGGCTGCTGCTGTCGATGGTGGGTGTGGGCTTTGCCTGGGCCTCGATCCTGTCGTTGCCGTATGCACTGCTGTCCGACAGCGTGCCGGCGTCGAAGATGGGTGTGTACATGGGAATCTTCAATTTCTTCATCGTGATCCCGCAGCTGGTGGCGGCCAGCGCGCTTGGCTTTGCCCTGCGCGCATGGCTGGGTGGCCAGCCGATGCATGTGCTGGTGCTGGGCGGCTGCAGCCTGTTCCTGGCCGGCTTGTGCGTGCTGCGGGTTCCGTCCCGTCCGGAGGTGGTGTGATGCGTGGTGTCCTGGCTGTTGCTGTTTCCCTTGCCCTGTTCGCCGGCCAGGCCGCGGCCGCGCCGCTTCCGGACTACGTCGGCACCACCGAGCCGTTCGCCAGCGATGCGGTGTACTTCGTGGTCACCGACCGCTTTGTCAACGGTGACCCGTCCAACGACCATCGTGACCAGGGTGGCGCGCACCGCACCTTCGATATCCCGGTGCCGTGCCCGGACAAGGTGGACGGCAACATCGGCTATCTCGGCGGCGACTTTCGCGGCGTGCTCGACAATGCGCAGTACATCCGCAACCTGGGCTTCGGTGCGGTGTGGATCACGCCCATCGTCGACAACCCGGACGAGGCCTTTACCGGCAGCAAGCCGATCAGCTGCACCAGCACGCTGACCGACCGCGGCAAGACCGGTTACCACGGCTACTGGGGCATCAATTTCTACAAGCTCGACGAGCACCTGCCGAGCAGGGACCTGGACTTCGCCGGGCTGACCAAGGGCCTGCACGGTGCTGGCTTGAAGGTGGTGCTGGATATCGTAGGCAACCACGGTTCGCCGGCCTGGACCATGCCGACACGGCAGCCCCAGTTCGGACAGATCTTCGACAAGGACGGAAAATTGATCGCCGACCACCAGAACCTGCCGCCGCGGAAACTGGATCCGAAGCACAACCCGTTGCACGCGTTCTACAACAACATCGGTCCGGTCGACAGCAAGGACGGCTCGATCTTCGACGGCAACCTGGCCGAGCTGTCGGACTTCAACCAGGACAATCCGGCGGTGATGGACTACCTGGTCGGCGCCTACCTGCAGTGGACCGCGCAGGGCGTGGACGCGTTGCGCATCGACACCATCGGCTGGCTGCCGCACCCGTGGTGGCATGAATTCGTCAAGCGCATCCGCGCCGAGCATCCGGGCATGTTCATGTTCGGCGAAGCGTTCGACTACGATGCCGCGCGCATCGCCGAGCACACCTGGCCCGCCAACGCGAACGTGAGCGTGCTGGATTTCCCGTTGCGCGGCGCACTGGAGCAGAGCTTCGGCACCGCCAACAAGGGCTTCGAGACCCTGGCTGAGCCACTGCACCTGAGCGGTGGCCCGTATGCCAATCCGTACGAGCTGATGAGCTTCTACGACAACCACGACATGCCGCGCCTTCAGGCCAGTGACAACGGCTTCATCGATGCGCACAACTGGCTGTTCACCGCGCGCGGCATTCCGGTGGTCTACTACGGTTCGGAGACGGGCTTCATGCGTGGCCGTGCCGAGCATGCCGGCAATCGTGCGTACTTCGGCCAGCCGCGTGTGGATGCGGCGCCGAAGAGCCCGATCTTCGCGCCGCTGCAGCGTATCGCCAGGCTGCGCGCAGCCACCCCGGCGCTGCAGCGCGGCCTGCAGGTGAACGAGCGCCTGCAGGGCGATGAGGCAGTGTTCTTCCGCGTGCTGCAGCATGGCGAGGTGGCGCAGACCGCGCTGGTGCTGCTGAACAAGGGCGACAGGGCAAAGAGCTTCACTGTGTCGCGTTACGTCCAGGCGGGCCGCTGGCGCGATGCGCTGGACGGCGGTTCGTTGCAGGTGAACGGTCTGCTGAAGGCCGACGTGCCCGCGCACGGCGTGAAGGTCTATGTGCTGGACGCTGCCGTGCAGCAGCCGGCGCTGCAGGCCGAGCTGGACAAGGCGATGGCCGACCAGAAGACGCGGGACCAGCGTCTGGGGCGGTAGTGCCGGCCGCTGGCCGGCAGCCCCGGATTCCGGGTATCTGCAGGTGCCGGCCAGTGGCCGGCACTACCGGGTTTGGCCGCATCCGGCACAATAGGCACCCCTCACGCCCCGCCGTATCGCCATGACCGACCTCGCCCCGCAGACCCCGATCGAAACCCTGCTGAAGGCGGCGATGGACGGTGCGGTGCCGATCCGCGCCTTCATGGAGGCCTTCGTCGCTTCCGAGGTAGTGCTGCTGACCGGCAGCCTGGTCACCCCGGACGGCAGCGGCTTCGACCCGCTGCTGTTCGACAAGCAGGGCACCCTGCACGTGGCGGTGTTCACCGAGCCGTCGCGGGTGGGCGTCTACAGCCAGCAGGCCGAACACCAGATCCGCTGGCTGATGCTGGACGTGCTGCGCCGCGTGCCGGGTGGCTACGGCGTGGTGATCAACCCGGGTACTTCGCTGGGCTTTGAGATCTCACCCAGCGGCGTTGGCGAGATCCTGAAGGACTTCGCCCAAGGCTGAGTTGCCGTCGCGCCATTTGTAGCGCCGAGCCATACTCGACTGCCTTTCGCGCATGGCTTGATGTGTCGAGCATGGCTCGACGCTACAGAAGGCTTCCCTTCGGGCGCCGTCCATGATCCCCTTGGGTGACATCGGGATCGAGGCATTGCCATGGAATTCAGGGGACTACCCGCCGACGCACCGGAACGGCAGCAATTGGCGCAGTGGTACCACGCGGAACGGGGCCAGGACGCCGGCCTGACACTGGAACAGGAACTGCAGCGGCTCAATCCGCTACAGGATGCCGAAGGTTTCCCGCACCTGATCGCCGCATTCGATGACGGTCAGGTGGTTGGCGCAGTCCAGCTCAAGCGGCGGGAAATGCAGGCGTTCCCACAGTACGAACATTGGCTGGGCAGCGTGTTCGTGGCCGACAGCCATCGCGGGCGTGGGCTGGCTGGTGCGCTGGTGGAGCAGGCAGCGGCGCAGGCGGTGAGGATGGGGGTTTCCGACCTGTACCTGCAGACCGAAGCGCTGGATGGAGGCCTTTACGCCCGGCTGGGCTGGAAGCCGCTGCAGGAAGCCGACAACTGCAGCCATCGCGTGCTGGTGATGGTGCGTTCGCTGTAGGAGAAGTGCCCTGGTGCTTCGTCCAGGCGGTGAGCTGGATGTGCCGGTTGAATGAGCTTGGGAGCTCCGGCTCACTGCTGTCGGAAAGGGCCTGCCCCAGGGCTTGGAAACTTCGGGCATCGCATGCTCAATCGGCAGCCAGGTTGCCCGCCACGAAGACAGCGTTGCGTCGTACATCGTCACGCTCGATGTATCGCAGGAGGTCCTGTGCGAGTACGCGTTTGCTGATTGTTGCCAAACGCTCATTCTCCGCATCCGATTTTGCCGATGAGCTGGCTGAGAGCAACAGCATGTTAACGATGTGGGATGAGATTCTGGACTGCAGTTCAGCCTGGGATCTTGCTTCACCATCCTCGTCGAAAAGCACGTGGATGGACATCGCAAGATCATCGCTGTACTGCTGCTTCAGACTGGGTAGTCCATGGGTGATGTGAAAGGCTCCCAGAAGCGAGAACGCAATGGCGACCAGGGAATGTGATCCCAACTGCAACCATATCTTCATGACGGAACTCCTAGCGGGGACGGACCCATTCGCAGCGGTCCAGCTTTCCGTTTACCGATCCGCATCGGTAATAGCCGCCACTAAAGTTGTAGCGGATCTCACGTGGCCAATCCCCCTTGTCGATATCGATATCAATCTGTCCCCCATTCTTGATGGTGTCTGATTCAGGCAATGCCTGGCCAAGAACATCCCTGGCGGTGTCTTTGATCAGTCGAGCCGCCCCTCTTGCCATTGGATTGATCTGCCAGCAAGCGGTGTCGCCGTTGTCCATCAGCAGGCAGCCGCCAACGCCTCTCCCGAAGAAGTACTCGAGCGACCGGAAGAGCGAGCCAATGAGGTTTCCATTGATCTGCCCGTGTTGCCAGGCTGGATTGTTTGCGGTGTGCGCGATTCGGATAGCATCGTCCACTGCGGGGATGAACTGGTTTGCGACATGCAGGCTTGAGAAGTAGCCGCTGTCGTTTACGGGTTTTATGAACACCCATTCTTTCGACATGCGGACGATCGCTTCAAGCTGAAGTCGTTCGCCGTCTGCCAGGCCCTGTGAACTGCTGTCGAAGTCACCTTGCCCATACCGGGTCAGCACCGGTTGGCTCGGTAGGCGCCAGCTTGGAACGTTGATGTCGGCAGCGACTCCCAGATCGCCCTGGGAAGGGACCTGGTGGAAGCGTCTGGGAACCTCGCCAGGAGGAATGTAGTTGACGGTGACGTAAAGCGCTTGGGCGGTGTTGGGGTTGACCACGAGGTAGACCTCCCAGCCACGACGGAACCCATGAGCCATCTCGCCAGCGGATTCGTATTGCCAGGATTGAGTGCAGTTGCCACAGGTGACTACCTGGACCGCGTGCGCCTCGAACGGGGAAAGCGCGGAGCCTGCCAGAATCAAGGTGGCTGCAGAGATCATTTTCACAAAGTGACTCCTTGGACGAGTGGGTGTACCTGCGGGTACACCTTCCTGATCCACGGTGTTCCCACGCATTCACCTTGCGCTTCATGGCGACTGCCGCGTATCGGTATCCGCCGTGCGGTTCGTCAGAGATCCGAGGGTCTTGATGTCAGGCATCCAATCTGACCCCTGCTGCACCCAAGGTCAGTCAGCGCTATTCTGGAGGCGGACTCCATCTTCTGGTGGCTGATAACGTGACCATGGCTGTACCCCGCCATTCCCGCTCCGCCCTGATCTTCCTGATTGCGGCGATCGTTGCCGCGCTGGTGTCCATGCCCCTGCTGCGCGCGGTGGGCATGGTGCTGTGGCCGGTGTTCGTCATTGCCTGGCTGATCAACCTGGGCGCAGCCTGGCATCTGGCCCAGTGGGCGCGCCAGCAGGGCCGTTCGGCGTGGGCATTCGGGTTGCCGGCGGCGCTCGGCACCGTCGCCTCGATCGTGGTCTTCGTGCTGCTGGCGTTGCTGGGGCCCAAGTCCCCGGTGCGCTGAACTTCGCGGCTGTCGTGGACAATGTGCCGAGCATGGCTCGGCACTACAGTAAGGCCGAGCCAAGCCCGCACGTGTTGCGTGGAGCGCCGGCGCATAGGCCGGCGCCCCGTTGCCTCACATCGTTACCTTGCGCCGGTTGTCATCGCTCACCCGGTCGATCAGCTTGTTGTAGGGATCGAAGCCTGCTTCGTCCGGCTTTTCATCCACCGTCACTGTGATCTTCGGCTCGGCGCTGGTGATGTGGTGGCGCTGCAGGTACAGCACCTTCTGGTCGCGCTCCTTGCCCGACGGACCATTGGCGAACACGCCGACCTCGACCCAGTCATCCAGCTTTCCGTCGCTTTCCTTGCCCTTGCCGTCGGCGTACTGCTTGGCGGCGTGCAGGTCCAGGGTCACGTCGTAGCGGCCGTCATCGCGCTTGCGGGCGCTGGCGGCCATCACGCGGTTGTCGTAGAAGCTGATCTTCTCGAACAGGTCGGTGACCAGCTGCTGGCGGTCGGCCGGGGTCTCGGCCCTGATGTAGTCCAGCAGCTCGCGTGAGGTGGTGTACGGCGGTTGCTGGTACCCCTTGTCCTGCAGGAAGCGCTTCAATGCCCGGTTAAGCGCCTGCTCGCCGATCTCCTCGCGCAGCCGGTAGAACACCAGCGAACCCTTCTGGTAGTGGATGTACTGCTGGTTCTCCACGCGCTCCAGCGGCTGTTCCTCGATGGCCTCGCCACCGCGGCCGGACAGGTAGCCGTCCAGTTCGCGCTTGAGGAACTGGCGCATGTGCTGGCGGCCGTACTCCTGCTCCATCACCATCAGTGCCGAATACTGCGACAGCGATTCGGACAGCACCGTCGCGCCCTGCACGTTGGCACCGATCACCTGGTGCGCCCACCACTGGTGCGCAATCTCGTGCGCGGTTACGTAGAACACGTAGTCCACCTTGTCCGGGTCACGCAGGTCGGCGATGAAACCGATGGCCTCGGAGTAGGGGATGGTGTTGGCGAACGACTGCGCGAAGCGGGCATAACCCGGGAACTCGATGATGCGCACCTGGCGATGCTGGTACGGGGTGAAGTTCGCCTCGTAGTAGGCCAGCGATTTCTGCACCGCTTCGATCATCCGGTCCACGTTGTAGCCGTGCGCCGGGTCGAAGTAGACCTCCACCGGGATGTCCTTGTACTTCGCCTTGCGCACCTCCCAGCCTGCCGACAGATAGGCGTAGAAGTTCAGCATCGGCCGGTCCATGGCGTAGCTGAAGCAGCGTCGGCCGTTGACCGTGGTCTCATGCTGCAGGTAGCCCGGGGCCAGCGCCACCTGGTCTGGTGCCGTGCAGATCGTGGTGCGGAAGTCGAGCCAGTCGGCATCGTTGGCTATGTACGTGTTGGCACGCGCGGCTTCGTCTTCCAGCTTGGGCATGCGCCGCGGCTCACCCAGGTCGCGCTTGCGCCGCTCGTTGCGGTCGCTGATCTCGGCGCCTTCGTTGTAGCCGAACGACGGCAGTACGCGGCTGTTGAAGAAGGTGCCGTTGTCGACGATGTTGCTTGGTGCTTGGCCCGCGGTGATGCCGTTGGGCTTCTGCACCACGCGGAAATGCACGCTGCGGGTTTCACCCGGTTGCAGCGGTTTCTGCAGGCGGTAGATGCGGTAGCCGAGATCGGCGTCATGCATCGATAGTGTCTGCCCACCCAGGTCGACCGCGACCAGCTGCTTGTCATCGCCCATCGAGACGTGCACGTCCTGGATCGGCGTGGCGTGGGTATTGCGCACCGTCCAGTTCGCATCGATCACCATCGACTGCGATTCGGGGGACAGGTCCACGCGGTTGTCCACCGCCACGATGCGGGGCTGCGGCAGGTTGCGGTACTTCGACAGCTCGCGCTCGTAGCGGGCCTGCAGGTCCAGCTGCTGGTCGGGCGAGACGAACTCGTTGCGGATGTTGGTGCTCCAGTACAGCCAGCCACCCACGGCGACAAAGGCCAGGGCGGCCACTGCGGCGAAGGCACCGGTCGGGCCGCGCAGGCGGCGGCCGGCCAGGGCCAGGCGCTGACGCAGGCCCTGGCTGACACCTCGTACCCAGAAGGCTGACGCCAGGCACATCAAGGTCAGCAGGAACAGGGCCCAGTAGCCCTGGAACGCCAGTTGCCCGGTCAGGAAGTGGCCGTAGCCGTTCATGTCCGAATAGGGCGCGTTGGGCCAGCTGCCGAAGTTGTACAGGTTCTGCGTGTAGTCGAGCATGCCCAGCACGCCCTGGCCGATCATCACCACGATCAGCAGCGCATAACCGACGAACTTGTTGTTGGTGAGCACCTGCAGCACCAGCGCCAGGCCCCCCATCAGGATGTAGACCACCGAATCCAGCGCCAGGCTCCGCAGGTACAGCAGCGGCTCCAGATGCGTGTAGCCCTTGGCCAGCTGAACGCCCATCGCGGCCAGCGCGCCGGCGGCCTGGAAGCAGATGATCACCGCCAGCAGTGCGGTGAACTTGGCCAGCAGCGGCACCCAGTTCGGCACCGGCATGGCATCGGTCACTTCATTGATGCGCGCACTGCGTTCCTTCCAGACCAGCTCACCGGCGAAGAACAGCACGATGATCACCAGCAGCCAGCTGAAGGCCCCCTGCAGGCCCATGATCATCTGCGAGGTGACCGGCCAGATCGAGGTGCCGTACAGGGTCTGCCGGAACAGCGCGCTGGGCAGGAAGTTGGCCAGGCCCAGCACCAGCAGCACGATGAACGGCACGCTGCGCAGGACGCCGCGTGTATCGAAGCGGACCTGGCGCAGGAACTGCTGCCACGCCGTGCTGGCAGTGAACGCCGGTATCACGCGCGGCAGTGTCGCGCGGGTGGGGCGGACCACGCTGGCATCGGCAGCCGGTTGCGCCTGCCTGCGGCCCCAGCGCGGACGGCCACTGCCGCTGCGTTCGGTGCGGAACAGCGCGAAGGTGGCGGCGAACAGCGCGGCAGCCACGCCCAACCACAGGGCGCGATTGGCCAGCAGGTAACCGGCCAGCTCGGGAATCCCGTTGTTGCGTTCGGCGGTGGACCAGTAGCGGATGGTGCGGCCGAGTGCGCGCATGCCCAGCGGCTCGCTCAGCACTGCGATCCACGTGTTATCGATGTCGCGCAGCAGGGCCGCGCTGGCGCCATACAGCACCAGGTAGGCCACCAGGCCGATGTAGACCCACAGGATCGAGCGGGTCAACGCCGCCAGCAGCGACAGCAGCGCGGTGGTGAACAACAGGTTCGGAATGACGATGACCGCGAACGTCCACGCATAGCCCTGCCAGCTGATCGGGCCCATGCGCTCGGGATCGACCCACGGCATGAACGGCGCCAGCCACAGGCCGAATGCGATCAGGATGTAGACCAACAGCCCGGCCGCCAGGGCGGCAGCGATGCGCCCGGCCAGGTAATCGCGGCGTTTCACCGGGCTGGCGAAGATCAGTTCGGCGGTGCCTAGCTCGAAGTCACGCAACAGCGCGTTGCTGACGAACAGCGCGGTGACCAGCATGCCGAGCAGGGTGAAGATGCCCAGCATCTGCGCGATCACGGTGGGCGCGTTGCTGTGCACGTTGCCGGCGCCGCCACCGATCTGCACGGCGTCGCTGGAGGCGGCGGCGAAGGCGAGCAGGGCGAACAGCCCGGCCAGCAGCCACAGCAGCGGGGAACGCAGCTGCTCGCGCAGCTCGAAGCGGAAGAAGTTGAGGATCATGGCGTGCTCCGCTCAGGCTGCCGCGCGGGCACGGGCCTGCAGGCGCAGGCGCTGGAAGTACACGTCCTCGAGGTCGGGAGCTACGGCCGCGAAGCCGTCGCCGGGGTCGTTGGCGCTGTGCACGTGGATCACCGGGCGACCACCGACCAGGCGGGTGGACAGCACCACGTAGCGTGCTTCATGGTCGGCCAGTTCCGAAGGATCGACCTGCTTGCGCCAGACCTGGTGCTGCAGGGCGTCGATGGCTTCGGCAGGACGGCCGGTCAGCAGCACCTGGCCCTTGTTCATGATCGCCATCGTCGGGCATAGATCGGTCACGTCCTCGACAATGTGGGTGGATAGGATCACCGCCACGTTCTCGCCGATGGCCGCCAGCAGATTGAGGAAGCGGTTGCGCTCTTCCGGGTCGAGGCCGGCGGTGGGTTCATCGACGATCACCAGCCGCGGGTCACCCAGCAGTGCCTGGGCGATGCCGAAGCGCTGGCGCATGCCGCCGGAGTAGGTGCCCAGCTTGCGTTTGCGGGCGTCCCACAGGTTCACCTGCTGCAGCAGCCCATCGACCACCTCGCGGCGCTGCGCGCGCTGGGTCAGGCCCTTGAGCACCGCGAAATGTTCCAGCAGGTCCAGCGCGCTGACTTTCGGGTACACGCCGAAATCCTGCGGCAGGTAGCCCAGCCGGCGGCGCACCGCGTCCTTGTCGCGCAGTACGTCGATCGGCGCCTCGCCTGGAATGGTGAGCGTCGCCGTGCCGCTGTCGGCCTCCTGCAGGGTGGACAGCGTACGCATCAGCGACGACTTGCCGGCGCCGTTGGGGCCGAGCAGGCCGAACATGCCGCGCGGGATGTCCAGGTTGACGTTGTTGAGGGCATGCACGCCGTTGGCGTACGTCTTGGACAGCGAATCGATCTTCAGCATGCGACGTACACCTTTCCTTGGGCGTGTCTGCGCGTTATCCGCGCATCAGCCTCCGTGCGCATCCGCCGTTGGTCATGGGGGGAGAATTCCGCCGTCGCACGTTGGGGCGTGGTGGGAGGCCTGGCGGCGCCTACCGGCGCAGCGACGATTCCCGCACCACCAGCTTCACCGGGATGCTCTGGCTCTCCACCGGCTGTCGGCCGATCAGCGCCAGCAGGCGTTCCACCAGCAGCTGGCCGGCCTGCTTGGTGTCCTGCTGCACCGTGGTCAGCGCCGGGGATACCGAGGCTGCCAGCGGGATGTCGTCGAAGCCGGTCACCGCTACGTCCTGTGGCACCCGCAGGCCGGCCTCACGCAGGGCCCGCATCGCGCCGATGGCGATCAGGTCGCTGGCGGCGCAGATCGCATCGATCGGTTCACCGCGTGCCAACAGTGCCTGGCAGGCCTCCTGGCCGGAAGCCTCGGTGGTGATCGCATCGTGCTGCAGCGCCGGTTCGGCGGCCAGGCCGTGGTCCTGCAGGGCCGCGACATGGCCGCGGTAGCGTTCCTGGAATTCGGGGTAATGGCTGGAGGCATGGCCGAGAAAGGCGATGCGGCGGCAGCCCTGCTGCAGGAGGTGGGTGGTGATGTCATGCCCGCCCTGGAAGTTGTCGCTGCCGATCGAGACACCGGGTTGGCCGGGCAGGGCGGCGCCCCAGCGCACGAAGTGCGTGCCCTGTTCGACCAGCCGCTGCAGGCGGTCGCGCGATTCGTGGTAGTCGCCGTAGCCGAGCAGGATGATGCCGTCGGCTTTGTTGCTGTCCTCGTAATCGGCCTGCCAGTCGGTGGACAGCTGCTGGAACGAGACCAGCAGGTCCTGCCCGTGCAGGGCGCAGGCGCGGGTGATCGAGCCCAGCATCGAATGGAAGAACGGGTTGATCAGCGAATCGTCGTTGGTCGGGTCCTCGAAGAACAGCAGGGCCAGCGTGCCGGCATTGCGCAGGCGCAGGCTGGAGGCGTTCTTGTCGACCTTGTAGTTCAGCTCGCGGGCGATGCGCAGGATGCGCTCGCGGGTCTCGGCGTTGACCATCGGGCTGCCACGCAGGGCCCGCGACACGGTCGGCTGGGAGACCCCGGCCAGGTGGGCGATGTCCAGGGAGGTGGCTTTGCCTTTGATCGTCATGGGAACGCGGGAGGGGGCAGGGGGAGGAGCTTGGGCATGATGCCATGGGCAGACGCCAATGCCCCTCCGGATGTCCACCGAAGCGAGGGTAAGTCATTGCCGGACAAGGAAATCAGTTCAATCCTCCTGCGCGGCCGGGGTCTTCTGACCGGGCGGATGGCGGCGGCAATGCTAAGATGCATCGTTCTCGCATTCCCCCAAATTTCAACAGGGGCGGCCTCGCCTACTGCACCCCCGCCCGGGGCTGTGCTATCACTGGCGGTCTGCCCCTGGACAACGGACGAAGGTACCTATGGCGCGCGGCATCAACAAAGTCATCCTGGTCGGCAATCTCGGCAACGACCCGGACGTGAAGTACACCCAGGGCGGCATGGCGATCACCCGCATCAGCCTGGCCACCACCAGCGTCCGCAAGGACAAGGATGGCAACCAGCAGGAGCGCACCGAGTGGCACCGCGTGGTGTTCTTCGGCAAGCTCGGCGAGATCGCCGGCGAGTACCTGCGCAAGGGCAGCTCGGTCTACGTCGAAGGCAGCCTGCGCTACGACAAGTACACCGGCCAGGACGGCGTGGAGAAGTACTCCACCGACATCATTGCCGATGAAATGCAGATGCTGGGCGGCCGCGGTGAAGGCGGTGGCGGCGGCGGTGGTGGCAACTACGGCGGCGATCGTCCGCAGCGCCAGCAGGCTCCGCGCCAGGAGTATGGCGGCGGTGGTGGCGGTGGCGGCCAGCGTGGTGGCCAGGGCGGTGGCTATGGCAACCAGGGCGGCAACCAGGGCGGCGGTTACGGCAACCAGGGTGGCAACCAGCGTCCGCAGCCGCAGCAGGCGCCGCCGATGGATGACTTCGCTGACGACGATATTCCGTTCTGATCGAACGCTCGTTCGCAGCAGAAAAGAAAGCCCCGCTCATGCGGGGCTTTTCTTTTTGCGCGATGCCATCTGCGTTGTGCCTCGCACCATCAGTTTTTCGTGCACCGCGACTTGCAAACAGACAATTTCCTCCCCTATGGTGCAATCGATTGCATTGCTGTGAATCGTTGCGTTTGATACCGGTTGGGAGGCCGGAAGGTGGATGACCATCCATTCGATCAGACCGGCTCCTTCGAGGGGGCTCACGCGGCGCGATGCGCTGCGCATCGCAGTTGCCGGCAGCATTGGCCTGGGGGCCGCGACAACCGCGGGCGCATTGCCCGCATTCGCCGCCACGGCGCCGCTCAAGGGCAACCTGAAGCATTCCGTCGCCCGCTGGACCTTCCCGCAGCTGTCCGTCGCCCAGCTTTGCGCGACGGTGAAGGACATCGGTTCTTCCGCGATCGACCTGGTCGGCCCGGAAGACTGGCCCACGCTGAAGGCCCATGGCGTCTACAGCTCGATGTGCAACGGCGCAGAGCTGGGCCTGACCAAGGGCTTTGCCGGCCGTGAGTTCCACGACCAATTGGTGGAGCGCTACACGCGGCACATCGATCTGGTGGCCGACGCTGGTTACCGCAATCTCATCTGCTTCTCCGGCAACCGCAACGGCATGGACCCGCAGGACGGCATGGCCAATGCCGAGGCAGGTCTCAAGCGCATCCTCGGGCATGCCGAGAAGCGCGGCGTGGTGCTGGTGATGGAGCTGCTGAACTCCAGGGTCGATCACCACGACTACCTGTGCGATCACTCCGCCTGGGGCGTGGAGCTGTGCCAGCGGCTCGGCTCGGACAACTTCGGCCTGCTCTACGACATCTACCACATGCAGATCATGGAAGGCGACATCATCGCCACCATCGGCAAGCATCACGCCTGCTTCAAGCACTACCACACCGCAGGCGTGCCCGGCCGGAACGAGATCGGAGACCAGCAGGAGCTCCACTATCCGGCCATCTGTCGCGCGATCCGCGACACCGGCTTCAAGGGGTATCTGGCGCAGGAGTTCACGCCTGCAGCGCCCGATCCCGTTGCCTCATTGCGCGAGGCGATCCGCCTCTGCGACGTCTGAAACGATATCCACCCAGGTGAGAGACCCATGGCAGATAATCACTACGACGCCATTGTTGTTGGCTCGGGAATCAGTGGCGGTTGGGCGGCGAAGGAGCTGACCGAAAAGGGCCTGAAGGTCCTGATGCTGGAACGCGGGCGCAACATCGAGCACGTCAAGGACTACGTCAACGCGATGAAGGAGGCGTGGGATTTCCCGCACCGCAACCGGCCAACGCAGGCAATGAAGGCCGAGTTCCCGGTGCTGATGCGCGACTACGGCCTGGCCGAGAACCTGGAAGGGATGTGGGCCAACGAACAGGAATCGCCCTACATCGAGACCAAGCGCTTCGACTGGTTCCGTGGCTACCACGTCGGTGGTCGTTCCTTGATGTGGGGCCGGCAGAGCTATCGCTTCTCCGATCTGGATTTCGAGGCGAACCTCAAGGACGGCCTCGCGACCGACTGGCCGATCCGCTACGCCGACATCGCGCCGTGGTACGACCACGTGGAAAAGTTTGCCGGCATCGCCGGCACGCGCGAAGGACTGGACGTGCTGCCGGACGGCGAGTTCCTGCCGCCGATTCCCTTGAACATCGTCGAGAAGGATGTGGCCGCGCGTATCAAGAAGGCCTTCGGCGGAACGCGCCATATGATCCACTCGCGCACTGCCAACATCACCCAGCCGATGCCCGAGCAGGGGCGCGTCAATTGCCAGTACCGCAACAAGTGCATCCTGGGCTGTCCCTTCGGTGCCTACTTCTCGACCCAGGCGGCGACGCTGCCGGCGGCGATGAAGACCGGGAACCTGACCTTGCGGCCGTTCTCGATCGTCAAGGAAGTGCTCTACGACAAGGATCGCAAGCGTGCGCGTGGCGTGGAGGTGATCGACGCCGAGACCGGGCAGACCTACCAGTACACGGCCAAGGTCATTTTCCTCAACGCGTCGTCGTTCAACTCGACGTGGCTGCTGATGAATTCGGCCACCGACGTCTGGGACGGCGGGCTGGGCTCTTCGTCCGGCGAGTTGGGGCACAACGTGATGGACCATCATTTCGGTGCGGGTGCCTCGGGCCGGGTCGAGGGTTACGAAGACAAGTACTACTTCGGCCGCCGTCCCTGCGGCTTCTACATTCCGCGGTTCCGCAACGTCGCGGCCGACAAGCGCGGCTACCTGCGCGGGTTCGGCTACCAGGGCGGTGCCAGCCGCACCGGATGGTCGCGCGAGATCGCCGAGCTCAACATCGGTGCCGATCTGAAGGAGGCACTGACCGTGCCGGGTGACTGGCGCATCGGCATGACCGGGTTCGGTGAAATGCTGCCGCACCACGACAACACGATCCGCCTGGACCACGACCGCAAGGACAAATGGGGACTGCCGGTGCTGGCGATGGACGTGTCCATGCGCGCCAATGAACTGGCGATGCGCAAGGACATGGCCGCCGATGCCGCCGAGATGCTGGAGGCGGCCGGGGTCAAGGAGGTGAAGATGCACGACAACGACTATGCCCCGGGCAAGGGCATCCACGAGATGGGGACCGCACGCATGGGACGTGATCGGAAAAGCTCGGTATTGAATGCGCACAACCAGGTCTGGGATGCCCCCAATGTCTATGTGACCGATGGTGCCTGCATGACCTCCAGCGCCTGCGTGAATCCCTCGCTGACCTATATGGCGCTGACCGCGCGCGCGGCCGACCATGCGGTACGCGAACTGAAAGCGGGGAACCTCTGATGGATCGCCGCGAACTGTTGAAGATGATCGTTGCCGCTACCGGTGCGGCCATGGTTGGCCTGCCTGCGCTGGTGCATGGCAAGGTGCCGGCTGCCGGGGCGATGCCCGCGTTCTCCGATGCCGACATCGGCATGCTGGACGAGATCGCCGAAACCATCCTGCCGCGGACAAGGACGCCCGGGGCCAAGGACGCGGGTGCCGGTGCGTTCATGGCGACGTTCGTCAGCGACTGTTACACCGCCCGGCAGCAGGCGACGTTCCGCGCCGGCCTGGCCGACATCGACACGCGCGCCGGTGGCCGTTTCGTATCGCTCACGCCGGAAGCCCGCACCGGGTTGCTGCGAACGCTGGACGCCGAAGCCAAGGCACGCAATGCCGACGTGACCGAGACCGGCACTCCCGAGGAAGGCGAGGCCATGCCGCATTACTTCACGATGATCAAGCAGCTGGCCATCTTCGGCTTCTTCACTTCAAAGGTCGGGGCGACCGGTGTGCTGCAGTACGTCGCCGTGCCGGGCCGCTACGACGGTGACCTGGCCTATGTCCCCGGTACGCCCGCGTGGGGGACCAGCTGATGGACACCATCCTGATGATCCGCCCTGCGTTGATCACGGCCGGCCTGCTGGCCGCTGCATCTGCATTCGCTCAGGACGGTACCGACGCTGCGCGTGACCCGAAGAAGACCGAAGTGTGGACGCCCGTGCCCGCAGTCGTGGCCACGCCGCCAGGCAAGGCCCCCTCCGATGCCATCGTGCTGTTCGATGGCAAGGATGTCTCGGCGTGGGAGGCAGAGCAGGGCGGGCGCGTGTCCTGGACGGTTGCCGATGGCGCCATGACCGTCGTTCCGGGCAGCAAGGGCATCCGCACCCGGCAACGCTTCTGCGATGTCCAGCTGCATGTCGAATGGCGTACCCCCACCGAGACGAAGGGCTTCGACGGCCAGAACCGGGGCAACAGCGGCATCTTCCTGCAGGAACTGTACGAGCTGCAGGTGCTCGACAGTTACAACAACCCGACGTATGCCAACGGCCAGGCGGGTTCGATCTACAAGCAGGCCATGCCACGGGTGAACGCCTCGCGCGCACCGGGCCAGTGGCAGGTCTACGACATCATCTGGAAGGCACCGCGCTTCTCGCAGGGCGGCGGCCTGACGTCGCCCGCGCGCATCACCGTGCTGCACAACGGCGTACTCGTGCAGGACGACACCGTGCTGGCAGGCAGGACCGAGTACATCGGTGCGCCTTCGTACGCACCCCATGCGTGCGCGCCGCTCTATCTGCAGGAGCATGACTCCAGGGTCAGCTACCGCAACATCTGGGTGCGCGAACTGTAGCGGCACGCGGCCGGCGTGGTCGCCGGCCGCCTACTTCGCCAGATAGCTGGCGAGGTCGTCGATCTCCTGCTGCGACAGCTGGGCAAAGGGCGGCATCAATCCTCCGCCCTTCCTGATCTTGTCCTTGACCTGGGCGGGCTGAAGCCGCTTGCCGACGTCGGTGAGCGCCGGGAAGGTAGGCGGTACGCCGGCGCGTTCAGCACCGTGGCAGGCAGTGCAGTGCTGGGCATAGAGTTTCGCGCCGGCGGCAGGATCGTCCTTGGCCCGGGCTGCCGTTGAAGTGCTCATGCCGCCCAGGGCCAGGGCCAGGGCCAGGATCATCTTCATGTGGGGCTCCTTGATGCGTCAGCGCCGTGCACGGGTGGGCACGTTGGCGGGCAGGTGTTCACGCAGGTAGTCCGCGCCGGTCTGGATGACCTTGGCCGGGTCGCGTGGCTGGTCGTGCTCGACGATGTACCACTGCACCTTGGCCGCCGCAGCGGCGGGCAGGATCGCGTTCCAGTCCAGCACGCCCTGGCCCACGGCGGCGAATCCGTCTTCGTCCTGGGCCTGGCCCTTGGGCGCATTGTCCTTGGCGTGCACCGCGAACACGCGACCGCGGAATTTTCCCAGCATCACCGCCGGGTCCAGGCCCGCACGTGCGACCCAGGCCAGGTCCAGCTCGGTCTGCAGGTCGGGGCCGGCCGCTGCGAACAGCAGCTCCAGCCCGGTCTGGCCGTCGAAGTCGGCCAGCTCGAAGTCGTGGTTGTGATAGGCCAGGCGCATGCCCTTGCCGCGCACCTGCTTGGCGATGCGGCCCAGCTCCTTGCCCAATGCGGTCCAACCCGCGGCATCGGTTGGGCGGTCCTTCTGGTCCAGGTAAGGCACCACCAGCGTGCTGTTGCCGATCGACCGGTTGAACGTCACCACACCATCCAGGTTGCCCCGCAGCTCGGCCAGTGGCACGTGCGACGAAACCGCCTTGATCGAATACCGGTCCAGCAGCTGCTTGAGTTCGGTGGCGCTGGTGTTCTGCGTACCGACCGTTTCCACCGCACGGACGCCCGCGTCGTGGACGATCTTCAACTGCTGATCGAGCGAGCCTGCATTGCGCAGGGTGTACATCTGCACCGCGATCGGCTTCTGCGTGGTGGCGGCTTCGCTCGCGAAGGCGGGCAGGGCAGCGAGCAGCAGGATGAGACTTGCACTTCTACGGAAAAGAGCTTTCATCAACAGATCCTCCCGGAATTCAACCGATGGTGGTCCAGGCACGTGACCTGGCTGATGCAATGACGCGATCGACGATCCGTGCCGAGCGCAGGCCGTCTTCGAAGGTGGGCAGGCCCTGCGGCCGCTCGCCCTCAATGGCGCGATAGGTGTCGGCCACAAACGCCTCGAAACACTGGGCGTAGCCCTGTGCATGCCCGGCCGGCAGCACGGAAAGGCGGCGTTGTTCGGCGCTGCCGGCACCGGGGCCGCGCATGAAGGTTTCCTCGCGCTGATCGGGCAGGCCGATCCAGAGTCGTTCGGCATCCTCCTGGTTGAAGACCACGCTGGCCTTGGCGCCATCGATCTCGAACCAGAGGCGGTTGTGGCGTCCGGCCGAGACCTGGCTGACCGTCAATGACGCCAGCGTGCCGGCGCCGGTCCTGAACATCGCTGCGGCCACGTCTTCGCTGGTGACAGCCTGCATCGCGCTGGCGGCCGTTGGCGTGCTGAAGCTCTGCCCGCTGACGGCGCCACGCTGGGCGATCACCGTGGCGAACGCCGCGCTGACCTCGGCGAAGCGTTCGCCGCTGATCCATTCGACCAGGTCGCACCAGTGCGAACCGATGTCGGCGAACACGCGCGACGTGCCTCCCAGCGCGGGGTCCACGCGCCAGTTGTTGCTGGCCGGATCCAGCAGCCAGTCCTGCAGGTAGCTGCCGTGGATCAGGTGCAACGGCCCCAGATCGCCCTGGGCGATGCGTGCGCGCGCCTCGCGGACCACCGGGTGGTAGCGGTAGACGAAGGGCACCGTGGCAACCAATCCGGTCGATGCGGCCAGTGTCGCCAGCGCCCGCGCATCGTCCAGCGTCGTCGCCAGCGGCTTCTCGCAGATCACGTGCTTGCCGGCTTCCAGCGCGGCCTGTGCCATGGCGCGGTGCAGATGGTTGGGCGTGCACACGTGCACGACCTGCACCTGAGGATCGGCGATCACCTCCTCGATAACCCGATAGGCGCGTGGGACATTCCAGGACTGCGCGGCCTCATGCGCGCGCTGCGGTGACGAGGCGGCGACGCCGCGTACCTCGGCGCCCGCCAGCAGTGCAGCGCGACGATGCACGGCACCGATCATGCCAGCGCCGACGATGGCGATTCCAAGCTTGGGCATCGGGCGGGTCCTCAGGGCGTGGAAGGCGTGGCCACGACCGCCGGCCGGTCGCGGAACAGCAGCAGGAAGGCGATCAGCACCACCAGTGCAACGCCGGCCGGGAACAGCCAGATCTGCTGCCAGTCGGGGCCGGCCTCGGTGGTGAAGTGCTCCACCACCGCACCGGACAGGAAGGTGCCGATCAGCATTCCCACGCCGTAGGTAGCCAGGGTGATGAAGCCCTGCGCGCTGCTGCGCGCGGCGGGGCCGGCATGCGCATCGGTGTAGATCTGGCCGGTGACGAAGAAGAAGTCGTAGCAGATGCCGTGCAGCACGATGCCGATCACCAGCAGCGAGAAGCCGCTGCCCGCATCGCCGAAGGCGAACATGGCGTAGCGCACCACCCAGGCGGCCATGCCGACCGCCAGCATGGTCTTCACTCCCAGCCGCACGAACAGGAACGGCATGGCCAGCATCAGCAGCACTTCGGAGACCTGGCCCAGCGACTGCAGGCCTGCTGCACCCCGCACGCCCAGGTCGTTGAGATACGGATTGGTGAAGTTGTAGTAGAACGACAGCGGGATGCAGATGGCGATGGACGCCAGGAAAAACACCAGATAGGCACGCGATTTCAGCAGACGCAACGAATCCAGCCCCAGGATCTGCCCCAGCCCGGCATCGCGCTGCTGTGCCAGTGGCGGCGTGTGCGGCAGGGTGAATGCATACAGGCCCAGCACCAGCGATGCCAGCGCGGCCATGCGGAAGGTGAGTTCAAGCCGATGGGCCTGTTCCCAGCCCAGCCAGCCGATCAGCACACCGGCGACGATCCAGCCGATGCTACCGGCCACGCGTACCAGCGGGAACTGTTTCTCGGGCGACTGCATGTGCCGCATCGCCACGCTGTTGGCCAGTGCCAACGTCGGCATGAACAGCAGCATGTAGCCCATCACGCAGGCCGAGAACACGCTGAAGCTGGTGGCGGTGGACGCCAGCCACATCAGCACCGCGCCGGCCAGGTGCAGCACCGCGAGGATGCGCTGCGCCGCGAAGTAGCGGTCGGCGATCAGGCCGACCAGGAACGGCGCAACGATCGCGCCGATGGACTGGCTGAGGAAGGCGGTGGCCACCTGGCTGGCGCTGGCCTGCAGCGGGCCCTGCACCAGGTAGGTTCCGAGGGTGACGAACCACGCCCCCCAGATGAAGAACTGCAGAAACATCATCGCGCCCAGGCGCGACATGGCGTGCGTCATGGCTTGCCCTCCCGGGGCGGTCTTGGCTCAGATTCCCAGCATGCGGTGCAGTGATGCGGCGTCCGTGCCACTGTCGGCAAAGTCGTCGAAGGCGCGGTCGGTCACGCGGATGATGTGGTCGCGGATGAAGGCGGCACCCTCGCGTGCGCCGTCCTCGGGGTGCTTCAGGCAGCATTCCCATTCCAGTACCGCCCAGCCGGGGAAGTCGTACTGGGCGAACTTCGAGAAGATCGCCTTGAAGTCGATCTGGCCATCACCGAGCGAACGGAAGCGGCCCGGACGCTCGATCCAGTCCTGGTAGCCGCCATACACGCCGCTGCTTGCGCTGGGGCGATACTCCGCGTCCTTGACGTGGAAGATGCCGATGCGCGCGTGGTAGCGGTCGATGAAACCCAGGTAGTCCATCTGCTGCAGCAGCAGGTGGCTGGGGTCGTACAGGATCTTGGCGCGGGGGTGATGATCCACCACATCGAGGAAGCGTTCGAAGGTCGCGCCATCGTGCAGGTCCTCGCCCGGGTGGATCTCGAAGCAGAGATCCACGCCGCAGGCATCGAAGGCATCGAGGATCGGGCGCCAGCGGCGGCCGAGTTCGGCGAAGGCTTCTTCCACCAGTCCCGGTGGGCGCTGCGGCCAGGGATAGAAATAGGGCCAGGCCAATGCGCCGGAGAACGTGGCATGCGCGGTCAGCCCCAGCCGCTGGCTGGCTTTGGCGGCCAACAGAAGCTGCTCCACCGCCCAGGCCTGGCGGGCCGTGGGATCGCCACGTTTGTCCGCGGGTGCGAATCCGTCGAACAGGCTGTCGTAGGCCGGATGGACCGCGACCAGCTGCCCCTGCAGATGGGTGGACAGCTCGGTGATCTGCACGCCATGACCTGCCAGCATGCCGGCGAGGTCGTCGCAGTACGCCTGGCTGCGCGCGGCCTCGGCCAGATCGAACAGGTGGGGCGCCGTGGTGGGGACTTGTACGCCAGAATAGCCCAGACCCGCGGCCCATCCGGCCAGCGTGTCCAGCCGATCAAAAGGAGCCGTGTCGCCGATGAACTGCGCCAGGAACAGCGCTGGACCCTTGAGCGTCTTCAACGTGATTCGCCCTCGATGCAATCGATTGCATTATCCTAGCAGGGGCTTACGCAAGACCTGTTGTGCAGTGCACAGCGGGCGGGAGAACTAACGCCATGGCCACCATCTACGACATCGCAAAGCACGTCGGCGTCTCCGCCGGCACCGTGTCGCGTGCACTTTCGCGGCCGGACAAAGTACTGCCGGCCACGCGCACGCGCATCGAGCAGGCCGCCGCGGCGTTGGGCTACGTGCCCAACACGGTTGCCCGCACGCTCAAGACCCAGCGCAGCGGCAAGATCCTGGTCACGGTGCCGGATATCGCCAACCCGTTCTTCGCGCAGATCCTGCAAGGGGCGGAAGACGCCGCGCAGGCTGTCGGCTATGCGGTGCTGCTGGGCGATACGCAGGACCAACCCGACCGCGAGGAACGCTACGCGCAGATGCTCCGGCGCAACGAGGCCGACGGCATGATCGTGCTTGGCCATCGCCTGCCACCGACGGCGCGCGAGATTGTCCAGCAGAGGGGGGCTGCCGCGCCGGTGGTCAACGGCTGCGAGTTCGATCCCGCGCTGGGCCTGCCCAGTGTGCACATCGACAATGCCGCCGCCGCACGCGCCGTCATGGAGCACTTGTACGCACTGGGCCATGAACGGATCGCCGTGGTCGGTGGGCCGCCGGACAATCCCCTGCACCAGCAGCGCCTGGAAGGGGTACGGGGGGCCGGCAAGGTGCGTGGCCGCCTGCGCCAGCTGAGCATCGTGCCGGGGGATTTTTCAGTGGAATCCGGCCATGCGGCTGCCATGGCGCTGCTGGACGGCACGTCCGCACCAACGGCGATCTTCTGCTTCAGCGACCAGATGGCGCTGGGCACCCTGGCGGCCTGCCGGGAGCTGGGCATCCGCGTGCCGGAAGACCTGTCCATCGTCGGCTTTGATGATCTGGCGTCTTCCCGCTACCTCACGCCGCCGCTGACGACCATCCGGCAGCCGATGCGGGAAATCGGCGCGCGCGCGGTCAACCTGCTGCTCGCCATCATCGAACAGGTGGATGTTCCGCTTCAACAGACGCTGGATTTCAGCCTGATGGTGCGGGGATCGACGGCTGCGCCCCGACGCAGGTGACCACGGGGTGGGGCCGCGGAGCGTGGCAGCCGGCCCGCGCGATATCGTGCAACCTTGATCCCGAATTGACGCAAAGCTGTCAGACTCATCGCAGGCAGCCCGGCAAGGGCCTTAGCAGCAGGTGCGATCGCGCAAGGGGGCGGCAATGCCATTCTTCACCGATTCGGCGGAAGGCGCGGTCGAAGGCATTGGCGCGGCACGTCGCATCGGGTGGATGCGTTTCGTCGGCAATGGACTGGGAGCGATCCCCATCGCCTCGATCATGCTTGAACGCCAGGATGGCGGGCTGGCGTGGGTCCTGCTGCTGCTCAACGCGCTGGCGTGGCCGGCACTGGCATTGCTGCTGACCCAGCGCTCCCGCCAGCCGGCGGTCGTCCAGTTCCGTTGCATGGTGGCCGACTCCTTCTTCGGCGGTGGCTGGATCGCCTTCATGGCGTTGAGCGCGGTGCCCAGCGCACTGTTCGCCGCGCTGCTGGTGGCCGACAAGATCGCTGCCGGTGGCGTGCGCCTGGCGATGCGCGCCACGCTGGCCCTGCTGCTGGGCTTCGCACTCACCTGGTGGTTGCTCGGCTTCCCTTACCAGCCGGTCACCTCGCAGCGCACGATCGTGCTGAGTGTCCCGTTCCTGTTCGTGTATGGCATCGGCCTCAGCATTCTCAGCTGGCAGCTGGCGCGCCGGGTCAAATCGCAGAACCGTCAGCTGCAGCGGCTCAGCCGTATGGACCCGCTGGTCGAGCTGGCCAACCGTGGCTTCCTGATCCTGCGTGCGCAGCAGGCGCTGGACCGGGCCCAGGGCCAGGGCGGCTTTGCCTGCCTGCTGATGCTCGATGTGGATGATTTCAAGCGCATCAATGACTCGCATGGCCACCGCGCCGGTGACGAGGTGCTGCGGCATATCGCGGCGACATTGCGCACCTTTGCCCGGCCCGGTGATACGCCCGCGCGGCTGGGGGGCGATGAGTTCGTGGTGCTGCTGTGCGACTGCGCGCCCGTCGATGCGATGCACGTGGCCGAGCGGGTGCGCCTGCACCTGCTGGAGGCCGCGCGGCAGGCCACGCCGGGCGTGGAGTTCAGCGTGAGTATCGGTATTGCCGCGACGCCGCGTGGCGGTAGTGTCGAGGACTGGTTGGCACTGGCCGACCGCGCGCTCTACCACGCCAAGCGGCAGGGCAAGAACACAGCCAGCTACGGCGAGTGAATGCGGCACGGCTGCCGCCGAACGAGGCCGAAACGCCCGTTCATCCTGCACGCGGAATCGGCACGCCAATCCTCTACCATGGGCCACCCCGCCCGGACGCGCCGCCCATGCAAGACGCCCTCGTTGCCCAGCCCAAGCCCCCCGTTGCGAGGATCGCGGCCTGGCTGATGATGCTGTTGGGCATGTGGCTGGCGCTGAAGCTCGGCCTGGTGGTAACGCTGCTGTCGGGCCTGCTGGTGTTCCAGCTGACCCATGTGCTGGCGTCCACCGTGGAAGGCAGGCTGCCGCCGGGGCGGGCGCGGGCGATCGCGGTGATCGTGTTGTCGGCAATCATCATCAGCGCGCTGGTGCTGGCCGGGATCGGTGTGGCGTCGTTCTTCCGCAACGAGACCGGTGGGCCGGACGCGCTGCTGGCACGGCTGATGGATATCCTCAATTCGTCGCGCCACCAGGTACCGGCGCTGCTGCAGCCGTATATCCCCGAGGACATGCCGGCGCTGCGTGCGGCGCTGAATGACTGGGCCGCCGAGCACCAGCGCCAGCTGGGCGTGGCCGGTACCTCGGTGGTGCAGGTGGGTGTACGCGTACTGATCGGCATGGTGCTGGGCGCGATGATCGCGCTGTACGATGAACTGCCGCTGCCGACGATGGGGCCGCTGGCGCAGGAGCTGATCGGGCGCACCAGCCGCCTGGCCACCGCGTTCCGCCAGGTGGTGTTCGCGCAGGTGAAGATCTCCCTGCTCAACACCGTGTTCACCGCGATCTTCCTGCTGGGCGTGCTGCCGTTGTTCGGCGTGCACCTGCCACTGTCCAAGACGCTGGTATTGATCACCTTCATCGCCGGCCTGCTGCCGGTGGTGGGCAACATCATCTCCAACACGATCATCACCATCGTCGCGCTGTCGGTCTCGTTCTACGTGGCCGTGGCCGCGCTGCTGTACCTGATCGTGATCCACAAACTGGAATACTTTCTCAACGCGCGCATTGTCGGCGGTGAAATCCAGGCGCGCGCCTGGGAGCTGCTGCTGGCGATGCTGGTGATGGAAGCGGCGTTCGGCCTGCCCGGCCTGGTGGCGGCACCGGTGTTCTACGCCTACGTGAAGCGCGAACTGGTCGACCAGCGCTGGATCTGACGCGGCTGGGCATGACGTATTTGTCCCGGTTCGAATGTTCGCGCGGCCTTGTCGGTGCGTTCGCGGTCGGCAGGGTATACCCACCGCCACGGTTGGCCCGCGAGTGGCTTGGCGCCTGTGTAGCCGGCCGTTACAGTGTTCGGCACTACAGGGGAAATGTGCATGGCCCGCAAGGCGTCGCCCATCGGATTGCGGACCTGGGTCTGGATCCTGGCTGGGCTGTTCGTAGTCTGTACGCTGCCGCTGATGGCCATCGCACTGGTGCAGGGCACGCTGCGCTTCACGGCCGCCGAGGACAACCTGGCCAGCCTGCGCCAGCTGCGGCAGACCTTCGACCTGGCCAACCTGGTGTCGGCCGAACGCGGCCCCGCCAACAGCCTGCTGGGGGCCGACCCGGCCGATGCGGCCGAGCAGGCACCGCTGGCCGCGCAGCTGGTGGCCGCGCGCAAGCGGGTCGACGCTGCCCTGCTGCAGCTGGACACCGTGTTCAAGGCTGATCCGGGAGTGGTCGACGAGCATGGGCTGCTGGCCGACGCGCAACGTCGCCTGCAATCGGCGCGGGCTGCGGTCGACCGGGTCGTGGCGCAACCCCATGACGCACGCCGCGTGGAGGAGGTGGAGCGTGCGATCAGTGGCATGTTCTCCGTGGTCGATCGCCTGCACCTGCTGACCTCGGCACAGATCAACGTGCTGGTCAGCGCCGACCGTGAAGCAGCGATTCCGGCGATGCAGGGCCAGGTGCTGATCGATCTTCGCGAGCATGGTGGCCGCCTGGCCTCGAATGTGATGGCGCCGGTGGCGGTGCCAGGGGCATGGCGGGAGGAACAGGTACGCGCTGCACTGCAGACCGAGGGTCGCCTGTTGGAGCTGTGGCGGTTGGCGGGCAGCCACGAGTCGGTGTTCCGCAGTGACCCTGAATTGTCATGGCACTGGGACATGGCGCGTCGGCAGTTCTTCGGCGAATCGCTGCCGATGATCGAGCAGTTGATCGAAGATGGCCGCCGAGGCCTGCCGCCGCCATGGACCGCCGCCGAATTCACCACGCGCTACGTGCCGACCCTGCAGTCGCTTGAGGCGCTGCGTGATGGCTACCTGAGCGTGTCCATCGCCCGCTTTGAACGCACCCGCAATCGCGAGGCCATGCGCCTGGCCGTGCTGGTGGCGACCGCGCTGGGCACACTGGTGGTGCTGGGCGTGGCATTGCGCATTGCCCACCGGCAGATCCTGCAGCCGTTGCTGCAGGCGCAGGCGCAGGTGATCCAGCTTGCCTCGGATGCACCCGGTCCGGAGCAGCATATCACCCACCCGCTGGCCGAGATGCAGCGCTTGTTCGACGCCATCGAAGTACTGCGTGAGAAATCGCGCGAGCGCTCGGCACTGACCAGCGAGCTGCGCCAGCTCGCTGGCACCGACGAGCTGACCGGATTGTTGAACCGGCGCGCGCTGGATGAGGTGGTGCAGCAGAGACACGCGGGGGGCGATGCAAGCGCCGTGGTGATCCTGCTGGACGTGGATCGCTTCAAGGCGATCAACGATGGCCATGGCCATGATGCCGGCGACGAAGTGCTGGTGCGGGTGGCGCAGTTGTTGCGGCATCAGCTGCGCCGCAGCGACAGCATCGCCCGTTATGGCGGCGAGGAATTCCTGGTGCTGCTGGCCGACGGTGATCTGGCCGGTGGCCGCCAGCTGGCCGAGTCATTGCGATTGGCCCTGCAGCAGATGGACATCGCGCTGGCCGGCGGCACCGTGCTGCGGGTGACCGCCAGTTTCGGCGTGGCCGAGGGCGGCACCGACGCGCTGGGCTGGCGCACCCTGCTACGAGCCGCCGATGCGGCCATGTACCGGGCCAAGGCGCAGGGGCGTGATCGGGTACGGGTGGCGGGTGGCGGTCGCATCACGCGTTGAGGGCATGCGTCAGCCGATGCGTGCATGCACCCGCCGCAGCGTCCGCGCGATCATCCGGCGCGCGATCGGACGTGGTACCGATAATCCACGCCAGCGCAGCGCACCCACCCGGAAGGTGGCGGTGGCGGTGGCCAGTACGTTGCCTGCCGGGTCAGTCAGCCAGCCACGCGTGAAGGCGATGCTCCCCTTGCTGTGCTCGACTTCGCCCCAACCGATGATGCGCCCTGGTCGTGCCGGACTGACGAAACTGGTCTTGGATTCCACCGTGACCGCGATGCGGTTGGCGGGCAGTGTGGCGTAGATCGCCGGCCCCATGCAGTCATCCAGCATCGCCGACAGGAAGCCTCCCTGCACGTTGCCCATCGGGTTGGTCAGCATCGGCCCGGCGTCGAACTCGACATGGATGCGGCGCAGTGCGTCGTCGTAGTCGACGAATCGCCAGCCGAGCAGGGTGCCCGCCTGGGAGGGCGGCAGATCACCGTTGACCACGCTGTAGAAGATCGATTCGGGATTCATGGGAGCCTCGATGGAGGGATAGGAGGGAGCACGCATCAGGACAGTGCCAACAGGGCCAGCACGAATCCGATGACCGACAGCAGCACCACCGCGGCGCCGGCGGGCACCGGTGTACGCGCACCGGTGCGTCGCCGCACGCCGGAAGCGACCAGCACCGGCGGCACGGTGGCGACCAGGCAGAACAACTGGAAGGCCAGCAGTTGCGGCAGCGCGAAGTGTCCGCCGAAGAAGATCAGCCAGGCCAGCATCACGCCGGCGCCGGCCAGTGCGATCCAACCGGCGCCGACCACGCGGATGAGTGCCATCAGCAGCAACTGCATGCGCGGTTCGACCTCCTTCCATGGCAGGCCCACGGCCTGGCCGTGGTAGGGCATGAAGTCGGAGCGTTTCAGGTAGGCCGCAGCAAACAGCGAGACAATGAAGAACGTCAACAGGTAGCAGCCGAACGCGAGCCAGGCGAACAGGTCCATGTGGGGGCCATGCGGTTGCGGAGGGGAGCCCCGGTGATGCCGGCGGCCATGCCGGATGCATCGCGAGGTTGCGCGATTCTCGGGCAATGCCCTGTTAGAGGCGTGTCGCGGCGTGGAGGACCGTTCCTCCATCCGCCTTTAACGCGGGTGTGGTGGTGAGGAATGCGTCACACACGTGCCATGCGCCCTATCGCGTTTTCTGTGAAGAGGTCGCAACTGCCCATCCACGCTTCGGTCACCGCTCTGCGCAGACGCTGGGATTCCATCCGACGAGGGACGACGACATGACTCAGCTCACCCTGCCTGAACTGTCCAGGAAAATGGCCGGCATCGATTTCACGATGCTGCAGACCCACGCCTGCGGAGAGATTGCCGGTCGTCCGATGAGCAACAACGGCGACGTGGACTATGACGGTGACAGCTGGTTCTTCACCACCGAAGACACCGACATGGTGCGCGAGATTGAAGCTGACCCCGCCGTCGCGTTGGGTTTTTCCGGCAGCAAGTCGCTGCTGGGCAGGCCACCGTTGTTCGTGCACGTGCAGGGCAGGGCAGCGCTGGTGCGCGACCGGGCCACGATGAGCCAGCACTGGGTGAAGGACCTGGAGCGATGGTTCGAACAGGGCGTGGATACACCGGGACTGGTATTGATTCACGTGCGCGCCAGCCGCATCCACTACTGGGATGGCGAGGACGAGGGCGAAATCGTGATCTGAGCGGAACCGCGCAGGGCCCGGCGCATCGTGTTCCAGGGGCAGCAGTGCGCAGGGTGTGCTGCCGGATCCCCAACATTGGCCAGCTCCGGTGCCAAGGCGTGTTCCACCGCACGCCGCAACAGTGCCGGCGCGACATAGTGCCGGTGCCCGGCGTCGATCAGTGCCATGTACATGCCGCCGAACGCATTGAAGGTCTGCACGCGAGAGCCCAGGCTGATCTCGACATGTCCATCGCTACGCCGCTGCACGCGCACGCTGCTGCGGAAACGCAGGTGCCGATCGTCGGCGCCGAGCAGGACTTCGGCGTCGTTGTCCTGCGCATCGATGTGCGAATCCAGCACCGGAAATCGACCAGCGAACAACCGGCTGCGATCGGTCGACAGCAGTGACGACACCGGGCATCCCAGCGGCGACGTGCGCAACCGCAACGGCGCCACCAGCCGGTTTCGCAGCGCCATCAGATGGCCTACGCCGCTGGGCGGATTGCGCAGGAAGCCGTCCAGTACATCGGCCAGCAGTGCCGACGCGGAACGGTGAACCACCTGCGAGGGTTCCAGGCACAGGGTGGTCAGGTCCTGGTAGTGGCTGTGCGGCAGCGCTGTGGGCAGCAGGCCATCGGTGGCGGCGGGCCGCGAACGGATGGGATAGGCCGGTGTGGCACGTTCGACGAACCCGCGCAGCGGCCGCATGGGGATGCGGCGCAGCGGGCCGAGCAGGGCACGGGTACGCGCGCAGAGATGTGCGCACAGGCTGGGAGGCGCCGCCTGCAGCGACAGTTGCAACAGCGGTGCCGCCGCAAGCGAGGTGCCCGAAGGCCAGTGCGATTCCGCAAGCACCTCGGTCAGGCTGGGGATATCGGCGGCATTGCGTTGCACCTGTGCACGCGCCTGCTCGCTCATCGCGCCGGCCAGTTCATTGCTGTGGCAGGACAACGCGAACAGCGCGGGATGTGCAGGATGGTTCGACGCGAACTGGTGCCAGGTGCCGCCGCCGAAGCGCACGGTAAACAGGCAGTCCGGTGGGATGCGGATGCGCCGAAGCGTGCGCGCGAAGGCACCAGGATCTGCTGCCAGCTGCGTGTCGGAGGCGGTGGCGAAACGCAGCTCGGCTCCCGCGCTGCCGGCGATGGCGGTGAACATGCGCGGGCCTGCATGGCGATGAAACGGGTGGCCACCGGCACCGACGGTGAAGCTGTACAGCGAGGAGGCATCCCCGTGCTGCAGGTGCATGCCACCCAGTCGCGCCGAAGGTTCATCCAACGCATCGATGAACGCCGGGTGGTGGCGCTGACGCTGGCCGGCGTCACTCACCAGCGCGTCACCGGCACCGATGCCGAGCTGCGCGATCAGGGTGACTTCGGTCGGACTGCCGCCGTCCTGTGCCGGAAGCTGCACTGCTGGAAACGAACGGCGATCGCGGGTCGAACCAGGCATCGTCATGCTCCTTGGCGGGGCGGATCAGCGGGCGGGGGCCTTGCGACGGGCGCGGGCTTCACGCTTGAGCGGGCCGCCGACCGGGCAGACTTCGGCCGCCCACGAGAACAACGTGTTGGCCAAACGGTCGGGTACCTGCCTGAAGTACACGAACTGGCCGCGTTTCTCGCGTTCGATCAGTCCGGCTTCCTCGAGGATGCGCAGGTGGCTGGACAACGCCGGCTTGCTGAAGTCGAAGCGCTCGGCCAGCTCGCCCGCGCTGAGTTCGCCGGCACTGAGATAGGCCAGGATCTGCCGGCGGGCGGTGGAGGCAAGGGCTTCGAAGATTCGGTCCATGGCGAGCTAATTAACTAATTCGTTAACTGATAATCCTCCCGCCGGTGGCGGCTGTCAAGCCATGACCCATTGCGCGGCACGCCCGGGCTTTGCCATCCTCCCTGCTGTTTTCCGTAGCGTGGAATCCCGATGCGTCCTGCGTTCTGGCTGGCTTTGTCCCTGCTGCCCACCCTGGCGGCGGCGCAACCCGCGCGCACGCCCAAGGCCAAGGCTCCGGCGCAGGATCCCTTCAGCGAGTTGTTCGATACCGCCTGCATGCAGCACATCGGGGCCCCGGCGCGGTTGCAGTCGCTGATGGAATCCAATGGGCTGTCGCCGCTGCAGCCCGCCGAAGCCGCCACGCTGTTGCAGGGGCAATCGGGCGTGGCCTGGATGGTGCCCCTGGCCAGTGGCCGCTATGCGGTGAGCTGGGCTGATGATGGCACGTGCACGGTCTACGCCGAGAAGGCCGACGCGGCGGTCGTACAGAAGGGATTCGCCCGGTTGGTGCAGGCCGCGCCGATGCCGTTGCAGGCGCGCTCGTTGCCGGGACGTGGGCCGCTGTCGGCCGATCAGGTGGCCATCCAGTACGGCTGGGCCACCCCGGGGCAGGGCAAGCTGCAGGTGCGCTTCCGCCTGGTCACGCGGCAGGCCGCCGATGCCGGCGTGCAGGCGATGGCCTCTGCGACGCCGGGTGAAGCGATGCTGGAGCGTGGCGCGCCCGGGCCCTGACAGGAGCCACGCCTGCGGTTCAGCCTTTCACGGGGCGTGTGATATATCGTTTATCGATAAATCCATCCCGGGGCGGCGCGTCCACCCCAACACCGGAGGCCGCTTGACCGCTCGTCCCGCCCGCGCCAGACCCGCGCGAGGCCTGTTTGCCCTGGCCCAGGCCGCCGTACAGGCCGTCCGGGCGATGTGCTGGCTGGGCATCCTGGCCGCACTGCTGGCGGTGCCGCTGGTCGCCCACGACCGTCGCTGGCTGCTCGACAGCGTGCATGACGCCGAGGCCGCTGCCGCGCACGGCAATGATCTGTTCCTGCACTTCTGCCTGGGCCTGGGCGCGATCATCGCGCTGCTGGTGCTGTGCCTGCTGTTCCTGCGCCATCTGCTGAGGCTGCTGAAGTCGGCGGCGCGCGAGCGGCCGTTCACCCACGCCAATGCACGGCGCCTGCAGCGCATGGCCTGGCTGATGCTGGCAATGGAACTGCTGTCGATCCTGATCGGTGCCTATGCGGCCTGGATGGGCCCGGATTTCACCTGGATGGAGGTCGGCGGTGGCATGTCGATCACTGGCCTGGTTGCCGTGCTGATGCTGTTCGTGCTGGCGCGCGTCTTCGCCGTGGGCGCAGCGATGCGCGACGACCTCGACGGTGTCATCTGATGACGATCGTTATCACCCTGGACCGCATGCTGCAGGAACGCGGCATGACCCTGTCCGAGCTGGCCGGGCGCATCGACATCACCCTGGCCAATCTGTCGATCCTGAAGACCGGCAAGGCGCGCGCCATCCGCTTTTCCACCCTTGATGCGATCTGCCGCGAGCTGCAGTGCACGCCCGGCGACCTGCTCGGGCACGACCCGGCGCAGGCACAGGACGCTGACTGAGCGGTCGCTCTTTTCCCTTACCTACTGACGAAACGGACCTGAAATGGAATGGTTGGCTGACCCCTCGATCTGGATGGGCCTTGCAACCCTGGTCGTGCTGGAGATCGTTCTCGGCATCGACAACCTGGTGTTCATCGCGATCCTTGCCGACAAGCTACCGCCGCACCAGCGTGACCGTGCGCGGGTAATCGGCCTGGCGCTGGCCTTGCTGATGCGGCTGGTGCTGCTGGCGGCGTTGGCGTGGATCATGAAACTGACCGAGCCGCTGCTGACGCTGTTCGACCACAGCTTCTCCGGGCGTGACCTGATCCTGTTGGGCGGTGGCCTGTTCCTGCTGTTCAAGGGCACCATGGAGCTGCACGAACGGCTGGAAGGCCGCGAACACCACGAGGATGGCAAGAAGGTCTACGCCAGCTTCGCAATGGTGGTGGCACAGATCGTGGTGCTCGACGCGGTGTTCTCGCTGGACTCGGTGATCACCGCGGTGGGCATGGTCGACAACCTGGGCGTGATGTATGCCGCCGTGACCATCGCGATGGCGCTGATGCTGTTGGCCAGCAAGCCCCTGACGCGCTTCGTCAACAAGCATCCCACGGTGGTGGTGCTGTGCCTGGGCTTCCTGCTGATGATCGGTTTCAGCCTGGTGGCCGAGGGCCTGGGCTACAAGATTCCGAAGGGGTACCTGTACGCGGCGATTGCCTTCTCGATCCTGGTCGAGGCGTTCAACCAGTGGGTGCGTTTCAACCGTGAGCGCAACGAGCGCCGCCAGCCGTTCCGCCAGCGCACCGCCGACGCCGTGCTGCGCATGCTGGGCGCGCGCCCGGCCAATGGCCACGACGACGAAAGCGCGGACGAACACGTCGATGCCGAAGAGCGCCTGCAGCCGGCGGAGCACGAGATGATCCGCAGCGTGCTGGGGCTGGCCGATCGCCCGGTGTCGAGCGTGATGACGGTGCGTGCCGACGTGCAGTGGATCGACCTGGCCCGTGGGCAGGAGGATGTGGTGGCACGCCTGGTGGCGTCGCCGCACACCCGCCTGCTGGTGGGTGATGGCGACCTGGACAGCCTGCGTGGCGTGGTGCAGAGCCGCGACCTGCTGGCCGACCTGCTGCAGGGCAGGCCGCTGCAGCTGGAAGGCAACCTGCGCGAGCCGCAGTACGTGCTGTCCAGTGCCAGCGCGCTGCAGGCGCTGGAACTGATCCGCCAGCACCCGGTGCCGTTGGCGGTGGCGGTGGACGAGTACGGCAGCGTGGAAGGCCTGGTGACCGCCAACGACCTGCTGGCGGCCATTGCCGGTGACTTGGTCGATACCCAGGACGAGCGCTATGGCGTGGTCGCGCAGGGCGAGGACCAGTGGGAGGCCGATGGTGCGCTGACTCTGGACGACCTGCAGCGGCTGGCCGGCGTATCGCTGCCGCGGAGTGCCGACTACATGACCATCTCCGGCCTGGTGCTGGAGCGTCTGGGGCGCCTGCCGGACATCGGTGACGCGGTGGAGATTGCGGATGTTCGCATCACCGTACTGGCGATGGAGAAGCGTCGCATCGCCCGCCTGCGGGTGGAGCGCCTGGGGCATCCGTAGCGTCGAGCCATGCGCGATCGGGGTTCTGTAGCGTCGAGGCATGCTCGACGGCTTCCTGGGCAGCCGAGCATGGGCCCGGCTCTACACAACGCCTCCCACAACCGTCACCATGGCGGGCCCGCTTTCCTTTCCGGATGGTTGCAGTGCTGAGTACGATCGGTTTGTTGATGGGCCTGTATGTGGCCTGGCGCCTGTTCTGGCCACTGCGCATGCCCATCTGGATGAAGGTCGTGCTGTCGCTGCTGCTGGTGGGCGTTGCCGTGCAGCTGCGCATCGTCGCCATGTTCTGGGGCACGATGGCCTCGCCGGAGATCCCGAAGCTGGCCATCGCCACGCTGGCCACTGGTTCCACGGCGGTGTTGCTGTTGGCGTTGCTGATGCTGGCGCTGGATGTGGGCCTGCTCGCTTCCCGCCTGCTGCGCTGGCCCCGTGCTGTTTCGGCGCTTCGTGCGCCGCTGCTGCGCCCGGCGGCGGCGCTGCTTGCGCTGTTGGTCAGTGGCTACGGCATCAGCCAGGGCATGGCGGTGCCCAAGCCCCGGCAGATCGAGGTGAGCATCGCCGGACTGCCCGCTGCGTTCGACGGCTATCGCGTGCTGCAGCTGACCGACATCCACGCCAGTCGCCTGCTGACCGGCGACTGGGTGCGCAGGGTGGTGGATGAGAGCAACGCACTGACGCCGGACCTGATCGTGATCACCGGCGACCTGATCGACGGCAGTGTCGAGGCCCGCCGTGACGACGCCCGCCCACTCGCGGACCTGCGGGCGCCGGACGGTGTCGTCGCCATCACCGGCAACCACGAGTACTACGCGCAGTACCAGGACTGGATGCAGGCGTTTCGCGCGCTGCACATGCAGGTGCTGGAGAACAGCCACATGCAGGTGCGGCGCGGTGATGCGGCGCTGACCATCGCCGGGGTCACCGACCCGGTGGCCGCACGCTACGGTCTGCCGCTGCCGGATCTGGATGCTGCACTGGCCGGGGCCGATCCGTCCGCACCGGTGATCCTGCTTGACCATCGTCCGCGCAACGCGCGCGAGGCGGCGGCGCGCGGCGTAAAGCTGCAGTTGTCCGGGCATACCCACGGCGGGCAGATCATCGGCATGGACCAGCTGGTGAAGCAGGCCAACGGTGGCTATGTCTCCGGGCGTTACGAGGTGGACGGGATGACACTGTACGTGAGCAATGGCGCTGGCCTGTGGGCCGGATTCCCCGCGCGCATCGGCGTGCCGTCGGAGATCACCCTGATCACCCTGCGCCGCGCCCCGTGACCTGAAGTGGGGTCAGATCCCTTTCCGCAGGGAATTCGCTGCCTTTCGTGCTGGGATCCCTCTGTAGAGCCGAGCCCATGCTCGGCTGAACCAGAGGCAGCCGAGCATGGGCTCGGCTCTACAGGTAACCGCCTCCTCAAGAACTCCGCAGCGGCGGCCGCGCATGCGCATTGCGCCGCAGCGACTGCGCCCGCTTGGCGATCGCACGCACCACGACGGCGGTGAAGAGCAACGCGGAGGGCACCGCGTACCAGAAGTTGCCGGGCACGCGCTTGAAGTACGAATAGGTGAACACTGCGGCGATGATCCACATGCCGGTCACGTGCAGGCGACGCCACGCAGTGGGCCCCATGCGGCGGGCGATGCCACGATGCGAGGTGATGGCCAGGGCGAGGATGGCTACATAGCCGATCGTGCCCGGCAGGTTGGCCAGGACTGAGCGCGCCGGCCAGAACGCGGGGTTGAGGATGCCGAAGGCGGTGATCGCCACCGCATGCAGCAGGTGCGAGAACGCGAACGACAGGCCGACGATGCGACGCTCGCGCAGCAGGAAGCGGGTGAACGGGCTGGGCAGCAGGCTGGCGAACGAGGATGCGGTGAAGGCGACCAGGAACAGCAGGAACGATGTGCGTGCCGTCACCCGGATCGCCGCGCGGCTGCCCTCGACCACGTCGGGCTGCAGGGTGAACGCCGCCAGTGCGAAGGCGATCAGGACCACGGCGATGGCCACGAACAGGCGCCAGCCGTGCAGGGAGGACGTATTGGAAACAGCCATGATCAAACCTCGAATCAGGAAATGGGTGGCACCGGCCTCTGGCCGGCCAAGGAATGGGGAGTGCCGGTCGCTGGCCGGCGCCTTCAACAGTCGTTCGGCACAACCAGCACGCCGGCCGCGCACAGCTCGCCCAGCAGCGGAATGCAGGCTGTGCGTAGTTCGTCGGCGGCCACGCCATGCAGATCGGCCAGTACCTGCAGCGCGTCTTCCGCACGGGCGCCGTCATCGCCGAACGCCGACAGCAGCGCATATGCCAGCGGTGAAAGTTCCTGCACCTGCAGGCTGAAGTCACCCAGGCGTCGCAGCAGCAGCAACGTCGGCATCGTGGTAGGCGCACCGTTCTGGCCGGCGTCCTCATGCACAGGCCACTGGTAGCCCAGCACCCGCACCAGTGGAGACAGCGCCAGCACGCTGCCTGCCTGTGGCGCATGCAACGGCTGCTGGCCGGTGTCCCGCGCTTCAATGTGCAGTGCCTGCTGCGTGCTTTCGTAATGCGCCAGTTCCGCCACCCAGCCCGGCAGCGCGAGGTCTGCCTGCACGCCCAGCCACGCGGCGAATTCGCCGGCGATCTGCGGGAACAGTGGGGTATGGCAGGCATGCCGCGCGTAGTAGTGCTCCACGGTGTCGCGCCAGCAGGCATCACCCAGTTGCGCCTGCAGGCGCGGCAGGCTGCCTGCCAGCAGGCTGTCCAGGCTGTCGATGCAGAGGCGGCGGTAGACCGCCATCCGCCGTGCATCGATGCCCTCAGGCGCGGGCATCGATGGGTCGCGTACATGGTCGGCCCAGCGCTGCTGCAGGGTGGCCAGCGGCTCAGCCATGGGCCACCTCGGGCAGCAGCACATCGGCCTGCGCGTGGCGGATCTGCTCCACCTCGGCCAGCAGCTCGGCCAAAGGCGGGAAGTTGAAATCGCGCTCCAGCAGGGTGGGGCGCACGCCGACACGCGCATAGGCCTCACCCAGCAGCGCCCAGACCACGCCCTTCACCGGCGCGCCGTGGGTGTCGATCTTGAAGCCATCGTCTTCGTCGAAGTGGCCGGCCACGTGCAGCGAGGCGACGCGGTGGGCCGGCACGCGTGTCAGGAAATCGAAGGCGTCGTAGCCGTTGTTGCAGGCGTTGACGAAGACATTGTTGACGTCCAGCAGCAGGTCGCAGTCGGCCTCGGCCAGCACTGCAGTGATGAAGTCGATCTCGCTCATGTCCGCGCCTGGCACGGCGTAGTAGGAGATGTTCTCCACGGCGATGCGCCGGCCCAGTGTGTCCTGCACCTGGCGGATTCGACCGGCAACGTGATGCACGGCCTCGGTGGTGAACGGCAGCGGCAGCAGGTCATAGACATGGCCGCCGGCGGCGCAGTAGCTCAGGTGTTCGCTGTACAGCTGCACCTGGTGCAGGTCGAGGAACGCGCGGGTCTGCGTCAGCAGGGTGCGGTCCGGCGGGTCCGGCCCTCCCAGCGACAGCGACAGGCCGTGGCAGGTCAGGCGATGGCGCTCACTCAGCTGGCGCAGCGCGGCGCCGTGGGCACCGCCAACTCCGATCCAGTTGTCCGGCGACACTTCGAGGAAGTCGATGGCATCGGCCGGCATCGCCAGCAGTTCATCGATCAGGCCACGGCGCAGGCCGAGACCGGCACTGGCGGAAGGCAGGGGCAAGCGCATGCGACGGTACTCCAGGGCAGTGGCGCCGCCGTGGCGGCGGCGCCGAGGGGAACGATCAGTCGTTGACGCGGGAGAACAGGCCCTTCGGCATCGGTTTGCCGTTGGCGGTGTAGACACTGCGCAGGTAGTCGTGCGCCTCCTGTTCGCTGATGTAGCCGTCGTGATCGGTGTCGATGCGGTCGAATTCAGCGGCGCGCTTGGCCGCCACGGCGTTGAACTCGGCACGCGAGACCCGGCCGTCGTGGTCACGGTCGGTGCGGGCAAACGAAGCGTCGCCGCACTTGCCTTCGCCACACTGGCCTTCGGCCACCTTGGCCTTGGCCTTGGCGGCAGGCTTGCCAGTGGCGGCCTTGTTGGCGCCGCACTTGCCTTCACCGCACTTGCCTTCGGCGGCGGCGCTCATGGCCACGGCACCGATGGCCAGTGGCTGGATCGCGGCCGCCTGGCCGGCCAGCAGCAGGCCACCGGCCAGGACGATGCCGATGGCGCCGATGCGCGGCAGACGGGAAGCAGCGGTGTTCTTGGTCGAGACGGACATGGTGATGACTCCTTGGATGGGCACGCAGGGCGTGCGGGATGGACGCCGCTTGAAGGCGACGGAAACGAAGGGAAGAAGCGCGGGAAGGGGTGAAGCGGATCAGGCGTTGCGGCGACGGCGCAGTCGGTAACCCAGCAGCAGGGCGCCGCCGAGTAGTGCGCCACCGAAACCGATACCGGGCAGCAGCGCGGCGACCGGAAGCAGCAGGGCGATCAGGCTCACGCCCCAGCCGAGGCCGTCGTTGCCCGCCGTGGCGCGCTGCGGGCCGGCCAGCAGGCGGTCCAGGCTGAGTGCACCGCCGCCGTTGAGGATCAGCGGCAGCAGCATGGCCAGGAACAGCAGCGGCAGCTTGAAGTTGCCGTAGCCCTGGTCGGTGATTGCGTAGCCCTGCCACAGCTCACCCAGGCTGTTCCATTGGTCCGGCCAGTGCACGGCAGCGATGGCAACAAGGGTCAGCACCCAGAAGATGTAGGCCACCGAGCGCGTGGCCAGGCCCAACAGCAGCATCACCGCGCCCACCAGTTCCAGCCAGGTGGCCAGCTGCCAGTTGAGTGATGCAGGCAGGGTGGAGAACGGGAACGGGAAACGCCCTTCCAGGTCGGCGAACCAGTTCTGTCCGCCCAGCTTCTCGCGGCCCGATTCAAAGAACTCCCAGGCCAGCAGGGCGCGCAGCGCCAATGGCGAGAGCCAGCGGCCGACGGCGTCCAGGCGGGGGGTATACACGGAAGAAGCGGAGCTGATCATGGGAGTGTCCTGCGGGCCAGTGGTCGATGGAGGCCATTCCGAGCCACGCAGGTATCGGCAACGTGTGCTGTTGCCCGGGGTTTTGTCAGCGACTGTGGCTGTGTCAGGGGGGTCGTACAGTCAGATACAAAGACGCCGCGTCGGGCGTTCGCCGGGCCATACCCAGCGGCCGAATGTATCCAACTGTAGAAATCCGCCGCCGCCCTACAGTCCGGTACAACTCTGCCTCGCAGCGAAACAGCGCCGATACACCCCCAGGCGGAAATGGCCACTCCCAACACCGGAGTGCCACCCATGATCCGCACCACCCTGCTCGCCGCTGCCCTCGCCCTTGCCGGCGTCGCGACGCCGGCATTCGCCGCCGAGGCCGATGCCGGCGCCGCGCCCACCGTCATCCTGGTCCACGGTGCCTTCGCCGATGGCTCCAGCTGGAACAAGGTCATCACGACCCTGCATGACTGGAAACTGCCTGCGGTGGCCGTGCAGAACCCGCTTACCTCGCTGGCCGACGATGTGGCCGCCACCCGTCGCGCGATTGCCGCCGCACCGGGCAAGGTCGTGCTGGTCGGCCACAGCTGGGGCGGCACGGTCATCACCGAAGCGGGCAACGATCCCAAGGTGCAGGCGCTGGTGTACGTGGCCGCATTCGCACCGGATGCCGGGCAGTCATCGGCACAGCAGGGCGAGGGCTATCCGGTCGGCCCGGGCCTGACGCGCCTGCAGGAGAAGGACGGCTACCTGACCCTGCCAGCCGACGCCATCGCCCAGGACTTCGCACCGGATGTGATGAAGAAGACCGCTGCACTGTTGTACAGCACGCAGGTGCCCTTGAAGGCCAGCGCGCTGGGTGAGTCCGTCACTGTGGCCGCATGGCGCAGCAAGCCGAGCTGGTACGTGCTCAGCCGTGACGACCTCATGTTGTCGCCGCAACTGCAGGCGGCCACCGCAAAGCGCATTGGCGCGCAGCTGCAATCGATCGGCAGCAGCCATGTGTCGCTGCTCTCGCACCCGGCTCAGGTGGCTGACAGCATTCTGGAAGCCGCAGGCGTGAAGCCGGCCGAACTGCCGCTGGCCGAGCAGGGAGGCTGAACGATGGGCGCGCTGCGTGTGTATGTACTGCCGTTGCTGCTGGGCCTGCTGGGTGGGGCGGCGGTGCTGATGGCCTTGCCCAGCCCGGAGGCCGGTGCGCATCCGGCGCAGGCCGCTCCTGCTGCCGGGTTCGATGGCGGCGGGCCCTGGCACAACAGCCCACCGCTCGCGTTGAATCAACTGCGTGGGCAGGTGGTGCTGGTCGAGTTCTGGACCTACGCCTGCAGCAACTGCCTCAACGTGGCACCGCATGTGCACCAGTGGCATGCACGTTACGCGCGGCAGGGCCTGCAGGTGATCGGCGTGCATACTCCGGAGTTCGCCTACGAAGGCCTGCCCGGCAATGTGCGCAAGGCCATCGCGCGGCTGGATATCACCTGGCCGGTGGTGCAGGACAACCAGTACCGGATCTGGAACGCCTGGGGCAACCGCTTCTGGCCGGCGCTTTACCTGGTCGACCGGCAGAGCAGGGTGGTCTACCGCCACCACGGTGAAGGCGATTACGCACGTACCGAAAGCGAGATCCAGCGCCTGCTGGCCAGCCCCTGAGCCGCGCTACCATGGCCGCGCCGCGCGGCCTTGACCTCCGTCTTCATCGAGAACGCAATGAACCACGTACCGCACATCCTTGTCGTCGACGATGACAGCGAGATCCGCCAGATGCTGGCCGACTACCTGCAGCGCAACGGCCTGCGCGTCAGCCAGGCCGATGGCGGCCGTGCGATGCGCGCGCTGATGGACACCCACGCGGTGGACCTGGTGGTGCTGGACGTGATGATGCCCGGCGAGGACGGGTTGAGCCTGTGCCGCAACCTGCGTGCCGGCAAGCATCGCGCGGTGCCGGTGGTGCTGCTGACCGCCCGCGACGACGAAACCGACCGCATCATCGGCCTTGAAATGGGCGCCGATGACTACGTGACCAAGCCGTTCTCCTCACGCGAACTGCTGGCGCGCATCAATGCGGTGATCCGGCGCACGCAGATGCTGCCGCCGAACCTGCAGGTGAGTGAAGCCGGCCGCCAGTTGGCCTTCGGCGACTGGCGCCTGGATACCACTGCCCGCCATCTGCTGGATGCGCAGGACACCGCCTATCCGCTCAGCGGTGCGGAATTCCGCCTGCTGCGCGTGTTTCTCGACCACGCCAACCGTGTGCTCAGCCGCGACCAGCTGCTCAGCCTTACCCAGGGCCGTGATGCAGAACTGTTCGATCGTTCCATCGATCTCCTGGTCAGCCGCGTGCGCCAGCGCCTGGGCGATGACGCGCGTGAGCCCACCTACATCAAGACCGTGCGCAGCGAAGGCTACGTGTTCAGCGTGCCGGTGCAGCTGCTGGGGCCGGAGGAATGAACGCCCGCGCGCGCCGCCTGCCTTGGCCGCGCACGCTGTCGGCGCGCCTGCTGCTGGTGCTGCTGGGTGGATTGGCGCTGGCCCACGCACTGTCTTTCGGTTTGCTGTTCTTCGAACGCTACCAGTCCACCCGCAGCATGATGCTGCGCAACCTCGATGAAGACGTGGCCGTGAGTGTCGCGCTGCTGGAGCACCTGCCCGCAGGCCAGCGCGCGGCCTGGGTGCCGCGGCTGGAGCGGCGCACCTACCGTTACCTGCTGCGCCCGGCCGCGGCCGGACCGGGGCTGCAGACCGATCGTGCACGCCAGGTCACGGCGATCATCGATGACAGCCTGCAGCACCGCTATCCGTTGCAGGCGCGCCAGGTGGCTCGCCTGCCGGAGCGGTTCGAGGTGGAACTGCGCCTGCACGACGGCACCCCCTTGACCATCGAAGTCACCCCGTCGGGCCTGCCGCTGGCGCGCTGGCTGCCGGCCGTGCTGCTGGTGCAGCTGGCCCTGCTGCTGGTATGCGCCTGGCTGGCGGTGCGGCTGGCATTGCGCCCGCTGCAGCAGCTCTCGCACGCCGTGGAGCAACTGCAGCCTGGCAAGGACGCACCGATGCTGCCCGAAGACGGCCCCGCCGAAGTGGGCACGGCCGCAGCCGCGCTCAATGCACTGCAGGCGCGCATCCGTGGCCATGTCAGCGAGCGGCTGCAGATTCTGGCGGCCATCTCGCACGATCTGCAGACGCCGATCACGCGCATGAAGCTGCGCGTGGAAACCTTGCCCGAAGATGCCACCCAGCAGCGCCTGCTGGATGACCTGGACCACCTGGGGCAACTGGTGCGCGAAGGCGTGGCCTACGCGCGCAGCAGCCACGTGGCCAGTGGCGCGCCAGTGGCGATGGATCTTGGCGCGTTCCTGGCCAGCGTGGTGGGCGACTATGAAGACATGGGCAAGGCGGTCAGTGGTGGCGCACCCACAGGCCTGACCGTGCAGACCTGGCCGCAGCCGCTGCGGCGGGTGGTCGGCAACCTGGTCGACAACGCGTTGCGCTACGCCGGTAGTGCCGAGATCGAGGCGGGGCGCGATGCAGCAGGCCGGCCGTGGATCAGCGTGTCCGACCGCGGCCCCGGCATCCCGGAGGACCAGCTGCAGGCGGTGCTGGCACCGTTCCATCGGCTGGAAAGCTCACGCAACCGCGATACCGGCGGCACCGGGCTGGGTCTGGCCATCGCCGTGCAGCTGGCGCAGTCGCTGGGCGGCTCGCTGCGGCTGCACAACCGTGAGGGCGGTGGCCTGCGGGCCGAATTGCAGCTGCCGGGGTAACTGGCGGGGTCAATGCATCCACGCACCTGCATGGCCTCGGGATCGGCGATCATCTAGCGGGTGTCGAAACCAGGAAACACGCAATGCAGGGAACGCAGCATTCAATCCAGCGTGCGCGCCACGTCGCGCTGCTGGTCGGTCTACTCGTGCTGGCCGCATGCCAGCGCACACCGGATGCGCTGACCGGGACACCCGCAGCGGGCACACCGCTGGCCGCCCCGGCCACCGCAACAGACCTTTCTCCGCTGCTCGATGCCTTGCCGACCTGCGCGCTGGACGGCTGGTACATCGATCAGCAGACCGACCGCCCGGCCCACCCCTGGTTGGCCGCGAATGCGCCACAGCCCTGCAAGGAGGATGAGGAGAACGAGATCGCCACGTTCTGCGTGCAGGGGCAATGGAAGGGACTGCCGGTGGAGGAGGTGATCCTGCCGACGATGACCTTCGTCTCGTTCCGTGGCGTGAAGATCGGTCTGCCGCTGGAGAAGGCACGTCCCATCGTCCGCCAGCGCTTCGGGCAGGAATTTCCGGGCGGCGCGTCTTATGAGCAGGGCCGCGAACCGAAGCTGATGGCCGATCCTGAAGATGCGCAGCGCTCGTGGCTGCTGTGCAGCACGCCGGAACTGGGCCACGACGTGGACAGCGAGGGAAGCATCAGCTATTCCGGCATGAACCTGCCCTACGACCACGACGGTTGCAGCTACCGCTACAGCCCGGTCGACTTCTGCGATACGTCGCACCGGGCCGCTATCGGAGATGCGCTCCAGCACCAGAAGCCCAATTTCAACCAGCACTACCTGCTGGTACAGGTCGATGATCGTCCAGAGTACTTCCAGCGCACGCTGGTGCTGGTCGACACCCGCACCGGACGCGCCAAGCCATTGCCGATCGATGCCTTCACGGGGCCGGCGGGGAAGGGCGGTGATGCTACCGGCTACGGGACACTGGAAACGGGCGTGGACCAGCCGCAGTTCTGCCTCAATGGTGCGCTGCTGGTCTACCGCGTGTTCGAGGAAGGCCGCTTCTGCTTCGGCTTTGACGGTGAGCGCTTCACCGGCCATGAAACCCAGTACATGCAGGCGATGGATAGCCGATGACCCGTATTTCACCCCGGCCATGACATCCTGCCCCGAACCTGTGCAACCGGGATCGAGGCTGTTGAAGGCGAACACGCAATGACGGTGGCGCGGCAGCGCTCGATGTGGGTGGCGGGCCTGTCCACGGTAGTGGAGTGGTACGACTTCACCCTGTACCTGTACTTCGCCACGGTCTTGTCGCGGGTGTTCTTCGGCGGCGGCGAACAGGCGCTGCTGGTCACGCTGGCCGGCTTCGCGGTGTCCTACCTGATGCGCCCGCTGGGCGCGCTGTGCTTTGGTCATCTGGGCGACCGCCTGGGCCGGCGCTGGATGCTGCTGGCTTCGATGGCGTTGATGGCGGCGGCAATGCTGGCCACTGCGCTGCTGCCAACCGCGGCCACCGCAGGCACCGCGGCGGGCGTGCTGCTGCTGGTACTGCGCTGCGTGATGGCGTTTTCGGTGGGCGGTGAGTACACCGGGGTGGTGGCGTACCTGCTGGAAAGCGCACCGGCGCAGCGACGTGGCCTGGTGACCTCGCTGGCGTCCGCAGCCAGCGAGGTGGGTGCGCTGCTGGCGGTGGCGATCTCTGCGGTTACCGTGGCGCTGCTCGCGCCCGCGCAGCTGGACAGCTGGGGCTGGCGTATTCCGTTCTTCGTTGGCGCGGCGCTGGCACTGGTGATCCTGGTCGCGCGCTCGGGCATGCACGAGTCGCCGGAGTTCGAGCGGCAGCGCCGCGAGGGCAGCATTCCCGCGACGCCGCTGAAGCATGTGCTGCGCAACCATCCGCTGGCGGTGGCGCGCACGTTCGCGATCTCGGCGCTGGGCTCGATTACTTACTACGTCGGCATCACCTATGTGCCCGCATTCCTGCATGCGCGGGGCCACGATGAGGGCGATGCGCTGTGGCTGTCGACGATTGCGGCCGTGGCGGTGATCGCGATCACGCCCCTGTGCGGCGCATTGTCCGACCGTGCCGGACGACGGCCGGTGCTGTTGGGCCTGACCGTGCTGGCAGCGCTGCTGCCGCTGTCCTTGTTCGCGTGGATGGCGCAGGCGACGCCGCTGGGCATCGCGCTGGCCGCGGTGTTGCTGGCCTGCGTGGCCGGTGGTGTAAGCGCGGTGGCGGCCCCGGCCACGGCCGAGCAGTTCCCCGGCGAAGGGCGGGTGAGTGGGCTGGCACTGGGGGTGACAATGGCCACGGCCTTCTTCGGCGGGGCAACGCCATGGCTGGCGCAATGGTGGGTGGAACGCAGCGGCTGGGCAGCAGCGCCAGGCGCGATGATCGCGCTGGTGGCGGTGCTGGTGCTGCCGGTGCTGTGGACCCTGCCCGAGACGGTCCCGGGCAGGGCCAAGCGCTAGCGGGTCAGACCTTCAGGGTCTGCTCGATGTCGGCCAGCACGGCGGCCGCATCGACGCCGATGGCAATCGACTGCACCACGTGGCCGTCCCACACGCTGGGGCCGAACGCCAGGCCTTCCGGCTTGGGAATGGTCATGCCGCGGGCGACGCCGTCGGTGGCCACGCGCACGCTGGCGCGCTCGAACTGGAACAGCTCCGGACGGGTCAGCGCGATGCAGGCGCAGCAGTCGTGCACGACCATGCCCTTGTGGCCGGCCTGCAGGTAGAAGTCCACGTAATCCTGCGACAGCGCACGCACCAGTTCGGCATCGGCACCACCGATCGCAGCCAGCTTGTCCAGGCCGTCACGGTCCATTTCCACGCGGGTGGTCACGTCCAGGCCGATGGCGGTGACCGGCCAGCTGGCGGTGAACACCACGTCGGCCGCTTCGGCGTCGCCCCAGATGTTGGCCTCGGCGGCCGGGGTGATGTTGCCGTTGACGTGGAAGGCGCCGCCCATGATCACCACGCCGCGTACCAGGCCGGCGATGTCCGGCGCCTGCTGCAGGGCAAGGGCCAGGTTGGTCATGCGGCCGACCGCGACCAGGGTCACCTCGCCCGGATGGGCGCGGACCAGGTCGATGATCAGCTGGTGGGCGGGGCGCGCGTCGGCGGCCACGTCCAGTTCGGCCGGCACCGGGTGGTTGCCCAGGCCGTTGTGGCCATGGATGTGCACCGGCCAGGCTTCCGGGGTGGCTTCCGGCTGCAGCGGGCCGCCGGCACCGCGTGCGACCGGAGCGGCAAAGCCCCAGGCCTGCTTCAGGTACAGCGCATTGTGCGTGGTCGACTCCACCGAGGCGTTGCCGAAGGTGGTGGTGACACCGATCAGGTCGATCTGGGCGTGCTTGTGCAGGTACAGCAGGGCCAGGGCGTCGTCGACGCCCGGGTCGGTATCGAAAATGACTTTCAGCATGTTGTTGTTCTTCTTCTTCCGTGTGGTGCGGGGGGCGCCGGCGGCCCGGAAGCAGGCCAGCGCGCCCTACATTGTCCCATCTTCATGACAGGCAGGGCCATTGCCGGGGAGGCAGGCCATAATGCCCCCAGTCCAGGCACGGAACCGCCGAATGCTGATCGTTGCCCTGCTGCTGGTCCTGCTGGTGCTGGGCCTGAACGTGGTGGCTACCGTGGTGATCGTCAGGCGCGATGGCCTCTCGGCAGGCGGCCGGACGGTGCAGTTGCTGCTGGTCTGGCTGCTGCCGCTGGTCGGCGCCATCCTGTGCATGGCGGTGGCCACGGCCGGTGGCTCGGGCAGCCGGGGGGATGGCGGCGGAAGCCATGACACCTCCGTTGGCTATTCCAGTGACAACCACAGCCATCACAGCTACAGCAGCTCCGACTGCGGTAGCGGCGACAGCGGTGGGGGTGGTGACGGTGGCAGCTGCGGTGGTGGCGATTGACGAGATGTTCCAGGATGCCGGCCAAGGTCACGTCCTGGTAGTGCCGGCCGCTGGCCGGCAACCTCATCCGCTCAACCGCCGCCTTCGGTCGGCAACGGCGCCGGCACGTTCAACAGCCCACCTGCCGCCACATAGGCGGCCAGTGCCTGGCCCTGGCTGAGCAGATGGCGCTCCATGGTGCGTTCGGCAGCCTGCGCGTCGCGGCGGCGGAAGCACTCCATCAATTCGCGGTGTTCGGCCAGCGACTGCGCGGTGCGGCCCGGGGTCAGCAACTGGCGGCCGCGATGCATCTTCAGGATGCGGTGCAGGTCGTGGGTGATGCGGATCAGCCACGGGTTGCCGGCGTAGTGCTGCACGGTTTCGTGGATCAGGTAGTTGTTGCGGTAGTACTCGGCGATGTTGCCCTCGGCCGCCGCGGTTTCCATCGCCGCATGCAGGTCTTCCAGCTGCTGCACGCCGGCATCGTCGATGTGCCTGACCGCTTCGTGCGCACAGCGGCCTTCCAGCATGGCCATCACCGGGAACAGTTGGTTGAGGTCTTCCAGCGTCAACCGGGTGACCCGGCAGCCACGACCGGCATCGATCTGCACCAGGCCTTCGGCAGCCAGCAGCTTCAGCGCCTCGCGCAGCGGCGTACGGCTGATCCCCAGTTCTTCGCACAGTGCGGGCTCGTCGATCCACTCACCCGGCGGCAGGCGGTAATCGTAGATGCGCTCGCGCACGTGTTCGGCCACCTCTTCGTACAGAGGTGCGCGCTTCTTCGGTGACCGCGGGGCAGGGGCAATGGCCATGGAGGAAGTGTACCGCCAGGTAGTGCCGGCCGCTGGCCGGCAACCCATGATCGCTGGATGGCTTCATGGGATTGCCGGGCAGCGGCCGGCACTACCGTTGGGTGGTTACATCCAGCCCGGTACCACGAATACCAGCCAGGCCAGCAGCGGCCCCAGGGCCACCACCAGTCCGCTGTAGACCAGGAAGCGGCGGAACAGGGTCTCGCGTTCCTCCTTGGCTGCCGAAGCCACCACCAGTGCGCCATTGGTGGAGAACGGGCTGACATCGACGATGGTGGACGACACCGCCAGCGCGCAGATCACGCCGGCGGCGCTGAGGTGACCCTGCATCAGGAACGGCACCGCCAGCGGAATCGTGGCGCCCAGCACCGCAGCCGACGAGGCGAATGCGGAGACAATGCCGCCGACGTAGCAGACCAGCAGCGCGCCGAGCAGCGGAATGCCGATGTCGGACACGCCATTGCCGATGAAGTCCACCGCGCCGGCATGTTCCAGCACGCCGATGTAGGTCACCACACCGCAGATCAGCAGCACGGTGGACCAGCTGATGCCATCCACCGCGCCCTTCTGGCTTTGTGGCGACAGCAGTGCCAGCGCGACAGCCACGGTGATCGAGACCAGGCCGACGTTGAGGTTGTAGATCAGCGCGGCCACGCCCAGGCCGAGCAGGCCGATCAGGGTGAACAGCCGCTCGCGGGTCAGGCTCACCGCATCCAGTGCTGCCGGATCATTGCTGAGCGTGCCGCCGCCGGCTGCGACCAGCGCGCCATGGCCTTCGATGGCGAATTGGCGCGACGAGGCCTGTGGGCCACCGGCCATCGCCAGCTCGGCATTGCCGAGCGTTCCGGCCGCGGTGATCGAGCCACGCCGCAGCAGGGCGATGCCGCCGAACGCGAAGAAGCAGATCGTCGCCATCATGAAGTTGAAGCCCAGGCTGGTCAGGAATACCGCCATCTCGGTCACTTCCAGCCCGGCTTTCTGCACCACGCCGTTGGTGATGCTGCCGTACACGCTGATCGGCGAGAAGCCACCGGCCTGCGCGCCATGGATGACCAGCAGGCCCATCATCAGTGGATTGATGTTGTACTGCTTGGCAAAGCGCAGCGCGACCGGACCGATGATCGCGACCGCCGCCGGGCCCAGCGCACCGAACGCGGTGAGGACCGCGGTGATCACGAACATCACCCACGGAATGGCCACGATATGGCCGCGCACGGCTTTTACTGCCCAGTGCACCAGCAGGTCGATGGTGCCGTTCTTCTGCGCGATGGCGAACAGGTAGGTGATGCCGACCAGGGTCAGGAACAGATCGCCGGGAAAGCCGGCCAGGACCTCCTTGCCGCCCATGTCGACCCACAGCCCGCCGATGATGAAGGCCAGCGCGAAGGCGACGGCGCCCATGTTGATCGGCATCGCCGTGGCAACAATGAACATGATCACCAGACCGATGATCGTTGCGATTTGTGGACTCATGCGCCCTCCCAGACACGTGACTCACGTACAGCACGGATGGAGACCCGCCATCCCGGGGTAAGGCGACGTACGGCGTGTTGCGTGATACGTACTGCTCGAACCCGTTACTGCAGCCGTTCCAGCGCGCTGCGGACCCAGGCCGCGGCACCTTCAAGGCTCTGGAACTCTTCCACCGCGCGCACCTCGCAGCACGGATAGGCCGGCGCGACCATGCGCGCCAGCGCGTTGCCCGGGCCCAGCTGCAGGAACACGCGCGCGCCGCGCTCGAAGGCCTGGCGCATCACCTGCGCCCATTCGATGGTCTGCGCCAGTTGCAACGACAGCGTGCTGACTGCCGTTGCGCGGTCCCGCACCGGTCGCGCATCGATGCCGGCCAGCAGCGGCAGGCGTGGGGCCTGCAGTGGCGATGCATCGAGTGCGGCAGCGAACGGTGCGACCGCCGCCGCCAGCAATGGTGTGTGTGCGGGCACGCGCACCGGCAGCAGACGGATGTCCGCGCCCTGCGCCCGCGCTGCATCGGCCAGCCGCTGCAACGAGGCGTGCGTGCCGCCCACGATGAAATGGTCCTGCCCGTTGGCGATGGCCACGTGCGCGCCGTGCAGATCGCACAGCGGCTGCAGTACATGGCGTTCCAGCCCGAGCACCGCCTGCAGGCCTGCATCGGCGGGGCTGGCGCCGTCCATCAACTGCGCACGTTGCGCAGCCAGCGCCAGGCAGGTGGTGGCATCGAAGCTGCCGGCGATGGCGTGCGCGGCGAGCTCGCCAATGCTGTAGCCGGCCACCAGCACCGGTGCAGGCACCGCTTCGCGAAGTCCCTGCCAGTGCGCAAGGCTGGCTGCACACAGCAAGGGCTGCGCCAGAACATTGTCGAAGCGCGATTCGTCAGCAGCTGCCGCGAACACGTCGCGTCCAAGCACTGCGCTGGCGGTCTCCAGTACGTCGCGCACGGCAGGCAGATCGCGCACGCGGTCGAACATCGCCGCATGCTGCGCACCTTGGCCGGGGCAGAGCAGGGCAAGACTCATGCGACCTCCTGCTGCAGCAGGAACCAGGCACAGGCCAGCAGGTCGGCACTGCCGCCGGGGCTCAACCGGCGTGCGACGAATCCATCACCGATGCTGTGCAGGCGTGCCTGCCAGCCGGGCACGAAGGCGCCGCCGGCATCGAGGAACCCTCGCGCCTGTTGCTGGGCCCAGCGCAGGCCGTCGACGCCGCCACGGTGCAGCAGGTTGAGGTCATCCACGCACGCGATCAGCTGCATCAGGGTCTGGCACATCGCGGCCTCGCGTGGCAGGTCGCTGGCCAGCGCGTGGCGCAGGGCAGGCAGTGCCACCTCGCGCAGCAGCGGGTAGCCGGCGGTCGCTTGTTCGCGCACACCCTGCACGCCGTGCCGTGCGCGCGCGCGCTGGCCAGGGCTGTTCGCATCCAGCGGTGCGCCGGCGAGCTCGGCAGCCCAGCGGCGCACTTCCTGGCAGACCTGCTCGGCTGCGATGGCGCCGCCCGCGCGGCCCCGACAGGCAGCGGAAGCCGCCACCAGCAGGCCAAGGCTGAAGATCGCACCGCGATGGGTGTTGATGCCCGCAGTGGCGTGCAGCATCGATATCTCCGCAGCGATGCCGTGCCGGCGCAACGTCTGGAACGGTGCCGCGCTGGCACCGGCGTCGGCCACGGCGATGAAGTAGTGGCGCAGCGTAAACAGGCTGCGCAGGAACGTGCCTGCGTCCATGTCGTGGTGGCTGCCGCTGTCGAATGGCGTGACCAACCCTGGCTTGGGTGCAAGGGCCAGTTCGGCGTGCAGGCTGGCGATGGCGAGGCGCCCCAGACGCGCGCTGTCCACGGCAGCTGGCCTGACCGCCGGTTGCACGAGGGCGTTCACGCGCTCACCCCGGTGGAGGCGAACAACGCATCACGTAGTTCCAGTGCGGCACCATCGAGGCGCTTGACCAGTACCTCGCGGCTGCGCCCGGCGTATTCGCGCCAGTTCACCGCGCCACCATCCACCAGGCACAGTTCGCCATCGACTCGATGCCCGTAGGCGCTTTCCCAGTGCTGCAGGCGCTCGACCAGCAGGTCGGCCTGCCACGCGTCATCCACCTGCCACAGCAGGTCGATGTCCGAGCGGGCGTGCACATAGGGCAGGCCGCTGAGGTGCTGCCAGGCGAAGGCACCGAACACGCGGGCCGGTGCAAGCCGCAGCATTGCCTGCAGTGCCGCCTGCCAATCAGCCGGAACGCCGCCGGCGAGAATCTCATCCAGGGCAGGGGGAGGCTGCAGGTGCTGGATGTCCTGCAGGGCCACGCGCAGCGCCAGCCGTTGCTTGCCTTCGCCTGGCGGCAGCGGCACCCCCAGGCGCAGCCGCGGGTCGGGATCATCCGCCGCACTGCGTGCCACCATGCCTGGCAGGCCCTGTGCGAACCATGCTGCCAGGCGCGGTTCGTGTGCAGTCACGTCAGCCCGCCAGTCGGCATCGGCCGACAGCCAGGCCAGCGTGTGGCGGTCGGGCCGCTCAGGCATCGCCGTGGGCCACCGCAGTCGAAACCCCTGCCGCCAGGGCGCGACCGCCACGCTGTGCGCCGCGTGCGGCACGCAGGTCGCCTTCGGCGGGCGTGCGCAGGGCCTGCAGCAGGTGCTGGGAAAGATCGCCCTCCCACAACGAGTCCACCGCACCCATCGCCACGTAGTTGGCGACGCCCGGCGCGAATACCGGCGAGCTCTGGCTGAGCGCCTGCAGCTTCTCCAGCGGTTGCTTGGTCACCCGCGCCATTGCGCGCAGGTCCATCACCCGCACCTGTGCATCGGGCAGGGCGTGGATCTGGTCGGCCATCAGGCCGAATGAGAGGAAGCCGCCACTGACGGATTCGCCGTAGACCAGGGTGATCAGGCGCGCGCCACGGCGGCGTGCCAGATCGAGCGTCTGCGCGAGATGTGCAAAGTAACCATTGATGCCCAACAGTTCGTCGCGCCGCGCCAGGCGCTGGCCGGAGGTATCCACCAGCATCACGATCGGTCGCTGTGGATGTGCGCCGGTGCTGGCAAGCACGGTTTCGGCCAGTGCCAGTGCGTGGTCCACGCCGACTTCAAGCTTGTCGGCGGTACCGATCACGGTCACCTTGCCATCCTCGGTGGCAGCGCTGCCGGTCAGCACCGAATCGTTCACCGCAATGGCATGCCCATGCGGGAACAGGGCATCGAGCAGGGTCTGCAGCGGCATGCTCATGGCAGGCTCCGGTCGGCGGTGGCGATGAGGAACTCATCGGTGTCGAGCAGCGGTAGTCGCTCGGGGGCTGCGATGCCCTGGCGGGCCCAGATCTCCAGGCCATCGCGGCAATCGCCCCAGGCCTGCAGGCGCGCCTTCAGTGCAGCGTGGCGGGCCTGCAGCGCGGCCAGTGCAGTATCCGGATCGGTGCTGCTGGTATCAGGCTGCAGCGCGTTGCTGGCCGCCTGCGCGAAGGCCTCGATGGCATCGGGCACCAGCACCTGTGCCTGGTCGATCAGGTAGCGGTGCTTGCCTCCCGTTACGCGCCAGACCAGCGCGCGATCGCGGGAATCGAACTCTTCCACGCCGCGCACGGTCTCGATCACTTCCGGGCCGGACAGCGACAGGCGACCCTCTTCGGACATGATGACCGTAGTGCAGCAGCGGGCGACGATGCCCATGCCGCCGAAGGCGCCGTTGCCGCTGCCGATCAGCGCGATCACCGGCACACCCGCTGCACGCGCGTCCAGGGTGGCGCGCATGATCTCGGAAATGGCGATGAGCCCCGCATTGGCTTCGTGCAGGCGCACACCACCGGTGTCCAGCAGCAGAAGCACGCCTTCGGGATGTGTTTCGGCTGCACGACGCAGCAGCCCGGTCAGCTTGGCGCCGTGCACCTCGCCCACCCCGCCGCCCATGAATTCACCCTGCTGCGCGGCCAGCAGCACGCGTCGGCCACGCAGCGTGGCTTCGCCGACAACGATGCCGTCGTCGAACGCCGCGGGCTGGTCGAGCTGTGCCAGGTGCGGGCTCATCATCCGCCGCGCCGGGCCGAGGAATTCCCTGAAGGAACCGGCATCGACCAGGCTGGCGATACGCTCGCGCGCATCGGCTTCGTAGTAGCTGTAGCGCTGCGTCCGGTTCATCGTGGTTCTCCAGCAAGCAGGGTTTCCACGGCCTGGTCCAGGCGCAGGCTGACTACCGCCGGGGTCGCACCGGCATCGTTGATCGAGATGCGTACATCGCGCAGCGGATGACGCTGTGCGAAGTCGCTGATCACCGCTTGCCACACGCTGCCGAAGCCCTTCGCGGCGGTGATGATGCGCACCGTCATCGCGCCGTCCAGTGCGGCCGGCTCCAGCAGGATTTCCAGGTTGCCCGAGGCCAGCACGCCGACCAGCACCGCTCCGCGCGGAAACTGCACCGCAGTGTGCCCTTCGAATCGATAGTCGAGGGTTTCCATGCTCAGCCCCTTACCAGTTGCGGAAGCGCTTGGGCGGGTCGTACAGACCGCCGGACCAGCGCACCAGGTCCTTCACCGAACGCGCCGCCAGCAGATCACGACTGGCATCGCGCACGGAGATGCCGAGGTCATCGGGACGGCGGATCACGCCGCGGTCGCGCAGGTTCTCCACCATCGCGCGGTCGCGCCCCATGCCCACGGCGGTATAGCCGGCCACGCCACGGATCGCCTGTTCGCGCTCCTCAGGGGTGCGGCACAGCAGCAGGTTGGCAATGCCTTCCTCGGTCAGCACATGGCTGACGTCGTCGCCGTAGATCATCACCGGCGGCAGCGGCATCTGTGCGCGCTCGGCCAGTTCCCAGGCATCGAGGCGGTCGACGAAGGCCGGCGCCATGTGTTCGCGGAAGGTTTCCACCTTCTGCACCACCAGCTTGCGCCCGCGCGGCATCTCACCCGGGCGTGCGGCCTGCTGGCCGGCCTTGATCCAGGCCTCGCTGGCATGGCGCCGGCCACGTGCATCGGAACCCATGTTCGGTGCGCCACCGAAGCCGGCGATGCGGTCGCGGGTGGCGGTGGAGCTGTTGCCCTGCAGGTCGATCTGCAGTGTGGAACCGATGAACATGTCGCAGGCATACAGGCCGGCGGTCTGCGAGAACGCGCGGTTGGAACGCATCGAGCCATCGGCGCCGGTGAAGAACACATCGCCTCGCGCGGCGATGTACTTCTCCATGCCCAGTTCCGAACCGAACGAATGCACCGATCTGACGAAGCCCGATTCGATTGCCGGAATCAGTGCCGGGTGGGGGTTCAACGCCCAGTGCTGGCAGATCTTTCCCTTCAGGCCGAGCGATTCGGCGTAGGTGGGGAGCAGCAGTTCGATGGCCGCCGTGTCGAAGCCGATGCCATGGTTGAGGCGGTTCACGCCGTACTCGGCGTAGATGCCCTTGATCGCCATCATCGCCATCAACACCTGGATCTCGGAGATCTGCGCCGGGTCGCGGGTGAACAGCGGTTCGATATGGTTCGGCTTCGGCGCCTGCACCACGAAGTTGACCCAGTCGGCGGGAATGTCGACGCGGGGGAGGGTGTCGACGATCTCGTTGACCTGGGCGATGACGATGCCGCCACCGAAGGCGGTGGCTTCGACGATCACCGGCGTGTCTTCGGTGTTCGGCCCGGTGTACAGGTTGCCGTGCCGATCTGCGGCCTGCGCGGCGACCAGGGCCACGCGCGGGGTCAGGTCGATGAAGTAGCGGCCGAACAGTTCCAGGTAGGTGTGGATGGCACCGATCTGGATGCGCCCTTCAGCCACCAGGTTGGCCAACCGCACTGACTGCGGGCCGGAGAACGAGAAGTCCAGCTTCGACGCGATGCCACGCTCGAATACATCCAGGTGCGACGGCAGCGACAGCACCGACTGCACCATGTGCAGGTCGTGCACGCGGGCCGGGTCAAGATCGGCCAGGGCCTGGGCGAGGAAATCGGCCTGCTTCTGGTTGTTGCCCTCCAGGCAGACCTTGTCGCCTGGCTCCAGCATTGCGTGCAGCAGCTCGCCTACGTCGCCGGCGGCGACCTCGCGTCCCCGGGCCCACGGCGCGGCACGTTCCAGGCGGGCCTGGCGGCTGCGTTCCAACGTATCCCAGCTCGGGTTCATCGACCGGCTTCCGATTGGTGTCGATGTAATTACGACATAATTACGAAGGACGCCGCAACCTGCAGTGCAGCAAAAGGAAGGGCCCGCGCGGAGGCGGGCCCATTCAGGTAGGCCACGACCGTGGGTCGTGGCGGAGAGCGTGCCGACCAACGGTCGGCACCCACCAGGCACCCACCGGTTCGCGGGTTGCTCAGAACTTCCAGCGCAGGCTGGCCGACACGAAGCGCGGTTCGCCGTAGTTGTTGTAGTCCAGATTCGCCCAGTAGGTCTTGTCCAGTGCGTTGCGCACGCTCAGCGTTGCGGTCCAGCTGTCGCTGATGCGGTAGTTGGCATTGAACTGCATCAGCATGTAGGCCGGCTGGTTCACCGTCACCGTGCCGCCCAGCGGATAGGCGATGTTGTAGCCCTGCACCTTGCTCTGCCACTGCACGCCACCGCCAACGCTCAGGCGTTCCAGCGCACCGCGCAGCTGCAGCTGCGTGTTGAGCTGCAACAGATCCTTCGGCGGGTTGGCGTACAGCAGGTCGGTAGCCGCGCGGGTGACCTTGACGTGGGTGTAGCCGGCATTGACCGTCCAGCCCGGCAGGATCTCGCCGTTGACGTCTACTTCCCAGCCGCGTGCCTTGGTGCCGTTGACGCCGATGTAGGCGGAGGTGCCATCGCTCAGCGAACCTTCCGGCACGCCCATGTCGCGCACGGCGTAGTTGTCCTGCTTGGCCTCGAACACGGCGGCGTTGGCGGTCAGGCGGCCGTCCAGCCACTGGGTCTTGATGCCCGCTTCCAGGTTCGAACCCTGCACCGGTGCCAGCAGGTTCTCGTTGCGGTCCTTGAAGTTCTGCGGGTTGAAGATCTCGGTGTAGCTGGCATAGGCCGACACGTTCGGGGTGATGTCGTAGACCAGGCCCACGTAGGGAGTGACTTCATCGCTCACCTTGTACGCGCCGCTGGTGCCGGTGTAGGCGCCAGCGGCGTTGTAGGAGCGGGTGAGGGTTTCCCAGCGGCTCAGGCGTGCGCCGGCAATCAGCGACAGCGGATCGGCCAGGCGCAGGCGGGTGGCCAGGTAGACGCCACTCTGCGTGGTCTTGGCCACGCGGCGCGCGCCGGTGCGGCGGTAGGTCACCTCGGAGATGTCGCCGTTCCAGTTGTACACGCTGGGAATGTAGTAGCAGCGCTCGCTGCCGCAGCGCGCCCAGTCGTTCGGGAAGTTCAGTGCCAGGGTATTCGTCGTGCCTTCCAGGTCCGACCACTGTGCGCCGAGCGTCACGTCGTGGTCGCGGCCGAACAGATCGAAACTGCCGGTCAGGTAGGCATCGACGTTGCGGCGGGTGTCCTTCGAATCACCGGCGGCCGCGCGCAGGTAGATGCCCGCGCCGGTCACCGGGTCCGGGTTGCCGGTGCCGTACAGGCGCACGTTCTGCACGTTGCCACGGGTATAGGCGGTGTTGATCTTCAACAGCCAGTTGTCGCCGAAACGCTGTTCCAGGTTGGCGAAGGCGGTGTTGCTCTCGCGCTTCCAGTAGCTCCATTTCGGCGACAGGTTGGTCGAGCGCGGCAGGTGCGCGAAATGGCCCTGGTTGTCGAAGAACGGCACGGTGCCCCAGGTCGAGCCGGTGGGGTTGTTGTCCTGGCTCTGGTAACCGAGAGTGATCGTGGTGCTGTCGGTGACGTCGCCTTCGAGCACCGCCATGCCGGCCATCTTGTTCTCGTCGTAGCGGTCGTAATACAGGCCACGATCGGTGTAGGCGGCGACCACGCGGCTGCGGAAGCGGCCGTCGGCGGTCAGTGGCGCGGTCACGTCGGCCTCCATGCGACGGTAGTCCCAGCTGCCGGCGCTGACCGCGAACGACGCATCGAATTCCTTGCCCGGGCGCTTGCGCAGCAGGTTGACCGTGGCCGACGGCACGCCGGCGCCGCTGAGCAGGCCGTTGGCGCCGCGGATCACTTCGATACGGTCGTAGAAGGCGGTGTCGTACTCCTGGTTGGTGGAGCCGCTGTAGGTGGGAATGCCATCGACCTGGAAGTCGGTGATGGCGAAGCCGCGCGCGTAGTACAGCGGGCGCTGCGTGTCATAGAAGGACACGCTCACGCCGGTTACATTGCGCATCACATCGTTGATGCTGAACAGTGATTCGTCCTGCAGGCGCTGCAGGCTGATGGCGGTGGCGGACTGCGGGGTCTCCTGCAGGGTGATCGGCAGGCGCGTGGTGCTCGACGGTGGTGCGGACTGTTCGGCGCGGACGCTGACCCGGTCCAGGGTCTTGGCATCGGCAGTGCCATCGGCGGCGGCGAACGCGCTGGGCGCGGCCAGCAGGGTCAGCGACGAAAGCAGGGCAGCCGGCAGCAACGCGCGGCGGGGCAGGCGGTTACGGAGGATCAGGGACATGGTGGGCTCAAGGCTCGGAAGCGGGGAAGGGCGGCAACAGTCGTCCAGCACCCGGGGCGGCGGCTTCGGGCACGGTCAGGTCCATCTGGGGAGGTGCGATCACTGCACAGGACGCAAATGTAAATAATTCGTAACAACATTACAATTCGCGTCATTCGCGGGAGGCTTTCCGGCGCAGAGCAGTGGCGGGCCGGGGTCGGAGCCCGTTGCCGCAGGCAATGGGCTCTGACCCCATCATCGGCGCCCAGGTGCAGGTCAGAGCCCTCCCGTGCGGGAGGAATCCGACCCATTTCGCACAAAAACAAACGGCCACCCGAAGGTGGCCGTCCGTCTCCATCGAAAGCAAACTGCGGGCTTACAGCGCCTGCAGTTCCTCGTTGGCGTTGCGCTTTTCCTTGGCCGCTGCCGGCACTGCAGCCGCAGCAGGCGATGCCGCGTTCGCATCCACCGGCACTTCCAGATACGGCAGATGCAGGGTCTGGCTGGTCAGCGTACGGATCTCGTTGACCAGCGCGGCGCTGTCGTTGAGCTTGCGCCCGTACGACGGCACGATCTCGCGCAGGCGGGCTTCCCAGCCGGCCTTCATCTGGTCCGGGAAGGCCTTGGCCATCAGGTCCAGCATGATCGGCGGCGAGGTCGACGCACCCGGCGAAGCGCCGAGCAGGGCGGCGATGGTGTGGTCCTTGTCGGTCACGATCTCGGTACCGAACTGCAGCACCGGGCCCTTCAGCGGATCACGCTTGATGATCTGCACGCGCTGGCCGGCGGTCACCAGCTTCCAGTCACCCGGCTTGGCAGTGGGGAAGTACTTGACCAGCTCGGCCTGGCGGTCGGCATCGTTCAGGCGCGCCTGGCCCATCAGGTACTGCACCAGGTCCAGGTTGTCCTTGCCCACTTCCAGCATCGGGCCGACGTTGTTGTGGTTCACCGACGAGTACAGGTCCCACCACGAACCGTGCTTGAGGAACTTGGTGCTGTACAGCGCGAACGGCCCGAACAGGACCACCGGCTTGCCGTCCAGCTTGCGCGCATCCAGGTGCGGCACCGACATCGGCGGCGAGCCGGTCTCGGCCATGCCGTAGGCCTTCACGCCGTGGCGCGAGGTCACGTCCTGGCCCTGGAAGGCGAGGAACTGGCCACCGACCGGGAAGCCGGCGTAGTCCTTCGATTCCGGAATGCCGGACATCTGCAGCAGCTTCAGTGCAGCGCCACCGGCACCGATGAACACGAAGCGGGCGTGGGTGGTGGTCTCGGTGCCAGCCTTGAGGTCCTTCACCGTCACGTTCCAGCTCTTGTCGGCGTTCTGCCGCAGCGCGCTCACTTCGTGGTTGAGATGCAGGCTGAAGTTCGGGCTGCGCTGCAGGCCGGCGGTCAGCTGACGGGTGATCACGCCGAAGTTGACGTCGGTGCCCAGCGGCATCCAGGTTGCGGCAACCTTCTGCTTCGGGTCACGGCCTTCCATCAGCAGCGGGGCCCACTGCTTGATCTGGGCCGGATCCTCGGAGTACTGCATGCCGTAGAACAGCGGATTCTTCACCAGGGCCTGCTGGCGCTTGTGCAGGTAGGCGATGTTGTCATCGCCCCAGACGAAGCTCATGTGCGGGGTCGGGTTGATGAAGTCGCTGGGCTGGCTCAGCCGGCCTTCCTTCACCTGGTGCGACCAGAACTGGCGCGAGACCTCGAACGATTCGGCGATGCCGACCGCGCGCTTGGTCTCGATGCTGCCGTCGGGCAGTTCCGGGGTGTAGTTCAGTTCGGCGAAGGCCGAGTGGCCGGTGCCGGCGTTGTTCCAGCCGTCGGAGCTTTCACCGGCGACGCCGTCGAGGCGTTCGTAGACCTGGATGTTCCAGTCCGGCTGCAGTTCCTGCAGGTAGGTGGCCAGGGTGATGCTCATGATGCCGGCGCCGACCAGCACAACGTCGACGGGCTTGTCGTTGCTGGCGGCGGGCACCGAGCGCTGCGTCAGCGGCCAGTACAGGAACAGCGCGGCGGCCAGCAACAGCAGCACGAGCAGGGCGAGAAGAGCCTTGCCAAATTTCTTCATGGGGGCGGGATCGTTGGCGGAGGGGAAGGGGTCAGGATGCGCGTGGGACAGGGAAAGGGCGTGAAGAAACAACGCCTTGCAGCATCCGTATGCGATTCTAACCGGATCCGGTCTGTTTTTGATGCAACGCAGCATCCGGCGTTTCGCGCCATCCTCACCCGCTAGCGCCGGGTGATACCCGGCGAGCGAAGCCTTGCCAACGTCAGGCCATCCCTGGCGACAGCTTCACTCAGACCAGCTCAAGAATCTCGTCACCGGCCTCGTCGACCTGCCCGGTCGGGCGCCAGCCCAGGCGCCGGTAGAAGCCATGCGAGCGCGAGCGTGGGTCGGCCGAACAGGCCAGGAACAGGCGTTGGTGGCCGGCATCGCGGGTCAGGCTGACCACGTCCTGCAGCAGCTGGCGACCGATGCCGCGGCCTTCATACTCGGGCAGCAGGGCCAGCACCAGCACCTCGCCGCTGTCGCGGTCGGCGAAGCAGTAGCCGGCCATGCGCTCGCCCTCCCAGGCGACGCGGCCGATCGAATCGCCCTGGCCGATGCCGGCCGCCCAGCTGTCCTCGGTGATGCCCAGCTCTGCCAACTGCGCGGCGCTGAAGGCGTTTTCGCGGGTGCGCCCGCGCAGGTCGATGCAGGCGGCGGCATCTTCGGGGCGCGCATCGCGCACGGCTATCGGCATACCGGACACCCTTGTAGTGATTGGCCCGCCAGTATCCGCATCACGCATGGACCCGGTGTGGAGGGTTGATGGAGATTGGATGGAGCAAAAAGGGGACGGAGGGGATTAAGTCGTCTTTGCCCGATGTGTCGCTTGGGCCTTATACGACTTAATCCCCTCCGTCCCCTTTTCAGCGCTTACGCCGGATCAGTGCCGAGGAGGCATCCAGCACCGCGCGGGTCAGCAAGGCCATGGTCTGCACGTCGCCCTTCCAATGCTGCCAGTACAGCGGCACGTCTTCCCACGCGCGCTGGCGCACGTAGACCAGGCGGCCCGCGTCCAGGTGCCGCTTGACCAGCGGCAACGGATTCATCGTCCAGCCCATGCCGCCAAGGTTGGCCTGCACGAAGGCGCGCGTGGACGGAATCCACCAGGTCGGCGCGGTGCTGGGCAGGTCGTCGCCGGCCATGCGCCGGGCGAAGCGCGACTGCATGTCGTCCTTGCGGTTGAACACCAGCACCGGGGCCTGCGCCAGCGCCTGCGCGGTCACGCCCTTGGCGAAATGACGCTCGCGGAACTCGGGGGTACAGGTGGCGGCGTAGCGGATGCTGCCCAGCGCATGGATCTGGCAGCCCTGCACCGGCTCGTCCAGGGTGGTCACCGCACCCAGCACCGTGCCCTGGCGCAGCAGCTCCACGGTGTGGTCCTGGTCCTCCACGCGCAGGTCCAGCGTAGTGCCGGTGGTCTGCGCGAACTGGTAGGCCGCCTGCGGGAACCAGGTTTCCAGGCTGTCGTGGTTCACCGCCACCGGAATACTGGCTTGCGGCAGGTCCTCATCGGCCAGGCCCATCCGGTGCAGCGCATCGTGCTCGAGCAGGGCGGTCTGCTCGGCCAGCTGCACCAGCAACTGCCCCTCGGCGGTGGCGGTGGCCGGGGTGCCGCGCTTGACCAGCAGCCGGCCGATCCGGTCCTCCAGCGCCTTGACCCGCTGCGAGATGGCGGACGGGGTGACATTCAGCGACTGCGCGGCGCGGTCGAAGCTGCCTTCGCGGATCACTGCGGCCAGGGCGCGCAGCTGGGCATGGTCGATACGCATCGAATTAAGTTCCGCTAATGTTGGTTTAGGAAGTTTAGCTCGTCTTTTTCATGTTGCGGCGCGACAATGGCGCTCGTTCCGGTGCTGTCCGCCTTCGCGAGGCACCGTCCCCCCCAAGCAAGTAAAGGCAGTGAATCCCATGTTCTCGGTCATCTCCGCCAGCACCGGCCTCGGTGCCTGGTTCTCTGGTGCAGCTACCGGCATCGGCCTGTTCGCCGTGGTCGGCGCCCAGAGCGCCTTCATCCTGCGCCAAGGCATCCTGCGCAAGCACATCGTGCCGGTGGTCGCCACCTGTGCGGCCATCGATGCCATCTTCATCTTCGCCAGCGTGGCCGGCCTGCGCACGCTCACTTCGGCGCTGCCGTGGCTGACCACCGCCGTGCTGTGGACGGGCGTGGCGTTCCTGGCCTGGTACGCGATGAAGTCGGCGCGCCGCGCGATCGCCGGTGGCGGCGGCATGGGCGAGGCTGACAGCGACGACGGCAGCCGCCGCGCAGTGCTGATGGCGGCGGTCGGTTTCTCGCTGATCAACCCGCACTTCTGGCTGGACATGATGGTGATCGGTTCGATCGCCGAGAACTTCGGCAACGCCCGCATGGCCTTCGCTGCCGGTGTGGTCACCGCCAGTTGCCTGTGGCTGACCGCGCAGGGCCTGGGCGCGCGCCTGCTGGCGCCGCTGTTCACCAAGCCCAGCACCTGGCGCGTGCTCGACGGCACCATCGCGGTGATCCTCAGCATCCTGGCCCTCACGTTGGCGGTGCGCGGGGTCCACTGACCCGGCGCACGCCCCCCGAACCCACGTCCTGACTCTCTCTCCAAGGTAGTGGTAACGACGGCACCGGCAACGGTGCCGTCGTTTTTTGTACGCCACTGGCGGGCCGGGCACTGGCCTGCCTAGAATCGGCCAGCCGGGACAAGGGGTCCAGGCAGGGGGAGAGAAGGATGCACAAGCGCTGGCTGGCCGCCATCATCGTGGCGGGATTGTGGTGTGGAACCGCTGCTGCGATCGATCTGGGCGCCTATGTGCGAGCGGACAAGTTCGGCGATGTCATGCTGTCTCCCGGGGGCGATTATCTGGCCGCGACCGTGCCTGCGGACGGCTTCACCGCTGTGATCATCCTTCGTACGGACGACAACACGCCGGTGGGCAACCTGCGCCCACCACTCAATTCGCATGTCTTCGGCCTGCACTGGGTCAACAACGATCAGGTGATGTTCGGTCTGGCGCAGAAGTTCGGTACCCGCGATGCGCCGTGGGCCACCGGCGAGCTGCTGACACTGGATGCACGCACCGGACGACCGGAACTACTGGTGGGCTACCGCGACCTTGGCCTGCGCGTGCGGCCCAAGTACCGGAGGTCGGCCGCGGCGTTCCTCAGTGACGCCCTGCCTGGCGACGATGCGCACGTGGTCATCGCAGTAGGCGGATCGCGGCTGGATGCCAACGGTTATGCGGCCCAGCTGGAACTGGCAAGCGGCAAGCAGCGGCTGCTGGCCCGCGCGCCGATGCCGGGTGCCTCCTATGTGGTGGATGCCCGCGGCGACGTACGTTTCGTACAGGGCGCCGGTACTGACAACGTCCATCGGCTCTACCACCGCAACGGTGGCGACTGGGCGCTGGTCAACGATGAGAAACGGAGTGGTCGCAGCGAGGCGGCGCTGGGCTTTTCCGCCGACGGCCAGCTGGCCTACCTGCTCAGCGAGCAGCCCAGCGGCCCCGATGCCATCGTCAGCTGGAACCCGGCCACGCAGGAGCGCAAGGTCGTGCTGCGCGATGAGGTTGTCGATCCGGCACGACTGATCCGCAGCCCGGGCAGCACCGTGCCGGTCGGTGCGCTGTTCCTGGGAAACACGCCGCATACCCGGTTCTTCGACGAAAGCTCGGACGAGGCACGGTTGTACCGCAGCCTGGAGGCGGCCTTCCCCGGGCGTGCAGTATTCATCACCTCCAGTACCCGCGACGGTCGCCGGCTGCTGGTGGAAACCGGGTCCGGTTCCAATCCGGGCGAGTTCTACCTCTACGACCGCGACCGCAACCAGGCACGCTTCCTGATGGCGCGCAGCGAATGGATTGACCCGGAGAGCACTGCGTCGGTGCGGCCGGTCCTGCTGAAGGCGCGTGACGGGCTGGAGCTCCATGGATTCCTGACAGTCCCGCATGGCAGCACTGGCCGTGACCTGCCGATGGTGGTGGTGCCGCATGGTGGGCCGATCGGGATATTCGACAACGGCAGTTTCGATCACGAGAACCAGTTGCTGGCCGCTGCCGGCTACGCCGTGCTGCAGATCAATTTCCGCGGCTCGGGCAACTACGGCCGTGCCCACAGCCGGGCAGCACTGGAACAGTGGGGGCGCGCGATGCAGGACGACGTGACCGACGCCACGCGCTGGGCGATCAGCGAAGGCATCGCCGATGCCCGGCGCATCTGCATCTACGGTGCCAGCTACGGTGCCTACTCGGCGATGATGGGCGCCGCGCGCGAACCGGGGCTGTACCAGTGCGCGGCCGGCTATGTGGGCGTCTACGACCTGCCGCTGATGTTTACTGGCGGCGATATCCAGGACCGCGATTCCGGAATGAGCTACCTGCGCGAGTGGCTGGGTGATCCGGCCACGCTGGGCGCGGTCTCGCCGGTCAACCTGGCCGAGCGGATCAAGGTGCCGGTGTTCCTGGCGGCCGGTGGCCAGGACAAGCGCGCCCCGGTCCAGCACACCGAGCGCATGGAAGCGGCGCTCAAGCGTGCCGGTACGCCGGTGGAAAGCCTGTACTACAAGACCGAAGGGCACGGCTTCTATACCCAGGCCCATCGCAGCGAGTACTACGGCAAGCTGCTGGCCTTCCTGTCGCGCAGCCTGGGTGGCAAGACCGCCACGACTGCGGCTGCGGACGGCAAGGGCAGGGCGCCGTAACGCAAAGGGCGGCGGATGATCCAACCGCCGCCCCGGTTCCTGCCTGTGCGTGGGCTTACTTCACCCCGTGCATCATCTTCTTCAACAGTGGCGCGGCAATGAAAGCGGCCAGCGCACAGCCCAGGCCGATCCACATCAGCAGCCAGAACAGGTGCGCATAGGCACCGGCGGCGGCCACCATGTCCAGCGATTCGCCTTCCGGCACCTCGATCGCGGCTAGCTTGCCGAACAGCGCGGCCAGCGTCTCCGAGAAGGCGGTGGCCAGGAACCAGGTGCCCATCATCAGGCTCATCACCCGCGGCACGGCCAACTGGGTCACCGCCGACAGGCCGACCGGCGACAGGCACATCTCGCCACTGGCCAGCAGGAAGTAGGCCAGCACCAGCCACCACACGCTGGCCATCTCGCCGGTGGCGCCAACCTGCTGCCCGGCCAGTGCCAGCGGCACGAACGACAGTGCGCCGATCACCAGGCCCCAGGCTGATTTGACCGGCTTGCCCGGTTCCCAGCCGCGGCGGTCCATCCACGTCCACAGCGCGGCGAAGGCCGGTGCCAGCAGCACCAGGAACAGGCCGCCGAGATAGGTGAGCGAGCCGGCGGTCTGCGGAATCACCAGGCAGTCGCGCACCAGCAGCACCAGCATCAGCACGACGATGGCGGCGAAGAACGTGCGCGGCGCAGCCGAACCCGGACGACGCTCGGACAACCGCGCGCTGACCACGAAGCCCAGCGGTGCCAGCAGCAGTGAGAGGATCGACCACGGCAGCGGCGTACCGCCGGTGATCACCAGCGAGGGCACGATGTCCTTGGTCAGCAGCCGGTCGGTGAAGGTCACCCACGAGCCGTAGGACTGCTCGTACATGGTGAAGAACACCAGCGCCATGAAGATCAGCACCATCAGCGCGATCATCTGCTGGCGCTGTACCGGCGTGCACTTGCTGCCGGTGAACCAGGCGAACCAGACCAGCACGCCGCCCAGCACCACCACCATCAACATCAGTGCCAGGCTGATTTCACCGCCCAGCGCGAACGCGCCGTTGCCGGCCGCCCACATCAGCCACGCCACCGGCAACACACCGAGCACCGCGCACAGATAGATGAGCCATTCGCGCGGCAGGCCCAGCACCTTCTGCTTCAACGCCGCCGGTTGCGGCGGCTCGGCGTGGCCCTGCAGGTACTTCTGGCCCCACAGGAACATGGCCAGGCCGGCCAGCATGCCGATGCCGGCCGCACCGAAACCGTACTTCCAGCCGTAGGCCTCGCCGAGGAAGCCGCACACCAGCGATGAGAACAGCGCGCCGAGGTTGATGCCGGCGTAGAACAGCGAGAAACCCGAATCGCGGCGCGGATCGTCCTTGGCGTACAGCTTGCCGACAATGGTGGAGATGTTCGGTTTCAGGAAACCGACGCCCATGATGATCAGCGCCAGCGACAGGTAGGTCACCGCCAGTGCCGAGGTGTCGCGCACCACTTCGCCGTTCACCCGGTACGCAGCGTGGCCTTCGAAGGCCATGCCAAGGTGGCCGAGTACCAGCAGGATGCCGCCGAACAGCACGGCCCGGCGCATGCCCAGCCAGCGGTCGGCCAGCATGCCGCCGAATACAGGGATGCAGTACACCAGGCCACCGTAGGCGCCGAGCAGGTCCAGGCCGGCCTTGTCGCCGAACAGGTGGTACTTGGTGAGGTACAGCAGCAACAGCGCCTTCATGCCGTAGAAGGAGAAGCGCTCCCACATTTCGGTGAAGAAGCAGACATAGACGCCCTTGGGGTGACCCAGGAAGTCGTCGGAAGCGATAGCGGTGGAATTCATCGCGGAATTATAGGCCTGTGGCCCGATCCGCTTTCAGTAGCAACTGTCTTGTCAGGGGCAGCCGAGGGCCACCTCGGCGTCTCGCTTACGGGCGTTGAGGATCACCAGCATTTTGCGCATGACCGCCACGAGCGCCACCTTGCTCGCTTTGCCCTTGGCCTTCAGGCCAGCGTAAAACGCGCGCAGCCTTGGCTCGTACCGGATGGCCGTCAGGGCCGCCATGTAAAGGGCTTCGCGTACCACCGCGCGCCCACCACTGATCCGCCGTTGGCCCTGCCAGGTGCCACTTTCGCGGTTCATCGGGGCCAACCCCACCAGCGATGCTATGGCTTTGCTTCCCAAGCTGCCCAGTTCGGGCAACTCGCAGGCCAGTGTGCTGATCAGGATGGGGCCGACGCCTTTGAGCGCGCCGATATTCTTCCAGCCAGGCTGCCCCTCAAGCTGCTCGGCAATAGCTTTATCCAACTGCTTCAGGTCGTCAGATAGCTGAGCTATATGGCGTTGCTTCATCGCAATCAGATCCGGATCGACCAATCGCCGCAAGCGCTGCATCTCACTGACCCGCATCTTCACCAGTTGCCTGCGGCATTGCGCAAATTCAGCCAGACGCTGCTGCCAAGGAGCAGGCGGTACGTAGCGGGTCAGCGGCAACAAATGGGCCATCTGTGCCAGCACTGTCGCATCGAGCCGATCGGTCTTGGCGGCACGGCCCGTGCCTTGGGCAAATCGCCGTGCACGCGCCGGATTGATTCGTACCATCGGCAGGCCAGCGGCGTGCAATACATCCAGAGCAGCACGCTCGTAACCCCCGCTTGCCTCAAGAACGACCTGCTTGATCGGCCACGTCTTCAGCCACCGAATCAAGCGCACAAAGCCGCGCTTGTCGTTGCTGAATTGGCGAAACTGCTCTCCATGGACGGCCACATCCAGCGTGGCTTTGCTCACATCGATCCCGATCCCAAACATGGCAGAACTCCGCTAGGCTGACAGGGTCGAGAGCTCTCCCCGCTTGCCCAGTCTTATCAGTTCGAGCGCCAACTCAACCAACTGTTCGGGCGGTTCAGGGAGAATCCGGCGTGGGGACCCAAGCTACTTCTCGGTCGCAAGACCTGGATCCACACGGTCGCCCACGCCGGGCTCTCGGCACCCAAGGTGCCAGATTGGCAAGAGATAAGATCCACGCCATGCGTGGATTGCCGGACTGGCCTGGGCGATCACAGGTACCGCAACCACGCCAGGTCACGCCTTCGCGCCTTGAACCTCGCGAATGCCCGGGTCGGCGGGTACAGCACCACCGCCAGCGCACAGGCCACCAGCAGCAGGCCGCTGACCGAATCCAGGGCATACAACTCGCCATGGGTCGGCCCCCAGGCCGCCAGCGCGGCCAGGTACAGCCCCTTCAGCACGTACAGGTGCAGCAGGTAGAAGAACATCGGCGCGGCGCCGATATCGGCCAGCGGGCGCAGCGCACGCGCCAGGGGCGGCCATTCGTACAGGCGCAGCAGCAACAGCCCCACGCCCAGGGTCAGCAGCAGGAACTGCAGCGACGGCGGGTACTTGGTGATGTTGAGGATGCTCAGCCAGGTGCGCAGTGCTGTGGTCTGGTACTGCCAAGGGGCATCCCCGTACTCGTTGGCGAACCGCAGTAAGGTGAACAGGGCCAGCGCACCGACGCCTGCCCACAGCAGCCAGTGCTGGCGCTGCGTCGGGTCGCGCTCGCGGGCGAACCACGGTCCCAACAGATAACCCAGGGCGATCACCCCGATCCACGGCAGCAGCGGATAGGACGTGCGCAGGCGCAGCGCACCGGCCTCGATCCAGTCGCGCTGGTGCAGCACTTTCCACAGCACCGCCAGCAGGCCATTGCCTTGCACCCGTAAGCCGTCGAACAGGTTGTGCCCGGCCACCACCGCGATTGCCAGCACCAGCAGGGCCGGGCGTGGCAGCCAAAGCAGCCCGGCCAGCGCGATCATGCTCAGCCCGATGGCCCAGATCACCTGCAGGTACAGCGTGTCCGGCGGCAGCTGGAAGGTCCAGGCGAAATTCACCAGGGTCAGTTCCAGCACGACCAGGAACAGCCCGCGCTTGAGCAGGAAGGCTGCGGTGGCCCGGCGCGGATCCGCCTGGCGCTGGCCGTACAGCCAGGCCGACAGGCCGGTCAACAGGACGAACACGGGCGCACACAGGTGCGCCAGCAGACGGCAGGTGAACAGCGCAGGGGAGACCGTCGCCGCGTCCATCGGGTCGCTTACCTGGTGCTGCAGGAAGAAGGTCTCGCGCACGTGGTCGAGCAACATCAACAGCATCACGGTGCCGCGCAGCTGGTCGATGGAGGCCAGGCGGAGGGAGGGGGAAGGGGCCACGTGGGATGCTCGACCGGCGTGACAGGATATAACATAACGTTCTGCCGCGTAGCCCGTCAGGGTTGGCAGACAGCTGCGCTCCAACCCGTCCGCTTTTCGTACCTGATGGGGATCACCCGAGTCGATCCGTCAGGCGCAGCTTTCAGGCAGAACTTCGCCGTGTAGCCCCTGATTGGGCCATTGGTGGGAGCGTTGAGGTAGACCTCATACAAGGTTGCAGGAATCAATGGCTGTGGAGAGGTGCGCAGCGTGGCCGAGGCTGGCAGATCACCGTAGACGATGCACTGGCCCGGCGCCAAAGGCTCTGCGGGAGTCAGGTCGTACATGAACGACCATGCCTTCACCGTGTCGTGGTGATAGACCATCACCGCTTGCAGGATACGGGGCGATCGGACCCATTCCAGTGCCCGTGGAGGCAGGCCGAAACAAGGTATTCCTTCCCGATCCTCGATCACCGCGGTGCCAAACCCGCTGTAGGCGTTGACGTTGCCTATACCCAGCAGCAGGCACAGCATCGCGCCCGCTGCAACGAGGAAGGCTCGCATCATCGTGATCAATGGTGCGTCTGCCATGCGGTCTCCTTGCCGACGATGTGTTGGTGGCAGTGCACGGTGTTGGATTCCGGGAATCGACTCAAGCAGGCGCTGAGCCGCAAACCCCATCGCCTGGCACGCATCGCCCGGTGGGCCGGGGGCGTCGGGGGATTGGGGTCAAGGGACCCCCGCTCCGACAAACCGGTGCACTGTGCACAACTTGGTCAAACACGACACATCTGAAGGGGCCAAGGGCCTGCTGGGGCGCAGTGCTGGGCGAGGGCTTGCCAGCCGGTACCAACCGCACTGGACTTGCCGCCCCCTGAACGCTAGCGTGGCAGGGATTTTTTGCCAGCAGGGGCTTCCATGAACCACGACGCTGCGCCCAAGCAGCTCACCTTCCGCGCAGTGGCCCTGGCCATCGTGCTGGCGGTGGTGCTGTCGGCCGCAAACGCCTACCTCGGTCTGTTCGCAGGCCTGACCATCGCCACCGCCATTCCCGCCGCGGTGATATCCATGGGCGTGCTGCGCCTGCTGGGTGGTGGCTCCATCCTTGAGAACAACATCGTGCAGACCGGCGCCTCGGCCGGTTCGTCCATCGCCGCCGGTGTGATCTTCACCATTCCGGCGCTGGTGATCATGGGCTACTGGCCGGACTTCAAGTACTGGTGGGTGCTGGGCATCGCCGGCCTGGGTGGCCTGCTGGGCGTGCTGTTCTCGGTGCCGCTGCGCCGTTCGATGATCGTCGAAGACCCGCTTCCGTTCCCGGAAGGCAAGGCTGCGGCCGAAGTGCTCAAGGCCGGTGAGAACCCGGGCCCGGGCCTGAAGATCCTCGGCCTGTCGGCGGTGATCGGTGCCTTCGTCAAGCTGGCCGCGGAAAGCGGGATGCGACTGATCCCGGACGCCTGGGCCACCTCGGCCTACGTCGGCAGCTCCAAGGTCACCGCCTTCATCGGTACCAACCTGTCGCCGGCACTGCTGGGCGTGGGTTACATCGTCGGCCTCAATGTCGGCATCGTGGTGGTGTCCGGCTCGATCCTGACCTGGCACATCGCCATTCCGATCTACCAGGCGTTCTTCATGAACACCGATCCGGCACTGGCCGCGTCGGTTGCCACCGCTTCGTCCACCGAAGCCGCGTTCGCCATCTGGGGCGCGAAGATGCGTTACCTGGGTGTCGGCGCAATGCTGATCGGCGGCATCTGGACCCTGATCTCGCTGCGCAAGTCGCTGCTGAACGGCGTCAAGAGTGGCTTCGCGGCAGCCCGCAAGAGCGGTGGTCCGGTGCTGGCGCACACCGAACGCGACCTGCCGATGAAGTGGATGCTGGTCGCCCTGGTGGCCTTCGTGCTGCCGCTGCTGGCCCTGTACCAGGCCATCGTCGGCCAGTGGCACGTGTCGATCCCGATGACCCTCATCATGATCGTCGCCGGCTTCCTGTTCGTGTCGGTCTCGGCCTACCTGGCCGGCCTGATCGGCTCGTCCAACAACCCGGTCTCGGGCATCACCATCTCCACCATCCTGTTCGCCTCGGCCGTGCTGGTCGTGCTGCTCGGTGCCGACGGCCTCAAGCCGGTCGGTGCCGGCGGTGCGCCGCTGGGTGCCGTGGCCGCCATCATGATCGGCGCGGTGGTGTGCTGCGCCGCTGCGGTTGGTGGTGACAACCTGCAGGACCTCAAGGCCGGCTACATCGTCGGCGCCACCCCGTGGAAGCAGCAGCTGATGCTGGGCATCGGTGCCTTCTCGTGTGCGCTGATCATGGCCCCGGTGCTGAACCTGCTGGCCACCGCCTACGGCATCGGCGTGAAGTCCGAGCTGCACCCGAATGCGCTGGCTGCGCCGCAGGCCAACCTGATGGCCTCGGTGGCCAAGGGCCTGTTCGGTGGCGAACTGCCGTGGACCTTCATCGGCATCGGTGCCGTGGTCGGCGCCGCGATCATCGCTTTCGACAGCTGGCTGAAGTCGCGCAACGCTCGTTTCCGCGTGCCGGTGCTGGCCGCCGCCATCGGCATCTACCTGCCGCTGGAACTGATGGTACCGATCTTCCTCGGTGGCCTGATCGCCCACCTGGTGGAGCGCTTCCACAAGGTGCGCGCCGATGACGAAGAAGGTCGCGACCGCGTGCACAAGCCGGGCGTGCTGTTTGCCGCGGGCCTGATCACCGGCGAGGCACTGATGGGCATCGCCATCGCGATTCCGATCGTGGTCAGCAGCCGTGCGGACGTGCTGGCCGTGCCGTTCCACCTGCCGGGCGCGCAGTGGATCGGCCTGGCCGTGCTGTTCCTGGTCGGCTGGCTGATCTACCGCACCGGCAAGTACGCCAAGGCGTAAGGGGCTCTGCCCCTGAGTTCAACGGGTAGTGCCGGCCGCTGGCCGGCAATCCCGGAATCCCGTGATACCCCTGGTTCCCGGCCAGCGGCCGGCACTACCGCAGACCGCGCTACGGCGCGGTTTGCTGTTTCTGGCGACGGGGCCAACCCCGCAGGCAGCCATGACCGATGGCCTTGGCAGCCCCGGCCGCACGGGCCTAACATCGGTTTTTTGCCGTCCTGCGGAGACCCCGATGAAACTGCGTCATGCCCTGCTGCCACTGAGCCTGCTGGCCGCCCTTCCCAGCGTTGCCGCTGCCCGTGGCCTGGAAGTCCGCGACATGGTGGCCATGGACCGCGTCTCCGCGCCGGTGCTGACCGCGGACGGTGGCACCGTGGTGTTCGCCAAGCGCAGCGTCGATGCCAACCTGAAGGCCTCCACCGCGCTGTTCGCGCGTAACCTTCGCACCCGCGACGCGGCGCCGCCGAAGCAGATCACCCCGGCTGGCTGGAGCGTCAATTCGGCCTCGCTGTCGGCTGATGGCCAGACGGTGTATTTCCTCAGCGCCAAGAACGGCAGCCAGCAGCTGTACGCGCAGCCGCTCAACGGCGGCACGCCACGCCAGCTGACCGATTTCGCGGTCGACGTGGACAGCTACCACGTGTCGCCGCAGGACGACCGCGTGCTGTTCAGCGCCGGCGTGTTCCAGGCCTGTGCCTCGGACCTGGCCTGCACCGAGAAGAAGCTGAAGGATGTGGCCGGTGCCAAGGCCAGCGGCAAGGTCTTCGACTCGCTGTTCGTGCGCCACTGGGACACCTGGAACGACGGCCGCCGCAACACCCTGTTCGTGGCGCCGCTGCCGGCCGCCAAGGCCGGTCCGGTCAAGGGCGCTTCGGCGCTGAGCGCCACCATCGATGGTGATGCGCCGTCCAAGCCGTTCGGTGGCAATGACGATTTCGTGTGGTCGCCGGATGGCGCCAGCGTGGTGGCCAGCATCCGCGTGGCCGGCAAGCAGGAGCCGTGGTCGACCAACTTCGACCTGTACCGCTTCGACGCGGCCGGCAAGCAGGCGCCGGTCAACCTGACCGCGTCCAACCCGGCCTGGGATGCCGGTCCGGTGTTCAGCGCCGACGGCAAGACCCTGTTCTACCGTGCGATGAAGCGCCCGGGCTTCGAGGCCGACCGCTTCGGCCTGATGGCAATGGACCTGGCCAGCGGCAAGACCCGCGAGATCGCTCCTCAGTGGGATCGTTCGGCCGGTGGCATCACGCTGTCCGCCGACGGCGCCAGCATCTACACCACCGCCGATGACCTCGGCGAGCACCCGCTGTTCCAGATCGACGTGGCCAGCGGCAAGGCCACCAAGCTGATCGGCGACGGCAGCGTCACCGCAGTCGACGTGGCCGGCAACAGCGTGGCGATCACCCGCAACAGCCTGAAGAGCAACGACCAGGTGCTGGTCGGCCTGCTCCCGGCCGCGGGCCAGGCGATCGGCGAGCTGCGCGCGCTGACCCCGGCCGCTGGCGACGTGCTGAAGGACGTGTCCTTCGGCGACTACGAGCAGTTCGAGTTCAAGGGCTGGAACAACGACACCGTGCACGGCTACGTGGTCAAGCCGCACAACTACCAGGAAGGCAAGTCCTACCCGGTCGCGTTCCTGATCCACGGTGGTCCGCAGGGCAGCTTCGGCAACGGCTGGAGCTACCGCTGGAATCCGCAGACCTACGCGGGCCAGGGCTACGCCGTGGTGATGATCGACTTCCACGGTTCCACCGGTTACGGCCAGGCCTTCACCGATGCGATCAGCCAGCACTGGGGCGACCGTCCGCTGGAAGACCTGCAGAAGGGCTGGGACGCGGCGCTGAAGAAGTATTCCTTCCTCAACGGTGACAAGGCCTGTGCGCTGGGCGCCAGCTACGGCGGCTTCATGGTCAACTGGATCGCCGGCAACTGGAACGGCCCGTTCAAGTGCCTGGTCAACCACGATGGCGTGTTCGACCAGCGCATGATGGGCTACGCCACCGAAGAACTGTGGTTCACCGAGTGGGAGCAGGGTGGTACGCCGTACCAGAAGGCCGCGAACTACGAAAAGTTCAACCCGGTCAACCACGTGGCGGACTGGAAGAAGCCGATCCTGGTCATCCACGGCCAGCAGGACTTCCGCATTCCGGTCGAGCAGGGCCTGGCCGCGTTCACCGCTGCCCAGCGCCAGGGCATCGAATCGAAGTTCCTGTACTTCCCGGATGAAAACCACTGGGTGCTGAAGCCGAACAACAGCATCCTGTGGCATGACACCGTCAATGCCTGGCTGAAGCAGCACATCGGCAACTGATGACTGCAGCGCCGCCCTTCGGGGCGGCGCTTTTGTTTCGCCATCTGCTTTACCGGTGGGGGCCGACCGTTGGTCGGCACACCCTCATGATCCGCCGCCAACAGCAGCCGGCCAGCGGCCGGCTCTACCCAGAGCACCTGCATGATCCAGAACGACATCGTCGTCTTCGGCTTGATCGCCGCCACCCTTGGCGCCGTGTTCTGGACCGCCTCGCGCGAGCAGGGCCTGTGGAAGCGCTTCTACACCTTCGTGCCAGCGCTGCTGCTGTGCTACCTGATTCCCGGCATCTACAACACCGTCGGCCTGATCGATGGGCAGAACACCAAGCTCTACAACCCGATCGCACGCGACATCCTGCTGCCGGCAGCGCTGATCCTGTTGACCCTGGCGGTGGACATCAAGGGCATCCTGCGGCTCGGCCCGAAGCTGGTGCTGATGTACCTGGGCGCCTCGGCCAGCATCATGCTCGGTGCGGTGGTGGCGTTCCTGGCGATGCGCGCGCTGCATCCGGAAACCGTGGCCGGTGACACCTGGGCCGGCATGGCCGCATTGGCAGGCAGCTGGATCGGTGGCGGTGCCAACATGCTGGCAATGCGCGAAGTATTCGACGTCAATGCGACCACGTTCGGCCAGTTCGCGGTGGTCGATGTGGGTGTCGGCTACGTGTGGATGGCCGCACTGATCTTCCTGGCGGGGCGGGCAGCGAAGATCGACGCGCGCAGTGGCGCCGATACCTCGGCCATCGATGAACTGAAGGAGCGCATCGCGCGCTTCCAGGCTGAACACGAGCGCATTCCCAGCCTCACCGACCTGATGCTGATCGTGGCGGTGGCCTTCGGTGGCGTGGGCCTCTCGCATGCCATCGGCGCGCCGCTGGCAGCATGGTTCAAGGCCAACGTCAGCTGGGCCTCGCAGTTCAGCCTGGACGCGCCGTTCGTGTGGGTGGTGGTGCTGTCGACCACGCTGGGCCTGAGCCTGAGCTTCACCCGTGCGCGCACGCTGGAAGGCGCGGGCGCATCGCGCCTGGGCTCGCTGCTGCTGTACTTCCTGATCGCCTGCATCGGCATGCAGATGGATCTGCTGGCGCTGCTGGACCGCCCGTGGCTGTTCCTGCTCGGCCTGATCTGGATTGCCGTGCACATCGTGCTGCTGTGGTGCCTGGGCAAGCTGCTGAAGGTGCCGTTCTTCTATTTCGCCATCGGTTCGCAGTCGAACATCGGTGGACCGGCCTCGGCGCCGGTGGTGGCCGCGGCGTTCCATCCGGCACTGGCGCCGGTGGGCGTGCTGCTGGGCACGATGGGCTATGCCACCGGCACCTACCTGGCTTACATCGTCGGCATCACCCTGCGCGCGCTGGCAGGGCAGGGCTGATGGGGTAGTGCCGGCCGCTGGCCGGCAACCAGGTAATGCTTCACGGGTTCATGAGGTTGCCGGCCAGCGGCCGGCACTACCGATGCGTTACGCCACCGGCAACCCGCGTTCGATCAGCCATGCCTTTGCGTCTTCGGCGTCCTGCTCGAACCGCGCCGAGTGAAAAGAGGGGCGCCGCAAGGTCCGACGCGTCGCCACGCGCCCGTGGCCAACCGCGCCCGCGGCCTTACGCCACCGGCAAGCCGCGTTCGATCAGCCATGCCTTTGCGTCTTCGGCGTCCTGCTCGAACCGCGCCGAGTGAAAAGAGGGGCGCCGCAAGGTCCGACGCGTCGCCACGCGCCCGTGGCCAACCGCGCCCGCGGCTTTACGCAACCGGCAAGCCGCGTTCGACCAGCCACGCCTTCGCGTCTTCGGCGTCCTGCTCAAACCACGCCTGTGTCGACCCCAGCCGATACGTGTACCCCCAGGCATCCATGTCGGCCATCAACCGCGCACTGCCAACACCAGGCAGCTGCCCGGCCAGCACGATCTGCAGGTAGCAGGTGGCATCTTCCTCGGCCACCGAATCGGTAGCATCGGTGTGCACCTGCGCGCGCCGCTCCGGCGGCAATACGATCAGGTGGCAGGCTTCATGCAGCATCGAATGCACCGGGGTGTCATCGCGCACATAGACATTGCTGGCGATGATGCCCGCCTCGGGCTCGCCCCAGTAGCTGCCGGGAATCGGTTCGCCTGCGGCCACGTGGTGCAGGCGAAGGCCATGCGCGGCGAGCAGGCACTGCGCGTCGGCGAAGGCGATGTCGCCCACGCAGGTGATGTCCGCGGCGGTTGTCGTATCGGTCATGCAGGTCACGCGGCCCCGCCCATGCAGGCACGGACGGGGCGGGGCATCAGGGTTTGTCCGGGCCTTCTGGCAGCGCCACGGAGATGTCCAGCACATCGTGCTGGCCATCCTTCACCAGGTCGACCTTGACCGCATCGACGTCGATGTTCACGTACTTCTTGATCACTTCCAGCAGCTCGCGCTGCAGCAGCGGCAGGTAGTCCGGGCCACCGCGGTGGCTGCGTTCCTGCGCGATGATGATCTGCAGGCGGTTCTTTGCGGTTTCGGCGGTGGTCTTCTTCGCTTTGAGGAAATCGAACAGGCCCATGCTTACCCTCCGAACAGCTTGCTGAAGAAGCCCTTCTTCTCGACGCTGGTGAAGCGCATCGGGCGATCTTCGCCGAGGATGCGCGCGACGGCGTCGTCATACGCCTGGCCGGCAGCGGATTCGACATCCAGGATCACCGGTTCGCCCTTGTTGGAGGCATTGAGCACGTCGCCTGATTCGGGGATCACGCCGATGGCCTTCAGCCCCAGCACTTCCTCGACGTCGGCGATGCTGAGCATCTCGCCGGTCTCCACGCGCAGCGGGGTGTAGCGGGTCAGCAGCAGGAAGGCAGGCACGTTCTGGCCGGATTCGGCCTTGTGGGTCTTCGAGTCCAGCAGGCCGATGATGCGGTCGGAGTCGCGCACCGAGGACACTTCCGGGTTCACCACCACCACGGCGCGGTCGGCGAAGTACATCGCCAGGAATGCTCCCTTTTCGATGCCGGCCGGCGAGTCGCAGATGATGTAATCGAAGCCATCGGCCGCCAGGTCCTTCAGGACCTTGCCCACGCCTTCCTGGGTCAGTGCGTCCTTGTCGCGGGTCTGCGAGGCGGCCAACACATACAGGTTGTCGAAGCGCTTGTCCTTGATCAGGGCCTGCTTGAGGGTGGCTTCGCCATGCACGACGTTGACGAAGTCGTACACCACGCGGCGTTCGCACCCCATGATCAGGTCGAGGTTGCGCAGGCCGACGTCGAAGTCGATCACCGCCACCTTCTTGCCGCGCCGCGCCAGGCCACAGGCCAGGCTCGCGCTGGAAGTGGTCTTGCCCACGCCGCCCTTGCCGGAGGTGACTACGATGATTTCAGCCAAAGGACTTCTCCTGGTTCTGCATTAGTTTGGGGCTGCGTCAGTCCAGCGCAGCGATCTTGATCTGGTCCTGTTCCAGCCACACCTGCACGGCCTTGCCGCGCAGGTTGTCCGGAACATCGTCCAGTACCTTGTAGTGGCCTGCAATGGCCACCAGTTCCGCATGGAAATCACGGCAGAAGATGCGTGCCGCGGTGTTGCCCTGGGCCCCTGCCAGCGCGCGGCCGCGCAGGGTGCCGTAGATATGGATGCTGCCATCGGCGATGACCTCGGCGCCGGCGCCGACGGTGGCCATCACGGTCAGGTCGCAGTTCTCCGCGTACAGCTGCTGGCCCGAACGCACGTTGCCCAGCTGCATGCGGCCCGGCTGCGGCGCGGCTGCATCGGCGATCTTGGCTACCGGTGCGGCCGGGGCTGGCTTCGGTTCGGCACGCGCGGCGCGGCGCGGTTCCGGTGCGGGCGGCGGCGGGGCCGCTTCGGCCTCGGCACGTTCGTACTGGGCGCGGAACTTGGCCAGCAGCGGCAGGCCGAGCTGCTGCGAGAGCAGGTCGACCGCGCTGGTGCCATAGGCCAGCGCCACCGGCAGCACGCCGGCGCTGCGCAGGCCATCGACCAGCGCCTGCGCGGTGGCCACGTCCGGAACCTGGCTCAGGCCGCCGAAATCGAGGATCACCGCCGCGCGGCCGAACAGCTTCGGCGCACGGGTCACGCGCTCGCGCATTTCCTGCACGAGGCGTTCGACATCAAGGGTACGGATGCGAAGGTTGGCGATGCCCACCTGGCCGATCTTCAGTTCACCGGCCTGTTCGTAATCGAAATTCACCGCCACGCTCAGGTCCCCGTCGGCCGCTGTGCCTGCGCCGGCAGCTGCCGGGCGCGTGTCCATGCCACATCCGGCAGCTTGCCGCCGTAGGTCTCCTGGACCCACGGGTAGCTGCACAGTTCCTTGGCCAGCATGCTGGCACGCACATCGACCTGGGCCATGGTGTTCTGGCCCAGCTCGCGGAAGCCGAAGCTGCCGTGGAAGAGCAGGGCGGCATCGGCGCCGTGGTCGAGGAAGACTTCGCAGGTCATCTGCGGGTAGCGCAGCTCGGCAAAGCTCTGCGCGTCGGCATAGAACGCACGGCCGACGCCGCCGCCGCGGCGGCGGCTGGCGACCACAATGCGGTCGATGTAGAAGAAGGGGGTGTCCAGCTGCTGCTTGAACCAGGCGAAGTTGCTGCTGTCGTGCTGGCTGTCGCTGCCGAAGCCGATCAGGAAGCCGGCCAGGTTGCCGTCGCGCTCGGCGACGCGGAAATACTCAGCGGTTTCATAGAACAGGCGCAGGCGGGCCGCATCCAGGGGAAGGATGGCCAGGCCAGCGTTGTTGTTCAAAGCCAGGACGGAATCGAGCTCGTGCTCGCGCACGTCGCGGATGACAATCGACATTGTGACTCCGTGGGGTAACGCGGTTGGTCCATCAAGGGACCCTGCGCACGATTATTGCATGCCCGGGGTGGGCTGCGGCATGAACAGGCGACCGGGCAGGCATGACTTCCGTGGGGTGCGGTGTGCAGGCCGGGCCCGTAGAGTGCTGGCATGTTGGGAGTCCTCAGCCATACCCGCGTCCTTCGCCTGGCCGGCCTGTTCACCTGGGTCATGGTCGGTCTGCCCTTGGCGTACTCGCAGTTCGAGAACCTGCACAGCCGCGGTGACATGGGCGGCTGGGCGGTCCTGCTGTTCGTCGCCTACCTGTCCTTCGGCACCTCCTATTACTGGCTGACCCGCATCCTGCGCAGCGACAGCCCCACCAGCTGGCTGGACCGCGGCCTGCTGCTGCTGCTGACGATTTCGGCGCTGGGCGTCAGCTTCCTCAGCGGCTCGGGCCTGGGCAGCATCCTGATGATGGTGGCCGCCGGGGTCATTCCGTGGATGCTGTCGGTGCGGCTGGGCGTGCTGTGGCTGCTGGTCAGCCAACTGGCGGTGGCCCCGGTCTACTACTTGCTGCTGCGCTTCCCGTTGTTCGAAGCGGTGATGCAGTCGCTGCTGTACGGCGGCTTTTCCATGTTCATCTTCGTGACCAGCCTGGTTGCCCGGCAGCAGACCGAGGCGCGCGACGAACAGCGCCGGCTCAATTCAGAGCTGCGTGCCACCCGCGCCTTGCTTGCCGAGAGTGCCCGCGTCAATGAGCGCACCCGCATCTCGCGCGAGCTGCATGACCTGCTGGGCCACCAGCTGACCGCGCTGACCCTGAACCTGGAAGTGGCCGGGCACCTGGCCGAAGGGCAGGCGCTGGAGCACGTGAAGCGCTCCCACACCTTGGCCAAACTGCTGCTGGGCAACGTGCGCGAGGTGGTCAGCCAGCTGCGCGAGACCGGCGCGATCGACCTGGCCGCGGCGCTGCGCCCGCTGACCGAGAACGTGCCCTCGCTGGACATCCAGCTGGAGATCGAGGATCCGCTGAACGTGGAGGACCCCCAGCGGGCCCACGTCCTGCTGCGCTGCACGCAGGAGATCATCACCAACGCGGTGCGCCACGCCGGTGCGCGCCACCTGTGGATCAAGGTGTACCGTGAAGCCCCGGACCGGGTGGTGGTGGAGGCCCGCGACGACGGTGTCGGCGCGGACATGGTCAATGTGGGCAATGGCTTGCGCGGCATGCGCGAGCGCCTGCAACAATGTGGTGGCCAGCTGCAGATCGAGACCCGTCCCGGTGAAGGCTTCCGCCTGCGGGCAACGGTGCCGGCAACGGTGCTGGTGGCCGCCCTTACCAAGGTTCCTGAAGGAGTACGTTGATGATTCGCGTCTGCCTGGTCGATGACCAAACCCTGGTGCGGCAGGGAATCCGCTCCCTGCTGGCGCTCGACGATGGCATCGAGGTGGTGGCCGAGGCCGGCGATGGCCGGCAGGCGGTCGAGCTGATCCCGCAGGTGCGCCCCGACGTGGTCCTGATGGACATGCGCATGCCGGTGATGTCCGGACTGGAAGCGCTGCAGGTGCTGTCGCGGCAGGAACAGCTGCCGCCGACCATCATCCTCACCACCTTCGATGACGATCAGCTGGTGCTGGCTGGCCTCAAGGCCGGTGCCAAGGGTTACCTGCTCAAGGATGTGACCCTGGCACAGCTGGTCGGTGCCATCCGTACCGTGGCCGAGGGTGGTTCGCTGGTACAGCCGGCGGTGACCCAGCGCCTGTTGTCGGGCCTGGAGCACATGCGCAACGAGTTCGTCAGCCTGGACCGCCCGGACCCGCTGACCGACCGCGAGACCGAGATCCTGCGGCTGATGGCCAGCGGCTTCTCCAACAAGGAGATCGCCAACTCGCTGGGCGTGGCCGAGGGCACCATCAAGAACCACGTGTCCAACATCCTCTCCAAGCTGGGTGTGCGCGACCGTACGCGCGCGGTACTGAAGGCGTTCGAACTCCAGCTGGTCTGAGGAAAATCGTTTCGGTACAAAGACTTGGGTGGTGGCAGGGGGTTCCGGCCAAGGTGCCCCCCTACTTGCCGGGCAGCGGTATGCGTTACCCTTCGAATTCTTTGTCCATACAAATACGCAGCCGGCAGGGAAACCGGTGCGCCAATCCCGATAAACAATGCCCGCGAAGCCTGCTAGGATTGGCGCTTCGCTTCAATCAACCCGGCCGTGGGATCGGCCCCGGAGACTCTCTGAATGACCCGTATTATCGAGTTCCTGATCGCCTTGGGGATCGTGGCTGGCCTGTTCGTCATCATTGGCGTATGTCTGCCGGGCGAGCGTCACATCACCGAAAGCATCGAGACCAACCGCAAGATGACGATCGTGTACGACACGGTCAGCAGCCTGCGCCGCTTCAAGGACTGGAACCCGCTGGTACTGCGCGATCCCGCCGTTGAACTGAAGCTGTCCGGCCCGGCCTCCGGCAAGGGTGCCACCCTGGACTTCACCTCCAAGGACCTGGGCACCGGCTCCTGGAAGATCACCGACGCCGAAGAGAACAAGCGCGTTGCGATCGCCATCGAAGACGCCACCAAGGGGCACGACAAGGTCACCACCTTCACCCTGGAGCCGACCGGCAAGGGTGGCCGCAACGTGAAGATCACCCAGGACTACTCGGTGAAGTACGGCTTCGACCTGTTCGGCCGTTATGCAGGCCTGTATGTCAGCCGCCAGATCGGCGACGACATCAAGATGGGCCTGTCGCGCATGGCCAACATGCTGGCCACCGTCCCGAACGTCGACTACCGCACGCCGGAAGCCCCGCTGACCGATCTGGCCATCGTCGATGTGCCGGCTGAGGATCTGCTGGTCGTCAACGCCGGTAACGTGGACCGCGGTCAGGACACGATCACCAAGTCCATCAAGGACAACCAGGAGTGGATCAAGCGCGTGATGGAGGCCAATGGCCTTGAAGCCGCCGGTCCGTTCCGCATCATCACCACCGACTTCGGCCAGGAGAAGTACGCCTTCGACATCGCCCAGCCGGTGAAGAAGAAGGGTGCTGAAGGTGCCACCGCTGAAGCCCTGACCGTCAAGATCGACGGTGGCGCTCCGGTGAAGTATGTGCACGTGGCTCCGCACCGCTCGGCACATGCGGCCTACACCGGCCACATGGCGGGTCTGGACGTTGCCCGCAACGGCCTGCGCGCCTGGGCTGTGACCTCCGGCAACGAAGTGATCGACCGTCCGTACGAAACCTGGAAGGATGGCATCGACAAGTCGTTCACCCCGGAAGGTACCTACGACATTTACTGGGCCGTCAAGTAAGCCTCGGCTGACCCATGTAGTGTTGGACACGAAAACGCGCCGCTCATTGCGGCGCGTTTTTTTCATCTGGCGCCCGGAAAGGGCGCTGTGCAAGGAGCCCCCATGTTCAACCTGGAACGTCGCGCACGTAAGCCTTCCCTGCTGGCCTGCCTTGGTGCGCTGCTGGCGGCGGCCTCGATCGGCCTGTCCGCCTACGCATCGCACGCTGTGGCCGACCCGCTGGCACAGCAGCACCTGAACATGGCGGCACTGTATGCGTTCGCGCATGGCGCGGTGCTGGTGGCGCTTGGCCCGCGTGCGCAGGGGGCGACCGCGCACCTGGCGCTGTACGTGCTGCTGCTGGGCGTGTTGCTGTTTTCCGGCAGCCTGGTGGGCGGTGCCTTGTGGCAGTGGCCGACGCGGATGGCGCCGATCGGGGGCACCAGCATGATGGCCGGGTGGGTGTTGCTGGCGATCAATGCGTTGAGGCGGTGACTGAGTCGAGGTTGTTTCTTCGATCCATGCTGATGCGATCTGCACCGTCCATGGGCGTTACTTTTCTTTTCGCGCGAAAAGAAAAGTAACCAAAAGAAACGCGCCGCCGGCCGCGAGCCGGTGCTGCGCACCGGTCCCCTGCGCTCCTCGGCCCGTCGAGGGGCGGTGCGGGAACTCGCTGCGCTCAGACACCCGCACCTCTTCGCCCTCGCCGGACCTGCGGTGCTCGGCTCGCTTGAAGGCGGACCCAACAGCCGCGCGCTGATCCGTTGTAGAGGCTTCGAGCGAAGCGACCCGCTTTTGTCTTTGCTCTCTTGTTCCATCCCGCGGCCATGCGCTGACCGCTCCAGGCTTTCGCCACGAGGGGCTCAGCCGTTGGCCGGTCTCCAGCACCAGTGCCACGGTTCGTAGACGATGCCGTGCGGGTTGTCGCGCGGGTAACTCAGATGGAAGCCGTGCCCGCCGGCATGCGCCTGCAGCCACGCGAACGCGTTGGTGGCTTCGAACGACTCTTCGGCCGGGGCGTCGCCTGGTGTGCCGATGTCCAGCGCGTGGCCGCTGTGGTGTTCGCTGAAACCCGGTGCGGCATTCACCTTCAGGATCTCTGTCACGCTCAAGCCGCGCGCCAGCTTCCGTTCGAAGATGCCCAACTGGTAGGCATGGCTGCGGAAGCCGGAGATGGCATCCAGCGCAATTCCATCCTGTGCCGCGTGCAGTCGCATCCGTCGCCAGCCCTGCGCGGCGCCACGGCGCAGCCACAATGGGCGTGCAAAGCGGTCGCGACCGGCGAAGTGCAGCAGGCACGGCTCGGATTCCAGCGGCAGGCCGCTGTCGTCGGCATAGCGCTGTGCATCCAGGCCAAGCTGCTGCAGGCGCTGCTGCAACCCGGCCAGCGGCAGCCACTGATCTTCCAGTCCGGCGCCGAAGGGCCGTGCAGCCGCGGCATCCAGCAGTGCCAATGCTTCCTCGACCCCGGGTTCGCGCGGCAGGCGCGGTATCAGCGAATGGACGCCGCTCGCCAGCACCGCGGCCAGATAGCGGCCATCACGCTTGCGCCGCAGCACCCAACGCGCCTGTGACAGCAGGCGTGCGTCCAGGTTGCTGCGCGCGCGCAGCAAGTCGGCGGGCCACAATTCGATGGCCTCGGTATTGATCAGCAGGGGGGCGCGTCGTTGCATCGCCGCAGCTTACTGCCGTGGCGCCGACGCGGCCACCTTGCGCAGCGCATCGAGCAGCGCCTGCGGCCGGTCCACACTGAGCAGCAGCGTGCTGCCATCACTGACCGGCAGGGCGAGCACCCGCGCACGGTCGGTGACCAGGGCGAAGCCCTTGCCGCCTCCCTGCAGGCGAAAGTGGCCCGAGTAGAAGCCCGGCATTGAATAGCCATTGGTTTTGACACGGATGCCGTAGCGGCGGTCACGCTGCAGGTCGACCACCTCGGCCTGGTCCAGCCGCAACTGCGCCACCGGCACCCGCCGCCGGTACATCGTTGAACGCACGTCCAGCACATCGCCGGCCAGTTCCACCCGGCGGCGGAAGAAGGCCGTGCCCAGTCCAATGCCCAGCAGGGCAATCACCAGCAGGCTCCATGCCGCACTGCCGCCCATCCGGAACCAGGGCGGCGACAGCGTTACTTCGATCCAGGGTGCGCTCGCCGGTGCCTTGTACAGCTGTGCATACAGGCAGGCCACGAAGGCAGCCAGCAGCGGCAGCACGATCCAGAGCACGCGCAGCGGCGAGCTCTCGGCCACGTCAAAGGGTTTCGGGTCGCTGCCGCCCATGGTTCAGGCCTCCTTCTTGAACACCAGCATCGCCGGGCGCATCGGCGCCGGGATGATGATGTTGACCAGTTCCCAGCCCAGTTGGCCCTGGCGGCTGAGTTCGGCCTGGATGTCCTCGGGCTTGAGTACACCCATCATGGACGTCTTGACCTCGATGGTCTGGTAGCTCCAGCGCTTGCTCATTCCTTGTCCTCCGGCGATGGCTTGGGTTTCGGCAGGCGTCCTGCCTTGCGCAGGGCGTCGCGCAGTACGTATTCGATCTGCGCGTTGAGGCTGCGCAGCTCGTCGTCAGCCCAGCGCTGTGCCGCGGCCAGGACCTCGGCATTGATGCGCAGCGGATAGGCTTTCTTCTCACTCATGAAAACTCCTGGCGGGGCGGTGGGGCGCCCCGTTGCGAGGATGGCTCAGTAAAGCGAACCGGCGTTGACGATCGGTTGGGTGCCGCGGTCCGAGCACAGCACGGTCAGCAGGTTGCTGACCATGTGCGCCTTGCGTTCCTCGTCCAGCTGCACCACGCCGTTCTTCTGCAGTTCGGCCAGGGCCATCTCGACCATGCCCACCGCACCGGCAACGATGCGCGTGCGCGCGGCGATCACCGCGTTGGCCTGCTGCCGCTGCAGCATCGCCTGGGCGATCTCGGCGGCGTAGGCGAGGTGGCTGATGCGCGCGTCGATCACCTGCACACCGGCATCGGCCAGGCGCTCGGCCAGCTCGTTCTTCAGGTGCTGGGAGATCTCGCTGGCGTGGCTGCGCAGGGCCAGCTGGCCATCCTCGTGCTGGTCGTAGGGATAGCTGGTGGCCATCGCACGCAGCGCCGATTCGGACTGGATGTGCACGAAGCTCTCGTAATCGTCGACGTTGTAGACCGCCTCCGAGGCATCGACCACCTGCCAGACGATCACCGCGGCGATCTCGATCGGGCTGCCATCCAGCTCGTTGACCTTCAGCTTGCCGCTCTCGAAGTTGCGCACGCGCTGGCTGACCCGGCGCTTGGCAAAGAAGGGGTTGTTCCAGCGCAGGCCGTTGTCCTTCACGGTGCCCACGTACTTGCCGAACAGGCTCAGCACGGCGGCCTGGTTGGGCTGGATGGTGTACAGGCCTGCCAGGATGAACACGCCCAGCGCCACCAGCAGGGCGCCCAGCAGCATCAGCAACAGATTGGGCGAGCCGGCACTGGCCTTGGCTGCCACTCCCAGTACGAACAGGGCGGCGCCAGCGAGGGCGACGAGCAGGGCGCCGGCCAGCGTGCCGAGGCCGTTGAGGGAAGACAGCGACTTCTCTTTCATGGCGGTACGTCCTTGAGGGTTCGGAATTAAGATATCAAAGTGATATCACTTGTCCGATACCGTTCGTCGGATGCCGTGGCCGGGGCGGTCGGCCAGCTAGAATGCCCACCCGCCTTCACATCGCTGCTGGAACCGCCATGGCCAAGCTTGGAACTCCGTTGTCCCCCTCCGCCACCCGCGTGCTGCTGCTGGGCTCGGGCGAACTCGGCAAGGAGGTGGCCATCGAGCTGCAGCGGCTGGGCGTGGAGGTGATCGCCGCCGATCGCTATGCCGATGCGCCGGCCATGCAGGTCGCGCACCGTTCGCACGTGATCGACATGCTCGACGCGATGGCCCTGCGTGCGCTGATCGCCCAGGAGCAGCCGCACCTGGTGGTGCCGGAGATCGAGGCCATCCACACCGAAACCCTGGTCCAGCTGGAACAGGAACAGGAACAGGGCCTGCGGGTGATCCCGACCGCGCGCGCTGCGCGCCTGACCATGGACCGCGAAGGCATCCGCCGCCTGGCCGCCGAGACCCTGGGCCTGCCGACCTCGCCGTACCGCTTCGTCGATACCGAGGCCGAATACCGTGCTGCCGTGGCCGCCATCGGCCTGCCGTGCGTGGTCAAGCCGGTGATGTCGTCCTCGGGCAAGGGCCAGAGCACCCTGCGCAGCGAGGCGGACATCGCCCCGGCGTGGGAGTACGCGCAGACCGGTGGCCGTGCCGGTGCCGGCCGCTGCATCGTCGAAGGCTTCATCGATTTCGATTACGAGATCACCCTGCTGACCGTGCGCCATGCCGACGGCACCTCGTTCTGCGCGCCGATCGGCCATCTGCAGAAGGATGGCGACTACCGCGAAAGCTGGCAGCCGCAGCCGATGTCGAGTGCTGCGTTGGCGCGTGCCGAAGAGATCTCGCGCGCGATCACCGACGATCTCGGCGGCTGGGGCCTGTTCGGTGTGGAGCTGTTCGTGAAGGGCGACGAAGTGTGGTTCAGCGAAGTGTCGCCGCGCCCGCACGACACCGGCCTGGTGACGCTGGTATCGCAGGAGCTGAGCGAGTTCGCGCTGCATGCGCGCGCCATCCTCGGCCTGCCGATCCCGGTGATCCGCCAGAGCGGCCCGTCGGCCTCGTGTGCGTTGCTGGCGCACGGCGAAGGCGTGCCGTACTTCAACAACGTGGCCGCCGCCCTGCAGGTGCCGGATACCGCCGTGCGCCTGTTCGGCAAGCCGAGCGTGCACGGCCATCGCCGCGTGGGCGTGACCCTGGCGCGCGCGGAAACCATCGACGAAGCACGCGCCACCGCGCGTGATGCCGCCGAAGTCATCGGCGTCGAACTGCGCCCGTAAAAAAGGAGCGACGACCAACGGTCGTCGCCTACCGAAACCCGGTGCGTACCGACCGTTGGTCGGTACGCTGCTCTACCGCACGTCCACCCACACCAGGTGGTGGTCGCTGCCGTCGGCGATCTTCGCTTCCGGGCTCTCATTGGCCGGCCAGAAGATACCGCTGCCGACGTATTCGAAACCGGTCGAGGGCAGCACATAGTCCAGGCGCATGGTGCCGGACTTCGGGCCGAAGTCGCCGGTGGCGTGGAACGGTGCGCCCTTGCGCTCGATGCCCTTGGCCGCATAGGCCAGGCTGGTCTGCTCGCCGCCGACGCTGCGCGGGGTGGGGTAGCGCAGCACGCGGGCGTTCTCGATCAGTTCGACGATCGCCTCATGGCGGCCATCGCCATCGACCGGGTCATTGTTGAGGTCGCCGAGGATCACGAAGCGCGCGTCCTGCGCCAGGCCGCCGCACTGGCCCTTGTCGTCGCACAGCCACGGCTTGTCACCCTTGGACAGGTATTCCTGCCACAGGCGCAGTTCGTCGTGATTGCGCGCTGCGTTGCGCTTCTCCGGACCGTCGAACACCGGCGGGGTCGGGTGCGAGACCAGCGCATGCACCACGCCGGCCGGGGTCTTCACCGGCACGTCCCAATGCGACTTCGACGACAGGCGCAGCTGCGACCACACGTGGTCGTTGTAGAAGCTCTGGCCGGTACGTGGATCGACCGGGCGGATCGCGCCGGGCATCGCGCTCCACTTCAACAGCTGGAAGCTGCGCACCTTGGCTTCGTCGATCGGATAGCGCGACAGCACCAGCATGCCGTACTGGCCCGGGTGCAGGCCGTAGCCCCACGCGTCATTGCCACGGCTGCGGCCTTCGCCACCGACTACGCCGTTGTTGTCCAGGTCCAGCCCGCTGGGCACGCCGGTATTGACCGGTGCCAGGTAGCGGTAGGCGAAGTGCAGCGGCTTGCCGCCGCCGGGCTGGGCCACTTCCAGGTAGCGCTTCTGGAACAGGTCGGCGGCGCGATGGGCGTCGTCGAAATCGAATTCGTTCAGCAGCACCAGGTCCGGGCGCACCTGCTGCAGCACCGCGGCGATCTTGCGCGCGTGCTCGCTGTCGCCTTCCAGCTCCTTGATCAGGCCGCCGGCGTCATCGGAGTACAGTGAGGTGTTGTAGGTGGCCAGGCGCAGCGCAGCGGACGGCTTTTCGGTCATCGCAGGGGACGTGGCGAAGGCGGGGGCCGTGGCGCCGCAGAGCAGGGCCAGGGCGAGGATCAGGGAATGGCGGCGGGTCATGTTCATGGGCCGTATTGTGCACCCGGCCCGGTGTCAGCGGTTTGTCAGCGCCCGTCCAGATCGTTGTCGAAATCGTGCCAGCGGCGGCCATCGTAGGCTTCCAGCGGATGGAAGCGACGCTTGTAGTCCATCTTCTGGTGGCCGCGGATCCAGTAGCCCAGATAGACGTGCGGCAGGCCCTCGCGGCGCGCCCACTCGATCTGCTGCAGGATCGCGAAGGTGCCCAGCCCGCGCGCGGCGTGGTCCGGGTCGAAGAAGGTGTAGACCGCCGACAGCCCGTGCTCGGTGACGTCGGTCACCGCCACCCCCAGCAGCTGGCTGGGCTGGCCGTCGTGGCCGGGCAGGCGCATTTCCATGAAGCGGGTGTGCGACCAGCTGCCGATCAGGAAATGCTCGAACTCGTGCGGTCCATGGTCGTCCATGCCGCCGTTGGCGTGGCGGTGGGTGAGGTAGCGGTGATACAGCGCGAACAGGTCGTCGCGGGCGGTGGCGGCGGTGATCCGCACCTCCAGGTCGGCATTGCGGGCGGCGCAGCGGCGCTGGCTGCGGTCCGGAGCGAAGCGCGCCACCGGGATGCGCACCGCCACGCAGGCCTGGCAGTGCGCGCAGTGCGGCCGGTAGACCAGGTCGCCGCTGCGGCGGAAGCCCCAGCTCAGTGCCAGCGGATAGAGCGCACCGAGGCGGCGGTCGTTCGGGTCCAGCACCAGGTCGCGTGCCACCCGGTCCGACCAGTACCCGCAGGGGTGCTCGCCGGTCTGGAAAAGTCGCAGTTCGTCGTCTCTGTCGCCATGTATCGCCATGGGCACAGCATAGCCCCAGGTTGTCGCAGTGGCGGCGACTGTCCGGCGGATGAATGGAATCGGCAGTAGCGTCAACCGACGTCGCGCCCGGGCGTTGTTGTCCCCCGGGGGTGAAGTGATCACCCCGACGCTGTTCCCATCCCCAGGAGTGACCTCATGATCCGTACCCCCCTGCTGCTGGCCCTGCTGCTGGGCACCTCCGCTTCCGGTATCGCGCTGGCCGCCGACACCCCGACCACGCCCGCGCCGCGCCCGGCCAGGCTGGACACCAACGGCGACGGCGTCATCGACCGCAGCGAGGCCGCCGCCAACCCGCGCCTGGCCGCGAAGTTCGACGAGCTGGACAAGAACAAGGACGGCAAGCTCTCGCGCGATGAGCTGCCGCGCTGGCAGCATGGGCGACGTGGCCACGGCGGTGAGCGCTGGGCCAAGCTGGACGTCAACAAGGACGGCCGCATCAGCCGCGAGGAAGCCAAGGCCGATCCGCGCCTGGCCGCGCGCTTCGACCAGCTTGATCTGAACAAGGACGGCTACCTGGACAAGGCCGACCGCGAGCTGCGCATGAAGCAGCATCGTGATGCCTGGTTCGCTGCCGCCGACACCAACAAGGACGGCCAGCTGAGCAAGGCCGAGTTCGACGCCGCCAAGGGCCCGATGCACGGTGGCCCGCGCCATGGCGGTCCGCGTGATGGCGCTGCGCCGAAGCCGCAGCGCTGAGGTTCAATGCAGTGATTGATGACAACGCCGGCGTACTGCCGGCGTTGTCCGTTACACGTTTCCGTTGCGCATCAGCGCATATACCACCAGGCCGATCACGAATACGTTCGCCCCGATGATGCCGGTGCGCCCGTACACGGATTCGTATTTCCAGTTGGTTCCGCTGCGGCCGCGCCGCGCTGAATCGCGCGCGATCATGGGTGCCATCACGCGCTGCAGCGGCACCAGGCACTGGTAGTTCACCGTACCCAGGCCGATGACGAGAATCGCAAGTTGCAGCCAGATCGGCACCTGCAGCATCTGCGAGATCAGCAGGCTGGTGCAGACGACCATCGCGGTGAACGTATTGAGGTGCACGAAGCGTCGCACTGCTGTTCGTTCCTGCTGGGTGTCTGCGAAGCGCAGCAGGAAGCGGCCACCCAGATAGCTGCCGATGATGCCGCCGACGACGCCACCGGCAACGGTGGCCCAGTCGCTGGCGGGAATCAGGTGCAGCTGGCTGGCGGCGGCCGTCAGTGAACCCATGGCTGCCCCGCCTGCGGCACTGACGCCGCCCAGGCCCAGCTTGCTGCCGCCCACACCGACACCGGTGCCGAGCAGGATCGCTGCGCTGGCCGTGCCGGGCGCGGCCACCAGTACCATCGAAACCACCGCCGTAGCGAACGCGGCACTGGGTGCGCTGCTGCGCGCGAACTCACCGAAGCGCTGCAGCAGGCCGTCGCGCACCAGGGCACGTGCACGTGACAGGCGCTTGCGCACGGCCGCATCGCTGAGCCCGAGCAGGTCGGCGACCTGTTGCGAGCGCTGCCCTTCGCGGTAGTACAGCAGCAGGACTTCGCGGCTGTCGGCCGGCAACGCGGAAATGATGTCCTCGGCGGCGATCTCTTCTTCCACCCGCTGCAGGCGGTCGACCGCGCCCGGTGAAGGGTCGGCGGCCATGCCCATCGCCACCTCGGCGGCCTCGCCGGTCAGCGGCCGGCCACGTTGTGCACGCAGCCAATCGCGGGCCAGGTTGCGGGTGATCTGCCGAAGCCAGGGCAGGAAGCTGGTCGAACTGCGTAGCTGGTGCAGCTGCTGCCAGCCCTTGACGAAGGCTTCCTGGGCGATGTCCTCGCTGGCCTGGCGGTCGCGGGTGATGGCCAGCGCGATGGCGGTGACCGTGTTCTGGCAGGCCAGCACGATGCGGCCATAGGCGTGCTGGCAACCGCTGGCGGCGGCCGGCAGTTCGCGTTCCAGGGTCTGGTCGATCGATGCGGCGAACGTCGTCATGGCGGCGGCTCTCCTGCTGGGATTGTGTCCCATGACGGAGCCGCGCGCCCAATGTGACCGACTTTCTGTGCGGTAGTGCCGGCCGCTGGCCGGCATCCTCATGATAAAAAAGGGGATCAAGTCGTTTGTGCCTCAAACGACTTGATCCCCTCCGTCCCCTTTTTGTGGCTGCCGGCCAGCGGCCGGCACTACCCGTGCGTCATTTCGACGGCTGGATGCGGACCCGCACTTCTTCCTCTTCCGGCGCGGCCTGCGGGGCCTGTTGCGCTTGCTGCGGCTGCACCTGCGGGGCAGGGGCCGGTGCGACCGGTGCCGGGGCACCACGATGGCGCAGGCCGATCACCAGCGCCACGCCGGCGATCACCACCAGCAGGGCGATGCGGATGCGCCAGGCCCAGCTGCGGCCGCCGCTGCCCGGTTCCGGCGCGTCGCGGAAGGCGAACTCGGCGGTCGGGTGGTCGCGACGGGTGGTGTCGAGCAGGCGCGCCTCGCGCAGGATTTCACGCGCGCGCGGCTGATCGTCGGCGCGTACGATCCACACCGCTGGATAGGCGTTGGCGTTGCCCAGGTCGGTATAGCTGAACTGACCGCGGCGGCGGGTCTTGTACGAGCGCCCGTTGGTCACCTTGACGTCGATGCCATGCTCGCGCAGGAGCTCGGCCACGCCTTCGACAGTTTCCACGCGCTGGCTGCTGAAGATCTGGCGCATGGGGTTACTCCTTGGCTGGCACGGCAGCGGCCGCGGCCTGGTCGGGAACGACGCGGATCAGGCCTTCCTGCGCGGTGCTGGCCACCAGCACGCCATTGCGGGTGAAGAACTGGCCGCGGGCCAGGCCGCGCGAATCCTGCGCGCTGGGGCTGTCCAGCGAATACAGCAGCCAGTCGTCGGCGCGGAACGGGCGGTGGAACCAGATCGCGTGGTCGAGCGAGGCCATCTGCACGTGCGGGTGGTAGTAGCTGATACCGTGCGGGAAGGTCGCCGTGCCCAGCAGGTGGAAGTCGGAGGCGTAGGCCAGCAGCGCCTGGTGCAGCTCCGGCGCATCGCCCACCGGTTCGCTCAGGCGCAGCCACACCTGGTGGTAGGGCGGGCGCTTGGGTGGGTTCAGTTCGTCGCGCGGGTACACGTGGCGGAACTCGAACGGGCCACCGCGCGACAGCCAGCGCTGCACCTTGATCGGCAGGCGTTCGAGCACTTCCGCCGGCAGCGGACGATTCGGCTCGATGTCTTCCGGCTGTGGCACTTCGGGCATCTTGTGCTGGTGCTCGGCGCCGGTCTCGGCCTGCTGGAACGAGGCCGCGCAGAAGAAGATCACCTTGCCGTGCTGGATCGCGGTGACCCGGCGCACCGAGAAGCTGCCGCCATCGCGGGTGCGGTCCACGTCGTAGACGATCGGGTGGTCGATGTTGCCAGCGCGCAGGAAATAGGCGTGCAGCGAGTGCACGTGGCGGCCATTGTCGACCGTGGCCTGCGCTGCGGCCAGCGCCTGGCCCAGTACCTGCCCGCCGAACACGTACTTGGTGCCGATGTCGCGGCTCTGCCCGCGGAACAGGTTGTCCTCCAGCCGCTCCAGCGTGAGCAGGTCGATCAGCTCGGAGACGACGGGTTCGGGCGTGTCGTTCAAGGGGGGCGGCCACAGCAGTGAAGAGGCCCCGATTATACCGGTGCAGGCCGGCCCATCATCGGTAGTGCCGGCCGCTGGCCGGCAGCCTCATGAGCCTCCTGGGGCGCCTGCGGTTGCCGGCCAGCGGCCGGCACTACCGTTTACTTGCCCAGCCGGGCTACCAGGGCCTGCAGGGCGTTCTGTGCGTCCGGGGCGAACCAGGCCTCGACGAAGCGGTCCAGCTGGATCAGGTCCGGGTGCAGCGCCTCATGCAGGTCGGCACGGGCAATCGCGCGGGTCAGCAGCATCGGCTGGCGCGGCTGCTTGAGCAGGTTCTGCAGCCAGGCAATGGCGCGTGCCACCACCAGGTCTCCCTCGGCCAGCTCATCCACCAGACCGATCTGCAGCGCCTGTTCGGCCGGCACCAGCGAACCGGTGGTCAGCAGCACACCGGCGCGGTGCACGCCCACCGCACGGCGCAGCAGGCGCTGGATGCCCTCCGGCGCGATCAGGCCGACCTGCACTTCGTTCAGGCCGATGGCATACGGCCGCGACGGATCGGCGCTGCGCGCCATCACCCGGTAGTCGCAGCACAGGGCCAGCACGCAGCCACCCGCCGGGGCGTGGCCGGTGATCGCCGCGACCACCGGAATGCGGCTCTCGGCCAGCGTGCGCACGGCGCCAAAGAAGGCGTTCCAGGTGTCCAACAACTTGTGCTTGTCATCGCCATGCGAGAGCAGGTGCGGCACGTCCATGCCGCCGGTGAAGACGCGCTCGCTGCCCGACAGCACGATGCCATGCGCGTCTTCGGCCATGGCCAGCTCGATGGCATGGATCAGCTGCCGGCACAGTTCGGTGTCCAGTGCGTTGACCGGCGGCCGTGCCAGGCGCAGTTCGCGGATGGGGCCATGGTTGATCACCTCGATGAGCGTCGTCATGCTGCGGTCTCGTTGCGAAGAAGGAACCTGGGCGATGATAACCAAACCATTCGTTGGCGTACTGTGGGTCCTGTGTGCGACCGCAGCATCGGCCTCGGCCGCCGAACCGGCGTGCGTCACGGTGGAGCAGGGCTGGGCGCGATTGCCTCCGAATCCGGCAATGCCGATGACCGCCGGCTACGGCGTCATCCACAATGGCTGCAGCAAGGCGGTGGCGATCACCGGCGCGACCAGCAGCAGCTTCGGTGATGTGTCGCTGCACGAGACCACGATTGTCGACGGGGTCAGCCGGATGCGCGCGATCGAGCGCCTGCCGCTGGCAGCCGGCGCGCGTGCCGAGCTCAAGCCCGGCGGCCTGCACCTGATGCTGATGCAGGGCAAGGGCGCGCTGAAGGAAGGGCAGGTGCTGCCGCTGCGGCTGCAGCTGGAAGGTGGTAGCGAAGCGAGTGCGACGTTGACCGTGCGCAAGGCCGCGCCGTAGCGGGATGGCAGTGCCGGCCGCTGGCCGGCAACTCGGTATGCCGGCCAGCGGCCGGCACTACCAAACAGGCTTACGACCAGTCGTAAGAGAACAGCACCGTGCGGCTGACCGGCTCGTACAGCATCACGATCGCGTCGGCACCGGTGGCGCACCAGTTGTAGCCGGCTACGTCGGCCACGGCGAAGAATTTGTTGCCATTGCGGGTGATGATCACCGTTTCGGCATCGTCCGCAGCATTGGGGTCATCGGCCGCCTCGGTGAAGCCCAGTTCGAAGGCTGCGGGAATCTCCGCGGTCTCGGTCCAGTTGCCGAAACCAATGGGGCCACCCAGCGTATCCAGATAATCGCGCTCGCTGGCCTCACCCTTGCCGTAGCGCGAGTAGCAGGCGAGACGGCCGTGCGTGGCATGGTAGTCGCGGGCCTTGGCGTAGCTCTCGCGCATCTGCGCGATGTGTTCCTGTGCGTCCTTGTCCTGTACCGCATCGCCGATGAAATAGCCCTCGTTGCCGAGGAAGCGCATCTGGTTGCCGGCGGTCAGTTCGAAGGCGATCCAGTTGGTGCCGGTGAAATCGTTGTGGTGTTCTTCGGTGGTCTCGCCGATGCAGCCGTCGTACGGCTCGATCGGGCACAGCATCGTTGCCACCTGGCCAGCCAGTTCCGGGCGCAGCACGCCCAGGTCGATCTTCAGCAGCGGCAGCAGGTGCTGGCCGAGCCAGGCCTGGTCGGCGGGAAAGACGTCGGTGGGGAAGGGGACCATGCCGGGCAGCAGGTCGCGCAGTTCGGTCTTGTGGATCATGTCAGTCCTTTGATCAGTGTCGGTCGTGCCGGCCGCTGGCCGGCAACCTCATTGCAGCCAAAGCGTGCCGACCAAGGTCGGCACCCACCAGGGCGCGTCAGGTAGAGGCGCTGCGGATCGCCTGCGGCAGCGGTGCGCTCTTGCCGGTCTGGGTATCCATCCAGACCACCACCACGTTGCCATCGGAATACAGCTTCGAATCGTCCTGCTGATCGACGATGCGGTGGCCGATGGTCACGCTGCTGTTGCCCAGGCGCTCGACGAACAGCTCGACCAGGATGTCGTTGGGCCACACGATCGGCAGCCGGTAATTGACGTTGGTCGCGGCCACCACCGGGGCGATGCGGTCGGTCATCGACACGCCGTCCACGCCCAGCATCCAGCGCACGCGCGCTTCCTCCAGGTAGGAAATGTACTTGGCGTTGTTGACGTGACCCATGCTGTCCATGTCACGCCAGCGCACGCTGATCGGGATGCGGGCCAGGATCTTGTGTTCGCTGCTCATCAGGCGTCCTTCTTCTTGGTCGTGCTCTTGCTGGCCTTGCCGGTGCTCTTGGCAGCCACCGCCTTCTTCGCCACCTTGGCCGGCTTCTCAGGCTTCACCTTGCGCGGCGGGCGGGCATCGGGCTTGTTGGCCACGGCGGCCGGCTGTTCCGGGCGCGCGCTGGTAGACGGCAGCATGCGGGCCAGGAACTGGCCGGTGTACGACTGCGGGCAGGCCGCCACGTCTTCCGGCGTGCCGGTGACCAGGATGGTGCCACCGCGATGCCCGCCTTCCGGGCCCAGATCGACGATCCAGTCGGCGGTCTTGATCACGTCCAGGTTGTGCTCGATCACCACCACCGTGTTGCCCTCGTCGCGCAGCTTGTGCAGCACGCCCAGCAGCGCTTCGATGTCGTGGAAGTGCAGGCCGGTGGTCGGTTCGTCGAGGATGTACAGGGTGCGGCCGGTATCGCGGCGCGACAGTTCCTTGGACAGCTTCACGCGCTGCGCTTCACCACCAGACAGCGTGGTCGCGCTCTGGCCCAGCTTGATGTAGCTCAGGCCGACGTCGACCAGCGTTTCCAGCTTGCGCGCGATTGACGGCACCGGCTCGAACAGCTTCAGCGCATCCTCGACGGTCATTTCCAGCACGTCGTTGATGTTGAAACCCTTGTACAGGATCTCCAGCGTTTCGCGGTTGTAGCGCTTGCCATGGCAGACGTCGCAGGGCACGTACACGTCCGGCAGGAAGTGCATCTCGACCTTGATCAGGCCGTCGCCCTGGCAGGCTTCGCAGCGGCCGCCGCGCACGTTGAAGCTGAAGCGGCCCGGCGAATAGCCACGCGCGCGCGCTTCAGGCACCTGTGCGAACAGTTCGCGCAGTGGAGTGAACAGGCCGGTGTAAGTGGCCGGGTTGGAACGCGGGGTGCGGCCGATCGGCGACTGGTCGATGTCCACCACCTTGTCGAACAGGTCCAGCCCATCGATCTCCTTGTACGGGGCGATCGGGTGCGAGGAACCGTTGATCTCGTTGGCGGCCAGCGAGAACAGGGTGTCGTTGATCAGGGTCGACTTGCCCGAGCCGGACACGCCGGTCACGCAGGTCAGCAGGCCCGACGGAATCGCCAGGTCCACGCCCTTCAGGTTGTTGCCGCTGGCCCCGCGCAGGTGCAGGGTCATCTTCGGGTTCGGTTTGTGCCGGCGCGCCGGAATCTCGATCGCGCGCTTGCCGGACAGGTACTGGCCGGTCAGCGAGCGCGGGGCTTCCAGGATGTCCTGCAGGGTGCCCTGGCCGACGATCTCGCCGCCGTGCACGCCCGCGCCCGGGCCGATGTCCAGCACGTAGTCGGCCAGACGGATCGCATCCTCGTCATGCTCCACCACGATCACCGTGTTGCCCAGGTCGCGCAGGCGGGTGAGGGTGCCGAGCAGGCGTTCGTTGTCGCGCTGGTGCAGGCCGATGGACGGCTCGTCGAGCACGTACATCACGCCGACCAGGCCGGCGCCGATCTGGCTGGCCAGGCGGATGCGCTGTGCCTCACCACCGGACAGGGTGTCGGCCTTGCGCTCCAGGGTCAGGTAATCCAGGCCCACATCGACCAGGAAGCCGAGGCGTTCGCCGATTTCCTTGACGATCTTCGCGGCGATTTCGCCACGCCAGCCCGGCAGGCTCAGTTCGCTGAAGAACTTCAGCGCCTCGTCGATCGGCAGCACCACCAGGTCCGGCAGCGGGCGGTCGGCCACGAACACGTTGCGAGCCGCCTTGTTCAGGCGCGCGCCGTGGCATTCCGGGCACGGCTGCTCGCTGATGTACTTGGACAGTTCTTCGCGCACCGCCGGCGACTCGGTTTCCTTGTAGCGGCGTTCGAGGTTGGGAATGATGCCCTCGAAGCGGTGCTTGCGCTGGGTGCGGCCACCGGCTTCGGTGAAGTAGGTGAAGGTGATCGCTTCGTCGCCGCTGCCGTACAGCACGGCCTGCTGCACCTTGGCCGGCAGCGAGTTCCACGCCGCGTCGACGTCGAACCGGTAGTGCTTGGCCAGCGAAGCGATCAGCTGGAAGTAGTAGGCGTTGCGGCGGTCCCAGCCGCGCACCGCACCGGCGGCCAGCGACAGTTCGGGATGCACCACCACGCGCGAGGGGTCGAAGAACTCGGCCATGCCCAGGCCATCGCAGCCGGGGCAGGCGCCCATCGGTGCGTTGAACGAGAACAGGCGCGGTTCCAGCTCCGGCAGCGAGTAATCGCAGACCGGGCAGGAATACTTGGAGGAGAACAGCGTCGGCGCGGTTTCGGTGTTGTCCAGGCTCTGTACCGAGGCCATGCCGTCGCCCAGCTTCAGCGCGGTCTCGAAGCTCTCGGCCAGGCGCTGCTTGATGTCCTCGCGCGGGCGGAAGCGGTCGATCACCGCCTCGATGGTGTGCTTCTGGCGCAGTGCCAGCGGCGGCACCGCGTCGATTTCATGCAGCTCGCCGTCCACGCGCACACGGACGAAGCCCTGCGCACGCAGCTGGTCGAACACCTGCGCATGCTCGCCCTTGCGGTCGCGGATGACCGGCGCCAGCAGCATGTAGCGCTGTTCCGGGTCCAGCGTCAGCACCTGGTCGACCATCTGGCTGACCGTCTGCGCTTCCAGCGGATAGCCGTGGTCCGGGCAGCGCGGGGTGCCGACGCGGGCGTACAGCAGGCGCAGGTAGTCGTAGATCTCGGTGATCGTGCCGACGGTCGAACGCGGGTTGTGCGAGGTCGACTTCTGCTCGATCGAGATGGCCGGGGACAGGCCTTCGATGTGGTCCAGGTCCGGCTTTTCCATCACGCTCAGGAACTGGCGCGCATAGGCCGACAACGACTCGACATAGCGGCGCTGGCCTTCTGCATAGATGGTGTCGAACGCCAGCGAGGACTTGCCCGAGCCGGACAGGCCGGTGATCACGATCAGCTTGTCGCGGGGCAGGTCGAGGTCGAGGTTCTTCAGGTTGTGCGTCCGCGCGCCGCGGATGCGGATGAAATCCATCGCCATGGGGGATCCGGTTGTGGGGGCGTTGGCTGGGTGCCGGGCCAGCAGGGAACGGCAATCGGTCAGCCTACCGAGGTGACCAGATGGGGGCAATGGGCGACAATGCCAGCCCGGTGTCTCACCTTGTGAGACAGGCCGTCAGCCAGGGGTCAGATCCCTTTTCACGGCGTGAAAATGCTTCTGACCCCTTTCCGGTGCCGTCTCCTTCGACGTTCAGGGGTTGACTTGACCCGCCCCCGCTGATCTGCGTACAATTCCGCTCCTGTCCGCCCTCGATGGCGGCAGCTCAGACCACAATAACTACAGAGGAAGGCCTGGTCATGTACGCAGTACTGGTCACCGGCGGTAAGCAATACCGCGTGGCGCAGGGCGAAAAGCTCCGCATTGAAAAGCTCGAAGTCGAAGTCGGCAGCGAGATCAAGTTTGACAACATCCTGATGCTGGGTGACAGCGACGGCGTGAAGCTGGGCGATGCGCTGAAGGGCGCTGCCGTCACCGCCAAGGTCCTGTCCCAGGGTCGTGCTGACAAGGTCCGGATCATCAAGTTCCGTCGCCGCAAGCACCACATGAAGCGTCAGGGTCACCGTCAGTACTACACCGAAATCGAGATCACCGGCATCGCCGGCTAAGCATCAGGAGAAGCAGTCATGGCACATAAAAAGGGCGTAGGCTCCTCGCGCAACGGTCGCGACTCCAACCCGAAGTACCTGGGCGTCAAGATCTTCGGCGGCCAGGCCATCGAAGCCGGCAACATCATCGTGCGTCAGCGCGGCACCCAGTTCCACCCGGGCACCGGCGTTGGCCTGGGCCGTGACCACACCCTGTTCGCCCTCGTGGACGGCAAGGTGGAGTTCTCGGTCAAGGGCGCCAAGAAGCGTCGCACCGTCAGCATCGTCTCGGCCGACGCCTGATCCAGGCATCGCCGGCGCCCGTGCCTCGGCATGGGGGTGCTGCATGAAGAGCCCCGCTTCGGCGGGGCTTTTCGTTAGAGTTGAAGCAAGACCGGCCAGGCCGGGCTGCCGGCCATCGGCAGGCATAACATTCAAGGTGACGGCCGGCAGGCCGCGCCCATCGCAGGCATCGAAACAATGAAACTGGTAGACGAAGCAGAAATCGAAGTGTTCGCCGGCAACGGCGGCAACGGCTGCATTGGCTTCCGTCGCGAGAAGTTCATTCCGCTCGGCGGCCCGGACGGCGGCGACGGCGGTGCGGGCGGCAGCGTGTACATCCGCGCCGACGAAAACCTGAATACCCTGGTCGACTTCCGCCATGACCGCATCTTCAAGGCGCAGCGTGGCGAGAACGGCATGGGCCGCCAGGCCTACGGCAAGGGCGGCGAAGACCTGACCATCACCGTGCCGGTCGGCACCGTGGTGATCAACGTTGCCACCGATGAAGTCATCGGCGACCTGACCCAGCACGGCGACCGCCTGCTGGTGGCCAAGGGTGGCCGCGGTGGCCTGGGCAACATGCACTTCAAGAGCTCGACCAACCGCTCGCCGCGCCAGGCGCTGCCGGGCGAGCCGGGTGAGGAGCGCACGCTGAAGCTGGAGCTGAAGCTGCTGGCCGACGTCGGCCTGCTGGGCTTCCCCAACGCCGGCAAGAGCACCCTGATCCGTGCCGTTTCGGCGGCGACGCCGAAGGTGGCCGATTACCCGTTCACCACGCTGTACCCGAACCTGGGTGTGGTGAAGGTGGAAAACTACCGCAGCTTCGTGATTGCCGACATCCCGGGCCTGATCGAAGGCGCGGCCGACGGTGCCGGCCTGGGTGCGCAGTTCCTGCGCCACCTGCAGCGCACCCGCCTGCTGCTGCACCTGGTGGACATCTCGCCGATGGAGGGTGGGGTGGAAGGCATTTCCCCGGTCGAGCAGGTGCGCGCCATCGAGCGCGAGCTGGAAAAGCACGATCCGGAACTGCTGCAGAAGCCGCGCTGGCTGGTGCTGAACAAGGCTGACCTGATGTTCGAGGATGAAGCGAAGGCTGCGGCCGAGCAGATCGTCGCCGAGCTGGGCTGGAAGGAGCCGTGGTTCCTGGTCTCCGCGCTGGGCCGCGAAGGTACCTTCCCGATCATGAGCCGGATCATGGCCTTTTTCGATCGCCAGAAGGAAGAAGAGCAGGAAGCCCGTAACGCGCAGTAGAGTCGACTGTCAGTCGACTGGCGTTGGCAAAAACCCGGCTTCGGCCGGGTTTTTCATTTTCCGGTAGTGCCGGCCGCTGGCCGGCATTCCTCGGGGTTGCCGACCAGCGGCCGGCACTACCGGATCGCTGGCAACAAAAAACCCGGCCGGGGCCGGGTTCTTGTCTGCTGCCCGGCCCCGGAGGGCAGGACGGCAACGCCGGATCAGGCGGCCTTGAGGGCCTTGATGCGGTCGTTCAGGCGGCTCTTGTGGCGAGCAGCCTTGTTCTTGTGGATCAGGCCACGCGCGCTGAAGCGATCCAGGATCGGCTGGGCAACGGCGAAGGCGGCTTCGGCGCCGGCGGCATCGTTGGCGTCCAGCGCCTTGATCACTTTCTTGACAGCGGTGCGCAGCATCGAGCGCTGAGCCACGTTGCGCGCGTTGCGCACGACGGTCTGCTTGGCGCGCTTCTTGGCGGACTTGATATTGGCCACGGTGGTGGTTTCCTGAAAAAATCGGTGTTATGGGAACAGCAAGCTAGCTAGTATGATGGCGTAAGAAATGCACGTCAAGTCGATTGTCAAGAGGGACGCTGAGTGAGTTCACCCAAGTTGTTGCGGGGCCTGCTGTCGTTCAGCAGCATGACCATGGTCTCGCGCGTTCTCGGACTTGTCCGGGACTTCGTGGTGACCACCACGTTCGGCACCAACGCCATCACTGATGCTTTCTGGGTCGCCTTCAGGGTACCCAATTTCCTGCGGCGTTTGTTCGCCGAAGGCTCTTTCGCCACCGCTTTCGTGCCCGTGTTCACGGAAGTGAAGGAGACCCGCAGCCACGCCGAGCTGCGTGAACTGATGGCCCGCACCGCCGGCACCCTGGGCGGGGTGCTGATGCTGGTCACTGCGCTGGCGCTGATCTTCGCGCCGCAGCTGGCCTCGGTCTTCTCCAGTGGCGTTGATACCGATCCGGTCAAGCAGGGCCTGCTGGTCGACCTGTTCCGCCTGACCTTCCCGTTCCTGTTGTTCGTGTCGCTGACCGCCCTGGCCGGCGGCGCGCTGAACAGCTTCCAGCGCTTCGCCATGCCGGCGCTGACCCCGGTCATCCTCAACCTGTGCATGATCGCCGGCGCGCTGTGGCTGGCCCCGCGGCTGGGCGGCACCCCGGAAAAGCAGATCCTGGCGCTGGGCTGGGCGGTACTGGCTGCCGGCATCCTGCAGCTGCTGTTCCAGCTGCCCTCGCTGAAGGGCATCAACCTGCTGACCCTGCCGCGCTGGGGCTGGAGCCATCCGGGCGTGCGCAAGGTGATGACGCTGATGGTGCCGACCCTGTTCGGTTCCTCGGTGGCGCAGATCAACCTGCTGCTGGACACCGTCATCGCGGCCAAGCTGACCGATGGCTCGCAGTCCTGGCTGTCGCTGGCCGACCGCTTCCTGGAGCTGCCGCTGGGCGTGTTCGGCGTGGCGCTGGGCACGGTGATCCTGCCGGCGCTGGCCCGTCACCACGTCAGCACCGACCGCGAAGGCTTCTCGCGCTCGCTGGACTGGGGCCTGCGCATGACCCTGCTGATCTCGGTGCCGGCCATGCTGGGCCTGCTGCTGCTGGCCGAACCGCTGATCGCGACCATCTTCCAGCACGGCCAGTTCAGTGCCTTCGATACCCGCATGACCGCGCTGTCGGTGTACGGCCTGAGTTTCGGCCTGCCGGCGTTCGCCCTGCTGAAGGTGGTGTTGCCGGCGTTCTACGCACGCCAGGACACCAAGACCCCGGTGCGCGCGGGTGTGGCCGCGCTGGTGGCCAACATGGTGTTCAACTTCGCCCTGCTGGCGGTGCTGTACCAGGTCATGGTGCCGGACGAGCTGAAGGCGCAGGGCGTGATGGCGGCCATCGGCAAGCAGCCGGGCCTGCATCTGGCACTGGGCATTGCCAGCGCGCTGTCCAGTTACCTGAACCTGGGCCTGCTGTGGTACTGGCTGGGCAAGACCGACGTCTACCAGCGCCGGCCGGGCTGGGGCGGCTATCTGCTGCGACTGCTGCTGGCCTGTGCGGCCATGGTTGGTGTGCTGCTGGCCCTGCTGCACTGGCTGCCGGGCTTCTCGGCGATGAGCGTGTGGGAGCGGATCGGCAGCCTGTCGCTGCTGGTCGGCGGTGGCGGTGTCACCTACGCGGTAGCCATGCTGGCGATGGGCTTCCGCCCGCGCGATCTGCGTGGGCATTGATCGCGGCTTGTGGCGGCTATACTTCAGGGTTACACCATTGAAGCGGCGGCCCCGGTCGGGCCGGAACGAGAGTTGATGAGCAGGCTGTTCAGAAGCGTCGAGGGCGGGGAGCTGTTCCCCAACGGAAGCGTGGTCTGTATCGGTGCATTCGACGGCCTCCACCTGGGCCATCGTGCGCTGGTCCGCCACGCGGTTGCCCGCGCGCGCGCCTTGGGCGTGGCCGCCGTGGCCGTGGCGTTCGAGCCGCTGCCGCGTGAGTTCTTCGCACAGGGCACACCGCCGCCGCGGCTGACCCTGGCGCGCAGCAAGGTCGAGATCCTGCGCGAGCTCGGTGTCGATGCGGTCGGCCTGCTGCGATTCGACGCGGCGATGGCAGCGATGCCGGCCGAGACCTTCGTGCGCCAGTTGCTGGTCAAGCGCCTGAGTGCGCGTGAGGTCTGGATCGGCCCGGAGTTCTGCTTCGGCAACCGCCGCCGCGGCGACCTGGCCCTGCTGCAGAAAATGGGTGCCGAACTGGGTTTCACTGCGGGCGAAATTGAAGCGGTCGACCTGCATGGCGAACGCATTTCCAGCACCCGCATCCGCCAGCTGCTGCAGCAGGGCGACTTCGCCCGTGCCAACGACCTGCTGGGCCGTCCGTACGCGATCAGCGGCCGGGTGGTGCGCGGGCGCCAGCTCGGCCGTACGCTGGGCTTCCCCACCGCCAACCTGCGGTTCCCGAAGACCCCGGCGCTGTCGGGCATCTACGCGACCTGGGTGCATGGCGTGTTCGACCAGCCGTGGCCGTCGGTGTCCAGCTTCGGCACCCGCCCGACGGTGGAGGGCGTGGAGCCGCTGCTGGAAGCCCACCTGTTCGATTTCCAGGGCGACCTGTACGGGCGCCACATCGACGTGGAGTTCGTCGCCAAGCTGCGCGACGAAGAGAAATTCAATGATCTGGCGGCCCTGACCGACCAGATGCACCGCGACGCCGAACAGGCGCGCGCCATCCTTTCCGAACATAGATTGCGAGCCACTGCGTGAGCCAGGACTACAAGACCACCCTGAACCTGCCAGCCACCGAATTCCCGATGCGCGGCGACCTGCCCAAGCGCGAGCCGGGCATTCTGGCGCGGTGGGAAGAGCAGGGGCTCTACCAGCAGCTGCGCGACAACGCCGCCGGCCGCCCGCTGTTCGTGCTGCACGACGGCCCGCCGTACGCCAACGGCCGCATCCACCTGGGCCACGCGGTCAACAAGATCCTGAAGGACATCATCGTCAAGTCGCGCTATCTGGCCGGCTTCGATGCGCCCTACGTGCCGGGCTGGGACTGCCATGGCCTGCCGATCGAGATCGCGGTGGAAAAGAAGTGGGGCAAGGTCGGCACCAAGCTCGACGCCGTTGAATTCCGCCAGAAGTGCCGCGAGTTCGCCGAAGAGCAGATCAACATCCAGCGCGTGGACTTCAAGCGCCTGGGCGTGACCGGTGACTGGGACAACCCGTACAAGACCCTGAGCTTCGACTTCGAAGCCAACGAGATCCGTGCGCTGTCCAAGGTCGTGGCCAACGGCCACCTGGTGCGTGGCGCCAAGCCGGTGTACTGGTGCTTCGACTGTGGCTCGGCGCTGGCCGAGGCCGAGATCGAGTACCAGGAAAAGGAATCGCCGGCGATCGACGTGGCCTACGCCGCACGCGATGCGCAGGCCATCGGCCAGGCGTTCGGCGTGAGCGTGCCGGCCGACGTGGAAGTGGCCGTACCGATCTGGACCACCACCCCGTGGACGCTGCCGGCCTCGCTGGCGGTGTCGCTGGGCGCGGAGATCACCTACGTGCTGGCCGAAGGCCCGGCGCACAACGGCAAGCGCCGTTGGCTGGTGCTGGCTGCGGCGTTGGCCGAGCGCGCGCTGCAGCGCTATGGCGTCGAAAACGTGGTGCTGCACGGTGAAACCACCGGTGCGGCGCTGGAAAACCAGCTGCTGGCGCATCCGTTCTACCCGGAGCGCGAGATCCTGGTGCTCAACGGCGACCATGTGTCCGACGAGGACGGTACCGGTGCGGTGCACACCGCCCCCGGCCACGGCCAGGAAGACTTCGTGGTCAGCCAGAAGTACGGCCTGCTGGACAAGTACAACGCCGGCCAGATCACCCCGATCGACGGCCGTGGCGTATACCTGGAATCGACCCCGCCGGCCGGTGACGTGGTGCTGGCTGGCCAACATCTATGGCAGGCGCAGGAGGCCATCGTCGGCGTGCTGCGTGACAACGGTGCGCTGCTGGCCTTCCATCCGATCCGCCACAGCTACCCGCACTGCTGGCGTCACAAGAAGCCGGTGGTGTTCCGCGCCACCCCGCAGTGGTTCATCTCGATGGACAAGGCCAACCTGCGCAACGATGCGCTGGCCGCCATCGACACCGTCGGCTGGTTCCCGAGCTGGGGCAAGGCGCGCATCCAGAGCATGGTCGACGGTCGCCCGGACTGGACCATCTCGCGCCAGCGCACCTGGGGCGTGCCGATCGCACTGTTCACCCACCGGCAGACCGGCGAGATCCATCCGCGTTCGGTGGAGCTGATGCAGCAGGTCGCCGACCGCGTCGAAGCCGAGGGCATCGACGTGTGGTACTCGCTGGATGCCGCCGAACTGCTGGGCGCTGAAGCCGCCGACTACGAGAAGGTCACCGACATCCTCGACGTCTGGTTCGATTCGGGCGTGACCCATGAGGGCGTGCTTGCCGCGCGTGGCTTCGGCAAGCCGGCCGACCTGTACCTGGAAGGTTCCGACCAGCATCGCGGCTGGTTCCAGTCCTCGCTGCTGACCGGCGTGGCGATCGACAAGCGCGCGCCGTACAAGCAGTGCCTGACCCACGGCTTCACCGTGGACGAGCAGGGCCGCAAGATGTCCAAGTCGCTGGGCAACGGCATTGAGCCGCAGGACATCATGAACAAGCTGGGCGCGGACATCCTGCGCCTGTGGATCGCCTCGGCCGACTACAGCAACGAGATGTCGCTGTCGCAGGAGATCCTCAAGCGTAATGCCGATGCCTACCGCCGCCTGCGCAACACCGCACGCTTCCTGCTCGGCAACCTGGACGGTTTCGATCCGGCCCAGCACCTGCGTCCGCTCGACCAGATGGTCGCGCTGGACCGCTGGATCGTGCATCGCGCGTGGGAGCTGCAGGAGAAGATCAAGGCGGCCTACGACGGCTACAACATGGCCGAGATCGTGCAGCTGCTGCTGAACTTCTGCAGCGTGGACCTGGGCTCGCTGTACCTGGACGTGACCAAGGACCGCCTGTACACGATGCCGACCGATTCGCACGGTCGCCGTTCGGCACAGAGCGCGATGTACCACATCGCCGAAGCGTTCACCCGCTGGGTTGCGCCGATCCTGACCTTCACCGCCGACGAGCTGTGGGGCTACCTGCCGGGCGAGCATGCCGGCCATGTGCTGTTCACCACCTGGTACGACGGCCTGGCGCCGCTGCCGGCCGATGCCCAGCTCAACGCCACCGACTTCGACCAGTTGCTGGCTGTGCGCGAGCAGGTGGCCAAGGTGCTCGAGCCGATGCGTGCCAACGGCGCCATCGGTGCCGCGCTGGAAGCGGAGATCACCATTGCCGCCAACGAGGAGCAGGCCGCGAAGTGGCAGCCGCTGGCCGATGAACTGCGCTTCCTGTTCATCAGTGGCGACGTGCAGGTGCGCCCGGCGACCACCGACGAGGTGTTCGTCAGCGCCCAGCCGACCACCAAGGCCAAGTGCGTGCGCTGCTGGCACCACCGCGCCGACGTCGGCAGCAACGCCGATCATCCGGAACTGTGCGGCCGTTGCGTGAGCAACGTGACCGGCGCCGGCGAAGTGCGGAGCTGGTTCTGATGGCCGCGCCCCGTCCGCATCCGAACGCCCTGGTCTGGCTGCTGCTGTCGGCCGCCATCATCGGCCTGGACCAGTGGTCCAAGGCCTGGGTGCTGTCGAGCCTGCCGGAGTTCCAGCCGGTGGTGGTCATTGACGGCTTCTGGAACTGGTACCGCACCTACAACACCGGCGCGGCATTCAGTTTCCTGAGCGACGCCGGTGGCTGGCAGAAGTACTTCTTCACCGCACTGGCGATCGCCATCAGCGGCCTGATGGCGTGGTGGCTGCGCGGCACCGCGCGCGGCAACTGGAAGGCCGCGGTGCCGTATGCGCTCATCATCGGCGGCGCCATCGGCAACGTGATCGACCGCCAGGTGCACGGCCATGTGGTCGATTTCATCCAGTGGTACGTGGGCAGCTACACCTGGCCCTCGTTCAACATCGCCGACTCGGCCATCGTGGTGGGTGCCATCGGCATCGCCCTGTTTGGCCTGTTCGACGGCAAGTCCGCCAAAAAGGCGGATAATGCCAATCCGAAACCGTAAGCCGGCCGCTGCCGGGAGATTGAACTGATGGATGTGCTGCTCGCCAACCCGCGTGGTTTCTGTGCCGGTGTCGATCGTGCGATCGAGATCGTCAAGCGCGCGATCGAAACGCTGGGCGCGCCCATCTATGTTCGCCATGAAGTGGTGCACAACCGCTTTGTGGTCGACGACCTGAAGCAGCGCGGGGCGATCTTCGTCGAGGAACTCGACGAAGTGCCGGACAACAACACGGTGATCTTCAGCGCCCATGGCGTGTCCCAGGCCGTGCGCCAGGAAGCCGAGCGCCGCGGCCTGAAGGTGTTCGACGCCACCTGCCCGCTGGTGACCAAGGTCCACTTCGAAGTCGCCCGCCACTGCCGTGCCGGCCGTGACGTGGTGCTGATCGGCCACGCCGGTCACCCGGAGGTGGAAGGCACCATGGGCCAGTGGAACCGCGAAGCCGGCACCGGCCAGATCTACCTGGTGGAAGACGTGGAGCAGGTTGCCACGCTGCAGATCAACCAGCCGGAAAACTTCGCCTACACCACCCAGACCACGCTGTCGGTGGATGACACGCGCGGCATCATCGATGCGCTGCGCGAGCGTTTCCCGGCGATGCAGGGCCCGAAGAACGACGACATCTGCTACGCCACGCAGAACCGCCAGGATGCCGTGCGCGATCTGGCCAAGCGCTGCGACCTGGTGCTGGTGGTCGGTTCGCCGAACAGCTCCAACTCCAACCGCTTGAGCGAGCTGGCCCGCCGTGAGGGCGTGGAGTCGTACCTGATCGACGGCGCGCACGAGATCGACCCGGCATGGGTGGCAGGCAAGCAGCACATCGGCGTGACCGCCGGCGCCTCTGCACCGCAGGTGCTGGTCGATGGCGTGCTGGCGCGCCTGGCCGAACTGGGCGCCACCGGCGTGGGCGAGCTGGACGGCGAACCGGAATCGATGGTGTTCGCGCTGCCGAAGGAACTGCGCCTGCGCCTGGTCGACTGACCGGGAAGCGCCTCATCCACGCATGGCGTGGATCTACTGGAACTGCTCTGGTGGGTGCGAACCGGCACATGGTGGGTGCGAGCCGGCACAAGGTGGGTGCGAACCTTGGTTCGCACGCTTTTTCGCACGCAAGGATGGGCGGCCCGCCCATGACCTTTGGCCATGGGGCAGGGCACGTTACAGGCCTAGCATCGGAAGATTCTCCGCTGTTGGAACCTGCCCGATGAAGACCCGAGCCTTGGCGATGTCGTTGCTGTTCGCGCTGGCGGCCACGCCTGCACTGGCGCAGACCTCGCCACCGGCGAACGCTGAGGCCCCCGGCCTGCTGCGCATCGATGTCGACGCGCGCGATCTGGCCCGGCGCATCTTCAAGGTGACCGCTACGGTGCCGGCCAAGCCCGGCCCGGTGACCCTGCTGTACCCGCAGTGGATTCCCGGCAACCATTCGCCCACCGGCCCGATCGACAAGTTGGCCGGCCTGCGCGTGACCGCCAACGGCAAGCCGCTGGCCTGGCAGCGTGACCAGTTCAACGTCTATGCGTTCAAGGTGAACGTGCCCGAGGGCGTGAGCGAGATCGTCGCCCACTTCGACTTCCTGTCCTCGCAGGGCGGCAGCCAGGGCCGGGTGGTGATGACCCCGGAAATGCTCAACCTGCAGTGGAACGCCAATTCGCTGTATCCGGCCGGCGTCGATGCGCGCGACCTGCAGGCGCAGGCCAGCGTGACCCTGCCCAAGGGCTGGTCGTTCGCAACCGCGCTGGAAACCGCGCGGCGCGACGGTGACACCGTGGTGTTCAAGCCGATCTCGTATGACCATCTGGTCGATTCGCCCTTGTTCGCCGGCGAGCACTACCAGCGCATCGATCTCGACCCGGGCGCGAAGGTGCCGGTGCACCTCAATGTGTTTGCCGACGACGCCAAGTCGCTGAAGCCGAGCGAGGCACAGATCACCATGCATCGCGCGCTGGTGCAGCAGGCCGACAAGCTTTACGGTGCGCGCCACTACAACCACTATGAGTTCCTGCTGGCATTGACCGACCGCCTCGGTGGCATCGGCCTGGAGCATCACCGTTCCAGCGAGAACAGCGCTGACCCGGGCTACTTCACCGAGTGGGACAGCAACGCGTGGATGCGCGATCTGTTGCCGCACGAGTACACCCATTCCTGGAACGGCAAGTACCGTCGCGGCGCCGACCTGGCCACCGCCAACTTCAACGTGCCGATGGGCGACAGCCTGCTGTGGGTGTACGAGGGCCAGACCCAGTTCTGGGGCCAGGTGCTGGCGGCGCGTTCGGGGCTGTGGTCGACCGCGCAGGCGCGCGACATGCTGGCCAATGTGGCCGCGACCTACGACCGTGGCCGACCGGGCCTGGCCTGGCGGCCGCTGCAGGACACTACCAACGATCCGACCATCGCCCAGCGCCGCACGCTGCCCTACCGCAACTACCAGATGAGCGAGGACTACTACTCCGGCGGCCAGATGCTGTGGCTGGAAGTGGAGGGCAAGCTGCGCGAACTGAGCGGCAACCGCCGCAGCCTGGACGACTTCGCGCGTGCGTTCTTCGGCGTCGGCAATGGCGACTGGGACGTCAACCCGTACACCTTCGATGATGTGGTCGCGACCTTGAACGGCATCGCGCCGTACGACTGGGCGACGTTCCTGCGCGGGCGCCTGGACGGCCACGGTTCGTTGACCGGCGGCCTGGAACTGGCTGGCTGGAAGCTGGTTTACCGCGATACCCCGAACGACGCCTACAAGGCGCAGGAAAAACGCGCCAAGGCGGCACTGCTCGCCTATTCGCTGGGCGCGACCGTACTCGACAGCGGTACGGTCGGCGATGTGATCTGGGACAGCCCGGCGTTCAACGCCGGTCTTGCACCGGGCATGAAGGTGATCGCGGTTGGCGGCCGTGAGTACAGCAGCCAGCGCTTGAAGGACGCGGTGGCTGCGGCAGCGAAGGACAAGGCGCCGATCGTGCTGCTGGTGAAGCAGTTCGACCGCATCGAAACGATGAGCATCGCCTACCACGGTGGCCTGCAGTACCCGGTGCTGGAGCGTATCGCCGGCAAGCCTGACCGCCTCGCAGAATTGTGGAAGGCGCGATGAAGCCGCGCGCCCGCGATGGCGTGATCCTGCTGATGGCGATCCTGGCCATCATCGGTGCGTTCCTGCACGGTGACGGGCGCTGGCTGCACTGGCTGGCCAAGCCGACCACCACGCTGCTGATCGCTGCCATCGTCTGGCGCGTGCATGATCCCGCGCAGCCGTTCTATCGACGCGCGGTGTTGGCCGGCATGCTGCTGTCGTACGTGGGTGACATCGCGTTGATGCTGCCGATGGATGCGTTCGTGCCGGGCCTGGTCGCGTTCCTGCTGGCCCACCTCTGCTACATCGTGGCCTTCCGCGACGGCCTGCGTGCGGGGCGTGGGCTGTTGGCGGCCAGCGTCCTGCTGGCGACGTTTGCCGTGCTCAACGTACTTGGCCTGTGGCCGCACCTGCCCGCACCGATGCGCATTCCGGTGCTGGCGTATGTGGTGGTGCTGGCCTCGATGGCAGTGCTGGCACTGGCACGCCAGTGGCGCCGGCCACAGCCCGCTGCCGTGGAAGCCAGCAGCGCGCGCTGGGCTGCCGCCGGTGCGCTGCTGTTCGTCGCCAGCGATTCACTGCTGGCCTGGGACCGCTTCGCCGGCGGTCTGCCGCTGGCCAGCGTGCTGGTGCTGTCCACGTACTACGGCGCGCAGTACGCCATCGCCCGCTCGGTGAAATAGAAAAAGGGGACGGAGGGGATTAAGTCGCAATCCGCACCAAGGCACATGCGACTTAATCCCCTCCGTCCCCTTTTTTTGTGGCCTATCGGCGGTTCACGCCGCGCAGGGTGCCCTGCGCATCGAACTGCAGGCGCACGGATTCGCGGTCACCGGCGACGTCATCCGGCAGCCACACCAGCTTGCCGCCTTTGCGCACGATCACGTAGACGTGGCCGACTTCGGATGCGGGGTTCTGCAGCGCGTCGCGTTGTTCCTGCAGTGCCTGCGCCACGCGCGGCACGGCCTCGAAATCGATGCTGGCCAGGGGTGTGCTGCTGCGCTGCAGGCTGATGGTCGGCGCGAACTGCTGCGGGTTCACCGGATTGCCCTTGCGCCACTGGCCACGTTCGAAGTGGTAGCTGTCGACGTGGCCCGGCTGTTGCGGGTCAACCAGATCGAGGTTGATGCGGCCATCGTCGTAGAAGTGGATGCTATGGAAGACCGTCAGCCTCTGGCCGGCCAGTGCCGGCAGCTGCTCCAGTGCCTGGCGCGCAGCCTGCAGGTAGTCCGCATCGAACAGGCGATTGTTGCGCTCGGGTGCCGCAGCGGTACTCGCCGCGGGGAAGGCGGCCGGGGACGGCACAAGCGATACAGGTTGTTCGCGCGGCGACTGTGACGAGACGGAGAGTGGCAACCGGTCCGGCTGTACCGAATGCCCCAGCGTTTCGCTGATGGTCTGCAGGGCGCCGCCGGCAACGGCCACGCCCGCCAGAACCAGCAGCAGTACCAGGAACACGGTGTGGGTGGAGGGCGGCTGTTTCATACGCCCTCCAGGCGCACGTTGCCACGGTCATCCGGGTCGTACAGCAGGGTCACGTTTTCGCGCGGGATGTTGGCTAGATCGATCAGCGGGATGAAGCGGCGCACGCTCACCTGCTGTACGCGGCCGTCACGATCGGTGTACTCCAGCTGGAACTCCACCTGCGGCTGTTCGTTGAGGTAGGTGCCGGTCTGACGCACTTTCAGCACCCTGGCCTCCACGCCGATGCCGCTGTACTTCAACGCGTCGCCGCGCGCATCAGCCTGCAGCAGGCGGCCAAGCAGGCGCAGCCCCAACATGTACCCACACAGCACCAGCGGGCACACCAGCAGCGGGTGGCCGAAGGACAGGAAGGTCCAGCCAAGGCCCTCGCTCTGCAGCCGGTAGGCCACCACATAGGCAGCGGCTACCAGGACGATGCAGAGCGCTGCGCCGATGCTTCGCCGCCACAGGCTGGCGACATCCAGTTCGGGCTGGGCACCGTCCAGTACCACGTTCGGGAACGCGCCCGGCACCTGGCTCAGGCGTGCATCGACGTGCCTGCCGACGCCGAAGCGCTGCAGTTGCGGCTTGCTGTCGACCACCAGCAGCTGTTCGCGGATCGGCGTGCCGGACAGGTTCTTGAAGGACAGCTGCAGTTTCCATTGCGCGAAGCCACGCACCTGTACGCCGGTCTGTTCAGCGTGTTCGATCAGCGCATCGCGCGGTTCGCCATCGGCGAGGATCGAGCGGACGCGATGCAGGGCGCGCGGTGGGCCGAGCAGCAGGAAATGCAGGAACGCGAACAGCAGAGAGAGCCATGCAGCCAGCGACAGCACAAGCAGCAGCAGGGACAGCCATGGCGCGCTGCGATCAGCCAGCGCCACCGGCCAGGAGGTTCCGAAATAGAGGATGCAGGGGAAGGGCAACGCGAAGAACAGCAGGAACGCGCCCCAGAACCAGAGATAGGCTCTCATGGGGAAGGTGGCAGACCGGTGGAACAGGCCGCGTAGCGTACTACGCTCAGCGGAACTGCAGGGTAAGCAGGTAGTAGCGACCCAGTGGATCGTCCAGCCCCGGCATCTGCCCACCATTGCCGACCAGGTAGTTCACCGGTTGCGCATCAAGCACGTTGTGCACGTCCAGCGCCGCGATGACGCGTGTGCCCAGGCGGCGCGCCAGGTGCAGGTTCCAGCGCAGCTGGCGCGGATTCATGCAGTGGTTCTGTTCGATCTGCCGCTGCGGGCACTCGGCGCCGGGCAGCCATGCGCGGGTGCGGCCCACCTGGTTGCCGCGCAGGGCGATGTCCCAGTTGCTGTTCTGCCATTGCACGTTGAGGACCGCGGCCATCTCGGGCGTGACATGCCCGCGCAGGTCGATCGCCGGCTCGTGGTCCCGACGGCGGCGCAGCTCCTGCTGCTTCAGCGCGTCCAGCGAGAACAACCACTGGCCGGTGCTGCCGGTGTCGACCCGGTATTCGCCTCGCAGCACCCAGTTGCGGGAAGTGGTGCGGCCGATATTGTCGAACGACAGGCGGAGGCTGCTCAGGTTGCCATCCTCATCCAGCTGCCAGGTGTCACGGTTCCACACGGCATCGGCCGGCTGCAGCGCGAGGATCTCGTTACGCAGCTCGACGATGTTGTGGGTCAGCGAAAGCGAGAACGCATCGCTGGGTGACCAGGTCGCCGCCAGCGAATGGCTGCGTGAGCTCTCGGCCTTGAGCGCGTTGTTCTCCTCCACATCCGCAGTGACCACGCAGCGGCCGTCCGGCTCGCTCTGTGCACAAGGTGGCAGTGCGCTTGAGACGGGCAGGGTAAGGGTGCCGAACTGTCCTGGCGGGCGGCGCTGTTCGAACAGGCTGGGCGCGCGATAGCCGCGGCCGCTGGCCAGCAGGAACGACCAGTGCGGTGTTGGCGTCCAGCGCAGGCCGGCACGGGGCGAGAATGCCGTGTAGTCGCCGTCGTAGTCCCAGCGCGCGGCCAGGTCCATGCGCAGTTCCGACGTGAGTGGCAGGCCCAGTTCCGCATACGCGCCGCCACTCTGCCGCGACAGGCGCCGCTGCTGCTGTGGCAGCCCCAGTGCCAGATCGCCCTGGCTCAGCAGGGTGTCCGGGTGCGACGTCCAGCGTTCATGGCGCAGATCGATGCCGGTAGCCAGCTGCGCATTGCCGCCCCGCATCGGCATCAATGCGCGCTGTATGCCCCACCAGCCCTGCCACTGCTCGGTAAGTCCACGGTTGCGGATCGATGGGAACAGCGAAGTGGCTTCATCGGCGGGCAATGCATCGAAGCCTGGCAGGAACCTGAGCGACTGCGCCGCCTCGATGAACGGTTCGGCGCGCACGGTGCCCGGCGTGGCCAGGGTGACGTCGCTGCGCTGCGCGCTGATGCCGGCGTCCCAGCTGTGGCTGCCCTGGTCCCGGCCGATGCCCAGGGTGAGATCGGCGTCGGTGGCACGTACCTGGGGACGCACATTGCCGGCTTCGCGCAGGACGCTGTTGAAGGTGTAGCCGTACAGGCCGAGGGCGACGGCGGTCGGGCCCAGATCGAAACGCTGCCGGTTGTGGCTGGCGCGGGCTTCGGCATAGACGTAGCGTCCCTGGCCACGCTCATGCCGGTAGCGCAGATAGGCCGAGGCGGTATCGGAGGCCGGTTGAAGCGAACGAGGGCGCGAACTGTCGAACCAGCAGGCGCCATTGCGTCGTTTCAATGGTCCGTCGCAGCGCGTAGCGGGCCAGTAGTCGCCATCGCGGAAGGCGCCGATCAGGTACTGCGACGTCTCTGCGTGCCAGTCACGCTGGTCCCCCGCCAGGTGATCGACGCGATGCAGGTCGATGCCTGCGAACCAGCGGTCGCCGCTCCCGCGCAGGCCTCCGGTGGCGGCCTGCACGCGGTACTGGCCAGCGTCGCCACGACTGCTCAGACCGGTCTGCAGCGTTGCCTCCGGGCCGTCGGCCTGGTCGCGGAGGATGATGTTGACGACGCCGGACATGGCATCGGCACCGTAGATGGCCGACGCACCGCCGCGCACCAGTTCGATGCGTTCGACAAAGCTGAGTGGAATGCCGCCCAGGTCGGTGAGCCCGCCCTGTTCCAGGGACACCATCGGATAACGGGGCAGGCGCCGGCCATTGACCAGGAACAGGGTGGCGCGCGGTCCCATGCCATCCAGGCTGGTGGTGGCGGCCGCACCGACAGGCAGGTACTGCGAATCGCCACTGCGTGCGCTGCTCATCGCTGGCAGCCCGTTCATGCCGGGCAGGTGTCGCAGCAGGTCGAACAGGCTGCCGTAGCCACTGCGCAGGATATCTGCGCGATCGATTGTGGTCACCGGCAGGGTGGTCTGCACGGAGGTGCGCGGCAACCGGCTGCCGGTGACATGGATCGGCGCCAGGTCCACCTGGGGGGGCGACTGCGGGGGCATGCGCGGGCGCGGCGCCACCGTTGCCGGAACCGGCGGCGCGACGGCGGGCGCGACGCGGATGCGGCGGACCACGAAGCCACCGGACGGTGTTCGAAGGATGGTCACCGGCATGCCGGCGACCAGCTGTTTCAGGGCCGATGCTGGATCGGCCTGGCCATGGGTGCCGTTGGCATGGAGCCCCGCCAGTTCCCGGGCATCGAACACCAGAGCGATGCCGCTTTGCCGTGCCCATTGCTGCAATGCCGAGGGCAACGGGCCAGCGTTGATGCGGTAGTCGTGGGTGGCAGCCGGATCGCCTGCGAGGGCGGCAGGCGGCGCGGCGACCAGCAGCGCCAGGCACAGCAGGGGGCGGAGCAGCCCCCACTGCAGCGCGCCTGGTCCTGCCATCACCGCAGGCCTCCTCAGTACGTGCGGCGCAGTTCCAGCGCGCCATCCGGGCGCGTCTGGCCAGCAATGGACCAGCCAAGTTCCAGCGCGGACAGCAACTCCTGTGCGTCGCCTGCGCGGAACGTGCCGCTGACTGCCAGATCGGTGATCTCCGGGTCGGCGATCACCAGCGGTGCATGGCCATAGCGGTTCATGCGTTCGACCACGATCGACAGCGGGGTGGCATCGAAGACCAGCTGCCCATGCAGCCAGCCCTCGGCGGCTGCCGTGGAGGACAGCGCTGGACCGGGCTGGATGCGCCCGGAGGGGAGTACCTGCAGTTGCTGGCCAGGGGCCAGGGTGTGCTGGGCGGCGCCGTTGCTGACTTCCACCGCACCCTCCAGCAGCGCGACCTCGACCAGGCCATCGTGCAGGCGCTCGACCTGGAAGGTGGTGCCGATATCGCGGATGGTGCTGGTGCCGGCGCGCAGCTGCAGTGCTTTGTTCGATGGCGCGACCTGCAACTGCAGGCGGCCGCGTTCGAGGTCCAGCTCGCGGTGGCGCCAGCCAAAGCGTGCGTGCAGCGTCGTGCCGGCATCGAGCATGGCTACGCTGCCATCGGGCAGGGTCAGCCGCTGCGCCTGATGCGTGTTATTGGCAAAGCGCTGCGGGGCTGGGTTGCCATCCACCGCTACCATCCAGCCCACGCCGATGGCCAGGCAGATACCAGCGGCCGCGGCCGCAGCAGGCAGCCAGCGGCGTCGGCCAGGCCGTGCCGCACGCGCCGCAGCCGTCCGCAGCCATGGGTCCGCAGCCAGGCCCTGGCCCTGCTGGAAAAGATCTTCGGCCTGCGCCCAGGCTTTGACATGGGCAGGGTCTTCAGCCAGCCAGTCTTCGAACGACTCGCGTTCGGCAGGGGTGCAGTCCGGGGCCTCCAACCGCGCCACCCAGGCGCTGGCGCGTGCGAACAGCGAGGCGTCTTCCGTGTGCCGGTGGCTGCTCATTCGGTATCCCCGTCGTTGTGCAGCGGATCCGGTCCCAACTCCTGGCGCAGGCCCTGCAGGGCGCGGGCGATGTGTTTTTCCACGGTCTTGGCTGTAATTCCACAGTGCCGCGCGATCTGCGTATAGCTCATGCCGGTGATCCGGTTGAGCAGGTACACCTCGCGCGCACGCTCGGGCAATTTGAAAAGGGCCTGCCGCAGCAGGGACAACATCTGCCCGGACTCTGCCTGGCGCAAGGGGTCCGGCGACGGGCTGGTGGGCTCGTCGTGACCCTCATGCTCGGCCAGTGACAGGTGCGGTCGCGACTGCGGCGATCGGCCGCGATCGGCCAGGCGATTGCGCGCGATACGATACAGCAGCAGGCGCAGTTCGTCGGTGCCGTGCGCGCGATAGCGGATCAGCCGCTCCATGCAGTCCTGCGCGATGTCCTCTGCATCCTCCGGCCCGACGCCCCGTGTGCGCAGGAACGCGCACAGTGGCGCGCGTTCCTCGCGTACGAACGCGATGAAGGCGTCCGCAGGCGCGGGTGGCTCCGGCGCGTGGTGGATCAGGGGGGACGGAACGGACAGGGCTGGCCTCGGCTGACGTTGACGGGTGCGCCTTCGAGTTTTACGCGACGATGACCGGATGGGGAAGAGTGTGTGGTGCCCCCTCTCTCATTGTGAATGCATTCATTTTTTCCGGCCGACCGGGCTGGGGGAGATTCCGGCGCTTTGCCGTTTGACTCCTTACCCGCGTGTTGCGGGTGGAGAGAGAGAACGTATGAAGCATTCGAAGTTGAGCCTGGCCCTGGCCGGGCTGATCGCCGTTGGCGCCATCGCGGCGGCTGATGACGTCATGGCAATGAGTTATCACGTGCAGGGGGATCGGATCTTCCTGAGCGGCGGCGTGACCTACGCCGATGTGGTGTCGTTGCCCGCGTTGCTGGCCAAGGCACAGGCCGAGGGCCGGCCGATCCGCGAAGTGGTGCTGCGCACCTCCAATGGTGGCGCGCTGATCGCCGGCGAGTGGCTGCAGGGCGTGATCCGCACGTCCGGCCTGAACACCATCGTGTCCGGCCACTGCATTTCGTCCTGCTCGATCATGCAGTCCGGTGGCGTCGAACGCTATCTGGCCGGTGATCTGCCGATCGTCGATTCGGTACAGATCCACGCGGCCAGCAACAGCGGCAAGGTGATCTACACGCCGTCGCCGCGGATGACCCAGATCTATACCGGCAACTACGGCGGTGGCATCGATGCCGGGCTGCTGCACAAGGCCATGTATGAAGTCGTGCAGCCCAACGGCCTGTTGGTGTTCCGCGATCCGGCGCGCACCACGGGTGCCTCGGTCACTTTCGATCCTGATGGCAGCGGCAGCAAGCTGGAGTCGTTCCCGGGGCAGGACATCTACAGCAACAGGGTCATCACCGCCAAGGGCTACCGCGATCCGGGCGATACGTTGAATGTCACCGCCAACGTGAGCGGCGACATCAACCCGGGCTACCTGCGCACCGGTCGCCAACTGCAGACCTTCGTCGATGATGACTTCGCGCGCTGGAACACCAACTGGCAGTCCAGCTACATCAACCTGGCGCAGAGCATCTACAACGCCTCCAGCAATGGTCCGCAGGGCATCGGTGCGAACTCGGTACAGGACTACCAGAACGATCCCACATACAAGGCCCTGCTGCTGTCCAAGCTGCGCCTGGGCGACCTGGATGTGTCCACGCTGGACAACTCCATGGGCGTGATCCGCGTGACCAACGGCGCGACATGGCGGACCTCCGCGACCACCGGTGCCGACTTCATGCTGGTCGACAACGGCACCATCGCGCTGGAAGGCGGCGCCCTGCGCGCTTCGGAGGTGCGGGTAATGGGCGCAGGCATGCTGGTCGGCAATGGTGACGTGGCCGGCACCGCTATGGATCTCAGTGCGCTGGCCAGCGGTACCCGCCCGTCCTGGCGCGAGGACGGCTTCAACCGCCTGCGCGTGTACGGGACCCTGATGCCGCGCGGCGGCGATCTGGTCACCCATGGCTACGTCAACATCATGCCGGGCGGGAAGGTGCTGTTCGATGTGACCGAGAACGGCGGGGCGGGCAGTGGCCGCCTGCGCGTAGGCAGTTTCTTCGACAGCAAGCAGACCGACGGCGCGCTGGTGATCTCCAAAGGGGCCTTCCTCGAACTGAACGTGGCGCAGGGTTACTACGGCCAGGACTTCCGCCGTGACCTGGTGCAGGGCCCGATCTACCAGGGCGGCTTCGAAGAGGTCGTGCGCCTGGGTGACACCGGCTACAGCGCCAGCATCACCGGCGGCGAAGTGTTCCGCCCGCGCCACAACTCGCTGCTGAGCTTCAACGTGAAGCAGGCCGCAGACGGCCTGTGGCTGACCGCCAACCCGGGTTTCGACCAGCTGGGCCTGTTCACCAACGGCACTTCCGGCGATGGCTTGGGCCGCGCGCTGGCGACCGCTTCCGATCGCAGGGATGGTGGCCTGAAGTCGCTGCTCGGCGCCCTGCAGTTCGCCGACCGTGACGTGATCGCACAGCAGGCCGGTGCCCTGCGCGGTGACGCGCACGCGCCCCTGCGCCTGGCCGACAACGCATTGGTGGGCAGCATCGGCAACGTGGTGCAGCAGCACCAGGCCGCGATGCGCAGTGGCGGTGATGCCGACGGCCTGGCCTCGCAGGCCGCGCAATCGGTGTCGGCGCAGCCGGGCATGCGCCACGGCAGCCTGTTCAACCAGCTGGCCATGCATCTGGTCGAGCCGGCGGCGGGTGGCGGTGAAGGCAGTGGCTCTGGTCGCAACCATGGCCTGTGGGCGCGCGGTTTCGCCAGCCACGGCCGCATCGATGCCGACGGTGGCGTGGCAGGCTTGAGCCATAACATCGGCGGCATCGTCGTCGGCGCCGATACTCGCGTTGCCGATGACCGCGTCACCCTGGGCGTCAGCGTGGCCGCGGCGGATATGTCGACCAAGGGCCGCGACGGCTCCGACTTCAGTGGTGACGTGCGCGCGCTGGACGTGGGTGGCTACCTGGACGCGACCTATTCGCGCGGCTATCTCTCGGCGGCGGTGCGCTACACAGACCTGCTTCACGACACCCGCCGCAGCGTCAGCGGTATCGATGGCCTGCAGCAGCCGCTGCGTGCCAAGTACAGCAACGATGCGATCTCCGCGCGGGTGGAGCATGCGTTCTCATTCACCACGGGCAAGGGCCTGGTGATCCAGCCGCTGTTGCCGGTGGTGGACTACGCGCGTACCTCGGCCACGCGCTTCAATGAAGGGCAGGGCGCGGGTGCACTGGTCGGTCGCAGCGGCAGCCTGGAGAGCATCCGCGTGGGCGCCGGCCTGCAGCTGTTCAGGACCTTCGAAGGCAACAACGGCGAGCGCATTACCCCGCGTGCCCGCGTGGTCTGGCAGAAGGAACTGGGCGACTCGCAGGCGCGCTACAGCACCGGCTTCGCCGCAGCACCGGATCTGGTGTTCGGGGCAAGCAGCCAGGCCGTGGGCGAGCAGGTGCTGGCCTGGAACCTGGGCGTGACCAGCCGCGCCAGCGAACGCCTGTCGATCATGGCCGACTACGTGGGCGAGCGTCGTGACGGGCAGATCCAGAACGGCGTGATGCTGGGGCTGGGTTACAAGTTCTGAGTGGCACAGGGCACCGGCGATGTTCGCATCGCCGGTGCCATCCCCACGGACGCGCGGCTGCGGTATGGTCGGCATGGCATTCCATCCAGGTTCTTCCATGCAGATCGCCGTCTTCAGCGCCCGACCCTACGACCGTCGCTTCCTGGACGAAGCCAACCTGCGTGAGGCGGCGGGGCAGGGTTACACGTTCATCTACTTCGATGCCGCGCTGGATGTGCATACCGCAGCGCTGGCACAGGACTGCGCCGCGGTCTGCGTGTTCGTCAACGATCGGCTGGATGCGCAGGTGCTGCGCGCGCTGCACGCGTTGGGCGTGCGTGCGGTGCTGTTGCGCTGTGCGGGCTTCAACAATGTGGACCTGGCCGCTGCGAAAGCGCTGGACCTGTTCGTCGCGCGGGTGCCGGCGTACTCGCCCGAAGCCGTGGCCGAGCATGCACTGGCGCTGGTGATGACCCTCAACCGCCAGACCCATCGTGCCTACAACCGCGTGCGCGAAGGCAACTTCATGCTCGACGGCCTGCTTGGACGGACCCTGCATGGCCGCACGGTCGGTATCGTCGGTACCGGCAAGATCGGCCTGGCCACCGCGCGCATCTTCAAGGGCATGGGTTGCACGGTGCTGGGGCACGACCCGTACCCGTCGCCGGCCTTCGCAGGTATCGGCGAGATGGTGGCGCTGGATGAACTGCTGGCGCGCGCTGACATCGTCTCGCTGCACTGCCCGCTGACGCCCGATACCCAGCACCTGATCAATGACGCCTCGCTGGCGCGGATGAAGCCGGGCGCGATGCTGGTCAACACCTCGCGCGGCGGATTGGTGGATACCCATGCAGTGATCCGCGGGCTGAAGTCGCGCCGGCTCGGCCACCTGGCCATCGACGTGTACGAGCAGGAAAGCGCGCTGTTCTTCCAGGACCTGTCCGGCGAGATCATCGACGACGAGGCCTTCCAGCGCCTGATGACCTTCCCCAACGTGCTGGTGACCGGCCACCAGGGCTTCTTCACCGTGGAGGCGCTGCAGGAGATCTCGGCGATCACGCTGGGGAACCTGCAGGATTTCGCGGCTGGGCGGGTGTGTGCCAACCGGGTAGAGGCGGACTGAGCCGGGTGGATTGACCGCCGGGGCGCCCAGCCCGTAAAATCGCGGGCTCCGCCGGAATAGCTCAGTTGGTAGAGCGGCGCATTCGTAATGCGTAGGTCGTAGGTTCGATTCCTATTTCCGGCACCAGTTTCAAGGTTGCAAAAAGCAGTAAAATCAAGGGGTTGGCCGGGTATCCGTCCAGCCCCTTTTTCTTGCCACCCCCAGTCCACCCCGGGAAAAACAGGGATTTCCAGGGATCGTTTTTCCCCACTTTTTCCCCAGCCCATGAACGGAATGCTGCACATCTTGCGCACCATGTTCCCCGACAAGCCGCTCTTGTCGGTCGAAGACGTGGCGCGCGTGCTCAACCGAACGGGGGCCGGCGGCTACGAGCAAACCCGCGAGCAACTGGCGGCCGGCGTCATCGTTCCCGGCCTGCGCAAACTGGGCGGTAGTTGGCTGGTGCCGGTGACCGCGCTCGCCGAGGCGCTCGACGGGCTCACAGACACCGACGCGGCCGGGCAGGCCACCCCAAAGGCCCACCCAGCCCGGCACACGGTCACCCGTGCCAACCCCATCGTGCCGCGCAAGGGGGGGCGGGTTCCTGACCGGGCCAAGCACATGGCACTGGCCGACATGACGTCCCTGGCTTTTGCGTTGGCCACCTTCGATGCAGCGGAGTTTTGGGGCGAGGTGCTGGCCGTGCTGGGGCAGCCCTTGCCGCGCCCTGCGCTGACCGCAACGCCCGCCGACTGCTTCGCCGAGCTTCAGCCCTGGGTGCGGCAGAACGGGCGTTTGGTGGGCCATGTGCAACTGCTGCCCATCGAGGAGCGCGACAGGGCCCTGGCAGAGGGCGAAATCTGGGAGGCCCCCCTGGCCGAGGCGCTGCTGGAGCCTTGGACCAGCGTTGCGGCGCGCGAGCCATTCGATGACGCGATGGAGGCGGCTCAGTCCGCGTTCCAGGCGGCGTGGAGGGAGGTCCGCAACCAAGCCCGTGCTCAAGGCTTGGACGACGGTCTGCCGCCCGCGGCGGACCCAATCACTCGCACGCCGTTCCGCTTCTAAGCATCTACAGTCCCCACCGATCCTAGTGGTTGCCCCGTATGTCGTTTGATTCGAAAGCAAAGACCGAAGCGGCGCTGATCCGTCGCTATGCTGACCGCTACGGGCACGTGGATGACACGTTCGCGGGCGGGTGGGGGGTAACCTGGGGAAAGTTGCTGCGCGCTCTGGACAAAGAGCTGGCCGATGAGAAGAAGCAACGCCAGGAACTGGGGGCTGGCAAGCGGGAGGCGGTGTGGATGGACACATGGACCGCAGCCGAGGCCGCGGGCCTGCTGAACATGACTTACGAAGCCTTCAACGCGTGGGCTCGCAAGGTGGGCGTGGTGGTGGACAAGCCGGGGCAGGCACGCACCCACGCAGCCATATCGTTGGTGGACCTTCTCGACGCCCTCGAGGACGAGAAAACGCGTCCGGCAGGGCGCCCATGGCGGGACGCGAGGGAGCCAGGCCATCTCTTGGGGGCCACGCGAACGTTGCCGGAAGGCTTGGCGACGTTTCGAGAGCAGCTCAATGGCGACCTCCTGCTCACGATTGGGGTCGATGAGCGAGGCGAGCGGGTGGTGGCGTCGGTAAGACCTGGTCAAACCTTGGGCGCGAAGGATCACATTCGGATGTTCTTCCGAGGCAAGAGCATCGCTGAGGTTGATCAACACAACTACTTCAAACTCGAGGTCGAGAAGTGCGGACTGGCCGAAGCGTTCGGCATGCCTTGGGCACAGCCCGCACTGAAAGGCGCGTTGCTCCAATGCCACAAGGACTGGCTGGGTGCCGTTTCCGACTTCATGGCGTGGGAGGAATCCCTGGCCATCAAAGACGCATCGGAAGCCCGGGCTGCATTCGATGCCGAAGAGGACCCGCAGGCCGCGCCAGCCATGGTGCTGAAAGCGCGCGAAGCAGAGCGAATGAAGGACGCGAAGATGGCGCTCACGGCTCGTAACGAAGCAAGGGCGGAACTGCTGGACGTCTCGCTTCCGGCCCCTGCCCCGAGCAGAAAGGGAACGCCCTTTTAGACGGCCCTTCAGGGGCGCAACGCCCCTGTCTCGCCGGCTGCCCGCCGGCTCGGTCGTGGAGAGATAAAAGCGGGGAGGCAGCGGCTTCCGCCGCCGCCCCAGCGTGGCTGGATGAATGAGGATTCAGGTCCAAGAGGGGAGGCCCTCTTAGGGCATCGAAGCGCGCGGATCGTGACTGGAAAATGGAGCCACACCAGCACGGAGACAGTCATGCAACCGCTCATCCTCTCGCTCGACCCCTCGCTCTTGAACCAGTTCTCTAACGTGACCTCGCAGGCCCTCGCGGACGCCCTGGCCGACGTTCTGCCCCACGCGTTGGGCGTGCTTGCCGCCGACACCAGCACGTCGGTCAACGTGCCCAACCGCGACCTGCGGGGCGTGCCCTCCGGCCAGGTGCTCACCCTGCAGCTGGCAACGCTGGACGCCTTCCTCGACGTCCAAGACGCCGCCAACGGCTAAGCCAGCAGCGCAGCGGTAGCCCGGGGCCAGGTCTGGCCCAACCCCTCAACCCTTTTCGCGAAACGCGGCCGACCAGCCGTGCTGGCGGAGCTTTGCCCCAAAAAACTCAAACCTGGAGATTTCCCATGAACGTTGTTGCTCGCCCCCTCCCTGTTTCGACCAAGCCGAAGAAGCCCGCGAAGAAGCCCAAGCAGACCAGGCTTTCGCTCGCCGTCGCCAACAACGTTGGTTACGACCGGGCGCCGGAAGGCATCACGACCGAAACCTGGCTCACCCCGCCGGAGATCGTCCACGGCCTGGGTCCGTTTGACCTGGATCCCTGCATCCCGCAGCAGGGCATGCCCTGGCGCACGGCCACCCGGATGCTGAAGCCCAGCGACGACGGGCTCAAGACGCCCTGGCCAAAGTCGGCGTTTGTGTGGATGAATCCGCCCTACGGCGGGCACAAGAACAGCCCGACCAGCCAGCACCGCTGGATGGAGAAGGCCGCCGAGCATGGCAACGGGATTGCCCTTGTGCTGGCGCGGATGGAAACGAGCTGGATGCAGGAGTCGGTGCTCAACCACCCCAGCGTTTCAGCGGTGGTGTTCACGAAGGGGCGTCTGTCGTTCTGCCGCCCGGATGGGACCCTGGGCACGAGTTGCCCGGCGGGATCGGTGTTCATCGGCTACGGTGCTGCAGCCGCGCGCAGGCTCAAGCGGGGAGTGGAGTCTGGCCTGATTCGCGGAACCTACCTCGACATGGCCCACGTGAGCCGGGTGGCGGGCGCTGACGTGGGGGCGGCTAACAATGAATGAGGTCACTGCGCTTGTGAAGGCCATCCGCGCCATTCCTTCCACTCCTGGCAAGCCGTGGAATCCGCGGGTTGCATTCGAAACGTTCGTTCAGCACGCACTGATGTCAATGGCACATATCCACGCAGACACCAAGGGTCACCTCGACACCAAAGTCCTTGCTTTTGGACCCTTGAAAAAAAATGTCGAAGAAGCGCCTGAAGTGGTAGCAGCCATCAACGCTTACATCAAAGCGGTCTTCGCAAGCAGGCCGTTTGACGATGTCCTGGGACGGGTCCATGCCGAGCTGCTGGCCAGGAAGGGTGGAGAAGGGCTGGGTCAGTCTTTCACTCCCGGCGATCTTCTCGATCTGGTTCAAGCCCTTGCCACCAGGCATCGGCCTGGTGGGAGCGGAGCCAAGGTCTACGACAGCTGTTGCGGCGCGGGTTCGCTTGCCCTTGCCGCGATCAGGAGTCAACTGAAACACCTTCCAAGCGAAAAAATCCTGGTGCTGGCGGGTGACATCGATCCGTTGTGCGCAGCGATGACGGCTTTGCAGATCCACGCGAATCAAACGTTTCATTTCCTGCCGCTTGGGGCGGTCAAAGTCACGGTGGGGAACGAACTGACCGGTCCCAGGCGCCCCGGGTTTTGGTCCCACTTCCACCTCTACGAGTAGAGGCCGGAGGCCCGCCTTCCCTCTTCAAGACTCGGCGGCGAGCAGCCGCCGGCTCTTGCTCCAAGCCGCTTTTGCTTTTGCTCTTCAACCCGCAGAAACCGGGTAACAAGTGCTTGTTACCCCGCTTTCATGAAAGCCGTTCCATACGAAAAATAATCCAACCGTATCGGTTTGTTAGGAAAGACTGCTGGTTAACGCTCCTGCTGGTTAACGCCAAAACCGTTAACCAGCATACAAACCAGCAGCAAAACCCTTGCCACGTAAGGCTTTGAAGGCTCCTGCTGGTTTGCTGGTTAATTTTTTCACTTTTTCTCTGCAACTATAAAATGTTAAGAGTGAGTGAAAATCTCTCGACCAGATGAGACGTTGGCGCGTAGCGTAAACCTGTTTTTTTAACCAGCAAGCCAGCAGCTAGCTTATTTTTTGAACAAAAACGAGATTAAACAATCACTTGGAAGGTTTTTAGTTGCTGGTTTGGCTGCTGGTTTAAGAAAAAACAGAAAACCAGCAGGAAAGTTAACCAGCAGCTAAAAAATATTTCTGGGAAAGGGGCTTGACGGTTTCAAGAAACCTGCTTTCTTGAATGTATTACGGATGCAACACGGAGAACCCATGAGCACGCAGCAGAACCAAACCCCACGCAAAGACCCTTTCAATGCCCGCATGGAAAGGGCGTTGATTGAGCGGCTGAAAGCCGAAGCCAAACGCTCGGGGATCTCGCCCAGCGAGAAACTGCGCCGAATCCTGGACAACGCGTTGCCGCACGTCGCCTAACCCCACAAACGCGAAACCCCGCCTGGCAGGGCGGGGAGTCGTTGGAGCCAACAACAATGTCTACAAACAATCTCGCCCAAGATCCGTCGGTCGTCAACCCCCCAGAGGTTGCTTTTCTCATCGAAAAGCACTGGGAGAAAAACCGTCGGGATTACGCCAGCAATCTCAAGGTTGAACAACGCGCCTTGGATCGCCACAAGCAAACCAAGCTCAACAAAGGCGAGCTGCGCCCGGAAAGCCTGGACTTCCTGTTCGCTCGCCACCTCCAGCTGGGGCTCGACGGGCACCTCTGGGCCAGCGTCCGCGACGAATCCGCGACGCAATCGACGCTGGTCTACCGCTGGAGTGCAAACCACTGGGCGTTGGTTCACCGCGGCCTCGGCGACGGCCTGGCGTCCGACTGGCTCGATGCCAATATCCCGGCGAAGGCCAGCGACAAGCTCGCCTCCAGCTGCTGGGCCTACGCCCGGACGCGGTTGGGTCAGCAGAGCGCGCTGCCGCAACTGGAACCCAAGCGGGCGGTGGTCCCGTGCGCTGACGCTTACCTGGAAATCACGGCAGATGGCATTCAAGCGCTGGAGCCCAAGCCGCGCTATGGCATGACCCACGCCCTGAACATCGCCACGGGCGCCACGCCCGGCCAGCGCTACATCCCCAGCTCGGTGCCCGCCGACAGCCTGCTGGGCAAGTTCCTGGCCCATGCGCTGCCGGACGAGGGCGTGCGTGCCTTGGTGCAGGAACAATGCGGCATGACCTTGCTGCCCGGTTCCTACCAGATTGCAGCGTGGTGGCACGGGGCCGCCGGCAGCGGCAAATCGACGCTCGCCGAATGCGTGGAAGGCGTCCACAACAAGGTGGCTCGCTTGGACTTGGCCACCCTGGGGGACACGTTTGCGCTCGAAGGCATCCTCGGCAGCCAGCTGATCCTGGTGGATGAGGTGGAGTGCGAGAAGTGGAAGGAAGGCACGTTCAAAACGCTGGTGAGTGGCAACGGGATCGGCATCAACCGAAAACACCTCTCCGTTCTGAACTACCACTCCAAGGCCAAGTGGATCATCAGCAGCAACAGCGCGCCGTTCTACCGCGACAAGTCCGGTGGCGTTGCCCGACGCCTTTCCATCGTGGAGTGGGCCAACGTCATCCCGGAAAAAGACCGCGTGGAGGACTTCAGTCGTAAGTTGCTGGAGGAAGAAGGCCAACTGTTCCTCGATTGGATGCTCGAAGGCGCCCGCCGAGTCGTGGCCCGCGGTCGCTTCATGGCCGACCACGAGCTCCCGGAGGCTGCGCGTGCTTACAAGCAGGCCGTCATCCACAACGCCGATTCCATCGCCGCCTGGGCCCATGCCGACCGCGTGCAGTTCGGTGCCGCCGCTGGCAGTGAGCAGTGGCAAAGCGTCAAGGCCATCCATGCCCGCTATGTGGCCTGGTGCGAGAAGAAGGGCTTTGAACCGGAGGAAATCCTCTCGCAGCGCCAGTTCACCCGCGGCTTGAAGACGGCTGGACACCTTCGTGGGCGCCCGTCGAACCGCCGCATCCATGGAGAGCAAGCGGACTGCTACCTCTGCAGCTGGAAGGGCGAGCAGACCGACGCCGAACGCGCGCAAGAGCAGGAGCTCAAGCGGCTGGAGGCCCTGACCCCAGAAGCCCGTCAAGCCGAAACTGAGCAGGTCAAGGCGGCCAACGACGCCCAGAACGCAGCACTGGCCGCCGCCGCCGAACGGCAAGATGAGCAGGATTTTGCCGAGCTGCCCGAGGCGATCCAGCACCTGTTCGGCTTTGCCAACACGCCCTACGAGCAGGTCCAGGCCGAACGCCGCGCAGAGCGGGAGCGCCAAGCCAAGAACGCCGCCGCATGGGAGAGGCAGGATCGCCGGGAGCGACAGGCGCGCGAGCAACGCAAGGCCGAAGCGGAAAAGAAGAAGGCCGGCTAACCCAGCAACGCCGGGCATTTCCGGGGCAGGCCTTTACAACCGGCGACGTTGCGCTATTGCAAAGGGGTATCCAAACCAAAACGGAGCCCCCATGCCATCGCCCAACCACATCCCCGACGACGCGTTCCCCGAATCGGCCATCAGCCCGGCCGATCTAGAGAGCCCAGAGACGCCGGAAGCGGACCCGCAATACTTGCTCGTGCAGAGCGGGTTTGGTCTCCACGTCCGTCTTGGCAAAGACGGCGACCAGGGATTGCGCAGCGAGGACGAAATCGCCGAGCTGGTGCGGCGAGCGTTGTATCACCGCAAGAGTCTGACCCTTCATATCGAGTTCTGACCCCATCCACCCACAACCACCTGTTGAGAGGCGCAGGAGGTTGAAAAAGATTTGAGGCAACCACCCATGTCCAAGTATTCGGATCTCATCCAAACCACCGCCGAGCGAATGCTCCAACTCATGCAGCAAGGCACCATCCCCTGGCGCCGCCCATGGAATGATCCCGACGCCCCGCAGAACGGCTCGATCAACGGGCCTTGGAACCCGACCACGGGCAAGGCTTATCGCGGCAGCAACACACTCATCCTGCGCGGTGCCCAACTAACCCATGGCTACCAAGACGACCGCTGGCTGACCTATCGCCAGGCCGAAAGCATTGGCACCCAGGTCAAGCGCGGCGAGAAGGGGCAGCGGATCGCCTACTGGGATTTCAGCAAGACGGGCAAGGCCAAAGACGGGGCCGAGCCGTTGACCGAGGGCGAAGAGAAGAACGGATACCAAGGGCCATCGGTGTTCGTCGCCACGGTGTTCAATGCCAGCCAAATGGACGGCATGCCCGAGCCCCCGCCGCCCTTCGTCATGCCCGAGTCGATCCGCCACTTGCGTGTGCGGGAGTTGTTGGACAAGCACCAGCCAAAACTTCATCACGACGGTGGCAACCGAGCGTTCTACTCCATCGCCGCGGATTCGATTCACCTGCCGAAGCACCACACTTTCAGAGATGACGTCAGCTATCAGGCCACGTTGCTCCACGAGTTGGCCCACTGGACCGGCGCCAAACACCGGCTCGACCGCGACCAGGCCGGTCGGTTCGGCAGCCAGGACTACGCAAAAGAGGAACTGGTGGCGGAGTTGTCCAGCCTTTTCATTTCCGAGCGCCTGGGTATTGCCCTGGGCAAGGAGCACGAAGAGCAACACGCCGCCTACCTGCAGTCCTGGATGAAAGCCCTGGCCGATGACCCCAGGACCCTGTTCCGCGCAGCCAGCCAAGCGGAGAAGGTCATGACCTTTTTGGACATCCCGGCGTTTGAACGCGAGCCGCTGCCGCAGGTCAAGAAGGAGCAGGACATGGAGCAGGGGCGAAAGACGGAAGCCGGTCGAAGGACCCCATCGCGACGCAAGGAACGCCAGGTTGCTTAGCGCAGGTAGGGGGTTGACCTTTTGAGGTTTCGAGTTAGAAATGAATGTGCTGGGGGAAGACCCGGCTGTGGTCCGATTCCTCTACTTCTAACTGAGAACTTTTCCAGGGTGAGCGGTTAGAAGGTGGTTGGGTGGTTATCCTTGCTGTATCGGTGGTTTCCGGTGGTTGCTGTCGCCGGGGTGGAAAGAATGCTTAGTTAACCGACCTGAGAAATCACTAACTAGGCACCATGTTTTTTCTTGAGCTTCTTACGCTGGGTTGAGAGGGGTGGCGAAAGCCGCCCCTTTTCTCTTTGCGGCCCCTTGCGCATCCCCCTTTCTTTGTTAAGACATGAGTATCACTCACCAAGCGGAGGAACCATGGCTGGCAACGTCTTTTCAAATCTACTTCGACCCTTCATCCGTCAAAAGGACACGGAACTACCAGGCGTGGCTTCTTCTGAGCCGCCTGAACCCCCGGTCCGGGAGCGCTTGGATGATTCAAGCCAGCGGCCAGTGGCTTCGGTGGAGCCGGTAAAAGTTTCACCCGGTGAACGTCCTCAGATGATCCCATCTTCCAATCAGACCCGGTCGGGTCAACAGAGCGCTCTGCAGGCCCAAGGGGCGATCCCATCTTCTAGTCGGACCCGGTTGGGATCGCAGAGTGCGCCCCCATCGTTCAACGATGAGGCAACGGATCGGTTGGGGAGCACTTTGGCCTTCGCTGGTCTGAAGACGAAGGGTCGCTTCGAGGACGAGGTAAGGCAGGCCATCGAAGACGGCGCCGATGTGAAAGGGTATCGCGACGCGCGCGGCGATTCCGCCTTGCATAAATGTCAGGAGCCGTGGCAGATGGAACTGCTTATCTCGGCTGGGGCGGATGTTCACGCGTTGGACAAACAAGGGCGTTCGCCTTTTGATCGCCTGTTGAGCACATACCAAAGGGAACCCGCTTGGTCCGAAAAACCTACTGCGGAAGGTTTGGCGCTGTTGGCGAAGGCCGGAGCGGATGTCAATGCCCTAAGCCAAGGGCAATCCGCTCTGCATGTTGCTGCGAAGCGAGGGCTTGAAGGCGATTGCCACATGCTTATCGATGCCGGCGCCGACGTGAATCTGCGGACGGACGGGGGAGACACCCCGCTCCACCTGGCCAGCGACCCAAGCGTTGTGCTGCGCTTGCTGGATGCCAAGGCCGATCCCTCCCTGCTGAACTCGAATGGCGAGCCAGCGCTAAAACATGATCCTATGCTTTATCGAGAAAGTATTCGGAACCACCGAGACGATTTTTCGCCGCGTGAGCGCGTCGATGCGGCGACCGACCCGATTTTCCTGGCCGAGACGCCCAGCGAGCTTGTCGCTGCGTTGGGGCAGGGCGGTAGTGTGAGGGACACCGATGCGCTGGGCCGAACCGCGCTTCATTACGTCAAAACGGGGGAGATGGTGCAGGCGTTGGTGTTGGCCGGGGCCCAGGTTGACGCAAAAGACATGGAGGGAAACATTCCTGCCCATACCGCGGACGAGCGCGCGATGGAAGAGTTGGTCGATGGGGTGGGGCGAGGCGTTCCCCAGCACCACGTAGAGAACGACAGGGGGGAAACCCCTTATGCGAGCCGGGATTACTACCACGAGGCTCGGTATTGGGATGCCGAAGCGGAAGAGCAGGCCGCGGAAAAGGCGGAGCAGACGAAGGAGGAGCAAGACCGCGTGCTCAACATTGTGGCCCTCGTTGAGGCCGGCGACGCCAAACGTCTGCTGGAGCAGGTGGATCCCAACGAAGAACTGGTCAGTCGGAACCGAACGTTCAACATCGACGGAGACGAGGGCTGGGCCTACAACAACTATGCCGGCTACAGCGTCCTCCATGAAGCGGCGAAGCAGGGAAAGACGGAACTCTGCCGAGAACTGGTGTTCGCAGGGGCGGACTGGGACAAGGGGTGTAAGCTCGTCGGCGAGCAAGGCTTTGACAACCATGTCAACGGCTTTCGAAACGAGCCTGGCATGAAGCCCATCGATTTTGCGAGCAACCGAGAGACCAAGTCGTTCTTGAACAACGCTGAGAACGAGCTGCGAGCCCACAACCGATCCAAGCTCTTGGACGAGCTTCTTCCCGCTGCCAATGCTTGGAAGCCACCGGAAGGCGGGTTTGGGGCCGACGCCCAACGGCAGGTCGGTGCGGCCATGAAGGCCCATGGGCAGGACGGCCAAACCCTGGAAGCCCCTCGCTTGCGAGCGCGCTTCTAAGGCCAAGGGAAAGGGCGGCGAAAGCCGCCTTTTCTTTTCCCGATCCCCTTGCGCAAACCAAACCGTTTGTTATGGGTAGTGCAACCCATTCAAAAAAGGAGGCCTCATGCGCGCGTTGATTCTTTCTCTGGCCCTTGCCAGCCTGCTCCCCCTTGCCGCCAGCGCCGCCGAGCCCCGTAGCGATTCGGTCGCCGTTGCCGTCGGGGTGAATGCCACCGTGATCACGCCGCACACCATCGCAGTAAGGGTCACACACGCCTGGGAGGCGTCCCCCACGGAAACCGCCACCGGGGTTCAGTCCTTCGAACCCATGGAAGCGCCGGGCCGTGGCCCATACGCGGCTTACAACTCAATCTTGAAGAAGAACCCCGCAACACGCGAAAGCGTCACGCTGTGGGTGATTGACGAGGCGCAGCGCTACTACACGCTCCGAGTGACGTATGAGCGCGTCCCATGCCGCGACACGCGAAACAACGGTGTGGATGACAGCGTATGTGCGCTGCGCATCGCTGGCCGCATTCTGCCGTTCTACATGCAGGGCGACGAGCAGGGGGCTTTTGAGGTGGGGGATCAAGTTTTTCTCCGCTCCGAAGGGACCGCGCAGCCAGTGATTACAGAGCTTGAGGCAGCTTCCGTATCCGTAGTCATCGGTGCGGGCAGAGAAAATGTAGCCGTTGGAGGGCAGCGCTGATGGCAATCTATATTATTTTTGTTCCGGTTGGGGTCTTTGTCTGGGACGGCATGGGCTCTTTGCCCCGAGAACTTTTTGAGCTTCCTTTTGACAAAGTTGCTCTCATTTCGGGGGATACAGCGAGACAGATCCTAGATGGCATGGAATGTTCCGGGGTTGCAGGAGCATTGCCGAATGACGCCCGGTTGCACGCGAAGGTCGAGCTCCCAATGGCTTGGAATCTGAAGCCCAGCCAGTGGGGCCAGCCTCTCACCTTCCAGGCGCGCCCGCTGAGGAGTCGCGCGGGAGGCCGCCCATGGTGAGCGCGATCCTTCTGCTGACCCTGCTGAGTCTCATGGTCCTGGTCCCTCTCTGGACGTTTAAGCGCTTTGGCGATGCCAAGGCAGCTTGGCAACGGGTGAGGGGCGGTGAGCGAGACGCTCGCACGCACGGCCGCGTCGTGATCCATGGCGGGCTGTTTGGAGTTGGGATGGTGGTCATCGCCGCGTTCTTGGCCCAAGCCACCTTCAGCGTCTGGCACCAGCTCGCCACCGGGGGAGGCCTGTTTGTCCTCGGCACGGTCGCGGTGCTCTGTCTGCTGGCCTTTTTCTGGGGCAAGGGGAGGTCGCGCGGATGAGTGCGTTGACGATGCTGGTCCTTTCCATGCTGGTCCTTGCTGTGTTTCTCTGCTCGGCGGCGTTTCTCTCTTTTATGATCGCGTTGACTTACCCGACCGTAAAGCAATCGCTGGCCCTATTCTGCGCCGGGAAGCGCGACGCATCGCTCTACGTGGATTTCGCGATTTTTGGGGGGATCTTCGCGGGTTGCGTCCTCACGCTCGCATTCGGGGCGGTGGTAATGGCCCTCAACATTTCCAGCGCTGAGGACGCCGCTCTATACGCGGCCACCTTGCTTAGCGCGGGGCTGGGCTACTGGGTGGGCCGATGAACCGCGAGCCTTCCACCTTGTTTGCCCCAGGCGTTCTTCCCGGGCCTGACGGCATCGAGCTGCTCCCCATGCCTGCGGAGATCCAAGCCATCTACGACGCTGCCCAACGCAACACGCCTTTCAGCATGGACGTGGACGACGCCCTGGCCGCGCACCGCCAAACGTGTGGTGAGCGGGATCAAATCGAGCACGCCCGACGGGTAGACCCGTCCGATGCCATGCCCATCGACCCGGAGGCTCGTCGCCAAGCCTATGAACGTCAGCGGCGGTATGCGATTGGCGCCGGCATGACCGCAGGCCTGACGCTTGGGGCCATCGCCCAGGCGCTTGGTGTGTCACCCTCCGAGATTCAAGGCGACCTGGCGGCGATGGATCGATGAGTCCGCGCAAAGGCTTCCTCGGCGGCCGCTCCCCGGCCCAGGTTCAATCCTGGCTGGACGAAGGGGTGAGCCAGCGCGCCCTGGCCCAACGCCTGGGCGTCACCCACCAGGCCGTGAACCGCTTCGTCCGGCGGCACCGCCTGGCGGGCTCCGGACGGCAGGCGTTCCGGGACCGCCAAGCCCGCGAGCTCGCTGAGCGTCGCCAGCAGGTGCAGCGGCTGGTCCGAGCCGGGCTGACCTCGGCCGAGGTGGCCCAGCGCTTGGGCTTGTCGCCGGCCACCATCGGCCTGGACCGCCGAGCCCTTCGCTTGGGGCGTGTCCTGAAAGGGCCAGAGCACCGCACCTTGCGCGGGCTGGCCCTGGACCAGGTTCGGGCTCGCTTGAAGGAGGTCAGCCGGGCTCACCTGGCGCGGGAACTCGGGGTGAGCAGTTCCGCCGTCTATCGCTACTGCGGGAAGGTGGGCCTCAGCCGTCCGTAGCCGAGATGCTTCTTGGCCCGCTGGTCGCTAAGTGGCCCAGCATATAGTTCGCGATCAGGCCCCGATCACGGGAAGGTTATTTCGATCAATGGCTTAGCCGCCGTTAGGCTTTGGAGCATTGGCCGAAATGCACCCGCTGAACGATACTTGGAGCCTGTTCGAGGGGATGTATTCGATGCCGCTGCTCAACTGGTCCGACCGTGACGAGGACCTAACCCGTTCCGCCCTGACGCCTTACCGCCTCCTGGAGCCGGTGGTCAGCTTGTCCTATGGGGAGGTGGACTCCCCCAACATGCTGATCGAGGGCGACAACCTGGATGCGTTGAAGGCGTTGCTGCCTTACTACGCTGGCCAGGTTGGTTGCGTCTACATAGACCCGCCGTTCAATACCGGAGCGATGTTCCCGAAATACGACGACAACTTCGAGCATTCGATTTGGTTGTCAATGATGTATGCCAGGCTCGAACTCATCCACGAGCTTGTTTCAGAGAAGGGATCTCTTTTTCTTCATCTGGACGATAACGAGGTTGACTATGCGAAGGTGATGCTGGATGAGATTTTTGGCCGGTCCAACTTCGTCAACAGGATAACTATCGCTGCCCGCTCGCCTTCTGCATTTAGCACTGTCAATCCTGGTGTATTCAAAGCATCGGAATACATTCTTTGGTATGCGAAGGACAAAGAGAAGTTTGAAGACGTAAGTGCCCGCATTCCACGCGGTGTTGACTATGCCTACAACCTTTGGCTGGAGAACCGGGATTTGCCTGAGAGTGAATGGAGGTTTTCGTCTCTTGCCGATAAATATGCTGAGGTGCCGCGGAACGCAAGGATCAAACACCCTAAGTCTATTCTCCAGCACTTCGACAAGTGGGTTCTGAAGAACTCAAGCCAAGTCTGCCGCTTGGCATCCATTAGCGACTCCGGTGCGGGTCAGGCAATCGTTGATCTAAAGAAAGAGTCTCTCACTCGACCTGGTGAAGTTCTAAAGCTGGAGCGGGGCGAATCGCTCGATACGGTCTACATCTTGGACGGTCAGCAAATCCTTTTCTACAGCAAGAACGTTGTTGAGATTGATGGAGAGCCTGTCGCCTCCTCAATGCTTACGAATATCTGGAGTGATATCTCGTGGGAGGGCATTGCTGGCGAGGGCGGCGTGACATTTAAGAAAGGTAAAAAGCCCGAGCGGCTCCTGCGTCGTTGCATTGAGTTAACGACTAAACCTGGGGACCTTGTTCTCGATAGTTTTCTTGGAAGCGGGACGACAGCAGCAGTTGCTTTGAAGCTCAATCGCAGGTTTGTTGGTATTGAGCGAGGTGACCAGGCGCGAAGCCATTGCCAAGCGAGGCTTGTATCCGTTGTGGAAGGTGAGCAATCAGGTATTTCGAAAGAAGTCGGTTGGAAAGGTGGCGGTGGCTTTCGCTTCTACAAGCTCGGCGTGCCCGTATTCGATGACCAAGGTCACATCCGCGAGGGCATCAAGTTCGAACACTTGGCCGCCCACGTCTGGTTTGCCGAAACGGGCACCGCACGCTCCACACGTGCCTCGAAGCAACCGTTCCTGGGTGAGCACCATGGGATCGGCTATTACCTGCTGTTCAATGGCATCTTGGGCGACGAGAGCAAGACCGGCGGCAACGTGCTGACCAAGCGGGTGGTGAAAGGCCTGCAGCCATTTGACGGGCCCAAGGTGATCTACGGCGAGTCCTGCGACTTGCCCAAGGAGCGGCTGGAAGAGCTCCAGATCACCTTCAAGCAAACCCCCTACGACATCAAGGCACGCTAAGCATGGCTCTTTCTCTCAAGGTGTATCAGCAGCGGGCCTTGTGCAGCCTGGCCCAGTTCCTAGAAGACGCCAGGCTGACCGGCCCCGCATCCGCGTTTGAGAAGAACGTGGATGCCGGTCTGATCGCCCACTACAAGCCCATGCCGGGTATGGAAGCCTCGCCCTACGTCTGCCTTCGCATCCCCACTGGCGGCGGCAAAACGGTTATGGGCGCGCACATCATCCAGGCGGCAGGCGACGCCTACCTCGAGCGCGAGTTCCCGCTGGTCATGTGGATGGTGCCCACCACCCAGATCAAGACCCAGACGCTGGAAGCCTTCAAGAACCCCCGCCACCCCTATCGCCAGGAGCTGGACGAGGCGTTTGGGGGCAAGGTCGCGGTGTTCGACGTGGAAGACTTCACCCACATCCGCCCTGCTGATCTGGGAACCAAGGTCTGCGTGGTCATTTCGACGATGGCCGCGCTGCGCGTGGAGAACCAGGAAGGCCGCAAGGTTTACGAGCACCACGAAGATCTGGAGCCTCACTTCGCCGGCAGCGTGTCCGATTTGCCCTACTTGGAGCAGAACAAGGCGGGAAAGGCCATCGCGTCCTTTGCCAATCTGCTGAAACTTCACGGTCCGTTGGTCATCACCGACGAAGCCCACAATGCCAACACGCCCCTGTCCTATCAGGTCTACGAGCGCCTGGGTGCCAAGGTAGTGGTGGAGCTCACCGCAACCCCGGAAGCCAGTAAAAGCAATGTGCTGGTCAGCGTCAGTGCCTTTGAGCTCAAGGGCGCGGACATGATCAAGTTCCCAGTCGTGCTCAAGGAGCACGTCGGGCAATGGGAAGTCGCCGTGGGCAGCGCTGTGGCCCGCCGCAACGAGTTGGGCAAGACCGCGCTGGGCGAGCCGGATTACATCCGTCCCATCCTGCTGATTCAGGCTGAGAACGCCAAGGGCACTGCCACGGTCGAGGAGGTCAAGAAGCACCTCATCGACAACGAGAAGGTGCCCGAGAAGGCGATTGCCATCGCCACGGGCGATCAGCGCGAGATCGACGGCGTGGACCTGTTCGCCAAGGATTGCCCCATCGAGGTCATCATCACCAAGCAAGCGCTCAAGGAAGGGTGGGATTGCTCCTTTGCCTACGTCTTCTGCTCGGTGGCCCAGGTCAAGAGCGACAAGGACATCCAGCAGCTGCTGGGCCGCGTGCTGCGCATGCCGTATGCCACCCGCCGCAAGCAGGAGGTCATGAACAAGGCCTACGCCCATGTCACCACTGCGGCGTTCAATCTGGCTGCCGCAGAGCTCACCAAGTCGCTCATCGACATCGGCTTCAACCCTCTGGAGGCCGTGGGCGCGGTGCTGCCGGATCCCACACCTGGGCCCGGCTTGGACTTGCGAGGCGGCAAGGTCAATCCGGTTCCCGTGACGCCCAAGACCACCATTGCCGTGAGCAAACAACCGGATCTTACTGGTATCCCTGCTCGGGACCAGACCAGCGTTGTTTTCACTCCGAACGAGGAAGGCAAGGGCGGCTCGGTGGAGATCACGGGCGAGGTGGACGAGTCCACCGTGGAAGCGATCACCAAGGCTGTGCCAACCAAGGAGCGGGAGGAGGCCACGGCAACCATCGAGCGCCACCAGATCGCTTCCAAGGCCGTCAAAGCCCCCAGCCAGAACGGCGCAGTGTTCAGCGTGCCCCGGCTTGGGGTCATGGAGCAGGGCGAGCTGGAGTTCGTGGAGAGCGGCGCCACGCCGCCGGGCTTCACCTGGGACTTGCTGGCCTATCCCCCGGACTTGACAAGCCTCAAGTTCAATGCAGATAGCAAGACCTTTGAAGTCGATTTGGTGGAAGAGAAGGTCAGCTACACGCCGATTGATGACGACGTGAACACCTACTTGCCAGGCTTCGCCAAGGACCGCACACAGGCGGACCTGGTGGGCTGGCTGGACCAGAAGATCCGCGATCCAGCGGTCAAGCAGCCCGTGCTGCGGGAGTGGTTGCGCCGGTCCATCGGCGGGCTGTCCGAAGATCGCGGCTTCTCGTTATCCCAACTGCTCAATGGCCAGTTCGTGCTCCGACGGAAGCTCGGCGAGCAGCTTCAGATCGCCAAGGCGGAGGCGCTCAAGGATGGCTTCCAGCAGGCCTTGTTTGGTGCCGACGCCGACATCGTGGTCAGCGATGAGCCCGATGCCATGTTCACCTACCCCGCGGACATGACCCAGTATCCGGCGCACTCCTACTACCAAGGCGGCACGTATCGCTTCCGCAAGCACTACTACCCCTTCGTGGGCGATCTTCAATGGAAGACCGCCGGGGGCAAGGTGGGGGAGGAGTTTCTCTGCGCCCAGGCCATCGATCAGCTGGATGAGGTGGCGTTTTGGGTCCGAAACTTGGTGGACAAGAGCCAGTTCTGGATGCCGACGTCCAAGCAGCGGACCTACCCGGACTTCGTTGCCAAGCTCAAGGACGGTCGCCTGCTGGTCGTCGAATACAAGGGTGGCGACCGTTACACGGCGGACTCCGAAAAGGAGAAACGCATGATCGGGGAGCTCTGGGCCAGCAAGAGCAAGGGAAGGGGGATCTACCTCATGGCCCAGTTGAAGGATGAGAAGGGCAACAGCGTGACCGAGCAGCTGAAGGCAGCCATCGGGGAGTGACTTCATAACAGGGGGAAGGGAATGGCTGTCTATATTTCAGATCTCGATATTCGCAACTTTCGGTCGTGCGTTTCTACGCAGTTGCAGCTGACCGAGTTCACGCCACTCGTTGGGTTGAACAACTGCGGTAAAAGCAACTGCCTCACTGCACTTCAATGGTTGGTAAAAGGGGGGCGCTGGAAGGAGGAAGACTTCCACGATCCACTTCTGCCTATTGAGGTATCTGGCCGTCTCTATGGCATCGTCGAAGAAGACCTTGCCATGCTGGACTTGAAGCATCGAACAAGGATCGAGCCGCATGTGCGTGATGGCGTGCTTCGCATCCGAAAGCATCAGCAAGGGGCTGGCAGTGGCGTTTCACTGACCGTGTTGAACTTAGACACGAACGAGTGGGATCCAAATCCGACTGGCATTGATCAGGCCATCTCAGCTCTTTTCCCGGATCCAATACGGATCGGGGCTATGGAGGATGCGGAAGAGGATGCCAGTAAGGCAAAGACCAGTACGACGATTGGTAAGCTTTTAATAGACATGGTCGCAGCTATTCAAGAAAGGCATCAGGCGGATCTATCGCCGCACCTTTTGGCAATCGTTGGAATGCTTTCCGCTGAGGGTGCAGAACGATTTGAAGAGCTGGGGAGGATTGACGCCTCCATCAATCAAAAAATCGCCGATCTGTTCCCTGGGGTGAGCATCAAGCTGGATTTCCCCGTCCCTGTGTTGAACGACCTCATCAAGGCGGGAACCGTCAAGGTCTATGAGGGAGACGGAAAGGGCAGGGGATTTGGTTCATACGGGCATGGTGCCCAGCGCGCTATTCAGATGGCAATGGTGCGCCACCTGGCTGACCTCAAGCGAGGCGTTGCCATAGCCGGTGGAGTGACGCTGCTGCTGATTGATGAGCCCGAGCTGTTCATGCATCCCTTTGCTGTAGAGCAGGTTCGCGAAGCACTGAGGGCACTTTCCGCGTCGGGCTATCAGGTGGTCTTTTCGACCCACTCTGCTCAAATGATCCTCGCGCGCGACGCTAAAAATGCTTTGTTGATGACGAAGAAGCATCCGCAGGGGACCCAAGCAAGGCCCAGGCTTCAGTCGGTGGTCGAGCAGTTGGTTGCCGAGCCTACGCATCAGCTCCACCAGATCTTCAGTTTGACCAACTCTTCCCAGATGCTCTTCGCTGACAAGGTGGTCTTGACCGAGGGAAAGACAGAGCTCCGGTTGCTCCCCAGCCTCTTCAATGCAGTCTCCGGCAAGACCATGGGGCAGTCTTCGCTCGCGATTGTCGCGATGAGCGGCGTCTCGGATACCCAGAAGTCCATGGAGATCCTGGAGGCGCTGGGCCTTCCAGCATGCGCGATTGTGGACCTTGATTACGCGTTTCGGCAGGCCACCAAGCACGGTTTCCTTGACCCGAGCGACACTGATATCGCTACATGCCGCTCGATGCTAAGAACGATGGCGGACGAGGGTCAGATCACCTTGGACGAAGGGGGACTCCCTAAGAAGGGCCCCCAGGGCCCGGCCTCGAAGGCTTTCGAGCTTCTAGCGGAAAGAGTAGAAGCATTGCCGCACATCCAGGCACTCGTCCGAAAGCTTCGGGACAAATCGATCTGGCTATGGAGCCGGGGTGCCATCGAGCCTCATGTTGGGCTGACCGAAAAGAAGGAGCACGCCTGGCTGGCGTTCCAAGTGAAGGTCGAAAGCGATGGGGTGGATGCAGCATGTGCGGACGCAGCAAGCGTGCGAGAACTCGTGGAGTGGCTGGCTCGCTAACGTCCGCTAGCACGTTGGCTAGTCCACCGGCCCGGAGCGCTCGCGGAGCTTCTCGCAAGCGCGCTGGGCGGCATGACCATCGTTAGTCTGGCAGGGCGAATGTGAGTTTAGCCAACCCGTGCCGGCATGGCTTGGAGCGTGGCGTTCAGTTCGTTGCCGAACGCCACGATGAACTTGCTTTGACGGTTATGTTCTTTTCGCAGCGTCTCCAGCACCCAGCGGGCGGGATAGGATCTGTCTCCGAAGGTGAACTCGCCGAACTGCAAGCCATGTTCCTTTACCTGATCTATCTCAAACTTCGTTTGATAGGAAACTTTGATCAAGGATCGATGCTTGGAATGGTTGTTGAGGTCATCGATGTAGACGAAACTTTCGTCCGCAACGAGTTGGCTGTAGACCTCTTTCAGTGGCTCAGGAAGGCGTCTGTTCACCTCCTTTCGGGTGATGTCTCGCAAGCGCTGGATACGAGTTTTTTCATCCAAGTCCATTCCTAATGCCCAGTAGGCGAAGTAGGCCAAGTGGTCGGGGAGAGAGTGAAGGTTCTGGACGCAAGCAAATGCATGGGCGTGGGAAAAGCGAAAGTGTTCCCAGGCCCCGGGCTCGTCGTCTTCGTCAAATACGCCCAAAAAAACCAACATGGCCTCATCGCTGGTTCGGCCTTCCATCGGCTTCTTGATGAAATAGTTGGCTTGCCTGTAGTGGTATTCGCTGAAGTAAATGCGCTCATTGAGTGCCTGTAGGCAAGAACGCACCTTCTCTAACTGATCGCGGCCAAAGATTCGTTCGACCTGTCCACGCGTTTCGTCGTTATTCCATCGCTTCCTAACCTGGTTCATCCATTCACCCTAACTAGCTGGTCACACCTCGTAGTTTATGCCGGACACAATGCATCCTGCTTGACCGACCAAGCCGGTTTCCGGATGGGCTTGCTTGCCCTTTGGCCGCCATGCCGCGCCCGCGAACTCTTCCTTGGCGAGCCAAAGTCGGCGGGAGAGTGCTGCGGCCTGGTTTCGCGCGCGAGCGTCAATGCTGTGGGCTAGGGCACCGCTGGTGGCACCACGACATCAAGGAGCGTGAAGTCCAGGCCCAATGGGACGGCGAAGGTTTGGGCAATGACTTTCTGACTCTTGCCCAGCGAGTCGCCAGGAGCTTTGACCTCCACGAAGCGGAGCTGCCGTTCCCTCCACATCGTGATGTCCGGCCAGCCGCGGCGGTATTCGTAGGGGTTAGAGGCGAAAATGGTGGCAATGCGGTGAAGCAAATCAGAGCCGGCAACTTCAAACAGTTCCAATAGCATCCAGCGCTCCAGGCCGGGAAACACATCGAGAACTGACGAGGTGTCGGACGAATGCCCCCACGCCGTTTGCTCTATGTGTGGACCCCGAGACGCCATTTGGTCAAAGTTAGCCGCCACTTGACCGGCGGTTGCGCGGGCCAGATTCGTGAGCAACTCGGCAACGGTGTAGGATCGTCCGTAGGATGGTTCTGCGGCCAGCGTATAGAGCGCCTCGACGTAGCGCGTGCGCTCGTCGTATCCAAGGTTCTGGAACGACATGGCTTTGATGAGGGTCAGCAAAAGGCCGCCTTCGCCGCTGAACCCTCGCCATCCTTGCTGGGCGAAGTGGGACAGGGCCGCCTTTTCGACCGAAAGCGGCTGGCTCATTTGTGGGCACATCCACTGTTTCGGGCCGGGGCCGCATTTCAGGCGGACCTTCTCGTATCCAAACCCCGCCTTTTCGGCATTTCGCTGTCGGACCGTGATCATGTCTCATCTTAGCTCAGGGGTGACGATTGGAAATGCCTATCCCGACCAGCGCTGAAGGTGTGAGCGCCGCCGGGCGACGGTTAGCAGGGGGATTGATCATGAGATTGAAAGAAGTTTTGGCTCGTCGCTGCACTATTCGCCGTATGCCCACCCGTTATCGCCAAATATGAGGAGGTGAATAAGGCATCCGTCCAAGTCGGCACCGCGACGCCGCGGGGCAACTCGACGAGTCTCGAATGCAAGGCAGGCAGCCTGGCGATCGCCCAGCGCTACGGGAGGGGCTCGATGGCCGTTTCGATGACCAGCTAACACGCCTGAATCCAGTCCACCCGACCGCTAGGGGTCTTCTTCTAAAGCTTTTTGACCAAGAGCGTCGAGGCCGGACGCACGCTGATCTGCCGCACGAGGCTGGTTTCGGTGGATGGAAGTTGGCCGAAGGGCGCGTCCTGCGTTGGCCCTGGCTCCGCCGATGGGCTATAACCCTTGCTTGCCCTCAACGGAGTATTTGCCTTGGCCTTGACCACTCTTCAGTCGATCAACGCAGAAATCAAGCACCTCGAAGCCCAAAAGCGGCTGGTTGAGAAGCGCGATGGTGAGGTGCCCAAGGCGATTGCGGTGCTTCAGAAGTATGCGAAGGTTCTCAGCCCCGCCCAGCGTCGCCAGGTTGCCAAGCTCATTGGCGAGGCCATTGACGTCAAGCCGGCGCGTTCCCCGAAACCTTCTGTGGGGCCGCTGAAGGGCCGAAAGCTCGGCAAAGTCGCCCCCAAGTATCGACTCCCGACGGGAGAGACCTGGGCAGGCCGAGGGCTGGCACCCAAGGCTTTCACGGCATGGGCCAAGTCGGCCGAAGGCAAGGCGTGGGCGCAGGCCAACCCTGGGGCCAAGTTCCCGCCCGCCGCTGGCAAGGTGAAGAAGGCCGCGGCTAAGGGAGCTGCGAAGGTGGGCAAGGTCGCCAAGAAGGCAAAGCCGATTCGGAAACCTGCCAAGAAGGCCAAGGCGAAGCCGGCAGCTTAATCCCTGCACAAAGACCCTGCGAATGCCCGTGCCAAGGCGTTGGCCGCTGCACACGTGTTGCTCGAAATGGCCGACGGGACGCTCTTGCAAGGGGAGGCTGGAACGCGACTGCGCACCGAGTTTGGGCTTCACTGGTCCGCCTTGACGTGCGTCCAATACTTGTCAGGGAAGGACGCGGTCGCTGCATTGACCGCCCTTCCGAGCGATGGGAGCGAGCAGGGGCGGACGAAATCGGATCTCCTCCAAGCCGTGGTCATGGCCCTGGCGGTTGTCCGCGAGGCGCGAGGGAGTGGTTGAGGGAAGGTGTCTGCCAGCAAGCTGTCCCTGCGCCTTCAAGAGGTGCGAGCCGGCTCAAACGAGGGTTCGTAGAGCTTGATGAGGTCATACAGGAGCATGCGCAATCCCTGGCGGCAGTCTGGACCACCATCTTCCCACTGCCAGCCGCTTCTGAACCAAGGCCCGGAACGCTTCAGGGGAGGGAGCTGGTCCCGTTCGCTTGTGCCTGCACTGGTTGCATCGGGCATGCGCGGCCACCACATTCCCGGATACGTCTCGGCCCCCATCCTGCTGGGCGACCAGGTGCTCCGCGGTGCATTGAAAGGCTCGAGCCTTGCTGGGCTTCAGCCCGAGCTCTGAAGGAGCTGCGAGCCACATCGGCAGGCCGCAGTAGTAGCAGCGGCCGAACTGGGCATGGAAGGCAGACGTGCGGAGGGATTTGCGGCGTTTGGTCGTCATGGATGGCTCCGGAATCGAAAAAAGATTCCCGCGCCCCCATTGGGTGGACCTCGGGCACCCGGAGCCTATTGGCTATGCGGGCACAACACCGACGCTTCTGCGACCGGCGATTGCTTTTTAGCTCACTCGTGCCCTCGGTGCAAGCGCTTGGGTTGGCCCCTGCAACTCTTGTTGCCCGATCCTCTTGCGGAAATAGATTTATCGAGTATTGGTGAAGCAAGCCCAATCCGGGCCACTTTCCCTTTCCCTAAATCCGAGGAGGATTTTTCATGCGCAAGACCCTTTCTTTTTCTCTGGCCTTGATGGCCGCGTTTTCTGCCGCTTCGGCCTCCGCCGCCGACGTCACCGAAGACTTGATGATTTCTGCGACCGTGAACAACGAGTGCAGCCTGCTCGTGACCCAGCTGGGCGGCGGTGAATACAACGGTTTGGCGTCCGGCACGCAGGGTTATTCCAACGGCGCGTTGCTGGTTCGCTGCAACCAAGGCACCGCCTTCAGCATCGTGCCCGGCGACGGGTTGAACTACGGCGCCGCGATTGCTCGTCCCAATCACCGCGCCGTGTCCGATGGGGCCGGAAACTTCGTCGCCTACGGCCTCTTCAAAGATCCCGGTGCCAGCCAAGTGTGGGGCAGTGGGGCCGATGCTTGGGAGGGCGTGGGAACCGGTGAGCAGCAGATGATCGGCATCGGTTATGCCTTCTACGATTTGAACAAGGTGCCCGGTGGAACCTTCTCCGACACCATCGCCGTAACCCTGACTTATTGATCCTCAACCGTTTCCCTTAAAGCCCCCGGAAATCCTCGGGGGTTTTCTTTTGGGGGTGGGTTGACAACTTTGAATGTTTTGGTTGGATCAAAGGAGGTGATCGGTTTGGAGGAGTGATGTTGAAGCGTTTGTTGGCCGTTTCGTTGTGCTCATTGTTCGCCGTGCCTGCGTGGGCGGGCAACGTGTCGCTATTTCCCACAAGCATCGTGGCCCCGGCTGGAGAAAAGGCAGGGGCGTTGACCTTGGAAAACCATGGGGAAACCCCCGAGCGCTTTCAGGTGACGGTGCTGGACTGGTCCCAAGATCCCAGCGGGCAGGACGTGACCGGCCCCGCCAAGGCGGTGATCGCGGCACCGTCCATTGTCGAAATCCCGCCTGGGTCCCGCCGGGCCGTGCGGTTGGTGCGCACCCAAGGCATCGGCACGCCGGGCTACTACCGCGTGCTGCTGCGCCAGTTGCCCCAGCCGTCCACGGCGGGCCAGGTGCAGTTGTTGATCCACCAGAACCTGCCGGTGGGGTTTGAAGACGCCAAGGCCGGTCCTCCGGTGCTCACGGCCCGCTTCACCGCCGACGGCCTTCTGCTGACCAACACCGGTTCGACCGCCGCGCGCCTGATCGCCGTCGGTCCTCAAGGCATGCCGGCATGGCGCGAAGGGGCGTTGGGATGGGTATTGCCGGGGCAGAGCAAGCACGTGGAGCTCAAGCCTGGTCTCAAGGCGTCCACGCTCTCAATCACGGTCAACGGGGCTCCCGTCGTCGTCCCCGTGAACTGAGGGCGACACGTGCGGCGGGGAAGCGTCCTGGGCCTCGCGCTGGCCCTGTCCATTGGCAGCGCGCACGCGGCCATCCCAGACGGGGTGGAGCCGGTGCTGGCCGCGCCGATCCAGGCCAACGGGCTGCCCGCGAAGGACCCCGTGTTGCTCTGGCAGCAAAGTGGGGCCTGGGTGGCCGAATCCACGACCTGGCAGCAGCTCGGCGTGACCCTTCGCCCGGGCGAGGAGGGCCAGGACCTGACCGACCAAGCCTTGGGCGTGACCGTGGCTTACACCCCCGAGAACGCCACCGTCCAGCTCACCATTCCGGCTGACCGCAAGCCGGCGCAGCAGCTCAGCCAGCACGGCACTCCGGTTTCTCAGGTGTCGCCCGCCATCGGGGGCGTCTTGGTCAACTACAACCTCGCCACCCAGATTGCAGGCGGCCAACAAGCCACGTCCTTGGCACTGGACGCGCGCACCGGAGGGCGTTGGGGCGCGGTCTCCACCACCGGGCAGCTCAACCAATCCCCCAACGGGTTTGGCATGCGCCGCGGCATGACCGCTTGGCAGAAAGACGACCTGCCGCGCCAACGGACTTGGCAAGCCGGCGATGTCTACGCCACGCCCCGCATCGGCCCCGTGGCGCTGGGCGGCATTCGACTCGCGAAGGACCCGGCAGCACTGGATCCGCTCACGCCGACGTGGCCCGTCCCGACCTTGGGGGGCATCGCGTTGGATCCGGGGCAGGTCAAGGTCCTGTCCAACCAGGCCGAAATCACACGCCAAGACGTCAAGGCCGGCCCCTTCACCGTGGACGGTCGAAACGTGGCCCTGGGGGCCAGCCAAACGGATGTAGTGGTGCGTGACGCCTACGGCCGGGAAACTGCCGTTTCCACTGCACGGCTCTACGTGGCCCCAACCCTGCTGCGTCCCGGGCTCTCCGCGTGGGAAATCGCGGCGGGACAAGTCCGCGAAGACGAAAACCGCTACGGCACGGCCGGCGTCAGCGCGTCGTGGGCCAAGGGCGTCAACGACCGCTGGACCATCCGAGCCGGTGGTCAGGTGGACGAGAACGGCAAGGGCAACGTCACCGTGGGTTCCACCTGGGCCCCGGGCACTTGGGGCGTTTTCGATGGCGAGGTGGGCCGCTCAAGCCAAGGTGGAACGCGCTGGGCGGCCAGCTACGACTACCGCGGCCCCAAGCTGGGCGTTCGATTGGAACACGAAGAGAACGAAGGCTTCTGGCGCCTGCAGAGCACCTACGCCACACCCATTGCCTCGCGCACCCAAGCCTCCGTGTTCTACCGCCCGGATCGCCGCTTCACTGTGCGTGGCATCTACAGTGCCATCGACACGGGGCGCTCCAGCCTGGCCTTCGCTTCCTTGGGCGTGAGCGCGAACCTGGGCACTGCAGGCCAGGTGTCCGCCAACGTGCTCCGAGACCTCCAAGGCGACGATCTTCAAGTGTCCGCCAGCTACACCTACCGCTTCGGCAGCAAGGCCAGCGTGGGCGTTCGGGCCCGCCAGGCCCCAGGCCAGGATGCCCTGACCACCCGAGCGACCTACCGCACCGAGGGCGGCCTTCGCTTGGCGGCAGAGCACACCGAGGGCGATCAGGGCAGCACCCGGGCCACGGCGGATGCCATGACGCGTTACGGCGACGCCCGGATCATGGTGGACCACTACGACGGGCAAACCCAGGTGGCGGCCAACTTCTCCGGCGCCGTGTTCCTGGACCACCGCGGCGTGGCCTTCGGGCGACCCGCCTACGCCAGCTTCGCCGTGGTGGATGTGCCGGGCCAGGCGGGCTTGCCGGTGCGGGTCAACGGAGCGCCGGTCGGCCAGACCAACAAGCAAGGCCGCGTGTTGGTGACCGACGTTCCCTCCCTGCTACCCACCACCGTCAGCCTCAAGGACAAGGAGCTGCCGGTGGGCGTGGAGATCGGGGAGACCGAAAAGCAATCCGTGGCGCCCCGCCAAGGCGGTGTGCGGGTGACCTTCCCCGTGCTGACGCAGAACGCCCGGGCCTTCATCCTGACAGGTCCGATCATCGCGCCGGGCACCGTCGCGTCCACGCCGAACGAACAAGCCATGGTCGGCTACGACGGAGCCCTTTACCTAGAACACCCTGAGCCGGGGATGGCCGTCGAGGTTTCCGGCGTGTGCAAAGCCGTGTTGCCGTCGCCACTGCCGGGCGTGGACGAAGTGGCGAAGTTAAGGTGCAACTAGCCGCTCAGGTCTCCCTCGCGAGTAGGCGGCACCCCTAGCACCCTTGCCTTTGCAGCAATGACTGCGCAAACGGTCGACCCACAAGCTGGGCAAACCGCAGGCTTGAGAAGCCTCTCTGGCAAGATAGGAACGATGGCCTCGCATTCGCAGCGCAGCCCCAAGGCTTCGACCTTCTGCACCCGCCGCTCCGGGTCCCCCTTGATGGCCAAATAGCTCGAGTTGCACTTGGTATTCGGGCAGAAAACGGGCTTGTCCCCCGCTTGCTCGGCCGGGCCGAGAATGAGCACATGGCCGCAGTCGACGCATTTGCCCGTCGCGAGATCCTTGCTGGCAGCGATCAGCGTCGAGCTCGCAACCTCTTCCAGCTCAGCGATGAGAACACGGAGCCTTTCGATCTTCGGCCGTGCGTTCGTCAGATCTTTGCGCAGATGGAGAAAGCTCCCCAACGAGTTGTAGTAACTGCGAAACTTGCCCCAAGGAATGCGCTTGGCCTCGCCGATCGGCAAGAAATCCTTGTCCTTGAAAGCGGCCTTCAAGTCACTTGAGGCAAAATCGAGGTCTTTGGGCGGTGGCGTTACCGAGATGGAGAAGCTGGCCGTTTGATCAGAGTTCGGATCGAAGGCGGCCAGCATTTTGATGATCTGGTCCGGTCGCCACTCGCGAGCAAGCTCGGTGGAAACGTCTTCACCATATGCAGCCAAGTTCTGATACGCCACGGATTCCAGGCAGAATCGTAGTTCCAGCGCGGCGTAGATCAATGACGCGTCATCGCCCCTGCTGATTAGTTCTTTAGCCGTGCTTAAACGTTCCGCGATGTTGTAAAGGGCCATAATCAAAGGTTACTCGATTGGAACTCGGGATCAAGTTAACAGCCGCCTGTAGGCGCTATCTCACAACGCGATTGCCTAAATGCGTGGGCGGGACTAAAGTTCGTGGAGGGGGGGATGGCCAGACAAGTTGAGAAGGAGCGCCCAATGCCCATCAGGGCCGTGGTGTATGTCAGCGAGGCATCCGACGCGTTGCGCGGCGATCTGCTTGGCCTCCGGAGCGGCAAGCTCCAGGAGCTGGTCGACGACGCAACTCGATTTAACCGGGACGCAGGTGTCAGTGGGGTGCTCTTGTTCGACGGGACGCGCTTCGTCCAATACTTGGAGGGCCCCCCGGACGGGTTGGACGTGGTGTTCTCAAGGGTGCTCGGTGCTTCGAGCCATCACGACCTGATCGAGCTGCAAAGCGGGACGATCATGGATCGCCGCTTGCCTTATTGGCCTATGCGCTGGTTGCCTGTGGAAGTTAAAGAGCTGAGCGAGGTCGCAGTGGGCGACTGGACCGGTTTCAAGGTGCGGGGGGATGGAGAAGCGTTGAACGCAACGGCGATCGACCGGCTGCTGTTCCTAGTGAGCAGACGCGCACTGGTAGGAAGATGAACCAGTGGCGACCGCCTGGCCGCGCAAGGAATCCGCCCCCCTACGTGCAGCCCAAGTCTTCGTGGATCGCCGTAACAAGCTGTCGGAAGCGGTAAGGCTTCGGGAGAAATCGAACCGTCTCGGGCAGCGGGGGCAGCTGCGAGCGTTGAAGGCCAGACGCGAGCATGACGCGGGCCTGGGGTTGAGCAACCGCGGCTTCCGCCGCGACCTCCAGCCCGTCGGCGCTGTCTGGCATGTTGAAGTCGGTCACTACCACCGCGAACCTGGCGTCGCCGCGCAGGAGGACGAGGGCCTCATCCCCGTTGCTGGCGGGAGTGACTTGGAAGCCCTGAGAGGTCAGAGCCTCTACGACGACGCTGCGGAGATCGTCTTCGTCTTCAACAAACAACACGTGGATCGGCATCTCAATGCTCTGGTGCGGGGAAGCAAAGGCTAACGCGGGTTCCCTTCCCAAGCTCGCTCTGGAGCTCGGTGAACCCGCCGGACTGGGCCGTGAAGCCAAACACTTGGCTCAAGCCCAGCCCGCTGCCCCTTCCAATGGGTTTGGTGGTGAAAAACGGTTCAAATACCCTGGCCTGCTGGTCCGCCTCAATCCCTGAACCGTCGTCTCGGATGCTCAGGCAGATGTAAGGTCTTTCACTGGTGTTGGGCAACGTAGGATCACGGGTTTGCCGCGCAGAGGCCGTGATGAGGATCGTTCCGCCCTTCGGCATGGCGTCGCGGCTGTTGCACACAAGGTTAAGGATTGCGGCCTCCAGCTGTGCCTTGTCCACCGACAGGGTCGGAAGGCCCCGGGAAACTTCGACGGTCAATGCGATCGCGTCGCCGGCGGAGCGGCGCAGCATCGCTTCGCATTCGGCCATCAAGGCGGCCAAGTCGACTGCCTCTGGCACCAAGGTTTGTCCCTTGCCGAAGGTCAGCAACTGCCGAGTCAGAAGGGCCCCGCGCTCGGCGGCCCGCTGCGCGGTATCGATGAGCTTGGCCACGCCTCCGTCTTTCACCCGCAGGCTGATGAGCTCCAGACAGTTGGCCACGATCGTCAACAGGTTGTTGAAATCATGGGCCAAGCCGAGCGTGAACTTCCCGATGGCCTCCATCTTCTGCGCCTGCAGGAGATCGCGCTGGGCTTGGAGCAGCTGCTCCTGCGCTTCGTGGCGCTGGGTGATGTCGCGGGTGATTTTGGCAAACCCCACCAGTTCCCCGTCTTCCCAGATGGGATCGATCACGACGCTGGCACGAAAGCGGGTCCCGTCCTGCCGCAATCGCCAGCCCTCGGCGACGTAGCGCCCTTCTAAGGCCGCGGTCCGCAGGTTTCGCTCTGGTAGGCCGGCTTGGGCCTCCTCGGGCAGGTAGAAGCGGGAAAAGTTGGTGCCGACCACGTCGGCAGCCTGGTAGCCCTTGATTCGTTGCCCACCCGGGTTCCAGGTCTGGATCACCCCGCTGGGGTCGAGCATGTATAGGGCGTAGTCGGTGACCGAGTTCACCAGCAGGGCAAACTGCCGGCTCTCGTCCCTCAAATCGGTTTTCGCTTTCGCTGGTTGGTTCATGGGTCATCCTCTCGGCAGGGCCACCGAAGGGCGACAGAGTGCGCAGTGTAGAAGAGCGACGGCCGTCATCCTTTTGCGCCCTCTTAACAAATCGGGCGAGCCCTCGGGCCACACTGTCCAATCGTGGCACATCCACTCAGAGCGCTTGTAGGGAGAAAGTCATGGGATTGGACGGCAAAGCAGTAAGGGTTCTTCTTGTAGAGGACGAACCCACTCTCATGATGGTCTTGGAGCAGGCCATTGCCCAAGTCGGCTACGACGTCTCCAAGACGGCCGAAGATTTGCCCACAGCCTTGGTATGCGCCGAGGAGGCGGCCTTCGATGTTGCGGTGCTGGACGTCAACTTGAACGGGGTCGAGTCTTACCCCGTGGCCGATCGCTTGGTCGAGTTGGGGGTGCCGTTCCTGTTTACGACCGGCCTTGGGGCCAACCGGCTGCCCGAACGCTTCAAAGGCACGCCCTTCCTTGAAAAGCCGTTTCGCCTAAAAGAGATCGCCGCGGCCCTCCAGTCCCTTTGCCAGGAACTGGAGGTTCATTGAGTTTCCGGGCCTTGGGCACCGGTCGGGACCTTCGGGTCCCTTTTTTATTTCAGCGGGGCCTCGACCTGCTGGTAGGTGCCCACGGTCTCGCTCACGCCTAGGATGTGGCCCTTCGCGGCCTTCAGCACCTCGTCCCGCGTTGCCCCGGCCTTCATATCAAGCACGGTGTCCAAGGCCAACAGCTGGAAGTGGTAATGGTGGGGTCGATCGCCCACTGGCGGTTTGGGGCCGAAATACCCCACAGACCCCCGGCTGTTCACCCCCTGCAGCATTCCCTCCGGCTTCAGGAGTCGCGGATCGACCGGCAGGCCCTCCGGCAGCGATTGCGTGGTCGCTGGGATGTTGTAAGCGACCCAGTGAACGAAGGGTTTGACGTTGGCTGCATCCGGATCCTCCATGATCAGCGCATAGGACTTGGCACCAGGCACCGGGCTCCAAGAAAGAGCGGGCGATGCATCGTCGTGATACGCGCTGAAGCGGGGAGGCAATGCTTGGCCCGAGGAGAACGACGGGGAGCGGAACTCGAACGTGGCGGCTTTGCCGATCCGATCCTTGGCCAACGGCACGCCCGAGCCTTGATTGACTTGGGCCATCAAGGGCCCGCTAGGCACTGCGGTCGCGGGGGAGGCGGACGCTTGGCCTGGGCCGTAAGTCACTCTGTAGATGACGCCGTTGGCATCGTCGCCGACCAAAAGTGCACCGCCCTTCGTCATCGCCAGACCGACGGGCCTTGCGATATGCGCCTGGCCGTTGTCGACCAGGAAGCCTGTCAGGAAGGGCTCAAACCCGACCGGCTTGCCGGCGTTGAAACGAACCCGCACCACCTCGTAGCCCGACGCAGGCTTGCGGTTCCAGGAACCGCGCATCGTCACGAAGGCGTCCCCCCGGTAAGCTGCCGGGAACTGCTGGCCGGTGTAGAACAGCATCTGCATGGGGGCCGCGTGGGCGGTGTAGCCGAGCACCATGGGCTCGCTTGTCGCCGCCCATTGCTGTTTGCTGATCTGCCCTGGCGGGGTGCTCTGGGGATTCACCCCGTCCTTGCCCCAGATGTGGGGCCAACCATACTTCTTTCCTTTCTGAATGCGGTTGAGCTCCTCGGGCTGCTCATCGTTGCCCAAGTAGTCGATGCCGTGATCCATCCCCCACAGCTCCCCCGTTTTGGAGTTCCAAGCAAAGCCGATGGTGTTCCGCAGGCCGCTGGCAAAGATGGACCGGCTCTTGCCATCCGGCGAGGACCTCAGCAGCGCCGCATGCTCGGGATTGGTCTCGTTGCACGCGTTACAGGACGAGCCCACGCTGATGTAGAGCATCTCATCAGGGCCAAAGGCCAGCGTGCGGTTGGGGTGCTGACCGCCATCGGGCAGGTCGTTGATGATCCGTTCCTCTGGACCCAACGTGCCGTCCGGGCGTATGGGGGCGCGATACACGCGTCGTTGGCCGTGGCGACATACAGCTGCCCGTTGGCGATGGCCAGCCCGTGCGCTCCTGGACGTGAGAAGACCACCTTCGGTTCGGCGTCCAAGGCTCCGTCTTCATTGGCATCCTCCAGCAACAGCACGTCGCCTTGATCTCGACGTGAGATATAAATCCGCCCGTCCGGCGCTACGGCGATGATCCGGGGATTCTGAAGGCCTTGCGCAAGGGGACGCACCTGGAAGCCGCTGGGCACCTTCAGGGCCTGAACGTGCTCAGGCGTCGCCTCTGCCTTGGCCGGTTTGAACGTGTGGACGTTGGCTTGGACGTCGGTTCCGTCCCCCTGCTGAGCGAAGGCGAGAGAGGGGGCCAGCAAGACGAGCAAAAGCGCGGAACGGGTCATGAGGATGGCCTGGCGCTGAGGAGCGTTCAGCATGTGGCGGGAGCGGTCAATGGCCTGCGAATGCGTTGCATGCGCGCCGTTCACCACGAGGGCCATCGATCTCCAGGCCCACGCACCGCCGGTCTGAGATGCTCCGCCGTTCGCCAAGCCTTCACTCGGGGATCGCTTGATCCGCATCCCAGCCTCGATACGGTAAGGCTTCGCCCGACACGAGAGGAAGACATCCATGGCAGAGCTCAAAGAGAACCTGTTGGACTGGCTGCGCGACGCACACGCGATGGAACAGCAAGCCGAAACCATGCTGAAGGGGCAGGCTTCGCGGATCGAGCACTACCCAGTGCTGAAGGCGCGCATTGAAGAGCACATTCAGGAAACCATTGGCCAGCGCGAACGGCTGGAAGGGTGCATCAAGCGCTTGGGCGGCTCGCCGTCGACCCTCAAGGACGTGATGGGCAAGATGGCAGCCTTCGGTCAGGCCGTCGGCGGCATGACGGCCTCCGACGAGATCGTCAAAGGCGCGATGGCCGGTTACGTCTTCGAGCATTTCGAGATCGCCTCCTACACGGCCCTGATCGCCGCAGCGAAGACGGTGGGCGATGCAGAAACGGCCCGGATCTGCGAAGAAATCCTCGTGCAGGAAGAGGCGATGGCCGACTGGCTGGCGGCCCACCTGCCCGAGGTGACCGAAGAGTTCATGGTGCGCGACGCCACGCCGGGCGTCGAAGCCAAAAAGTAACCGCTGCGCCGCGCCGGCCGGGTTCACGCCCGGCCGACGCGGCCGGGCCTACAACGAAAGGCCCTAGGATTGGAGGCGGCTGGCATGCCCAGGCCCATCTGGAGTGGTTCGTTGTCCTTCGGGCTGCTCAACGTTCCGGTGTCCCTCATGTCCGGCGAGCGTCGCATGGATCTGAGCTTTCGCATGTTGGACGCACGAAACAAAAAGCCCATTCGCTACGAGCGGGTCAACGCCGAAACCGGCGAAGAAGTGCCTTGGAAGGACATCGTCAAAGCCTTTGAATACGACAAGGGCAGCTACGTCGTCATAGAGAAAGAAGACATCGCCGCGGCCGCCCCCGAGACGCACGAGTCCATCGACGTGGAGGCCTTTGTCGACGCCGAGAGCATCGGGCTGAGGTTCTTCGAAAAGCCCTACATCTTGGTGCCCGGCAAGAAGGCCGAAAAGGGCTATGTCCTGCTCCGAGAGACCCTGAAGGAAACCGGCAAGGTGGGCATCGCCAGGGTGGTCATCCGCACGCGCGAATACATTTGCGCGGTGATGCCCGAAGGCGATGCGTTGATCATGATCCTGCTTCGCTACCCGCAGGAGTTGGTGGCTCCGGACGAATACAAACTGCCGCAGGGGGGGGCGTCGGACTACCGGGTTGCGCCCAAAGAGCTCGAAATGGCCAAGCAGCTGATTGAGAGCATGACCTCTGAGTGGGAGCCGGACAGCTACCAGGACGAGTTCCGCGAGCGCCTGTCCGACATCATCAAGAAGCGGGTGAAGCAGGCCGGAGCCACGACCACCTTCGAGGAACCGGAACATCGCGAGGACTCGGCGACCAACGTGGTGGACTTCATGGCGCTGCTCCAGAAGAGCTTGGAAACCAACAAGCGCACCCCGGCGAAAGCAACGCCGGTGAAGACCGCCTCCAAGTCCTCCACCAAAGACAGCAAGCCTGCCAAGAAGGCCGCCATAAAGAAGGCCCCAGCAAAGAAAGCCGCAAAGAAAGCCCCCGCCAAGAAGGCTCTAAAGAGCGCCTGATCACCCAAGGAGAATCCCATGAGCGACGACAAGAAGAACACCGGCAGCCCGGACCGCGACCGCATCAACGTCAACGAAGACTACGAGCTGCAGTATTGGACCAAGGCGCTGGGCGTGTCGGTCGATCAGGTCCGGGCCGCTGTCAAAGCCGTTGGCCCCACCGCTGCGGCCGTTCGCAAGCACTTGGGCAAGTAACGTGGCGCCGTCATGTCCTTGGTCGAATACCGTCGCAAGCGCCGCTTTGACCAGACCAACGAGCCCGAGCCTGGCAAAGCGCTGCCGCAAGGGCAGCGCGCCATTTTCGTGGTCCAACTTCACCACGCCAGCCGCCGGCACTACGACTTCCGGCTGCAAATCGGCGACGCCCTGAAGAGTTGGGCCGTCCCCAAGGGCCCTAGCTACGACCCCAAGGTCAAACGGATGGCGGTCGAAGTGGAAGACCATCCCGTCGACTACGCTAGCTTCGAAGGCGAGATCCCCAAGGGGCAATACGGCGGTGGGCACGTGGCCCAGTTTGATCACGGCGTTTGGGCCACCCAAGGAGACCCAGAGGCACAACTTGCCAAGGGTCACCTGCGATTCGAGCTGTTCGGCACCAAGCTCAAAGGCGGGTGGCACTTGGTCCGGTCCGGCAAACCGGCCCGTCAGCCGCAGTGGCTGTTGTTCAAGGACGACGATGCGTATGCGAGCGATCTGGAAGCGGACGATCTGCTCGCCGATGTGTCGGCGGCCCCAACGGCAGACATCAGGAGGGCCGGCGGCGGTAAAGCCGACAAGAAGAAGCTCAAAGCCCTCCCTGCAAAGCGTGCGCGACGGAAGAACTGGGCCAAGAAGGCCTTGGCCCTGCCCAAAGCGAAAGAGGCGGCTCCGCCTTCCGGCCCCTTCGAGCCCCAGTTGGCCAAGCTGGGGGAGGCCCCGCCGCAGGGCGACCAATGGGTCCATGAGATCAAGTGGGACGGGTATCGGATCCTCGCAACGGTCGCCGATGGGGCCGTCCGGCTCTGGTCCCGCAACGCGTTGGAGTGGACCGACAAGATCCCCGAGATACGCGACGCCGTGGCGGAGTTGGGCCTTACCTCTGCTGCCTTGGATGGCGAACTCATCGCCGGATCGGGCACCAAGGAGGACTTCAACCTGCTCCAGGCGACATTGTCCGGGGAGCGGCAAGGCGCGCTGGCCTACGCGCTCTTCGACCTGCTCCACATCGATGGCGTGGACGTGGCCGCAGCACCTCTGTTGGAGCGCAAGGCGCTCCTGCAGGAGCTGCTGGCGGGCCAGGCCGGCCACTTGGCCTTCAGCTCTCACGTCCAAGGCGACGGCAACGAAGCCTACCGCCTGGCTGGCGAACAGCACTTTGAAGGCATCATTTCCAAGCGCGCCGATCGCGGCTACCACCCCGGCCGCAGCGACGACTGGCGCAAGACCAAGCAGCTGGCCAGCGACGAGTTCGCCGTGGTCGGTTACACGGCCCCCAAGGGCAGCCGCAGCGGCTTTGGCTCGCTTTTACTGGCCAAGCCCGACGCCAAACACGGTTGGCTCTACGTGGGCCGGGTGGGCACCGGGTTCTCCGACGCCTTGATCAAGGACGTGAGCAAGAGGATCCAAGGGGGAGGCAAGAAGCCGACGGCCTACGTGCCCACCGAGGACACCGATCTTCGCTCTGCCACGTGGTTCGAGCCGCGCTTCGTGGTGGAGGTGTTCTATCGCGGCATCGGGGGGCAGCAACTGCTGCGCCAAGCCTCCTTGAAAGCCGTGCGGGCCGACAAGGAAGTGAATGATTTGGCGGATTCGGATCGCGCCGCCCCGGCGAAACCGGCCCGTGGCAAACGGGCATCGGCGGCGTCTTCTGCCCGCAAGACCGCCGCAACGCCTCAAGTCGAACGCGTGCCCCCCAAACTGTCCTCCCCGAGCAAGGTCCTTTTCCCTGGCGACGGCTATACGAAGCAAGACGTTTGGGATTACTACTCGGCAGTGATGGATCACCTGCTGCCCGAGGTGATCAACCGGCCCTTGTCGATCATTCGCTGTCCCGCCGGCACTGGCAAGCCTTGCTTCTTCCAGAAGCACCACACCGCCGGGCTGGAGCTGGTGGACTCGGTCAAGCTGAAGGAGGACAGCGGCATCAACGCCCACTACCTCGTAGTGCGCGACGCGGCCAGCTTGCTGGAGCTGGTCCAGTTCAATGCCCTGGAGTTCCATCCGTGGGGAAGCCACGCGGAGGAGCCTGACCGTGCCGACCGGGTGGTATTCGATCTAGACCCCGGCCCAGATGTGCCTTTCGCGGAGGTAAAAAAGGCTGCCACTGATATCCGGAAGCTTCTGGCCCAACTAGAGCTGGAGTCCTTCCTGCGGGTATCCGGAGGCAAGGGCCTTCATGTCGTGGTGCCCTTGAATCCCGGGTGCGACTGGGACCTGACCAAGCGCTTCGCCAAAGGATTCGCCGACGCGTTGGCCCAGTCGGAACCTCAGCGGTTCTTGGCCACCGCCACCAAAGCCCTTCGAAACAAGCGGATCTTTGTCGACTACCTGCGTAACGGTCGAGGTGCCACCGCAGTGGCGTCGTATTCCCTGCGGGGTAGACCGGGCGCGCCTGTCGCGATGCCTCTGGCGTGGAGCGAGCTGCCAAACCTCAAACGGGCTGACGCGTTCACGATCAAGGACGTGCCGGGCAAGCTGAAACGTCGCCGCAAGGATCCCTGGGAGGGCATCGATGCGTTGAAGCAGAACTTGTCGAAATGGGCCCGAAACGACTAGCCGCTATCCCCGCGGTCGTGTCCGAGCGTAGACGGGAAGACGCGAGCGTCGTTGGCAGCTGCCGAGCACGTGATGAGCACGCGGGCTTGATGCCGGCTCCTGTCCAATGAGCCTCATGCAGTGCGATGCTCCCGCTCCGACCCCGGTGACCGTCTGGACCATCGGGCATTCCACTCGACCTTGGGACGAGTTCTTACACCTGCTGTTCGCACAAGGCATCTCGGCGATCGCGGACGTGCGTCGTTTCCCAGGATCGCGTCGTCACCCTTGGTTCGCATCCGAGCAGATGGCTAAAACGCTGCCAGCGCACGGCGTGGAGTATCTTTGGATTCCTGAACTGGGCGGGCGGCGCAAGGTGCAGCCGGATTCGCCCAATGGTGCGTGGGACAACGCCGCGTTTCAGGGCTACGCAGACCACATGGCGACCGCCGAGTTCGCCGGCGGGCTATCGAAGGTGCTTGCACTGGGGGGCGAACATCGGACCGCGCTGATGTGCGCGGAGGCACCGTGGTGGCGTTGCCACCGACGTCTCATCTCCGACCTGCTGACGCACCGGGGCCATGAGGTGCTGCACATCGTGTCCCACGCCGAACCCAAACCGCATCCGCTGAACCCGATGGCGCAGGCCGTCGGGCCAGCGCTTGTCTACCCACCGGCTCAGACGGAGCTGTTCTGAACCAACCAGTAGGGCGATCGCGTGTCGGGCCCGCCCGGCGCATTTTCTCCCTATCGAAGCTATGCGGACATGTCGGCTGCCTTGCAGTTGGCGCGCGCTTGCCGCACGGTGTTGTTGATAGACGACGGGCAGCCGCGCAACCCTGCCTGAATCGGCTTAGGCGGTCGTCCCTGGTCCCAGCTTCAGGTAATGGATCGGAGGCTGCCCCGTCAGAAAGTTGGCGTTCTCCTGAGGGATTCAGACTGGCTTTCGATCTTCATGTCTGCCATGAAGTAGTCTGGGATGGATGGTGAAGCGCAGGTTAGAAAACGATGCAAGGGGGAGGGGAGTGAGGAGTGCTCAGTATGATTCGCTTTGCAGCGCGCTCGATAGGATACATGGACGGCAAGCGCTGACGGATTTCGCCTCGGATTGGGGCCTCCACCGCAGTCCCAGCGAGGATGGCACAGTGGAGGTATGGAAAGGCGCGGCGATGGGGGCCGGCGTTGAGATCTTGTTGCTTCCGCCCGTGTCCGCTTCCAGCGACTGGGCCATCTCGACGCTGGTCACGGTCGGAGGCCGGGTCGAGCATGTCAGGCGACGTCCGTTTCGGATCTGACGAAGAGTGGCTGCTAAACGCCTACGACGGCCTTCCTTGGTGCAGCCAATACTGGGTCAGCAGGGAGGCGGCGCGCCGGTTCGCCGACGTCGACGCCAAGCCAGGACCTGTCCCACCACGGCCGTGAGCAGCAGCAGGGCATTGGTCACCACAAACACCGTTGACCCCAAAAGTGCACTGTAGGCGGTGAACAGGGTCGACGCGGTCATCTGACCGACAAACAGCCATTTGGAGACCGTTTCCGGATGGGGAGACTGCCACTGTTTGATCATTTGCCGGACCAACGTGGCTATCAACACGGCGGTTGCAGTCCAGCCAAGAACATCAGGATGCATGGCCGCTCACCCGTCCTTTGGGTCGTGGACAGTTGAACCGTCTTGGCCGTGCGCCGGGCGCTTATGAGGCTCCTCAATGATTTCCTTGTTGAGGATGCGAACCTCGCCCACCATCAGCAGGCGCATGTCGCGCACGATGTAGTCGGCCAACGCCTCATCGGTGATGTCATCACCGGCGATGTCCAGCCGGAAGCCTTGGCCCTGAATCCCGCCCCCGTTGCTGAAATCAATCTCGAAATCAAAGCACACCCGCTTCTCCATGTTGCCCTCTCCATCGGTGAGACTGGGCGGCACTGAAAGGCCGCTTACTACGCTTAGAAGGCGATCATCGGCGTAAGGAGGGCAGCCCACAACTGGCCCCATGCCCGGATCTGAGGGCAGGCTCACTGCCGTTCCCGCTTTCGGCGGTCGTAGAGTTTCATGTCCGCGCGATTGATGGTATCGGCCACCGATTCCGAGGGCCGACCAATGGCGCAACCGCCGGAAAAAGCGGATCGGTGCAGGTCAGCGTGGCCGAAATAGTGCGGCGGGCGTTGAACGATTTCTGACCGTGCCAGCACCCGTGGTGGTGCCCGTGTGCGACAAGATCCTGGCTTGCGGACACTACATCCACGGTCGCCAGTGGAAGCACCCGGAAACCCTCCGGGCCGTGTTTGAAAGTCGGCTCTACCTGCACCCGGCTGATCCGTCTGACGACACCGCAAGCGCTTGGAACTGGGTCAAGGCATGCTCGCCAGCGCAAGTGTGGACGCGCATGGGGGCTCCAACCCCAGCAGAGCTTGAGCGGGTCATACAGGCCGATACGAAGGCCCGAGATGCATTGCTTGCTCCGCGCTTGGAACTATCCGAGGAAGAAACGAGGCGATGCTTTGACGTTCGGTTGATCGCCGGACTGGCCATGACCGTCGCCCGGAAAGGATGGCCAGGGGCGCCATTGATGCATGGCGCGTATGGCCGCCACTGGATCATCGAATCGACCGCGAGAAAGAGGGAAGATATCCGTCTGCAGGACATCGGATTGCGTGTCTGGGCCGAGACGATGGCCATGAAGGCCAATCGCGCCACCCAGCAGGCTGCATCCGATAAGACACGGGGCTCCGAAGGGTTCTTGGTGACGCACGAGGTGGGGAGCTGCTGAAGCCGTTCCTGGGCGGGCGGTTTAAGAACGGCAACATCCACGTCATCTTCCACAAGCACGCCTTGCACCTGGTTGACCGCCTGAACGCCCGGATCGCGGGACCGCTGCCCAAGGCTTTGCCGGCGCCCGGTTGCCCCTGGACATTGCGGCATTGCATGGTGGAACGTGGAGGTGGGCACGGCCGGTCCCCTGAACCGCCAAGGGCTTGCTCCAGTGGCCGGCGGAAGGCATGCCCTCAGTGACTTTTGAGGGTGAAGCCCCGTGGCAGTCGCCACTGGAGAGCCGGGGTTGGGCCGTTGAGGGTTTACAGTAATCTCGCAAAACGGCAGGATCGGGGTTTGACCAAATCCAAGGGAAAACCGTGGCACTGACGCTCGAAGAAATCCGCAAGAAAAAGGCTGAAGCGGAGGCCTTGGTGGCCGAAATGGAAAAGGCCGAAGGCGACGCGCTGGCGGCCGAAGCCGGGGCCAGCTTTGCAGGAGTCTACGAGACCTTGCAGCAGTTTGCGCAGCATTACACGACGAAGCAGAAGAACGATCTGAAGGCGCTGCTTGAGCCACGCAAGGCGGTTTCTGCAAGCGCCGGCATCAGTCGCGCCCCGAAGTTCCAGATCCCGGACGGGACCACGTGGGCTGGCACCGGGCGGCAGCCCAAGGCATTCCTTGCGTGGGCCGAAACTGCTGAAGGCAAGGCGTGGAAGAAGAATAACCCGGACCAAGAATGGCCGGCGCACCCGTATAAGGCCTGACCGGCATTACAGCGTTGCAGATAGAGCCCCGGGAAACCGGGGCTTTTTTTGTGGGCGTTGAACCAATGACAGCCACGCTCAGGCTGGGGCGCAAGCCCCGGCCCCGAGCCTTTCTTCCCCGAAGGGGGCTCTTCAGGCGCGGCCCAAGCCGCGTTCTTTTGAGCTCTTGAAGACAAAAAGCAACGTCAAAAGTAGCATGGAGCAAAAGCGCTTTGGGAAAAAAGGCAGGTGGGGCCTCGGCTTCCGCCGGGCCCGGCGCTTGGCGGGAAATGTGCTGCGTTTCAAGTTTTCCATCGATCTGCGGCCCGTTTGGCGGTTTTGATACTTAGTCAATAAAACGTAGACGCAAAGTATTGCGATTTTTTGGGGGTGGCTTAGTTTGCGTGGGTAGCGAGGGAGCGCCCCCTCTTCAAAGGTTTTCGCATGATTGCTTACGTTATTGGCCGGTCCGGCTTACTTGCCCATGGTTATCGGGGGTTCTTCTAATGGCCCACCACCACGCCAGCCCCATCCAACTCCAGACGGGCGAGTGGGGCGCCCGGGTGCCCGCCCCGAACGTTCGGAACGGCGACAGGCTCACTGTGGTTGCCGGGAGCGGCAGCTCCTGGGAAGCCGTCGTTGTCGGCGTGGTTTGGCAAGGCCCGGAGGCCGCGATTTGCCAAACGGCTCGGGGGCTCATGCAGTGTGGGTGCTGCGGGGAAGTGGGGCAGAAAGGGGCCTACCCCTTCTCAACGTATCCGGCAGAAATGCAGCGTTGCGACGATTGCGCGGGTTCGGCATGAAGACGCCAGCAACGAGTCGCCGCAAACGCTTCTACGCATACCAGCGCCGCTCGGGTGGCCAGTGCTACTTCGACAAAGCCATGCACGCCCACCTCCAGCGGTATCCGCACACCATCGGCCATTACCAGCTCACACGCTTCCTGGGCACTTCCGCGTTGCTGACCGCTGAAGAAGCGGCCGCCCAAGGATGGATGGCCAAGCCGCACGGGAGCCCTGCATGACCAAACGCTACATTCTCCGCCCCCCAGAACGCTTGGTCGAAACCATCCACGAGACGTGGATTGACGCGCCCAGCAAAGCCGCGTTTCAAGCCCTGGCCGCCGCGCAAGGCCTGAGCATGCGCGCTGCACTGGCTCAACTCATCGAGCAACACGCCCAGATTCGAGAACCGTTTTCCCCTCGACGCCCGACGCCGTGGACCGGGGAGGGGTCGAAGGGGCGAGAGCGCTACAGGGCCGCGCTCCCCAGTGTGCAGCTGGGACTCCATGCCGTGACGGCCCTGCAGATTGACGCTAACCGGGCTGGGATTCGTCTGACCGAGGCCGTCCGCCAGCTGGTCTGGCTATGCATCCAAGCCAACGCCTGATCCCTCGGACGCCTTTTGCGGGCATGGGGCCAAGGACAGCCACGCGGAGGCTGGGGGAAGCCCTGGCCCACGTCCTAACCTCCCCGGAGGGGGCTTTTCAGGCGCGGCCCAGGCCGCGTTCTTTTGAGCTCTTGAAGAGAAAAAGGCAACGTCAAAAGTGGCATGAAGCAAAAGCGCATTGGGGGAAGGGCGGGTGGGGCCTCGGCTTCCGCCGGGCCCGACGCTGGGCTGGAAATGTGAGGTGTTTTAGGGTTTTTGTGTTTTCTGCTTTTTTCCGTCAGTTTTGTGTTTTAGTCATAAAAATGTAGGGTCAATCTATTGCGAAAAGTTGGTTTTCTTTTACTTTGAGATCAGAGAAGAGCGCCGATGCTCTTTAACCAAAGGGAACCCCATGTTGACGTTCTTTGCTTTTTGCCTCTTGGCTGGATTGGTCGCCGGATTGGCCATTGCTGATCGACTGGATGCGCTCTGATGAATACCCGCAGCCAAACCCAAGCGCCCGCCCGGTCCTCCACCCCTGGAGCCCTCCTGCGATTCCTGTTCGACGCCATGTCGGGCATGGGAGCGGCCAAGCTGGGATGGGAGATGGTGACCGACCCCAAGGCCAAGCTGTCGGACATTGCCATCGGCGTGTCGCTCTGCCTGGCTCCTGCAGCGATTGCGGCCACTTGGGCGCTTTGCCTGTTCGGCATCGCCCAACACCACCAGCTTTTTTGAAACCCGAACCCCTGACAACCACGGAGGACCTCGCTCGTGCGAAAACTTTTCAACAAACTGCTCAACATCGCCCTTTTTGGCATGGTTCTGTTCGCCCTGGACCAAGTCCCGGAACGCCTGGATCGCATGTCGCAAACCGCCCAGAACCTGGTTCAGCAGGTGGGCTACTCGGGCCCCATGCAGGGCATCCCCTCGGGCGTGCCAGACGGTTACGAGTTCTGATGACCCCCGCACCCTGGCCATCGTCGGAGCTCGTTCGCCTCGCATGGGCGGCACGCCGGGATCCTCTTGCCCGGCAGCACCTGCTTCAGGCGTTCCAAGAGGGGGCCGATTTCCATACCCCTCTGTCCAGCAGCGATCTGAACGACGACCTGTTTGCCGTCCCTGGGGATTGCTTGGCCGGGGTGGTGATTCGGGAAATGACGGGCGTCAAGGACGCCGAAGAGTGGCTGCACGCGTTTCTTCGCGCGCACGAGTTGCATCAAGCGCTGCCACCTGCTGTGGGAAGCGCTGGCAAGCGGCGCTTCTGATGAACGTGAGCACGCAGTAACGGGTGGTCAGGGCTACGCCTTGGGTTTCGCCGCGGTTTCCGCTCGCTTACCGAACTCCTTGCACCATTCGAGCATGTCTTGAACGTCCTTTAGCAGTTCGTCCGGACCCGGAAGCCAACTGGGGGTGTCGGTGGGTTGGGAGTGCTCGAATGCCGAATACTTCGTCATCATCCCGTCGATCAGTGCGCAGTCTGCTGGGGTGATTGCACTGAGCCGCTGTAGCTTGTTGAGCGTGTTGATCTCGCGCCGGTAGCGGTTGATGACGCCAGAACAAAGCTCGTCCTCTACAGAGCGCTCAACCAAGATTCGGAAGTTGCTGCAGGCGGCCTTCAGGGCAAGTTCTTTTAGTGGCGGATCAAGCTTCTTAAGCTGTCCGATGCTGCTGATCATTTGGTTCAAGCCGGATTGTGGCTTCAGAGAGAACGTATTGATCTGCGCCGGCATGCCGGTCCTGCTTCCATCGCGGGCGATCGATTCAACCGCGACCTTGACCGTAGGCTGATCGAGGTTGGCCCGCTGCTTGGCGGCACTCTGCAGTAGGACCATCAGTGACAATCGATGTGTGAACACGATCACCTGGCGATGCTCGGCCAGATCTACTAGGCGTTTGGCGACCGCCTCCTCAAAGCGCTGATCCAGGGAGGAGATGGGGTCGTCGAAGATCACGGGCATGCCCCGTTCAAGGCCCGTCGCGTCGGCCAGGAAGGCTGCCAACGCCACGATGCGTTGCTCACCCTCGCTCAGGATTTCACGATTCTTCTGGGCGCCTTGCGCGTCCTTCAGCTCAACGTAAAACGTGAACGCCCCTTTGCCTTGGGATCGATACGACATGCGGACAGGAAGCGAATGGCCCCCCAGCGCCCGCAACTCGGCATTGAAGCGGTCGCAATAGCCCTTGGCCAACTCCGACTCGCCAATGTCATTGCTTTTGGTCGTCAACTGGCTGGTTGAGGTGGACCGGACAGCGGCTTCCACCGTTCCCACGCGTTTGAGGCGGATCACGTCGGCCCATACCGCATCGCGCTGCTCCGACAGCCACTGTTGTGCTTTCAGCTCTGCTAGGCGGCTTTCCTTCTCCTTCCGTCCCGTCGGGTCCAGCAAGCCCGCCAGCGCGTCGCGATCAGCGCTAGTGGTCTTGACCTTCTGATCGTAGGCGTTGGTCCACACCGACCACTGCACTGCCGGAGCCGCCGTGGCCTCGGCCATGGCTTTCAATCTCGCATGGATGGCCTCAAACAGCTCAGTGGCTTGGGGGGCTTCCAAGCCAATAGCAGCGCACTGGGCCTGCCAGGCGACATCGGTGAGAGGACTGGGCAACGCTTTCTTCAGCGCCGTCAGCGCGTCTTCCGCGCTCTTAGCTTCTGTCTGCAGGGTGTCGTTGAGGTAGCTTTCAAAGCTGGCCAAGCGGGCCTTGCCGTCGTCTCCCAACGGTTGCTGGCAGAGGACACAACGGGATTCGTCCCCAACGTGGGGGAAAGGGTGGTCACGGTAGGCAAGACCTGTCGAATACGCCTTTGCAGCGTCCCAAAGGGTTCGCCACACGGCGTCTCCGACGCCTTTGAGCGGCAGCCCATTGAGGAAGGCCGTGGCATAGGCGGTGGCGGCCTGGCGCTTGACCTCTGCATTGCTGCGGGCATCCAAGAGGGCTTGGGCCTTCTCGCCGTTCAAGCTCTCCTTCAATGCCGAGATGCTTGTGGCCATCTGCGACAAGCGTTCTAGCTCTCCGACGGCCTTGGCGTGGGCCACTTCAGGGTTCGCCTGGGCCAGTGCGGTCTCCAGCGCCAAACGCTCATCGTTCAGTGCAGCGGGGAAGGCGCAACGCTGGTTAATATCCTCTTCGGTCAGTTTCGCCGTCAACTTCCGGAGGACCGTTGCAGCGCTGCTCTGCGCGTGCTCTTCCGGGATGATGGGCAGTTTGCTGGTGAGCTTGGCGGCGCGGGCCTTCAATCGGGTGGCGAGATCGTCTGAGATGTGGATGAGCATCCCGACGAACCGCATCGCCCGGGGAAGATGGGTGGCGGTGGTGGCGCTGTCTCCGAACTCCAGCGCTGTGGCTGAGTCGAAGACCGGGACCGCTTTCAACGTCGAATGGGCACCGTCGGATGCTTGCCAAGTGAGATCAGCAGACGATGTCGTGCCGTCGGATCGGGTCGCCGTGACTTTGATCAAGGCAGAGGCAGCATCGGGATTCTGCTTGAACACGTTGCCGTGGATAGATCCCTTGGCCCGCGCGCCACAAACGTGCTTCATCAAACGGGCGTAGCCCGATTTCCCGGCCCCGTTGGGTCCGTAGACCACGGTCATCTGGCCTTGGCTGAGGTCCAATGCCGCGTCCTCGCCAAGGGCATTGACGCCGCAGATGGAGGAGACCGAGTCGATGCGAAGCTCAGCGGCGGTGGGTGTCCCCAAGATGGTTCCCGGTGCCAACGCCGGGTGGGGAGCATCCAGCTTCTTGGCTGCCTCGGCCAGGCAGTGATCCGCCAGCGCCTCCATCTCCTCTTCGTTCGGCATGCGGCGGTGCTGGATCACCGTGGAAGCGGCCATGCGCAGCCAGCTTGGGCGGCCATTCAACCACTCTTCCAGAGTCGTAGGCGCAGCGGCCCCATTCTTGTTCGCCATCGGTCACTTCCCCTGTGAATGGCCAGAGCCAGGAAGGCTCCGTTCCCCTTCCGCAATAGTGACGCGGGTCACATTTGGAGGCAAGTCGGTGATGGTCGTAGGGGATGGGGAAATGGTTTTCCCGAACGGTAGGGATCAGGCCTCTGAGGGGGCATCGATCTGGGCGGCAGCCAGGGCGGCTGCCAGATCACGGTTCAGTGCTCGCGCTTCAGCCCGCAGTTCGCTCCAGTTCGGCGTCCCGACCGGGCCTTGCCCACGCATCGACGCGAGCCAAGCATGGGATCGCAGCCTGGCCGCTTCCGCGGCTGGCGTCGAGGACTTGAGGGCGTCCAACGCGGCCAACTGGATTTCCAGAAGGTTGATGTCCATCAGCGCCTGCAACTGCTCCGGTGCCATCGGGCTTGGCGCATCCCGCTGCAGCCACCAGCGTCGAAGTCGTTTCAGCATGTCTTCTCTTCCCTGAGATCGTTGTCGCTACTCGGGAGGATGGCCACGCCACGGCTCTGGGCGTAATCCCTCACCTTCGTCAGCAGCTCTCGCTGCTGTTCGGGTTCAAGCCGCGACATCACCAGCAACGTCTCTGCCACTAGATCATTTGTGGCATGGAAATAGGCGACCGGCATGCCAAGTGCTTGGGCCAGCTTTTCCATCGTTGCAGGATCCGGCACGCGATCTCCTCTCTCGTAACGAGAAACCCTGGGAGCGGCGGAGTTTTCCTCGTCCAACCCAAGCACGGCCCCCAACTGTGCTTGCGTCAGGCCCTTGGCCAGCCGGGCCTCGCGCAAGCGGCGGCCAAACGTGTGAGCTGGGGCGAGAGGGGCAGGCATGGGCGATCACGAACCGGGAACAATCCCCAAGTCTGCCGCTTCCCATGCTGCACCGCATTTGCCAAAATGGCAAATAAGGCCATGGTGGCCGGGATCAGGGGGATGCATGAAGCAAGCGATTGCAGCCGTGGCCGTGTGCCTGGCGTTGGCCAGCGGGACGGCCACCGCCCAGGACGGCATTTTGGGAAGGATTGGCAAGGGGTTGATGCAGGCGGGCAAGGACGCCGCCTCGGCCCCGGCGACCAAGCGTTACCTGGAGCCGGCAGGCACTTACTGGGACGACGGCGACCCTCCGGTGCTCGACGGCTACACCCGGATCCGGTGGGGCTTGGCGGCCACCGCGTCGGGTGGTCACAAGATGTGCGAAGAAGGCCTCTTCGCCGAGGCCAAGGCAGGCAAGGCCATGACGCCCGCCATGCGAACCCATTGCATCGGATCATGGGGGCACCAGTTCAAACGCGTCGGCCTGCAGGGCCACCCGGCCTCTGCGTTTGAGGCCAAGGCGCGGCAGATCGCCTCCACCGACGCGTTCTACCTGCGGCCCTACATCGACGTGGAGATCGACCCCAGCACCAACATTCTCCACGCCTACGTGCTGGTCATGAACCACGACTGGTATCCCCGCTCGCCTGACTTTCTTCCGACGGCCGTTATCGGCCCTTCGCCGTTAGGCAAGGGCAGTGCGGTGGTCGGGGTCGAGCACGGCGGGCGCTACCACGCCGCGTTGCGATTGAAGCCGGAAGACGCGGCCGAGCTGCGACGGGTGGGGCGCGACGCCACGGGAGACCGAATCTTTTTCAAGGTCGTGGAGGGCAGGTTGAAGCCCAACGGCCTGCCCGACATCGTTCTCCAAATCGACCGCCTCGAGATCGGCTACAAGAACCAGATCATCGGCATCACCCCTTCCAAAGACAAGGACGCATGACATGAAGCACGCACTGATCGTGGCCGCAGCAGCGGCACTTTTGACCCTGACGGCCTGCTCTGGCGACAAGGGCCCCACGAAGGAGGACGGGGTGAAGGTCGTGGAAGGCTTTTTCACCGAGCAGGGGAGGCAGGCAACCCTCCAGCGCTCTTGGCGGTTTGAAGTGACCGACGCGGGCGGCTTGGATCTCGACTGCGAGAAGAAGCCCAATGGGGATCAAGAATGCATGGTGGGCGGGTCGGTAAAGGCCCTGGGTTACATCGGCGGCCAGCCCACCAAGGATGAGCCGAGCACCCTCAAGCCGAAGCTGCGGGCCCTGTTCCGCCCGCAAGGCGAAGGTTGGCAAGTGGTCGAAGTGACCGACGAAGGGACGTCTGCGGGCTAAACGGGCCGCAGTCCGCCGCTTGACTGCACGCCGGTCCCGATCAAGCGTGCAGCCATCCAACAGGGGAGGACCATATGAACCGCTATCCGTCGCAGCAAGTTGTGTATGCGCCGCCGGGCCCGTCCGCGCTGATCCTCCCTGGCGTCATCTTGGCTCCGTTGGGCTTGGTTGGGCTGGCGGCCGGCCTGGAGGTGATGAAGCGCGACTTCTTCATCGGCGTGGTCTGTTGTGTGCCCGGTGCGCTCGTCTTCGCGTTTTTGGCATTTTGCCTGGCGCTCCACATCCGGGCTCAGCGGCTCTGGGACTGGCACGTCCGCACGGGGCGGATCCCGTATTTCCGGAAGCACGGCTTCCTGAAAGGGGCACTGCTCGGGGGCGGGTTGGGCGTGGTGGCGGTGGTGGCGGCTGCCGTTCTGGGCTTCAAATATGCCGATCATCCCCAGTTTGGGGAGATCGCTACCGCAGCGTTTTACTTGGCTTGGCTCTGGGGCGTGCTTTTGATCGGCGTGCTGGCCGTGGTGTTCGGGTGGTTCAAGCGGGCGTGGGATAGGACGGCCCTGCCGGACGCCTGATGAACCAGCGCATGGACCTCTCATCCTTAGTCGGATGAGAGGTCTGCTCCGAACCGTGCCCTTCATATCCCCCTCCCCATGTGAATCGACAACTCGACCAAGAGAGGCTCGTTCGCCAGCGAGATTCCCTGACCGTCGGGGCATGGCTTAAACTTAACATGGCTGCCGCTGATCAGCAGGGGTAGGCGTCTTTTTTCACGTTGGATGACAGGGGGAGTGAATGTTAGGGAAAACACCAGCGCTGCTTTGCGTCGCTACTCTCATGCTTGCTGGCTGCGCGACGCACAAGGAAATGCTCGTCACCGGTGCTAGCCGAGCGGACGGAACCATCACTCTCTCTTACGAGAGCAATGAGTTTCAGCGAGTCTCCGTAGACGGAGAAAAGGCTGAGAGCATGGCGGCGCAACGCTGCAAAGCATGGGGCTACAGCGGTGCTGAGTCCTTCGGCTCTCAGGAGACTCAGTGCCTGTCGCGCCGGGGGTTTGGCAACTGCGGTAGCCGCCGTGTATCGGTTGTCTATCAATGCACTGGCTCGCCAGGGCAAGGTCGATCAGAGTGAAGATGCCTCTCCCATTGTTGGCCGTATTCCCACTTGCGCTTGCCTTCTGTGCTTCGGCGGAAGACAGCAGGATGGACTTCTTGCCATCGCAGAGCGTTGTGAACGACGTTGCCCGGTGCTCGGCCGCAGCAAGCTACGTCATGGCGGCGGCAGCCGTTTTGCCCAATGACTCTTCCCGTTGGATGGCGTTCGCGACTGACATCAGCAGGACGATGGCCGAAGACCAGAGCCGTTCGCCGGAGCACCGAGCGCAGCTCACCCCCACGACTGCCGAGATTTTTGTGGCTGCTGCGCATGTCCGGGGGCTGGTTGAAGAAGGCTGGGATCTCAAAAAGCCGTCGGGCAGGGACTACGTCGTTGCCAACGCTGCCGCCTATTGCACTGCCTCGCTCTTGGGTCCCAAGGGGAAGTAGCGTTCGATTCGTTCAAGGGGCCTGCGGGCGTCTAGGTTCCGATGCAGGCTAAACGACGTCTTAGGTGCGACAATGCAGGCACCCGGCTGATGCGGAACGCGAGTCGCCGGTGTCTGCGTAACTCACAAGGAATGTGTTGTGTTCGGAATATTCAAGAAGCGCGAATCTCAAATGGATCAGGCTCAGAAGCAAGTCGATGAAGCCCTTGCTCGGCTGGGCGCCTCTGTGCTCCTCATCACTCAAGCAGGAAAGATTGTGATGACCTCGGAGGCACTAAAAAGCCGTCCGAAGGACTGGATGGGAGGGCAGGCTATTGAGGTGATGGTTCATCATCCCAGCCAAGAGCCCTACTTCATCTATTACGAGAACGAGCAATACTACTTCAGCATGGCGAGTGCTGGGGGCAGGCAGTCCCTTTCCGATGCTCAGAGCTTTGAGGGCTACCGAAGCAGCGTTTCGCAGGTTCTGTGCATGTTCCTTGTCCTTCATCTCATCAGGGAGGAAGGGAAGGACATTCGGCATCCTGAAATGTCCTTCACTCATAACCGCATACACACCAACGTTGTCGCTTACGTTGAGCGCCTGAACAACTGGTATCCAATCCAGCACGGCTCCGAAGAGCCTGACTCGGCAACCGACAGGAAGCTGGTGTTGGTCAATCGAGGCTCCGTCGACATCTCTGAAGTGATCGCCATCAACGCGCCATCGCCCGCGTAGGTTGGCAGTTCGCCTAGTCTATGGCTGGTCCATGGCGCTACTAGGTTCGACGGCCTTGTCATGCCTGTCGCAAGGCCGCGATCCGTGAATACATCGCGGCAAAAGAAGGCCAATCCGTTCTTCCACTGGACCCGATCTTTCTTATCCAATGACTGGAGGGCACGGGCTCGCTGGTTGTGAGGACATCACCCGCGTTCTCCCAATAGGAGATCATCTCAGTCTCGCCCTTCCGACTCGTCGGATACTTGGCCGCCCAAACAACCGTAGAGGCGTAGAACTTCAGAAGCTCAACGTCGGTTTGGGAGGTGGCTAGGCCCGCCTCGTTGGCAAGGAGCACGCTGTCGTGCGTGTTAGCGGGCTTCTTGCCGCGGCTGACCAGAATGGCCTTCAAGAGGACTTCTATCGCCAAGCCGCAGAGCAAGTGGTAGGAGGGGCGAGCCGCCAGAGCCATAGAGAATCCGACGGGCTCTCCCAGCAGCTCTCTTGTCTCTTCTGCGCTTCCCCTGATGGACAGCCAAATGCAGGCGGCACCGGCTCTCAGGCCTGCTGCTCTTGCAAACCACTGGTTGGGGTGGTTCTGATCCGAGACGATATCTTCCATGCATGTGCTCTGGTGGCTCTACGGCCTTCAGTCTAGGTCATTGCAAGCAACGGAACTTCTAGGCGCTTCATTCGCGGGCGGCCGCGTGAAGTCACCCATGCGTCCGTGTTCGCTTCGATGCACCGTCACGCGGTGGGTCCTCTGCACGTCAGCGTCAGCGTCTGGTAGTCCACCCGCACGGGGTTGTAGAACTGGCGATACCAGTTGAACGCGAAGGTCTCGCCCACGTTGTGCTCGTTGCACGCCGGCAGGCCTTGCTGGGTGCCAAACCCACCGTTGGGCGTGCATCCAGCCTGGCCCGTGCAGGTGGTGTAGGGCGTCGAAGCCACAACCGAGGATGCAGGCCACTCCCAACGATACGGATTGTTGGTCTTGCCCACCAAATCGGACGCGCACGCTTGCCGGCACACGGCCAAAGAGGTGCCGCCGCTGGTCCAGTTGTAGTCGCAGTAATGCATGCCCATGTTGGAGACACATTCAAAATCGTAGGAGTAGGCATAACGGATGTTCCCCGCGTCCGAAAGCGTGTTGCATTGCTCTTCGTAAAAAGCCGACTCGCTCACGTTGGCGGGCCAGTTGCCGGGCATCGGTGCGGGCGTCTCCACCCGTTGGATGGGCACGTTGGCGATGGCCCAGTCCAGCTTTGCTTTCTCCGCTGGCGTCAGGCGCACCACCGCATCGGGATACCAGTAAGAAATGCCACTCGAACCCGAGGGGGGCGGCACGTCCTGCCCATCGGCCGTGTGCCACGCCACAACCTGCAAGCTCCCATCGCTGCAGCGAGCAGCCGTGGGCTTGCATGTGTTGACCTCGTTGCGACGCGCCCCTGTATCCACCCAGTTGGACCAGCCGCCATAAGTGGGGCCGGGCAGAGCGGTGGTGCCAAACGGGCAGTGGGTAAACACGTCCCTCGACCGCACCTGCTGCCGTTCCCAGGTGTGCGTGCCGGTTTGACCCGACGGGCAGGCTTGCGACGTGGGGAGCCATTGATCGCGTTCCTCACGGGTGCTCCACGGGCAGGCCTGGCAATCCCTCGTCGTCACGGCCGCCACCGTCTGGGCTTGAACCCACGCCTCGGGATGCTCCCACGCGGCGTCTGAGTTTGGATCCACGTCGCCGGGAGCGCAGACCTGGCGCGTGCGCACCGTCTCTGTGCCCCACGTGCCCGCCGGACAGCTCGCCCGGGCCGCCGAGCTTTCCGATTGCCGGCACGGCACCAAGGCCGGCGGAGCCGGGGTGGGGACCGGCGTTGGGAGCGGCTGAGGCACCGGAACGCTGGGCGCAACAGGAAGCGGCGGAACCGCCGGGGAAGGAGCAACCCCAGGGCTTGGCGACACGCTCCCAGGAACGCCCGGCACTGCATCGGGCACGCTGGGAGCGGTGGATACGGGCCCAGCCGGGGTTGGCGTTGAAGGGGCCGGGAACGCGGGCGTGGAGGGAGTGGGAAGCGTGGGCACCACGGCCACCGACGACCCGGCGACCAGGCCTGAGTAATAGACGACGTCGACCACGGCCCCATCGGCCCCGCACGCCAATCCCAGCCCGGGGACGTCCAGGGTTCCGCCGTTGCCCAACAAAACACTGGTGTTGCCCACGATCACGTCCCGCACGTTCGCGTCGCCCGCAAGGGCGGAGACGAACGGCACGCAGGCCCGCGCAGGAAGCCCGGACAGCCCCACGGAAAAGGCATCCCCCGCCAAGCGCACCGTGGCCGGGGACACAGTCACTGCACCACCCCACGCGTTGCTCATGGTCGCTGCGCTGGCTTGGCGGAAGTCGGTGGGAGCGAGCCCATCCTCAAGGACGTTCAACGTGCTGACGCCGCGGAACGTGCCGATGACGCCATGAGACCGATCAACGCGGCTGGCCAGGTCCCGAACGTTCTCGACGTCCGAGGCCACGTTGACCCGGGTGGTGACGCGGGGGTAGACCCAAAACGCGGCGGCCCCCATCGCCGTGGCAACCCCCAATGCGAGCAGCAACTCGACCAGGCCAAAGCCTGGGGCAGGAGAACGACGGCGAGGGCGGGCTTGCGGTGTCATGCATTTCAGCATGCGACACAACCGCGTTTTGACAAGCCCTGAGAGCAGTTCCTTATTTTAGTCAAAAATGTTTTGAATCAATGGGTTGACATCGGTTGGCGATGTGGTTGGATCGTGGTGTAGGAGCGGTTTAATGGGTAAACCGACCTACCCACAAAAAGAGAGTGAAGACATGAAGATTCATCCCGTCGAGCCTGCCAGCACTGACCTGGCGCATTTCCAACTCCACACGGCCGCGCGGTTCCTGGACGGCACCAATGGCTTCAATCAGCTGGCCGACAAGCACCGCAGGATCCAGCGCTTGGCCACCCGCGCCCGCCATGAGCGGCGTTGGAAGAAGGAAGAGGAGCGCTTCGCATGAGCCTCTTGAACATGGCCCTGCTGTTTGTCGGTCTCCTGGGCACCGCGGTGTTCTACCGGGACCTGGTCGCCAACCCCATCTCCGCCGGGCGCGCCCTGGTGCGCCTCTATCGCGTGTCAGCTCCTGTTCGACTGGGCAGCAAGGCCCAGGAAGCATCCCGGCAGTGGTGGAGCATCGTGCTGGTGCCGTTCTACGCGTTGGTGGCCCTGGTGCTCATCGGGGTTCTGGGAGGTGGGCAATGAGTGCCGGGACTGAAAGCCTCATCAGGGCCATCCAAACCAACGACCCGCTGGCCTTCTATGGGTGGCTCCACACACTCAAGGGGACGCCCGACCTGGACGCTGGCGTGGCCGGCGATCCTGGTATCACCGCGTTGGCCGTCGCCTCCCTCATGTATTCCAAGGCCATCCAGTCGGACCCGGTCCTGGCGACGCGTTATGCGGCGATGATTGAGGTGCTTATGGACGCCGGGGCCAATCCGCTGGTTCAGATCGGGGAGCGGTTCGTGGTGCGACGGGGGCACAACGGGAAGCTGGAGCGGCGACGGGTGGACCAAGGCCGAACGCTGGCGGAGGTCTGCGGGGGCGTTCTTTGCCCGGCGATGCAGGCATGGTTTGGACGCCAACGGGCAGGCAAATGGTCCAATACCGCGCTTCATCGCCCTCATCCCGCCTACGCCCACCTCCGTCGCAACCACAAAGCCATGGCCTGACGCCCAGGGCGGCGGCTGCTCGCCGCCGAAAAGCGGGGTGGAAACCACGGTAGGGTGGGCCACGGCTCCCGCCGGGCCCCGGGGAGCTGAACCTAAGACGTCTGCACCGCTGAAACCCCCTAGCTGCATGGCTCTTGCGGGATTAGGTTTGCATCGTAGTGTGTTGCACGACCTACCCATAAAAGGATCCCATCTGATGCGTCTCGTTGTCTGCTGCTTCAAGGGGGGCGTGGGGCGCACCACGCTTTCGCTCAACCTCGCCGCCGCGTTTGCCGGCCAATCCCGTGTGCTCGTCAACGACCGTGACCCTCAATGTGGTTCGGTCGCTTGGTCTGCGATGAGCGACGGGGAGACCCCGTTTACCGTGAGCCGTGCCTCATCCTCAGGCTTCGACCTGGAGATTCAAGACCTGCCGCCCAGCGCCCCAGTGAAAGACCAGCTGCCGGACGCGGACCTCTATCTAGTTCCCACGTTGCTCGATGGTGGATCGTTTGTGGTCTATTTGCGGACGATTGAAACCCTGCGACGACAGGGCAAGCCCTTCCTGCCGGTCGCCAACCGAGTCAACCTCAAGCGGGCGGAGCACCGCCGCCGGCTGGAAGATCCCAGCCTGGCAGGCGCCATCGTCATTCCCGAACGCGCAGCACTGGCCAGCTATTACGAACTGGGGGAAACCGTGTTCTCCATGCGAGGAGCTGGGGTGGACAAGGCCCGAGAAGACATTTTGCGGGTAGGTCAGGCTATCCAAAAAAGATTGGCCAACCCGGGCCGGTGGCAGGCATGATGGAGCTCCCAATGCTGCCCCTGCCGGACCTCATGGCTGCCAAGAAGACCCCCGCCAAGAACGCCGTTGCCAAAGCCCGCAAAGACCTGTCCAAAGCCGCGAAAGTGGTCCACGCCAAGCCGCAACGCACGTATGCGCCGCTCATTGATCTGGACCAGTTTTCCGAGGAGCAGCTGGCAGAGCTGATGGTGGCTGCAGGGGACGCGCCTGGGCGCAAGACCTATTTCGACTACAGCGAAGAGCAGCCCTTTATCCGGTCGGGGAAGAAGGTGTATCTCGAAGTGGGGCGTGGTAGCCAGATGTTTGACTATCGAGACGCCCAGGGCGTCAGGACCGAGAGAACGATGGTGACCGTGCCGCCCAAGCTCCGCGATCAGCTCCAGGATTTGACGGGAGAAGAGAGCCCGGTGATCACCACTGCGATCATCGCCTTGGCGTCCTGGGCCTGCCAGGAACTAAAAAGGAGCAAGCGGCGCTTGGTGGTGGCGACGGCGACCGACGACCTGGATCCGGTGCGGAAACAGGTCCGGAAGGCGATTGTGGGGCGGGCGAGGAAACAACGGTAGCCCTGGGTTGGTAGTGAACGACAGGCGGCCATGGGCCGCCTTTTTTATGGCTGGCGGCGGGTGGAAAGAGCAACGGCAAAAGCGGCTCAAAGCAAAAGCGGCATGGGGAAAAGGCGGGTGGGGCCTCGGCTTCCGCCGAGCCCGGTGCTTGGCTGGAAGTGTGAGGCGTTTCAGGGTTTTCGTGTCTTTTGCGGTTGCCCGTCACTTCTGCACTTTAGTCAAATAAATGTGTTGTTTTCGGGTTTACATTTTTACGCTCTGTCGTAGCCTGGATTTGTAGGGAGGCAATACCGCTGACCTGAAAACCAAACAAGGATTCATCATGAAAACCCCTCGCCGCCAAACCCTCGAAAACCGCGCCGCCCGTTTGGGGCTGCGACTCTCAGAAGCTGGGCTCCACGTCAAAATGGAAGCCGCCAACAACTGCGAAGCCATGCTGCGGTGGGAGCTTTCGGACGGGAAATACCAAGACAGTCTTTGCGGGTATGCCACCCTGGCCGAGGTTTCCGAGGCGTTGGATCACAAGGAAATCATGGCAGAGCTATGAGCAGGTCCTACGCCATCCCTGGGGTGGTAGTGAAAGACAGGCGGCCATCGGCCGCCTTTTTTATGGCTGGCGGCGGGTGGAAAGAGCGACGGCAAAAGCGGCTAGAGCAAAAGCGTGTTGGGGAAAGGCGGGTGGGGCCTCGGCTTCCGCCGGGCCCGGTGCTTGGCTGGAAACGTGAGGCGTTTCAGGGTTTTTGTGTTTTCTGCGGTTGCCCGTCAGTTCTACACTTTAGTCAAATAAATGTGTTGTTTTTGAGTTTACATTTTCAGGGCCTGTCGTAACCTGGATTTATAGGAAAGCAATACCGCTGACCGAAAAAGCCAAAAAGGTAACCGCCATGCAAAAAAACACTTTCACCATCGAAGCTGACTACTCCACCAACAGCTGGAGCAGCAACTGGGAGCCCATCGACAACGCGGAATACTCGACACTCGCCGAAGCCGAAGCCGGCATGGAAGATCTGGAGCAGAAACTGGGCTGGCGCAACATGCGCATCGTGGATGAAACGCGTTTTGTTTGGGCCTACGGACAGGAGGGCGAGGATGAAGATGCCTAAGCTCTATGCCATCCAATCCAAGCAACCGGCCCCGCGCCGGTTGTCTGGACCGAAGAAAGAGCTGATCTACGTCGATGCATCCAACGTTCTGATTGAAAGCGATGCGCATGTCCTAGATATGCGAGAGCTTCTCAAGCTCCACAAAGAAGATTTAAAAAAGAGGAGCAATAGCGTTTTGCAGGAGATCGCTCGTGGTTCGTAACCCCTACGCCATCCGACCCAAGCAGCCGGCCCCGCGCCGGCTGCCCACGGTTCGCATTGCCCCGGCCAAGGCGGCCGCATTCCGGGCTCTCGCTCGCCAGCAGGGGCTCACGGCCAGCAGTGCATTGGCTGCCCTGGTGGCCACCCATGCCGACATCCGGCAGCCGTTCGGGCCCCGAGTCCGTGCCAAGCATGGGCCGGATGGGAAGCGTTACGGCGCGATTTTGCCGGACCCGAAGGTGTCTGAAGAGGTGGCCCAGGGCCTGGTGCGGGATGCCCGAACGGCGGGGATCTCGCTGGGCGAGGCGATGCGGCAACTTGTAGATCGGTGTTTGGAGCAGAGCTGGTGAAGAATGCTGCAAGGCCATCGCAGCCGTTTTTGCTTACTCCGCAGAGGGGGAGGGTATTACTGCTGGCAAGGGCTTGGTATCTGATTCGATAACACTGGCTTGCCTAAGCTCCAGCCATTCCCGTAGTTCCGACACATAGAGTTGCCAATGCGGCGACCTTGAAGCGACATCAACTATGCGCGATAGGCCGGCAGCCCTGTTGATGTTAAGTGTGCTAATAATCAGCTCGATGAAGGAGTGCGTATCATCGACTGCTTCTATACCTTGTGCGAGTTCAATGATCTCAGTTCCTTCAATGTCATCTTGTGGTGGCAGACTACGGATCATCCAATGCAGCTGCGTCTCCGGCGCCGCAGCTGCATCATTCGCCGGGATAAGTTTTCTGATGCCTTCGAGGCAACGCTCACGGCGCTCCGACGCGCTGGTTTCGGTTCCAGTTAGAACCGCGTTGACACGTTCCCGTCGCTGGTGTTCGCTTGCATAAACATCACCGTCCAGCAAGAACAGCTGAGATTCGACGCTGTGTGCTCCGGACAGCATCAATCCAGCAGCGAGGGTGAAGCAGTTTGTCGCCGCGCCATAGGATGTTATGTTTGCATAGCGCTTCATTCCCAGCGAAAAAAGCTCGTGTTCCACGATTGTCAAGGTCATTTCGTCTTCGACAAAAACCTCAAGCGGCCGATCCCGTTCCCCGGTCAGTCGGTGGAGTGCCTCAGGCTTCGTATTTGAGAAGCAATACGTCTTGTTCTGATTTTTGACCGTGTGTAGGTGTTTGATGCTGGCAATCTTCGTGAGGTCAAGAATCGCCTCTCTGTGGGTTGTGAAGATTATCTGGAGCGATTTTTCTTTAGCTCGATCATGTAGGAGCTGCATCAAGCGAGTCAACGCGGCGGTGTGTAGTAGGAGGTCAACCTCATCAATCAGGATGAGTGAATACTTCGGCGCTTTGAAGACGACGGATAGGATTTCCAGAACTCTCTGCTCGCCCGCTCCCATGGCAAGCGCAGAATACCTGTTGCCATCGAGTGCAAGGCCATTGTATTTTCGTCCGGCATGCGCCTTGTGAACATTGAGCTCGGTATAGGCACGGTTGAACACTACACCCATTTTTGCTTTTATGAGCGTGGCGTCAGCGTGCACCTCTGTTTGATAGTTGATGGCTGAGTTATAGGTCTCTTCCTCAATGCGAGGAACGCAGGACTTTATTCCGATGAAGTAAACGTCGCGCTCCGGGCGCCTCGAATAGCGAGGGGACCACCTGTCCGCCTTCTTTCTGTATTCGGTGCTGATGTCTTTATGCTCAGTCAAGCCGTCTCTAAATGAATGATGCATGATCAGCGAGCTGCCTGCCCACGTTGAATCGGATGTGGGAGTGAAGAACTCCCGAAACTGCCAGCTCTTGCCGTCCGATCCTTCGGGTGGCCTATAACAGCAAGCGAGCGCGTGCAATACCGTTGACTTGCCGCAACCATTCGGCCCGAGGATTGCAGTGAGCGGTTTCTCGTCGAATCGAATCTCATCCAAAGCCAAGATTCCCTTGAGCTTCGTGATGTTCAAGCCATGAATCACTTGCTGACTGATTGCCATTTCGTAGTCCCTTGACGATTCCTTTGTCGGGGCACTCAATCGATGCCCACCGTGCCGCTTCTGAGGCAATGATAGCGAGAGAGCGGCTTTAGTTCTTTAGCTTCACCCAGTCCACGCCCAGCTGCCTCACCTCATCGCTCCACGCCCGGTATTCGTCCAGCGGCATCGGGGCCTCCAAGCCGCGTCTGACACGCTCCAGGTATTTGCTCTTTCGGGCCATCGCCTCGCGATACAGCAGCTCCGCCTCCTCCACCCGGTCAGCACGGCGGGCGGCCCGCAGCTGGGCCAGCCGGCGAACGGAATCCGGGTTGGTGGACAGCACGCGGGGAGCATGAGGCAGCGCCTGGCTGCTGGTCATCGGAACCCGCTTGTGGTTGCTGACCGGGTCCATGACTCGGTGTCGCCAGCATTCCCGCCAGTCATCTGCATTGAGCGGCCCATCGCTTGGCACATCCAACGGCACGACGATCCCATGGGCCTCGATGAGCGCCCACACGGCCCGCAGGAACGCGTCCACCGGAAGCCGTAGAAGGGTCACCTGGCCCTCTGCCACCACCTCGCCCCCGTCCCTCATTCGTAACGCCAGCAGGGCCTCGCTCAGTGCCAAGGCATCGCCTGACCGCGTGCTCCAGCCCACCAGGCCAACGCGCTCCCCATCCACCTCACCCGACCAGGCGTAGACGCGGAAGCGGGGCTTGTCGAAACGGGCGGACAGGTTTGCCAGCAGCCGCTCACGCTTCGAGTGGCGGCTCAACGGGGTGAAGTGGTTCTCTGCATACAGCAACGCAGAGCGCCGACGTTCCAGCAGCAGCGCCACGCGGTCAGGGGTCGCCGACGCTTGCCACTCTTTCCAGCACACGATATCTCGCAGGCCCTTGGCAGCAACGCAGGGACGGCAGGCAGGCACCCAGTTCTCCACGACACTGACGGGGCCGCCCAGTTGCGCGGGCACCAGTGGCGTAGCCGTCCAAGACTTGGGAGAGGCCAGGTCGAGCGGAGCGGAGCAGAAGGCGCAGGCGTTGCCGAACTCGGCCAAAACAGCCTTGCGTTGCCACCCGTTGGCCTTGCCTTCCAGCGGGGCATCGGCTTGAGCAATGGCATCCAAGAAGGGGGTCAGCTCAAACACGGAACACCCCCCAGCCGTTCAACGCAGGCCCAGCAACCGGATCGCAGAACAGGGGCAGTGGGGCGTTGCAGGAGTTTGAAAAAGATTTGACTAAAACGCTTTGCCGAGCCTGTCGAACCTCCCCAGCGACCGCCGATCCAAAACCCAGAGCCCGCTTGCCCGAAACATTTCCAGACCAGCACTGGCCCCCCAACCGCTGATCGAATACCGGGGGGCAGTGAACTTCAACCGAGGCCACTCGCTTGACTAAAACGGATGGGGTCAACGCTTTCCAGGCACCCGAACCAAAACCAATAGCCCCTGCAGTCGTCCTCCAGAACCCCCGAGCAAAGTTGACTAAAACAGATGGAGGCAGGGCTTTCAGAACACCCGAGCAGCGTGACTGAACCCAACCACTCACGCGATCCCATGCTGGCCTCCGCTTGACTAAAACGAACTGGGACAGGGCTGGGGCGTGGGGGAAACGGCGGTCCCCGATTTCTGAGACAGGGGGTGCGGCGTCGGTGGAGAGGTGGGGAGCTGGATGGGTGGGGAGGCAGGCTACGGGGGTTGGCGAAAACTTTTTTGAGCGGCGGGGCGTGGCGGGGGCGAGGGGCATAGGGGTCTCCGGTTGGGTTGAGGATTGGGGCTTTCCTTAACTTCTACCGGGGAAAAGCGGAAGGGCAAGAGCAGGGGAGCGAAAACTGGGGAGGGACTGCGGGGGAAGATGTTGGCTGCCCATTCACCGTTCAGGGTTGTCCGAAGGGTGAAGTGAGTAGGCCATACACAAGTCGCACCTCCGATGGGTTCCGGCTTGGCTAGAAACGCTGCGCGTTTCCACCCGCCCAAGCCTTGCTGCGCCTTGTTTTCAGTCTTGGCTAACAACTTGGCCAACCGTTCGGCTGAAAAAGTGCGGGAAGCGCAGAAAAACAAAGGAATACCGGCTTAGCCCCCTTGCGCTTCAAAAAACTCCTGCTAATCCATTGGGTATGGATTTTCATTGCAGGGGGTTAAGTGGGTCGTCCGTCGCTTCTAACCAAATCTTTCAGCATCGCTCCCGATGAGTTGGAGAGCGCGCGGTATTGCGCGAAAGAGCAAGGCGTTTCCTTGAACAAGTATTTGCGCCTGGCGGTCTTGGAAAAGAACCGGGGCGTGGTTCAGGGGCTGGAGGCGTCCGATGCGTTGGGCGACATCCGAGCCACGGTCCGCGAATCCGAAACGCGGAATGCCCTTGCCCTAGAAAGCGCGCTGGCGGACTTGCGAGCGGAGCAGAGCGCGGCGCTTCAGGCCAACGAGGACCTGGTGGTGAAAACCCTTCAAGCGTTTTCCCAGTTCCTGGCGCAGCAAGAACCCGACGCCGAAACCCTCTCCAAGCAACCGGCCACCAAAGCAGCAAGCCGTGGGCCGGTAGCCAATCCGGCGTTCCTGCCTCCCAAGCCCTACTAACCCCTTTCCCAACTACCTCATAAGGAGGCATACCCATGAAGCGTTTCATCCTCACTCTCACCATCGCCGCGTTGCTGGCTCCGGGGCTTTCGTTTGCCCAGGACACCCCCCAGCCCGAACCCCAGAAGAAGACCGACAAGCTGCGCCTGTTCAAGGCGGGCGGGATTGGCTGCGCTGCCGGTGCAGGCATCGCTCTGCTGACCGGCAAGAAAGACAAGGCCCTGACGGCGTGCGCTGCAGGCGCGGTCGTTGGCGGTTTTGCGTCGTATCGCGCGCAGGTCCAGGAAGCCCAGGAAGTGGCAGACGCCGCCCGCGCTGCGGGGCTGGACGCCCAGGTGCATACCAAGATCGTCCAGGCCAACGACAACGATGGCCCGGTTGAGGCCCTGGACAAGCTGGTCATCCGTTACCCGGCCGCTGACATGCAGCAGGTGAGTGCCAAGACCGCTGCCACGCTGGACAAGCTGGCCGCGTTGCTCAAGGCGAGCAAAGAAAAGCTGACGGTTGGCTTCAGTGGTGCCGATGCCGCCGTGTGCCAGGTGCCGGTCGTTGAGCTGGCAAAGCGCGGCGCGCTTCAGAACGCCACGGTCGATGACCAGTGCGGCCGGGGCGATTACGCCATCACGGTTTCGCCGATCCCCGACGTTCGCTAAGCCAACCGAGAGCTGGGGGGCGAGAGCCCCCTGGCTCAAATCTTTTTCAAGCGCCTGGGAGGAACCATGACACCCGAAGAACTCATCAAACAACGCAAGCAGCGCGAGCTGCTCGCCAAAGCAGCACAAGCCAAGACCACCGCGACCACGGACGCGGAGAAGCTCGTCAGCGATGCGACAAAAGAAAACTTGAAAACCGCAGGCCGGCTAGCTGCAAGTTTTGGCAAAGCCTTGGCAGACAAAACCAAGCAAGCGGCCTCGGTCGCCGCTGAGAAGGGGCGAGAGGCGCAAGAAGCGTTGGCCCGGCGTGCGGAAGAGGCCAAGGCGCGCAAGGAAGCCGAAGCCGCAGAGAACGCGCGCCTGGAAGTCGAGCGCGCCCAGGCGTTGGCCGAGCAAGAAGCGACTGCCCAGCCCGAGCCGCGGGTGGTTGAGCCCGAGCCCGTTCAAACCGATTCCGCTCCCGAAGCGCCCGAGCCGGTTGTTGAGGAGGTGGTTCCCGAGCCGACACCAGAACCAGAAGCAGGCCCCGCGCCTGTCATCAAAGAGCCGGTCAGCGCTCCTGCGCCTGCCGTCAGTGAAGCCGTGGACGCAACGCCTGCCGCTCCAGTGCCGGCCGAGCTGGTGGCCCCGTCTGTTCCGAACCCCGAACCGAGCAAGTCAGCTCAAGCCCCGGCACCGGCCCCCAAGGCGACGTCGACCCGGGCCCCGGTGAAACCGGAAGCCCTCAAGGCCAATCCGGCCGGTGAGGCGTCGGCGAAGGCCAGCAACAAGAAGGGCTGGCAACTTCTGGCTGGGTCGGGCGTGGCCGTCCTTGTGCTGGGTGGGGCGTTGGCGTGGTGGACCACTCACCGCTCCAGCGAAACCGTTCCGCTCCAAGACAAACCGGCTGCAGCAGTGACTGCCCCGGCCCCCGTCGCCGTGCCAGTTGCTCCGGTTGTATCCGCGCCGCCCCAGGTCGAGGAGCCCAAGCCCGTGACTGCCCCGGTGGAAGAGAAGGCCGCGGTCGCTGCCCCGGTTGTGGAAGCCCCGGTGCTGGCAGAGCCACCTAAGGCCCAGACCCCGGCAACTGCCCCGGCGTCAAAGCCGGTGCCGGTTTCGAAACCAGCTGCAAAGCCCAAGCCGGCCCCCAAGCCTGTTGCTAAACCCGAGCCGAAAAACGATTGGCAGGACCAAGCCAACAGCGATATCGACGCGTGGGCAGAAAAGATCAGGTGAGGTGCTTGCGCTTATCGAAAGCCTTGCTAGAAAGAATGTGTATCCATGAAAGATGGGAGGAAAAATGTTTGGGTGGTTGTTTACGCAGTATCGAAAGCCCGGAAAGCTCCACTTCGGATCGAAGTGGCTCAACCTGCATGGGCGATTTTTCATTGGTAACCCAGAAAGATTTGGGCTCTCCGATTGCCGAGAGAACGTCCTGACCTCGTATTACTACCTGCGGGCGGACCGGAAGATGCCGGTGGCAAACGATGGGGACTTTGATGCCTGGAGGATGGACGCCCTGCGCGCCAGCCAGGTTCGGCACGCCAGCGAAAAACATGTGTCCAAAGCCGGCTTTCTTGTCACCTCGGCCGCGTGCGTGGCCCTTTGCTTTGGGGCATTGGTCGTCAACAAAGTGAAAGGAACACGCCCTTCGCCGGCGGCGATCCAACTCGCGCCCTCGTTGTCGTTGAACGAGTGCAAAAAGAAATGGACGAGCGGCACCATCACGCCTCAGGAAATCGTGGCGTGTCAGGCGCTATCTCAAACCAACAACAACAACAACGGGAGGCACTGAGCATGTTGCTATCGCTGATGGATTGGACGGTCGGTATTGGCCGCAAGCTGTTCAAGAAGGACGATCAAGCGTCGAGCACGCTGGAGCAAATCATTCTGGACGGCAATGACCGCTACGAAAACTTGGTCGGGCGCTTTGACGTGAGCGACCGCGTGAAGAGCCGCGTGCTGGACGTTCCCCCAGAGGATGTAGATATGGCGGTCCAAGCGGGCGCGGTTTTCGACGAGAAAGAGATGGCACTGGTTGTGCCCGAAGAACTGGATCTGGACCAGTTCCATCCGTGGTGGCCGAAGGTTCCGGAGGATCTGCGCAACACCCAGGCCCGCATGATCATCACCAAGGAAGGACGTCGTGCCGAAGGCTTCGTGCTGGGGGACGACATGGCGCTGGGCGGCGACAGCACTGCAACCTCGCTGATGTATCTGGCCTTCCCGCTGATTGGTGCGGTTCAATACTTCTTGGGCTCGCTCATTGGCGTTTTTAGTTACGTGGTGCTGCTGGCTGCCATTCCTTACTTTGTTGCGTTGAAGCAAGCGGAAGGGATGAAGGAAGCCTTCAAGGGCCTGGCCCTGATGGTGCTGCCCGTGCTGATTGCAACCGCTTCGGCGGCGTTGTCGTCCGCGCTCCACGTGGACGCGGCCAGCATGGGGCAAGCAGCGGTTGACCCGATGAACACGGGAGCGGGGATGATGGCGGTCGCTGCGGGCTTTGCCAAAATGGCGGGCATCGTTCTTCTGATCTTGACCATTCCTGGCCTGCTGTTGTTTGCGGCCTTCCTGAGTGCGGCCTCGCATCCCCACCGGGGCGTGCTGGGGGGGACCGCCGAGCGCTTCATTCAGATGATGAAGTGGATGGTGGTGATCTTGGCCCTTGTTGGGGTTGGCTCCCTTCTCCCGGACGGAATAGGCGTGGCCGTGGCGTTTGTGATCGCGGCCATGTATGCCCTGCAGTTCACGGAAGGCAACTTCGTTCAAACGGCCGCTCGCCTCTATCTGCAGAACTTGGACAACAACCTGGCGACCCAGGGGGCCCTGTCCAAGTCCCACGTGAAGGCCCGCGAGCAGCAGGCTGCCGAAGCGTTGCGCGACAAGACCCCGCTTTTGAAGGTGGGTCGAGCGTCTGGTCACCTGAACGACCGCGGCCATGGCTTTGCGCCGGACAAGGGCACGGTGATGATGCTGTCCTGGCGCGACCTGACCCAAGGCCTGATCGTCTACGGGCGTATCGGTTCGGGCAAGTCCTTCAGCGTGCTGCGGCCGTTGGCCCGTCGCTATCGCGAGTCCGCATTGGCCGTAGGACTGCGGAATGAACTGAAGGGGAGCGCCGCGGGCGAGACCGTTCTTGATGCGAAGCGCAGCGGGGGTGGAGCACTCATCCTCGACGCGAAGGACGGCGCGATCATCTCCGATTTGGGCAAGGACGCGTTTGATATCGTCGTGCGCGCAGGCATGTCGGTGGCCCCCTACGAGGGCCTGGAGCCGGATCAAATCACCAAGGCCCTTCGCGGCGCGACCGGTGGCAAGGTCGATGAGAAGTCCAAGCTCTGGAGCGATGGCGGCGACGCTTTCCTCTTCCACACCGGCATCGTCCTGAAGGCCGCATGCGAGCACGAGCAGGCCTACCGAGACTTCTGCATCGCCAAGCTGGAAGGGTTGGAGCACGCCCGGTTGATGATGCTGCTGGAGCGGGAGGAGCTGGAGAAGCGTGGCTTGGGGTTGGAAGACCTGGAAGCGGCGCTGGCTCGCGTGGAAGAGCAAATGGGCACTTACGCGATTGTGGCGGAGGCTTCCCGGAACTGGTTCTACACCCCATTCCACCATGCCAAGCTGTTGGCGATGGTTGAGCAGGTGGTGCCGACGCCGCGTGGCGGGGAGATTGCCAGCGCTCGCGTGCTGGAGTTGGTGAACTGGTTGGGGTTGGAGCGCCCGGATACGTCTAGCACGGACGAAGAGCGTGAGGCCTATGCCGCCTACTCCCGGGACTACCACAACCGCTTGGCCACCCGGTCCGAGACCGTCCATCCCGACTTGCTGCGTCCCATGTCCCAGCTGCAAAGCTCGCTGGAATGGGCATTGCTGGGCGTTCCCGCAATGCATAAGGAGCAGCGCCAGTCCTTCACGTTGAACTCGCGGGGGCTCATCGAAAAACTGCTTCGGGGTGAAAAGCTCCGGACGGCGGATGACATCCCGTGGCATTCCGTCGAACGTGGGGAAGTGGACGTCTCTCAGGCGCTTTACGGGAAGTTCGTGGGCTTGTTCCTGCCCCCCACCCAGTTCGGCGAAGCGGGCGACATGATGCAGCGGTTGCTCAAGCAGCGTGTCATGAACGGCATTCGGGCACGTGGGGCGCACGGGGACAAGTGGCGCGAAATGCTGCCGGGCCAAACCGACGTGCTGCTGATGATGGACGAGGCGCATTTGCTGCTGACTTCGGACGATGTGCTGCTCTTCAGCACCTCCCGAAGCCTGGGGTTGATGCCGGTGATCGCGGTGCAGGGCCACGACAGCCTTATCAACACCTACGGGTCGGAGAACGAAGCCGATTTGCTGGCCAACACCATGCAATCGGTCGTCGCGCTCAACCACTCGTTTGTCACACGCAACTACTTGATGAAGCGGCTGGGCAAGGCTCAGTTGACCACCTTCAAGGAGCCGACGCGTGGCATCGATTTCTCGGGTGGCTTGACCAACTTCCGCCACAGCGTTCTCAACGATCCGAACCACCCCTACGCAGCGGCCTACGAGCAAATGCTGATGCAGGGCGCAGGCCGCTTGAGCGCGCTTCGCGTGGATCCGGCGACGGGGCGCAAATGGCGCGTCGGGGCTGAAGACACGGTGGGCCAAGAGGAGCTGGCACGGGACATCGACATGCCCACAGGGGGCAAGCGGGAGGTCCTGCCGCTCTTCCTGGAAGAGGAATACCCGGCCCTGACCGCTGCACGTGGCAATGCGATTGTCTCGCTCTGCCGAGCAGGCGTGAGCCGCACGGACTTGGCCGAGATGATGCCCAACGACTGAGCCCCAAAAGGGCAAGGCAACCCTTGCCCTTTTCCAAAATCGATCAATGCTGACCTAACCATCCATTTCCTTGAAGGAGGACTTTATGAGCAATGCCCACTTCGACGTCTTCAACGACCTGCTGGGCGCTCGCGATAAACGGCGAGCCAAGCTGGCCGGAGAGCGTCCAAACGACCACCAACCGCAGAAGAAAGCCGTCTTCGACCAGTCGCTGGCGAAGGACCAGGCCGATATCCAGGAGAAGCAACAAGCCGTGTTGGACTGGGCCAAGCAAGCCAAGCCCGACGAGATCACCGACGCGCGAGAGCGGTTGCACGCACAGGTGCAGCAGCGCGCTGAAGACGCGCCCAAAGACAAGCACGCCCAAGTGGTGTTCAGCACCGTGGACGAATGGCGACAGAAGCGCCAGCAGAAGGACGGGGGGCAATCCTTGGGGGAAAACATCCCCATGCTGACTGCGGCCCAGCGGCAGCAAACCATGGGGCCTGGTAAGTTGGGCTACGCGCACTACGCCGCCAGCGCGAAGAAGGAAGCGGACTTCATGAAGCGCTATGAGGCAAACTTCGACTGGGATAAGCACGAGGCCCAAGTCCAGAAGAACATCTACCGTCAATGACGGTCCATTCCCCGTGTCGCATCCAGGGCCCTTCGGGGCCCTTTTTGTTGGGCACGTTCCCTTGTTTGTGAGTGGATCGATCTACCCATAAAAGCAAACGTCAAACGCGGCTCAAAGCAAGAGGCGGGATGGGGGTTGGAAAAGAGAAGAAAGGTTTTGACTAAACATCAAAAGTGTCGATCAATCGAGATTTTTAGGGTTGCCAGTTTTGTGAGATGTGGTTGACTGTAATCATTCAAACACAACCGGGGGAGGCCCCTATGTATATTTTTGCCGATGCTTACGAGTTCGCCGTGGACAACGTGGGGAACCTGCTGTTGACGTTGGGTGCGTTTTCGGTGGTGAGCTACGTGGCCGCCAACGTGGCAGGGTTGCTGGCATGATGGCCTGGTTGAGGGAGGATTTAGAGCAGATGGATCTGCACACCGTCTCACTTTTCCTACAAACCGGGGTTTTGGTCGGCGCGGCTTTCATCCTCAAGATCGCTTGCTGATTGCCAAAACCGAAAAAGACGGTATGCAAAGGGGATGGAACCCCAACACGACAACCCAGCAGGCAACCCAGGTGGGGGCGATTTCTTGAATCGTCCCCACGAGCCGTTGCTTCATCCCATCCTCCACCCCCTGACGCTGGCCCAGTTCTACGGGAAGCATCACGAGGCCGCCGCGGCCGCCGATGCGCGGGAAGTGTTGGACCTGGCCACGCGGTTTTGCCGAGAGGCCCAGGTTTGCGGGTTGGACACCCACACCGACGCGGGCTTTGACTGGGTGATGACCCCCAGCCGTTTCTCCAACCGCATTTCCCTGGAGCTGGGGCAGGGTGGCCACACCGCGTTGCTTCAGGTCGATCCGGACCTGTCCGCTCACCCGCTCGACGCAGCCATCCATGCCGGCGTGCTGGGCCACAAGCCCCTAGCCTCCGCCTACGCCTTGCTCCCGGCCGAGCAGCGGGATGGGCTGTTAAGAGAACTGAGGGAATCCATCGGCCAGGTTCAGTCGAACCGCTCCGCAGCGAAGCAGCTTCAGGCCCTCCGAGCCCTGCCTGAACTGCCGGTGCCGTCTCAGCCGCCTCTGGACATCGCCCAACTGCTCCGGCGGTTTGAGGTCCCCGATGCCCAAGCCCGCTTGGCGGCTGACCACATCAAGGCGACCTATGGAGAAGCGCTAACCACAATGCATGGTAGCCAGGTGCTGGCAGCAGCCCATGCGCATGCCCCGCACTTGGGGCTATACGGAGCCCCTTGGCAGACGTGGCTTTGCGAGAGCGCAACGACCGGCAACCTGGATGGGGTGGAGGCCTGTTTGCGCATGCAGGCCGAGCCCAATGTGCCCGACGCCAACGGCGAGACGCCGCTACACCTCGCCGCGCGCCACGGCCACCCCGGCATCGTTCGTCGGTTGATTGAGGCCGGCGCGGATCCAGCGTTGGGGAACCCCCGCGGGGAGACTCCCCTGCATGTGGCGGCCCAACACAAACGCGCGCAGTGCTGCCTGGAGCTCATGGCCGCAGGCGCGGACCCTGGGCAGTTGGATCGTGAGGGGCGCAAGCCGGGCGACGCTCACCGGGAGAAGGCACGTGAGCAAGTCCACGGTTTATGACTGCTGGAGCTGGACGGTCCCGTCGAGCATCGAGCCAAGCCGGGCCGTCCGCTATTGGCCCCAGGCCCTGCTGTCTGGGGCATGCGTCGCGGCGCTGACCTATCCCGCGGCTCTCTGGCTGGGCTGGCAAATCCCATCATCACATTCACTGATGAACTTCGGTCAGGCACTGACTGGCAGCCTGGCGGCGCTGGGGAACCTTGCCACCGGCACGATCTCATTCCGAGAGCCTGCCGCCGCATTCTGGGAGGTGGCCAAGGAGCAGGCAACGTTTGGCACGTTGGCACGGGTCGGCGTTGCGGCGGGCTTGGCAGGGTGGGCGTCGATTTGGGCGACGCGGCGTGGGCTCATCCCGCGCTCAAATACCTGGCATGTGTCCGGCGCTCAACTGTTGCAGGGGAAAGAGGCCCTGACTGAAGCCCGGCGTCGTTCGCTTACAAAGAAGGAGCAGAGGGGCGAGCGGCATGCGTTGTCACTACATCCGGCTTGGGTGGTCAGCAAGAAGCTGCTGGCCCGTCACATGTTCATCTATGGAGCCGTGGGAATGGGCAAGTCAGTCATCCTGAAGCACCTGCTGGAACAGGTTGTTCGGCTCGACAAGAAGGCTTTCATCTACGACATCAAAGGAGACTTTACGTCGATCTTCGAGCGCCCGGTGATCGTCTGCCCCTTCGACAAGCGAAGCTGGATCTGGGACGTGGGCCGGGACGTAGCGACGCAAGCCCAAGCCGCCGCGTTCTCCCAAAGCATCATCCCCCCGGAGGAGGGCAGCGGCGCATTCTGGGCGTCTGCGGCGCAAGCCTTGCTGGAAGGGTGCGTGCGCGAACTCCAGGCCACGAAGGGCAAGAACTGGGGGTGGGCAGAGTTGGCCGCGTTGGTTGCCCGTCCCGCTGAACCGATGGCTAAAGCACTGTCGCTCTACTACCCCCGAGCCGCCGCTCTCATTTCCAATCCCGATTCGAACACCACCAGCAGCTGTATCGCCGTGCTCGCCAACGGCACCGCGGTTATCGAGCGCCTAGCCTTGGCATGGCCCGAGCGCACGCCTGGGCAGATGTTCTCCATGCTGGACTGGATCAAGGACGACTACACGGGATGCAAGCAGGTCATTGTTCAATCAGGTCCTGATGAGGTGCTAACCAAGGCCTACATCTCCGCCATGATCAACGTCGCGGTGCCGGAAATCATCGGCCCCTCGCTGCCAGATGACGAAACCGGGCGATTCCTGGGGTTCTTCTTCGATGAGCTTACCTCCGCCGGCAAGCTCAACATCGAGCTGTTGCTGGCCTTGGGACGCTCAAAAGGCGTGGTGGCCTGCATGGCCGTGCAGGATTGGTCACAGGTCGAGAGGGTCTATGGGGACAAGACCGCGCAAGCCTTTTCAGGGTTGGTCGGCACACACATTATTTGCCATCTCCAAATCGGCGAGACCCGGGAAAAAGTCTCCCGGAACCTGGGCAAGCGCACCGTGGCGTGGCGCACGCATGATGACAAGGCGACCGTCCACGAGGAGTCGAAAGCCGTTGTTCCGCCGGGGCGGCTCACTGACGACTTGGGCCCACGCAATGGCAGCGCCTATGGCTCCGAGAGTTGGGGCATCCGGGCCATTGTGCAGACAAGCCGGGACCCACTCTTGCTGGACTGGCCGGGCGTCAGCTACCCGCACGCGCGCGACGGCCAGGAACGCGCCGCGTGGACCCAACAGGGGGCGCGCCCGGTGGAGCAAAAGCCCATGCCACCGAGCGACGCGCAGAGCGCTGCAGAGGTCCAGCGGGTCTTGAAGATGACCGCCGACCAGGCCGCCGCGGAGCTGCGAAAACGTGGTGCCACGCCGCCGAAGCTCCGCGCCGTTTCAGACGACGAACTGGAAGCCATCTTCCGCAAGTAGTGGGGTTGTGGAGTCGCTGGGTTTTGGTAGATCTGAAGGGATACCCATTCCTGGAGAACTCCATGTTCAACGTCACCGCATTGACCGCTCAAGGCACGGACAGCAAGTCCGGCGCGGCGGTGGTCGAGTATCTGATGCTCACCGAGTATTACCTCGACAAAGACGGGAACGCGCAGGGCACCATGGCCTGGGGCGGCAAGATGGCCGCGCACCTCAATCTCTTGTCCACGGCGGTAACACGGGAGAGCATGAGCAAGCTGGCCGAAGGATTCGACCCCCAGACAGGGAGGGCGCTTTGCCAGAACGCAGGCCAGAAAGGCAAGGTGCGGCCAAAGGTGGACAAGAACGGGGATCCCGTCCTGGACGCCCAAGGCAAGCCCGAGGTCGTGGTGGTCGGCGGCCACCGGGTCGGCTACGACGTCACGGTGTCGGCGCCCAAGGACGTTGGGATTCTCTTTGCAATGGAGTCGCCAGAACGGCGCGATGCCGTGCTCAAGGCGCACCAAGCCGCCTCTACAGAAGCGATGAACCGGCTGGAACAGATGGTTGAGACTCGACGGGGAAAGGGCGGCAAGGACGTGATCGGCGTGAAGGGCCTGGTGTGGTCAAGCCACCAGCACTTCGCCGGGCGTGACCTCGACATGGATCTGCACACCCACCATCTCGTTTATGGGGTGGCGCTGGGAGCCGATGGCAAGGAATCGACCTTCGATGCCGTCGAAATCTATCGCCATGCCCGGGCCATGGATGAAATCTACAAGCTGGAGCTCTACAAGAACCTTCAAGGGTTGGGCTATCAGGTCGAGCACGTCCGAGAACTGGACGACGACGGCAAGGAGACCAACCGATCCTACGCACGCCTTGCGGGCATCGACCAGGACGTCATCGACCACTTCAGCAAGCGCCGGAAGGCCCTGCTCGAATACGCGGAGCAGCATGGGGTCAGCACCCAACAGGCGAACAAGGCCACGCGGAAGCACAAGAACGAGCCCACTTACACGGAGTTGGTCGAGCACTGGCAGGAGGCTTTGAAGGACTTCGAGCTGACGCCGGAGACGTTGAAAGCAGCGCGGGGGAACCTGAACAAGGTGGAACACAAGAGCGACGCCGAGCTGCTGGAACTGCTCCACGAGAACGAAGCCGTGTTCAACGACATTGATTTGGTGCGGGTGCTGGGAATGGAATACGCCGGCAAGTTGGACGCGGCCGGACTCCATGCCCGCATTGAGCAGTTCAAGCAAGACAATGGGCTGGTGCTGGTCAACGCCGAGCGCTTGGCAGACGAAGACCGGGGGCAGACACTGGCCCGCAAGCACACGGAAGACCGGTTCTGCGCGCCATGGATGTTGCAAGCGGAGCAAGCGGTGGTGGACATCGCCAACCGCCGGGCCAACGAGACCCAGCACCATGCTTCGCAGGCCACGGTGGATCGCGTCATTGAGGACTACCAGAAAGCCAAGGGCTTCCAGCTCTCGCAAGAGCAGTTGGTGGCCGTGAACCACATCTGTCGCGGCAGTGGCGGGGTGGCAAACTTGAGCGGCTTAGCAGGCACCGGCAAGACCACGATTTCCGAGCTCTACAAGGAAGCGCTGGAATCTGAGGGGATGGTGCTGCTGGGGGTGTGCGTGTCGAACAAAGCCGCCCAGAAGTTGGAAGTGGAATCAGGGATGCCCTCAACCTCCATGGCACAGATGCTTCACGACTTGGCCGAAGGCAAGCGCGAACTCCAGCCCAACGACGTGCTGGTCATTGACGAAGCCGGCATGGTGGACACGCGGGACACCCGAGCCTTGTTGGCCTACGCAGAGAAGGCGAAATCCAAGGTCATCCTTCAAGGCGACGCCGAGCAACTGCAGCCCATCGGGGCCGGGTCCGGTTTTCAGCTCACCAAGCAAGCGGTGGGCGATGTGAAGTTGACCGAGATTCGCCGACAGGCGCGGCAGGAGGACCGCGAGACGGCGATGGGGTTCTACGCCAAAAACGAGAACGGTGAAGTGGTCGATCTGAAAAAGGGCACCCGCAGCCGGCGCGAAACCTTGGAGCTGGGCGATGAGCAGAAGGAGCGCCTGATGGACTCCATCGTGGAAGCCCACTCGCAGGAGAAATGCATCGAGCGCCTGGTGAACGACTACTTCAAGAATCCAGCGGCGCTGGACGACAAGCTGGTGCTGGCCCACAGCCGGGCCGAGGTCGGCGCTCTCAACGCAGGGATTCGAAAAGGCCTCAAAGAACGCGGCGAGATCGGCACGGATGAGGTGGTGGTGGAGGGGCGCGTCAATGGACGAAAGTTCGATCTGGCCTTGGTAGAGGGAGATCGGGTGATGTTCACAGCCAAACGCAAGGACTTGGGTGTGGTCAATGGCACCCAGGCCACCATCCAATCCATCAAAGCGTCGCGCTCTGGCGGCTACGATATCGTCGGCACCTTGCGTTCGGAGAACCCAAAGGAGAATGGGCGCAAGGTGGTGTGGAACACGCACGAGCACAAGGCGGTGGTCCACGACTACGCGGTGACCGTCCACAAGAGCCAAGGGCAGGGCAAGCGCGAAGTGTTCCACCTTATGAACCTTGGGATGATGGACAACGCCAGTTCGCTGGTGGCCTTTACCCGTTTGACTAAAGGGAGCTACAAGCTGTATGGCACCTACGATGACGTGGAGCAACTCAACACCCGCTTGGGGTTGGAGCGATTGAAGGCGACCGTTCTGGACGCGGGGCTAAAAGACGATCCGCAACGGCCGGTTGTCCAGCGCCTTGGGGCAGCTGCACGCCCCACCGCTCAACGCCCAGCCGCTCAGCGAACGCGCATCCAAGGCAAGCTCGACGCGCTGCTGAAGGAGCACGCGGAACGCCCAAAACCGCAGAGGAGCGAGGGCGAGCGCAAGGCCCGTTGGCTGCTGGAAGTGCTGGAGCCGTTGCGGCGGGCGCGCAAGGCGTCTCCCAAGCTGCCGGCGCAGTCCCCGAAACACACGCAGGGCTTCTCGTTGTGAGCAGCAGGCTGGGCGGCCATGCCGCCCATGTGCTTTTCTCTCCAAACCGCTTTTGCTTGGAGGGGCGGCCCGCGGCTTCCGCCGGGGCCCTTGCTTTACAGGGTGGCCATGACCACGGCCTGCAGCACTATCACCGCCACGCCGAAAAGGAAGGGGTAGAGGAACAGCCATTTGAAGAACCCCCAAGCCAGGGACGACGGAGCCCCCGCCGAGCGGCGCGGAACCGCCTCGGGCCACGCATACCCCGCCGCCAAGGACTTCATGTAACCAGTGGTGCGCCTGCGGGGATCGCGGATAAGAATGCCCGGTGGCTTGCTATAGATTCGCCAGCCATGCTGAAAGGCTTTGTAACGCCAAGCGTATTCGTGAGCCTCCGCATCGGCCTGGGTGCCCGTCATGCTCGACAGCGGCACGAACGAGAATCGGCGCCCCTGCCAGCCCCCACGAGCGCTGCGGTGCTGCTGCTCGCGTTGGTTTAAGTCGACGGTCTGCCCCACGTAGCAGCACCCGTTGTCAAAGAACAAGCCGTAGAGATGGCGTGGGCGGGACAGGTATTTCTGATTGCGTTTCCAGTTCAAAGGTCCTCCCAAGATGGGTATACCTACATACCCATAAAAGAAAGATCCGATTCGTCAAGGCTCGCCACGAACAAAGGCCCCGAAGGGCCCTTGCCGAGATACGATCACCTCCTTTTCCACCACGCAATCGTTTAGCGCCCCAAGTTGATGCTCAACCCGAAGCCGGCCACCGGCTTGTTGCCAGAGCCAAAGGACAGGCCAGCAGAAATACTGGTGCGCTCAGACACCCGAGCACCCCAGCCCACGGCCATTGCAGCACTGCCCCCCGAGAATCCCACGCCCACGTTCAGGTTCACCTGGCCAACGGCCGTGCCCCCGTTCTGGGCCGCAGCGGTGGCCATCTGGCTCATCGCGCCGAGTTGTGCGCCCAAGCCGTTGACGCGGCGATCCTGGTGCCGCAAACGGCGGTCCGTATCGACCCAGCGGTCATCCCACACCTGCTGCATTTCGTAGACCTGCCCACCGTTCACAGCATCCGTGGACCCGCGTTCGATGCGCCCCGGAGCCACGCCGGTCACGCGCTGATTGCCCGCGTTGACGCCCGCAGTCGTCACCGAAGGGCCGCCTTGAATCGTCACGCCTTGGCCGTTGAGCGTGGTGGTGCCGACCTGGACGGAGCCCGCGTCAGACAGTTGCACGTTGTCGCTGACCGCCACGGTTTGGGTGCCGTCCGTGTTGTCGGTCACCTCGACGTTCTTGCCCGCCCTTACAGTCGAGCCCGCGCCGGTCCCGGCGGTTCCATCCACCCCATCGGTGCCGGCAGGTCCTTGGACCCCTGGCTCCCCTTTCAGGCTTGCCAGCCAATCTTGTTCATTGCCTTGGAAGCCGTTGGCCAACGCCACCTCGTAGGCGCTTAACCCATCTGCGCCGCGCGGGCCGGGCGTGCCCGAACCGCTGCCTGGGTTTTGTTCAAGGAAAGTCACCCGTCCATCTAGGTCGTCCAAAGCGGCTCCCACAGTTTGATGCGTGGCACCGCTGCGGAACTGATAAATGGGCGCGACAAAGTTGCCGTTGACGAACGTGGCGCCGCCGCCCAACGCTTGGGCCGCCTGACGGACCTGACCGAGGTTTGCGACGTCGGTGTCTGAGGTGCCGGCCCGAACGTTCGTGATTCGGCGGGTGCTCTGGCCTCCGTCCTCAAAAGTGGATCCCACGCTGACTTCGTCGCTGGCCCAGCAACGGCTATGAGAACCCAAAGCGACGCAATCCTGCGCTCGGGCCTCAGCCCCAACGCCTAGTGCAAGTGACTGAAATGCATCGGCAACGGCAGAACTGCCTATGGCGACTGCATGGTCAGCGTTTGCCTCTGCCAAGATGCCTTGAGCAATCGATGCATTGCCCCGCGAACGGCTGAAGTAGCCAAAGGACATGGAAAGATCCCCACTGGCTTGTGACTGGACACCAACCGCCAAGGAATGGGCTCCGGTAGCCGCGGATTGCGCGCCCAGGGCTATGGACGCTTCGCCCCCCGCGTAGCTCAGCGTGCCTACCGCGACGGCGCTCACCGCCGCGGCATTTGCGGCTTGGCCCGTCGCAATGGAGTTCGCGCCGGACGCTTGGGCATTCGTCCCCGACGCCACCGCGTTGTCTGCGGAGGCATTGGCTTGAACACCCGTGGCGACGGCCCCGTTCCCGGAGGCATTGGCATAGGCGCCCGTTGCAGTGGCATTCGGGGCTGAGGCTTGGGCGTATTCCCCGGTCGCCGTCGAGTTGTCTGCGGAGGCGTTGGCTTGAACGCCCGTGGCGATGGCCCCGTTCCCGGAGGCATTGGCATAGGCCCCCGTTGCAGTGGCATTCGGGGCTGAGGCTTGGGCGTATTCCCCGGTCGCCGTCGAGTTGGGTTCCGAAGCCGTGGCCCCGGTTCCCGTGGCGGTTTGAGCAAACGATGGGGAGGCAAACAACGAGGCCCCCATCAAAGCCGTTAAGATCGAAATGCGAAGCGAAGACATGAAAACCCTCCCGAGTATGGATTGATACTTCATCCATAGCAGGCGATTGCATTTCCGCAAGGCGATCAGGCGATCTTTTTCAAGGTGTTAGGGAAGGTGCCGACACAAACCCGAGCCGGGAGCGTCCAGTTCCAGGTCATCCGGTTTTCATTGCCCCACGCCAGACACGACGTTTCCATCCCCGCAGGGCACCAAGCCGGCGCCAGCGCACGGGCCAGCACTTCCGAAGAGGGCTCTCCGGTCACCGAAGGAAACGCGCCCGGCTTGCGCCCCTGCCGGTAGGCCCACTTGGCTTGGCCGCACTCGGCTTTCATCTCGACGTGCGGATAGTCTTTCGGGCTGGTCCATCGGCCGCCCCAGTTCAGCCCCACGATCTCCGCCAGCTCCCCAAAGCGTTGATAGCCGGCCATCACATGGGCATCGTCCAAGTTCCAGCTGGGCTCCCCATTGACGAACACGGCGGCATCCAAGGCCAGTCCGAAGTTGTGGCAGCTGGAGAATGCCCCAACGCTGGTCACGCCAGACCCGGAGGCAAGCAGGGCCGCCTGGCGCTCGGGGCTTCGATACCCTTCCACGGGCCGCACATCAAACCCTTCCGCGGCCAGTTGGGCTTGGACGGCTTCGACCTTTTCCCGCAGCGCTGGGGAAACCCCTTTCCACGTCCTTTCGCTTTTCGGGTGGAAGAATCGGTAAATGGCGCCGTGCGGCTTCGGGGTTTGGAAAACCCAGGGGCTGCTGGGCTTGGGTTTGGATTTGGGTTGAACGGTCGAACACCCGGCCAAGGCCAGGCAAGCCAGAACGGCGGCGATGGTGAAGCGGGGCTGCATGCTTTCCTCCCAGAAAGAACAATGGATGCTTTCAGGGGTAGTGGATTTTCGGAAAAGCGCAAGCGGGCGAAAACAAAAAAAGCCCCCGAACAACCGGGGGAGGAGGCCTGCAGCTCGGGGGCTTAGTGGGGCAGGGAAAAAGGAGTAAGAAACCCCGTCCCGTTGAAAGCCATAGCACACACCAAGGCGAAGTCAACTGCCTTTTTTCTTCCTCGTCTTTTTCAAGTAGTCCCGCTGGGCTTTTTCAGCCGCTGCTTTCGTGACCTCAAAAAGCTCGCCCAAATCTTGCATGTCAGGGTTGTAGTAACGGGTCAGCATCTGGGTGGTCTTGTGCCCCGAGAGTTGCATGACCTGGTGCATGGGCAGCAAGTTGGCCAGCTCGGTGATGCGGGTGTGGCGCAGGTCGTGCAGGGTGGCGTCGGTCACCCCCGCTTGTTCGCGGGCGCGTCCCCAGGCCTGGGTGAGCGTGTCCGAGGCAATCGAGGTCTTGCCCTCGTCCAAGCTGAAGACAAAACCGGAGCTGGGGCGCACGGCGGGCGGGTTCTGGGGAGAGGGCGGGATGCGATCCTTGCGCAGCTTGGCGGCGTGGAGCTCCTTGGTCAGGGTGTCCAGCACCGCAACCGCTTCAGGAGTGAGGAAGATGGTCCGATGGATGGGCTTGCCACCCTTGGGGTTCTTGGTGTCCCGGAACGTGGCCTCGGGGCGCTGCTTGCTGTAGTCCAAATCTTCCCAGCGCAGCTTGATGGCTTCGCTGCGGCGGGCCGCGGTCCAGCGCAGGAAGGCAATGGCGCCCCGGGTGGCCGCGGACATGGGGGCAAGGGCGGTCAGGATGTCCGCCCACTCCTTATCAGTGACCACCCGCTCGCGCTCGTTCCTCACCTTGGGCTTGAGCGTGGCGTGGATGGGGTTGTCCATCTTGAAGCCCCAGCGCTTGATCGCTGCCGTGAAGACGCTGGAGAGAACGGCGAGTTGGCGAGTGATGGTGGCCGGGGCGAGGTAGTAGTCATCTTCCAAAGACCGGGCCATGCCGCCGTTGGCGAGGCCGAAGTCCTGGGGCGTGAGCTTGTCCACCGGCTTGCTGAAGGTGGCGGGGAAGCGCTTGGCGAGCAGGCGCAAGAGGCGCGCATCGTTGTCGCTCCCCTTCTTCTTGCCATCCTTGGCCTTGAGTGAGAGCACCTCGGCGATGTAGCGCTCGATCCAGACCCCCAGGCTCTGGCTGCTCATCAGGTTGGAGGCGGGTTGCTTCTCTTCGTGGAGCGCGGCGCGCTCTGCAGAAGCGAACGCCTCGGCCTGGGCGAGGGCCTTGGCTCGGGTCGCTTCGCTGTAAGGGAAAGTGCGGTTGATGGCGTGCAGGTTGCCCGCTGCATCCTTGCGCTTGATCTTCACTTGGAACGCCGAACCGCGGTCGTAGACGCCCTTTGTGCGGGCGGTTTTTTTGGGACGGGCCATTCGTTCAGTCCTTGATTAGAAGAATGGATTTTCCCAAGGTTTTCCCTTGAGTTCAATAAGTCATTGTTTTTAAATGACTAAAATGAGAATCGTTCGCATTCGTAATGCGTAGGTCGCAGGTTCGACTCCTGTTTCCGGCACCAGTTGCAATGAAAAGCCCCGGCCTTGGTTGGGGCTTTTTTTTGGGCGGGGCGTTGGAACTCTTTGATTGGTCAGGGGGTTTGCTGCCTAGCTCGTGACTGGTCCGGCTTCAGTGTTGTTGGTTGCGGACGGCTTGTGTCCGCACCTTTACTTCGCTGGTGCTGATGATCCGGCTTCGTTGCTACTTAGGCGAACCATTCAGTGGTGGCCCCACCTATGACGATCAATCATTCGCAAGGTTCTCAAGAAAGGTCGCAACACGCCCAGTGAGCTGAACGAGGTTGTCCACTTTGATGGCTTTGTCCGCCAGGGAATTCATCCTGCGCCAGAGTCCGCTTAGCGTCTTTCGCTGTTCGACCGGGAGGCTGGACACTTCGGACTCGCTGAGAAAAATATCGCCGGTCGCGGCCTTCACTGCGTCCCTGATCGCTGAGGCACCCCTCAATGGGTAGCTTGCAAGGGCCATTTCGGCCAAGCGTATATGCCTTCGCAGCAGAGCGGTCAACTCCGAGGGCATTGAGTTCTCGGCTAGGAGGAGCTCTAGATCATGTATAACGCTGACAACGTCCGCGAAATCTTCAGTACTAATGCCGTCTTCTTCGACGGGTAGGATTTCGCTGCAGAACGCGAGAGCTGTGAAGACGTCATCGGTTAGGTGTTGTTGAACATGTACGCCCTGCCTAACAAGAAGTTGGGGCGATAAGGCGTTCTCAAGTTTCATAAGAGCGGGCCCATAGACGCTGGCTGAAATCCCGCGCATGTGCAGCTTATCCCGCAGTAGGTCCACTTCATCTACCAAGATGTGAATCCGCTCTGACGCACGAATGAACTCGCGAGTCCCGTTCTTGCTTTCAATGCTTAGAACTTGCTGCCATCCGCTTAGGGCCGGAAGATCCGGCTTGACGCTTTTCCAGCTAGACATGATGCCGTGTATACGAGATGCGCTATTGGTCTTCATTCCTTGGCCCGTTCGAAATCGTACTAGTGCCGCATCAATGTATTGCATCACGGCTTGGGCTATGTCCGCCAGCATGAAAGGGGCGCGACGGCCCCTGACTGACGTTCTGCTGGAAGCCGAGCGTGACGCGGACGATCCGCATCCGAACACCGGCTCGCATCCTGTCCTAAGTTGGCCTTATCGCCACTTACGAGACACCGATCCATGTCATCCGCGCTCACCAAACGCATCGTTCTCACGGCGGAGCCCCGAGATCGCCCCTACGAGATCAGGGACGCTCAGGTTCGTGGCCTGATCTTACGAGTGCAGCCATCAGGTCACAAAGCTTGGATCGTGACCTGGGCGCACGGTAAGCGACGTACATTGGGGTCGGTCGAGCACCTGACGCTTGATCAAGCCCGCGACCAGGCCAGGCAGGCTGTAGCTGAATACGTTCAGTCTGGCTTGCCCGCTCTCGCAAAGTCCAAGCCCACTAGTTGCACGCTGGAAACACTGCTCAACGATCACTTCGAGCCTTGGGCGGTTGCTGAGCTCAAGGGTGGTCGTCAGTACCCAGACCGAATTCGATCAGTGTTCCCGTGGCTGTTACGCCGTCAGATCATCGAAATCGACGTGGCCACAATGGAGCGATGGTGGCGCGGCCGTGTCACTGGCCCTGATGCCGTCACCAAGGCTACCGCAGCGCGCGACTTTGCTTGCCTTCGGTCTGCGTTGTCTCGGGCCGTTGAGTGGAAGCTGATCGAGACTAACCCCTTGATGGGCATGCGTCAGCGATCAGCCGCGAGTCGCAAGGTCGTACGGTTCTTGTCCCCTGATGAGGAGGCGATGCTCCGGGCCGCGCTCGCAGCGCGCGATCTTGCTGGTGTAGAGGGCAGGGCGAACGCCAATGCTGCTCGTCGCCGGTATCGGCAGGCGGTTCTGCCTGATTTGCCGATGGACGGGTATGTGGATCACCTAACGCCGGTGGTCCTTACAGCCATCAATACCGGCATGAGGCGCGGTGAGCTGCTGTCGATGATGTGGGCCGACATCAACTGGGAAGCCAAGATGCTGACCATTCGTGCCGAGAACGCCAAGTCCGGTAGACAGCGTCACATCCCCTTGAATGTCGAAGCCATGGAAGTCCTGCAGCGTTGGGCCGGTCAAGCAGGCGAGCGACGTGCTGCCAAAGTATTCGAGGTGGGTGACATCAAGAAGGGGTGGGGCAAGCTGATCACCGACGCCCGCATCGAACAGTTCCGATTCCATGACCTGCGGCACCACTTCGCATCGCGCCTGGTGCGGGCAGGGGTGGACCTAAACACTGTGCGCGAACTGCTAGGCCATGCAGACATCACTATGACACTGAGGTATGCACATCTGGCCCCGGACACCTTGGCGGCGGCTGTCGCAAAGCTGGCGGCATGAGCCGATTAAACCGACTGCTGACCTGCTAGGCGCTCGAGCTCTTCCCGCATCCTTTGGCGATCCGCAGAGGGAAGCTTGGCGAAAGCCAAGATCGCCGCAGCTAGGTCATCGTCCTCAGCGAATAGGTAGGCGACCGGTACATCCAATGCCTTGGCCAACTCGGCAGCCTTGGTCATGTCGGCTTGGTTTCGTTCGCGCTCGTACCTGTTGATAAGCACGGCCCCCCGGTTCTTGTCCTGATCCTTATCCACCAGCGCCCCCAGCGCGCGCTGGGACAGCCCGCGCAGTGCTCGAGCTTCGGACAACCGTTTGGAAAACGTAGCAGTGATGACTGTGGGCGATGGCACGCGGAGGTAACGGTGAGTGAACCTGCAGGAGCATGGGCCATATACCTGATCAGTAGAAGTCATTACCATATCAGTATATAGCGTTGGGCGAGGTATGACTGGCCGCAAGGGGTGGCCGGGCCCGTCAGCGCTCAGTCGGGGACGTTGGAATGAACAACCGGATTACGCATGTTGCCGTCATGTCATTGGTGCTGACGGCTGTTGTTCCCGGGGAGGTAGTGGCTCAACAACAGCGGTCATACGACCGTTTCAAGGATCGAACTTCCTACGAGGCCAAAGTGGAGCTATCGGAGCTGTCCAAGACCAGCAGGGGCATTTCTCTGAGCCTGAAGAGCGTGGTAGACGGAGACCGCGCTGTAACGAAGTCGGACTCTTTCACCGTTTCGGCTATCGTCACCTTCAACATGTCCTATGACGTTCGCTGTGCCGGTACGAGCTTTGACATGCTCGTGGATGGAAAGGCTGTTTCGCTTCCCAGCGACATGCCCGCTTTCAATCGATACGAGTACGCCATCCTATCGTTCGGCAAGAAGATGACCTTGGCAGAAGCAGGGGCCCTCGCCGGTGCCAAGAGGATCGAGGTCCGTGTCTGCGATACCGAATACAGCCTGGATGATGAGCAGCGCGCTGCGCTGCGGGATCTGGTCAATGATGCTCAGATAGGTAATTCAACCGGTGACTGAAGTCGGAAACCCAAATACATCCAATCATGGAGGAGAGAACATGCAAGCCAGCGATTCAGCGATTAATCTCTATCAATGCCCGGCTTGTCATGCTGCGATCCCCTCGGGCAGATCATCCGCGAAGTGTCCTAAGTGCTATGCCGACCTGCCCAAGGCAATTGTTGAATCGAATCGTGCGAGCGCGAACGCCCGGGAAGAGCGTGGCTCGACATCGGCGTGTGTGGCATTGGGGCTAGTCGCACTTGCCATTGGGCTCTATTTTCTGATCAACCCCTCAGCAAGCGGTTACGGCAACATTGCCAACATGCATGCGCTCGCAGTGGGGCAAGCCCTGACAATCGCTGGGGCTGTGATGCTGGGCTTGGGGATTCGCCCTCGCTGAGCAACTAGATTTGCCGCAACCAGGCCCGCTGATGGCAACGTCAGCGGGCCTTTCTATGTCAGTTGATGCACTATCTGGCTGCTGTCTCAGTCGCCGGGTTAGCAGCATCGAGTAGGCGCTCTAGGATCGCGCTACCGATCAATATGGGGCTGTCCGAGGACTGTCGATGCAGGGGTGTAGCTGCTTCACCAGGCGAGCTTTGTGCAGCGATTGGTGCGCATTGGCAGACATCGGGCTTTTAGTGAGGATGCGGATGAGTTGCGTCCAAAACACGAAGTCCTAGGTGGTGCGCAAAAATCGCAGTGCATAAGCGGCGAAGTGGCGTCGTCTGCAGAATTACTCCATACATAGCATGACGCACCGTGCTCGCTGCCGTGCGATCGCCTGCTACGTGTATGCCTGTGACATCAGGGTGCCCGCATGTACTTTGCCCTCTCCTCAATCCGCCTTTTCTCGCGTGCAGTGTTGAGCTTTTTGATCATCTCGAACAATTGTTGCCACTCTAGTGGCGACAGATCGCATTTGGCCCTTTCAAAGCAAGTCTTCCAGTCAGCAGCTGCCTGGGCAAGCAGGGCTCGCCCCTCCTGCCTGATTTGAAGTCCACGAGACCGGTCATCCAACGGCCTCTCCTCTAGAAGTTCTTCTCTGATCAATCGGGCGACGAGAGACGACATCGACGAAGGCGCAACTTTCATGAGCCGGGCCAAGCTGGCTCGGGTCAGTGGTCTTGCCTTGGAGGAATCGGCCCGAGCTATCGCATCTAGCACCATTAACGAGGGGGTGGAGAGCGTGATGGGCTTGTATAGCAATAGCTCTGCATCCAACTCGCCGGTCAAGTCATTAGCAAGGATCAGGAGTTCCTTGACTTCAGCATGCGATAGGGGGGTGTAGGGTGCGGTCGCCATACCGCATTTTAGGTTGGCGGACTATTCGACTTCAATGAGTCCCCCAAACTATTCGCCTTCAATATTGCTTTCGACGGATGCCGCCGGCAACCGCGACAAAAGAAGGGAAGATTCAATGAAGAAGAATAGTTGCATCGAGCGCTCGACCCGCCTGTTTGCTGCGCAGCGCGAAGGTAACGAGGCATCTCGCGTCGCACAGTACAGCATTGCTGAGGAAATCATGGGTCCGGAATCGCTTTCTGCGGAAGATTGCTGCAAGGCGCGACGGGATTCTGCGTGTCGCGACATGACTGCTTTTGAGGCAACGCTGGAGTTCGCCAAGGTGATCCAGCTCAACACGGGTGCCGCTGATCGTCGCTACGACCTGCGTGTCTGCGACGAACCGATGTTTCGCGCTATCTGGAGGGCCCGTCAGCTGGTTGACATGACGGGCATCAACTACCGCGACTACGTTCAGCGTGCTGCGACCTACCTGCGCCACTGCGGCAAGAAGCGCATCACTCCCGCAATGCTTGTCTCTGCTGACGTGCAGCTGCACGTGATGGAGCTCGACGCCGTCAGTCGCTGAGGTCCGAGCCTGTAGCGGCCCTTGCCGACCATGTTGGGTGCGGAGGGGCCCCTCTGCGCCTAACGGCACTAAGGAGCGTGACGGCTAGGGATGGCCTGGGACCAGGTGAAGTTCAGGCTGTCACGTTTGGCGATAGCGCCATTCAACCGCTTTGGGGGCGTTCCCTCATCTGACTCGCGTCAATCCATTGCGCGCCCGCAGCGGAAGCGTTCGGGCGCGCCGTGCGCTAGTGAACATAAGAAGACCGGCGATTTCATCGACCCGGTCGGTATAACACTGTCTTTATCGAGGAGGGCAGGAAAATGGCTCGGAACAAAAAGTCAAAGGCGAAGGGCGCAACGGCAAAGGCTAAGCGGCCTAATCCTGCCCGAAAGAAGACGTCTACGAAGAACATGGTGGAGGCGCAGAGCAGGGACGCCGCGTATCAACGCGCGCTGAAGTCGACTGATCCATTGGGGCGACAGATGGGAGAATTGGTCTTCCAGCGCACGTACATCGATAAAGGCCTGCTTGCTAAAGAGGCATTGTTGCTGCACACCCGTTGGGTCGGGAACCGCTACATGTCCCCGGTGCAGGCCACGCAGGCGTTCACGGAAGCATACATCGCCGCGTACCGTGCTGCTTGGGCGCGTCACTTTGACCTTTCCGAGGGGCAGCACAAGCAGCCCTGTGCGCCAAGTCTCGCATTGAACGACAGGTCAGTTATTACCAGCTTGTGGCAGGCCCGTCAGAAGGCTGACGAACTGGGGATGCCGTACGACCTGTTCTGCGAAATCGTACTTGATCGCTGGTTGTCCGGCCGTAAGGCCAAGCAGCCACCATTACCAAACCAGCTGCTTTCCGGGAAGTTGTTCGACGCATGGATGCGAGGACACCCGACCTGGGCTGAGGCTAGTGAACGGTTGTACTTGCCCGTTTGGGATCGGCGCTTCTTTATGGAGCCGTCCAGCGAAGATCCTGTGCATGCTGCGGCAATGCGGGCATTGCGTGCCGATGTTCTGCATGCAAAGGACCGTCCCGCCCAATTGGCCCGATATCTCGGGGCCGGTGGACCGCTGACAGAGGCACGTGCCAAGGCGATGTTTGAAGCAGATATGGTCCGGGACGCGCTGGCGACGGTCGCTGTGCCTGCGACGGTCACTGACGCGCCTGAAGGATACGTTCCGGCGTGCCTCGGCAATCGTAACGACGTGCGGGATATGCCTTGTCACAGCTGTCCATTCGTGGCTCAGTGCTCGGGCGTAAAGCGAAAGGTGACGCGCGCGCTGCATGCCGCAGGTAGCTCAGGCGATCCCCGCGCTGATAGGAGGCGTGAGCAGAACCGGGACAGCCAGCGCAGGCATCGCGAGAAGAAACAGCGACAATCGGCTGCATAGCGCGCTCCATCAAGGTCCCACGCTCGCAAACGAGCTTGCTTGTCAGCAGCCCCATAAGAGCTATAAATCAAGAGCAACTACCTTCTCTTCGAGAAGGTAGATATATTACTGGCATGACAACGTTGATGTCCCGTGACTGGTCCCATCGGTACTCGGGCCTTCGGCCCTCGCACCTCGGGTCCAGAGGCGCGCCCCTTCGGGGACGCGCAAAAAGAATATTTCCGGGATTATACTGAGAGTAGTTAGTTAGATATTTACTGGAACTTCTGTGAGCCTCTTAGTCGAACCTGTCCGGTGTTCGTGCAGGGGTGCCGCTGGTCGCGCCTGCGGCGCGCTCAGCGAGCTTCTGGTGCGGTCTGGCGTGCACTTGATGAGCGCCATATGGTTGCAACGTTCCGGAGATTGCTTTGACGTACAGATTGCTCGCACAAGTATGCAGTGTTTCTGACGATCTACATGACACATGCGCAGTTTGGTGGCTCCTGTAGCGAGGACATCAGTGTGTTGTTTCCCGCAAGCTTATCGAACGGTGCTACACCTAGTCACTAGTCGCTTCGCTGCGTCGGGTTGTTTGCGGGCTTAGCCGAAAAACCGTTGCCCAATTGCCATGTATGTAGCCATCTGCCCCATACGAAGCGCTACTGAACCGCATGCGGCCGGGGCTAAACATGCAAGATGCGGGCGGCGGCGAAGCTGCCACTGCCTGCAACCGCAAGACTTGGTGGCCATGTATGAAGTGTACGGTGGTGTTCTGCCTTGTAGGGGCGGTAAAAAATGTGTGCCCTTCAAGTCTCATCCCCTGCGACCGATATGCTCAAGGTCGTAGCGAACGATCTCCGGGATGGCCGTCTAAGCCGCTTTATGGAGAATCCTTAGAAGTGAGGCCGACTGCTGGCGGTATTTGGCCGTGAGGGGGGGGGGGGGGCGCAGCTACCTTCGCTGCTTGCGCGCTGCAAGTGAGTGCCGCGCTGTGCTCCGTAGTATTAAGCACGTAAAGGCTCCCGAATGGGAGCCTTTACGGTCACTACGTCGCGTTAAGTATAGTTACTACGTTCCTCGCGCGAAGTCGAAGAAGCCCTTCATCTGTCCATCGATGTATCCGTCATTAAGTAGGCGACGGACGCTTCCTTGGAATGAAGGAGATATGGCAAAAAAATCATCGATTTCTTTGCTTGCCTTCTTGAATATGTAATTTTTGCTACAAACTCTGGAGAGGTTGGTCGATGAAAGCGCGTCTATATGTATGGAGAACTTGATATGCGATGTGCGCAGCTCCCTAAAGTTGGCGCCTTTATAGAAGGCGCTGAGAAAGCGCGTGACCTCACGCCTAAGTAGGACTTCGTCCTTAGCTGCTTCGGCGTCTAGCATAGCAGTTGAGTCCGAAAGATCTCCGAGGTTACAGCTCTGTGGGTCCAGCTCAGCAGTAAGGAATGATGAACTTTTTATAGACGGATTGTGGCAGTTCTCGAAAGAGCAATGGCTAAACTTAGATTCTGAGAAGTCTGATTCCAAAAATCTTGTGTAAGATCTGAATCTGCTTTTACTAATCTTCTTGTTTCGGAAATCAAATGGCGGAACGTCGCCTTTCAAGTAAAGACATGTAACTCGGTCCTGTGCGCCATCCGAGTACGCATCTAGGATGGCGGAAGTGAACTGTTCCTTAGTTTGGGCGTTAACCGCCGCAATAAGGCTTGCCAAGTTCTCAGATGCTGCTCCAAGTGCTGAATTATACCGTCTGTCATCGGACTGTGAGGACAGTAGTGCCTGTTGTAGAAAATGGGCGCATTTTCTGGAGAAAGATTGAAAGTCCTCACGTTTGAAGAAGCGTGCGATCTCTTTGAACTCCGTGCTATCAGTGGTCGCTCGTGATAGCGCCATCACGTACGACCTATTAAAATCCTCTACCGTTCCGCTGAGAATAAAAATAGTATTAAAGTAAGACGTCAAGAAGTCATACTTTAGACTTATGCCGTCGGGTAGGCAGCGGATGAGTGGGTTCTTTTTTACTAGTTCTACAATCTCATCGTGGTTTTGGTCAAAGAGCAGTTGAATCGTCTCCATTAGCTCTGCGTTGGACAGAACTCCATCATGTGACTGTGTTATTTCTTTGAAGAACTCGACGAAATTTCCTTCGGAAATCAGATTATTGTGTCGATTTGATTCCCGTGTAATGATTGCACTTATTATGTGGTCAGTTAATTCGTTGAGTGATGGGTATGGGGTTGGTGAAAACTCGATCTTCAGATTGGATGGTTTGCTTTCGCTTGCTTCTTCATAGACGCACGATAGTACGTCGATAAAGAATGGCAGGATGCGGTTGTCGTCGGATAGAGGCGTTCCGTCGATATGTGCATTTATTTTCCTAATTATCGACTCTTTTTCATTGGATGACCTGAACCGTTTGCTTAGGTATCGCTCCCGACTGTTGGTGTCGAAGCCGAGCAAATCCATTATGTCGAACCCGGATGACGCAAATGCGGAGTCCAATCCGCTCGCGCTGGGGCGGGATGTAATGAGGATTCTTCCGAAGCCGAGCTGTTGCTGAAGATGAGTTATCGACTCAAGGAGCAATTGGGGGTTGAAGCTATCTTTGAGGATCGAAGGGAACTCATCCAGTCCGTCAATGACGATGATCAGGTTCCCACTCAAGACGGATAGCTCAAATGTGTCCCGGTCAAGAATGTTGCTTTGTCCAAGATAACTTGCCTGCAACTGGTAAAGATCGTAGATGCCATCGACTGAAGGCGTAGGACCGCCATCTAGATGTCGCCGAATATCCTCTGATCTAATTAGGTAGCAAATAAAGTGTTTGTTATGGTGTTTCATTAGGTGGCTGACGAGGGCAGTGCAAAGCGACGTCTTGCCAATGCCTCCTCCGCCCCTAACCAAAATCGGCGAGCAGTCTGAAGTACTTGTAAGAATGCTAGCTAGATGGAGTGCCGCGTTCGCGTGCAGCTCTTCGCCCGAGGCTATATCTTGCTCTGTGTAGAAATCGATACTATGCGGTGGCGGTTCGGACTTAAAGCTATCCTCAATACAGTACTCCCAGGTGTAGTCTGTATAACTAGTGTCGTTAATCTGGGCATTTTTTGTGAGGTTCTTCCATGCTTGCGTGGTTGGGTAGCTTGCAGACTTAGATCTTGGACGATCCCTGAGTATTGTGATGTATTTTGGAGTTGAGCCTTGGGATAGGATCGACTCTGCGGCTCGGCTTAGGGATTGCGTTATGTTGACGTTATTGTGGAGGGCGATTATATGGTTCGGTGCAGGTGTGTTGGTCTCCCATACCTCGAATTTGATTTTATTGGCTCCGGAATAGTCGGTGCCGTTTCGGATGGAGACTGGCTCCTTCCGTTTTTTGGAGCTTAGGCCAATCAGCTTGCTGACAAGTGTCAGCTCATAGGCACGCTTCTCTGGTTTATAGACTTTAGCTGGACGTTCTACCATTTTCTTGCCGCGAATCTCGCGCAGGAGGGTGTGTAGGTTTTTCTCGTATGCGTCGTCTGCGCTAAAGTCGATATGAAACTGTTGCTTGAGATACCTAGGGGTACTGCCGGGCTCGCGGGAAACGACTAGTGTATTGGATGTGCCATGAGTATCCACGGTTTCCCAAAACTTCTGTGCGTTTAGTGCACTTTCGATTCCTACGCCGCCAATTCGCTCATTGGCTTTGCGCATGTACCCGTGTGTGGCGATAACTACAACAATCTCAGAGTCGTAGATAGCGTCCTCCATGAACTTGTTCTTGTCCATGGTGCTACTGAGGTCATACCGATCAAGGACAACGTGTATGTCTGGGTTTTTTTCCAGGTCGCCGGCCAATTTGGTGACCCAGTTCATGTGGCTGTCGTCCTCCCAGCTGTACGACACAAAGACTTTCTTCACTTCATTCCCCTCCCTGTGATGATTCCAGAGTGTCACCTAATGCGGGGCAGTTGCGCTAGAGGAGGCTATATATCAAGTGATGCGGTCGACTGCCTGCCTAGCGGCTAGCTTCCTGACTTACGAGGAGCTTTTCCCGCTTATCGCGCTCCCTATGTTGTTGATTTTAAAGCTGGAGCGCAGCAGGCTTCTCGCATGACTAGTGCGACGCTCCTAGGCGTGGGTCTCAGCGCTGAGGTGCCCCCGTAGGTGAGGAGTGTCCTCATCCTCGTCCGTAGCGGGGCTGGTGGGGTGGGTCTGTCCGCAGCCCAAGGCTTAGTTGGCGCTTACCGTCAGTCGGGTCAGTTCCGGTCAGCCTTAGGAACACCCTTTGGCAAATTGCCAGTCGAGGCCCTTACAGCGTGCCGCTGGCAACGGTCCATGCCGGTCCGCTCCGCCGGAGTCGGGCTCATCCGCTAAGCTGCGAGTCGCTTGGGTCGCTAGTTGGGGTCACTAGGCTGGGTTCGTAATGCGTAGGTCGCAGGTTCGACTCCTGTTTCCGGCACCAGTTGTAGAAAAGCCCCGGCCTTGGTCGGGGCTTTTTTTATGCTCTGGTAGTGCCGGCCGCTGGCCGGCAACCCCAGGAGTGCCAGCCCATGGCTGGCAGGTCGCGATTTCTGAGCCTCGCGATCTACCCGCCCCTCCGCCTTCCCAGGCGCATGGCTCCTTGCACAGTTCCTGACCTGGCAACTGCAGCCGGTCATTCCTGTGCTATGAATACCCAGCCTTGCTTCAAGGCTCTTTCAGAGATTGGAAGGATGCGCAGGTTCGGGGGAACTGCAGGCGGCGTGTTTACCCGCTTCAGGAGATGTGGAGATCGAATTCGCAAGCTGGGGGCATCAGGCGCTTGGCTGTGTTGTGTGCTGCTGATCGGCCTTGGTCTGTCGCCATCCGCAATCGCCCAGACCACTGTGACGTACATCCACACTGACGCCCTGGGCTCGGTCGTGGCTGAGAGCGATGCCAACGGCAATGTGATCAAGCGCTATGACTACGAGCCCTACGGGGCCGTGGTCGGTGGTCAGGTCACGGACGGGCCGGGGTATACCGGGCACGTGAGCGACTCGGCAACGGGCCTGATCTACATGCAGCAGCGCTACATGGATCCGCAGTTGGGTGTGTTCCTGTCGGTTGATCCGGTCACGGCGTATGAGCAGCCGGTGGGGCAGTTCAACCGGTATAGGTATGCGAACGGGAATCCTTACAGGTTCACGGATCCGGATGGGCGAATCGTCAAGTACGCATTTGAAGGCGGAGCGACGCTGCGTGATGGTGCTGCCGTGCTCAACCATTGGATGAAGTCAGAAACCATCAGCTCTGAACTGAAGCAGATTCTCCTATCCGATGAGACCTACACCATACAGTTCAATCGCAATGGTGATTTTGGATATGACGAGAACAAGAGAATCATCAGCATTGATGTCACCTCTGGACTTCGCGTCAAATCCTCCGGGGAGATCCAGTCTCCTGCTCTGGGGGGCGGTCACGAGGTGAGCCATGCTGCCCAGCATGATCGGGTTGGATTGTCCGCTTTCCAGGCTTCGCTTGTTGCGCCACAGTCCAACTCGGAGAGCAACGGCGTGATGCAGATCCGAGTCGGCGTATCTTCGGAGGAGGCGCGGGCTACGGGGGTGGAGACCCGGGCCGCGCGTGAGCTGGGGGAGCCTGCCCGGAAGAGCTACAGCGACACGAACGGCACGGTTAATGTCTGCTCCCCCACCAGCAATCGGGAGTGTTGAATGAACCGCGTTCTGATGCTTGCGTTGGCCTTGTCCAGTGCCTCATGTCGTGCCGGTGAGGAGCTCCCTGGGCCTTGCCAGGCGGCAAGCAGTCCGGTGGAGTCCATTGCGCCGGTCGTTTCCGCCGCGACCGAGATGCAGGTGCGTGGCTCTGTCGTGGCGACCGTCGTCGTTGAAGAGGATGGGCGGGTGACAAATCCCGTCATCACGCGGTCACAGTTTGAAGCGCTGGACCGGGGGAGGGTCGACAATGCTGCTTATGAGCGCGCAGCCTTGGTTGCCGTGGCGAAGTGGCGTTTCCCTCCGGTCCCATCCCGCTGCACCAGGAAGGTCACATTCGATTTCCAACGTCTGGATTGAATGAGCCCGGTCAACCTGCTGAAACAGCAACGGCAGCGAGCAGGTGTTGAAGACCCTCATCGAGGACGACAAGAGGAAATGATCATGCGGATTGCTTCTTCAGTCGTCATTCTGGCCGCCTCGCTGCCGGCTGCAGCATCCGCTGCGCCACCTGTCTCTGTGCCGCAGGCCTGCGCGCCGACCTACTGCATTGAGGTCGGCGCCACGTTGCCCGACCGGCCGGTGATGATCCGGGTTGAATCGACGGTTCCCGCAGACGCCTCGACGACAACGGTGGACATGGGGCGTGGATTTTCAATTGGCTTCCATTCCCGGTATGTCGAATGGAAAGCTGGGCGAATGGGCCTTCCGCCCGCGCGATGGACACCAGGCAAAGCCAAGGCGAGCGCGGCAGCTTGCCTGAAGTGTGGCGCGCCGGGCTGGAATGAAGTCATGGGCATTGCCATGACCGGCATCCCCGAAGACTATGGCAATGACCTTTCCGGTATCAGTGTCTGCTTCTGGCCGCTTGATCGTTCACCCGCAGGGCACGGGGACGGCAGAACTCTGCGCCTTGGGGAGAAGGTCTGCATCGCAGATCCGGTCCCGAGGCGCTGAGCAGCACGTCTGCGCGGAGTGCTGCCTCAATAGGCAAGGTCGAAATAGTAGATCTTCTTTGCTCCGAACACGCCGCAACCTTCGCTGGTGAGTGCGTGGAAGCCGATCTGTGTCCGCGATGACGCCGCCGACAGGATGGCCGCGTACTTTTCCCGTCCGGATTTGTCGCTGGCCAGATCGATTGTCCAGCGCCCGTCGGAAGCACACTCGTTGTTGGTGGGCTGGCCTTCCAGCCACACGGAAACGAACGTGGATTCGACAACCAGTTTGGTGATTTTTCCGGTCTGGTGTGTATCGGCCCATGCGCTGCCGGACAGCAGCAGTGCACCGAGTGTGATAGCGAGCTGTTTCATGTCTTCCCTGCAGGCCCGGGGCATCAAGCCCTATATATAGCGCAGCAGGTGCCGGATCTGATGAGCACGAGCATCACCAGTTGCCGCAGATAGCCGCCGATCACCCCGGCCAGCACCCCGGCCGCGATCCGCATGGCCAGCCGGAACCATCGCCCGTGTGTTCCCGTAGCCAGGGCAGTACCACCGTTACCTGTGCAGCCAGCAGCAACACCACCACATCCATCCCCAGTGCATCGATCAGCGACAGCAGCGGCAGCAGGTCGGGATTGCAGGCCAGTACAAGCAACAACACGCTGCACAGCAGCGCGAAGGCGCGGCGCCCGGTGGGCAGGGTGGTCCAGCGCAGTAAACGATCAATCAGGGGCATGAATCTTCTGCTCCCTTGTCAGAGCGGTGCTCGCAGGCGGTCATTCCGCGCGGACGGGCTGCCGCAGCACGGTCTTCAACCGCGTCGCGTCGGTCCTGCGCGGGTCGCTCAGGTAGATCTCATGATGGGGGCCGGCAAAGGTGTAACCCAGTGCGGGCATCAGTTCGTCGTGCAGATGGGCCAGGGCCGGACCCTCGTCATCGTAGGCGCCTACGTGAAGCGTCTGCAGGCAGAGGCCTTCTTCGAGAATTTCGTGGCGAAGGCTGGCCGGAACGTCGCCCAGTTTCTTCGCCGCCTTGGCAATGGCAGCCTCCAACTGCGCTGGACGGATCCCATCCGGCGTGCGGATCATCGCCGTCCACCTCCACTCATCCTTGTGGCGTGCCACAAAGCTCGACGGATCCTCGGCGGTCCAAAGCGCTTCCAGCGGTGGCACCACGTAGTCCTGGCCCCCGGCCTTCAGGGCGAACTTCAGTGCATAGCTCACCGAGTACAGCCATTGCACCGCCTGCAGGTAGGCCGTGGCAGTGTTCGGGTCGCCGCGACCATCGACCATCAGGTAGGGCAGGGGCGGTACATCGACCGGTACGAACTGGCCGGCGGGCGGGTGATAGAGTGCCCGGTCGCGCTTCTTGAAGTCGATCTTGTCCATCGGGGTCTTCCTCCTGTGCCGAGCATCCCATGCCAGGCACCCGTCAGCACGCCTGAACCGATTCAGGTGACTTTGCCGAACGAGGGCGAACGGCCCGCGAACGTCCAGGGCCGGAATGCCGCCCTGGGTCATGCGCCCCGTCATGCCCGCGCGGTGCGACAACGTGTCGCAGCCAGAATCGGGCCTTTCCTGCGCTCGATCAATGTCAATGCCTTTCTTAAATGGTGGGTGACGGCCTAAAATTGAAAGGCTGACTCGACCCACCTCCCTACCTGTCTTCCGGACCGGTGGGACCGGCTTTGGCCGGAACAGGCAGGACGGGGAACGGCATTCCCTCGCAATTGGATCGACCGATGATTCCGTTGAAAACCCTTGGGCGCTGGTTGCGCCCGGGCCTGCTGCTGTCGTTGCTGGTGATGCTCACCGGCTGCGATGCCGTGGCCATCCTCAGTCCGAAGGGCCAGATCGGCCAGGATGAGAAGACCCTGCTGATCACGGCCACCGTGCTCATGCTGCTGGTCGTCATCCCGGTCATCATCATGACCCTGACCTTCGCGTGGAAGTATCGCGCCTCCAACACCAAGGCCCGTTACGAGCCGAAGTGGTCCCACTCGACGGCGATCGAGGTGGTGGTGTGGTCCATTCCCTGCATGATCGTGCTGGTGCTGGCGGTCCTGACCTGGCGTTCGTCGCACGCGCTGGACCCGTATCGTCCGCTGGAATCGGACGTCAAACCGGTCACCATCGAGGCGATCTCGCTGGACTGGAAGTGGCTGTTCATCTATCCGGAAGAGAAGGTGGCGGTCGTCAACGAAATCAAGTTCCCGGTCAACACGCCGCTGAACTTCAAGATCACGTCCGATTCGGTGATGAATGCCTTCTTCATCCCGCACCTGGGCAGCATGATCTACTCGATGGCTGCGATGGAGACCAAGCTCCACCTGATCGCCAACGAGACCGGTGAATTCCCGGGCATGTCCTCGCACTACAGTGGCGCAGGCTTCGCCAAGATGCACTTCACCGCCTACTCGGTCACCGATGCCGAATACCGCCAGTGGCTGGACCAGGTCCGTGCCGGTGAGCAGACCCTGGACAAGGCCTCGTTCAAGGCCCTGGGTGAAGCACGCAACGCCGAGTGGTATCCGGTCACCTACTTCGGCAAGACCGAAGAAGGCCTGTTCGACTGGGTCATCGCCAAGCACATGGGCGACAACAAGCATTACGGCATGAAGCACTCGCACGCCGGTGCCGCCGCTGCCGATGCCGCCAGCCATGAAGCGCACGAGGGGCATGCCCCCAGTGACGCGCATGATTCCAAGGAATCGGGTGAAAACCTGGATGCCACCGAACACGAACACGCTGGCCATGCTGGCCACGCGGGTTCGGGAGAATGAACATGTTGGGAAAACTCTCTCTTGAGTCGATCCCCCACGATCCGATCGTGCTGACCACCCTGGTCGGCGCGGTGCTGGGTGGCCTGGGCGTCATGGCCCTGATCACCAAGTTCAAGCTGTGGGGCTATCTGTGGAAGGAGTGGTTCACCTCGGTGGATCACAAGAAGATCGGCGTGATGTACCTCATCGTCGCCTTCGTCATGCTGCTGCGCGGCTTCTCCGACGCGATCATGATGCGTACCCAGCAGGCGCTCGCCGTCGGCGGGTCCGAGGGTTACCTGCCGCCGCACCACTACGACCAGATCTTCACCGCCCACGGCGTGATCATGATCTTCTTCGTGGCGATGCCGCTGATCACCGGCCTGATGAACCTGGCCGTGCCGCTGCAGATCGGTGCGCGCGACGTCGCGTTCCCGTTCGTCAACTCGCTCAGCTTCTGGCTGTTCGTGTCGGGCGCTGTGCTGATCATGCTGTCGCTGTGGATCGGTGAGTTCGCTGCCACCGGCTGGCTGGCGTTCCCGCCGTTGTCGGGCATCGAATACAGTCCAAGCGTCGGCATGGACTACTACATCTGGGGTCTACAGGTCGCAGGCCTGGGTACCACGCTGAGCGGTATCAACTTCTTCATCACCATCCTGAAGATGCGTACCCCCAGCATGAAGCTGATGCAGATGCCGGTGTTCACCTGGACCGCCCTGGTGACCAACGTGCTGATCGTCGCTGCCTTCCCGGTGCTGACCATCACCCTGGTGCTGCTGACCCTGGATCGTTACCTGGGTACGCACTTCTTCACCAATGACGGTGGCGGCAACGCCATGCTGTACATCAACCTGATCTGGATCTGGGGTCACCCGGAGGTGTACATCCTGGTCCTGCCGGCGTTCGGTGTGTTCTCCGAAGTCATCGCGACCTTCTCGCGCAAGGCGCTGTTCGGCTACAAGGGCATGGTCTACGCCACCGCCTGCATCGGCGTGCTGTCGTTCATCGTGTGGCTGCACCACTTCTTCACCATGGGCTCGGGTGCCAACGTCAATGCCTTCTTCGGCATCACGACGATGATCATCTCGATCCCGACCGGCGTGAAGATCTTCAACTGGCTGTTCACCATGTTCCGCGGCCGCGTGCACTTCACCACCCCGGTGCTGTGGACCATCGGCTTCATGGTCACCTTCGTCATCGGCGGCATGACCGGCGTGATGCTGGCGATCCCGGCCATCGACTTCGTGCTGCACAACAGCCTGTTCCTGATCGCCCACTTCCACAACGTCATCATCGGCGGCGTGGTGTTCGGCATGTTCGCCGGCATCACCTACTGGTGGCCGAAGATGTTCGGCTTCCGCCTCAACGAGTTCTGGGGCAAGTGCGCGTTCTGGTGCTGGTTCATCGGCTTCTACGTGACCTTCATGCCGATGTACGTGCTGGGCTTCATGGGCATGACCCGTCGCCTGCAGAGCACCGTCAACCCGGCCTACGAGCCGCTGCTGCTGATTGCCGCCGCAGGTGCCTTCATCGTGGGTGCCGGCATCCTGTGCCAGATCATCCAGGTGGCCGTGTCGATCCGCGACCGCAAGAAGACCGTCGACCTGACCGGCGACCCGTGGGATGCCCGTACGCTGGAGTGGGAAACCTCTTCGCCGCCGGCCTTCTACAACTTCGGCACCCTGCCGGAAGTCACCGAACTGGACGATTTCTGGGAACGCAAGCAGCGTGGTGAAGCCTGGCCGAAGCCGGCCAAGTACACCGACATCCACATGCCGCGCAACACCGGCACGGGCGTTGTCATCGGTGCCTTCAGCCTGGTGTTCGGCTTCGCGATGATCTGGCACATCTGGTGGCTGGCCATCGTCGGCTTCGTCGGCATGATCGCCACGTTCATCTACCGCACCTTCGACCAGGACGTGGATTACTGGGTCCCGGCCGCCGAGGTGGAACGCATCGAGAACGAACACCGCAAGCACCTGGAAGCCCAGGGCCTGGTGAAGTCGGAGCTGAAGGCATGAGCACCAATACCTCGACCCTGAGCCACGGGCACGCCGCGCATGCGGCGGCCCATGGCCATGACGACCACGAGCACCACGACACCGGCGGCAACACCGTCTTCGGTTTCTGGGTGTACCTGATGAGCGACTGCCTCATCTTCGCCTCGCTGTTCGCCACCTACGTGGTGCTGGCAGGCGGCACCGATGGTGGCCCCACCGCGAAGGACCTGTTCGAACTGCCGTTCGTGGCATGGGAAACCGCGCTGCTGCTGACCTCCTCGCTGACCTTCGGCCTGGGCATGATCGCCATGCACCGCAAGCAGATGGGCCAGATGTACCTGTGGCTGGGCATCACCTGGCTGCTGGGCTTCGGCTTCATGTGCATGGAAGTGTGGGAGTTCCAGCACCTGATCCACCAGGGCTACGGTCCGGACCGCAGTGCCTTCCTGTCGGCGTTCTTCGCCCTGGTCGGTACCCACGGCCTGCACGTCAGCGCCGGCCTGCTGTGGCTGCTGGTGATGTTCGTACAGCTGAAGAAGTACGGCCTGACCCCGACCAACAAGACCCGCATGGCGTGCCTGAGCCTGTTCTGGCACTTCCTGGACCTGATCTGGATCGGCGTGTTCTCCGTCGTCTACCTCAATGGAGCGCTGTAATGGCACATGACAACCATGCACACGACCACGGCACCGGCGGCGAAAGCCATGGCACCGTGAAGTCGTACCTGATCGGCTTCGTGCTGGCGGTGGTGCTGACCGTCATCCCGTTCTGGATGGTGATGTCGGGCGATTTCTCGCGCACCGTCAACGGTGTGGTCATCGCCATCACCGCGGTGCTGCAGATGCTGGTCCATCTGGTGTTCTTCCTGCACCTGGACCGCTCTTCGGAAAGCCGCTGGAACGTCAACGCTGCGGCCTTCACCGTGGTGGTGATCGGCATCATCGTGGTCGGTACCCTGTGGGTCATGCACAACATGAACGTGCACATGATGCACTGACGTCCGCGCGACGTTGCCACGCAGAAAGGCCGCCCTCGGGCGGCCTTTTTGTTTGTCGCGCCCACCGGGAATGGCACGCGCGGTGGTAGTGCCGGCCGCTGGCCGGCAATTACGGGAAGCCGGCCAGCGGCCGGCTCTACCAGGAGATCCACGCTGTACGGGGATGGGGTCAGAGCCCTTGCCTGCAGCAAGGGATCCGACCCCAAAGCCATCGGCCTCATCCCACCCGGCATGGCCGGCATAGGGGGGTAGTGCCGGCCGCTGGCCGGCAGTTGCGGGAAGCCGGCCAGCGGCCGGCTCTACCAGGATCCACGCCATGCGTGGACGGGGTCAGAGCCCTTGCCTGCAGCAAGGGATCCGACCCCAAAGCCATCGGCCTCATCCCGCCTGGCATGGCCGGCACAGGATGGTAGTGCCGGCCGCTGGCCGGCAATTGCGGGAAGGCGGCCAGCGGCCGGCTCTACCAGGAGATCCACGCCATGCGTGGATGGGGTCTCACCCCACCCGGCGCAGGAACTCCTCGGCGTCCATTGGTCGGCCCAGGTGGTAACCCTGCAATTGATCACACCCCAGTTCGCTCAGGTACTCGCGCTGTGCCTGCGTCTCCACACCCTCTGCCACCACCTGCAGCTGCAGGGTGCGCCCCAGCGCGATGATCGACGAGACGATGGCGGCATCCTCTTCATTGCATTCCAGATCGTGCACGAACGCGCGGTCGATCTTCAGTTCGGTGGCGGGCATGCGCTTCAGGTAGAGCAGGCTGGAATAGCCCGTGCCGAAGTCGTCGATGGCAATGTGCACGCCCATCGCGGTCAGGTCGTTGAGAATCGCCAGGCTGGCGTCCACGTCCTTCATCGCCGTGGTCTCGGTGATCTCCAGGGTCAGGCACGCCGGCTCGATGCGGTGCCGTTGCAGCACCTCGCGCACACTGTCCAGTAGCGCCGGCGAGGCGAACTGCAACGGTGACAGGTTCACCGCCATCGACCATTCGGAATGTCCGGCATCGTGCCACGCGCGCAGCTGTGCACAGGCACGGTCCAGTACCCAGTCACCGATCGGCAGGATCAGACCGCTGCGTTCGGCGATGGGAATGAACACATCCGGCGCCAGCAGGCCCAGCTCGGGATGCTGCCAGCGCAGCAGCGCTTCGGCGCCCGTGGCCGGTGCGCCGGCGGCAGGGAACTTGGGCTGGTAGTGCAGCACCAGCTCGTCGCGGGCGATGGCCTTGCGCAGGTCCTGCAGCAGGCGCAGCTGACGGTTGGCACTGAGCTGCATCGAGGGGGTGAAGAACGTATAGCCGTTCCGGCCGGTCTCCTTGGTGTGGTACATCGCCGCATCGGCGTGTGCCATCAGCTCGCGCTCGTTGTCGGCATCAGCCGGATACAGGGCGATGCCCAGGCTGGCGCTGACCTGCAGCTCGGCTGCGTCCAGCAGGAATGGTTCGCCCGCCGCCGCGATGATCCGCTCGGCGACCACCACTGCATCGTCGGGAACATCGATGGCCAGCACGATCACGAACTCGTCGCCGCCGAGGCGGGCGAAGGTGTCCTGCGGCCGCAGCAGGCCGCCGATGCGCTGCGCCACTGCCACCAGCAAACGGTCACCGAGCTGGTGGCCATAGGCATCATTGACCGCCTTGAAGCCGTCCAGGTCGCAGAACATCACCGCCACCGCCTGGTTGCGCCGCCGCGCCTTCTCGATGGCCTGCTCGATGCGGTCCTGCAGCAGCATGCGGTTGGGCAGCTGGGTCAGCGGGTCGTGCAGGGCGGCCTGGATCAGCCTGTCGTTGGCGTGTGCCAGTGAATCGGCCAGCAGCCCGGTGCGCACGCGCATCTGCCGGTCGAACAGCGAGGCCACCAGGGCGATGCCCAGGGTCGCCACCGTGGTGACGATCACCAGCACCGCCAGCCAACGCGTGTCGATGCCGCCGCTGCCGACCGCGCCGCAGATGCTGCCCTCCGGGAAGCGCGCCGCGGCCATGCCGGTGTAGTGCATGCCGACGATGGCCAGGCCCATCACCAGTGAGGCGAGCAGGCGCAGGCGCGTGGTGTTGCGCTGCTCGGCACGCAGGCGGAAGGCAATCCACAGCGCCGCACCGGCGGCGCCGATGGCAACCGCGATGGAGGCAGCGAACCAGCCCGGGTGATAGTCGATGCCCGGCTGCATGCGCATCGCGGCCATGCCCAGGTAGTGCATGGTGGCAATGCCCAGGCCCATCAGCACGGCGCCGGCCAGCAGACGTCGCCAGGGCAGGCTGGACCGCGACACCAGCCACAGCGCATAGGCCGAGGCGCCGACCGACACGGCCAGTGAGTACAGGGTGATGCCGAGGTCGTAGCCGACCGGAATCGGCAGGTCGAAGGCCAGCATGCCGATGAAATGCATCGACCAGATACCCAGGCCCATCGCCGCCGCGCCGCCGGCCAGCCACCAGCGGGCCACGCGGCCCTCGGCGGTGGCCAGGCGGCCGGCCATGTCCAGCGCCGTGTACGAAGCAAGAATGGCCACCAGCAGGGAGATGGCGACCAGGCTCTGACTGTAACTGCCAGTCATGTTGAATCCAGAGGGGGAGGGAGGGGGCGCCCGCAAGGCGCACGCCCGCGACAGCTATCGGCGCGGGCAGGCGGGACTTGAGCGGTCGCAGCACCTGCGACCCGGCTCGGCTATCCTGCCACGCCTGTTCCCGTTGCTGGAAATCATCCGATGGCCAAAGCCCGCACCGCCTACGTCTGCAATGAATGCGGCGCCGAATTCAGCAAGTGGCAGGGCCAGTGCACCGAGTGCAACGCCTGGAACTCGCTGTCGGAAATCGTGCTGGAGAGCGCGGCGGCGGCCAAGGCGCCGGCGTCGCGCCGGGCGGGTTGGGCGGGCAAGATCGATCCGCCGAAGATCACCGCGCTGAAGGACGTGGAGCAGACCGAGCACCGCCGGGTCAGCACCGGCATCGGCGAGTTCGACCGCGTGCTCGGCGGTGGCCTGGTCGAGGGCGCGGTGGTGCTGGTCGGCGGTGACCCGGGCATCGGCAAGTCGACCCTGCTGCTGCAGGCAGTGGCGAAGATGGCGGCCGAACTGCCGGTGCTGTACGTCACCGGCGAGGAGTCGCTGGCGCAGGTGGCCGGTCGTGCGCACCGGCTGGAACTGCCACTGGATGGGGTCAACGCGCTGGCCGAGACCGGCGTCGAGTCGATCCTGCAGCATGCCTCCAGGGCGGGCCCGCGGCTGATCGTGGCCGATTCGGTGCAGACCCTGTGGACCGAGAGCCTGACCGCCGCGCCGGGTTCGGTCAGCCAGGTGCGCGAGAGCGCGGCGCGGCTGGTGCGTTTCGCCAAGGAGACCGGCACCGCCGTGTTCCTGGTCGGCCACGTGACCAAGGAGGGCGGCATCGCCGGCCCGCGCGTGCTCGAACACATGGTCGATGCGGTGCTGTACTTCGAAGGCGAGAGCGGCAGCCGCTTCCGTTTGCTGCGCGCGTTCAAGAACCGCTTCGGTGCGGTCAACGAACTCGGCGTGTTCGCGATGGGGGACAAGGGCCTGAAGGAAGTCTCCAATCCATCGGCCATCTTCCTGTCCGGCGGCAGCACCCATCAGCCGGGCAGCTGCGTGATGGTCACCCGCGAGGGCACGAGGCCCCTGCTGGTGGAGGTGCAGGCACTGGTCGATGCATCGCCGCTGTCGAACCCGCGCCGTGTCGCGGTCGGCCTGGAGCAGAACCGCCTGGCCATGTTGCTGGCCGTGCTGCACCGTCACGGCGGCGTGCTGGTCGGCGACCAGGACGTGTTCGTCAATGTGGTCGGGGGTATCCGCGTACAGGAGACCGCGGCCGACCTGCCGGTGCTGCTGGCGGTGCTGTCCTCGCTGCAGGACCGGCCACTGGCGGAAAAGACGATTGCCTTTGGCGAGGTTGGCCTGTCCGGCGAGATCCGCCCGGTGCCCAACGGCGAGGACCGCCTGCGCGAGGCAGCCACCCATGGTTTCAAGCGCGCCATCGTGCCCAAGGCCAATGCGCCCAAGGGCGGTTCGGTGAAGGGCATGGAAGTGATCGCGGTGGAGCGCCTGTCCGAGGCCATCGACGCGGCGTGATGCGCGGGGCCCTGCCTCTACAAGCGTCGTATACGGCAGCGGTCAGCCTGCCTGTGCTAGTTTTTCCCGCTCGACGAAGGCGCCCTCTGGCGTCTTTCCGTGCCCAGGAGTAAACGATTACATGCAGGACACCACGCTCACCGCCCCCAACGCCGAAATCCGTCGCGCAGGGGTCGATCTCAATGGATTGATGACGGTGCTGGGCAAGCACCTGTATTCCACCCCGGTGGTGGCGCTGCGTGAGCTGGTGCAGAACGCGCATGACTCGATCATCCGTCGCCGCATCGAGCAGCCTGGCATCGAAGTGCCGTCGCGCATCTCGGTGCAGGTCGATGCCGCTGCCGGCGTGCTGCGCATCACCGATACCGGTGCCGGCCTGACCCGCCAGGAAATCCATGACTACCTGGCTACCGTGGGCGTCGGCTACACCCGGGGCCTGCGCCAGGGCGGGGAGGACGATGAAGGCCTGATCGGCATGTTCGGCCTCGGGTTCCTGTCGGCCTTCGTGCTGGCGCGCAGGGTCAGCGTGCGTACCACCTCGTACCAGACGCCGGAACTGGGTCATCTGTACGTGTCCAGCAATGCCGAGCAGTACACCGTCAGCGAAATGCCGACGCGCGCGGTTGGCACCGAGGTGGAACTGGAGCTGCATCCGGATTTCCTGCCGCTGGCCAACGAGGCGCGCCTGCACGAGGTGCTGGGCCGCTATTGCGCGCTGCTGTCCGAGCCGATCTTCATCGGTGCTGCGGCCGAGGCGCTCAACCCCGAGCCGCCGCCGTGGCGCAGCCAGGGTGACGTCGTCGTGCATCCGGTACAGGCGCGTCGCCAGGCGCTGCAGTTCGCTGCGCGCTTCGAGCACGATTTCGAGCCGATCGTCACCGTGCCACTGCGCGCGGATGGTGACAGCGATGCCACCGGCCTGTTGTGGGTCCAGGACGGCGCTACCTACGGCACCAGTGACAACCGCAATCTTTCGGTGTTCGTGCGCGGCATGCTGCTGGATGACGATGCGCGCGACCTGCTGCCGCCGTGGGCCGGTTTCATCGGCGGGGTGATCGAATCCTCGCGGCTGACGCCCACCGCCAGCCGCGAAGACCTGCAGCGCGATGACCAGTACCGGGCCGTGCAGCACGCGCTGCTGGAGGCGCTGATTGATGGCCTGGCCGACGTCGCACGGCAGCAGCCGGAAGCCTGGCGACGCGTTCTCACGCGCCATAATGAGGCCTTGCTGGGCGCGGCGCTGTGCGATGACCGCCTGTTCGACCTGCTGCTGGAGCACGTGCGCGTGCCGACTTCGCAGGGCGACCTGCCGGCCAGTGCGCTGCCGGCGCGCGGTGCCGTGCATGTGATTCTTGACAATGGCGGTGGCTTCGAGGAGATGCTGTTCCGCGCGATGGGGGTACCGGTCGCGCACGGCCACCGCTATGCAGTCGTGCCGTTCCTGCGTCGCGGGGCCCAGGCCAAGGGCCTGCGCCTGGTTGAACTGGGGACCGAGCAGGGTAACCGTGCACTGTTCCGAAGCGATGACAGCCTCGACGAGGCGCAGCTGGCATGGCTGCGCGAGCAGCTGGGCGACGGCGAACAGTTGCTGCCGGCACGCTTCAGCCCCGAGTCGCTGCCGGTGGTGGTGGTGCCCGACCGCGAAGCCGAGCTGAAGCAGCGCCTGGAAGACGACGAGAACGACAAGCGCGTGTCGATGGCCGCGCTGCGCCTGGCCCGGCAGTTCACCGCACGCATCGAGTCGCGCGCGCCGTCGCGGCTGTACCTCAATCTCGATAACCCGGCAGTGCAGGCGCTGCTGCGCGCCCAGCGCGAGGGGCATCCACAGGCCGAAGCCGCAGCCCGTCTGCTGCGCTCACTGAAGATCATCGTCGCCGCGCAGGGCCGCCCGCTGGCACGCGCGAACGCTACGCCCGGCCCGGATCTCAACGGCGCCTTTACCGATATTGCCGGTGCCCTGCAGCAGATGCTGCGCTGAGCACCGTACCTTCTCATCCAGCCTTCGCTAGACAGGAGCACTTACCCCATGGACATCTGGAACTGGGTCGAAAAACTGCAGGGTGACCTGCGCCAGGCCGGCCAGGCGCAGAACGCGCACCTGCTGAACCGTCTCGCCGACGAGGTGAGTGAACTGCAGATCGACCGCGTCGATGCATTGCTGCCCGAAGCGCGTGCGCTGGGCAAGGCGCTGGACAACCCGTGGGTCGACGTCTATGTCGGCCACTGGGCGCTGCGCAACCGCGTCGGCAACCGCGTCGAAGGCGAGAGCGCGCTGGGCGAAGCGGTGGCGCTGTTCGAACGTGCGCACCGTGAGGACACGCTGGAATGCCCGCAGTCGATCTGCGTGACCCAGGATCTGGCTGCCTGCTATGGCAACATCGATGGCCCGGGCTGGGTGCCCGAGCGCATCGAGGTCTGCGATGAAACACTGGGTCGCATCGACCCGAGCTGGGCGTGTTTCCAGTGCCTGAGCTGCGAGAAGGCCGATGCGCTGCTCGATGACGGTCGTGGCCAGGCGGCGCTGGATTACCTGCAGGCGCAGGCCGATGCCGTGGAGGCCTGTGGCAAGGAAGTGTTCGACAGCTTCCCGGAGATGCAGATCAAGATCCTGCTGGGAATGGGCCGTGCCGATGAGGCACTGGCACTGATCGAAAAGCGGGAGGCCGAAGTTGCGGCGTCCGGAGAGTACGAGCCGGCCAACTGCACGGTGCCGCGCCGCCTGTCCAAGGCCTGGGCGCTGGCCCAGCTGGGCCGCGACGAAGAGGCGCTGCAGCAGCTGGTGCCGTGGGGCGAGCTGACTCCGAACTACTGGCGCCTGTGGGCCAACACCGCCGCCGCGCTCTGCCAGCGGGATCCTGCGCGCAACACCTGGGATCTGGGCACGCGCTTCAACACGATCATCGAGCACTTTGCCCGGGTCGGATCGCATCGCCTGCTGATCGAAGTGGCAGCGCTGAGCCTGGAGCTGGCGCTGCAGCGTGGTACGCGCTGGGTGGCACTGCGGCAGCTGGAACTGGCCCGCACGCATCTGGCGCAGCTGCGCCAGGATCGTGGTGCTGCGGCGCTGGTGGCCGGCCTGGCCGCGCGCATCGACGCGTTGCCGGATGTCGCACCGCTGCCGGTGCCGGCGGGCGAGCTGCTGGCATGGCTGGACGCGCAGGGCGAACAGAGCCAGTCGCGCGATCCCGAGCGCGAAGCGCAGTGGTTGCTGCAGGCGCATGCCGAGTTGCCCGATGACGAGGCGCTGGCCGAGATGGCGGCCAGCGCACTCAATGCCTGCGGCGCACAGCTCGAGGCGCGCGCGCTGCTGTGGCGGTTCGTACGCGGCCATGCGCAGCACGATGGTCCCGCGGCCTACACGCTGATGCGCTGGCTGGCCGAGCAGGGCGACGACGATGGCCTGCGCCAGCTGGCCGATCTCTACCGTGGCAGCGTGCCGGTGTTCGCGCACTGGTGCGAGGTGCAGCGTGCACGCCGCGTGTCCGACTGGCCGGCGCTGGAGCAGGCGGCCCGATCCCTGCTGGAGCTGTCTCCGGGTTCGCACGGTGCTCGTGGCACGCTGGCGCGCATGTACATGGAAACCGGCCGCTTCAGCGAAGCACAGGCCTGCTACGCGCAGCTGGTTGAATTGCTGGAAGAGCCGAATGCCGCGCATTGGGACCACATGAGTGCCGCCAGCGCGGCGCGGGATTGGGACGCCGTGCGTCGCTCGGCGAAGGCGATCGGCATGGAGCTGTCCAGCCAGGAAGGCGTGGTCGAAGAGCCGTGGGGCTGGGTGATCATCCGCAGCGAAGAGAACGGTGAGCCGATGGAGTACTACGCCCGTCGCAGCGGACCGGTGACCGCGCGCATCGTCGAGAACGCGCCGTCCAACCGCGCCCAGCAGGTGGGCGACTGGGTGGTGTTCGATGCCGCGCTGGTGCATCCGGCACCCGAGGAGGAGGAAGCACGCGAGCATTTCATCCCGACCTATGCGCAGGTGCATGTGCTGGAACGCGGCGGCTACGCCCGCAGCTGGATGATCGATGGCGCGCACCCGGGCGAAGAGGCCTGGAACGTCTTCGTCGAGGCGGCCGAAGCACAGGGTTGGAAGGTGTGGTCACACAGCCGCCCGGACTACACCGTCACCGACCCCGATGTGGAAGACGGCACGCTGCCCGGCCTGCTGTTCACCGTGGCCCAGCCGCAGGACCATGCACCGCTGGCGCTGCACCGCTTCCTCCAGCAGCAGACCGCGACGTGGCCGCATCCGCATTGCTGGCTGCGCCTGGCCGAAGCCTGCAACCAGGATCGCCAGCCGCACCTGGACGTGATCGAGCGTTACGGGTTGTAAGCCGGGTATCGGGTAGTGCCGGCCGCTGGCCGGCAGCACCGGGATATCCTGTAGTGCCGGCCAGCGGCCGGCACTCCCTCAAGGAGAAATACATGCGAAAGACAGGGATGCTCGTGATCACCGGGCTGCTGCTGGCCCCCACCGTGCAGGCTGCTCCCGCCTGCCGGGAGCCTGCGGCTGTGGCCCGCGCCTTCTACGAGGCGACGACTGGCAACGGTGATCTGCTGGATCCGCCGGCCGCGCTGGTCAGCGCGGCCTTCGGCAAGGCGCTGCGTGATGAGCGTGCCTGCCAGCAGCGCGAGGAGGGCATCTGCACGATCGATTCCGATCCGTGGCTGGATGCGCAGGATGGCGACATCGACAGCCCCGTGCGTTACAGCTGGAAAGAGGCCTCGGCGACCACCGGCCAGGTAGAAATGCGCTATTTGGTCTGGAAGAAGGCCTACGTGACCCGGTTGCCGATGGTGCGCCAGGGCCAGGGCTGCTGGCAGGTCGATGACATCCTCACCAACAGCGGCCGTTCGGTGCGGAAGAGCCTGGCGCAGCCGGTGCCCTGACCGGCGGCAGCATCCACGCAGGGTGCGGTCCAGTTGCCGGCCAGCGGCCGGCACTACCAGGTGATGTTGGGTGGGTGCCGACCGTTGGGCGGCACGCTTCTATCGCGTATGCCCGAACACCAGTTCGATCACGAACTGGCTGCCGAAGAAGGCCAGCAGCAGCAACAGCATTGCCGCCAGCGTCCAGTGCACCGCCTTCATGCCCCGCCAGCCGTAGCGGCGGCGGCCGATCAGCAGCACGCCGAACACGATCCAGGACAGCACGCTCAGCACGGTCTTGTGCACCAGCTTCTGTGCCAGCAGGTCGTCGACGAACAGCACGCCGGTGACCAGGGTCAGGGTCAGCAGCGCGAAGCCGACGGTGATCACCCGGAACAGCAGCGATTCCAGGTCGGCCAGCGGCGGCAGCGCCCGCAGCCAAGGCCGGAACTCGCGGCGACGCAGTGCGCGTTCCTGCAGCCACAGCATGATTGCCAGCAGCGCGGCGATGCTCAGCGTGGCGTAGGCCAGCAGCGCCAGCCAGGCGTGGCTGGCCAGGCGCCAGCCCAGTACTTTGCTCGGTTCGTGGCCGTAGCCGTGGTAGGCCAGCAGCAGCACGGCAGCCAGCGGGAACACCACCACGCCCAGCGCCGACATCCGCCCGCGCGCGCCGACCAGCGAGGTCAGCCAGGCCACGCCCAGGCCGACCAGCGACAGCGCGGCGAAAAAGTGCATGTCCGGCCCGCCGTTGGTGCGCATCGCCACCATCACGTGGTAGCTGCCATGCAGCAGCATCGCCGGCAGGGCCGGCCACAGCCAGGTGGGCGAGCCGGTGGTTTCATCGCGGCCGAGCGCGCGCACCAGCAGGGCACTGGCAGCCAGGTAGAGCAGGACGGCGATGAGAACGATTGTCATCGTTGCAGTTTCGCACACCCCTGCGGTGGTGGCGACGGCCCCGTGGCCGCAGTCCGGGGAGACAGCCGGACCCGTTATACTGTCTGCCTTATTGTCCCCCGCTTTCAGACAGGTTGCGCCGCATGTTCGAGTCCCTGACCCAGCGCCTTTCCGGCACCATCGAGCGCCTGCGTGGCCGTGGCCGCCTGACCGAGGAGAACATCCGCGAGGCGACCCGCGAAGTGCGCATCGCGCTGCTCGAAGCCGACGTTGCGCTGCCGGTGGTGCAGGCCCTGATCGAGCGCATCAAGGTACGAGCGGTCGGCCAGGAAGTGCTGAAGTCGCTGACCCCGGGCCAGGCGCTGATCAAGGTCGTGCGCGACGAGCTGACCGCGGTGATGGGCGCCGAAGCCAGCGACCTGAACCTCAATGTGCCCGCGCCGGCCATCATCCTGATGGCGGGCCTGCAGGGCGCCGGCAAGACCACCACGGTGGGCAAGCTGGCCAAGCACCTGAAGGAAAAGCGCAAGAAGAAGGTGATGGTGGTCTCGGCCGACGTCTACCGTCCGGCCGCGATCGAGCAGCTGAAGACCCTGGCCGAGCAGGTCGGCGTGCTGTTCTTCCCGTCCAGTGCCGACCAGAAGCCGGAAGCCATCGTCCGTGCCGCCATCGACGACGCGCGCAAGTCGTTCGTCGACGTGCTGCTGGTCGATACCGCCGGCCGCCTGGCCATCGACGAAGCGATGATGGCCGAGATCAAGGCCCTGCACGCTGCGGTGAACCCGGCCGAAACCCTGTTCGTGGTCGACGCCATGACCGGCCAGGACGCGGCCAACACCGCCAAGGCCTTCGGCGACGCCCTGCCGCTGACCGGTGTGGTGCTGACCAAGACCGACGGTGACGCCCGTGGCGGTGCCGCGCTGAGCGTGCGCTACATCACCGGCAAGCCGATCAAGTTCGTCGGCGTCAGCGAAAAGCCGGAAGGCCTGGACGTGTTCCACCCGGACCGTATCGCCAGCCGCATCCTCGACATGGGCGACGTGCTGTCGCTGGTCGAGCAGGTCGAGCAGCAGGTCGACAAGGACAAGGCGGCCAAGCTGGCCGAGAAGGTCGCCAAGGGCAAGAAGTTCGACCTGAACGACATGCGTGACCAGCTCGAGCAGATGCAGAACATGGGCGGCATCGGCGGCCTGATGGACAAGCTGCCGGGCCTGGGCAACATCCCCGACCATCTGAAGCAGCAGGTCAGCCAGGGCAAGGAAGTGCCGCGCATGATCGCCATCATCAGCTCGATGACCAAGAAGGAACGGCGCAACCCGAACCTGCTGAACGGCTCGCGCCGCGCGCGCATCGCCAAGGGCTCGGGCGTGACGCCGGCTGACGTCAACAAGCTGATGAAGCAGTACATGCAGATGGAAAAGATGATGAGCAAGATGGCCGGCGGCGGCATGAAGGGCATGCTGCGCAGCATGAAGGGCATGATGGGCGCCATGGGCGGCCGCGGCATGCCGTTCCGTTGATGCAGCGACGGGGCCGGCGCGCATTGCGACGCGGCCCCGGTCACAATGACTGGCGTATGCTGGATGGCGACTTCTCCAACAGGTATGTCGCGTGAATGCATCGCCGATTCTTGAACGCGCCGACACCTTCTGTCGGCGTTTTTCATTGCAGCTTCCGATCCTGCTGGCACCGATGGCCGGTGCCTGCCCGGTGCCGCTGTCGGCCGCGCTGGCCAATGCCGGCAGCATGGGCGCGATGGGTGCGGTGCTGTCGCCGGCCGCCGATATCGGCCGCTGGATGGATGACTTCCGCGCCGCTTCCAATGGCCCGGCGCAGGTGAACCTGTGGGTGCCGGATCCGGTGCCGACCCGTGACGTTGCCGCCGAGGCTGCCAGCCGCGCCTTCCTGACGCAGTGGGGCCCGGACGTGCCGGCCAGCGCCGCCGATGCCACGCCCGCCGACTTCGAAGAACAGTTCGCCGCACTGCTGGCCGCACGCCCGGCGGTGGCCTCGACCATCATGGGTGTGTTGCTGCCGCGCCACGTGCAGCAGTTGAAGGATGCCGGCATTGCCTGGATCGCCTGCGCGACCACCTTGTCCGAAGCGCGTGCAGCACAGGACGCCGGTGCCGATGCGGTGGTGGCGCAGGGCATGGAAGCGGGCGGCCATCGCGGTGCGTTCGATCCGGCGATGGCCGAGCGCCAGCTGGTCGGCCTGTTCGCGCTGCTGCCGCGCCTGGCCGATCACCTGCAGATCCCGGTGATTGCCGCCGGCGGTATCGCCGATGGCCGCGGTATCGCCGCCGCGCTCACGTTGGGGGCCAGCGCGGTGCAGATCGGCACCGCGTTCCTGCGCACGCCCGAAGCAGCGATCGCCTCGGCATGGGCCGATGGGCTGGCCGCCAGCGAACCGGAAGACACCTGGCCGACCCGCGCCTTCAGCGGCCGCCTGGGCCGCGGCCTGGCGACCGCCTATGTGCGCGCCGCTGCCGCAGAAGGCGCCCCGGCGCCACGCCCGTACCCGGTGCAGCGCGGGCTGACCGCGCCGATGCGCAAGCAGGCCGCGCAGGAAAACCGCCTGGCGGCGATGCAGGCCTGGGCCGGGCAGTCGGCGTGGATGGCGCCGGCACAGCCGGCCGCCGACGTGCTGCGCGGCATGTGGAGCCAGGCGCAGGCGCTGCTGCGATGACGGTGACCTGCAACGGCCTGCCGGCACAGGTCGAGGATCTGCTGCCGGCGCTGGTCAACTACGGCCATTTCACCTCGCTGCAGGTGCGCGACCACGCGGTGCAGGGACTGGACCTGCATCTGGCGCGGCTGTCACAGGCGACGCGTGAACTGTTCGGCAGCGAGCTGGATACGGTGCAGGTGCAGACCTGGATGGCACAGGCCCTGCAACAGGCCGGCCTGGCCGATGCCTCGCTGCGGGTGACGGTGTACTCGCGCCGGTTCGATTTCCGCAACCCGCTGGCGGCGGTGCCGGTGGACGTGCTGGTGGCAGTATCAGCGCCGGTGGCCCTGGTCGCGCCCAAGCGCGTGCGCAGCGTGGTCTGGCAGCGCGAAATGCCGCAGATCAAGCACGTGGGCACGTTTGGCCTGTTCGCCGAGCGCCGCGCGGCGATGGCCGAAGGATTCGACGATGTGCTGTTCGTGACCGCTGATGGCGACGTGAGTGAAGGCAGCACCTGGAACCTGGCCGTGCACGATGGTGAACGGCTGCTCTGGCCGCAGGCGCCGGCCCTGCGCGGTACGGCCGAAGCGCTGCTGAAGCGGCATTGGCCCGATGCGCAGTTGACGCGGCCGTTGGCGCTGGCTGAACTGGGCAGTGTGAAGGCCGCTGTTGCCTGCAACGCCAGCGGCCTGTGGGCGCTGGAGGCCATCGACGGGCATCTCCTGCCAAGCTCGCAGGCGCTGGCTGAACAGGGCAGGGCGGTGCTGGCGGCGGTGGCTTGGCAGGGGCTGGGGTCAGATCCCTTTTGCGCCGCAAAAGGGATCTGACCCCAAGCGAACCCCCCGGGGTTGGCTCGGCCGGGCTCTGCCGCTATAATCGCCCGCTTACCTCGCCATCCTGGCGACTGGGCAATAGGAAAAACACCATGGTCAAGATTCGACTGACCCGCGGCGGCGCCAAGAAGCGTCCGTTCTACCACATCATCGTCACCGACGTGCGCAGTGCGCGCGACGGCCGCAACATCGAGCGCGTTGGTTTCTACAACCCGGTCGCCCAGGGCGGCGAGAAGCGCATCGAGCTGGACCTGGCCCGCGTTGACCATTGGGTCAAGAACGGCGCCCAGCCGACCGACAAGGTCCGCAACCTGATCAAGGAAGCGACCAAGTCCCAGGCCGCTGCGGCCTGATCCTGACGGGCCACGCTTCGGCGTGGCCCTCTTGGTTGAAGCAGATGAAAGATATCGAGCGCCGCATCCTGCTGGGCAGGGTTGTCGGCGCTTTTGGTGTGCGCGGCGAGATCAAGCTCGAGTCCTGGACCGAGCCACGTTCCGCCATTTTCCGTTACCAGCCGTGGATCGTGCGCAGCCCGTCCGGCGTGGAAACCACGATTGAAGGTGTGCGTGGCCGCGACAGTGGCAAGCACCTGGTCGCCCGGTTCCCCGGCGTCGAGGACCGCGATACCGTCGAAGCGATGCGCGGCACCGAGATCTACGTGGCCCGCAGTGCCCTGCCACCGCCGAAGCCCGATGAGTATTACTGGGTGGACCTGGAAGGCCTGGACGTGAAGACCACCGAGGGCGTTGCCCTGGGCCAGGTCTCGCACCTGTTCAGCACCGGCGCCAACGATGTGGTGGTGGTCCGGGGTGACCGCGAGCGGATGATCCCGTTCGTGCAGCCGGACTTCGTCAAGTCGGTCGACTTCGAGGCCAACCTGGTCGTGGTCGACTGGGATCCCGAGTTCTGAGTGTGAGCATGCGTTTCGACGTCATCACCCTGTTCCCCGAGTTCCTCGCCCAGTCCGCCGGACTGGGCGTGGTCGGGCGCGCGCAGGAGAAGGGGTTGTTCAGCCTGCATGGCTGGAATCCCCGTGATTACGCCGAAGGCAACTACCGCCGGGTGGACGACCGTCCATTCGGTGGCGGCCCGGGCATGGTGATGCTGATCGAGCCGTTGCAGGCCTGCCTGCAGGCGATCCGCGATGCTGATCCGACCCCGGCGCGGGTGATCTACCTCAGCCCGCAGGGGGCGCCGTTGACCCAGGCCAAGGTGCGGGAACTGGCGGCATTGCCGCGCATGGTTCTGCTCTGTGGCCGCTACGAGGGCATCGACGAGCGTTTCCTGGAAGCCAATGTCGACGAGGAAATCTCCCTCGGCGACTACGTGCTGTCGGGTGGCGAGCTGGGTGCCGCGGTCATCATCGACGCCGTGGCCCGCCTGCAGGACGGGGCCCTGAATGACGCTGAATCAGCGGCCCAGGACAGCTTCGAAGGTGATCTGGGCCTGCTCGACTGTCCGCACTACAGCCAGCCGGCCCAGCACCCTCTGGGCGACGTGCCGGACGTGCTGCGCTCAGGCAACCATGCGGCCATCGCCGCGTGGCGCCGCCAGCAGTCGCTGGTCCGTACCGCCCAGCGGCGCCCGGACCTGCTGGATGAACAGGCGCTGGGCAAGGCCGACCGCACGCTGCTGGAACAGGGCCGTCAGGCCCAGAAGCAGAAGGCCGACCCCTAGCGCAGGGCCGGCTTTATCGGCTATCATGGCCAATTACCGCCAGCCCAGGCCGGCGCGCGCAGTACCCACAACAAACGTGCAGCACAGTCCGGTGACTGCATGAGCCCACGTTGTCTACATGACACGCCCACCCGAACAAGAATCGGTGTAACCCATGAGCAAGCTGAACAAGTCCATCGTCGCGGAATTTGAATCCGCCCAGATCACCCGTGAACTGCCGAAGTTCAGCCAGGGCGACACCGTTGTCGTCAACGTGAAGGTGAAGGAAGGCAGCCGCGAGCGCGTGCAGGCCTACGAAGGCGTCGTCATCGCCACCAAGAACGCCGGCCTGAACTCCTCGTTCACCGTGCGCAAGATCTCGCACGGCTACGGCGTCGAGCGCGTGTTCCAGACCCACAGCGCCATCATCGACTCGGTCGAAGTGAAGCGTCGTGGTAAGGTCCGCGCCGGCAAGCTGTACTACCTGCGTGGCCTGGAAGGCAAGGCTGCCCGCATCAAGGAAGACCTGGCTGCCGCTGCTGCCGCCAAGGCTGCCCGTCTGGCCGAAAAGGCCTGATAAACAACTTCGGTTGTTGCCGCGACGGCCACCTTCGGGTGGCCGTTTGCGTTTCCGGCATCGCATCGGCCACGATCAGGTGATGAACGACATCAACCCGCGCTATCCCGCCGTGATCCAGTCGGCGTTGCGCTTCCTCGACGGCAAGGGGCTGGCGCGTGTGCAGTCGGCGCCGTTGCTGCATCGCCTGCTGTGGTGCATGGGCATCGCACTGCCACCGCCAATCCTGGCCGGCTTCGGTACCAATGCGCTGGTGCAGGGCCTGTTGTTCGGGCTGTTCTGGACCGCACTGATGTGGCTGATGCTGTGGCAGGGCAGCGAGCGTCCGCTGGCCTTGCTGCTGGCGGCCGGCCTGTTGGCTGGTGCGCTGTTCGGCGTGGTGATGGCCGGCTTGATGCGCTCGCTGCGCCGTCACCGCAAATTGCCGGAGTGGCGCCAGTTCCGCGCGGGGCAGGCGGACTGAGCCGATGGCGCACTGCGCCGTGACCGCCCGGCACAGGCCGCGGTAGGCTGCAGTGTCATCCCGATGGACGTGCCGTGCGATGCCTGCCAAGCGAACCGCACCTTCCGCTGCGCCCAAACTGTTGTCAGGCGGCAATCCGCAGATCGCCAAGGGCGAGGGCGATGCCACGGTACAGGCCTATATCGCGGCGATGCCGGACTGGAAGCGGCCGATCGGCGCACGGCTGGATGCGCTGGTCGAACAGGCCGTACCCGGGGTGCACAAGGCGGTGAAGTGGAACTCGCCGATGTATGCGGTGGCCGCGGGCGAAGGCTGGTTCCTCAGCTTCCATTGCTTCACCCGCTATATCAAGGTGGCGTTCTTCCGCGGCACTGCGCTGAAACCGGTGCCGCCGGAGCCGTCCAAGGAGTGCCGATACGCGCTACCTGCACATTGCACAGGATGGCGTACTGGATGAAGCCCGGTTTCTTGACTGGGTGCGCCAGGCCGCGGCATTGCCCGGCGAACACATGTAAGCCCACCGTTCTGATCTCCTTGCCGACGAGAGCCGCTGATGGCCACGCATGCACCCAACCCGGCTGATGCCGGAACCCCGGCCGCCGAACTGATCGATGCGCGCATCGCCGAACTGGGCGACTGGCGTGGCGAAGCGCTGGCACGCGTGCGTGCGTTGATCCATGAGGCGCTGCCCGACGTGCAGGAAACCTGGAAATGGCGGGGTACACCGGTGTGGGAGCACAACGGCATCCTGTGCACCGGCGAGACCTACAAGCAGGCGGTGAAGCTGACGTTTGCCAATGGCGCGACGCTGGCCGACCCCAAAGGCCTGTTCAACGCCAGCCTGGAGGGCAACACGCGGCGCGCGATCGATATCCATGAAGGCGCGATGCCGGATGCCGCCGCGTTCAAGGCGTTGATGCGCGCGGCGGCCATGTTCAACGCGGCGAAGAAGAAGCGGTAGAGCCGGCCGCTGGCCGGCTGTGCCGCGATGCTGCTGGAGAGGTGTGAGGTTGGCGGCCAGCGGCCGGCACTACCGTGGCGTTCACTGGCCCATGAGGTTGCCGGCCAGCGGCCGGCACTACCGCAGCGGTGCGGCATCCGGGTCGGCCACCGGCGACGGCGGGCAGGCCGGAATTTCCGACGGCGTGGCCAGTTCCTCGGCGTGCGAGGGCTTGCTGATCATCTTCGCCTTGCGCCAGCCGCCCCAGCGGTAGTACGCCAGCGACAGCAGCATCGACACCAGCGAGCTGACCGGGAAACTCCACCAGATCGCATCGGCGCCCCAGTACGGCTGCAGCAGCTCGGCGAACGGCACGCGAACGCCCCACAGCGAACCAGCCAGGATCAGCAGCGGCGGGATCACCGCACCGGTGGAGCGCACCACGCCGGAGATCACGAAGCTGACGCCGAAGAACAGGAACGAGCCGATCACTACGTGGTTGAGGTGACGGGCAATGTCCAGCGCCTGGCTGGCCGGCGGCAGGAACAGGGCCAGCAGCTGGCGATCGAACAGCACCAGCGGCAGGATCAGCGCGCCGGTCAGCAGGAAATTGAACAGCACGCCCTGGCGTGCGGTGCCGCGTACGCGGTCCCAGCGCTGTGCACCGACGTTCTGCGCCGCCATCGAAGAGCACGCCGCGCCGATCGCCATCGCCGGCATCTGCAGGTAGTTCCACAGCTGCAGGGAAGCGCCGTAACCGGCGGCGGTGTCGGTGCCGTACTGGTTGACCATGGTCATCAGCAGGATCACCGACAGCGAGATCAGCACCATCTGCAGGCCCATCGGCACGCCCTTGAGCACCAACGCTTTCAGGATGGTCAGGTCGAGCTTGAACAGGCGCATGTCGGCGCGGCCCAGCCACAACGTGTGGCGCTTGTGCCGCATGTACAGCAGCAGGCCGGCCAGCGACAGCGTCTGCGCGACGAGCGTGGCCCAGGCCGAGCCGGCGATGCCCAGCGCGGGGAACGGCCCCATGCCGAAGATCAGAACCGGGTTCAGCACGATGTCCAGTGCCACCGACACCATCAGGAAACGGAACGGCGTGCGCGAGTCACCGGCACCGCGCAGCGCGGCGGTGAGGAAGGCGAACGCATACAGCGTCGGCATCGCCAGGAAGATGATCTGCAGGTAGGCCTCGGCCAATGGCAGCGAGGCGGCCGGCGTGCCCATCGCCGCCAGCAGCGGATGGGCCATGAACCAGCCGACGATGGCGATGATCACCGACAGGCCGATGAAGAAGGTGGCGCTGGTACCCACCACGCGCCGCGCCTGTGGGATGTCGCGCGCGCCGATCGCCTGGCCGATCAGGATGGTCGAGGCCATGCCGAAGCCGAACACCGAGCCGATCAGGAAGAACATGATGTTGTTGGCGTTCGCGGTGGCGGTCAGTGCCGCCTCGCCGAGGAAGCGCCCGACCCAGACCGCATTCACCGAACCGTTCAGCGACTGCGCGATGTTGCCGGCCAGGATCGGCAGGGAAAACAACAGGAGATTGCGGCCGATCGGGCCGGAGGTCAGGTCAAGCGGCGCCTTGGCCATGGAGTGGTGATCGAATCCCGGGAGGCGCACACTAGCACCAAGCCGGTTTGCGGGATGTGGCAATGCGTCAACGACTGCAGGTGAAGCGAAGGCTGGCGCTGGCCTTGATCGGCGCCGCGCTGGCCGCATGTTCGACAGGTGACCGGCTGGGCGATACCCAGGTGCGGCCAACCGACCGCCCCGAGTGCCTGGTCGGCAGCCAGCGCCAGGATCTTTCCGCCGACGTTCCCACCCTGATCGGGGGCAGTGGCTGCCGCACCGACCCCGACAACCCGCGTCCCCTGAACAAGCGAACGGAGTAGTCCCTGCCGATGACCGAGCTTTCCGCGCTGTCGCCCAGTGTCCGCCTGGACATCTGGCTGTGGGCGGCCCGTTTCTTCAAGACCCGCAGCCTGGCCAAGCAGGCCATCGAGACCGGCAAGGTCAGCGTCGCCGGGCAGCGCCCGAAATCCTCACGCGCAGTGCGCGTCGGTGAGCAGCTGCAGGTCGACCGCGGCGAAGAGCATTTCGAGATCCAGGTGCTGGGCCTGAGCGACCAGCGCGGGCCGGCGCCGACGGCGCAGCAGTTGTATGCCGAGAGTGAGGCCTCGAAGGCGCGCCGTGCCGAACAGCGCGCGTTGCGCATCGCGGCGCGCGATGGTTTCCAGCCGCCGGAGCACAAGCCGGACAAGCGCGCACGGCGGTTGATCCGCGCGCTCGGCGATATCGACGCGTTGTAAGCAGCAGGGCGCCAGACCGGATCCGGCGCCCCCTTGGCTCAGCGCTTGCCGCCCAGCAGGCTGCCGCCGATCTTCAGCAGATCGCCCACGCCGAGCTGGCCGTCACCGTCCTGGTCCAGCAGGCTGCCGAGCAGGCCGCCGGCAAGACCGCCCTGCTGCTGCACCTGCTGCTTTTCCTGGCCGAGGGCCTGGCTGAGCGAGCCGGCGTCGGCCTGGCCGCCACCGAGGCGCTGGGCGAGGAAAGCCATCACGATCGGTGCGAGGATCTGCAGCAGCTGGCTGGTGCGGCCACTGTCGAGCTGGGTGGCCTGGGCCAGGCCGGTTTCCACCTTCTGCTGGTTGCCGCCGAAGATGTGGCCGAGGATGCCGGCGCCATCGCTGGCGGCACCACCGCCACCGCCGCCCAGTACCGAACCGAGCACGCTGCCCAGGTCCAGCCCACTGTGGTTGTTCTGCAGCGCGCCGAGCAGCGCCTGCGCGCCCTGCGGCTGCGAGGCGTTGTTGCCCAGCGCGCCCATCAGCACCGGCAGCGCGGCACTGATCGCACCGGAAGCCTGGGTGTCGCTGATGCCGAGCTGCTGCGACACCTGCTGCAGCGGGGCGCCCTGCAGTTTGGCGAGAAGTTCGTCGGTGAGGCTCATCTGCGGAATCCTTGATTGGGGTGGGGCGTGCAGAAGGTACGACGCGGACCGTTAAAACGGCGACGCCGCCTCACGGGGAGGCGGCGTGCTGTTCACGGGGCAGGGCGATCAGAGCTCGATGTCTTCGGCGCCCGGGGTCGCGGTGGGGAAGTCCGCTTCCGGCTGCGCCGGCTTGAACGGATCCGAAGGCTGGCTGGCCAGCGCCTTCAGCGCTGCGGCAACGCCAGCGCCATAGGCCGGGTCGGCCTTGCTGCAGTTGTCGATGTGGCGCTGCTTGATGAAGTCCGGCGCATCGCCCAGGGCGCGGGCGGTGTTGGCGAACAGGCGGTCCTTCTGTGCCTGGTTGTAGCTGCGGAACAGCGCACCGGGCTGGCTGAAGTAGTCGGCGTCGTCCTCACGGAAATTCCAGAAGTCGGCGTCACCGCGGATCTTCATCGGCGGCTCGCGGTACTGCGGCTGTTCCTGCCACTGGCCGTAGCTGTTCGGCTCGTAGTGCGGCAGGCCGCCGTAGTTGCCGTCCACGCGCATCGCACCGTCGCGGTGGTTGCTGTGCACCGGGCAGCGTGCGGCGTTCACCGGAATCTGGTGGTGGTTCACGCCCAGGCGGTAGCGCTGCGCATCGGAATAGGCGAACAGGCGTGCCTGCAGCATCTTGTCCGGCGACGGGCCGATGCCCGGCACCAGGTTGCTCGGTGCGAACGCGGACTGCTCGACGTCCTGGTACCAGTTGACCGGGTTGCGGTTCAGTTCGAACTGGCCCACTTCGATCAGCGGGTAGTCGCTCTTCGGCCACACCTTGGTCAGGTCGAACGGATGGATGCGGTAGGTTTCCGCCTCCAGCTCGGGCATGACCTGGATGAACAGCTTCCACTTCGGGAAGTCGCCCTTCTCGATTGCGGCGAACAGGTCGCGGCCGTGGCTTTCGCGGTCATGGCCGACCAGGATCTGCGCCTGCGCGTCGGTCAGCGATTCGATGCCCTGCTGGCTGACGAAGTGGAACTTCACCCAGAAGCGCTCGCTGTCGGCGTTGGTGAAGCTGTAGGTGTGCGAGCCGAAGCCGTGCATGTGGCGGAAGCTACGCGGGATGCCGCGGTCGCTCATCACCACGGTCACCTGCAGCAGGGCTTCGGGCAGCAACGTCCAGAAGTCCCAGTTGTTGCGCGCGCTGCGCAGGTTGGTATGCGGGTCGCGCTTCACGGCCTTGTTGAGGTCGGCGAACTTGCGCGGGTCGCGCAGGAAGAACACCGGCGTGTTGTTGCCGACCAGGTCCCAGTTGCCTTCTTCGGTGTAGAACTTCAGCGCGAAGCCGCGGATGTCACGCTCGGCGTCGGCGGCGCCACGCTCGCCGGCCACGGTGGTGAAGCGGGCGAACATCTCGGTCTGCTTGCCGACCTTCTCGAACAGCTTGGCGCGGGTGTACTTGCTGATGTCATGGGTGACAGTGAAGGTACCGAACGCGCCCGAGCCCTTGGCGTGCATGCGGCGCTCGGGAATGATCTCGCGGTTGAGGTTGGCCAGCTTCTCCAGCAGCCAGACGTCTTCCATCAGCAGCGGGCCACGTGGGCCGGCGGTCTTGCTGTTCTGGTTGTCCACCACCGGTGCGCCGAAGGCCGTGGTCATCGGCGTGACCGGATCATCGCCGTGCTTCTGCTTGGGCGTGGTGCTCAGTTCACGCTGCTGCTGGGCGCCTTCCGCAGGCGACGGCGCGGTGTGATACGGGCACTTGGGGCTGTTGTTATCGGACTGGCTCATGGCTGGCTCCTGCGGGTGAAGGCGGGGTGGAACATCTTCACTCGACTTTAGCTATGGCCAGATGAAATGAATAATCGAATGAATCATTCACTTCTATAGCTTCTGTCTATCGATTGTCGGGAATTCATTGCCGGGGCCTTGTTCCGGTCGCCCGGCGGCTCGCATCCCGACACGCTCCGATCATGGGCCAGCAGTGCTCGATTCGACGATGCGCACCGGGCGCGCTAGGCCGTCGAATGCATCCACATAACGACGATGAAGCATCCCGTCCCGGCGCAGCTGGGTGTCCTGCATCGGCCGGATCTGGGTGGTCAGCGGATTCCCGCGTGGCGCCAGTTGCGTTCCATAGCGTGCGGGGTAGGGCCCCGATGCGGCTGCCTTCACATACCGGGTTTCCTGTACCACCAGGCCGGCACGGCGAAGGCGCTCGATCTGCAGGTCGCCGATGTTGGCGGTGTAGTCGTTGCCGAAGACATACTCGGCCTGCACGCCGTCGGGTCGGTTTTCCCAGGTTGTTGAAACGCAGTTGGAGGTGCAGCCACCGGTGAATGACCAGTGTGGTGAGTATGTGTACGTCCAGGAGGCGGGCTGGATGCCGGGCCCGGACAGGGTCTTGGATACCAGCGACTTGGCCATGTAGGCATTGGGAATGCCGAATGAGCCAAACCCGAAGTTGGAGGAACTAGTGCCGATGATGCCGCAGCTGCCAGGCGTGTTGTCCGATCCGTGGATCAACTGGCGAAGCGAGAACACCCCTTGTGCGCCGCTGGGATGGCGCATGGTGATCACATCGTTGAAGGCCGGGTCGCCGGCATCTTCCGAGCGGAATCCCGTTGCATTCTGCGCGCAGGAATTCATGTAGAAGCCTGGATTCAGGACGGGGGGCACCATCGTCCACGGCATGGCGCCCACATGGCGGTCGGTGGAGAAGGTCCAGCGCGACTGGTCGGGAAGTACGACTTCGTTGAGCGTGCGCCCCCAGTAGCTGTCGACGTAGTTGTAACGCCAGGTGCGATCCCCGGCCCGGACGGCGCCGATCTTGCCCTGCGCGTCATAGTCGATATCGATCCGGGCTCCGTCATTGGAAATGATCGCCAGCAGGCGGGTCGGGTTGGCACCGTCGTAGCTGTAACTGACCCAGTTGCCGTGGCGGTCCTCGACACGTGTCGCGTAGAGGAAGACATCGACGACCGGAACCAGCAGGTAGGGCTGCGATGTGCCATTGCCATTGCCATCACGATAGTACTCGTTGGCCAGCACGTCGTGCTGGTCGCGGACCGCCATCCAATCGAAGAAGTAACGGGTGCCATCGGTGGTCCGCACCACAAAACCTTCGCCGGTTCCATTCCTGATGGCTGGCAGGCAGCTGACGCGCCAATGGCTGGCCGAGGTGCCAATGTAGGTTGCCCCATCCTGGGGCAGGCTTGCCCCTGCTTCCTTCAGCAAAAGGGATTCATAACCGACCGCAGGGAGGTTGATGAAGATGCCGCTCCAATAGGTGTGCTTCGGGATGACCCGGGTGTTGAAGTCCGGTGACGGGCCCACCCACTCGGTCGGGGACAGGTTGCTGCCGCTGCAGCGGCCGCCGCCCGCCGCATTCCAGCCCCGGCGTTGATCGTAGGAGCCCATCATGTAGGGGGCATCGATCTCCCAGGACGCCCCCAGCGGGGCGGCAGCGCGATCCAGTCCCTGTTTCTGCTTCGGCGTTGTGCGGGTGAATGCGACCCGCATTCCACTGCTGGTCGGCACCACGACATCGGTCTGCGAGAACTGCAGCGTGCCATCCTTCCTGTTTAGGGAATCACCAAACAGATCATCGCCGAGCGCCGCGACCCGCGCACCCCGCAGGCGTTCGTCGTAGGTACGCTCGCTGCTTACGAATTCCTGTGCATCGGCCACGCCACACACCAGCAACAACGCTAGAACCGTACGCCGCATGTTCGTTCCCTCGTGATCGAATCCCCTCGCTTCGATGCCGCGGCATGTTGCCCGGCCCCATTGCATGCCGCTGGGATCGCAGTTTCAGTGACTGTGCGGAACGGCGCCCCAGCTCCCCTGTGGCGGTCTGCGTGGCCGAGTATGCAGGATTCTCCGCGGTGGCTTCCAGGGGGGCATGGTGCCCCCTGGCCAGGCGCACTTACAGCAGCGTTTTCAGCCGGTACAGCGCTTCCAGCGCCTGCTTCGGCGTCAGTTCGTCCGGATCGATCGCCGCCAGCGCTTCCTGCGCCTTGCTGGACGGTGCCGCGAACAGCCCGAACTGCTGCGGGGCATCCAGCGCCTGCGGCGCCAGCTCGGCGGCGTGGCTTTCAGCGCCGCGCTGTTCCAGCTCGGCCAGGCGACGCCGTGCCTGCGCCACGGTGGCGCGCGGCAGGCCGGCCAGTGCGGCCACCTGCAGGCCAAAGCTGCGGTTGGCCGGGCCGTCCTTCACTGCGTGCATGAACACCAGCGCTTCGCCGTGCTCGACCGCGTCCAGGTGCACGTTGGCGATGCCGCTGCGGCCGCCCTCGTGCTGTTCGTCGGCCAGCGCGGTCAGCTCGAAGTAGTGGGTGGCGAACAGCGTGTAGCAGCGGTTCTGGTAGGCCAGGTGGCGGGCCACCGCGTCGGCCAGCGCCAGGCCATCGTAGGTGGAGGTGCCACGGCCGATCTCGTCCATCAGCACCAGCGAATGGGCGGTGGCGTGGTGCAGGATGTAGCTGGTCTCGGCCATCTCGACCATGAAGGTCGACTGTCCGCGGGCGAGGTCGTCGCCGGCGCCGATGCGGGTCAGGATGCGGTCGATCGGGCCGATCACCGCCCGGCTGGCCGGCACGAAGCTGCCGATGTGGGCCAGCAGCACGATCAGCGCGTTCTGCCGCATGTAGGTCGATTTACCGCCCATGTTCGGGCCGGTGATGACCAGCATGCGACGGTCCGGATGCAGGTCCAGGTCATTGGGTTCGAACGGCTGTTCGCGTACCGCTTCGACCACTGGATGGCGGCCGCGTTCGATCTTCAGGCACGGCTCGGCCTGCAGCTCCGGGCGCGCCCAGTCCAGCGCCTGCGCGCGTTCGGCGAAGGCGGCCAGCACGTCCAGTTCGCTCAGCGCAGCGGCACACTGCTTCAGCGGTTCCAACTGCCCGCCAAGGGTGTCCAGAAGCTGCTCGTACAGGTACTTCTCGCGCGACAGCGAACGGTCGCGCGCGGACAGCACCTTGTCCTCGAATGCCTTCAGTTCTTCGGTGATGTAGCGCTCGGCATTGGTCAGCGTCTGGCGGCGGGTGTAGTGCACCGGCGCACGATCGGACTGGCCCTTGCTGATTTCGATGTAGTAGCCGTGAACGCGGTTGTAGCCCACCTTCAGGGTGGGAATACCGCTGCTCTCGCGCTCGCGCAGTTCCAGGTCGACCAGGAACTGGTCGGCATGGGTGGACAGCCGGCGCAGCTCGTCCAGTTCTTCATCGAAGCCATCGGCCAGCACGCCGCCGTCGCTCAGCTTCAGCGGCGGCATCTCTGCGATGGCGCTGGCCAGCAGCTGCGCGCACGCGTCGTGTTCGCCCAGCGCCGCATGCAGGGCCTGCAGGCGCGGCGAGTCCAGCGGGGCCAGCACTTCGCGCACCGCCGGCAGCAGGCCCAGGCCGTCACGCAGGGTGGAGAAATCGCGCGGGCGCGCCGAGCGCAGCGCGACGCGGGTGAGGATGCGTTCCAGATCGCCGAGGCGGCGGAACTGCTCGCGGATGTCGGCGTCCGCACCGCGATCGATCAGGGTTTCCACCGCGTGGTGGCGCTGCACCAGCACCTCGCGCAAGCGCAGCGGGCGGTGCAGCCAGCGGCGCAGCAGGCGCCCACCCATGGGTGTCACCGTGCTGTCGAGCACGCCCAGTAGGGTATTGCGGGTATCACCGTCGACACGCGTGTCCAATTCCAGGTGGCGGCGGGTGGCGGCGTTCATCGCGATCGCCTCGCCGGCGGTTTCCATCGCGATCGAAGTCAGGTGCGGCAGGCGCTGCTTCTGGGTTTCTTCGACATAGCCGAGCAGGGCGCCGGCGGCGGCGGTGGCACGGGGCTTGTCATCAATACCGAAGCCGCTCAGATCGTGCAGCTTGAAGAAGTTCAGCAGCTGGCGGCGGCCGCTGTCCGCGTCGAACAGCCACGGCGCACGGCGGCGCACGCCGGTGCGCTGGCGCAGGAACTCCGGCCAGTTCTCCTCGTCGGGCACCAGCAGCTCGGCCGGCTCCAGCCGTGCCAGCTCGGCTTCCAGGGCGTCGTCGGTCTCCACTTCGTTGACCAGGAAGCGGCCACCGGCCAGGTCGGCCCAGGCCAGGCCGTAGCCCTGCTTGCTGCGCGACAACGCCATCAGCAGGGTGTCGCGGCGCTCGTCCAGCAGCGCTTCGTCGGTGACCGTGCCGGGGGTGACGATGCGCACCACCTTGCGTTCGACCAGGCCCTTGGCGAGCGCCGGGTCGCCGATCTGCTCGCAGATCGCCACCGACTCGCCCAGCGCCACCAGCCGTGCCAGGTAGCCTTCGTAGGCATGCACCGGCACGCCGGCCATCGGGATCGGTGCGCCGCCGGAGCTGCCACGCTGGGTCAGGGTGATGTCGAGCAGCCGCGCGGCCTTGCGCGCGTCGTCGTAGAACAGCTCGTAGAAGTCGCCCATGCGGAAGAACAGCAGCAGGTCCGGGTAGTCGGACTTGGCTGCGAAGAACTGCTTCATGAGTGGCGTATGCTCTGACGAGACCGTTGATTTTTTGGATTGTTCTTTTTTATCAGTCATTTAGAGCGTATTTTCACAAAGCGGAAGTGGTGGTGAGTAGGTGCTAGTGGAAGGGTTTGGAGACCATTGTAGTAGCCAAGGGTAGCCAAATCCCTGCAGGGGCCGATTCATGCCAGAATTTGGCTACCCGGCACCGGGCAGCGTGCCGCGACATTCATCCAAAGGACAGTGGTCGCCATGGCATTCCGACTGAAGCTCACCCCTGAACAGCTGAGACAGCTTCGCAGCACCCTGCGCCCGAAGCTAGACAAGAGCGGTGCGGTCGTCACCAACGCCAAGGGGTATGCGGTGCTCGAACCCAACCCCGACGGCAAGCAATGGCGGTTCCTCGATGGATCCCCAGGCGCGCCCATTGGGTTTGGGGTGTTCGTGGGCAAGCTCAAATCCACTTATGAAGTTCAGCGCAAGATCGGTGGCAAGGTCATGCGAATCAGCGTGGGGGACACCAGCGAACTGGCCCTCAAGGACGCCCACGACCTGGCCGGGGTGAAGGTGGCCGGGGCCAAGAAGGAGGGGCAGCACCCCAAGGCACTGGCGGAGAAGGAACTGTCGATCCAAGCCACCAAGGCGCTGACCGTTAACCAAGCGATCCAGCTCTACCACGACATGCTGGCCCGTCGGACCCGTCCGGCGACCGCGGGCACCCTCAAGACGTTGACCAATTCCATGGCCCGCTTGGAGCGGCCGGAGGTGGGCATCGGCCACACCCCGATCATGGAACTGGACGAAGACAAGGTCAGTAAAGCCTTCGAGGCCACCCGCCTGTCGGCCGCCTTGCATTCCAACCGGTTGTCCCAGGCCATCAAGGACGTCATGGCGCGGACGGGGCGGGTGGAGCTCACCGACGAAGAGCTGGCCAAGGTGGGCGTTGACAGTGAGGCCATGCGCACCCGCATCCGGGCGGCGGGGGTGTCGGCGGCCGAACAGACCTTCTCCACCGCGTTTCGGGCGATTAACTACGCGGTGGACAAAGAGGCCCGCGCTGCCAAGAAGGCCGAGCGCAAGGCGGTGCTGTTCGGAAACGACTTTGGCGTGCTGTGGGAGGAGGGGCGGATGCGCGACGCCGCGGGCCTTCACGTCTACTACGAGAAGGCCCGCGTCCGAAACCCGCTGGGGAGCGAAGACAACACGCTGGGTCGGGCCATCGACTACCTGTGGAGCCGGCGAGAAGCCCAGCGGGGGCAGAACGAAAGCGGGGTTTACTACCTGCTCACCACCTTGTTCCTGGGCGCGCGGCGCAACGAGACGGCAAAGCTGGCGTGGTTCGACCGGCTCACCCCGGTCGAGCGGGAAACCCAGTCCTGGGTGTGGCTGGATGAGATGGACCCCAAGGCCCGGCGAGAGGGGCGCGTGTCGGTGAACCCGCTCACCAAGAAGCCTGGCCCGCAGGTTTATTTTGCAAAAACGAAGAACAAGCGCGACCACAGCATGCCGTTGGGCCCGTTCTCGCTCCAGCTCATCAAGCGTCGGTTTGATCAACGCCTGCCGGTGGACGAACCCCGGGGGCGGTGGGTGTATCCGGCGCGCAGCTCGCGGGCGGCAGAAGGGCACTACAAAGACAGCAAGGCCATCATGAAAGGCTTGGGGGAAAAGCTGTCGGTGGAATTTGGGCCCACCCCGCACGACCTGCGGCGGACCTTGGGGCGCTATGCAACGCGCGTTGGGATCTCCAACCGCATCACCAGCCGGCTGTTCAATCACCTTCCGCAAAAGAAGGACGGCGAGGACGAGGGTTCCAAGTCCTCGGTGCGCTACCAGGAACCGGAATGGTTTGAACTCCAGGATGCACTGCAGCGGGTGGAGCAGTTGATGGCGTCGAGTTCGCCCGCGTTCTACAACATGCTCAAACCGGTGGACTGGCCGCTGCTCCCTCCGCGCAACGACACGGCTACTCCGCAACAATAGCCACCGATAGAATGGGGCCATGGATGGCTCTTTCCCCTTACAACGTGATCCCGATCTCGCCTCGCCGGTCACCGACGCCAATAAATGGCGCCAGGAGATTGCCGAGGCCAAACAAGGGTTGCGAGCCAAGATCAGCACCAAAGCGGCTGCGCACTACGTCGGCGTGCACCACACAACCTTGAGGGAGTGGGTGCGCGAAGGCCAAGGGCCCCAGCCCATGCAGAACCCGGCAAAGGCCGGCACGATGGCTCGAAACCAGCACCTGGGTTTCAGCTTGGACGCGCTGGACGCGTTCTTGGCCAGCCGCAGCGGTGAACCCATCACGCGCGGCAAACGCACCGACGCGGACGACGTGGTCCGCAAAGCCGAACGCATCGAAGCCTTGATCGCGCTGAAAGAGGCTGAGGACCGGTTGGCCAAGGCCCGGGCCCGGGCGCGGCGGTTGGGCGTGGTGGCTTACGCCTCGCTGGCCGACGTGCTGGAGATCCAGCCTTGGGTCACCCTGGGTGGGCGCATCGCAGGCCACGCATGGGCGGTGGACGACACCACGTTCAACGCCGCCGATGAGGACCAGTGGGAAGGAACCTTGGAAGAAGCGTTGGCCCAGCCTTGGACAAGCACGGAGGCACGTGAGGTTTACCAGAACGCCTTCGTGGCCGTGCTCACCAGCACACAGCACCTGATCAATGCGGCACGGTCGCGGCAGCTTGCCAGTGATCTGGAAGAACGGTGGGACAGTGCCACCCACGAGGCAAAGCCAGTGCGGCCGTTCGATAAAGGAAGTGGAAGGCTATGAGCCCGCGTGATCCAGACATTCTGGGAGGGCGTCCTGGCCGGCCATCGAAGGATCCCAAGCCCCTGGCGTTGACAGCGGCTGAAGAGGACGAGTTTTCCAAAGCAAGGTCAGGCAAGCTGGAATGGGTCGGCCCTGGGGTGGCCGCCTACGTGTTGGGCATTTCAAAAGACGCGCTGAAGAAGCGCCGGCAACGAAACGAAGGGCTGGTCCCGGAGCACAAACCGGTCAAGAGCAATCGTCAAGGGGCGCAATACCGGTGGTCATCGGTGGTGCGTTGCGCCGGTGCCGAACGCATTCAATCCGACGTCCTGGCGCAACGCCTCGACGACGTCGTGGCCGCGCTGAAGAAACTTGGCCTTGAAGGCCTGGAAAAGGACCTTCCCTGGGCTTACAACCGCGCCGATCGCCTGGTGGGGTTTGCTTCCCTTCACCCACAACTGCCCGCGCGTGCGCTCACGGTGCTTGAAGCCTTGGATGCCCCGTGGGTGAGCAGCGAAGCACGTCAGCCCTTCCACGACTGGGCCATGGGCGTGCTCCATTCCGCGGCCGAACGCGCCGCGAAAGCCGCCGATTGATCCTTGTTCCCGCTTTTTATCGGGAAACATCCAAGCGAAGCGCACCAATGCACTGTGGCCGTTGTCGGGACAATTGTCCCGATAAAACGGCGTTTTCGCGTGGATGGCCTACAGGGTCAGAACTGCAATCTCGTGTCCGTTCCGATTGGGAACGATATGCGAATACAGCAATGAAGAAATTCACTTTCGAGGTGGTCAAGGCTGCAGAAGTCTTGATGATTGGCGAGATCAGTGTCGAGTCCGAAGACGAAGCTGGTGCGAAGGATCTCGTTCTTGAGTCGGATTGGGAAAATAAGGTGTTTTGGGACTTCGGACCCGGCATGCATTTCGTGGGTGATCTTGATGAAGACGACCTCGAACTGCTGCGCATGGAAGAGATGGTGGATGGGGAGGGGGTCGCATGAGCGCGACCGCCAACACTCGTCCGCAGAAGCTTCAGCAATCTGGCCATGGCTCAAAAAAGCGTTTGAGCCCTGCACGCGTGATGTGCATCGACGCGAGGAGGCGCGCGTGAGCACGTCGCAATAGCAGACCACGGGGCATCCCTCTTCTCGGGCCCATTCGAGCCCAACCCTCTAAACCCAATCTTTCAACGCGGCAACGCAGCCGTGCTGGCGGAGCTTTGCCTGGAGATTTCTCATGCAACCCAAAACCAATGTTGTGCCGTTCAAGACTGCCAACGGCCCCAACCGCCTCGCAGTGTCTAAGCCTACCCGGCTCACCTCCGTTTGCTACAAGGCAAGCGACAAGGCCCACACGAGCGTCGATTGGTATACCCCGCCTGCCATCGTCAAGGCGCTGGGAGGAAAGCGCGGCTTTGATCTCGATCCTTGCACGCCCGAAGACCCGTCGCGGCTGCCGGCGCCCACGGCCCGCCGAATGATCCCGCCGAGCCAGGACGGCTTGGCAACGCCGTGGCCGATGCAGGCATTCGTGTGGATGAACCCGCCTTACGGAAAAGGGATGGAGAAGTGGTTGAGCAAGCTGGCCAACCACCCCGGCGGCGGTATCGCCCTGGTGCCGGTCAGCATGGAGACGGGATGGATGCACGACTGCGTGCTTTCCCACCCCAACGCGACGGCGATTCTGTTCACCCGTGGGAGGCTGAGGTTTGTGCGTCCCGACGGAACCACCGGCACGGCAGCGCCGTCGGGATCGTTGGTGGTGACTTACGGCAAGCGCGCCGCCGATCACCTTCAGCAAGCGCAGGCGAGCGGTGCGTTGCACGGGAAGTTCTTTGCCATCCAGCGGGTAGGGCAGGTGGCCACGGCGAACCAGGAGAGCTCCAATGGCTGATCGCTGGAACGTTGTTGTCTTGGGCCGCGCGACGGCCGAATTGGAAATCCGAATCGACGCGGACTCAGAGGCGGCAGCCTTGGAGATTCTGAACTCGATGGGAGTGGCTGACATTCATGCCGGTGGCTGGCGTACCGAGTTGGAGGAGATCTACGGCTTTGTGGAGGTCATCAGCCCCGATGGTTCCGAACGCGAAGATCTCAACTGGCCTTGTCCAACCATGCGCCACCACCTCAACTATTAGGAGGAGCCGATGGGAACTTACGAATTCGTCGTCCGGGGTGACTACTTGGTGAGCAAGGTGATTGAGGTCTTTGCCCAGACCCAGTCCGAGGCAATGGAGGCATTCGCGCGACTGTCCTTGGCGGAGTTGGATGCCATCGATTGGCACCATGGCGCCCTTACGATTGAAGAACACGTGGTGGTGACGGAGGTGGAAAGCGGGAGGGAGTTTCAGCATCCGTTCTTGACCGATCGCAAGCGCGAGCAACTGGAGTGTTTGGCCGAAAATGAGTAGGAACTTCCGGCTGCTGGTCTTCCACTAGCCAGCAGCGATCGAAGGCCAGCAGGAAGACCAGTAGTGCAAGGTCGTTGAATCCCAAGGGATTTCTGCGACTAAAAGTGCGCTGCTGGCTTGCTGGCTTTCGATTCAACTCCCCTGTGCAAATGCGTCCAAATCGCATGGAAAGTGTTGGTATCTCAAATTTCAAAACCGATTCTTTTTTGACCCAGCAGACCAGCGGAACGGTTTTCTATGAATGCAAAGCTTTTGGAATCAAGGGTTTGTAGCTGCTGGTCTTCCTGCTGGTCTTCTCTTTCTGCTGGCTAATGGAAGACCAGCAGGGAAGGGAAAGCCAGCAGAACAGGGCTTCCGGAAAAAGTGCGAGAGATTCCGCAGTTTTCGTGTTTAGTCAAAAACCGTGGGTTGCGGAAAGCTCCTGGAGTGGTTGAGTGGAAGTGTCCCCCATGTGGGACACACCAAACCTTTCACCTTCGGAGTTGCCACCGTGAACGCCGCCACCCATCCCTCGTCGCCGCCGACTTACAGCATCCGCGCCAGCGTGAAAAAGCACGTTCGGATCAAACGCCCCTTGGCCGAACGCCTTCGTCTCGCCGCGGCCGAAAACGAGATGACAGAGAGCGAGTTCATTCGCCGCGCCTTGGAAACCGCTCTCCCGCGCGCTGCCTGAGCAAGCCTGTCCCCCCACAACGACAAACCCCCACCGGCCAGGGCGAGGGTTTGAGAGGAGCCAACAACAATGTCTACAACCAATGTGTCCCCAAAAGGGAAGGCTGTCAACCCGACGACGGAAGAGCCAAGCAACATCGTGCCATTCGAAGCGTCGCGTTTCCTGGGTGCGGAAGCCTCCGCCCGCAAGGTCAACCTGGAGGCAGAGGAGCACAAGCAGCTCTACCGCCACTCGGTTGATCGAGAGGGCCAGCGCAAGCCACCGTCGCTCCCCATCCTGTTTGCCCGCCGCACCACCGAATGCGTCGATCGCTTGTGGGCGTGCCAAGCCACCAGCGGCACCGGCGAGATCGTACACCATTGGAACGGTACCTACTGGCAAGCGATCAGCGACGCGGAAGGTGTGGGTGTGGCATCCGATTGGATCGACCGCAACGCCGATTTCGCGGGCAGCCCCAAGCTCGCCAAGGACTGCTGGGACATGGCTTCCCTTCGGTTGCGCCAGAAAAACCCCATGCCAGCCCAAGCCAAGCGGGCCATCGTGCCGGTGGCAGACGGCTACGTGGAAATCCTTCCCGGCGGTTTCCATGTGCTCGCTCCTGATCCCGCCTTGGGCATGACCCACGCGGTCAGGGTGGCCTGTGGTGGCAGGCAGGGCCATGCATACAAGCCCCAGCCTTTGCCGGCTGACTCGCGATTCGCCAAGTTCCTCCGCCAAGCCCACGACGACCCGCGCGTCATCGACCTGCTCCAGGAGCAGTGCGGCATGACCCTGTTGCCGGGTGTCTACAGCCAGGCCGCCTGGTGGCACGGCGTCGCAGGTTCTGGCAAATCCACCCTGGCGGAAATCGTGGAAGCGATGCACCGTCAGGTGGCCCGCTGCAACCTTGAAACTTTGGGCGACCGCTTCAGCCTGGAACCCATGATTGGCGCCAGCCTGATCCTGGTGGACGAAGTGGAGTGCGAGAAGTGGGCCGAAGGTCGGTTCAAGACGATGGTCTCTGGCAATGGCATTGGCATCGACCGGAAGAACCAGAAGCAGCTGGCGAGCTACCATTCCACGGCCAAGTGGATCATCACGTCCAATTCGGCCCCCTTCATCCGCGACAAGAGCAACGGGGTGTGGCGCCGCCTCACCGTCGTGCACTGGAAGAAGGCGGTACCGGTCAACCAGCACGACCCTGATCTGGTCAAGAACATCCTGGCAGAGGAAGGCCAGCTTGTGCTGGACTGGATGCTCGAAGGCGCCCGACGCATCGTGGCCCGTGGTAGGGCGTTGTCCGACACCGACGCCGACATGCCCGAAGCCGTGCGCGCAGCGAAGCTGGCCGCCCGCCATGGCAGCGACCAGGTCATGGCTTGGGCTCAAGCCGAGCGCGTGGTGCGCATTGAGACGGATGAGTGCACGCTTTCCATGCGGCAGGTCTACGAGAACTACAAAAACTGGGGCTACCGACAAGGGCTGGCGGACATCGATCTCCTCACCGGTCGCCAGTTCTGGCGAGGCTTGAAAGAGATGGGCCTGGACGACGGCGCCCGCTCGAACCGTCGCATCAATGGCAAACAGGAAGAATGCGTGCGCCTGCGAATCAACGGAGCAGCCACCGTCGGCGAGGCCTGTGGCGATCTGCCGTTGAGATCATCGGCGACCGTGACAGCACTGCGCGTGGCGCAGGAGCGCTCTCAGTCTTTGGAGCCTTGGGAAACCGATGTGACGCCCACCCTCGAACAGCAAGGGGCTCGGCAGGAAGAGATGGAGCGTCGATTCGACCGCTTGAGCGCTCAGCAGCAGGCGGCTGAGATGGGAGCTCTCCATGCCGATGCGTTGAGGGAGGAGGCAGGGCGCACCAGAGCCAAGGCAATCCAACTCCAGCTGCAGGAACGTATCAATGAACTGGAGATTCGTGCGCTGTTCGGTGAGCCGTTGGCGGGCCGAGAAAGCATCGAAACCCAAGGTGGCGGAAAGGTGGGAGATGGGGATGCGCGCCAACGGCGGTCGTAAAGGCGGGGCCAAATCCGTGTTCCCATCTTCCGTATCAGCTCTAGCCAATGGATTGGTCGGTGACGCTAACGGTCCAGCCCGGACTTGCCAAATCCGTATCCTGTCGCATGCTGAAACCATGACCCCTTCCGATGCCTTTGTAGACGACAGCATGGACCGCCAGGACTCCCTGGCGGCGTCCCCCCGTTTCACCGTGCAACGAACCCCCGAGGGCATCCGCGTGCAGCTCCAGGAGGGCGACGGGGGCCCCGGCACCGCTTTGACCATCGAACGGGCCTTGGCTTTGCTGGAGAACCTGTTGGAGCAGGGACGCGCCGTCACCATTCACGATTGAAGTTTCCAGCCTAACCCCCTTGGCGTTGCCGACAGGCGCCTTTCCTTGCCTTCCAGGAGAGCCTGCCCGTGTCCGATGCCACCCCCAACGAAAGCTTCCTTCAGCGCCATTCCCGCGACGTCGTCGAGCGCTTGATCCGCCAGATGGAGGAGGGCACCGGTCCCTTTCTCAAACCCTGGGACGCCCGCGTGGACCTCGGGTTGCCCATGAACCCCACGACTGGCAAGAGCTACCGGGGCGGAAACCTGCTCCACCTGTGGGCCCTTCAGAGCGCCTGGGACACCCAGGACAACCGGTGGATGACTTACAAGCAAGCCGCGGCCGTGGGCGCTCAGGTGCGCAAGGGCGAGAAGGCCAGCGTGATTGAGTATTGGGATTGGTCGCGGGTGGAGGAGGCCAAGAAGAGCGGGGACCCCGACCTCATCGCCAAGGCCCACCCCAAGGTCTTCTTCCCACGCGTGTTCAACGCGATGCAGATCGATGGGTTGCCGGCACTGGTCCTGCCAGCCGCGCGCCCAGAGCCCGACATTCACCAGGCCTGCGAAGCGGTGCTGAGAGACAGCGGAGCCGAGATCCACCACGACGGGGGCAACCAAGCGTTCTACCGTCCGATGACCGACAGCATCCACTTGCCCCAGCGCAACACCTTTCACTCGGCCAGCGGCTACTACGCCACCGCGTTGCACGAACTGGGCCACTGGACCGGCTTTCCCACCCGCCTCAACCGCGATCAGAAAGGGGCTTTTGGGAGCATCGACTACGCCAAGGAAGAACTGGTCGCGGAGGTGTCATCCATGCTGATGGGCGAACGCCTGGGCATTGGCCACGATCCCACCCAGCACGCGGCTTACGTGAAGTCGTGGATCCAAATCCTCCGGGACGATCCCCGGGAGCTCTTCCGAGCCGCGGCGGCGGCCGAGCGGGTGGTGGAGTTCCTGAAGGTGCCCGAGTTGGTTCGAGAGCCGCTCCAGAAGGTTGAGCAGCAGCGGCAGTCCGTGGCGGCCAATCTGCATGAGATCGAAAAACATGCTGCCAACGACCGGTCTCGATCGCGCTTCAAGGCAAGAGGGGCGCGCCTGAACTTGGCAGTTTGATTCGTGAACAAGCGACTGAACGCGCACCCGCCTGTCGGGAGGCAGCAGGGTGCGCGACAGTGGCTGACAAATTCTGGTTATTTATTCTTCGACAGCACGTCCATGCGCAGGAGCATCTGCTTGAGAACGTCGATGACGGAAACCTCGTCAGCATCCTTGGCCGGAGCCAGGGCAAGTGCCCAGTTGCGGACCGATGGGCTCAAGTCCTCTCCCAGTTCCACCACCAAGTCCTGAAGGTCGTCTAACGGCAGATAGGCCGTCGCAGCCAAGATATCATCGAGCTTTCCCGACAGGTCTTCTTCGTGTGCCTTCCGAAGTTCTCTCGCGGTGGCTCCGCGCTTTCTAAGCTCGGCGGCGTGCTCCACCTTGATCTCTTCAATCTTTGCTTTCGCTGATTTGCTCTTCTTGCGAACGGCGCCGCGAACAATGTCACGCACCAGCTTGGCGTCGTGCGTGTCTGTAAGGCTGGCAATGAGTGTGTCACTTTTAACGCGTGCCGGTCGGTAGACGCGGACCTTGCTGACCTCATCCCCCAGCACTCGCTGCGTCCACTTTTCCATCGTCTCCTTTGCCTTCTTTTGACCGGTTAGAGGCGACGGAACGTTCTTGAGGCGTGGTTTACCTTCGAAGTCCACCAGCAGGCCATAAGTCTTGAGGATGCGGTGGCTGTAGGTTGTGTCGGACATCCAATTTCCCCCTGTGAGTGATCCTGCAATTTTGCCAGTTCCGTAGACGGTTTGGCAGGTTGAGGGAGAGCGTTCCCACATCATCACAGGTTGAATGTCGATCAGGAACATTGCACGACAGGAGAGCTTGCCGGTTTCAGATTCCTTGCCAGACGCGGAGGGGCGAGAGAGAAAGGGGAAGAAATGGCCAGTCTGATCTACGTGCAGTAACAGAAATTCCGATCCGTGTGCTATCGAGCATGCGCGAACCCATCGTGCATCCCAACGTGTAGGCGCGGACTGCACCGCACTCCGCCGGCTGCTAGCCCTGCATGAACGGCCTCAGTGCGCTCGGGTTTGAGCGTCACGCCGCACTCTGGCTGCGCCAGCGGGGCATTGAGGTCAACGTGGCCTTTTGGTCCAAGGGCTTGAGCCACAAGTTGGTAAGAGCGGCCACCAAGGTTGCTAGCTTGGATGGCCACTTGCAGACATTGACGAAGCCTGCGCGACGTAGAGGGAAACCGCTTGTGGCAGTGGGCCAGGCAGAGCGGTTACTTCTTGGATGCCATGCGCTGGTAGAGCTTGTAGACGCCGAACATCGCCGCACCACCCGCAATTGGTGCAGCCGCGACCACCCCCAGTCCAGCAAGCATGCCACCGCCCACAACGCTCCCGACGGTTGCCAAGCCGGAGGTCACGGCGGCTGCACCGGCGGTCCCGGCCGCTGCACCACTGGTTACGCCGAGGATCGCAGAAGTTGCGCCAGCGACGGCTCCGCCGCCGGTCGAAATCGCGGCACCTGCGGCCGATGAACTCTTCTTCCTTGCCATACATTTCCCTGTTGGTTTTGAGTTGTGGGCAGAATCATCGCCTGAGCATCAATCTCTGTCCATATGCTTCATTTTGTCGCTTTTCCGTCAATTTAATGACGCGGACTGCAGTCTGTGTAACCGCGCTCCGAAGCCCCCCCCCCCTTGCGCATTCCCAGAATCGATCTATGCATAGGTGAACCTACTCACGAAATGGAGGTGCACCTTGAAACCCATCGTTCTGGCCCTTGCATTGGCGTTGTCTGCTCCGGCCGCCTTTGCCGCCGATTCCACCTCCGCTCGCCGTTACGGTTCGTCCGAGGCCCTATCCGTCCAGGACGCCCGACTGGGCGAGGTCCTGATGGTTCGCACGGTTCAACTGACGTCCGACCAGCGTCTGAACGCCGGCTCCGCCATCGGGTCGGCCGTTGGTTATGGGGCTGCTAACCAGGTCAAGAACCGGGAATACCGCAATGCAGCCCGGGTGACCGGTGGCGTCATCGGTGCGGCTGCCGGAACCGCGGTTCAAAAGGGCCTCAGCGGCCGGCGTGCGGTGGAGATCTATGTGCGCGATCTGTCCGATCGCCGCCAGCGCATCCTCGCGGTGGTCCAAGACGCCGATGTGGACGTGCGCGAAGGTGATCGGGTGTTCCTGGTGGGGAAGGGTAAGAAGACCCGGGTGGTGCCGATGGCGCGGGTTGAAGTGTGGGATGGTGCCGAGAACGCAAGTGCGTGCGGGGTGGGCGCTTGTGGCGTGAGTTTAGGGGACATGCGCTGATGGACATCGCGAACCCCATCCTTGCTGTTCTGTTCCTTGGCGCGTTTGCCTACGTAACCGCGTTTGCGCCGATCTGGGCCGGGCACCGTTTCCGACTGGTGTGGGACGGACTGCGCCGACGACGCAAGGGAATCTCCACGGTCGTCGTTCTCAATGCTTTGGCTGGGCTGCTCAGCGTGTTGTTCTTGCTCGGAATCTGGTTGGTCTTGTTCTCAGGGGCGCAAACGGAAATCTCAGCTCCCAAAGTGGTTGTTCTACTCGCAGTTGTCCTTGTGGACGCTCTGCTCTTCCAAAAAGGGTGGAGCCGGGCAGCACTGAGAAGCCAGGGTTGAGCCGAGACCTTACCCACCGCCGCTCCGAGGTCGCCCGGATGTTTCGAGAGGGACACCGCCGGGCGGCCATCGCCCAAACCCTGGGCGTTCCGTCGCCCGTGGTGAGCGCCGACCTCGCTCACCTGGGGTTGCGTCAAAAGCCCCGGCGCCCACTGGCTGACCAACACGCCCTGGTGGTGCGCCTCCTGGAGCAGGGGAGCAACGGCCCTGCAATTGCCAAGCGCCTCGGCGTGACCCGACAGGCAGTCCACGCTTACCTGCAGGCCCATGGCCTGCTCCGAACCCAGAGGAGGATCCCATGACCGTTTTTCTGGTGGTCGTGCTGTTTAAGCTCGTCATGTTTGCGATCACCTTCGGAATCGCATGGCTGTGCGCCTCCAAGGCACGCAGCGCACGCAGCGGCTGGGAGGCGTTCCAAGCCGGCCAAGAGGACGCCCCATCCGTGGCTGCGTTGCTGTGGCGGTTGGCCCTGTTCTACGCGTGCTTGGCATTGCTGGCCTACCAACTCCAGCACCTGGTGACCGGGGTCTGGTTGGATCCTTCCAACCCATACTTGTCATCCTCGCTGGCTCTTGTCGTCTATTCGATGGCATGTGGGCTGCTTCACGGTAGCGGGCTGGCCCGGAGGCGAGCATGAGGACCAGCCATGGCCGGGTGCGCCCAGACCCCGTCGACGCCCGCCCTCGCGACGACGGGCTGTTCCAAGGCGAAGGCACGGGCGAAGAGGTTCACCAAGAGCGCGACCCGTTGCTTCGGGCGCTTCACACCGAATCGCTCCACGCCCGCGGGGACGTGGACGCTGTCGATCGCTTGCTGGATGCCCACCGAGAGGCGCTTGGGGAGCCCGAGCAAGTCGCCTATGCCCGTCAGCAAGACGAACGCCATGATCGGACGTTGCCATTGCCGAGCGGTGGCCTGCCGTTGAGGCCGTCCACGGAGCGCTACCTAGAGGAGCATCGGTCATGGAACCCGCCGACCGCCAAAGAGGCCGCCATCGCACGTTCCAGGGGTCCCACCATGGTGCTCGAAGGGAAGGCATGGCGCGCTGAAGACGACGTTGCCGAGGTTACGGTGGAGGCTCCCAAGGACGACCCGTGGCAGCGGATGCGTTGAGTTCGTGTCTCAGCTGGAGAGACAGTTGGGCACCATCATTGCTGCTAGGAACACGGTGTTCCCTTCGGCTATCCTGCCCAGGGTATCCATCACTGGTATTGCTAACAACAGGGGGCGTTATGGCAAGCGTGACAGTAAGGACGCGGGATGAGCTGGAAGCGGCCAAGAATGCAAAGGCGCAGCAGATTGTGGTTGTGGGCAAGTTGGCAGACGACCTGAAGAAGACGCGCAAGTTCGCCAAGCTTGGTGCCGTCGGTGTTGCAGCAATCGTTGCTGCAGTTGGGCTCGCTCCAGTAACGGCTGGGCTCAGCACGCTCAGCCTGGGGGCGGTCGCGACAGTCACTGGAGTCGAGATCATCGGCATCATCACCGCCGCAAGCCTTGGTCTCTCTTTGATCCTCGCAATCTACAAAGGCTACGATGTGGAATACGAGGCTGGCGGAAAGGTCATTTTCAAGCGCAAGGAAGGAAAGTGATGCCCGGCTTCGTTCCAGGGGCGCCTTACCTTTTTGTTTGCGAGAAGTGCAGTCATCACTTTCAGCGGAAGATCAACTTGGGGCTCTTCTGTCCGGCATGCAAGTCGCTGTCCGTGAAGCCTCGTTTGGTCTGTAAGTAGTGCTCGTTGGCCGCCATAAAGTTGGCGGCCACTTCCAATGACCGGTCGAATCGGGTTTAACATCGCGGTCTCAGGTGCCCCGTAACCCTTTTGCTTCAAAGCGCTCCAGTATCGCCGTCACGGCTTCTGCGGCACGGTCCGGTGACGCATCTATGCGTTCCAAGCCCGTCATGGCGACGGGCAACGGCGCATTCGGATCGGTCGTGGCCACCACGGCCAGGACTCTTCCTCGGATGGTGTCTTCCACCGTGGTCCATTCGTCGGCGAGACGCTGGGGTTTATCGGTGAGAAGGACCACCATGACGGGGCCGGGTGTCAGCAGGCGGTTGGAGCGTCCCCGAAGTGCTGCGCTGTTGTGGACATGGATGGCCCGGCGGTGCCCATCTTCGGTCAGTTGGACCAGGACGCTGTGGCAGCTCGGCGCGCCCATCTCGTTGCAAACGATGTGGATGCGACCCTTGGCCCATTCCTGAAAGCCCACTGAGGAGGGCGCCAACTCATCGCTGGTAAAACAAGCCTCCACGAACCGTCGGCCTGCGAGGCTCAGTCCTTTCTCTTCGATCAGGCCCCAGCGTTCAAAGGTCTGGCGATTGATGCTGCTTTTCGACTGCAGTCCAAGGAATTCTTTTGGGTCCAGGTTACCCCCGCCGGTGCCAGGAAACACGTGGTGACGCTCGGTGATTAAAGCGCGTCGCAGAAGATCGACCTGGCCAAACGACAGGTCGCTCAGCGCCTTAATGAAGTGGCGCTTGAGATGGCCTGCGGTTTTGCCGGTAGCGATTGAACAGGCAAGGCGGCCATAGACGGTGGCCTTCTCGGCCTCGATGTCCATCTCCAATGCCCGCAGCATGGCCAGAAAATCTTCCGAGGTCATGGCCTCCGCGTTCTCGGGGAACACCTGACCCTCAAGCGCGGCACGGGTGAACTCCCGGTAGCGCTCCTCAGTGCGCTTGGCAAGCCAGGCGGCGATGAATTTTGGGCCCTTCGAAAGAAGGGCGAACGGACCGGAGATTTCCTCCAGGGGGGGCAAGGTCAGGGTAGTCCATCGGGGTCTCGTGACGGTTTGCGGGTCCAGGTAGCTCATCCTCAAGCCTTCAAGCCCGTTCTTCAATCCTCCGGTTGAATTCCCCATTGGCAACGCGCGTGAGCTCGAACAGGTTGAGCGCTGGGAGCGCTGCAAGGCTAGTCTGCGCGCGAAGGTCGAGCATCCGTTCCAGGTGATCAAGCGGCAGTTCGGCTACACCAAGGTGCGCTATCTCGGCTTGATCAAGAACACGGCACAGGTGCTCACCCTGTTCGCGCTGTCCAACCTGTGGATGGTGCGCCGGAAGCTGTTGGCGGCACAGGGGTAACTCCGTCTTGAGGTGCCCGCAAGGGCACTTCGAGAGCGGAAAACATGGCAGTCCGCCGCGTCTGAAGGCCCAGGATGACTCCGGCGCTGAAAACCCACGACTCAGTGTGAATTGATCAGACCATCCCTATTTCTACTTTTGGCCGCTGCTAAAAATGGGGGGATTACCCGACGAGCTCCGCCAGGCCGCTTTTGACGAGCATTGGGACGACGAGACAAATTAAGATGAGTGGAAGGAGGACGCCCGCATCGACAGCGGCAAGACTACGAGGCCTTCCTGACGGCCGCGACCGAGTATCCGCTCCACTTCGCTGTTGCATGCGGCGATGCAGAATGGGCCGGTGACCTGCTAAAGGCTGGACGCACGCCTCAGGATCCCGATTTAGAAGGAACAACGCCCACGGATCTTCTGGGGCGGCCAGGTAATGATCAATCCGATCAGGTCATTCGTGCCCACAACCGATCCAAGCTTTTTGACGAGCTCCTTCCCGCTGCCAATGCTTGGAAGCCACCGGAAGGCGGATTTGGGGCCGACGCCAAACGTCAAGTCGGTGCGGCCATGAAAGCCCAGGGTGAGGAAAGGGAAGCCAGAAGCCTCGAATCCGACAACGGTTTTGACATGGAAAAAGAAAGGCGGCAAGAGCCGTCTTCTTCTATTTAATTCCCTTGCGAGGTTCTGATTTTCTGCTAATGGTGGGAGGTCAAAATTGAATCGCCCAGGGTTCCGTAGACACCTCGCAGCCATAAACTATGGCTTAGGCGGAGGTGGTTATGAGCACGAAGCGGTACACCGATGAGTTCAAGATCGAGGCGGTCCGACAGATCGTTGAGTACGGCCGTCCGGTAGCGGAGGTTGCCGAGCGACTGGGCGTGTCGATCCATAGTCTTTACGGCTGGAAGCGGCAACAAGGCAAAGGCGATGTTGGCCGGCGTGTCGAGCAGGACCAGAACGCGGAAGTGCGCCGCCTCAAGGCTGAGCTACGCAGGGTCACTGAAGAGCGAGACATCCTAAAAAAAGCCGCCGCGTACTTTGCAAAGGGGTAAGAGCAAAGTACGCCTTCATGAAGCAACACGCAGATGAGTTCGGCCTCGCGGCGATGTGTCGGATGCTTGGCGTCCATCGCAGTGGCTACTACGCCTGGCTAAAAGAGCCGGCAAGCGCTCGCGACAAGGACGATCAGCGGTTGCTCGGCCTAATCAAGCACAGCTGGCTGGAAAGCGGCTCTGTGTATGGCCACCGCAAAGTGACCACAGATCTGCGCGAGCTTGGCGAGACGTGTAGTCGTCATCGCGTGGCACGCTTGATGAAGAGCGAGGGGCTGCGGGCAATGGTCGGCTACGGTCGGCGACCACGCCCATTGAGCGGCCCTGTTGGATCAGTCGCCAAGAACGTTCTGGCTCGCGGCTTCAAAGTCAGTGAGCCAAATCGCGCGTGGGTCACGGACATCACCTACATCCGCACGTACGACGGCTTCCTGTACTTGGCGGTAGTGCTTGATCTGTTTTCGCGTCAGGTCGTTGGATGGGCAACCCGACCAACTCAACATACGGACCTGGTTTTGCAGGCGCTATTGGCTGCAGTGTGGCGGCGCAAGCCAAGCCCCGGGCTTCTGCTTCACTCCGACCAGGGAACCCAGTTCACCAGCGAACACTGGCAGAGCTTCCTGCGCGAGCACGACATCGTGTGCAGCATGAGTCGACGAGGAAACTGCCATGACAACGCAGCGATGGAGAGCTTCTTCCAGCTACTGAAGCGGGAGCGTATTAAGCGGAGGATCTACAGCAATCACGACGAGGCACGGGCCGACGTCTTCCAGTACATCGAGATGTTCTACAACCCAAAACGGCGGCACAGTTCCAACGACGGGCTGTCCCCGGTAGAGTTCGAGAAGCAGTACGCACTAAACGGCTGACGACTGTCTAGAAAACCCTGGGCGATTCAAACCGAGGCTCCCACCGAACCCCTAGGAGGTTGAGCATCAAGGCCACTTTGTAGGAGTTGCCGGATTCACCGCGGCAGAAGAGTTGATACGAGTTCAAGCTCTCTCTCCTTTGAAGAGTGTACATGTCAGGAGTGTGCGTGCGGTCGTAATCAGCGCCTTGCTAAATCTTGCATCAAGTGGCTCGTGACCCATGAGCAGCCGGAAGTAGACCGCGCCATATAGCGCGTCCAATGTGGCGTCAATATTGAGGCGAGCCACAAACTCGCCCGTAGCAACACCTCTTTCTATCACTGCACGAACGGCTGCGCGGCGGAGCAAGAAAAAGCGCTCTCGGAACGCGTTGCAAAGGACCTGGTCCGACTGGCCTTCCGCCAGTATCTCAGCAACTAATCGACCTAACGCCCCCCCGTACTGCTTCACTAGCACTGTCAGATGTTCAGCCAGAGTGTCCATGGCTGAGCGGCCACTGGGCTCTGGAGTGCTTGGGTGCATTTGGCCGATAAATGAGTCGATGACCACTGAGTTCTTATTCGGCCACCAACGGTAGATGGTTGCCTTGCTCACGCCCGCTTCACTGGCAATCGCCTCAATGCTCAAGTCGCGTACCTTCGACGTTTCGAGCAATTTGCTCGTCGCGTTTAGCACAGCGACTCGCGAAGCTTCACTACGCGGGCGGCCAGGGCTGCGCGACGGCGCCTGGTTCAATGCACCTTCATATTTCAGGCTGTTCATAGACAGTCGCTCTCACCCAAAGAATTGACTTACGCCACTATCACTATACTATACGTACCGTTTCGTAATTACAAGCCTCGTGGCTGCTGATTTCGTCTGCGTCGTTCGCAGAATCCGACGTCTTGGGAAGCAATGAACCCCGTGCTTGATTGCGCAGTCTGAGCCCGACACCGGCCGCGTATTCGTGTAGTTCGCCGCTGCACGACACCGCACGGAATCAGCTTCTTGCTCGATTTAGCGACTTCTAGCAGCCGCAGAACTCTGGATCACATCCATCAGCGGATAGCGCGGCACTTATCAAGTGGGACGCGCTTGTACGCCGTCAAGAGAGGCGGTGCCGGCATGGCAGCACGCAGAGGCATACTCCATGTAAGTTCGGCTAAGATGCCGTCGCCCATTTCATACGACTGCGCGAACCCGACGTCGTAAAGATCTTCATTCAGTCCCTTGATCTGCTGCAACAGTGGAACCTCGGGAACCCCAGCGACGATTTCCAGGTCATCCTGTCGGCACAACGCCATCAATGCAGATAGCCGCGCTGGCACCATCAAGTAACGCAATGCGCGGCCTGTGATATCCAGAGACAGCATCCTCCGCGCTGCCGCGGGCCTGTTCCAACGCTGAGAACACACGCGGAACGTTCCTTTATGCGGTGGCTGAAGGCCATGGAGGTGCGAGCTTGGCCGCACACGCGAAGGCCCGCATGCACAAAGGGGTGGCTTTGATGCTCGGCACAGCCACCGATGCCCACTTTGATGAGCTGAACATGGTCAGCCTGCTGACGATGAGCGCCATGATCGGCCCGGTGCAGGCCCTGAAGAGGATGCGTCTGTTGAATCCACACAGGCTTTGCGCGCACATCTATGCAGGATGATCCAAGCGTATCTTCGTTCGGTTTCTCGATCGCATAAATGGGCGAGTCAACCCGGCGACGGGCCCCGTTGCCGACCTATTTCCCACGACACGCCACTGCCGCGCACTGTCGCGATAAGCTGCTGTCCCAGCCGCTGCTCGATCACCGGCCGCCACGGCACCAAGCTGAATCCCATGCCGTCATCAAGCATGGCGTAGCGCCCGCTCGCCAGCATGACCGAGCGCCGGTAGATACCGGTGACCCGCTGCCCGTCCGCCGCCAGGCGATGCTCCAGGCCAGTTTCGGCGGCAATGTCCTTGGCGACCTGCGCCAGCTCCCGGTTGCGCAGCGTGCCTAGCAGGTTGCGCGCCAGGATCACGCGCTGCCCGCGCCGCTGGGCCAGCCCCTGTTCTTCGAGGAAATCGGCACGCTGCTGCAAGGCTTGCTTGGTGTCGCCACCGAAGCCCAAGTCGCCCAGCCCCTTGCCGCCCCCGATCAACTGCTGATCCAGCCAGGTCGCGCCGATCACGCGGGCCTGCCGCTCGATGGACAGGTGCGATTTTAGCTCCACCGCCACGCCGCCCAGGCGCTGGGCGTCGTACTGGCGGCCACGCTCCGCCAGATCGTCCGGCACCTTCCATAGTCCGTCCGCCACACGTTCCACAATGCCGGCCCGGCGCAGGGCTTCCAGCCGGCGGACGTGGGTCGCGACGACTTCCTGCGGGTCGCGGCCGAGCTTGGCCCGGCCTTGCTCGATCGCCAAGTGGTGATCGGTGCGGTACAGGCCATCGCTCGCCAGCGCGGCGATGTTCTTGTCGGCCGCCCGCACCTCGGCGGAACCGCGTACCTCCACCACGGCTCCGGTGGGATAGTTCGCCAGCTCGTCGCGGGCGTTCAACGCGACGTAGTGGGCCTTGCCGTCCACGCCGTCGATGACCAGATAGCCGCGGTCATGCAGTTCGTCGGCCAGCCCCTTGGCAGACACGCGGCCGACGATGGTGCGGCCGTCGTCGCCCGGCTCGAACACCGCCAGCTCGCGCGGCTGGCCGCTCATGGCACGCTGCATCGTTCGGATAATGTCGCCACGCTCGCCCAGGGCGCGCAAGGTCTTCTCCGCGTCCGCATGGACGGCCCAGGTGCCGGGCTGCGTCTCGTCGGCCAGGCCCAGGCGCTGCAAGCGTTGCAGGCGGCCGATCAGCAGCAGGCGCTGGCGTTGCAGCCGGGGTTGGTTAAAGCGTTCGATCTGCACCAGGCCATCCTCGTCGACCTCGCGTTGCAGGGTACGGTCGAGGCTCGTCCACCGCTCCTGTTCCACCTCACGTTGCAAGATCTGCTGGATCTCCAGTTCGGTGCGCGGCCCCAGCCATTCCGTCGCCAGCTCGGCGGCGCGATGGCGGAAACCGTGGGCGATGTAGTCGCCCGCGATGATGAGGTCCTTGCCGGTGTCGTCGCGTCCGCGCACGATCAGGTGGGTGTGCGGGTTGTCGGTGTTCCAGTGATCGACCGCCACCCAATCCAGCCGCGTCCCCAGGTCGGCTTCCATCCGGTTCAACAGATGCCGGGTATAGGTGCGCAGGTCGTCCAGCTCAGCGCCGTCCTCCGGTGAGACGATAAAGCGGAAATGATGCCGGTCGTCGGCGGCCCGCTCCTTGAAGGCATCGAGGTCGGCTTCGTCGGTCTGCGGCCCGTAGGCCCGCCCAGGTTCGCCATCGCGGCCGGCGCCGTCGCGCTCGATGTAGCGCAGATGCTTGGCGAGCGATTGCGGGCTGGCATTGCGTTGATTGACCAGCAGGGTCTTGATGGTCACGCGCCGAGACATGGGCGTCAGCTTCGCCCCGGCGAAACGCGCCGCCGTGTGGCCGCGCCCCAGGCGCGAGCCGGGCCGCTGGCCGACGCGTGCGCCGCCGGCTGCGGAATGGCGCATCGAGGACTTGCCGCCGCTGGCCTTGCCAGCCTGCTTGAGCACCTTGGAAACGAAGCTCTGTCCCTGGCCCTTGCCCCGGTTCTTCGGGGCGCTGGGATGCACGCGGAAATCGTCGTCGCGGCGGTCGGTCATGGCTGCGCTCCCCGCAAGCTACGGCGTGTCCTGTCGTGCAAAGCACGCGGACATGCCTGCATTGGCGCGGGCCTCGCGCCCCACGCGGCACGGTGGCAAAGCCGCTCCGTGCCGCGCCACCCCCATGTGCAGACAGGCTTTCGACGCGGCCCGGTGCCGCGTCCTTTTGTCTTGCCTTCCGCCTTTGCCCCTCGCTGTCGCTCCGGGCATCGGCGGCCCGGCGGCGCTGCGCTGCTTGCAGCCAGCTCGCCGGCGAACGCGCCAATGGCCGCAGGCCGGGCGCGTTCGAGGCAAGACGCCTGTACGTTGGACGGCTGCGCCGGATGTTGCGCGAAGTGCGGCGCGGATGCGCCCGCGCTGCACGCGCGACGACACGGCGGCAGCAGCCGGAACGGCATGCTCGATGGCACGATGAGAGGCACGGCAACGTGCGGCGAATCGGCGGCCATCATGGGCGTGTCTCCAGCCAGACCGGATGCGCGACGCCGATCACGGCGGATGCGCTGACCGGGCCGAAATAGCGGCTGTCGAACGACGCCGGATTGGTCACGCTCAACAGGAACAGCTCGCCCGGTTCGAGGCGGCGGCAAAGCTGCAAGGATGGCAGCGGCCGGCCCAGCCGGTCGGCAGGCAGCGCGGCGGCCGCAGGCACGCCGTCGATGCGTACCTGCCCGGCGACGATGCAGACGTGTTGCGGCGCGACTGCGCCCACACGTTTGAGCAGCGGCACGCGCGTCGGCAGGTAGCCGCGCTTCGCAGCCAGCGTGGCGGCCCTGTCGGGCAGCGGCACCAGCACGATGCTGTCCACGGACAACGGACGTGGTAGCGAGGCGGTGCGCGGGTCGAACGGTTCGATGCGATACCAGCCGACCGCCACGCTGTCGGACGGGTTGTAAGTCAGACGCGGCAGCGGCGACACAAAAGCCGCCCAGGCCAGCGCAGCGAGGCCGACGGCGGCGAAGCCCGCCAGCACGATGCGAGCGCGCAGGCGCGAGCGAGGAAGCGGCGCGGCTTCGGGCGTGCGTGCGATGCTGGAATCAGCGGTCATGGCAGCGCCCTCCCGGCCAGCCAGGCGGCGTGCCGCTCGGCGGTGTATTCGGGCAGCGCCAGGCGGGCCGCCAGACGGTTGCCCAGCGTGCGCCAGTACGCGGGCGACACGTCGATGGCGGCGATGCCTTGCGCGTCGTCGATGCCGTCGATGCGTTCCAGCACGGCACGCACAGCGTTCTCGCCTTCGGCGTGCAGCAGCAAGCGTGCGCCGGGCCGCACGCCGGGGATGCGCTGCACGTCGTCCAGCGGCGTGCCGGCCTGCATCACCATGAGCTGCCAGCGGATCGTGCCGTAGTCGTTTGCTTCCCAGCGGATGCGGCAGAACATCGCGCCCGGCAGGAACACCGCGCAGCGCCGCCAGTGGTCGAGCCGCAGCGTGCGCGCAGGTTCGCCGAAGCGCAGATAGAGCTTGAAGCGCGGCTCGATGTAGGCGAGCGATACGCGGGTCAGCGGCACGTTGCCGGGTCGGCCGGCGAGTGTTGGAAGCGAATGCGGCGGCGTAGCCGTGGCCGCGTTCGCGGCGGTCGCGAGGGATGCGTTCATGGCGTGCTCTCCATGCGGTTCTCGGGAAACTCCCGCTCCAGCAGGCCGCGCAGCAGTTCGGCCACGGTCACGCCCTGGCCGAAGGCTGCGATCTTGATGCGCGCGCGCAGCGCAGGCGTCACGTCGAGCGTCAGGCGTGCGGTGTAGAGGTCGCCTTTGTTGAGCGCATCGGCATCGCCCTGGCGAATCCACGCCTCGGCGTGCGGATTCGCGGGCGGACGTGAGCCGATGCCGACGCGCTTGCTGCGCGGGCCGCTCATGTCGGCCACCGCAGCAGTTCATCGGTGAGCGCGGCGATCTCGCGTGCGGCGGCGCTGTCGGGCGCGGTTTCGCGGGCGAGCCGGCCAGCGGCCACGCTGTCGGCGAAGACGATGCGCTGGCGCACTTCGCTGCGCAGCGCAGGCAGCGGCTGTTCGGCTAGCGATTGCCGTGCTTCCCTGCCGATGATGGTGGTACTGACGCGCCGGTTGATGACGAAGGCCGCGCGCAGCGCAGGCCGAAAGACTTGCGCCTCGCGGATCAGCGCCACCATCTCGGCGCTGGCCCACAAGTCGTAAGGGCTGGGCTGCACCGGGATCAGCACGCGCTCGGCCGCCAGCAGCGCGGAGCGCGCCAAGGCGGCGATGCGTGGCGGCCCGTCGATGATGACGTGATCTGCGCGGCGGGCGAGTTCTGGCGCTTCCTGGTGCAGCGTTTCGCGGGCCAGGCCCACGGCGCTGAACAGCCGTGGCAAGCCCTGCTGGCTTCTGCGCTGCGTCCAGTCCAGCGAGGAACCCTGCGGGTCGGCGTCCAGCAGGATGACGTGCAGACCGCGCATCGCCAGCTCGCCGGCGATGTGGGTGGCGAGTGTGGTCTTGCCGACGCCGCCTTTCTGGTTCAGCAGCGCGACGATCATTGCGTGGCCCTCCACGCTGGAAAGCCAGGCTTTGCCTGCCGTGCGAAACGCTGTCCGCCGTGCCGTCTGGTGGTTGTCCACCGAAGCGGCGCGCTTCTACTAAAAGTTAGAGATTTATAGTTAGGTAAGTTAGAGGGGACGCAAACCCGCGCCGTTACTGGCTTTGCGGCGTTTTCGTACTCCTGATAGCACGAGGGTCGTACTCCTGATAGCACGATACCCGGTACTCCTGATAGCACGAGGCCGTCCACAGCTTTTACCGCAGTTATCCCCGTGCCGTTGAAGGCACGGGCCGGAATGTCAGCAGTTCCAGCTTTTCGTCCGGCATCGACTCGATGCCCAGGACGTAGCCGGGCAACGACTGCCGCGCAACCAGCACGCGCAGGTCGTAGGCGAAGTCCGAGAAGCGCGCCGCGCTGCCGGACTTGCGGTGCAGGTGCCGGAAGTCGAATTGCCAGCCGTGTTCCTGCCGCCCGCCGTGCTTGCGCACGAGGCGGTACAGCCAGCGTTCGATGCCGCCTTTCAAGCGGAAATAGGCCGGGTCGATGGTCAGCACCAGGGCGGCGTCGAGCACGCCGGCATAGAACCAGTCCGGCAGGATCAGCTCGATGCCCAGCGGCGTGCCGCTGGCGTCGGCCAGCTCGCGCCATTCGTTCACCCACGAAAAGCGGTGCAAGCGCCGGCCGGTGGTTTCGCGGATGGAAGTCGCCACGCTGGTCGATTGCAGCCGGTCGAGTGCAGCTTTCAAGCGCTGATAGTCGTTGAGGGACGTGCCGCGCCCGATGAAGCGCAGGATCTCGTAGGGCGTGGCGTGTATCAAGCGCGACGGGCGAATGCCCGCGTCGCGCGCCTCCACGATCTGCGAGGCCGCCCAAATCAGAACGTCGGCATCCCATATCGTGGCGATGCCATGCTCGGCCGTGCCTTCCACGCGGATGGTGATGTTCCCGCTGCGGAAGTCGATCGGCGCGGTGCGCCGCGACTTCGCCAACGAGAAGAACGGAAAGGCCATCAAGTCCTGACTGTCGCGCGGCGCCATGCCGTCGCCCGGTAGCGCACGGAACAGGTCGAGCTGTTCCCGCTGCTGCGATCGCTGCCCCGGTGGCAGCGATGGGCTGGACATGACGATGGCCACCGGCGAGCCGACGATCAGCGGCCATCACGGTAGTCGCCCGCATGACGCTCGGCATATTCCGGGTCGGACGTGGCCTCGTAGCTGCGCTGGTCGGCCCAGGCATCGAGGTCGGCCACCGCGTACATGACGCGGCGGCCGAACTTGCGGAACTTCGGGCCGCCGCCCATCACGCGCTGTTTCTCCAGCGTGCGCGGCGACAGCCGCAAGTATTCGGCGGCTTCGTCGTTGGTCAGGTAGCGTTGGGGCTGCACGGGCGCAGCGACAGCAGCGGCGGCAGGCCGCAAGGGAGCGGGTCGCATGGGATGTACCTCCATCAAGCCCGGCCACACCACGCGGCCGGATAGAGGCACTTTCAAGAAAGCAAGGCTTCCTGCTCAGGGACGTTTTGCAGGGGATGCAGCGCGTCCCTGTGCAACGGGCGGAAGCTGTGCAAGGCGGCGGTAGCCGCCGCGCATCAGCGCATCGCCCCGGCGTACCAGCCGGCGAACGCGGGCGCGCAAGGCGCTGTCGGCGTACCAGTCGTCGGCGACGGCATCGACGCCGAACAGCCCTTCGGCCACGTCGCGCAGGGATGCGCCCGCAAGGGTGCCATCGAGCGCCTGGAGCGTGTTCAACTCCAGCAGCGCAGTGGGTGTCGGCCGCGACCGTGCCGTTCCCGCCGGCGCTGCATCGCCAGCGGCGGCCAGCTTGTCCAGTTCGGCCGCCAGCGCCTGATAGCGTCCGCAGGATGCGGCGCAGGCGCGAATGGCATAGGCGTAAGCCATGCCGTCGGCCAGGCCGGGAGCGATCACCAGCCGCAGGCAGCAGCCCGGCCAGCGTGTCAGCAGCACCAGGCGCTTGCCATCGTGGATCAGGTGCTTCTGGCCGGGGAGGCGCCAGAACGCGAAGGCCACCGCGTCGGGTGGCGGGTCGGCGTCCGGGTAGAGCTGCACCACCGCATCGTGATCGGGGAACCAGGCCGGATGCGCGTCGCGCGCATCCAGGGCGGGATCTTCCAGCAGGCGCAGTCCCCAGCGCCCGGCGGCCTCTGGCCGGCGGCGCCGGCGCAGCCAGTCGCGGCGGTAGTCGGGGTGGCGACGCAGGTATTCCCACGCCAGCGCGGGGCCGTCGAGGTGCAGCGTGTAGAGATACGCGGCGGTCGGATACCAGTGTTCGGCGCTCGGGTCAGCCATGACGCAGCCTCCTGTCATTCAGCAGGAACGTCGCCACGGATTCCGCCGTGCGGGAGCTATCGAGTCGCCATCAAGTCGTCATCGAAATCGGGATAAGCTGTAACTGCTGGTGTCAAGACTGATTCGCTCCAGGGCATTGCGGAAATCGTCTGAATGCGACGGCTGCGCCGCCACGAAAATGGCGCGCAGCATGAAGCACCGTGCAGCAGCCCGCGCCAAAGATCATGACTGTTTGCATCAGAAGCGCACCACTTCGGTGCAAGAGTGTGGATTCAGACCAATCAGGTCTTGGGTAAGACTGAAATAGTCAGAATGCGCTGTCGTTGGCTGGGGGTTGGTTAGTCGGTGATCGAGCCGTTTTCCTCGGCCAGCCGCAGGTACTCCGACAGCGGCCGCGCCGGCTGGAAGTAGCGATCGCGCATCACCGGTTGCTGGTGCGGCCCAACGATGGACGCCAGATCGGACAGCTTCACATGGCCCAGGCCGGGCATGCCTATTCCCAGGTCGATCAGTCCCCATGCCGTATCGCCATCGGCCGGGTCGAGCGCGGCCAGCAGCCAGGTGGCGTGCGCGTCAGGGGTGAACAGTCGCACCGCCGGCATCGGGTCGATGCCCCGGTCAGCGGCGCGTGCCGCGCCGACGGCGAGCAGTTGCGCCCGCTGTTCAGCGGTGACGAGCGGCTGGGTCATGGCCCGAATCCCCACGCATCCGAGGATGCACGGATACGATTTTCCATCGAAGCGCGGAACCGCCGAAGCGGATGCGTGCTTTGGCGGGAAAGCACGAAGGCGCAAGCCATCGAATGCGTACATGCACGGAAACGCAGAAGCGGAATTACGCAGGTCAGGAAAGACACGGATGCGACTCCCCGGTTCCGGTGAAATCCGCAGTTGCGGATTTCAGCAAAAGCACGGAAGCGGACTAAATTACTGCCATGAGTTAAAGATAACGTGGTTTTAATTGTCCCGCGACTGGACGCTTCTGTCCATGCAGAAGCGATCCGTTCAACCCGGCCGACCGGCCGGTGCCACCACCTTCGATGCCGAGCTGGCGCAAGCCTTCGGCGCGGCGGTGCGTGCGCTGCGGATGGAACGCGGGATTGCGCAGGAATCGCTGGCCAACCTAGCTGGCATCGAGCGTTCCCATATGGGCAAGGTCGAGCGTGGCGAGCACATGCCCACGCTGGCGATCATCTTCAAGATCGCCAGCGCGCTTAGTTGCAGTACCGCCGTGCTGATGGCCGCGACGGAAAGCCAGCTCGCGTCCGTGTCCGAGACGTAGGCTGAGGGTCGGCAGGGAATCGTTACGTACAGGGCCAAAAACCACCTAAGCGATTGAAACGCAATGATAATTGCCTTGTCCCGATAGCGCATCTCCCCGTCTATGGGGCCTGTTCAAGGACTTTCGCTGTATAGCTCAGCGGCGCCACTTCCCTATCAAGGTCGAGATGGTAGTCGCCGAAGCGGTTGATGTGGCTGGTCCGAAACGGCGACAGTCCGGCCAGGATCTCGGGCGTCAGTTCAACTCCCTCCTTCCGCATCTCAGCCAAGGTCCGGCTCATGCCTTCTACGTTGTGGAGGATGATCATGTTAGCGACCAGCTGGCTGTACTTGATGATCTTGCGCTGCTCGTGTTGGACGTTCTCAGCAATGATCCCCTGGCTGCCAAAGAACACCCATTTTACGAAGCCGTTGTACTCCTCGCTCTTGTTGGTCGCAGCATGGATCGTTTTCCGAATCTCGTTGTCATCGATGTAGCGCAGCAAGAACAGCGGTCGGACGGCCTTGCCAAGTTCCCGGAAGGCGAAGTACAGCTTGTTCTTCCGGCTGTAGGTGCCCAGCCGGCGCAGGATCGAGGACGCGGTGATCTTCCCCAATCGGATCGAGATCACTACCCGCAGCATGTCGTGGAGATGGGTGGCGATCAGTTGCCAGTCGATGCTGTCTCCGAACAGTGCCTGGATGTTCTTATAGGTCCTGCCAGGTTCAGGCCGGAAGAATGTGAGATCCTTGATGTTTCGTATCCTGGGCATCAGCTGGATGCCCAGCATGTGGGCCAAACCGAAGACCGGATAGCTTTGGGCCTGCGTGTCGCCATGGACGATCTCGGGCTGGATGTCGGACGTGTTGGCCAGCAGGCCATCGAGGATGTAGATGCCCTCGTGCACGCCACAGGGAATGAAGTGGCTGAACAGCGCCACGTATTTGTCGGACACATGGTAGTAGCCGATGCCGCCGTAGCCGCCGTAGCGGATGTGGTACTCCGACAGCAGGTTGTCCTCGTACACGCTCCACTTGGTGCCATCTGCTGACGCGCTCTTGCCGCTGCCCCAATAGCCCGGCAGGTCAAATTTGTTGTAGGTATTGATGACCTCCACGATGGCCTTCTCAAGGACATCTTCGGTCACGTATTTGAGGTTGAGCCAAGCGACCTGGCGACGGCTGAAGCCCTTGATCGACCGCGCCGTCTGCGTCGGACCCAAGTTGCAGCCATAGCAAAACAGCGTGGTGATCACCCGTCGAGGGAGATCTTCAACCTGGCTCTCGGTGCCGGCGATCGGACGGAAGAATCGGTGCAGATCCAGCCATTGGCTGGCGTCGATCAGGACATCGACGATGCTGGACTCCGGGAGCCGTTCGGCGATGAGGCGGTCCACGGTGGCAATGGCGCTTGAGACCTCGGCGCGTTGCCCCTTCCGCAGTACCAGGCGTCCTTCCAGAATGTCCGCATGAACATTCTCGGGGAAACGCTCGTCAACTTCGTCGGCCAAGTCGGTCAGTTGTGCGCGCAACCCGGCCACGAAAGTCGCAGCGTCGGTGGGCAAGCCTGACACCTGGCCATAGGCTTCCAGTTCCTGGGCCAAGGTGGCTTCATCGACCAGCTGCTCGCGGTAGTCGTCAAATCGTTCGCTGCTCGGGATGAAGAGATCTCCCGACTTCAGTTCGTCCTTGACCTGCACCAGCACGGCCAGCTCGAAGTACTTACGGTGCATCCAGCCGGCGCCTGCCGCGCTGGCCCGCTTGCCAAACACGTGCTGACGCCAGAGCTTGGACATCCAATCGAAGTCCTTTTCCGGGTCCAGGCCGAGGGATGCGACCTCGATCAGCTCACGGCGTTGGTTGCGCAGCGACAGCACCGCTGCAATCAACGGCTCCATGCCGGCATCGTGGCTGGTTGCCCGCAAGTTCATCAGCTCCAGCCCATTGAACAGCAGCGGCCTGACCGCGCCGTAGGGTTGCAGCATGAAAGGCAGATAGTTCTTTCCTGCGTATGCCATATGTTCTTCGCATTCGGCCAACAAGGTCGACACTTCCGCTTCCAGACTGTTATCGATGGCATCCACGCGCTGACTATCGCTGCCGTCGAGCTGATAGGCCTGCAGGATTTCCTTGAGCTGGCCGATCAGGAAGTCGGCCCGCTTGGCATGTTCGAGCTGGTAGGCCAGCAGCTTTTGCTGGGCCGTGTTCTCCAGCCCGCGCACCTGCTTGATGAACAGCTCGGCTGCGTCATCCAGCGTCTTGGCATGCTGGGCGCGAATGAAGATGGTGGCCAACGCATAGCGCTTGTCCGGAGCCAATTCGGCCAACTCGCTGGCGTCGTACGCACGAGCCATTGCACGGAATTGCTTGAGCTTGGGCACCGGCACATCGATGGGAGGCAGTTGCTCGGCCAACTGCTGCAGCATGCGGATGTGCTGCAGATAGAACCGGACCTCCTTGTTGGTCGGGCGGCCAGGCTCGCGCTTGAGCGAGTGCCAGCCGGTGAACCTGGACCCTTCCGGTGCGCGCAGCAGTTCATCAATGAGCGTGCGCGTGGCAGGCGTCAGTGCATGGCTGATGCTGCGGTAGTACCCCAAATTGACCCGCTCGCGGGCACCGATGGCGGCCAGCTCCAGGGTGCGGAAGCCAGGCAGTTCGTAGCGATGGTGCACCAGCTCTTCAAGCAGGACGTTCACGATGTCTGGGATGGTGTGCTTGGTCTGGGCTGCGGCGGTGGCCACCGTATCCAGCCAAGCCAGCCCCGACTTGTCCAAGGGACGTACCCCAATGAACTTCCGAAGTTGTGGCATATGCCGGCGCTTGCTGCCGGAGACGTCATAGCGTTCGAGCTGGTCGGAGGCCAGCACCCGGCCGAGACGTGCGGCCTTGGCGATGTGCTGCCGGATCCGCTCAGGCACCTCCGCCAACAGCGTGAAGTAGCCTAAGCGTTGGAAGAGCTTGAGATGGATCAGTACCGCCAGCTGCGGACCCGGCTGGGCAGTCAGCTGCTTGGCAAAGGCGATTTCAGCTGCGGTAGGGGTATAGACCTCCTCCAGTTCCTTGGCGGTGGGATCAGGCTTCAGTCGCGGGTAAGCGGTCTCGTGAAGGGTAGCCATTGGATCCGGAGGTTGTGAGGGGAATCAGTCCCAGTGCCGGCCGTCGTCTGTACTGAGTGACGCTTCCAGGAAACACTGGTGCGTATCGGCCATGCGGTGCATGTCATCGAGCAACGTGGCCAGGATTTCATCCAGATCCCGGTCGGGATCGGTGGGAACAGTCAACCGGTACTCGCTGCTGGCGGTGTTCAGGCGCATAGCCTGGAACGGGGCCAAGCAGATCTCTTCGATCCGGCCTCGGGCCCTGGCCGCGCCGCGGCCGGCGCGGGCAAACGGGGTCAGCACCAGGCGTAGGCGCAGCTGCAGGGCAGATTTGCCCTCGGGCGCCGGCAGCACCATCGTCGGAGCTGGCGCGGTTGGGCTGGGCAGGCTCGCTTCAATGCGATCCCGGGCGAACGGGTCACGCCCGTCCAGGTAACGCATGGCCGAGTGCACATCGCGCCAGCCCACGTACTCCATCAGCGCCTTCATATCCCAGCCTTGGTCGTTGGCCCAGCTGGCAAACCCGCGGCGCAGCGAGTGGCTGCTGTGGAGCCCAGCATCGGCAAACCCGGCACTGGCCAGCAACTCGCGCAGCAAGCGCACCAAACTGTTGGGATGCAGGCCCTCGGCGCTCACCTGGCCCCATTGGTTAACCGCCCGAAACACCGGCCCTTCGTGCAGGTCGGCCGCCTGCAGCCACGTCTGGGTCGCCTCCACCGGACACAGCCGCGACAACGCTGGCACTTTGTAGGTGACGCCGGCGGCCTGCCTATCGCCCTTGCTGCGCGGCAGGAAGCAGGTCATCCCCTGTCCCGGCACCAGCGTGAGATGGGCCACTTCCAGCCGCAGCAGTTCATCGCCGCGAAAGCCACGCCAGAATCCGAGCAGCACCAGCGCTCGGTCCCGTTGGTGGCGAAGCGCTGCCGCTCCATCGCCCCGGGCATGCGCCGCAGCGATCGCGGCAGCCAACCAGTCATCGAGCTCGACCAGCCGCCGAATCTGCAGCGGCGCGGCTTGCTTGACCTGGCCCGAGTGCAGGGTCTGGATGCCTTTGAGCACCTTGCGCACCAGCGGCGACCGGGTCGGGTCGACAAAGCCGTGGTCGCGGTGCCAAGAGGCAATGGCGGCCAGCCGGTGGCGAAGGGTGCTGGTGGCCAGGGTCTGCGCATACGCGGCCAGGTAGCGGGCCACGCTGTCCGGTGTCGCTGGGAGGTGTCCTTGCCACTCGACTTCAAAGTGCCGCAGCGCCGACGCATAGCTGCGCACCGTGTTCTGGCGCGTGGCCGCATCGAGGTAGCGGTCCAGTTCGGTCACTGGCGCGTGGCCTCCACCGAGGCCGGCTGCCGCAGCGTTGACAGGATGGTGCATTCAGCCCGCTGCCCGCCGTGGCAACTGGCAATCACCCGTTCCAGCTCGCTTGCCATGCGCTGCAGGTCGGCCATGCGCGCCCGCACGTCGGTCAGATGGCTGCGGGCCAGCCGATCCACGTCCCCGCATGAAAGCTCTTCATCGCCCGCCAACTGCAGCAGGCTGCGGACCTCCTCCAGGCTGAAGCCCAGGTCCCGGCCGCGCGCAATGAAGCGCAGTCGCTCGATGTCGGCCGGGCCATAGACCCGGTAGCCATTGCCCGAGCGCCCCGGGCGCGGCAGCAGGCCGATCCGCTCGTAATAGCGGATGGTCTCCAGATGGCACCCACTGGCGTCGGCAGCCTCACTGATTTTCATTCGTAGTACGCTTGACTCCGTAGTAGCTACGGACTTTACCCTCACCGGCTGTGTCATGCCAGCGTCCCGCCCGGGCCCGGCTTCCTTGCGAATGGAGATGTTCCGATGAGTGATTGTGGCTGCCACCACGAGGCCAAGAATGCGCAGGAGCAGCGCGTCCTTTGGATCGCCTTAGCATTGAACGCGGCGATGGCCGTGATCGGCGGCATCGCCGGCTGGATTGCCCATTCCACTGGCCTACTGGCCGACGCTCTGGACATGCTGTCCGATGCCACCGCCTATGCCATTGGCCTGGTCGCTATCGGGCGCACGGCGCGCTTCAAGGCCAATGCCGCGTGGGTCAGCGGCAGCGTGCTGCTTGTGCTGGGTGTGGGCGTGTTGGCCGAGGTCGGCCGCCGCGTAATGTTCGGTGCCGAGCCGGTCAGCGGCTGGATGATTGGCACCGCCCTGCTGTCGCTGGTGGTCAACGTGACGGTGCTGCGCATGCTGGCGCCGCTGAAGTCCGGCGAGGTGCACCTGCGGGCGACCTGGTTGTTCACCCGCGCCGATGTGGTGGCCAATGTTGGGGTGATCCTGGCCGGCCTGTTGGTGTGGTGGTTGGCTAGCCCGTACCCGGATTTCGTGATCGGCGCCCTGATCGGTCTGTATGTGATCAAGGAAGCCTTCGAGATCCTGGGTGATGCCCGCCGGGCACGTGCCGACGCGCGCAAGACCCCTGCATGACCGCCCGTGGCCGGCTGCGGACGGGCCTACGCTGGCTGCTGCTGGCGCAGCTGGCGATGGGTTTGCTAGTCCAGCCGGTCTTGGGTCTGGCGAGCGAACTGCACGTTCACATCCATCCGACCATTGCCGCCCATGGGCCGGCAGTGGTCGCACCAGCACCTGAGCGTGGCATCGGCGCCGCCTTGCACCGGCTTCACCAGCTGGCGCTGTGCTGCAGCCAAGCCGCACAGCCCCCTGAGATCCTGCTGTCCGTTGCGGACATCGGCCGGCATTTGTCGGTGATGCACGTCAACACGGTCCCGTATCCGCACGAGCAGCCGGTCGCGCCGTTCCGGCCTCCGATCGCAGGGTGATCTCCGCCGGCAGCGCCGGCCTAGCGACCTGCTGCTGTGCGCGGTTGGTGATCGTTTGTTGATGTCGAAACCCTTCGGAGTACTTCCATGCATGTGCGATTGGCGGCCTTGGCCGCATGGCTGCTGCTGACTGCGGCGACAACGCCGGCGGCAGCGGCCGAACTGATGACCTTGGACGACGCGTTCGCGCGCGTGGCCCAAACCCACCCCGAGCTGCGCTTGGTCGATGCGCGGGCCACCGTGCTCGCTGCCGAGCGCGACCAGGCGGTGCAGCGCCCACCGTGGACGCTCGGTGCCGAGGTCGAAAATGCGTTGGGCACTGGCGCGGCCCGCGGTCTGGACAGCGCCGAGTTGACCTTGAGCCTGAGCTCGGTGCTGGAGCGCGGCGGCAAGCTCGACGCCCGGCGCACCTTGGCCCAAAGCCGGATTGATGCACTGGCCGTGCAGCGCGAGACCGGGCGGCTGGACTTGCTCGCCGAGACGGCGCAGCGCTATTTGGCCGTTGTCGGTGCCGACCGGCAACACAGCCTGGCGGACATGGATGTTGGCCAGCGCCAGCGAACCGTGGCCGCTGCCCGGCAACGCCTGCAGGCCGGCGCTTCACCCGAATCGGTGCTGCTCACCGCGCAGGCAGCGCTGGCGCGGGCCGAGCTGACGCGTGATCGGGCCGAGCAACAGCGATTGGCCGCCCGTCAGCATCTGGCCGCGCTGTGGGGCGAACGTACTCCCACCTTCGAGGTGGCTCCGGCCGATCCGATGGCCCTGCCGGCGATCGCCTCCATGCAGACGCTGGCCGATGAGCTGGAGCGGACTCCGGAACTGGCGCAGTTTGCCGACGCCCGACGGATCGCGCAGGCACGACTGCAGCTGGCACGTTCAGCGGCCTCACCGGACCTGTCCTGGCAGCTCGGCGTGCGCCGCCTGCAGGAGACCGACGACACTGCACTGGTCGCTAGCATGTCCATACCGCTGGGCAGCCGCAGCCGCGCACAGCCAGAGATCCGCGCCGGCGAAGCCGAGCTGGAGGTCCTGACGATCGAGCGCGAGGCCAAGGGCCTGTCGCTGTACTCCACGCTGGTCGAGGCCCATGGCCGCTACACCGTGGCGCAGGCCGAGGTGGCGCGGCTGCAAGGAGACGTACTGCCGAAGTTGGCCCGGGCCGAGCAGGCTGCCGAGCGGGCCTATCGCGCCGGCGCGATCAGCTATCTGGAATGGGCACAGTTGCAATCCGAACGCACGGCCATGGCCCAGCAGCAGCTTGACGTCGCCTTGGATGCGCAGCGCGCCCTGATCGAAATTCAACGACTGACCGGCCAGGCGCTTGTCACGCCGCCGGCGGCCGCTTCCACCGGAGAGACCCCATGAATCGCTTTTCCTGGACCGCACTGGGCATGGCCCTGATGCTGGCCGCCTGCAACGCGTCGACCCCCAACGAAGCCTCTGAGGGCGGCGCCGCCGCTGAGGGCGAAGAGCACGGCGAGCACGAGGAAGCGCCGCTGGAAACCAAGATTGCCGCCAAGGCGGCGCAGGCGGCGGGTATCCAGGTCGCGCCGGCAGGCCCCGGTGAGATTGCTGACGAGCATGAGGTGCAAGGGCTGCTCACCCCCATCGATGGGCGCATCGCGCAGGTCACTGCACGCTTCCCCGGACCGGTCCGCTCCGTGCGAGCCGGCGTGGGCGATCAGGTACGGGCCGGCCAGGCACTGGCCACGGTAGAGAGCAATCTGAGCCTGACCACCTATACCGTCACCGCGCCGATCAGTGGCGTGGTCATGGCGCGTACGGCCGCTGTGGGCATGGCGGCTGCTGAGGGCGCGCCACTGTTCGAGGTCGCCGACCTGTCCACCCTGTGGGTGGACCTGCACATCTTTGGGGCCGACGTCCAGCACATCGGTGCCGGCGTACCGGTGACGGTCACCCGCTTGAGCGATGGCGTCACCGCGCAGACCACCTTGGAGCGCGTCCTGCCCGGCACCGCCACGGCCAGCCAAAGCACCATTGCGCGCGCCACCGTGGCCAACACCGATGGCCTGTGGCGGCCGGGTTCGGCGGTCAAGGCGCGGGTCACCGTGGATCGCCAGTCGGCGGCACTGGTGGTGCCGATCACCGCGCTGCAGACCGCAGAAGACCAGGACGTGGTCTACGTGCAGCAGGGAGAGACCTACCACACCCGGTCGGTCAAGCTGGGGCGCCGCGACGCTGAGCGCGCCGAAGTGCTGGAAGGGCTCAAGGCCGGTGAACAGGTGGTGGTGGCCCAGAGCTTCCTGATCAAGGCCGACATCGAAAAATCCACCGTCGAAGAAGACCATTGAGGCCCGCCATGCTCGAACGCCTCATTGGGCTGTCCATCCGCCATCGCTGGCTGACGCTGGTGTTCACCGCTGCGCTTGTTGCGCTGGGCGTGTGGAGCTACCGTCACCTCTCAATCGACGCCACGCCGGACATCACCAACGTCCAGGTCCAGATCAACACCCAGGCCCCGGGTTACTCACCGCTGGAGGCCGAGCAACGGGTCACCTTTGCCATCGAAACGGCCATGGCCGGCCTGCCCAAGCTGGACTACAGCCGCTCACTGTCACGCTACGGGCTCTCCCAAGTCACTGTCGTGTTCAAGGACGGCACCGACCTGTACTTTGCCCGCCAGCAGGTCGCCGAGCGCCTGCAGCAAATCGCTTCCCAGCTGCCCGAAGGATTGGACCCGGAAATGGGGCCTATCTCCACCGGACTGGGCGAGATCTTCATGTACACCGTGGAGGCCGAGCCCAACGCTCGCAAGCCCGACGGCACCCCGTACACGGCCACGGATCTGCGCACCCTGCAGGACTGGGTGATCCGGCCGCAGCTGCGCACCACGCCCGGCGTCACCGAGGTCAACACCATCGGCGGCTTTGAGCGGCAGATCCACATCACCCCCGACCCGGCCCAGTTGGTGGCGCTGGGCTTCACGTTGAACGACGTGGTCGCCGCGGTCATGCGCAATAACCAGAACATCGGCGCCGGCTACATCGAGCGCAACGGCCAGCAGTTCCTGGTGCGCGTGCCCGGCCAGCTGGCCAATCTGGAGGCGATCGGCAACATCGTGCTGGACCGGCGCGATGGCGTGCCCATTCGGGTGCGCGATGTGGCCAGCGTCGGGGAAGGCAAGGAGCTGCGCACGGGCGCGGCCACCCAGAACGGCCATGAGGTCGTGGTCGGCACCGCCTTCATGCTGTTCGGCGCCAACAGCCGGGAGGTCTCCCAAGCGGCTGCGGCCAAGCTGGACGCCGCCAACGCCAGCTTGCCCCCGGGCGTGCATGCAAAGGCCGTGTATGACCGCACCGCGCTGGTGGACCGCACGATCAGCACGGTGTCCAAGAACCTGATCGAGGGCGCGCTGCTGGTGGTGGTGGTGCTGTTCCTGCTGCTGGGCAATGTGCGCGCTTCGCTGATCACCGCCGCAGTGATTCCGCTGGCGATGCTGTTCACCATCATCGGCATGGTCCGTGGCGGCGTATCGGGCAACCTGATGAGTCTGGGTGCGCTGGACTTCGGCCTGATCGTGGACGGGGCGGTGATCATCATCGAGAACTGTCTGCGCCGGTTCGGGGAGGCGCAGCACGCGCTGGGCCGCCAGCTCAACGATGAAGAGCGCTATGACCTGACCGCCTCGGCCACCGCCGAGGTGATCCGTCCCAGCCTGTTTGGCCTGGGCATCATCGCGGCGGTCTACCTGCCGATCTTCGCGCTGTCCGGGGTGGAAGGAAAAATGTTCCACCCGATGGCGATCACGGTGGTGCTGGCCCTTACCGGTGCCATGGTGTTGTCGCTGACCTTTGTGCCGGCAGCGATCGCCACCTTCCTGCGCGGCCGCGTGGCTGAGCACGACAACCGCCTGATGCGCTGGTCGCGGGCCCGCTATAGGCCGCTGCTGGATTGGGCGCTGCGTCGGCGCGTGGTGGTGCTGGCCGGCGCGGCCGTGCTGGTGGTGGGCTGTGGCGTGCTGGCCACCCGCCTGGGCTCGGAGTTCGTGCCGAGCCTGGATGAAGGCGACATCACCTTGCAGCCCATGCGTATTCCCGGCACCAGCCTGGAGCAGTCGGTCGCCATGCAGGAAACGCTGGAGAAGCGCTTGGCCCAGTTCCCGGAGGTAGCCAACATCTTCTCCAAGATCGGCACCGCCGAGGTGGCCACCGACCCAATGCCGCCATCGATGGCCGACACCTTCCTGATGCTCAAGCCCCGCGACCAGTGGCCCGATCCGCGCAAGCCCAAGGCCGAGCTGGTGGAAGAGCTGGAGGAGGCGGCCAAGGAAATCCCGGGCAGCAACTACGAGTTCACCCAGCCCATCCAGATGCGCACCAACGAGTTGATCTCCGGCGTCCGTTCGGATGTGGCGGTCAAGGTCTACGGTGACAACCTGGACCAGCTGACGCGCCTGGCCAGCCGGGTCGAGCGGGTCATGCGCAGCGTCCCCGGCGCCGAAGACGTCAAGGCCGAGCAGGTCTCGGGCCTGCCGCTGCTGACCATCACGCCGGATCCGGCGGCATTGGCACGGTATGGCCTGAACCCGGGCGATGTGCAGGAAACGGTGGCCACCGCCATTGGCGGCAGTGTCGCAGGCCAGTTGATTGAAGGGGACCGTCGCTTCGACCTGGTGGTGCGCCTGCCCGAATCGCAGCGCCAAGACCCGGCCGTGCTGGCAGATTTGCCGATTCCGCTGCCGGCAAGCACCAGTGTCGACGAGTCCAGCCGTCTGGCCGCCGGCGCCAATGGAGGGCCTCGTACGGTGCCACTGCGGGAAGTGGCGAAGATCCAGGTGGAACGCGGGCCCAATCAGATCAATCGCGAAAACGGTAAGCGGCGCGTGGTGATCACCGCCAACGTGCGGGAACGCGATCTGGGCGGGTTCGTCGGCGAGTTGCGCACGCGCATCGGCCAAGATGTCACGCTTCCAGAGGGCTACTGGATCGATTACGGCGGCACTTTCGAGCAGCTGATCTCGGCCACCCAACGCCTGGGGGTGGTCGTTCCGGTGACGCTGGCGTTGATCTTCGCCCTGCTGTTCATGGCCTTCGGTTCGGCCAAGGACGCGACCATCGTGTTCAGTGGTGTGCCACTGGCGCTGACCGGCGGTGTGCTGGCGCTGGCCCTGCGCGGGATTCCGCTGTCGATCTCGGCCGGCGTGGGCTTCATCGCACTGTCGGGCGTGGCCGTACTCAACGGCCTGGTCATGATCGCGTTCATTCGCCGCTTGCGCGAACAGGGTGATCCGCTGGACGAGGCGGTACGCGACGGCGCCCTTGGCCGGCTGCGGCCGGTGCTGATGACCGCCCTGGTAGCCTCGCTTGGGTTCCTGCCCATGGCCTTGAATGTCGGTGCTGGCTCGGAGGTGCAGCGGCCGCTGGCCACCGTCGTCATCGGCGGCATCGTCTCATCCACCGCATTGACCTTGTTGGTGCTGCCGGTGCTTTATCGTTGGCTGCATCGCGACCGCGCTCCCCGCGCCGGCAGCACTGCTTTGGAGTCTTCGGCACCATGAACGAGCTCAAGGGTTCACCCCCGTTTTCACGGACACTTACGAGAAGGCCGATCAAGGCCATGAGGAGTGTTCATGTCGAAGCGAAGGAAGTTCAGCACCGAGTTCAAGCGCGGTGCGGTTGAGCAGGCCAGCCAGCCGGGCGTCAGCTGTGCCCAGGTGGCCCGGGAGCTGGGGATCCGGGATGCATTGCTGACCCGCTGGAAGCGGGAGGCCCAGAGCCGGGGCCAGGTGGCCTTCGGTGGCACCGGGACGCCCCGGGACGAGGAACTGGCGCGGCTCAAGCGCGAGCTGGCCCGGGTGAAGAAGGAGCGGGATTTTTTGCGAGAAGCGGCGACGTTCTTTGCCAAGGGATCATCCTGAGGTATCAGGTGATCGAACGTTGCCGCGATGAGTTTCCAGTGCGACTGATGTGTCGTTGCCTGCGGGTCTCGGCCAGCGGTTACTACGACTGGAGTAAGCGCTTGCCCAGTGCCCGGGAGCGCGACAACCAGCGCTTGCTCGGCCGGATCCGTGAGTTGCATGAGGACAGCCGGGGCACATTGGGCGCCGGCCGGATGCATGAAGACCTTGCCGAGGAAGGCGAGACGGCGAGCCTGAACCGGGTGGCGCGTCTGATGGCGACCGATGGCCTGCAGGGTTGGCCGCGACCGAAGCGGCGAGGCCAGCGCGGCAAGCCGGCGCTGACGCCGCCGGGTGTGCGCAACCTGCTGGAGCGGGACTTCACCGCGTTGGAGCCGGAGACCAGGTGGGTCACCGACATCACCGAGCTCAAGACCCGGCAAGGCAAGCTGTATCTGTGCATCGTGCTGGACCTGTTTGACCAGCGGGTGGTGGGGTGGTCAATGCATCATCGTCAGGATCGTCAGATGGTGATCAGGGCCGTGCAGATGGCGGTCTGGCAGCGCCAAGGCAGCCATCCACTGATCCTGCACTCCGACCGTGGCAGCCAGTTCCGAAGCGGCGACTACCAGCGTTACCTGGCGGCCAACGGCTTGGTGTGCTCGATGAGCGCGGTGGGCCACTGCGGTGACAACGCCGCGTGCGAAGGCTTCTTCGGCCTGCTCAAGCGCGAGCGGGTCTACCGCATGACCTACCCAACGCTCGATGCCGCGAGGGCGGATGTGTTCGAATACATCGAGCGGTTCCACAACCCGAGGATGCGACGAAGGGTCGCCAGGCAAGACCAGAAGTTCTCAGCCCTTTTACAACCGTCCGTGATTTCGGGGTAGAACCCCAACCAGCTGGTTGTGACCGTGGACACATGGGCCGAAAACGCGCACAGCGGACAAGCTTCGGCGGGAGCCAAACTGCTCCTCATTCCCCAGCACCAACTGTTGCTGGCGACCCGTGGGTCAGCCCAGTTCTTCCTTCGCATCTACCAACTGTGCCTGGAGGCAAGTTTTCGGGCCGATTTCACGATGGAGCAACTGAGTGCTGAGCTCGGGCTCGTGATCGATCAGCTTTGGCCCAACTACATGAAGGCCGTTGCCGAGGCTGGGTTGCCGGCGGAACACTGCACCACGGAGTTGGTCTTGGGTGGTTGGTCGCCCAAGAACGGCCGGATGATGGCCACGGCCTATGCCAAGCACGACTTGACCGTTCCAGCGGTTGTCCAGCCCATAGGAGGACAGCTGGCGTCGCCCGGCGATCCGCTCAGGGAGCGGCCGCCCAGCATGGCCACCCAGGACCTGCTGGTGGCAGCGCAGCTCCAGGCTCGATACCTCAACGCCAGCATGAGGCGGACCGTCGCCGGCGGACGGTTGCTATTGGGCTTTTTGAAGCCTGGCCAGGCGGTGGTCAAAGACTTGGGCCCGATTTAGCCCTGCCAATTTCGTCAGTCGAACCGTTCAAAGCAATGCCCCAGTCGAGCGCCGGCTGACGGGCAAGTGCAGCCGCGCCTGCAGCGTGATCGGGCTTTTCTCCCAATTTTTAGCTTTAGTCAAAATAACCCCCTTGTGGGTTTCGCGTGTCGGTGTATCCCAAACGTATGACGTTCGCGATGCGTGCGTCTGACACCGACCAACGAAACGAAAGGGGGGAACATGTTCATTGGATTCAGACTGACGAAGCGGCTTGTCGTCAACGCCGTGGTTGTCCTGATGCTGGCGCGATTGCTGTTTATGGGCATGGACGGCTTGGACCGGTTTTCCGATACGTGGAACCGCACCTTTGGGGCGAGCATGCCCAACGCCAGCGGATTGCGCGGCGCCGTCAACGGCGCACGCCAGGTTTTCCCGTCTGGGTTGGACGAGTATGCGCGCCAGGCCGAACGGGACGCGGCCCAAAGCACCTCGCTGTTGGACGTGTTTGCCAGCGTGTTCGGACGCGTGAAAAACGAGGAGGTCATGTTGCCCTCCACCATCAATTCCGCTGGAGGGGAGGGCTCGATCTATGACCGCTACGACCATTGATTTTGAGTGGCTGTCCATCCTCTCCGGGTGGTCCTTGCTCAACGACAGCGCGGCGCTGCTGTGCACCCCGGGCCAGCGCTGGGCGGGCTTGGAGGGATTGCTCATTGGCTACGCCCTCATCGCTGGACAGTGGTTCGTCCTGGCCACCATGGCCGGGGCGCTGGCATGACCACCGTGGGCGCGGTGTTGGCCGCCATGTTGGCTGCAGCGTTCCTGGCCACCGTGTTGGGCCTGGCTGGCATCTTCTGGGTCAATGCACGGCACGCCAGCGGGGCGCTTCGTGTGCGTTACCGTTTGCGTGCCCAAATCCTGGCCGGTTTGGCGTTGGCGTGGGTGCTCACCCTGGCGAGGCTGTCCACGTGAGCCGGCCACCTTACGTGCAGATGGCCGTTCGCGTGCCACAGGAGCTGAAAGACCTGTTGGAGCAGGTGGCTGACCGGGAGGGGGTTCACGTCAGCGAGTTGGTGCGGCTGTTGCTGCGAGAAGGTCTGGACCAGCCACGGGCGACCTCTGCTGGCAGCCGGTAGGGAAAGCGGGCACCATTCTCGGGTGTCTGACAAAGGCGGGGTGGGGCATGGTCCGTCGCTATCCCTATGAACGCCTGGGAGATCAGGTCTTTTCCGACGGCATGATCGGTTGCCGGTTTCAGCGTGTGGACCTCAATGCACGTTTTGGGATCAGCAACGAGCTGAGGCAGTTTTTTGCCCAACATGGGCGATGCGCACGCTGCAACGGAACGCTGGAGGATTGGAGCATTCACGAGGCGTGCAAAGCAGGTGCTCGCCGTTTCTTCCAGTCCTCCGATCTGGAGGTGCTCTTGCCCTTGGATACCTTTCATGCACATTGGAAAGTCCGCGTCCGAGAGACACGTCGACGAACATCGTTTCACCGGGCCCTGAAGTCGAAGGCGGCGCCGGGCTCGCGCACCGCAGAGCAGATTAGGACGCTGCTGGCACTCCAGGAGCGTCGCTGCTACTACTGCTACAGATCCCTCGAGGGACCGGGTGGTGCCGTAAACGGCCCAGGCGAGCCCACCAGTTGCCACGAGGATCACTACGTGTCTTTGCATCACGGGGGGAGCCACTTCATCTCCAACATCGTGTTGGCATGTGTGAGTTGCAACTCGCGCAAATCGGATCTGCATGGGGACGATTTCGTTCGGGAGGCGCTCGGGCAAGCAACGCTGGCGAGACGCCGTCAATTGTTGCGTATCCACCGGAACCGAGCAGCGCACGCTTTTCGCTTGGTGGTTGAGGTAGTGGTGGATGCTGGCGACGATTGACCCTGGGTTGCTGTTCCCCTGCCGGCGTTGATGTATTGATGCCAATGCCTTTCGGATCAGCGTCTCATCTGGCGAGACAGGTTCTGACTAAAGTAGTTCCATGGAGAAAACCGTCCTTTACGTGCCAGCTGCGAAGCGATCCCACGATTTGGTCTGGGATCGGGACGGCGGCGAGTGCTTGACGTTGGAGGCCTTCATGGAAGGCCGGGATTACGGAGAGGTCGTCCGGGATGGGCGGCTGGCGGCCGAACTGGAGGTGCTCGACGGCGCACCTCGGTTCAAGTGCCCCTATTGCAAGGACGCCATGGGCGTGAGGTCCAAAGCCATCCGCGCCCGAACCGAGTTCCGCTTCTACTTCGATCACCTCACGGCTCGCCACCGCGAAACCTGCACCGGGCGCAAGGGGCATTCGCCCCAAGCCATCCTGGCACGCCGGTTTGGGCTGTGTAAGGAGGGCGCGCTCCACAAGGCGTTCAAGGAGTGGGTGAGGGACAGCCTGGACGCTGATCCGTCTTTCCAGGAGACCAAGCTGGAAGAACGCTGGTGGGACATCGAGGGCGTGAAGTGGCGCCAGCCCGACGTGCAGACGCAGCGGGACGGCCAGCGGTGGGCCATCGAGATCCAACTCTCCACCACCTTCGTTCACGTCATCGCCGAGCGGATGCGGCATTACCGAAAGAACGGGGGGCGCATGCTGTGGCTCTTCAAGGACCTGGATCTGGACCAGTTCCGACTGTCCGAAGACGATCTGTTTTTCGCCAACAACCGCAACGCGTTTCGCGTCACCCCCGCCACCGTGGCCCGCTCCCAGCGCGAGGGCCGCTTCTGCTTGGAAGGCGTTTGGCTGGAGCCGCGCCGGGAGGGCGGCACGATCCGCGACGTAGAGGTGCGGCGGGAGGTTTGCTTCGACGATCTCACGTTCGACACGTGTAGCCGGGGCATCCCTCGGGCCTACGCCTTCGACTACGAAGGGCACAAAGCCCAAGCAGAAAAGGACCGAATGGCTTGGCAGGAGGAGCAGGTCTGGAGCCATCGGCGAGAGGCTTTCGAAACCTTCTACGTGGCCCTGCTGCGGGGAGAGATCACCGACTACAAGGAGCGCGATCGCCGTTGGGAAGACTTGCGCCGCTTGTTCTCCCCGGTGGGGATCACGCTGCCGGCTTATGCCAAGGAAGCCCCCGATTTGGACCGACTGCTGGTGATTGGCTATTCGATCAAGCACGGCGAAGGGCGCCCGATGGGCATCGGCTTTGAAACGCTGGCCGAGCTGGGCCACCACGCCCACAAAATCTGGCCCAAGAGCTTGTGGTTCTACCGTTGCATGCTCCGTGCACACCACCAATTGAAGACGGTCGTGTCCCAAGATCGCACCGGAAAGCTCCAGGCAAAGATGAAAGGCGTGCTCACCAGTTTGGCCCGGGGGGAGACCACCTTTGCGCCCCACCGGTCCTGGGATCCCCTCATGCTCCGGCTGTTCCCCGAGGTGGCGCTTTTGTGGTTGGCCGATCCCAGGCAGGTGGCGACAGATGCCTTGCAGCCGCGTCAGCAGGCAAAGAAACCCCAAGAGGCGATGGCATGAAGGAAGACCGGTTGAGCCACGGGATCCAATCGGCGCTGGACGCTCGTGCTGCCAAGCGCCAGCCCACGGCGTTGGACATCGCACAGGAGGCCAGAGAGGCCAAGGCCAGCCTGGAATCGAACATGTCCTGCATGGCCCGCATCACTGTCCCCGCCGGCAGTGAGCGCCACCGGGTGACCTTCCAGCTGTTGAGGGCATCGATGGACTACGGCCGTGCGTTGCTGTTCCTCCTGGAGACCCATCCCATCGATCTTCCAGCGGTGGCCTTGGCGATGCACCGCTCCCAGATTGAGCAATTCCTGCGGGCGGTGTTTGTCCAGTTCCTTGCCGACGACGAACAGCTGGAGGACTTTCTCCAGGAAGATCGCGGCCCCCGAAAGAAGAACGAGAAAGGAAAGTGGGTGGCTATTGCCCTCAAAGACCTGGCCGCGGACGTGGAGCAGGCCATTGCACGCATCGGGCAGGACGATGAGCCTCAGAAGCTGGCTCGGACGGTGACCAATTCGTGGGACCCTCTGTGCGGACTGGTCCATGGCGGGAAGGCCATTCGGGTGATGTATCAAGATCCCAATGGGCAGATCGGGGCGCACGTGCCGGCAGCCATTCTTTTTCAGACCACCGTCAACGCGGTGGCCACCACCAACTTGTGCGTCATTGCAGCACTGACAGCGGTTGGGGTTGGGGCCTTTGAGGAAAGCCCCGTTGTTGAGCAGTGCGCCAGCGGAATGTTGCACTACATGCAACGGAGGAAAGCTCGCATGGAAGAGCTGGCCTGGCCGCCTTAAAGGACCGGACGCGCATTGTCGCGCGGCTCTGTATCCCCACCAACGATCGCTGGCGGGGAGAGTTGCAATCGGAGGTCTGCGAATCCTCGGTTTAGGCGGCGTGCCTTCTGACCAAGGGATTCCCAGGTTGAGTCTGCTGCGTCGGACGGAGGCTTTTCGATAAGGACAAGCTGGGCCGATGCCTTGAATCTCTCAAGGAGTGCTGCTTCATGCCCCGGTGGGGCCAGTGCAGCGCGGCTGCTGGCCTCCGCTGCGTTGAGCTCCAGCATGTTCAGTTCGATCAGCGTCGTCATGGCAACAGGGGACCGGGTGGGCTCCGTCCGCTTGCCGCGCCAAAGGTTGGTGATCCATGTCCACATGGGGTCGATTCGTCCTTGTTCGCCGATGCCCTAGTCCTTGGTGGGCGACAACACTTTTTCGATGAGTGCGTTGCGCTTCTTCGCCGACAGCTCACCCAAAACGCCCAGCAGTTCGGCAAACCGTTCCTGCTGAGCCGCGCTCTGCTCGCCCAAAGCCAAGATCGCATCGGCCATCGCTGGGCTGGTCGCCAAAAGATAGGCTGGGGGCACCTCCAAGGCTTGGGCCAGCTCGAAGAGGGCTTCCAAGCTGATCGACATGCCCTCGGATTCATACCGAGAGATTCGGGCCGACGCCGTGTCCTTGTCCATCCCCATCCGCACTCCGACTTCGCGTTGGCTCAAGCCCCGCAGGACGCGGGCTTGGCGCAGACGCGCGGCCACCACGGCTCGGGGAGCGGGCGGGGCGGCGGTCACGGGCTGAACGGATGCAATGCAGGCATGCGGACAGGATGACCCAGAGGCTACGCCCCGGGTAGACTCTACGTGTCGCGTAAGTTGGCTGCAAGATCCCAAATCCATTGGTGGGAACAGGGGGTTCCATGAAGGGAGTTAGAAGGGCCGTGCTGACCGGGGCGTTTGCCCTGACTGCGGCGGCTGGAGCGCAGGCGCAATCGGGGACTGGATCGGATCTGCTTCGCCAAATCGGCCGAGCCATCCAAGGCACGCCCAAGGTGGTCAGCGATAGGTCGCGGAGCCCTTACCTTGAGCCGACCGGGACCTACTGGGACCTGGATCAGGACGTCTTGGAAGGGGCTCAGCACCTGCGGGCCGGGGTGACGGCTGTGGGTGGCGGCGGCGTGGACACTTGCGACATGCAGCTGCTCGCCATGGCCCATTCGTCCTATCGCATCGACGCCGACAAACGCCAATGGTGCCTGAGGCAGTGGTGGCTGATGGACACGAAGGCCCACGGCGCCAACGGGGTCTCAGGCAATGATCCGGCTGCCATCGAGCGCCGTTATGGCCCGGCCTTCGACGCGCGCCTGCAGCGCTTCAAGGCCATCCGACGGTTTGCCGTTCGTCCCACGTTCCAAGCCCTGGGCGATGTCGCCTATCGGGCCGACCGTGGGGTGCTGGAAGGGTTCATCCCGATGCCTCAGGTGTCCGCGGCGGGACAAAGCGTCACCGGCAAGGGCTTTGTGCCGTGGGTTCACCGCACCTCCACGGGGGTGTCCAGCCCACCGAACGCCGGCCGCTTCCACCTGCTGGTCCGAATGGACGCCCAAGAGGCTGCCAACCTGGCGCGACAAGGTCGCAGCTACCGAGACGATCTGGTGGTGTTCTCCGTCAACCGGGTCTGGGTGGACAGCACGGTGCCGAAGATGGACGTGACGATAGAGAGGGTTCGGCTCGGATACCGCGACGAAACCATCGACGTTGATTTAACCCATACGCAAGGAGCTCCGGCATGAAAGCAACCCTCGTTTCCCTCACCCTGATCACCGCAGGGTTGGCCGCCTGCAGCAGTAAGGCGGATTTGCCCACCGTTGAACAAGTTGCCCAAGCTTACGAGGCGCATGCCAATGCCAACCTCTCTAGCGAAATGGGCCAACGAATCGAGGTTCGAGGTTGGAAAGACCTCACCGCGGATTGCACCTCCAGTGGTCCCCAGCGGGCCACGTGCGTGACCGGTGGAACGCTGGACGTGGTCGGGTTCCAGGGCGGGCAGCAGTTGAAGCCCGATCCCGTTCCCGTGCCGTCGGCTTACGACTTCATCTTTGAGAAGCAACCCACAGGCTGGGTGCCGGTCGGAGCCCAGAAGAAGGGCTGACCTTGCCAAGGCGCGGAATCGCGCTATGCATTGAGGGAACACCACTTCAAGGAGGTCCCATGTCTTACAACGCTCACCACACCCCCGGCGGTCACATGCAGTGGGGCTTGCTGGCACCGGGCACCGTCATCCTCGGTGGTGCAGGCCTGCTGTTTCTTGCCGGAGCCCAAGAGATCGGCGAGAACATGGGCTACGGCTGGGAGGCCGGCCTGGCGGCCGCTGGTGGGGCAGCCGTGCTGCTCTTGCTGCTCCTGCTCTACGTGTTGAACTGGCGCGCGGCCCGCGTGCGCGCGGCAAGGGCCAGCGGGCTCCCGGTTTCGCCGCGCAAAGGTGGCTTTGGAAAGGGCGCCCTGGTGGGCTTGCTCTTCGTCGTTGCCCTGCAGCTGGTCAGCGTTGCCGTGGGCCTGCTCTACCCGGGCCTGGAAGAGGGCGAGCGAAACTTCTTCACCTCCGTGCCCCCGATGGCTCTGACGGCGCTCATGCCCGTGGCGCTAATCGTGGGTGGCATCGCAGGCAAGCTCTGGCGCTCCACCAGCCTGTAAGATCAGTCCATGTCCTTTGGGGCCCCCGCGAGGGGGCCTTTTTTTTTCAAAGAACAAAGCCCAGAGCCACCGCCGGTCGCTTCGCGCCGGCTTCTGTAAAAGCGGTGGTGGGAAAAGAGCAGATGACGCCTTCGGCGCGAGAAGTGATGTTAGGAAAAACTGCGGCCTTAGCCCCGCAGTTTTTACTTTTAGTCAAGATTTTGTCCACCGAAACCGTGGACAAATTTTCATGGTGATCTACCTTGGATACATGGGAAGGCAATCGTGCCAACCGACAAACAAGGATCTCGCCATGAACCACGCGATGCTCATCACAAACGACACCATCACCATCAAGGAAGCTCACGAAGCTGCGCATGCCGCTGCCAGCACTTTGTTTGACCAGTTGTCTGGGTATACCTTTTCGACCGGCGCGGCGGGCTATCTCTATCCCGCGTTCCAGTCTTCCGCTGAGGACGCATTGCTGGCTTTCCTGCTGAACCGCAATTCGGCAGAGCTGGGATGCGAAGACGACGAGCTGTTGGCTGACCAAACCGTCTCCGTCAACGTGGAGCGCCAAGAGGACGGGCAGCTCCTTTATGAGGTGGTGTTCGACATGGAAGGGTCGGATTACGGCACCAATTGCAAGGTCAAGGACCTGGCGACGCTGGACGAATGGTTCGATGAAGAATGGATCGGCGTGGAGTGCGCGGAGTAAGGCGTGCTGACAAAAACTGATCGCGTAAGAACAATTCATGTCCTTTGAGGCCCCGCGAGGGGCCTTTTTTGTGCAAAAAACCAACCGCCGGTCGCTTCGCGCAGGTTTCTGAAAAGCGGCGATGGAAGAATGGTATGTGACGCCTTCGGCTCGAGAAGTGATGTTAGGAATAACTGCGGCCTTAGTTCCGCAGTTTTTGCTTTTAGTCAAAGTTTTGTCCACTCAAGCAGTGGACAAAATCATGGGGCGATCTACCTTGAATTTGTGGATAGGCAATCGCGCCTTCCGAAAACCATCAAGGAAATCGACATGAAAATTCATCACCTCGTCAGCGACGGCAACCAAGCGGTCGCCATCACGCAATCGGCTTCGAGTGGCGGTGGCTACGCGCACCCGGTGAAGCTCTCCGCCATTCGCTTCAACGTGAAAGACGCCGAAGCGGTGCTCCAAGAACTCAACAAGTCTGGCCATCGTCATGAGAAGACGTTCGAAGTGATCGAGCGTTGGGACGCCGATGCTCGCAACCAAGGACCAAAGTCGAAGTTCGGTCGAACCCTTGCCGCCCTTGTGGACGAAGCGCGGGATCACCTGGAGGCGCAGGTTATCTACGAAGCCAAAGGCATGGAAGAGGGCACCGTGCGTGCGATCAACGCCGCGGCGAAACAAGCCAGGCTTTCGCAGGTCCTTCCTGCTGTAGGCGGTCCGAGCATGGTCATCGGTGGGCAGGTCTGGAACCGACGGCAAGAGGCGCACAGCGAAGCTCCGGCGGCTGTTCTCGGAGCTCCCCGTCAGCGCGTGCGCCTGTAACCGCCGATCACCCACCAGTAAAAATCAGGAGATTCGACATGAACGTTCAAATTGCGGAAGCCATGAACAAAGCCAAAGACGACGCGGACCGCTACGGAATCCTTGCAGGGTTCGCCTCCTGCAACCGGGCCCTGCTTGAGAAGGGGGCCGCGCAAGAACTGGTGGACGCCTTGTATTTCGCCGGCGCTGCGATCAACCGTTGGCGTGCCATCGCGGTGGTCCGAGAGGCGGCTGCCAAGCCGTTGGACGCGGCGTCCTAAGCCGGAGCGCGACGTGCTTCAACCTGTCCCTTCCCCAAAACTTGTCACCCTTCCGTCCTCCCGGGGCTACTCCCGTGATTTGGAGCGCTTGCAGGCGGCCGCCGCGCGCGCGCAGGTCACCCGAAACGAGGCCGTGCGCCAAGTGCTCGCCATGTATGCCGCCAAACCTTACCCACTGAGCAAGCGTCGGCTGGGTGGGGAACGGGACGTGCGGCTGGCCTACCTTCCGCTGCAGCGCAGCGTCTTGGAGGCGGTGGAGCAGGGCGCGGTGAACGCTGGGATTTCCACCGCAGAAGCGGTGCGCCAGATCATCCGAGACTACGTCCAAGGACATCTCATTCGGAACCAGGTTCGGGGCAGCCGCCATGGCTGACCGCCACCCACCACCGCCAGGAAGTCCGAGCGCTGAGCTGATTCACGCGTGCGTCGAGGGAAGCCTTTTCGGCGCTCTACAGGCCCTGCGGCAGGGCGCCAACCCCAACGCGTGGCGCCTCAACGAAGGTCCCGCGCTCCATTCCGCACTTGCCTGGCCCCGCATCGTCGAAGCCCTCCTGCAAGCTGGTGCGCACCCTCAAGAGAGGAACCACTGGTGCGAGCGCCCGCTGGAAAAGCTGGCGGCGGACTACCAGCTGAGCGACGACGCCGACGAGCGCAGCCGACTTGAACAGACGGCGTTGCTGCTGTTGCGGCTGGGCGGCAACCCTCACCGGGGCAGCCCGTTCTGGAACACGCCATCGCTGAAGGCGGCGATGCCGCACGTGGTGGCCACGGTGGAAGCCGAACAACGCGCGGTCCACCTGGAGCATGCATGGGCAGCCCGGGGAAGTGTCAGTGCAAAGCGGGCAAGGCTGTAGAGCCAACGGCCCAACGCCGCCACCGGTCGCTGCGCGCCGGCATCTGTAGAAGCAGCGGTGGAAAAGAGCAGGTGACGCCTTCGGCGCGAGAAGGGATGTTAGGAATAACTGCGGCCTTAGCTCCGCAGTTTTTACTTTTTGTCAAGATTCTGTCCACTACAACCGTGGACAAATTTCCAGGGCGGTCTACGTTGGGATCAGGAAGAACGCAACGCTCTACCCACCGACTGGAACCGCCGACATGACCCTTTCTCTTCTCGCCATCGCTGCCCCCATCGCCCTTCCTTTCAGCGTTAGGTTGGCCCAGCGCCTTGAACGCTGCATCGATCGTGCCCTTTGGGCGCACTGAGGGAAACGCCATGACCACGCGTGCCGCCCGCCACCGCTATTACGCATACGAGCGCCGCGATGGTTCTGTGTGTTACCTGCCAAAACTGTTGCACGAGGGGATTCAGCGCTACCCACGAACGATTGCGCACTACCACCTGGTGCAGTGGCTGGGAGTGTCCAAGTTGCTCAGCAAAGACGAATACAAGCAAATGGCGTGGCTGGGTTCACAGCGGGGCACGCTCCGAAACACCCATGATTCAACGCAGGCTCGTCTCACCGGCTGACACCCAGGCAGGGCAAAATGGCTTCATGACCCACGCTGCCCCTCCATCCACCCTTCAGGCTCCGGCCTACGGCCTGCTGCTCGGCCACACCGAGTGCCATTTCTGCCACGCCCCGACCCCCACCGCCGCGATCTGGGTGCCCTCGTTCGAGGAGCACGACGACGAGGGTCTGGTGGATCAGGGGGAGGGTGCCGTGTTGCGCTACATCGAGCGTTTGGACGAGGACACTGTCGCTTTCGTGGCGGGCCACGCGCCCTGGCTTCGTTTCGCCACTACTCGAACGTCAGGGCAAACCTACCTGGCCCATCACTGCACCACCTGTGGGGCCCTTCAAGGGGACCACTTCGTGTTCTCGCCGGATGGCCCGTATTGGCCCCAAGACGATGTCCAACTTGCGTCTCTTCGCTTCATCCGAGGTTTGGGCCCGCTCACCGCTCAAGCATCGGCAGGACAGAGCGCGTGGATGGACCGGGTCCCTGTGACCTGCACCCAGGCGTGACGGCATTCCCAAGTTCAACCCTGAATCGGTGTGCCGAACGCGGCACGCTCTCAAAGCTTTGTGCGCTGCGCGCCGCCCCATCGCCCAGCTTCTCCGGTCAAGGGACATTCCAGGGCCCGTGTCCTCGCTGCGCTGCGGGCCGCGCCAGCCCTTCCATTTCCTCCCTTGACCGTGCCTGTCGGTGGGGCAGTGGGTTCCCCATTCCAGGACATCCCGACCGGATGCCCTGGGCGGGCCATCACTGACAAGAGGAACTGCGCATGTTCGAACCTTCTGATCTCATCCATTCCTACACCCGGGCCCAGGCGATCGACGACGGCGTCCTGGTGGACGTGTCCGACGTGGCCAAAGAAGCCGGTTTCAAGTTGCCCGTGGCCATCACCCGCGCTGCGTGGGCACGCTACGTCGAAGTGCCCAGAGGGTTGGAACTGCGCGGCCAGTCGGTGGACGGCCGGCTCTGGGATGTGCTTTTCATGCTCCACGTGGCCATCAAGCGGCAACAGGGCGAGGGTTCGGAGATCCACTATCAGCTCCACGTGGCTCTGCCCGATGCCGGCGACTGGTTGTCGAACGAAGCCCACCCGGAGGCCGGGTCTGGCCTGACGCGGTCGACCCATCGCCTTGTCACCTTGAAAGCACTGTGTGGGCCCGGGGACGCCCTGGAGCCGGTGGTCACCATCATGCTGCCCGACGAGGATTGAGAAAGGGGGGCCGGGAAACCGGCCCTCATCGTTTTCCCGTGCTGGTCCCGCCGCTACCATGGCGGGACGACAAGGGAGGGGTAGGGGATGGAAAAGTTCAGCTGGAAACTGATTCCGTTGGCGCAGAGCGAGAAGCTGGGGCCGCTGGTGCCCGACGCGTTGCCCATTCTCCTCCGGTGGGCCCAGGAGGGCGACGATCACACCTACACCGACCTGGCCCGTGAGCTCCACGACCGCAACGGCCACTCCATCAAGCATGTTCTGAACTACGGACGGGTGGCGGGTGGGGTGGCGCAGGCCATCGAATGGTTGAGCAAAAAATGGGGGGAACCCATTCCTCCCTTGCATACCATCGTGATCAACAAGAACAAGGGAGTTCCGGGCGATGGGGCGGTGACCATCGTTCCGGCGTATTTCGATGGCAAGCCCATGGCGACCGAAGAAGATCGCAAGGCGCTGTTTGAAGAAGCCAAGCAGGATGTCTTCACTTACCCACACTGGGACAGGGTTGCCCGCGCCTTGGGCGCCCCCGTTGTGGAGCCTGATGCTGGAGAGAAGCCTCAGAACGAGGCGCAGCGCGTCATCCCGCTCCCCAAGGTCCAGCAGGGAGGCGGCCCAGAGAGCGCCGAACACCAAGCCCTCAAGCACTGGGTGGCCAACCATCCGGAAGACTTCATGGATTACGGCGATTTCACTGCGGGCACGAACGAGAAGCTCTTGAGCTCCGGCGACCGACTGGATGCCCACTTCGACAACGGCAAGCAGCGTCTGGCCGTGGAGGTGAAGACCAGCCGGTGCAGCGAGGACGAACTCCAGCGCGGCGTCTACCAAGTGGTGAAATACCGCGCCATTGTCCGGGCCGAACAGAAAGCCATCCGCCACGTGCCCAACGGGGAGGCGATCTTGGTCTGCACGCGTGCGCCCAACAAGGAAACCCGGGCGCTCATCAAGCGGCTGCAGGTGCGGTTCCAGCAGGTGCCGCTGGAGGCGGAGCAAGAATGAAGCCTGAGGAACTGGAACAACGTATTCGCCAAATCGATGGATTCGTTCGGGTGCTCACGCAGGAGTGCCACATCCTCGACGAGCGCCGGCACATTTTGTCCCCACTCATTCAAGACCCCGCGATCCAGGCAGGGCTCAAAGCCAAGCTGGACAAGACGCCGGGTGCCAATGCCTGGAACCACTTGGCTCCGCTTCTTGGGCAAGACCTGGTGCGCGATCAGTCACGGCTTTTTCTGGACAACGATCTCAGGTCGGGTAGCCTGACCAACCTGTGGAGAAAGCTGCAAGCAGATCCAGCCATCAAGGAGCACTACCGGGAGCGCTATGGGCGCATGTTCGATCACTTCCACGACGAACCGATCAGTGACCTGCCGCCCGAAAGCTCGGCTGTTTTCCAGGAGAAGTTCAGACAGAGCGATCGGGACGAAAATTACTCGCGCTTCGATAATGGCTGGGAAAAGGTCTCCAATGAAATGGTGATCCTTTCGGCTGATCCCGTGGCAGCGAAAATCAAGACCCTACGGGACAAGCACCACGCCCACCTGGAAATGCGCAAGCTGGACGAGGAGCCTGGCGCGTTTGACATCAACACGCTTGGGTTGACCTTCAATGAGGTCTTGGCTTTTGGCGATCGCTGTCAGGCCATCGTGGCAGAGCTGGGGCTGCTGCTGACCGGGACCAGCTGGGATCCACAGCAATACGCATCGGTTCACGAAGCCCAGGGCAAGGCGATGTGGAAAACCTTGGCTGGGGTTTGACTTCGAGGCACAACAGCGAAGAGCCCAGAAGCCGCCGCAGGTGGCCAAGCCACCTGCCTTCTGAAAAGCACGCTTGGTGCGAGGGCATTGCCTCCGGTCGGTTTTGGAGATCCGAAGCTTTGCCACTTCGAACGTGAGGGATGCCCCCCGCCTTCTTTGCCGTCAGGGGCATTTGAATTCAAAGCCCACCCAGTCGCTCGCTCCCAGGTCTTGCCAGTAGAACCGTGCGCCTGGACCCACGACGCTGCACGAGCAAGCCGCCGGCCAAACCGCGGTGCCGGGGTGGTTGACGAAGCCGTAACCTGGCATCGGAGTTAAGTTGGCGCGCAGCGCGTAGACACAGGCTTCCAAAGCCGGTGTTGGGCGGGTCACGCTAGGTGGCTCTGGCGTAAACGTGGGGGTGTCGTTCGTTTCGTATTGCCAAGTGCATGCCAACGAGGTGGCTTGAAGCTCGGCCAGGGTCCGGGGAGCGTTGCAGAAGATCGCCCAGCCGTAGTGCCCTCCGTCTCCCCACGAATGCCAAGATCGCCCGGTGTATTCGGGAAACGTCGGAGGTGGTGCGTTGGGGGTGCATGTATTGGCCTCGTTGCGACGAACCCCCGTCTCCGCCCAATTTGTCCAAGTGGTGAACGTCGAGCTTGGCAGCGACCACGTGGTGGCCGGGCAGTTGTAAGAGCCGATCCTCGTCCGCCGCTGCTCGGCCTGCCACGTGTGCGATCCACTCTGGCCCGCCGGGCAAGCGGCCGCCGTGGTGACCCACTGGGTTTCCGCTTGTGGGAAAGGCGCTGGGCAAGCCGCGCAGGTGGTGTTGGTTTGCGTCCAAGCGTCCCACGAACCGGTGCCCGTGCATGAGAAGGTCCGCCGCTGGCCGATCGAGCCAAACTGACCTGCAGGGCATCCCACGTTGCGGGTCTCGGGAGCAGGGCACGGCGTGCAGGTGCTGTTGGTCGTGGTCCAACTGCCGGCCGTCGTCGAGCCAGCCCACGCCTCGTAAACGCTCGGATCGGTTCCGCAGTGGTGACGGCGGCTCTGGAACACCTGGCCCACTTGGCCCAATGGGCAGTTGATGGTTCGGTTCTCGCTCCACTCCTGACACGGCGGCACCGTGCTTGTCGGCGGCGGCGTGACCGGCGGTGAAGTGGGCGGGGCCGGAGGCGTCACGCTCACCGGGGGAGCGGGCGGAGTGACTGGTGGGGGCGTCATGGGAGGAACGCTTGGTGGCGGGGCGGTTGGGGGCGACACCGGCGGGGAAGGCGCGACCGGTCCCACGGGTCCTACGGGGCTTCCCACGGGTGGAGAAACGGGAGGCGTGACCGAGGGGGTGACGGGGGGCAACACCAGCGGCGATCCGGTCCATTCGCCCCCCAACAATCCGCTGTGGTAGACGAAGACCACGCGCGATTTGTCCGCACACGTGCTACCCAGCAACCCCACGTCGAGCTGGCCGCCGGTGTTTCGAATCACCGACACGTCCGACACCTGCGCGTCCCACACCCCGCCCGCGTTGGCCGCGACCAGGGCCACGCACGCTTGACGAGGAAGGCCGGCGTAGCTGACGGAGAACGAATCCCCGAAGCGTTCGACGGTGTAGGGCTGGACGTTCACCGCGCCGCCCCACGCGTTGGTCAAGACGCTTTCCCCGGCGCCGAGCTGGGAATCAGGGGCCAAACCATCGACCACTATGGCCGTGGTGCTCACCCCGCGGAATGTCCCCACCATCCCAAAACTGCTCTCGATGCGTCGGGATAGCTCGCGCAGGTTGCGCGTTTCGCTGGCCAGCTTGGCCTTTGCATCGACCTGCCCGAAGAACAGGAACATCGTGCCCGTGGCGGCGGTCACAACGCCCAGCGCCAGCAAGGCCTCGGTGAGGGTGAAGCCCAGCGCGCTGCGCACGCCTTTGGAAAGGCGGGTGAGGGTAGGCGAACAGCGGGGGCGGGTCGTGTGCGTCATGCATTCAGCATGCGATGCACCTTGGATTCCGCAAGCCCCTGTTTTTAGTCAAAAAAAAGTTGGATTTTTCATCTTGACATTGCGTGGTGGTCTGGTTGCATGGGGTTAAGGGAGTGGGGCGACCTACTCACGAAATCCGCTTTAAATAACCCAAGAGACCGCCGCCATGATTGAAAGCCCCACCCGCTCGGCCCGCCCCATTGCTGGCCTTCCCTTCGCGCACATCCCACCCACGGCTCCCGCGTTCCTGCCCGAAGGCAAGCTTCGCCGGCAAGCCCGGCTGGCGCGCCAGCAACGCCACTTCGAGCGCCAACTGCGCAAGGAGCTGAAATGGAAATGACCACCGATCGGCGCGCTCAACGGCTTCTGGAGGCCATCGAACACCGCAACCCACAGGCTTTGAAAAGAACCATTGCGGCCATCCACGAGGCACGTCTGAAGGCTTGGAGGGGCCTGACGGCTTTCCCGTCCTTGGACCACCCGGTGGGGCCCAACGGAATAACCGCTTTCCACGTCGCTTGCATGGCGTGGCACGTAAACCAGGATGACCTGCACGAACGGCAGTGCTACGACAAGATGGCCGGAATGCTGGCCGAAGCCGGGGCGGACGTGTTTGCGGAGTTCGGCCCGGCAAAGCAACGCTGGACGATCATTGAAGCGCTGCATGGGGCTGCGCCGCCGTCTGTCAAAGCATGGATGGCCTCTCAACCGTTCGATCTGCATTGCTCTGCGTCAAACACCGCCCACACGATTCGGTGGGACGGCCGTCGTCCAGTCGCCTCGCTGGAAGAATAGAAAAGAATCCAAGGGCTGAACGGCCCGAAAGGGTTGCAAAAACATGCACTTGCGCAATGGCGGCGTCGGGGTAGATTCGGAGGGAACCCCTATCTACTCACGAAAGGATGCCCTATGCGACTGTGCAACTTCTCACTCAAGGGTGGCGTCGGCCGCACGACGCTGGCCCTGAATCTTGCCGGGTGCTATGCCCGTGACCCCAGCCTGCGTGTGTTGGTCAACGACCGGGACCCCCAAGGCGGAGCCTGTGCGTTTGCCTCACTGTCGGACGAAACACCGTTCAGTGTCGGGCGCTCGCGCTCCCCTGGCTTCGACGTGGAGATCACCGACACTCCACCACGCCTGCCGGACAACGAAGTGATCCCCGAGGCTGATCTCTACCTGGTGCCCACGTTGCTCGATGGGGCCAGCTTTCTCATCTTTCTGCGAACCGTGGATGTTCTTGAAAAGAAGGGAAAGCGTTACCTGCCCATCGCCAACCGGGCCAACGAGAAGCGGGCAGCCCATCGCCGCCGCCTGGAGCACCCCAAGATGTCGGGCGCCGTCCTGGTGCGGGACCGAGCGTTGTTTGCGGACTGCTACGAGGAGGGAAAGACCGTGTTCGACGCCAACGGCCGCTGGGCCCGGGTGGCCCAGGAGGAGATTCACGCCCTGGCTGTCCGGGTGCGCGATACCTTGGCCGCTGGTGCAGGCCGGAGGGCTGCGGCATGATGGAGCTTCCCTTGGTTTCCCTTCCAGACCTACCCATGGCCACTCGCAAAGCTCCTGCCAAGAAGGCTGCTACGAAGAAGGCCGGCAAGCGCACCTTGGAGGACGTCAAGGACGTGACCCATGCCAAGCCCCGCCGCGCCAGCAAAGCGGACAGTCTGCCTGTTGCCCACATCCCGGAGCATTTGTTGCTGGGGCCGGGCGACTACCCGGAGCGCAAGTCCTACTTTGACTACGACGACAGCCAGAAGGCAGGCAACGTGGGAGGCAAGCGGGTTCACATGGTCATGCCCCGATCGGTGACCCTCCACGACTACCGCCGTCGGGAAGACGGGCTGCGCCACCACCGGGCCATGGTGACGATCCCGCCAAAGCTCCGCGAGAACATCGCCAAGCTGTTCGGCTTCGACGATTCGGAAGACGCCGGCAGTGAAGTCGCGTTGACCACCGCCATGGTGGCGTTGGCCGACTACGCGGCCGCGTCGCTCATTAAGGACAAGACGCTGTTGATCGTGAGCTCGCCCGAGGACGAACACGCGGAGGACCGCAAGGCCGCCAGGGTGGCGGTGCGGAATCTGGGGATGAGCAAGAACGGAAAGATCTACTGAGCGTGGCACTTGGCCCTCTGACTGCTGATGAAGAGCACGCCATTTGGGCCAAAATCTGGCGCGTCCCAGGCATGACGGCTCAACCGCTGACCGGTTGGCTGCTTCACTCGACGGGAATCTGGGCAGACAAGCGCACGCTTTCCGATCGGTTAATCAAGATTTTTAAGGTGTCCGCCAAAACTTGGGAGGCTGGGATTCCGCGCAGGCCTAAGAAGCGGCAGCAGGTCTGTGATGGCCTGGTTGCTTACGTCCGGCAAAGCCACGCTGAGCTGATACCGGAGTGTGCGGAGCGCCAAGCCCGTGCGATGGAGCGAGGTGCACGCGCTCTGTCCGAACATCCAACGCTCCCCCCGTGTAACTTCTTCCACCACACGCTTGGTATCGCAGGCGGAGATAGGCTGGAAGCACTGGCGGTTGCATTCGACGAGGTTTCCGCCGACGTCCTGCATGGGCGGTTGTCCAGGGACAGTATGTCAGCGGCAGTGGTCAAAGCGGCAGCAGAAGTGGTTGGACTGCCCGCGGGAGCTATGCAGCCGGATAGCCGGCTGGATCCAGGCTTGGATGCGTTGCTCCTGCTATTGGCTCAGATGGATCACGACCTCACCACTCCTCTGATGGCTAACGCGGGTGAGATCAACAGCTTGGTGGCACTGTTGATTGATGCGCCTGGGAGTGGGGCGAGGAAGCGGGTTCAGCACCGACTTTTGGACATCTATTACGCCCTGGCGCTTGCTGCGGCCGGGCGTGACCTGCCAGAGAGCTTGCCGAAGGTCCGAGAGATTGAGGACGTGCTCATGGGCGGCCCGCCCGAATCCGGTGGCCAGTCCTGGGTGGTGCGTTGGCGCAATGGAACCAAAGCGCTTCGGGAAGAGGATGTGCTATCGGTGATCGCGCACGTCGGACACTCTACGGGGAAAGACGTGTCATGGACGATGCGACGTCTCTATGTCGCTGCCCAAGCTTGGGGACGGGTGGAAGAGCAGGGTGTGGAGGCAGTAATGCTGGCCGGTGAGCGCTACAACCAATGGTGGAACGCTCTGTGCAACCAGGGGCGGGTGAAGACCCCATGGGTCCAACCCTACTGGTCCCAGTTCTCGCAAAGCAGGTGATGAAGCGGCTCCCCTCACTTCGAGGTAAAGCCGCCATAGCTCACTTGCCGTTCCGCTTCGCAACAACTGAGGCTGCTTTGGCCTTGAACGCACGTTGTTGAGGAGAGGGGTTGGGTTGGCGATCCACCGCGCTTTGGATGCGTCGCTGGGCGGCCTGTGTCATTGGGGTCTTCTTGCTGTTGCTCATTGTGTTCTCCTTCCAGGAGGCTGGGTGAGCGGTCAGCCTAGAAGGGAGAGCCAGGACAGTTGGTTAGAAATCTTGGGAGTTTGATCAGCTCCTGAGACATCAGGGCCAAGACAGGGTTTCACTTCAGTAGGGACGTGTTGCTCAACTCGGATGACTCGTGCCCATTCAGCCTCTTTCTCAGCGCCTCCTTGGACATCTTGGCTGGGGCGTCCAGCGTGAGCTCCTTTCCGTCCAACGAACGGTAGAACGGATCGTCCACCCCCGCGCTGACGTAAACGACCAGGTCCGGCCCGATGGTCAACAGGCCTGCATCGAACAGCGCGTGGATGTCCTTTCGTAGCAATAGGCCGTTGTTCAGAGCGTTGGTGGAAGCTCCGTTGTAAGGGACGATGTGAGCGGCGTCGATAACGCTGGCCAGGGCGGTCCCGGTGACCATGCACACCGCTCCATAGTGAGCGACTAGGCGCTTGCGAAACTCGGCCTGGCCCTCTCGGATCACCCGGAGGACCTGCTCCATTCGCTTTCCCTCTGCTGCGACAGCATCAGGAGCCGGCGGCAGTGGCTTTTCTAGCCTTAATCGCCCGCTCTCCTCAAGGACGCCCTGAAGGGCTTGGATCACATCGTGACTGAAAAGCTCCGATGCCGGGCGCAACTGAAGGTCAATCCCGGACCGGTGCCGGATGTGCGCCAACAGAAGGGCGGCGTCCTCCACATACTTGAGTTTCTTTTCGCGCATGCTCCAAAGTTGGTTCAGCTCGCCCAAGCTCAAGACCTTTAGCGCTGACCTAACATCACGGCTGCTCATCCGGAGGTGGCTCAGCCCTTTTTGCAGGTGTTGACGAACCAGGTATTCCTCCAGCTCCGGCGGGTTTCCATCTTCGTTATCGCGAATGGTGAACAGGCTGCTGAAAGGCTTGTTGAATTGCTCCTTCCACTTCTTCTTTCGCCGCTGAGGCTTCGGCCGGCTCCGGTTAGCCTTACCGTCGCTTTCCTTGTCCTGATCCTTTTCGTCCATGTCGGTCAATTGATTGTCTGAGCTTGCCTCAATGGTAAGGGATCCTTGGTGTCCGGGCGCCCTTTCGACTGTCGCTTACGGGCTTTCAACCACGCCGCCGCCAGATCGTCCACGTCGGCCTGCAGCGCGGCCCGCTCCCCGGGCAACCATGCCCTCAGCGTCCCACTTGCCACGCCCGCGTCTCGCTTCGCCAAACGCCGCCTTGCTTCCAACCACCGGGCTTTCGTTTCCCCCTCACGCGCGGCTTGGCGCTGGGTTCGCATGCGAACCGCGTTGGGCTTGTCGCTGTATGCGGGGACGTGGTCTTCGCCTTGGCTGGGCCAGGGTGCTTCGTGCGTGCCCTGTCGCCGCAGTTGGATCTGGCGCAGGCTTGGATACCGGGCCATCCACCGGTTCTCAAAGGAGCGGTCGGAAGGAGTGTCAGTGCCCAGAGGCAGGGGGATGACCAAGGCGTGGAGGGCGATCAGTTGCCACACCGCCGATTGAAAAACATCCTCGGTCAACCGGAAGGCCGCCACCTCGGGGTGTTCCAGCCATTCGCCCCGGTGCACGTTGCGCAAGAGCGCGGCCAAGTCGTTTCGCGTCAGATGGGCACGCTGGGCCAGTGGCCAGCCCAGCATCCAGCCGTCCGCATGCCGTTCGGCGTGAACGACGAACCGGGGTTGTTTCCAGCGCTCTTGAAGCTGGGCAAGGACGGTGGCCGGCTTCGCAAAGCGCCCCACCTCGACCAGGTGGTTGTCGGAGCGCTGCAGGACAAACAGCCGGTCGGCCAGCAGGGCATCCAGCATGGCTGGGGGCAACCGTTGGCTCAACTCGGGCCAGGCCAACAGGTCTCGGCTGCCGCGTTCAACGATGCAGCGTTTGCAGGCCATGAGCAGATTTTCGGTGTCCGCCGGGCCGCCCTGGTTCAACGGAACGAGGGGTGAAAGCCCCCACGAATGGCGATGATCCACGTTCAAAGGGGCGGTGCAGAAAGCGCACGCGGGGTTCTCAGAGCGGCGGGCCACGTCCAGCGCCCAGCGTGGGGTGGCAGGCCCACGGGCGGCATGGAAGGCCAGCACGCGGCGGGCAAACGCGTCCACGTCAGCGGCGGTCATGGGAGCGCTCCTGAAACGAAAGCAGGTGGATCATTGATGGGCCAATGGCGGTGAATGACGGCCATGGCGCGCACCCTTGTTTGACTAAAACGAAATGGGGCGAGGGCTCCGCGCTTTCCTTCCAAGGGTTCTTTGGCTACCCACTTGCGATTCGGAAAACACGGTGTCGGTGTATCCAAGGGCATTGCACACGTTTGACTAAAACCAACGTGGCTTGGGTGTCGTGGGGTGGTGCGGCGGGTGGGCGAGGGCAACCTGTCCTGGGGATCCGGGGCAATGCGAAAGGGTGGGCTGAGAAACTTTGCACGGATTCCCGGGGTGGGGCATCGGTGGGCGTGAGGGGGGGAAGAGCGGGAGCGTAGCGTGAGCATGGCGTGGGCGGCGGTCCTGTGGGGCGAGGGGGCGTAGACCACCAATAGCGCAGCTGGGGCAACACGCAAGGGGCCGCCGAAAAGCAACTGCAAGAGCCCAACGTGGGTAGAAGCATTGTCGGCAGTGGCAGAGAAGCAGGAGCCCGGACGGTTCCCCAGAGTCGTCATACACATGACGCACTGAAGTGGGAGTGCGTTTTTCGCCCAAGAATCGCTGTAACGCCAGCCGAAACCTCAATGCAATCAAGGCCTGACCATGTCACCACCGAATGGAGACAGTGTCAGTGCTTGTTAGCTCGTTTGGCCCATGTTTTTCAGGCTCCTGACGTGGGGCCTTGCCAACTCCGAGATTCGCGGTATCGGTGGAGTAATCCCGAAACGGAGTTACTCGACCGATGGCGTTCGTTCGTCAAAACGTAAACCTCGACCCTCGGCAACTGAAACTTGCTCAGCGGCTTGCCCGTGAATCGGGCAGTGGGTTCAGCGCTTACATGCGAGAGGCGCTGGAGCGACACAACACCGCCACGTCAGTGGTGAGCGTGTTGGAGAACGCCAACGCTCAGCTGGAGCGCCTCATCGACGATCTGCGGGAAGAGAACGCGCTGTTTCGCAGTGCGCTCCAGGAAGACCTGCGGCGGCTGCGAGACGAAACGAAGGCGGATCAGGACAGCGCCATTCAGCGCTACGAAGAAGCGCTTCGCAAGGTCGTGACGGCGGCCCTCTCGCAACCCTCTCCCAAAGGCTCTGGTGCGGCCAAGGTGCCCGCAACCGGACCCATGACTGCTCCACGCACCTAACTTTCCCCAACAGCAGGAGATCCATCCCATGAAACGTTTTTCCGTTCCTCTCACTATCTGCCTGGCGGCGTTCATGCCGCTTCACGTTTCCGCCCAGGCCGCCCCTGATGCGGTCCATGCCGCGGAGGACGATAGCAAGCCCAAGGCCGACAAGAAGCGTCTGTTCAAAGCCGGTGGTATCGGTTGCGTGGCCGGCGGAGCCATCGCCTTGCTCACGGGCAAGAAAGACAAGGCCTTGGGCGCTTGCGCCGCGGGTGCCGCAGTGGGCGCTTCGGCGTCTTACGTGACGCAGCAGCGGGAGCACGCCGAGCAGGCCGCCGACGCCGCCCGTGCGGCTGGCATGAGGGCCGAAGTGGTGACCAAGACCGAAACCGTGGAGGGCAAGCAGGAAGCCGTCCTGGATTCGTTGCGCTTGAACTACAACCCCACCGACATGAAGCGTTTGGACAGCGACACTCGGGCCTTCCTCGACAAGTTCGCGGGTCTGTTGAACAAGTCCAGCAACGGGTTGACGGTGGTGTTCCAAGGAGCCGACAAGGCCGCCTGCCAAGTGCCCATCGTGGAGCTGGCCAAGCGTGGCGCGCTGTCCAAGGTCACGGTGGACGACCGCTGCGGCAGCGGTGAGCCCGTGATCGTCGTTACCCCGGTGCCTGACGTCCGCTGACGCCAATTGCCCGGGTGTCTTGCGATGCCCGGGCTTCCTTCCCCCATTCCCAGGAGCCCACATGACCCCAGAAGAAAGAATCCAGCAACGCAAGCGCGAAGAATTGCTGAAGCGTGCCAACGCAACCCCGACCGCTTCGCCCACGCAGGAAGAGCGGTTGGTTTCCGACGGCATGAAAGAAAACCTGAAAGCTGCCAGTCACTGGGCCGGGGTGATCAGCAGGCGCACTGCCGAGTTGACCCAGAAGGGCGTTGCTGCCGCTGCAGAGAAGGCGAAGGAGGTCAAGGCGACCGTAGACGCCAAGCGGGCAAGAAGCGCAGAGGAAAGAGTTCAGGCAACAGAAGCCGAGTCTGGCCCCACCGTCCAGCCGACCGAAGCCGAGGTGGCGACAAAGTCTTTGAAGGGAGAGGACGCGGGTTCTCTCGTGGTTGACGGAATGGCTCAGGACCTTGTGCTTGTTGATGGGGAGGTGGGGGAGGGCAAAGCACCCTTCGCCGAAATGGCAGCCGAGGACCTGGTCGATGCGTTGTCCGCCCGGGAGCCAGCGGCAATTGCCGTCGAAGCCGAAGCGGTTGGCGTGAGCGAAACGAATCTTGAGCCAGGAGTGACGGAACAGCGGCCTGTCGTGGAAGCCGCCAGATTTGCACCGGAGGCGGACGCCCCTTCGTATCAGCCAGCAGATGCTGTCAAAGAGCCGCAGGTGACCGATGACGTTTCGACAGGGCAGGGAAAGTTGGCCGCCACTGCCGCAGAGGAGCTTGGCCCCTCACCCGACGCCCAGGCTCCAGAGGCAGCGCAAGCGTCACTGCATTCCACGCCCCGCTCTCGTTGGCCCTGGGTCTTGGCCGGCGTAGTGGCGGTGGCATTGGTCGTGGGGGCGATCTACTTCTTACTTGGGAAGAGCGATCAGGTGCCGCCGAGCACACCGCAGCCCGTGGCACCGGTCGCCACTCCAGCCGCTCCCGAGCAGTTGCCCGAGGTAGTGGAAGCCCCCGTGGTTGTGCCTGCTCCAGCAGTGCTTCCAGAGCGGGCCGAGCCAGAACCTGCGATAGAGAAGCCAGATCCGGTCGCCACTCCCGATGTGAAAGCGTCAGCTCCGATTGCGACCCAGCCCAAGCCTTCGCCGAAACGTGCAACCGCCCCGTTGCCGAGGAAGGCACCCGCACCCGCCGCCGAACCGCGGAACGACTGGCAGCAAAAAGCCAATGCAGACCTGGACGCTTGGGCGAAGAAGTCGGGGATCGACTGATCCCCCTTGCGCATCCGCGGATTCGATCTAGAAAGAAGTGACCTACTCACGAATAAGGGGGAAGCATGTTCAAGTGGCTGTTCACGCAATACCGGGAACCCGGAAAACTTCACTTCGGATCAAAGTGGCTGAACCTGCACGGGCGCTTGTTCCTCGGCAGCCCTGAATCGTTTGGCATGGGCCACCTGAGCGAAGGCGTCCGCCGCACTTTCTACTACCTACGCGCCGATCGCAGACCGCCGGTCAGAGACGACGCCGCGTATGACGCATGGACCAAGGATCGGCTCTACGCGAGCAAGGTTGAGCAGGTCGCAGAGCGCTGGGTGGCCAAAGCGGGCTTTCTGGCGTGCGCGCCGCTTTGCTTGGTGCTTGCCGTCTTGGCGCATTGGCTTCGTTGATTTGACAGAGGAGGGAGACAGAGATGGCAGCAATCAGTTTGTTCAACGTGCTTGACTGGACGAGCGGCCTGGGGCGCAAGTTCCGCCGGAAGAGCGGCGAGCCTTCGAGCGTGAAGGAAGAAATCATCGTCAAATCCCACGAGGAGTATGAAAACCTCGTGGGGCGCTTTGACGTGACCGATCGCGTTCGCAGTCGAGAGCTCGATGTGCCAGAGGCTGACCGGGATTTCGCGCTGGAGTGCGGCGCGGTCTGGGACGAGAACGCCCAGGTGTTCAAGGTGCCCGACGGACGCAACGAGGACGAATTCCAGGAGTGGTGGCCGAAGGTTCCGGAAGATTTGCGGGACACCCAATCGCGGATCATCACGACGAAGCTTGGACGGCGTGCCGAGGGCTTCCTGCAGGGCAACGACATGGGGCAGGGCGGCGACAGCCTGGCCACTCCCTTGATGTATCTTGCCTTCCCCGTGATCGGCGTTCTGGCGACCTTCCTAGTGAGCCTCATCGGCTGGGCAGGCTGGGCAGCTCTGTTGCTGACCATTCCTTACTTCATTGCCCTCAAGCAAGGCGAGGGCATGAAGGAGGCACTGAAGGCCCTGGTGCTTTTGCAGTGGGTTCCAATGGCGCTTCAGTTCATAGTTGGAGACAGCAAGGGCGGCACCGAGGTGGCAATGCAAGCCGGCGGCATGGCTGTGTATGCCCAGATGGCCAAGACCTATCTTTGGTGGGCCCTTGGCTTGGCCTTTGGCTTTGTGGGCATCCTGTTTGTGGTTTGCTTTGTGTCCGCGGCCTCGCACCCCCACCGGGGCGTCATCGGCGGGACGGCCGCGCGCTTCATTCAAGCGATGAAGTGGGTGGGGCTCATCTTTGCCACCTTGGTTGTCGCCAAGGTCCTGCCGTTTGGCTTGGGCGAGGCGGCACCTTACGTGCTGGCGTGCATGTATGCGATGCAATACGCCGAAGGCAACTTTGTCCAGAACGCCGCCCGGCTCTACCTGCAGAACAACGACAACAACCTGGCCACCCAGGGGGCGTTGATCAACTCACACGTCAAGGCCCGTGAACAGCAAGCCGAGGCGGCCCTGCGGGACAAGACCCCGCTGATCACCATTGGGCGCGCCACGGGACACCTTTCCGACAAGGGCTATGGCTACTCGCCCGACCTGGGCACCGTGATGATGTTCTCGTGGAGGGATTGTCAGCAGGGCCTGCTGGTATTCGGAGCCATCGGATCTGGCAAATCCTTCGCCGCGCTGAGACCCATCGCTCGTCGGTTCCGTAGAGCCGCGTTGGCGATGGCATGTGTGGCGCCAGGCCACGCAGATGCAAGGGAGCGCTTGAAGCAGCAGAAGCTTGCCGGCGGTGGCGCGCTCATCGCCGACGGCAAAGACGGGGCGATCATCTCGGACTTGGAGGGATTGTTCGATATCGTCGTCAAACCCGGGATGCGGGTGGCGCCATACGAAGGGTTGGCGCCAGATCAAATCGTCCGGGCATTGCGCGGCGCATCGGGTGGGCGCGTGGACGAGAAATCCAAGCTTTGGACGGATGGTGGCGATGCGTTCCTTTACCACACCGGCATCATTCTTCGTGCGCTAGTGGATCACGAGATGGCTTACAGGTCTTGGTGTTCGGCCAAGCTGGAAGGGCTGGAGCGTGCACAGTTGGATGCGGAGCTTGAGCTGGTCAAACAGCGCAAGCTGGACGAGGACGTGGCCGAGACTGAGGCATTGCTCGAGCGGATCGCCGAACAGATCGCCATCCATCGAATCCCTGTGAGCGACGACAGGCAATGGCAATACACGCCATTCCACCACGCCAAGTTGTTGTCCATTGTGGAACGCGTGATTCCCGCCAGCCCCGCGCCTCGTGCCAATGCAAAGCTGATGGAGGTGGTGAAATACTTGGGCCTGGAAGAGGCGGACACGAGCCATGACGAAGAAGGGCGCCTGGCCTACGCGGCCTACCTGCAACAGCACCGCCTTCGTCAAGAGAGCGCTCCGCAGACCATCCACCCGGATCTCTTCCGTCCCATGTCTCAGCTGCAGAGCTCGCTGGAATGGGCGTTCCTGGAGATTCCCGCGATGCATCCGGAACAGAGGCAATCGTTCACGCTCAACTCACGAGGGCTGCTGGAGAAGCTCTTGCGAGGCGAAAAGCTGCGTGACAGCAAGACGGACATGCCTTGGCATTCGATTGAGACGGGCGAGGTGGATGTGTCCGACGCGCTCTATGGAGCCATGGTAGGCCTCTTCTTGCCCCCGACCCAATTCGGTGAAGCGGGTGAAATGATGATGCGCCTGCTCAAACAGCGGGTCATGAACGGAATCAAGGCGCGTGGTGCATTCGGCGAAAAGTGGCGCGAAGCGTTGCCTGGGCAAACCGAGGTGATGTTGATGATGGACGAGGCCCACCTGTTGTTGACGGCCGATGACATCAACCTGTTCTCCGTTTCGCGCTCGCTGGGGTTGATGCCCGTGCTTGCAACGCAAGGGTTTGAAAGCTTGGTCAACGCCTTTGGGTCAGTCAACGAGGCGGAGCTGATGGCCAACACGATGCAATCGGTGATCGCGCTGAAGTGCTCGCACAACACCCACGAATACCTGGAAAAGCGGTTCGGACAGGCAACGTTGACCACGTTCAAACAGCGCACCCGGGGCATCGACTACCAAGGCGGCATGAACAATTGGCGCCACTCCGTGCTCAACGACCCGGATCATGCCTACGCGTCCGCCTACGACAAGATGCGAATGGAAGGGGCCGGGCGGTTGACGGCCTCGCGCATCGACGCCGTGACGGGGCGCCGCTGGCGGATTGGGTCGGAGGACACGCTGGGCCAAGACGAGATCGCGCGCGACATTGACATGCCCACCGGGGGCAAGCGCGAGGTGCAGCCGCTCTTCCTGCAGGAAGAATACTCCGCCCTTCTTGAGCCCCGTGGTCACGCCATCGTGGCGCTGAACCGTGCCGGCATCAAGCGAATCGACTTGGCGGAGCTGCTGCCCGATGCGGATTGATGCGGATAGGCAAGGGGGCTCGCCCCCCTTGCCAAACCCACGGATTGATCAACGATGAACCCATTCACCCCAGCGGAGGAAACAAACATGAGCGACACCCCTTCCCAACCCATCGAAGAAATGACCGAGCTGCGAGCACTCCAGGCGCAGCGCAACGAGCGGCTTCTGGGCGATCGCCCACCGCCCCAGAAGGACAGCGCGGCACGGGCGGACTTCGAGCAGAACGTGGCCCAAGACCAAGACGCCATCGAGCAACGCCGACAGCGCGTTCTGGAGTGGGCAGAGAAGGCCTCGCCCGATCAGATCGCCGCGCTCCAGGCAAAGATCCAGGAGGCCGACAAAGCCGTTCGTGATGCAAAGCCGGACGACAAGCACGAGCAGGTGGTTCATGCGACCGTTGCGCAGTGGCGGCAGCAACGCGGGGCCCAGCGGGAGGAGACCCCTCCCATGTTGACCCGTGAGCAGCGGATGGAGAACGGACCTGGGCGCCTGGGATACGCCGATTACGCCCGCAGTTCGTTGAAGGAGGCGGCTTTCATGAAGGACTACGCTGCCAATTACAATTGGGAGAAGCACCAGAAGCAGGCCCAACCGAACGTCTTCCGACAGTAATTTTTCACCGATGTTCAAATCTGCCCGGTTCTTCGCAGAATCGGGCATTTTTGCGTCTTGACGTCCAGTTTGATGGTGCTTTACTGGTTTTGTAAAGAGTAGGTAGACCTACTCATAAAACCAAAAGGAGAGCCGCCATGTCCACGTTGTTCAATGCCCTCAAAGACTTCGCTTTCGAAAACGCGGTTCCACTGCTGACCGGCTTGTTCCTGCTGACCGCGGCCTTCGCAGCGGCTGTTCTCGTCTACCCCCCGGCCATTCCGGTTCTGCTCAAAGTGGTGGCCATGGCGGTGGCGGGCTTTGTGACCATCGGGGTGGTGGTCCAGAGTTCCTTCCGGTGAGCAGCCGGCGCTGGCTCAAGCTGCGTGCAAGGTGCAGGAAGCGTTGGCGCCGGTTTGACTGGGATGGGTTTGATTTCTGGTTCTACCCCGCGCTGATTTTCTACATGTTGGGCTGGATCGTCTTTGGCCCACCCGACAGCGTTTAGCGTTCGGGTCAGTAGTCCGGTAACGAAGCCGGGGCAGTCTGTAAAACTGCTGGTTCACTCCCCTGCAGGTTCAAGTCCTGCCTGACCCACCATTTCTGCGTGTTGGCTTGACGGCCAGCGATTCAACGCTACAACCATGGGGATGGACACTCAAGAATCCCTGTTGCGCCTTTTGCGTCCCCTGGACCTCCAACGAGCGGAGGCCTTGGCGGCCGCGCTCGCTCGCGAACCCGGCGCATCCAAAGGCCTTCACGATTCGCAAGTGTTGGCGCGCGCCCACGCACTGAGCGTTGCCCCTGTTGAGGGTCGGTTGGGCGATCTGGTTTGGCAGGTGCGCCAGCGGGAGCACGATGATGCACCCCAAGTGGACCTGCGCTGGGGCTTGTATCGCCTGGGGTTCGACGCGCCCACGCGGGCCTCCACCCGGGACCTGGTGCGTGCTTACGGGAGGCGCTTGGCAGACCGTGACGAGCCGATGGTTTACAGCACCTTGGCAGAGAGGGTGGCTGGGTTGTCCATGGCAGAGCACGCCTCGCTCTTCCAAGGCATGGCGATGGCGGTGGAGGAAGCGCGGGCACGGAAGTCCGATGCAAACCGGTTGCGGGAGAACGCACCGTGGCAGGGCTGGCTCGTGGGGGCGTCCCGGGCGGGCCACGAAGCAGCACTGCTGGCCTGCATCGGCATGGGAGCGGACGCCCGGCTGCCCGATGCCAGCGGCAACACGCCCCTGCACCACGCGGCCCGGTTTGGTCACGCCTCGCTGGTCACGCCTCTGGTTGAAGCGGGCTCCGACGTGGCGGCCCTCAACGCCCACGGGTGGGCACCGCTCCACCTTGCCGCCCTTCACAAGCACGCCCGGGCCTGCCTCCACCTGATGGCCCACGGCGCCAATCCAGAGCAGCCAGGGTGGCGAGGGCGGCCCCCGACGCGCATGCACCGACATGAGCAAACCCAAGCCCTTTGATGCCCTGGGCGACGTGCCCGGCAGCGTTGCGCCTTCCCAGCCGGTCCGATACTGGCACCGCGCCGTTCTTGCCGGTGCATTCGTTTTTGGCTTGGCCTACGTGGGGAGCATGGGCGTTGCCTGGCTCTTGCCGAATCCCGATGGCTCGCTCATCCGTTTTGCCGATGCCTTAAAAGGCGGACTGGTGACCGCCTACCACTTCCTGACCGTCGGCATCTCGGCTCGGGCTCCGGCACGGGAGTTCATCGAACTGGTGTCCTACCACCACCCAGTGGCGACGTGGTCCCGGATCGGGGTGTCGCTTCTGCTGGCGGTGGGCCTTGGCCTTCGCATGTTCCTCAAGGCAGCTGAGCCGGTGAGCAACACTTGGCACCTGTCCGGACCGCGGCTATTGGAAGGAAAGGAGGCCGTGGACGAAGCCCGGCACCGCTCGATAGCCCCTAAAGACGCCGAGGCGGATCCCTTCGCCCTGTCCCTCCACCCCGATCTGTTGCTGTCAAAAAAGCACTGGGCGCGCCACGTCTTGATCACCGGTTCGGTGGGGTCGGGCAAGAGTGTCATCCTCAAGCACATCCTGGAACAGCTAACGCGACTGAAGAGCGCAAAGTTGTTCCTTTACGACATCAAAGGCGACTTCACGTCGATCTTTAAAAGGCCCATCATCGTGTCGCCCTTCGATGCGCGCTCCCACGTGTGGGACGTCGCCGCCGACGTGCGGACCCCGACCCAGGCGGCGGCGTTTGCTGCCTCGATCATCCCGGAGGGCGACGGGAACGCCAAGTTCTGGACGATGGCCGCGCAAGACCTGTTGATCGGGTGCGTGCGCGAACTCCAGAACACCCGGCCTGGCCAGTGGGGGTGGCCCGATCTGGCGGCCTTGGTGCGCCGCCCGGCTGCAGAGATGGCCGCAGGCATGCGCCCGCATTACCCCCGCGGCGCCGCACTGGTGCGTGATCCGGAGAGCCAAACCACGTCCAGCGTGCTGTCTTCCCTCGGGGGCTTCACCCGCCTCATCGACGACCTGGCCACCGCATGGCCCAAGGTTGGCAAGCGCCGTTTCTCGATGACCGAGTGGATACGGGACGACTACACCGGGCGCAAGCAGGTCATCGTTCAATCCGGACCCGACCCAACCCTGACGAAGGCCTACATCGCCGCCATGATCAACGTGGCCGTGCCAGATCTCATTGGGCCAGGTTTGCCGGACAACGAGGGCGGGCGTGGGCTCTACTTCGTGTTCGACGAGCTGACCAGCGCCGGGCGCTTGAACATCGATCCCTTGTTGGCGTTGGGACGCAGCAAAGGCGTGGTGGCCATCATGGCGGTCCAGGATCACTCCCAGATTGAGTTGGTTTATGGGGACAAGACCGCCCAGGCCTTCTCATCGCTGGTGGGCACCCACGTGGTGTGCCAAGTGCAGATGGGGGCGACCCGGGACAAGCTGGCCAGCCAGCTCGGCAAGCGGAGAATCGCCTGGCGTGGGCACGAAGACAAGGCCCAGATTCACGAAGAGAGCCGCGCGTTGGTTTCCAGCGGTGAGCTCACCGACCGGTTGGGTTTCCGCAAAGGCAATCGCTACGGTTCCGAGAAGTGGGGCATCGAGGCGATCGTCCAAATGGGCGGGGACGTGCTGTTGCTGACGTGGCCCGGCAGGAGCCATCCAACGGTTCGCGAAGGGCAGGTGGCCGCCGCGTGGACCACCAAGCCGGCCGGTGTGGTGGGAGAAGCTGAATTGCCCCCTTTGACCGGTGACGCGTTGGCCTTCCCAACCACCGCAGAAGGCATCGACACGGTCCAGCGGGTGCTGACCATGACACCCGAGGAAATCGACGCGCTTTTCAAGCGGTGATCGGCCTTGCCAACTCTCCGTTTTCTGGGACCTTGGAACAGTCAACGTTCTTTAAGGGAGCCCCATGATCAATTGCACCCGCATCGATGCCCGCGGCCACAACAAGAACAACGGAAACATGTTCGACTACATGCTGGCCACCGAGCGCCTGGCCATCGACAGCGCCGTGGCCTATTACGCCGGCAGCGGTCCCGATCCGCGGCAGACGCTCAATTGGGGCGGCAAGCTCGCCGCCGAACTCGACCTGGAAGATCAACCGGTCACCCGAAGGGTGATGGAGTTGCTGGGCAAGGGCTTTTCACCCACCGGAAGGCCGTTGTGCAAAAACGCGGGAGAGGAGCCCCAATTGGTCATCAAGACGGATCGCATGGGCAACGTGCGACTGGACGACGATGGCAAGCCAATGGAGAAGTGGGAGGGCGGCCATCGGGTCGGGTTTGATCTGACCATCTCCGCCCCGGGGGACGTGAGCGTGGCGTTTGCGCTGGCGGATGATCGCGAGAAGCTGGCCATCCTGGAGGCCCACCGCCAGGCCTGCGCCGTGGCCATGCGCTACATCGAAAGCAAAGTGGAGACCCGGCGCGGACAAGGAGGCGTAGACGTTATAGGCACGGCGGGATTGGTATGGACAGCCGCCGATCATGTCAGCAACCGGAACGTGGAACCCGACCTGCACACCCATCACCTGGTCTACGGGATCTCGATGGGCGAGGACGGTCAGTGGGGCACCTTCGACGCCATCGAAATCTACCGTCACCGGCACGCCGCGGATCACCTTTACAAAGTCGAGCTCTACGCCGCGATGAAAGCGCTGGGCTATGGGATTCAGCGGGAACGCGAGGTGGACGTGATGGGGCACGAAACGGGCCAGACTCTCACCACGATTGCCGGCATCGACCGGGAGCTGGTGCTTCAGACGAAGACCCGCCGCCAAGAAATCCTGGACTACGTCAAGGAACACCCCAACGCCAGCCACGACGAGGCCTGCAAGGCCACCCGCAAAAAAAAGGAAGAACCGCCCTTCGAGCAGGTCGTCAAGGACTGGCAGCAAACCTTCGCCAACATCGCTAAAGAGCACCCGGAGCTGGTTCCCACCACCCAGTCGCTCAAGCAGACGAAAGGCCAACACCTGGACCCGCATACGTTTGACGAGGTTTTGCAGCGCATGCACGAAAACGAGGCGATGTTCTGCGAGCATGACCTGGTCCGGGAGTTGGGGATGGAGTTCGCAGGACAAAAAAATTCAGAAGAAATCCTCAGGATGGTGAATGAGTTCACCGAGCAGGACGATCTGGTGCGCGTGAAAGCCGAATACCTCCACGAAGACGACCGGGGCGTTCGGTTGGCGCGCAAGCACCGGGAGGATCGCTTCTGCGCCACCTGGATGGTCGAATGGGAGGCCGAGATCATCCGCCGCTCGAAAGAGCGGGAGAACGAGACGGACCTCAAGCTGTTCCGCTCCACCGTGGATCGGGAGATCGCCGCTTACGAGAAGCGCAAGGGCTTTACCCTCACAGAGGAGCAGAAAGCCGCCATCGGTCACCTCACCTACGGCACGGCCGGTGTGGGGGTCATGTCGGGGTTGGCCGGCACCGGCAAGACCACCGTGGCCGAGGTCTACAAACAGTGCTTCGAAGCCGAAGGAAAGCAGTTGATGGGCTTGGCCGTGTCGGGTAAAGCCGCGGCCAAGCTAGAAGAAGAGTCCGGAATGCCCTGCATGTCGGTTGCAAAGTTCTTTTCCCAGCTCCGGCAGGGCAAGGTTGCTCTGACGAAGAACGTTGTGGTGGTGCTCGATGAAGCCGGCATGGTGGCCACCGATGACACCTTGAAGCTCATGACCTACTGCCAGGGGGTGGGCGCCAAGCTTGTCATGCAGGGAGACAGTGACCAGCTTCAGCCCATCGCTGCGGGCAACGGCTTTGAGCTGGCGAAGATGGCCTTGGGGGACAAGAAACTGACCGAAATCCGCCGGCAGAGGAACGCTGATGACCTGGTCACCGCCAACAGCTTCTACGAGCGGGATGACGAGGGAGAGGTCAAGGACATGCGCCGCGGACACCGCAGCCGCAAAGGCACATTCGATATGGGCGAAGATATCCTGAACAACCTCAAGCAACGCAACTGCATCGACGACTTTGGCACGGAAAGCCAGGCCATCAAAGCGTTGGTGGAGGATTACTTGAAAGACAGGACGCCCATGGACGAGAAGCTGGTCTTGGCCCACACGCGCTCTGAAGTCAAAGCGCTTACCACGGGCATCCGAACGGGGCTCCAGGAGCAAGGCGTGCTGGACAAAGAGGAGTTCACCTTCCGATCGATCGTGAAAGGCCAATGGGAAGACCTGACGCTCTCCCGCCGCGACCGTGTGATGTTCACGGCGACCAACAACGACTTGGGTGTCATCAACGGCACCGAGGGCACGGTGGAGAGTATTCGGAAGGACAAATCCGGTGGCTACGACCTGGTGGTGCGCATCGACTCTTCGAACCCGAATGAAGAAGGACGCATCCTGGAGTTCAACACCAGCGAGCACAACGCCTTGGCCCACCGGTATGCCATGACCGTTCACAAGGCGCAGGGGCAGGGGAAATCCGAGGTTTACCACTTGGCCACGAACATGGGAATGCTCGACCAGCAGTCGGCGTTGGTGGCGTTCACTCGCCTCACCAAAGGCAGCTACCGCATGTTTACGACCGACGAGATGATGGATCGCATGGCCGAGCGGCTGGGCACCGAACGGCACAAGGAAATGGCGCTGAGCGTGGGACTGTCCAGCAAGCAGGCGGACCCGGTGCGCAACCTGGTCCAAGAAGTGGAAGCGCTGCTGGCCGGGTTGAAATCCGAAACCGAGGTGCCAATCTCGAACGCGGAACGGCGCGAGATGAGGCTTACCCGGTGACGCATCGGGCCAGCGCCAACACGCTGATCACCACCACTACCCATGGCCACCACCCCACGCGTTCGGAGGGGGCTTTCACCGGTGTTCCCAGCTGCCACCGCCGTTGGTGGGCCAACCCGCGCACGTGGGCCGTGGCCCGCCGGTGCGGGTTGGCCCACCAACGGCGGTGGCTTGGCGTAGATGCGCCATCCCTCCCGGGAGGCCTTCACCCGCCACGCCTGCTCATACGCCTCGGTTTCCGCCCGGGTGGCTGTCACCACCTCCAGCGCATGGAACCGGAAGGGACGGTGCCAGCCGCCTTTGGGGGAGCGGTGCTGCTTCTCCCGCTGCTGCGGGTTCGAGCTTTGGCCGATGTAACAGCCCCCGTCGTCGAACAGCAGGGCGTAAAGGGTGCGGGGCAGGGCGTGATACTTCTCGCTGCGTCCCAGGTTGTGGCGATGGGTCATGGTCTCTCCGTGAGTAAAACGACCCACTCACGAATAGATCAGAATTTGAAGTTGGCAAGCCTGCTGCGAAGGACGTTAGAGGCCACGCGTCGCTTGCGTGTAATCTCTTCGCAGTTCATGGCAAGCATGGGGCTGGCAAGTGACCTTTAAGTTTCCGGTTGGACCATCCAAGGGACGTTGCAACATATGCGGGCTGGAAACCGACCTGACCGAAAATCACGTGCCACCCAAGGCGTGGGCTCAAGGCATCGCTCTGAGGGTGTCCAGCGTCGCCGATGCAATCAGTGGAGAGAAGAAGCCGCGGTCGCACAAGATGCCCAATGGCGTTTGCTTCAGGAGCATCTGCCGGACCTGCAACGGCTCGGTGCTTTCTCGATACGACAAGGCGCTTGTATCGATGAGCCGGCAGGTGACGGAGATCTTGCGTGATCGAAGCAAGGTCACCTACTACCAGAGCATCCGCATCCAGCCGCAGCTTGTGGCAAGGGGAGTTCTGGGCCACATGTCATCGGTGGGCTTGAATCGCTACGACGAACGCCACAGCCAGCACCTGTTCGATGACCGGTCAGATCTTCTACGCCAGGTTCGGCTTCACTACTGGGTGTATCCCTACAGCGGGAGAACGGTTCTTCGCGACTTCGGGCTGGGCATCTTGGGCGGGAAAGGCAGTTCGGCGATCTATGTCCTGAAGGCCTATCCGCTGGCCTTTGCAATGGTCTGGAACAGGGACTTTCAGTTCGAAGACCGGCAGCCGCAGAGCTTTGACCCGTTCGCTGGGTTCGAGCCAGACCAAGAGGCGAACCTCCCGCTGGAGTTCGTGGGCCTGCCGGGACAGGTTTGGCCAGAGCACGTCCAGGGGAATACGTTCGCGGTCCTTCATTCCGATGGTGCGTTCGTGGCAACGGAGAAAGGACGGGGCTAGGTTTGGGTGGTTTCGGCTCTTCTGGAGCGGAGGGGCTGGCGATAGCAGCAGCGTTCCAAAGAAAAAGCCCGGGCTGGGCCCGGGCTTTTCATATCGGTCAACGGGGAGCGTGGCTCAACGCGCGTTCACCGGGTGTGCGGTGGGCAGCTGGCTAGCCGCTACCGCAATGGTCGTCTGATACACCACTTCGTGTGCCACGCCGATAGCGACACCAAGCGGATGCTTCTTTAAGCGATAAATCGTGCTCTTGAAGCTTTCAATTGCCTTGCTTACAACATTCTTCTTTTTCATTTTTGGTTCCTTGTAATTTTTTTTATCAACACATTTGACTTCTTCCTTTGCCTTTAGGTTAACCACCCATCGTCTGAGGGCTTTCAGAGCGATGGCAAACGACGTTACGACCATTGCGACAACCCAGGACTTGCACCCGGAACTGTCCACAAATTCGGATGAGGCGATTATACGGCGAAAGAGGAAGATTTTCAACGAAAACAATTGTATTTGAATTGTTTTTGTGCTTGGAGTTCGCGAACAAGGGCCCCGAAGGGCCCTTGCCGAGATACGATCACCTCCTTTTCGCCGCTGAGATTCGTTACCAACCGATGGCCCAGGCTGCGCCCACGGCCGTGTCCTGTCCGCTGCGGGAAACCCCGATCGAGAAAGCCGATGGGGATCCGCGTGGGGTGGTCACGTCGCGGGTGTAGCCGATGGAAATGGCGGCTTGGCCGCTGCAGCCACCGACGCCCACGGCCAGGCGGTTGCGGTTCTCCCCATGGATGGCCGACGTTGAGGTGGCCATCTGGGCGTTGGCTTGGGCCATGGCGCAGACACCGCTCACCCGCTTGTCGAGCTGGCGGAAACGGCGGTCCGTCAGGTTCCAGCGGTCGTCTTGCTGCCGCTGGTAGTCCCACAATTGGCCACCGTTGATCGCGTCCGTGGACCCAGGAGCGATCGCCCCTGCAGCCACCCCAGTTACCCGCTGGTTGCCGGCGTTGATCCCGGATCGGGTGACCGATGGGCCGCCTTGGACAGTGAAGCCGTCGCTGTTGTGGATGGCCTTGGCCACTTGGACCGAGCCCTGCTCGGAAAGCTCAATGGTGTCTTTCAAGGCAACGGTTTGGGTGCCGTCCCCGTTGTCCGTGACCTCGATGTTGGCCCCGGCCACCGCAGAGCTGCCACCGCCATCCTTGCCGTCCTCTCCATCTTGTCCAGCCGGACCTTGGGGGCCTGCTGGCCCTGGTGTTCCGCTTTGTCCGTCCGATCCTGCCGGGCCTGGCTCGCCTTTATCTCCCTTCAGCGACGCCAACCATTCGCGCTCATTGCCCTGGTAGCCATTGTTCACGGCCACTTGGTAGGCACTGGCACCATCGGAGCCTGCTGGACCTTGGCCGCCGCCGGGGTTGTTCTCAATGGTGTGAAGTCGTCCGTCGATGTCGTAGAGCGCGTCAGCAACCGTGTGGTAAGTGTTGCCGCTCTGCATAACATACGTCGGAGCGATGAATTGTCCATTGACGTAACGTGCACCGGCCCCCAGTGCACCAGCAATAGGATTTAATTGCCCGACTGTCGCAGCGTCTGTGTCGTAGAGGCCGTCGGCCACGTTGGACACACGGCGCTTAAGCGTAGCGTTACCCACGGAGACGGTGTTGGCTTCGCGGCCGCAGTCGCTGGTAGCGCCGAGGGCTACGCAGCCATCAGCGTCGGCGTTGGTGAAGGCTCCCAGCGCGGTTGTCGCGGCCTTGGCCCCCAAATGATTGGAATTGAGAGCTCGGCCGCCATCGCCCACTACCACAGTGCCTGCGCCAGTAGCTCGAATGTTCTTGCCTACGCCAACCCCTCCTTCATTGCTATTGGAGGGGTTGCCGTTGACTTGGCTGTTGCTGCCAATGATGGTTGCGTTGTCTCCGTTGCTGTTGTGGCCAACGACGACCGTGCCGCTCACCGCGCCAGCAGGCGCGAACGCGTCGTTTCCAATAACAATGACGCCGCCGGCGAGGGCTCGAACCCGAGTTCCGAAGCCAATCGAACCAGTTCCAACGACACTGTCCGCTCCCACTGCGATGCAGTCGCCGAATGCTGCATTGGGACTTCCAGCGAGGGAGCCCTTTCCCACTGCGACGCAATTGTTGTAGGCGGTCGAGTCGTCACCGGCGGAGGTGCCTTCAGAGTCTGTGGCAGTGGCGTTGTTGCCAACTTGGGTTTGAGCATTTGCTAAACCCGCTACAAGGACTGCCAACCAAGCGCAGTGGATGAGGGAGCGTTTCATAGGGTGGCCTCCTGGCTCTGAATTGAGTGAGTGTGTGCACTCACGAATAGATCAGATCCTGGAATGCGCAAGCCCCCCCAACGAAACTTCCCGGCGCAACGGCAGGAGGACCGTTGAGCCGGGAAGCGGTGGGGCCGACTTTTCCCCACCCCTGTTCTTCTACGTCAGGGAAAAGATTCCGCAAGCCCCCTTGCGCGTTTTCGATTCTCCGCTTGCATGGATGTATCGCTCATGTGAGTAAGGAGGCCTACTCATGTTTCAACGCTTGTTGCTCGCGCTCGCATTGGTCAGCGCCCCCATCTTGGTCCACGCTCACGTGCCAGCCACCGATTCCGTTGAGGTCCACGGGAAGAAGCCAGGGTTTTTCAAACGCCTGTTCCACCGCCACAAGGACGCCCCGCAGTGGGACGGTGTCCAGCCCGAGCTTCGCTCAACACTGGAACGGATCGCTTTGCAAATGAAGGGCGAGGGCTACGACCTGCGCCTGATGGAGGGTTACCGCTCTGAACAGCGCCAGGCTGCGTTGCTCGCCAGCCAGAAGGGCGTGACCCAAGTAGGGCCTGGCAGCAGCTGCCACAACCACGGCTGGGCGGCGGATATGGTCATCTACAAGCGCGGGCGCCCTTCTTGGGACCTGAGGGACGAGCAGGTGCGGCAGGGCTACCAGCGCTTCGGTGAGCTGGCCCAGCAGGCGGGTTTGAGGTGGGGTGGCGCTTGGAAGAGATTCCAGGACATGCCCCACGTCGAGATGCGCAGCGAGTGCCTGGTGGCGATCCGGTCCTACCGCGCCGGCCAGCCCATGTTGGTGGCCGAGGTGGTGCCCGAACCGGTGGTCCCCTTGGCGCCGATGTGGCCCGGGCTGATGCCGCTGGCGATCACGCCGGCCACGCCCTGCGAGGGCTGGATGTGCGCCCGGCGGTGGGACTGGAGCCTGTCCGTGGCGAGCGCCCCGATGGGGGGATTGGTGGGCGTGCAAAGCACGCGGTCGGAAGCGTCGTTTCAGTGCCCGGCAAGCGACGTTTTTTGGCCGTCATAGCGCATGAGTGGCTTCCTCCGCTCATGGCTCCGAGGCTGCCGCAGTCGGCATTAGGGGCTGCGCAAAAAGTCTTTCAATAGGGGGTTGCGTAGGTCGCCAAAGGGTAGCCAAATCCACGAACGATCCGATGAGGCTCTGGCAATCTGTTGTAAATCAATAAATTGATTCTGCCAAAGAGTCGCACGCCGCTACTGCTTCATCAGCGGGGTGTGCTCGGCGGACTTGTCTTTGGACATGGGACTCGTGGATCAGGGCGTCCGGCCGCGCCGGGCGGCAGCGGCAGCGGAGCGGGTACAGGGCCGTCCATGGTAACTGCTGGGGCCGGTGGGCGCCGCTGCGGTTGGTGGGCATTGCCCGTGCGGGGCACACAGTCAGGCCGGAACCAGGGTGATCTGCCGGTGGCTTGCGAAGATCTCCATTACGATCTCGAAGTAGGTCTGGCCCAGGCCTCGTTGCAGGGCGTCCAGCTGGAGCGCAATGGTCCGCGTATTGAAGGTGCCCGGGGCTTCCAGCTTGGACTGGAGCCACTGACATGTGGTAGTTCGTCCCAGTGCGGCGCGGCTGTGCTCGATATCACCCCAGATCACCGTGGCCCGGTCGTGGCCGGCCAACACCCCATAGCCGCCATGCAGCAGGTCATCCAGGGCGTCCAGGCTTGGCCCGAGCTGCCAGTTCTCGCCGGCCATGAACACGCGGTTGATCTCCGCGTACAGGCTGGGGATGTCATTGATGGCGGCGCCTTCAATCTGTAGGACGATGGTCATGCGGCGACTGTAGCGTCAGCAGGCGAAAGCTGGCGTGCTGTAGGACCAGGGTTCGCACCATGGCCCGAACGCGCAGCGTCCCGGGCGTTTGCGGTGTGTTGCCCCGCAGTCGACTGAATTTGCAATCTTTCCTATAGAAGTTTCTGAGGCGGCCGATACCCTTTGCGCCTTTCTGCGCTTCGCGTAGCGGCGTGCTGTCGCCTGTGCGTCGGCAGACCCGAATCAAGCCGGCACGTCGATGCATTGTCCTTTTCCGGACAGAGCGCCTGACGGCCTGCATCAATATCAGGAAAACACTGTGCGGTCAGGGAAGAAGCAGGCACGACAGGCGTGCCGTGGTGGTGGGTGGGTGGTGTTGCTTGGCATGACCTTCGGTGTTGCCGCCCAGCAGACCGGTGATCCAGCCGCGCAGGAACTGCTGAGGCAAAAGGAACGCGAACGCGTGCTGCGCGAGCAGCAGGAACAACGCCCCGACGTCCGCCTGGAGCAGAACGCGCAGAAGGAGGGCGACCGCCTGCCGGCGCAGGAGCGCCCCTGCGTGCGCATCGATCGCATCGTGCTGGAAGGCGAGGACAGCCAGCGCTTCGGCTGGGCACTGGCGGCTGCCGACCCGGTCGACGATCCGGCCACAGGCCGTTGCCTGGGGACCGAAGGCATCAACGTGGTGATGAAGCGCGTGCAGAACGCGATCATCGCCCGCGGCTATGTCACCACGCGGGTGCTGTCGGCACCGCAGGACCTCAACCAGGGCACGCTGACGTTGTCGGTGGTGCCAGGCCGGTTCCGCGAGGCCGTGTTCTCCGACCCGCAGGGACGGCATCCGGCCCTCGCCAATGCACTGCCGATCCGCAGCGGCGGCCTGCTCAACCTGCGCGACATCGAGCAAGGGGCTGGAGAACCTGCAGCGCGTGCCCACCGTCAGCGCCGACATCAAGATCGCGCCGGCCGACGGCGAGGGCGCGGCGCCAGGCCAGAGCGACCTGCAGATCGACTGGACGCAGCGCTCACCGGTGCGCGCCAGCGTCACCCTGGACGATGCCGGCAGCCGCGGCACCGGCAAGCTGCAGGCCAATGCCACGCTGTCATTGGACAATCCGCTGGGCCTGAACGAGCTGTTCTACATCAGCGCCGGCCGTGGCGTGTTCAATGGCCGAGGCAAGGACACCAACAGCTGGACCGCGCACTACGACGTGCCCTACGGGTATTGGCTGTTCGGTGCCACCGCCAGCGCTTTCGACTACAGCCAGAACGTGGTGGGTGCCTTTGAAAGCTATGACTACAGCGGCCGCAGCCAAAACGCCGAAGCGCGGGTAGACCGGCTGTTGCTGCGCAATGCCAAGGTCAAGTTCAGCGCCTACGCGCGCGGCTGGCAGCGAGAGTCGAAGAACTACATCGACGATACCGAGATCGAAGTACAGCGCCGCCGCACCGCGGGCTGGGAACTGGGCCTGACCCACAAGCAGTTCATCGGCAACGCCACGCTCGATGCCAGCGTGGCCTACCGGCGTGGCACGGGGGCCTTCCACGCCTTGCGCTCGCCAGAAGAGATGGCGCAGCAGTGGGATCCGACGCTGCCGCTGGAAGGGACCTCGCGGATGAAGCTGATCACCGCCGACGCGCAGTTCAGCGTGCCGTTCCAGCTGGGCAGGCAGCGCCTGCGCTACACCGCCGCATGGCGGGCGCAGTGGAACCGCACGCCGCTCTCGCCACAGGACCGCTTCGCCATCGGCGGCCGCTATACCGTGCGCGGTTTCGATGGTGAAAGCTCGCTCAGCGGTGAGCGCGGCTGGTCGCTGCGCAACGATCTTTCGCTGGGCATCGGCGGTGGCCAGGAGTTCTACGTCGCCGCCGACTACGGCCGCATCGGCGGCCCATCCGCGCAGTGGCAGTCCGGCCGTGACCTGGCGGGCATGGCGCTGGGCCTGCGCGGCGGCTGGCAGCAGCTTTCCTGGGATGGCTTCGTCGGTTCGGCACTGCACAAGCCCGCCCATTTCCCCACCGACTACACCACATTCGGCTTCAGCCTGGCCTGGCGCTACTGATCTGCCACAAGGACACGTGACATGAACACTATCTATCGTCTGGTTTTCAACCGCGCGCTGCGCGTCTGGCAGGTGGCGTCGGAGCTGGTGAAGGGTGGCGGTGGCCTGGTCGGCCATGTGCCGGGCCGGCAGAGCGCCGCGCTGTCGCCGCTGGGCTTCGCACTGATGTGCTCACTGGGCTGGGTCAGCATGGTAACCCCTGCACTGGCGCAGTCCGATGCGCGCATCATTTCCGATCCCAATGCGCCGGGCCGTGAACGGCCGACGATGGTGACGGCCCCCAATGGTGTGCCGATGGTGAACATCACCACGCCGTCGGCGGCGGGTGTGTCGCGCAACCGCTATTCGCAGTTCGATGTCGGACGCGAGGGCGTCATCCTCAACAACGCCCGCGGCCAGGTGCAGACGCAGCTGGGGGGCTGGGTGCAGGGCAATCCGTGGCTTGCCACCGGCAGTGCGCGGGTCATCCTCAATGAAGTGAACGGTCCGGCCAGCCGGCTCAACGGCTACGTGGAAGTGGCCGGGCAGCGCGCCGAGGTGATCATCGCCAACCCGGCCGGCATCCAGGTCAACGGCGGCGGCTTCCTCAACGCCAGCCGCGTGACCCTGACCACCGGCACGCCGATGTTCACGGGTGCTGGGGCACTGGAGGGCTACCGCGTCACCGGTGGTGCGATCCAGATCGATGGAGAGGGTCTGGACACCAGCCGCGCTGACTACACCGACCTGATCACCCGGTCACTGAAGGTCAACGCCGGCATCTGGGCCAACCAGTTGCAGGCCACGCTGGGCAACACCGTGGTCAATGCCGACCACAGCCAGGCCAGCCTGATCCCGGCCAACGGCGAGGCACCGACCTTCGCGCTGGACGTGGGCGCTCTCGGCGGCATGTTCGCCAACAAGATCTGGCTGGTCGGCAACGAGCACGGTGTGGGCGTGCGCAATGCCGGCAGCATCGGCGCGCAGGTCGGTGAGCTGGTGGTGACGGTGGACGGCCGCCTGGAAAACACCGGCGCACTGCAGTCGCTGCAGAACGTGCGCTTGCAGGTGCACGGTGATCTTGCAAATGCCGGCACCATCGCCGCCACGCGCGAGGTTGCGATCACCACCGGCGGCACGCTGGACAACAGCGGCGGCAAGCTCAACGCACAGCGCCTGCAGGTCGAGGCGCAGGGCCTGCGCAACCATGGCGGCACCATTGAACAGACTGGTGTGCAGGCGCTGGCGCTCAAGGCCGAAGCGGCCCGCAACCGCAGCAACGGTCTGCTGGGTGCGCTGGATGCCGTCGCGTCCGGTGGCAACGGCGGTGGCCCAGGGGGCGGCACGTCGCCGGGCAGCGGCGGAGGAACGCCGGGAACCGGCGGCGGCTCGACCGGCACGCCGACCTCGCCAGTGGTACCGATGGCCGAGGGCCTGATCGCCATCGCCGGCATGCTGGACAATGACGGCGGCAGCATCGCCAATGGTGGTGCGGTATCGCTCGTCGCACGTGCCGGACTCGACAACAGCGGCGGTCGCCTGGGAGTGAGCGCGCTGCAGGCTGGGGGCGAGCTGCGCAATGATGGCGGCACGCTGCAGGTGCATGGCGATGCCGCGTTGCATGTGGGCCTGTTGTCGAACCAGAAGGGTGCGCTGAGCGTAGCCGGCGGCCTGCGGCTGGATGCGCAGTCGCTCGACAACCGCGGGGGTGAACTGCGGCACGCCGGCAAGGCGGCATCGTCGTGGACGGTGCAGGGTCTGTTCAACAATGACGGCGGCCTGCTGGCCACCAACGCCGCGCAGTTGGCGCTGCAAGCAGGCCAGGTCGGCAATGCCGATGGCCGCATTGAACATGCCGGTGAGGGTGGCCTCACGCTGGACACGGGTGACTGGGCTGGTCCCGGTGGACGGCTGAGCACGGTGGGGCGCCTGCACTGGACGACTGGCAGCGCCGACCTGCGCAACGGTGCGCTCAGTGCGGCGGGATTCGACATCGTGGCTGGCATGCTGGACAACCGCGGCGGCAGCCTGCTGTCGCTCGGAACCGGTGCCAGTTCGGTGAAGGCGTCGAACCTGGACAACGGCGCAGGTGGCACGTTGGCCGGCAACGGCGACCTGATAGTGGCCGCGACCACGCTGGACAACAGCAAGGGCCTGGTGCAGCAGGCTGGCACTGGGAGCTTGAACGTGCAGGCCGATACGCTGCATGGCAGCGAGGGGCGCCTGCTCAGCAACGGTGCACTGGTGCTGTCCGGCGGCGAGCTGGATGTGAGCGGCGGTACGACGTCGGCGCAGAGTGTGCAGATCCACGCCGATGTGCTGCGCAACCGCCAGGGCCAGATCGTCTCGCAGGGTATCTCGGAGCTGGCACTGGACGTGCGCGAGGCGCTCGACAACCAGGGCGGCCAGATCGTCGGCAACGGCGGCCTGCGCATCGACGCCGGTCGCATCGACAACCAGAAGGGCACGCTGCAGTCGGCCGGAACGCAGGGCGTGGCGCTGACGGTGCGCGACACGCTGGATAACAGCGGCGGCGGCATCTCCGGCAATGGCCAGGTGCAGCTGCAGGTTGGCAGCCTGGTCAACCAGGGCGGCAAGGTGCTGGCGGCAGGCAGCGGCGCGCTGCAGGTGCAGGCCCGAGAGCGCTTGGACAACAGCAACGGCGGCCGCCTGGCCGGTACCGGTGATCTGCGGCTGCAGGCGGCAAGCCTGGACAACCGCAGCGGTGCAATCGAACACGCCGGCGACGGTACGTTGCAGATCCGCGCCGACAGCCTGCAGGGTGCGGGCGGCCGCGTCCTCAGCCAGTCGGCGCTGGAACTTGAGGGCGGCGACCTGCTGCTGGGGGCCGGCAGCACTACCCAGGCAGAGCGCATTGCCATCGATGCGCAGCGCTTGGACAACACCGGCGGCAACCTCAGCGCGACCGGCAACGACGCGCTGCGGCTGCACGTGGCGCAGGGCGTGGACAACAGTGGCGGCACGATCGCCGGCAACGGGGCACTGGATGTGCAGGCCGGTGAACTGATCAACCGCACGGGCACGCTCAGCGGCGCCGGAACGGCCGACAGCACGTTGCAGATCGTCGGTGCGCTGGACAATCACGAAGGCACGATCGCCAGCAACGCCAACCGCCTGACGATCGCCGCCGCACGGCTGGACAACAGTGGCGGCAGTATCCGCCAGGCCGGCAACCAGGGCCTGGACATCACCACCGGCCGCCTGGACGGCAGCAAGGGCACGCTGGTCTCCTCGGCCACACTGACCTTGCGCGCCGACGACATGGATCATCGTGACGCGACGCTGGGCGCCGATCGCCTCGACCTGGAGGCCACCACGCTCGACAACGCCGGTGGCCGCATTATTGCCAGCGGCGAAGGCGCCAGTCGCGTCAAGGCGACGGCGCTGGGCAATGCCGGTGGCACGCTGGCCAGCAATGGCGACCTGACCCTGCTGGCCCGGACGCTGGACAACAGTGCAGGCAGGATCCAGCACGCCGGCAGTGGCCAGCTGCAGGTCTCGGCGCAGGCCCTGCTGGGCAAGGGCGGCAGCATGCTCAGCAACGGCAGCTTCGTGCTGGATGGCGCCTCGCTCGATCTGAGTGGAGCGACCACCTCGGCGCGTCGCGTCGCCATCAGCGCCGGCACCCTGACCACCGCCGGTGGCACGCTCACCGCAACCGGTGAAGATGCGCTGCGCCTGCGCGTACAGGGTATGCTGGACAATCGCGGCGGTTCACTCGCCAGCAATGGCGCGCTGGATGTCATCGCGCAGCAGCTGAACAATGCGCAGGGCACGCTGCAGGGCGCAGGCACCGGGCACTCCACGCTGGCGATCGGCCAGGCGCTGGACAACCAGAAGGGCCGGATCCTGCTCGGCGGTGCCGGCACAGTCACCGCGGCCAGCCTTGGTAACCAGGGTGGCACAGTGCACGCGGGCGGCAGCACGCTGGTGCTGGGCGTTGACGGTCGTCTCGACAATGGCGAACAGGGCCTGCTGTCCAGCACCGGCACGGTGACCCTGGACGCCGGCAGTCTCGACAACCGCCACGGCGCCCTGGTCGCTGGCAAGGACCTGACGGTGACCACGGCGGCAGGCGTGGACAACAGCGACGGCGCGATGCAGGCCGCCGAACGGCTGCAGCTGCAGGGTAACGGCCTGGACAACCAGCGGGGCACGCTGCTGGGTGGCCAGCTGGACATCGATACCCGCGGCCAGCGGCTGGACAACCGCGCCGGCACGCTGGGTACACAGAAGGGCGCGCTGAGTGTGCGCAGTGGCGTTCTGGACAACCAGGGCGGTCGCGTGCAGTCGGCGGCCGACCTGACCATCAACACGGCTGGGCAGGACATCGACAACCGTTTCACGGCCGGCAGCGGTGGGCTGCTGGCGGCCGGGAAGCTGCAGCTGGAAGGCGGTGTGCTGGACAACCGTGGCGGCGCAGTCAATGCACAAGGCGATGCGCGTTTGCTGCTGGCCCGCGTCGACAACAGTGCCGGTGGAACACTTGCCAGCGCTGCGGATCTTTCGCTGCAGGCGGCGAGCCTGGCCAATGCCGGTGGTCGCGTGCAGGCCGGACGCAACCTCGACCTGACCCTGGACGGGCACCTGGACAACGCCGCCGGCGCGATCGCGGCCGGCCAGCGGTTGACCCTCACGGCCGCCAGCGTGGACAACCGCAACACCCGTGGCGGCGACGGCACGCGTGGGCTGCAGGCGGGCCAGCTGCAGTTCGGTGCACAGTGGCTGGACAACAGCCAGGGCCAGGTCGTCACCGATGGCAGTGCGCGGCTGCAGATCAACGGCCAGCTGCAGAACACCGGCGGCATGATCAGCACCGGCGGCAACCTGGACAGCCAGGCGGACAACGTCGCCAACAGCGGTGGCCTGCTGCGCGCTGATGGCAGCCAGACCCTGGTGGCACGTGTGCTCAGCGAAGACGGCCAAGTGCATGCGCAGCGTGACCTCGGCCTTACCCTGCAGCAGGGCATGCGCCATCGTGGCGAATGGATCGCCAACGGCACGCTGTCGCTGAACCTGTCCGGCGACCTCGACAACCAGGGTGTCGTGCGCGGTGGCAACCTCGACCTCAACGCCCAGAACATCACCAACGCAGCCTCGGGTGAGATCTCCAGCCAGGGTACGACCCACCTCAATGCCCGTGGCCAGCTGACCAACCGCGGCCTGATCGATGGCGCGCTGACGCACCTGGAGGCCGGCGAGATCGACAATCTCGGCACCGGGCGCATCTACGGTGACCACGTGGCGATCTCCACCAGCGTGCTGAAGAACCGCGCCGAAGAGGCCGGTGGTGCCACCCGCGTCGGCACCGTGGCCGCACGCGAGCGGCTGGACCTGGGTGTGCGCGAACTGCAGAACACCGGCAAGGGCCTGATCTACAGCGGCGGTGATGCGGCCATCGGTGGCGCGCTCGGCGCCGACCGGATCGCCAGCGGCATTGCCGGGCGGATCGACAACATCAGCTCGGTCATCGATGTGAGTGGCAACCTGTCCATCGATGCGCAGGTGGTCAACAACATCCGCGAGAATGTGGCGATCGCCCCGACCCAGGTCAAGACCATCGACACTACCGTCAACATGATGGTGGCGGCATGGCAGAAGAACTCGAAGAACACCGCAGGCACGGTCAGCGATACCAGCAATTACAAGGCCTGGGAGTTCTATTACATCGCGCCGGAAGACGTGCTGCAGGACGAGCCCTACATCGCTCCGGACGGCACCCGCCTGGGCAAGGCGGTGGTTCGCCTGACCGCGAACACCTCGCGCTTCTTCTTCGGCTCTGGTGGATTGGGCTATGACGTGCGCGGTGAGCGCTGGCGCATGGATCCGGTCACCGGTACCGTCACGATCTATTACGTGAGCAAGGGTACCGCCGCCAATCCGGACCAGGTGCCGGGCGGCGATCCGTTCGACGTGCTGAAGTCGAAGGAGAAGTTCACCTACCAGAACGACCGCCTGACGTTCTCCAGCGCCTACGGTACCTGCAGCACTACCTGCATCCAGTTCATCACCCCGGCGTCGTTGAGCAATCCCGATGCGACCATCGTCGGTCGCCGCCAGCACACGCAGGAACACGGCCTCAATGAAGAAAAGCGCGTTGCTCACCACGTGGCCCATGAGGACCAGCTGCAGCCCGGTGCCGGTGCCGATGCGGTGATCCGTTCCGGCGGCAACATGCGCCTGTCGGTGGACGAGCTGAACAACCGCTACGCGCAGATTGCTGCGGGCGGCAATCTGCAGATCGTCGGTCACGGCGCCGACAGCCGTGTCAGTAACGTCGGTCTCGAATTGTTCCGCACGCATACCTTCAACAACACCTCCATCGCCTACGACGGCACCCGAACGCAATGGACCGCCGAGCCCATCTCCGAAAAGATCGGCCAGCTGGGGGGCCAGATTACCGCCAACGGCACGTTGAGCATCGATGTCGGTGACCTGAGCAACCTCAACCAGGGGCGCAACGCACCGAACGTGCAGAACGGTTCGGCCATGGCCAACCTCAACGTGCAGAGGCCCAAGGCGCTGCCGGATGGGTCGGGCCATGGCAGTGCGCAGGGGCCCGGCCAGTCCACCGGCACCGGTGCCGAACGCGCGCTGGCACAGGCGGCCGATGCCGCCGGTACCCAGCAGGGCGGCAACGTCGGCGGCGTGAGCGGCAACACCGGCACGTCCGGGCCGCGCGTAGTCGCGGCCAGTGGCGGATCGCCGGATCGCATCGCGATGGGCGCACCGGACACGCGCGCGCCGAGCGCCAGCCTGTTCAACGTCAATCCCAACGGTGGTCACTACCTGGTCGAGACCGATCCGCGCTTTACCGACCACAAGACCTGGCTGAGCTCGGACCACCTGCTGGGCCAGATGGGCTACTCGCCCGATACCGTGCAGAAGCGGCTGGGTGATGGGTACTACGAGCAGAAGATGGTGCGTGAGCAGATCGGCCAGTTGACCGGTCGCCGCTTCCTCGACGGCTACGCCAGTGACGAGGCGCAGTACCGTGCTCTGCTGGAGGCCGGTGCCACGGTCGCCAGCGAATGGGGCCTGCGGCCCGGCGTGGCGCTGACCGAAGCGCAGATGGCACAGCTGACCAGCGACATCGTCTGGCTGGTCGAGCAGACCGTCACCCTGGCCGATGGCAGCACCACCACCGCGCTGGTGCCGCAGGTCTACCTGCGCCTGCGCCCGGGCGATCTGGACGGGCAGGGTGCACTGCTGGCCGGCGCCAATGTCGACATCAAGCTGGGCAATGGCCTGGTCAACACCGGCAACATCGCCGGCCGCAAGCTGGTGACCATCGATGCAGGCAACATCGAGCACCTTGGCGGCAGCATTTCCGGCCAGTATGTCGGGCTGTCGTCGGACAAGGACATCCGCGTTGCCGGTGCCGCCGTGACGGCCACCGATGCGCTGTCGGTCAAGGCCGCGGGCAATGTCACGGTGGCCTCCACGGTGGAGACACAGCGGGGCGGTGGCACCTACCAGTACGAGACCAACCGCATTGATCGGGTTGCCGGATTGTATGTGACCAACCCAAGTGGTGATGGTGCATTGTCAGTCGCGGCGGGTGGCGACATCAGCTTGAAGGCGGCGCAGATCCACAACGCCGGAAAGGAGGGCATCACCCAGCTTGTGGCCGGCGGCAACATCGAGCTCGGAGCGCTGACGCTGGATCAGCGCCAGGATGCGACTTTCGATGATCGAAACCATCAGCGCGGCAGCCAGACCACCCACGCCGTGTCGTCGGTGCAGGGCGGCGGTGACGTGGTGCTTTCGGCAGGAAAGGACATCACGCTGGCCGGGGCCCAGGTTAAGGCCGACGGTGGCATGGCGCTGCGGGCCGGCGGGGACATCAACAGCCTGGCGTTGGTGGACAGCAGTAGTTTCGACAGCGCCGTAGCCAGCAAGCGTAGTTCGCGGCAGGTCACCCGGTCCGACGAGACCGTGCGTGGAAGTCAGTTGCAGGCAAGTGACAACGTTTTGCTCACCGCAGGCCGCGACGTCAATCTGAACGCCACCCAGGTCGCCAGCTCGGATGGCACGCTCAGCGTGGCGGCCGGTCGCGACCTCAACCTGCTTTCGGCCAACGAAACGCATGACTTCAGCCTGGACAGCTACGACAAGAAAAAGAAAACCCTGTCGAGCACCACCACCACCCGCCACGCCGAGAGCAACGACAGCTACGCCATTGGCACCGGCTTGATGGGCGAGAGCGTGAGCGTCACCGCCGGCCGCGATCTGACCACCGTAGGCGCGGTGGTTGACGCCACCGGCACAGTGGTCCTCGGTGCGGGCAACAATGTGCTGATCACTTCTGCGGAGGACCATCACAGCAGCGAGTCCAGCGAGAGCAGGAAGAAGTCCGGCTTCACCGGTGGCTTCTCCAATGGAACCGCTTCGATCGGCTACGGCAGCTCGAAGAACAGCAGCAGTTCTGCCGAGCAGTCGACCACCCAGGTCGGCTCGGCCATCGCCTCACGCGAAGGCAGCGTGCTGATCAACGCAGGCAACCAGCTGACGATCGCCGCGTCCGACGTGGCAGCAGGCAAGGACCTAACCCTGGTCGGCAAGGACATCAACCTGATTGCCCGCCAGGACACGGTGGACACCCAGGCCAGCCAGTCGAGCAAGTCCAGCGGGTTCTCGGTGGGCGTCACCTATGACCCGGCCAAGGCGTACCGCACCGCACGCGACAACGCCACCGAAGGCATGGCCGACAGCGGCACGATGATGGGCCGGATCACGCGTACCGCTGAAGGTGTCGCGGCCGGCGTGTCGGCGGCAGTGCTGCCGGCGATCACGGCCGGCAGCCAGCGCTCCAACAGCAACCAGAGCCACTCCACCAGTGACGCGCGGGTCAGCAACCTCAATGCAGGCGGCAATCTCTCGCTGATTGCCAACGGCGGCTCGATCACCAGCCAGGGTGCGCAGATGACGGCCGAGGGCAATGCTGTCCTGCTGGCCACCAAGGACATCGTGTTCGATGTCGCGCACAACACCGAGCGCAGTGACAGCGACAGCCGTGGCAAGGGCTGGGGTATCGCCACCAACTCCGCCGGTCTGCCGTTTGGCACCAACAATTCGCGCGGCGAGGGCGCCGGCCAGAGCGACACCATCACCGGCACACAGCTGTCGGTGGGTGGTGGTGTACGCATGGCCACCACCGAGGGCGATATCCACCTGACCGCCGCCAACATCGCGGCGGAAAAGGACGTCAGCATCCGCGCTGCGGGCGACCTGACGATCCGTAGCGGGCAGGACACGGTCAGCAATGCCAACCGCTCGGACAGCAAGGCGATCGGCACCGTGCAGATCGCCGATACCGAGAAGTTCTCCGGCTGGCATCGCGAGCAGCATCGCGATGACAGCGCGCAGGTTTCGCAGGTGGCCAGCACCGTTGGCAGTCTCGGCGGCAACGTCAATCTCACCGCCGGTGGCAAGTACACGCAGAGCGCCAGCAATGTGGTGGCGGCCAAGGACGTGAACATCACTGCCGCCGAGATCGAGCTGCTGACCGCTGACGAAAGCGGTCACTACTCGCAGAGCGACAAGGACTTGAAGATCGGTGCCTTCGCGCGGGTGAAATCGCCGTTGATCGATCTGCTCAACAACGTCGACGCCGCCCGCAAGTCCGACGACCGCCTGCAGAAGATGCAGGGGCTTGCTGCTGGTGCCAATGCCTATCAGGCTGCCAGTGCCATCTCCAGCATGGCCGGCAAGGGCGGAGGCGGGGCACTGCTCAGTGCCGAGGCCGGCGTTGGCTTCAAGACCTCCAGCAGCAGTGCCGATGGCAGCAGCCAGGTCTCGCGCGGCTCCACCATCCAGGGGGGCGGCAACGTCAACCTGACCAGCACCCAGGGCGACATCCACGTGGTGCAGGGCAATCTGAGCGCGGGCAACACGCTCAGTCTGGATTCGGCCGGTGACATCCTGCTGGAAGCGGGCAAGGCGCATGTGGCCGACCGCAGCAAGAGCAGCAATGCCGGCGCCGAAGTCGGCGTGGGCGTTGCAGTGGGCGCGCAGACCGGCGTGTACGTTTACGCCGAAGCCAGCGTCGGCAGCAGCAAGTCCAACGCCGAGAGCAGCACCTGGCAGAACACCACGCTGACCGGCAAGAACATCTCGATGAAGGCCGAGGGCGATACCACTCTCCGTGGCGCGACCGCCACCGCCGACCGCATCGACGTGAAGACCGGTGGCACGCTGACCGTCGAATCGCTGCAGGACATCGCCGAGAGCATGTCCAAGAACAGCCAGGTGGGTGGCCGCGTGCAGGTGTCGTTCGGCACCGCGTGGAATGCCGACGGCTACGCCAGCGGAGGCAAGGCCAACGGTAGCTATCAGGGCGTTGGCCAGCAGAGCGGCCTGTTTGCCGGCAATGGCGGTTACCACGTCGATGCCGGCCAGGTGAACCTGGTGGGCGGCGCGATCGCCAGCACGAATGCGGGCAACAGTGAACTGACTGCTGATTCGCTGACCTTCACCGACCTGCAGAACCATATGGACTACAAGGCCACGTCGGGGAGCATCAGTGGGGGCTTCGGCAACGGGGGCAAGGGACCGGCCGGCAAGGGCGTGGGGGCCGGCGAGCAGCTGAAGGGCATCGGCACGAGCATCGTGACGGGCAAGTTGGAGGGGCCGACGGGTGTCTCAATGGGGGGCGGGCTGCCCATGCATGAGAGCGGCAGCGACAGCTCCAGCACGCGTGCGACGCTGACCGAGGGCAACATCACCATTGGCGGCAGGAAGACCACGGCGGCCGAGCTGGGTGTCAACACCGATGCAGCCGCTGCACACCGTGCACTGGACACGATGCCTGATGCCAACAAGTTGCTGGCCGATCAACAGGCGATGGCGAACGCAGCCAGCACGGTGCTTGCCACCAGCAAGCAGGTCGCCGTGGATGTGCAGGCCTATCAGAGCAACAAGGCAACCCAGGCGTACTACGACGGCCTGTCAACGGAACAGAAGAAGGCGTTCAACGCGCTGAGTGCGGAACAACGCGATGCGGTGCTGACGGCAAACAGCCCAGCCTACGAAAATGCCAAGAAGTGGGGCACGGGCGGCGATTACAACCGTGCATTGAACGCGGTGACGACCGCGCTTGTGGGAGGCGTAGCGGGGCAAGGTGCCGGTCAGGTCGCCTCCAATGCACTGGCGCCATATGCCGCCTACTTCATCGGCAGCACACTTGACCCGAACCATGGCAGTGACCCGAACGCGACGCTGCAATTGCTGTCGCATGCGGTGCTGGGTGCGCTGCTAGCCGAAGCCAATGGTGGCAATGCGGGGACCGGTGCCGTTTCGGCGGCAGGCGGCGAGTTGGCTGCGAAGGTGCTGACCAATACGTTGACCGGGGGAGATCCTTCCAGGCTGAGCCAGGAACAGAAGGAGATGGTGCTGGCGCTGTCGCAGGCGGTGGGTGCACTGGCGGGTGGCTTGTCAGGGCAGGATCTGGCTGGGATCGCGTTGAATGCAGGGATCGCCAAGAATTCGGTTGAGAACAACTTCCTTGCCGAGGATCAGGCTCGAGTAATGAAGCAGCAACTCGACGAGTGCGGCAGCGACACGTCATGCCAGAAGATGGTGCGTGACGTTGCCAAGCAACTGTCAGAGCGAATGGACTATGAGCTGCTCTCGGTTTGTACAGCGAACTCGGCGAGCCCTGCGTGTCAGGCGTTTGTGAATGCGGCCGTTTCCTACAAGTATGGCTCGTGGCCCGGAGAGCTTGGGCTGTTCGATGATCTTGGCCGCAGCAGCGAGGCGCTTTCTTCGTTTGCCCACTCCATGAATGGACGTGCCTATCGTGAGCTGATATTTGAGAACGGGGGGATCCAGCCGGTCTATATCCTGCCTCAGGAACACACTGTAGCTGCACTGGCGGAGTGGACCGGAAATCTTGACAGGACGATCGATCAGTACGGCCTCTTCTCGAAGGAATCGTCAGCTGAGCTGGGGCTTGGACTTGCGAAGGTACTGCTTCGAAAATATGGCGCTGTTACCATAATCGAAGGGAGCGGAGGCTTCGGGAAGGGGGCGAAGGCGGGCAGTTCCGAAGCACTGCCGCGAGCGACGTCTGGGCCAGTCTATGCAACGAATAAGGAAGCGACTGCTGCTGCCACGGCTTTGGGCTTTAGGCGTGTAAAGGAGACTGCTCACGATGGTGAGCTTGTCTTTACTAATGGAAAGATATTTATTTCAAGGGATGTGGATGGCCATAATGGTGGTGCTTGGAAGGCAGCGAAATCGGTGAAGGCGCTAGGTAGCCGGGATACCCGGCTTGGTACGTTTGATTCCAGTTTGAAAAGGATAGGGGGGTGAACTTTGAGTGGGTCTTCTTGGGTAGTTCGTGGTAAGACGATCAAGGACTTAATTGAGGAGCTTATGACTTTTGAGGATCAAGGCATGTATGTAGAGATTTCAGTTGATGGTGGTGATACCGTTCGGCCGATAAGCTTGGTTGGGAAAGATGGAGGGAAGTGTGTGCTGTTCTATTTCGGTGATGACGCTTAGTGCTAGGTATTTCCTTGGTCTTTCTTTCTGGGCTGATTCTTAAGAGTCATTGCCTCTGACTAGTCTGCCACCTCGACGCTTCTCAGAAAATGGTCTGTTGATCTGTGCTTCCGTCGCGCGTCGACGCATCGGGCGGACCGGAGGCGTCTGTTAAAAGCGGTGTCGAATCGTGACAATGGTCCATGGTGGCAATCTGCCCATGAACAGCACTCGCCTTCTGGTTTCCGAACTGCTGGCACTCGGCCCGATTGCTTTGCTATCGGGCGGGGGGGGGGCGATCCGTATGTACAGGTGTCGCCCGGCACCGCGCGGAATGCCGACGGTCACACCAGTGCAAGCAAGGCCGACGGCAGCTATATGTTTATAGCAGGAAGTGATGATGAAACGTTGGGGTTATGGGGATTACGTGAGTCTGTAAGCTCTGATGTAGAGGAGGGTATGGATAAGTTGGGTTATGATTTTGGTCAGGCTATTCTATTTGCACATTCTTCTCTAGAGTTGAAGTTGGAGAATTTTCCCGAGGAAGATATTTTTGCGCTAACTGCGCTTCTTGCTTGCATATTGGATAGGGGGGGGGCTTTGTTGCTTTATGAAGCTGAGGATGAGATTCCATTTCAGTTTGCAAGAAGTTGTGCGGACGACAGCGTCGGGAATGCCTCTCAGGCGCTGAGTGGAGCCGAGCTCGTAGATTTCTTGCGCGACTTGGGGCGAGTAAAGGCGGTGCTGAGTGCATGAGTGGGGTGGTGTTGTTTCGCACGCCTGGAGTTTGGCTTTCCTCGAGATTTATTCGTTATCTTTTGAGTGAAATGTGGGTGTGGAAATAAATGGTATGGTTTGGGGTTTGGTGTCCAATCAGGAGTCGGTCTTGTCTGCCGCCTTCTGGCTGAAATGAGTTCGCTATTGAGCTAGATGTCTAGGCGGTATTTTTTCCATTTGCGATGGGGGCGATCGAAAGTTGTTGTTGGCAGAGGTATGGGAAGATGTCCAGTCCGTAGTCGTTACGCAACCTGGGGTGAGGCTAACTCAGTCGGGTGCCTTGCATCTGTTTGCAGAGGTTGCAATGGATAATTCTGCATTCATGGGGTGGTTCATCCCGGGGAGCGGAGCCAGTCCTTGAATTCTCGCGAGTTCGTTGATCGGGCTTGGGCAAACCTTGGGTATATGGACAGGGACAAATCCCGTGACCGGCCTCGAGGTGGTCGGTGTCGACGCATTCGATGCAGGATTCATGACCGTGGTCGGCATCGCGACTGCTGCGTATGCTGGCGGCAGCGCTGCTGCACGAGCAGCAGAAAGAATGTGTTGAAGGAAGTAGCAGAGCTGGCTACAGAGCGTGGCGGACCCAAAGCATCCCGGACGTCGCGGAAGGAAGTGCGGACAAGAGCCAGTTCAGAAGAGGGCGGCGTGATGAGTATGAGCGATATGAGAGGTTTCGGGGAAGTTTCCGTTCAGGCTGCATATGTGTTGATGTGCGCTTTCCTGCAGAAGTATGTAGAGAGGGGGGGCGGGAAGGATACTCTCGTTGATCTATTATCTTCGGCGGGCTCATTTTTGTGGGCGAATGGCTTGCCTAACGACCCGGTAATGTGGGATGACTGGCGCGACGCATATGCAGAGGCCACCACCGCTGGGAGTGCTCTTAATTCTGAATTTTGTAGAGCGCAAGTAAATCTATCGGATGGACACTTGGCGTTGCTGGATGCATTCTCGGTGATGATGGTATTCCTCGAAGGGATTCTTGATCGATCTGGTGAGGATCTCCAGCTGTTCGAAGTTGTTGGACGCCTCATGTCGCCTCTAAGTGATTCCGGTTGTCTGAATGATTCCTCTGTCTGGGTTGAGTGGGTGGGGTCGGTTGGAAAGGTCAGGGCGTAGGGTTTTGGGCGATGTAAGGGTGAGCTTTATGTAATTCAGCGGCCAAATGGCTTGATAATTCGCCTGCGAGCGTTTTCATCATCTGCGGGAAAAACTGGCGCAAAATGGACGGTGGATGTTGTTCATCCATCAATTAATAATGGCGGTGCGGTGGAGATGAAGTTCAAGTGACCGAAGGATACACTAATTATGTCGTGGAGCACTCCTTTGGGTATTCCATGGTGTCAATGTGGCAGGCGTTAAATGGTGCCCTTGCGGGGTCTTCAGTCGATTTTGCCGCGCAGCGGGATATTTTTCTCGAAATTATGCTTGATATTCTGGAATCCGGAAAGGCTAAATTGGCGTCTGACGGTCGGCTTTTAGATGGTTCAAATCTAGAGCAGGTCGAGCTTCTTCGGAGGGCTTGGCCGTCGACCAGGGAAGAGTTGGAATCTGATCTGTGCCTTTGGTTCCTGATTGCAGCTCCCGCAGGAATTGTATGGGTTCTTGATAATGGTGAGCTTTGTTGGACGTGAATTAGCAGCGATGTGAATTCCATTGAGTGGGATGCGTCGATTGTTCCTGGCTTAGCCATGGCGGCTATACCGCTGCATGCGGCATACGATGATCTGGACGCGGTTATCGCTGCATATCTGATTGACGCGGATGCTCGGCTTTACAGGTTTGAGGGCGGGCCTGATCTTCGTCTGGAAAGGTATGGTCCTGACGAGCATGGAAATGGCGGGCTTCTGTTCTCCCTGCCTGGCGGTGATCGCGCTGGTGACATGGCTGCGCTCTCTATTACGATCGAGGGCTGGGTTGTGCGGGCGCTCAAGGTTTACGCATTGGGGATGCCGTGGGATGTTGTTGCACGTAAGTCCTATCGTGGACTTGCGGCAGGATCAATTGGCCTGGGTAGTCTGGTTTCTGATTTTCTTGTTTTTACCGAGTTGCATTTCGATGAGGCGGAGGAGTGGTTCTGTAGCGGAGGTGATTACGGGGTCCTCGAAATTTCCGGTTGGGGTGTGCCGCTCGAGGATGAGCCGGAGCAGGTCGTGACTGCAATCTGCGTTGTGGCTTGAGGGTGTTTCTGGTCGTTGCATTGAGTTCGTGAAAAGCCGCGCTTGACAGGCAAGCGCACCTCAATGGCCGGGATGCTACGGGATGGGCTCTATACATGGAAATCGTATCAGGTACATATTGGCACATACGGTTCAAAACCCCGCAAAGGCCACGCATTCGGTTTTCGTTGAGGATAGATCCAAGTTGATCTCTCTTATCGACGAGGCTTGGAGGATGAAGGGCGTGCGGTGCCTGGAGATCCGGGGGCGTTCATCGTCCCAATGGGCGAGTGATTGGCGTTGCCGGCGAGAAGAACATAAGAATTATTGTTAAGCCTGGCGCCAATAAAATAATATCTGCGTATCCCGTACAGTGAGGTGTTTCGTGATTTGTCCGCGTTGCGAGCAAGGTGAGATACTTGAGGCTCGCGTCAAGGAGAGTGCGGTTCAGATTTTTGTCTGCGACGAATGTGATGCTGTATGGTTTTCTTTGAGTGACATCGGCGTTTCTCCGTTCCGGGATCTTGAAACCTATCTTGAGGAGAATTCAATTGCTCCATCTTGGGAGTCAATTTCCGTGGAGGCGCCTGTGATGCCTTGATGCACGCGACGGTTTTTATCTGGTGAAACAGCAGGAGCATGGGTCGGCACTGATACAGGGTGGGCCATTTGACAGTGGCTGGATGCAGCAAGCCGCAAGCCGCGTATGAGCAAGAAGTAGGTACGACCTCAGATGGAGTCCTGTGTGCTTCATCAAGTGCTACGCCGTGACGTGCGGGTTCCGCTTTGTGCTCTCCTTCCAGTTCGAGAGTACCTATGCAGCAAGGCTCGGGAAGAATCTGGTCTTCCCGGGGCCTGCTGCCCGTAACGCCCGACAACCCGGTCGCAGCTCCTAGCCTGATTTCACCTCGCTTCACGTGGCGATATACCTTATGAATATATGGCGCAGCCTCCGGCCTGCGCGCGGCCACCACTTCGACCGTGGTGACTGCCGGCAGCCAGCGCACCAACAGCGAACAGAGCCATTCGACCAGTGATGCCCGCGTCAGCCAGTTGGCTGCAGGCGGCGATCTCACGTTGATTGCCAACGGCGGCTCGATCCTCAGCCAGGGCACGCAGATGTCGGCCGAGGGCAACGCTGTGCTGCTGGCCACCAAGGACATCGTGTTCGACGTGGCCCACAACACCGAGCGCAGCGACAGCAGCAGCCGCGGCAAGGGCTGGGGCTTTGCCAACAACACCAGCGGCCTACCGTTCGGTACCAACAACTCGCAGAGCCAGGGCAGCGGTAGCAGTGACACCATCACTGGCACGCAGCTGTCGGTCGGCGGCGGCGTGCGCATGGCCACCACCGAGGGCAACATCAGCCTGACCGCAGCCAACATCGCCGCCGAGAAGGACGTGAACATCCGTGCGGCCGGTGATCCGCGGGTCCGCAGCGGGCAGGATACGGTCAGCAACGCCAATACGTCGGACAGCAAGGCGATCGGCACGGTACAGATATCGGATACCGAGAAGTTCTCCGGCTGGCACCGCGAGCAGCACCAGGACGACAGCGCGCAGGTGTCACAGGTGGCCAGCAGCATCGGCAGCCTGGGCGGCAGCGTAAACCTGACGGCTGGCGGCAAGTACACGCAGACCGCCAGCAACGTGGTGGCGACCAAGGACGTGAACATCACCGCTGCCGAGATCGAGCTTTTGACCGCCGACGAAAGCGGCCACTACTCGCAGAGCGACAAGGACCTGAAGATCGGCGTGTTCGCGCGGGTGAAGTCGCCGTTGATCGACCTGATCAACAACGTGGACGCGGCCCGTCAGTCCGATGATCGCCTGCAGAAGATGCAGGGCATGGCAGCGGGCGCCAACGCGGATCAGGCAGCCAGTGCGATCTCGGCACTGTCCGGCCGTGGCGGCAGTGGCGAACTGTTCCGTGCTGAAGCAGGCATCGGCTTCAAGACCGCCAACAGCAGTGCAGATGGCAGCAGCATGGTTTCGCGTGGCTCCATCATCCAGGGCGGCGGCAACGTCAACCTCACCAGCACCCAGGGCGACATCCATGTGGTGCAGGGCAACCTGAGTGCAGGCAACACCCTCAGCCTGGATTCGGCCGGCGACATTCTGCTGGAAGCAGGCAAGGCGCACGTGGCAGACCGCAGCAAGAGCGGCAATGCCGGCGCCGAAGTGGGCGTTGGCGTTGTGGTGGGGGCGCAGACGGGCGTGTATGTGTATGCCGAAGCCAGCGTGGGCAGCAGCAAGGCGAACTCGGACAGCAATACCTGGCAGAACACCACGCTGACCGGCCAGAACATCTCGCTGAAGGCCGAGGGTGACACCACGTTGCGCGGCGCGACCGCCACGGCTGACCGCATCGACGTCAAGACCGGCGGCACGCTGACCATCGAATCGCTGCAGGACATTGCCGAGAGCATGTCCAGGAACAGCCAGGTGGGCGGCCGCGTGCAGGTGGCCTTCGGCAACGCGTGGAACGCCGATGGCTACGCCAGCGCAGGCAAGGCCGAGGGCAACTACCAGGGCGTCGGCCAGCAGAGCGGCTTGTTTGCAGGAAACGGTGGCTATCGCGTGGATGCCGGCCACGTGAATCTGGTGGGCGGGGCGATTGCCAGCACTAATGCAGGCGACAGTGAACTGACTGCGGGCTCGCTGACATTCACCGACCTGCAGAACCACATGGACTATACGGCCAGCTCCGGCAGCATCAGTGGTGGTGCGGGCGGGCAGATGGATGGCTGGGCGCCCAAGCCGGGAACTGCCCGATTTGTCTCTCAAACAACCTGAATCCGTTCTTCAGGCGTACTCGCAAAAGCGAATTGATGACCTCGCACACCAATACAATAGCAAGTCATTGGATCCTAAGGATTTTCAGCTTAATCTTGGTTCAAAGGTCTTGAAGGCCGATGCTCAAGTCAGTACGGGTGCTCCGGTTTATATTGGTGCAAGCACATCCGATGTCATGCTGTATTTCAGACAGCTGACTGGAACTGATCGCATGCCTGTCGCGAAGGTCGTACCTGGAAAGGGTCTTCTTTATACGGCAACCACGAGCTCTGGTGCAAAGATAACTCTTAGAGATTTTTCAACGAGCGCGCAGAAGACTGGTGCTAGTTGGACAATTGATGTGCAGGATAAATCCATAAATAATGGAAAGCGAGTAGAGGTGAAGTTCAAATGAAAGACGGGATTCATTGTGCAGTGGTGACTTCTTCGTTTGGGTTATCAATGGGTGCCGTCTGGCAGCACATGACGATGGAAATGGGAGGTGTTGGGATCTCCGAAAGAAAAGACGCGTTCTTCGAGTTGATGGGTCGTTTGTTGAGGGAAGGGAAAGTGAGGCTTGCAACGGACGGGGTGTTCTTGCAAGGCGACTGGAGGGAGCAGCTGACGCTAATCTCAAACGCTTGGCCCGAAAATCCTGGCGAAGATGATATCGATGGATTCGGCCTCTGGTTCTTGACCGATGCTCCGGCGGGTCTGGTTTGGATCGGCGCAGATGGCCGTGAACAGTGGACGTAGTAGTCCGATTCATGTCGGTGGCGCCCGATGATCCTGACGAATGGGTCAGGGCTTGTAACGACACCGAGCTTTGATGAAGCTTGCTTGAGTCGAAGCCGGTGCCGATCTGGGTTTTGTGCTGCGCGCTCTGGACTCGATCCAGGCCGTACTCCGACGGTGCCGACGGCCTGCGTGGATCTCTTCCAGCATCCAACACCGGCTTCGGATTCAGCATCGTCGACCCACCGGAAGCTGTCGTAGCGGAAGGGATTGAAGCCGAGTGGCAGGTGGGCCTGCTCGGCTCGTTTCATTTCCGTGCGAGCGGGTTTGAAAGCGCCTGGGGGGAAATCTGCCGCTTCATCAAGCTCTACGCCGCGACGTGCGGGTTCCGGTTTGTGCTCTCCTTCCAGTTCGAGAGCGTCCATGCGGCAAGGCTCGGGAAGGATCTGGTCTTCCCGGGGCCTGCTGCTCCGTAATGCTGGATGCCGGGGCGGCAGGCCCGGGCCTGATCCCATTCTCGGTACACATGGCGATATACCTTATGGATATAACGCGTTCGTGGGTTTTCTGATTTCACACCTGTCTGCACAGTTCCACAGTTTTAGATCGATATAATAATATCGACCCATAAAGTTTCCCCTGCCTGCGCCGCCATCGATCATACGGCCATGATCAAGGGAATTGAGATGCTCGCCTTACGCAACCTTCGAGTGGGATCCCGGCTGGGTGCCGGGTTCGGTTTGCTGCTGCTGTTCATCGTGGCCATCGTTGGCCTCGTGCTGTACGGAAACCACCTGAAGTCCGCCCAGTTCGAGAAAGTGGTGGACGTCAACATGGTGAAGATGCGGCTGTTGAACGACATGCTGGATACCAACAACGCGGTGCTGATGCATCGCCGGCTGATGGTGATCAAGCGCGGTGAGGATTTCGACAAGGATTATCAGAAGGCGCAGGAGCTGTCGCAGACCTACGACGGTATCTGGGCCAAGTACATCAAGATTCCACGCGACGCCACTGGTGATGCCCTGGTGGCGAAAATCGACGCGGCACGCAAGGCCACCGACGCCTCCACCCAGCATCTGCACGAGCGCATGAAGGCCGGTGATTTCAACGGCGCGGCCAAGGAACTGCTCGCCGAGCACGGCTTGGCCACCGCATGGAATGAGGCGATCTCGACCCTGCTGCGGCATCAGGAGACACTGACCGAGCGCAGTCGCGAGGAATACCGTTCAACCGAATCCTGGACCGGCACGTTGTCGATCGTGTTCGGCGCGTTGAGCCTGCTACTGGGCTCGCTGGCCGCGTGGGCCATCACCCGCAGCCTGACCCGCCCGCGGGAAGGTGCGGTGAAGCTGGCCGACGGCATCGCCAACGGGCGGCTGGACAACAGCATCGACGCGTCCGGCAACGATGAGGTGACGCAGCTGCTCAGGTCGATGCAGCGCATGCAGGCGCAGTTGCAGTCGGTGATGGCGGCGCAGGGCGAGCTGGCCCGCCAGCACGACGCGGGCAGCCTCAGCTATCGCATGGACGAGAGTGCTTTTCCTGGCGACTACGGGCGCATGGTGCACGAGACCAATGCGCTGGTCGGCTCGCATGTGCAGGTGCAGAACCGGCTGATCGAAGTAATGAAGCATTACGCCCGCGGTGATCTGTCAGTGGACATGGATCCGTTGCCGGGCGAGAAGGCCGCAATCACCCAGGCCATGGACGAAACCAAGACCAGCCTGTCGGCGATCAACGGTGAGATCCGCCGCCTGGCGACGGCCGCAGCCGCCGGCGACTTCAGCCTGCGCGGCGATGAAGATCGCTTCGCCTATGATTTCCGCGACATGGTGGCCGGGCTCAATCGCCTGATGCAGACCACCGACGAGAACCTGGTGCAGGTGTCGACCCTGCTGCAGGCGATCTCGCGCGGTGACCTCACTGTACGCATGCAGGGCGACTTCCACGGCGTGTTCGCCCGCATGCGTGATGACTGCAACGCCACCGTCGATCAGCTCAAGCAGATTGTCGGCCGTATCCAGTCCAGCGCGTCCAGCATCAACCTGGCGGCAGGCGAGATCGCTTCGGGCAACACCGATCTGTCGCGGCGCACCGAGCAGCAGGCGGCGAACCTGGAAGAGACGGCTGCGTCGATGGAGGAACTGACCTCCACCGTGAAACAGAACGCCGAGCACGCACGCCAGGCCAACCAGCTTGCCATCGGTGCGCATGGCGTCGCCTCACAGGGCGGCGAGGTGGTCGGCCAGGTGGTCACTACCATGTCGGCCATCGAAGCCTCGTCGAAGAAGATCGCCGAGATCATCAGCGTCATCGACGGCATCGCGTTCCAGACCAACATCCTGGCCTTGAACGCGGCGGTGGAAGCTGCTCGTGCCGGCGAGCAGGGCAGGGGCTTTGCGGTGGTGGCCAGTGAGGTGCGCACGCTGGCGCAGCGCTCGGCCGGTGCGGCCAAGGAGATCAAGGGCCTGATCGAGGATTCGGTCGGCAAGGTCGCCGATGGATCGGCGCTGGTTCGTCAGGCCGGCACCACGATGGGCGAGATCGTGGCCTCGGTGCAGCGCGTGACCGACATCATGGCGGATATCTCTGCCGCCTCGCAGGAGCAGAGCTCGGGTATCGAACAGGTGAACCAGGCGGTGGTGCAGATGGACGAGACCACGCAGCAGAATGCGGCGCTGGTGGAAGAAGCCAGCGCGGCGGCACGCTCCATGGAGGAGCAGGGCAACCTGCTGGCCGAAGCGGTGTCGGTGTTCCGCACCGGTGCAGCCGCGGCAGCCGTATCGGTCCCGCGCGCGCTTGCGGCGGTAGCGGCCTCGGTCACGCCGGTGAGACGCCCGGCGGTGCTGTCACCGCGCATCGAGCCGACGTTGGCTGCCAATGCGGGTGGCTGGGAAGAGTTCTAGCAAGGCAGCACGCCGGTAGGGAGACGGCGCCCATCACGATGGCTGATCGTGATGGGCGCGGATTCTCTTCCTGAACGCGCGATGGCCGATGAGGCGGCGGACACGCGCATTTCACTTCCGGTTGCCAACCGCAGGTGGACACTTGCGCCATACCGGAACTCAGGAGATGGCCATGAAGACCTCGACCCGATTGCTTGTGCTGGGCACGCTGCTGGCGGCTTCGTCGGTGGCCGGTGCGCAGATGTATGGGCCGCGCGATGAGGGACGCAAGTTCAATGACGGCAGCCGCGTGGTCTGCAAGAACGTGGAAGTGCAGCGCAACTCGCGCGATCCGAACCGCATCACGGGTACCGCTACCGGCGCAGTGATCGGCGGCCTGCTGGGCAACCAGGTGGGCGGCGGTAACGGCAAGAAGCTTGCAACCGTGGCCGGCGCCGTGGCCGGTGGTGCGGCCGGCCGCCAGATCCAAGGCAACCAGCAGCAGAAGAACGGTGACCGCGTGGTTGAACGTCGCTGCGAACGCGTCTATCGCTGATCGATCGCCGAAAGTCCCCGTTTCCCCTTCCACACCGCAGTACCCGAACGCCGGCCCCACGCCGGCGTTCTTCGTTGCAGGAAAAAGGGGACGGAGGGAATTAAGTCGCAATCCCCCAAACCGGCCGTTTACGACTTAATCCCCTCCGTCCCCTTTTCTGCGAGGAGGCGCCAGGTGGCGAGGCTGCCGTAGAGCAGCAGCAGGACGGTGAGGGTGATCAGTTCGTGGCTGACGTCGGCCAGGCTGGCGTCCATCTGGTTCAGCCGCACCATCAGGTTGATGCCGGAGGTGGTAGGCAGCAGCTGCGCCAGCCAGACCAGCGGTTGCGGCGTCATCACTGCCGGCCACGACAGGTTGGCCAGGAAGAACAGCGGGATCGAGGTGGCGATGATGTACTGGAAGGCGCGTTCGCGGGTGCGGAAGAAGCTGCCGACGAACAGGCCGAAAACCACGGTAGCGGCGATGAACAGGGTGCCGCCCAGCAGCTGGCCCAGTGGGTTTCCGCCGCGCGGATAGTCCTGCACCCAGGCGGTGAACCCGGCGTACCAGAACAGGCCGAACAGGCCGATCAGGCCGAAGCCCATCGCCATGCCGGCCAGGGTCGGGAGGTCGAAGCGCAGGCGCCGGCCGAGTGCAAGACGACGACCACCGAGCAGCACGCCGATGCCCATCAGCAGGGTCTGGTGCACGATCAGCTCGGCCACGCCGGGCACGATGGCGCTGCCATAGCCTTCCTGTGTGTTGTACAGCGGGCGCTGCACCAGGGTGACCGGCGGCGCCTGTGGCGCGCCCATGAAGGCGGCCTGGCCGACCACGGCGTCACGCCCGAACGCGCCCAGTGCGTCGGCCACGCTGCCCAGCACCCAGCTGGCACGGCCCAGGTAGGCGCCGTTGCCGAGCAGCACCAGCTTGGCCGGGTGGCCGCGCAGGATGTCGCGCTCCAGGTTGGCCGGGATCAGCACGATGCCTTCGGCATGGCCGGCTTCCAGCTGCTGACGCGCACTGTCGATGTCCGCCGGTTGCCCGACCACGCGTGCAACGCGGAGCGCATCGAGCTTGCGCAGCAGCTCGCGGCTGGTCGCGCTGTGGTCTTCGTCCACCACCAGCACCGGCAGGTTGCCGGCCACCTGGTGACGGTACGCGGCCGGGTAGAAGAACGAATACAGGATCACCGCGCCGACCATCACAACGATCGCGTAGCGGTCGCACAGCACCGCCATCAGGGTCTGCCGCAGGCTGCGCCACAGTGCGCTCATGCGTCGGCTCCCTCAGGCTGCGCGGCTTCCGGCGTACGCGCAAAGACGATCAGGCGCAGGCCGCCAATGCCTCCTGCCACCACCGCCATCAGCAGCAATGTGGCCAACGGCCACACCGAAACCTGCAGCGGCGAACCGATGAACTGCTGCTGGGTTTGCAGCTTGATGTAGGCGCTGAGTGGCAGCAGCTGATGCCAGATGCGGGTGAACAGGGGGCCATCCAGCACCGGGAAGGTAGCGCTGGAGAACGCCAGTGCGGTGCCGATGCTGAGGCCGACCGCGGACAGCGCGGTACCCATGTCGCGGGTGACGCCGACGAAGAACAACGCGTAGGCGGCCGTGGCCAGGTAGAACAGTGGCTGTGCGAGCAGCAGCAGGAGCACGCTGCCGGCCACACCATCGCCGCGCAGCCAGGCCAGGTAACCGATGCCGAGCGCGCCATACAGCGAAAACAGCAGGATGTACGGCGCGACCTTGCCGGCAATCGCCGACCACGGCGTTCGATCCAGCCAGGCGGGCAGGGTGCCGTCGCGGATCTCGCGGCCGAGGCTGCCGGCCACCGCAAGTGCCAGTACCAGCGACAGCACGGCTGGGAAGATCAGCGGCAGCAGGAACAACTCGTAGCTGCGCGCAGGGTTGTACAGGATGTCCGACTGCACCGCGATCGGTGCCGCACGCAGCTTGCCGGGGCCGACCTGCAGGCCGATGCGTTCGCGCAGCAGGCGTGCGTTCCAGGCCGAGACTGCGTCGCCGATATCGCGCGACGCAGATTGGCCGGTGGTCATGTAGGTGGCGTTGTAATAGGCGAACACCGTGCCCTGGCGTCCACGCAGCGCTTGCCGGGTGACATCGCGCGGCACCAGTACGATGGCAAACACGTCCAGCCTGCGCAGCTGCGAACGCGCGTCCTCCAGGTCCGCCGGCTGGCTGGCGATGCGTACGCCGGGGCTGGCATCGAGCATGCGCAGCAGCAGGCGGCTGTCACTGCTGTGGTCGAGGTCGACCACGGCAATGGGGATGTCGCGCATCACCGACGGCGAGAACATCCACGCCATCACCGCCAGCATCAGCAGGGGCAGCACGGTGACCAGCAGCAGGTCGGCACGGTTGCCGCGCAGCGACTGCAGCTCGCGCCGCCACGAAGCAGCGAAGCCGTTGCGGTCCGGGCTCAGTGCTGGGGCCATGCGAACAGCACGCTCATGCCGGGGCGGAAGCCCTCGATGCGGCGTACCGGGCGCACCCGCACCTCGAAGCTGCGGACGTCGTAGCCGGACGACTGGCGGGTGGTCCGCCAGGTCGCATAGTCACCGGCCGGATTGATGAAATAGACCTCGAACTCGCCTTCCTGGCCAAGCGCCGGCACGCTGCCCCGCAGCTTGCTGCCGACCTTCAGGCCCTGCATCTGCGATTCGCGCAGGTTCATCGCCACCCACATGCGATCAATGTCGACCAGGGTGAATACCGGGTAGCCGGCCGGCACCAGCTCGCCCGGGTCGGCCATGCGCTTGTTGATCTCGCCCGCCACCGGCGCGCGTCCTTCGACTTCGGCACGCGCGGCGTTGACTTCGGCCACCGCGCCCTGCGCCTGCTGCACCTGGCCCTGCGCGGCACGCTTGTCCTGCTCGCGTGCGCCGGCCAACGCCATGTCGTACTGCGCGCGCGCGGCACGGGCCAGTTCGCGCGAACTGGTGGCCTGGGCATGCGCTTCATCGCGCTTCTGCCGGGTCATCACCCCTTCGTTGAACAGGTTCTGCACGCGCTGGTAGGTGGCTTCGGCCAGCGTCGCACCGGCTTCGGCGCGCTTCCAGTTCGCTTCGGCGGCGCGGATGTCTTCGCTGCGCGCGCCTTCGTCGGCCTTGTCGGCCACCGCCTGTGCGGCGGCCAACGCGCCGTGGGCCTGCTGTTCCTTGGCGGTCACTTCGGGGCTGTCGAGCAGGAACAGCACCTGCCCGGGCTGCACGCGGTCGCCCTCGCGCACCTTCAACTCCGCCACGCGGGCGGTGATCTTGGCGGCCACGTTGATGGTGTCCGCGTCGGCCATGCCCTGGATCTGGTCGGCCGGGCTGCGCCAGGCCAGCCACAGGCCGAGCACCACCGCGACCAGCAGCGCCACTACCAGGATCGGGCCCAGGCGGCGCTTGGCCGGGGGTGTTGTCGCATCGTCGTGCAGCACATCACTCATGGTCGATCACCTCGTCCGCACGGCGCCGGAATTCTTCAAAACGGTCCATCTGTCCACTGACCTCCAGCAACTGCGCCAGCGCAATATCGTATTGGTAGGCGGCCTGTGCGCGCTCTACACGGGCACCGCCGAGGCCGAGCCGCGCGTCGATCACATCCAGCGAGGTGGCCTGGCCCTCGCGGAACGCCAGCTCCTGCAGGCGCAGGTTTTCCTGTGCCTGGGTGATGCTGCTGTCGAGCAGCACGTACTGCTGGCGCGCGGTCTCCAGTTCGTTCCATGCCTTGCGCACGCCCAGCGCGACCTGGTTCTCGGCCTCGCGCAGGCCCGCTTCGGCCTGGTCCAGCTGCGCGCGCGCGGCGCTGATCTGTGCCGGCCGCGAGTTCGGCGACAGGAAGGTGTACTTCAGGCCGATACCGAACGCCCAGTCCGGATCGGTCAGCATTTCGTCGCGGCGGCGGAAGTCGTACTGGCCGAAGGCAAAGATCTGCGGTTTCAGCTTGGCCTGCTGCACGCGCACGCCCTGTTCGGCCTGCGCCACCATGGCCCGCAGGCGTGCGATCTGCGGCTGGCGCGCCTGCGCAGTACGCTCGAAGCTGGCCACCGGTTCCAGCGGCACGCGCTGCACGAACAGCGGCGAAACCGGCTGCACCTCGCCACCACTGCGCAGCAGCGTGGCCAGCGCGGCCTTCAGCGTTGCCAGGTCGTTCACCGTCTTCTGGTATTCGCGCTCGGCCTTGTCGCGGGCCACGGTGGCCTGCAGGCGCTGGGCGCGGGTGGCGAAACCCTCGCGTTCCAGCTTCTCTGCATCGGACAGGTGGCGGTTGAGGCCATCGCGCACGTCACGGCGCACGTCCACCGCCTGCTCGGCCAGGCGCTGCCCGAAGTAGGCCTGGGCCAGCTGCACGGTCAGCGATTGACGTTGTGCTTCGCGCTCGGCGCTGGCCTGTTCGTGGGCGGCACTGGCCGCACGCTGCGCGGCCGGAATCACGCCGCCGGTGTACAGCGGCAGCACCGCGGTGACCACTGGACGGGTGCGCCAGTCGCGCTCGGTGAACGACAGCGGCGAATCGATTCCGAAGGCTTCAGCCACCGGCGCCAGTGAGCCCAGCGGCAGAGTGAGCGTCTTCTGGAACTGCAGGCGGCGCACTTCGCCGGTGATCTCCGGCAGGCGCAGCAGCCGGGTGGCGTCCTGCAGGTCCTGCTTGTTGCGAACGGCTGCATCGGCAGCGGCCAGCGCATCGGAGACCTGCTCCAGGCGTTGCCGCGCCTGTTCCCAGTCCAGTGCGGGTGCATCGGCACTGCTCTGCGCTGCCGCCGCAAGCGGCAGGCAGGCTGCCAGGGTCAACGCAACTTTCGCGCGGTGCATCCTTGTACGTCGGCCGATCACGCCCATGCCGTCCCAGTGGTAAAGAAGTGCGCAAACGGTAGTGCGCATCGTGTGAAGCCCGGGTCTGCGGTCATCGGTCTTTCCTCAACGAAGGGTGCCGCTGGCCGCAGTACGCAGCGCCTGGGTGATGCGCTGCAGCGTGCTTGAGCGCACGGCGGCATGCTGCCAGTACAACGGCACATCGAACCAGCGGCGGGGTTCCAGTACCACCACGCGGCCGGCGCGCACAGCGGGCGCGGCCAGGGTTTCCGGGGCCAGGCCCCAGCCAAGTCCGCACGCGGCGGCTTCGACGAAACCGGTGGAGGAGGGCAGGTAGTGTAGCGGCGGCTGCAGCCGCGCGCGGGTCAGGCGACGCACGAAGCGCCACTGCAGTTCATCTTTGCGGTTGAACACCAGCATCGGCGCGCGTGCCAGCGCCGTGGCGTCCATGCCATCGCTGAAGTACTGGCGGGCGAAGCCGGGCGAAGCAATCGCTTGGTAGCGCATGGCGCCGAGCGGGTGCACGTTGCAGCCCTTCACCGGCTGGCTTTCGGCGGTGACCGCACCCGCCACGCTGCCGTCGCGCAGCAACCGCAGGGTGTGGTCCTGGTCGTCCATGCGCAGGTCGAACAGGTAGCCATGGCGCTGGTGCAGGTCGGCGATGGCCGGCACGAACCACGTATCGAGCGAATCATCATTGACCGCCAGCGGGATCGGGGTGCGCGCAGCGTCGCTGCTGCCACGCTCGGGTAGCAGCTCGGCCAATGCCTCGGCTTCCAGCGCCTGCATCGGTCGCACCCGGCGCAGCAGCGCCTCACCGGCGGCGGTGGGGCGGCACGGCGCCTGGCGCACCACCAGCACCTGCCCGAGCCGGTCTTCCAGAGCCTTGATCCGCTGCGACAGTGCTGATGGACTGATCGACAGGCGGCGTGCCGCAGCCTCGAAGCTGCCTTCCTCCAGCACCGCGGCAAACGCGGCCAGTTGCGGGTGTACCAGGTCCATGCCGGTGCCTCTTCAGTTTTCCTGCGCAGGATAAAGAAAAATCAGTTTGTCTAAACAACGCTGTTGGCCGCACCCTGCGCGTCCCCTCGCTGCCTGGCCTGTCCCGATGTGGATTGCCGCTACCGTCGCCGGCCTCTTCGCGGGCGCCGGCCTGATCATCGCCATCGGCGCACAGAATGCCTTCGTGCTGCGCCAGGGCCTGCAACAACGTCATGTGGGCAGGGTGGTGCTGGCCTGCGCCGGCGCGGATATCGCGTTGATCCTGGCCGGCGTGGGCGGCATGGGCGCGCTGGTGCTGCAGTGGCCGCTGCTGCTGCAGGTGCTGCGCATCGGTGGTGCGGTCTTCCTGCTCTGGTATGGCCTGCAGGCCGGGATGCGTGCGTGGCGCGGTGGCAGCGCACTGGCGGCGGGTGACGTGGACGGTGGCGATCGACGGCAGGTGCTGCTGACCTGTCTGGCCTTCACTCTGCTCAATCCGCACGTTTACCTGGATACGGTGGTGTTGCTGGGCAGCCTGTCCACGCGCTATCCGGGCGATCTGCGCTGGGCCTTCGCCGCGGGTGCCTGCCTCGCCAGCGTGGCCTGGTTCTGCACGCTGGGCTATGGCGCGCGCCTGTTGCAGCCGGTGTTCCGCAGGCCGTCTGCGTGGCGGGTGCTGGATGCCGGCGTGGCGATGTTCATGCTCTGCCTTGCCATGCTGTTGCTGTTGCGCCCGCTCTAGGCGGCATCCACCGCGCACAACGGTGTTTCGCCCGGGCGCAGGGTCAGCACGCGCACGCCGCTGCCGGTGACCGCGACGGTATGCTCGAACTGCGCCGACAGCTTGCCGTCGCGGGTGTAGACCGGCCATTCGTCCGGCTGCTGGCGGATGGCCGGCTTGCCCTGGTTGAGCATCGGCTCGATGGTGAACACCATGCCTTCTTCCAGCACCATGCCGGTGTTGGGATGGCCGTAGTGCAGGATCTGCGGTTCCTCGTGCATCTCCTGGCCGATGCCGTGGCCGCAGTACTCCTTCACCACGCTGTAGCCGTGGCTGCGCGCGTGGCGGGCGATGGCGTGGCCGATGTCACCCAGGCGCGAGCCGGGGCGGACCGCAGCGATGCCTTTCCACATCGCCTGGTAGGCGGTCTGCACCAGCCGGCGCGCGGCGTAGTCGACCTCACCGACCAGGTAGGTGGTGCTGGAGTCGGCGATGTAGCCGTTCTTCTCCAGGGTGATGTCGAGGTTGACGATCTGGCCGTTGCGCAGCACGTCGGTGGTGCTGGGAACGCCGTGGCAGATCACGTTGTCGATCGAGGTATTGAGCACGTAGGGAAAGCCGTACTGGCCCTTGCTGGCCGGCCTCGCCTGCAGTTCATCGACGATCATGCGTTCGACGAAATCGTTGACCTCCATCGTGCTGCGGCCCTGCAGCGGCAGCTGGTCGAGTGCGGCGAACACCTGGGCCAGCAGGCGACCCGATTCGGCCATCAGCACGATCTCGTCGGGGCGCTTGATGATGCCCATCGGCTCAGACCTGGCCCGGGGGCAGCAGCGGCGGCTGCACACCGGCCGCGCGCAGCTCGCTGGCGACGATGTCCTGGAAGCTCAGCGTGGGGTTCAGCTCGCAGAGCATGCCGACCCGGATCCAGAAGTTGGCCTGGGCATTGATCGAGCGGCTGGAGACGGTGCAGGCACGGCGCAGCTGGTCGTGCAGGGTGTCATCGATGTTGACGATGCCCATGGATGGCCTCGAAGTATGAATATACGAATCGTAAATGTTTCGTATATCCATCTCAAGCCAGCGTCATTCAGTCCGTGTGGGTGGCGAAGCGCAGCCGGTTGCCATCCGGGTCGCGCAGCAGCATTTCGCGGCTGCCCCATTCGGTGTCATGCGGGGGCTGCTCGATTGGGACGTTGGCGGCACCGAAGGCGCGGTGCAGGCTGTCGACGTCGTCAACGATGAAGTACACCGCGCCGCCGACCTCGCAGTCGCCGCTGTGTTCGGTAAGGAAGATCGTCTGGCCGTCGCGGGTGAGCTGGGCGAACAGTGGGAAGCCGGGTTCGAAGCGATGTTCCCAGTCGACCACGAAGCCCAGCCCCTGCACGTAGAACGGCAGGGTGGTGTCGGCGTGGCGCATGCGCAGTTGCGGGATGACGGTCTGGGGCATGGCGAGGGCTCCGGGACGGGAGTCCAGTGTAGTGCCGGCCGCTGGCCGGCATTGGTCTGGTAGGTGCCAACCTTGGTTGGCATTGCCGGCCAGCGGCCGGCACTACCGGAGCCACGCCGGCCTGCGGCCGGCATTACCGGCGCGGTCAGCAGGCCGTCGGTACGGCGGCGATTGCCGCCAGCAGTTCGCGGTTCACCTGCTGGTGACGCGCCTGCCAGGCAGGAAGATCTTCGGCGCTGATGTCCGGTTGGCCATCCAGCGACGACAACCAGCGCTTGAAGCGGCTCTGGTAGTTGGCCAGCGACACTTCCCCGGTGATGTCACTGCCGACCAGGCCGCCGGCACGCAGCGCCTCGATCACCACCAGTGCGTCTTCCAGCTGGAATCGGCCCTGGTCCCAGTTGCTGCGCGCGACGTCCTCGGCGAACACGTCCTTGTCGATCGACAGGTAGGCCGGCTGCGGCGACTTGGCCTGTTCGGCAGCGAACGCGGCCACCAGCGCTTCGGGGTGCTCGAAGCGGCGGAACGCGTGGCCCATGCCGAGGCGATGGCCCCAGCTGACATCCACGTCCATGCACCAGTACGTCAAGCGACCGCCCAGCAGCGGGCGCCAGTGGTTCTCCCAGGCATGGCCGAGGCCGATGTCGCTGGAGGTAATGCCGAGCACATGGATGTGCGAGATCTGCGGCAGCTTGCTGGCTGCATTCACCCATGAGCCACAATGCACGCCGAACGGAAAACGCATGTTGTCCGGATGGTTGTCCAGCACTACCAGCTGGAACGGCGCCTGTGTGCGCATGCGGCACAACAGCGGCAGGCTGAGATGATGGAAGTCGCCACTGCCCAGCATCACGGTGCCGAGCTGCGCGGGCAGCGGCGCCAGCACTTCGGCGGCGAAACGGTGCAGGGTGGCATTGCTGCAGGCGAAGCGCAGCGGGTCGTGCCACTGCGGCAAGGCCAGGGTCTGCGCCTGGGGCAGCGGCAGCACGCCACCGTCCAGGTCGAGGATCAACGGAGAACGCAACGGCATGTTCAACCGCCTCCATCAGGTTCGCCCTGCAGGTACGGGGCCAGGCGGCGCAGGGCGGCACGCAGCAGCGGGGAGCGTGCGTGGATCGCGTGCCGGGTGGAGGTGAAGCGGGCGCCCAGTTCGGCCTTGATCCGCGAGTCGGTCCAGCCGGCCACGTAGTGGCTCAGGCCGTGCAGCAGCGCGTACTCGAGGTTGTGCATCCAGCTCACCGCGTACAGGTTGTGCTCGCGTGACTGCGGGTAGGCCAGACCGATGTACTTGTCCACCAGCTTTCCGGCGTGGATGTAGCACAGGTTCCAGCCGATCAGCTGACCTTGGTGGCGGTACAGGAACATTCGTCCCTGGCCCTGGCTGTCGGCCAGCAGGTACTGGAAATAGGTCAGGTCGAGCTGGTCGAAATGCACCGCGCTCTGCGCATACACGCCCAGGTACAGCGCATACAGCTCGGCCTGCAGCCGTGGGTCGGCGAGGGCCGGATCGCCGGTGGCGATGCAGTCGATCTGCAGGTCATCACGCGAACGGAGCTTGCGCCGGATGTTCTTGCGGCGCGAGGGCGACAGGCGGCCGAGGTAGCCATCGAGCGAATCGAAATCGATCGCCACCCAGGCAAGCGGCATGCCTTCCAGTTCAACGAAGCCGCGCGCCAGCAAGGCCTGCAGGAACGCCGCGCTGTGCGCGTTGGCCGCGTCGTCCAGCAGCGGTGAATCGATGGCCAGGTCCTTGACCACCAGCAGCCGGGTATCGCCGATCGCGTGACGCGTCACGTCCTCGGCCAGCGCCTCCGGCGCCACGTGCGCCGGCAGCGGGGTGTACTCGGTGCTGGTGGCACCGACGAAACGGGTCTTCCAGGTGATCCATGGCCGCCACAGGCGCGACAGCGGCAGGCCGAGCAGCTTGCTGCGCAGCGCGTCGTCCATCGTGGTGGTCAGGTCCAGCGGCGCACGGAAGGTCGGCAGGCCACTGGGAAGGCGGCCTGCCTCGAATCCGAGCGGCGGGTGGGCCAGGAAACCCTCCAGCAGCGCGGCCGGTTCCAGCGCGGTGCTGGATGCGCGTGACGTCATCTCCATCGGCACGGGAACCGGCAGCGCATCCAGCCTCAGCCCTTGGCCTTGGTCAGCGCCTGGTCGAGCAGGGTGATCGCCAGGTCGATCTCTTCGTAGCTGATGTCCAGCGACGGCGCGAAGGTGATCACGTTCTTGTACCAGCCACCCACGTCGAGCACGAGGCCCATGCGCTTGCCGTCGTGCAGGAGGTCACCGGCCAGGCCGATGTCGACCATGCGGTCCAGCAGTTCCTTGTTCGGGGTGTAGCCGTCGGCCTGGCAGATTTCGGCGCGCAGGGCCAGGCCCAGGCCGTCGACGTCGCCGATTTCCGGGTGGCGCTTCTGCAGTCCACGCAGGCCGTCGAGGAAGTACGCGCCCTTTTCCGGTACGGTGCGCTCGTAGTCCATTTCCTTGCCCAGCTTCAACACTTCCAGGCCCAGGCGGGTGCCCAGCGGGTTGGAGTTGAAGGTGGAGTGGGTGGAACCCGGCGGGAACACGGTCGGGTTGATCAGCTCTTCGCGTGCCCACAGGCCCGACAGCGGGTTCAGGCCGTTGGTCAGCGCCTTGCCGAACACCAGCACGTCCGGGGTCACGCCGAAATGCTCGATCGACCACAGCTTGCCGGTACGCCAGAAGCCCATCTGGATCTCATCGACCACCATCAGGATGCCGTACTTGTCCAGCACGCGCTTGAGGCCGGTGAAGAAGTTGCGCGGCGGAATGACGTAGCCGCCGGTGCCCTGGATCGGCTCGACGTAGAACGCGGCGTACTCGGCCTGGCCGACCTTGGGGTCCCACACGCCGTTGTACTCGCTTTCGAAAAGGCGCTCGAACTGCCACACGCAGTGGTCGGAATACTCGTCCGGGGTCATGCCCTTCGGGCGACGGAAGGGGTACGGGAACGGGATGAACATCGCGCGCTCGCCGAAGTGGCCGTAGCGGCGGCGGTAGCGGTAGCTGGAGGTGATCGACGAGGCACCCAGGGTGCGGCCGTGGTAGCCGCCTTCGAAGGCGAACATCAGGCTCTTGCCGCCGCGCGCGTTGCGCACGATCTTCAGCGAGTCTTCAATGGCCTGCGCGCCGCCGACATTGAAATGCACGCGACCGTCGAGGCCGAACTTTTCGTGCATGTCCACGGCAATGGTCTTGGCCAGCTGCACGCGGGTCGGATGCAGGTATTGGCTGGCGACCTGCGGCAGGGTGTCGATCTGGTCCTTCAGCGCGTCATTCAGGCGCTTGTTGCTGTAGCCGAAGTTGCAGGCCGAGTACCACATCTGCAGATCGAGGTAGGGCACGCCCGCACCGTCGAACATGTAGCTGCCTTCGCCGCGCTGGAAGATCTTCGGCGGGTCGACGTAGTGGACGGTATCGCCGAAGGAGCTGTAGCGGGCTTCGTCGGCCAGCAGCTGCGCGTCGGAGGCAGCGGCGTCGGCGTTCTTGTCAAAAATGTTCATGCAGTTCGGTTCCGTGAAGGACGTTCGAAAGGGGCGACGGGGGAGCGTGCTTGGAGGGAGTACTCAGGCGGTGGCCAGCAGCGGGGGCAGTGCGGCGGGCTGCGGGCGGGCGTCGATGCGACGTGGCTGCAGCAGGCTGCCATCGAGCAGGCGCGGCAACAGTGCGACTGCATCGTGGAAGGTTTCGATGGCGGCATGCTCGATGCCGGCATTCGTGCAATGGGTAATCAGGCGGCGCTTGGCGAACACGAAGTCGGCGTCTTCGGACACGCAGAAATCCGAGCTGCCGTCACCGATCATCAGCACGCGCGGTGCTTCGTTGGCGCGCGCCTGCGCGGCGCAGGTGCACTTGCAGGTGCCACTGCGGCAGCCTTCGGCCTGGTAGGGCGACTCCAGTTCCCAATGGTCTTCGCACCAGCGCAGGTGGTTGGCCACCACCGGCAGCTGCGACAGGCCGTGGTTGGCCAGGATGCGGTGGATCGCATAGTCCAGGCCGTCACTGACGATGCGCAGCGGCAGGCCCAGCTGTTCGGCACGGCTGACAAAGGCGGCGAAGCCCGGGTCGATCTGTACCTGGTCCAGGTGCGCGTCGAGCGTGGCCGGGTCCAGCTTCAGCAGCCGCACCTGGCCCTGCATGCATTTACGCGAGCCGATCTTTCCCGCTTTCCACTGGTCTTCCAGTTCCTGCCAGCCCGGCTGGCCGTACTTTTCCAGCAGCGAGTCGATGACATCTTCGAGGCTGATGGTGCCGTCGAAGTCACACAGGATGCTCCAGTGCATGGGCAGGTCCGTCGATGAAAGAAACGCCCGGCCCGATGCCGGGGCAGGCTCAATGTAGGCAGGCCGCCTTTCTCGTTCCTTTCCTGTTGAAAGGCTCTTCTGACAGGCTGGGAAAACGTTCAGGAAGGTGCACGGATGAATGCGCGGAGGGCAGGCCACGCGTGCACGTTCGGGTCAGGCGCGGGCCAGGACCTGCAGTATTTCGGCAGTCTCTTCGCGGGTCTCCCAGGCGCTGTTGCCAAGGGTCAGCATGCGTGCGGCGAAGTCGCGTGCATTGGGCATGTCGTCCTGCGGCACGATGCCGCGCAGGTACGCGTAGCCGGGCAGGGCATGGATGAACATGCGGCTGGCGCCGAGACCACGTGGCCACAGGTCCTTCAGTACGGCATCGCGGGCGCGCTGGCTGGGCAGCAGCAGCATCAGCAGTGGCCAGGTGCCACCGCTACCGGCGAGGCCGTCGACCACTTCTACGGCTGGCAGCTGTGCCAGCTGCACGCGCAGCTGCAACGCACGCAGGCGACCGGCCTGCAGGAACGCCGGCAAGCGCCGCGCGGCATGCGCGCCGATGTTCTGCCGCCAGTGGCTGACCCGGTGCTGCGGTATATCAAGCGGGAAAATGTCACCGACCGCTTCTTCCAGATCGTCGCGTTGAAGCGCACTGCGCAATGGATTGCCATACACCAGCGACAGCAGCGAAGGGCGATAGCAGGCAGCAAGGCCGATCAACTGCACGCTGCGCAGCAGCTCCCAGTGCAGGCTGGAGCGAACGTGCTGGACGGCATGTTCGGCCAGCCCAGCACGCAGTTCGTCGTCACGGCTGACCAGCAGGCCGCCTTCATGCAGGCTCAGGCCCTTGCCGGCAGCCAGGCTGAAGAATCCGATATCGCCACGCAGGCCGACACTGCTGTTGCCGACCCGTGCGCCGAGTGCCTGTGCGGCGTCCTCGATCACCCAGGCGCCGGCGTTGCGGGCGACTTCGCAGGCCAGTTCGACATCGGCGATGCGCCCGCCCAGGTGGGTCGGCAGGATCGCCAGCGTGCGCGCATCGGCCAGACGCCTGAGCTGGCCGGGATCAAAGTCGAAGTGGCCACGACGGGTATCGCAGAGTTGCACGCGCAGGCCCAGGCTGTGCACCGCGATCGGCACCAGCGGGCAGGTATAGGCCGGCATGATCACGGTGTCGCGCCTTGGCGCGCGCTTGCGCAGCGTACGCAGCGCGATCAGCAGTGCATGCGTGCCGGAACAGGTCAGCTGCAGTGGCGGTGTGCCGAGCTGGCTGGCCAGGACTTCGCGCAGGTCGCCACCTCCGGGCAGGAAATCGCTGGCCTGAATCGGCAGGCCAGCGGTAGGTGGCAGTTCGCGCGCGAACAGGCTCATCGCAGCCCGCTCACGACGCGCTTTCGGCGGGACTGTGCGGGTCGTCCGCTTCAGCGCGGCCGAGGCAGACGATGCCGGCCACGATCAGTACCGCACCGAGCAGATGGTGCAGGGTCAGTGGCTCGTTCAACAGCCACGCCGACAGCAGCAGCACGCTGATCACTTCCAGGTGTGATGCGGCAAACGCGGGGCCGATCGGCGCATGGCGCAGCAGGCTCATCCAGGTGAAGAACGCACCCACGTAGCCGAGGATGGCGCCGTACACCCACGGCTGCGACAGCACGCGCAGCAGCCAGGCGGTGTTGGCCTCGACCGGCAGCGCGGCGTCACCGGCGTACTTGAAGCACAGCTGGGCCAGCGTGTCGAAGGCCATCAGCAGCGGGAAACCGATCACATACAGGCGCCTCATGAGCCGGCCCCCACCATCGCCACGCCTGCGGTGACCAGCAGCATGCCAGTCACCCGCAGCGGCGTGAGCTTCTCGCGGAACAGGAAACGACCGGCGATCATCAACGCAACGATGTTGATCGAGCCCAGCAGCACGCCCTTGGACAGCGGCACCAGCGACAGGAACGCAATCCAGGCCACGAACTCGAGCACGTAGCAGGCGATGCCGATCCACAGCCAAGGGCGGCTGAGCATGTGTTTCCAGCGTTGCAGTCCTTCGCCTTCCTGCGGATCGCTGGCGGCGGCCTTGAAGGCGAGCTGGCCACCGGTATCGAGTACCACATTGGCCAGCCACAGCAGGGTGGCGAGTGCCCCCATCTCAGGCCACCGCCTTGAGCACGCCCGTGCGTTCACCGATCTCGGTGAAAAAGCGCGCGCTGCGACGGATCACATCGCGGCGTTCGCGATCGATGGTGATCATGTGGTAGCTGTCTTCCAGCACCACCAGTTCCTTCGGGCCGCTGACCCGCGACATCACCAGCTCAGCGTTGCCCATGCTGGCCACATCGTCTTCGCGGGCGTGCATCACCAGGCACGGTGCGGTGACCTGGTGCAGGTGGCGGCGGGTCCAGTTGCTCAGCGCACGCATCTCGGCCAGCGCATGCCAGGGATTGCCCGGCAGGCCGGCGGCGGCGCTGTCGCCGGACAGCATGGCGGCGCTGACCTGCGCGCGCAGGCGCTCGTCGCGCAGGCCGTACGGCGGTTCTTCCATGAACATGCGGTCGCGGCCGATGTTGAAGCGCTTGAACCACGGCAGCAGGAACGAGAAGCGGGCCACGGCGGGGATGTTCCAGCCGTCATAGCGGAAAGTGGCGCCGTATACGCCGACCCCGGACACCCACTCGGGGCGACGTGCAGCAAGCGCCAGTGACAGCACCGCGCCCATCGACAGGCCACCGACGAACAGCTGGTCAACCTTGCCGCGCAGGGTTGCCGCGGCATCTTCCACGCCCTGGTACCACTGTTCCCAGGTGGTCGCCAGCAGGTCATCCACGCTGCCGCAATGGCCGGGCAGCTGCACGCCGTGCACGGTGAAACCGGCGTTGTTCAGCCCTTTGCCCAGCATGCGCATTTCCGCCGGAGTGCCGGTCAGTCCATGGACCAGCAGCACGCCCTGTGGGCCACCGGGGAGGAAGAAGTCGTGCGATTCGGTCACCTGGCGGCTCCGGGACGGCAGTGGGGATGGCAGGATCGCAAGCGCGATTTTCGCCAGCCTTTCAGCGCCCCGGGCCGGGTCAGGGCGCCTTCAGCAGCGGCAGCGTGATGGCGACCTTCAGTCCGCCACCGGGGCGGTTCAGGAAGCTCAGGCGGCCGCCGAAGTGCTCCACCGCCTCGTGCGCGATGGCCAGGCCGAGGCCGGTGCCGCTGGCAGCGGTGCCCGGCGCCCGGAAGAAGCGCTCGCCCAGCCGTGGCATCACGTCGTCGGGCACGCCAGGGCCGTTGTCTTCCACATACAGTTCGACATCATTGTCGTCCAACGCGTGCACGCCTACCGTGACGGTTGCATTGCGGCCGGCATAACGCAGGGCATTGTCGATCAGGTTGTCCAGCGCCTCCTGCAGCATGGCGCCGTTGCCGAGTACACGCAGCGGATGGGGGCTGCCGCGGTAGCCCAGATCGATGCCATCGCGGATCGCCTCCGGTACGCGCATGCCGACCCACTGCGGCACCAGCTCGCACAGATCCAGTGCCTCCACGGTATCGGGCACGGTCTGCGCCCGGCTCAGCGCCAGCAGCTGGGTGCTGACCCGGGCCGTGCGCTGGTTGAGCCGGCGGATGTGCTGCAGCGCCTCGCGCACCGTATCGGGGTCACCGTGTGCCAGCGCCTGGTCCACGTGCAGGGCCATGCCGGCCAGCGGCGAACGCAGCTGGTGCGCGGCATCGGCGATGAAGCGGTTCTGCAACGTGATCATTTCCGCCTGGCGGGCAAACAGATCGTCGATGGTGCTGATCAGTGGCTGGATCTCCTCCGGTACATCGGCATCGGAGATCGGTGCCAGCTCGCCGCGGCGCTGCGCCAGGCGGGTCCTCAGCGGGGTCAGGATGCGCAGGCCGTAGGTCACGCCGAACCAGACCAGCGCGGCAGTGCCCAGCGCCAGCATGGTCATCAGCGGGATGATGATCATCAGGATCTCGCGCGCACGCTGTCGGCGGTCGGCCATGCTCTCGGCCACGGTCACCGCCAGCTGGTCCTGTGGATCGTTCATCGCCTGCGTGCAGACGGTGGCCATGCGCACCTGCTGGCCATTGAGGTTGCCGTCGTACAGCGCCGGATGCACGCCGGTGCAGTCCTGTGAAGGGGCGTACGGGCTGAAGTCTGCATTGCCGCTGAGGGTACCCATGCGGCTGCTGTCGACGTTGAAGTAGCGATGGCCGTCGGGGTCGTACTCGATCAGGAAGCGTGCCTGCGGAGACAGGTCGCTGGTCACCGGCATGGTGCTCAGCATCTGCGCGAACGAATGCGTGTCGTCGATCAGGTTGCGGTCGTGGATGCGGTTGGAATAGTCCAGCGCAACGTAATAGGCCAGGATCGTGTTGAAGGTGAGCAGGCCCAGCATCGGCAGCGCCAGAAAGGCGAGCAGGCGCCGACGCAGGCTGGGTGGTCCACTGATCACGAGGCGCTTTCGTCCTGCGCGTCTTCCAGCATGTAGCCCAGCCCGCGCACGGTGCGGATGCCCATGCCGCCGGGTTGCAGCTTGCGGCGCAGGCGGTGCAGGGCGATGTCCAGGCCGTTGTCGGTGAGATCCTGGCCCCAGTCGCACAGCGCTTCCACCAGTTGCGCGCGCGACACGATGCGCTCGGCGCGAACCGCCAGCGCCGACAGCAGGCCGAATTCGCGTGCGGTCAGTTCCAGAGACTGGTCGTCGATCCACACCCGATGCCCGGCCAGGTCGATGCGAAGGCGGCCGATGCGCAGGTCCGGGTTGCCATTGCTGGTGACCCGGCGCAGCTGGGCGCGCACGCGCGCTTCGAACTCGTCCAGCGCGAACGGCTTGACCAGGTAGTCATCGGCACCCAGGTCGAGCACACGCACGCGCTCGGCCAGGCCGTCACGGGCGGTCACCACCAGCACTGCGAGGCCATCACCGCGCTGGCGCAGGCGCTGCAGCACGTCGCGGCCATCCAGCTGCGGCAGCCCCAGGTCCAGTACCAGCAGCGCGTACTGCGTCGAGCCCAGTGCAGCATCGGCGTGCGCACCGTTGTCGACGTGGTCGACCACGTGCCCCTGCCGGCGCAGCGAGGCGCACAGGCCGGAGGCGATATCCGGGTCGTCTTCAGCAATCAGAACGCGCATGCGCGGGGCTCCTGTAACGGTCAGGCCCACCGGATGGACGGGGTGGGCCTCTCGGCTGCCGAGGGTAGCCGCAAACCGGCTGCAGGTGGAGCGCGCCGGCACCTCCCGGCACCGTCGCGCTGTCTCTCCATTCAGTCCTGCAGGCCCGGCTCACCGAGCGCCAGCGGCACCCGCGAACCATCCAGCAGGCCACGGCTGAGCTTGCCACCCTCGATGAACAGCAGTTCGCCGTTCTCGCCGTTCTTGATGCTGCTGTCGATGGCGATCACGCGGTCGCCGTGGAAGCTGCTGACGTGCGGCATCGAGGTATGGCCAACCACGATGCGCTTGAGCTGCAGGCGGTCGAGCACAGCCTGCACACCCGCGGTGTCGAGGCGGCCATCGAAATAGCCGCGGTACCAGATCGGGCTGGTCTTGCCGTCATACAGCGGTGCGGTGGCCGGGTCGGCCTTCACTTCGGCCTTGGGCAGGCCCAGCGAGGCCTGATAGGCCGCGTTGGTGCGTGCCGGGTCCAGCGCCAGCTGCACCGCCTCGGGCGAAATGCCGCCGTGCAGGAACAGGGTGTCGCCGATCTTCAGCAGCACCGGGCGGGTGCGCAGCCACTGCCCGATCACCGAATCGGCACCGTACAGCTGCGGGTAGCTGCGGCCGAGCAGCTGGGCGCTGCGCAGGTACTTCGGGTTGACGTAGCGCAGGTCGTCGTACAGCACCATGGTCTCGTGGTTGCCGAGCACGAAGTGCACTGCGCCACCGGCGGCGGCCGCCTGCTGCTGCAGGCCATACAGCAGCCAGAACGCTTCGGTCACCTGCGGGCCGCGGTCGAACACATCGCCGGCGATGACCAGGGTGTCCTTGCCCAGCGCCCAGCGGTCCTGTGCGTCGATGACCTGGTGGGCGCGCAGCAGGCGCACCAGCAGCCCGTACTGGCCATGGATGTCGGACAGCGCGACGATGCGCGGCACGGCCGGCAGCACGGAAACCGAAGGCGCGTTCGGGGCAGCCACATGCATGCTGTGTTCGTAGCCGCAACGCGGGGCGATGTCGGTGCCTGCGGCCTGCGTGGCAAGCGTGTGCGACTCGACCTTGTTGTCGCAGATCCATTTGGCCTGCAGCTGGTTGCCCTGGCGGAACACATAGGGGCCATCGGCCTGCACGTGGTCGGCGGGCGCGGCAACCTCGCGGGCCTGCGTGGTTGCTGTGGCGCAGGCCAGCAACGGCAACAGCAGGGCGGTCAGCAGGGAGGGGCGATAGCGCGACATCGGGGGCATCCGGCGGCGGAAAGACCCGATGCTAACCGGCGAGGGCGTTCGTCGGTGTGCGCGAATGGGCGGATCAGGTGTCGCGCTCGTCGTCCCTGAGCTTGCGCACGCGGGTGGCGGTGGGCTGAAGCGGCTGGCTGTCGCGCCCGCGCGGCTGCATGTAGGGCAGCGGCCGCCGCGTCGCCAGTTCGATCAGCTGTGAATGGGCTTCACCTGCACCGAAGCGATGGCGCTCTCCCCACTGGCGAAGTGCGACCAGCAGCGGGAACAGTTCCAGGCCTGCGGCGGTGAGCACGTACTCCTGGTAGGCCGATCCATCGGAGGCCGGCTGCAGCTGCAGGATGCCGGCCTCGACCAGCCGGCGCAGGCGGTCGCTGAGGATGTTGCGCGCCGCGCCGAGGCTGCGCTGGAAATCACCGAAGCGGGTGATGCCGTCGAAGGCGTCGCGGATCACCAGCAATGCCCAGCGGTCACCGAGCAGGTCGGCACTGCGGGCTACAGGGCAGGGGCTGTCGGCGTGCATGCTGGGTATCTCCGAATGTGGTTGCAGTTTAAAACCAATGGCGATAGCCTGCATCTGGTTTCAAATTGCAACCATATGATGAGTGCCATATCGCTTCCCCGCCCGCTGCTGGTCCTGCTTGCGGCTGCCGCCGGCGCCAGCGTCGCCAACGTCTACTACGCGCAGCCGCTGCTGGATCAGCTTGCACGCGCCTTTGCGATGGACCGGGCCGTGGCCGGCGCAGTGCTGGCTGCCACCCAGGCCGGCAGCGTGCTGGCGTTGCTTGGCCTGCTGCCGCTGGCGGACCGCGGCGACCGGCGACGCCTGCTGCGGCTGCAGTTGATCGCGCTGGTGCTGGCCCTGTTGTGGCTGGCGGCGTCACGCACGGCGAGCTGGCTGTTGTCGGGCATGCTGCTGGCAGGCCTGTTGGGCACCGCGCTGACCCAGGGCCTGATTGCCTATACCGCCATGCTGGCACCGCCCGAGCAGCGCGGTCGCGTGGTCGGTGTGGTGCAGGGCGGCGTGTTCATCGGCCTGCTGCTGGCGCGCGTGGTGTCCGGTACGGTGGCGGCGGCCTTTGGCTGGCAGAGGGTCTACCTGCTGTCAGCGGTGGTGATGGCAGCGTTGGCTGCGCTGCTGTGGCGGCGCCTGCCCGCAGTACCGGTGCCGTCGGTCCCTCCACGCTGGCGCGAGCTGCTGGGCTCGATGCAGGGCATGCTGCGCCGCGATCGAACGCTGCGCGAGCGCGGGCCGCTGGCATTGCTGCTGTTTGCCGGCCTCAATGTGTTCTGGGCGGCGGCACCCTTGCCGCTGTCGGCACCGCCGCTGCACTGGTCAACCGCAGCCATCGGCGCGCTCGGCCTGGCCGGCGTGGTCGGTGCGCTGATGGCGGCGCGGGTCGGACACTGGATGGACCGTGGTTTCGCGCATCGGGTCAGCCTCGGCGCGCTGTTGTTGCTGCTGGTCGCGTGGTGGCCGCTGCTGGGCCTGCCGCAGTCGCTGTCCTTGCTGCTGCTGGGTGTGGTCGTGCTCGACCTGGGCGGCCAGGCACTACATGTCTCGAACCAGGCATTGTTGCTGCGTGCACCGGCAGAACAGCATGGGCGCCTGGTGGCGTTGTACATGCTGTTCTATGCGCTGGGCAGTGGTGCAGGCGCGGCGGCGGGGCCTTGGATGCAGGTGCGGCATGGCTGGCCTGCCGTGTGCCTGCTGGGGGCAGGCATCGCGTTGCTGGCGCTGCTGTGGTGGGCAGCGTGGCGGGTGGGTGCGGTGAAAGCAGCGGCTGGGCGGCGTATCGATCGAGCCGGCTGTCGGTAGAGTCGACTGTCAGTCGACCGCTCTTCGCCCCGCGTGCGAAAAATCCCGCGCTGCGCGCGATAGTCGACCAGCGGTCGACTCTACCTGTCCTGCCGTCATCGCTGCAGCGCACGCCGCCCGGGGGCTTCCTGCAATGCCTCGCTGGCCACCACCACGCGGTTGCGGCCGCTGCGCTTGGCCTCGTACATCGCGGCGTCGGCACGTGCCATCAGCCGCTCGTAATCCGGATGACCATCGTGACCGGCCACGCCGATGCTGGCGGTCAGTTCCAGCACCTGGCCATTGGCCAGCGCTACCGGCGACTGTGCGATCTGCCGGCGCAGGCTCTCGGCGATCACGGTCGCCTGTGATTCGCTGGCCGCCACCAGCACCACCACGAATTCTTCGCCGCCATAGCGGAACAGGTAGTCGCTGCCACGCGTGAGCTGGCCGAGCAGGCCGGCCACATGCTGCAACGCGCGGTCGCCGGCATCGTGGCCGTGGCCGTCGTTGATTGCCTTGAAGTGATCCAGGTCGAGCAGCAGCAGCGAGAACGGTGTGCGGTTGCGCGTGGCCAGCTCGATTTCCCGGCGCAGCACGGTGGGCAGGAAGCGACGGTTGAGCAGGTTGGTCAGCGCGTCGCTGCCGGCATCCAGTTCGCCGATGCGCTCGAACAGCAGTGTCATCAGGGTGCGGATGGCGGCCAGGTCCTCGCGGATGGCCGGCAGTACCGCCAGTCGCTGCGCCGGTGCATCGCCGCTGGCGCGCTGCAGGTGGCCGTCAATACGGGCCATCAACTGGCCCACCTGCTGCGTTTCGCTGCTTTCGCCGAAGCTGGGGATGCCCTTATGGGTGAACCACAGGCCGAACTCCGAGGTGGCCAGGCTGGCGTTGTCGCTGGCCTGCACGTGGCCGGCGAGTGCGTAGAGCAGGGCGTTCTCCCAGTCCAGCAGCAGTGCGCGCTGGCGCTCGCGTTCGGTACCGACGTTCTGTACCAGCGAGAACAGCCGGTAGGCGGCGTCGGCACGGGTGGAGCGATCGCGCGCATGGGTGTAGGCCAGGGTCATGCCTTCCATGGCGATGTCCATGATCGCGCTGAGGCAGTCGATGGCGGCGAACGCGGTCGCGCTGTCGGGCGCGTCGTCGCGCAGGCGCACGAACAGCTCGTGCTTGAGCACGCGCGCACCGCGGGTGACCAGGTCGACCGGGATGCCGACCCGTGCGTGTACGTCGCCGATCACCCGCTGCGAGGCGACGGTGGTGGCGATGCCGGAGGCGTCGGTGGTCAGCAGTTGCACCAGCCAGCGCTGCATGGCCGGCTGCAGGCGCTGCTTGACCTGGTCGTGGGACAGGAAGCGGCGTGCACGCCCGTCCTGCAGCAGCACTTCGTAAAAGCGCTGGGCCAGCGCGGGTGGGGCATCGGTGGCAGCGGCCTTGAGCAGCGCGGTGGCGGCAGGGCCGGCCTGGAGCAGGCAGTGCTGCCAGGCCTCGGCCAGCGGCTGGCTGGCATCGTCCAATTGGGGTGGTTCCACGTCGATCTCTGACTGCGTACGGCAAACCACGGGTATCGGCCGCGGCGGCATACGGTTGATGGCGGGTTAGCCGGCCAGTTTACGCGCGGTGCAGGATTGCACGGTGCGCAAACCACAGCGGCGCCGCTGCGGCAATGAGTGAACGCATTTGAGAATCAATCGCATTAATGGGAGAATGCGCGCACGGAACGGGCTGCAGGTGCCTGCAGGACTGCTCCGCCTCCCCCTCGTCGTTGCCTCAAGCCCTTTGCCAGAGGCCCCGTAGCCCTGCCAGAAGGTCCTGATCATGTCTCCTGCCGTTGTCCTTTCGCCGCGCCCGCTGGCGCTTGCCGTTGCCGTCCTGCTGGCGGGCAGCGCCCTGACCGCCCAGGCCGAAACCGACGCCACCGATATCGACACGGTGCACGTCACCGCCTCGCAGATCGCGCGCCAGGCACTGGGTACCTCGACCATCACCGCCGAGGACATCGCCCGGCGCCCGCCGGCCAACGACATCGCCGAGCTGCTGCGGACCATGCCGGGCGTGAACCTGACCGGCAACAGTGCCTCGGGCCAGTACGGCAACAACCGCCAGATCGACCTGCGTGGCATGGGCCCGGAAAACACCCTGATCCTGGTCGATGGCAAGCGCATCGGCGCACGCGATGCCGTGCGCATGGGGCGCAGTGGTGAGCGCAATACCCGCGGTGACACCAACTGGGTGCCGGCGGAAATGATCGAGCGCATCGAAGTGCTGCGCGGCCCGGCGGCGGCACGCTACGGCTCGGGTGCGTCTGGCGGCGTGGTCAACATCATCACCAAGCGCCCGACCGGCGACCTGACCGGTGCGGTCGACCTGTATGGCCTGGTGCCCGAGCACAGCGCCGAAGGCGGCAGCGAGCGCGTCGGCCTGCAGTTGAGCGGGCCGATGACCGACACCCTGTCGTTCCGCCTGTACGGCAATCTCAACAAGACCGACGCGGACTCGCTGGAGCTCAACCGCCAGTACGCTACCAACCCCAACGCGGTGCCGCCGGCCGGCCGCGAGGGCGTCAAGAACCGCGACATCAACGCGCTGCTGCGCTGGGACGTGACTGCCAACCAGGTGGTGGAGTTCGAAGCCGGCACCAGCCGCCAGGGCAACATCTACGCTGGCGACCGCGCGGTCAGCACCACCGGTACATCGACCGGCGTTGACCTGGCGGCACTGGCCGAGGGCGAAGCGGAGACCAACCGCATGTACCGCAACACCGGCGCGATCACCCATCGTGGCCGCTGGGGCGATGTGACCTCGCGGGTGACGGCCGCGGTGGAGGCGGTCAACAACTCGCGCATCAACGAAGGCCTGGCCGGTGGCCCGGAGGGCAGCTTCAACGGCACCGACTGGTCGACCTCGCGCCTGCGCAACTACCAGCTGGATGGCGAAGTGAGTTTCCCGACCACGCTGGGCGGCGCCGAGAACATCTGGACGCTTGGCTTTGAATACCTGGACAGCCGCCTGACCGACCCGTACTCGATGAGCCAGTCCAGCAGCAGCGGCGGCGGCATCCCGGGGCTGTCGGCCGATCGTGCGCGGGGCAAGGCCGATGCGCAGACCACCGCCGTGTTCGTCGAAGACAACATCTACCTGGGTGAGCGCTGGATCGTTACCCCGGGCCTGCGCTTCGACCACCACAGCCAGTTCGGCAACAACACCAGCCCCAGCCTCAACGCGCAGTTCCGCATCAACGGCGACTGGGTGGTGAAGGGCGGCATCGCCCGGGCGTTCAAGGCGCCGAACCTGTACCAGTCGAATCCGGACTATCTGTATTACACCCGTGGCAATGGCTGCCCGAATGCACTGCCGAGCCTGGGCGCCGGCTGCTACATGCGCGGCAATGCGGACCTGAAGGCGGAAACCAGCCTGAACAAGGAACTCGGCATCGAGTGGGCACCGCAGAGTGGCTGGCAGGCATCGTTGACGTACTTCCATAACGACTACAAGGACAAGATCCAGGCCGGCTACACCCAGATCGGCCTGACTGCCGACACCAGGGGCCGCATCTTCCGCTGGGAGAACGCGCCGAAGGCGATCGTGCAGGGGCTGGAAGGCAACCTGGTGATCCCGCTGCTGGGCGAGCAGGGCAACCGCCTGAAGTGGAGCAACAACTTCACCTACATGGTGGAGAACGAGAACAAGCGCACCGGCCAGCCGCTGTCGGTGATTCCGAAGTACACCGTCAACACGATGCTGGACTGGCAGGCCACCGACAAGCTGTCGCTGCTGCTGACCGGCACGTTCTACGGCAAGCAGAAGCCGGCCACTACCAACATCAACAATGATCCGCGCTGCACCGGCACCTGCGACCCATCGATCGCACTGCAGGATCGCGGTGCGTACAACATCTGGGGCGTGAGCGCGCGCTACAGGGTGACCGAGACGGTCAGCTTCGGCTTCGGCGTGAACAACCTGGCCGACAAGCGCCTGTTCCGCGAGGCCAACAGCAGCGATGCCGGCGCGGCGACCTACAACGAGCCGGGCCGCGCGTACTGGGCCAGCCTGCGCTTCGGGTTCTGACCCGATGAGGCCTGCGCCGGGGCGTTCCCCGGCGCAGCCTGAAGGCTACTTCACCTGCCGGCAATCGCGCAGGTGGACGCCACCGGTGTCCATCTTGTCGACCACGCCTTCCAGTTTCACCCAGTCGTTCTCGCGCAGGGTGGCGCCCAGCGCCATCTGATCCGGCGCCAGCGCACAGTGCACGGTGAAGTTGGCATTGTTGTCGTCGTTCGACTGGCGTCCGCCGATGCCACCGATGCCCTTCATCTTGGTGACCAGATAGCCCACCTCGAAGGTCTTGGCAAAGCGGTTGGGCTGGGCGGTATACACCTGGCCATCGATGATGAAACGACGGCCGAAATACTTGACGAGCAACGGCTGGTACATCGCATCGGTATCCGGCGGGGTGCTGGTGCCGGAGAACAGCGCCCTGAGCGGTGCGGTGTTGATTTCCCGCTGCAGCCGCTTGGCGTCCTTGCCCATTTCGGTGGACATGCCGACCGCAGTGGCCTGGATCGGCTTGTCGAAACCGCTGGAGACACGCACGGCTTCTGCGATCGCCTCGCCTTCGGGGCCGGTCTTGAGCTTGTCCAGCCAGCCACACAGCGCGCTGCGTGCGTCCTCTTCCTTGGCGGTCTGCCCGCGTGACAGCTTGGTGCCGACCACCACGTTGCCGCCATTGGAGGCGGTGATGATGCTGACCAGCGGCATCTTGGTGTCGGTCTGCAGCACGTACATCTGGCCTTCGGTCTCGGTGATGACATCTCCGCTGACGAAGTTGTTGCCCTCATCAAGCGCTGCCTTGCGCAGCTGGCCCAGGGCGCTGCGGGGCTTCAGGCCGGGGAGGGTGACTTCGGAAGTGAAGAACTGGCCATTGCGGGGATCGCCTACCGCCTGGAAATTCTGCTGGCAGGTCTTGGCCGAGGCGCTTGCGGCCGTGCCCAGCGCGCAGGCCACGGCGACGGCGACCCAGGGGGTCTTGGTAGTCCACATGTTCCGGATTCCTTGTGCTTGGGTGTCCATTGCGGGCCGCAACGCCGAAGCGATCCGGCTGCCCGTTCCCCATCCAGAGGGGATGTGGTCATCATAGTGTGGCCCGGCACGGGCGCAAGCTGCGGCGAGCCGCGACGTGCAGTCTGCAATGTTATAAACACCGTGATAGTTTCCCCACGGTCGCCGGCGTAGCCTGCCTCCATCGCAAAGGAGCTGTTGCCATGGGCCACGACCACGATCACCTGCCATCCGAGATCCGCCACGAGAAACCCTTGTGGTGGGCGCTCGGCCTGACCTCCACCTTCCTCGTCGTCGAAGTGGTGGGCGCGTTCTGGACCAACAGCCTGGCGCTGTTGTCCGACGCGGCACACATGGCCACCGACGCGCTGGCCCTGATGATCGCGCTGGTCGCGGTGCGGCTGAGCCGGCGCCCGCCGGATGCGCGTCGCACCTACGGCTATGCGCGCCTGGAAGCGCTGGGCGCAATGATCAACGGCGCGATGCTGTTCGTGGTTGCCGGCTACATCCTGTGGGAAGCCGTCGGGCGCTTCAGCAAGCCGCAGGAGATCGCCTCCACCGGCATGCTGGTGATCGCCTCGGCCGGCCTGGTCATCAACCTGATCTCGATGCGCCTGCTGCAGGCCGGCAGCGGCGAGAGTCTCAACGTGAAGGGAGCCTACCTGGAAGTGTGGGCGGACATGCTCGGCTCGGTGGCGGTGATTGCGGGTGCGGTGCTGATCCAGTTCACCGGCTGGAAGCCGATCGATGCGATCCTGGCGGTGCTGATCGGCCTGTGGGTGTTGCCGCGCACCTGGGTGCTGATGCGCGAGGCGATCAACGTGCTGCTGGAAGGCGTGCCCAAGGGCATGGACGTGGCCAAGGTGCGCGACAGCCTGTCCAGCCACGCCGCGGTAATGGACGTGCATGACCTGCACGTGTGGGCGCTGGCCTCCAGCACGCCGGCGCTGACCGCGCATGTCGTTACGCGCGACGGCACCGATGCCGATGCGCTGCGCCGTGAGCTGAGCGGGCGCCTGCACGATGACTTCGGCATCGAGCACGTGACACTGCAGCTTGAAGCGGACCACTGCGGCGAAGCCTGTGGTGAGCCGGCGCCGGTGAAGGGCGGCGAGCATGAGGGCCATGAAGGTCATGACCACGACGAGGACGCGCAGGGCCATCGCGGTCACGTGCATCGTTGAATGGGATATGCCGTCACGCGGATCGGGTGAAACCGGCCGGGCGAAACCGACCGGGCGAAACCGACCGGGCGAAACCGACCGGGCGAAACCGACCGGGCGAAACCGGCTTGGTAGAGTCGACTGTTAGTCGACTGCTCTCCGGCGGGGCTGCGACGAAGCCCGCGCTGCGCGCGTTAGTCGACTGTCAGTCGACTCTACCCTGTCGCGAGGCCAGGTGGGTCGGTTCCGGCAGGAGGCCGCCATGCAGAGTCCGCTACGAAACCGACGGGGCGAAACCGCCTTGGTAGAGTCGACTGTTAGTCGACTGCTCTCCGGCGAGGCTGCGACGAAGCCCGCGCTGCGCGCGTTAGTCGACTGACAGTCGACTCTACCCTGTCGCGAGGCCAGATGGGTGGGTTCCGGCAGGAGGCCGCCATGCAGAGTCTGCTACGAAACCAGCGGGGTGGGACCGCCTTGGTAGAGTCGACTGTCAGTCGACTGCTCTCGCAGCGAGGCTGCGACGAAGCCCGCGCTGTGCGTGATAGTCGACTGACGATCGACTCTACCCTGTCGTCCCGACACGACCGCGCAGGTTGCATCCGTCGAGAACAGCGAAGGTCATTCGTCCCGTCGCGAGGCCAGCCGATCCGCCAGCCGGGTCGGCTCCGGCAGCCGGTAACCGTGCAGCGTGCGCTGCACCCAGGCCAGCGCGGTATCGGCACTGACCCGATGGCCGCCGGCCACGAACAGCGGCTTGCAGCGCACCTTGCTGCGCAGCACCCAGCCGAGCTGCTCGTCACCGTCCATCAATGGCGTATGCGCGCCTGCTTCGGCGCCCGGTTCGACGAAGCGGCCGACCAGTTTCGACTTGGCCACGCCGATGCTCGGCAGGTCGGTGACCACGCCCAGATGCGCGGCCACGCCCAGCCGGCGCGGATGGCTGATGCCGTGGCCATCGACGAACACCAGTTCCGGCGTGCGTGGCAGCAGCGCCAGTGCGGCCAGCAGAGCTGGCAACTCGCGGAAGCTGAGCAGGCCGGGGATGTACGGCATCACCGTGGGAATGCGCGCTATTTCCTGCGCCACGGGCTGCAATGTCTTCGCATCCAGCAGGACCGCTGCGGCGCGGGTGGTGGCACCGTTGTCCTCAAAGCCCACATCCAGCCCGGCCAGCCAGCGCACGTCGTTGGGCAGGCGGTCCTGGCGCTCCACGCGGCTGGCAAGCTGGGTCTGCTGCGCGCGGGCAGCGGTGACGCTGCCTTCCCAGCGCCCGGGGTCGATCACCGTATTCATTGGCTGCAGCATCGCATGCGCGGCGCCACGGCACGGTGAGCGGCCGCCGGGGCTACAATGGCGGCCTGCCTTTCCTCGCGTTGGAGACCCTGCAGTGACCCGTAAACTCGTACTGTTGCGCCATGGCCAGAGCCAGTGGAACCTGGACAACCGCTTCACCGGCTGGGTCGATGTCGACCTGACCGAGCAGGGACGCCGGGAAGCGGCCGCCGCCGGTCGCCTGATGCGCGAGGAAGGCCTGCAGTTCGACGTCGCCCACACCTCCGTGCTCAAGCGTGCCATCCACACCCTGCAGGGTGCGCTGGCCGAGCTGGAGCAGGACTGGCTGCCGGTGAACAAGTCCTGGCGCCTCAACGAGCGGCACTACGGCGGCCTGCAGGGGCTGGACAAGGCCGAGACCGCGGCCAAGCACGGCGAAGAGCAGGTCAAGGTCTGGCGTCGTTCGTACGACATCCCGCCGCCGCCGATGGAACTGGAAGATCCGGGCCACCCGATCCATGACCGCCGTTACGCCGGTCTGGACCGCAACGCGCTGCCGGGCACCGAGTCGCTGGCCACCACCCTGGATCGCGTGCTGCCGTACTGGCACGACGCGATCGCGCCGCAGCTGAAGGACGGCAAGACCGTGCTGGTCACCGCCCACGGCAACTCGCTGCGCGCGCTGTACAAGTACCTCAACAATGTCTCGCGCGAGGAAATCCTCGAGCTGAACATCCCGACCGGCATCCCGCTGCTGTTCGAACTGAACGACGACCTGACGGTGCAGTCGTTCCGCTATCTGGGCGACCCGGAAGCGGCGCGCAAGGCCGCCGAAGCCGTGGCCAACCAGGGCAAGGCGAAATAAGTAGATACCCACCGTTGGTGGGTATTCTTCTGCTGGGTGTGTGCGGACCAACGGTCCGCACACACCCGCTTGCGACCACGGGCGTTCCCCCTGTGACCTTTGGCCGGTCCCTGTCGTGGGCCTCCCCGGCTACCCTGTGAAATTACCCGCAGGAGAGCCTCATGAACGTCCGCAACCTGGTCCCGCTGGGCCTGACCATCGCCATCGCTGCCTCGCTGGCGGCCTGTGGCAAGAACGAAACCGCACCGGCGGCCGGTGCCGACGCCAAACCGGCCTTCGACCTGTCGCAGATCAAGACGCCGCTGATCTCGCTCAACAGCGCCGACCTCGATCCGGCCATCTCGGCCTGTACCGACCTCAATGGCTTCGTCAACAGCAAGTGGCTGAAGGCCAACCCGGTGCCGGGTGACCAGACCACCTGGGGCAGCTTCGAGATCCTGCGCGAGCGCTCGCTGGAAGTGCAGCACGCGCTGGTGCAGCAGGCCGCCGCCAGCCAGGCCAAGGCCGGCTCGGTGGAAGCCAAGATCGGTGACATCTGGAAGACCGGCAATGACGAAGCCAAGATCGAAGCCGCCGGCCTCGCGCCGCTGCAGCCGCAGCTGGACAAGATCACCGCGCTGAACGATACCGCCGCCATCACCCAGTACCTGCGCGACAGCCAGGCCGAGGGCAAGGGCGTGCTGTTCTCGCTGTTTGCCAATGCTGATTACAAGGATTCGGCCAACGTCATCGCCTACGTCGGCCAGGGCGGCCTGGGCCTGCCGGAGAAGGGCTACTACTTCGACGATGCGCAGGCCAAGATCCGCGACGCCTACGTGGCCTACATCGCGCAGGTGCTGACCCTGTCCGGCGTGGACGCCGCGCAGGCCGCCGAGCAGGCCAAGGCCGTGATGGCCTTTGAAACCCGCCTGGCCAAGGCCTCGATGTCGCGCATCGAAATGCGTGACCCGGCCAAGCGCTACAACCCGCTCAGCGCCGCAGACGCCGACAAGCTGACCCCGAACTTCAGCTGGACCGCGCTGTTCGACACCCTGAAAGTGCCGGCCGCACAGAAGTTCTCGCTGGCCCAGCCGGGCTTCTTCGGTGAAATGGACAAGATGCTGGCCGATGTGCCGGCCAGCACCTGGCAGGCCTACCTGCGCTTCCACACCATCGACGACGCCTCGCCGTACCTGAGCAGCCAGTTCGAGAAGGCCAACTTCGAGTTCTATGGCAAGACCCTGCGCGGCCAGCAGGAAATGCAGCCGCGCTGGAAGCGCGTGCTGGAGTCGGTCAACGGTGGCATGGGTGAAGCCCTTGGCCAGCTGTACGTCGACGCCGTGTTCCCGGCCGAGTCGAAGGTGGCCATGCAGCACCTGGTGGAGAACCTGTCGCAGGCGCTGAAGGCGCGCCTGGAGCAGCTGCCGTGGATGGGCGAAGAAACCAAGAAGAAGGCGCTGGAAAAGTGGGCCAGCTTCACCCCGAAGATCGGTTACCCGGACAAGTGGCGTGAGTGGACCGGCCTGCAGACCAACGGTGACAGCTACCTGGGCAACATGCAGGCGGCACGTGCGTTCAACTACCGCTACATGCTGGACAAGATCGGCAAGCCGGTGGACAAGACCGAGTGGGGCATGACCCCGCAGACCGTCAACGCGTACTACAACGCCACCAAGAACGAGATCGTGTTCCCGGCGGCGATCCTGCAGGCGCCGTTCTTCGACGCCAAGGCCGATCCGGCGTTGAACTACGGTGGCATCGGTGCGGTCATCGGCCACGAGATGATGCACGGCTACGACGACTCGGGCAGCCAGTTCGCCGCCAACGGCAACTTCGACAACTGGTGGACCGACGCCGACCGCAAGGCCTTCACCGAGCGTACCGACCAGCTGGTCGCACAGTTCGATGGCTATGAGTCGGTGCCGGGCGTGTTTGTGAAGGGCAAGCTGACCCTGGGCGAGAACATCGGCGACCTGGGCGGCCTGACCGTGGCCTACGACGCGCTGCAGATGGCGCTGAAGGAAGACCCGAAGGCGAATGTCGAGGTTGATGGCCACAGCCAGGACCAGCGCTTCTTCATGAACTGGGCCACCGTGTGGCGCCGCAACTTCACCGATGGTGAGCTGCGCGTCCGCCTGAACACCGACCCGCATGCGCCGGCCAACTTCCGTGCCAACGGTGCACCGTCGAACATGCCGTCCTATGCCGCTGCATTCCAGTGCAAGACCGGCGATGCGATGGTGCGTGCCGACGACAAGCGCGTGGTGATCTGGTAATCGATCGCACGTGATGCGTGATGCGAAAGGCCCGGCGAACGCCGGGCCTTTTGTCTTCCAGACCGGTAGCGAGGAGCGGACTGGTAGAGTCGGCTGTTAGTCGACTATCGCGCGCAGCGGGGGATTTTCGCGATCAGTACGAAGAGCAGTCGACCAGCGGTCGACTCTACAGGTGCATCGGCGGGATTTTGGCGATCTGGACGAAGAGCAGTCGACCAACGGTCGACTCTACAGGTGCGTCGGCGGGCGCGTCAGTTCATGCCCGGCGGCAGGCAGCTACGCCAGCTCGGGCTCCCGTGCCAGCATGCGATGAAAGCGCTGCAGCACGTAGGGATCGATCAGTCCACCGGACTGCTCCTCGATGATGCGCAACGCAGTCTCGCGTTCCATCGCCGCGCGGTAGGGGCGCACGCTGGTCATGGCATCGTAGGCATCAGCAACGGTGACGATGCGCGAGCCCAACGGAATGCTCTCGCCGCGCAGCCCATCGGGATAGCCACTGCCATCGAACGCCTCGTGATGGGCGCGGATCAGCCGCGCAACCGGTGCCGCATCGCTGCGGCCGGTGGCCAGGAAGATGTGTTCACCGCGCACCGGATGCTCGCGCATGATCGCGCGCTCCTCATCGGTATGCCGGCGCGGGGCCAGCAGCACCTCATCGGGAATGCCGATCTTGCCGATGTCATGGAAGCGCGCGGCCAGACCGATCTGCGCACTGGCCTCGTCATCCAGATCGCAGTGCGTGGCCAGGCGCTGCGCGAGCAGGCCAACGCGGTCGCAATGGTGGCGGGTATAAGCGTCGCGCATCTGCAGCGACATCGAGAGGGCATCGATCAGGCAGGCCTGTGCATGCAGCAGGTCGGGGGCGGGTACGGCGTCAGGAAACATGGTCATCCGCCCGCACCGGGTGGGGACCGGTGCGGGGTGTTCGGGGGCGATCAACCCGGGGCGAGGGTGGTCAGAAGGGCGCGGGCCGCGTTGAAGCGGTCCTCCGGCAACGGCAGCGGATGCTTGATGCGAAGCTTGTCGGGCCCTTCCATGGCATAGAGGTTTGGCTGTTTCTGGATCAGCTGGATCACCGCCATCGGATCGATGTTCGGCTTGGACTCGAACACGATGCGGCCACCGTTCTCGCCCAGGTCCAGCTTGCGGATGCCCAGCGCGTTGGCTTTCAGCTTCAGCTCGGCGATGGCGAACAGGTGCTTGGCCGCATCCGGCAGCAGGCCGAAGCGATCGATCATCTCCACCTGCAGTTCGCGCAGCGCATCGCTGTCGCGCGCGCTGGAAATACGCTTGTACAGGGTCAGGCGGGTATGCACGTCCGGCAGGTAGTCTTCCGGGATCAATGCCGGCACATGCAGTTCGACCTCGGCACCACGCACTTCCTCGCCGGCATCCAGGTCGGGCAGCTTGCCCTGCTTGATGCTGCGTACCGCGCGCTCCAGTAGCTCGGTGTACAGGCTGAAGCCGACCTCGGCCATCTGCCCGCTCTGGTCCTCGCCGAGCAGTTCGCCGGCACCGCGGATCTCCAGATCGTGCGTGGCCAGGGTGAAGCCGGCGCCCAACTCGTCCATCGAGGCGATCGCTTCCAGGCGCTTCTCAGCGTCGGGGGTGATCGCGCGGCGGTCGGGGGTGATCAGGTAGGCGTAGGCACGGTGGTGCGAACGGCCCACGCGCCCACGCAGCTGGTGCAGCTGGGCCAGGCCGAAGCGGTCGGCGCGGTTGATGATGATGGTGTTGGCGTTGGGGATGTCGATGCCCGATTCGATGATCGTGGTCGACAGCAGCACGTTGAAGCGCTGCTTCTGGAAGTCCAGCATCACCTTTTCCAGCTCGCGCTCGGGCATCTGCCCGTGGGCGATGCCGATGCGCGCTTCCGGCACCAGCTCGGACAGCTCGCGCTGCATGCGGCCGATGCTTTCCACGTCGTTGTGCAGGAAGTACAGCTGGCCGCCACGTGCCAGCTCGCGCTGGAAGGCTTCGCGCAGCAGCGCGTTGTCCCACTGGGTGATGAAGGTCTGCACCGCCAGCCGGTTCGGCGGCGGCGTGGCGATGATCGACAGGTCGCGCAGGCCGGCCATGGCCATGTTCAAGGTGCGCGGGATCGGCGTGGCGGTCAGGGTCAGCAGGTGCACGTTGGCGCGCAGCGCCTTCAGGGCTTCCTTCTGGCGCACGCCGAAACGCTGCTCTTCGTCGACGATGACCATGCCCAGGTCCTTGAACTTCACGTCGGGCTGCAGCAGGCGATGGGTGCCGACGATGACGTCGATGGTGCCGGCAGCGACCTTTTCCAGCTCGGCCTTGATCTCCTTGGTGCTCTTGAAGCGCGACAGCACCTCGACCTTCAGCGGGTAATCGGCGAAGCGGTCGCGGAAGTTGCGGTAATGCTGTTCGGCCAGCAGCGTGGTCGGCACCAGCACGGCCACCTGCTTGCCGGCACTGGCGGCGGCGAATGCCGCACGCACCGCCACCTCGGTCTTGCCGAAACCGACGTCGCCGCAGACCACACGGTCCATCGGCTGGCTGCTGGCGAGGTCGCGCAGGGTGGCGTCGATGGCGGCCAGCTGATCGGGGGTTTCCTCGAACGGGAATCCGGCTGCGAACGGCTCGTACATCGCACGGTCCACCTGCAGTGCCAGGCCGGCACGCGCCTGGCGACGGGCCTGGATCTCCAGCAGTTCGGCAGCGACGTCGCGAACCTTTTCGGCGGCCTTGCGCTTGGCCTTGCTCCACTGTTCGCCACCGAGCGAATGCAGCGGCGCGGTTTCCGCTGAAGCGCCGGAGTAGCGGCTGATCAGGTGCAGCTGGGCGACCGGCACATACAGGCGGTCGCCCTTGGCGTATTCGATTTCGAGGAACTCGCCGGGCATGCCGCCGACGTCCATCGCGATCAGGCCACGGTAGCGGCCGACACCATGGTCCTCGTGCACGATCGGTGCACCCTCGGTCAGTTCGCCGAGGTCGCGGATGATCGCTTCCGGCTCGCGGCCGGCACGACGCGTGCGGCGGGTGCTGCCGGCGCGCTCGGGGAACAGCTGGCGCTCGGTCAGCACCGCGATGCGCGGATCGTCCAGTGCGAAGCCATCTTCCAGCGGTGCCACCGCGATCGCGAAGCGCGCATCGTCGGCGAGGAAGCTGGGCAGGTCGGCCACCACCGGCGGCTTCAGCTCGGCGGCCTGCAGCACTTCCAGCAGGGCCTCGCGACGTCCGGGCGAATCGGCGGCGATCAGTACCCGGCCCGGATAGTGGCCGAGGAAGGATTTCAGCGCGTCGCCAGCGGGGGCCTCGCGCGCGGCCACCGGCAGCGGCGGCAGCGGCTGGTCACCCAGCGCATGGGCATCGGCGATGCGCGCGTGGTCAGCCGACCACACCTCGATGCGCGGGGCATCGTTCAGGCGCTCGCGCAGCAGCTCCGGCGACAGGTACAACGCCGAAGGCGGCAGCAGCGGGCGCTCCACATCATGGCGGCGCTGCTCATAGCGGTCCGCGGTCTGCGCCCAGAACGCGACGGACGCTTCATACGCACCGGTACAGACCACCGGCAGGCTGCCGTCGGGCAGGTAGTCGAACAGGGTTGCGGTGCGTTCGAAGAACAGCGGCAGGTAGTACTCGACGCCGGCCGGGGCCAGCCCGGACTTCAGATCCTGGTACAGCGAACTGCGCCGGGTATCCACATCGAAACGCTCGCGCAGCGTGGCCAGCACGCGTGCGATGCTGGCCTCGTCCATCGGCACTTCGCGGCCAGGCAGCATGTGCACCGCCTCGACCTTGTCCAGCGAACGCTGGCTTTCCGGATCGAAGGCACGGATCGAGTCGATGTCCTCGTCCAGTAGTTCTACCCGCAGCGGCTCGTCGGCGCCCATCGGGAACACGTCGAGCAGGCCGCCGCGCACCGCGAAGTCACCCGGGTCCATCACCTGCGGCACGTTGCGGTAGCCGGCGCTTTCCAGGCGACGCTTCTCGGCTTCCAGGTCCAGGCGCTGGCCCACTTTCAGGTCGAAGCTGCCACCGATCACATAGCTGCGCGGGGCCAGCTGCTGCAGCAGGGTCTGCACCGGCACGATCACCAGGCCGCGCTTCAGCGCCGGCAGGCGGTGCAGGGCGGACAAGCGCTGCGAGATGATGTCCGGATGCGGGCTGAAGCGGTCGTACGGCAGGGTTTCCCAGTCCGGGAAGGCGACCACCGGCAGGGCCGGGTCACCGCCAAGCAGGGTCTGCAGGTCGGCTTCGAGCTGGTTGGCACCGTGGTTGTCACGGGCGATCACCAGCAGCGGGGCGTCATGCGCACGCGCGGCCTGGGCCAGGTACCAGGCCAGGGCGGTCGGCGAGGCGGGGGCGCGCCACCAGGCGCGGAGCTGGCCGGCGCGCGGCAGCGGCGGGGCGGGGTATGAGGTACGCGACATGGACCCCGGATTTTAGCAGAAGCCCGATCGAAGCCCGGTGGGTCGTGCCGGCCATTTGCCGGCAGCCTCATGTGCCGTTGGTGTAACGCAATGCCGGCCAGCGGCCGGCACTACCCGAATGCATCACCGGGCAAAGCCCGGCGCATCCGTCAGTTGTCCAGCTCCAGCACCATCCGCACCAGGCCTTCGGCACCGGTCGGGTGCGGCACCGGCTTGAAGCCCAGCGAGGCGGCCAGCTGCTTCATCGGCTCGTTCTCGGCGGCAACGTCGCCGTACAGGCGGTCGAGGTACTTGCCGCGGCCCCACTTCACCAGCTTGCGCATCAGCTGCCGGCCCAGGCCCTGGCCAATGAGGAAGCGGCTGATCAGGATCGCGTACTCGGCTTCACGGGTACCAGGGATGATCGAGGCCCGGGCGACCGCGCCGACCACCGCTTCGCCAGCGGGCAGGGATTCGGCTGCGACCAGGGTGATCTCGGTCTTGGGATTGGGGTGCGTCAGGCGCTGGGTGGTTTCCGGCGACAGCTCGGTCACCGCCTGCAGGAAACGATCACGGATTTCTTCCGGCCCGAACAGGCTGAACGCCGCTTGCAGCGGTGCGCCGTCTTCCGGGCGGATGGGGCGGATCAGCAGCTCGTGGCCGCTGGGAGCCTTGAAGATCTCATGCCAGGGCGGCATGCGGTTGCGAGTGGCCATACCGGGTGATTCCTTGGTGGTCCATCGATTGTGGCATCACCGGGGCTGCATTCCGTGAACGAAAGGCTCACGGCGGTACAGCCTCGTGAAGGCCGTTATTCGGGGGCTTTGAGCCAATCCAGGCGGGTGCTGGCCCCCGGTTCGCCCAGGTGCTGGCGCAGCGCCGGCAGGGCCGGGCCGACCACCCGGTCGAACTGCCACGGCGGGTTGAGCAGCAGCATGCCGCTGCCGTTGAGGCGCAGCGGCGAGTCGTCCGGGCGCACCAGGAACTCGATCGTCATCGCCGACTTGACCGGCAGGGCAGTGGCCTTGCGCAGGAAATGCAGAATGGTGCGGCGCTGCTTGATCGGGAACCAGACCGCACAGGTGGCCTGCGGCCAGCGTGCCAGGGTCTCGGCCAGGGCGGCCAGAACGGCCTGGTATTCGGCGTCCTGCGCCTCGTACGGCGGATCGATCAGCACCAGGCCACGACCGATCTTGCTGCCGTTGAACTTCGGCGGCAGCAGCGAGCGCAGCAGGGCATAGCCATCGCCAGCGCGCACATCGACGCGGCTGTCATGGGCGAACAGGGCCTTCAGCGTGGCCGTTTCGGCTTCCTGCAGCTCGCAGACCGCCATCCGGTCCTGCGCGCGCATCGCCTGTGCGCTCAGCAGCGGCGAGCCCGGGTAGTTGGTCAGCGCGCCGACCGGGTTGTCGGCCTGGACCGCCTTCAGGTAGCGCTCGACCACCTCCGGCAGCTTGGGCTGGGCCATCAGCCGCATGATCCCGGATTCGGCCTCCAGGGTCTTGCGGCTCTCTTCGCTGGCCAGCAGGTAGCGGCCGGCACCGCCGTGGGTGTCGAGCACGAAGAACGGGCTGTCCTTGCGCTTGAAGCTGTCGATCAGGGCCAGCTGCACGATGTGCTTGAGCACATCGGCGTGGTTGCCGGCATGGAAGGCGTGGCGATAGTTCATGGGCGGCAGTGTACGGGGCGGCGGCCGCAGCGGCTATGCTGCGCGCCATGACAGCTCCCGTTGCCCATGTCCTGGTAGTCGAGGACGAAGCCGCCATCGCCGAAACCGTGCTCTATGCGCTGCGCAGCGAGGGCTATGCCGCCAGCCACTGCCTGCTGGGCGGGGAGGCGCTGCAGCGGCTGCAGGCCGGGGATATCGACGTGGTGGTGCTGGACGTGGGCCTGCCCGACCTGGGCGGTTTCGAGGTGTGCCGGCGCCTGCGCGCGCAGCCCGGGCCGGCGGCGCAGCTGCCGGTGATCTTCCTGACCGCCCGCAATGATGAAGTGGACCGCGTGCTCGGCCTGGAGCTGGGCGCCGACGACTACATGACCAAGCCGTTCTCGCCGCGCGAGCTGGTGGCGCGGGTGCGTGCACGCCTGCGCCGTGCGGCGCCGGTCATCGCAGCGCCCAGCGCCGATGCAGGCTGGCAGGAACATGGCGCGTTCGCCATCGACCGCGAAGGCCGGCGCATCCGCTTCCGTGGCCAGGCACTGGACCTGACCCGCTACGAGTACGCGCTGCTGGAGGCGCTGCTGCAGCGACCCGGTGCCATCCTCAGCCGTGCCCAGCTGATGGACCGTGGCTGGGACAGCAGCGCCGACAGTGCCGACCGCACCGTCGATACCCATGTAAAGACGCTGCGTGCCAAGCTGCGCGCGGCCGGTGCCAGCGACGACCCGATCCGCACCCACCGTGGCCTTGGCTACGCGCTGGAGGTCTAGCCGATGCGCCTGGTGCTGAAGCTGTTCCTGGGCTTCTTCCTGATCACCGGCATCGCGGCCTTCTTCGTGATGCGCGTGTTCGTCAACGAAGTGAAGCCGGGTGTGCGCCAGGCGATGGAATCGACCCTGGTCGATGCGGCCAACGTGCTGGCCGAGATGGCCGCCGCCGACGTCAAGGACGGCACCATCGGCAGCGGCAGCTTCACCCGCAACCTGGCCAAGGCACGGCAGCGCGACCTGAAGGCAATGGTCTGGCGTTTCCCGAAGCGCTCGCTGGATTACCGGGTGACCATCACCGATGCCAAGGGCATCGTCATCTACGACTCGCTGGGCCGTGACCTTGGCCGCGACAATTCGCGCTGGAATGATGTCTACCGCACCCTGCGTGGCGAGTACGGTGCCCGTTCCAGCCCCGAGATTCCGGGCGAGGAAGGCGATACGGTGATGCATGTGGCGGCGCCGGTATACGACCCGGCCGATGGCCGCACCCTGATCGGCGTGCTCAGCCTGGCCCAGCCCAACCGCAGCATCGATCCGTTCATCGCTGCCAGCCAGCGCGCCATCATCGAGCGCGGTGCCTGGCTCATCGGATTGTCGGCGCTGGTCGGCGTGCTGGTGACGATGTGGCTGACCACTGGCCTCGGCCAGCTCAGCCGCTATGCACGCGCGGTCAGCGCGGGCGAACCGGTGCCACCACCACGGCGCCGTCGCGACGAGATCGGCGATCTCGGCCAGGCGCTGGAAACGATGCGCCGCAAGCTCGAAGGCAAGGCCTACGTCGAGCAGTACGTGCAGTCGCTGACGCACGAGATGAAGAGCCCGCTGGCGGCGATCCGCGGTGCCGCCGAACTGCTGCAGGAGCCGCTGCCCGAAGCGGACCGCGTGCATTTCGCGCGCAGCATTGTCGATCAGCAGGAACGGCTGACCGAGACCATCGACAAGCTGCTGGCGCTGGCCGAAGTGGAACAGCACGGCTGGCTGCAGACCCGCGACCCGATTGCATTGCCGGCATTGCTGGCCGATGCGGCCGCGGCCGCGCAGGTGCGCGCGCAGGCGGCCGGTGTGCGGGTCCACATCGGCAACGTGCCCGACCTGCGGGTGCAGGGCGACGGCTACCTGCTGCGGCAGGCGCTGCACAACCTGATCGACAACGCGATTGCCTTCTCGCCGTCCGGCGCGGAGATCGCGCTGCAGGCCGAGGTGGATGGAAAGGGCGTGCGCCTGCAGGTGGCCGACCGCGGCGCCGGCATCCCGGACTATGCGCGCGAACGGGTGTTCGAACGCTTCTATTCGCTGGCGCGGCCCGGCAGCGGGCGGCGCAGTTCCGGCCTGGGCCTGCCATTCGTGCAGGAAGTCGCGCGCCTGCACGATGGGCGCGCCAGTGTCGACGTCCGCGAGGGCGGCGGCACCGTGGCCAGCCTGTGGCTGCCGTTGGGCGCGCCGGGCCAGCGCCCTCGCCGCTGACTTCACACTCGCTTCAAATTCGCCACAAACCCTGCTCACCACCGCGGTCCATCCTGCAGCCCTCTCCAACGAGGATGGACCATGAAATCCCTGAAGATGCTGCTGAGGTTCGCCATTGTCGGCGGGCTGATCCTGCTGCTGCTGGTGCCGCTGACCATGATCCGCGGGGTCATCAACGAACGCAGTGCGTACCGCGACGAGGCGTTCTCGCGGGTGGCCGACAGCCGCGCCGGTGCACAGCAGCTGGTGGGCCCGGTGCGGGTGGTGCCATGGGTGGAACGCAAGCAGGTTGAACTGGTCGACCCGCTGGGCGTCAAGAAGACCGAGATACAGGTCACCGAGGGGCACTGGCTGCAGATGCCGGCGTCGCTGGAGGTGGGCGGCGAGATGCTGCCGAGCCAGCGCGAAGTCGGCCTGTTCAAGGTACCGGTGTACAGCTGGAACGGCCAGATGAAGGCGACCTTCGCCGCAGACGACTATCCGGTGAAGGCCGGCCGCAGCTACGGCCAGCCGTATGTCGCGGTTGGTGTATCCGATGTGCGTGGCCTGGTGGGTACGCCGAACCTGCGCGTGGATGGCAAGCAGCTGCGGTTGCTGCCGGGCGTTGGCGCGGCCAGCGAGGTGGGGCGAGGCCTGCACGCACCGGTGGCCGGTTTCGCTGCGGATCAGGGCGGCACGCTGGCTGCCAGCACGGTTGAACTGGAGCTGCGCCTGGATGGCAGCCGCATGCTGTCGGTGGTGCCGTTGGGCGATGACACCCACATCGCGCTGCGTTCGAGCTGGCCGCATCCGTCGTTCAGCGGCGCGTTCCTGCCCAACGAACGCCGCGTTGATGCGCAGGGCTTCGATGCACGCTGGGCGGTGTCCTCGCTGGCCTCCGATGCCCAGCGCCAGCTGCGCAATGATGGTGCGGTCGAATCGCAGGCGGTGACGGTGTCGCTGGTCGATCCGGTCGATACCTACACCCAGGCCGACCGTGCCTCGAAATACGGCGTGCTGTTCGTGCTGCTCACCTTCGTCGGCTTCATCCTGTTCGAGCTGATCAAGTCGCTGCGCATCCACCCGTTGCAGTACCTGATGGTGGGCCTGGCGCTGGCGATCTTCTTCCTGCTGCTGATCAGCCTGTCCGAGCACATCGCGTTCTGGAAGGCTTACCTGGTCTCGGCCGTGGCCTGTATTGGCCTGCAGGCGGTGTACCTGGCCAATGTGCTGGGCCACTGGAAGCGCGGCCTTGGCTTCGCTGCGCTGCTGACCGTGCTGTACGGCGCGCTGTATGGCCTGCTGGTGTCGGAGAACAACGCGCTGTTGATGGGTTCGCTGCTGCTGTTCGTGATCCTGGCGCTGGCGATGTGGGTGACCCGCCGGGTCGACTGGTACGCGCTCGGCGCGGAACTGAAGTAAGGAGCAGGCCATGGGCTGGCGCCAGGGATTGCGGCAACGGGCACGGCAGGGCATTCCGGCCCTGCTGGAAGTGGATGCACTGCTGCAGGCACATGGCGTGCTGGCGGCCCTGCCGGGGGCGCGGATCGCCCCCGGCCTGGTCCGCTTCCAGCTGGCGGCGGTGACCTGCGAAGGATTGCAGGGGCAGGGATTGCGCTGGCTGCAGGGCGCGCGGCAGGGACGCGGCGCGGTGGCTGGCCGGGTGCCGCGCTACCGGCCATGGAAGGCCGGGGCGGAGGCGCTGGCCGAGATCGGTATCGGTGGCCTTCCGGATGACTGGCCGGCACACGCGGCGGTGTACGGCTGCAGCAGCATCGACCGGCGGCACTGGTTGCTGCTGCTGCCGGAACGGGCACAGTTGTGGTTGGGATGGAGCGGGTGATTGGGCTGTTCATCCACGCATGGCGTGGATCTACTGTTGTGGGTGCGAACCTTGGTTCGCACGCTCCCGCCCATGACCGATGGGACGGTATCCCCGCGCCCCCGCTGGCTAGACTCGACGAGTTGATGATCGAGCCGAAGGGCAGGGGTGCGATGTGTTGAAGTGGGGCATGCTGGCCGCAGCGCTGGCGATGGGTGGCAATGCAGGAGCGCAGCAGCGCGAGACGGTGGACCTGGACATGGTCAGCCGCATCCGCCAGGAGGCCTTCCACCGTTCGCAGGTGATGGACACCTTCAGCTATCTCACCGAGCGCATCGGGCCGCGCCTGACCAACTCGCCGGCCATGGGTCGCGCCAACGCCTGGACCCGCGGCAAGTTCAACGAATGGAAGCTGGACAACGTCCACGACGAGGCCTTCGACGACTTCGGGCGCGGCTGGGAGTTCACTTCGGCGAGCGTGGAGATGCTGGGCGACCGCGTGCAGCCGCTGCATGCACTGCCCAAGGCCTGGACGCCGGGCACCAAGGGGCCGGTTGAAGGCGAGCTGGTCCAGGTCGAGATCAAGAAGCCCGAAGACATCGAGAAGTACCGCGGCAAGCTGCGCGGCAAGATCCTGCTGCTGGACGAGGCGCGCGAGTACAAGCGCGGCACCGAGGCGGATTCGCATCGCCACGACGCCACCTCGCTGGAAGGCCTGCAGGAGTTCACCCTGCCCAAGGACAAGGACGCCACCGCCGAGCGTGCCAAGCGGGTCAAGGAGTATCAGGAACGCCAGCAGCTGGCGACCAAGGTCAATGCGTTCTTCGTGGAAGAGGGCGCGCTGGCCTCGATCAGCATCAGCAGCTGGGACAACGGCATCATCCGGGTTGCCGGTGGTGGTTCGCGCAAGGCCGGTGAGTCGGTGGGCATCCCCGAGCTGGCGATGATCAGCGAGCACTTCAATCCGCTGGTGCGCGCGCTGGAGGCCAAGCAGACGGTGCGCCTGCGCGTGGATGTGGCAGCACGCTTCACCGATGAGGCCGACCAGCCCGGTTACAACACGCTGGCCGAGATCCGTGGCAGCAGCAAGCCCGATGAAGTGGTGATGATCGGCGCGCACCTGGATTCCTGGCACAGCGGTACCGGTGCGGCCGACAACGCGGCTGGCGTGGCGGTGATGATGGAGGCGATGCGCATCCTCAAGGCCACCGGCGCCAAGCCCAGGCGCACCATCCGCGTGGCGCTGTGGAGCGGCGAGGAACAGGGCCTGATCGGCTCGCAGGCCTATGTGGCCAAGCACTTCGGTCGTTTCCCGGAACCCACCGACCCGGCGCAGAAGGCGCTGCCGGCCTCGCTGCGCGAGCCCACCGGCGCGCTGCAGAAGACCCGCGATTACGGCAAGTTCCAGGTCTACTTCAACATGGACAACGGCTCGGGCCGCTTCCGCGGCATCTATGCGCAGGAAAACCTGGCGGCGATGCCGATCTTCGAAGCCTGGCTGGCGCCGTTCCATGACGTGGGCGCCACCACCGTGGCCACCCGCAACACCGGCAGCACCGACCACATCAGCTTCGACCGCATCGGCCTGCCGGGCTTCCAGTTCATCCAGGACCGGCTGGACTACTTCACCAATGTCCACCACAGCCACCTGGACACCTGGGACCACGCCGAACCGGAGGACCTCAAGCAGGCCGCAGCCATCGTCGCCTCGTTCGCCTACAACGCCGCGATGCGCGAGCAGCCGTTCCCGCGCAAGGTGGAACCGTAAAAGGGGACGGAGGGGATTAAGTCGTTTCTCCCCTCCGTTTCCCGGGTGCAGCGCCCCAGGCTGGGCAATCGCGACTTAATCCCCTCCGTCCCCTTTTTCCGTCGGGGGCGGAGGGCTGGTAAAATCGGGGGATTCCCGTTCCTCGAGCCGTCCATGACCTGCCGCACCCGCTTCGCCCCCAGTCCCACCGGCTACCTGCACATCGGTGGTGCCCGCACTGCGCTGTACTGCTGGCTGGAGGCCCGCCACCGTGGCGGCGAGTTCGTGCTGCGCATCGAGGACACCGACCGTGAACGCAGCACCCAGGGCGCGATCGACGCGATCCTGGAGGCGATGGAGTGGCTGGGCCTGGACTATGACGAAGGCCCGATCTACCAGACCGACCGCGTCGCCCGTTACCTGGAAGTGGCCGAACAGCTGGTGGCCGACGGCAAGGCGTATTACGCATACGAGACCCGCGAAGAGCTGGACGCGATGCGCGAGGCTGCCATGGCCAGGCAGGAGAAGCCGCGCTACAACGGTGCCGCGCGTGACCTGGGCCTGCCGCGCAGGGATGATCCGAACCGCGTCATCCGCTTCAAGAACCCGCTGGAAGGCACGGTGGTGTTCGACGACCTGATCAAGGGCCGTATCGAGATCGCCAACAGCGAGCTGGATGACATGGTCATCTTCCGCCCGGACGGCTACCCCACCTACAACTTCGCGGTGGTGGTGGACGACTGGGACATGGGCATCACCGAGGTCATCCGCGGCGACGACCACATCAACAACACCCCGCGCCAGATCAACCTGTACGAAGGCATCGGCGCGCCGGTGCCGAAGTTCGGCCACATGCCGATGATCCTGGACGAGCAGGGCGCCAAGCTGTCCAAGCGCACCGGCGCGGCCGACGTGATGCAGTACAAGGACGCCGGCTACCTGCCGGACGCGCTGCTGAGCTACCTGGCCCGCCTGGGCTGGTCGCACGGTGACCAGGAGCTGTTCAGCCGCCAGGAACTGATCGATCTGTTCGACGTGAAGGACTGCAATTCCAAGGCCTCGCGCCTGGACATGGCCAAGCTGGGCTGGGTCAACCAGCACTTCCTGAAGACCGAGGACGTGTCCGCGATCGTGCCGCACCTGGTCTACCAGCTGCAGAAGCTGGGCCTGGACGTGGCCGCTGGCCCGGCCCCGGAGGACGTGGTGATCGCCCTGCGTGAACGCGTGCAGACCCTGAAGGAAATGGCCGAGAAGGCCGTGGTCTGGTACCAGCCGCTGACCGAGTACGACGAAGCAGCGGTGGCCAAGCACTTCAAGGCCGGTGCCGAGGTGGCGCTGGGCAAGGCCCGCGAGCTGCTGGCCGCCCTGCCGGAATGGACCGCCGAGTCGGTGGGCGTCGCCCTGCACGAGGCGGCCGCAGCGCTGGAAATCGGCATGGGCAAGGTCGCCCAGCCGCTGCGCGTGGCCATCACCGGCACCCAGGTCAGTCCTGACATTTCCCATACCGTTTACCTGGCCGGCCGCGAGCAGGCCTTGAAACGCATCGATGTGGCCATCACCAAGGTAGCAACGGCCTGAGGCATCCTTGCCAGGCCCGAACCGGAGAACACGCATGCCCGCCAAGACCGCCACTGCCTGTACCGCCCCGCACCACCACGTCCACGACGCATCGGACTTCGTGGCGGTGGTCGAGCGCGTCTCGCGCGAACGCGGGCTGCGCCTGACCCCGATCCGCGCCAACGTGCTGAAGCTGATCGCCGAGGCCGGCAAGCCGGTCAAGGCCTACGAGCTGCTGGAGTGGGTGCGCAACGGCAAGGGCGTGGGTGCTGATGCCCCGCCCACCGTGTACCGCGCCCTCGACTTCCTGATGGCCAATGGCTTCGTGCACAAGCTGGAATCGGTGAATGCCTTCGTGGCCTGCCACCATCCCAGCAGCGCCGCGCATTCGGTGCCGTTCCTGATCTGCAACAGCTGCCACAGCGCGGTGGAGCTGGAAGACCGCGAGATCGTCACCCAGCTGGAGAAGCGCGCCAAGGAGCTGGGTTTCCAGCCGCAGGCGCAGACCCTGGAAGTGCATGGCCTCTGCGCGCGCTGCGCGGGTTGATCGTGTCGGCGGTAGAGTCGGTCGGCGGTAGAGTCGACTGTTAGTCGACTGCTCTTCCGTGAAGCCCACGAGCACCCCGCGCTGCGCGATAGTCGACTAACAGTCGACTCTACCCAGCCGTCTCTACCCAGCCGAGTCCTGCAGGGTCGCGCCCTAGTCCATGGGCTTGCTTGCCGTATCCACCCGCACGATCACCGACATGCCGGGGCGCAGCTGCGCGGCCAGCTTCTGGCCTTTGTTGATCGATATCCGCACCGGCAGCCGCTGCACCACCTTGGTGAAGTTGCCGCTGGCATTGTCCGGGCGCAGCACGCTGAATTCCGACCCGGTGGCGGGCGCGATCTCCTGCACGCGGCCCCGCAGCACCTGGCCTTGGAACGCGTCCACCGAGAACGTGGCCGGCTGGCCGATCGCCATCCCCCACGTCTGGCCTTCCTTGTAGTTGGCCACCACCCACAGCGTGTCAGGTACCAGGAACAGCAGCTGCGAACCGGCGGCAACGTACTGGCCCACGCGTACGCTGGCTTCGCTGATCTGGCCGTCGCGCGGCGCGTGGATCACCGTGTTGGCCAGATCGATGCGCGCCAGTTCCAGCTGCGCCTGCGCGCTTTCCACCTGGGCCTCCAGGCTCTTTCGCGCCACCTGGGTCGATACCAGCGTTTCCTCGGCGATGCGGATCTGCGCCTGCGACTGCTGCACGCTGGCCTGTGCCGAGGCCTGGGTGGTGCGGAACTTGTCGCGGTCGTTGATCGATACCAGCTGCTGCGCGGCCAGCTCTTCGTAGCGCTTGGTCTCGTTGCGTGAGCGTTGCAGCTCCGCCTGCCCGGCCGACAATGTGGCGCGGGCGGAGGCAATCTGTGCACGGTTCTGCGCCTGCGACTGGTCCGAGTTGGCCAGGGCCGCGCGTGCGCTGTCCAGCGTCGCCTGCGCCTGGGCGACCCGCTGCGCATAGATGCGGTCATCGATGCGCAGCAGCGGCTCGCCTTCCTTCACGTGCTGGAAGTCCTTCACCAGCACCTCGGTTACATAGCCGTTGACCTGTGGCGCCATCACCGTGATCTGTCCGCGTACATACGCGTTGTCGGTCACCATCACGCTGCTGGTGAACGGCCACAGGTGCCAGGCGCGCAGGATCAGCGCAATGCCCAGCAGGGCCACCACCACCATCACCACCACGCTGCGCGCGCTGGGCTTGAGGTACTTCGGCGCGACAGCGGGTTCTACCGGCGTAGGGGCAGGCGCCGCGTCGGTCGGCGGCGGTGGGGTTACGTTGTCGGCGTCGTCGGGTCGGGGCGGGACGGGAGGCATGGTCGAGAACTCAGCGGGGCGCGGCCGGCGTGGCCACAGCGGGGGAAGTGGGGTGGCGCTTGCGCCATTGCTTGAGCACGGCGGTGCGCAGCGACAGCAGCAGCAACCAGCACAGGAAGCCGATGGCCAACCAACCGCTCAGCGTGAACACATCATTGAAGCCGCGTACGTTGGCTTCGCGGCGCGTCGTCTGCGCCAACTGCGCGCTGCCCTGCGCGCTGCGCAGCACCGGATCGGTGATCTGGGCGCTGTACAGCTGCTGTTGGACGCGCAGGCGCTGTGCCACCACCGGATCGGCCGGGTCGAGCTGGCTGGTCAGCGCGCTGGAATACAACTGCTCGCGATGCAGCTGGAAGGTGCCCAGCACCGCCGAGCCGGCCAGGCCGCCCAGCGTCTGCGTGATCGACAGCGTCACCAGGAAGGTGATCATGTGGTCCACGCCCTGTTTCAGCGCGGCGGAAATGCCGAGCATGATCAACGGGCCCATGAACATGCCGGCACCGACCGAGGCCAGGAACTGGCTGGCGTAGAAGTCGTGCCGCCGATCCATGCTGGTGCGGTGCTGGTCGAAGAACGCGGCGGCGCCCAGCAGCAGGATCGCCATCAGCAGCTGCGGGATCAGCCGTTTGGGCCCGAAAGTCAGTGCAGTGCCGGCGATACCGGTGATCACGCCGGCAAGAATCACCACGAACAGCGGCCGCAACTGATCAGGGCCCATGCCGAGCGTGCGCATCAGGTTGACCACGCCGTAGGACTGCTCGGTGGTCAGGAAGCGGATCAGGAAGGCGCCGACGATGAAATGCAGTACGGGCAGGCTGGCCAGCCAGCGTGTCTGCAGCAGCGGATTGCGCCGGTAGTGCTCGATGATGAAGGCGGTGGTGGACAGCACGATCGAGGCGACCAGGGCCCAGCCCAGCCACGGCGTGTTGAGCCACCAGCGGGTGTAGCCCTGCGCCAGCACGATCACCAGCAGCGCGACGGCCGGTGCAAGCAGGGCAAAGGTGAGGAAGTCCAGCGGTTCGAACGCCTTCACCTGGATGCCGGGCGGCAGCTTCAACACCACCACGGCGGCAAACGCACACAGCGCCAGCCCGGCTTCAAACGAATACAGCTGGTGCCATTGGCCGGTATCCACCAGGCCTGGCGAAACGATCCAGGCGATCGGCACCGCCAGCTGCGAAAGGCCGACGCCGACCACCAGCAGGTTGCCGGTAAAGCGGCGCGGCAGCGCCTGCAGCATGTACAGCGTGCCCAGTGTCGAACAGGCCGCACCCGCGAAGCCGCTGGCGGCGCGGGTCAGCATCGTGGTCTCGAAGCTGCCGACGAACAGGTGCAGCACCGCCAGCGCCGCGTACAGGCCCAGCCCGATCTCGGCGAACAGGCGGATGCCGTACTGCTGGCGGAACTTGAAGGCCAACAGGTTGGCGGTGACATTCACCATGGCATAGGCCGCCACCAGCCAGCTGCCCTGGGTCGGGGTCAGTGCCAGCTGGCCCTGCAGGAACGGGAGGTTGGCGGTAACCAGCGCATTGCCGAGGCCGCCGGTGATCGCCACCAGCAGTGATACCAGCGCATAGGCCGCGCGCCGATACGGCGGGTGCCAGGGCATCGATGCCGAACCGGGCATGGTCGGCTTTTCGTGCTCCTCCCAATCCGGAACCGGCTTCAGATACGGCTGGACCATCAACGGGCCTCGCTGGCAGCTCCCTGGAGACCCCCACGCAGCAGCTGCAGGGCACGCCCGGCCAACTGGGCGCGCTCGTCGCGGGTCTTGCCGCGCAGGGCCGCACCCAGCATGCCCGAGATCAGTGAAATATCCGTCTTTTCCAGGTCGGCACGGCACAGCCCGGCGGCCTTGGCGCGCGCGATCGGTTCCTCCAGCAGGTCGCGCACGGTCTCGCGCGCGGCGCGCATGGACGGCACGTCCGAATCGACCGCACGCCAGTAATCGGCCAATGCCGGCGAATCAATGATGCGCTGGGCCATGCCTTCGAACACCTCGAACAGGGCGTCGTCGCGGTCGCCGAGCTGCTCGACCTGGCGCCGGATGCGGTCGACCGTGCGCTGCAGCAGCGCCTGGATCAGCGCGGTGCGGTCGGGGAAGTTGCGGTACAGGGTGGCGCGGCCTACCTGGGCGCGTTCGACCACCAGGTCCAGCGGGGCGGTGACACCGTGTTGGCCGAACACATGATCGGCGGCATCGAGGATGAGGGCACGGCGGGCAGCAGCATCGGCACGTTGGGCAGTCATGGAATTATTTTCGGACAGAAGTGTCCGATTGGCGAGACATTGGGTGACGGGATTGTCCGCTTGTTGTGGTACGCACATCTTTGTGACGAATGTGTGATGGCTTGGGTCGAAATGAAAACGGGGGCCCGAAGGCCCCCGTGGAATGGCGTGGGGGTCAGAGCCCTTTCCTTCGAGAAGGGCTGCGACCCCGCCGTGTGCGATCAGAAGAACGCGCGGATGCCGAATGCGACACCACGGCCTGGCAGCGGCGAGTAGTCGCGCAGCAGCGAGGTATGCGGACGCACTTCGCGGTTGGTCAGGTTGCTGCCATCCAGGAACACCTCGTAGCTGTTGCTGGCGTTGCGATCCCAGCGGTAGGCCAGATGCGCGTCGACCAGAGTGTAGCCGTCGCTCGGGGCTTCGTTCTGGGCGACGTCCTTCTGGCGGCTGTAGCGCACCGCACCGACCGAAGCGCGCCAGCCGTCCTTCGACCAGCGCAGGTCGGCGCCGACGCGGGCCGGTGCGATACGCGGCAGATAGCCGGTGTTGGCCAGTTCCACCGTGTAGTTGTGGTTGTGGTCGCCATGCGGCACGGCGATGTCCAGGTTGCGGCTGCCGCTGCCATCCAGCTTGGCCCTCACGTAGTCGCCGAACAGGCGCAGATCCCAGTCACCGGCGCCGCCCTCGAACAGGTGCACCAGCGCTTCGGCCTCGGCACCGCGGAACACCGCGTCCTGCTGCGTCCAGGTGCGCACCGGCAGGCCCTCGGTGATGCCGGTGTCGGCCAGGTAGATGAAGTCCTTGAACCTGGTCTGGTAGACCGACGCAGAGAAGTCCAGGCGCTCGCTGTGGGTGTGGATACCCAGTTCCACGCGCTGGCCGCGCTCGGTCTTCAGGTTGGCGTCGCCGATTTCCAGCGAACGGGTGGCGATGTGCGCGCCGGCGGCATACAGCTCTTCGTTGGTCGGTGCTCGCTCGGAGCTGTCCACGCCGATGCGCAGGTCAACGGCATCGTTGAGCTTCCAGATACCAGCGGCAGACAGGTTGGTGGCACCGAAGGTGCGGCGGCGGTAGTCACCGGTCGGGTCCAGCTTGACCTGGTCGTGGCGGCCGCCCAGTTCCAGCTTGAACGGGCCGAACTGCTTTTCCTGCAGTACGAACAGGCCGATGTTCTTCGTGCCTGTATCCGGAACGAACGCCTCTTCGCCCTTGGCACCGAAATCACTGTTGCCGAACTGCAGGCCGAAGGCGCCGTCCCAGCCGCCGATCTGCTGCTGCACCGCTTCCAGGCGCGCTTCGATGCCGCGGTTGGTGAAGCGGGTCGACGGCGTACCGGCCTCCAGCTCTACGTGCTCGTAGTCGGTGTAGGCCACGCGTGCGTTGATGTTCTTCAGGAACGAGACCGGGTTGTAGATGCCGGCCTTGGTCTCGAAGCGGTTCTGCACCATGTCGATGCGCACGTCATGCTCGTCGCCGCCTTCCTCTTCATCACCATGGTCGTGACCGTGGTCATGGCCATGATCATCACCGTCGGCGTGCACGTGCGCGCCATTGGGAATGCCATAGTTGGTGCGGTAGGTGCTGGCCGACACGCCGAAGTAGCCACCGTCGCCCAGCCACGTTGCGCCGACGCCACCGGCGCGTGTGCGGATCGAACTGTTGTCGAGGCGGCCGCGGCGCGGTTCTTCGCCTTCCTCGCCCGCGTGGTCATGGTCGTGGTCGTCGTGGTGGTCTTCCAGGCTGTCGATCACCGCGTAACCGGGAATGCGGTAGTCGTCGCCGTTGCGGACCAGGCCATCCACATGCAGTACGACGTTGCCGCTGACGCCATCGAGGCGGAACATGCCGCTGCGCTCGTTGTTCACCGAATTGCCGCGCAGTTCGGCACGACCGCTGAGCGGCCGCTCAGGCAGCTCGCGCGCGATGCGCCCGTCGACCACATTGACCGCACCACCAATGGCGCCGCTGCCGAACAGCAGCGTGGCCGGGCCCTTCAGTACTTCGATCTGGTCGGCCAGGAACGGTTCGATGCTGGTGGCGTGGTCGGCGCTGACCGTGGACGCATCCATGTTGCCCATGCCGTTGGACAGCACGGCCACGCGCGGGCCTTCCTGGCCACGGATGATCGGGCGGCCGACGCCGGGGCCGAAGAAGGTGCTCTGCACGCCGGGCAGCTTGGCCACGGTATCGCCGAGGGTGCCGGCCTTCTGCTCGTCCAGGCGTTCACCGGCCAGCACCTCCACCGGGCGTGCCAGCGATTCGGCATCACCCTGCAATGGCGACGCGGTGACCTGCACCGACGACAGCTCGGTCAGGTGGCGGTCACGATGGGCGGTGTCCTGGCCGGCTGCAAAGGCGACGGACGGCAGCAGGGCGGCGAGCGCCAGGGCCAGGGAATGCGGCTTGAGCCGTGGGGTATGGGCGGGCATGGACGGGTCCTTTGTTACAATGTATCAATCGCGGGGCGCACGAATCCCGTCGATGGGACAGGGGGAGGGAAACCGTGCGGGTCGGAGAGGGATGTTATATTATTCCATAACGATTCGCCGACCCTGCTGGAAGTCATGTCCCTGTCCTCACGCCTGCGCCACCTGCTCGACCGTTTCGGCGCCACTGGTTCGATGCTGTGCGCGGTGCACTGCGCGGTGATCCCGGTGCTGCTGGCCGCAGCGCCTTCATTGGGTCTGTCGTTCTGGCTGAGCGACGGCGTGGAACAGGCGCTGGTGGTGTTCGTGACCCTGCTGGGGTTGTTCAGCCTGGTCTGGGGCTACCGCCGGCACGGTGCGCTGCGTGCGCTGGGCTTCCTGATTCCCGGCCTGGTCGCATTGTGGGCCGGCGTGCTGTATGACCCGCTGCACCACAATGCGGTGCCGCACGCGGTGGTGATGACCATCGGTGGCCTGCTGGTGGGTGTGGCCCATCTGGTCAACCTGCGCCTCAACCACGGTCACGTGCACGACGCCAGCTGCGCGCACTAGGCGCTCCGTGATAGGATTTTCGATCGTGCGCGGGGGCGCCCAGCAAGGCGGCCCCGCCGAACCCGTGTCAGTACGGGGTAACCAGATTTCACATTTGAGGAGTTGAAGACATGGGTAAGGGTGACCGCAAGACCGCCAAGGGCAAGCGCTACAACGCCAGCTATGGCAACGCCCGTTCGCACACCGCCAGCAAGGTCGCCGTAGGCGCCGCCGCTCCGGTTGCCAAGAAGACCGTGGCCAAGGCTCCGGCGAAGAAGGCTGTGGCGAAGAAGGCCGTCGCCAAGGCCTGATCCGGTCGAACGACCGGTTCAATGAAAAACGCGGCGCCTGGCGCCGCGTTTTTTTATGCCTGTCCGGTGAGCCGAGCGTGGGTTCGGCTCTACAACCGCATCAGCGCAGTGTCTTCTTCAGCGTTTCCGGATTGCCATCGTTCGGCGCGGCCGGTACCTGCAGCAGGTGGGCCAGCAGCGGATAGACATCGACGTTGTCGAAGCCATCGATCACCAGGCCCTGGCGGAACGACGGGCCGCCGGCCACGAACACTGCGCGCATGGAAGGCAGTGCGTTGTCGTAGCCATGCGAACCTCGATCCTGCTTCGCACGCTTGGCGATCTTCTCCTGGTGCAGGGCATCCCAGCCTTCATCCATGACACAGACGATGGCCGGAACCCGCGGATGCGTGCCGTAGTGCCAGCGTGCCGGCAGGTTCTCCTTCTTCCAGCATTCGTAATGCGCGTGGCGTCCGAGCAGGGCGCGTTCGGCTTCCGCTTCGCGGCCGGCGACCGGCGCAAAACCCACTGACTGGCCCTGGCTGATATTGCGTGCAATGGCCGGGTCGGCCATCGACTCGGTGGCGATCACGTTGCCGTCGGCGACGCTGGCCATGCCGTGGTCGGACACGACGATCACGTTGGTGGTCTTGGCCAGATCGCGCTGCTGCAGCCCGTCGAGCACCTGGCCGACGATCTGGTCGGCGCGCACGATGGCGTCGGCGTACTGCTTCGACCCGGGGCCGTAGTTGTGGCCGGCCTTGTCCACGTGTTCCATGTACAGCGTGGTGAGGCGCGGTGCATCAGCATCGGTCCGCGCCAGCCAGTCGAGCACGATGCCGGCCCGCTGCTCCAGCGGTTCCTTGCCGTCGTATACGCGCCACTTGCTGGGGCGCACGCCGCGGATTTCAGACTCACTGCCCGGCCACGCCGTGGTGGCCGAACGTACGCCAGCGTTCTCGGCACTGACCCAGATCGGTTCGCCACCCCACCAGCCGCTGGTGGTGACCGCGTCACGGTTGCTCAGTTCGAAACGGCCCAGGGTTGCATCGTCCATGCTGTTGTTGACGATGCCGTGGTGGTCCGGACGCAGGCCGGTGACGATGGTGTAGTGGTTGGGGAAGGTCAGCGACGGATAGGACGGCGTCATCCAGCGTGCACGCACGCCGCCGTCGATCAGTCGCTGCAGGTTCGGAGTGAGCCCACGGTCCAGCGCATCGGCGCGCAGGCCGTCGATGGAGATCAGCAGCAGCTTCGGAGGCGAAGCCGCAGCGGCGGAACCGGGAACGGAGGCGGAAGGGGCGGGCGCGGTGGTGCAGGCGGCCAATGGCAGCAGCAGCGCCAGCGCGCAGGTCAGGCGTACGGAAGTCATCCGCGCATGATAAGCCCGCGCAATGACGCGCCCAAGACACGGCGCGCTATCGCGCCCCGTGTCCGCGCATTTTTCCTTATCGCCGCGCCTGTCGGCGCGCCCCCTTCAACAGGAAGGGGGCTTTCTCCAGACATGTCCCTGATGATTCCATCCACGCATGGCGTGGATCTACCGTGTCGACCAAGGTCGACACCTACCAACAGTTGCGCAGAATGACGTCCGGACAGATCGCCGGAACCTGTCGAAGGCTGGGTGGGTCCGGTTGCAGGGGCGTGAGCGCCATGGATGGCGCGACCGAGCTTACAGGGACGTACTTGCAGCGTCCCCTGCAACTGGACCCACCCTGCCTCCCCGCAGGAAGCCCGCTGTTGCTGTTGCTCTAGCCTCTGCGGGTGCCGGGCGCAGCCCGGCCAGCCCTCTCAGCCGAACAGCGGGGCCTGGCGTTGTTCCAGCCGCAGCAGCGCGGCCTTGGTTTCCAGCCCGCCGCCGAAACCGGTCAATGCGCCGTTGCTGCCGATCACGCGATGGCAGGGCAGGATGATCGGCAGCGGATTGCGCCCGTTGGCCGCGCCGACCGCGCGGGTCGCACTGGGCTGGCCGAGGTGCTGCGCCAGCTGCAGGTAACTCCAGGTCTGGCCGAACGGAATCAGTGCCAGCGCCTGCCACACCCGCAGCTGGAACGGCGTGCCACGTGGCGCCAGCACAAGGTCGAAGCTGTTGCGCTCGCCGTGCAGGAACTGCAGCAGCTGTTCGCGTGCTTCCGGCAGCGCATCCGGTGCGTAGTGCCAGTCATCGCGTCCGCGTGCCGGATGGCGGTTTTCGGGGAAAAGCACGTGTGACAGGCCACGTTCGTCACCGGCGATGGTCAGTACGCCGATCGGGCTGTCGAAACGATCAAACAACAGGGTCATGTCGGTTCTCCAACGAACGTGCCGGACAAGTGCCACAGGTGCAGCACGGCGTAGGCGCGCCACGGACGCCACGGTTGCGAGCGCGCTTCAGTTGCACGTTCGCTCAGGCGCTGGCCATGTGCGTGGCCGAGCACCTGCTGCAGCACCAGGTCGCCGGCGGGGAAGGCATCGGGCTGGCCGAGCCCGCGCAGGGCGATGTACTGCGCGGTCCACGGGCCGATGCCGGGCAATGCCACGCAGCGCGCAACAAAGTCTTCCAGGGCCTGCCCGGGTCCGAAGTCGAGCTGGCCGCTGGCACATGCAGCGGCCAGCGCACGCACCGTGGCGGCGCGGCTGCGCGGCAGGCCGATCGATTCCAGCGGCGCCTCGGCCAGCACCTCGGGCGCTGGGAACTGGCGATCGAACTCGGACGGCATGCCCGGCAGATGCGCCCCATACGCATCCACCAGACGCCGCGCAAAGGTGGTGGCGGCGGCGACGCTGACCTGCTGGCCGAGCACGGCGCGTACGCCGACCTCGAAGCCATCCCAGCCGCCCGGAACGCGCAGCCCCGGGCGTTCGGCGATGCCGCGTGCCAGCAAGGGTTCTTCGCCCAGCGCGGCGTGCACCTGTTGCAGGTCGGCGTCCAGATCGAACACACGACGCACACGGCGCACGATGTCGGGGATCAGGCGCGGGTCGACCGCACCCAGCTGCAGACGCAGTTCCGGGCGCTTCGGGTCGGCGGTGACGCGCAGCAGGGTGGGGCGCTCGGGTGTGCCGAGCACGCGCTGGTAGCTGTCTTCGCCGATCAGTTCGATGCCAGGCAGGCTGCGCTTGCGCAGGAAGGCCAGCATTCGCGGGAAGTCCAACGGTGGGCGGTACACGAGCCGCAGTACCAGGCCGCCGTCATCGGCGGCCAGCGGCTGGTGCTGGCGACGCAGCGCCGTCGGTGCCATGCCGCAGCCCTGCAGGAAGGCGGTATTGAAGCGGCGCAGACTGTTGTAGCCGGCGGCCAGCGCAACATCGGTCACCGGCAGCGTGGTTTCGGTCAGCAGTTGCTTGGCCAGCAGCAGGCGGTGGGTGGCATGGATCTGTCCGGGTGTTGCGCCGAGATGTTCGACGAACAGGCGCTGCAGCTGGCGCGCGCTGAGGCCGATCTTCTGCGCGAGGTCTGCAACGGGCTGCTCCTGCAGGAAGCCGCCGTGGATGATGGCGAGGGCGCGCTGCACGGTTTGCCCGGCCAGTGCCTGCTGGGCCTGCGGTGCCAGTTCGGGGCGGCAGCGCAGGCACGGCCTGTAGCCGGCAGCAGCGGCCGCGGCAGCGGTCGGATAGTAGGTGATGTTGCGTGGCTTCGGCGGCGGCGCCGGGCAGACGGGGCGGCAATAGATGCCGGTGCTGCGCACGGCGGTGAAGAAAACGCCGTCGAAGCGTGCGTCACGGGCCAGGCGGGCGCGGTCGCAGGCGGCGGTGTCGAGGGCGAGGGCGGTGTCCATGGCGCCAGTCTAGGCGTGTGCGGGTAGGGATACTCGCCACATTCGGACATGGATGCTGAAGGGGGCCAGGCCGGGCTGCGCCCTGCCCCCGTGGTAGTGCCGGCCGCTGGCCGGCAACGGCAACAGCAGAAGCTGGTTTCCTGCGGCAGGGCGGGGTGGGTCCGGTTGCAGGGGACGCTGCAAGTACCCCTCCGGGGCCCGGCCCAGCCGCTGGCGGCTGTGCGTTCGGGCGCTTGCGAAGCAGTGCTTCGCAAGCAAAGCGCCCTCACCCATGTAAGCTCGGTCGCCGCTTGCTCGTGTGCGCTGTCCTGCGCACACGGCAAGACCGGGGTTGGGCGTCCTGCCCAACCCGCCCGAGGCATGCCTCGGGCCCATGGCGCTCACGCCCCTGCAACCGGACCCACCCCGCCTTCGACAGGTTCCTGCGAACTGTCGGGACGGCGTTCTGCGCGGCTGTTGGTGGGTGTCGACCTTGGTCGACACGCTTTTCCCAAGGGTCAGAAGGGGTTCAGTGCCACGCGCTGAATGCGTGCCCCGGACGGGTAGACTGTGGCTCTTGCTCACGTGAAGACCGGTTGCCCGATGTCCGCCAAACTCTGCTGGTTGCCCCTGTTGTGCCTGGCCCTGGCGGGCTGCAGCCAGCTGGAGAATCCGGGCAATGTCACCGCCGCCGACAAGGCCGCGCGGGCGCCGGCCAGCGATGGTGAGAACATGGTGTCGATCAATGCCGCCGATGCACCACCACCGCCGGCGCCGCCGCGCAGCCGGGCGGATCGGCCGTGGCCGCAGGCGCAGTTGGAGAATGGCCGCGCCTGGGTCAGCTGCAGTACCGAGTACGCCGGTGAGGCGGGCGATGGCGTCGAGCTGGAGGGCCTGCAGCGCGAACAGATCACCCAGGCACTGGCGCCGTGCGCCGAACGTGGCCTGATGCGCGTGCGTTACGCCGGCAAGATCAATCCGGGCTTTGCCGAGATGATGTGGCGGTTGGCCGTGGTCGCTGACGAGCAGAAGATCCACAAGCGCATCCTCGACCTGGATTCCAGCGGCGGCCAGGTGGAATCGGCGATCGTCGCCGGCGACAGCATCGGTGAATCGGGCTGGACGATCTGGGTGCGCGAGGGCTCGATCTGCCACAGCGCCTGCGTGTTCGTGCTGGCTGCCGGTGACAACCGCCTGCTGTCGGGCAAGGTCGGCATCCACCGCATGATGCGGATCAGCTCCAAGGCCACCTCGCGCGCGGAACTCAACCGCGAGCTGCACGAGGTCTACGACAACGTGAAGGACTACCTGCAGCGCAACGGCGTGGCGGTGGGTGTGGCCGATCTGATGATGACCGTGCCCAACCGCAGCCTGCGCCTGCTGACGCAGGATGAGCTGCGCCAGTACGGCCTGGACGGCACCAACGCGGTGCAGGACGATCTGGAACGGATCAAGCAGATGCGGGCCTGTGGTGACGACTTCGTGCAACGCAAGGACGCGTTCCTGATTGCCTTCGACCAGCAGTGCAAGCGCGAAGGCGCCGACATGGAATCGATCAACAGCTGCGGCCAGGCACTGAAGCAGCGCTTCGGTTTCCCGGATGCGGTGTGCCCGGAAGAAAGCCCACTGTCGGAGATCGATGTGGCAACGCTGCCACCGGCACCGTCGGAGCCGCCGCCGGTGGCCGAACAGGCGCCAGTGAACACCGCCGCGCCCGCCGCGCAGGCTGATGCGGCAGCGGTGGAGGGCAACGCCCCGGCACGCTGACGGCATAGTCACCGCGCTGGCGTAGACTGCGGTTCTCTCCAGAAAACCGGCGGTGTCCATGAAGCGCGTGCTCCTGCTGCTGTCCCTGCTGCCCCTGACCGCATTGGCGCAGGCACCTGCGCCGGCCACGCCGGCACCGGCTCCGGCACGCCCGGCCCCGGCCTCGCCAGCGGCTGCGAAGCCAGCCACCGCCGGTGCCCCGGCGTTGACCGCTGCACAGCAGGCCCAGGTGCAGAAACAGGATGCCGAGATGGGCGCTGCTGCACTGAAAGCCGCGCAGCTGGTCGATGCCAACCGCGCCGGCGAACTGTGGGATGGCGCCTCCGCCGTCGCGCGCCGTGCAGTACCGAAGGCCGCATTCGTCAGCCAGCTGACCACCGAGCGCACGCGCCTGGGTGCGCTGGCCGGGCGTGGCCAGCCCACCATCACCCGGGTCAAGTACAGCGCAGGTGCCGCGGTGCCGGAAGGGCTGTACATCAACGTCAGTTTCCCGACCCGTTTCGCCAACAGCGCGCAGCCGGTGCGCGAGCTGGTCTCGTTCCGTTTCGACGAGGACCAGGTGTGGCGCCTGGCCGGTTACAGCCTGCGTGCGTCGGCACCCTGAGGATCGGTAGCAGGTAATTCATTGGTGGAGCCATTTGCAGAGATGCTTGGGAAAACAACGACGCAATATCATCTGACCGAAGGGCAGCTTAATGGCCCGGCTGCCGCTTCGGCGGTCGATGGTCTGTCAACGCGCGTGGGATTTGCGCTCCCTGAAAGTTACATTGAATTCTTCAAGGCCCACGATGGTGGTGAAGGATTCATTGGCGATGGCTACATCATTTTCTGGAGAGTCGAAGAAGTAGTCGATTTCAACCGTGAATATGAGGTCGGGACATATGCCCCGGGAATATTTTGGTTCGCTTCCAACGGCGGAGGCGAGGGGTATGGGTTTGACACATCGGATGTGGCAATGCCGGTGGTTCGGGTTCCTTTCATAGGTATGGATCGTCAGCATGCGATCTTGGTGGCGAGGGACATTCCCGATCTGTTCGCTCAGCTGGCAGAACAGGATGGTTGACTTGAACAAGCATTCGCGCCCCAAGGGCATGGAATTGTTTGAGATCAAGCCCGTTATCCTTGGCGGTGATCCGGTCTGTCCTGAGAATAAAACGTGGTTGACGAGACAGCAGCATTTTGAGGCTGTGCGCTACTGGAATCGAATTATCAGCAGTCTGCGTAATGAATCGAAGTAATTGAGGATCGTCCGATCAACCTGATGCCCCGTGGATGAGCAAATGGCAACTGAACTGACAATGCTGGCCTGGTCGACCGTGCTCGGCTTCGTTTACATCTTCGCCACCTCCACCGTGGTCACCCGCGAGCGCGGGATGAAGTGGAATGCCTCGGCACGCGATGGCGACGCAAAGCCGGTCAGCGCGCTGGCCGGGCGCCTGCAGCGTGCGCAGGCCAACTTCCTGGAGACGTTCCCGTTCTTCGCCGCCGCCGCCATCGCGGTGGTCGTGGCCGGTCGCGGCAACGACACCACTGCACTGGCGGCGCAGGCCTACTTCTGGGCGCGTGTGGTCTATCTGCCCCTGTACGCCGCAGGCGTGCCCTACGTGCGGAGCCTGGTGTGGCTGGTGTCGCTGCTGTCGATCCTGGCGCTGGTGTTCGCACTTCTGTAAGTCGGCCTGATCCAGATCAAGGCCGCTCAGGTGCGCGGCGCTATGCTGGCGCGGACTGAATCAACGGCAGGAGGCGCGCATGCGCAGGATGGACGTGGTGGTGGTCGGCGCCGGACCGGCAGGTCTGTGCTTCGCGCGCGCGCTGGCCGGCAGCGGGCTGCAGGTCGGGCTGGTCGAAGTTCAACCGCGCCAGGCCCTGGCCGAAGCCGCCTTCGATGGCCGCGAGATCGCGCTGACCCATGCCTCACGGCAGAGCATGGAGCAGCTGGGTCTGTGGCAGCGCCTGCCGCAGGCCGAAGTCGCTGAACTGCGCGATGCCAAGGTGATGAACGGCGGCTCGCCGTTCGCGCTGACCTTCGCCAGCAGTCAGGTCGACGGCCAGCCGCTGGGCTGGCTGGTACCCAACCATCTGATCCGCCGTGCCGCATGGGATGCGGTGCAGGGCCAGGACGGCGTGGAACTGTTCGACGGGCGCAAGGTGCAGGGCGTGCAAGCCGATGCACAGGGCCATGTGGTCAAACTCGATGACGGCAGCCAACTGCATGCGCGGCTGCTGGTGGCCGCTGACAGCCGCTTCTCCGCCACCCGCCGCATGCTCGGCATCGGTGCGCAGATGCGCGACTTCGGCAAGTCGATGCTGGTGTGCCGCATGCAGGTCGAGCGCGACCATCGCCACACTGCCTGGGAATGGTTCGGCTACGGCCGCACGATGGCGCTGCTGCCGCTCAACGAGGGCCAGGCATCGGCGGTGATCACGCTGCCGCCGCGGCAGATCGAGGCGCTGCTGGCGATGGACGAGGTGGCCTTCGGCGAGGCCATCAGTGCTTGCTTCGAACATCGGCTGGGCCGGATGCAGCCGGTGGCCACGCCGCAGGCGTATCCGCTGGTAGGTGTGTACGCGCACCGTTTTGTTGGCGAGCGTTCGGCGCTGATCGGCGATGCCGCCGTCGGCATGCACCCGGTCACCGCGCATGGCTTCAACCTGGGCCTGGCCAGTGCACAGCGGCTGGCGCAGGGCATCGTCGCGCAGCAGCGTCGCGGTGCCGACATTGCCGCCGCCGGCATGCTGGCCAGCTACCAGCGGGGTCATCGGCTGGCGTCGCGGCCGCTGTACGAGGCCACCAATGCGATCGCCAGCCTGTACACCGACGATCGCCGCCCGGCGCGGCTGCTGCGGGCGGCCGGCCTGCGCCTGGCGCAGGGCGTGGCACCGTTCAGGCAGCTGATTGCTTCGCACCTGACCCAGCGCGTAGCCTGAACAGCCTCACATCAGCCGGCGGCCAGCACCCGGATCTGGCTGTCGGCGAACTCGACCACCTGGCCTGCGCGGATCTTGCAGGCCTTGCGCAGTTCGACTTCGCCGTCGACCCGCACCAGGCCTTCGCTGATGACCATCTTGGCTTCGCCGCCGCTGGTGACCAGGTCGGCCAGCTTGAGCAGCTGCTTGAGTTCGACGTAGTCGCCGTCGAGGTCGAATTCGAGAATCTGCATGGAGCGGGGTTCCTGGGAAGAGGGGCGCAGGCCAGCGGCCGGGCCGGGAAGAGGGCGCGTATTGTGCGCCAGCACGGGGCATGACGGCACGCGCACGGAAAGCTGTACGCCTCGTTCAGGATCAATGCGGTATCATTCCGCTCTGAGCGAGTGAAATCTCCTCCGACCGAGCAGCGCCAGGGCACGCGATAAGAAGGGCGCCCAAAGCGCGGACCATCACCTTTTTTATCGCACTGCCAGGAAGACGGCAGTGCCTTCGGAGTTCCCCATGTCCCAAGATTCCCAAGCGCCGCTGCAGTTTGCGCAGCTCGGCCTGTCCGAGCCCGTGATGCAGGCGGTCACCGCCATCGGCTACGAAACCCCGTCGCCGATCCAGGCCGCCACCATCCCGGCGATGCTGGAAGGCCGCGACGTGCTGGGCCAGGCCCAGACCGGTACCGGCAAGACCGCCGCGTTCGCGCTGCCGGTACTGTCCAACATCGACCTGCAGCAGATCAAGCCGCAGGCCCTGATCCTGGCGCCGACCCGCGAACTGGCCATCCAGGTCGCCGAGGCGTTCCAGTCCTACTCGTCGAAGATCCCGGGCTTCCGCGTGCTGCCGGTGTACGGCGGCCAGCCTTACGGGCAGCAGCTGTCGGCGCTGCGCCGTGGCGTGCATATCGTGGTCGGTACTCCCGGTCGCGTGATCGACCACCTCGACCGCAGCACCCTGGACCTGTCCGAGCTGAAGACCCTGGTGCTGGACGAAGCCGATGAAATGCTGCGCATGGGCTTCATCGACGACGTCGAAGCGGTGCTGAAGAAGCTGCCGGAGCAGCGCCAGGTGGCCCTGTTCTCGGCCACCATGCCGCCGCAGATCCGCCGCATCGCGCAGACCTACCTGCAGGACCCGGTGGAAGTGACCATCGCGGCCAAGACCACCACCTCGGCCAACATCCGCCAGCGTTACTGGTGGGTGAGCGGCATGCACAAGCTGGATGCGCTGACCCGCATCCTGGAAGTCGAGCCGTTCGACGCGATGATCATCTTCGCGCGCACCAAGGCCGGCACCGAAGAACTGGCCAGCAAGCTGCAGGCCCGTGGCCTGGCCGCTGCCGCCATCAACGGCGACATGCAGCAGGCCCAGCGTGAGCGCACCATCGCCATGCTGAAGGAAGGCAAGCTGGACATCCTGGTCGCCACCGACGTGGCTGCGCGCGGCCTGGACGTGGAGCGCATCAGCCACGTGCTGAACTACGACATTCCGTACGACACCGAAAGCTACGTGCACCGTATCGGCCGTACCGGTCGTGCCGGCCGCAGCGGCGAGGCGATCCTGTTCGCCACCCCGCGCGAGAAGGGCATGCTGCGCCAGATCGAGCGCGCCACCCGCCAGCCGATCGAAGAGATGCAGCTGCCGAGCGTGGAAGCGGTCAACGACACCCGCATCAACAAGTTCACCTCGCGCATCAGCGAAACCCTGGGTGCCGGTGGCCTGGATTTCTACCGCCAGCTGCTGGAGCGCTTCGAGAACGAGCAGAACGTGCCGGCCATCGAGATCGCCGCCGCGCTGGCCAAGATGCTGCAGGGTGACACCCCGTTCCTGCTGCAGCCGCCGGTGCGTGCCCCGCGTGAAGAGCGCGCCCCGCGCGAGCGTTTCGACCGTGGCGACCGTCCGGAGCGTGGCGATCGCTTCGACCGCAACGAGCGTGGTCCGCGCTTCGAGCGTGGCCCGCGTCGCGACGACGCCGAAGGTGGTTTCGAGCAGCGTCCGCGCCGTGAGGTTCCGCCGCGTGGTGCACCGGAGCAGGGCATGGAGACCTACCGCATTTCGGTGGGCCACCAGCATGGCGTGAAGCCGGCCAACATCGTCGGCGCCATCGCCAACGAAGCGGGCCTGGAAAGCCGCTTCATCGGCCGCATCGACATCCACGACGACTTCTCGCTGCTGGACCTGCCTGCACAGATGCCGCCGGACGTGCTGTCGCACCTGCAGAAGGTGTGGGTGTCCGGCCAGCAGCTGCAGATGCGTGCGCTGGCTCCGGGTGAAGACACCAACCCGGCCCCGCGTCCGTTCAAGCCGCGCTTCGACAAGCGTGGCCCGGGCGGCCCGGGTGGTCCGCGTCGTGGTGGCCCGGGTGGTCCGGGTGGCCACGGTGGCGACCGCGGCGGTGACCGCGACAGCCGGCCGCCGCGTCGTGACGGCTTCAAGCCGCGCGGCCCGCGCAGCTTCTAAGCCGCACCCGCAGCCGTCCATAACAACGCCAGCCCCCGGGCTGGCGTACAGGAAAAGGGGACGGAGGGGATTAAGTCGTAAATGGCAGGCCATGCGCTTATGCCGAAAACGACTTAATCCCCTCCGTCCCCTTTTTCGCATGGCCCACACATTGCCGGTCATAGGCTGGGCCGGTTCCAAGGCAGGTTGTCACCGCAGCACATTCGGGGGGATCCGGGATGGGTAGAAGTGGCACGGACCAGCAGAGCCGGCGGGTGCCGATGACCCGTGGCCTGGGATTGCGCTTTGCGTTGTTGACGGGCATGGCGATCGGGTTGGTCGCGTTGTCCGCGTTGATCCAGGAACTGCAGGCGGCCTCGACGGCCTGGATTGCCGGCCAGGGCTACTGGTCACGGGGGCAGCAGGATGCAACCGCTGCGCTGAGCCGCTACCTGGCGCGCGGCCATGCCCAGGACCTGGATGACGCTCGCCAAGCCCTGCGGATTCCGTTGGGGGATCTGCAGGCCCGGCTGGCGCTGGAACAGGCGGTACCGGACGAGGAGAAGGCCCGGCAGGGCTTCCTGCAGGGTGGCAACGCGCGTGCCGATATCCCGCGCCTGGTGTTCTCGTTCCGCTATGCACGCGACATCGGTGCATTCCGGGAAGCAACCACGCTGTGGCGCCAGACCGATAATGATCTGTTGGCCGTGCAACGGCTGGTTGCCGAGCTGCAGTCGGGGCATGCGCAAGGTGTGCTGCCAGTGGCGGAGCGCGACCGGTACCTGCAACAACTGCGTGATCTGGACCGGCGGCTGCAGGTCCAGGCGCAGGCATTTTCGCAAGCGTTGCTGCGCATGGCCACGATGGTACGGATCGCCACGCTTGTGGTCGGCGGGTTGTCGGTGCTGGCGATCAGCCTGATGGCGGTGGCCCTCGCGCGCCGCGTCGGCAAGGACCTGACCGAGCATGAAAGCCGCTTCCGTGCGGCCTTCTACCAGGCCAATGTCGGCATGCTCAAGCTCGACACCGACGGCAAGGTGATCGAAGCCAACCAGGCGATGGCCGACATCCTCGACTACCGACGCGACGTGCTGCTGCAGATGTCGCTCGGCGATCTGTTGATGGAAGGCGAACTGGTCATCGATGGCGTCGGCCGCATCGACTGGGACCGGCAGCTGCGGCCGAGTGAACTGCGCTTCTGCCGCCGCGATGGCAGCCTGGTGTGGGGGCGCTGGAGTGGCACCGGCGTGCGCAGCGCGGGAGGCGGCCTGTCGGTGTTTGCGATCATCGAGGATGTCAGCCAGAACCATGCATTGGTACGTGAGATCGAGCATCACGCCAGCCACGATCCGCTGACCGGCCTGATCAACCGCCGCGAGATCGAGCGGCTGCTGGAGCGTGCGCTGCTGCAGGTACGCAGTGATGGCGGTACGCATGCGCTGTGCTACATCAACCTGGACCACTTCAAGCTGGTCAACGACAGCTTCGGCCATGCCGCCGGTGACCAGATGCTGCGCAGTTTCGCCGACTATCTGGTGGCGGCCGTGCGTGACGGTGACTGGGTCGGCCGGCTGGGTGCCGACGAGTTCGCCGTGTTCCTCGCCCATGCCGGGCAGGACGAAGCCAAGCGGGTGCTGCAGCGGGTGATCCGCAATCTGGGGCAGGCGACGTTCCCGGTCAGCGAGGGCAGCCCGCAGCTGAGCTGCAGCATCGGCGTGGTCGAGGTCAGTGCAGATGCGCCGGACGTGAACTGGTTGATGAGTGCTGCCGACAGCGCCTGCTATGCTCCAAGCAGGCCGGGCGCAACCGCGTGCACTGCTTCAATGAGAACCGCATGGCGCTGGAGGAGCGGCGGCAGGAGGCCGAGCGCCTGCAGGGCGTCAGCCTGGCGATGGCCGAGAATCGCATGCTGCTGTATGCACAGCGCATCGCCCGCGTGGGCGATCCGTCCTACCTGCACTACGAGGTGCTGGTGCGCATGCGCGGTACCGATGGCAGCCTGCATCTGCCCGGCCAGTTCATGCCGGCGGTGGAGCGCTATGGCATGGCAGTGGCGCTGGACCGGCACGTGCTCGGGCTGCTGTTCCGCCACCTGCAGGTGTGCCCGGCGCACGTGCGCCAGCTGGGCCTGTGCAACGTCAACGTGTCCGCGCAGTCGATCGCCGAGCCGGGATTCCTCGCCTTCGTCTGCGACCTGCTCGAGCGCAACCGCGCGCTGGCCTCCAAGTTGTGCTTCGAGATCACCGAGACTGCGGCGATCAGCAACCTCAGCCAGGCCCGCGCCTTCATCGATGCGGTGAAGGCACGGGGGTGCCGGATGGCGCTGGATGACTTCGGCTCCGGCCTGTCTTCCTTCGGCTACCTGCGCCAGTTGCCGGCGGACATCCTGAAGATCGACGGCGCCTTCGTGCGCGACATGGATACCGACCCTGTCAGCCACGCCACGGTGCGCGCGATCAGCGAGCTCGGGCGCGAGCTGCAGATGGAAGTGGTGGCCGAGTGGGTGGAGACCGCCGAGGTCGCCGGTGCGCTGACCCGGCTTGGCGTGCAGGGGCTGCAGGGCTATGCCATCGAACGGCCGCAGCCGCTGGAGCGGCTGACCCTGGTCGATCTGCGCCCGGTACGGCTGGTCGCGGTGAAGGGGCCGCCGGCGGCTGGCTGAACCGCGGGCGCCGACTTTGGTCTACACATGCGTGGCGTGCCCGGCTGCGATAATGCGCGCCAGGGGCGGCGCGCAGTGGGCGCGGACGTAAGCAGGAACAGGACGTGGCGTGGGCGGCAGGCAGTGGCGGTATGGAACAGGAGCGGTGCTGGCCGTCCTGATGGTGTGGTTGGCGTTGCCGTGGCCGCTTCAGGCTGCAGAGGCCGTGTCGGGCCATGATTATCTCCTGGTCGGCGGCGCTACCGACGAGCCGACGCCGCACCGCGCATGCACGCCGCAGATGCTGTCCGGCGCCCGCCAGCAGGTGCTGGTACCGGCTCCGCCGCAGGGCTGGTCAGGGCAACCGCAGGCGCTGGACGTGTTCAACGTCTTTGCCGGTGAAGTGCGCGTCCAGCATGGCGACCGCGAGATCTGCGGCAACATGCACGATGCGCGCACCCGCGATTCACGTTTCCGGGCTGGCATCGGCCTGGTGGCCGTGCCGCCGGCCGGCAGCCATGAGCCGTTCCTGGTCTCCTGGCAGACACCGCTGAAGGCACGTTGGGTGCCGACCCTGCGGCTGGGCGCGCCCAGCCCGGTGCAGCAGAACGACACCGCCCGCCTGCTGGTGCGCGCGGCCTGCATCGCGGTGGCGATTGCGCTGGCGCTGTCGGCGTTGATGGCCTTCCTGACCACCCGGGACCGCAGTTTCCTGGTCTACATCGCCGGCACCACCGTGATGGTGCTGTGGCAGGCCATCCTCGGCGGGCTGAGCGGCTATCCGGAACCCTGGCTGCCGGTGGGCGAGCACGGCGCCTGGTGGCTGCTGGCGCTGACCGCTGCGACCCAGGCACTGGTGCTGCCGGCGCTGTGGCGGCTGAACGGAGGCGACCGCGTGCTGCCTCGATCGCGCCCGGCCCAGCTGGCGGTGTTGTGGACCCTGATGGCGCTGGCCGTGCTGGTGCCGTGGCTGCGCTGGGAGCATCTGGCCTGGGTCGCGAAGGGCTTGCAGGTGTCCTATCTGTCCGGATGTGGCCTGGCACTGATGGTCGGCGTCTGGGCACGCTGGCGCGGCGACCGTTGGGCACAGGCGGGTCTGGCCGCGCTGGCACCGATGCTGGTACTGATCATCGCCGATGCCTGTGGTGCGGCGTGGCTGCTGGAATACCGGGTGGAGGCGCTGCAGCTGGCGGTGACCTGGCTGTTGATGATGGCCGCGTATGCGTTGAACCAGCGGCTGGGCCGGCTGCGCCAGCAGCGTGATGAACTTCGCCAGCTGGCCGAGACCGATGGCCTGACCGGGCTTCCCAACCGTCGCGCCGGACTGCAGCAGCTGGCCCGCCATCTGGAACGGGTGGACCGTGAGCGCGGCCCGTTGGTGATCGGCTTCCTCGACATCGACCTGTTCAAGGACATCAACGACCGCCACGGCCACGCAGTGGGCGACCAGGTGCTGGTGGCGGTGGCGCGTGCCCTGCGCGCGGCGGTGCGCAGCCAGGACGAAGTGGTGCGGATGGGCGGCGAAGAGTTCCTGCTGCTGATGCCCGGCATGCCGCGCGAGGCGGCGTCGGCGCGGCTGGACCGCCTGCGCCAGCGCATCACCGAGGCTGGCCAGGCCCTGCAGGTGCCGGGGCTGGAGGTGACCGCCAGCATCGGCCTGGCGCAGTGGCGACCGGGCGAGGACGATCTGGCCGGGCTGCTGCGGCGCGCCGACCATGCCATGTACGTGGCAAAGCGGGCGGGCCGCAACCGGGTCTTCGACGGTGAGGAGCTCGATCCGCCCGCCCTGGCATGAAGCGCAGCGGGCGGCGATGCCGGATAATGGGCCGATGACCACCCGACTCAACAAACATATCGCCGACACCGGCTTCTGCTCCCGCCGCGAGGCCGATCGCCTGATCGCCGCGCGCCGCGTTACCGTCAACGGCCATCCGGCCGGTACCGGCGCGGTGGTGGGCGAGGAAGACCAGGTGCTGGTCGACGGCCAGCCGCTGCGCGCCCGCGTGGCACGCAAGCCCGGCGCCCGCCGCCACGTCTACATCGCATTGAACAAGCCGGTAGGCGTCACCTGCACGACCGAAACTTCGGTCAAGGGCAACATCGTCGACTTCGTCGGCCACGAACAGCGCATCTTCCCGATCGGCCGCCTGGACAAGGAATCCGAGGGGTTGATCCTGATGACCAGCAACGGCGACATCGTCAACCAGATCCTGCGCGCCGAAAATGGCCACCAGAAGGAATACCTGGTGGCGGTGAACAAGCCGGTCACCGATGAGTTCCTGCGCGGCATGGCGCGCGGCGTGCGCATCCACGACCAGATGACGCTGCCGTGCAAGACCTCGCGCATCGCCAAGTTCGGCTTCCGTATCACCCTGCAGCAGGGCCTGAACCGGCAGATCCGCCTGATGGCCGCCGAATTCGGCTATCGCGTGACCCAGCTGCGCCGCGTGCGCATCGACAACATCAAGATCGGCGCGCTGAAGCCGGGCCAGTGGCGCAACCTGACCGAGCAGGAACTGCAGGGCCTGCTGCCGAAGCAGCTGGACTGGTAACGCGCGGTAGTGCCGGCCGCTGGCCGGCTGCTCCAGCCATCGAGAGAGCGCGGGATGCCGGCCAGCGGCCGGCACTACGCGTTGTGCGGATTACGCGCCGGCATCAGCTAGACTTTGCAGTGACCTGCCGGAACGTGACGCTGCATGATCAAGCCCGACAAGCCTGCCAACGAAGCCCTTCGGCTCCAGGCGCTGTACCGCTACCGGATCCTTGATTCGCAGCGCGAGAAGTCATTCGACGACCTGGTGGCGATCGCCAAGGCGGTCTGCGGTACCTCGATGGCGGCGGTGACCCTGATTGACGTCGAACGGCAATGGTTCAAGTCGATCCAGGGCATCGACGCGGCGGAAAACCTGCGCAGCGAATCGATGTGTGGCCACGCCATCCTGCAGCCGCACCAAATCATGGTGGTCGAGGATGCGTTGCAGGACATCCGCTTCCATGACAACCCGGTGGTGACCGGCGACCCGCACATCCGCTTCTACGCCGGTGCGCCGCTGATCAGTTCCGATGGCCTGCCGCTGGGTACGCTGTGCGTGTTCGATGCACAGCCGCAGCACCTGCCCAGCGACAAGGCCGAGGCGCTGGCCGCGCTTTCACGGCAGGTGATGCTGGTGATGGAGCTGCGCCGTTTCGCGCTCGACATCCAGAAGCACATGCTGGAACGCGATGACTACGAGCGCCTGCTGTCGGAGTACCAGGACGTGCTGCTGGCGCAGAATGCCGACCTGGCCGAACAGAGCCGCACCGATGCGCTGACCGGCCTGCCCAACCGCCGCGCGATGGCAGCGGCACTGGAAGAGGCGGTTGCGGAGATCGATGGGCAGCCGGGAGTAGCCTGCGTGGCCCTGCTGGACATCGACCATTTCAAGCACATCAATGACTTCCAGGGCCACGCCACCGGCGACCGGGTACTGGCCGAGCTGGGCGTGCTGCTGCGTTCGCATTTTGCCGGCCGTGGCATGGCCGCGCGCTATGGCGGCGAGGAGTTCGTGGCGGTGATGCCGGGCACTGATCTGCGCACGGCCGAACTGCAATGCGAGTTCCTGCGCCTGGCCGTGGCGGATCTGCCGCTGGGATTCCCGGTCACGATCAGCATTGGTGTGGCCCAGCACCAGCCCGGTGAAAGCGTGGATGAGATGCTGGCGCGCGCCGACAAGGCGCTGTACCGGGCCAAGGGCAACGGTCGCAACCGGGTGGAGCTGGCGGGCTGAAACACGGCGGTTCGCGCGTTGAACGCATGCGACGCGTGGATGATTCGATGCCGCTCCAGTAGATCCACGCCATGCGTGGATGCTCTTCCCGTTTCACTTGGCGTCGCAGCTCCTGCGATCAGAACCGGCCAGCATGACGTCCCTGTTTCCACGGATACCAGCCATGCTGCAGACCCTGGCCATCGCCCACTATCGCTCGCTGCACGGGCTGGTACTGCCGCTGCAGCCGTTGAACGTGGTCACCGGTGACAACGGCAGTGGCAAATCCAGCCTGTACCGCGCGCTGCGCCTGCTGGCGGAAACCGCCCAGGGCGGCGTCGCGGCGGTGCTGGCCCGCGAAGGCGGGCTTGGTTCGGCGCTGTGGGCCGGCCCCGAATCCATCGATCGCCGGGTTGCGGCCGGCGAGATCCCGCTGCAGGGCGGACCCCGGCAGGCGTCAGTGGGGCTGAAGCTGGGATTCACCACCGACGAGTTCGGCTATGCCATCGACCTGGGCTACCCGCCACCCAGCCGTTCCGCGTTTGCGCTGGATCCGCAGATCAAGGCGGAGGCGATCTGGGCCGGGCCGTTCCTGCGCAGCGCCAACCTGCTGGTCGATCGCCGTGGGGCAATGGTGCGCCAACGCCATGCGCACGGCTGGGATCTCGTGGATGACCGGTTGTCGCTGTTCGACAGCCTGTTCACCCAGGTCGGCGATCCGCAGCGCATGCCGGAAACCATCGCCCTGCGTGAGTACATCCGTCGCTGGCGCTTCTACGATCATTTCCGCAGCGACGCCGATGCCCCGGCGCGACAACCGGCGATGGCAACGCGCACGCCGGTGCTGCATCACGACGGGCGGGATCTGGCGGCGGCCTGGGTGACCATTCTCGAGATCGGAGATCCGGTTGCGTTGGCACGCAGTGTCGATGATGCCTTCCCCGGCGCCACGGTCGGCTTCGAAGAGCTGGACGGTCGACTGGCCCTGCGATTCCACCAGCCCGGGCTGCTGCGGCCGTTGTCGATGGCCGAATTGTCTGACGGTACCCTGCGATTCCTGCTGCTGGCCGCGGCACTGCACACGCCGCGGCCACCGCCGCTGCTGGTGCTGAACGAGCCGGAGACCAGCCTGCATCCGGACCTGCTGCCGGCGCTGGCGCGGCTGATCATCGCCGCCAGTGCGCGCAGCCAGGTGTGGGTGGTGTCACACGCCAGCCGGCTGATCGCGGCGTTGGAGCAGGCGCCGGGCTGCCACTCGCTGCATCTGCACAAGGAACAGGGCCGCACGCTGCTGAGCGGGCAGGGCCTGCTGGATGCGCCGGCCTGGCATTGGCCGCAGCGTTGAGACATCGATCCGGATCCGGTAGATCCACGCCATGCGCGGATGCATTCAATCGGCGATGTTGCGTGCTTCGGCCGTGCCAAGGATTTCCGGGTGCTGCACCGGCTTGCGGCGGTTCAGCAGCGGATGCAGGAACACCGCGCCGACAATGATGGCCACGCCCAGGTAGAACCACGGCGTGACCTCGTGCTGCTCGCGCAGCAGCACCACCGCCAGCACCACCGCATAGACCGGTTCCAGGTTGGTCACCAACTGCACCGTATAGGCGCTCAGGTGGCGCAGTGCGACCAGGGCCAGGGCGAACGGCAGCAGCGTGCAGAACCCGGCCAGCACCAGCAGCAGGATGCCGTCGTGCAGATTCGGGACCACCCACAGCGGGCTGGCCAGTGCTGGCAGCAGGTAGGGCATCAGCGGTGCCAGCAGGGTCAGGGTGAGGGTGCCGGCACCCAGCTCCAGTGCGGTGACCGTGAGCGGATCGGCGTGGCTGACCATGCGTTTGTTGAGCGAGCCGAACACCGCCACCAGCAGCGCCGATATCGCGCCGATCAAGACACCCAGGCGCATGCCATCGGGCACGCCACCGACCACCAGCGCAACACCCGGCAGCACCGCCAGGCCGAACGCCAGTTCACGTAGCTGGAACGGCCGCTTGGCGACCCAGGGTTCGATGATCGAGGTGAACACCGGCGCCAGTGCAATGCAGGTGGCGGCCACCGAGGCATTGGCCAGTTTCACCGCGCCGTAGAAGGTCAGCCAGTGCAGGGCGACCAGCGCACCGATGCCGGCGTAACCGGCCACCAGCCGCAGGGGCAGGGTGCGCAGCCCGCGCCAGACCCGCGGCAGCAGGGCCAGCATCGCCGTCACCAGCAGCATGCGCCACCACACCAGCGGCAATGCGGGCAGGGTGATCAGCTTGCCGAGGATGGCGGTGACGCCCCACAGCAGGACACAGAAGTGGATCTGCCACAGCGCTTTGCGGGTGTCGGGTGTGCTCATCCGCCTATTGTGAGGCAAGGCGAACGTCGCAGCGCTACCCGCGTGTGGGATCGCTGCCCTGGTCAACCCGCCGCTGCAGTGCCATCGCCGCCGCCGGGTTGCGTGCCTTGCCCGCGCCGATGCACAGCAGGTAGACCTCGCGCGGGGTTTCCGGAGCTGGCGCGGCCAGGCAGGGCAGGTCATCCACTGGTTCACCGCGTGACCAGCGGCGTGCGCGTTCGGCCCAGCGCTGCTGCACGGGCGCCGGCAGGCCCTCGTTCAAGCGGGCCTGGCTGCGCTTGATTCGCGCATAGACGAAGCCGGCACTGACATCGCCGTGCAATGGCGCCTCGTCGCTGTCCTCGATCACCAGCGCCACGCCATGGCGGCGGGCGGCGTCGACCAGTGCCGGGCCATGTGCCTCGGCGTTGCGGACCTCCAGCGCATGCTGCAGCGGCACCCCGTCCAGCTGCTTCGGCAGCTGTGCCACCAGCCGTTCCAGTGCTTCGGCGTCGGCCGGATGCCGTGGATCGAACTGCCACAGCAGCGGGCCCAGCCGGTCACCGAGCGCGGTCGCCGCCTGCAGGAAGGGCGCGGCCGCCTCGACCGTGCTGGACAGGTCGCGGCGCTGCACCAGGTAGCGTGGCGCCTTCATCGAAAACCGGAAGCCTTCCGGCGTCTGTGCGGCCCACTGCGCGCACTGCGCGGCGGTGGGCGTGCGGTAGAAGGTGCCGTTGATTTCGATGCAACGCATGGCACGGCTGGCATGGGCCAGTTCTTCACGCTGCGGCAGGCCCACGGGGTAGAAAACGCCGCCGCGCCATTCGGGAAACACCCAGCCACCGATGCCGCAGCGGATCGTTCCGGCGGTCACTGGCCGTGGTCCGCGCGCCACGGGTCGTAGCTGCCGAACCACCACAGGTAGCCTTCCGGGTCGGCGCAGGCATAGCCACGACCGCCGTAGTCCTGGTCGGCGATGTCGATGACGATTCGGGCACCGGCGGCCTTGGCCCGGGCGTAGTGCGCGTCGGCATCGGTGACGATCACGCAGGCACTCTGCGTCTGGCGGCCGCCGACCTCATCAGGCATCGCCGCATGCTCGCTCCACGCGCTCTGGTTGCTGGCCGAGCCCAGCATGATCATGCCGGTGCCGAAGGTCAGCTGCGCATGGAACACCGTATCGCCATCGGCGTAGACGGCCTGGGCATGGAAGCCGAAGGCGCGCTGCAGCCAGTCGATGGCAGCCTGCGCATCGCGGTAGCGCAGGCACGGAATGATGGTGGAGCCGCTGCTCGGTTGGCCGTTCCCGCCCATGACACCCCTCCTATGGCACAGGGCAGGGTGCAACGCAGAACGTTACCATCCCGCGAAACCCCGGTGACGGCCTGCACATGGCCGCCACCCCTGTTCGGAGATCGTGCTGGATGAAACCCTGGATTGGAGGAGCCGTGCTGCTGGCGTGCACGACCATGGCGAGCGCTGCCACCCCGGCGCAGCTGCAGGAGCTGGATGCAACCGTCGAGCGCGTGCGCGCGCAGTTCGACGTGCCCGGTATTGCGGTGGCGGTGGTCAAGGATGGCGAGGTGGTGCTGGAGCGCGGCTGGGGCGTGCGCGAGCAGGGCAAGCCGGAACCGGTGCAGGCCGATACGCTGTTTGCCATTGCGTCCAATACCAAGGCGTTCACCGCCACCTCGCTGAACCTGCTGGCCGAGGACGGCAAGCTGAAGATGGACGACAAGGTGATCGACCACCTGCCGTCGTTCCGCATGTCCGATCCGTTCGTGACCGGCCAGATGACCATCCGCGACCTGCTGTCGCATCGCAGCGGACTGAGCCTGGGCGCCGGTGACCTGTTGTTCTGGCCGACCACCTCCTACAGCAATGCCGAAGTGGTGGAACGGCTGGGCAGGGTGCCGCTGAAGGGTGGATTCCGCGAGGGCTATGCGTACGACAACATCCTGTACGCGGTCGCCCAGCAGGTGATCGAGCATGTTTCCGGCATGAGTTACCAGCAGTTCCTGCAGACCCGCATCTTCGACAAGGTGGGCATGGCCGGCACGCGCTACAACGCCGATCACCTGAAGCCGGGCGACAAGGCCGCGGTCGGCCACGCCAAGTACGATTTCAAGGACCTGCGCACCGTCGCGCCGCTGACCTGGTCGAACAATGCCGGCGCCGGCGGCATCTATTCCAGCGCGCACGACATGGCGCGCTGGATGCAGGTGCAGCTGGCCGAAGGCAAACTGGCCGACGGCACGCCGTTGTTCTCCGAGAAGAGCCAGCAGCAGATGTGGCGGATGATCACGCCGCAGTCGATCCCGGCGCCGAGCGTGCCGGAGCTGGCACCGGCGCGGGCCAACTTCGCCGGCTATGGCGAAGGCTGGAGCCTGAGCGACTACCGTGGGCAGAAGCTGGTCTGGCACACCGGTGGCTGGCCGGGCATGGTTTCGCGGCTGACCCTGGTACCGGGCGAGAAACTGGGCGTGGTGGTGCTGACCAATCAGGAAGTGGGCGCGGCGTTCAATGCGATCACCCTGAGTGTGCTCGATGCCTACCTGGGCGGTGAAAAGCATGACTGGGTGGACGCCTATGCCAAGGCCGTGGCCAAGGGACAGGACAAGGCCGACGAGGCGTGGGCCAAGCACCAGAGCGCGCGCGACAAGGGCAGCAGGCCGTCGCTGGCGCTGGCCGGCTACACAGGCATGTTCCGCGACCGCTGGTATGGCGACATGCAGGTCAGTGCCGAGGGCAAGGGACTGCGCCTGCGCTTTGCCAAGACCGCGCAGCTGAGCGGACGCCTGGAGCACTGGCAGCACGACACCTTCATCGTGCGCTGGGACGACCGTTCGCTCAACGCCGACGCGTTCGTGAACTTCAGCCTGGACCCGGACGGCAAGGTGCGCGAGGTGCGCATGCAGCCGATTTCCGACCTGACCGATTTCAGTTTCGATTTCCAGGACCTGCTGTTCACCCCAGTGAAATGACGCCGCCGGGCGTGGCCCGGCGCTGACGTTTGACGAATCCGATGGGTAGTGCCGGCCGCTGGCCGGCAACCTCATGATCCCCGGATGCGTCGCAAGGGTGCCGGCCAGCGGCCGGCACGACCGCAGCCGCAGCGATCGTCGGCCGGCGTACACATGCGGCATGGGATACTCCGCCAGCTAAAGATGGCGAGGGAATGCGATGTTCCGTTGGTTTGAATCCCTGATTCCGGTGTTCCCGCCCGTGGACGGGCGGATGCCTCCGCGCAAGGTGCTGCCGTTCTACCTGCACTACCTGCGCCCGGTGTGGCCGGTGCTGCTGGCCACGCTCATCGCCGGCCTGCTGCTGGCGCTGGTGGAAGTGGCGATGTTCGATTACCTGGGCCGCATCGTCGACATGGTTGCCGAGCAGCCCGGTGCCGACTTCTTCAAGCGCCATGCCAACGACCTGGGCTGGATGCTGTTCATCACGGTCATCGCGCGTCCGATCCTGGTCGGCCTGCACAACCTGCTGGTCAACCAGGCCATCGTGCCCGGCCTGAGCAACCGCTCGCGCTGGTTGATGCACAACTATGTGGTGCGGCAGAGCCTGAGCTTCTTCCAGAACGACTTCGCCGGCAGCGTCGCCAACCGGGTGATGCAGACCGGTACCTCGCTGCGCGAGTCGGCGGTGCAGATGGTCGATTCGCTCTGGTACATCGTGGTCTATACCGGCACCGCGCTGTACCTGTTCGCGCAGGCCGACTGGCGGCTGATGGTGCCGCTGATCCTGTGGCTGCTGGCCTATGCGGTGATCATGGTCTACTTCGTGCCGCGCGCGAAGGAACGGGCCTGGATTGCGTCCGAAGCGCGTTCCAAGGCGATGGGCCGCATCGTCGATGGCTACACCAACATTCCCACGCTGAAGCTGTTCGCCCATGGCGGGCGCGAGCAGGCTTACGTGGCCGAGTCGATCCAGGAACTGGCGGTCAAGCACCGCGCGCAGACCCGGGTGACCACCGGCATGGACCTGACCATCGCCATCGTCAACGGTTTCCTGATCGCCGGTACCTGTGGGCTGGCGCTGTGGCTGTGGAATGGCGGCCACATCACCGTCGGTGCGATCACGCTGGCGACCGGCCTGGTGATCCGCATCCACAACATGTCCGGCTGGATCATGTGGACCATCAACGGCATCTTCGAGGACATCGGCACGGTGCAGGATGGCATCACCACCATCGCCCAGCCGCTGACCGTGCAGGACCGCGAGGATGCGGTGCCGTTGCAGGTGACCCGTGGCGGCGTGCATTTCCAGGACATCCACTTCCACTACGGCAAGAAGGGGGGCGTGATCGCAGGCCTGGACCTGGTGGTGAAGCCGGGCGAGAAGATCGGCCTGGTCGGTCCTTCGGGGGCCGGCAAGTCGACCCTGGTCAATGTGCTGCTGCGCCTGTACGACCTGGAAAGCGGCCGCATCCTGATCGACGGCCAGGACATTGCCTACGTCACCCAGGAAAGCCTGCGCCAGCAGATCGGTGTGGTCACCCAGGACACCTCGCTGCTGCATCGCTCGATCCGCGACAACCTGCTGTACGGCCGTCCAGACGCGACCGATGAGCAGTTGCGCGCTGCCGTGGTCAAGGCGCGTGCCGAAGCCTTCATCGACACGCTGGTGGACGGTCAGGGGCGTCGCGGCTACGACGCGCATGTCGGCGAGCGTGGCGTGAAACTCTCCGGCGGCCAGCGCCAGCGCATCGCCATTGCCCGCGTGCTGCTGAAGGACGCTCCGATCCTGGTGCTGGACGAAGCAACCTCGGCACTGGACTCGGAAGTGGAAGCGGCGATCCAGGACAGTCTGGATGAGCTGATGGGCGGCAAGACGGTGATCGCGATCGCGCACCGGCTGTCGACCATCGCGCGCATGGACCGGTTGGTGGTGATGGACCAGGGACGCATCGTGGAGACCGGCACCCATGCCGAGCTGATTGCGGCCGGTGGCCTGTACGCACGGTTGTGGGCGCGACAGACCGGTGGATTTGTTGCTGCCGATCAATGATCGCTTCGGGGTCGGATCCCTTTCCGCAGGAAAGGGCTCTGACCCCAGCGTGTTTCCGGAGACCTGCATGATCCGCCCCCTGCGCTCGCTGTTGCTGGCACTCAGCCTGGTTGCCACGGTTGCCACGGCTGCGCCGGCACCCATGGACGGCGACCAGCTCGAGCAGGTCGTCCTGCTCAGCCGTCACAACCTGCGCGCGCCGGTGGTAGCCTCCGGCGCGCTCGCCAACGCGACGCCCGAGACCTGGCCGCGCTGGGAGGTGGCACCGGGCGAGCTGACTACCAAGGGAGGCGTGCTGGAGGTCTACATGGGCCGCTACATCGCCCAGTGGCTGCGCCAGGCGCAGCTGTTGCCGGTGTCGGGTTGCCCGCAGGAGGATGACTTCCACGCGTACGCCAACAGCCTGCAGCGCACCCAGGCCACCGCGCAGTTCTTCGTTGCCGGTGCTTTCCCGGGCTGCCATGTTTCGGTCGAACAGCGCATGCCGCTGGGCTCGATGGATCCGTTGTTCGATCCGGTGATCCGCCGCGACGACGCGGCATTCCGCACGCGCGCGCTGGAGTCAATGCAGCGAGCGCTGGCCGCAGCGGACCTTGCACCGGCTCTGTCCGTGGTGGAAGAGATCACCCGCTATCCGCAGTCGGCGGCATGCAAGGGGCACAGCGACTGCCATCTGGCGCTGGCCGATACCACCTTCAGTACGGAACCGGGCAAGGAGCCTCGCGCGTCCGGATCACTGGCGCTGGCCAGCGGGATGGTCGATGCCTTGTTGATGGAGCACTACCAGGGCAGTGGCATCCCCCGCGAAGGCTGGGGCCGGTTGACCACCGAGGCGCAATGGCAGGCGCTGGCGCAGATCCGCAACCGCTACCAGGACATCCTGTTCGGAACGCCCGAGGTGGCGCGTGATGTGGCCGCTCCGCTGCTGACAAGAGTGAATGCGTTGTTCGACGACCCGGCGTCGCCGAAGGTGACCCTGCTGGTCGGTCACGATTCCAACATCGGCTCGGTGCTGGCGGCGTTGGGAATCAGCGACTACAGCCTGCCGGGCCAGTACGAGAAGACGCCGATCGGCGGCCTGCTGCAGTTCGAACGCTGGCGTGATCGCCACAGCGGGGTGGAACGGATCCGCCTGGCCTACGTCTACCCGACCACCGCGCAGCTGCGCGATGCGCTGCCGCTGGCCAACGCGCAGCCGCCGGGCCGCGTCGTGCTGCGTGTGCCGGGGTGCGCGGCTCAGGGGTGCACCGTCGCCGAGTTCCAGCGCCTGCTGCATCCGAAAGCCCGCTGAGGCGCGCTGCTAACGCAGCGGCGTGCGCACGATGCCATGCGTGGCCATCAGCGTAAGGTCGCCGCCCAGCCGTGGCGAGTGGAACGGGCCGCGTGCATGCGCGGCGTCGAACACGCCGCCGTCAGGTGAGCGCAGGCGGTAGAACTCGACCCAGCCGCTGGCCTGCAGGGGCAACTGGGCAACGCCGGTGTGCTGGTTGAACCATGCAGGGTCCTTGCTGCCTTCGATGACGCGGCGGGCAAGGCGGTCAATTGCATGGTCCTTGCTGGCATACCAGTCCTGGCCGCGCAGCCGCGCCAGCTCGGCCATCATCACCAGTGGCGCCAATGCGTAGTCGTGATAGTGCAGGGCCCGTTGCCCGCGGGCCATCTCCAGCGGCAGGCTGCCATCGTCCTGGATGTCATCGATGCCCTTCTGGAACGCGGCGTGGCCGGCCTGCCATAGGGCGTCGTCGTCGGTGGCCAGTCCGGTGGCCAGCACGCCCAGCCCGCCCCAGTAGTAGTGGTTGTTGCGGCGCCGTTTCGGATTGTCCCAGTACGCCAGATTGGCCCGTGCCAGCTTCTGCAGCCACGGATCGATACGCGCACGCTGCTGCGGGTTGGCCTGGTCATGCACTTTCAGGTAGGCCATGGCTACCGCATCGAGCATCCACTGCCGCATGTAGAACGACTGATCGTTGTTGACCCGGATCATCTGCCCGAGCATGGCGCCGTCGTCGGCCCACGCACCCAACCAGCTCAGCGTGCACTGTGCCGCTGCCGGGTCACCGTTGCGCAGGTAGTCATCGCTCATGCGCGCCACGTCGGCGGCATAGCGGTCCAGCGGTGCAGTGGCGTCCTTGTTCTGCTGGTTCAGTACCGGGTCGATGATCGAGCCGACTTTGTCGGTGTAGTAGCCAAGCGCGCGGATGTCCAGCTGGCCGGGCGGCGGCGCGGGGCAGGCGGCGAAGGCACCCGCACTGGCCAGCAGCGTGGGCAGCAGGGCGAGGCGCAAGGGGAGAGACATTGGAAACCGGCGGAAGGGGGAATCCGGCGAACGATGCGCCTGGCCATGTTGCCGGCATGTGATGCGGAGATGGTCTGGCGATCCCCCACAAACAGATCGGCCCGGGTTTCCCCGGGCCGCTCCGCTTCAACTCACACCACCCCGATCACTCGATCGGCTGGTCCAGCATCAGCTGGCGTGCGAAACGCACCGGCGGTGCGCCGTAGGACAGTACCTGGTCGTGGTACGCCTTCAGGTTGAACTTGTCGCCCAGCTTCTCCTGCACCGCCTTGCGGGTGTCGAAGTGTTCCTGCGCACCGACGAAGTAGGTCGGTAGCTGTGCCGAGGTCAGCTGTGCACGCACCCACTTGCCCGCCGCTTCGCTTTCCTGCTGGAACGCGTCGTGGGTCATCAGGTGCATTGCCTTCTCGCGATCCCAGTTGTCCACGTGCACGCCCTGGTCGAGGATCGCGTTGGAGATCGTGCGCAGGTAGAACTTCAGCTGCACCAGGTGGAACAGCGGGTCGTTGTTGAGGTAGCCCTGCTCCTGCATCATGCGCTCGGTGTAGACCGCCCAGCCTTCGGCGAACAGGCCTGAACGCAGCACCGCACGCAGGGTGGAGGGGAACTTGGCCGAATGCCAGCCTTCCAGGTAGTGGCCCGGGGTGCCTTCGTGGATGCTCAGCAGGTGGATCATGCGCGAGTTGTACTCACGCAGGAACGAGTCGACCTGCTTGTCGTTCCAGTCGTCCGGAATCGGCGACACGGCGTAGAAGGTCTTCAGGTTCTTGTCCAGCGGACCCGGTGAATCACAGTAGGCCACGGCCACGCCACGCTGGAATTCCGGCATCAGGATGATGTCCACCGGCGCGTCGGGCAGCGTCATCAGATCGTGCTCGCGCACGAACGCGGTGGACTGCTCCAGTGCGGCCTTGGCATCGTCGACGACCTTGTCGCGTGCCGGCTTGTCGGCGTAGGCCAGCTCCAGCGCAGCTTCAATGGCCTTCTGCTGCTGCTCGTCGGTCGGCTGGGCCGGCATCTCCGGCGCACCCGGCTTGTCCTTCAGCACGGTCTGCGCGATGCCGTACATGTCTTCGCGCACGCGCTTGAGTTCAGCGCGTGCACGCTCACCGATCTCCTGGCGCGACAGCGAGGAGCTCAGCGCGAACTTCAGCTTCTGGTCGTACTTTTCCGCACCGATGCGGAAGTCGCCCTTGGCATTCGGCACCAGGGTCTTGTCCAGCCAGGTCTGCTGGTCGTCCACCGCCTTCTTCAGGCCGTCGATGGCGGCCTGCAGGCGCTGCTGGTCGGCCTGCGGCAGTTCACCGATGTGCGGGGTGATGAAGGTATCGACGATGCTGAGGATGCCCTTGTTCTGCTTGGCCACCGTTTCGGCGTGGATCTTCGGCACCCGTGCCGGATCCAGGTTCTCGCGGGCCTGGGCGAAGATCGCCGGCAGCTTTTCCATGCGCGCGGTGGCCGACTTCAGGCGCTCCGGGAGCGGCGCGAACTCGCGCGCCATCAGGCCGTAGATCGCGCTGCCGGCGATGCCGTTGTACAGCTGCGGGTCCCACTTGCCGGACTGCAGCACTTCGGCGTTCCATATTTCCGACTGCAGCTGGTTGCGCAGGATCGCTGCGTCCACCTGGTTCTCGCGGCCCAGCTTGGCCACCTCGATCTTGTCCAGCTCGCCCAGCAGCGCCTTGTAGGCGGCCAGGGTCTTCTGCTGGCCGGCGGCACTGAGGTCGTCCAGCTCGCTGTCGTAGCGGTGGTCACCGATCTGGGTAGCGCTGACCGGCGACAGCTGCATCCAGGTGTCCAGGGCGCGCTTGGACAGGTCGGCGAAGGCGGCATCGACCGCCGCGTCACCGGCCTGCTGGCTGGTGGCCGGGGTGGAAGCGTTGGTCGGGGCGTCGGCCGGCTGGCAACCGGCCAGCGCGGCGACCAGGGCGAGGGCAAGAAGATGCGGGCGCATCGGCGTTCCTGTACGGGGTCAAACCCTGAGCATAGGGCCGCGTGGCTGCTTTGTCCCCGTGCCATAGGATTACCATGGGCGCAGACAAGGACCCTCCAAAGGAGCGCAGAACATGGAATACCAGGGAAGCTGCCATTGCGGCAGGATCGCATTCACCGTACAGGCCGGGGCGCCGATCAGCGACGTCATCGACTGCAACTGCTCGATGTGCCGCCGCCGTGGCAGCCTGCTGTGGTTCGCCCCGCGCGAAGCGTTCCAGCTGAGCACCGATCCGGCGGACCTGGCCACCTACCACTTCAACAAGGCCCACATCGACCATCACCATTGCCGCGAATGCGGCATTGCCCCCTACAGCGAGGCGGTGGATCCACGCAGCGGTATGCCGATGGTGGCGGTGAACGTGCGCTGCGTGCCTGCAGTGGATCTGGCCACGCTGGCGGTGACCTCCTACGACGGGGCCGCACTGTGAGGCCGGTGCGCGCGTGGACGTGCATGGCAGCAATGCCGGTGCTGCTGCTGGCGCTGGGCGCCTGCGCCAAGCAGGGCGACATGGCGGCGGATGCGGGCGCCACGGCGGCCGAGGCTGCCATCGCTTCACCGGAAGGCGCATTCCTCCCCTACGAACACGACGTGCAGGTGCAACTGGAAGCGGCGCAGATCGCACCGCGCATCCAGCAGGTGGCACAGGCCTGCCAGAGCGCGAAGTTCGGTGACTGCGCGGTGCTGCAGGTAGACCAGCGCAGCGGCGAGCAGCCCAGCGGCGAGGTCAAGGTGCGGATTGCACCGAAGGGCACCGAGCCGTTGATCGCGTTGGCCGGTGAGGGCGGCACGCTGCAGTCGCGCAACACGCGTGCCGAGGACCTCGCGCAGGCCGTGGCCGACACCGCGCTGACCAAGGCGCGGCTGGAGAAGGAACACGCGCGGCTGCTGGCCTACCAGGACCGCAAGGACCTGAAGATCGAGGACCTGATGGCGATCACCACGCGGCTGTCCGAGATCGAGGCGGGTGTCGAGCAGGCCAGCAAGGATGCCGCGCAGCAGCGCCGGCGCATCGATACCCAGCTGGTGACGATCCATTTCGATACCACGTCCGGCCAGCGCAGCCGCAGCGAGATCGGCGAGGCGCTGAGCGAGTCGGGCAGCATCCTCAGCAGCAGCGTTGCGTTCCTGATCCGCGCCGTTGCCGCGCTGCTGCCGGTGGCGGTGCTGGCCTTGATCGCGGCCTGGGGTGTGCGGGCATGGTGGCGCCGCCGCCGTCGCAAGCTGCCGCCCAACCTCTGAGGTGGAGGCTGATGCCGGCAGCCCGCCGGCATCAGCCCTCGTCGGTCTCGTACTCGACGAACACATCCAGCTCCAGCGCCAGTTCCTGCACTGCGTCGCGCACCTTCTGCGCGGTGCTTTCATTGCCGACTTCCACTTCCAGCTCATGGATGCCCGGGCCGATGTCGTCGGACAGCCCGGCCGAGCTGGAATCGTCGTCGTCCATGTGCGGCATCAGATCGTCGGTTTCCTCGACATGCTCGATGCCCTCCAGGCCGAGCAGCAGGTCGCTGATGGCACGGGCGTCGTCTTCAGTTCCGGTGATGCGCAGTCGCAGCATGGCCATGGCGTAGGTACGTTGTGGAGTTGCCTGCAGCCTAGCCAGCGCCGGGCAAAGAACGGGTGAGGGTGCAGTCAGGCGCGTGTGGCCGGACGCCCGAGCAGGCTGTCCGGCAATGCGGGAATCGGTGTGCGTTCGTCCTGCGCCTGCTCCAGCAGCCAGTCGATGAACAGGCGCGCGGCCGGGCTGGGCGGTTGTCCTTCGGCATGCACTACGTGATACGCATAGCGCGCCTTCAGCGCCGGGCCGGGCAGGCGCACCACCTCGTAGCGCTGCAGATAGGGCTGGGCGATGTGGGTGCGCGCCAGCACCGCGCCCATGCCATACACCGCAGCACGCATCGCATCGGTGCTGTCGGCGAAGGTGTGCATGGGTGGCAGCGGCGACGGCGTGCGCACGCCGGCGTGGCGGAACCAGTCGCGCCAGCCCTGCGGCGACAGGTCGGTGAGCAGCGGCAGGTCGGCGATGCGCGCCGGATCGACCAGCGTTTCGACGCCGGCCAGTGCCGGTGAGGCGACCGGGAACAGGTAGTCATCCATCAGGTGCTGCGCACGCAGGCCGGGCCATTGGCCCAGGCCGTAGCGGATGCCCACTTCCGGGCCGTTGTCGTCATAGCGATCCAGCCCGCTGCCGGTATGCAGTTCGATGCGGATGTGCGGGTAGGCCTGGGTGAAGCGCGGCAGCCGTGGCAGCAGCCAGCAGTAGGACAGCGAGCGCAGCGTGGTGATCCGCAGCGGCACGCTGTCGGCATCCGGCTGCAGGTGATGGGCGACGGCCGCGACATCGGTGAAGGCGGCGCTGGCGGCGTCGGCCAGTTGCCGGCCCTCGGCGGTCAGGCGCACGCCACGCGCGTGGCGCAGGAACAGGCGCACCTCGAGCACCTCTTCCAGGCGGCGCACGTGGTGGCTGACCGCGCTGGCGGTCAGGTGCAGCTCCTGCGCGGCCTGGGCGAAGTTCTGGTGGCGCGCGGCGACCGCGAACACGGCCAGTGCGGGTAGCAGGGAAGGGCGTAGCAGCATGTCGAGCCTCAAACCATATTTGTGGCTGGCAGCGATACTACGCGCTTGTGCGGCGGGCGTCTGCGCCTGATCCTATCCGCCTTGGCGAGGAATTGACGATGTACGGAGGCAAGGCATGAATGCGGTCCCACAGGCGGCCGAGCGCGATTGGCGCACGCCGCTGGAATTGACCCTGCTGGGCGCCATCTGGGGCTGCTCGTTCCTGTTCATGCGGGTGGCGGTGCCGTCGTTCGGCCCGTTCGCGCTGGTCGAAGTGCGGCTGGTGCTGGGTGCGCTGGTGCTGCTGCCGTTCCTGTGGCGCGCCCGCGCGCAGTTCCCGCCGCGGCGCTGGCTGTGGCTGGCACCGATCGGCCTGATCAACTCGGCGTTGCCGTTTGTGCTGTTCGCCTATGCAGCGGAACAGGCGCCGGCGGCGATCGGCGCGATCTGCAATGCGATGACCGTGCTGTTCGCCGCGCTGATCGCCTTCCTGTTCTTCGGCGAGAAGATCGGCTTGCGCCGCGCCGGTGCCTTGCTGGTTGGCTTCGCTGGCGTAGTGGTGCTGGCCACCGCCAAGGTTTCCGGCCTGAGTATCGGCACCGCGGTGCTGGCCGGTGCGGCGGCTTCGCTGCTGTACGGCCTGGGCGTGAACCTGGTGAAGCGGCACATGACCGGCCTGCCGTCGGCGGCCGCGGCGGCGGCAACGCTGTCGTGTGCCTCGCTGTGGATGCTGCCGATGGCGGTGACCCACTGGCCGCAGGCGGCGATTCCGCTGAAGGCGTGGGGCGCGGCGATCGCACTGGGCGTGGCCTGCACCGGGCTGGCGTTCCTGATGTTCTACCGCCTGATCGGCCGTATCGGCCCGTCACGGGCGTCGACGGTGACCTACCTGATTCCGCTGTTCGGCGCGGCGTTTGCGTGGTTGTTCCTGGGGGAGGCGGTGACGGTGCAGATGTTGATTGCGGGTGTGTTGATTCTGGGTAGCGTGGCGGTGAGCCAGAAGGGCTGAGCGCGCCGACGCACTGGTAGTGCCGGGCGCTGCCCGGCAGCTCTTTTCCAGGCCTGCGGAGAGGTGTCACTTTCTTTGCTCTTGCAAAGAAAGTAACCAAAGAAACACGCCGCCGAGCCGCGAGCCGCCGTGCTTCGCACGTCGGTCCCCTGCGCTTCTCGGTGAATCAGGGGACGGTGTGCACAAGGCAGCCGACTAGCTGTGTAAACCCACCACGTTGTTCAGCAGGACTCTGGAAATAGGTGGCTGGCCACCGATCCCCATGTGAGGGCGGTGCCAGTTGTAGTGGTGCAGCCATTGGGTCAGCACGGAATTGCGCTGGTCCGAGGAGGCGTATTCGCGGGCGTAGGCCCATTCGCGCAGGCTGGTTTGGATGAAGCGCTCGGCTTTGCCATTGGTCCGCGGCGTGTAGGGCTTGGTTCTGATGTGCTTGATGCCAAGGGATTTGAGCAGTTTGGCAAAGGCGGTGGAGCGATAGCAGGCACCGTTGTCGGTCAGGATCCGCTTGAAGGTGATTCCCAGGCTGGCGTAGTACTGCAGAGCGCCCAGCAGCGCCTGGCAGGCGGTTTCGGCCTGTTCGTTGGGGTGGACGCTGCTGAAGGCGACCCGGGAGTGATCGTCGATGGCCACGTGGACGTAGCCCCAGCCACCGCCAGCGGCGTTTCCCCGACGTTTGGCATCGGTTCTGTGCCCTGGCCGCTGGAAGTTGCCCAGCTTCTTGATGTCCAGGTGCAGCAGCCCTCCGGGCTGATCGTATTCGTATCGGATGACCTCCTTGGGCGGTTCAAGCCGACACAGCCGATTGAGGCCGTGGGCACGCATCAGCCTTGAAATCGTACTGTGGCCGACCCCCAGCGCCTTGGAGATGGTCAGGTAGGTCTGCCGTTTACGGCGTGCTCCTTGATTTGCTCGATTACCGGAGCAGGTGTGGCATGCGGCGTCTGGTGAGGCCGTGAGCTGCGGTTTTCCAGCCCCGGTGCCCCGAACTGGCGGAATCGGGCCAGCCATTTGTAGGCCGTACGCACACTTACGCCGCATGCTTGGGCTGCTTCCTCTGGGCGCAGGCCCTCGTGGAGGATGCGGCGAATAAGAAGTGCTCGACTATGGACGGTCAAACGGGCATTTTTATGGTGGTTCATCCGGGCTCTTTGGGGTCTGGAGAGGTGTGGTAACCACCATTTTCCAAAGATGTCCCGGATGAACAACGTACAGAGAGATCACAACTAGCAGTCGGCTCTACAGGACATCGGCACCTCTTCACCCCTGATTCCCCTGCGATGCTCGGCTCGCTCAAGGCGGACCCAAGGTCAAGAGCCACAGCTGCACGACGATGCTTGGTAGTGCCGGGCCGGGCCCGGCGAGCGAAGCGACCGCTTCTGCTTTTGATCTTGGATCCGCCTTGAGCGCAGGGCACCGGTGCGTAGCACCGGCTCGCGGCCGGCGGAACGTTTCTTTTGGTTACTTTTCTTTGCGTACAAAGAAAAGTAACGCCCATGAACGGTGAAGCACCTTCAGCACGCGCAACGTGCAGGAAGCCAGGCTCCTACCGCACCGGCACCGGAATATTGCAGAGATCGATATGCCCCGCCGGACGCTTGTAGAAATCATCCACGCGATTACGCCGTGCCTCCACCGTATCGGCAAAGGTCTTCGAATCGGTACGCAGCACCTGGATCGGCGTGCGCTCTGCCGTCGGTACGTCGCTGGCACGGCGGATCGACACGATCGGCGTACGCAGCTTCGGGTCGGTGTAGAAGCCCATCGGTGCCGGTCCGCGCGGCGTTGCGCTGAGCAGTTCCATGCCCTTCAGCACGCGACCGACCAGCGTGATGTTGCGGTCCAGCTGGCGCGGCGACTGGCCGGTCACCACGTACAGTTCGGCGCCGATGCTGCTGTCTTCCTCGTTGCTGCGGCCGGCACCGAGCATGCCGTAGCAGTGCGCCAGCCAGGTCTTGCCGGCCTGCGGGTCCTGGCCCACCGGGAAGCCATCGACGAAACCGGTCTGCGCGGCCCAGCCATCGCGGTCGGGCAGCACGCTGACCTTCAGGCCCGCGCTGGCACGTTCGAATTCGGCCGGCAGCTTGCGCGCGGCACTGCCGAACGGCCTGGCTTTGGCCGCGTCATCGGCGTCGGCATCGCCGAACTGCACCACGAAGTTGTCCTGTGAGCGGTAGATGCTGGTGCCGTCCCAGAAGTGCTCATGGGCGAAGGTCTGGATGTTGGCGACATGGCGCGGGGCGAACTGCGGCGCCAGCTCGATGATCACCCGTCCAGCCGGCAGGTCCATGTACAGCAGGTTGGCCGGGTCCGGGGTACGCCAGTCGCTGGCCGCGGAGGCATCAAGGATCTGCTGCGGGCTGCGGTAGGGCGTTGCCGCGCTGGCCAGCGAGGGCAGCAGGCAGGCCAGGGCGAGGGCGGTCAGGGCAAGACGGCGACGGTGCGGCATGGGATCCCCGGAACATGAACGAGGCTTCGATTCTGCGCGACTAGGGACTGCATCGCCAAGCGGTATATAGGGCAATCCCGTCAGCCTGCGCGCCGCCTCTTGGCCGATCCAATCGGTCCGGCATCAACGTCTATCTTTCTTCTGCAATTAGACCGGAGTAATGGCCGAAGACAGGAACAGGCTCGTAGTTGCCTATTGGGTCGTGCGTAGTCGAACACTCTTCCAGATGATGGGGCGAAAAAGCTTCCTTGATTATGGTGAGCCGACCATCTTCGTTGAAGATATAGCAGGTTCCTTCAGCAACGTTGTCGCTCTTTCCAGTGAATTCCGTGTACACCACCATGCTCAGGAACAGCTTGTCCGGTGCCACCTGCTGAAACTGATACGACAGGCGCTTCCTTAGGTGTTCATCCAGAAAGTCGACGCCAATCATGTCTTTGTCCAACAGCACATCGACGATCGCTGATGGCGTGGTGGGGGAGCCAACGAGAACCGTGTAGCGAGCCTGGCTCTCATGTCTCGATTTGGCCTCGGATTCACTGATTATGTTTCGCGCGGACTTCTTCGCAGAAAACCAGAAGTCGCAATAGTGAAGCTCAGTCATAAGTGGGCATTCCCGGGATCATCTTGCTTGCAGAGGCTGGATCAGACGCTGCGTTCTTGGAAGCCGACGGTATGCCGCGGCTCGCAGAGGGGCAAGCAAGCCAACGGGCCTGCCCGCCAGATGGTCGGCCGACCCTCGCCAACCGGCAGAGTGACTAACGACACATTCGCTATACCGAACTTCGCACTACTGTGGACTTCAACGTAGTGGAGGGCCGGTCATGTCCGAGGACGATGTCCAGCTGAAGAAGTTCCAGAAGGAGCTCAGCGCCGGAACGGTGTCGCTGGCCCTGCTGGCGGTGCTGGCCCGGGCCGGGGAGCCGCTGTACGGCTACCTCATTGCCAAGGAGCTGGAGCGGGCGGGCGAGGGCGTGCTGAGCGGCAAGCAGAGCGCGCTGTACCCGGTGCTGCGCAACCTGGAGGCTGCCGGTCTGCTGGAAAGCCACGTGGAGCCGTCCAGCAGCGGTCCGCCGCGGCGCTACTACCGCATCAATGAACGTGGCCGCGAGGTGCTGGCGCAGTGGCGCCAGGCCTGGCAGGCCACCCGCGATTCCGTCGATTCCGTGTTGGAGGGGGTACCGCAATGAACGACCCGAGCCTGGCAGGCCGAGCCCTGCCCACGACCATCCCGCAGTACCTGGCGCAGCTGCGCGCGGCGCTGGAAGGCGCCGACCCGGCGATGGTGCAGGACGCCCTGTACGACGCCGAGGAATACCTGCGCTCGGAACTGTCCGCGCAGCCCGGCCGCAGCGAGGCCGAGGTGATCGCCGACGTCGCTGGCAGCTATGGCGCCCCGGACGAAGTGGCCGAGATCTATCGCGAGACCGAAGTGACGGTGAACCGCGCGCTGCGCACGCCGCGTGCGGATACCGCACCGGTGCTGCGCGCAGCGGCCGAAGCCAGTGGCGTCGAGCCGGCCGCACCGCCGCCGGCGCCGGTGCAGCGCTCGCTGCTGGCGCGCTTCTTCGGTGTGGTGACCGATCCGCACACCTACGGTGCGCTGTTCTACATGCTGCTGTCGCTGGCCACCGGCATCTTCTTCTTCACCTGGGTGGTGACCGGCCTGTCGCTGTCGCTGGGCCTGCTGATCCTGATCGTGGGCATTCCGCTGACCGTGCTGTTCTTCGGCTCGGTGCGCGGGCTGGCGCTGCTGGAAGGGCGGCTGGTGGAAGCGCTGCTGGGAGAACGCATGCCGCGCCGTCCGCGTTACACCGATCGCAGCCGCACCTGGCTGCAGCGCATCGGCGACATGTTCACCGATGGCCGCACCTGGCTGACCCTGCTGTACTTCGTGCTGATGCTGCCGCTGGGCGTCATCTACTTCACCCTCGCGGTGACGCTGCTGTCGCTGTCGCTGAGCCTGATCTGGGCGCCGGTCGCGGCGATCTTCAGTGGCGACATTCCGGGCGTGTACGTCGATGGCGTGAACGTACTGCCGATGGCTGCATCGCCGCTGGTGGCGATCACGGTTGCTGCGGCGGGCGCGCTGCTGCTGCTGCTGACGATGCATCTGGCACGCGGCATCGGCAAGCTGCACGGGCTGATCGCCAAGAACCTGCTGGTGCGGTTGTAACAGGCCAGGGGTCGGATCCCTGTTCGCAGAACAGGGCTCTGACCCCGGATCCCATCATGCTGGGGTCAGAGCCCTTTCCGTTGGAAAGGGATCCGACCCCTGCCGGGAATCAGCCCGCCTTTCGCCGCAACGGGGTGACGTTGCTCTTCTTCTTCGTGGCCTTCGCCGCCGGTGCTTCGGCATGCGCGGCGAAGAAGTCGCGCACCTTCGGGTACACCACTTCGCGCCAGCGACGGCCGCTGAAGATGCCGTAGTGGCCGGCACCTTCGACGATGAAATGCTCACGGCGGTCCGCAGTGATGCCGGTGCACAGCGCCTGTGCGGCTTCGGTCTGGCCGAGGCCGGCGATATCGTCCAGCTCGCCCTCGATGCTCAGCAGCGCGGTATCGCGGATCGCCGACGGATCGACCTTCTCGCCGTTGACCACCCACTCACCACGCGGCAACAGGAAGTCCTGGAACACCACGCGGATCGTATCCAGGTAGTACCTGGCCGGCATGTCGAGCACCGCGTTGTACTCGTCGTAGAAACGACGGTGCGCGTCGGCGTCTTCCAGGTCGCCCTTGACCAGGTCGGTATAGAAATCCCAGTGCGAACTGAAGTGGCGGCTCGGGTTCATCGACAGGAAGCCGGCGTGCTGCAGGAAGCCCGGGTACACGCGGCGACCGGCGCCGGGATAGCTGGCCGGCACGGTGTGGATGACGTTGTTCTCGAACCACGACAGCGGGTTCTGCGTGGCCAGGTTGTTCACTGCGGTCGGGCTGCATCGCGCATCGATCGGGCCACCCATCATCACCAGCGTACGCGGCGTCGGTTCGCCACGGCTGGCCATCAACGAAACCGCGGCCAGCACCGGTACGGTCGGCTGGCACACGCTCACCACGTGCAGGCGCTCCACGCCGAGGTGGCGGATGAATTCCTGGATGTAGGCGATGTAGTCGTCCAGGCCGAATTCGCCTTCGCTGGCCGGCACCATGCGCGCATCCACCCAGTCGGTGACGTACACGCGGTGGTCGCGCAGCAGCGTGCGCACGGTATCACGCAGCAGCGTGGCATGGTGGCCTGACAGCGGCGCAACGACCAGCACGAACGGCTGGTTGAGCATCGTGTGCAGCTGGTCGGCTTCATTGCTGTGGCGCTTGAAGCGCAGCAGCTTGCAGAACGGCTTGCTTACTTCCTCGTGCACGACGATCGGCACGCGTTCGCCATCGACGTCGATTTCGTTGATGCCCCACTCGGGCTTCTCGTAATCCTTGCCGATGCGGTGGAAGAGTTCATTGACCGCCGCCAGACGATCAGCGCCGGGCATCTGCGACCACCAGTGGCCCTGGTTGGCGAAGAACCTGGCGTTGGCCTGGGCCTGGTGCACCCAGGGGGCGAGCAGGTTGCGGGTCAGTTCGTGCAGTTGATAGAGCATGACGACCGAATATGTATGGTCATATGTTGCCGCGCAGCATATCCCATCCGGGTGTCCCGCAGGTTAAGTCGGCTGAAAATAATGAATCTGGATTCACATCCGTTCCAGCGCGGCCGCATCGCCTGCCAGGGCGGGGCCGAGCCAGCAGTGCGACCCCACCGGCTGCAGGCCATGCCGGGCCAGCGTGCGGCGGTACCAGCGCGCCGGACGCGCCTGGAAGCCGTCGTGGTCGCCTTCGAACGCGTCCTCGGCGGCGAAGGTCTCCAGGAAGGCCACGCCGCCCGTCAGCTCTGCCACGCCGGCCAGTCCGGCGCGCAGCTCGTGGTCGGGCACGTAGTGCATCACGTCCGAGCAGACCAGCAGGTCGACCGGGGCACAGGGCCGCAGCCAGGCGAAATCGCCGAAGCGGGCCATGTGCAGGTTGCGGGTCCTGCCGTAGCGGCGCACAGCGTACTCGCTGCTGTCGAAGCCGAGGTATTCGACCTTCGGACGCAGCTTCAGCAGCGGTGCGCGCCAGGCGCCTTCGCCGCAGCCGATGTCCAGCACGCTGCGGATCGGTCGTTCCAGGTAGTACTCGGCACTGGCCACGGCCAGGGCGACCTTTCGCGCCAGGCGGGCGCTGCCGCCGATGTCGGCACGGCGGTACCAGCGTTGGAAATAGGCGGCGTCGTAGGTCTTGTCCATGGGGCGGTGCGCGATCGGGGAAAACGGCGCCTATCGTACGGTGTTGCGCCCCCGGGTGTGGCGGGCCTGCAGTAGAGCCACGCCATGGGTGGCTGCCATGCTGCGGCGATTGGACGCGGCACCCACCCATGGGGTGGCTCTACTGCGACAATGGGTACCCATTTACGCCAGCCGCCGGAGCGAGCGCATGCAGAGCTACTACTGGGTCAAGACCTTCCACATCGTGTTCGTGGTGGCGTGGATGGCCACGGTGTTCTACCTGCCGCGCATCCTGGTGAACCTGGCCGAGACTGCGGGCCAGCCGGCGGTGACCGAGCGCCTGCAGCTGATGGGCCTGCGCCTGTACCGCTTCGGCCACTCGATGTTCGGCCTGGCATTCCTGCTGGGCCTGGTGCTGTGGCTGGGCTACAAGGTCATCCCCGATTTCCCGACCATGGTCGCGCCTGGTGGCGCCGGCTGGCTGCATGCCAAGCTGGGGCTGGTGGTGCTGCTGCTGGTGTACTTCGGCTGGATCGGCCGCCTGCTCAAGGGCGTGGCCAAGGGCAGGGCGCTGCCGTCGTCGCGCGCGCTGCGCTGGATCAACGAGATCCCGCTGCTGGCCTTCATTCCGATCGTATGGCTGGTGCTGGCCAAGCCGTTCTGAGGCGGGGTCATCTGCACCCGGTAGATCCACGCCATGCGTGGATGCCGTCAGGGCGCAAACGAAAGCGCCGGGCAAATGCCCGGCGCTTTCGTTTCTGCAATCACCTGCGTGTTGCCGGCCAGCGGCCGGCACTACCAGGCCTACCTGCATGCTGGCCAGCGGCCGGCACTACGTCAGGCTGCTTCGTACGTGCCGTAGCTGCGCAGGCGCGCGTAGCGCTGTTCCAGCAGCTGTTCGGTGGACAGCTTGTCCAGCGCATCCAGCTCGTTCAGCAGCACCGCCTTCAGGCGCTTGGCCATCTGCGTCGGGTTGCGGTGGGCGCCGCCGGTGGGCTCGCGCACGACCTTGTCGACCAGGCCCAGGCTCTTCAGGCGCGGGGCGGTCAGGCCCAGCTGTTCGGCCGCGTCCTTGGCCTTGCCGGCGTCCTTCCACAGGATCGAGGCGCAGCCTTCCGGGGTGATGGTCGAGTACACCGCGTATTCCAGCATCACGGTGCGGTCGCCCACGCCCAGCGCCAGCGCGCCGCCTGAGCCGCCTTCACCGATCACGGTGCAGATGATCGGCACCTTCAGCTCGGCCATCTCGATCAGGTTGCGCGCGATCGCTTCGGACTGGCCGCGCGATTCGGCGTCGATGCCCGGCCAGGCGCCAGCGGTGTCGATCAGGGTCAGCACCGGCAGGCCGAAGCGCTCGGCCATCTTCATCAGGCGCAGGGCCTTGCGGTAGCCCTCCGGCTTGGGCATGCCGAAGTTGCGCTTGATCTTCTCCTTGGTGTCACGGCCCTTCTGGTGGCCGATCACCATCACTGCACGGCCGTTGATGCGGGCCAGGCCACCCATGATCGCCTTGTCGTCGGCGAAGGCACGGTCGCCGGCCAGCTCCTGGAACTCATCGAACATGACGCGGAGGTAGTCGGCGGTGTACGGGCGCGACGGATGACGGGCCAGCTGCAGCACCTGCCACGAGGTCAGGTTGCGGAAGATCTGCGCGGTGCGCATGCGCAGCTTGTCCTGCAGCGCGTGCACTTCCGCCTCGACATTGACCGCCGGCCCGGCACTGGCGTTGCGCAGTTCCTGGATCTTGGCTTCCAGGTCGGCGATGGGTTGCTCGAAGTCGAGGTAGTTCGGATTCATCGGAAGCCGTCGTGTAAAGAAGAGGGGAATTCTAGCCGAATGCGCGCAAACCACCCGTACGCCTTCGTCTGGAAGGCGACGGTAGCGCAGCCGGGCGGGGCGCGCCAGTCAGCTCAGGGCACCACCAAGGCGCTGCGGCCCATCAGCTGGCTGCGCTGGGAAACGAAGTCGTTGTAGGCCTCGTTGGCGTCACGGCCCAGCCCGCTGCCCAGCGTGGCGGTGGCCGAGGTGAAGGCCATCTGCGCGGCGAAGTCCTGCTTGCGCAGGGCCTTCTGTTCATCGGCGGTGGTCGCCTTCAGCCAGCGCGCATAGACCTCGCGCAGCGGCGCGGCGTGGGCCTCGAAGGCCGGCACCAGCGCCGGCAGGCTGGCCGGGGCCGGTTCCAGGCTGAACGCCGGGGCCACGTAGCCAGCCGGCTGCTCGCGCTTGAACGCGCCGGGCTCGCCCATGCCTTCTTCCACGTAAGCGATGAAGTCCGTGGCGGTGAACACCTTGGCCACGATCTGGCCGCCGCTGGCGTCGACGTGGGCCACCACCTTTTCCTTCGGGAAGGGCTCGCGCACGCCGTAGGTCCAGGTTTTGTCGATGAACAGGTCGTGGCTCTTTTCGAACGGGCCTTCGAAGTCGACCCCGCCAAGTTCGATGCCCTTGTTGCCGACGCCGAAGTTCTTCAGCTTGCTCTCGTCGGTGACATAGACCTCGCGGGCGATCACGTACTCGCTGAGGGTCGGATTGATCAGGCCGCCACGACCGTCGACGTAGACGATGAAGCGCACGTCGCCGAGCTTGTCGGTGTGCAGGCGGTGCTCACCGACAGCGAGCGAGATCGGGCGCGAGCCCTGTGCGGCCACTGGCAGGTCCTTGCCATCGATGCTCAGTGCCAGCGGCGCGTCGGTCGGGTTGTCGATCTGGAACTCGACCTTCGAGGGCGAGCAGGCGGCCAGGGCCAGCGCGGCGGCGAACGGGAACAGCAGGGTCTTCATTGGCAATCGTCCTTGATGACTGGAACGGGAAAAACAGGAATACGGAGGAGCCGACCTCAGCTGGCCCACGGTGGGCTGTAGCGCACTTTCAGCGTGCGCACGGCGGGGTCGGCGCGCAGCGCCTCCATCAACTTGGAATCGATGCGCACCGCGCTCTGCCCGGACACATCGAGCATGCCGGCGACGCCGCCGTGCGGGCCCTTCAGCAGCAGGTCCAGGCGCAGCGGCGTGCGCCCCGGGCGATGGCGGTCCAGCAGCGCATTGACGCGCTCCCAGACCGGGCGCTGCTGGCGCAGATCCAGGCGCAGCGACAGCCGCGTGGCGTAGTTGGCGCAGACTTCGTCGAAGTCCCAGCACTGGCGGATGCGCAATGCGTAGCCGCCGTTGAACTCGTCCTCGCGCAGGCCGCCCTTGACCACCAGGATGCGGTCCTTGGTCATCAGGTGCCCGAACTCGGCCATCGCGTCGGAGAAGGCGCTGCACTCGACGCGGCCGCGGCCATCTTCCAGCTGGATGAAGATCTGGCTCTCGCCCTTGCGACGCACACCGACCACCTGGCCGGCCAGCACGGTCTGCACTTCCGGGCGCCAGCGCTTTTCGCCGCCGCCGCCACCACCGCTGTTGGCGCTCCAGATCTTCTCCACCGAACCCAGGTCGTTGCCGACCAGATCGCGTACATCGTCGCGCCATGGATCGAACGGGTGGCCACTGAGATAGAAGCCCAGCGTGTCGCGCTCGCCGTTGAGGCGCTGCAGCAGCGGCCATTCTTCGGCTTCGGGCAGATCCAGCTGGATCGTGGTCGCGCTCGGGTCCGGGCCACCGAACAGCGAGTTCTGTCCCGAAGCGCGCTCGCGGGCCATCTGGTCGGTAGCCTTGATCACCTCCGGCAGCTGCAGCATCAGCGAGGCACGGTTGCGGCCAAGCTCGTCCAACGCACCACAGTTGATCATCGCTTCCAGCGTGCGCCGGTTGAGCTTGGCCGAGCCGACGCGGGTGCAGAAGTCGAGCAGGTCCTTGAACGGGCCGCCCTTCAGCCGCTCCTCGACCACCGCCTCGCAGGCACCCTGGCCGACGCCCTTGATCGCACCGAGGCCGTACTGGATGGTGTCCGGCGTCACCGCTTCGAACATGAAGGCTGACTGGTTCACCTTGGGCGGCAGCACGGTCAGGCCGAGGTTACGCACCTCGTCGAGGAAGCCGACCACCTTGTCGGTGTTGTCCAGATCGGACGACAGCGTGGCCGCCATGAACTCGGCCGGGTAATGGCGTTTCAGCCATGCGGTCTGGTAACTGACCAGCGCGTAGGCGGCGGCGTGCGACTTGTTGAAGCCGTAGCCGGCGAACTTCTCCATCAGGTCGAAGATCGCGTCGGCCTTGGCTTCGTCCACGCCGTCCTTGGCCGCACCTTCGCGGAAGATCTCGCGGTGCTTGGCCATTTCGGCCGGCACCTTCTTGCCCATCGCACGGCGCAGCAGGTCGGCGCCGCCCAGCGAGTAGCCGCCGACGATCTGCGCCATCTGCATCACCTGCTCCTGGTACACCATGATGCCGTAGGTGTCTTTCAGGATCGCTTCGGTGCGCGGATCGGGATAGATGATTTCTTCCTGGCCGTGCTTACGCGCATTGAAGGAGGGAATCAGGTCCATCGGGCCGGGGCGGTACAGCGACACCAGCGCGATCAGGTCTTCGAAACGATCGGGGCGCGCGTCCTTCAGCAGGCGGCGCATGCCCGAGGATTCGAACTGGAACACTGCGCCCGTATTGCCGTTGGCGAAGATGTCCTTGTAGGTGGGCGTGTCGTCCAGCGGAATCGCGGCGATGTCCACCGGCGGGATGCCGGCGCGCTCATGGCGCTTGTTGATCGCCTTCACCGCCCAGTCGATGATGGTCAGCGTGCGCAGGCCGAGGAAGTCGAACTTCACCAGGCCCACTTCTTCCACGTCGTTCTTGTCGAACTGGGTGACGGGGTTCTTGCCGAGACCGTTCTCGTCGTGTTCGGCGTACAGCGGGCAGAACTCGCTCAGCGGTTCGGGCCCGATCACCACGCCACCGGCGTGCTTGCCGGCGTTGCGGGTCAGGTCTTCCAGCTGCAGCGCCAGGTCGATCAGGTCGCGGACATCGTCCTCGGTCTCGTAGCGCTGGATCAGTTCCGGCGACGCCATTTCCGAGCTGGGGCCTTCCTTGCCCTTGCCCAGTGCATCCTTCAGGTGGATGCCGAGGATGTTCGGGATCAGCTTGGAAACACCGTCGACCAGGCCGTACGGGAAGCCGAGCACGCGGCCGGAGTCGCGCACCACCGCCTTGGCGGCCATGGTGCCGTAGGTGATGATCTGGCTGACGCGCTCGCGCCCGTACTTGCGCGCGACGTAGTCGATCACCTCGTCGCGGCGGTCCATGCAGAAGTCGATGTCGAAGTCGGGCATCGACACGCGTTCCGGGTTCAGGAAGCGCTCGAACAGCAGGTTGTACGGCAGTGGGTCCAGATCGGTGATCTTCAGTGCCCACGCCACCAGCGAACCGGCACCCGAACCACGGCCCGGGCCGATCGGGATGCCCTGGTTCTTGCCCCACTGGATGAAGTCGGCCACGATCAGGAAGTAGCCGGGGAAACCCATCTTGATGATGGTGTTGAGCTCGAACTCCAGGCGCTCGAAATAATCTTCGCGGGTCTTGCCCGGCGCCAGCGGATTCTTCTCCAGGCGCTCTTCCAGGCCGTCGCGCGACATCTTCTGGATCCAGGTGTCCAGGGTCTCGTCGTCGGGCACCGGGTAATTGGGCAGGAAGTAGGTGCCCAGCCGCATCTCGATGTTGCAGCGCTCGGCCAGCGCCAGCGTGTTGTCGATGGCATCGGGAATGTCGGCGAACAGCGCACACATCTCTTCGGCCGATTTCAGGTACTGCTGGTCGCTGTACTCGCGCGGGCGCTTGGGGTCGTCCAGTACGCGGCCGGTGGAAATGCACACGCGCGCTTCGTGCGCGCTGAAATCGGTGGGCGCCAGGAAGCGCACATCATTGCTGGCCACCACCGGCAGGCCACGCTGGCCGGCGGCCATCAGCGCGAACTGGTTGAAGGTTTCCTCGCCCTCGCGGCCGGTGCGGGTCAGCTCCAGGTGCAGGCCATCGCCGAACACGCGCTGCCAATCGGCCAGCTGCTGCTCGGCCAGTTCATGCTTGCCGTCCAGCGCCAGGCGCCCGGCCAGGCTCTGCCGGCCGGCCAGCGCGAACAGGTTGGCGTTGCCGGCCTTCAGCCAGTCCGGATGGATGGCCACGCCGCCTTCGGGGCGATGGCCTTCCATCCACGCGCGGGTCAGCAGCCGCGACAGGCTCAGGTAGCCCTCGCGGTCGCGGCACAGCAGGGTCATCCGCCACGGATCCTGCCCTTCCTCGGCGATCAGCACGTCGGCGCCGGCGATAGGCTTGATGCCCACGCCTTCGGCCGCCTTGTAGAACTTGACCAGGGCGAACAGGTTGTTGAGGTCGGTCACCGCCAGCGCGGGCAGGCCGAGCTCGACCGAGCGTGACAGCAGGTTGGCCTGCTTGGCCTTCTTCGGGTCCGCCTGGTCCGGCTTGGCCGGCACACGGATGGTGGAGTCCGCCAGCGAGAACTCGGTGTGGACGTGGAGATGTACGAAGCGGGAGTTGGACATGCCGGACCAGGTTGGAGCGCGCGGGCCCCGGGTGCTGACGGGGGAATCGTCGCCGGGGTCGGGAAGCGCTGGAGTGCCCGGTCAGGGTAGCGAGGGCTGGAGGGCGCGACAAGCTCTTGACGGCATGCGATATCGCATCCGCGCTATCGCTCCCTACGGTTCGCTGGCAAACCGCGGGCCCCGCCTGACCCTGCTTTCGCAGCCGGGTGCAGCGACCGTTCAGGCGATTCAGGCGATTGCGATGTCTGCGGTCACAGCTGCCGGGTTTTCCAGGCACTCACGCACCGGGGCGAAGCTGCGCCGGTGCTCCATGCAGGGGCCGTGCTCGCGCAGGGCGGCCAGATGGGCCGGGGTGCCGTAGCCCTTGTGCTGCTCGAAGCCGTACTGCGGGTGGCGGGCATGCACGTCCTGCATGTAGCGGTCGCGCGAGACCTTGGCCAGGATCGAGGCGGCCATGATTGCGCGGTCGATGCCATCACCGCCGACCAGCGCCTGCGCCGGCAGTACCAGGCCCTTGGGCACCACGTTGCCGTCGATGCGGGCAAAGCCGGCCACGTGGGCGACCGCTGCAACGACGTCACGCATGCCCTGCAGGGTGGCCTGGTAGATGTTCAGGCGGTCGATGGTGTCCACGTCCACCAGCACCACGTGCCAGGCCAGGGCACGTTCGATGATGCGGTCATGCAGTTGCTCGCGGCGGGCTGCGGTGAGTTGCTTGGAATCGTCCAGGCCGTTGATGCGTGGCCGTGCCGGGTCGAACACCACCGCCGCCACCGCGACCGGTCCGGCCAGCGGACCGCGGCCGGCTTCGTCGACGCCGGCGACCAGACGCTCCGGCTCGACCACGGCAGCACCGTCGAACAGGGCCAGGCTGGCCGCTGCGGCATGGCGGCGGCTCATGCCTGGGCCTGGTCGCGCATCAACAGCTCGCCCACAGCGTCGGCCGCGCGGGCCGAGGCATTGCGGCGCAGTCGTTGATGCAGGCGGGCATAGGTGTCCTGCAGGTCGGTCACCCGCTGCGGGTGGTCGAACCATTGCTGGATGGCCGCCGCCAGCTTGTCCGGCGTGCAGTCGTGCTGCATCAGTTCCGGTGCCAGGTCCTGGCCCGCCAGGATGTTGGGCAGGGCAAAGCGGTCGACCTTGATCAGGCCCAGCGCCTTGACCAGGCGGTAGGTCAGCTCGTTGACGCGGTAACCGACCACCATCGGCCGCTTGACCAGCATCGCCTCCAGCGTCGCGGTGCCCGAGGCCAGCACCACCACATCGGCGGCGATCATGGCGTTGCGCGCCTCACCGTCGAGTACATGCGAGAAGGCTACCGGCAGCGCCGAGCGTGACAGCTGTTCTTCGATCAGGCGCTTGCAGGCCGGGTTGGCGGCAGGCACTACCACGTGCAGGCCGGGGATGCGCTCGGAGACCTGCCAGGCGGCCTCGAAGAACGGTTCACCGAGGCGCGAGATTTCGCCCAGGCGGCTGCCTGGCAGCACTGCCAGCACCTTGGCCGAGGTCGGCAGGCCAAGCGCGGCGCGCGCTTCCTCGCGGTTGCCCTGCAGGGGGATGTCATCGGCCATCGGATGGCCAACGAAGCGCGCGTCGATGCCGTGCCTGGCATAGATCGGGGGTTCCATCGGGAACAGGCACAGCACCAGGTCGGCACTGCTGCCGATCTTCTCGGCGCGCTTCTCGCGCCAGGCCCAGACCGAGGGGCTGACGTAGTGCACGGTGCGCACGCCGCGCTGCTTCAGCCAGCGTTCGATGCCCAGGTTGAAGTCGGGCGCGTCGATGCCGATGAACACGTCCGGCTGCCATTCCAGTGCACGCTGGCGGAACGCGGAACGCAGTTTCAGCAGGCGTGGCAGGTGGCGCAGCACTTCGGTCAGGCCCATCACCGCCAGCTCGCTGGCATCGTGCCAGGTCAGGCAGCCGGCGCTGCGCATGGCATCGCCACCGATGCCGGCGAATTCGGCGTTCGGAAAGCGTGCCTTCAGCTCGCGCACCAGGCCCGCGCCCAGCAGATCACCGGAGGCCTCACCGGCCACCAGAGCGATCCGCAACGGGCGCTCGCTGAGCACCCGCTGCGCGGGGACGCTGCCGGCCATCGAGGCCAGCGGAATCACGGCGGCGCCGGCCGGCGCCTGGCCGGTCGTGCTGCTCATCGCAGCAAGGGCCTCTCAGCGTGCTCGATGAAGTCCAGCATGGCCTTCACGTCATCGCTGTCGCGTGCCTGTTCGGTCAGCTGCACCTTGGCTTCGGCCAGCGGCAGGCCCGCCACGTACAGGGTGCGGTAGGCGCGCTTGATGGCGGAGATGCGCTCGGCGTCGAAGCCACGACGCTTCAGCCCTTCGCTGTTGATGCCGCGCGGGCGGCCCAGCGAATCGGTGCCGACCATGGTGAACGGCGGAACGTCGCCGTTGGTCAGCGCGCCCATGCCGAGGAAGGCGTGGGCACCGATGCGGCAGAACTGGTGGGCACCGGCGAAGCCGCTGATGATCACGTAGTCGCCCACGGTCACGTGGCCGGCCAGGGTGGTGTTGTTGGAGAACACGCAGAAGTTGCCGACATGGCAGTCGTGCGCCACGTGCGTGTAGGCCAGCATCCAGTTGTCGTTGCCGATCGTGGTGATGCCGCCGCCGCGGCCGGTGCCACGGTTCAGGGTGACGAACTCGCGGAACACGTTGCGGTCGCCGATCACCAGTTCGGTGCGTTCGCCGGCAAACTTCTTGTCCTGCGGCTCGCCACCGATCGCGGCGTGACCGATGAAGCGGTTGTCACGGCCGATCCTGGTCGGGCCGTGGATGCTGCAATGGGGGCCGACCACTGTGCCGGCGCCGATTTCCACATCGGCACCGATCAGGGTGAACGCGCCGACCTGGACGTCGTCGGCCAGGCGCGCGGCCGGATCGATGACGGCAGTCGGGTGGATCCGTGGTGCGTTGTCAGTCATTGCTGCCTCCCGTGGATCAGCCCTTGGCACCGGCGCACATGACCTCGGCCGAGGCAACGACTTCACCGTTGACCTTGGCCTCGCCGTAGTACCAGCCCATGTTGCGGATCAGGCGCTTCATCTGCACATCCAGCATCAGCACGTCGCCGGGCACGACCTGCTTGTTGAAGCGGGCGTTTTCCACCTTGACCATGTAGAACAGCTTGGACTGCGCATCGCGGCCAAGCGTCAGCTGGGTCATCACGCCACCGGCCTGGGCCAGCGCTTCGATGATCAGCACGCCGGGCATGATCGGGCGGCCCGGGAAGTGACCCTGGAAGAACGGCTCGTTGATGCTGACGTTCTTCTGCGCCAGGATGCGCTTGGCGTCGATGTCGAGCTCAAGCACCCGGTCCACCAGCAGGAACGGGTAGCGGTGCGGGAGCAGTTCCTGGATCTGGCAGACGTCGATCGGAAGCTGCAGCGTGTCGTTCATTCTTTCTCCTTGCCAGCGGCCAGGACGCGGCGAGCCAATGCGTCCAGCTGCTTGAAGCGCGCGGCGTTCTTGCGCCACGTGCGGTTGTCGGTCAACGGGGTGCCGGACGAGTACTCGCCCGGCTCATGGATGGAATTGCGGACCACCGACTTGCCGGTGATCACGACCTTGTCGCAGATCTCGAGGTGGCCGACCACGCCGACGTGGCCGCCGAGCAGGCAGTAGCGGCCGATCCTGGCGCTGCCGGCGATGCCGGTGCAGCCGGCGATGGCCGAGTGCGCGCCGATCTGCACGTTGTGCGCGATCTGTACCAGGTTGTCCAGGCGCACGTCTTCGTCCAGCACGGTGTCTTCCAGTGCACCACGGTCGACGCAGGTGTTGGCGCCGATTTCGCAATCGTCGCCGATGCGCACGCCGCCGAGCTGCGGCACCTTGATCCACTTGCCGGCGTCCATCGCCAGGCCGAAGCCATCGGCACCGAGCACGGCACCGGGGTGCACGCGCACGCGCTTGCCGAGCTTGACCCGGGTGACCAGGGTGACCCGGGCGATCAGTTCGCAGCCGCTGTCCAGGCTGCAGTCTTCGCCGATCACGCTGCCGGTGCCGATGATGCAGTTCTCGCCGACCACGCTGCGCGCGCCGATGGAGACGAAGGGGCCGATGTGGGCGCTGGCGGCGACCTGGGCGCTGGGATCGATGACGGCGCTGGGGTGGATGCCCGGTGGGCGCGTGGGCGCGATGTCGAACAGCGCGGCGATCTTGGCGAAGGTGGTGTACGGGTCCTTAGCCACGAGCGCGGCGCCGGGGGCGGCTTCGGCGTCGTCGGCGCGCAGCACGACCAGCGAGGCCTGGCTGTCGGCCAGCTGGGCGCGGTAGCGTGGATTGGCGAGGAAGGTCAGCTGGCCAGGACCGGCGTGGGCGAGGGTGGCCACGCCGTGGATGGCGGTGGCGGGGTCGCCATGGACCTGCAGGCCGAACTGCTCGGCGAGTTGCTGGGCGGTGTAGGTGGGAGTATTCACGGCGGGAGTTTAACGTGTGACGCCATTGCGGTCATGCGGGGTCAAAAGCGGCGCCTGCCTGATGTCCCGGGGTGATGGCGCAGGGGGCTGCCCAGGACACGCCGTAGACCCATCCCTGGGGGCTCGATGGCGCCATCCATGGCGCCAACGGTCCTGGTCAGCCCCCTGCGCCATCACCAGATGATTTCACGCGAGCGCGGGAAGTAACGGTGGTGAGCAAGTAAAACGAAAACGCCGGGCAGAGCCCGGCGATTCGCACCCCGTCTGGTGGAGAGCCCCCCTTCTGTTAAGGGGGGCGCGCCAATGGCGCGGGGGATAGGAGGTAGGTCGGGACCCGCTGCTTGCGCAGCAAGCCGCGGCGCACCTTCGGTGTTCAGTTCTTAGAACTGACCGCCGAAGGTAAATTGCAGGCGTTCGATCTTGTCGCCGTCTTCCTTCTTCAGCGGGAACGCGTAGCTGATCGAGATCGGGCCGACCGGGGCGCGCCACAGCAGGGCCACACCGGTGGAGACGCGCAGTTCGTTGGCCTTGAAGTTCTTGGTGCCGTTGTAGACGTTACCGAAGTCGACAAAGGCCGACACGCGGGCCGATGGGCTGTCGAACAGGCGCGGGAAGTAGGCTTCAACCGAACCGACGGTCTTCAGCGAACCACCCAGCGGCTGGCCTTCCGGATAACCCTGGGTTACTTCGCGCGGACCGAGGGTGTTGTCCTCGAAGCCACGTACCGAGTTGGTACCACCGGCGTAGAAGTTCTCGAAGAACGGCAGGCCGCTGGCGGTGACGGTACGGGTTTTGCCGTCGGCGTCGGTGATCGTACGGGTGTAGTCCTTGCCGTAGGCATCGCCGTAGCCCACTTCGGCGCGGGTGTTGATCACCAGCGACGGCATGATCGGCCAGTACTTGCTGATCTGGTAGTTCAGCTTGTAGTACTCGATGGTCGAGCCCGGCAGCGTGGTTTCCAGACCGACGCGCTGGTAGGTACCGCGGGTCGGCATGAAGTAATCGTTGCGCGAGTCGCGCGCCCAGCCCAGCTCGGTACGCCAGGCATGGAAGGTGCGCGAACCGACCGCATCGATGTAATCGATGATCGAGGCCGGGGTCGAGCCACGGTAGGTCGTGATCTGGTTGCTGTCGATGCCGAACATCAGCGAGACGGTGTCGGTCTCGGTCAGCGGCACGCCGAATACCACCTGCGCAGAACCATTGGTGCTGTTGTACTGCGCGGTGTTGAAGTCGGAGTAGTCCAGTTCACGCCAGGACAGGTTGTAGCCCAGCGAAACGCCGTCGTCGGTGAAGTACGGGTTGGTGTAGCTGAAGCCGTAGCGCTGCAGGTAGCTGCTGCGCGAGGCTTCGACCGACACGCGGTTGCCGCCGCCGAGGAAGTTGTTCTGCGACAGCTGCACCGAGGTGGTCATGCCGTAGGACTGCGAATAGCCCAGGCCGAACACGAAGCTGCCGGAGGTGGTTTCCTTGACGTTGTAGACGACGTCGACCTGGTCGTTGCTGCCGCTGACGGCCGGGGTCTCGACGTCCACCGACTCGAAGTAGCCCAGGCGCTGCAGGCGGATCTTGGAGCGGTCGATCGCGGCCTGCGAGTACCAGCTGTTCTCGAACTGGCGCATTTCGCGACGCATCACTTCGTCGGAGGTGCGGGTGTTGCCACGGAACAGGATGCGGCGCACCGACACGCGCGGGCCGGGCACGACCTGCATGTTGATCCCTACCGTCTGTTCGGCACGGTTGGTGGTCGGGATCGGGTTCACCTTGGCGAACGCGTAGCCGATGTTGGACAGCGAGTTGGTGATGGTGTCCGAGCTGAATTCCAGCAGGGCACGCGAGAACGTGTCGCCCGGCTTCTGGATCACCATGCGCTCGACGTCCTCCTGCGGAAGGATGGTGTCGCCGCTGACCTTGATCTCGGAGATCTTGTACTGCGCACCCTCGGTCACGCCCGCGGTGAGGAACATGTCGCGCTTGTCGGGGCTGATCGAAACCTGGGTGGAATCGATGCTGAAGTCGACGTAGCCGCGGTCCAGGTACCACGAGTTGAGCTTTTCCAGGTCGCCGGACAGCTTTTCCTTGGAGTACTGGTCGTCACGGCGGTACCACGACGCCCAGTTGTGCTCCTTGGACTCCCAGGTCTCCAGGATGTCCTTGCTCTCGAACTTCTCGGTGCCGACCAGGTTGACGTGGCGGATCTTGGCCGCCTTGCCTTCCTTGATGGCGATCGCGATGTCCACGCGGTTGCGGTCCAGCGGGCTCACGGTCGGGGTGATCTCGACGGTGTACTTGCCGCGGTCGTTGTACTGGCGGCGCAGTTCCTGGGTCACGCGGTCCAGGCTCAGGCGGTCGAAGGTGCCACCCTCGGTCAGGCCGATGTCGGACAGGCCCTTGAGCAGCTGCTCGGACTTGATGTCCTTGTTGCCGGTCACGGTCAGCTTGTTGATCGCCGGGCGTTCCTTGACGGTCACCACCAGGATGCTGCCCTGGCGGTCCAGCTGCACGTCTTCGAAGAAGCCGGTCTTGTACAGCGCGCGGATGGTCTCGCCGACCTTGTTGTCGGTGATCGTCTCGCCCCGTTCCACCGGCAGGTAGGTGAACACCGTGCCCGAGCTGATGCGCTGCAGGCCATCGACGCGGATGTCGCTGACAGTGAAGGGCTCGGCTGCCTGGGCCAGGGCGGGAGCGCCGGTGACGGCGGCGAGGGCGAGGGCCAGCAGGCGGCGATTGGGGAGTCGCGTCATGTCACGTCCGGTAGGAAGGTCGATTTCATTGGTGCGGGATGCCGACGCTGTAGACGGCAACAACGTGGAAAAGTTCATCGCGGGACCAGGCCGAGGATGTCGTTGTAGAACGCCAACCCCATCAGCCCGGCCAGCAACGCCAAGCCGATGTATTGGCCGGCGGCGATGGCACGCTCGCTCAGCGGGCTGCCCTTGACCAACTCGATAAGGTAATACAGCAGGTGCCCGCCGTCCAAGATCGGGATCGGCAACAGGTTGATGATGCACAGGCTGAGTGACAGCAGGGCAAGGAACTGCAGGAACCAGTCGAGGCCGCGTTTGGCCGAGACATTGGCCACGCGGGCGATGGTGACCGGCCCGGAAACGTTCTGCAGCGAGGCTTTGCCGGTAACGATGCGGGCCATCATGCCCAGCGAATCGGCGGCAAGCCGGCCGGTTTCACGTACGGCGACGGTCACTGCATCCAGCGGCCCATAGCGCAGCAGGGTGTCGTAGGAGGGGCTGTAGGTGGTGGGGAAGCCGACGCCGATCTGCCAGACCGGGTTGCCCTTGCCATCCTTGCCCTGGCGGGGCGTGACTTCCAGTGCAAGGCGTTCACCGCCTCGCAGGACCTCGATCATGCCGGGGCCTCCGGCACGGCCGAGGGCCTGGATCTCGCCGATCACCTGGTCGACGCTGTCGATGCGCTGGCCGTCGATCGCCACGATCAGGTCGCCCGGCTGCAGCAGCCCGGTGACCACCGAATCGGCGGTGAGCGAGTCGACCAGTGCCGGCTGCAGCCACGATTGCCAGTACAGGCCGGCCAGGATCGGTACCCGTCGTTCATCGAAGCCGGCGGGCAGCTGCGACAGCGGCAGGGTGCGCACGCGCACCTGGTCCGCAGGGTCGAGTACCTCAAGCGTGACGTCGCGGCGATCCATCGCGGCGGCGGTCAGCGCCATGCTGGCCTCGCCCAGGGTGGCGACCTGGCGCTCATCCACCCGCAGAACGCGGTCACCGCTGAGCAGTCCGGCGCTGGCGGCGATGCCGTCAACCCGGCCGATCGTCGGCGAGTAGTCCTGCTTGCCGATCACGAACATCGCCCACAGCAGCAGGATGCACAGCAGCAGATTGGCGATCGGCCCTGCAGCAACAATGGCGATGCGCTGCCACACGGTCTTGTGGTTGAAGGCCTGGCCGCGCTCGTGGGGATGGACCTCGACCTCACGTTCGTCGAGGAACTTCACGTAGCCACCCAGCGGGATGGCGGCAATGGCGAACTCGGTGCCGTGCCTGTCGCGGCGCGACCACAGCGGACGGCCGAAGCCGACCGAGAAGCGCAGGATCTTGACCCCGCAGAGGCGGCCGACCCAGTAATGCCCGAACTCGTGGAACGTGACCAGCAGCCCGAGGCTGACAATCATCCACCAGACCGATCCGAGGAAGTCAGTCATGCAGGCTCACAGTGGCGGGCAGGGGCGGCGTCATGCTGGGCGAGGCGGTCGTTCAGGCGGCGTCGATGGCGTTCAGGGTGAGCTGGCGTGCCCGCTGGTCGGCGGACAACAGGACCTCCAGTGTATCGGCTGGCTGGGTCGGCAGTGTTGAAAGAGCGTTAGCAACCAGCTGCGGGATGGTCAGGAAACCGATCCGGCCCTGAAGAAATGCTGAAACCGCCTCTTCATTGGCGGCGTTCAGCACCGCCGGGGCAGTACCGCCGGCCTGCATGGCCTGCCAGGCCAGCGCCAGGCAGGGGAAGGCGTCGGTGTCAGGCGCCTCGAAATCCAGCCGGCCCTGCGCCAGCAGGTCCAGCCCGGCCACGCCCGATTCGATGCGCTGCGGCCAGCCCAGGCCGACCGCCAGGGTGGTGCGCATGTCCGGCAGGCCCATCTGGGCCAGGGTCGAGCCGTCGACGAATTCGACCAGCGAATGGACCAGGCTCTGCGGGTGCACCAGCACCTCGATGCGCTCGCCGGGCACCGAGAACAGATGGTGCGCCTCGATGACTTCCAGGCCCTTGTTCATCAACGTCGCCGAATCGACCGAGATCTTCGGGCCCATCGACCACTTCGGGTGAGCCACGGCCTGGGCCGGGGTGACCTCGGCCAGCTCGGCGCGGCTGCGGCCGCGGAACGGGCCGCCCGACGCGGTCAGCAGGATCCGGCGCACGCCGGCGCCGTCGATGCTGGCGTCGCGCGAACGCAGGCACTGGAAGATCGCGCTGTGCTCGCTGTCGATCGGAATGATCTCGGCGCCGGCGCGCTCGGCGGTGCGGGTCAGCAGCTCGCCGGCCAGTACCAGCGATTCCTTGTTGGCCAGCAGGATGCGCTTGCCGGCCGCAGCGGCGGCGAGGGTCGAGGACAGCCCTGCAGCACCGACAATGGCCGCGACGACCGTGTCGCAGGCATCGCTTGCTGCCAGCTGGTCCAGTGCGGCATGACCGGCGTGGGCCTCGGTCGACAGCCCGGCATCGCGCAGGCCGTCGCGCAGTTCGGTGAACAGCGCTTCGTCGGCGATGACCGCGTGCGCCGGCTCGTGTTGGCGGCACAGGGCCAGCAGTGCCTGCACCTGGCGGCCGGCGGCCAGCACCGTGGCCTGGTAGCGCTGCGGGTGGCGGGCGATGACGTCCAGCGTGGAGGCACCGATCGAGCCGGTGGCGCCGTATACGGCGACCCGGCGCAGGTCTGCGACAGCATTCATGGTCAGAACCCGAAGATTTCCTTGCCCAGCGCGAACACCGGCACGGCGGCGAGGACGCCGTCGACGCGGTCGAGCACGCCACCATGGCCCGGAATCAGGTTGCCCGAGTCCTTGGCACCGGCGTGGCGCTTGATCAGGCTTTCGAACAGGTCACCCAGCACCGACGCGAATACGGCCACCACCGAGGTGATCAGCAGGCCCGGCAGGTGCGCGATGTCGATGCCGGCCAGCCAGCCCAGGCCGAGGGCCACGGCGACACCGGCCAGCAGGCCGCCGAACAGGCCTTCCCAGGTCTTGTTGGGGCTGATCCGCGGCGCCAGCTTGTGCTTGCCGAAGTGACGGCCGGCGAAATAGGCGCCCGAATCGGCTGCCCAGACCAGTGCCAGTGCCGCCAGCAGCCACAGGTGGCCCTGCTTGCCTGGCGGGTCACCGCCAGCGTGGATCAGTACCAGCGCTGCCCAGGCAGGAACGATGGCCAGGGTGCCGGCCAGCATCTTCACGATCCGGGAGGGGGCCGTCGGCTGGGCGCCAAAGTTGAAGAAGCGCAGCCAGGCCAGCGCCGCCAGCCACCAGGCAACACCCGCCAGTGTGGTGATCTGGAACAGCACCAGCGTGCTGCCATCGGCCCACACCAGCAGCACCATCAGCAGCAGGTTCAGCACCAGCAGCACGGTGCGCGCGAGGGTGTCTTCGATGCCGGCCAGCTTCAGCCATTCCCACAGGCCGATCAGCAGCACGGCGGCGGCGGCGGCGGCCAGCCATTGCGTCGGCAGCAGCAGGATCGCGGCAATGGCGAGCGGCGCCATGATCAGCGCGGCGAGGACTCGGGTCTTGGTCATGGGCTGGAGGTCTCGGTGGCCAGTGCGGCGATCTGGGCGCTGGTCAGGCCGAAACGACGCTCGCGGCTGCCATAGGCATCCAGCGCCTGCTGCAGCAGGGCGGCATCGAAGTCCGGCCACAGCGCCTCGGTGAACCACAGCTCGGTGTAGGCCAGTTGCCACAGCAGGAAGTTGCTGATGCGGGTGTCGCCACCGGTGCGGATGAACAGATCCGGCGGCGGCAGGTCGGCCAGGGCGACCTGGCTGCCCAGCAGCGATTCGTCGATCTGTTCGGGCAGCAGGCGTCCTGCGGCGACTTCAGCGGCCAGCGCGCGCGCGGCACGGGCGATGTCCTGGCGACCGCCGTAACTGGCGGCGATCGACAGGGTCAGGGTGGTGTTGTCGGCGGTGCGCTGCTCGGCCAGCTGCATGCGGCTGACCAGTCCGGCACCAAAGCGCTCGCGTTCGCCGATGAAGCGTACGCGCACGCCGCGTCGGTGCAGTTCGTCCACTTCGCGGTCGAGCGCGCCGAGGAACAGCTTCATCAGGGCGTCGACTTCTTCCTGCGGCCGGCCCCAGTTCTCGCTGGAAAACGCGAACAGGGTCAGCGCCGGAATGCCCAGTTCAAGGCAGCGCTCGATGGTGCGGTTGACCGCGCGCGCGCCGGCACGATGACCGATCACGCGCGGGCGGCGGCGCTGCTGTGCCCAGCGCCCGTTGCCATCCATGATGATGGCGACGTGGCGGGGCAGGGTGGCCGGCAACGGAGGCGGGACTGAAGGCATCGACTTCAGACCGACAGCAGTTCTTTTTCCTTGTCGGCAACGACCTTGTCGACGTCCTTGATGTTGGTGTCGGTCAACTTCTGGATGTCGTCCTCACCGCGCTTCTTCTCGTCCTCGCTGATCGCCTTGTCCTTGACCAGCTTGGCGATTTCCTTGTTCGCGTCCTGACGGATGTTGCGGATCGCGATCTTGGCGCCTTCGCCTTCCTTCTGCACCTGCTTGACCAGCTCCTTGCGGCGCTCTTCGGTCGGCGGCGGCATGTTGATGCGGATCGCGGTGCCCAGCGTGTTCGGGGTGAACTCGGCGTTGTAGAGACCCTTCTCGATCTCCTTGATCATGCCCTTGTCGAACGGGGTGACCAGCAGCGAGTGCGCATCGGCGTTGGAGATCGAGGCAACCTGGTTCAGCGGGGTGCTGGCGTTGCCGTAGGCATTGACCGTCACGCGGTCCAGCAGGGCCGGCGTGGCACGCCCGGTCCGGATGGAGGTGAGGGTGTGCTTCAGAGCGTCGATGCTCTTGGCCATGCGCGTCTGCGCGTTGTTCTTGATGTCGTTGAGCATCGCCCGGTCCTGGATGTATCTGGAATCGGGCGATTATAGGCGAATACGGGACGCTGCCGGGCCTGAATCGGCCCGGTTGTCGCCGCGCGCTCAGGCTCAGGCCGGATCGCGGCCCTGGACCAGGGTGCCGATGTTCTCGCCGTTGAGGATCTTCAGCAGCTCGCCCGGCTGGCCCATGTCGAACACGCGCATCGGCAGGTCGCTGTCGCGGGCCAGTGCGAAGGCGGCGGTATCCATCACTTCCAGGCCGCGGCGGATCACTTCGTCATAGCTCAGGCTGTCGAAGCGGACCGCATCGCTGTGCTTGTTCGGGTCCTTGTCGTACACGCCATCGACCTTGGTGGCCTTCAGCAGCAGGTCGGCACCGATCTCGATCGCGCGCAGGGCGGCGCCGGAGTCGGTGGTGAAGAACGGGCTGCCGACGCCGGCGGCGAAGATCACCAGGCGGCCCTTTTCCAGGTGGCGGATGGCGCGGCGGCGGATGTAGTCCTCGCACACGTCGTTGATCTTGATCGCGCTCATCACGCGCGCCTTGGCGCCCAGCTTCTCCAGGGCGTCCTGCATGGCCAGGGCGTTGATGACCGTCGCCAGCATGCCCATCTGGTCGCCGGTGACCCGGTCCATGCCGCCGGCGGCCAGGCCAGCGCCGCGGAAGATGTTGCCGCCGCCGATCACCAGGGCTACTTCGGCACCGGCCTGCTGGGCTTCGATGACCTCACGGGCCAGGCGGTTGATGATCTTCGGGTCGATGCCGTAGTCCTCATCTCCCATCAGCGCCTCCCCGGACAGTTTCAGAAGGATGCGGCGATAGGCGAGCTTGGACATGGGGACCTCGGGTGCGTGGAAATCGCGGGCGATTCTACGCGCATGCGGCGTCGGGCCATAGTGTTTTGTGCACTGCGGCGTAAAATCCTGGCGTTCGCCCCGGTCATCCGGGGCTTCCGGTTCAGCCCAGCTCGGCGCCCGCGGTCGCTGACAGCTCGTCGTGGCCGAGGGCGCCGGGGGAGCGCGCGATCACCCGGTTGCGGCCGAGGTTCTTGGAGCGGTACAGCACGTCGTCGGCGGCGCGCAGCAGGTCCTGCACGTCGGCGAAGCGTTCGTAGCCGCCCTGGGTGGCCACGCCGGCGGAGAAGGTGACGAACAGCGGGCCGCCTTCCAGTTCGGCCATCGGCGTGGCAACGATGTTGGCCAGCACTCGGCGGATCACGTCCAGTGCTACCGTTTCGCTGGTGTTGGGCAGCAGCGCGACGAACTCCTCGCCGCCGAAGCGGGCCACGGTGTCGCTGTGGCGCAGCTGGCCCTGCAGTTTGCCGGCAAAGGCCCGCAGCACCTCGTCGCCGGTCAGGTGGCCATGGGCGTCGTTGATCTTCTTGAAGTCGTCCAGGTCGATGAAGGCCACCGACAGCGGCCAGCCCTGGCGACCGGCGCGCAGGAATTCCTGCTCCAGCACGGCTTCCAGCTGGCGCCGGTTGAGCACGCCGGTGAGGGCATCTCGATGGGCCTGGTCGGCCAGGCGCTTGGCCCGGGCTTCGAATTCGTCGGCGCGGCGACGGGCCTGGTCGGCATCCTGCAGTTCGCGCAGGTTGCGCAGGGTGGCCAGCTCCTGCGCGTGGTCGATCAGTTCGCGCACCCGCGAGGGGGAATTCAGGCCGGCCTCGAACAGGCTGGCGATGTCCGGCAGGGCCTCGCTGATGCGGGTCAGGACCTGGTCGAAACGGGCGCTGTCCAGTTCAAGGCGGTCATGCACCTGCTGCAGGGCGCGCTCGCGGGCGGCATCGGCGTCATCGTCCAGCCAGATGTCGGCCACGGCACCGGACAGCTGCACGCAGGCCTGGAACGGCGATTCCGCGGCGTCCAGGTCTTCGCTGTGGCTGATGCTCTCCACCAGGTAGCGCGGCAGGCCCCACTGCTCGGCCACCCAGGCGCCGACCTCGGCGTGGCTGCAGCCCAGTTCGTCGCGCTCGCGCGCGACCAGGTCGATGTTGTCGCGTGCTTCGCGCAGCAGCGGCAGGTAGCGCTCCGATTCGGCCTGGGCCAGGCACAGTACGCCCAGGTCCTGCAGCAGGCCGGCCAGCATCAGTTCTTCCAGCCGGCGCAGGCCGCGGGCCTGGCCCAGCTGGCTGGCGGCCAGCGCGCTGAGGATGCTGCGCTTCCAGGCGCGTTGGCGCAGGTCGTGGTCGGCGCCGGTGCCGCCGGTCAGCCCCTGGGTGACGGTGAAGCCGAGGGCCAGGCTGATCGTGGCATTCAGGCCGAGCATGGTCAGTGCCTGGCCGAGGTTCTCGATCCGGCGGCGGCTGGCGTACAGCGGCGAATTGGCGATGCGCAGCATGCGAGCGCTCAGCGCCATGTCGATGGCGATGATGTCGGCGGCGGTGGCGATATCCGCTTCCGGGTCCTGTGCCAGTTCGATGATGCGCAGGGCAATACCGGGTGGCGAGGGCAGGTTGCGGCAGAGCGCCAGGGCAGCTGTCAGCTCGGGAGGCATGTCGGGTCGTTCAATTCCATTGGGACAAGAATACCTAGGAATGCATCACAGTCCGCGATTTTCGTTCCTGCTAAATGACTGTTGATTCCCTGTGCCGAGTATCGGCTTGATTCGCGCGCAACGCAAAGGTGCCGCTGTGCGCACCCCACAGGGCCGCCGGCATAAAAAAAGAGCCGCGGTCTCCCGCGGCTCCTTCTGGTTGCTTCACAGCCGGAAGGCTGGAATCAGACCTGCATCGCCTTGGCAACTTCGGCGGCGTAGTCTTCCACCACCTTCTCGATGCCTTCGCCGACGATCAGCAGTTTGAAGCCAGCAACATCGGCGCCAGCGGCCTTGACCACCTGCTCGACGGTGGTGTCGCCCAGCACGTAGGTCTGGCCGTACAGGGTCACGTCGCTGACGATCTTGTTGATCTTGCCGCTGATGATCTTTTCCAGGATGTCGGCCGGCTTGGCCTTGTCCTTTTCGGACATCTTGGCCAGCTCGATTTCCTTTTCCTTCTCGACGAAGTCGGCCGGAACGTCCGCAGCCTTGTTGTGCGGCGGCTTCAGCGCAGCCACGTGCATGGCCAGGCCACGGGCCAGCTCGACGTCGCCGCCGATCAGATCGACCAGCACGCCGACCTTGCCGTTGGTGTGGACATACGCACCGATGTTGCCGGTGGTGTCGACATTCACCATGCGACGGATCTGGATGTTCTCACCCAGGGTCTGCACGGCGGTGGCGCGGGCTTCTTCAACGGTGCGGCCATCGGCCAGCTTGGCAGCCTTCACGGCTTCGACGTCGGTGGCGCCCGATGCCAGGGCGGCAGCGGCAACGGCATTGACGAAGGACTTGAAGTTGTCATCGTTGGCGACGAAGTCGGTTTCCGAGTTGACTTCGACCAGCACGGCCTTGCCGCCATCCTGGGCCAGGCCCAGACGGCCTTCGGCGGCCACGCGGTCAGCCTTCTTGTCGGCCTTGGCGGCGCCGGACTTGCGCATGGCTTCAGCAGCAGCGTCGATGTCGCCGTTGGCTTCGGTGAGCGCCTTCTTGCATTCCATCATGCCGGCGCCGGTGCGCTCGCGCAGTTCCTTGACCAGGGAAGCAGTGATTTCCACGGGATTACCTCACGAAAGAAAGGGGTTGGGCCGGCATGGTGGCCGGCCCGTGTGACACGGTCCTGTCACGCGCCAAAGGCTGCGCGCAGGGAGGGTGGACGCCGGGCGTCCACCCCGGGCCTGGATCAGGCCTGGGCGTCGTCGCCCTTCTTGGCAGCCTTCTTGGCCGGAGCGCGGCGGGCCGGCTTCTCTTCGCCTTCAGCAGCGGCTTCAGCGAACTCTTCCTCACGCACCGAAGCAGCGTGCGGAGCAGCAGCCTTGCCTTCCAGCACGGCGTCGGCAGCGGCGCGGGCGTACAGCTGCACAGCGCGGATGGCGTCGTCGTTGCCCGGGATGGCGTAGTCCACCAGTTCCGGGTTGTAGTTGGTGTCGACCACGGCGATGACCGGGATGCCCAGCTTCTTGGCTTCCTTGATCGCGATGTCTTCGTGGCCGATGTCGATCACGAAGATGGCGTCCGGCAGGCGGTTCATGTCCTTGATGCCGCCCAGCGAGGCTTCCAGCTTGTCGCGCTCGCGACGCAGGCCCAGCACTTCGTGCTTGACCAGCTTCTCGAAGGTGCCGTCGGTTTCACCGGCTTCCAGTTCCTTCAGGCGGGCAACCGACTGCTTGACGGTACGGAAGTTGGTCAGGGTGCCGCCCAGCCAGCGCTGGTTCATGAACGGCATGCCGCAACGCTCGGCTTCTTCCTTGATGGTTTCGCGGGCGCTGCGCTTGGTGCCCAGGAACAGGACGGTGCCGCGCTTCTGGGCAACCGACGAGATGAAGTTCATCGCGTCGTTGAACAGCGGGACGGTCTTTTCCAGGTTGATGATGTGGATCTTGCCGCGGGCGCCGAAGATGTACGGAGCCATCTTGGGGTTCCAGTAGCGGGTCTGGTGGCCGAAGTGGACGCCGGCTTCCAGCATCTGACGCATGGTGACCTGGGGCATTGCAATACTCCTGATATGGAACCAGCGATTCCGCCCGCGGGGATAGGTATGCGGGACGCGTGGAAGCGCGATCGGTTCCGGGGTTGGGCTTCCCTGTTGCCTCCGTGGCCGAACTCCTTGCGGAGCACCCCGGCACGGATGGGGGCAGCAGGTGTGGATTCACCGGTGACGTCCGGTGTGGACGGGTTCCCGCGCACGCAGGCGGCAGGAATCCGGTCGATTATAGCCCGCTCGGTGCGCTGGCTGCAATTGCCGGGCCTGGAGCGACCAGATCGATCACGCGGCCATCCTGCAGCCGGGCCTGGAAATGACCGCCGGCGTAGCCATCAGCGCGGGCGGGCAGGGCCCAGCGGCGCTCATGGCCGGCCAGCAGATACCCGGCCAGGCCGGGCAGCAGCAGGGTGCGCTGACCGCCGCTGGTGATGTAGGCGAGATCGTTCAGGCGTGCGTGCAGGGTACCGGTGTTGCTCAGTCGCAGGAAGGTATGTGACTGGCCGGGTTCGATCCCTGCATGCAGCCGCGATTGGGTCATTGGCGTGGCGTGCCCGCGGAACAACGGCAGCGAATAGCGCTGCAGGCCTGGCGTAGTGGGGGCCAGGACGACCCGATAGGCCTGTTCGCCGACAGCGGATGCCGGCTGGCGTGGCAGCAGCCAGATGCGCTGTCGGACGCCGGGCGGGATGTCGAGCAGGGTGGGGCTGGCGAGCAGCTGGTCGGTGGGACGCAGCACGTCGGCGTCGGTCTGCTGGTCCCACGACAGGATCTGTACCCGGCCCTGCCAGCGGCCGGGGCCAGGGTTGAAGAGCCAAAGTTCGCCCTGGCCACCTTCGGCGGGCAGCTGCAGTGTGGTCGGCAACAGGTCCAATGCCGCGGCAGGCAACGCCAGCAGCATCGCCAGCAGGGTCAGAAGTGCCCGCATCAGTAGATGACGGTCACGGCGGACGTCGTGTCTTCGTCGTCGGCGGGAGGCGCGAGCTCGCGGACCTGGGGCGGAAGTTGCGGTGTGTCGCTGCGCTGGTGGGGTGCGGGGCAGTGGGTGCTGCCGGGGTCATCGCGGCAGGCTTCGACCACGGTCAGGCGGATCTGCAGGTTGCTGGGGCCGGGTTCGGCCCACGCCGATGTGCTGGCGAACAGTATCGCCCCGATCAGAAATGCGCGAGCCACCTGGCAACCACCGTGCTGAAAGATCTCGCTGCGCGGTATCGGCTGGATCGGCCGAATCTGTAGCGTCGACTGTCAGTCGACTGCTCCTGGCACAGGAATGATGCGCGCATCCACGCATGACGTGGATCTGCCGAAACCGCCCCGGTGGGCGTCGATCGTCCGAAACCTGCCTGGTGGGTGCCGACCGTTGGTCGGCACACAGGTCAATAAGTGATCGTCACCTGCACCACATCGTTGTAGATGCCGGCCGGGGGCTGGCCGGTGACCGGCGGCACCCGGCCATAGATGGTCAGCTGCTGCGCGCTGCCACTTCCGGTGCCGCCAACGGTATCGACGTTGAGGGTGTTGCCCCAGCGCAGGCTGCGCGCGGCATTGCGGTACAGCTCGTAGGTGAGGTAGTAGGTGCTGCCGCCGATGGTGGTGGCCATGCGCCGCGTGCTGGTGACAGAGGGGTTGTTCTGGCCGTTGTTGAGGCTGACCTGGTAGGCCGTGTTCTTCAGGCAGGTCAGGGTCAGGGTGGCGGTCCGGTCGATGTTGGCGGGAATGCCGCCGGTGACGTTGCCGAAGTCCATGTTGGTGGTGACGTAGCTGCCGCACTGCGGCAACACGTTGGCGGTGGCGGTGAAGCTGAAGGCGTTGCTGATGCTGTTGGTGCCGGTGGCGCCGCCGTTGCAGTTGGCGGGCACCGTGGCATTGCCGAGCAGGACCTCGTTCCAGGCCCAGGTCAGCACCACGTTGGCGCCGTTGAAGGTGCTGCTGTAGGCGCCTGACGCCAGGATCTGATTGGCGGGGATCTGTGCGGACAGCTGCGTGGTCTGCGTGCCGCTGCCGCCGGTCAGGGGCACGTTGTAGGTCAGGGTCAGCTCCTGCGCCGGCGGCGAGCCGCGCGGGGTCAACCCGGTCACCTGGCTGAAGTTGGAGGTGTTGTAGAGCTGGAAGTTCATGCTGTCGCTGGTGCTGGTCTTCATCGTCCGCCAGCTGGAGCTGCTGCCGCCGCCGCTGCCGGCGCCGATGCCCACGCAGACCCGCACGCCGGTAGTGGCCAGCACGCTCAGCGCGGCAGTGGTGCAGGTCACGGTGATGTTGAGCGTGCCGGTGGTTGCACCGGGGGCATTGCTGTTGACGTTGCCGAACGGCAGCGTCGGGTCGGCGACGGCGGCGCACACCGCGACGGCCCGGGCGGGTGCCGCCGCCAGCAGGCCGGCGACCAGCAGCAGGCCGAGCAGCAACGTCCTCATGGCGCTACCTCCGGGATGCACGCCAGCGGTGCCGGCTTCGGCCGCGCGCCGGAAGCCACCACCTTGGGCACGTCCGGTACCTTCACCCTGCATTGCCCGCGGCTGGTGGTGATGTACAGCACGCTGCCGGCGGACACGTCTTCCAGGTACAGCAGCCCGTCATAGCCCACCAGCGCCTGTCGCCCGTCCGGCAGCTGCACCTCGCTGCCGACCTCCAGCGGTTGCCCGTCCATGCCGTGCAGGGTCAGGTTCAACGACGGCCGCGAACGCAGCGCGAAGGTCACCCGCGTGCCCGCGCGCTGGCGTGGGGTCACCCAGTCTTCGATGCGGTCGGCGCGCATGTCCTCGGGCAGGTCCAGGGTATCGATGGAGACGCGGTTGCGCTGCCAGGACAGCAGCGGGCTGACCAGCAGCAGGCCGCGATCATCGGTCACGCCGATCAGCCGGTTTTCCAGCCGCACCGGCACGCCGCCGACGCCATTGGTGCTGATCACCGCGAATGCGTCGGAGACCTCGCGGGTGGCGAAGGCATGCCCACCCATCCACACCAGGCTGCCACTGGCGCTGGCGTAGGCATAGTTCAGGCCGCCCTGGCGCGAGGCGCCGAATGAGTAGCGACCGACGTCATTGAGGATGCCGACTTCGGCCAGGCCACCATTGCCATCTTCGCCATGGCGCACCTGCGCGCGCCAACCGACGCCGCCGGCGCTGCCGTCGCCAGGCACGGGCTGGGTGACATCGGCCACCCAGCTCTGGCTGTCGCCATTGCGCTGGCTGGACAGGCTGGCCTGGCGGTTGTTGCCCAGGCTGGCGGTGACCGAGAGGTAGATGCTGCGGTCATCGCTCTTGTCCAGGTTCTGGTTCACCGACAGGTACGCCGACCAGCGCTGGCTCCAGGTGCGCGACCAGAACAGGCTGGCGTAGCGGTTGTCCTCGCCGTCGGGGTAGCGCAGGCGCAGGTAGCTGGCGCTGAGTGTGCCCAGCCGCAGCAGATCGGCGCCGACCGTGGCCTGTTCGCTGATGCTCGGCGGCAGGTTGCCCTGCAGTGCGCCCAGGTCGCGGTAATCTCCATGGCTGCGCACGGTGCGCAGGTTGACGTTGAGCCGGCGGTTGTTCCAGCTGTAGCCCAGTGCCCATTGCCCGCCCTGCAGGCCGTGATAGTCACTGTGCGCATAGGCGGCGTTGAACACGCCCGCGCCGCCGAGCAGTCACCAGCCGCCGATGCCGGCCTGGGCCAGGCCACCGCCGCCTTCGGCATGTGCTTCGCTGGTGAAGGCATCGCTGACGCCGCCGCGCCAGCTGGCACTGGCCACGGTGCGATCGTCGTAGGCGAAGGAGCGCTGGCCGAAATCCTCACGCAGGCGGCCAACGCCGACCGACCAGTCCGACAGGCCCTTGGCCAGCAGCTGCTGGGTGCCATAGAAACTGAAATCCAGCGTCTGCATGCGGCCGAACGCATCGGTCACCACCACCTGCGCATTGCCGGTGCCGCTGATGCCGGGCTGCGCGGCCAGCTGGAATGGACCGACCGGCACCTGCCCGCTGTACTGGCGCAGGCCATCGACGTACAGCTCGACCGTGGACGGCACCACCGCCTGGCCGAGGAAGCTGGGCGTAGGGGTCAGCACGCGGTAGGGCTGCAGGCCGTAGTTGCGGCCGATCTGCAGGCCACCCATGCGCACGGGCCGGGTCCAATCGACGAAACCACTGTAGAAGTCGCCGACGTCCAGGGTCATCGCCCTGTCGGGGAAGTCCAGGCTCCACCGGGTGTCCAGGCGCACGCTCTCGCCACGCCAGCGGCGGTCACCGGATTGCTGGTAGCGGCGGCTGATCGCGGTGTTCTCGAAGGTGCCGTTGCCGATCCCGAACAGGCGCAGTTCAGAGCTGAGACTGAGGTTGCCGAGCGTGTCGACCCGGCTGCCATACACGTCGTAGTTCAGCAGCAGGCCGGGCGAGGCGCTGCCGGCCGGTGTGCGGGTCTGCGGCTGGCTGAGCACGGTGGTCGGCAGGGTCAGCTTGTCCAGTGGCACGTCCAGGGCCAGGGTCTGCATATGCGCGTCGTAGCGCACCACGGCCCCGCTGATCTGGTCCAGATAGACCGGCGCATCGCCGCGGGCGCTGAAGCCGAGCTGGCGCAGCACTTCCGGGCTGGCCTGCAGCCGGCCACGGTTTTCGGTGAACGGCAGCAGGCCGCGCGGCGTGCTGTTGAGCGAGACGTCCAGGTAAAGCGTCTGGCTGGCGGTCAGGGGCGTGGGGGCAGGCAGGATCGCATCGGCCGACACCCCGGAGACATCCGCAGCCCCGGCAGCAGCCATGCCGGACACATCGGCGGCCTCGGTCGCCGCAGGAGCCAGGGCAGCCAACAGCGCGCCCATCAACGCCTCAGCGAGCCGGTGGTGGCGACAGCGGCGTCTGTTCCGACTCGCCATTGAGCTTGGCCGTGATCTGGTCGTTGTCGCGGTCGATGGCCGTGCGCTCGATCGGCCAGCGCATCACCTGCCCGGGCAGTACATACCCCAGCAGGCCGGGGTGCACGATGCGCGGACGCTGGGCGCTGCCCAGCGCCAGGTCGGCGATCTGTACATAGGCGTTGCCGGTGTTGGCTACCTCCACGCCATTGCGTCCGTCCTCCAGCCGGACCAGGCTGGCCTGCAGGCGCGGCGCCAGCTTGCCGCCCGAGGGTTGCACGAACACCGGAATCGAATAGCGCAGCACGAACTGCATGCCGTTGGCACGGGTCGCCAGGTCAGGCACTTCGTCGACGATCAGCCGGTAGTACTGCTGTGCCGCAGGCGGTTCGTGGTTCGGGCGCATCACCCGTACCAGCTGCTGCTGGCCAGCGCCCAGTTCCTGCATCGGAGGGGTGGCCAGCAGTTCATCGGTGGGCAGCAGTTGTTCCTGGCCATCCTGCTGTACCCAGCGGAAGACGCGCACCTGCAGCCTGACCGGCGAGGTGCCACTGTTGGTCAGCCACAGTTCGCCGGCGCGCTGGCGGGCCTCAAGCTGGAGGCTGGTGGGGGCGACCTGCAGGCTGGTGGCACCGGCAGGGGCGGTGGCCAGCAGGCAAAGGGCGAGCAGCGCCACGCCGGTGGCGCGCCACGGGCGGGGTCCGGCCATGCGGGCGTGCTCCATCAATAGGTGATCGTGGCGGTGACCGTATCCAGGTAGTTGCCGGTGGCCGGGTTGTTGGTGCTCAGGTTCAGGATCTGGCCGTAGACGATGTAGGGCACGGCCAGGCCGGTGCCGATGCCGGCCTGGGTGTTGGTGCCTGAGGTGGCGCCCCAGACCAGGGTATGCGCGGCGTCCTGGTACAGCTGGTAGCCGACGAAGTTGTTGGCGGTCACCGCAGCATTGGTGTTCTTCATCCGGCGGGTGGCGACGTCGTTGGCGGTGCTGGCATTGGCGCCCGCGTTCAGCGAAATCGTGTACGGGGTCAGGGCCGAGCACTGGGCGGTCACCGTGCCCTGGCCCAGGGTGGGGGTCGCCGTGGTCGAGGCCGCCGTGCCGAAATCAACGTTGGTGGCGGCCGCGGCCGTGATCGTGCAGGCCTTGGTGACCACCAGGGTGACGTTGAAGGTCGTGGTATCGGCCGCCAGTGCGGGGCCGGCCAGCAACAGTCCGGTCAGGGCCCAGGCGAGCGGTGAGCGGAACGTGGATCGCATGGACAACCTCCCTGACCCGAAGGTCTGTTGAACAAGGCGAAGGCGGCGCGTTCAGGGCCGCTTTGACGACGGTCGCGGCCAGCTTGTGCGGGTAAGTGTCTGTAATCCGTGATAAACAGGCGTGCGAAAGGGTGGAGATCGTCACGCTTTCACTTTCCTTGCCGGAACCGTGCATGCCCCGGATCGCCAGTTGGGTGGCGTTCGTTCAGATTGCAGCCGGATCGGCGATAATGGGCGCCATGAGCGTGAATCTGAAAACCCCGCAGGAAATCGAGATGATGCGCATCGCCGGCCGCCTGGCCAGCGAAGTGCTCGACATCGTCACCCCCCACGTCAAGCCCGGTGTCACCACCGAGGAGCTGGACCGCATCTGCCACGACCACATCGTGAACGTGCAGGGCGCGATTCCGGCCAACGTCGGCTACCGCGGCTTCCCGAAGACCGTGTGCACCTCGGTCAACAACGTCATCTGCCACGGCATTCCCAGCGAAGGGAAGGTGCTCAAGGATGGCGACATCATCAATATCGACGTTACCGTCATCAAGGACGGCTGGCACGGCGACACCAGCCGCATGTACTTCGTCGGCACGCCGTCGGTGATGGCCCGCCGCCTGGTGGAAACCACGTACGAAGCGATGTGGCGCGGCATCCGTGCGGTGCGTCCGGGCGCAACCCTGGGCGACATCGGCCATGCCATCCAGAGCTACGCCGAAGGCGAGCGTTTCAGCGTGGTGCGCGAGTACTGCGGCCACGGCATCGGCAAGGTCTACCACGACGAGCCGCAGGTGGTGCATTACGGCCGCCCGGGCCAGGGCCTGGTGCTGCAGCCGGGCATGACCTTCACCATCGAGCCGATGATCAACGAGGGCACCCGCTACAACAAGGTGCTGCCGGATGGCTGGACCGTGGTGACCAAGGACCGCAAGCTGTCGGCGCAGTGGGAGCACATGATCGCGGTCACCGAGACCGGCGTCGACGTGCTGACGCTGTCGCCGGGCGAGTCGCAGGTCTCCTGAGGATGCTGCCGGCGAGTTCGCTGCTGGACACGCCGGCCGCGTCGCTCAACGACCCGGACTGGGCTGCTGCTGCGCGCCAGGCGCTGCAGCAGGCCGACGCGCGCCTGTACCGCCGCTTCGACCAGGGCGACAACATCGAGCGCCTGCTGGCGCTGCGCGCGCGTGCCGCCGATCATCTGATCCGCCTGGCCTGGCAGCGCTGCCTGCCGGCCGACAGCGGCCTGTCGCTGTTCGCAGTGGGGGGGTATGGGCGCGGTGAACTGTTCCCGCGCTCGGACATCGACCTGCTGGTGTTCGGCGACCCGCCGGCACAGCTGGCACACGAATCCGCACTGGCGCGCCTGTTCGCGCTGCTGTGGGATTGCGGGCTGGCGGTCAGCCATGCGGTGCGCAGTGCCGCGCAGTGCCGCGAGGCTGCTGCCGACCAGACCGTGTTGACCGCGCTGATCGAAGCGCGTCCGATCCTGGCCGAGGACACTGCCCGCCGTGCGCTGCGCGAGGCCATCGACGACCGTGAGCTGTGGCCTGCACGTGCCTTCTTCCTGGCCAAGCTGGAAGAGCTGCGCAACCGCCACCAGCGTTTCGGCGACACCGCCGACAACCTGGAACCGGATCTCAAGGATGGCCCCGGCGGCCTGCGCGATCTCAACACGCTGGGCTGGATGGCGCTGCGCGCCTTCGGCGTGCGCGACCTGGAAGCGCTGGTCGGCCTGGGCCACCTGGGTGCCGACGAAGCGGCCGCGCTGAAGCGCGAGCGTGCGGTGCTGGCGCGGTTGCGGTTCGGCCTGCACCTGGTGGCACGCCGCCCGGAAGAGCGCCTGCGCTTCGATTACCAGAAGACCCTGGCCGCGCGCCTGGGCTTCGAAGACGATGCCGAGAATCTCGGTGTCGAAAAGATGATGCAGGGCTTCTACCGCGCCGCGCTGGTGGTACGCCGGATCAGCGACCGCCTGCTGCAGCGCTTCGAGGAACAGTTCGATGGCGAGGCGCAGCCGGAACCGCTGACCGTGGGTTTTTCCCTGCGACGCGGCTACCTGGCGGCCAATGATGCCGATTGGCCGCGTGGCGATATCGGCCAGGTGTTCGCGCTGTTCTCCAGCTGGGCCAACAATCCGCAGGTGCGCGGCCTGCATTCGCTGACCGCGCGCGCGCTGGCCGAATCGCTGCCGCTGCTGCCGGCCTACGACCAGGCCGACTCCGATGCGCGCGAGCAGTTCCTGGCCCTGCTGCGTGGCCAGCGCCCGGTCGATACGCTTTCGCGCATGGCGCGGCTGGGCGTGCTCGGCCAGTGGATTCCGGCATTCGCCCAGGTCAGCGGGCGCATGCAGTTCGACCTGTTCCATGTCTATACGGTGGACCAGCACACGCTGATGGTCCTGCGCAACATCGGCCAGTTCGCCAGCAGCCGTGCCGACGAGCGCTTCTCGATCGCACATGAGGTGTGGCCGCGCCTGCGCAAGCCGGAGCTGTTGCTGCTGGCCGGCCTGTTCCATGACATTGCCAAGGGGCGCGGTGGCGACCACTCCGAACTGGGCGCGGTCGATGCGCGCGCGTTCTGCCAGGCGCATGCCCTGAGCATCTCCGACACCGAACTGGTGGCCTGGCTGGTCGAACAGCATCTGCGCATGTCGGTGACCGCGCAGAAGCAGGACATCGCCGACCCGGTGGTGATCCATCGCTTTGCGACCCTGGTCGGCAGCCGCGACCGCCTCGACTATCTGTACCTGCTGACCTGTGCCGATATCGCCGGCACCAGCCCGAAGCTGTGGAACGCGTGGAAGGACCGCCTGCTGGCCGACCTGTATTTCGCGACCCGGCGCGCGCTGCGTGAAGGCCTTGAGCACCCGGTGCCTGCCGCCGAGCGCGTGGCCGAGGCGCGTGACAGCGTGCGTGCGCTGGTGCGCGAGCAGGGCTACGACGATGCCACCATCGACCGCCAGTTCGCCGTGATGCCCGACGAAGGCTTCATCCGCCTGCGCCCGGAGCAGCTGGCCTGGCAGGCCGCCGCGCTGGTACCGGTGAAACAGGGCCAGGCGCTGGTGAAGGTGCGCCGCATCAGCGTCGACGACCCGGCATTGGAAGTGTTCGTGCATTCGCCGGACCGCGACGGCCTGTTCGCCGCCATCGTGATGACCCTGGACCGCAAGGGCTACGGCATCCATCGCGCGCGCGTGCTGGATGGTCCGGCCGACACCATTTTCGATACCTTCGAAGTGAACCCGGCCGACAGCTTCGCCGATGGCAGCAGCGCCAATCTGGAGGCCGCGCTGCGCGAGGCACTCAGTGGTGACCTGTCGCGCCTGCGCCCGTCGCGTCGGGTGGTGCCACGCCAGCTGCGCCATTTCCGCTTCGCCCCGCGCATCGAGTTCCGCGATGAACCGGGCGCAACCCGTTTTGCCCTGGTCGCACCTGACCGCCCCGGCCTGCTGGCCGACGTGGCGTTCGTGCTGCGCAACCAGGGCCTGCGCGTGCATGATGCGCGCATTGCCACGTTCGGCGAACGCGCCGAAGACACCTTCGTGATCAGTGACGAACACGACCTCCCCCTGACTGAACCTGCCCGGCAGCAGCTGCATGACGCGATGCTGGCCTGCCTGGACCCTGATCGAAACGCCGGAGACCCCGCCTGATGGCCACCAAGCCTGTTAAGAAGACTGCTGCCACCGCCAAGAGCGCAGCGGCCAAGAAGATTGCCGCCGTGCCGGCCGCGAAGAAGGCTGCCGCGCCGAAGAAAGCCGCAGCGGTGAAGGCGCCGGCGAAGAAGGTGGCGGCACCGAAGAAGGCCCCGGCCAAGAGTGCAGAAGCCGCACGCGCCGAAACCATCGCCCGCAAGTCGCTGCGCAAGCCGGCCACGCCGGGCGTGGAAGAACTGAAGTTCGGCATCGAAAGTGCCTTCGAACGCCGCGCCACGCTGACCCTGCACGAACTGGAAGGCTCGACCAGGCCGCTGGTCAACCGTGTGATCGATGGCCTGGAAAGCGGCGAATTCCGCGTTGCCGAACCGGACGGCCATGGTGGCTGGAAGGTCAACGAGTGGTTGAAGAAGGCGGTGCTGCTGTACTTCCGCGTCAACGACATGGCCGTGGTCGATGCGCGCCCGGCGCCGTTCTGGGACAAGGTCGAATCGCGTTTTGCCGGCTATGACGAAGCGAAGTTCCGTCGTGGTGGCGTGCGCGTGGTGCCGGGCGCCATTGCCCGCCGCGGTACGTACTTCGGCAAGGACGTGGTGCTGATGCCGAGCTTCACCAACATCGGCGCCTATGTAGGTGAAGGCACCATGGTCGATACCTGGGCCACCGTGGGTTCCTGCGCCCAGATCGGCCAGCACTGCCACCTGTCCGGCGGCGCCGGCATCGGCGGCGTGCTGGAACCGCTGCAGGCCAGCCCGACCATCATTGAAGACCACTGCTTCATCGGTGCGCGGTCGGAAGTGGTGGAAGGCGTAGTGGTTGGCCACCACAGTGTGATCGGCATGGGCGTGTTCCTCAGCCAGAGCACCCGCATCTACAACCGCGCGACCGGTGAGATCAGCTACGGCTACATCCCGCCGTACAGCGTGGTGGTGTCCGGCTCGCTGCCGAGCAAGGACGGTACGCATTCGCTGTACTGCGCGGTGATCGTCAAGCAGGTTGATGCCAGGACCCGCAGCAAGACCAGCGTCAACGACCTGCTGCGCGGCCTGGCCGACTGAAGGTGGCTGCGCCGGAGGATCTGGCGCAGTCCGCGATCTACCGGCATCCGTCCGACACCCTGTTGGGGCGGATGCTGTACGCCCCGCGCTGGACCCGACTGCGCCGCGCACTGTCGCGGCGCTGGCCGATGCCGGCGCCGCCTTCGGTGGCCATCAGGCCCTCCTGCGTTTCCTCACCTGCCAGGACGAGGCCATCGCCCGCACCTGCGACTGTCGCTGGGCCAGCACCCGCATCGGGCTGCCGGTAGACCTCGACAGCCTGCAGCCGCTGCGCTTGGAACGCGAGCTGCAGTGCCCGCGTCTGCAGGCGATGGGCGTGGCGCTTGCATCGGGCCTGGCCTTCCGCTTGCCGAGAGTGCCGTTCCGGGTCGTGTCCGAGCGCCTGTTGTGAGATTCTGGCCCTCTGTTTTCCAGCATCACAGATGGCCATGAGCACCACTGTCTACGGTTTGAAGAACTGCGATACCTGCAAGAAGGCGACCAAGTGGCTGGACCGCTTCGGCGTGCCGTACACCTTCGTCGACTACCGCGACAACAAGCCCAGCCCGGAAATGCTGCTGGCGTGGGCCGCGCAGCTGGGGGGGCTGGCGGCGATGGTCAACAAGTCCTCCACCACCTGGCGGCAGTTGCCGGACAACCGCAAGGCCGCGGACTCCGAGGCCGAATGGAAGCTGCTGCTGCGCGAGTATCCGCAGCTGATCAAGCGCCCGCTGGTGGTCACCGCCGATGGCAAGGCCAGCCAGGGTTTCAGTGACAATGGCTTCAAGGCACGCTTCGGCGTGGGCGACGCATGAGCGCGGTCCTCGACCTGACCTGCGAGCTGATTGCGCGACCTTCGGTAACGCCGGACGATGCTGGTTGCCAGGCGCTGTTGGCGGCGCGGCTGAAGCAGGCCGGATTCCAGTGCGATCATCTGCGCCTGGGCGACGTTGACAATCTGTGGGCGACCCATGGCCAGGGCGCGCCGGTGCTGGTTCTGCTGGGCCACACTGACGTGGTGCCCACCGGCCCGCGCGAGTCCTGGACCAGCGACCCGTTCACGCCGCAGATCCGCGATGGCGTGCTGTATGGGCGCGGTGCCGCCGACATGAAAGGCAGCGTGGCGGCGTTCGTGGTGGCCGCCGAGCAGTTCGTCGCCGACCATCCCGACCATCCCGGCACGCTGGCGGTACTGCTGACCAGCGACGAGGAGGGCGATGCCATCGATGGCGTGCGTCACGTCGCACGCCTGTTCGCCGCACGCGGGCAGCGCATCGACTGGTGCATCACCGGTGAGCCGTCGTCGACCGCGACGCTGGGCGATCTGCTGCGCGTGGGGCGTCGTGGCAGCCTGTCGGCCAAACTGCGCGTCCACGGCGTACAGGGCCATGTGGCGTATCCGGAGAAGGCACGCAACCCGATCCACCAGGCGGCGCCGGCCCTGGCCGAACTATGCGCGCGGCGCTGGGACGACGGCTACGAGAGTTTCCCGCCGACCAGCCTGCAGATCTCCAACATCCACGCCGGCACCGGTGCCAACAACGTGATTCCCGGTGAGCTCGACGTGGATTTCAACATCCGCTACAACCCGCACTGGGATGCGCCTACGCTGGAGGCGGAGATCACCGCACTACTGGAACGGCATGGCCTGCAGTACACATTGAAGTGGCATCGAAGCGGCGAGCCGTTCTACACCCCGGAAGGCACGCTGCGCGCCATCGCCCGTGCGGTGCTGGCCGAGCACATCGGCCGCGCGCCAGAAGAAAGCACCGGCGGCGGCACCTCCGATGCACGCTTCATCGCGCCATTGGGCGCGCAATGCATCGAAGTAGGCCCGGTCAATGCCAGCATCCACCAGGTGGACGAGAACGTGCGCGTGGACGATCTGGAAGCGTTGCCGGGGCTGTACCAGCGGCTGGTGGAACGGCTGCTGGTGTGAGGAGGGTGGATGCCGATCGTCGGTCGGCACACCTTCCGCAGGACTGCAGCCGGGCCCTGGTCCGAAAAGATGAGTAACGGCGGCATGATCGCCTTTTCCCAGTAGCTTGGCGCGGCCATGTAGAAGCGCTGCGCCTGGGGCCTGGCGAACAAGCCGGCCGCCGCTGGCAGGGCCGAAGGCGGGTGAGGGTCTGGTAGGCCGCCAGGCCCAGGCAGGGCAGGGCAACCAGTGCCCCGGTGCCTCGGTTGCCGACGCAACTGTTGCGCCGCGCTGGAAACCGGGGTAGGGTCGATGCCATGTCGATCCGCCTGGCCACCGCCGTCAACAACAACAACCGCAATAATCTGCGCGCGAATAATCGTGCGCGGCCGATGCGGGACTGCGCCCTGGGTAGATAGACAGCAACACACGCCCGGACACCAGAAAACCCGCATCAGCCGATGCGGGTTTTTTTGTGCCCGGGCGCAGCCTGCCCGGGCCTGGATGGCCGGTCGAACACCTTCCCACCCGTGAAATTCCCCAACAGGAGCTCCCCCATGTGTTCGATCTTCGGAATCTTCGGCCTGCAGGCCGGTGACGATCTTCCCACCCTGCGCCGCCACGCGTTGGAACTGTCGCAACGCCAGCGCCACCGTGGCCCGGACTGGAGCGGCGTGTACCTCGACGAAGGTGCGCTGCTGGTCCATGAACGGCTGGCCATCGTCGATCCGGCCGGTGGTTCGCAGCCGCTGCTGTCGGCCGATGGCCAGCTGGCGCTGGCGGTGAACGGCGAGATCTACAACCACCAGGCGTTGACGGCGGCGCTGACCACCACCTACGACTTCCAGACCGGCTCGGACTGCGAGGTGATCAACGCGCTGTACCGCCAGGGCGGCGCGCCGGCGCAGTGGCTGGAACAGCTCAACGGCATCTTCGCCTTCGCGCTGTGGGACCGTGACAGTGGACGCGTGCTGGTGGCGCGCGACCCGGTCGGTGTGGTGCCGCTGTACTGGGGCCACGACGCCCAGGGGCGCTTGCGCGTGGCCTCGGAAATGAAGGCGCTGGTCGATACCTGTGCCGATGTGGCGCAGTTCCCGCCGGGCCACTATTTCGACAGTGCCAGCGGTGAACTGGTGCGCTACTACCAGCAACCGTGGCGTGACTATGCCGACGTGCAGGGTCGCCAGGCCGATCTGGCCGAACTGCGCCAGGCCTTCGAGCACGCGGTGGAACGCCAGTTGATGAGCGACGTGCCGTACGGCGTGCTGCTGTCCGGTGGCCTGGACTCGTCGCTGGTGGCGGCGGTAGCCGCGCGCTATGCACGTCGCCGCATCGAGGATGGCGGGCAGACCGAAGCCTGGTGGCCGCGCCTGCATTCGTTCGCGATCGGCTTGAAGGGCTCGCCCGATCTGGCTGCCGCTGCCATTGCTGCCGAAGCGCTGGGCACCGTGCATCACGGCTTCGAATACACCTTCGAGGAAGGCCTCGATGCGCTGCCGGAAGTGATCCGCCACATCGAAACCTACGACGTCACCACCATCCGCGCCTCCACGCCGATGTTCCTGCTGGCGCGGCGGATCAAGGCGATGGGGGTGAAGATGGTGCTCTCCGGCGAGGGCAGCGATGAGATCTTTGGTGGCTACCTGTATTTCCACAAGGCACCGGATGCGCGTGAATTCCACGAGGAGCTGGTGCGCAAGCTCGACGCGCTGCACAACTACGACTGCCTGCGTGCCAACAAGTCGATGATGGCCTGGGGGGTGGAGCCACGCGTGCCGTTCCTGGATCGTGAATTCCTCGACGTGGCGATGCGCTTCGATGCTGCGCACAAGATGGTCGGTGCCGGCTTCGGTGGCCGTCGCATCGAGAAGGCGGTGCTGCGCGAGGCATTCGACGGCTACCTGCCGGACAGCATCCTGTGGCGTCAGAAGGAGCAGTTCAGCGATGGCGTCGGCTATGGATGGATCGACGGCCTGAAGGCGCATGCCGAGGCGCAGGTGAGTGACCGCGTGCTGGCGGCGGCCGACAAGCGCTTCCCGCACAACCCGCCGCAGACCAAGGAGGCGTATTACTACCGCCACCTGTTCGAGCAGTTCTTCCCCAGCCGTGCGGCCGCGGAGACCGTGCCGGGCGGCAAGTCGATCGCCTGCTCGTCGCCGGCGGCCATTGCCTGGGACGCCAGCTTCGCCGCAGCTGCCGACCCTTCCGGACGCGCGATCGCCGGCGTGCACGAGCAGGCACTGGCCTAAGCCCCAAAAAGGGGACGGAGGGGATTAAGTCGTTAGTGGCACAAACGACTTAATCCCCTCCGTCCCCTTTTTGTATGATCGCCCCCTGCGCATTGGGGAATGTTCATGGACGTACAGGCAGGCGGCAACGCGCCGCCCACGAAATGGGGATGGCGTTATCTGGCGTGGGCCGGGGTGCCGTTGCTGGCCGGCGTGCTGCTGGCGCGGTATGCCGGGCCGGCGGCGCCCGAGATGGTCGCCCGTGCCACGGTTGCTGCCGAAGGCAGCTGGGCGCAGCATCTGGCGTCACCGCTGGGCCTGTTCCTGCTGCAGCTGCTGGTGCTGTTGCTGGTAGCCAAGGGGGCGGGTGCATTGCTGAAGCGGCTGGGCCAGCCGGCGGTTATTGGCGAGATGGCGGCCGGCCTGATGATGGGCCCGCTGGTGCTCGGCAGCCTGCTGCCGCAGTTGCATGGTGCGTTGTTCCCGGCCAACTCGTTGGGGCCGTTGGGCATGCTCAGCCAGCTGGGCGTGCTGATGTTCCTGCTGGTGGCCGGTGCCGAGCTGGACCTGGCGGCACTGCGCGGCCGCCGGCGTTTCGCCTTCACGGTCAGCCATGCCGGCATCGCGGTGCCGTTCGTGCTCGGCGTCGCGTTGGCGATCTGGCTGTATCCGCAGCACGGCCCGCAGGGCGTGGGCTTCACTGCCTTCGCACTTTTCGTCGGCATCTCGATGAGCATCACCGCGTTCCCGGTGCTGCTGCGCATCCTTGCCGACCGCGGCATCGCGCAGACGTCGCTGGGGCAGACCGCCATCGCCTGCGCGGCATTGGGCGATGCCACCGCATGGTGCCTGCTGGCATTGATCGTCGCGGCTGCACAGGCCAGTGGATGGCTGCCGGCCAGCCTCAACCTGCTGTGCGTGGTCGCCTTCGTGGCGCTGATGCTGGGGCTGGTGAAGCCGTGGTTTGCCCGCCAGCAGATTGCGCCGGGCCGTGAGGGGCGCTGGCTGCTCGGCATCCTGCTGCTGTCGTTGGGTAGTGCCCTGATCACTGAAATGCTGGGCATCCACGCGCTGTTCGGTGCCTTCGCGGCGGGCGTCGCGGTATCGTCCAACGTGCAGCTGCGCGACCTGTTGATGGCCCGCGTCGAACCGTTTGCGGTGACCCTGCTGCTGCCGTTGTTCTTCGCCATGACCGGCCTGCGCATGCGTGCCGATTCGCTGCAGGCCAGCGACATCGTGTTGTGCGGGGTGGTGATCGTGGTGGCAACGGCCGGCAAGCTGCTGGGCACCTTCAGTGCTGCACGCAGTGCCGGCATGCCCACGCGCGAGGCGTGGCGGTTGGGCGCGCTGATGAACACCCGTGGCCTGATGGAGCTGATCGTGCTCAACCTGGGTTACGAGCTGGGCCTGCTCGGCGACCGCCTGTTCGCGGTGCTGGTGGTCATGGCGCTGGTGACCACGGCGATGACCGGGCCGCTGCTGAACCTGATCGAGCGTCGCAGGGCTTGAGCGTTGAACGGTGGTGCCGGCCGCTGGCCGGCAACCTCATGATGCTGGACACACCTGCATGGATGCCGGCCAATGGCCGGCACTACCGCGCCGGCACCAGTGTCATCACGTGCTGCGCCTTGCCGGGCAGGAAGGGCGTCGGCCGTCCATGCACCCAGTCCTCGTGGCCGGCGCCCCAGTAGGGTGACAGTGGATGGCCGCTCTGGCCGCCCGGCATGTGCACGATGCCGTCGGCCTCGTGGCCGGGCGAGACCACCATGCGCTCGGAAGCACCGAAGTTCGGCGTCTGCACGCGTGGCATGTCACGGTCGCCGGGCAGCTGGTCGGCGGGCATGCACAGCCAGCGCTTGGCGATGCCCGGCAGCGCCCGTGCGATGGGGTGGCAGATCGCCGCAGTGTTGCGTTCGCCCCAGGTGCGCTTGGACAGCGGTCCCTGCTTGGCCAGCTCGCTCTCGGTACGGCGTGCCGCGTCGATCAGCAGCGCATCCCAGCTGTCGAAGGCCGGTGGCAGCAGATGGGCCGGACGCTGTTGCAGCATCGGCCAGGCCACGCCTTCCAGCTGCGCCAGTCGTGGGTCGAGGTAGTCATCACCCAGCTGCGCATTGGCCGGTGCCAGCAGTGCATCGGACAACGTCTCCATCACCTGGGTGCGGAATTCACGTACTACCCGGTAGCTGACCGAACTGGCCGCGGCACGACCGCCCCATTGATGGCTGACTTCCTTCAAACGCTTCAGTGCAGGGTCGTCACTGCGCTCGATGACGTCGTGCAGCAGGGCCCACCAGCGCTGCAGGAACACCGCGCGATCGTCGAGCTGGATCGCCAGCAGATCGTGCTCGTCGAAACGGTCCTGGATGGCGAGCAGATCGCGGATCTGCCGCGCGCGGGCGCCAAGGTCATAGCCACCATTGCCGACATTGGTCAGTGCCTCGCCGTCGAGGACGCGGCTGTTGGCGGTCCACAGGCGATGGTTGGGTGGGTCGATCAATGCCGGCGAGGCGTCGCTGCGGATCGGCCAGGGGGCGCAGTCGTGGTTGTTGGCGGCGGTGAAGCCGGCCGGTGCACAGCCCGGACCGCGGTCGGGGCGGGCGCCGATCAGGCGCCAGGCGATGCGTCCGCTGCGGTCGCCGACCACCAGGTTCTGTGCGGGGATGCCGGCGTGGTCGGCGAACTGCAGGGCACTGTCCAGGTCACCGGCGCGGGCCAGGTCACCGAAGTCCAGGCGCACCGCGCCGGGCAGGTGGGCGACCCAGCGCAGCGCGTCGCCGCTGCCATCGGCATGCGTGTGCAGGATCGGCCCCCAGGCGGATTCGCGCACCGGGAACAGCACGTCGGCCTGGCCGGCCACCGCAATCCGCTCTTCATGCACGGTCACTGCGGCGTTGGCTGGTTCAGTGCGGTAATCGGCGGTGTCTATGTAACTGTTGGTGAAGCCCCAGGCGACGTGGCCGTTGCTGCCGACGATCACCGCCGGCAGGCCAGGCAGCGAGAAACCGGTGACGTCGACCTGGCCGCCAGCGGCCTGTGGATCGGGGTAGCGCAGGCGCACGCGGAACCACAGACCCGGCGCGCGCAGACCGAGATGCATGTCGTCGGCGACGATCGCGCGACCGTCGGCGGTGAGCGCGCCGGCCACGGCGAAGTTGTTGCTGCCGATGACATCGGCCTCTTCCTGCTTGGTGCCCGGTTTCGCGTCCAATGTGCGCAGATCCAGCTGGCTGGCATCGGGCAGGGCAGCGTTGCCGGTGGGTTCGCCGAACAGCGGCGCATCCCATTCGGTGCCGTCGTGGGCGATCAATGCGTACAGCGCCGGCGGCACCACTGCGCGGATGCGGCTCAGTGCAAGCTCAGTCTGGTTGCCGGGGTCCTGCAGGTCGGCGTACATGGCCAGCCCGGTCAGCACGCTGTCGCTGGCCTGCCACGGTTGCGGCGACTGCCGCAGCAGCAGGTAGGCCCATGGCCGCACGGAGAGGCCGGCCAGGCCCTCATTGACCCCACCGACATAGGCGCTCACGGCTTCGACGTTGTCGCCCAGCGCAGCCTGCATGTTCGCCTCGGTGCGCGCGCGCAGCCGATGCACGCGCATGCGCTTGTCGGCATCGATCGCCTTCGGGCCAAACAGTGCGGACAGTTCGCCGGCGGCGCTACGGCGCATCAGGTCCATCTCGAAATAGCGTTCCTGCGCATGCACGCGGCCCAATGCGCGCATTGCGTCGGCCTGGCTGGTGGCGGTGATGGTGACCACGCCCAGCGCATCGCGCTCGATGGTGACCGGCCTGGCCAGGCCGGGCAGCGCATGCTCGCCGTCCAGGTCGGCCAGGCTGCCGCGCAGCAGCAGCCACAGGACCAGTGCGGTGACCAGCACGATGGCGACCAACACGCCCAGCACCCAACGCCATGTACGTCGCATCGCACGTCCTTTCCGAACTCGTGGGCCGATTGTAGCCGCAGGCGCAACTGCGACTGATTCCGATTAGATCACCGTATTTTGAAATGCGGCACCCTATGCCGCATCGATTCACAGGAGCCCCCCATGAAAGGCAACCCGGACGTCATCGCCTGCCTGAAGGAACTGCTGCGCGGCGAGCTTGCTGCCCGCGACCAGTACTTCATCCATTCCCGCCGCTACGAGGACCAGGGCCTGTTCGCGCTGTACGAACGCCTGAACCACGAGATGGAAGAGGAAACCCAGCACGCCGATGCGCTGCTGCGCCGGATCCTGTTCCTGGGCGGCGACCCGGACATGCGCCCGCATGCCACCGAGCCGGGCAAGACCGTGGAAGAGATGCTGCAGAAGGATCTCGACACTGAATACGCGGTTCGGAACAATCTCGCCGCCGGCATGAAGCTGTGCGAGGAGAAGGGTGACTACGTGAGCCGCGACATCCTGTTGGCCCAGCTGAAGGACACCGAGGAAGACCACGCCTGGTGGCTGGAGCAGCAGCTGGGCCTGATCAAGCGCATCGGCCTGGAGCTGTACCAGCTGAGCAAGATCGACGGCAACGGCGCCCCGGCGCACTGAGCCGACGTCGCTCTTTTCGGTAGAGCCGACCCGGTAGAGCCAACCCGGTAGAGCCGACTGTTAGTCGGCTGCCTTTCGGCAGAGCAGCCGACTAACAGTCGGCTCTACCAGGAGCAAAGGAGCAGCCGACTGACAGTCGGCTCTACCAGGAGCAAAAGGCAGCCGACCAGCGGTCGGCTCTACCAGGGGCACAAAGCAATGTCGCCCGCCAGCACCGGAGCACCGCCAGCCAGCCTTCGCCAGCCAGCTGCTCCATCGCCCGCCAGCCGACAACGAAAAAGCCGGGGAATTCCCCGGCTTTTTCGTGTCCGGGGTCGGATCCGTTTTCAACGAAAACGGCTCTGACCCCATTGGGATCGAAAACGCCAACCGAGGTTGGCGTTTGCCGGGGGTAATGCGTGTCAACCAAGGTTGACACCCACCTCAACCAAGGTTGACACCCGCCAGGGGCAGGGCCCAGCCCTTATTCCACCGACAACCCTTCCACCTTCTGCCAGCCGCGCGGCAGCAGGTGGCCGCGGGTGGCGCGGGCGCCGAGGTAGGCGTCGAGCTCGTTGAACTTCAGCCCCATCGTGCGCTGACCGCTGCGCACCTGCAGGGTCTGCCCCGGGCTGATCGCCACGATGGCGACCACGCGTTCAGTGGCGAGCTTGGCCTTCGGGATCTCGATGATCTTGTTGCCCTTGCCCTTGTCCAGTTCCGGCAGGTCGTTGGCGGCGATCGCCAGCAGGTTGCCGGAACTGGTCACCGCCACGATGCGGTCGGTGGCCACGTTGGCGACCATCGACGGGGTGAGCACCGACGAGCCGGACGACAGGTTCAGCATCGCCTTGCCGGCCTTGTTGCGACCGATCAGGTTCTCGAAGCGGGTGACGAAGCCGTAGCCATGGCTGGAGGCCAGCACGAAGCGGGCATCCGGCTCGGCGCTGGCCAAGGTCACGAAGCTGGTACCGGGAGCCGGCGAGAAGCGGCCGGTCAGCGGTTCGCCATTGCCACGCGCGGAGGGCAGGGTATGTACCGGCGTCGAGTAGGCGCGGCCCTCGCTGTCGAGGAATGCGACCTGCTGGGTGCTGCGCGCACGCACCGCGCCCTGCAGGGCATCACCGTCGCGGTAGGAGAGGGCGGACGCATCGACGTCATGGCCCTTGGCGGCACGGATCCAGCCCTTTTCCGACAGCACCACGGTCATCGGCTCGCTCGGCACCAGCTCGGTCTCGTCGATGGCCTGCGCGGCCTGGCGCTGCACCAGCGGCGAACGGCGCGCGTCGCCGAACTTCTTGGCGTCGGCCGTCAGTTCGTCGCGGATCAGCTTCTTCAGCTTGGCCTTGCTGTCGAGGATGCCGAGGATCTTCTCGCGTTCCTTGGCCAGCTCGTCCTGCTCGCCGCGGATCTTCATCTCCTCCAGGCGGGCCAGCTGCTTCAGCTTGGTTTCCAGGATGTACTCGGCCTGTTCCTCGGACAGGCCGAAGCGCGCGATCAGCGCCGCCTTCGGTTCGTCCTCGGTACGGATGATGTGGATCACCTCGTCCAGGTTGAGGAAGGCGACCAGCAGGCCTTCCAGCAGGTGCAGGCGGCGCTCGACCTTCTGCAGGCGGTGCTGCAGGCGGCGGGTGACGGTGTTGCTGCGGAAGGTCAGCCATTCGCTGAGCAGCATCTTCAGGTTCTTCACCTGCGGACGGCCGTCCAGCCCGATCACGTTGAGGTTGACGCGGTAGCTGCGCTCCAGGTCCGTGGTCGCGAACAGGTGGCCCATCAGCTGGTCGGCGTCGACGCGGTTGGAACGTGGCACCAGCACCACGCGCACCGGGTTGGCGTGGTCGGATTCGTCGCGGATGTCTTCCAGCCACGGCAGCTTCTTGGCGCGCATCTGCGCGGCGATCTGCTCGATCACCTTCGACGGCGACACCTGGAACGGCAGCGCCGTCACCACGATGTTGTTGGCTTCCTTGTTGAAGGTCGCACGCGCACGCACGCTGCCGTTGCCGGTCTCGTAGATGTTCCGCAGATCGTTGGCGGCGGTGATGATCTCGGCGCTGGACGGGTAGTCCGGGCCCTGCACGTGCTCGCACAGGTCGCGCACGGTCGCATCGGGGTTGTCCAGCAGGTGCAGCAGTGCGCTGACGATCTCGTTGAGATTGTGCGGCGGCACGTCGGTGGCCATGCCCACGGCGATGCCGGTGGTGCCGTTCAGCAGCAGGTGCGGCAGCCGCGCTGGCATCCAGGTCGGTTCCTGCAGGGTGCCGTCGAAGTTCGGTGCCCAGTCGGTGGTGCCCTGGCCCAGTTCGCCCAGCAGTACTTCGGCGATCGGGGTCAGCTTGGATTCGGTGTAACGCATGGCCGCGAACGACTTCGGGTCATCGCTGGAGCCGAAGTTGCCCTGGCCCTCGATCAGCGGGTAGCGGTACGAGAACGGCTGCGCCATCAGCACCAGCGCCTCGTAGCACGCGCTGTCGCCGTGCGGGTGGTACTTACCGATGACGTCACCGACGGTGCGCGCGGACTTCTTCGGCTTGGACGCGGCATTCAGGCCCAGCTCGCTCATCGAATAGATGATGCGGCGCTGCACCGGCTTCAGGCCGTCGCCGATGAACGGCAGGGCGCGGTCCAGGACCACGTACATCGAGTAGTCGAGGTAGGCGCGTTCGGCGTACTCGCGCAGCGGCAGTTGTTCGAATCCGTGGAACACGGGGCGGGCAAGTTCGGTCATGCGGCGTTGTTACCTATGTCGGGAGGCGGCGACGGCGGTCGCCGCTCGCAATCCTGTGATTATCCGGATGCGGCGGGGGATGCCAAGCCACGTGCAGGGTCCAGCCCGGTTTCGAGGCCATGCCCGGCCCGCGCCAGATAGCGCCCCGGTGGCAGCCCGAAGTGGCGGCGGAACACGGTGACGAAGGCACTGGCGCTGCTGAAGCCCAGTGCATGGGCGATGTCGGCCACGCTGCGGCCATCGGTCAGCTGGCGCAGGGCTTCGGACAGGCGGGCCTGTTGCCGCCACTGGGCGAAGCTGAGCGTGGTCTCGTCGCGGAAGTGACGGGTCAGGCTGCGCGGCGACAGGCCGGCCCAATGCGCCCATTCGGCCAGGCTGCGCTCGTCGGATGGGTCGGCCAGCAGCTGCGAGGCGATCTTCAGCAGGCGCCGGTCGTGCGGCATCGGCAGGTGCATGCGCTGGCGCGGCGCGGTGCGGATCTCGTCCAGCAGCACCTCGATGATGTGCTGGCGCTCAGGCGTGGTGTCATAGCCCAGCGGCCATTCGCAGATGCGGTCGGCCAGCGCCTGCGCCAGCTTGGACAGGCCCAGTACGCAGGGATCGGCGGGCAGGGTGGCGCAGGCCGGCGCGGCCAGCGCCATGCCCCAGCCGCGCAGCGGACCGTCCAGGGTCACCGTATGCGGCTCCAGCGGCGGCATCCAGCCGGCCGAACCCGGCGCCAGCGACCACGTCCCGTGCGAGGTGCGGGTGGTCAGCAGGCCACGCTCGACACAGATCAGCTGGGCGCGCTGGTGGTGGTGCCAGTCCACCTCCCGGACCAGCCCCTGCGGGCTGTCAAAGCGGAAAGCGACCACCGGTGGGCCATCGTTGCGCTCGAACCAATCCAGTGCGTCGTCCCTGAGCAGGCGCTTGGGAGCGGGAATTTCTGCCTTGTTCATCATGTCCGCTGGCTGAAATGTGTCATCCATTGGCTGAATTGTACTACCGGGCCACCTGACCAGATCATTAAGGTAGGCGCCTTCATTGATCCAGCCTACTGCTGCAACACAGCATTCGATGCCAGATCGAATATTTCCATTGAGAAATATTTTCTTTGGAAGAGAATGCTCCCCCATGATCTGTCCTGCAACCACTCCCCCCAGTTTCGGCCTGCTGCTGCGCCAGGTGCGCGACGGCCTGGTCCGGCAACTCGACGCGTCCATGGCTGAAGAAGACCTGGGTATCGGCTTCACCCACTACATCGGGTTGAAGGTGCTCTCGCACATGGCCCCGTGCACGGCCAACGAACTGGCCCAGGCCATCGACCAGGTACCCAGCGCAGTCACCCGCCTGCTGGACAAGCTCGAGGCACTGGGCTGCGTCCGCCGCGAACCGCATGCGCAGGACCGGCGTGCGCTGCAGATCGTGCTGACCGATGAAGGCCGCGCATTGTGGGCGCGGTTGAAGCTGCGTGGCGACGCGGTGATGGATTACGCCCTGCGTGATCTTTCCGCCGACGAGCGCACGCTGCTGCTGTCCCTCCTTACCCGAATCCGCGATTCCCTGACGACCCCATGAACCCGATCCCGCATTCCACTCTCCGCCGGTCCGGGCGCGCGCTGCTGGTGTCAGCGCTGGCCCTGGCCCTGGCCGCCTGCGCCAGCAGTCGTGGCCTCAACCCGCAGGGCCACGTGCTTGACGTGGACAGCCTGCACAGCGAACGCACCCTGGCCGACACCGACCTGAGCGCCACCGGCTTCCCGGCGCAGGACTGGTGGAAGGCGCTGGGCGATGCGCAGCTGGACGCGCTGGTCGCCGAGGGCCTGGCCGGCCACCCGAGCCTGGACGCCGCCGACGCGCGCCTGCGCCAGGCCCAGGCCCAGGTCGGCACCGCACGTGCCGATGAGCTGCCCAGCCTGTCGGTGTCCGGTGGCTATACCGGGCTGCGCCTGCCTGAGTCGATGGCAGGCAGCGAGATCGGTGGCCATTACGCCGGCAGCAGCCAGGTCGCCTTCGACTTCAGCTATGGCGTGGACCTGTGGGGCGGCAAGCGCGCCGCCTGGGAAGCGGCCGTGGATGGCGCGCATGCGGCCACCGTCGAGGCCCAGGCCGCACGCCTGAACCTGTCCACCGGCATCACCCAGGCCTACGCCAACCTCGCCTATGCGTGGCAGCTCAATGATGTGGCCGAAGAAGAACTGGCCCGCTCGCAGAAGTCGCTGGAACTGACCCGCCAGCGCCGCCGCGCCGGCATCGACAGCGATCTGCAGGTGCGCCAGGCCGAGGCCCGCGTGCCGGCCGCCCAGCAGCAGGTGCAGGCTGCGCAGCAGCGGATCGATGCGGCGCGCACCGCACTGGCCGCGCTGGTCGGCAAGGGCCCGGACCGTGGCCTGTCGATCCAGCGCCCGCAGCCGCTGAACCCGCTGGCGCTGCAGCTGCCGGGCGTGCTGCCCAGCGAACTGCTGGGCCGTCGGCCCGACATCGTGGCCGCACGCTGGCGCGTTGAAGCGGCCGACAAGCAGATCAAGGTTGCCAAGACCAGGTTCTACCCGAGCTTCAACCTGACCGCGCTGGCCGGCGTGGTCGCCCCGAACGTGGGTGACCTGCTGAAGAGCAGCTCCACCTTCGCCTACATCGGCCCGGCGCTGAGCCTGCCGATCTTCGAAGGTGGCAAGCTGCGCGCCAACCTGGCCAACACCGATGCGCAGTACGACCTGGCGGTGGCCAACTACAACCAGACCGTGCTCGACGCACTGCGCGACGTCGCCGACCAGGTCAACGCGGTGCGCTCGCTGGCGCAGCAGGCGCACTCGCAGCTGCAGGCGGTGGATACCGCACGCTCGGCCTTCGACCTGGCCCAGCAGCGTTACCGCGCCGGCATCGGCAGCTATCTGGACGTGCTGACCGCGCAGTCCACCCTGCTGCAGTCGCAGCAGCAGCTGGCCGGCCTGCAGTCGCAGCAGGTGCAGTCCTCGGTGCGCCTGAGCAAGGCGCTGGGCGGTGGTTTCCAGCCCGCTGACGCCGACCGCGCACCGATCGCCTCCCATTCCGATTCCTCGCATTCCTGAAGACGCCCGCCATGAGCCAGACCCAAGACACCGCGGCCCCGGCCGCCCCCAACCGCCGCGGCAACCTGCTGCGCGGCCTGTTCGTGATCGTCGTGCTGCTGCTTGCTGCACTGGCGCTGTGGTACTTCATGTTCGGCCGTTGGTTCGAAGAGACCGACGATGCCTACGTGCAGGGCAACCAGGTGCAGATCACCCCGCTGGTGGCCGGTACCGTGGTCGCCATCAACGCCGATGACGGCATGCGCGTGGAGCGCGGCCAGCTGCTGGTGCAGCTGGACCCGTCCGACACCGCGGTGGCACTGCAGCAGGCCGAAGCCAACCTGGCCAAGACGGTACGCCAGACCCGTGGTCTGTACCGCAGCGTGGAAGGCGCCCAGGCGGACTTGAACGCCCGCCAGGTGACCCTGAAGCGCGTGCGCGAAGACTTCGCCCGCCGCAAGGACCTGGCCGCCACCGGCGCCATCTCCAACGAAGAACTGGCCCACGCCCGTGACGAGCTGGCTGCCGCCGAAGCGGCCGTGGCCGGCTCGCGCGAGACCGTCGAGCGCAACCGCGCGCTGGTCGACGACACCGTGATCGCCACCCAGCCGGACGTGCAGGCCGCCGCCGCGCAGCTGCGCCAGGCCTTCCTCAACAACGCCCGCGCCGGCATCGTCGCGCCGGTCACCGGCTACGTCGCCCGTCGTTCGGTGCAGGTCGGCCAGCGCGTGCAGCCGGGCAATGCCCTGATGGCCGTGGTGCCGACCGAGCAGATGTGGGTCGAGGCCAACTTCAAGGAAACCCAGCTGCGCCACATGCGCCTGGGCCAGGAAGTGGAGCTGAAGTCGGACCTGTACGCCGGTGACGTGAAGTACAAGGGCCGCATCCAGAGCCTGGGCCTGGGCACCGGCTCCGCGTTCTCGCTGCTGCCGGCGCAGAACGCCAGCGGCAACTGGATCAAGATCGTGCAGCGCGTGCCGGTGCGCATCGCCATCGATGCCAAGCAGCTGGCCGAACACCCGCTGCGCATCGGCCTGTCGATGAAGGCTGAAGTGAGCCTGCGCGACCAGAAGGGCGAAGTGCTGCCGAGCACTCCGGCCAAGGGCACGGTGTTCGACACCGACGTGTATGCCAAGCAGCTGCATGATGCCGACGAGGTGATCCACACGATCATCCAGGGCAACCTGCCGCAGCAGCAGGCGAAGGTGGGCTGAGGTCGCCATGTCCGCACAAGCTCCAGCCGCGCCCGGCGCTCCGGGCGCACCGGCGGCGCCGGGTGCGGCCTCCGGGTTCGTGCCGCCCAGCGTCGCACTGTGCACTGTGGGCCTGGCGATGGCCTCGTTCATGCAGGTGCTCGACACCACCATCGCCAACGTCTCGCTGCCGACCATCGCCGGCAATCTCGGCGCCAGTTCGCAGCAGGCGACCTGGGTCATCACCTCGTTCGCGGTCAGCACGGCCATCGCGCTGCCGCTGACCGGCTGGCTCAGCCGCCGTTTCGGCGAACGCAAGCTGTTCGTCTGGGCCACGCTGGCCTTCGTCATCACCTCGCTGCTGTGCGGCCTGGCGCAGAGCATGGGCATGCTGGTGCTGTCGCGTGCGCTGCAGGGGTTCGTTGCCGGCCCGATGTACCCGATCACGCAGTCGCTGCTGGTCTCGATCTATCCGCGCGAGAAACGCGGGCAGGCATTGGCACTGCTGGCGATGATCACGGTGGTTGCGCCGATCTGTGGCCCGATCCTCGGTGGCTGGATCACCGACAACTACAGCTGGGAGTGGATCTTCCTGATCAACGTGCCGCTGGGCATCTTCGCTGCGCTGGTGGTCGGCAACCAGCTGAAGGGGCGACCGGAGCAGATCGAGAAGCCGAAGATGGACTACGTCGGCCTGGTCACCCTGGTGATCGGCGTCGGTGCGCTTCAGCTGGTCCTCGACCTGGGCAACGACGAGGACTGGTTCTCGTCGATGAAGATCGTGGTGCTGGCCTGCGTAGCGGTGGTGACGCTGACGGTGTTCCTGATCTGGGAGCTGACCGACAAGGATCCGATCGTTGACCTGAAGCTGTTCCGGCACCGCAACTTCCGCGCCGGTACGCTGGCGATGGTGGTGGCCTACGCGGCGTTCTTCAGCGTGGCGCTGCTGATCCCGCAGTGGCTGCAGCGTGACATGGGCTACACCGCGATCTGGGCGGGCCTGGCGACGGCGCCGATCGGCATCCTGCCGGTGATCATGACCCCGTTCGTGGGCAAGTATGCGTCGCGCTTCGATATGCGCATGCTGGCCACGGTCGCGTTCATCGTGTTGTCGATGACCAGCTTCCTGCGATCGAACTTCAACCTGCAGGTGGACTACATGCACGTGGCCGGCGTACAGCTGATCATGGGCATCGGCGTCGCGCTGTTCTTCATGCCGGTGCTGCAGATCCTGCTGTCGGACCTGGATGGACGCGAGATCGCGGCGGGCTCCGGCCTGGCCACGTTCCTGCGTACGCTGGGTGGCAGTTTCGCGGCGTCGCTGACGACGTGGCTGTGGGCGCGGCGCACCCAGGTGCACCATGCCGACCTGACCGAGCATATCTCGGCCTATCAGCCGGGCATGCAGGACCAGGTCACGGCGATGGGGCAGGGCGACCTGCAGCACGGCGCAGCGGTACTGAACAACATGATCAACCACCAGGCATCGCAGATGGGCTTCAACGACATCTTCTTCCTGCTGGGCTGGATTTTCCTGGCGATCATTACGTTCCTGTGGCTGGCCAAGCCGCCATTCGGCGCAGGTGCGGGTGCAGCCGCCGGTGGTGGACACTGAAACTCCCTGGAAACACCGTGCTGTATTTTGACCCCGCCGCGAGGCGGGGTTTTTGTTGGGGCGACGCTGGTCGCGCGGGCATTGCCCTCGGGGTGGTGCAACGGCGCAGGTTCAGCGCGTGCGATAGACGCGTTTGAACACCACCCGGTCGGAAGACCATCGGGAAATGGCCCAGATCCCCGCCACAAGTACGGCGCCGCATGCGAGCCAGCCGGCAGTGGCCTGAAATCGGCTGCCGACAAGTGCGCCGCAGATGATGGCGGCGACAAAGACAAGCATTACGGCCTCCTTTGATGCGCCGTAGTGGACCTCGGCCTGGCATCCCACGCATACGCTTACGCCGTGGTTCGAGCCGGTATGGCAGTGTGGGCAGATGATGCTGCGCTGCATTGGTGCGTCCTTTGGGGGAGAGGAGGGGCGCTGGTCAGGTCGTGGCGATACACCTGCAACCGGCTCCCGCAAATCTGCCTCCCACCGAAAAGGAATCGGGTGGATCTCGACTAGGAAAAGTACGAATTGAACGGGGAACGTGAAATGCGCCCCAAAAGGGGGCCGTTCAAGGTCTGGTGACGACGCGCCAGGAGGAGGTATGCACCCGCAGACGACGCCCGGACGGTGCGAGATACGACAGTCCGAGTGGCGGTTGCGATGCCAGGATCGCCAAACCCCGGAAACGAAAAAACCCGCTTTCGCGGGTTTGATCATCTTGAGTCGTGGTGCCCAGGAGAGGACTCGAACCTCCACGGTTTTACCCGCTAGTACCTGAAACTAGTGCGTCTACCAATTCCGCCACCTGGGCGACTCAGGAGATGAATTGTGCGGGACGGCAGAGAGTGTGTCAACAACATTTCACACATTTTTCTGCGGCTGCACGCCCAGGTGAAGCAGCAGGCTGCGCATCGCCGGTGACAGCTGCGCCCATCCGGCGAAACAGGCGCACAGGCGGCGCTGTGCCCACGCATCTGCAAGCGGAACCGCAACAGTACGGGTATTGCGTCGATGATGGCGGGCGATGGTGCGCGGCACGATGCCGACACCAATGCCGTGGCCGACCATGATGCACACGCCTTCGAAGGTCTTCATGCGGATGCGCACGTCCAGGCGTCGCCCGATGTCGCGTGCCTGGTCTTCGATGTAGGCCTGCAGTGCATTGCCGTCGGCCAGCGCGACGAAGGTCTCGCCGGCAACATCGGCGAAGGCCACGCTGCGCCGCGATGCGAACCGGTGGTCTGCGGGCAGCAGCATCACCAGTGGATCTTCGGCGACCACGTGCTGCTGCAGGCCGGCAGCGTCGACCGCATCACTGATGATGCCGGCTTCGGCCTGGCCAGCGTTGATCGCACGCACGACTTCGGGGCTGGTGCGCTCCAGCAGTTCCACGTGCAGGCGCGGGCGTTCGGCCAGCCACGGTGCCAGCCGCGAAGGCAGGTAGTTGGTCAGTGCTGCGGTGTTGGCATACAGATGCAGTGTGCCGCGCGCGCCGTGCGCGAACGCCTGCAGTTCACCGCGCAGCTGCGCCTGCTGCTGCAGGATCAATCGTGCATGGTGGGCGAGGGCGGCGCCGGCTTCGGTCAGGCTGACGCCGCGGGGGTGCCGGTTCAACAACGCGGTGCCGGCATCGGCTTCGATCGTGCGCAGGCGTTCGCTGGCCGACGCCAGTGCCAGGTTTGCCTGCGCTGCGCCGGCCGTGATGCTGCCCGCCTCGGCAATCGCCAGGAACAGGCGCAGGTCGGCGATATCCATCCGCATGTGATGCCCTCATCGCAACGGCTGCGCCTTCGGATCAGCCGAAGGCAAGGCCGGAAACACCGCATTGTGCGCCGAGCGGCCGGCCGATCCAATGAAGGCATGAATGAATCGATCTACTTCTACGTGCTGCTGGTGGTGGTGTTCGTGCTGGCCGGTGTGGTCAAGGGTGTGACTGGGATGGGGTTGCCGACGGTGGCGATGGGGCTGCTGGGCAGCACGCTGTCGCCGGTGTCGGCCGCGTCGATGCTGTTCATTCCCACTTTCGTCACCAATGCGTGGCAGCTGTTGTCCGGGCCGTCACTGGACCGCATCGTGCGGCGCCTGTGGCCGATGATGCTGGCCGTGGTGGTGGTGACGCTGGGCTCGGCGGCGCTGCTGATGCGGGTCGATCGCACTTGGTCGCGCGTTGCGCTGGGCGTGGCATTGGTGGTCTATGCCGCCTATGCGTTGCTTGCGCCGGTGTTCCGCGTGCAGCAGCGGCGCGAGCGTTGGCTGGGGCCGCTGGTGGGTGCGTTGTCGGGCGTGGTGACCGGCGCCACCGGCGTGTTCGTGATGCCGGCGGTGCCGTACCTGCAGTCGCTGGGGTTGCAGCGCGAGGAGCTGGTGCAGGCGCTGGGGCTGGCGTTCACGGTGTCAACGATTTCGCTGACCGCCGGCCTGGTGCTGCACGGCGCATTCGGCATCCAGCAGCTGGGGCTGAGTGCGCTGGCGGTGCTGCCGGCATTGCTGGGCATGTGGCTGGGGCAGGTGATCCGGCAGCGCATCAGTGCGCGGGTGTTCCGGGGCTGCTTCCTGGGTTTCCTGCTGCTGCTCGGGCTGGAACTGGTGCTGCGGCCGCTGCTCTGATGCCGGATTCCGGGCATGAAAAAACCCGCTCTCGCGGGTTTTTCTCATTCTCGACGTGGTGCCCAGGAGAGGACTCGAACCTCCACGGTTTTACCCGCTAGTACCTGAAACTAGTGCGTCTACCAATTCCGCCACCTGGGCGTCGAGGAGCGAGATTATGGGGTGTTGTTACGGGGGTGTCAACACTTTTTCTGGATCCGGTGTCGGACCTCGTTTCGGGTGCGGAGCGGGCTCTGACCCCATCTCACTCGCTTGGGGTCGGAGCGCTTTCCTTCGGAAAGGAATTCGGCCCCGTTGCTGGATTGCAGGCAAAAAAAATCCCCGCCGAAGCGAGGAGTTTTTTCGTTGGTGCCCAGGAGAGGACTCGAACCTCCACGGTTTTACCCGCTAGTACCTGAAACTAGTGCGTCTACCAATTCCGCCACCTGGGCGTTCCAGAGGCGCAATTGTGAAGATGAATCCGCAGGCTGTCAACGACTTCCTGAATATTTTTCACGCAAGGCCTTCAAGACGGCCACTGACCCGTTCTGCACGCCGTCAACGGCTACCATGTAGGGCGATGACTACCAAAAAACCAAGCAAGGGCGGGAGCACCTCCCGCGGCCAGGCCCCGAAGAAGGGCGCCAAGGCGGGCACGGCCCGCACCACCAAGCCGGGCAAGCCGTTGCCGGGCTGGTTCCCCGAATTGAATGAAGGCGGCGCACCGCCGCGTGGCCGCAAGGTCCGCAGCAGCGACGCACCGGGCCCGGCCCCGGGCCGCAAGTTGCCGCCGACCGGCAAGGTGATCGACGATCCCTATGCCGCCCGCGAAGCAGAGAAGTACGAACAGCCCATCGCCAGCCGCGAAGCCATCCTGGCCCTGCTGGAGCGTTGCGAAGGGCCGCAGACGGCAGAGGAACTGGGCGCACGCCTGGGCCTGACCGCCCCGGACCGTGCCGAAGCACTGTCGCGCCGGCTTGGCGCCATGGTCCGCGACGGCCAGCTGGTGCAGAACCGCCGCGGCGGCTTCGCCCCGATCCAGACCCTGAACCTGGTCACCGGCGTGGTGATCGCCAACCCGGAGGGGTTCGGCTTCCTGCGCCCGGTCGAGGGCGGCGACGACCTGTTCCTGCCGCCGTATGAAATGCGCAAGGTCATGCACGGCGACAAGGTGCTGGCCCGCGTGACCGGCATCGACCACCGTGGCCGCCGCGAAGGCAGCATCGCCCGCGTGCTGGAGCGCGGCATGACCCGCCTGATCGGTCGCTTCAGCATCGAGATGGGCATCAACTACGTGGTGCCCGACGACAAGCGCGTGCAGCGCAACGTGCAGGTGCCGCCGGACCAGACCGGTGGTGCGCGCGACGGCCAGCTGGTGGTCTGCGAACTGACCCAGGCGCCGGACAGCCGTCGCCCGCCGATCGGCCGCATCATCGCCGTGCTCGGCGACAAGCTGACCGCCTCGCTGGTGGTGGAGACCGCCATCCACGGCCATGAACTGCCATTCGAGTTCCCGCAGGAAGTGCTGGACGAAGCCGCCTCGGTGCCGCTGGTGGTTGAGCCGGCGATGATCGGCGACCGCGTGGACCTGCGCAGCATGCCGCTGGTCACCATCGATGGCGAGGATGCCAAGGACTTCGACGACGCGGTGTACTGCGAGCCGAATGCCGATGGCTTCCGGCTGGTGGTGGCGATTGCCGATGTCTCCAACTACGTCCGGCCCGGCACGCCACTGGACGAAGAGGCGCAGAAGCGTGCCACCTCGGTGTACTTCCCGGGCTTCGTGGTGCCTATGCTGCCGGAGACGCTGTCCAACGGCATCTGTTCGCTGATGCCGAAGGTCGACCGCATGTGCTTCGTCTGCGACATGCAGATCGACCGCGACGGCCTGGTCACGCATTCGCGCTTCTACGAAGCGGTGATGAACTCGCATGCGCGCCTGACCTACACCCAAGTGTGGAAGGCGGTGGGCGAGGACGATGCCGATACCAAGGCCTGGATGGGTGACCTGCTGCCGCAGGTGCAGCGCCTGCACCAGCTGTACAAGGTCCTGTCCAAGGCGCGTGCCAAGCGTGGCGCCATCGAGTTCGAAAGCAGCGAAGTGCGCTTCGTGCTGGACAACCGCGGTGAAGTGACCCAGGCCGGCATGCTGGTGCGCAACGACGCGCACAAGCTGATCGAGGAATGCATGATCGCGGCCAATGTGGAGGCGGCGAAGTACCTGCTGTCGCGCCATGTGCCGGCCCCGTACCGCATCCACGAGAAGCCGCCGGAAACCAAGTACGCCGACCTGCTGGAATTCCTCAAGGAGTTCAAGCTGAGCCTGCCGCCATGGTCGAAGGTGCGCCCGGGGGATTACACCAAGCTGCTGAAGAAGATCCGCGACCGCCCCGATGCCACGCTGCTGGAATCGGTGCTGCTGCGCAGCCAGAGCCTGGCGATCTACAGCCCGGAAAACCACGGTCATTTCGGCCTGGCACTGGAGGCGTACGCGCACTTCACCTCGCCAATCCGTCGTTACCCCGACCTGCTGGTACACCGCGCGATCAAGCACGCGTTGTCCGGCAAGCCGCTGGACAAGTTCACCTACAACGCGCGCGAAATGGCTGCGCTGGCGCTGCAGTGCTCCGAGCGCGAGCGCCGTGCCGATGAAGCCGAGCGCGAGGTCGACGAGCGTTACCGCGCGGCGTGGATGGAAAAGCACGTGGGTGGCCAGTTCGATGGCGTGATCAGCGGCGTGACCAGCTTCGGCCTGTTCGTGGAGCTGGATGAGTCGAAGGTGCAGGGCCTGGTGCACGTGACCCAGCTGCCGCAGGACTATTACAAGTTCGACGCCACGCGCAAGACGCTGACCGGCGAGCGCCGCGGCAGCAGCTACCGGCTGGGTGACCGCGTGCGGATCCTGGTACTGAAGGCCAGCATGGAAGAGCGCAAGATCGACTTCCGCCTGGTCGAACACAAGGGCGAGGACGAAGGCGATGGCCTGCCGCCGCTGCCGGAGCGTGGCAAGCCGGCCAAGCGGAAGAAAGAGAAATACTGATGACCGTGGTAGTGCCGGCCGCTGGCCGGCATCCATGGCACCCTCGGCACCGACGGGTTGCCGGCCAGCGGCCGGCACCACCAGGAGACATCGCATGCAGGGCCAACCCGAATACAGCGGCGGCTGCCAGTGCGGCGCGATCCGCTTCCAGGTGCGTGGCGCGCTGACCGACAGTTCGATCTGTCATTGCCGGATGTGCCAGAAGGCCTTCGGTGCCTACTACGCACCGCTGGTGTCGGTGCGCGGCGTGCAGTTCAGCTGGACCCGCGGCCAGCCGCGCTATTTCCAGTCCTCCAACGTGGTGCGCCGGGGCTTCTGTGCCGACTGCGGCACGCCGCTGAGCTACGAGGCGCCGGACGGCGTGGCGGTGGCGGCCGGCGCCTTTGACGAACCCGAGCGCCTGCCGCCGACGATCCAGTACGGGGTCGAGCGCAAGCTGCCGTTCGTCGATACGCTGGCCAGCCTGCCGGCCCGTCGTACCGAGGAAGACATCGCGGCGCTGGAGTTCCTGGCCACCATCGTGTCCCATCAGCACCCGGACCACGACACGCCGCACTGGCCGCCGCGCAGCCGGTAACGCCCCTGTAGCGCCGAGCCCAGGCTCGGCTGGCAGGTCGCCGCGGCCTCAGCCCGGCGGCGAGCGCAGGCTCGGCTCAACAGGGGCCCCGCCGCAGCGCCCGGCCCGCCGATGCTCTACCATAGCCACCCCCTTTCCGGTCCCCGCCCGCATGAGCAAGAACAGCCAGTGGATCGTCGGCGTCAACGCCGTCGCCTCCTCCATCGAGAACGACGCCGAGAACGTCCGCGAAGTGCTGGTCGAGGCCGGTGCGAAGAACCCGCGCCTGACCGAGATCGAGGAAAACGCCCGCCGCAAGGGCATCGACGTGCGCAAGGTGAACAGCCAGGCGCTGGACGGTGTCGGCGGTTCGGTACGCCACCAGGGCGTGGCCGCGCGCTATGCCGCCGCCCGCACTTACAGCGAGAACGAGCTGGAGGGCCTGGTCACCGCAGCCGAGGGCAAGGCCCTGCTGCTGGTGCTGGACGAAGTGCAGGATCCGCACAACCTTGGCGCTTGCCTGCGCTCGGCGGCTGCCGCAGGCGCCACTGCCGTGATCATCCCCAAGGACAAGTCGGCCACGGTGAACGCGACCGTGCGCAAGACCTCGGCCGGTGCCGCCGATCTGATCCCGGTGGTGGCGGTGACCAACCTGTCGCGCTGCCTGAAGGACCTGCAGAAGCAGGGCGTGTGGATCTACGGCCTGGCCGGCGAAGCCACTGCGTCGCTGTACCAGCTGGACCTGAAGGGCAACATCGCCCTGGTGCTGGGTGGCGAGGCCGATGGCCTGCGCCGCCTGACCCGCGAGAACTGCGATGGCCTCGTCAAGATCCCGATGCCGGGCGAGATCGAGAGCCTGAACGTCTCCGTCGCCGCGGGCGTCAGCCTGTTCGAGGCCGTGCGCCAGCGCGGTTGATTTCGGGGTCGGATCTCTTTTCCATGTGCCGTGTCGACCAAGGTCGACACCTACCGGGCCGTTGCCGTGTCGACCAAGGTCGACACCTACCGGGCCGTTGCCGTGTCGACCAAGGTCGACACCTACCGGGTCGTTGCCGTGTCGACCAAGGTCGACACCTACCGGGTCGTTGCCGTGTCGACCAAGGTCGACACCCACCGGGTAGTCGCCAACCCGGGTTGGCGCCCTTGCCGCCTCACCCCGCGCTGCCGCCCAGTGCCTTGAACAGGGTGACGTCGTTGTTCAGCTGGCCCTGGCGCACGCGCGCCAGCGACAGCTCGGCATCACGCCGGGTCTGCTGCGCTTCCAGCCAGGTGCGCAGGTCGGTGGCACCTACGCGGTAGCGCACTTCCTGCGCGCGCTCCACTTCCACTGCTTCGTCGTACGACGCCTGCGAGGCCGCCACCTGGCGCGCCAGCTGCTCGCGTGCCGACAGCGCGTTGTCCACTTCCGACAGCGCGGTGTACAGCGTCTTGCGGAAATTGGTCGCGGCGATCTGATAGCTGGTGCCGGCGATGTCGGTATCCAGCTGTGCGCGCTGCAGGTTGAGGAACGGCAGCGACAGGCCGGCGCCCAGCGTGGCCACCGGGTTGCGCAGCACGTCACCCAGCGACGTTGCACTGGAGCCGAGGCTGCCGGTCAGGCTCAGCGCCGGGTAGTACTGGGTAGCGGTCACCTTGATGGTCTTCAGGCTGTTGCGCAGGCGAAGTTCGGCCGCGCGCAGGTCGGGACGGCGGCCGAGCAGGTCGGTCGGCAGGCCTTCGTTGATCCCGGGGCTGCGTGCGGCCAGCAGGTCCTGCGGTTCGTCCTGCTGGGGCCAGGGTGTGCCGTCCAGCAGCACGGTCAGTGCATTGCGCACCTCCACCCGCTGCTGCTCCAGCGCGCTCTGCGAGGACCGCTGCGACTGCAGGTTCTGCAGTGCCTGGCGTACTTCCAGGCGCGATACCGCACCGGCGTCGAAGCGGGCCTGGACCAGTTCGCGTGTGCGTTCCAGGCGCTCCAGGTTGGCCTGGCCGGTGGCGATGGACTGGTTGAGATAGGCCAGGTTCCAGTACTGGGTGATGGTGTCGCCGATCACCAGCAGTGCGGTGTTCTGCCGGTCTTCCTCGCTGGCCTCGGCTTCCCAGCGGGCGATGTCGCGCTGGGTGCGCAGGCGGCCCCACAGATCGACCTCCCAGCCCAGCGAGACGCCGGTGGAATAGCTGCGACGCCAATCATCAGACTGGTCGGTGGCGCGGCTGGCGCTGCCACTGACCCCGGAGGACGAAGGCTGCGGCCACAGGGCGTTGCTGGCCAGGCCGGCCTGCAGGCGCGAACGCTGCACGGCCAGGCCAGCGGCGGCCAGATCGCTGTTGGCGGCCAGCGCCTGCGCCACCAGGCGATTCAGTCGTTCATCGCCGAAGCCCGTCCACCAGCTGTCCTGGCGGATGTCGCGGCCCGGTGTATCCAGGCTGCTGCGCGGGTCGTCGGCCGGTGCGTTGAGGGTGGCATCGCCACGGCCGTAGCTGGCCGCCACATCGGGGGCCTGCACCGGGTAGCGGCCCACCGAGGCACAGCCTGAGAGGGCAAGCAGAACAGCGCCCACCAGCAGCGGGCGCGAGGGAGCAGGGAAGGGCAGTCGGGTCATCATCTTCATTCGCGGGCCAGGGCCTCCACCGGGTCCAGCTGCGCGGCATTGCGCGCGGGCAGGAAGCCGAATGCCACGCCGATCAGGGTCGAGCAGGCGAACGCGGCAACGATCGAGGCGGTGGAGAACAGCACCTGGAAGTCACTGGCGAAGCGGCCGATCATCGAGCCCAGCAGCAGGGCCAGGCCGATGCCGAGCAGACCACCGAGCAGGCACACCAGCACCGCCTCGATCAGGAACTGCTGGCGGATGTCACTCTGCCGTGCCCCCACCGCCATGCGCACGCCGATTTCGCGGGTGCGCTCGGTCACCGAGACCAGCATGATGTTCATCACGCCGATGCCGCCGACCAGCAGCGCGATGGCGGCGATGGCGCCGATCAGCAGGGTCATCGTGCGCGTGGTCTGCTCGATGGTCTGGCGGATCTCGGCGCTGTTGCTGAGGAAGAAGTCCTCGGTGCCGTGGCGCAGGGTCAGCAGGCGGGTGATCGCTTCCTGCGCCGCATCCATCGGCGTGTCGTCGTCCACGCGCACGGTGATGCTGGAAACGTGGCTCTGGCCGAGCATGCGCGACATCACCGTGGTGTAGGGCACCCACACGCTGAGGCTGGTGCTGCCACCAAAGCCGAAGCTCTGGCGCTTGGCCACGCCGACCACGCGTGCCGGTACGTTGCCGAGCAGGATCACCTGGCCGACCGGATCGACATCGGGGAAGAACTGGGTCTGGGTGTTCTCGTCGATCACCGCCACCTGGCCGAGGCCCTTCACCGCGTCGGTATCGAAGAAGCTGCCGCTGAGCAGGGTCACGCCCTTGACCCGGAAGAACTGCTCGCCGACGCCACTGACCTGGGCGGTGGAGGACTGGTTGCGGTAACGCGCGGTGACCGAGGTCGACACGCTGGGGGTGGCGCTGTCCACGTAGCTCTGCTTTGCCAGTGCATCGGCATCGCTGGCCTTGAGCGTCTGTACCCGCGCCGAGCGCATGTCGCCGAAACCACGGCCGGGATAGACGTCGATGGTGTTGGTGCCGAGCGCGCTGATGTTCTGCAGGATCTGCTGCTGTGAGCCATTGCCCAGCGCCACCACCGAGACCACCGAGGCGATGCCGATGATGATGCCGAGCATGGTCAGGAAGGTGCGCAGCCGATGTGCGTTCATCGCCAGCAGGGCCATGCGGAACGCTTCGGTGAAGCGGTCACGGGCCGCCCGCCAGCTGTTGCCGCGGGCCACGCCGGTGCTGGCCTCGCGCTGCGCGCGGTAGGTTGGTGCGTTCGGATTGGTGCGGTCGGCGATGATTTCGCCATCGCGGATTTCGATGATGCGCTGCGCGTGTTCGGCCACGCTCATGTCGTGGGTGACAATGATGATGGTGTGGCCTTCGGCGTGCAGCTCGCCGAGGATCGCCATCACTTCCTCGCCGGATTTCGTGTCGAGCGCGCCGGTCGGTTCGTCGGCCAGGATCACCTCGCCGCCGTTCATCAGCGCACGTGCGATCGACACGCGCTGCTGCTGGCCACCGGACAGCTGGCCCGGCTTGTGGTGCATGCGGTCGCCCAGGCCCAGCCGCTGCAGCAGCTGCTCGGCACGCGCGTTGCGCACCGGGCCGAGGCTGCCGGCATACACCGCCGGTACCTCCACGTTGCCGCGCGCATCCAGGTCGCCCAGCAGGTGGTAGCGCTGGAAGATGAAGCCGAAATGTTCGCGGCGCAGTTCGGCCAGTTCATCCGGCGCCATCCTGCCGGTTTCGCGGCCGGCCACCTGGTAGCTGCCGCGGGTAGGGCGATCGAGGCAGCCGAGGATGTTCATCAGCGTCGACTTGCCCGAGCCGGACTGGCCGACGATCGCCACCATCTCGCCGGCGTGGATATCCAGGTTGACGTCGCGCAGGACGGCGATCACATCATCGCCCGCCGGGAATTCGCGTCGCAGGTCGCGCAGGCGCAGCAGCGGCGCCTTCGTGCTCATCGGCGCGGACCCATGCCCGGGCCGCCGACCCGCATCTGCATGCCGCCGCGGTTGCCGGCGCCGGCGCCGGCGCTGGCACCGGCCGCACCGGCTTCGCCCACCACCACGCGTTCGCCTTCCTTCAGCCCGGACAGGATTTCGGCCGAGGCGCCGTTGTTGATGCCCACGGTGACCTTGCGCGGTTGCGGCTGGCCCTTGTCGTCCAGCACCCGCACCATGCGCTCGTCGCCGCGGCGCTTCGGTCCCAGCGCCACCGCCGGCACCATCAGCACGTCCTTGGCCTGCTTGAGCAGTACCGAGACCTGCGCGGTCATGTCGATGCGGAGGGTGCCGTCCGGGTTCTCCACGTCGAACAGCGCGTTGTAGTAGACCGCGCTGCTGGAACTGGAGCTGGACGAACTGCTGGAGCTGGACGAATTCTCGTTGGCGATCGAGGCCGGCGCCGGATTGATCTGGCGCAGCGTGGCGTGGTACTTGCGGTCGGGGTCACCCAGGGTGGTGAAGTACACCGGCATGCCGGCCTTGATCTTGACCACGTCGGCCTCGGAGATCTCGGCGTTGACCGTGACCACGTCCAGCCGCGCCAGCATCACGATGGTGGGCGCGGTCTGGTTGGCGTTCACGGTGCGGCCTTCCTCGGCCACCACCGCCACCACGGTGCCATCCATCGGCGCGGTGATGCGGGTGTAGGCCAGGTTGGCGCGGGCGGTGCCCAGCTCGGTCTGGCGGCCCTTGATCTGCGCCTCGTAGGACTGCAGCTGGGCACGGGCAGTTTTCAGCTGTGCTTCGGCGGCATCGTATTCCTGGCGCGAGGTGGCCTCGGCCGCCAGCATCTGCTGCTGGCGCGCGAACTCCAGTTCGGCCTGGCGCAGGGTGGCCTGCTGCACGGCGCGCTGGGCGGTGACCTGGTCCAGCGAAGCCTGTGCGTTGAGCACCTGGTTCTGCTGGGTGGTGGCATCGATCTCGGCGATCAGGTCGCCTTCCTTCACGGTATCGCCCAGCTGTACCTTCAGCGACTTGATCTGGCCCGAGGCCTGCGCACCGACGCTGACCAGCTTGTAGGCGTCGATGACGCCGGTGGCTTCCACGGTCTGCTCGATGTCGCCGCGGCTGACCGGCGTGGTCGCCACCGCCGGGGCGACGGGTTTGCGCAGCAGCCACCAGGCGGCGACGGCCACGATCAGGGCGAGCAGGGCGATCAGTATCAGGCGACCACGGCGGGTCGCGGGCAACAGGCGGAACGTCACGTCGTGGCTTCACTCTCGGGGCCGCGGCGGCGGCGTTGGTGGGCATTGTGAAGACCGGGCGACAGGCGGCTCAATCCTCGGGGTATGTCTCTATGTAACACTGTCGGTGAATACGCGTAACCACAGGTATCCCGCTCATGGCTGGATACACTGGTACGCATTGCCCCGGATGCGGTTCAGCTGCCGACACGGGATGATCGCGACATGGAGACTGAAAACACGATGCATCGACTGCTGATCGTCGACGACGACAACGACATCCGCACCCTGCTGGCCGAGCAGCTCGGCCGCGCCGGCTACCAGGTGAGCACGGCCGCAGACGGCACCGCCATGCGCCAGCTGCTGGACCGCGAACACGTGGACCTGATCGTGCTTGACCTCAACCTGCCGCGCGAGGATGGCCTGACCCTGTGTCGCGACCTGCGGGCGCGCTCGAACACGCCGGTGATCATGCTGACCGCGCGCGCCGAGCCGATCGACCGCGTGCTCGGCCTGGAAATGGGCGCCGACGACTACCTGGCCAAGCCGTTCGAACCGCGCGAGCTGCTGGCGCGCATCCGCAACGTGCTGCGCCGGACCGAGGCGCTGCCGGCCAACCTGGAGCCGCTGGCGGTGCGCCGTGCGCGTTTCTCGCGCTGGGTGTTCGACCTGGAGCATCGCCACCTGGTCGATCCGGACGATCGCGTGGTGGTGCTGTCCGGTGCCGAGTTCCGCCTGCTGCGCGTGTTCATCGCCCATGCCAACAAGGTGCTGTCGCGCGAACAGCTGGTCGCGCTCAGCAGCGGCCGCAACTACGAGGCGCAGGATCGCGCGATCGACCTGCAGGTCAGCCGCCTGCGCAACAAGCTGGGCGATGACGGTGGGCCGGATGGCCTGATCAAGACCGTGCGCAACGAAGGCTACGTGCTGGCCTCCTCGGTGAACCTGGAATAAGCTGTCATGAAGCGCCTGCGCCATTTCCTGTCCTCGATGGTCGGGCGGTTGTTCGTCATCCTGCTGTTGGGCATGAGCGTGGCTGCGATCGGCGCGACCATGCTGGCCACCTCCAAACGCCAGCAGGAGTTCGAGCGGCAGAACCTGAACCGCATCGCCGACCGCCTGCAGGGCTACGTCAACCTGCTCGATGGCAATCCCGAACTGCGCGAGCGACTGCTTGAGATCGGTGGGCCCAGCGTGCGTGCGCTGCAGCCCGGCGCGCGCCTGGGGCGGGCGGATACCGCACTGATGGAAGTCCTGGATGACCGGCCCGGCCCGGTGTCGCGCGCGCATGTGCACTTCACCTCGTTCCGTTCCTGCATTCCCAAGCTGCAGGATCTGCTGCCGCCACCGCCGCCGGGGCACCGACGGCATCCGCGTGAGCGTGATCCGGCCTTCATTCCGCCCAAGTGCCGCGCGGTCGATGTGACGCTCAATGACGGTACGCTGCTGAAGCTGGCGCTGGATTCGCCAGCAGTGGCCCACAACGGCATTCTGGCCGTGGACCCGTGGTTCCTGACCCTGCTGGTGCTGGCCATCGCGGTGCTGGCCTACATCGTCGCGCGCATGGCCAGTGCGCCGCTGCAGGAGCTGGCGGCGGCCGCGGAGGATCTCGGCGACGATCTGCAGCGCGATCCACTGCCGTTGCGCGGGCCGCGCGAGGTGCAGCGCGCCGCCGAGGCCTTCAATGCCATGCAGCACCGCCTGCAGCGGCACCTGGCCGAACGCACGCAGATGCTGGCGGCGATCACCCATGACCTGCAGACCCCGTTGACCCGCCTGCGCCTGCGCCTGGAGAACGTCAGCGACGAGGTGCTGCGCGAGCGCCTGATCGGCGATCTGGCGGCGATGCAGGCACTGGTGCGCGAAGGGCTGGAGCTGGCCCGCAGTGCCGAGAGCGCCGAGCAGCGCGCCGCGCTGGATCTGGATTCGCTGCTGGAAAGCATCGTGGAAGACGCCGCAGAGGGTGGTGCCGACGTGGTCTTCGAGGGCGGCACCGGTGCGGTGCTGATGTTGCGCCCGCTGGCCATGCACCGGCTGTTCTCCAACCTGGTGGATAACGCCGTGATGTATGCCCACCGCGTGCGCGTGCGGGTGGAACGCAGCGGCGGCACGATCACGGCGATGGTGTCCGACGATGGCCCGGGCCTGGCGGAAGACCAGCTGGAGGCCGTGTTCGACCCGTTCGTGCGGGTGGAAACCTCGCGTTCGCGGGAAACCGGCGGCGCCGGGCTGGGCCTGACCATCGCGCGCGCCCTGGCCGAGAAGGATGGCGCGCGGCTGTGGCTGCGCAACCGTGCCGAGGGCGGTCTGGAGGCGGTGGTGCAGTGGCCGGCCAGTGCGCAGGTGGTGCCGCCTGGCCGGCCCGGCTGAGCCCCGCCGGACGCACGCGATGACGCCGGGGCCAGGGTTTGGCCTATCATCTGCGCATCTCCCCAGTTTCTCCCCGATGAGTCAGCCCGTTCCTGACGGCACGCCGTTCCGCGTTGCCCGGTCGTTCCCGCTTGCTGCCATGCCCTGCAGCCGTTACCGGCCACTGCCGCCGAGCTGATGGGCAGGTCAGGGGACAACGGGTGCTGGGTGGAGCGCCGCGTTTCGAAGGCCAGGCAGGCACTGCAGCGCGGTCTGCTGTGGGTGTTGCTGGTGCTGGCGCTGCCGCTGGCCGCGCAGGAGGGCGCGCCGCCGCTGCGCGACTACGCCATCGACGTGTGGACCTCGCGCAATGGCCTGCCGCACAACTCGCTGCGCGATATCGCGCAGACTCCCGAGGGGCACCTGTGGTTTGCCACCTGGGAAGGCCTGGTCCGCTACAACGGCCTGGATTTCACCGTGTTCGACCGCAGCACCCGCCCGGGGCTGCGCGACAACGGCATCGGCGCACTGCTGGTCGATCGGCAGGGAGGGCTGTGGATCAGTGATTCGCGCGGTAACGTCAGCCATCGTGGCAACGACGGCCAGTGGCGGGTCTGGGAGCATCAGGCCGACACCCCGCAGGTGCTGATCCAGTCCATGCAGATGGACAGCCAGGGGCGCCTGTGGCTGCTGTACGAAGGCAAGGGCATCGGCTATCTCACGCCGGACAAGGGCATCGTCTACCAGGCGCCGGCGGCCGACCTGCCGATGGCGATGAGCTTCACCAAGCTGGTGGTCGATGCGCAGGACCGGGTCTGGGTTGGCACGCTTGACGGGCTGGTGCTGCGCGACAACGACGGCGTGCTCAAGCGCGCGCCCGCGGCGTGGGGCCTGGGTGCCGGCACCGGCCTGTCCTCGCCGTACCGGGCTCCTGATGGCGCGCTGTGGATCGTCGCTGGCGAGCGCCTGTACCGCGTGGAGGACGATCAGCTGGTGCTGGTGCACCGGCTGCCGGGACAGCTGCACATGACCTCGATGCTGCAGGACCGGCACGGCGACCTGTGGCTGGGAACCGAGAACCAGGGCCTGCTGCGGATCTCGGCGCATGGTCTGGAACGTTTGCCGGCCGGCCTGAACCTGCCGGGCGGGCGCGTGGTCAGCCTGCGCGAGGATGCCGAAGGCAGCATCTGGGTGGGGGCCAACGGTGGCCTGTACCGCCTGCGCGAAACACTGTTCAGCAGCTACACCGAGCGCGATGGCCTCAGTGGCGACTATGTGCGCACGGTGCTGGAGGACCGCGACCGCCAGTTGTGGGTCGGTAGTGCCAGTGGTCTCGACCTGCAGACACCCGATGGCCGCTTCCGCGCGGTTCCCCTGCACAACCGCGGCGGCAAGGCGCCATCGGTATTGAGTCTGGCGCAGGGGCCGGACGGCGACCTGTGGGTGGGTACGTTCGGCGACGGCGTTTACCGGCTGGACCGCGATGGCAGTCTCCGCCACAACTATGCGGCAGCCGACGGCATGCCGGGTGGCAACATCCGTGCGATCAGTGTCGATCCGCAGGGCAGGGTCTGGGCGGGTACGCAGAAGGGCGTGGTACGCATCGACGGCGACCGGGTGCAGGTGTCGACTGCCCCGGGCATGCCCGGTGGCCTCATCACCGCACTCGAGCATGACCACCAGGGCAACCTGTGGATCGGCACCATCGAGGGCATCCGCGTGCTGCGTGGCGACCACGTGCAGTCGATCGACCTGGCACCGATGGGCGGGGGCCGCAGTGTGTTCGGTTTCCACCAGCTGGGCGACGCGATGTGGATCAGCAGCGACCGCGGCCTGTACCGTTGGCTCGGCGGAAAGCTGGCGCGCGTCGGCCTGGAGCAGGGCATGCCGGTGGATGCGGTGTTCCAGCTGGTGCCGGATCGTCTTGGCAACGTGTGGATCAGCAGCAACCGCGGCGTGCTGCGCACCGACATGGCGACCCTCAATGCCGTGGCCGATGGCCGCGCACCACGAGTGGTGGTGGAGCGCTACAACGAGATCGACGGCATGGCCAACGCGCAGGCCAACGGCAGCTCCGGGCCATCGGCCATCCTGCGCCAGGACGGCACCTTCTGGGTGGTCACCGCCGGAGGCCTGAGCACCGTCGACCCGCAACGCCTGCAGCGCTTCCGCGAGCGCCCATCACCGCCGGCAGCGATCGAGAGCGTGCAGGTGGATGGCGCACCCGTGCATTGGGAGGGCCCGGATCGCAACTACATTCCCGGCGGCCGACGTCTGGCGGTGAGCTATGTGGGCCTGAGTTACCTGATGTCGGACCGGATCCGCTATCGCACGCGGCTGGATGGCCTGGACACCGGCTGGGTCGAGCGCGGCCCGCAGCGCAGCGTCGAGTTCGTCGGCCTGCCTCCGGGTGACTACACCCTGCACGTGTCGGCGGCGCATCCAGGCGGGGCCTGGGGCCAGCAGGAAGCCGTGTGGAGCTTCACGGTGGAGCCGTTCTGGTGGCAACGCCGCAGCGTGCAGCTGCTGGGCGGGTTGTTGCTGCTGGCTGGGCTGGTGGTGCTGTACCGCCTGCTGCTGCAGCAGCTGAAGGCCAGCAACCTGCGCCTGGCACGGCGCGTGGACGAGGCAACCTTCGACCTGCAGGCCAAGACCGTGCACCTGCAGGCGCTGAACCAGGAAAAGACCGAGCTGGCCGAGCGCCTTGCACGGCAGGCCGAGGCCTTTGAGCGGCAAGCGCGCGAGGATGCGCTGACCGGGCTGGCCAATCGCCGTGCCTTCGATGAAACGCTGGCGCGCGACTTCGCCCGTTCACAGCGCAGCGGCCACCCGCTGTGCCTGGTGGTGCTGGACATCGACCACTTCAAGGACGTCAACGACCGCCACAGCCACAGCATCGGCGATGCGGTGCTGGTGCAGGTGGCCAGGCTGATCGCCGCGGCCTGCCGCGACTCGGACCTGCCCGCGCGTACCGGTGGCGAGGAGTTCGCGCTGCTGCTCAACGACACCCGCCTGGAAGAAGCCGCGCAGCTGTGCGCGCGTCTGCGCGGCCTGTTCCATGACCACCCCGACTGGGCCGGTGTAGCGGGCCTGCGCGTGACCTTCAGCGCAGGCCTTGTGGAACTGGATGCCGATGACCGCACCCCGGCGCTGCTGTACCAGCGCGCCGACCGCGCGCTGTACCGCGCCAAGAGCGACGGCCGCGATCGTACGAGTATTGGTTGATCGCATCCACGCATGGCGTGGATCTACTGGTGTTGCCGTGGTAGATCCACGCCATGCGTGGATGTGGTTGCGCCGCTGGCTGTCTTACCGCGGCCAGGCGTTGGCGATGGTGCAGAACAATCGTGCGGTCTGTTCGGTGTCATACACCGCGCTGTGTGCTTCGTTCGCATCCCAGCCCAACCCGGCGGCCGTGGCTGCACGTGCCAGCACCGTCTGCCCGTAGGCGATGCCGGCCAAGGTGACGGTGTCGAACACGCTGAACGGATGGAACGGATTGCGCTTGTGGCCGGTCCGGGCCACGGCGGCGTTGACGAAGCCCAGGTCGAAATGGGCGTTGTGGCCGACCAGGATCGCGCGCTGGCAGCCGTACTTCTTCATCGCCGCGCGTACCGGGGTGAAGATGTGGTCCAGTGCGGCCTTCTCCTCCTTGGCCAGCCGGAACGGGTGGTCGAGGATGATGCCGGTCACTTCCAGCGACTTCGGGTCGATCTCCAGGCCCTCGGCCGGCACCACATGGGCACTGGCGGTCTGGCCGGGGTAGAGCAGGCCGTTCTCGTCCATCTCGATCGGCACCGCGGCGATTTCCAGCAGGGCGTTGCGCTGGCTGTCGAAGCCGCCGGTTTCCACGTCCACCACCACCGGCAGGAAGCCGCGGAAGCGTTGTGACATCGCGCGCTGCGCCTGGGGGATTGCGGAATCGGGGGCGGCGGCAGGTGCGGGAGTGGGGTCATTCATGCGTGAATTCTAGCAGAGCGACCCTGAGCGCCCGGCCAGCCCGTGGCGCACGGGTTCCCTGCGCAGGAGCGTATCGACCAAGGTCGACACCCACCGGTGCACCGCGCGCCCACGATTCCGGTAGGTGCCAACCTTGGTTGGCACACAACGCGCCGACCAGGGTCGCCATTTACCGGACTGCGGGCCGTGCCGTCGTGCCCGATGGCTGCCACCGTGCCAACCACGCATCCACGCTCAGCCTGCCGGCGCCGCTGAAAATCAACGGCAGCAGCATCGCCATGAACAGCACCGGCAGCTTGAAGTTGCCGAAGCCCTGGTCAGTGATCGCATAGCCCATCGCGAGGTCGCCCAGCGAGTCCCATTGCATCGGCCAGTGCACGGCGTAGGTGGCCACCACGGTCAATACCAGCAGGCTGGCGGCGGCGAAACGCGTACCGAAACCCAACAGCAGGCAGGCCGCGCCGACCAGTTCGAACCAGGTCGCCAGCTGCCAGTTCAGCGTGCTCGGCAGCTGATCGAACGGGAACGGAAAGGCATCCTGCAGGTCGGCGAACCAGTTCTGGCCGTGCAGTTTCTCGCGGCCGGATTCGAAGTATTCCCAGGCCAGCAGCAGGCGCAGGCCGAGCGGGGCCAACCAGGGGCCGAGACGGTCCAGCTGGCCACGCGCGGTGGCCAGGGTCGGAAGGTTCATCAGGGGGTCTCCGCGAATGAGGTGTGTCAGGGAGGGGCTGTGAGCGGGCCGATCACGGCGGCCTGCAGGAACTGCCGCAGCAGCGCGGCACCGGGTTCGGCCAGCGCATCCTCGGCCAGGCCGTGCGCAGCGGCCAGACGCTGCAGGTAGGCCTGTCCATCAAGGCCGGGCTGTTCGCCGATGCTGGACAGCAGGTACACCGCCAGCGGGCTGAGTGCGGCGAAGCGCACTTCGCCGTCAGCCTCACGGCGCACCAGCAGGCCGGTCGGTTCGGAGGGTGGCTGCGTCGGTGCATCCTCGGCGCCCAGCCGGTGCACCGGCCACTGGTACAGCAGCGGCCACGCCAGCGGCGAGCGTTGCAGTGGCACCCGAAGCGGATCGATGTCACCTGGCACCGGCAGCGGCTCGGCAGGAAGCTGGTACAGCGCGGTTTCCACCCACTCGTAATGAGCAAGTTCGGCCAACGCCGGATGCGGCAGCTGTGGCTGTGCCTGCAGCCATTGCACGAACTCGGCGGCCAACTCGGTGAACAGCGGTGTCTGGCAGCGATGGGTCGCGAAGTAATGGCGCACCAGTCCGCTCCAGGCCGGCTCGCCGAGCAGGCGCACGCAGACCGGGAAGCCGTTGCTCAACAGGCCGAGCAGGTTGTTGAACAGCAGTCGTTGGTATACCGCGACCCGGCGTGATTCCAGCCCGGCCGGCGGCGGCACGCCCTGTGGATCACGCAGATGGGCAGTGAATGCGTGCTGCTGCGCGCGCAGCGTGTCGGGAGCATCAGCCATGTGCGCTCCCGGCGTGCGTCGCCTGCAGGCGGCGGATGGTCTGCAGCTCGCCCTGCAGTTCGGCGTAGGGCGGGAAGTTGAAATCGCGCTCAAGCAGGGTGGGGCGTGCGCCGATGCGCGCGTAGGTACGCGCCAGCAGGTCCCAGACGGGATCGATCACCGCGCTGCCATGGGTATCGATCTTCAGGTCCGGTGCCTCGTCCAGGTGCCCGGCCATGTGCAGGCAGACGATGCGTTCTGCGGGCAGCCCGGCAATGAAGGTGTCGGCGTCGTAGCTGTGGTTGCAGGCGTTGACGTAGACGTTGTTGACGTCCAGCAGCAGGTCGCAGTCGGCCTCGGCGAGCACGGCGTTGGTGAAGGCCAGCTCGTCCATCGCCGGCTCCGGCGCCACGTAGTAGGACACGTTCTCCACTGCGATGCGGCGACCCAGCAGGTCCTGCACACGGGCGATGCGTGCGGCGGTATGGCGCACCGCTTCGTCGGTAAATGGAATCGGCAGCAGGTCGTACAGGTGGCCGTCGTCGCTGCAGTAGCTCAGGTGCTCGCTGTACAGCGGCACGCGGTGCTTTTCCAGGAACTGGCCGACCTGTTCCAGCAGCCGGCTATCCAGCGGCGCACTGCCACCCAGCGACAGGGACAGGCCGTGGCAGCTCAGCGGATGGCGCTGTGCCAGCTCGGCCAGTGCATCCCCGGCAGGACCACCGACATGGATCCAGTTCTCCGGCGCGCATTCGAGGAAATCGAAGTCGCCCGCCGGTGCATCACGCAGGTCCTGCAGCAGCGCCCTGCGCAGCCCTAACCCGGCGGCCGCCGCACGAAGCGGCGACCGCGGGCTGACGACGCTGGCGCGGACGTCAGTGCTTGCCACCGCACTTGCCTTCGCCACACTTGCCTTCAGCCGCCTTCTTTTCGCCGGACGTGGCCTTGGCGCCTGCCGCAGCGCCGGCAGCCTTGCCCTTGTCGGCGCCGCACTTGCCTTCGGCGGTCTTGCCGTCGGCGCCACACTTGCCTTCGGCATGCTTGGTCGCGTCAGCGGCCATCTTGGTGTCGGCGGCCTTGGCATCGGTACTGGCCTTGGCTGCCTGCCCGGCAACCAGGTAGCCCTGGGCGAGGTCGCTCATGCTCAGGGCCGAGGCACTGGCGGTCATGCCCAGGCCGGCGGCCAGGGCGGTAGCAGTCAGCAGGGACAGGGTCTTGTTGGAACTGCTCATCGGTCGTGCTCCTGGGTGGTGTGGGCGGGTGCCCGGATGGCCGGCAGGGATGCCGGTGGAAACGATGGTGCAGCGATCCTACTCAACGAATCCTCGCCAAGAACTCAAATTTTCGTGAGGTTTGTTACAGAAGCATCCGGAAGGTTCGCACCGGGCAAGCCCGGCGCCCACAACGCGGGTGGAACACCCCAAAAAAGAAGGCCGCTGTCACCAGGACAGCGGCCACCTTGGAGTCAACTCCGGTGTTGCAGTGCAGCGTCAGGGCTGGCCGGTGCTGGAGGTCTCGTCGCGCTTCTCGCGCGGCGGCAGCGGCTGCTCCCCGTGCACCAGGAACCACACGTTCTCGGCGATGTTGGTGGCGTGGTCGCCCACGCGCTCCAGGTTCTTGGCCATGAACAGCAGGTGCGTGCACGGGGTGATGTTGCGCGGGTCTTCCATCATGTAGGTCAGCAGCTCGCGGAACAGCGCGGTGTACTGCGCGTCCAGGCGGGCGTCGTCCTCGCGCAGTTCCAGTGCGGCGTCGGCGTCGTTGTCGCGGTAGGCGGCAATGGCACGACGGACCTGCTGCGCGGCCAGGCGGCCCAGCGCACGCAGGCCCTGGATCTGCGGCAGCGGCGGCACCTTGCCCAGCGCGATCGAACGCTTGGCCACGTTCGCTGCATAGTCGCCGATGCGTTCGATGTCGGCCGGGATGCGCAGGCCGGCGAGGATCTCGCGCAGGTCGCGCGCCATCGGGCCGCGCAGGGCCAGGCGCATCACGTCATGGCTGATCTGCTGCTCCAGCGCATCAATGGCTTCGTCGTTGGCGATGATGCGATGGGCGGCGTTCTCGTCGCGCTTCTCGATCACGTCCATCGACGCTTCGAGCTGGGCGACGGCCATCTCGCCCATGCGCACGATTTCGGCCACCAGGCGCTGCTGCTCTTCGTCGTAGCTCTTGACGATGTGATCGTTGGGAAGGTTCATGGTCTGCAATCCGGGTAGAGCCAGGCCGTGCCTGGCTGGGGCATGTGGCGAAGGATCAGCGTCGATCAGCCGAAGCGACCGGTGATGTAGTCCTCGGTCTGCCGCTGCGACGGCTGCGAGAAGATCACTTCGGTGCGGTCGTGCTCGATCAGGTCGCCCAGGTACATGAAGGCGGTGTAGTCGGAAACGCGCGCGGCCTGCTGCATGTTGTGGGTGACGATGACGATGGTGTACTCGTGCTTGAGCTCCTCCACCAGCTGCTCGATGCGGCTGGTCGAGATCGGATCCAGCGCCGAGGTCGGCTCGTCCAGCAGCAGCACCGACGGGCGCAGCGCCACGGCACGGGCGATGCACAGGCGCTGCTGCTGGCCACCGGACAGGCCCAGCGCGCTCTGCCCCAGCTTGTCCTTCACTTCGTCCCACAGTGCGCCCTGACGCAGTGCCTGCTCGACGCGGTCGGCCATGTCGGCCTTGCTCAGTTTCTCGTGGTGGCGGATGCCGTAGGCCACGTTCTCGAAGATGGTCATCGGGAACGGCACCGGCTTCTGGAACACCATGCCGACCTTGCTGCGCAGGCGGTTCATCGGGTACTTCGGCGACAGGATGTTCTCGCCGTCCAGCAGCACTTCACCGCGTGCTTCCAGCTTCGGGTACAGCGCGTAGATGCGGTTGAAGATGCGCAGCAGGGTCGACTTGCCGCAGCCGGAGGGACCGATCAGCGCGGTCACGCGCTTTTCCGGAATCTCCAGGTTGATGCCCTTCAGGGCGTGGAACTTGTCGTAGTAGAAGTCCAGTCCACGCGCAGCCAGCTTCACCGGCGACGGCGTGTGCAGGCTCTCGTGCGAGGACGGCACGGCGATGCGCTGCATCGGCACGGCGTTGGAAAGGTCGTTCATGGCGTTGTCCACGGAAAGGTCAGTCATGGGAGATACGGTTGCGCAGCAGGATGCCGCGGGCGGCAAGGCTGACCAGCAACACGAAGACAGTCAGCACCAGGGCACCGGCCCAGGCCAGCACCTGCCAGGATTCATACGGGCTGCCGGCGAACTGGTTCATCACCACCGGCACCGAGGCCATCGGCTGGAAGATGTTGTTGTTCCAGTACTGGTTGCCGAAAGCGGTGAACAGCAGCGGAGCGGTCTCGCCGGAGATGCGGGCCAGCGCCAGCAGGATGCCGGTGATGATGCCGGCCGAGGCGCTGCGGTACAGCACCTGCACGATCACCTTCCACTGCGGGATGCCCAGCGACAGGGCCGCTTCGCGCATCTGCGAGGGCACCAGCCGCAGCATCTCGTCGGTGGTGCGCACCACCACCGGCAGCACGATGAAGGCCAGCGACAGGGCACCGGCGAACGCCGAGAAGTTGCCGCCGGTCTGCATCACGTACAGGGTGTAGACGAACAGGCCCAGCACGATCGACGGTGCCGACAGCAGGATGTCGTTGACGAAGCGGACCACGGTGCCGGCCTTGCGGGCGTTGCCGTACTCGGCCAGCCAGGTACCGGCCAGCACGCCCAGCGGCGTGCCGATGCCGATCGCCAGCGCACACATCACGGCACTGCCGAAGAAGGCGTTGGCGAGGCCACCGTCCTGCATCGGCGGCGGCGTCATCTTGGTGAACAGGTCCCAGTTGATGCCGGCCAGGCCTTTCGAGGCCAGGGTGAACAGGATCCAGCCCAGGAAGAACAGGCCGAACAGGGCGGTGGCGCAGGAGGCGGTGATCGCAACGACATTGCCGATGCGACGGCGCAGGTACAGCGAATCAGCGGTGGTGGACATCAGTTGCCCTCCTTGCGGGACAGGCGCATCAGCATCAGGCGGGCGATGGCAAGCACCACGAAGGTGACGATGAAGAGGACGAAGCCGAGCAGCAGCAGGGCCGAGCGGTAGGTTTCAGTGGCTTCGCCGAAATCGTTGGCGATCAGCGCGGCGATGGTGGTGCCCGGTTCCAGCAGCGACGGCGACAGGCGCACGCTGTTGCCGATCACGAAGGCCACCGCCATCGTCTCGCCCAGGGCGCGGCCGAGGCCGAGGAAGATGCCGCCGATCACTGCCGAGCGGGTGTAGGGCAGGACGATGTCCCAGCTCACTTCCCACTTGGTGGAGCCCAGCGCGTACGCCGACTCCTTCAGGCGGGTCGGCACGGTCAGGAACACTTCGCGCATCACCGAGGAGATGAACGGAATGACCATGATGGCCAGCACGAAACCGGCGGTGAGCATGCCGATGCCCAGCGGCGGGCCCTGGAACATCGGGCCGATGATCGGCCATTCGCCCAGGGTCTCGTTGAGGAACGGGGTGACGTACTCGGTCATCACCGGCACCAGCACGAACAGGCCCCACATGCCGTAGATGATCGAGGGAATGCCGGCCAGCAGTTCGATGGCGGTACCGACCGGGCCACGCAGCCAGCGCGGCGCGACTTCGGTGAGGAAGAAGGCGATACCGAAGCTGACCGGCACGGCGATGACCATCGCGATGACGGCGGTGACCAGGGTGCCGTAGATCGGGGCGAGCGCACCGAACTTGTTTTCGACCGGATTCCAGTCGGCGGAGAAGAAGAAGCTCAGGCCCTGCATCTGCAGGGCATGGCGGCCGCCCCACAGCATCGACAGCGCGGCGCAGGCCAGGGCGATCAGGACGAAGATGACGGTGCCGACCAGCACCCATCGGAACAGTTTGTCGTTGCGGGCATCACGCGCATCACGCGTGGACGGGGCGGCTACAGGCTGGGCGATGGCATTCATGGGGACGGCAGGGCCAGGAAGGGGCGGGGCGGCACGGCGTGGAAGAAGCGGTGCCCGCGTGGGGCGGGCACCGTCGTGTCCATCACTTCAGGTCGGTCGCCCAGTAGGCCTCGATCTGCTTGACCAGTTCGGCCGGCAGCGGCACGTAGTGCAGCTCGTTGGCCTGCGCCTGGCCGTTTTCGAAGGCCCACTTGAAGAAGGCCAGGGTGTCCTGGTTGCGCTTGGCGTCCTTCGGCTTCTTCTGCATCAGCATGAAGTTGGTGGCGGTGATCGGCCACGCCTGCTCGCCCGGAGCGTTGGTGATGACCAGGTTGAAGTCCTTGGCGCTGGCCCAGTCGGCGCTGGCGGCCGCGGCGGCGAAGGTTTCCGCGCTCGGCTCGACCCAGTTGCCGGCCGCGTTCTGCATGGCGGTGTACGGCATGCCGTTCTGCAGCGCGTAAGCCAGTTCGACGTAGCCGATCGAGCCCTTGATCTGCTTCACATAGGAAGCGACGCCTTCATTGCCCTTGCCACCGACGCCGTCCGGCCACTGCACCGAGGTGCCTTCGCCGACCTTGCTCTTCCACTCCGGGCTGACCTTGGACAGGTAGTTGGAGAAGTTGAAGGTGGTGCCCGAACCGTCCGAACGGTGGACCAGGGTGATCTTGCCGTCCGGCAGCTTCACGCCCGGGTTGGCGGCGACGATGGCCGGGTCGTTCCAGGTCTTGACCTTGCCCAGGAAAATGTCGGCCAGCAGGGCGCCGCTCAGGCGCAGCTTGCCGGCTTCCAGGCCTTCGATGTTGACCACCGGCACCACGCCGCCGATGGCGGACGGGAACTGCGCCAGGCCGGCCTGGGCCAGCTCTTCGCTGCTCAGCGGCTTGTCGGAGGAACCGAAGTCGACGGTGCCGGCCTTGATCTGGGCAATACCGCCGCCGGAGCCGATCGACTGGTAGTTGATCTTGGCGCCGGTGCTGGTGTTGTAGTCAGCCGACCACTTGGAGACCAGCGGGAAGATGAAGGACGCGCCCGCGCCGGACACTTCGGCGGTCACCTTGGCACCGGCAGCGGCCGGGGCGGCGGCGCCGTCGGCAGCCGGCTGCTGCGCGGCCTGCTTGTCGCCACCGCAGGCCGACAGGCCCAGGGCGATGGCCAGGGAAAGGGCGGCGAGGCCGGCCGAGTGCAGTTTCATGGTCACTCCATAGCGGGGAAGAGCCGACGTGGTCGGCGGATGCGGCTATGAAATGATGTTTTTGTTACAGCCGTATTACGACCATGACAGGGGTGTCCTGGATCACGTTCTGACAAGGGTTTCACAGGATTGGCGCCGATCCGGCAGGTGCCCGGAAACCCCCGATCTGCGCACCGATATGACGGTCGGTTGGCCCTTGTAGAGTTGAGCCATGCTCGACTGCTCCCTGTTCTCGGTAGGTGCGGACCGTTGGTCCGCACGCTCCAGCACCCAGCCGAGCGTGGGCTCGTCTCTACAAACGCTCCTGCCTTTGCTCCTGCCTTCCATGACCCCACCGCGCGCCCGATGAACAGTCGAGAGGCGGTGGGCCAGGGCGTGCAGGACCGTCCACGGCATGGATGCCGTGGACGAGCCCCCAAGGGTGAGGGCGGTTTGCCTGCGAGGCACTGCCTCGCAAGCGCCCGAACGCACAGCCGCCAGCGGCTGGGCCGGACCTCGGAGCGGGGTTTACGGCGTGTCCCGGGCTGGGCCCTGCGCCGACTCCGGGCAGTAGATTGGAAGCGCAGCGCTCTTCACGACCCATCCCCCAAAAACAAGAAGAGCGCGAGATCTCGAGGATCTCGCGCCCGGGTGGGAGCGGCGGGGGAGAGAGGACCCGCCGCCCCCGTTCCTGCGGGGGAACGCGCTTGCTTACTTCAGGTTCTGCGACCAGTAGGTCTCGATCTGGCGGACCAGGCTGTCCGGCAGCGGCACGTAGTCCAGCTGGCGGGCCTGGGCGTCGCCATTCTTGTAGACCCAGCGGAAGAACTCCTGGGTCGCCTTGCCATTGGCAGCATTCTTCGGCGTCTTCTGCACCAGGATGAAGTTGGTGGCAGTGATCGGCCAGGACTCGGCGCCCGGCGCGTTGGTCATCACCAGGTAGAAGTCGCGGGCGTTGGCCCAGTCGGCGCTGGCGGCAGCGGCAGCGAACGAGGCGTCGCTCGGCTGCACGAACTTGCCGGCGGCATTCTTCATCGCGGTGTAGGAGAGCTTGTTCTGCAGCGCGTAGGACAGTTCGACATAGCCGATGCCGCCCTTGATCTGCTTCACATAGGCGGCAACACCTTCGTTGCCCTTGCCGCCGATGCCGGCCGGCCACTGCACCGAGGTGCCTTCACCGACCGAGCTCTTCCACTCCGGGCTGACCTTGGACAGGTAATTGACGAAGTTGAAGGTGGTGCCCGAGCCGTCCGAACGATGCACGACGGTGACCTTGGCGTTGGGCAGGGTCACGCCCGGGTTCAGCGCGGCGATGGCCGGGTCGTTCCAGGTCTTGATCTTGCCCAGGAAGATGTTGGCCAGCACCGCGCCGTCAAGCTTCAGCGCGCCCGGCGCGATGCCGGCCACGTTGACCACCGGCACCACGCCGCCGATCACCGACGGGAACTGCGCCAGGCCCGCAGCAGCCAGGTCTTCCGGCTTCAGCGGCGCGTCGGAGGAGCCGAAATCAACGGTCTTGGCCTTGATCTGGGCAATGCCGCCGCCGGAACCGATGGACTGGTAGTTGACCTTGTTGCCGGTTGCGGTGCTGTAGTCGGCCGACCACTTGGACATGACCGGGTAGATGAACGATGCGCCCGCGCCGGTGATATCGGCGGCGTTGGCGGCGAACACGGACGATGCGGCCAGGATGGCGACAGCGGCGCGCGACTTGAAGGCGTGGATCACGGGGAGACTCCTGGGGTGGTGGTCGAAGGGCGGTTGCCCGACGTTTCGGTGCACATTCCATAACGGTTGCGTGACACCCCCGCGTCTGTCATATGACGCGGGCGTGACACGCGTCATGAGCGATGTCACGTCCGCTGCGCCGGCAGGGCAGCGCGGCTACCGATGCAACGACGAAGGCACGGCCGGGGCCGTGCCTTCGCGGGTCAACGCAGGGGGCTGGACTTACCAGAAGAACTGCGCGCGGGCTTCCAGGATGTTGGGATCATCGTTGACGAAACCGCGCGCCGTGGAGCTGTACTTCTTGCTGTCGACCATCACGTAGTTGAGCATCAGCTTGAAGTTGGAACGCAGGTACCAGTTGGCGCCCACGGTCCAGATGTCCATCTTGCCACCCAGCACGCCATCGACGATCGGCGGGCGACCGGCAACCGGGTTGGCGGCGAGGTTGCCGTCATTGAGGTCCATGTGGTCGTAGCGCACGCCCAGCTGCCACTGGCCGCCGGCCGGGTTGTTCGGCAGGCCGGTGCCCGGGGTGCCGCCCTTGTAGCTCCAGGTCTCGCCTGTCACGTTCCACACGCCGCTGATGTAATAGCCGTCGCTGGTGTAGTTGTCGTGGTCGTAGCGCTTGGCCTTGCTGGTGTAGTACTCGGCCTGGGCCTTGAACGGGCCCTGGAAGTACATCGCTTCGGCACCGATGGTGCTGACGCGGTCGGTGTCGGTCAGGTTGCCGCTGTCGACCAGGCGGGCCGTGGCGAGGTCGGCATTCGGACGTGCACGCACGCGCAGGGTGTCGGCGTCGGTGTCGTAGTTGACGTAGCTCAGTCCGAAGTGCAGGACCTGGCCCTTTTCATTGATCGGGGCCCAGGTGCCACGCGCGCCGTAGCCGCTGCCGTGGGCCAGGTTGCGGGTCAGCTCGCGGCCGAAGGCGCTGGCAGTCACCGACCAGTTGTCCTGGCCGTAGCTGTACGCGCCGCCCAGGCGGCGGGCGATGGCATAGGTGTTGGTGACCGCTGCCTTGGAAATGAAATCGTTGTTCTTGGTGCTGGACAGTTCTTCCAGGCTGTTGGGCTGCTTGAACTGGCCCAGCTGCAGGAAGTGGTTGGCGTTGCCCAGCAGCTTGTACTTCACGTTGGTGTCGAGGAACTTGTCGGCCTTGGCGTCATAGCCGACCACCCACTCCACGTTGCCCGGGCCCTTGCCCTTCAGCACCAGCTCGGCGCGACGCAGTTCGAATTCGCTGTTCTTGCCGTTGCCGGCGTCGCCACCGTTGAGGTCGACCACATCGTTGTGGAACCAGTTGCCATCGGCCTGGACCAGGCCTTCGAAGGTGATTTCCGAACCGCCGATCACGTCGATGGCGACTTCGGCGTATGCAGCCGGCACATACAGCGCAGCAGCCACGGCCACCGTCAGGAGTTGGTGATGCAGTTTCATGGAGAGGAGCCTTGCAGGCAGGTGGGAAGATGCGCGCAGGCTAGAAGGTAAAGATTGCGTAAATGTGACAGTTCACGCGCGGCAGACATCCACCGCAGGCCCCGTCACGGCAGGGCCTGCCATTGAAACCGCTTGCGTATGACGCCCGGATTGCGCCTTGGTTGCAGTCGATCCACGCCCTGCATGGATGCGGCCGTCACTCGGCCGTGGTCTTTTCCTTGAACCGGCAAAGATCGGCGATCACGCACCCCGGGCAATCCGGCTTGCGCGCCTTGCACACATAACGACCGTGCAGGATCAGCCAGTGATGCGCGTCGAGCAGGAACTCGGCGGGAATCACCTTCACCAGCTTGTCTTCCACGTCGCGCACATTCTTTCCCGGGGCCAGGCCGGTACGGTTGGAGACGCGGAAGATATGCGTGTCCACCGCCATCACCGGCTCGCCGAACGCGGTGTTGAGCACCACGTTGGCGGTCTTGCGGCCCACGCCCGGCAGCGCTTCCAGCGCATCGCGATCGCGCGGCACTTCACCACCATGCTTTTCCAGCAGGATCGCGCAGGTGGCGATCACGTTCTTGGCCTTGGCGTTGAACAGGCCGATGGTGGCGATGTACTGCTTCAGCCCGTCCTCGCCAAGCGCAAGGATCTTCGCCGGCGTGTTGGCGACCGGGAATAAACGGCGCGTGGCCTTGTTGACGCCGACGTCGGTGGCCTGCGCCGACAGCGCGACCGCCACCAGCAGCTCGAACGGCGAGCTGTACTCCAGTTCGGTCTTGGGGTGCGGATTGAGTTCACGCAGGCGGGTGAACATTTCCACCACGTCGGCGCGCGGCATCGTGCCGCCACGCAGCGCCGGGGCGCGTGGGGTCTTCTTCGTGGTGGCCATTACTGCTCCTTGCCGCTGGCGCGGGCCTTGGCCCGGGCGAGGATGGCGGCCGCCGCAGCGGGCAGGGCGGGCTTCACGTCCGGCGCCGGGGCGGGCGTGCGCCGCGCGTCGCGTTCGGCTTCCCGGCGGGCCAGTCGCACCGCACGGGCGCGGTAGCGTTCGCGTGCCGCCCAGGCGGCCTGAAGCTGCTGCTGGGCCTGCTGCAACCGCTGCGGGAGTTCCGGGTGGCCGGGCAGCAACTGCGCGTCGTCGGCGCGGGCGACATAGTCCATCAGCCCGGCCTGCAGGGCGCCGTCGAGATCGTCTGCCTGGACCCGGGCAAACAGCTGCGCGGGGTTGGGTCGGGATGCCATGGCGTCAGCGGTTCTGGAAGGCCGGCGGGCGGCGCTGCAGGAAGGCGCTGGTTCCCTCGCGCATGTCCTCGGTAGCGAACAGCAGGCCGAACTGTGCGCTTTCGTATTCCAGCCCGGCTTCCAGGCTGCATTCGCCGCCCACGTGCACCGCATCGAGCAGGCCGCGCAGGGCCAGCGGCGCCGAGCGTGCCAGCTGCCGGGCGATATCCTGCACGCGGTTGTCCAGCGCGTCGGCCGGTACCACCTCGTTGACGATCCCCAGTTCCAGCGCACGTGCGGCATTGATCGGTGCACCCAGCAGGCATAGCTCCAGGGTGGCGGCGCGGCCGCACAGGCGCAGCAGGCGCTGGCTGCCGCCGAAGCCGGGAATCAGCCCGAGATTGATTTCCGGTTGGCCGACTTTGGCGGTATCGGCGGCAATGCGCAGGTGGCAGGCCATGGCCAGTTCCAGGCCGCCGCCCAGGGCAAAACCGTTGACGCGGGCGATGACCGGTTTGGGCATGCGCTCGATCTGGCGCATCAGGGCCTGGCCCAGCAGCGAGAAATCACGTCCCTGAACCGCGCTGAGTGTGTTCATCTCGGCGATGTCAGCGCCAGCCACGAACGCCTTCGGGCCGGCACCGGTCAGCACCACCACGCGGATCTCCGGGTCTGCGGCCGCGGCGCGGAAGGCCTCGGCCAGGGCCTGCAGGGTCGCGGCGTTCAGGGCGTTGAGCTTGTCCGGGCGCTGGACGGTCACGGTGCGGATGGCGCCGTCGTCGGTGACAGCGATCAGGGCATCGGCCACGGGGAAACTCCTGGAACGTTAAAAAAAAGTGATATTGAACTCCGCGAACGCAGACGGGTCATAGCCTGCATCGTGAGTAGCGGTTACACGTTGCGCCCGTTATCCTAACCCGTCGCCTCAGGGCGGCGCAGAACGTCCCTGAGTTACCACCCCTGGAGAACTGTTTGATGAAGTTGCGTTCTATCGCGGTCGCCGTCGCGGCCCTGGCCCTGACGGGCAATGCCTTCGCCCAGGACGTCTCGTCCGAAAAGGGCAAGCTGAGCTACTACTTCGGTTACGACTACGGCAACAACCTGGCGGAGCTGACCGGTCGTGGTGAGCAGCTGGACATCAACTCGGTGGTGAAGGGCCTGCAGGATGCCTACGCCAAGAAGCAGCCGGCGATCACCGCCGAGCAGCTGAAGCCGGCCGTTGAAGCGTTCCAGAAGCGCGAGCAGGGCCGTGCCCAGGCTGCCAAGGCCGAGTACGAGAAGGCTGCTGCCGAAAACAAGACCAAGAGCGATCAGTTCATCGCGGCGAACAAGGCCAAGGCCGGCGTGCAGTCGCTGCCGAGCGGCGTCCAGTACCGCGTGATCGAAGCCGGCAAGGGTGCCAAGCCGACCCAGGCCAGCACCGTGCAGCTGGAAGTGGCCGGTCCGTTCCCGTACGGCCAGCGCCCGACCGAAGCCCGCCCGGCCCAGCAGATCCCGTCGATCAAGGTCAGCGAAGTCGAAATGAAGGCCATGCGCGAGACCCTGCTGCAGATGTCGGCCGGCTCGAAGTGGGAAGTCACCCTGCCGCCGGACCAGGCCTACGGTGCGGACCCGCGCACCCCGTTCCCGCCGAACGTGGCTGTGCAGTTCGAGATCAAGCTGGTCAGCGTCAAGTAAATCGAAGCAGTAAACCAAACGCGCCGGTGATTCCACCGGCGCGTTTTTGTTTGCGTAGTGCCTGACGGTAGAGTCGACTGTCAGTCGACTGCTCTTGGGTCACATCGGGGAAACGCCCGCGCTGCGCGCGCGAGTCGACTGACAGTCGACTCTACCGTCCGACCGGCCCACCCGCGCAAATTCAGCCCGTTCGCGCTACTGTTGCCGGGTGCAAACAATGGAAGAAACGGCGCGTGTTGTCGCAAGTCCCTGCATCGGCGTGTGCACGCTGGATCCGCACCGGCAGTGCACCGGCTGCGGGCGTCATATCGATGAAATCGCACGGTGGTCGTCGATGAGCAACGACGAACGCAGTCGCATCCTGCATCGCGTGCAGCCTTTGCGGGCCCAGCTCCAGCAATCATTGCGCGGCTCGCTGGCCGACCACGAACGTTTGATGCGCGCGCTGCATCCGTTGGCCGATCCGCCGGCCGGCGATGGCTGGAACCGCAGCGAACTGATCGATCTGCTACCGCCCGGGCCTCCGGTGGAAGCGGCCGTGCTCGCGGGAATCGTGCCGCGCGCCAGTGGCGCGCAGGTGATCCTCACCCGTCGCACCGAAACCCTGCGCACGCACGGTGGCCAGGTCGGATTCCCCGGCGGCCGCACCGAGCCCGACGACCGCGACGCACTGGCGGCAGCATTGCGCGAGAGCCAGGAAGAAATCGCCTTGGCTCCGGGCCAGGTGCAGGCGCTGGGCTATCTCGATCCTTTCGTGACGATCACCGGCTATCGGGTCACCCCGGTGGTGGCGGTGGTCGATCCGGACTTCGTGCCGGTGCCGCAGCCCAGCGAAGTGGCCGAGGTGTTCGAGGTGCCGCTGGACTACCTGATGGCGGCGGACAACCTGCGCCAGGTCGAAATCAACCATCGCGGCCGCATCCGTCACGTCCTTGAGTACAGCTGGCCCGGCCAGCGCATCTGGGGTGCCACCGCGGCCATTCTCTACAACCTGCGTCGCCGCCTGGAGCAAGTGCAATGAACCCGATCGATCCGCCGTGGACCACCCTGGTCGATGTCGCCACCCTGGCTGCCGCGTTGGGCGAGGGCATCCGTGTGGTCGACGCACGCGCCACCGCCAGCACCGCGGTGCGCGTGGTTGATGCACGTTCCTCGCTGGCCGATCCGCAGGCGGGCAGCGGCCAGTACCTGACAGGTCATATCCCGGGTGCGGTGTATGCCGATCTGAATCGTGACCTGTCCGATCTGTCGCGCGTCGGCCATGGTCGCCATCCGCTGCCGGACAGCGATGCCTTCGCCGCGAAGCTCGGCCAGTGGGGTATCGGTCCTGACACGCAGGTGGTGGTCTACGACGGCAGCGACGGCAGCATGGCCGCCTCGCGCCTGTGGTGGCTGCTGCGCCTGATCGGGCACAGCAAGGTGGCCGTGCTCGATGGTGGTATCGCCGCGTGGCAGGCCGCAGGGCAACCTTTGGCGACGGGGCCGGATGAGGTGACCGCGCTGCCGGCTTACCCGGGCCGTTTCGACACCACCCGGATCGCCAATGCCGAGGAGATCAGCGCACGCCTGAAGCACGCGCCGGGCTGGCTGGTCGACGCACGCGCGGGCGAACGCTTCCGCGGCGAAGTCGAGCCGCTGGACCCGGTCGCCGGCCACGTACCCGGCGCGGTCAACCGTCCGTTTGCGTTGAACGTCGCCGACGGCCGGCTGCGCGATGCACAGGAACTGCGCGTCGAGCTGCAGGGTGTGATCGGCAACCGTGATCCGCAGCAGGTGGTGCTGATGTGCGGCTCCGGCGTGACCGCCTGCCACCTGCTGCTGGCGATGGAAAGCGCAGGCCTGAGCGGCGCACGCATCTACGCCGACTCCTGGAGCGGTTGGGTGAGCGACAGCAGCCGCCCGGTGGCGACCGGCGCCTGAGAAGCGCGGGGTCGGATCCGTTTTCCAACGGAAAACGGCTCTGACCCTATCGAGCGTAAATCCGGGTCAGAGCCCGTTGCGTGGCAACGGGATCCGACCCCGTGCCGACCAAGGTCGGCACCCACCAATTCGTGGAGCGTTGGGTGAGCGACAGCAGCCGCCCGGTGGCGACCGGCGCCTGAGAAGCGCGGGGTCGGATCCGTTTTCCAACGGAAAACGGCTCTGACCCCATCGAGCGTAAATCGGGGTCAGAGCCCGTTGCGTGGCAACGGGATCCGACCGCGTGCCGACCAAGGTCGGCACCCACCAATTCGTGGAGCGTTGGGTGAGCGACAGCAGCCGCCCGGTGGCGACCGGCGCCTGAGAAGCGCGGGGTCGGATCCGTTTTCCAACGGAAAACGGCTCTGACCCCATCGAGCGTAAATCGGGGCCAGAGTCCGTTGCGTCGCCATGGGATCGACTCCGTGCCGACCAACGGTCGGCACCCACCAATTCGTGGAGCGGGTGGGTGAGCGACAGCTGCCGCCCGGTGGCGACCGGCGCCTGAGAAGCGCGGGGTCGGATCCGTTTTCCAACGGGAAACGGCTCTGACCCTATCGAGCGTAAATCGGGGTCAGAGCCCGTTGCGTGGCAACGGGATCCGACTCCGTGCCGACTAAGGTCGGCACCCACCAACAGCGGCAGAAATCTGTCGAAGGCGGGGTGGGGCCGGTTGCGGGGGTGTCCGCGGCATGGATGCCGCGGCCAAGCCCCCATGGACGGGTTTACGGCGTCCCCCGCAACCGGACCCACCCCGCCATCCCCCGGAATGCCAGCTCTTGACGTTGACGTTGACGTTGCTTCTGCGGGTGCAGGGCGCAGCCCTGCCGCTTACCCAACCGGCTGCAGTGGCACCTTCGCCAGCACCCGCGCCCACGGGAACAACGGCCCCGGATCACGCTTGCGCGCCACCATCAGCGTCGGATCATCGCTGGCCGGCACCTGCTCCCGATCCAGCTGGTCATGCCCGGCAATCCGCTGCAGCGACGGATAGCGTGCCACCAGCGCCAGCAGCAGCCGCTCCAGCGCTTCCAGCTGCGCCTCGGTGTAGGCCTCGTCCATCGCCTGGTGACGGCTGTCGAACCAGTGCGGGTAGCGCCCGGTATTGACCAGTTCGATACCCAGCGTATGCGCGTTCATGCCGCGCACGTGGTGGGCCACCCGTTCCGGTGCCACGTACTGCACCACGCTGCCATCGCGGTCGATGTAGAAATGCCCGCTGTTGCCGGCACCACTGTCGTACAGCACACGCTCGCCGTACTCGCGGGCCATCGCCAGGTCGGGCAGCTCGGTGCAGTGGATCACCACCATCTCCAGCGTGGCCGGGTCGCGCAGTGGCAGGCGGTCTTCGTAGGGCAGGGGCTGCAGCTGCAGGCCGGGCAGGAGCGGGTTGGGCATCCGGCGATGCTAGCATTGCGGCATGAACCTGCCTTCTCTTTCCTGGTTGGCCCGCGCCCACGGAGCGCACGTATGAGCCGCGGCCACTGCATCCTGTCCCACGGCTTCGAGAGCGGCCCGGAAGCGACCAAGGTCACCGCGCTGGCCGAGGTGGCACAGCGCCTGGGCTGGACCCACGAGCGCCCCGACTACACCGACCTGGACGCGATGAGCGAGGTCAGCCGGGTGGGCGACGTGCCGACCCGCCTGCGCCGCCTGGTCGAGCGCGCCGCCATCGCTGCCCGGCAGGGGCCGGTGGTGCTGGCCGGCTCCAGCCTGGGCGCCTACATCTCTGCCATCGCCTCGTTGCAGGTGCCGGTGGCCGGCCTGTTCCTGATGGTGCCGCCCACCACCATGGGACCAATGCCGGCGCTGGATGCCGCCGCCGTGCCGACCACCGTGGTGCAGGCCTGGCATGACGATGTGGTCCCGGCCGCCGGGGTCATCGCCTGGGCGCAGGCGCGTTCGGCGCAGCTGCTGCTGGTCGACGACGGCCACCGCCTGGAACGCCACGTGGAGGCCTCCGCGCAGGCCTTCGAGCGCCTGTTGCGGCAACTGTGAAGCCCGGGCGCACGGCGCGCCTGCCCGCTTTGACTACAATGGCAGCCCCGCCGCCCCTGGCGCGGGCCTGCCGGCCGTGCCTACGGCCCTCCTTTCCGACCGGCCCGGCCCCTGTGCCGCGCCCGACCACCTGCGAACCGACCCCGTGAAATTCTTCGTCTCCTGCGCCAAGGGCCTGGAATACCTGCTTGCCGATGAACTGTCGGCCCTGGGCCTTGGCAAGGCCACTGCCACCATTGCCGGCGTCAACGCCGAGGGCGAACTGGAGCAGGCGCTGCGGATCGTGATGTGGTCGCGCCTGGCCAGCCGCGTGCTGTGGCCGATCGACGAGTTCGAGTGCCCGGACGAGCAGGCCCTGTATGACGGCGTGCGTGCGCTGCCGTGGCACGAGCACATCAAGCCGGAGATGACCCTGGCGGTGGACGCACACGTGTCCGGCGACAAGATCACCCATGCCCGCTTCGCCGCGCAGCGGATCAAGGACGCCATCGTCGATCGCATGCGCGATGAAGGCCTGGAGCGTCCCTCGGTCAACACCGACCTGCCTGATGTGCGCGTCAACCTGTCGCTGCGCAAGGGCCGCGCCTCGCTGTCGATCGACCTCGGCGGTGGCCCGCTGCATCGCCGTGGCTGGCGTGGCGCCGCCCACGAGGCACCGCTGAAGGAGAACCTGGCCGCCGCGCTGCTGCTGCGCGCGCAGTGGCCGCGCCAGCACGCCGCCGGTGGCGGCCTGCTGGACCCGATGTGCGGCAGCGGCACGCTGCTGATCGAAGGCGCGCTGATGGCCGCCGACGTCGCCCCGGGCCTGATGCGCCACGGCAGCCTGCCGCCGAGCCGTTGGCTGGGCTTCGACAAGGCGGCCTGGAAGACCCTCCAGAGCGAAGCACGCGATCGCGAGGCCGCCGGCCTGGCCGCGCTGAAGCCGGTCATCCACGGCAGCGACATCGATCCGACCGCGATCCAGGCGGCACGCGAGAATGCCGAGGTCGCGGGCGTCGCTCATGCGATCCGCTTCACCCGTGCCGATGTGGCCGACCTGGCCGCGCCGGAGCAGGAGATCGGTGCGGTGGTCTGCAACCCGCCGTACGACGAGCGCCTGGCCGCCGATCCGGCGCTGTACCGCGCACTGGGCACCGCCCTGCAGAAGGCGGTGCCGCAGTGGCGTGCCAGCCTGCTGTGCGGCAACGACGAGCTGGCCTTCGCCACCGGCCTGCGCGCCAGCAAGAAGTACCAGATGTTCAACGGTGCGCTGGAATGCGCGCTGATCGTCTGCGATCCGATTGCCGTGCCGGGCCGTGATCCGGCACAACCGCGCGAGCTGAGCGAAGGTGCGCAGATGGTGGCCAATCGCCTGCGCAAGAACCTGAAGAAGTTCAAGAGCTGGCGCGCCCGCGAGCACATCACCTGCTTCCGTGCCTATGACGCCGACCTGCCGGAATACGCGGCCGCCATCGACGTCTACGAGGAAGACGGTGGCAAGCGCCGTACCTTCCTGCACGTGCAGGAATACGCCGCACCGGCCGCGATTCCCGAGAACGACGTGCGCCGCCGCCGCAACGAACTGCTGGCCGCCGCGCGCGAAGTATTCGGCGTGCCGCCGGAGCAGGTCTCGATGAAGTCGCGCGAGCGCGGCAAGGGCGGCAGCAAGTACGGCCGCTTCGAGCAGCGAGATGAATTCATCGTAGTGCGCGAGAACAATGCACTGCTGCAGGTGAACCTGTTCGACTATCTTGATACCGGCCTGTTCCTCGACCATCGCCCGCTGCGCCGGATGATGGCCGAGCAGGTGCGTGGCAAGCGTTTCCTCAACCTGTTCTGCTACACCGGCGTGGCCAGCGTGCAGGCCGCCGTGGCTGGTGCCGCCAGCACCACCAGCGTCGACCTGTCGGCCACTTACCTGCAGTGGTGCTACGACAACCTGGCGTTGAACGGGCAGGGCGGCAACCAGCACCTTCTGGTGCAGGCCGATGCGATGGCCTGGCTGGAAGGCGACCGTGGCCAGTACGACGTGATCTTCTGTGACCCGCCGACCTTCTCCAACTCCGCACGCGCCGATGACTTCGACGTGCAGCGCGAACAGCTGAAGCTGCTGCGTGCGGCGGTGGCGCGGCTGGCCCCGGGGGGCGTGCTGTACTTCTCGAACAACTTCCGCCGCTTCAAGCTGGAAGAAAACGCCATTGCCGAATTTGCCCAGTGCCGCGAGATCACCGCGCGCACCATCGGGCCGGACTTCGAACGCAACGCGCGCATCCATCGCGCGTGGGAGCTGAAGCGGTTGGGGTAACACGACGCCCGGGGTCGGATCCCCTGCGCGAAGCGCAGGGGCTCTGACCCCATCTGGATCTACGTACCAGGGGTCAGAGCCCTTGCGCTTCGCGAAAGGGATCCGACCCCGGTGGCCCGGTTACAGCAACGCCACCACCAGCCCCAACACCGGCAGCGCGATCGCCAGTGGCACGATCCACTTCGGCTGGTACGGATACAGCCCGAATGACAGCGCCAGACCGCCCAGTGTCATCGTGCCCAGCCACAGCACCGGGCCCATCGCCCAGCCGTGGTCGGCCAGGCACAGTGCGAACGCTACCGCCAGCAGTACCCAGCCCAGTACCCGCCACTGCGTGCGCCGTGCCGGGGGGGCTGCAGCCTTGCCGTGCAGATCGTGCTGGTGCTTTTCCATCGCCAGCGACAGCGCAGTAAACGCAGAGAACGACAGGGTCAGCGCCAGCAGCATCATGCGCTGGCCTCCGCTTCGGCCGCTTCTGCAGTGTTCACCGATGCCTTCGGCGCAGCCGCAGCGGCCGCACGCTTCTTCTTCTCGGCCGCACTCAGCGGTGGCGTCCAGCGCTGCATGCGCCAACCGCACAGCGCCAGCATCGCGCCGAACGCGATCATCGACAGATCGAAGCCAGCCAATACCCAGTCGCCGTTGCGCAGGGTGTTGCCCAGGTGCGCATGCGTGGTCAGCGCATTGACCACCGGTACCAGTGCGAACGCGGCCGCGCCCAGGTAGAGCTGCCACGCCCACATCATCCGCTTCGGCCAGATGAAGGCGGCCAGCAGCGCGCCGGCCCAGGCGTAGAAGAACACGTTGGCCTCCGCACTCGAGCGCTCGGCGATGTCCAGCGGCAGCAGGCGGTTGCCCCAGAAGTAGGCGGCGAAGGCGATCGGCAGGCCGGCCACGGTGCCGATGTTCAGCGCATCGACCAGGCGCAGGCCGAAGCCGGTGCGGCCACTCTTGGCGTGCCTAGGCCGTTCCTTCACCGCCCACAGCACCACGCCGCTGGCCACCATCAGGCAGCCGACCAGGCCGGACAGGAAGAACAGTGCACGCAGGCCCCAGTCGGCAAAACGCGCCAGGTGCAGGCCGTACAGCACGCCGCGGGTGGCGGTGGCACCGCCGGAAGGCGGCGTTTCCTCAAGCAGAGCACCGCTGACCATGTCGTAACGCACGGCCGGGGTGTCGATGGACAGGCGCTTGCCGTCGCGCTGGCGGATGTCGATCACCGCATTGGCCGCGCCCGGATTGGACACGGTGAAACCGGCCACCTCCACGCCGTGCCAATGCGCGCGCGCGCTGTCCAGCAGTTGTGCGATCGGCAACGGCGTGGCGTGGCCCTCGGCGGGCGCGGTCACTTCCGGGAGGCCGCCGAAGGCCTCGAAGACGAACGCGTCCTCGTCCTGCGGGTAGGCCACCTTCACCCCCCACGGCAGGTACATGATCATCAACGTCACAATGCCGGTGTAGGTGATCATCGCGTGGTAGGGCAGGGCCATCACCGCGCTGACGTTGTGGAAATCAAGCCAGGAACGCAGGCCCTTGTCCTTGCGGAACGTGAAGAAGTCCTTGAAGATTTTCTTGTGGGTGATGACGCCGGTGATGATCGCCACCAGCATGAACATCGCGCAGAAGCCGACCAGATAGCGTGCCCACAGCACCGGGATGTAGTGCAGGTCGAAGTGCAGGCGGTAGAAGAAGTCGCCGCCGCGGGTCTCGCGCGCCTTCAATGCCTGGCCGGTGTTGGGGTCCAGCGTGGCGTCGCCGAAGCCACCGCGGCGGCCACGGCTGGGATCGGCCAGTTCCGGCGGCAACCGCCAGAACATCTGCATGGCCGGGTTGCGCGGCTGCGGCAGTGTGACGAACGAGTTTTCGGCCTGCGCGGCGTTGGCCTGCAGGTAGTCCACCGCGCGCTGTGCGGCGACGTCGATGCTGACGTTGCTGGACGGCAGTTCCGGACGCATCCAGCGGCTGATTTCCTCGCGGTAGTAGCTGGCCGTGCCAGCCATGAAGATCAGCAGCAGCAACCAGCCAACCAGCAGCCCGGTCCAGGTGTGCAGCCAGGCCATCGACTGGCGGAATCCGTTCTTCATGCCCAGGCCCCCATCAGGCGCGCAATGGCGGCCATCAGCAGCGCGGGCGCGAGGATGCCGACCCAGGCGCGCAGCGCGCTGCGGGTGGCGAATGCCCACAGTGCCGCACAGGCGGCGACCAGGATGGCCAGCAGCATGCCGGTCAGCACGGTCTGGCCACGTGCGCCGGGCAGGGCCACGGCGCAGAACACGCTGGTCATCGAGGCCAGTGCGTAACCGCCGAAGATCGCGGCCAACGAGCGTGACAGCACGCCCCAGCGCGGGTTGGAAAAGAAGGTGCGGGGGCTGGCGGTTGCGGGCGAGCGGTCCACGGCATTCCTGCAGGTAGGAGAGGGAATGGAACGCGTCCGCGGCCCCCTTGCGCCCTGCGCATGTCGCCCAGCGTGTCCCATCGACAAAGCACGGCCCGCGCAGACGGGCAGTCCAGAGGTCGGGGATGTACACGGGCGATGGGTGCGTCTTCCGCACCCGATTGGCTAAGCGTACAACCGATCAGTAAATGATAGGCATTCGCATTTTATGAATCAAGCGTGATGACCCGAGGGGCGCGTTGAGGCCTAGAACCTGAACACCACTGTCGCCGCATGCAGCAGCAGGCCGATCAGGCCACCCACCAAGGTGCCGTTGAACCGGATGAACTGCAGGTCGCGGCCCACGCTCAGTTCCAGCTGTTCCACCAGATGGCGCTCGTCCCAGCCCTTCACGGTCTGCGCGATATGCGTGGTCACGCCTTCGCGCAGGCGGCCGGTCAGGCGTTGCGCGCCTTCCAGCAGGTGCTGGTTGAGGGCCTCGCGCAGCGCCGGGTCGGCCTGCAGGCTGGCACCGAGCGAACCCAGGCTGCGCTGCAGGTGGCCGACCAGCGCCGAGTCCTCGCGCTGCAGGTCCGCGCGCAGGCTGGCGTGGATGCGCGCCCACAACCCCTGCACGTAGTCCTGCAGGGCCGGATGGTCGATCATTTCCTGCTTGAGCTGTTCGATGCGCTCGGCCAGGGCCGGGTCCTCGCGCAGGCGCTGCACGTAATTCTGCAGCCAGCTCTCGTAGTCCTGGCGCAGCGGATGCTGCGGCTCGGCCAGTACCTGCTGCAGCTCTTCCAGTACCGCGCGGGCCAGGCGCTCGGCCAGGCTGTCGCCGATCTCGTCAATCGGCTTGACCCAGTTCACCGTGCTCGACAGCGTCGGCCATTCGCGCTGGATGTAACGCACGATCAGCTGCGAGGCGCGTTCTTTCACCTCGGGCTGCTCGAGCCAGCGGCCCAGCCGCTGCAGGCCTTCGTCCAGCACGCGCTGGTGGCGACCATCGGCGGTCAGCAGGGCCAGCAGCTCACCGGCAGTGGCAGCGGCATTCCACTGCCGCAGCTGCTGCACAACGAAGCCGTGCAGCTGCCGGCGCACGGCGGTTTCGTCGAAGAAATCCAGTGCCTGCAGCGCCCAGCCGCGGGCCATGTCGGCCAGCATGCGCGAGCGTGCCGGGTCGGCCAGCCAGCTGCCGAGGCGGCTGGCCGGATCGAACACCTGCAGCTTGGCCAGCAGCACGCCCGGCTCCAGGAACTGGTCGCGCACGAACAGCGCAAGGCTGTCGCCGATGCGTTCCTTGCTGCGCGGGATGATCGCGGTGTGCGGGATCGGCAGGCCCATCGGCCGCCGGAACAGCGCGACCACGGCGAACCAATCGGCCAGTGCGCCCACGGCTGCGGCCTCGCAGAACGCCGAAACCCAGGCCCAGATGCCGCGCTCGCCCTGCCAGTGGCTGACCGCGAAACCGGCCAGCATCAACAGCAGCAGGCCCAGCGCGAGGGCTTTCAGGCGCCGCAGCTGAGCGCGGCGCGGATCGTTGGCAGACGTCATGCCGGAAGTCTAACCGGCACGGCATGAGCATCTGGTAGTGCCGGCCGCTGGCCGGCATCCTCAACGCACCCGATACGTTCATGGCGTTGCCGGCCAGCGGCCGGCACTACCCCTTGGTTCAGAGCGCTTCCAGTTGCTTGCGCAGCGCGGCCAGTTGCGCGCGCAGGGTGTCGTTCTCGCGGGTCAGCGCGACCACCCGACGGCGCAGCGCCGGTGCGTCCTCGCCCAGCTGCTCCAGCGCCGACAGCACCTCGGCATCGCGGCTGGCGATTTCGTCCTCATTTGCCTCCTCGAAATCCATCTCGGCTGCTTCCGGCTTCGGCGCACGCGGCTTGCGCTTGGACTCGCGCACGCGCTTGGCGGCCTGCTTCAGCTCGTCCTTGCCACCGGCGGCGGCGGCGCGCTGCTCTTCTTCCGGCAGGTCAGCTACGGCGGCGGCGGCGCTGATCGAGATCACGCCGGCCTTGACCGCTTCCACCACCTCGGCCGCGGCCTGGGCGTGGATGCGCTCGATCATGCCAACCTGGCTGGTGCTCAGCTTGGCTTCGCGGGCCAGCTCGGCGCGGCTGATCTTCGGCGCCGGTTCCCACGGCGGGCTGTCTTCACCGGCCTCATCGGTGGCGTCGGCAGTGCCATCGCTCTCGCGCTGCAGCTGCGCCTGCTCGATCTGCTTGCGGGCGGCCAGGATGTCGCGCTTGCGCAGCGCCAGCACGCCGCGCTGGAAGTCGGACACGCTGCGACGGCCCAGGTGCTGCTCGATCATCCACAGGTGCACGTCTTCCATGCTCTGGAAGCGGGTGTTCTGTACGGTGTTGAAGGGCAGGCCATGCTTCTGGCAGATGCCGAAGCGGTTGTGGCCGTCGACCAGTACGTTGCCCCACAGGACCAGCGCGTCACGACAGCCCTCGGCCAGGATGCTGCGCTCCAGCGCGTCATGTTCGTCCGCAGTCAGCGGGTCGATATAGGCCTTGAGTTCTTCTTTGACGACGATATCCATGGGCACGGCAGCGAGCAGGAGCGGAACCGCCCATTGTACCCGCTCGCCGCCGCCGGCCAGGGCTCAGGCAGTGGCCCGGATCATCTCGCCCAGCGTGCCGGTGATCTGGTCGATCTGCGCCTTGTCCACGATCAGCGGGGGCGACAGCGCGATGATGTCACCGGTACAGCGCACCAGCAGCCCGCCGTCGTGGAAGCAGCGCCGATAGACCTCGTAGCCCCGGCTGCCCGGCGCATCGCGGCGAGGCGCCAGCTCGACCGCGCCGACCAGACCGAAGTTGCGGATGTCGATCACGTTGGGGAGGCCCTGCAGCGCATGCAGCCGTTCCTGCCAGTACTCGCCCAGCTCGATGGCGCGCTCGAAAAGGCGCTCCTCGGCGTAGACCTCCAGCGTGGCCAGTGCGGCCGCGCAGGCCAGCGGATGCCCCGAATAGGTATAGCCATGGAACAGCTCGATGGCCTGTGGCGGTGCCTGCATCAGGGTTGCATGCACGGCGTCGCTGGCCAGCACGCCGCCCAGCGGCACTGCGCCGTTGCTGACCGCCTTGGCGAAGGTCAGCAGGTCGGGGGTGACCCCGAAGCGCTGTGCGGCGAATGGCATGCCGACCCTGCCGAAACCGGTGATGACCTCATCGAACACCAGCAGGATGCCGTGGTGGTCGCACAGCTCGCGCAGGCGCTGCAGGTAGCCCGGCGCCGGCAGAATCACCCCGGCGGAACCGGCAATGGGTTCGACGAAGACCGCCGCGATGGTTGAGGCGTCATGCAGTGCGATCAGTCGTTCCAGGTCATCGGCCAGCTCGGCGCCCTGGCGCGGCAGGCCTTTGCTGAACGCATTGCGCTGCAGGTCCAGGGTGTGGCGCAGGTAGTCCACGCCGCCCAGCTGCAGGCCGAACGCCCTGCGGTTGTTGGGCAAGCCGCCCAGCGCCATGCCGCCGAAGCCCACGCCGTGGTAGGCCTTCTCGCGGCTGATGAAACGCGTGCGCTGGCCCTCGCCACGCTGGCGGTGGTAGGCCAGCACGATCTTCATCGCGGTATCCACCGCCTCCGAGCCGGAGCTGGTGAAGAACACATGGTTCAGTGGCGTCGGCGCCAATGCGGCCAGTCGCTGCGCCAGCGCGAAGGCCGGTGGTGAGCCCATCTGGAAGGCCGGCGAGTAGTCGAGCGTGCGTGCCTGCTCGACGATGGCCTCGACGATGCGTGGGCGGGCATGGCCCGCGTTGCAGCACCAGAGGCCGGCGGTGCCATCGAGGATCTGGCGGCCGTCGACATCCTCGTAGTGCATGCCCTCGGCACGCACCAGCAAACGCGGCGCGGCCTTGAACTGGCGGTTGGCGGTGAACGGCATCCAGTACGCCTCCAATGACTCCGGGCGTTGGGTAGCCAGATCGTGCAGGTCGCTCGCGGAACGCTTCATGCCAGCTCCATCGGGTCCGATGGGGGAAATGTAGCGCAGCCACGTCACGGCGGAGTCGCGGCCGCGCCGGTATAACCGGGGAAACTGTTCCGAGGAGCCCGACATGGCCGACTTTCCCGACCGCAGCCACTGGCAGGTGCTGGCCCAGCAGCTTTCGATACCCGCACAGGCCTTCATTGATGGTCGTTACACCGACGCTGCCAGCGGCGCGCGCTTCGACTGCATCAGCCCGATTGATGGGCGCGTGCTGGGGGTGGTCGCCGACTGCGATGCAGAGGACGTAGAGCGCGCAGTGCGGTCGGCGCGGCGTGCCTTCGATGCGGGCCACTGGTCAGAGGCCAGCCCGGCCCATCGCAAGCGGGTGTTGCTGGCCTTGGCGGCATTGGTGGAAAAGCACGCTGATGAGTTGGCCCTGCTGGAAACCCTGGACATGGGCAAGCCGGTGCGCGACGCACGCCGTATCGACCTGCCCGGCGTGGTGCGCTGCCTGCGCTGGACCGCCGAAGCGGTGGACAAGCTGTACGGCGAAGTCGCACCGACTGGCCCACACGAGCTGGGCCTGGTCACGCGCGAGCCAGCCGGCGTGGTCGCAGCGATCGTGCCATGGAACTTTCCGTTGCTGATGGCCTGCTGGAAGATCGCGCCTGCGCTGGCCATGGGCAATTCGGTGGTGCTCAAGCCTTCCGAGCGGTCGCCCTTGAGTGCGTTGCGATTGGCCGCGCTGGCCGCTGAGGCGGGCCTGCCGGACGGCGTGCTGAACGTATTGCCAGGCCACGGTACGCGCGTCGGTGAACCGTTGGCGCTGCACATGGATGTGGACGTGCTGGCCTTCACCGGTTCCACCGCCACCGGCGCGAAGCTGCTGGAGCATGCGGGACGGTCCAACCTCAAGCGGGTCTGGCTGGAATGCGGTGGCAAAAGCCCGCACCTGGTGTTCGCCGACGCACCGGACCTGGACGCAGCGGCCAAGGCCGTGGCGCAGGGCATCTTCTTCAACCAGGGCGAAGTCTGCACCGCCGGCTCGCGGCTGCTGGTGCAGCGCTCGATCCGTGAGGACTTCGTGCACCAGGTGATTGCCTACGGCCAGCATATGCAGCCGCAGCATCCACTGGAGGCCGATGCACCGATGGGCGCGCTGGTCGATGCCGCGCACGTGGACAAGGTGCTGGCCGATATCGCACGGGCCGAAGGCGAGGGCGCCCGCCTGCTGCTCGGCGGCCATCGGGCCGAGGTGGAGGCCGGCGGCTGCTATGTGCAGCCCACGGTGTTCGACCAGGTGCGTCCGGACCACGCGTTGGCACGCGAGGAGGTGTTCGGCCCGGTGCTGGCGGTACTTGGTTTCGAGGATGAGGCGGAGGCAGTGCGCGTGGCCAATGACAGCCGCTATGGGTTGGCGGCGGGCCTGTGGACACGCGACCTCGGCCGCGCCCATCGTGTCGCACGCCAGCTGCGCGCCGGCAGCGTGTGGGTGAACGGCTGGGATGGTGGCGACATGACCGCACCGTTCGGTGGCTACAAGCAGTCCGGCAATGGGCGCGACAAGTCACTGCATGCGTTCGACAAGTACAGCGAGATCAAGGCCACCTGGATCCAGCTGTAACGACGTGGCTGCTTGACCGCTGTTCGTTCTTTGTAGCGTCGAGCCCTGCTCGACTGCTTCTCGCGAAGAGCAGTCGAGCCTTGCTCGACTCTACAGAAGGCAGACAGCCGTCGAGCTACCGGCAGCGGGTACTCACCTGCAGCACTGCCGCGCGCAGCATGTCGCGGTCGGCTTCTTCGACCGCGTTCTGGAAATAGTCCATGTCCTGTTTACCCAGTTCGCACGGGTCGACGATGTATCCCGGCGGCCAAAGCCCCAGCAGTTGCGCCACGCCATGCACGATCTGCTCGGGGCTCATCTGCCGAGGGATCCGGAAGTAATTGCGGCGAGGCCCGAACGCAGGATGGACCTCGCGCCGACCGATCAGGCGCGGCGCCACGCCAGCTGCGCTGATGCCGTCACCACCGTCGATGCTGCCCGCAGGCAGGCTCAGGACCAGTGGCGCCACTGCAGCCACGTCCCCCGGGGCAGGCAGGGCGCTCTCTGCCTGTGCAACCGGGGGCAGGGCGGGGCATCATCGATGCGGCCGGACGCGTCATCTTTGCGGAGGGCAAGGCGGGCTGTTGAGGTGCCGGCGCCGGCGGTTCCGGCGGCAGCCAATGCAGCGAGATCCGCGGGCCCTCACCGCTACGCAGTTCGATCCGGCCGCTGTCCAGCAGCCACAGAGCGAGCCCGCCATGCACCAGCAGCACCACCAGCCATGCCGCCATCCGCGGCAGCTTCGGCGAATCGGAGCATGACAACGCAACTGCAGCCATGGGCAAGGCATCCATGCAGGGACCGGTGGCGCAGCCTAGCCGGCGGCCGGAAAAATTCCGTTGGCATCGGTGTCGGCTGAAACCATCGTCCCGTGCGGCCATCGGCCCGTGGCAGAATCGGGCGATCCGCCGTTACCCGTGTTGCCGATGTCGACGATCACTGCTGCCGCGCCGCCCGTGAATTCCCCCCGTCGTGTTCTGGTGGCTAGCCTGATCGGCACCACCATCGAATTCTTCGATTTCTATATCTACGCCACGGCCGCGGTGCTGGTGTTCCCGCACCTGTTCTTTCCGGACAGCAGTGAGCAGGCGGCCCTGCTGCAGTCACTGGCGACCTTCGCGGTGGCGTTCATCGCGCGTCCGGTCGGCTCGGCGGTGTTCGGCCATTTCGGCGACCGCATCGGCCGCAAGGCCACCCTGGTCGCCGCGCTGCTGACCATGGGCCTGTCCACGGTGCTGATCGGCCTGCTGCCGACCCATGCGCAGATCGGGCTGTGGGCGCCGGCGCTGCTGGCGCTGTGCCGTTTCGGCCAGGGCCTGGGGTTGGGCGGCGAGTGGGGTGGGGCGGTGCTGCTGGCCACCGAGAATGCGCCGCCGGGCAAGCGCGCCTGGTACGGCATGTTCCCGCAGCTGGGCGCACCGCTCGGCTTCCTGCTGTCGGCCGGCATCTTCCTCGTACTCGGCCGCTGCCTGAGCCAGAACGACTTCCTGCAGTGGGGCTGGCGCATTCCGTTCGTGGCCAGCGCGCTGCTGGTCGGCCTCGGCCTGTGGGTGCGCCTGAACATCCACGAGACGCCGGACTTCAAGAAGGCGCTGGAGCGCAAGGCGCCGGTGCGGTTGCCGATGTGGACGGTACTGCGTGACCACCCGGTACCGATGCTGCTCGGCACGCTGGGTGCGTTCGCCACCTTCGTGCTGTTCTACCTGATGACGGTGTTCAGTCTCGGTCATGGCACCGCGGTGCTGGGCTACAGCCGCGAGCAGTTCCTGCTGATGCAGATGGCCGGCATGCTGTTCTTCGCGCTGGGCATCCCGCTGTCGGCGCGCTATGGCGACCGTTGGGGCACGCGGCGCACGATGATTGTTGCCAGCGTACTGATCGTCGGCTTCGGCGTACTGTTCGCACCGTTGTTCCAGCCGCACAGCCCGTGGCTGGTCACCGCCTTCCTGTGCCTGGGCCTGTTCCTGATGGGGCTGACCTACGGCCCCTGCGGTACCTTCCTGGCCGAGATCTACCCGGTGGAGGTGCGCTACACAGGTGCCTCGCTGTCCTTCAATCTGGCCGGCATCCTCGGTGCGGCACCGGCGCCGTACCTGGCCACCTGGCTGGCCGAGCGCTTCGGCCTGGTCGCGGTCGGCTACTACCTGTGCCTGACTGCGGTGGCGACCCTGTGCGCGCTGGTGGCACTGCACCGGCGCGCGCTGCGGCTCAACCAAAGAAGCGCTTGAGCGTGCGACCCAACCAGCCGCCGCCCTGGTGTTCGCGGGCGAACTGGTTCAGGTGCGCCTTGACCTGTTCGGCATAGGCCTGGTCGTCGCCACGGATGTGGTTGAACAGCCAGCGCGAGAGCATGGTGCGCAGCTCGTCACTGATGTCCTCGCCGGCCTGGAAGCGCATGCGGTACTCCGAGACACGCTTGATGAAGACCTCATGCACGCGTTTGTGCGCGGCACAGAACGGGTAGCCCGCTTCCTCCATCAGCTCTTCCTCGAACGCGAAGTGCGACATGGTGTAGTCCACCACCTCGTCGATCACTTCACCCACTGCGGCACGCTGCATGCTGGCCTGGGCCACGTGCAGGTGGTTGAGCATTTCGATGATGCGGCGGTGTTGTTGGTCGATCACATCGATGCCGATGTTCAGATCGTCCTGCCAGACCAGTAGTGCCATCCCCGGCTCCCCTTCATGCGTATGTCGGGGCCGACTGTAGAGCCGCCCGGCGCGGGCGGCGTTGATCTGGATCAAAGCGTACCGGTCAGGGCAGCGCCGGCTCGCGTGGGCGCAGCGGGCTGGCGACCGTGGTGCAGCTGACCCGGTTGCGGCCACCGGCCTTGGCCAGGTACAGCTGGCGGTCGGCTTCGGAGATCAGCCGGTGCAGTGCATCGCGCTGCGGGCGCAGGCAGCACAGCCCGATGCTGACCGTCATGCGCAGCGTGGCGGTGCCGATGTCCACCTCCAGCGCGGCGATGCGCTGGCGCAGCTCCTCGAAGTACAGCAGCGCCTCGTCCTGCTCCATGTCCGGCACCAGCAGGCAGAATTCCTCGCCGCCGAAGCGCGCGATCAGGTCGTGGCTGCGTGCATGCGTGGCCACCGCGCCGGCCACCGCGCGCAGCGCATCGTCGCCGGCTTCGTGGCCATGGGTGTCATTGATGTGCTTGAAGTGGTCGATGTCGATCATCGCTACCGCCACGCACTGGCCGTGCAGCTGCAGCTGCGGCAGCTGGCGCTGGCTCTGCTCCAGGAAGCAGCGGCGGTTGGGCAGGCCGGTGAGGAAATCGCGGGTGGCCAGGTCCTGCAGGGTGCCGATCAGCTCCAGCTGGTCCACATTCTGCGAGACCCGGCAGAAGAATTCCTCGCGCGAGAACGGCTTGCGCAGGAAATCGTTGGCGCCGTTCTTCAGGAAGCGCGGAATCAACGATGCATCGGTATTGCCGGAGATGCCGATCACCGCCACCTTGTCGCGCGAGCGCAGGGTGCGCAGGCGGCGGGTGAACTCCACGCCCTGCATGCCCGGCATTTCCTGGTCGACCACGGCGAGGCGGATCGCCGGATGCGCCTCGATCGCGGCCAGGCCTTCGTTGCCATCGGCCGCTTCGTGCACCTCATGGCCGTACATGCGCAGCAAGGCTGCGGCGTAACCGCGCGCGGACGGTGAGTCGTCCACCACCAGCGCGGCGATGCGCCGGTTGCGCTCCAGCCGCTGCACCAGCCACACCAGGTAATCGATGCTGCCGGGAGTGTTCTTCAGCACGTAGTCGATGATCTGCTGCTGCAGCACGCGCTTGCGCAGGTCCTCGTCGTAGACGCCGCTGACCACCACGGTGGGCAGGTCGCGCTTGAGGAAGAACTCGACCACCGCGTCGCGGTCGCCATCGGCCAGGACCAGCCCGGTCAGTACCAGGAACCAGCCGCCACGTTCGCTCAGCAGGCGGTCGGCCTCGGCCAGGGTGGAGGCGATCACCACCGGCAGTTCCAGGCGCTGCTCGATGGCCTCGCGCAGTATGCCGGTGAAGGCGCGGGAGTTTTCGACCAGCAGGATCCGCTGCGGCAGCGGATCGGCCAGGTCGCCATCGACGGCGGCCTGCGGCAGGACGGGCATGATGCGGTGGCTCACGAGGGAGGGGCTCGGCACGGATAACGGCGGTTTCGGGTGTAACTTTAGCGGCGAACGTTGCGCTCCGGGCCAGATTCCGCGTCAGGCCGCCGCTGGCGACGCGTGGGTGATCGGTTCATGCAGGACCAGCCGCAGCCGATTGCCGCGGCAGTGGACCGTTCCGCCGTAGGCAAGCATCCGTCCGGCCAGGCGCTCGACGGCCTGTTGGGTGGTACGCGTGGAAAGCGGGCAACCACTGTCGAGCAGGCTCACCACGGCAACAATGCCGCGATGCTTGCCTGCCCGACCGCTTCGGGCGCGCACGCAGACCTGCCCGGTTTCCAGTTCCAGCAGAAGTGAAACCGCCTCGATCAGCGAGCGATAGATGGCTAGTTGCAGATCCACGGTCAGCAGGCAGGGATTGCCCGCCAGCCTGGGTGGAATGACGCGATGCGTGTTGTTCCAGATTTCGCATGCACCGCCGGCTTGCAGCGCGATGTAGAGCCCGACCTGCTCCAGTCCGGTGGGATAGACCAGGCTGGCCTGTTCGCGAAACAGCCGTGAATGTACCGACGACGCGTGCTGCAGGCTGTTTGCGACCGCATGGTGGCCTTGGGACTTCAGCCAGCTGACCATCTCGCTGAGCGAATTGTCCATGCCCTCGCCCAGGTGCTTCAGGTGGACGGCCCGTTCACGCAGCTCACGCTCGCTGGTCTGAAGTGAGCCGCGTGCCAGGCGCAGCGTGGTTGCCTCGGCCAGGCCGCGGGACCGGGCGCGCTGATGGTGATAGCTGATGCTGGAACCGAGTGCCAGCAGTGCGACACTCATCACCGCCATGTTCTGTTGGGTGGCGAACGTGCCCAGGTCGAACGAGGAAGGCAGGCCAGTGCTGGGCGTTGCGCCGTGCAGGGGGAGGTTCAACAACGGAATCGCGATGGCTAAGCCGCGCCACCCGTGCATGAAGGTCAGGGCGATGGCGGGCAGGGCGGCCAGCAGCACCATGTGTGTCCGCGTCGTGTGGGCGTCGGCGCGTGTCAATTGCATGCACAGGCCCAGCACCAGCATCCCCAGGATCGCCGAGGCGGTAGGGGCGACGAAACGGTCTGTCCAACCGGGGTCGGCCTGCCGCCGCGACCAGAGGAATGCCAACGGTACCAGGGTGATGATGGCGGCGAAGTGGCCAAAGATCGTCCGGTCGACCGCGTCCAGCAGGTTGCTGGGTGGTGGGTTCGACCATAGGACATATGAAATGCCCAGGTTGAGACCCGGGACGAACAACGCTGTGCAGAACGACAGCGACAGCAGCCACAGACCGGTGGCTGCTTCGGACGGCATTCTCATCCGATGCAGGTAGACCACCAGCATCGCCATCGGCATCAGCAGCGTCGAAGCCAGGATGACCCAATCCAGGCCGTAGGTGTCGATCATGGGGATGCGCAGCGTTGCAAAGTACGCGTACTCGCCCAGCAGCAGGTAGGGCCACAGGCGGGTCGGGACGATCAGCAGTGCCGCTGCGCGGATGCCCGCCGGCAGGAAGAACTGATCCAGCGAAAACTGACGCGAGCCGAGGCAGCTCAGTGCATAGACGGCCGCGAGTGCGATGCCGGCTGGCCGGATACGGAAGCTCAGTTCAACTGCCTTCTTGAATCGGTCCAAACCCGAGCCTCCCTTGCTCGTGACATGGCAGCGGCCGTGCGGGTTGCTTGAACGCGCCATGACGCGCCATTGGATGACAGTATCGATGGAAGCAGGGGGGCGCAATTGCACGCCGGCGCCAGATCCTGACGGGGTGGATTCGGCGCCGACCAAAGATCACTTTCGCGCAATGATCTGCAGCTCCTTTCACCGGGATAGTCAGATCGCGGCCCGGGGGGCGCCAGTGTCCATGGAGCGTGTGCTTTCCCTCAAGGCTTCAGTAGTGCCTGCCTGGCGGGGAGCGTCCCGTGCTTCGGTCAACACCATCCTGAGCCTGTTGCCACTCAGGTCCATGTAGCCAGCGTGTGCGAGCACTCGGCCCAGCAGCTGCTCGTTTGCCAGCGCCTTTGCACGGCTTCCCAGTGATGCGTGGCGGTCCAGAAGAGCCACGCAGATGAAGGCACCACGCTTCCGGAAGGAGCTTCCGCAGCGGATACTGACCGAGATCTGTCCACACTCGCACTTCAATAGAAGCGAGACCGCATCGACCACGAGGCGATAGGCAGCAAGCTGCAGGCCGACCCCGAGTGCGCAGGGGTCACCCTTCAACCTCGGCTGGCCGATGCGATGCGTAGCATTCCATGCCTCGCGCACCCCGCCAGCCTGCAACGCCACGTACAGGCCCAGCTGTTCCAGGGCGGCGGGATAGATCATGCTGGCCTGGGCCCGGAACAGGCGCGAATGCACCTCCGAGGTATGCCGCAGGCTGTCGGCCACGGCGTGATGACCCTGCGCATGCAGCCAGTTCACCATTTCGTTCAGCGACAGGTCCATGCCATCGCCCAGCTGGCGCAGGTGTGCCGCGCGCTCACGCAGGTCCATCTCGCTGGCCAGGTGTGAATTCCGCGCAAGCTGCAGGGCCGCTCTGCCATCTTCCTCGCGCAACCGGTGCTGGTTCTGGAAGTGGGTGATGCGCGCGCCCAGCAACAGCAGGGCGATGCTGGCGATGGCCATGGCCTGCTGGGTAGCGAAGGTAGCCGGGTCGAACGCGGTCGGATGGTCGGCGGGGGTGCTGAGGCCAAGAATCATGTTGACGGCGGCGACACCGATGGCCGCACCGCGCCATCCCAGCAGGCAGGTCAGGGCGATCGCGGGAATAGGCAGGATCAACAGCAGCTGCAGCGAGCCGGGGGCCGTGATCGATGCCGGTACCGGCGTCGCCTGCAGGCCAATGACCAGCATGGCGCCGAGTGCTGCGACCGTGGCCGCGACAGACCCGGTTGTCCATTTTTCCTCGGCGCGGCGGATCCACAGCAATGCCAGGGGTGCCAGGATCAGGATGCCGGTGAAGTCGCCCAGCGCATAGCGCAATACGTTGGTGATGAATGACGCGTTCTGCAACGGCTCCCAGAGCAGGTACGAGATTCCCAGGTTGAGCAGACTGATGACCGTCGCGGCGCATACCGCAATGGAGATCACGCCGACGATCGTGGTGCGTGCCAGCAGTTTCCGGTGCAGGCGCACGATCAGCATCACGGCAGGCATCAGGAACACCGAGGCCAGGATTACCCAGGTCAGGTTGTATTTGCTGATCAGGGGGATGCGCAGATGCGCGAAGTAGGCGTATTCACCTATCAGCAGGTAGGGCCAAAGACGGGGCGGGCACAGCAACAGCGCGGCCACCCGCACGCCGGCAGGCAGGAAGAACTGGTCCAGTGACAGCTTGCGCGCACCCCAGCAGGCGAGGGCATAGAGCAGCGCCAGCGCCAGCCCTTCGGGGCTGACCCGTATCCTCACCAGCAGGCCGTCCTTCCACCACTGCATCCACGTGCTCCCCAGCTCCTGCGCCGATTATGTGGCTGGGAAGGGCCCCGCTACCACAACGCATCCCGCAGCTTGTACCACGACATCGCCGCCACCAGCAGGGGCGTGCGCAGCAGCCGGCCGCCGGGGAAGGGCGCATGCCGCAGGCGCTGGAACACGTCCAGACGCTCGCTCTGGCCGGCGATGGCGGCGGCGATCACCTCGCCGGCCAGTCCGGCGGCGGCCACCCCATGGCCGGAGAATCCCTGCGCGAAGTACAGGTTGCCGTCCAGCCGGCCCCAGTGCGGGGCGCGGTTGCGGGTGATGTCCACGTAGCCACCCCAGACCTGGTCCAGCACCACGTCGGCCAGCTGCGGGAAGACGTCGTGCATGCGTCGTTGCATCACCCCGCGCAGGCCGGGCGGGGGCAGTGCCGAGTAGCTGGCGCGGCCGCCGAACAGCAGGCGGTGGTCGTGGCTGAGGCGGAAGTAGTCCAGTGCCCAGGCGGTGTCGGCCACGGCCATGTTGTTGCCGATCAGGGCGCGGGCACGTTCTGCGCCCAGTGGCTCACTGGCACCGATATAGGTGCCCACCGGCATGATCCGCCGTTCCAGCTCGGGCAGCAGGCCCTGCAGCCAGGCATTGCCGGCCACCACCAGATGCGTGGCGCACACGCTGCCCTGGGCAGTGTGCAGGCTCGGCCGTGGCCCGCGCTGGATGCGCACGACGGGCGAATCCTCGTGGATGACCACACCTGCCGCGCGCGCTGCATCGGCCAGACCGCGTGCATACGCCAGCGGGTGCAGGTGTGCGCTGAGCGGGTCGAACATCGCGGCGCGGTAGCGCGGGCTGTCCAGCTGCGCGCGCAGAGTGTCACGGCTCCACCACTGCATGGGGTAGTCGTAGTGGCGTTGCAGGTGCTCGCAGTTGGCGTGCAGGTCACGCTCGTGGCGTTCACGGATGGCCACGCTGGCGTGGCCTTCCACCCAATGGCAGTCGATGCCGTGGCGATCGATACGTGTGCGCATTGCCTGCACCGCGTCGCGTGACCAGTCGAACAGGTGGCGCGCATCATCACGACCGAGCTGACGCTCCAGTTCGTCCACCTCGCAGCCATAGCCGACCAGCGCCTGGCCACCATTGCGACCGGACGCGCCCCAACCGATCCGCTGCGCGTCCAGTACCACCACGCGCTGGCCACGCGTAGCCAGTTCAAGTGCGGCGGTCAGGCCGGCATAACCCGCGCCGAGCACTGCGACATCGGCCTGAACCTCACCCTGCAGCGAGGGCAGTGCGGGCGGTTCGGGCAGGCTGTAGGCATACCAGCTGGGCGGGAAGGCGGCACTCACTGCAGGCCTCGCGGGCGCAGTGCGGGAGGGGGGAGCGGGGGAGAACGATCAGCATTCACCCGCGTAGTCTCGCCGATGCGTGACAGCCGTGGCGTGATGGCGAAGACTTGCCGCCTTCGTTGGCCGGCGGGTAACGTGTTCGCACGCCAAGGAGTTTTACCATGCGCCGCCTGCCCTGGGTGGGCCTGCCCACCGACAGTACCGTGCTCGGCCACCACCGTTTCGCGGTGGCTGGCGAGAAGTACGTGCGCGCGCTGGCCGAGGCCGCCGAAGTGACCCCGGTGGTACTGCCGAGCCTGCAGCCTCCCTTGCCGGCTGGCGACTGGCTGCAGGGGCTTGATGGCCTGCTGTTGACCGGCGCGGTCAGCAACATCGAACCGCAGCATTACGAGGGCGGCCGCAGCTGGCCGGGCAATCCGCATGACCCGGCCCGTGATGCCAATGCGTTCGCGCTGCTGCGCGAGGCGCTGGCGCTGGACCTGCCGGTACTGGCGATCTGCCGCGGCTTCCAGGAACTGAACGTCGCGCTGGGGGGCAGCCTGCATCCGCAGGTACACGCGGTGCCTGGCCTGACTGACCATCGCGAAGACCCACAGGCGCCGGTGGAGGTGCAGTACGGGCCGGCCCACGCGGTCACCCTGGTCGCCGATGGCTGGCTGGCGCAGTGGCAAGGCGGTGACCGCGCACAGGTCAATTCGGTTCACGGGCAGGGCATCGACCGACTGGCACACGGGCTGCAGGTCGAGGCAGTAGCCGATGATGGACTGGTCGAGGCAGCGCGCAGCCCACGCCATCGTTTCGTGCTCGGCGTACAGTGGCACCCGGAGTGGCGTGTCATGGACTCGCCGTTCTATCACGCTATTTTCCGTGCGTTCGGCCAAGCTTGCCGGCAGCACCAACAGAACCGACTGGATTCCCGATGAGTTCCCGAACGCGCCCGCGCAAGACGGCTACGCCCCCCGCACCGCAGGAAAGCAGCCTGCTGCGCTGGCTGAAGGAGCGGCGCATCACCGAGGTCGAATGCCTGGTCCCGGACATCACCGGCAACGCGCGCGGCAAGATCATTCCCGCCGACAAGTTCTCGCATGATTACGGTACGCGGCTGCCCGAAGGCATTTTCGCCACCACCGTCACCGGCGAGTTCCCTGATGACTACTACGAGCTGACCTCGCCGTCGGACTCGGACATGATGCTGCGTCCCGATCCGGACACGGTGCGCATGGTGCCGTGGGCGGCCGACGCCACCGCGCAGGTCATCCACGACTGTTACACCAAGAACGGTGAGCCGCACGAGCTGGCGCCACGCAACGTACTGCGCCGCGTGCTGGCGGCCTACGCCGAGCTGGGCCTGCGCCCGGTGGTGGCGCCGGAGCTTGAGTTCTTCCTGGTGCAGAAGAACACCGACCCGGACTTCCCGCTGCTGCCACCGGCCGGCCGCTCCGGGCGCCCGGAAACCGCGCGGCAGTCGTACTCGATCGATGCGGTCAACGAATTCGACCCGATCCTCGACCTGATGTACGACTACGCCGATGCGATGAAGCTGGATGTGGACACGCTGATCCACGAATCCGGTGCGGCGCAGCTGGAGGTCAACTTCACCCATGCCGATGCGATGGACCTGGCCGACCAGGTGTTCCTGTTCAAGCGCACCATGCGCGAGGCGGCGATGCGCCACGGCGTGTATGCCACCTTCCTGGCCAAGCCGATGGAGAACGAGCCGGGCAGTGCCATGCACATCCACCAGAGCCTGGTGCGGGTGAGCGACGGCAGCAATGTGTTCGCTGGCGACACCGATGCCGAAGGCGAGTTCAGCCCGGTGTTCGGCCACTATCTGGGCGGCCTGCAGAAGTACGCGCCGCAGGCGATGGCGTTCTTCGCGCCGAACGTGAATTCCTACCGCCGGCTGGTGTTCGGCGAAGTCTCGCCGAGCAACGTGCACTGGGGCTTCGACAACCGCACCTGTGGCCTGCGCGTGCCGCTGGACACGCCGGAAAACATGCGCGTGGAGAGCCGCTTCGCCGGTTCCGACGCCAACCCCTACCTGGCGATGGCGGCGACCCTGGCCTGCGGCCTGCTGGGCATCCGCGAGCGGTTGGCACCGGATGCGCCGGTGACCGGCAGCGCCAAGGAACTGGGCTACAACCTGCCGCGCTCGCTGGGCGAAGCGCTGGATGGGCTGGAGCAGTGCAGCGAACTGCAGGCCCTGCTGGGCGAGCGCTTCTGCCGGGCCTACATCTCGGTGAAGCGCAAGGAATACGAGACCTTTTTCCGTGTCATCAGCTCGTGGGAGCGCGAGTTCCTGCTGCTGAACGTCTGAGCATCCGGAATAGAAAAATCCGCCGCCGGGGGGTAGGCTGGCACCCGTCGCCGGCACCGCCGGCCCCCCTTCCCGCATTCTGGAGCACCCGATGAAGCTGCGTATCCTCACGCTCGGCCTGGCCTCCGCCATGCTCGCCGCCTGTGGCGGTGGCAATGGCGGCGCGCAGGACAGCCAGGTCCTGAACGTCTACAACTACAGCGATTACATCGCCGAGGACACCATCCCGACCTTCGAGAAGGAGAGCGGCATCAAGGTGACCTACGATGTGTTCGACAGCGATGAGATGGTCGAGACCAAGCTGCTGGCCGGCAACAGCGGCTACGACGTGGTGGTGCCGACCCTGAACTTCTTCGGTCGCCAGATCCAGGCCGGTGTGTTCCTGCCGCTGGACAAGAGCAAGATCCCGAACCTGGCCAATCTCGATCCGGCGGTGATGAAGCGCATCGCCACCCAGGACCCGGGCAACCAGTACGGCGTGCCGTACATGATCGGCACCACCGGCATCGGCTACAACGTGGAGATGCTGAAGCAGCGTTTCGGTGGCAGCACCGACATCGCCAACAGCTGGGACCTGGTGTTCAAGCCGGAGAACATCAGCAAGATGAAGGACTGCGGCGTGACCATCCTGGACACGCCGGCCGACATGATCCCGATCGCGCTGCATTACCTGGGCCTGGACCCGCACAGCGGTGACCCGGCCGAGCTGCAGAAGGCGGCCGACCTGCTGAAGTCGATCCGACCGTACGTGCAGAATTTCCACTCCTCGCAGTACGTGGGTTCGCTGGCCAATGGCGGCACCTGCCTGGTGGTCGGCTGGTCGGGTGACATCATCCAGGCCCGCGACCGCGCCGAGGAAGCCAGCAATGGCGTGCACGTGGCCTATTCGATCCCGAAGGAAGGCGCCCCGCAGTGGTTCGACATGCTGGCGATCCCGAAGGACGCCAAGCATCCGGAGGCCGCTTACGCCTTCATCAATTACCTGCTGCAGCCGAAGGTTGCCGCGGCCAACACCAACTTCATCCACTACGCCAACCCGGTGCCGACCGCGACCCCGCTGGTGGATGAGGCGATCCGTACCGACCCGACCATCTACCCGCCGGCCGACGTGGCCGCGAAGATGTTCACGTACTCGATCAACACGCCGGAGACCGACAAGCTCTACACCCGGCTGTGGACCGAGGTGAAGACCGGCCGTTGAGCCGGCCTGGTGCCGTCGGGTCATGCCCGGCGGCTGCCTTACCCAGGGTCGATGCCGGTACTCCCGCTTCGGCCCAGGTGCCGCAGGATGGCAGGCAGCAGGTCGCGCGCATCGCGACCGCCGTTGCACAGGAACGATGAACTCATCCGCTGCAGGTTGTGCATGCCGATGAAGAACAGCCCCGGTTGCGGGGAAACACCGAAGTCGCCGAGCGGGTAGCCATGTGCATCCAGCGCGCCCGGTACGTCGAGCCAGGGCCATTCGGCGACGAAGCCGGTGGCCAGCACCACCGAGCGGATGCCTTCCGCCTGCAGATCCAGTTCGCGCGGGGATGCGTCCGGTTCCCAGTGCAGATAGACCTCCTCCGGAATGTAGCGGGCATCGTCGGTGCGTGGCTCGGGACGCGTGGCGTAGTACGCGCTGGCCAGCGAATCAAGATAGGCGTACTCGGCCTGCGTGGCCTTGATCGCGGTACGCAGCTGCGGGCGCACATCGGCGAAGCGGGCGACGTTTCCATCGAAGCCCTGCAACCGGCCCAGCAGCCTGATGCCCGCGCGGTGCATCGCCAGCAGGCTGATCGAGCTGCCCAGGCCACCGTTTCCCTTGCCGGAAATAAGCGGGAACTCTGCGGTGCGGGCCTTGCGCAGTGCATCCGGTTCTCCGGCCAGTACGGCGGCCGCTTCACTCACATGCTGGTGGATGCGCCCGGCCATGTCCCACCAGGTCATCGAGTCCTTGCCGCGCAGCCGGCGGGTATGCGAATGGCGCTGGGCCAGTGACCAGTGCACGCTGCGACCGCTGTCGCGCAGGTCCTGGGCGATCTGCGCGCCGGACTGCCCACCCCCGATGACCAGCACGGCGCCATCGGGCAGCTGGCGGGCACTGCGGTAGTCGCCCGAGTGCAGCACGGTCAGGCCTGGCGCGGGCGCGAACGGGACCCGGGGCATCCGTGTGCGGCGGTATTCACCGGTGGCGACCACCACCGCGCGGGCATGGATCAGCCCCTGGCTGCTGTGGATGGCGTAGCCACCGGGCCCAGGCCCAACCCGATGCACCCCGCATCCCTCGTTGATCGGCAGGGAACGCTCGTGGGCATAGTCGCGGAGGTGCCGGATCACCTCCGGGGCGCCCATGAAGCCATCCGGGTCATCGCCGGCATAGGCATGACCATGCAGGGCCATCGTGGCGTTGGCGGTGTTGGTCTGGAACGACTCCCAGCGCCGCTGCCAGCTGGCGCCTACGGTTTCGGCCTCCAGCACGCGATGCTCGACGCCGGTCTCCTGCAGGAGCGCGCTGAGCGACAACCCGGCCTGGCCGGCACCGATGATGACCAGCGGCAGCCTTGCAGGCAGGGAGCCCGGCAGGCGGGGCGGGAAAGGGGAGGGGCTGTCCGGGGAAGTCACTAGGGTGGGTCCATGCAAGGCCTTGATCAGGGCCATTGCGCGGAGAACGCCCCGGGCCTTCAACAGATCCGGTTCTGAAAATCGTTGCAGATCGAGGCGTCGCCTGTGGTGTCTGGCCGGGACGACCGCAGGGTCGTCCCGGGGAGCCCGGGCCTTTGCGCGGGCAGGCCACCATGGCGGGGGAAAACCGACACTCCTGGGGCCCCCGGAGCCGGCCAGCGGCCGCTTCCGCCTGCCGCCGTCATATCCCCTGGGCCCCCCGGCCGTTAGAATGGCGGCCGCTGTCCACCGCCCGCTCCCGGAGCCCCCATGCCCGTTGAAGCCCAGCCGGTAGCCGCCGTCGTCGACACGACCGGTGTGCCCGGCTATCTCTCCATTCGTGACCTGCGCAAGGAATTCGACGGTTTCGTCGCCGTCGACGACGTCAACCTGGACGTGCGCAAGGGCGAGATCTTTGCCCTGCTCGGTGGCTCCGGCAGTGGCAAATCGACCCTGCTGCGCTGCTTGGGCGGCTTCGAGACGCCCACCAAGGGCAGCATCACCCTCGATGGCCAGCGCCTGGACGCGCTGCCGCCGTACCAGCGGCCGGTCAACATGATGTTCCAGTCCTATGCGCTGTTCCCGCACATGACGGTCGAGCAGAACATTGCCTTCGGCCTGAAGCAGGATGGCCTGGGCAAGGACGCGATCAGCAAGCGCGTCGGCGAGATGCTCGACCTGGTGCAGATGGGCCACCTGGGCAAGCGCAAGCCACACCAGCTGTCCGGCGGCCAGCAGCAGCGCGTGGCGCTGGCGCGGTCGCTGGCCAAGGGGCCGAAGCTGCTGCTGCTGGACGAGCCGATGGGCGCGCTGGACAAGAAGCTGCGCTCGCAGATGCAGCTGGAACTGGTCAGCATCATCGAATCGTCGGGCGTGACCTGCGTGATGGTCACCCACGACCAGGAAGAAGCGATGACCATGGCCACCCGCATCGCGGTGATGGATGCCGGCTGGATCCAGCAGGTCGGCAAGCCGGACGAGGTCTACGAGCAGCCGGCCAACCGCTTCGTCGCCGAGTTCATCGGTTCGGTCAACCTGTTCGACGGGGTGATCGACGAGGACCTGCCGGAGTACGTGACCGTACGCTCGCCGCTGTTCCCGGCGCCGATCTACATCGCCCATGGCATCACCGGTTATGAAGGGCAGCCGGTCGCGTTCGCGCTGCGCCCGGAGAAGGTGATGATCGGCAAGGACGAACCGGAAGGGCACACCAACAAGGCCCAGGGCGTGATCGAGGACATCGCCTACTTCGGCAGCCATTCGGTCTACCACGTGCGCCTGCCCAGCGGCGCCAAGGTGCTGGCCAACTTCGCCAATTCGCAGCGCTGGGCCAGTGATGGCCTCACCTGGGGCGACGAGGTGTGGGTGCACTGGCGCGACAACGACGGCGTGGTGCTCACCTCATGAGCACCGCCGGCCTGAAGCGCTGGCTGCCGGGGCTGCGTGCCACGGTGATCGGCATTCCGTACCTGTGGCTGCTGCTGTTCTTTGCAGTGCCGTTCCTGATCGTGCTGATGATCAGCTTCTCGCTCAGCCGGGTCGGCTCGCCGCCGTACACCTGGCTGTTGCAGTACGCCGACGGCGGTTTCTCGCTGAAGCTGAACCTGGAAAACTACCTGGCGCTGTTCCGCGATTCGATCTATGCGCAGGCGTTCCTGAGCTCGATCAGGATCGCGGCGATCTCGACCTTCCTGACCCTGCTGATCGGCTATCCGATGGCCTATGCCATCGCGCGCCTGTCGCCCGCCGCGCGCAACGTGGCGATGATGCTGGTGGTGCTGCCGTCGTGGACCTCGTTCCTGATCCGCGTGTATGCGTGGAAGGCGATCCTGGACCGCAATGGCCTGCTCGACCAGTTCCTGCAGTTCACCGGCCTGCAGACGCTGATGACGTCGATGGGCCTGCCGAAACTGCAGCTGATCGACACCCCGACCGCCGCCTACATCGGCATCGTCTACTGCTATCTGCCGTTCATGGTGCTGCCGCTGTACGCCAATCTGGTCAAACATGACCACCGCCTGCTGGAGGCGGCCTACGACCTCGGTGCCAGGCCGTGGCAGGCGTTCCTGCGCATCACCCTGCCGTTGTCCAAAGCGGGCATCATCGCCGGCTGCATGCTGGTGATGATTCCGGCCATTGGTGAATTCGTGATCCCGGAAATGTTGGGTGGCTCGGAGACGCTGATGGTGGGCCGCCAGCTGTGGAACGAGTTCTTCAACAACCGCAACTGGCCGGGTGCCTCGGCGATGGCGGTGGCGATGATCCTGTTGCTGCTGGTGCCGATCCTGCTGTTCAACCGTTCCCAGCAGCGCCTGCTGGAAGGGAAGCAGGCATGAGCCCGCGTAGCGCAAAGGGCCTGGGGCTGGGCGTGCTGCTGCTCGGCTTCGCCTTCCTGTACCTGCCGATCCTGCTGTTGATGTTCTATTCGTTCAACAGCTCGCGGCTGGCGATGGTCTGGGCCGGGTTCTCCACCCGTGCCTACAGCGACCTGTTCGCCGACCGCGCGCTGATGGATGCGATGTGGACCAGCCTGGTGGTGGCGTTCTGGACTGCCTGCACGGCCACCGTGCTGGGCACGCTGGCGGCGATGGTGATGACGCGCTTCAAGCGCTTCCGTGGCAAGCCGCTGTTCGGCGCGCTGGTGACCGCACCGCTGGTGATGCCGGATGTGATCCTGGGCTTCTCGCTGATGGCGCTGCTGGCCTCGATGGGCGCGATTCCCGGCTTCCCGGCACGCGGCCTGGCCACCATCTGGATCGCCCACGTCACCTTCACCCTGTGCTTCGTCACCGTGGTGGTGTCCTCGCGGCTGCAGGAAATGGACCTGTCGCTGGAAGAAGCGGCGATGGATCTGGGCGCCAGCCGGCTGACCGTGTTCGGCCGCATCACCCTGCCGATCATCGCGCCGGCGCTGGTGGCGGGCTGGCTGCTGGCGTTCACCCTGTCGCTGGATGACGTGGTGGTGGCCAGCTTTGTCGCCACGCCGGGCTCGACCACGCTGCCGATGAAGGTGTTCGCCTCGGTGCGCATGGGCATCAGCCCGAAGATCAACGCGTTGGCCACGCTGCTGGTGTCGGCGGTGTCGATCGCCGCGGTGATCGGCTGGTATATCAACGCCCGCGCCGAGAAGCGGCGCCAGCGCGACCTGCAGCTGGCGCGGCAGGACAACGGCTGAGGACACGGTCTGCCGACAACGCCGGCAACACCCGGCTCACAGCCGGCGGCGCACAATGGGGGTCTTCCAGATGGAGATCCCCCATGACCGTCGAGATCGTCGACCCGGCCACCGGACAGGTGACCTACCGCCATGAACTGATGGGCGCAGCCGACATCGAGCAGCGCCTGCAGGCCGCTGCCGATGCATTTCCGGGCTGGGCAGATCGCTCGCTGCAGGACCGCGGCGCCATCCTTCGCCAGATCGCCGCGCAGCTGCGCACGCGGCGCGACGACCTGCAGCAGGCGATGACCCACGAGATGGGCAAGCTCAAGGCCGAGGCGCTGGCCGAGGTCGACAAGTGCGCTGCCGCCTGCGAGTACTATGCCGATCACGCGGCCGACTATCTCAAGCCGCAGCTGATCGATACCGAAGCCCAGCGCAGCTACGTGCGCTACGAGCCGATCGGCTGCGTGTTCGCGGTGATGCCGTGGAATTTCCCGATCTGGCAGGTATTCCGTTTCCTGGCCCCGGCGTTCATGGCTGGCAACGTCGCCCTGCTCAAGCACGCCAGCAACGTGCCGCAGTGCGCCGACCTGATCCTGGCGGTGTGCCGTGACGGCGGCCTGCCTGATGGCGTGTTCGACGTGCTGCACATCGACAACGACCAGGCCGCCGGCGTGCTGCGCGACGCACGGGTGAAGGCGGCGACGCTGACCGGCAGCGAGCGGGCAGGGCGCTCGATCGCCTCCAATGCCGGCAGCCAGCTGAAGAAGTCGGTGATGGAGCTGGGTGGCAGCGATGCCTTCGTGGTGCTCGACGATGCCGACCTCGACAAGACCGTGGCCGCGGCAGTGAAGTCGCGCTTCGACAACAGCGGGCAGACCTGCATCGCGGCCAAGCGCTTCATCGTGGTCGAGGCGGTGGCCGATGAATTCACCCGTCGCTTTGTACAGGCGGCGGGCGAGCGCCAGTACGGCGATCCCGATGAGCGCGGTACCACGCTGGCGCCGATGGCTCGCGCCGACCTGCGTGACGAACTGCACAAGCAGGTGCAGGCCAGCGTGTCCAAGGGCGCGCGGGTGCTGATCGGTGGTGAGCCGATTGCCGGCACCCATGCCGGCTATCCGGCCACGGTGCTCGACCAGGTCGGCCCGGGCATGCCGGCGTATGACGAGGAGCTGTTCGGGCCGGTGGCCGCAGTGATCCGGGTCAAGGATGAGGCCGAGGCACTGCGCGTGGCCAACGACACCCGCTTCGGCCTGGGCGGCAGCGTGTGGACCGGCGATCCGGTACGCGGCGAGCGCTTCGCGCAGCGCATGGAATGCGGTGCGGCGTTCGTCAACGCCATCGTCAAGAGCGACGCGCGGCTGCCGTTCGGCGGCAGCAAGCAGTCAGGCTTTGGTCGGGAGCTGGCCGACCATGGCATCCATGAGTTCATGAACATCAAGACCGTCTACGTGGCTTGATCCCGAACGGTAGTGCCGGCCGCTGGCCGGCATTGCCGGGTTGCCGGCCAGCGGCCGGCACTACCAGAAGCGGGGCATGTGCCACGACCAACGGTCGTGGCCTACCGTTTTTGGTGGGTATCGACCGTTGGTCGATACGCGCTACAACCACTTCGCGCGCTTGAACAACCGATACAGCCCCACGCACACACCGCCCACGCCAACGATCATCAGCGGGTACGACCAGGGTTCGCTCAGCTCCGGCATGTGACTGAAGTTCATGCCGTACCAGCTGGTGATCAGCGTCGGCGCGGCGAGCAGCGCAGCCCAGGCGCCCAGCCGCTTGACCGTCTCGCCCTGCGCCAGTGTCACCAGCGAAAGGTTCACGCTCAGCGCGGTGCCCAGCATCTCGCGCAGGGTGTCGATCACATCGCTGATGCGCACCGCATGGTCATGCACGTCACGCACGTAGAGCTTCACTTCATCGGGAATCAGTTCGCCCTGGTAGCGGCGCAGCTGCGCCAGCACGTCCTGCAACGGCGCCACCGCCATCCGCATCTTGTTCAGTTCGCGCTTGAGCTCGTACAGCCGCACCACCGTGCTGCGCTTGTAGGTGTCGGCGAAGATGTCCTTTTCCAGGAGGTCCAGGGTGTCGCGGAAGCGGTGCACGATCGGCAGGTAGTTGTCGACCACGAAGTCGGTCACCGCGTACAGGCAGTACGACGGACCCATCTTCAGCAGCTGCGGCTCACGCTCGACGCGTGCGCGCACCGGTGCGTAGGACAGCGAGGCGCCGTGGCGGACCGTCACCAGGAAGCGCGGGCCGAGGAAGGCATGGGTTTCGCCATACTGGATGCGTTCGTCGACCATCTGCGCGGTGGTCACCACCACGAACAACGAGCTGCCATAGGTCTCGACCTTGGGCCGTTGGTGCGCATTGCGCGCATCCTCGATGGCCAGGTCGTGCAGGCAGAATTCTTCCTGCAGTTTCAGCAGCACGTCTTCGTTGGGGTCGTACAGGCCGACCCAGACGAAGCCGTTGCCGCTGGCAATGACATCGCTGATGGCATCCAGGCTGATGTCGTGGCGCTTGCCCTCGTCATCGTAGTGGACGCAGTTGATGACGCAGGTAGGGTTGGCCGAAGCGGGGGCGGAAGCGGAGGCGGGCAATGACATGCCCGCCATCGTGCGTCAGGGCCGTGTTTCGGACAAGTGAGGACGACGCGCCAGCACCCACGCCAGTGCCATGTGCACCGGCAGCAGCAGCACGATCCACTGCACGTTGTACTGCGCCTGCAGGCTCAGCCAGTGCAGCACCAGCGCGGCCACCGCCTGTACCGCCAGCAGCCACAGCACGATCCTGAACATGCGTCCCGGCACGCGCCGGCGCAGCAGTGCGATCGCGCCCGGCAGCAGCAGCACGGCCAGTGGCGAAAGCAGCAGCAGGTTGCGGTTGGCCCATGCGGCGTAGTGGATGCTGAAGCCCCACAGGAACACCAGCACGCCACCGAACAGGGCGCACAGCAGCCAGAACGGCAGGGCCAGCCCGGCCAGCAGGCGCGGGCGGTCGCGCAGCGCCAGCACGCCAGCGGCGATCACCAGGCCACACAGCAGCCACGGCCACCAGCGGCGTGCGAACTCCTTCGGCTCCGGATCGATACGGTGCGGCAACAGTTCCTGTTCGGACTGCACCAGCGGCCGGCCATCGCTGTTGCGTGCCTGGCGCAGGGCATCGGCCAGGCGCATCGGCACGAACGCTTCCTGCCAGCGCGACAGCGGCTGGTCGGCGAACGGTCCGAGGCCTACATCGAAGCCCAGCCACATCCATGGTGCCGGCGAGGCCAGACGGACCGATTCACTGCGATAGGTGTTGCCACGCGAGCGCCCCGACAGCTGCGACTGCAGGCCGCCGCCGAGCGCCTTGTCCAGCGTGTCGCGCACCATCGTGGCGCAGTTGGCGGTGTAGTAATCGTAGTGGTAACGCGCGTTTTCCGGCTTGGCCCGCTCGGCCAGGCCGGCGGCCAGCGAGCGCGCCTGGTCCGGGCGCAGGTCCAGCCATTGCACGCTGGCGCCACGGCCGGTCTCGTCGTAGTACGACAGGTCCTGCTGCAGCGGCAGCGCCACCAGGTAGTACATCATGTCGCCGCGCGCGAAGCGGCTGATGAAATCGTCCTCGGACGGATCGAAGTAGCCGAAGTTGTACGAGGTCGCTTCACCGCTGAGCGGATCGACCACCACGATGGCGTCATGGCCGAAGCGTTCGAAGAACACCGTGCCCGGCTGCATGGTCACCACGCCGATGCGCGGAGCAGGGGCTTCAGCGCTGGCCGCGGGCACGGCAGGTATGGCCGGCGCCGGCTGCGCGAAGGCGGCCAGCGGCAGGGCCAAGGCCAGCACGTAGAGTGCCAGCCACACCATGAGGATCAGGCCGCGGCGCTTCAAGCGTCGTCCTGCGCGTCCGGCGGCAGCACGGTCACGTGGAAGGCCTGTACCCGGCGCGCATCGGCGCGGGCCACGCGGAACATGAAGCGGTCCAGCGCCAGCTCGTCACCGACTTCCGGCAGGTGGCCCACGGCCTCGGTGACCAGGCCGCCGATGGTGTCGTAGTCCTCGTCGGAGAACGTCGCGCCGAAACGCTCGTTGAAGTCGCCGATCGGGGTCAGCGCGTCGACCACGTACTGGCCGTCGGACTGGATCGCGATCTGCGCCGAGGGATCCTCGGCCTCGTCATGCTCATCGTCGATCTCGCCGACGATCTGTTCCAGCACGTCCTCGATGGTGACCAGGCCGGCGACACCGCCGTACTCGTCCACCACGATGGCCATGTGGTTGCGCGACAGGCGGAACTCCTTCAGCAGCACGTTGAGCTTCTTCGCTTCCGGGATCAGGACCGCCGGGCGCAGCAGCTCGCGCACGTTGGCCGGACCGTTGTCGGCGACCACGCCGCGCAGCAGGTCCTTGGCCAGCAGGATGCCAAGGATGTCGTCCTTGTTCTCGCCGTGCACCGGGAAGCGTGAATGGCCGGATTCGACCACCTGCTTCATCAGTTCCAGGAAGGGCGCTTCAACCGGCAGCGAGACCATCTGCGAGCGCGAGATCATCACGTCCCCCACGGTCAGCTCGGCCACCGAAATGGCGCCTTCCATCATCTTCAGGGTATCGGCGGCGATCAGACCCTCTTCCTGCGCGGTGTGCAGGACAGCGACCAGCTCGTCGCGGGTATGGGGTTCGCCGGAGAAGGCGGAGGTCAGGCGTTCAAGCCAGCCGCGCTTCTTTTCACTGTGCTCCGCAGGGGAGCTACTACTGTCGTCTTCTGACATCTCTGGAAAAAAGGCACCCGGCAGGCCGGGCGTTGACCCAAGTCTAGCAGGATGTGACGGCCTGTCAGTGACTGCCGGTGGCCGGGGCTGGGGCGGCTGCGGCCGGCTTCTCTTCGGGCAGGTCCAGGCTGTAGGTGCAGCCGGCCAGGGTCTTGCCCGGGTGGGAGGCCACGGTGGAGACGCTGAGGATGATCGACTCGATCTGGGCCTCGCCGGTCTTCGGGTCAGTCACGTCGCGGCTGACCAGCTCGCGGCCGGCCATGAACTTGCCGTCCTGGTCGTAGCCGGTCTCCAATTCCAGCCGTTTGGCCAGTGGGCGTGGGTCGGCCTGGTCGAGGACGGCCATGACGCTGGCGCCGGCCACCGCCACCCGATCGGTCTGTTGGCCGAAGACGGTGATCGGGCTGGCCAGCCGGAACTCGCTCATGAACTGGTTGCCCTGCGGCAGCGGCTGCAGGCCCTGGGCCACGGCCTTCAGCGGATCGGCCAGCAGCGGCGCCAGCGCGGCCTGCTCGGCCACGCCCTGGCGGCATTCGATCAGGGCCGGCAGGTCCAGGCGGGTGGCGAAGGCGGAGGGAGCGGCGAGGGCACAGAGCAGGGGCAGACAGCAGCGCAGTGACACGGTCGGTTTCCGCAGGCGAGGGGCCGCCATCATAGCCCCGGCGAGCGTCGGAACAGCCCGCTGAGAAGGCGCAGGAAACCGGTCATCGCCCGCCGTACGACCATCAGTGAGAGAGTCAGCACGACCGCAAGCATGGCGACCTGCATCGATTGCCCCGCGATGCGCGCCACCGCCGGCCACAGGCCCGGGCTGGTCAGCCAGGGCATCAGTTCCGCCGCGGCTGTCCTGGCCACTTTCATGTAGATCACGGCCAGCACGAACAGCACCAGCAGCGAGGTGCGGCTGGCGTGGAAGAACGGCAGTGCATTGACCGGCCTGCCAAACCGCTGCTGCAGCAGCGTTCGCCACAGCACTGGCAAGGTCAAGGCACCGACCAGTATCAGCACCATCGACGTTTCCCACAGCCCTGGCAGGTGGGCGGGTTCCGCTCTACCTGTGAAGTGCGGGCCGAACATGCCGATCGCCAGCCCGGCCAGCAGGCACACGGGCGACAGCAGGGCCAGGCTGCGCAGCAGCCAGTGCCTGCCGCTGGGGGCGCGGGCGCTGATGCGGCGCACGGTGTGAGCGCCCAGCACCAGCAGGCCCGCGAGCAGGCCGGCGGCCATCGCAAACGTCGTGAAGCTGTTCCCTGGGTTCATCCTTTTTCCTTCCGCGTCCTGGCCGGTGTTGAACAGTAGCTCAGCGCATGGCTGGCACTCCAGCCGTGGCGCAGTCAGGGCGGACTCCAGCGCGTGGTCGCTGGGTACCAGCGCAGCCTGACCGGGTAGCCCAGTCGCGCCTGCAGGTGGTCACGCACGGCCGCCGCCGTCGCGCGGTTGGCTGGGGTATCCCGCAGCTCCACCTCCAGCTCCCCGGTCTTGACATCCAGGCCATGGCCGAACAGGTCGGGCAGCTGGGCCCGCAGCCAGTCCTGCTGTGCGTGCAGGCGGCGCGTCATCTCCGCTTCGGTCATCGCGGCGCCGGTGATGTAGCGCACACGTTGCGGGCCATCCGCCCCTGGATGTGTCTCATCGGCCTCGGGTGCGGCGCCTGTCAGTCGCACGACAACGTTCCAGCCCCTCGCATTGTCCACCCAGATGCCGGCCAGACGTGCCGCGTGCCGCGCTTCCAGGCGCTCGATCAGTGCCCGTTGCTGGGCAGTGGCGACGATGTTGCGGGTGTCGCGCTCGCTGCTGCCGAAGAACGCCCTTAGTTCGGCGATCTTTGCGGCGATGTCGGCCTCGCTGTCGCTGGCGGGGAACGGTGAGGGACGGTCAGGATCGGGCATCAGGCCTGCCCCGGACTGCAGTAGCGCGGCAAGCACAAGTGCGGGCAGGGTCATGCTGCGCTCCTCTTCCGTGAGTGCGTGGGCTCGGAACAGGGCCCGGTGTCAGCGCTCGCCCGCGTAGGGGTCGTCGATGCCCAGCTCGGCCAGGATCTCCCGTTCCAGCTGTTCCATCGCTTCGGCTTCCTTGTCGTCCTCGTGGTCCCAGCCGAGCAGGTGCAGCACGCCGTGCACGGTCAGGTGCGCGTAGTGGGCGTTGAGCGCCTTGCCCTGTTCGTCGGCCTCCCGCGCTACGACCGGTGCACAGATCACCAGATCGCCGAGCAGCGGGAACTTGACGCCCTTGGGCAGGCCTTCGGGCACTTCGGCCGGGAAGCTGAGCACGTTGGTGGCGTAGTCCTTGCCACGGTAGTGGCGGTTCAACGACTGGCCTTCCTTGGCGTCGACCACGCGGATGGCCAGGTCGGCCTCGCGGATGCGGCCCTTCAGCGCGGCAGCCACCCACTTGCGGAAGCTCACTGCCGCCGGCAGGCCGGCACGTGGCAGGGCATAACTGACGGCGACGTCCAGTCGCACGGGACCACGGGTCATGGAGTTGCTCCAGGTTGGATCTGATGCAGGTCGCGGCGGTCGTAGGCGCTGACGATACGCGCCACCAGCGGGTGGCGGACCACGTCGCGGGATTCGAAGAAGGTGAAGCTGACACCCTGCACGTCGCGCAGCACATCGATGGCATCGCGCAGGCCCGACTTCACGTGCTTGGGCAGGTCGGTCTGGGTCAGGTCACCGGTGACCACCGCGGTGGAGCCGTAGCCGAGGCGGGTCAGGAACATCTTCATCTGCTCGATGGTGGTGTTCTGTGCTTCGTCCAGGATCACGAACGCATCGTTGAGCGTGCGGCCGCGCATATAGGCCAGCGGCGCGATCTCGATGACGTTCCTTTCCAGCAGCTTGACCACCTTTTCCACGCCCATCATTTCGTACAGGGCGTCGTACAGCGGTCGCAGATAGGGATCGACCTTCTGGCTCAGGTCGCCGGGCAGGAAGCCCAGCTTCTCGCCGGCTTCCACCGCGGGGCGGACCAGGATCAGCCGCTGCACCCGCGATTCGTTCAGCGCTTCGACCGCGCTGGCCACGGCCAGGAAGGTCTTGCCGGTGCCGGCCGGCCCGATGCCGAAGTTGATGTCGTGGGTTGCGATCTGGTGCAGGTAGCGGGCCTGGTTGGCACCGCGCCCGCGTACCGTGCCGCGCTTGACCTTGATCGCCACCTCCTGCGCTTCGTAGGAGCGCTCGGCGATCTGCTCGACATTGGCCTGCGCCAGGCGCAGGTGGATGGCGTGGTTGTCGAAGGTGGTTTCGCCGGCTTCGGCGTACAGCGCTTCAACCAGCTTCTGCGCCTCGACGATGGCTTCGTTCGGCCCGCTGATGCGGAACACGAAGCCACGGTTGGCGATTTCCACGCCGAGTTTCAGTTCGATCTGCCGCAGGTGCCCGTCGAACGGGCCACACAGGTTGGCCAGCCGTTCGTTGTCTTCCGGCGACAGGGTGAAGTCTCGATGCTCGATGCTTTTCATTGCTTCGGGTGGGGCGGACGCCTTCCACCGCAGTGTATTCAGGGGAGACAAGGGTAGCGCGCGTGCGGGGCACACGGCCAGCAGACGGTCGATACAGCGTTTTCCACACCCGGTGTGGACGGGGGGCGCGAAAACCTGTGGATAGACCTTCGCAATGCTTGTGCCACAAGGCCCATGAGGTCCTGGTGAAAAAAACGTCATGGTCGCTCGTCGCTTCGGCAGCACTGCCACGGGGGCCTGCACGGGGGCATTCATCGTGACGACAGTGCAGGTTTCGTTGCCGGGTGAGCAACAAAGCTGGGCGCTGGCGGATTTCCACAACGGTTGTGGAATGATGCCGAATCAACCTGTGGATAGGTGGTGCGGAGCCTTGCAGCAAAAGGCGTGCCGGCGCGTGGCGAAAAAACCGCCAGGGCTGATCGGAATCATTGAGGGTGCACGGGGCACATGGTACCGTGTCGCCGTCGCAGGAGGGGATGGCATGGGCATCGGCAACGGGATGCGAGGAATCGGACTGGCGGGCATCGGCCTGCTGGCCGGGTGTGTGCAGTCAACACCGACTGCACTGGGCACGCTGGAGTGGGACCGGATCACGGTGCCGGCGCCGGCGGCCGAAGTGATCGCCACGGTGGAGGTGCGCGAGGGACAGCAGGTCAAGACCGGCGCCGTGCTGATGCAGCTCGACCCGGCCCGCGGCGACGCGCAGTTCGCCGCAGCGCAGGCTGATACGGCGCGTGCGCAGGCGCAGCTGGAAGAACTGAAGATTGGCCCACGCCAGGAGCAGATCGCGCAGGCCCAGGCGCAACTGGCCGCGCTGCGCGCACAGGCTGCCGAAGCAAGTGCCTATTACCGGCGGGTCCAGCCGTTGGCACAGCAGCGCTTGATTGCCGCCGCTGAGCTGGATCGTGCACGTGCCGCCGCCGGCAATGCCGAGGCCAGCGTGCGTGCTGCCGAGCAGGCCTGGCTGGAGCGGGTGCACGGCAGCCGTGTGCAGGATATCGCCCAGGGCCAGGCCGCCGCCGATGCCGCGCAGGCGCAACAGGCAGTGCAGGCCGTGAACCTGCAGAAGCTGCAATTGCGTGCGCCGCGCGACGGCGTGGTCGATGCCTTGCCTTACCGGCAGGGCGACCAGGCGCCGGTCGGCGCGCCGCTGGCGGTGATGCTGGTCGGCGAGCGCCCCTATGCGCGCGTCTACCTGCCGCAGCCATTGCGGTTGCAGGTCAAGGTCGGGCAGGTCGCGCAGGTGCACCTGGAAGGGCAAGGCACTGCGTTGAAGGGGCATGTGCGCTCGATCCGCAGCGAGCCTTCATTTACTCCGTACTACGCACTGACCGGTGACGACGTCGCGCGCCTGAGCTACCTCGCCGAGATCGAAGTGGACGCTCCCTCCGACATGCAGAAGCTGCCGGCGGGAATGCCGGTGCAGGTGAGCTTCTGAACACCGGCAACGACATCGCGGTGCATGCCCAGGGCCTGACCCGCCGCTTCGGCGATCTGCTGGCCGTGGACAATGTCGACCTGATCGTGCCGCGTGGCCAGGTCTATGGCTTCCTGGGCCCGAACGGGTCGGGCAAGTCAACCACCATCCGCATGCTGTGCGGCCTGCTGGAACCGAGCGCCGGCCAGATCGAGGTGCTCGGCCTGGCCGTGCCGGAGCAGGCCGAGGCACTGCGCCGGCGCATCGGCTACATGACCCAGCGCTTCTCGTTGTATGAAGACCTTTCGGTGCGCGAGAACCTGGAATTCCTCGCCGCCATCCAGGACCTGCCGCGTACGCGGGCCCGGCAGCGGGTCGACGAACTGCTGCAGCAGTACCGTCTCCTGGACCGGCAGCCGCAGCTGGCCGGCACCCTCAGTGGTGGCCAGAAGCAGCGCCTGGCGCTGGCCGGCGCCGTCGTGCACGCGCCCGAGCTGTTGTTCCTGGACGAGCCGACCAGCGCGGTCGACCCGGAGTCACGCCGCGATTTCTGGGAGGCCCTGTTTGAACTTGCCGACGCCGGTACCACCGTGCTGGTATCGACCCACTACATGGACGAAGCCGAGCGCTGCCACCGGCTGGCGATCCTCGATCGAGGCGCGCTGGTCGCCGATGGCACGCCGGCCGAACTGTGTGCACGGCTGGACGGCCGCACGCTGCAGGTCACGTCGGCGCAGCCGCGGCAGGCCAGCCGCGCGTTGTCTGAGCTGCCCGGCGTGCTGAGCGTGGCACAGATCGGCACGCAGCTGCGCGTGCTGTGCAGCGAGGCGGCCGCCGATGCGCCAGCGTTGCGGCGCGCGCTGGCCAGCGCCGATCCGCAGGCCCGCATCGAGGCGGTGGCGCCGAACCTGGAAGACGTCTTCGTCGCCGCCACCCGCGGCCGTGGCCGGGAGCCAGCGGCATGAACCTGCGCCGGCTATGGGCGATCATGCTCAAGGAATTGCGCCAGCTGCGCCGCGACCGCATCACGCTGGCGATGATCGTCGGCATTCCGGTGATGCAGCTGCTGCTGTTCGGCTACGCGATCAATCTCAACCTGCGCCACCTCGACTCCGGTGTCGCCGACCAGGCCAACAGTGCGGCGTCACGCGCGCTGGTGCAGGACATGGTCGCCACCGGCGTGATCACGCCGCGCAGCGAAGCCTATACGCCCGACCAGTTGATGCAGGCGCTGCGGCGTGGCGAGATCAGTGTCGGCATCGTGGTGCCGGCCGACTTCGAGCGCCGTCGCTTCGATGGACGCGAGGCGGTGCAGGTGCTGGTTGATGGCAGCGACACCGTGGTGCAGAGCGCGGCGATCCAGCTGGCGCAGGTGCCGCTGGAGACGCGACCGACCAGCAACACGCGGCCGCTGCGCGAAGGCAGCATCGCCAGTGGTCCAATCAGCGTGACCAGCTTCTACAACCCGCAGCGCCGTTCGGCGGTGAACATCGTGCCAGGCCTGATCGGGGTGATCCTGACCATGACCCTGGTGATGTTCACGGCGGTGGCGGTGGTGCGTGAACGCGAGCGCGGCAACATGGAGCTGCTGATCGCCACGCCGGTGTCGCGCAGCGAACTGATGGTGGGCAAGGTGCTGCCCTATGCAGCCATCGGCCTGCTGCAGACCACGCTGGTGCTGGTGCTGGGCACCTGGCTGTTCCAGGTGCCGATCCGCGGCAGCCTGCTCGATATCTACCTGGCCGCGGTGCTGCTGGTGCTGGCCAACCTGGCGCTGGGCTTGCTGATTTCCACGCGCGCTCGCTCGCAGTTCCAGGCGATGCAGATGACGTTGTTCCTGTTCCTGCCGTCGATCCTGCTGTCGGGCTTCATGTTCCCGTTTGCGGGCATGCCGCGGCCGGTGCAATGGCTGGCCGAAGTACTGCCGCTGACCCACTTCCTGCGCCTGGTGCGCGGCATCATGCTGCGCGGCGCCTCGCTGTGGGAGCTGTGGCACGACGCGCTGGCGCTGCTGGCCTTCATCGCGGTGATGATGACCCTGGCGATCCTGCGTTTCCGCAAGCGTTTGGATTGAGGCATGCCGACCAACGGTCGGCATCCACCCCGGCAGGTGCCGGCCGCCGGCCGGCATCAATTCCGGCAGGTGCCGGCCACTGGCCGGCATCAATTCGGTGGGTGCCGACCGTTGGCCGGCACCAACTCCGGTAGGTGCCGACCGTTGGCCGGCATCAATTCGGTGGGTGCCGACCGTTGGTCGGCATCAATTCGGTGGGTGCCGACCGTTGGTCGGCGCACCTTATTCCGCCACCACGCGCGCGCGCAGCGAATTGGTCAGCGCCTCGGTGATCACCACATCCACGAACTGGCCGATCAGCCGCGCCGGCGCCGGGAAGTTCACCGAACGCATGTTCTCGGTCTTGCCGGTCAGTTCGTTCGGGTTCTTGCGCGAAGGGCCTTCCACCAGCACGGTCTGCACGGTGCCGACCATCTTCTCGGAGATGCCGGCGGCGTGCGCATTGATGCGCTCCTGCAGGCGCGACAGGCGCGCGTGCTTCTCGGCATCGCTGATCGTGTCCTCCAGGTCGGCCGCCGGGGTGCCCGGGCGGCGCGAATAGATGAAGGAGAAGCTGTGGTCGAAGCCGATGTCCTCGATCAGCTTCATGGTCTTCTCGAAATCGGCATCGGTTTCGCCGGGGAAGCCGACGATGAAGTCCGAGCTGATCGAGATGTCCGGGCGCACCGCGCGCAGCTTGCGGATCTTCGACTTGAATTCCAGCGCGGTATAGCCGCGCTTCATCGCCGACAGTACGCGGTCGCTGCCGGCCTGCACCGGCAGGTGCAGGAAGTTGGCCAGCTGCGGCACGTCGCGGAACGCATCGATCAGCGAGTCGCTGAACTCCAGCGGGTGCGAGGTGGTGAAGCGGATGCGGCCGACGCCGTCGATCTCGGCGATGGTCCGGATCAGCAGGCCGAGATCGGCGAACTCGCCATCTCCATAGGGGCCGCGATAGGCATTGACGTTCTGCCCGAGCAGGTTGATTTCGCGCACGCCCTGCGCGGCCAGCTGCGCCACTTCCACCACCACGTCCTCGAACGGGCGGCTGACTTCGGTGCCGCGGGTGTAGGGCACCACGCAGAACGAGCAGTACTTCGAGCAGCCTTCCATGATCGACACGAACGCCGAAGCGCCTTCGGCACGCGGTTCCGGCAGACGGTCGAACTTCTCGATCTCGGGGAAGCTGATGTCCACCTGCGGGCGCTTCTGCTCGCGTCGGGCGCGGATCAGCTCCGGCAGCCGGTGCAGGGTCTGCGGGCCGAACACAAGGTCCACGAACGGCGCACGCTTGATGATCGCCTCGCCTTCCTGCGAGGCAACGCAGCCGCCCACGCCGATGATGACCTCGCGGCCCTTGTTCTTCAGGCCCTTCCAGACGCCCAGCTGGCTGAACACCTTCTCCTGCGCCTTCTCGCGGATGGAACAGGTGTTGACCAGGATGACGTCGGCGTCTTCCGGGGTATCGGTCAGTTCCAGGCCATCGCTGGCGGCGAGCACGTCGGCCATCTTGGCCGAGTCGTACTCGTTCATCTGGCAACCGTGGGTCTTGATGTACAGCTTGCCTTTCACCTGGTCGGGCTTGCGCGGACCGGCGGGCAGGGCAACGAGCGGGGCACCGCCCGGCGTGGCGGGCGGAAAGACGTCTGGCGTCCCGGTCATGGCGCTTAATCCATTCGGGTGGCGGGAAAGCCGGCAATTCTACCTGCATCCCGGCGCGTACGCCGCGCTGTGCGCTCGCGGGGCACGGCCCCGCGCTACCCGCATCCCGCCGGCCCCGGTAGCGCCGGGCGGTGCCCGGCGGGCGCCCTTACGCCGCCACCAGCTCCGCATCGATCTGCCGCGAACGGTCGAACGCGGTCATCGCGCTCATCCGTGCGATGTAGTCAGCCGTGGCCGGCGCCGGCTGTACCAGGCCAAAGGCCGTGGTCCACGCCAGTGCATTGCCCCACAGCACGTCGGCGGCGCTCATGACCTCGCCCAGCAGGTACGGGCCCTGCGCCAGCTGGGCCTCGACCACCTGCAGCACGGTCTCGGCATCGTTGTACGGCGACATCAGGCGCGGCGGCGGCTCGCGGTGCATCGCCTTGTCGATCATCGCCGGCTCGAAACAGGCGCCATAGAAGGCCATCCAGCGCAGGTAGGGGCCGCGCAGGGCGTCGCCGATCGGCGGTGCCAGCCCGGCTTCCGGGTAAAGGTCGGCCAGGTACAGATAGATCGCCACCTGCTCGGTCACCAGTGCGCCGTTGTGGACGATGGCCGGCACCTTGCCCATCGGGTTGATGGCCAGGTAGGCCGGGGCCAGGTTGGCGCCGGCTTTCAGGTCCAGCACCTGCATGCGGTAGTCGGCACCCAGCGCTTCGAGCAGGGCCACGGCGCCGCTCGAGCGGGAACGGGCGGCGTGGTACAGGGTGATCTGGCGTGAATTCATGGCATTGCTCCTTGCGGTGGGTGGTGAACTGGAGGCCATCCTGGGGCACTATTGCGGACGACTTCTGTCCTCGATCCTTCATGCGCCATACCGCCCATCGTCTGCTGCGCCTGATCGCCCTGCTGCAGGCCCGCCGCCAGTGGTCCGGGGCCGAGCTGGCCGAGCGCATGGGCGTGGACCGGCGCAGCATCCGCCGTGATATCGAGCGCCTGCGCGAGCTGGGCTATCCGGTGCAGGCCTCGTCCGGGGTCGGCGGCGGCTACCAGTTGGGGGCCGGGGCCCCGGTGCTGCCGATGCTGCTGGACGAGGAGGAGGCGACCACCCTGGCCATCGCCCTGCGCGCAGCCTCGGCCACCGTTGCCGGGATCGACGACACCGCGCGTGGCCTGTTGTCCAAGCTCGATCCGCTGGTGCCGACCCGTCGTCGCCAGCAGGCCGGCGAGGTGCATGCAGCGACGGCCACCCTGTCCGACCTTCCGTCCACCGACGCACGCCTGCTCGGGCGGCTGGCCCAGCACTGCCGACAGGCGTCACGGCTGGCCTTCGAATACCGCAGCGCGCAGGAAGCCGTCACCCAGCGCGAGGTCGAGGCCCAGCACCTGGTCAACTACGGGCGACGCTGGTATCTGCTTGCCTGGGACCTGGGGCGGCAGGACTGGCGCACCCTGCGCGTGGACCGCATGGGCGCCGTACGTGAGTGCGCCGGGCCGGGCCTGCACCGGCGCACCCCGGCGCCGCCCGATGTGATGGTGCGGCAGGCGGTCAGCCAGGCGCCGTTCGCGCTGCAGGCCATCCTCCGCCTAGCCGGCAGCCATTCCGAGCTGGAAGGCCGCATCCCGCCGTGGTGTGGAGTGCTGGAAGCGGATGGCCCCAACCACTGCCTGCTGCGCATGGGCGCCGAGAGCCGCGGCATGATGCTGGCGCAGATTCTCAGCCTGGACCGCCTACCCGTGGCGCTTTGGACCACCCCGCCGGGCCTGCGCGACGAACTGGCACAGCGCCTGGCGGGCCTCGGCCAGCTGCTGGCTGTGCCGCCGGTCACAGGCTGAGCCACGTCGCTTGGCAAGCCCCGGCGAAGCTGGGACACTCGCCGCCATGAAGGGGATACTGGGGACAACGGCGATCATCATCGCTGCGCTGACCGTTGCGCCGGCCAGCGCTGGAACCCTGTACAAGTGCCAGGGCGCTGACGGCGTCACCAGTTATGTGAGCAAGCGGGTGGCCGGCGCGCGCTGCAGCACCATCAGCTACACCCGTGACACCCGCCCGGCACCTCGACCGGTGGTGGCCGCGCCCAGGCCGGCACCCACCACGGTGGCCAGCATCGAACGCAACCCGGTGGCCGTTGCTGCGAGTGCCGCAGCGCCGGCAACGGTCGCGCCTGCGTCCGTGCCGGCATCCGGTCCCGCACAGCCGGTCGCCTCGCGCAGCGGGCGCATGGTCAGTGGCCAGGTGTATTCCTTCATGAAGGATGGCGTGCGCCACTACACCAGTGCGCGCCCGACACAGGTGGCCAACCTCGGCCCGGTCCGGACCATCCGCTACAGCTTCATGGAGCGCTGCTATGCCTGTGGGGTCAATCCACGCGTGGACTTCGGCACCGTGCGACTGAACACCTCGGCCTTCCAGGCCGAGATCACCTCGGCCGCGCGCGAGTTCGGTGTGGAGGAGGCGGTGGTGCGCGCCATCATCCATGCCGAGTCGGCCTACAACCCGACCGCGCTCAGCCGTGCTGGCGCGCAGGGCCTGATGCAGCTGATGCCGCCGACCGCCGCGCGCTTCGGTGTAAGCGATTCCTATGACGCCGGGCAGAACATCCGTGGCGGCGTGCAGTATCTTGCGTGGTTGCTGAAACGCTTCAATGGCGACCTGACCCTTGCCGCAGCCGGCTACAACGCTGGCGAAGGCGCGGTCGACCGCCACGGTGGCGTGCCGCCCTACAGCGAGACCCAGTACTACGTGCGCCGGGTCGGGCAGCTGGCCGAGCGTTACCGCACCGCCCTGAGTCACCAGTAGGTGCCGACCGTTGGCCGGTACTCCTTGAACGGTAGGTGCCGACCGTTGGTCGGCACTCCTTGAACGGTAGGTGCCGACCGTTGGTCGGCACTCCTTGAACGGTAGGTGCCGACCGTTGGTCGGCACTCCTTTGAAAGGTAGTGCCGGCCGCTGGCCGGCAACCCCGCAATCAATGTTGTTGCAATGCGTTGTGTGGCGCGCGACGGTTCCGCTACACTCGACCGTGATTCAATGCGGCTCTGGCCCCCACCGGATCCGCTGGCAGCCTTAAAGCTACCTAATCAATATCGGAGTGCCGGATGGCCAACGATGGGGTACACGATCCAGTCAACACCGGACGTCGGCGTTTTCTTTCTGCCACCACAGCCGTGGTGGGCGCCGTCGGCGTCGGATTCACCGCAGTTCCTTTCATCAAATCCTGGAACCCCAGTGCCCGCGCCAAGCTTGCCGGCGCACCGGTGGTGGCCGACATCAGCGCCCTGCAGGAAGGCCAACGCCTGATCGTGGAATGGCGTGGCCAGCCGATCTGGATCGTCAAGCGGTCCAAGGCCATCCTCGATGCGCTGCACGGGCTGGACGGCCGTCTCAAGGACCCCGAGTCCGGCGAGAAGGACCAGCAGCCGGACTACGTGCTGAAGCAGAACCCCGAGCTGCGCTCGATCAAGCCGGACATCTCCGTGCTGGTCGGCCTGTGCACGCACCTGGGCTGCTCGCCGGAAATGGTCGCCGAGATCCGGCCCGAGCCCTACGACCCGCAGTGGAAGGGTGGCTACTTCTGCCCGTGCCACAAGTCGCGCTTCGACATGTCCGGACGCGTCTTCAAGGACGTGCCGGCGCCGATCAACCTGAAGGTGCCCGCGCACCATTACCAGGACGACAACACCATCATCATCGGTGTCGATCCGCAGGGGGCTGCCTGATGGCCAATATCCTCAGCCGTACTGCCAGCGGCGTGGCCGACTGGGTCAACGCCCGCGCGCCCGGCCTGATGCCGGTCTACCGGAAGCACGTCAGCGAGTACTACGCGCCGAAGAACTTCAACATCTGGTACTACTTCGGTTCGCTGGCGCTGCTGGTGCTGGTCAACCAGATCGTCACCGGCATCTTCCTGACGATGCACTACAAGACCAGCGCCGCCGAGGCGTTCGGCTCCATCGAATACATCATGCGCGATGTGGAGTGGGGCTGGCTGATCCGCTACATGCATTCCACCGGTGCCTCGCTGTTCTTCATCGTGGTCTACCTGCACATGTTCCGTGGCCTGCTGTACGGCAGTTACCAGAAGCCGCGCGAGCTGGTGTGGATCCTCGGCATGCTGATCTACCTGGTGTTGATGGCCGAAGCCTTCATGGGCTACGTGCTGCCGTGGGGCCAGATGTCGTTCTGGGGCGCCAAGGTGATCATCTCGCTGTTCGGCGCGATACCGGTGATCGGCAACGGCCTGACCGAATGGATCATGGGCGATTACCTGCCCAGTGACGCCACGCTCAACCGTTTCTTCGCGCTGCATGTCATCGCCCTGCCGCTGGTGCTGTTGCTGCTGGTGGTACTGCATCTGGGCGCGCTGCACGAAGTGGGTTCGAACAACCCCGATGGCGTGGAGATCAAGAAGGGGCCGAAGGGCAACCGCTGGTCGCCGAACGCGCCGGCCGATGGCATTCCGTTCCACCCGTACTACACGCTCAAGGATGGCGTCGGCGCCGGTTTCCTGCTGATCATCGCCGCCTTCATCATCTTCTTCGCGCCCGGTTTCGGCGGCCTGTTCCTGGAGCACGACAACTTCACCGAGGCCAACCGCCTGGTGACCCCGGAACACATCAAGCCGGTCTGGTACTACACGCCTTACTACGCGATGTTGCGCGTGGTGCCGAACAAGCTCGGTGGCGTGCTGGTGATGTTCTCGGCCATTGCGATCCTGTTCCTGGTGCCGTGGCTGGACAAGGCCAGGGTGAAGTCGGTGCGCTACCGCGGCTGGATCTCGAAGGTGATGCTGGGCGTGCTGGCGGTGTGCTTCGTGTGGCTGGGCGTGATTGGTTCCGGCCCGGGCACCGACGTGCACGAGACCTACATCGGGCGGGTGCTGACCTTCCTGTACTTCGCGTTCTTCATCACCATGCCGCTATGGACACGGTTGGACAAGACCAAGCCGGTACCGGAGAGGGTGACCACCCATGACTGATCGCTGGATGGTCCGGTTGGCCCTGACGGCCACCCTGATGCTGGGCAGTTTCCTGGCCTCCGCCGCCGAAGGTGGCACCAAGCTGCTGCAGGCCGGCAACGATCTGGGCGACCGCGCTTCGCTGCAGCGCGGCGCGCAGCTGTACATGAACTACTGCTCCGGCTGCCACGCGCTGAAGTACCTGCGCTATTCGCGGATGGCGCAGGACCTGGGCCTGACCGAGGAAGAGGTGATGAACAACCTCAACTTCACCGGCTCGGCGATCGGCGACCCGATCCCGGTGGCGATGCCCAAGGAGAACGCGGAGAAGTGGTTCGGCAAGATGCCGCCCGATCTCAGCCTGATCGCGCGCGTGCGGGGCAGTGACTGGGTCTACACGTACCTCAAGTCGTTCTACCTGGACAGCAGCCGGCCGCTGGGCTGGAACAACGCGCTGTTCGCCAATGCCTCCATGCCCAACCCGCTGTGGGAGATGCAGGGCCTGCAGCATGCGGTCCATGGCAAGGCGGAAGCGCCCGGCATGGACCCGCCGGTGACCGGCCTGAAGATCGAAACGCCGGGTTCGGTTGATGCCGGGCAGTACGACCAGGCGGTGCGGGACATCACCAACTTCCTCGAGTATGCCGGCGAACCGGCCGCGCTCAAGCGCCAGCAGCTGGGCGTGTGGGTGATCCTGTTCCTGGCCCTGCTCACCTTCCTGCTGTACCTGCTGAAGAAGGAATACTGGAAGGACGTTCACTGAATCTGCCGCCGGCCATCGCACGGGCCTATTGGCTTTTGTGATGGTCGGTTGCACACTCGGGGAGGAGTCGACCGCCGGCACGGTGCCGGCGGCGCCGATGCGGCAGGCGGTCTCCTGTCGTGGGAGAGCCTTTGATGGCGGCGAGCGTACGCATGCGCAATACACTGACGCTGTTTTCCTCGAACGACGATGTACTGTGCCACCGTGTACGCCTGGTGCTGGCGGCCAAGGGTGTGACCTTCGACTTCGTTCCGGTCGATCCACAGAACCCGCCTGAAGACCTGATCGACCTCAATCCGTATCACTCGGTGCCGACCCTGGTCGAACGCGAGCTGGTGCTGTACGCCGCATCAGTGGTCAGCGAGTACCTGGACGAACGTTATCCGCATCCGCCGCTGATGCCGGTCGATCCGCTCTCGCGTGCGCGCATCCGCCTGGCGATGCTGCGCATCGAGCACGACTGGGTGCCACAGGTGCAGGCCATCCAGCTCGGCAACAAGACCCAGGCCGAGGCTGGCCGCAAGCGCCTGAAGGAGCTGCTGACCGCCTCGCTGCCGCTGTTCAAGGCCAGCAAGTTCTTCCTCAACCCGGAAATGAGCCTGGCCGACTGCGCGATGGCGCCGATCATCTGGCGCCTGCAGTCGCTGGACGTACCGCTGCCGAAGGACGGCAAGGCGATCGAGGACTACGGCAACCGCATCTTCCGCCACCCCGGTTTCGTCCGCAGCCTGACCGATCAGGAAAAGAAGCTGCGCGATCTGCCGGTCTGATCCGGGCCTGCGTTACCCGTCTGCACGCCGACCGGCGTGCAGGTGATCCGCCCCGGCGGGGCGCCGGGCGCGTACACTTCACGCATGACCGAAGACTTCTTCCACATGACCAGCCACCGCCCGTACCTGCTGCGGGCGCTGGTGGAATGGATCAACGACAACCAGCTGACCCCGCACATCCTGGTCGACGCCGGCGTTCCCGGCGTGCAGGTCCCGCCTTCGGCGGTCAAGGATGGCCGGGTCGTGCTCAACATCGCCGAACGTGCTGTCGTGCGGCTGATGATCGACAACGAGATGGTGAGCTTCTCGGCGCGCTTCTCCGGTACCAGCTACCCGGTGCAGGTGCCGATCAGCGCCGTGCTGGCCGTCTACGCCCGCGAGACCGGGCAGGGCATGGCGCTACCGGATGACATCCCGGGCAACGAGACCGCTCCGACCAGCGATGAGCTGCTGCACGAGGAAGGCACGCCGCCGGACGATACGCCGCCAGCCAGCCCGCCGCCGAAGGGGCGCCCGAACCTGCGCGTGGTCAAGTAACCAGGTAACGGTGGGTGCCGACCGTTGGTCGGCACGCCTTCAGCCCTTAGACATCCTCGGCATCGTCCACATCCGCGCGGATCTGGCTGATCCGCGCCGCGCCCGGACCAGTGAATGAGATCAGCTGGTCGCCGCGCAGCACCATGCGGCCCACGTGGCGATCGATGCCGTCGTAGGAATACTCGAACTTGAAGGTACGTTCGAAGCCGAGCCGGCCATCTTCGCCGCGCGACAGGCGCAGGCCGGTGGCGTGCACCGCCTGATCCAGCCATTGCACGTCGGCAGCACGGCAGGCATTGCGCCCCAGTTCGACCGCGCGCTCGGCGGCCGAACGCGCCGCGTTCCAGAAGAAATAGATGATTCCGCCGGCAATCAGCAACAGCAGCAGGGTGGGCATGGCGTCAGCCGTCAGGGGTCGATCCCGCAAAGATGGCGGCGAACGCGCGCTGGATCAAGCGCTGCACTCACCGCCGCGGCTGCGGTTCGCTGGACATCGGCTGCGCGGGCACGATGACCGGTTGCGGTGCCGGAGTGGGCTGCATCGGCGTCGCAGTGGGCGAGGGCATCACCAGCGGTGAGGTTGCAGTCAGCTGCAGCAGCGCTGCCCAGTCCTGCCGGTTGAAGCTGCATTCGTCCTCGCGACCTGGTGTGCAGCCGGGGTCGATGCCGGTGCTGTTGCGTTCGCGTGCCGGAGGCAGCTTGATCAGCCCCGTACGATCCAGCTGCAGCAACCGCATCGCTACGGTGTTCATCACGTTGCCACCGACCAGGTACAGGGTCTGGTCGCCGCCGAGGTTGGCCGCCACCACCACTTCGCAATGCGATTTCCAGTGGCCCACCGAGCCATTGCCCAGTGCCTGCACCAGCCCGCTGTAGCTGAGCGTGGTGCTGCGGTCGCGCAGGAAGCACAGCAGGTCGCCCGGTGCGGGTTTGGCCGTGGCCGGGTCGACCAGCCGGTACGGCACGCCCGAGGGGCCGCCCTGGTAGGCGGCACGGATGTAGTCGATGTGGCGTGGCGACGTATTGAAGCCAGGAACGCCGGACTGCACCATCACCCAGGAAATGAACGCGGCCGACCATGGGTTGTCGATCAGGAAGGCGCGGCAGTCGCTGTCGGTGTAGCGCGTGCCCAACGGCGCCAGGCAGCTGCTGGCGCCCGCGATGCTGCCCATCGCATTGAGCGTGCCGCTGTTGCGCCAGTAGCCGGCCACGCGCTGCCAGGCGATCAGGCCATTGTCTGCCAGGTGATCGCTTTCGGCCTCGGTGACGCTGAGGCTGGCGGCACGGCCTTCACGATCGATGAAGGGCCGGTACCAGAGCCGGTGCTCATTGCAGGCGGTGTTGCGGATGGCCACCGCCAACGGACTCAGGCCGAAGCGGGGCGGAACATCGCAGGCTTCGGCGGCCGCTGCGGACAACGGTGCCGCGGCCAGCAGCAGGCAGGCAGGCAAGAGCATCCGGCGCATGCGCGGCTCCTGTGGGGGATACCTCAGCGTCGCAGCGCTGTCGTGAACGCCGGGTGTGAGAACGGGGTCAGATCCCTTTTCCCATGGACAACGGATCGACCCCCACGCCAGGCCTCAACCCGGCGGCGGGCCCAGCTTCAGCGACAGATCGATGGCCTGCACGTGCTTGGTCAGTCCACCGATGGAGATGCAGTCAACGCCGTCCTCGGCGATCGAACGCAGGCCGCCCAGGCCCACGCTGCCTGACACTTCCAGCGGAATGCGGCCGGCCGTGATGCGCACTGCCTCGCGGCGCAGGTCGGGGCTGAAGTCATCCAGCAGGATGCGCTCGCAACCGGCTTCCAGCGCCTGGCGCAGCTGGGCCAGGTCCTCGACCTCGACCACCAGCGGCAGCGCGGGCCATTGCCGGCGCGCGGCGGCCACCGCCGCGGCCAGCGAACCGGCGGCACGGATGTGGTTTTCCTTCAGCATCACTGTGTCATAGAGGCCGAAGCGGTGGTTGTCACCGCCGCCACAGCGCACTGCGTACTTCTGCGCCAGGCGCAGGCCGGGCAGAGTCTTGCGGGTGTCGAGGATGCGCGTGCCGGTGCCGGCCACCGCCGCCACGTAGCGGGCAGTGGTGGTGGCGGTGCCAGACAGCGTCTGCAGGAAGTTCAGCGAGGTGCGCTCGGCGCTGACCAGGCTGCGGCTGCGCCCGTGCAGCAGGGCCAGCACGGTGCCTGCGGTGACCGCGTCACCTTCGGAGACACGCCATTCGATGCGCACGTCCGGGTCGAGTGCGCGGTGGGTGGCGTCGAACCACGGACGGCCGGCAATCACCCCGTCCTGCTTGCACAGCAGGTAAGCACTGTCGGCCTGGTCGGGCAGCAGGGCGGCAGTGACGTCGCCGCTGCCCAGGTCCTCGGCCAGCGCCCGCGCGACATCGGCGGCGACAACGGCCGCATCCGGCGTCGGCAGCGCGCTCATGCGGCCGGGAAGTCGGCGATCTGGGCGGTCGGGATGGCTTCCTCGGCCAGCAGCACCGGGATGCCGTCGTCAACGCGGAACACCTGCTTGCGGTCGCGGGTGACCAGCGCTTCGCGCAGCGGCTGCGCCAGCGGGTTGCCATCGGCCTTGTTCACCGCGCCGGCGGAAATGGCCTTGTTGAGGGCTTCCAGGCCCTTGCCATCCAGCAGGGACAGGGGCTGGCGGGTGTCCGGCGACACCAGCAGGTCGAGCAGCTTGCGATCCATGGTTCTTCGTCTTGCGTGGAAGATGGCTAGAATACGTCTTTAAGGCAGGTGACGGCCAATGACCCCCAACCCGATCGCGCCGCTTGTCGGCATCGTCATGGGTTCCCGTTCCGACTGGGAAACCATGCAGCACGCCGCCCAGAAGCTTGAAGCCCTGGGTGTTCCGTTCGAAGTGAAGGTGGTGTCCGCGCATCGGACGCCGGATGTGTTGTTCAGTTACGCCGAGCAGGCGGGCCCGCGTGGCCTGCGCGCGATCATCGCCGGTGCCGGCGGGGCCGCCCACCTGCCGGGCATGATCGCCGCCAAGACCGCCGTGCCGGTGCTGGGCGTGCCGGTGCAGTCCAAGGCCCTCAACGGCATGGATTCGCTGCTGTCGATCGTGCAGATGCCGGCCGGCATCCCGGTCGCCACCTTCGCCATCGGCAATGCCGGCGCGTCCAACGCGGCGCTGTTCGCTGCTGCGATGCTGGCCAGCGACCAGCCGGCGATCGGCCAGGCGCTCGACGCCTTCCGTGCACGCCAGACCGAAGACGTGATGGCCCACGACGATCCGCGCCAATGAGCCTGACCGTCGGCATCCTGGGCGGCGGCCAGCTCGCCCGCATGATGGTCCTGGCCGGTGCGCCGCTGGGACTGCGCTTCCAGCTGTACGACCCGGCGGCCGACGCCTGCAGTGGCCCGCTGGCGCCGCTCACCGTCGGTGCCTTCGATGACCGCCACGCGCTGGCGGAATTCGCCGCCAAGGTCGATGTGGTCACTTTCGATTTCGAGAACGTGCCCGCAGACAGCGCGCAGTTCCTGGCCGACCGCGTGCCGGTCTATCCGCCGCCGGCCGCGCTGGCGGTGGCCCAGGACCGGTTGAGCGAGAAGACCCTGTTCCAGCAGTTGGGCATCCCGCTGCCGGCCTTCGCTGATATCCGCAGCCGTGACGAGCTGGCTGCGAAGGCGGCTGAGTTTGGCCTGCCGTGCATCCTCAAGACCCGCCGCCTTGGTTATGACGGCAAGGGCCAGTTCCGCCTGCGCAGCGAGGCCGACATCGACGCCGCGTGGGATGCACTGGGCGCGCAGGTCGAGCGTACCGGCCTGATCCTGGAAGGCTTCGTAGCGTTCCAGCGCGAGGTCAGCGTGGTCGCCGTGCGTGGCCGCGATGGCAGCTTCGAAGCCTGGCCGGTCACCGGCAACTGGCATGTCGACGGCGTGCTGTCGGCCAGCGTGGCACCGGCTGTGCTGTCCGATGCCGAGCAGCAGGCCGCGATCGGCTATGCCCGCCGTGTCGCCGAGCACCTGCAGTACGTCGGCGTGTTCGCGCTGGAGCTGTTCTGTCGCGATGGCGAGCTGTTGGCCAACGAGATGGCGCCGCGCGTACACAACTCCGGCCACTGGACCATCGAAGGCAGCGAGACCTCGCAGTTCGAGAACCATCTGCGTGCCGTGCTGGGCCTGCCGCTGGGCAGCACCCGCATGCTCGGCCACGCCTGCATGCTGAACTGGCTGGGCGCGATGCCGGACCCGGCACCGGTGCTGGGCCAGGCCAGCGGCCATTGGCACGACTATGGCAAGGAGCCGCGCGAAGGCCGCAAGGTCGGCCACGCCACGTTGCGCGATGACGATGCTGCCGCGTTGGCCGATGCGCTGGAGCAGGTCGGCCTGGAGCTGGATCGCCAGGCCCAGGTGGCGCCGGCGGTGCACGCGTTGCGCAATCGCTGAGCCCGGTAGTGCCGGCCGCTGGTCGGCAGTGCAACGCTGTGAAGCGCCGGTGCAGGCATCGGCGCAACATTCCCGGTGGTAGCGTGGAGCTCCTTTCACAGGAGTCACCCCCATGCTCGACTGGAATGCCTACCGCAAGGAACTGAAGGGCCGTATCGGTGAGATCGGCAAGCTCTCACCGGATACGGTCAAGGGCTACGCCACCCTGGCTAACGCTGGCGCGCAGACCAACCACCTCGATGCGAAGACCCGCGAGCTGATCGCGTTGGCGGTGGCGGTGACCACCCGCTGCGACGGCTGCATCACCGTGCACGTGGATGCAGCGCTGAAGCATGGTGCCAGCCGCGAGGAAATCGCCGAGGCGCTGGGCGTGGCGGTGTCGCTCAACGCCGGTGCGGCGCTGGTGTACTCGGCGCGGGTGATGGATGCGGTGGCCGCGCACGAGAACGCGTGAAGCCACGCTCTGCTTTCCGGTAGTGCCAGCAGCTGGCCGGCAGATTCGCCATCTCTGTACACCGATGGGGATGCCGGCCAGCGGCCGGCACCACCCCGGGGCGGAGCCGTTGCCTCAGCGTAGCTGGCTCTCAGCGAATTCCCAGTTGACCATCTGCCAGAACGCGTCCAGATAGCGCGCGCGATCATTCTGGTAGTCGGTGTAGCAGGCGTGCTCCCAGACATCGCAGCACAGCAGCGGCGTGCTTTCACCCGTCAGCGGCGTGCCGGCATTGCGGGTCGCCTGGATGCCCAGCTGCCCGCCCGGATGCTGCACCAGCCACACCCAGCCGGAGCCGAACAGGCCCAGTGCGGTACGGTTGAATTCCTCGCGCAGGCGCTGCACGTCGCCGAACTGGCGCTTCACCAGCTCGCCCAGGCGGCCCTGCGGTTCGCCACCGCCACGCGGTCGCAGGCACTGCCAGTAGAAGCCGTGGTTCCACGCCTGGGCGGCCGCATCGAACAGCTTGCCCTGGGCCTGGCGGACGATCTCTTCCAGTGACGCGTCTTCCCACTCGGTGCCGAGGATGCCGGCATTGACCGCATCCACGTAGGCGCGATGGTGACGGCCGTGGTGCAGCTCCAGGGTCTGTGCGGACAGGTGCGGCTGCAGGGAGCCGGAAAGGTAGGGCAGGGCAGGCAATTCGACAGGCATGGACAGGTTCGTGGCCAGAGGGGCGGCGGCAGCCGGTTCCATCCGCTTACAATGGCGGCTACCGTGGGCAGTCTAGCCGACCACCGCGGTCGGTTTGTCCGGCGAAGCAAGGAGTGAGGTTGTGGCGGTAATGCAGCAAATCCAGGCCGAGGTCGATCGTTACCCGCTCGTGCTGTTCATGAAGGGTACCCCGCAATACCCGATGTGCGGTTTCTCCAGCCGCGCCGTACAGGCGTTGATGGCAGCCGGCGCGGTCACCCTGCGCACCGTCAACGTGCTGGAAGAACCCGAGATCCGCGCCAACCTGCCGCGGTTCTCCAACCTGCCGACCTTCCCGCAGCTGTTCATCAATGGAGAGCTGATCGGCGGCTGCGACATCGTCCTGGAACTGTTTGAAGCCGGCGAGCTCAAGCGCATCGTCGAAGAGGCGACCCAGGGATGAGTGCCTGGCCATCGACGTCACCGACCAAGGGGGCGCTCGATGGCCGCCCGTTGCAGGATCGCGTGGTGCTGGTTGCCGGCGCCGGCGGTGGGCTGGGCAGTGCGGCGGCCGTTGCCGCCGCCGCCGCCGGGGCCACCGTGGTCCTGCTGGGCCGCAAGCCGCGCCGCCTGGACCGTGTCTACGCCCAGGTCCAGGCCGTCGGCCCGGAACCGCTGCTGTATCCACTGGATCTGGAGGGTGCGGGCCCCGACGACTATGCCGAACTGGCCCAGGCCCTGCAGCGCGAGCTGGGGCGCCTGGATGGAATGCTGGTCTGTGCCGCCCATTTCCCCGGATTGACCCCGTTCGAACTGGCCGACCCGGCCAGTTTCGCCCGTGCGGTGCATGTCACCCTCACTGCCCCGGCGTGGCTGGCCCAGGCCTGCCTGCCGCTGCTGCGGCAGCGCGACGACGCGGCCCTGGTGTTTGCGGTCGATGCCTCCGAACGGGTGGGGCAGGCCTATTGGGGGGGATACGGTGTGGCCCAGCATGGCCTGCGCGGGCTGATCACCAGCCTGCATGACGAACTCGGCCGCAGCCCGGTGCGGGTCAGCGGCCTGTATCCGGGCCCCCTGCGCACGGCGCTGCGCGCCAGGGCCTATTCCGTCGACCAGGACCCGGCCGCCCGGGGCCCGGAGGCCGCCGCTGCGGCGGCCGTGACCCTGCTGTCCAGCGCTGGGCTTGCCTGGCGGGGCCGGATTCTCGACGCCAGTGAGGCGCCCCTGCCGGAATGAGGCCGGGGGAAAGGTGGAGTGAAGATCCCGTCACGATTGCGTTGCGATCCGGTGCCGTTTGTCGCACAACCGTCACATTGATGGCGTAGCGTGTTAATCTAGTGTTAACCGTTGTGGCTGCCTTCAGCCAAGCGGTAGGGAACCCCAGATAAATCTCCGACCAGCCACCCGCAGGGCTGTTTGGATGCGCTTTTTTTCCGCCATCGCCAACTCGCATCGAGGCTACCGAAAAATGACCCACCCACTCCGGATGTCCAAGCTCACCCTTGGTCTCGTGGCTGCGCTCGCCGCCGCTCCCGCCTTCGCCCAGAGCACCTCTGCCGGTGTCGGCGGCCAGGTGATGTCCGCCGCAGGCCAGCCTGTCGCCGGCGCTGAAGTCACCATCACCCACACCGAGTCGGGCACCGTTTCGCGTGCCACCACCGATGCGTCGGGTCGATACAACGCGCGCGGCCTGCGCGTGGGTGGTCCGTACACCATCACCATCACCAAGTCCGGTGAAGGCACCAAGACCGAAGAGGGTGTCTACCTGAACCTGAACCAGGTCAACACCGTCAACGCCAACCTGGGCGGTGACCTGGCTGCGACCAACCTGGACGCGGTGAACGTTGTTGCGACCGCCGGCGGCCTGGACCTGTTCAGCGCCAACAAGATGGGCACTGGCAGCAACGTGACCCGCGAAACGATGGACGCGCTGCCGTCGGCCAACCGCAACATCCAGGACTACATCCGCCTGGACCCGCGCATCTCGCAGGTCAGCAAGGCTGACGGCGCGATCTCGGCCGGTGGCCAGAACACCCGCTACAACGCCATCCGCATCGACGGCATCAGCGCCTCCGATCCGTTCGGCCTGGGCTCCAACAACCTGCCGACCGAGCGTCAGCCGGTGTCGATGGATGCCATCCAGGAAATCAACATCGACCTGGCCAACTACGACACCACCATCGCCGGCGGTACCGGTGCGGTGATCAACGCCGTGACCAAGTCGGGTACCAATGAGTTCCACGGCACCGTGTACGGTTCGTACCGCGACAAGGACATGATCCGTACGCGCCTGGAAGGTGACACGACGGACTTCAACGGCTTCAAGGACGAGAAGACCTACGGCATGACCCTGGGCGGCCCGATCGTCAAGGACAAGCTGTTCTTCTTCACCAACTATGAAAAGTACGAGCGTAGCGGCGGCGGCGTGAGCCTCGGCGAAACCCCGTACAACAAGCCGAACGGCATCAGCGACGCCGACATCGCCCGCGTGCAGAAGCGCATGTCCGACCTGGGCTACCCGGTTGGCGGCATCGGCGCGCTGGACAACAAGACCTCGATCGAAGAGTACGCGATCAAGCTCGACTGGAACATCAACGAGAACCACCGCGCGGCCCTGCGCTACAACAAGATGAAGCAGGACGTCGTCCGCTTCCCGCAGGTCAACAAAAGCGCCATCTCGCTGAGCGACTTCTGGTACACCCAGCCGACCCAGTACGAAACCTGGATGGGTGAACTGTTCAGTGACTGGTCCGAGAACTTCTCGACCGAGTTCAAGGTTTCGCACAAGGACTACTCGTCCAACCGCGTTGCTGCCTCGCACCTGCCGCAGATCCGCGTGCGCTTCGGCAACAACTCGCTGTACCTGGGTACCGAGCAGAACACCCACACCAACATCGTCGAGTCGAAGGAACTGAGCGCCTTCGGTGCCGGTACCTGGTACATCGGTGACCACACCGTCAAGTTCGGTTTCGATTACACCGACAACGACCTGATGAACTTCTACGGCCGCAACCTGTACGGCGCGTACGAGTTCGCCGATCTGGCTGCGTTTGAAGCCGGTACCCCGTCGGCCTACCAGGTGCGCGTCCCGCGCGCCGGCGGCAGCGTTGACGACATTCCGGCCAAGTTCCACCTGAAGAACACCGGCCTGTTCATCCAGGACACCTGGGCGATCAACTACAACCTGAGCCTGATGTTCGGTATCCGTATCGACATGCCGGACTTCAGCACCCAGCGCCTGTACAACCCGCGCATCGAACAGCTGTACGGCTTCAACAACACCCAGCTGGTCGACAAGAAGCTGTTCCAGCCGCGCGTCGGCTTCAACTACACCTTCGACACCGATCGTCCGACCCAGCTGCGCGGTGGCGTTGGCCTGTTCGGCGGCGCTGCTCCGAACGTGTGGCTGGCAGGTGCCTACCAGAACACCGGCCTGAACTACTCCGAGTACAACCTGACCCGCAACCCGGGTGGCTTCAGCTTCGACGCCGACAACCCGTACATCCCGAACCCGTCGCTGGCCTCGGCCCGCCAGAACGTTGACCTGATCGCTCCGGGCACCCGTCTGCCGTCGGTGTGGAAGGCCAACCTGGCGTTCGACCACGAGCTGCCGTGGTACGGCATCGTGGCGTCGGCTGAAGTGCTGTTCACCAAGGTCAAGGATGGACTGTACTTCGACCGCCTGGACGTGATGACCCCGAATGCCAACCGTTCGGTCGGTCAGGACGGTCGCGCGCTGTACTGGAACGACTACGGCATGAATGGTGCCAATGCCGGCCCGAACGGCATGCAGGCTGGCCAGAAGAATGGTCGCGCCTGCTCGGCGACCGATCGGACCTGCCCGGGTGACCGCGTCAACCGTCCGGGTGACATCGGCGACGTGATCCTGCTGCGCAATACCGACAAGGGTCGCGGTTCGCAGGCTACCTTCTCGCTGGCCAAGCCGCTGACCGAGAACTGGGGCTGGTCGCTGGGTTACACCTACACCCAGTCCAAGGAAGTGAGCCCGCTGTCCAGCTCGCAGAACACCTCGAACTGGAACAACACGCTGAGCCTGAACGCCAACGACAACGTTGCGTACAACTCGCGCTACGCGATCAAGGACCGCATCACCGGTACCCTGGAGTGGAAGCACAACTTCTTCGGTGACAACGCCACCCGCGTTGGCCTGTTCTATGAAGGCCGTTCGGGCCGTCCGTACAGCTACGTCTACTACAACGACGTGAATGGCGACGGTGCCGGTACCAACGACCTGTTCTACGTGCCGAAGGGCCCGGGTGACGTGATCTTCACCGGCGGCGCCGACATGGAGAAGAAGTTCTTCGAATGGCTGGCGCAGAATCCGGAACTCGAGGCCTACCGTGGCAGCGTGGTCCCGGCCAACTCGCACCGTGCCAAGTGGGTCAACAGCTTCGACGTCCGTATCAGCCAGGAATTCCCGGGCTTCGTGAAGGGTCACAAGGGTGAAGTCGCCCTGGACATCATGAATGTCGGCAACCTGCTGAACAAGAAGTGGGGCCTGATCGACGACTACGGCTTCTACGCCACCCGTCGCGTTGCCAACTACTCGGGTATCGACCCGGCTACCGGCAAGTACCTGTACAACTTCACCGGCCGTACCGACAATTCCTCGATCCAGGAAAACAATAACGACAAGGGCAACACCGCCGTGTCGCGTTGGTCGATGCAGCTGACCCTGAAGTACAAGTTCTGATCCTTCAGGGCTTGAAGCAGTAAGTAGAACGGCCGGGGAAACCCGGCCGTTTTCCGTTCAGGCGAAAGTCCTTGCAGGCCACTCTGCATCGGCGTAGCATCCAGAAATGTGCGCGGTGCCAACGCCGCCGATGCGGTCCCGGAAAGGCGAACGCGGGGAGCACACATCCAACGGTCGGGCTTCCCGGCCGTTTTGCTTTTTAAGGGGGCGGCAGTACAGTCGGAAACCTTGAAGGAAGCAAAAAATTGGACATGACCACGAACGAAAAATCAGCCCGCGCACTGCCGGTGCAGGACGCGCGGATCTACCCGCGCGGTGGGCTGGATGTGCTGTCGCGGGCCGAAGTGGCCCGCCTGCGCGATGCCTCTGCCGGCGGCATGCACGAGCTGCTGCGCCGCTGCGCGCTGGCCGTGCTGACCAGCGGCAGTGCCTCTGACGATCCGCGCGCGGCGCGCGATCTGTATCCCGATTTCGACATCCAGGTGGCGCAGCAGGATCGCGGCGTGCGCATCGACCTGGTCAACGCACCGGCCATGGCCTTCGTCGATGGCGAGATCATCCGCGGTGTTGCCGAACTGCTGTTCGCCGTGGTGCGTGACCTGGCCTACATGGCCATCGAGATGGGCCCTGCCTACGCGGCCGAGCTGGAGTCGTCCGAGGGCATCACCAACGCGGTGTTCGGCCTGCTGCGCAATGCGCGCATCCTCAACCCGGGTGACCCGAACCTGGTGGTGTGCTGGGGCGGCCACTCGATCTCGCGCGACGAGTATCTGTACACCAAGCAGGTGGGCTATGAACTGGGCCTGCGCGGCCTGGACATCTGCACCGGCTGCGGCCCGGGCGCGATGAAGGGTCCGATGAAGGGTGCCACGATCGCACATGCCAAGCAGCGCCGTACCGTGACGCGCTACATCGGCCTGACCGAGCCGGGCATCATCGCCGCCGAGTCGCCGAACCCGATCGTCAACCACCTGGTGATCATGCCGGACATCGAGAAGCGCCTGGAGGCCTTCGTCCGCATCGGCCACGGCATCATTGTGTTCGCCGGTGGCGTCGGTACCGCCGAGGAGATCCTGTACCTGCTCGGCATCCTGCTGCGCGAGGAAAACAAGGACCTGCCGTTCCCGCTGATACTGACCGGACCGACCGTGGCGGCGCCGTACTTCGAGCAGATCGACCGCTTCATCCGCCTGACCCTGGGTGACGCGGCCGCCGAGCGCTACGAGATCATCATCGGCGACCCGGTGGCGGTGGCGAAGAAGATGGCCAATGGCATCAAGCGCGTGCGCGAGCACCGCCTGGCGCAGAAGGACTCGTTCTTCTTCAACTGGTCGATCGAGATTCCGTGGGAGTACCAGCAGCCGTTCGTGCCCACCCACGAGGCGATGGCCGCATTGGACCTGCACCACGGGCGTGCGCCGCATGCGCTGGCGGCCGACCTGCGCCGCGCGTTCTCGGGCATCGTCGCCGGCAACGTGAAGGAAGACGGCATGCGTCGCATCGAACAGTTCGGACCGTTCCAGATCCATGGCGACCCGGACATGATGCAGGCGCTGGACGCGTTGCTGCGCGCTTTCGTCGAGCAGCGCCGGATGAAGATCTCCGGCGAATACCAGCCCTGCTACCAGGTGCTGGCCTGAGCCCGGGCCGGTGCGATGGGGATCGCGCCGGCCGGGGTGGGAAGGTGCGGGTCGTCAAGGCTTTGACGCCCGTCGCCCTGGATTGACCGTTCATCCTGCCGCCGCTTGCTGGTGGCGGGACGATGGCCCATCGTGGCCACCAACACGCTGGGGAGCGTCCAATGTCTTTGCGCCGGCAAAACGGCTTCACGCTGGTCGAGTTGATGATCACGCTGGTCATCCTGGTCATTCTGGCCAGCATCTCCTATCCCAGCTTCCGCACCGCGATGCGCTCGAACCGGCTGACCACCACCAACAACGAGGTGATCGGTCTGTTGTCGCTCGCTCGCAGCGAGGCCATCCGCAACCGCCATGGTGGCGGGGTGTGCGGCAGCAGCAACGGCACGTCCTGCGATGGTGAGTGGAGCAAGGGCATGCTGGCCTGGGGCGACGCCGATGGCGATGGCTCAGTCAGCGGCAGCGAAAGCGTGCTGCGCTTCTCCAAGGGCAGCAGCAGCCTGGCGGTCGAGGCTCCCAGCCCAACCGTCATCACCTTCGATTCCCAGGGACGCCGCCGCGCGTCCGCCGACCAGGTCGTGAGCCTGGTGCCGCAAGGCTGCAAGACGGGTGACCCCATGCGGACCCTGACCGTCCTGTTCTCCGGCCAGGTCCGCTCCACCGCAGGAACCTGCAAATGAAACGTCGTCGTTCCGGCATGGGCGGGCCTGCCCGCAGTCGTGGCTTCAGCCTGATCGAGGTGCTGATCGCGCTGCTGGTGCTGGCGTTCGGCCTGCTTGGCTTTGCGCTGCTGCAGACCATGAACGTGCGGTTCGTGCAGAGCGCCAGCCAGCGCACCCAGGCCACCAGCCTGGCCTACGATCTGATCGAGCTGATGCGCGTACAGCGCAGCGAAACCCTCAACGGTGGCGAATACACCAAGGCCTCCTTCACTGCCGGCTCGGTCACCGCGCCGGCTGGCCCCTGCACCTGGCCCAACAGTGCCGACGTGACAGCCTCCAAGGCGAACGTGGCGCGCTGGCAATGCCAGGTCGTCAAGGTGCTGGGAGGCAAGGCCAGCGCCAACGTGACCGTCAATGATGGTCTGGTCACGGTGGGCATCGGCTGGGGAGACGAGCGATGGAACGCAGCCAATCCCGACAGCATCACCACGTTCACCCTGGTTACCCGTCTATGAAGCGCGCGCCTTCCGCTGCCAGCCATGCGGCTGGCCTCTCGCTGGTTGAACTGCTGATCTCGCTGGTCATCGGCCTGGTGCTGATGCTGGGCGTGACCCAGATCTTCATGGCTTCGCGGGCGGCCTCGCAGCTGTCCGAAGGTGTCGCGCGCACCCAGGAGAACGCCCGATTCGCATTGGAGTTCCTCGAGCGCGACATCCGGATGGCCGGGCACATGGGCTGCGTGAATGACCAGGCGCACCTGGTGCGCGCCCAGGACAGTGTCAAGGTCAACATTGCCGGCGTGAAGTCGGGTGATGGCAGCCCGATGGACTTCTCGGTGCCGATCCAGGGTTACGAGGCACAGGGCACCGCGCCTGGCAACAAGCTGACCCTCGGCGCAAGCTGGGGGGCTGCCGGCAGCACGCCGTCGGCGATCACCAATCTGAAGCCCAAACCGCTTGGCGGCAGCGACATCATCGTGATGCGCTACCTTGCGCCGGAAGGCTCGCCGGTGCTGTCCATCGGCTCCGGTACTTCGCCGGACATCACGATCGCCAGTGACGCGGCGGCCCGCCTGTCGGCCGGTGCCGTCACCACGCCCTCGGCGTTTGCCGTGGCCGATTGCAGCAAAGTGGACGTGTTTGCGGGAAAAATCGCCGGCAGCACGATCACGGCCAGCAAAGCCGATCTCTCGGCGTATTCGGCCAACAACGCGGTGACCATGGTCTATCGGGTGGAATCGATGGCGTACTACGTGGCAACGAATACCGCCGGCGAACCCGCGCTGTACCGCGCGCGTGGCGCTGGCGACAACACGTTCGCCACCGGTGAGGAGCTGGTGGAGGGCATTGAGAGCCTGCAGTTCCTCTACGGCCAGGATACCGAGACGGCGATCAGCAGCACCGCGCCGCCGACCGGGGTAATCGCCTTCCAGAAGACTGCCAGCGGGGTCAGTACCGGTACCGATGCCGCCGCTGTCGCTGCGTGGCGACGGGTTGGCCTGGTGCAGTTTGGACTGCTGGTGCGCAGCCCGCAGCGCGCCGCGGCCGAGCAGGCCAATACGGCCGTGGCCCAGCTGGGCGTGCTCGGCGTTGGCTTCAATCCGCCCACGACCTACGACGATCGTTACCGTGCCTCCTACGAGGTGTCCGTGGCACTGCGCAACCGACTGTTCGGGAACTGACCCATGAAGCCCTCCGTCTCCCGTCGATTCCAGGGGCGTACGCAGCAGCGCGGTGCGGTGCTGTACGTGGCTCTGATGCTGTTGATCCTGCTGTCGCTGATCGGCGTGGTCGGCATGCAGGTGGCGAGCATGCAGGAGCGCATGTCCTCCAACTACCGGGCCGCCAACGTGGCGTTCCAGGCCAGCGAGCGGGCGGTCCGTGACGCCGAGCGGTCGATCGAGGAGATCGACAACAATACCGGCGACGGCGGCTCGTTGAAGGCTGACGCCATCAAGCGCATCTGCGATGACGGCTTCGATCCCACCCGCTGGGTGGGAGAGCAGAAACTGTCGGCGGCGCCGGTGGTTAGCGTGCGCCGCATCGACGCCTGCATCCAGGGCGAATCGACGCTGGGCATGGGCACGCCGGAAAGCGAAGAGCCCACCCGCGTCTACCAGATCACCGCGTTCGGCTCCGATCGCGATGCCGCCACCAGCAACGAGGGTACTTCCTCGGCGGCTGTCGACACTGTTTTCAAGCTTTGAGGAACGCGGTCATGGCGACCCGAAAGATCAAGATCCTGGCCGGCTCCGGGCTGTTGCTGGCGGTGGCTGGCGGCACCTGGCTTGCGATGAACCTGTTCGCCGCGCAGGCGCAGGGCACATTGTCGCAGCACCCGATGAACCTGAAGGTCTCCGCGCCGCCGTCATTCATCATGGCGGTGGACGATTCGGGTTCGATGACCTTCCAGACCCAGTTCCCGGGGCAGGACGGAACGGCGTGCTGGCACTACGGGAGGAAGAGTTTCTTCCGGTCGGCCGGTGTTCTCAACACGCCCGATGACGTACTCCCCACCTATGATCGGTGGGGCAATGCCATCCAGACCGGCGAATGCAGCTATTTCTACGTGTTGCCGGGCGCCCGGATCAACAACTACAACGGCATCCCCGCTCTGGATGTCTTCGGGTTCGCACGATCAGCGGCCTACAATCCAACCTACTACGACCCCGCAATCAAGTACGAGCCCTGGTTGCGGATCGTAAATGAAGAGGTGCAGTCGTATCCGGACGCGAGCACGTCGGCCACCCTCATCGATCCTCGTGAGACAGATACACTCGCGATCGCCAGCAGCTATCTGGGTACTTCGTCCTGGGACGTCCAGAGGATGCAGGAAGGGATGACGGTACCGGCCGGGCAGTCCTACAGGACTGCAAGCAGGGCCAATGGTAATTTTGGCAACGAGAACGCCAATACGAGAGGCACGACCTGGAGCTCGGCGGGCTATGCGTCGCTGCGCTATGTGCCCGCAACGTTCTACATGCCGTACACCAGCGATGGTGACGCCTATCCGCAGTTGCCAGGCACTGCCAATGCGTATGCAGGTATCCAGCGAACCAAGGTCACCGGCGCCTGCGGTTCCGGATGTGACATGTGGAAGTACGTCATCGGGACCGGTGATGCTGCCGCATTGCAGAACTTCGCCAACTGGTACTCGTACTACGGTAACCGCAACCGGGCGATGATCGCCGGCATGACGCGCGCATTGAATGTCAATGACATGTATGTCGGGTATTTCCGGATCAACGATTTCCAGAATTACAACAGTTCGACAGACTCCAACAAACGGCTTGCGATCCGGGACATGAGCGTGATCGGGCAGAAGTCCGCGCTCTACAGCAGCATGATCGCGCTGACGGCCAGTGGTGGCACGCCGAATCGACATGCCGTCAACGCTGCGGGCCTGCAGTTCATGCGGACCGATGACAATGCCCCCATCAAGCTGTCCTGCCAGAAGAATGCGGTGATGCTGTTCACCGACGGCTACAGCAACAATGGCAACAACCTTTCGTCATCCCTCGCACCTGCCCCGGGCAACGTGGACGGGGACATGGGGACTCCCTTCTCGGATGGCAATTCCAACACCATGGGTGATATTGCCGCGTACTACTACGTGAACCCGTTGCGAACCGATGATCGGATGCCCCGGGGACAAGTGCCAGTGCCGGAGCAATGTGCGACCAGCACTGACAAGTCGCTGGACTGCAAGAAGGACCTGCATATCAACTTCTACGGGATCACGCTGGGCGCGCGTGGCAATCTGTTCGATCCGAACAAGCAACAGAACCCGTATACCGATTCGGCGGTCTACAGCAACTGGCCAAGTCGCCAGAACGACAACCCCAGCACCGTGGATGACATCTGGCACGCCGCGACCAATACCCGCGGTGAGTACATCAACGCGCGTACTCCGGCAGACATCACCACGGCCATGCGCCGGGTGCTCTCGTCGGTCACCTCCGGGCCAGCGCCTTCGGGCAGCCAGGGCCTGACCGGCGCGCGTATCGGTACCGGGTCGCTGGCGGTCACGCCCCAGTTCGAAGTGGCCAACGAGGAAACCGATTGGTTCAGCCGCCTGAAGGCATCCAAGCTTGCGGTGAACGACAAGACGCAGCAGACCGAGTACACGCAGGTGTGGGAAGCGGCCGAGAAACTGGGCGCGCAGCGTTCGCGCACCATCGTCGCCACCAAGGGCAATGCTGCAGTTGACTTCAGCAGCACCAACATCGCCTTCACCGATCTCTGCAACAAGGACGAGAAGCAGTATCCGGGTATTGCGCGCTGTTCTGCGACCGAGGCTGAAAAGCTGGGCGGCGACATCGCCACGGCCATGGCTTATCTGCGCGGCGACGCATCACGCGAAGTGCGCAACTCGGGGGGCATCTATCGCACCCGTACCACCGTGCTGGGTGACATCGTCAATTCCAGCCCGGTGATCAGTTCGCCCCGCGACGACTATGGCTACCAGCGCATCAGCACCGCGATGGCGACTTCGTATGCGACGTACCTGACCCGCAAGCGCAACAATGGCCGCTACATGGTCTATGTCGGTGCCAATGACGGCATGCTGCATGCCTTCGACGGTGGCATGAACGGCAACGGCGTGAGTGACAGTGCCGGAGGCAGCGAGACCTTCGCCTACATCCCTGGAACCGCGCTGGGGCACATGGCCAACCTGCTGTATCCCTACGTGGCGGCCAACAAGTCCGACCAGCGCTTCCGTCATCGCTACTACGTGGATGGACCGATCGCGGTGGCGGACGCGCAGATCGGTGGCAACTGGGCCACGGCACTGGTCGGTACGGCCGGCGCCGGTGGGCGCTCGGTGTTCGCGCTGGATGTAACCACGCCGTCCAGCTTCGGCACCGGCAATCGCCTGTGGGAAATCAGTGACGTGACGCCGGGGCTCGACAGCACCATCAAGGCGAACATCGGCCATGTCCTTGGCAAGCCGGTGATCGTGCCGGTGAAGGAAGGGACCGGGGTGGCGTGGAAAGCGATCTTCGGCAACGGTTACAACAGCCTCAGCCGCAAGGCCGTGCTGTTCGTGGTCGACCTGGGATCGGGCGCGGTGCGGATGATCACTGCTACCGAGGCCGCAGCAACCGCACCCGCCGGTGACAATGGCCTGGGCAACATCGTGGCTGTCGACCGTTGGCGGGCCGACAGCGCCGGTGGGACGGGGCGTGTACGTGGCCGTGACGGCCTGGCGGACACGATCTATGCGGCCGACCAGCGCGGCGCGCTGTGGAAGTTCGACCTGGAAAGCACGGCAACCTCGGTCACCACGCCGGTGTTCACCACGGCGCGCCAGACCAACAACAACAACCAGGTGTATCGCCAGCCGATTACCGGTGGCATGACCGCCGTGACCGGACCCGGTGGTGGCGTGATGCTGGTGCTGGGTACCGGCAGCTTCTCCTTCGACAATGACCCTCAGGATCTCACCGCGCAGTCGCTGTACGGTGTCAACGACACCAGCAAGGACCAGCCGGAGGCCACGATCGTGCCCGCCAATCTGGTGGCCTATACAGTGACCACCACCAACAAGTTGCGCACGGTCACGGCCACACCCTTCTCCGGGGCGGCGCGCGGATGGAGCATTGCACTGCCCGGCGCAGGTGAACGCTTTGTTGGTAATCCTGCCGTGGCGTCGGGAACGGTGTTCATGCCGACCTACATGCCCACCGCGGGTGGCCGTGGCTGTTCGACCGAGGGAAGCAACTGGCTGTTTGGCCTCAATCCGATCTCGGGTGTTGCATCGCTGGAGCAGGCGCGGGTCGGGTCCATTACCGGCACGCCCTACGGAGCGGGCACGGCTGGCGTGAGTCTCGACACCGGCGGCACCGCACCGGTGAAGGACGTCAATGTCTCGGTGATGCCACGCCTGGCAAAGGGTGCCGATCGAGGCGGACGTGCCTGCTGGATGGCGGTCAATGTGGCGGGTGCTCCGACGATGTACGTGCCTTATCCCTGCGGTCGCCAATCCTGGCGCCAGATCCAGTAACGAAGACATGCCCATGAGCCTGAACACTCTTTCCCGTACCCTGCGTCGTCCCGGCAAACAGCACGGTTTCTCCCTCATCGAACTGATGATCGTGGTGATCGTGCTCGGCATCCTGGCCGCGATTGTCGTTCCGTCGTACCAGCAGTACATCCGCCAGTCGCACCGGGGCGTGGCCAAGGCGGACCTGGTGGAATACGCGCAGCGTGCTGAGCGCTACTACTCGGTGAACAACACCTACTCGGGCTTCGCGCTGCCCAGCAAGGTGTCGCCGCGCGAGGGCGGGACCACACGGTACGCGATCACGTTCGATGGCAAGGCGTCCTCGTTCACGCTGACTGCGACGCCCCAGGGCAACCAGACCAAGGACAGCTGCGGGACGCTGAGCGTGGACCAGGCCAACCGCAAAACGGCCAGCGGCACGGTTTCCGATTGCTGGTAAATCAGGTGTTGATCTTCCTCTGAACGCCCAGTACAATGCGCCTCCCCGCCCGAATAGCTCAGCCGGTTAGAGCACTTGACTGTTAATCAGGGGGTCGTTGGTTCGAGTCCAACTTCGGGCGCCAGATACTGCAAAAGCCGCGAGAAATCGCGGCTTTTGTCGTTTTGGCCCGTCAGCAGGGAAGGGTGCGGTCGACACGCTCGCTGCGGATGCGGCCGCCGTTGTTGATGACCAACCTGCCATGCAGCCGGTCTCCTGCGCAGATGCGCAGTGTCAGATTGGCACCGGGACTGCGCCCGTCAGGCTGGAAGAACAGCAGCGGCCGTCCACCGCTGGCCTGGGCGACGATGGCGATGTCGGTCCGGCCTTGATGGTGGATCAGGATGTCCTGGGCGGATGCTGGTGTCCCCCGGTGCCTGCCGCTGCGATAGATGATCCACCCTGCGCTCCAGTCGCGGGAGCACTGCTCACCGTCGTCGCTGGCGCACAGCCCGATCAGTTCGCGGCGCTTCAGGGCCTCGCTTCTGGCGCTGGAAAGACTGGCATGCAGGGTCAGCTGCAGGGCGTCGGCGCGTTGCCGCAACAGCACCGGGCGCAGGGCCGGCCAGCCCACGGCCAGCAGAACGGAAAGGATGGCGATCACCACCAGCATCTCGACCAGATGCACGCCGCGTGATGCTGAACGACAGTGGGCGGGAGTGCGATGCATGGCATCAAGCCTCGCGCCGCAGCGGGACGGCCGCCATCAGGCACTGCCGCGCCCGCCTGCCCGGAAAGCCCTCAGCCGGCCGTCACCCCTTGCCCCGTATACTTGTCTTTCCCGGGAACTGGCAACACCATGAGCGACCGTTTCGAACTCGTCTCGCCGTATTCGCCGGCGGGCGACCAGCCTGATGCCATCGCGAAGCTGACCAGCAACTTCGAGGCGGGCATCGCCAAGCAGACCCTGCTGGGCGTCACCGGCTCGGGCAAGACCTACACCATCGCCAACGTCATCCAGAACGTGCAGAAGCCGACGCTGATCATGGCGCCGAACAAGACGCTGGCGGCGCAGCTGTATGGTGAGTTCAAGGCGTTCTTCCCGCACAACGCGGTCGAGTATTTCGTCAGCTACTACGACTACTACCAGCCGGAGGCCTACGTGCCTTCGTCGGACACCTTCATCGAGAAGGACAGTTCGATCAACGAGCACATCGAGCAGATGCGGCTGGCCGCGACCAAGACCCTGCTGTCGCGCCCGGATGCGATCGTGGTGGCCACGGTGTCGGCGATCTATGGCCTGGGTGCGCCGGAGGACTACCTGTCGCTGCGCCTGATCCTGTCCAAGGGCGAGCGCATCGACCAGCGCGACCTGATCAATCACCTGACCCAGCTGCAGTACACGCGCAATGAGTACGAGCTGCAGCGCGGCACGTTCCGCGTGCGTGGCGAAGTGATCGACGTGTTCCCGGCCGAGTCGGACAGCGAAGCGCTGCGCATCGAGCTGTTCGACGGCGAGGTCGAGAAGATCACCCTGTTCGACCCGCTCACCGGTGAGACGATGCGCAACATGCAGCGTTTCACCGTCTACCCCAAGACCCACTACGCCACTACCCGCGAGCGCGTGCTGGCCGCGGTGGAAACGATCAAGGTGGAGTTGAAGGAGCGGCTTGAGCAGCTGTACGTGGAAAACAAGCTGGTGGAGGCGCAGCGCCTGGCACAGCGCACCCAGTTCGACATAGAGATGATGGCCGAGGTCGGGTTCTGCAACGGTATCGAGAACTACTCGCGGCACCTGACCGGCAAGAACGCCGGCGAGCCGCCACCGACGCTGTTCGACTACCTGCCGCCGGACGCGCTGCTGGTCATCGACGAATCGCACGTGACCATTCCGCAGATCGGCGCCATGTTCAAGGGCGATCGCTCGCGCAAGGAGACCCTGGTCGAGTTCGGATTCCGCCTGCCGTCGGCACTGGACAACCGACCGCTGCGTTTCGAGGAATGGGAGGCGCGTTGCCCGCGCGCGATCTACGTGTCCGCCACGCCGGGCCCGTATGAGTACCGCGAGGCCGGCGACGAGATCACCGAGCTGGTGGTGCGCCCGACAGGCCTGATCGATCCGGTGGTGGAGATCCGCCCGGTGGGCACCCAGGTCGACGATCTGATGAGCGAGGCCAACGCGCGCATCAAGGCCGGTGACCGAGTGCTGGTCACCACGCTGACCAAGCGCATGGCCGAGAACCTCACCGAATACCTGACCGAACACGGTATCCGCGTGCGTTACCTGCACTCGGACGTGGATACGGTCGAGCGCGTGGAGATCATCCGCGACCTGCGCCTGGGCAAGTTCGATGTGCTGGTGGGCATCAACCTGCTGCGCGAAGGCCTGGACATGCCCGAGGTGTCGCTGGTGGCGATCCTCGACGCCGACAAGGAAGGCTTCCTGCGCTCCACCGGTTCGCTGATCCAGACCATCGGCCGCGCCGCCCGCAATGTGCGCGGCAAGGCGATCCTGTATGCGGACAAGGTGACCCGCTCGATGCAGGCAGCGATCGACGAGACCGACCGCCGCCGCGCCAAGCAGGTCGAGTACAACGAAGAACATGGCATCGTGCCGCGCTCGGTGGCGCGCCCGATCGTCGACGTCCTCGAAGGTGCGCGTTCGGATGCGGCGGAGAAGGAAGCCAAGAAGGGCAAGGGCAAGGGCAGGGCGGGTGTTGCCGAGGACGGAGCCGATTACCGTTCGCTCGGTCCGGCCCAGCTGGCGGCGCGTCTCAAGGCGCTCGAACAGCAGATGTACCAGCACGCCAAGGACCTGGAATTCGAGGATGCCGCACGCGTGCGTGACCAGATCCGGCAGCTGAAGGAAGCGAGGCTGGGCTGAACGCGGCGGTGCAGCATCTTCTTCACAAAAGTGTTGCGCTTCACGGCCGGCATCCGTAATATACGCGGCCTGCACCGACGCAATCGCGGACGTTCAGAAGCAAAAACGGGCGGTTAGCTCAGCGGTAGAGCACTACCTTGACATGGTAGGGGTCACAGGTTCGAACCCTGTACCGCCCACCACGAAGTCTCCGGAAGGAGGCTGTCGTGAACTGAAGAGCCCGGCCCTGGCGCCGGGTTTTTACGTAGCAAGGCCAGCTTTCGGGCGGCAGGAACAAGATGGGCGGTTAGCTCAGCGGTAGAGCACTACCTTGACATGGTAGGGGTCACAGGTTCGAACCCTGTACCGCCCACCACCTGGCTCCCGGCATTGCCGGTGCAGCGGTGGATCACGATGAAAGCCGGCCCTGGGCCGGCTTTTTCGTTTACGACGGTTGCCGGTGCCGAGCGTCAGCGCTGGGCAACCCATTCGTCGATGCTGATCATGCGCTGCAGCCGCCAGTGCCCGTCCACGCGTTCCCAGACCTGCGCGAAGCGCGCCGAGCCGGCTTGCCGCTGAGGGGCGTCGGCCTGTGGCGGCTGATTGCCCACGCGCAATACGCGATCCTGGCGTAGCCGGTACAACTGCAGGGTGGCCGGGGCCGCTTTCCGATCCGGCACCGACGATGTTTCTGCCTGCCCGGTGTCGGCCTGCAGGATCTGGCTGCGCAGGGAGGCATCCCCGGCGTCGGCATCGCGGCCGAACAGGCCAGCGCACAACAGCAGCAGGGCAAGCATCGGCATGGCACGGTGCTCCGGAGAAGGGAGTCCAGCGTGGCACTGCCCCCTGCGCTGTGAAACCGGTATGCGACGAAAGCCGGAAAAGCGCCCGCCAAGTCGCTGCGGGAAGGATGAATCCGGGCCAGGAAGTGCCGGGCCGCGCTTCAAGGCGGCCCGGCGTGGTGGGCCACTGCGGGGTGGCCCGGTCATGGCCGCGGCGCTGGCTCAGCTCCGCGGCGGGTGTGGCAGGTCAGCGATGCCGACCCCATGCACGGATCCGGTTACAACGGATCGCAGCACAGCAGCTGGCCGTGCTTGCCCGCGTTGCCGAACGGGCACTGCGGGTGTGGTTCGCAGCCCGGTGCATATCCGGTCTTGGGCGAGACGGCGAAGGCCTGGCTGGCGCCGAAGGCCATGGCCGCGACAACGACGATACCGGCGACGGACGAAAGCACTTTCTTTCCGATCATGTGTATCTCCTTGGTTGGCGTTGTGGAGTTGCAGTTGCCGAAGGCACGGGAGTGCCGGTTGTGGCGCGAATGCGGTAACAGGGGGCCGCGACGCAATGCGCGGCACGCGGGATCAGGGCAGCGCCGGCTTCGGTGCGAGCGACGCGACGGCAGCCTGCACGACCTGGGCGTCGAGCTGGCCGACATGCTTGTAGGCAACGCGGCCATCGGCAGCCAGCACCATCAGCATCGGCGTGACGGTGGCGCGATAGCGCGTGGACGCGGCGGCTTCGTTGTCGATGGCGATCGGGAAGCGCAGTGCATGTTTGCCGGCGTAGTCCGCCAGCTGGTCGTATGGCGGCATGCCGACACCGACCAGTTCGCTGTTGCCGCGGGCCGCAGCGATCTGTTGCAGCTGCGGTACCGAGGCCAGGCAGTAGCGGCATGCGGTGGAGAAGAAATAGAGGATCTGCGGAACCTCGCGGGCACCGCCGATATCGACGAAGGTCTGCTGCGTGGTGCGCAGCGCCAGCGCATCCGGGCGACTACCCAGTTCGAGGCCATGTGCTGCAAGACGCATGTCCTGCAGCTGCGTGGCCATCTGCTCATTGATCTGCCGCAGCTGGCGGTTCTGCCATCCGAGCGCGATGACCAGCACGGACAGCAGCAGGGCGACAACGGGGAACAGGACGCGCTTGAGCATCGATCATCCTTGAACACAGCGTTGGGTCGAACATACCCGAACTGGCGCGCAGGTTGTTAAGCGGATGTTCCCGGCACATCCTCCGACGGAGCGCATGTACTAGAGTTGTGCCCGCGCAGGCATGCGTGCATGCCCTCCACCCATCCCCAGGATCTTTCAACGATGAGCGATCATGTGCCGGTTTCCAGGCCCAATCCGTTCTTTGAACTGCTGTTCGGCGGCAACATGCTGGAAGGTACGTTCAAGGCAGTGATCTGGGTCGCCCTGTTGTCCGCTGTGCTGGCCTGGACCACGTTCCGCTGAGCGGGGGCGCGGCACTGCCGCCGCGTTGCGGCAGGCCGGTGCTCAGGCGCTGAAGGCCTGGCGCAGGCTGCGCAGGGTGGCCTGCCGGTGCTCTTTCGCGCTGGCCTCGCCCATTTCCAGTTCCTGCAGGCGCAGCCCGACCAGGGTCATCGAAAGCGCGTATCCCCGGGCCGCGTCGGCAACGCGCGACTGGCCGAGCGCGCGACGTGCAAGCGCGCTTACGTGCTCAAGGTCGGGCATCAGGCCAAGGTAGACGCGTTCGGCGCTGTCCAGATCGGGGGCTCGCAGGATCGCGTGTGCTTCGGAAGTGGGGGAGACGGAGGCCATGGGGAGTCCTTGTCCGTAGCGGGTGCTCGTTCAGAACGAGCGCATCAGGGAAATGAAGGCCGATGACTGAGTGCCGCGTCGTGCCATCGGGCTGTCCTTTACTGCATCGCCGAGCCACTGGTTGGCGACCACGCCGGTCGCGCGTCACTTCGTGCCCAGGGGCGTGCTGACCGCGATCTGCAGGCTCGGTGATGTCGCGCTGCCCGGGTTGTAGGCGGCAAGTCCCGAGCGCAGCGCTTCCTCATCGCTGATGCCGTAGTAGTAATCCAGCAAGCGTGCGCTGGAGTGGACCACGCCGACCTTGGGCACCCAGGTGAAGCGACCAGCCTGGATCGGATAGCTGTAGTGCAGGCGCGACTCCATGCCACCTCCGTGCCCGGTGACCTCGCGCATCACGCTGGCCTCGACGATGCCCCAGTCGGCGCTGTATTCACCATTGATGCCGGCCATGGCGGACATCTGCCGGCTGTGCAGGCGGCGCAGCTGAGGATCGTTCACGTCGTCGGTCTTGAAGCGCAGCGTGTAGGGCGTGACCGCCGCCGACAGGCGCAGGCCCTCGCGCTTGTACAGGTACATGCCCAGCGAGCCCGGGCTGGCGAAGAAGCGCTGGCCCTGCCAGGCAATGGACGGGACCACCAGTGGCTTGACGTCGTAGTGCGCATACGCGCCCGAGGTCGCGCCAGCACTGATGCCGGCCTGTACGCCCGGGTTGCTGTCGGCGGCCTGCGCGAACACCGGCAGGCCAAAGGCAGCGGAGAACAGCAGCGGGCGCAGCAGGGTCGAGGGCAGTGGCGGCATCGGTCAACGACGTTGCGGAGGATGGCTGCGCATGATGGGGGAGCAACATTGTCAGAACATTGCGTCGGCGCATCCGCCAGGCCGAAGCGGAAAAAGTGGGCGCCAGGCACTATGATCGGCACCGTTTCCGGTAGCCGAGCCCCCGATGCGCATCCTCCTGGTCGAAGACGATCCTGACCTGTCCCGTGCCCTGCAATCGGGGCTGGAGCGGCAGGGCGTGGTCGCCGATGTGGTTGGTTGCCTGGCCGAAGCGGCCATCGCGCTGCGCGAACCGGTGCACCAGCTGATGCTGCTCGACCGCCAGTTGCCTGATGGCGATGGCGCTGGCTTCGTTGCCGTTGCGCGGGCCCTGCGTCCGAACCTGGCGGTGATCATGCTGACGGCCAAGGGCACGCTGTCGGACAAGGTCGAGGGCCTGGATGTCGGCGCCGATGACTATCTGGTCAAGCCGGTGGCAATCGAGGAACTGATGGCGCGCATCCGTGCGGTCTCGCGACGGCCCTCGGCAATGGTGACACCACGCCTGCATCTGGGCCGGCTGGAGTTCGATTTCGAATCGCTGCAGGCGCAGGTCGATGGCCAGCTGCTGGCGCTGCCCCGGCGCCAGGTGCTGGTGCTGCAGGCGCTGGCGATGCGGCAGGGGCGTACCGTCACCCGCAGTGCACTGGAGGCGGCGGTGTACGGCTTCGATGACGAGATCCAGTCCAATGCACTGGACGCGCATATCTCCAAGCTGCGCAAGGCGCTGCAACAGGCCGGGGCCGGCGTGGAGATCCATGTGATCCGCGGCGTCGGCTACCTGCTGGCGGAGGCCTGAGATGGCACGCCCGATCCGTTCCATCACCCTGGGCCTGGCCTGGCGCCTGTTCCTTGCGCAGGCGTTCACCGTACTGTTCGCGGTGGTCGCGCTGATCCTGACCTGGGGTGACAAGGACACCTGGGGCATGGACATGTTCACGGCCGAGGCGGTGGCCAAGGCCGTGCACAGCGAAGGCGGCCGGTTGGAACTGGACCAGCCGCGCTGGGACAAGCTCAATGCCGGGGCCGGCGGCAACCTCTGGTTCGCGGCGGTTGATGACAGGGGCACGTGGCTGGAGCGCGGCACGATTCCTGCGGTCCACGCGCCGTTGCTGGCACGCTTGCCGACAGTGGGCGCCACCGAACTGGGTTCACTGGTGCCACCCTATCTGGACGTGGCGCGGGTGATGATCCGCAACGAGGATGGACGCCGCATCACGGTGATGGTCGGTGGTGCTCCAAAGGGCGGGTTGCTGGATGGCGCGCTGATGGTGCTGCGCCTGATCGGCCTGTGGTTCTTCCTGCCGTTGATCGTGGTCACGCTGCTGGTGATGCCGACGGTGATCCATCGCGCGATGCGCGGCGTGCGCCGCTCCGCGCAGCAGGCCAAGGAACTGGACATCGGCCAGCCGGGCGCGCGCCTGGATGCGCAGCTGGTGTCCACCGAGGTCGCACCACTGGTGGAAGCGTTCAACGATGCGATCGACAAGGTGCAGCAGGGCTATGCAGCGCGCGACAAGTTCCTCGCCGATGCCGCGCATGAGCTGCGCGTACCGATCGCGGTGGTGCAGGCGCGCCTGTCGCAGCTGCCGCAGGGTGAACTGAAATCGCAGTTGCTGACCGACGTCGCCCGCCTCGGCAACGTGGCTGAGCACCTGCTCGACCTGCAGCGTCTCGATCGCAATGTCGGCGCGCTGCAGCGGCTGGACCTGGCGTTGCTGGTGCGCGAGGCGGCCGCCGATCTGGCGCCGCTGGTGGTCGGCGCCGGTTATGGCTTCGAGGTGGATGCGCCGGAGTCGCCCGTGTGGATCCATGGCGACAGCCTGGCGCTGGGGCGGGTGATCGCCAACCTGGTGCACAACGCCATCGTCCATGGCGGCGGGCGCGGCACGATCTGCGTGCGCCTCGATGCACGCGGCCTGCTGGAGGTCAGCGACCAGGGCGCCGGCATTCCGGTCGGCGACCGCGAAGCGATCTTCGAGCCCTTCCACCGCCTGCGTGCAGCCGGCAGCGGCAGTGGCCTGGGCCTGCACCTGGTGAAGGAAATCGTGCAGCACCACGGTGGCTCGGTCAGCGTTGGCGAAGCGGCTGGCGGCGGCGCCAGCTTCAGAGTCAATTTCCACCGCGGTACCGTACGGCGCTGACAGGCGCACGGGGAAAGGCCCGATAGGCAGCCTGCGGCCTCCAGCGGCAGGCTGGGGAAATGGTTCCCGATCGATCCGCCCCGGCCCTGTTTGGCTTTGGCTGCGCTGCAGGCCTGGTGCTGGGGGCGCTGGCCTGCGTGCAGATGCCGATGTTGCTGCCGCTGTGGCTGAGTGTGCCGATGGCGATCGCCGGCGTCGGCGGCTGGCTGTTGCCCTGGCGCGGCCGTGCCTGGGCCGCGGCCCTGCTCGGCCTGGCCTGGGCAACGGTGCACGGGCACTGGGTCCTGCATGGCCAGCTGCCACCCGGCGCCCCACCGCAGGATGTGCAGGTGCGGGGCCGGGTTGCCGACCTTCCCCGGCAGGGGCCCGGCTACACGCGTTTCGTGCTGCATGTCGAAGATGCCGGCGCGCTGTCATCGCTGCGTGGCAAGCGCCTGCAGGTGACCTGGAACGATCCGTGGCGCGGATCGCCGGCGCACGAGGCGGAGGGCGGGCGCCATGCGGTTCGCGCAGGATCGCATTGGCAGTTGTCGCTGCGCGTGCGCGCGCCACGCTCGCGGATCAATCCCGGCGGCTTCGATGGCGAGCGCCACGCCGTGCTGCGGGGCATCTCTGGCAATGCCTCGGTGCGTGATCCGGCCCGTGCGCGGGAGTGGCTGCCGGCGCAGGGCCTGCAGGCCTGGCGGGAACGCAGCAGTGCAGCGATCGCCGTGCAGGTGGCACATCCTGCCGCGCGGTTCGTGCAGGCGCTGGCACTGGGCGATACCCGTGGCCTGTCCGATGCCGACTGGGAACACCTGCGCGCGCTGGGCCTGACCCATCTGGTCGCCATCTCCGGTTTCCACGTGGGCGTGGTGGCTGGCTTCGGTGTACTGCTGTGCCGCTTGTGGTGGTGGCTGTGCCCGTTGCTGGGACGGTACTGGCCACGGCCGCAGGCCGCCGCATGGGGAGCGGCGCTGGCCGCAGCCACCTATGCCGTGGCGGCGGGTGGTGCGCTGCCGACGGTGCGCGCAGCGCTGATGATCGGGCTGGTCGCACTGGCCAGGGCCGGGCGTCGCCCGGTGGGCGCAGGGCAGGGGCTGGCGTTGGCCGCGATGGTGATGCTGTTGCCTGCGCCGCTGTCGGTGCTCTCGGCTGGATTCTGGCTGAGCTTCGGTGGCGTGCTGTGGCTGCTCTGGTGCCTGCCGAGGACGGGGCCGGAGGGAATCGGTGGCGGGCTGCGCGGGTTCCTTGCCGCGCAGGGTGTTGCCAGCCTTGGGCTGCTGCCGCTGTGCATCGCCTTGTTCGGCGGGACCGCGCGGCTGGGGCCGCTGGTCAACCTGCCGATCATCCCGTGGTGGACAATGCTGGTTGTTCCGCTGTCGCTGCTCGGTACCGGCCTGCACGTGCTGCATGACGGCGCGGGGCGTTGGGCCTGGCGTGCCGCGGCCTGGCTGTTCGAGCTCAGCTGGGGGGCCCTGCAGCCGTTGGCGCTGCATCCGCAGGCGATGTGGTGGCTGGCCGAGGCGCCGCGCTGGGCGCTACCCGTGGCCTTGCTGGGCGTGTTCTGGTGGCTGCTGCCGCGCGGCGCCGGCGGTGGCCTGGCGGGCCTGCTGCTGTGCCTGCCGCTGCTGTGGCCGGCCCGGCATGCACCGGCCGCGGGGGAACTGGAGCTGCTGGTGCACGATGTCGGCCAGGGCACGGCGGTGCTGGTGCGCACGGCACGGCACGCGCTCTGGTACGACGTGGGGCCGCCGACTGGCGGCGAGGGCAACGAACGCATCCTGGTCCCGGCCCTGCGCGCGCTCGGCCAGGGGCCGCCCCGGCAGGTGATGCTCAGCCATGACCACCTGGATCACACCGGCAGCCTGCCCAGCCTGCGACGGCAGTTGCCCGGGCTGCAGCTGCTGGCGCCACCGGGCAGCACCATCGGCGGCGCCACGCCCTGCCAGCAGGGGATGCGCTGGGAGTGGGACGGGGTTGATTTCCAGGTCCTGCACCCGGCGCCGGGCGGCCGGCAAGCCGAAAACGAGGACAGCTGCGTGCTGCGCATTGCCAGCCGTCACGGCGTGGTCCTGCTGCCGGGTGACATCGGTCGACCGGCCGAGGGGGCGCTGCTGCAGGCGTACCCGCACGCGCTGAGGGCGGACGTGGTACTGGTGCCGCACCATGGCAGCGGCGGCAGCTCCAGTGCGCCGTGGGTTGCGGCGGTGGCGCCGCGGCTGGCGGTGGTCTCGGCCGGGCACCGGAACCGCTTCGGCCACCCGCGCCGGGAGGTGGTCCAGCGCTGGCAGGCGCAAGGCGCGGAGGTGCTGGCCACGGCCGACTCCGGGGCGATCCGCGTATGGCTTGGCGCACAAGGCCTGCAGCTGCGTGAACAGCGCATCCATGCATCCCGGTGGTGGGATGCCGCTGGGCGGGCGCGGTCGGCTGCTATCCTATCGCCGATCGAACAAGCGGCCGTTGGGCCGGAGGGTTGAAACGTGTGGGAACTGGTCAAGGCCGGTGGCTGGCCGATGGTGCCGCTGCTGCTGTTGGGCGTACTGGCTTTGGCGATCATCCTGGAGCGTTTCTGGTCCCTTCGGCGGACTGAAGTGCTGCCGCCCGGCCTCGGCCAGGAAGTGCGCAACTGGGCCGCTCGCGGCAAGCTCGACCCGGCCCACCTGCAGACCCTGCGGGCGAATTCGCCGCTGGGCGCGCTGCTGGCTGCCGCACTGGAAGCCCGCAACCGCCCGCGCGACCAGATCCGCGAGCGCATCGAAGACACCGGCCGCCACCTGGTGCACCGCATGGAGCGATTCCTGAACGCACTGGGCACCATTGCCTCGGCCGGCCCGCTGCTGGGCCTGCTCGGCACGGTGATCGGCATGATCCAGATGTTCCTGGGCATCCTCGACCACGGCGTGGGCGACGTGAACCAGCTGGCCGGCGGCATCGGCAAGGCGCTGGTGTGCACCGCCACCGGCATGATCGTGGCGATTCCGGCGCTGATGTTCCATCGCTACTTCAAGGGCCGCATCCACGGCTACGTGGTGGAGATGGAGCAGGAAGCCAGCGCCCTGCTGGATACGCTCGACGGCCGCCCCGGGGTGATGAACCCGGCCCCGGCCGCGCGCCAGTCCGGCGCCGCCACGGCGAAGGCCTGATCGATGCGTATCGGCAACGACCGATCCCAGGATGAGCCGCATATCGACCTGGTGCCGCTGATCGACGTCATCCTGGTGCTGATCATCTTCTTCGTGGTCACCACCACCTTCGACGCGCGTTCGACGCTGCAGGTGCAGTTGCCGACCGCAAGCCAGCAGCAGACCAACGAGCCGCCGCGCTCGCTCAGCGTGCTGATCAACGCCGAAGGCCGTTACTTCATCAACGACCAGGAAGTGCTGCGCAGCGACGTAGAGTCGGTCAAGCAGACCATCGCCGCCGTGGCCGGCAGCGATCGCGAGCAGACCGTGCTGCTGCGTGCCGACGCACGCACTCCCTACCAGGCCGTGGTGACCGCGCAGGACGCGCTGGGTCAGCTCGGCTTCCGCCGTATTGCCATTGCAACAGCACCCGAGGTGCGTCCATGAGTTCCAATCACGCGCCGGTGTGGCCGATCTACAAACGTCTGCTGGGGTACACCCGCGCCTACTGGGTGTTCATGGTGGCCGCGGTCATCGCCATGGTGGTCGAAGCCCTGGCGGGCTACCACTTCACCAAGTTGATGGAGCCGCTGGTCAACCGCGGTTTCGTCAACCCGGAACCGCGCATGGCGGTGATCCTGCCGCTGACCATCCTGGGCCTGTTCCTGATGCGCAGCGTCGCCACCTGGGTGAGCGACTACGCGCTGGCCAAGACCGGCCGCAGTGTGGTGCGCGACCTGCGCGAACAGGTGCTGGCCAAGTACCTGCACCTGCCGTCCTCGCATTTTGATACCGAAGCGACGCCGGTGATGGTCAGCCGCCTGAACTTCGATACCGAACAGGTCACCCAGGCCAGTGCCGACGCACTCAAGACCGTGGTGGCCGACACCCTGACCATCATCGCCATGCTGGCGGTAATGCTGCAGATGAGCGTGAAGGTCACCGTGGCGATGCTGGTGGTGGTACCGCTGATCGGCGTGATCGTGTCCTACGTGGGCAAGCGCTACCGCCGCATCAGCCGTGGCATCCAGGATGGCATGGGTTCGATGGCGCAGACCGCCGAACAGTCGCTGGCGGCGCAGCAGGAAGTGAAGGTGCACGGCACCCAGCAGCATGAGATCTCGCGCTACTCGCGCCTGGCCAACCGCATGCTGTCGCTGAACATGAAGGTGGAAGTCACCCGTGCGGCGGCGTCCAGCGTGGTGCAGTTCCTGGCAGCACTGGCGCTGGCGGTGATCGTCTGGGTATCGACGCGCGAAGCGCTGGCCGGCCGCCTCAACGCCGGCCAGTTCATGGGCCTGATGACCTCGATGATGGCCATCATTCCTTCGCTGCGCCGCCTGACCAGCGTGCAGACCTCGATCTCGCGTGGCGTGGCCGCCGCAGAGCGCCTGTTCGGCATCCTCGACATGCAGGTCGAGCGTGACGAGGGCCGCAACAACGTGCAGCGCGTGCGCGGCGAGCTGGCCTTCGACCACGTCATGCTGCGCTATCGCGAGGACAGCGGCATTGCTCTGGACGACATCAGTTTCGTGGCGAAGCCGGGTACGGTCACCGCCATCGTGGGTCGTTCCGGCAGTGGCAAGACCAGCCTGATCCGGCTGGTGCCGCGCTTCTATGAGCCCAGCGGTGGTGTGATCACCCTCGATGGCGTCGCGCTGGATGACTATCCGTTGGCCGACCTGCGTCGGCAGGTGGCGATGGTCGGGCAGAAGGTCATGCTGTTCGATGACACCATCGCGGCCAACATCGCCTATGGCATGGAAGCGAGCGAGGAACAGATCCGTGCGGCGGCCGAAGCGGCCAATGCGTGGGAGTTCATCGCGCGCATGCCGCAGCAGCTGCAGACCCCGGTCGGCGAGAACGGCGCGCTGCTGTCCGGCGGCCAGCGCCAGCGCCTGGCGATCGCCCGCGCGATCCTGCGTGACGCGCCGATCCTGATCCTCGACGAAGCCACTGCCGCGCTGGACAACGAATCCGAGCGACTGGTGCAGGATGCGCTGCAGCGCCTGATGCCCGAACGCACCACGCTGGTCATCGCGCACCGCCTGTCGACCATCGAGCATGCCGATCAGGTGCTGGTGATGGACCACGGCCGCATCGTTGAACGGGGTACCCACAAGGAGCTGCTTGCCATGGGTGGCCTGTACCAGCATCTGCACAGCATGCAGTTCCGCGAAAGGCAGGACTGATGGCTGGCAAGGGTACCCAGACCCCGCCGTACTGGTACGACGGCAGCCCGGTTCCGTGGGCGATGCGCCTGCTGGCGCCGCTGTATGCCGGCGTCACCGCGCTGCGCCGCCGTGCCTACCGGCGTGGATGGCGCAAGCGCTACGCGCTGCCGGTGCCGGTCATCGTGGTTGGCAACATCACCGCCGGCGGCACCGGCAAGACGCCGCTGACCATCGCCCTGGTCGAGCGCCTGCGTGCGGCCGGCTGGAAGCCGGGCGTCGCCAGCCGTGGCTATGGCCGTGAAGACGCTGACAAGCCGCTGTGGGTGCAGGCCGACACGCCGACCGCCAAGGGCGGTGACGAACCGGTGCTGATCGCCTGGAAGACCGGCGTGCCGGTGCGCGTGGACGCCGACCGCGTGGCCGCAGGCAGGGCACTGATCCAGGCCGGCTGCGATGTGATCGTCTGCGATGACGGCCTGCAGCACTACCGGCTGGCGCGCGACATCGAGATCGAAGTGGTCGATGCCCAGCGGCGCTACGGCAACGGCCGGATGATTCCCGCCGGACCGCTGCGCGAGCCTGTCAGCCGTGCCGGCGAATGCGATTTCCGCGTGGTCAACCTGGGCCAGGCCGATGAGGAAAGCGCGGCACAGGCCTGCGGTTTCGGCCAGTGGCCGATGGCCCTGCACATCGACAGTGCACAGCCGCTGGCCGGTGGCCGCGCGCGCCCGTTGTCGTACTTCAAGGGTCAGCGTGTTCATGCGGTGGCCGGTATCGCCCATCCGCAGCGCTTCTTCGACATGCTGCGCGCGCGTGGCATCGGCGTGGTGCCGCACGCCTTTGCCGACCACCAGGCCTACCAGCCGCAGGACCTGTCGTTCGGCAGCCAGCTGCCGGTGCTGATGACCGAGAAGGATGCGGTGAAATGCCGCGCGTTCGGCAACGATTGGCATTACGCGGTGCCGTTGCGTGCCGAGCTGCCTGCCGCGTTCTGGGTGGCGCTGACCGACCGCCTGGACAAGCTGCGACCGAACTGAGCGGCGCGGCGGCGCTTGCATTCATGCGCCGCCGGCCGCATCCCCGTTGTAACGAGCCTGCCGAGTATTGCTCCATGACCGAATTCGTCGTCGCCATTCCGGCCCGCTATGCCGCCTCGCGGCTGCCGGGCAAGCCGCTACGCCTGCTGGGTGGTGAGCCGCTGGTGCTGCACGTGGCGCGCCGCGCGCTGCAGGCCGGCGCTGGCGAGGTCTGGGTTGCTACCGACGATCAACGCATCGCCGACGCGCTGTCCGGGCTGGCCGAGGTGAAGGTGGCCATGACCGCCACCTCGCATGCCTCCGGTACCGACCGCCTGGCCGAGTGCGCGCGCATCGCCGGCTGGGCCGACGACACCGTAGTGGTCAACCTGCAGGGTGATGAACCGTTCGCGCCGGCTGCGGGAATCCGTGCGGTGGCCCAGGCGCTGGTTGAAGGCAATGCGCCGATGTCGACCCTGGCGACCACCGTGGAGGATGCAGAAACCCTGTTCGATCCGAACGTGGTCAAGCTGGTGCGCAACGTGCGCAACGAGGCGATGTACTTCAGCCGCGCACCGATCGCCTGGCACCGAGAGGGTTTCGCGCGCAGCCGCGACACGCTGCCGGAAGGGCACGCCTGGCTGCGCCACATCGGCATCTACGGCTACCGCGCCGGTTTCCTGCAGCAGTTCGCGGCGATGCCCCCGGGCCGGCTGGAGCAGGTCGAATCGCTGGAGCAGCTGCGCGTGCTCGAGTCCGGCTACCCGATCAGCGTGGCGATCTCGCCTGAACCATTCCCGGCGGGCATCGACACGCCCGAGGACCTGGAGCGCGCCGAAGCACTGCTGCAGACGTTGGCTGCCCGATGAAGCTGCTGGTCGTCTGCCTCGGCAACATCTGCCGTTCGCCGATGGCCGAAGGCGCGCTCCGCGCACGCCTGGACGCTTCGCCACTGGCGGGGCGCGTGCAGGTGGATTCGGCCGGCACCGGTGACTGGCATGTGGGCGAGCCGCCGGACCGGCGTGCGATCGCCTGCGCGGCCGGGCACGGCGTGGACATCGGCGGCCTGCGTGCGCGCCAGCTGCACGCCGCTGATTTCGACCGCTTCGACTGGATCCTGTGCGCCGACGAGGCGAACCTGCGGGACGCGGGACGCTTGGTGGCACCCGCCCAGCGTGAGCGGCTGGCGCTGTACCTGCCCTGGTCGGGCGGGGAGGGGCAGGCGGCCATCCCGGATCCTTACACCGGCGGCAGCGATCACTTCGAACAGGTCTGGTCGCTGGTCGACAATGCTGCAAAACGTGCAGTGGCACGACTGTTGCATGACGCCGACTCCGGCATAATCGGGCCATGAACGTCCAGCCCGTCCCGGACCTGCCCGAGTTCGCCACCTGGCTCAATGCCGCTCCCTGTACCCTGACCGAACTGCGCGGTCGGCCGGTGGCGCTGTTGTTCGTCAACGCCGCTTCTGCCTGGAGCGCGCAGCGCCTGGCCGAATTCAGTCAATGGCTGTCGCGTCACCCTGGCATGCTGCAGCCGCTGGTCCTGCAGGTACCCCGCTTCGATTTCGAGCGTGACGCCGGCGCCGCACTCAAACTGCTGCGCCGCCAGGGGCTGTCAATGCCGGTCCTGCTCGATGCCGACTGGGATGGCTGGCGTCGCTTCGGCATCACATCGTGGCCGACCGTGGTGCTGCTGGACGCGCAGGGTCGCGAGCAGCAGCGGCTGGTCGGGCTGGGGGCTCCGGGAGAGCTTGAGCGTGCGTTGAATGCGCTGTGCCACGGTGCGCCGTCGGCACCGCCGCGCGGCGGTACCGAGCTGCATCCGGAGCCGCGGCAGGCCCTGCGTTTTCCGCTGGGCCTGGCGGTCAGCACCGAACGCCTGTACATCGCCGACAGTGGCCATCACCGCATCCTCGAATGCAGCCACGGCGGCCGCATCCTGCGCCAGTTCGGGCTGGGGACGGCCGATTTCATGGACGGCAACCTCGCCGAAGCGGCGTTCCATCGCCCGCAGGCGCTGGTGCTGGAGCGCGACGCGCTGTACGTGGCCGACACCGGCAACCATGCCGTGCGCCGCATCAACCTGCTGACCGGCATCGTCGACACGCTGTGCGGCAATGGCCGCCCCGGTGCGCCGGTGGAGGGCCCGGTAGCACAGGCGCGGCAGGTCTCGCTGGACCACCCGGTCGGCCTCGCCATCGCCGATAACCAGCTGCACATCGCCATGGCCGGCGACAACCGCATCTGGAGCTACCACCTGGGTCAGCGCAGCCTGCAGTGGCGCGGCGGCAGCGGTGCCATCGACGAGCGTGACGGCAGCGGCCACCTGGCTGCCTTTGCCCAACCGACTGCGCTGGCCGTGGTGCAGCAGGTGCTGTACGTGGCCGATGCGCTGGGCTCCTCGATCCGTGCACTGCAGCTGCGCGGGGATCTGGTGCAGACGCTGGTCGGGCAGGGCCCCTGGCGTTTCGGTGACGAAGATGGCCCGCGCGCGCAGGCCAGCCTGCAGTTCCCACAGGCGATCGCGCTGAGTCCGGATGCGCCGCTGCTATGGATTGCCGATACCGGCAATGGCCGCCTGCGCACGCTGCGCCTGGGCGGTGGCGAACTGACCACCCAGCCGCTGCCGCGCCGCCTGCACGGCCCGGCCGGGTTGGCCGTGGGTGCCGGTGCGGTGTGGATCGCCGAGACCGACGCCCACGCCATACTGCGATTCGACCCCGAAAGCGGCGTGCTCAGCGAAGTGCCGATCAGCGAATGACCGACGTTCCCGCCCCGGCCTTTGACGGCAAGGCCTTCGCGGCCCAGCTCAGTACCGCCCCCGGTGTGTACCGCATGTACGCGGCCGACGACACCCTGCTGTATGTCGGCAAGGCGCGTGCGCTGCGCAACCGAGTCGGCAGCTATTTCAACGGCAGCCCGAAGAATGCGCGGATCATGTCCATGATCTCGCAGATCGTGCGCATGGACGTGACGGTGACGCGCTCGGAAGCCGAGGCGCTGCTGCTGGAAAACCAGCTGATCAAGTCGCTGTCGCCGCGTTACAACGTCTCGCTGCGCGACGACAAGACCTATCCGCATGTGCTGCTGACCCGCGAGGACTGGCCGCGCATCGCGCTGCATCGCGGCCCGCGCGCCATTCCCGGCCGCTATTTCGGGCCGTATCCCGGCGTCACTGCGGTGCGCGAAACGCTGAACCTGATGCACAAGCTGTTCAAGCTGCGCAGCTGCGAGGACAGCGTGTTCCGCAACCGCTCGCGGCCGTGCCTGCAGTACCAGATCGGGCGTTGCAGCGCGCCCTGCGTGGAGCTGGTGGCGCCTGCCGAGTACGCCGAATCGGTGCGTCGCGCTGCATTGTTCCTGGAAGGCAAGAGCGACGAACTGACCCGTGAGCTGGGCGAGCAGATGCAGGCCGCCAGCGAGGCACTGGAGTTCGAGCAGGCCGCGCGGCTGCGCGACCTGATCTCCTCGCTGCGCAGCATGCAGACCCGCCAGTACGTGGACGGCCGCGCCGCCGACCTGGACGTGCTGGCGGTAGCCATGCAGGGCTCGCAGGCCTGCGTGCTGCTGCTGGCCTTCCGTGATGGCCGCAATCTCGGCACCCGCCCATTCTTCCCTCGCACCAATGGCGAGGAGAGCCCGGAGGAAGTGCTGGCCGCGTTCGTCTCGCAGTACTACATCGAATTCGAGCCGCCGCGCGAGATCCTGCTGGACCGCGAGATCCCCGATGCCGACCTGCTGGTCGCCGCGCTGTCGGCCTCGGCCGAGCGCAAGGTGCAGCTGAAGTGGAACGTGCGCGGCGAGCGCGCCGGCTACGTGGAACTGGCCAGCCGCAACGCGCAGCTGACCCTGGCCACCGAACTCAACAGCCGCAACGCGCAGCATGCGCGCAGCGACGCACTGCGCGAGATGCTGGGCCTGGCCGAGCCGGTCAAGCGGGTCGAGTGTTTCGATATCAGCCACACCCTGGGCGAGGCTACCGTGGCCTCGTGCGTGGTGTTCGACGCTGCCGGTCCGGTGCGCGCGCAGTATCGCCGCTTCAACATCAGCGGCATCGAGCCGGGCGATGACTACGCCGCCATGCGCCAGGCCATCGACCGCCGCTTCCGCCGTGCGGTGGAAGAGCAGGGCGTGCTGCCGGACGTGCTGCTGATTGACGGCGGCGCCGGGCAGCTGGCGCAGGCGCAGGCCGCACTGGCCGACCTGGGCGTGGAAGGCGTGCTGCTGGTGGGCGTGGCCAAGGGCGTGGAGCGGCGCGCTGGCCATGAAGCGCTGGTGATGCCCGACGGCCGCGAGCTGCGCCCCGGCGCGGCCAACCCGGCGCTGCAGTTCATCCAGCAGGTGCGCGACGAGGCGCACCGCTTCGCCATCACCGGCCACCGCGGCCGCCGCCAGAAGGCGCGGATGACCAGCAAGCTGGAGGACATCCCCGGCATCGGGCCGCGCCGACGCGCCAGCCTGCTCAAGCATTTCGGGGGCCTGGTGGGGCTGAAAGCCGCTGGCGAAGCGGAAATCGCCAAGGTGGAAGGCATCAATGACGCCCTCGCGGCACGTATCTACGCTAACCTGCACGGGTTGGCCACGCCTGATGCGGCCGAGTAGAGAGAGAAGCACGCAAGCATGAAGTTGACCCTGCCCACCTGGCTGACGTTGTTGCGGATCGTGATGATCCCGGTGCTGGTGCTGGTGTTCTACCTGCCCTACACCTGGACCAACTTCGCTTCGGCGGCGATCTTCGGCCTGGCCGCGATCACCGACTGGCTCGATGGCTGGATCGCACGCCGTTACCAGCTGGAGTCGGCCTTCGGCGCCTTCCTCGACCCGGTCGCGGACAAGCTGATGGTGGCAGTGGCACTGTTCCTGATCGTGCAGGGCCATCCGACGCCGTGGATGGCGTTCTGGGCGGCGGTCATCGTCGGCCGTGAGATCGCGGTATCGGCGCTGCGCGAATGGATGGCCGAGCTGGGCCAGCGTGCGAAGGTGCGCGTGGCGATGATCGGCAAGATCAAGACCACCGCGCAGATGGTCGCGCTGCTGTGCCTGCTGTACTCGGTGGCCCCGAACGTGCCGGTGGAAGACATCTGGATGGGCTGGCCGGTGTTCCATATCGGCGACTGGACCCTGGCCATTGCTGCGGTGCTGACCCTGTGGTCGGGCCTGCAGTACCTGCACGCCGCCTGGCCGAGCCTGCGTGATGACGAGCGCGCTGCGCGCGAGCGTGCGCGGCAGAAGAAGCTGGGCAACTGAGCCCGGGGTCGGATCCCTTTCCGCAGGAAAGGGCTCTGACCCCACGGTTGCTGCCATCCACGCATGGCGTGGATCTACTGGAAATGCCGCATCCACGGAGGGGGCGGATCCATCAGTTTGCGGAGACGCTGCAGTAGATCCACGCCATGCGTGGATACGCGGTGCCAGGTGCCTCGGCAGACCCTGAAAAAAGCGCTTGACGCCATCCTTGGAATAGGTAAAATTTCGCCTCCCAAGCGGGAATAGCTCAGTTGGTAGAGCGCAACCTTGCCAAGGTTGAGGTCGCGAGTTCGAGTCTCGTTTCCCGCTCCAGATTCAAGAAAAACGCTCCCGTAAGGGGGCGTTTTTCGTTTGCGTGTTCCACGCTTCATCCTCACTTCACCGCCACTCCTTCGCCTCACCACGCGGCAGTTCGAAGCTGCATCTCCGACGCTCCACGGCGATGCCGCAATGCCTCACACTTCCCCCGCCTACGACCACGACGTGGTCATCGTCGGCGCCAGTTTCGCCGGTGCCGCCTGCGCATTGGCTGCCGCCCAGTACGGTCTGCGCGTCTGCGTGCTTGAACGCAAGGCCGACCCCGGCGAGCGCCTGCACACCACCGGCATCGTGGTGAAAGAAGCGATGGAGCAGACCTGGTTGGGGCGCATGCCCGAGCATCTGGTGCAGCGCGTCGCCAACGTGCGCCTGTATGCGCCGAACCTGCGCAACGTGTTGCTGGCCGCGCCGGGCTATTACTTCCTCACCACCGATACGCCGAACCTGATGCGCTGGCTGGCCAGCGAGCTGCGCGCGAATAGTGTCGACCTGCGCCTGCAACGGTCTTTCACCGATGCCCATCGCAGTGGTGACGGCTGGCAGGTGGATGGGGCAGGGCGATGCGCCTATCTGGTTGGTGCTGATGGCGCACGCTCACGCGTGGCACATCGCACCGGACTTGGCCAGGTGCGTGACAACCTCTACGGCGTCGAGCGTGAGTTCGCCGGCCTGCAGTTGCCGCAGGGCGACGCGCTGCATTGCTTCGTCAGCAAGCACTACGCACCGGGCTACATCGGCTGGGTCGCACAGAATCCGACCGGGCTGCAGGTGGGATTGGCGCTGCGTCATGACCCGCAACAGGTGCGGCCGCCGGATATCGATGGCTTCCTCGACCACGTGCGCGATGTGGTCGACATTCCGCCTTCGGCGCGTCCCTCGGCCACCCGCGCCGGCTTGGTCCCGTGCGGCCGGCCGGATGGGCCGTTCACCGGCCAACGCGTGATCCTGACCGGCGACGCGGCAGGCATCGTCTCGCCGCTGTCCGCCGGGGGCATCCACTCCTCGTGGCGGCACGGCTGGGCGGTCGGCGAGGCGATTGCCCGCCATCTGCGTGGGCAAGGGCCGGAAGCGGAACGGGTGGCGCGGCGGGTGGCGCCAGCATTCCATGGCAAGCGCCTGCTGCGCTGGGCGATGGACCATCTGCAGGCCGACTGGCCGCTCAATGCACTGCTGCACACGGCGGCCACGCGGCGCATGGCCGAGCAGGTCTACTTCCACCGCCGTGGCGTGCGCACGTGAGGAGAGCAGGTGGGGGCGTCTGAACGCCGTCCCTCACTCACGTGAAAATTCCTGTTGACGCCGTGCAGCAATATCGACACAATAGCGCTCCTTTGACGCAGGTCGAACGAAATCTGCGGGAATAGCTCAGTTGGTAGAGCGCAACCTTGCCAAGGTTGAGGTCGCGAGTTCGAGTCTCGTTTCCCGCTCCAGATTCAAGAAGAACGCTCCCGAAAGGGGGCGTTTTTCGTTTGTCATGACGTTGGCGGCACGGGGCGCTACATTCGCGCCATGGCATTGTCATGGCGGGCGTGATATCGGCGGCCTGGCGGGACGATTCCAGCGTTAGTGTCGCAATCGGAATGGCGGGGCGTATCGGTCGTGGGGATGACCGCAGGGGCGGGGCTCGGGGAAGTTGGCAACAAGACGCAATGGCCCGGATGTCGCACCAGCGTTCCGTGCGTCGCATGCAGTGAAAGGCTGGCGAAAGGCCAACGCCATCGTTGCCTGAACCGCATGCGTGCTGTGACCTTTTTCGGACCATTTCTCCATGTTCGCTCCACAATCGCACGGTAGCCTTCATGCTCCTTCTACACGTTGGCGGGCTGGTGGTCAGGCGTATCACTTCAGTGGCAGTGCCCAGGACAGGGCGCGGACTCTCCCTGCAGGCAGTGCTGCGCCCCGGTGCGTTGTTGGCAACCCTGGCCCTGGCCGGCTGCATGTCGGTGCCCGTCCCGGACCTGCCTGATCGCACACCCAGCGCCTGGACCCAGGTACCGCAGGGCCAGGGCGTGGCGGTGGACGCCAGGCAGTGGTGGAAGGTGCTGGCCGACCCGGCGCTGGATGGCCTGGTCGATCAGGCGGTCGCCGGCAATCTCGACCTGCAGCAGGCCACCTTGCGCCTGCAGGCCGTTCGGATCGTCGCTGGCACGTCCGACTCGCGTTTCCTGCCGGAAATCTCCGCCAGCGCCAAGCAGGTGCAGGACGCCGCCGCTGTCGATACCTACTTCCATGCCGGCATTGAAGCGATCTGGGACCTGGGCCTGTTCGGCGCCGCCGAGAGTGCGCAGCTGAGCGCGCAGGCTTCGGCTGGCAATGCCGAGGCGCTGCGCAATGCCGCGCAGGTCGCGGTGATCGCCGACGTGGTGCGTAGCTATCTTGACCTCACCGTGGCACAGGCCCAGCAGGACCTGCTGGCCCGGCAGCAGACTGTGGACGAGCGCGGTGAACAGTTGGCCCTGGTCCGCCAGCGCCTGCGCCTGGATGAACCCGGCGAGCTGGACCGCCTGCGTGCGCGCCAGGCGGCGACCCGCGCAGCCACGGCGCAGGCCCGCGAAAATGCTGACAACGCGGCCCGCGCGCTGGCATTGCTGCTGGGCCGTGACGGCCCGGACCCGGCCTGGCGCGCCTATCGCACGCCGCCGAAGCTGGGCACGTTCTCGCTGCAGCAGGTCCCGGCGGACCTGTTGCGCCATCGTCCGCAGATCCTGCTGGCCGAATCGGAGGTGATGCAGGCCGCCGCCAGCAAGGGCTCGGCGCGCGCCGCGATGTACCCGCGGATCAGCCTCGGCGGCTCCATTCTGTATGCCTACAACCTCACCCAGAACGCGCGCTCCAATTCCGACTCCAGTCCGTCGATCGGTCCATACGTCGATATTCCGCTGTGGGACTGGGGCCAACGCCGTGCGCGTTTCCATGCCGATGAGAAGCAACTGGACGCCGCGCTGCTCGGGTATCGCAAGGCCGTGCTGGAAGGCGTGAGCGAAGTGGAAGGTGCGCTGGGCAGCCTTGCACGCCAGGACAGCAGCATCCAGTCGCTGCGCGCGGCCAACGATGCCGCCAACCAGCAGGTCAAGCGCCAGGCGCGGCAGGTGCAGCTGGGCCTGTCCAGCGAGTTCGATGGGCTGGACACGCAACGTGCCGCGCTCGCTTCGCAGGCGGATCTGATCGGTGCGCAGGGCGCACGCGTGCTGGCGTTTGCTTCGCTGTACCGCGCCCTTGGCGGCGCACCGCTGCCGGTCGAGGCTGAGGGCGAACAGCAATGATCGCGCTGGCCCGCAAGACCCTGGCCTATGAGTGGCGCCGGTTCCTGCCGGTGGTGCTGGCGATGTGTTTCGCCGGCGTGCTGTTGATCGTGCAGGCCGCACTGGTGCTGGGCATCTTCGGCACCGCCGCGATCTATGTGAAGGCATCCTCGGCCGACATCTGGGCCGGTTTCCCCGGCACTCAGAGCGTCAACTACGGCCACGCGATCAGCGCCGATGTGGAAAGCCACCTGCGCATGGATCCGGATGTCACCCGCGTCGAACCTTACGAGTGGGTTGATGGCGAATGGCGCTCCAGCGCGCAGGGGACCGGCAACGTGTCGGTGTATCTGTCCGGCATCTCCACCCGCGACGATGCAATGATGTTCGCGCGCATCCTGCCCGCCGACCTGCGCGCGCAGTTGCGCGAGCTGGGTGCGGTGATCGTCGACAGCGCCGATCTGGATACGCTCGGCGTGGACCTGCAGAACAACCGTGCGTGGATCAATGGTAAGGCCGTGCGTGTGGTCGCCGCGCAGCCGGGCCTGCGTGGCCTTGGTGGTGTCAACGTACTGGCTTCGCTGGATACCGCGCGCGCCATCGCCGGTACCGACCCACATGAGGGCAGTACCTACTTCGTGGCGGGCCTGCGCTCGCCTGACCTGGCCGACCGCGTGCGCGATCGCCTGGCCGCGTCGATGGGCCAAGCTACGCCGGTCGAGTTCTGGACCGAGCCGGAGTTCGCCAGCCGCTCGCAGCAGTACTGGCTGTTCGACACCGGTGCCGGCATCGCGGTGTTGTTCATGGCCGTCATCGTCTGCTTCGTCGGCGCGGTGATCACCAACCAGTCGTTCGCGTCGGTGGTGGCTGGCTCGGTTCGCGAGTACGCCACGCTCAATGCACTCGGTGCAGGCCGCTATGCGCTGGCACGGGTGGTGTTCGAGCAGGCGTTGCTGATCGGTGGCGTGGGCATGTTGCTGGCGGCGGCCTTCAGCACCGTGGTGCTGTTGATCGCGCAGACCCAGCGCGTGCCGGTGCAGCTGACACCGATGGTGATCCTCGGCTGCGTGGCGCTGGTTGCGGTGATGGCCATGCTCTCCAGCATCATGGCGGTGCGCAGTGTCGTCCGCTCCGATCCATCGTTGCTGCTGCGTTGAGGACCGGCCGATGACTTCCACACGCGCCGTCGCCCCGACCCTGCGGGCCGATGCACTTGAAAAGGGCTTCATGTCCGGCGACGTGCAGGTGCCGGTGCTGCGCGGCCTGTCGCTGGACATCTATCCTGGCGAGCTGACCCTGGTATCGGGCCCGTCGGGTTGCGGCAAGAGCACGCTGTTGTCGCTGCTGTCCGGCCTGTCCGCGCCCGATGGTGGCCGCGTGCACGCACTTGGCCAGGATGTGGGGCACATGACCCGCAGCGAAGTGGAGCGCTTCCGCCTGCACCATGTCGGTTTCGTGTTCCAGGGCTTCAACCTGTTCCCGGCACTGACTGCGCTGGAGCAGGTGCAGCTGCCGCTGGGCTACCGCGGCATGCGCAATCGCGAAAGCGAACCGCTGGCGCGCAAGGCGCTGGAAGAAGTGGGCCTCAGCCACCGCAGCCACATGCGCCCGGCGCAGCTGTCCGGCGGCGAGAAGCAGCGTGTGGCCGTTGCCCGCGCCTTCGCCAAGTCGCCGACACTGATCTTCGCAGACGAGCCCACCAGCGCGCTGGACGCCGAGAACGGCCAGCGCGTGATCGACATCCTGCATCGCTACGCACGTGCGCATGGCGCCACCGTGCTGTGCGTGAGCCACGATCCGCGCCTGATCCGGCATGCCGATCGGGTGATCGCCATGGAAGACGGCATGGTCCGTGACGACCGCCGCCAGAACGAAACTGTAGAGTCCGCCCCATGACCAAGACGTCGCACCTGCTTCCCCTCAGCCTGGCCCTGTCCGCGGCATTGCTGCTCGGCGCCTGTTCCAGGGACGCGCCTGCGCCTGCACAGTCGCCTTCGGGCAAGGCCGGTGCAACCGCCGTCGGCAAGGTCGCGGTGGCGCGCGGCATCATCGACGTCGAGGGTGGCCTGATCGCGCTGGCACCGCCGGTGGATGGCTCGATCACCGCCGCACCGGTGAAGGAAGGCGCCACGGTGAAGAAGGGGCAGCTGCTGCTGTCGCTGGATGGTGCCTTGCTGCAGCAGGAGGTGGCGATGGCCAGCGCCGATCTCGCCTTGGCCAATGACCGCCTGAAGGGCAGTCAGGCGCAGCTGCGCGAACTGGAGCGCAACGCTACTCGCCTGTCCACGGGGGCCAGCGAAGGCGTGTCGTCCAATCAGCAGGCCGATGCGGCCAAGCAGCAGCTGGCGGGTGTGCGCGCCGATGTCGACGTGGCCAGTGCGCAGGTCGACCTGGCCCAGCACAAGCTGGAACACGCCAGGCTGAAACTGCAGCAGATGTCGCTGAGCGCGCCGGAAGCCGGCACCGTGGTCGGCCAGGTGCCTGGCCTTGGCGCATTCGTGCAGGCCGGCAAGCCGGCAATCTCCCTGCTGCCCGCGCGCCCGCTGCAGGTACGTGCCGAACTCAGCGCCGCCTACGCCGATGCCGTGCAGGTGGGCATGAAGGCTACTGTCGTGCCGGATAGCGATGGCGCCGAGAACACCAGCACGCTGCCGTCTGCACGCGTGGTGCGCATCAGCCCTGTGTTCGCGCAGGCACGCCTGCCTGAAGATGCAGGGCGTGGCGTGGCCAAGGTGGTGGAGTGTGTACTGGAGTTCGATGGCGAGGCCAAGGCGCGCTTCGGCCAGCATGTGCGGGTGGAGTTCCGGAAGTAAGCCTAGTGCTGCGGCGGGGGCGCATCCGCGCGCCCTCGACGCCTGAGCGTCCGCCATGCGCTCACCGCCGACACCATGCACAGCGCCAGCAGCAGTCCCACGTCCAGCAGCAACAACCACAGCAGATGCATGCCGTGTACCGGCGGCTGGTGCATGGCTGACAGCATCCACGGCACCGACCATGCCAGCAGCAGGGCGAAGGCGATCAGCAGGCGCAGCCACAGGCGTTTCAGTCTCCACGGCCGCACGATCAAGGCGGCCACCACCAGTTCGACGGTGCCCAGCAACGCGAACACGATGACGGTGCTGGTCGGGTAGGGCAGTTCGGCGCCCTCCATGTGATGCAGCAGCCAGTAGTCTGGTGTGAAGCCGGCATTGACCAGTGCGGCGATCAGCGCCAGCCAGGTCAACGCAACCAGCAACCAGAACAGGCGGACGTAGCGTCTAGGCATCGGCGGTGTCCGTGGTGGCAGGCAGGCGCTTGCGTGATGCATACCACGCGGAAATGGCGATCGCGGCCAGTGCCAGCAGGCCGGGCCCGAGGGTGAAGTACAGCAGGCGCAGCGGATGGTTGTGCATCAGTGTCCAACTCGCGAACGCCAGGGGAATCGCCAGCACCAGCAGCTTGGCAAACAGTGGCCGCAGCACCGCGATCAGCGGCTGGGCGCCAATGAACATCCAGAACAGATAGAACTGGGCGATGCCCAGGCCGATGTCACGATGTGAAGCAAAGCCGAAATGGTCGCGATACCAGTTCATTCCCAGCGGTATCAGTGCCCAGTACAAGAGGGCTACCAGCAGATGCAGCAGCAGGGCGATCAACAGGGGGGTGCCGCGAAGGAGCATGGGCGAACGGGGCCGGGCGAGGCAGCGTACCCCACTGCGGACGTCCGTGACCGCATGATGTGAAGACTGTTGACGGCGTGAAGGAATTTGGACACAATAGCGCTCCTTCGACGCAGGTCGAACGGAATCTGCGGGAATAGCTCAGTTGGTAGAGCGCAACCTTGCCAAGGTTGAGGTCGCGAGTTCGAGTCTCGTTTCCCGCTCCAGATTCTACAGGGCCCCGGCAGGGGCCTTGTTTTTCTCCCGCCACGGCAAGGCGGGGCACGTTGGGCCACAAGGCTTTGCGCGCAGTCAGAAAGGTGAAATCGCTGGTGTGTTTTCCGGATTTCCGGTAGCATGTCGGCTTACGCGGGAATAGCTCAGTTGGTAGAGCGCAACCTTGCCAAGGTTGAGGTCGCGAGTTCGAGTCTCGTTTCCCGCTCCATGTTCCGACAGGCCCCATCATGGGGTTTTGTCTTGTCAGGGCCCAGTTCCTGGCGCGCAGTACGTTGGCCTCATGGCAGAGTGGCTATGCACCGGATTGCAAATCCGTTTACAGCGGTTCGATTCCGCTTGAGGCCTCCAATTGAAAAGCCCTGACTCCGGTCAGGGCTTTTTGTTTTTCTGCGGTCTGGAATGTGCTGTACGAGCGCTATGATCGGGTCTGGGCCTTAGCGGACTTCATGCGGATGACTCCCCGACACATCGTGGAAACCTGGATCGAGCGCTTCAACGCAGGCGATGCTGCTGGCCTGGCGGAGCTGTATCACCCCGACGCGATCAATCACCAGGTCACCCAGGACCCGATCAAGGGCCGCGATGCGATCCGTGCCACCTTCGAGCGTGAATTCAGCACTGCTGAAATGGTCTGCATTCCCGAAGTCATCCATGAGGCCGGCAATGTCGCTGCGCTGGAATGGCGCGACCCTCTTGGCCTGCGTGGATGCGGCTTCTTCACGGTTGACGGAGGATTGATCACGTTCCAGCGCGGCTACTGGGACAAACTCTCGTTCCTGAAGATGCACGGTCTTCCGATCGAGTGAGCCGCAAGGCCGGGCGGCATCCGTGCCGCCTTGGTCGTGGCCTGATGGGCTACAGCCTGGCCAGCGCCTGCACCGTGGCCTGCGTCAGCGGCTGGGGCAGAGCATCCCCGGCAAACCAGCCCAGCCCGGTCTGCACGCCCGGCTCCTGGATGGAAGCCTCGGCACCCGCAAGTGCCCGTGCCTCGTAGATAGGCGCGACCCAGTGCTGAGCAAGCGCCGGCTCGAAATGATCGGCCACGCACAGCAGGCGCAGCAGCTGCACTTCCAGGGCGGTCTCCTCGCGGACTTCGCGGACGACGGCAGCCTCCACCGTTTCCATCCAGTCGACTTTGCCGCCAGGCAGGCCCCAATGCCCGCGCTCCGGATCGCGTCCGCGCTGGATCAGCAGGATGCGGCCGTCGGCATCACGGACGACGGCGCCGCATCCAACGCGGGGAATCTGTAGTTCAGTCATGGCGGTGAATGAAGAAGGGACGGTTTTCATTCTTGCATGCACGCCGCATCAGGCGAACCCGCGCTAGGCTGGGCACCTGTGCATCAACAACCTCGCGGGTGTGTCGCATGGTCATCCGGCAACTTGGTGCTGACGACGCCGACATTCTCTGGCGGGCGCGGTTGCAGGCGCTTCGCGAGTCGCCCGCTGCGTTCCTGTCTACGCTGGCCGAGGCGCAGAATGAGACAGCAGACGTGATGCGAGCCCAGCTTGCTGATCCCGGCACGCGTTATTTCGGCGCTTTCATCGACGGCAAGCTTGCGGGCTTCCTGCGCTACGTACGCCCGATGCGGATGGCGCGACAGCATACGGCGGAAGTGCACAGTGTCCATGTGGGCACCGGCCACCGTGGCCAGGGTATCGCCCGCCAGCTTCTTCTTGCTGCGTTTGCATCTGCGCGCGCCGAGGGCATTGAATCGCTCACCCTCACGGTGCTGGAGGACAATGCTGCTGCGCGCGGGCTGTATGAATCGCTGGGTTTCAGCGTACTCGGCAGGGAGCCGCGCGCAGTCAAGCGCGAGGGCAGCTACACGGATATCGTCTCGTACTGGATCACACTGCACTGACAGTGAAACGTTGCCGCGGGCACGGTCATGTTTCCGTGGCACGATGAGGCTGGACACCGGTTCCAGGAAGACAGGGCAATGCACGTTCAGGTATCCAGCAGGGAGCGCGTAGCGCCGCAACACCGTCAGCAGGCGGTGGATCTGCTCCGCCAGGCTTTCCCGGACATGCAGGGCGAGGGCTACGCCATCCCGGGGCCGGTCGCTCTGGTCCTGGCGATGGGAGGTGATCAGGTTGTCGCACATCTCGCGCTGTACGAACGCAACGTACTGCTGGACGGCGAGCCGGAACGCATGGGCTTGATTGGCGGCGTGGTGGTGCGTGCCGACGTTCGCCGGCAGGGCATTGCCTCGCGGTTGATCGAAGCGGCCCATGCAGAGCTGCGCCGGCACGGTATCGATTTCGCCGTGCTGTTCGCCCTGGATCATCGGCACTATGCCTCTGCGGGCTATGTACCGATGCAGAACGAGACCTGCTTCATTGAAGACGGCCACGTACGCAGGTTCGTCTACCGCGGCGGCATGGTGGCCACGCTGGGAGCGCGCCGCTGGACCACGGCCTTGCTCGATCTGCAGGGCGAAACGGTCTGAACGGCGCCAGCGTGCAGTCGCCACCAAACCACCGTATCGTGGCGGTTGTCCAATGAACCAGGGAGCGGTGCAGGATGAAGGGGAAGGTAGTGATGGCGATGATGCTGCTGGGGTGTTTCCCGCTGGCATCGGCCCAGGTCTACAAGTGCAAGGGCGCTTCCGGTGAAACGGTATACAGCCAGAATCCCTGTGCTGCCGGCGCTGAACCCATGAAGCTGCGTTCCAGCCGTTCCTCCACGGAAACGGCGGGGGAGGCATCGAACCGCGCGGCGGTGTACCAGAACACCGAACTGGCCGACGCCGGTATCGCCGAGCGCAACTGCGTGCAGGGCGAGCGCTCGCGCATCTACGGTCCGCTGGAGTCGCGCAGCCAGCAGATCGGTCGGCAGATCGCCGAGTTGAACCGGCAGATGGCCGCGTCGAGCAACAACCTGGCCGGCGCAACCCGTGACTCGGGCATCCGTGCGCAGATTGCCAGCCTGCAGCAATCGTTGAGTGCCGAGCGGATGGCGGCGGATACACAGATGGCGAGTGCGCGCGAACAGTGCGCCTCGACCCGGCGTGAACGCGAGCGTTCGGTGCGCGACAAGTTCAGCAACGTACCCGCGGGTACGCCATGAGTCGTTCCCGCTAGGCGGGAAGGCGCATGGGTGTCTCCGCACGGAAGTTGCGCCCGACCGGCGCGCTCACGCCCAGGTAGTGCCGGAACAGGTAGATCAGCGGTTTCCAGCGCGCCACATCGATGTGCTGGGTGCCGTCCACGGTGATGTCTTCGTGCGCATGCACGCAGCGGATGCGGCCTTCGACGATCACGAAGCCCTGGCCATCATCCTCGCCGGGTGGATGCATCGCCATGACGGTGGCCTCCACCTGCAGCGGGCACTCGGCAATGGCCATCGGAGCAACATGCGTCGACACGACGGCAGTGAATCCGCCCAGTGCGAACTTGTCGCGCACGTACACGTAGCCCATCGCCTGCTTGGCGGTCGGCACCGGGTTACAGCCGGTTGCCCGCGCGATCGCCTCGACCTGTGCGGCCTGCGCGGATAAGGGGAAGTTCAGCACGCACTCGTTGCGCAGTTGCAGGTTGCGATAGCCCTGGCCCTGCGTACCGAGACCCAGCACTACCCGGTTGCCCAGCGCCCAGAACGAAGAAAGCGGGCTGATGTTGCTGCTGCCATCGTCATTCAACGTGGTCATCAGCAGCACGGGCGTGCCTGGGTACAGGACCGAAGGGATGATGCGGCGGCGATGGATCGAAGCGGTCTTCACGGCAGGTCTCGCGGTTGCGGGCGAGCACTGTGCCGCGCAGTCGGCTGCTGACGCTTCGGCCTGCATCGAACTGTTGGCAGATGACGGCATGCCACAATGGGGCATGGTCCACACCTCCGGTTCCCTTGTCAGTGTCGGTGCCCTGGTCGGGGACCAGGCGCGTGCCGCCATGCTGCTGCAGTTGATGGATGGACGGGCCTACACCGCGATGGAGCTGGCGCGCGTGGCCGGGGTAACGCCGCAGACGGCGAGCACGCACCTGCGCAGGCTGGTCGAGGGCGACCTGCTGGTGGCGGTGGCGCAGGGGCGTCATCGCTACCACCGGCTGGCATCAAACGAGGTGGCAGAGATGCTCGAAGGCATCCTGCGCGTGGCCGACCGTACCCCTTCCTGTACCGCTGCGGCCGCGCGCAGCATGCCTGCACTGCGCGAGGCGCGTTCCTGCTATCGGCACCTGGCCGGCGTGCACGCGGTCGCCATCACCGATCGCCTGCTGCAGGCGGGGCATGTACTGCCATGCGAAGGGCATTGGTAGATCAGCGCTGGAGGCGCCGCATTCCTTGCCGGACTGGGCCTGCCGTTGCGCGAGCTCCTGCAGCAGCCGGTGGCGGCCAACCCGGCGCGCTACTGCCGTGGCTGCCTGGACTGCACCGAACGGCGGCCACACCTGGCAGGGCTGGTCGGTGAGGCGATGCTGGACAGTTTCGTGAACAACGATTGGCTGCGGCGCGTCGAGGGCCGGCGCGAACTGCGGCTGACGCCACCCGGGCGCGAGGCGTTGTGGCGGCTCTTCAACCTGGCGACCTGAGCGGCGCGGCCAGTCTCAGTCACCCGCGACATGGCAAGGCGTTATGGTCGAGTTCCACGTCTCAGGGAGCTGCAATGGCGAGCAAGGACATCACGGGTCGCTTCGGGCACGGAGCGAATCGGAAATGAGCAAAATCATGGCAGATGTGCGTTGGCTGACCTTTCGGTTGAAGAACGGGCAATCCATCGGCCCGGAGCGGCTGAAGGACGGATGGGTGATTGCCTCGGAAACCGCCCGCTGCGAGGTCCGCCGCGAGCATATCGAGGGATCGGGCCTGGTGTACGCCCTGTATGCGCCGGCCAACCTGGCCTCACCGCGGCGCGCGGAAATGCGCATGCGCGAATTCCTGATGAGCTCGGGCTACACCTTCACGATGGGCACGCTGGGCGGCTGATCCCCGCCTGCTGCGGCTGCGGGCGCACGGCCAAGACCTGGCCGAGCGCGCCGATCTGACCGCGCGCATCGAGCAGCACTGTGCTGGTCGGCCGACACCCGGGTGGCCAAACGGCACCGACATGTCGAAGCCCAGCCACTCGCCTTCGGGCATGCCGAACAGGTGCGCGGTCAGATCGAGGGGAGGCGGCACATGCTGCGCGGGTCCCTGCACCGTAAGCGTTGCCAGCCTGGCGGACACGTTTCGCTACGCGATGGACTCAGCGTTGCACTGTCTTCAAGGCATCGACAACCTGTGCTTCAGAGAAGCCACAATGTCCTTCGCCCACCGATGGCAGTACCCGTGGCGCTGGCCGCGCACCGGCGTGTGCGGCCAACTGCGGATACACCGTCTGCATGTGCGGCACGATGGTCGGGTCGTTGTGGTTGAACTGGATCACCAGCGGGCGCTGCAGTGCGCCGGTCAGCGCCAGCGTCGCGCGCACCCTGGCCTGCGCGGCAGGTACAGCATCGATGCGCCGCACCCCGGCGTTGAATGCGGCGTCATCGCCGAAGCCGCTGTAGACCATGCCCCTGTTGCCGACCGGCATGCCACCGCTGCGTGTGGCCAGCTCGTGCAGGACCAAGGCGTGCAGGCTGATCGTGCCGGCCACTTCATCGGGGGAAACCTGCAGCCGCTGCGCCAGCAACGCGGCATGCGCCGGGTCGCGTTGCAGCGCGGTGGCGATGCCCTGGTAAAGCTCGCTCTGGGGCAGCATGGCTGCTTCGCGCGACGCCAACCCGGTGACCGGCAGCCCCTCAGCCTTGGGGAAGAAATAATCGAACGCGACCAGTGTGGTCAGCAGGTCGGCTGCGATCTGTTCGCCACTGAGATTGGCGCCGCACAGCGACACACCACCGGCATAGTGCTGCGGGAAAAGCTCGAGGCTGCCAATGGTTACGGCACCACCCATCGAGAAGCCCAGCATCCAGGTGTGTCGCACGCGCTTGAGTTCACCCAGGGCATGCTGTCGCAGGTGTTCCATGTCGGTGATCGCCTCGGCCACCGCCCAGCCTTGGCTGGAATACGCGCTCTGCGCGACGGCGTAGCCCGCGCCCAGCAGTGCTGCGGTGCTGTCACCGGCGGCCATCGGCGTGGTGCGTGGCACGCCCACGGGCTCATAGCCATGGGCCAGCATCACCAGGTCGCCGTTCCAGTCTGCCGGTACATCCAGCCGCCAGGGGGCGCCCTGCAGCTCGCCGCTGAGCGTGCGTGGTGCCGTGGTTGGTGCTGCCAGCGATGCCGTCGAAGCATGCAGCAGGCCAAGGGCGAGGGCACATCGAAGCAAGGGGCGCATCGTGGTCATTCCATGCGGGAATGGCGCAGAGCATAGAGGCCAGCGGAATGTTGCGCGCGCTGCACTGCCGCAGGGGATTGCGGGCCGTACAGGCGGCGCTCTACGCTGGTGGCATGGCTCCGCACGTCACCGCGTCGATTATCCGCATTCCCCAAGGGAAGGCGGGGTAGCGCGCGGTCGTCACGGCCCTGCAACCCGCCCGGGAAGGCGGATTGCATGCAGCGCTCTCCCGGGAACTGGAATCCACCGAGGAGATCGCAGATGCAACACCCTTCATCCGCCGATGGCGGCGCAACCCTGCACCTGCTGTGCGGCAAGATCGGCGCAGGAAAATCGACGTTGTCGCAACAGCTGGCGGCCAATCCTCGCCACGTATTGATCAGCGAAGATGCCTGGTTGGCCACGCTGCACCCGGGTGAAATCCACTCCGTCGCCGATTATCTGCAGCGCGCAGCCACGCTGCGCAGCGTGCTGACCGATCATCTGCGTACGCTGCTGCGGGCCGGCGTCTCGGTGGTGCTCGATTTTCCATTCAATACGCCCGCCAGCCGCGCGTGGGCACGTGAAGTGTTCTCGCCAGTGGGCGCCGCGCATCAACTGCACTTCCTCGATATCGCCGACGAGGTCTGCAAGGCGCGGCTGCGTGCACGCAATGCATGCGGCGAGCATCCCTTCGAGGCCAGCGATGAGGAATTCGAGCAGATCACCCGCCACTTCGTTGCACCGGCCGCAGAAGAGGGTTTCATGGTGATGCGCTACACCGAGGCAGGCCCGGCATAGCGCGGTCTGCTCAGTCGCCGAATGCCGGCTTGCCTTCGGTGGCGGTGCGCACGAGCGTCCTGCGGAAGGTTTCGACCAGAGGGCGCAGGTTGATGCGGTGCCAGGCCGCCCACAGCGGTGTGCGGTAGCTGAACCACGGCAGCTCGCGCAGCACCACGCCGTCCGGCGCCTGGTGATCCAGGCTCTGCTGGACGGTGGTCAGGCCCAGGCCGGCGGCAACCAGGCCAAGCGCGGCCAGTGGCTCGGTCGCTTCCATGGCGATGGTCGGGGTGAACCCGGCTTTCGCACACGCGGCGATGAAGGTGTCATGGCGCAGTGCGTTTTCCCTGTGCATCACGCCGATCCACTGCTGGCTGGCCAGATCCGCGGGCGTGATGGTCTCTGCAGTGGCCAATGGGTGGCCGGCCGGCAGCGCCAGCAGCATCGGATCGTTCAGCACCTGCGTGGCTTCCAGGTCTGGATCGTCGAACGCGGGTGGTTCGCAGACCAGGGCGATGTCCAGGCTGCGTTGTCGCAGGCCTTCCAGCTGCACGTCCGACTGCTGGTTGTAGAGCGCGATATGCACCGCCGGGCGATCGCCGCGCAGTTCGCGCAGGGCGGTCGGCAATACGCCGGAGTGCATCGCGTACTCCAGATAGCCGATGCACAGGCCGCCTTCGTCGCCGCGGCCGAGCCGGCGTGCCAGCGATTCCAGCCGGTTGGCATGGGTCAGCAGGGCCCGCGCCTCGGCCAGGAAGGTACGGCCATCGGCGGTCAGCCGGATGCGCTGCTGCGAGCGTTCGAACAGCTGCAGCTCCAGCCGTTCCTCCAGCTGGGCGATCTGCCGGCTGAGCGGGGATTGGGAGATGTGAAGGCGCTCGGCAGCGCGGCCGACGTGTTCATCTTCGGCGACGGCCACGAAGTAGCGCAGTTGGCGGAGGTCGAGCATAAGACCTTGTAGGACTCAAGATAATCAAATTATGTCTTGGACAGTCTTATTGGGCAAGCCTAGCCTGTGCCTCAACTTCAACAACCTCCCCAAGGGGGAATCCATGAGCATCAACACGCTGCTGGCTGGCAAGACCCTCGGCTTTGGTACCGCGCCGCTGGGCAACATGTTCCGTGACATCCCGGAAGCGGAGGCCCAGGCCACGGTGGACGCGGCCTGGGAACAGGGCACCCGCTACTTCGATACCGCCCCGTTCTATGGCGCAGGCCTGGCCGAGATCCGCCTTGGCGACGCGCTGGCCAAGCGCAACCGGGATGACTTCGTGCTCAGCACCAAGGTCGGCCGCCTGATCCTGGACGAAGTGGAAGACACCAGCGCCCGCGACCTTGGCGAGAAGGGCGGCCTGTTCGTCGCCGGCCGCCCCAACAGGCTGGTCAACGACTACTCGGCCGATGCCACCCTGCGTTCGATCGACGACAGCCTCAAGCGCCTGAAGACCGATCGCCTGGATATCGTCTGGGTGCACGACATCGCACAGGACTTCTATGGCGATGAGTGGCTGTCGTACTTCGAGACCGCACGCCGCGGTGCCTTCAAGGTGCTGACCCGCCTGCGCGAGGAGGGCGTGATCAAGGCCTGGGGACTGGGCGTCAACCGTGTCGAGCCGATCGAGCTGACCCTGGGCCTGGACGAAGCCCGTCCGGATGGCTTCCTGCTGGCAGGCCGCTACTCGCTGCTCGACCACGAGCGTGCGCTGCAGCGGGTGATGCCCAAGGCGGCCGAGCGCAACACCGGCATCGTGGTCGGAGGTCCGTACAGCTCCGGCGTGCTGGCCGGTGGCAGCCACTTCGAGTACGAGAAGGCGTCGCCGGAGATCCTGGCCAAGGTCGAGCGCATCAAGGCCATCGCGGCCGAGTACGGCATCAGCATCAAGGCGGCCGCGTTGCAGTTCTCGCTGGCCAACCCGGCAGTGGCTGCGGTGATTCCGGGCGCCAGCCGTCCCGAGCGCATCGCCGAAGACTACGCCGCACTGAAGGAAATCATCCCGGCCGGGTTCTGGCAGGCGCTGCGCGCCCAGGGCCTGGTCGCGGCCAACGCCCCGCTGCCGATCGACAACATCTGAGTCCCGAAGGAGACATTCCCATGGCAACTGCTTCTGTATCCATAACCGTGCCGACCCCGGCCGACCAGGTCTGGAACCTCATCGGCGGCTTCGATTCATTGCCCGACTGGCTTCCATACATTCCCCAGAGCACGCTCAGCGAAGGCGGTCGCGTGCGCCATCTGGCCAATCCCGATGGCGATGCCATCGTCGAGCGCCTGGAAGCCTTCGACCAGGCCGATCGCAGCTACACCTACTCGATCCTGCAGGCCCCGTTCCCGGTCAGCGACTATCGATCCACCCTGCGTGTGGTCGAGCAGGGCGACGGTTCGCGGATCGACTGGTCCGGTGAGTTCATTCCGGTGGGCGTCAGCAACGAAGAAGCGTCCGCGCTGTTCGAGGGCATCTATCGCGATGGCCTGAAGGCCCTGGAAACCACGCTGGCCGGGTGAATGCTCGTGTGGCGTTGACCGGATGCAGCCGCCCCGGCGGGTCCGGGGCGTCTGCGTGTCAGGGTGCGGGCGTCGGTCCACCGCAGGCGACGCGATGCATGGGAAAGTCCATTGCCTGCTTCGGATTGTCCTGCGCGATCTCGATGCGCGCATGTGCGCGCTGGTTGTCGAGCCGCCGGTAGTGGATACGCTGTGGGAAGTCGTTGGCAGGATTCTCGAAGACCGCCTCGTTGGCATCGACCCGGGTCGCGTTGAAGTCCGTGGCGTTCTGGCCAGAGGGCAGGGCAATCAGCACCAGGCGCCCATCATCGTGCTGGCGCAGTTGCATGAACTCGAAGCCGACGGTTCGCCCGTCACGCAGGCTGCGGCTGCTGCCGAACAGGGTGTTTCCAGCCAGGCTGGTCCATTGCTCGCCGGCACCGGGTGGCTGCCCATCAAGCTGCCAGCAACCGGCCAGCCAGGCCAGGTGCTCGATCTTCGAGGGTGAGGCGGATAGCGCGTGCGGGGTCGCGAGCAGCAGCGGCAACAGGGCCAGGGCGATGCGGAGTGACATCGGTGCCTCCATGCGCGGGAATGTGCGGCCTGTATAGCGCCCGCCAGATCACGCGGCCAGTGCCGTCCTTTCCAGTGCTGATTCCGATACGATCTGTCACATTGAGCTTGTCTCGCTTGACCCAGAGTCCCGTCATGGTCGACCGTCTCGCCATTCTGCTTGAACGCTTCGCGGTCACCGCCTCGGTGTTCCATGCCGGTGCGCTGTGCGGCATCAACACGCTGGAGGGTGAGGATGAAGCCGGGCAGCTGCACCTGGTGCGACGTGGCCCGCTGCAGGTCAGTCATGCCCAGCAGACCGTACAGGTGGATGTGCCCAGCCTGCTGCTGTATCCGCGGCCGATGCCGCACCGCTTCAGTACCGACCCACAGCAGGGCGCCGACATGGCCTGCGCGAACCTGCATTTCGAAGGCGGCCGGCTCAATCCGATCAGCGCCGCGTTGCCGGATTTCATCTGCCTGCCGCTGGCTGGGCTGTATGGCGGCAACGCAGCGCTGGAGTTGTTGTTCGAAGAAGCGTTCGAGCAGCGTTGCGGGCGCGCGGCGATGGTCAACCGCCTGTTCGAGGTGGTGATGATCCAGGTGCTGCGCCAGCTGATGGAAGGTGGCGAAATGCGCGGCGGTCTGTTCGCTGGGCTTGGCCACCCGCGATTGCGGTTGGCGCTGGTGGCGATGCACGAAGCCCCGGCGCAGGGGTGGACGCTGGAAGATCTGGCCGAGGTGGCTGGCATGTCACGCAGCGTGTTCGCCGCCAGCTTCCGCGAAGCGATGGGGACCACCCCGGGCCAGTACCTGCAAGGCTGGCGGGTCGGGCTGGCACAGCAGGCGCTGCGCCAGGGCCGGCCGCTGAAGCGGATTGCCGACGAGGTGGGCTACGGCAGCGAGGCGGCACTCTCGCGCGCGTTCAAGGCGCACACGGGGCAGTCGCCACGCGAATGGCGCGGACAGGCGCGTGCTGGCACGGCCTGAGCCTCAGCCCAGCACCAGCCGGGCCAGCTTCATGCCACCGAACAGGCCGGCCAGGCCCAGCGCCACCGAGCCACCGGCATATAGCGCGGCCAGTCCGTGCTGCCCGCGCTGCAGCAGCAGGCCGATCTCCAGCGCATAGGTAGAGAACGTGGTGTAGCCGCCAAGGATGCCGGTGGCGAGCAACAGGCGAAGCTGCGGCGAGGCACCATTGCGCATCGCGAAGACCTCGACCACCACGCCCATCAGCAGGGCGCCGCTGATGTTGATCAGGAAGGTCGACCACGGCCAGGGGCTGCCGACGGCCACTCGGGCGCCGATCAGGTTGCAGGCGTGGCGCAGGCAGGCACCGATGCCGCCGCCGACGAAGACCAGGAAATAGTTGTTCAATGCTTGCATGGCGTGCCTCGAATGCGGGTTCGCAGGGTCAGTGGCGAACGCCGAGGGCAGGCACGACCTGCCGTCGACGAACACCGGGTTCGTCCTGGCAGGAGCCATCAGCCTTCTCAGGCGGTTATCGGGGGAGCCCCATCCCCATCGCGGTCCATGCTACCAGCGGCGGTGCATTCACGTCATCGAGGTCGTCAGCACGCGGGCCACCTTGCTGCGGCTGAAGCCATCCATCAGCAGTTCGAACGCGAGCAGGTCCAGCGCCGCGTGGCGGCGGTGGTCGATCTCCAGGCCATTCTCGGCCACCAGGTGACTGACCAGCTCATAGGCGTCCTGCCAGACGTCAAGGTGGGCCTGGCTGGGAATGTAGGCGTTACCCGGCTCCCCGACGCCGCGCCCGTTCACTCCATACAGCAGCTCGCGTGCGTCCAGCTTGGCCGCATCGGCGATGCGGAACAGCTGCTCGGCTTTCACATGGGACGCGCTGACATGGTCGTTGAGCCAGTTGCTGATGGTTGCCGTGGTGGATTTGGCGGCGCGGGCCAGATCGGCCGGGCGGGGGTGCCCGGCTTTCTTCATGGCGGCGGCGAGTCGTTGGCCGAGAGTATTCATCTATGCAAGCCAGCTTAACGCGTGGAATGCGAAGAATCCTTGCCGCAAGAATAAGTCTGGTTAACAAAAGGGCAGACCATGACCGAATTCTGGAACAAGCGGCAGGTGCGTACGCGGCTGGGGTTCCAGACCGATGCGGAGCTGGCGCGCTTCTTCGGCATCAGCCGTTCCGCGGTATCGCAATGGCCGAAAGACTTCCCGATCCCCGCTCTGCGGCAGTACATCCTGCATCAGCGCTACCCGAACCTGTTCCCCGCAACTGGCGCCGCCGAAGTCGAATCCGCCTGAATTACGCCGCCTTTTGTCGCATTTAGCGTGCTAAGCGCATTCTGTTAAGTACACTTAGCAAAATAGGAAAAACTGATCGTTTTGGCAGTACCTATTGTCGAGGCCTACCGGCTGCCGGACAGGTGCCTTGGGCGCGTTGTCGGCTTCACCCCATCCGGGAGGGGCGGGGTCCCGTATGTGGTTTCGTGAACGATTAATAATTTCAATCGCGAAAGTCGCTGCATGTAATTGACCTGTCGTGAAAACTGTGAATAATTTGGATCAACCGGGCGTGAAGCCTGGGAGTCTTTCGGTAGCACGCAAGTGAGTCGGTAGACCGTCAACGATGCAGAACAAGTCCAACGGAGGTCGTATGGAATACGGCATGCATGGCTTGGCTGAACGGGTACGCCGCGAACTGGAAGCCAGCTATCACAAACACGGATGCGGTCCGGCGTTCTGGGATACCTACCAGCAGGTGCTGGACCGGCTCGTCCCGCAGGGGACCGAGCGTACCGAGTTCACCAACGAAATGGCGCTGATCATCGAGCAGCTGGGCATTGTCCGACGCGCGCAGCTGGTACCACCGCACGCCGACGGGCCGCGTTGATTCAGAGCAGGCGCCAGGCGCCGCAGGCAAGCAGCGCCAGCAGCAAAGACAGCAGGGCCAGGGTCCGGGGTCGCCACCAGCGCTTCGGTTGCCCGGCCATCGCCTGCGGACTGCAGTAGCGCACCAGCCCCGGACCGAACCCGGCCCGGTGCTGTTGCTGTGCGCAGGCTTCCAGACAGGCGCCGCAGGCCAGGCAGTCGGCCTGCGGCCCCTGGCGGATGTCCAACTGCATCGGGCAGGCGTTGATGCAGGCCGCGCAATCGGTGCAGTCGCCAAGACGGTCGGCGCTGAAGGTCGGCATTGGTCCGGCCAGCAGCGGATGCGCGGCGCGGAACACGTAGTCCTGTGCAGTGGTCGGGTCGAGCAGGCCACGGCCACGGCCCAGCACGCCGCCCAGTCCGGATGGGCGAGGCCCGCGGGGCTCGCCGCGGCGGGCGTCGTACAGCATGCGCGGCGTATGTGGATCGGTCAGCAGCGGCTGCATGCGTGCGAACGGGCACAGCGAACGGCAGACCTGCTCGCGCAGGAAGCCGGCGTTTGCCCAGGTGGCGGCGGCATAGAACAGCACCCAGAACGTTTCCCAGCCGCTCCAGCCGGCGCGCGGCGCTGCGATCACCAGCTCGGCGATCGGACTGAACAGGCCCACGAAGGTGATACCGGTCCACAGCGAGAGCAGCCCCCAGGCCAGCTGTGTGGCTGCGCGCGCAACGCGTGCCGGAAGCGTGCGGGCCATGCCGTCGGCGATCCAGTCGAAGGCACGGCGCCACAGTGTCTGCGGGCAGGCGTGACCGCACCAGATGCGCCCGGCGAGGTGGGTGAGCAGTGCCAGCCCCACCGCGAGCACCGCCAGCAGGCCGACCAGCACCCCGACGTCTCCCGGCCACAGCGTCCAGCCGAACAGATCGAAGCGGCGGGCGTTGATATCCAGCAGCAAGGCCTGGCGGCCGTCCCAGCGCAGCCATGGCAATGCGTAGAACAGCACCAGCAAGGCGGCGCTGAGCGTGCCGCGCCAGTGCCGTGGTCTCGGTGTGCAGGTCGTACTCATCCCAGCGGCAGCTCGTCGTCGTCGCCGCTGGGCATCGGTCGCTGCAGGTACCAGGTGATCGCGCTGGACAGCGCCGTCACCGTCCAGAACATGAAGAAGCCGGCCGTGTAGCCCATTTCACGGCTGATCTGCGTGCCCGGGAAACTGATGGCCTGCAACCGCAGCGGGTCGACGAAGGCGAAGAACACCACGCTGGCCAGGCCGGCAGCGATGAAGCTGGGCCAGAGGATCGCGCCCCATTGCTGGATCAACTGCTGGCGACGGTTGGGAGAGGGTCTGTTCATGCTGTCCCGGATCGAAAAGTGGGCGGCGCGTATACTCGCCTGGGTTGGCGCGGCATCCGCAGGGCATGCTTCCTGCAAGCGTGCCAGCCTAGGTGCAGCGGACTGCGCCGACATTGATCTGGATCAACGGCGGTGCCGGCCGGCTGCGGCACACTGCCGGCACGCTTTGGGTACCCCGATGAACGCAACGCCGCCTGTCCTTCCTGTCGCCTCGCCCGAGCTGTGCACCGAGCAGGAAGTGACCCGCCTGGTCCACGACTTCTACGCCCGCGTGCGCGGGGAGGAGCGATTGGGGCCGGTGTTCGAGGCCCACGTCCACGACTGGCCGGAGCATCTGGCCCAGCTGGTCGACTTCTGGTCGGCGATGCTGCGCGGCACCCGGCGCTTCAAGGGTTCGCCGATGTCCAAGCACATGGCCATCGAGCTGGACAAGGATCTGTTCGACCGCTGGCTGGTGCTGTTCCGGATCACCACCGCCGAATGCAACAACCCGCCGATGCAGGAGCTGGCCAACGACGTGGCCGCGCGCATCGGTGACACCTTCTGGAAGCGCTACCAGATGCTGCGATGGCCGCAGGTCGGCCTGCCGGTGGTGGGGATGCCCGCCAAGGATTGATCTGGGTCAAGGCGGCGCAGGCCGCCCGGCGCGATGCTGGCGCCATGGACACGTTCTCTCCCGCCGCTGGTGGCCTGGCCTGGACCTTCGACCCCGACCTTCTGCGCCGGCACGACCGGCCGGGCCCGCGCTACACCTCGTACCCGACCGCGCCGCATTTCCATGATGGGTTCGACGCGCCGGCGCTGCGCCAGGCGATCGCCGACAGCAACCAGCTGGCCCGCGCGCTGTCGCTGTACGTGCATGTGCCGTTCTGTTCCAGCCCGTGCTTCTACTGCGGCTGCAACCGGGTGATCACCCGCGATCGCGGCCGTGGCCACAGCTATGTGTCGCGCGTGCTGGCCGAGGCCGATCTGCTGGCACCACAGTTCGAGGACGGTCGCGAGGTCATCCAGCTGCATCTGGGCGGTGGTACGCCGAACTTCCTCGATGCCGAGGCGATGACCACACTGGTGGAAGGGTTGCGCCGGCGCTTCGATTTCAGCGATTCACCGCAGCGCGATTTCTCGATCGAACTCGATCCACGCTTCATCGACACCCGTGACGTCGCCATGCTGGCGCGCCTGGGCTTCAACCGGGCCAGCCTGGGCGTGCAGGATTTCGACCCGCAGGTGCAGGAATCGATCAACCGCATACAGGGCGTGCAGCAGACACTGGACATCCTGCGCGCCTGCCGCGACAGCGGCATGCGTTCGGTCAACGTCGACCTGATCTACGGCCTGCCCGGGCAGAGCCTGGAAGGATTCGGCCGCACCCTCGAACGGGTGCTGGCGCTGCGCCCGGACCGCCTGGCGGTGTATGGCTACGCGCACCTGCCGCATCTGTTCCGGGCGCAGAAGCAGATCGACGAAAGCCGGTTGCCGTCGCCGGAAGACAAGCTGGCGCTGCTGGGCCTGGCGGTGGAGAAGCTCTCCGCGGCCGGCTACCAGTACATCGGCATGGATCATTTCGCATTGCCGGAAGAGGATCTGTCACGCGCGCAGCGTGCCGGCCAGCTGCATCGCAACTTCATGGGTTACACCACCCACGCCGATACCGATCTGCTCGGCCTGGGCGTAAGTGCGATCAGCCATATCGGCGCCACCTACAGCCAGAATCCACGTGACCTGGCGTCCTGGGAGGACGCGGTGGACCAGGGGCAGTTGCCGGTCTGGCGCGGTGTCGCGCTGAGTGCCGACGACCAGCTGCGCGCGGAGCTGATCCAGCAGCTGATGTGCCAGGGCGAGGTGGATGGTGCGGTGCTGGGGCAGCGCCACGGCGTGGATTTCCAGCAGTACTTCGCCGAGGACCTGCGTTCGGTACAGCGGCTGCAGGAAGATGGCCTGGCCGAATACCGCGATGGCGTGGTGCGTGCGAGCGAACCCGGGCGACCGTTGCTGCGGTTGCTGGCAATGTGCTTCGACCCGTATCTGCGTGCCGCACATGCGCAGCCACGTTACTCGCGGGCGATCTGAAAGCCGGATGTGCTGCATGCGTGTGGTGCCCGGAGCCGGAATCGAACCGGCATGGGGTTGCCCCCGGCGGATTTTAAGTCCGATGCGTCTACCAGTTTCGCCATCCGGGCCTGCAGCGCGGCGCCGATTGTAGCCTACCCGTGTCGCTGCAGCCGGATTGCGCGGGAGCGACGTGCTTAACTGTTATCCCTGTTCATGTCATAGTCCCAGCCACCGTTCCCAGGGGGGGAGCCACCCGATGTCGCTGCACGCGATTGCCTATGCCAGTGAGGCCCGCGCCGATCTGCGGACAACCGATCTTGATCGCCTGCTGGCCGACGCCACGGCATTCAATCGTGTAGCCGGTGTCACCGGTGTCCTGATGTTCGACGGCAGCCGCTTCCTGCAGTATCTGGAAGGCCCCGAAGATGGCATCGATTCGGTGTTCCAGCGCATCTTCAATGCACGCAGCCACGCGCAGATGAGGCTGTTGTGCCGCGCGCCGGTGGTGCAGCGTGCGTTCCCGCGCTGGTCGATGGGGACGCGGCGGATCGATGCGGACCTGCTGACCCAGATCGTTGACGCGGCGTGGCCGGGTTTCCTGCTTGGCAGCGGTGGTTTCGAGCGCCTGCTGCAGGCCTGGACCGGTGCCGACGGCGAGCTGGAACCCGCTGCGGTCGCGCTGGGTTCCTGAGCCCGCCTTGGCGGCGGGGTACCGGGGCCGGTAGGCTGTAGCCTTTCTGGTGCGGGTTTTCCGGAGTGGTACAGCGAATGAGTGGGTTGGCCCAAGCCATGGCGGCACGCATCCGGTTTCACCCGGTGCACGGGATATGCCGATGAGCGTGCCCGTTGCGGCGGCGGTGACGCCGCGTTTCGCCGTGATCGGCCTGGGTTACGTCGGCCTGCCATTGGCGGTGGCGTTTGGCCGGCACTGGCCGACACTGGGCTTTGACATCGATGCCGGCCGCATCGCGGAGCTGCGCGGTGGCCGCGATCACACGCTGGAGATGGAGACCGACGAGCTGGCCGAAGCCACGCATCTGCAGTACGGCAGCGATCCTTCGCTGCTCGATGCCTGCAACGTCTATATCGTCACCGTGCCGACCCCGATCGATGCATACGAGCAGCCCGACCTGGAGCCCCTGCGTTCGGCGACACGGCTGATTGCCAGTCATCTTCGCGCCGGCGATCTGGTGATCTACGAGTCCACGGTGTACCCCGGCACCACCGAGGAAGTGTGCGTGCCGCTGCTGGAACAGGGTTCGGGCCTGGGCTTCAACGAAGACTTCTATTGCGGCTACAGCCCGGAACGGGTCAGTCCCGGTGACCGCCAGCGGCGCCTGGCCGACATCCGCAAGATCACGTCTGGTTCGACCCCGGAAGTCGCTGCGGTGATCGATGGTCTCTACCAGCGCATCATCGACGCCGGTACGTTCCCGGCGCCGTCGATGCGCGTGGCCGAAGCAGCCAAGGTGGTCGAGAACATCCAGCGCGACGTCAACATCGCGCTGGTCAACGAGCTGGCGCTGATCTTCGACCGGCTCGGCATTGATACCCAGGACGTACTGGACGCCGCTGGCAGCAAGTGGAATTTCCTGCCGTTCCGACCAGGCCTGGTTGGCGGTCACTGCATCGGCGTCGATCCGTACTATCTGCTGCACAAGTCCGAAAGCGTGGGCTACCACCCGGACCTGATCCACACCGCGCGGCAGGTCAACAACCGCGTCGGCGAGCACGTGGCGGCGCGCGTGCTGGCGATGCTGGCCGAGCGTGGCCGTGCACCGGCGGAGGCACGCATCCTGGTGCTGGGCGTGACCTTCAAGGAGGATTGCCCGGACCTGCGCAACAGCCGCGCGCTGGAACTGGCCCAGCGCCTGCGCGATGCGGGGGCGCAGGTGGAGGTGAGCGACCCGTGGGTCGGCCCGGCGGCATTGACCGGCGAGGGCCTGGATTGGCTGGCCGAACCCGGGGCGGGGCGCTATGACGCGGTGGTACTGGCGGTGGCCCACGCCCGTTTCAAGGCAATGGATGAAGACGCAATCCGGGCGCTGCTGGCGCCAGGCGGCCTGGTCTACGACGTCAAATCGGCCTGGCCGCGCAACGTGGTTGACGATCGTTTGTAAGCCTTGGCAGCGAGCGGCGCGGTAGACTCGGGAACAGTTGCAACCGAGGAAAGCCATGCACCGGTACATCGTCTACCTGCTCGCCATCCTGATGTTCCCGATATGCCTGTGGCTGGCCACGATCTGGCCGGCCTGGTACTGGGGCGTCGGCCTGACTGCCGCGATGGTGGCATTGGGGACCTGGGACCTGCTGCAGAAGCGCAGCACGCTGCGCCGCAACTATCCGGTGATGGCGCACTTCCGCTACGGGCTGGAATCGATCGGCCCGGAGATCCGCCAGTACTTCGTGCAGAGTGACCTGGAGGACGTGCCGTTCTCGCGCCAGCAACGTGCACTGATCTACCAGCGCGCCAAGAACGAGATGGACACGGTACCGTTCGGCACCCTGCGCAGCACCTATGCGGTGGACTACGAATGGATCAACCATTCACTGGCGCCGACTGCCATCGCCAAGCATGACTTCCGCGTGCTGATCGGTCCGAACTGTGCCAAGCCCTATTCGGCCAGCGTGTTCAACATCTCGGCGATGAGCTTCGGTTCACTGTCGGCCAATGCCATCCGCGCACTGAACGAAGGCGCACGGCGTGGTGGTTTCTACCACGACACCGGCGAAGGTTCGATCTCGCCCTATCACCGTGAGATGGGCGGCGATCTGGTCTGGGAAATCGGCTCGGGCTACTTCGGTTGCCGCGACGAGAAGGGTGGTTTCAGCGAGGAACGCTTCGTTGCCAATGCCACCCATGACCAGGTCAGGATGATTGAGATCAAGCTGTCGCAGGGTGCCAAGCCGGGTCATGGCGGCGTGCTGCCAGCGCCGAAGGTGACTGCCGAGATCTCGGTGACCCGTGGCGTGCCGATGGGCGTGGACTGCGTGTCGCCGTCGCGTCACTCGGCGTTCTCGACACCGGTCGAGCTGCTGCAGTTCGTCGCCCGCCTGCGCGAGCTGTCCGGTGGCAAGCCGGTCGGTTTCAAGCTGGCGATCGGCCACCCGTGGGAGTGGTTCGGCATTGCCAAGGCGATGCAGGAAACCGGGTTGCTGCCGGATTTCATCGTGGTGGACGGTGCCGAAGGGGGCACCGGCGCGGCGCCAGCCGAGTTCGTCGACCATGTCGGCGTGCCGATGCACGAAGCGCTGCTGCTGGTGCACAACACCCTGGTCGGCCTCGATCTGCGCGAGCGCATCCGCATCGGTGCAGCCGGCAAGATCACCAGTGCGTTCGACATCGCGCGCACCATCGCGCTGGGTGCCGACTGGTGCAATGCCGGCCGCGGCTTCATGTTCGCGCTGGGCTGCATCCAGTCGTTGAGCTGCCATACCGACAAGTGCCCCACCGGCATCGCGACCCAGGACCCGGCGCGCTGGAAGCATCTGGATGCACCGGACAAGGCCACCCGTGTGTACAGCTACCACGAGCACACGCTGCATGCCTTGAAGGAACTGCTGTGTGCCGCGGGCCTGAACCACCCGGCGGAACTGGGCCCGGAGCATATCCTGCGTCGGGTTTCGCCTGTTGAGATCCGTTCGCTGGCCTCGCTGTACCGTTACCTTGAACCGGGCGAGCTGCTGCACAAGGTGCCGGACCACGCCGTGTTCCATGCGTTCTGGGCCGATGCGCGCAGCGATTCCTTCCAGCCGCCGCCGAAGATCCAGGCGCTGCGGGCCAGCAAGTCGCGATAACGTGTTGCTGTAGAACCGAGCCCATGCTCGGCTGCTTCTCTCATCGCGATGTTGGAACGAAGAACAGTCGAGCATGGCTCGACGCTGCAAGGAGATGCCATGCGGTTCCGGATCGGCACCACGGATGACGTGGCCACGCTGTGGGCGTTGCGCACGCGTTGCGTGCGCGAGACCTGCAGCAGCCATTATCCGCCCGAAGTGATTGCGCCCTGGTCGGCCTCGCCGCCGCCGTCGCAGTACGCGCGGTTGCTGGGGCAGGGCGGCTGCGTGGTGGCCGAGGATGGGCAGGGCGGCCTTCTTGGCTTCGGTGTGTTCGATGCCGATGCCAATGAAGTCGACGCGTTGTTCGTTGATCCTGATCGTGGCGGCCAGGGAATCGGCCAGGCGCTGATGCAGCGCCTGCTGGCAATGGCCGATCGTGAGCGTGAGGTGGTGCTGTCGGCCTCGCTCAACGCGGTGCCGTTCTACCAACGGCAGGGATTCATCAGCGTGCGCGAAGAGGTCTACCCGCATCCCAGCGGCGTGGCGCTGGCTTCGGTGAGCATGCGCAGGCCATGGTGAGCGCCGGGGACTGTAAGGCAGTCGAGGATGGCTCGACTCCACAATGCAGGCGTCACCGCCCGGCCAGCCACCTGATTACGCCCTCGGCGGCACGCAGGCCACTGGCGTAGCACGCGGTCAACAGGTAGCCACCTGTCGGCGCCTCCCAGTCCAGCATCTCGCCGGCGCAGAACACGCCGGGCACGGCCCGCAGCATCAGGCCATCATCCAGCGCATCCAGGCGCACGCCGCCGGCGGTGCTGATCACCTCGGCCATCGGCCGGGGACGCAGCAGGCGCAGCGGCAGGCGCTTGAGCGTAGCCGCCACGGCAGGCAGGTCGTTGCCGGCTTCCTTACCCAGAATCTCGAACACCAGTGCGGCCTTCACCGCATCAAGGCCCGCCTGGCGACGCAGGTGCTCGCCGAAGCTGCGGCCCTTGCGCGGGCGTGACAGATCGGCCAGCAGGCGCGCCTCGTCGCGGCCCGGCACCAGATCCAGCCACAGCATCGCGTGGCCATCGCGGTTGATGGTCTCGCGCAGGTCCGCCGCCAACGCATAGATCAGGCTGCCTTCGATGCCGTACTCGCTGGCCACGCATTCGCCCTGCAGCGACTGTGGCTGTCCGGCCAGGTCGATCCAGTGCGCGACCACCGGCTTCAGCGGTGCACCGGCATTGCGCTGGGCGAAGAACGGGGTCCAGTCCACGTCGAAGCCGCAGTTGGCTGACTGCAGTGGCGTGATGTCCACGCCACGGGCCTGCAGCGGTGCAACCCAGGCGCCTTCGCTGCCCAGCTGCGGCCAGCTGCCGCCGCCCATCGCCAACACGGTGGCATCGGCGTGGACATCGATCTCGCCGGCTTCGGTGGCGAAGCGCAGCGCGCCGTCGTTGCTCCAGCCGATCCAACGGTGGTTGGCATGCAGGCGCACGCCCTGTTCCTTCAGCCGGCGCACCCAGCCACGCAGCAGCGGCGCGGCCTTGCGGTCGACCGGGAACACGCGGCCGGAGCTGCCCACATAGGTCTCCACGCCAAAACCGCCGGCCCAGTCGCGCAATGCCTGCGCATCGAAGCCATCCAGCCAGCGGCCCACGGTCGTGGACTGCTCGCGGTAGCGGCTGTCGAACAGCGGACGCGGATCGGAATGGGTGAGGTTGAGCCCGCCCTTGCCGGCGATCAGGAACTTGCGGCCGGGCGAACCCTTGGCCTCGTACAGGTCCACCTCCAGACCGGCGGCGCGCAGGCGCTCGGCGGCGAACAGGCCGGCCGGGCCGCCGCCGATGACGGCGACCCGCGGAAGCGGTGCGGCATTACGGTTTGACATCGAGCAGCTCGACATCGAACACCAGCGACGAGCCGGCCGGAATCGGGCCAACCCGGCGGTCGCCGTAGCCGTAATCCGGCGGGATCATCAGGGTGCGCTTGCCGCCGACCTTCATGCCGGCCACGCCCTCATCCCAGCCGCGGATGACCTGGCCGGCGCCGAGTGCGAAGGTGAACGGTTCGCCGTGCTTGAAGGAGCTGTCGAAGGTCTTGCCGTGCTTGGTTTCGGTGCGGTTGTCGTAGATCCAGCCGGTGTAGTGCACGGTGACCTTGCTGCCGGCAACGGCTTCGGTGCCGGTGCCGGGCACGGTATCGATGCGCTCGAAGGTGGTCAGGGTGCCGCCGGGCGGTGGGCCGGACGGTTCGGTTGTGCAGCCAGCGGCGGCGAGGGACAGCAGCAGGGGAAGCAGCAGGCGGCGCATCGGGCGTCTCCGGAAGGGCGCAGGGCGAGGGCGGCAAGGGTAGCGCATCGGCGCCGGGTATCATGGGGGCATGGCAAAACTCCTGCTCAATCTGCGCAATGTCGGCGACGACGAATATGCCGATGTCTGCACGCTGCTCGACCAGCACGACATCGCCTGGTATCGCACCGAACCCAGCCCCTGGGGCATCTCCAATGGTGGCCTGTGGCTGCGCGAGGACGCTGATCATCCACGAGCGAAGGCGCTGATGGCGGAATACCAGGCCGAACGCGGGCCGCGCATCCGTGCCGAGCGTGAGCAGGCATTGCGTGATGGCACGGCGGAGACCTTCGGCAGCCTGTTCCGGCGGCGGCCGGTCTACGTGGTGCTGGTGCTGCTGGGGATGGCCGGTGCGGCGGCGCTGGTGCTGCTGCCGTTCGTGCTGTTGCGGGGGTAATGGGGCTTCTGGCCGGGTCGCACCCGGCACCCGCAGACGCAACGGCAACAGCAACGTCAAAAGCCGGGCTTCAGTGGGAGGGCGGGGCGGTGTGGACAGGCGGGGGACGGCAAAAGCTGCTCCTGCGTGCCTCGTAGAGCGCCATCCATGGCGCTCTGCGCCCCCGCCTGCCCACACCGCCCCACCCATGACAGATTCCGGTTGTTTGCCGGGCTTGGGGTCGGGTCCCTCTGCTGCGCAGAGGGCTCTGACCCCTGAATCTGCCCGGAGGGGCGGGAGGCGCTAAAATGCCAAGATGATCGCCAATACCGCTGCCTATCATTTCGCCGTCATCGACGCTCCCCAGGCCCTGTGCGACCAGTTGCTGGCGCGTGCCGAGGCGGCGCAGTTGCGGGGCACGATCCTGGTGGCGGGCGAGGGGCTGAACCTGTTCCTGGCGGGTGCGCCGGAGGCGGTCGAGGGTTTCTACGCGGCGCTGCGTTCTGACGTGCGGTTTGCCGATATGCGGGTCAAGACCAGCTTCAGTGAACATCAGCCGTTCGCGCGGCTGAAGGCCAAGGTGAAGGACGAGATCATCAGCTTCCGCCGTGACGACGGTCAGCCGCTGGACTATCCGCGCGCGCCGGCGGTCGATCCGGCCACGGTGCAACGCTGGTTGCGGCAGGGGCATGACGACGCCGGCAAGCCGGTGGTGATGCTCGATACCCGCAACCTGCAGGAAGTGGAGTACGGCACCTTCAAGGATGCGCTGGTGCTGCCGATTCACAAGTTCACCGACCTGCCCGAGGCGCTGGCGCCGCACCGCGAGGCGCTGAAAGACAGCACCGTGGTCAGTTTCTGCACCGGCGGCATCCGCTGCGAGAAGGCGGCGCTGTGGATGGTCAACGACGGCATGGACAACGTGCTGCAGCTGGACGGTGGCATCCTCGGCTACTTCGAGGAGGTGGGCGGCGAAGGCTACGAAGGCCGCTGCTTCGTGTTCGATGAGCGCGTGGCGCTGGATGCCGAGCTGAAGCCGATGGTCGACCAGCCGCTGCCGGAGCCGCGCCCCAGCGCGTTCTGACGCTTCCGCGGTAGAGCCGGCCGCTGGCCGGCTGCGAAGCCATCTACCTGTATGCCGGCCAGCGGCCGGCACTACCAATCGCGCTTGGCGCGCATCAGGGCACCCCGGATCGGCCCGGTCAGCCCTGAACCCGCCACACGGGAATCAGCATCCCGCCACCGTCACTGGCCGCGGCGCCTGGCCGACCCCATGCATGGGGGATCCTGTGACGGAAAAACGCCTGATGATCCCGTTGTCGATCCTTGACCTGGCCCCGGTCTGCGAGGGCAGTGACACCACCGCCGCTTTCGCCAACATGCTGGAACTGGCCCAGCACGCCGATGCGCTGGGCTACCGCCGCTACTGGTTGGCCGAACACCACAACATGCCGGGCATCGCCAGCGCGGCCACCGCCGTGCTGATCGGCCACGTGGCGGGTGGCACAAAGCGCATCCGCGTCGGTGCCGGCGGCATCATGCTGCCCAACCATGCCCCGCTGCAGGTGGCCGAGCAGTTCGGCACGCTGGCTTCGCTGTATCCGGACCGCATCGACCTCGGCCTGGGCCGTGCACCCGGTACCGACCAGCCGACCGCGCGTGCGCTGCGCCGCTACTTCGACAGCGCCGACCAGTTCCCGCAGGACGTGCGCGAGCTGCTGCATTACTTCGAGCCGGTACAACCCGGGCAGGCGGTGCAGGCGGTTCCGGGTGGCGGCCTGCGGGTGCCGACCTGGATCCTCGGTTCGAGCCTGTTCGGTGCGCGCATGGCCGCCTCGATGGGCCTGCCGTATGCGTTCGCCTCGCACTTCGCACCCGACGCGATGGATGAAGCCGTTGCTGTATACCGGCGCGAGTTCCGCCCCTCGGCCACGCTGAAGCAGCCGCACGCGATGCTGGCCCTGAACGTCGTTGCCAGCGACAGCGAAACCGAATCGCGGCGCCTGTTCACCAGCCAGCAGCAGAGTTTCGTGAACCTGCGTCGCGGCCGACCGGGCAAGATTCCGGCACCGATCGACGACATCGAGTCCTTCTGGGAGCCGCACGAAAAACTGGGCGTGGAGCGGGCGCTGGCCTGCACCGTGCTGGGCGATCCGCAGCAGGTGGCGGAGGGCATCGCCGCGTTCGTCGAACGGCACAAGCCCGACGAGCTGATGCTCACCGCCAACCTGTACGACCACCGCGCGCGCCTGCGCTCGTTCGAACTGACCATGCAGGCCTGGCACGCCCGCCACGCGGGCTGAACAATTGCGTCACGGCCCATTGCGGCCGAACCGCGTCTGATGGGGGCTCATATCGAAGGAGCCCCCACATGGCCGACACCCGTGCCGAACACATCGCCCAGCTGGCCGAACTGATCAAGGACGTGGAGGTGGCGATGTTCACCACCACCGGCGTCGATGGCCGCCTCTACAGCCGGCCGTTGGCCACCCAGCAGGTCGCCTTCGACGGTGACCTGTGGTTCGTGATCACCGGCGACAGCCCCAAGGTGGCCGAGATCGCGCTCGACCCGCGGGTCAACGTGGCGTATGCCTCGCCCTCGAAGAACACCTATGTGTCGGTGGCGGGGCGGGCACGCGTGGTCGATGATCGCGCGAAGATCGAGGAGCTGTGGTCACCGGCGATGAAGCTGTTCTTCCCCGGTGGCAAGGATGACCCCAACCTTCGCCTGATCCATGTGCGCGCCGACAGTGCCGAGTACTGGGACGGTCCGGGCACGCTGCTGGGCAAGGCGTTGACGTTCGTGCTGTCGGCGGTGCAGGACGAACCGGCGGCGCTGGCCGACAACGGTTTCATCGATCTTCGGTGATGACCGATGTCCGGTATGGGTAGTGCCGGCCGCTGGCCGGCAAACCTGGAAACGTGGCAGCCGGCCAGCGGCCGGCTCTACCGGATTCCGGATCAGAACCAGCGGTGGAACAGCTCCACCGTATAACCCACCAGCTGCCCCGAACTGAAACCGAAGAAGGCGATCGCTGCCACGGCGGCGATCCAGTTGAACAGCATCAGCGCGCCATCGCGTTCCAGCAGCGCCAGCGAGAACAGCAGCAGCTGGAAGCCGAACAGGAAATTGGTGAAGGGAATCGGCAACGACAGCAGCAGGCCCAGCAGCACCAGCAGCAGGCCGGTGAAGGCGTGCGCCATCAGCGGTGTCAGCAGTTGCGGCAGGCGGGGTTTCAGCATCTTGTCCAGGCGCCGCAGCGGTCGGTCGATGCGGTCCAGGAAACGATGCATGGTGCCGCGCTTCGGCCCGCGGCGGGCGATGAAGCCGGGCAGCCAGGGCCGGCGCAGGCAGAACAGCATCTGCAGGCCGATCAGGACCACCAGTGGGCCGCTGACCGCGCCGCCCATGCCCGGGATCGGGATGAACGACGGTAGGATCGCCACGAACAGGAACACGCCGAACGCGCTCTGCTGCAGGTTGCCGAGGATCTGGCCCAGCGGCATGTGCTCGGCGGGATCGCCAGAGGCGAACATCTCCAGCAGGGTACGGATGCCCTCGTTGCGGTAGGCCGGGCGTTCGTCGCCCGGACCGTTGCCGGCCTCAGGCGGTGAGCTCATCGGCCTGCTCGTCGGACAACGTGCGCAGCAGCAGCTTGTCCACGCGCGCACCATCCAGGTCAACCACTTCGAAGCGCCAGCCCGCCCAGTCGAAGTACTCGCCTGCGTGCGGAATGCGGCCGAAGTAATGGATGCACATGCCGGCCAGCGTGTAGTAGTCGCCGTCCTCGGCGTCGGGCAGGTCGTTGCTGCCGATCAGTTCGCGCACGTCTTCGATCGGCAGCGAGCCGTCCACCAGCAGCGAGCCGTCTTCGCGGGTCACCACCAGCGCGTCCTCGTCGGCGTTCTCCACCGCCTGCAGGCGGCCGACCACCGCGCCCATCAGGTCGCTGATGGTCACCAGGCCCTGGATCTCGCCGTACTCGTCCACCACCAGTGCCATCGACTGCTGTTCCTCGCGGAAGATTTCCAGCAGCTTCATCGCGTGGGTCGATTCGGAGACGTACAGGGGTTCGCGCAGGGTCTGGAAGAGCGCGTTGTCACCGCGCGCCATGCGCGTGGCCAGCGATTTCAGTTCGAGCACGCCGACCACGTCCATGTCGTTGTCGCGGTACACCGGGTACCGGGAGAACTCGTGTTCGGCCATGATTTCCAGGTTGCGCTCCAGCCCGGCCTGGGTATCCAGCCACGCGATGCGGTTGCGCGGGGTCATCAGGCTGTCGGCGGTGCGGTCGCCCAGGCGCATGACGCGGTTCATCATGTCGCGCTCGTGGGCATCGATCACGCCGGCCTCGTGGCTTTCGGCGACCAGCATGCGGATCTCTTCTTCGGTCACCGAGGCGACTTCATCCTTGCCCAGGCCGAACAGGCGCAGCACCAGCTGGGTGGTTTTGGACAGCAGCCAGACGAAGGGCAGGGCGAGCTTGGCCAGCCAGCTCATCGGCATCGCGACCAGGCCGGCAATGGCCTCCGAACGGGTCAGCGCCAGGCGCTTGGGCACCAGTTCGCCGAAGATCAGCGTGATGAAGGTGATCAGGCTGACCGCCAGCGCGGTACCGATGTTGCCGGCATAGGCAAAGCCCGGCATCAGGCCCTGGATCCAGCCGGCGAAGGCTTCGCCCAGCGCTTCACCGCCGAGGTAGCCGGTCAGCACGCCGATCACGGTGATGCCGATCTGCACGGTGGACAGGAAGCTCTCCGGCTTCTCGGACAGCTCCAGCGCCTTGGCCGCGCGCTTGGAGGTGGCGGCCATCTGCTTCAGGCGGCTCTTGCGCGAGGTCATGACCGACATCTCGGACATGGCGAAGAAGCCGTTCAGCAGAACAAGCGCAAAGACAATCAGGATCATTTCAAACACGGGCGTCGTCCCCGGTTGGTGGCAGGGAGGGCGGGTGCTTGCGATGGCGGCAGGCGCTCAGGAACGGGGTCCGGCGCGGCGCTGGGGGATAAGGGTCGTCGTCCATAGGATGCGCCCGAAGGCGCGCTGGCATCTTAGCAAAGGGGCGTGGCAGGGTGGCAACCGCCTGTTCAGGTTTGGGGTTCCGAGTCCCGGAAAGGGTGCGGGGATACCCGAGATGGTCATCTAGCCGTCATAATTCCGTCTGGTGCCGTCCTTCCCGCGACGGCTGACAGGTTTCTCAATGTTCTCTCTGCAGACCATTTTCGGTTCCGGCAAACAGTTCTACACCCTGCTCGATGAGGCCGCCGTCGCGGCCTCCGACGCCGCCAAGGCGCTGCATTCCATGCTGCGCGAGGCCGACCGCCAGCCCGCGCTGGACGCCTTCAAGCTGGCCCGCCTGCGCGAGCGCGCGGCCTCGGACAAGATCAGCCAGGCGCTGGTGGACAGTTTCATGACCCCGATCGAGCGCGAAGACATCGAAGCGCTGGGCTCGGCGCTGTACAAGATCCCCAAGCAGATCGAGAAGTTCGCCGATCGCTATTCGCTGGCCACGACCCACCTGGAGCACATCGACTTCGCGCCGCGCGCGGCGATGCTGGAACAGGCCGCCGGCGTGGTGGTGGAGATGGTGGCCGACCTGCGCCACATGAACCTGGACCGGATGACCGCGCTGAACGAGAAGCTGCGCTCGCTGGAAAACGAGGCCGACCGCCTGATGCTCGAGCTGTACCGCGACATCTATTCCGGCCGCCTGGACAACCTGCAGATGTTCCTGCTGAAGGAGTTCTTCGAGATCCTGGAAAAGGCCATCGACCGTTGCCGCGAGGCCGGCGTGGTTGCTTACCAGATCGTCTTGAAGAACAGCTGACGGACGCCGCCGCATGTTGACCCTTGTCCTGGTGGTGATCCTGGCCGCACTCGTCTTCGAGTTCATCAACGGCTTCCACGACACCGCCAATTCCATTGCCACCGTGGTCGCGACCAAGGTGCTCTCGCCCGGCTGGGCGGTGATGCTGGCCGCCTTCATGAACCTCATCGGTGCGCTGACCGGCACCGCGGTGGCGCTGACCATCGCTTCGGGCCTGCTCAACACCAACGTGGTCGAGGTCACCCCGCAGGTGATCCTGTGCGCGCTGCTGGGCGGCATCATCTGGAACCTGATCACCTGGTGGAAGGGCCTGCCGTCCTCGTCCTCGCATGCGCTGATCGGTGGCCTCTGCGGCGCCGGCCTAGCGGCGGCCCACAACAACTGGGACGCGCTGATCTGGTCCGAGCGCCTGGGCAGCTGGGCGCAGAACAAGGGCCTGCTGTGGAAGGTGTTCGTGCCGATGATCACCTCGCCGATCGCCGGTTTCCTGCTCGGCATCGTGGTGATGGTGCTGCTGTGGGGCCTGATCGCCGGCCTGGCCAGGATCGGTGGCGCCATCGGTCGCCTGGCCCGCCCACGCATCGTCAATGCATTCTTCGGCAAGGCCCAGATCGCCTCGGCGGCCTACATGGGCTTCGCCCACGGCCACAACGATGCGCAGAAGACCATGGGCATCATCGCCATGACCCTGATCGGTGCCGAGGCCACCGGCGCACTGGATGACCTGCCGTCCTGGCTGGCCTTCATGCACCCGGACGCCCACGCCGGTGACGGCATCGCGATGTGGATCGTGCTGACCTGTGCGGTTGTGATGGCCGCCGGTACCGCTTCGGGCGGCTGGAAGATCATCAAGACCCTGGGCCACAAGATGGTCAAGCTGCACCCGATCCACGGCTTCGCCGCGGAGACCAGCTCGGCCACCATCCTGACCCTGGCCGCCCACTTCGGCATGCCGGTCTCGACCACGCACAGCATCTCCACCGCGATCATGGGCGTCGGCTTCGCCAAGAACCCGCGCTCGCTGAAGTTCGGCGTGATCGAACGCATCGTCTGGGCCTGGATCCTGACCATCCCGGCAGCCGGCGGCTGTGCGTACCTGATCCTGAAGCTGTTCGAGCTGTTCGGCTGGACCTGATCGCTACGCCAGCGTTGCAAACGAAAAAGCCCGCCGGTATCCGGCGGGCTTTTTCATGCGCAGAGAATTCTTCCGCACACATCGTGTCGACCAAGGTCGACACCTACCAGAGCAGAAACAGGGATCCGGTCCCGCGCCGACCAACGGTCGGCACCCACCAACAGCAGCAGGAACCTGTCAGCGGCGGGGTGGGGTGGGGTTGCAGGACCGTTGGCGCCATGGATGGCGCCATCGAGCCCCCAGGGACGGGTTTACGGCGTGTCCTGCATATCCACCCCACCTCGCCAGCCCCCAGGAAGCCCGCTTTTGCAGTTGCAGTGGCCGTGGCAGTCAGCGGGTGCCGGGCCGCAGGCCCGGCCGAACCCCTCAATTACGCTGGAACAGCGCCTGCACATCCTTGCGGAACGCCGCCTGGCTGTCCGCCCGGCTGTAGAACATGTGCCCGCCCGGATAGCTCCGCACCTGCACCCGGTCCGGGTTGCTGCCCATCGCCGGCATCTGGTCCACCGTCAGGATCGAACCCATGAACGGGCACGACAGGTCGTTCCAGCCATGCACGATCAGCACCTGCAGATGCGGATCGATCGCCACCGCCTGGCGCAGCTGGGTCACCGCACCCTGGCGCAGCTCGCCGTTGCGGTCCCACAAACGATTCACGTCGTAGTTCAGCGCCTGGTAGCGTGCATCCACCTTCCAGCCGACCACGTGCGTCACGAAGTCGACCATCGCCGTGGTGGTCGGCGCAATGATGCTGTCCAGCAGCGGATCATTGGCGCGCTGCTCCGGGTCATTCGGGAATGGATCGAACGCGGTCACATTGGAGTCGTAGCGGCTGCCCAGCGTGCCCTTGTCGCGGAATACCTCGCGCAGGTAGGCCTGGGTTTCCAGGCGGCCACCGGCACGGCGCACGAACTGCGGGTCAAGCCCGGTCAGCTCGGTCACCCGGCGCAGCATCGCCTCGGTCGCCTGCGGATCGCTGCGGCCCTTCATCAACGCGGTGGCGTAATCGCCACGGGTGTACTCCACCACCTCGCGCATTGCCGCGTCGGTGAGCCTGCCCTGGCGCTCCAGGTGCGCCGCGGCGATCGACGGCAGCGTCTGCATCCAAGCCATCGGCGAGACGTCGGCGTTGTCTTCCAGCGTCGGGCTCAGGTACGGCGAGACCAGCACCAGGCCGTTCATCGCCACGCCCAGCCGGGTCTGCAGGAAATGGGTGATGCGCGGGCCGCGATAGCCGCCGTAGCTCTCGCCAGTCAGGTACTTGCGTGACGCCATGCGCTGATTGCGCAGCAGCCAGTCGTAGATCGAGCGCGACAGGTACTCGATGTCGGCGCCGGGGTTGTACAGCTGCTTCTTCGCCTCGTCATCGCCGATGCGCGCGCGGCTGAAACCAGTGCCGACCGGGTCGATGAATACCAGGTCGGTGAAATCCAGCCAGGTGCCCGGGTTGTCATGCAGGGTGGCGGGCGCCGAGGCGCTGTCGCCTTCCGAACCGAAGGTGACCACCTTGGGCCCGATCGCGCCCATGTTGAGGTACACCGACGAGGCACCGGGGCCGCCATTGAGCGCGAACGTCACCGGCCGGTCCTTGCCCGGCATCGTGTACGCAGTGAACACCACATCGGCGATGACCTTGCCCTTCTCATCGCGCACCGGCAGGGTGCCGACGGTGGCGGTGTAGTCCAGGGTGCGGCCGGCCAGGCGCATGCTCTGGCGCGTCGACGCATCGGCGGGCAGCGCAGGCGCGTCGGTCCTGTCGTCTTTCGAATCGGGCTTGGTGTCAGCGGCGGGCGCGGCCAGCACGCTGGTGGGGGCGATGAGCAGGCCGACGCAGAGCGCGGCAGTGTGCAGCAGGGACTTCATGGCACCGGATCGGCAGCGGAAGGGGGTTCCGATGCTAGGCCGGTGGAGTGCCATGCCGTATGTGTCCAAAGGCATGGCCACGTTCTGCAGCGGCTTGCGGCCAGATTGGATCAAACGGGCAGGGCGGCTGCCGCTTCGTCGTTGGCCAGCAGGCCATAGACGGCCGAGTCCGAAAGCTCGCCCTGGATGCGCCAACGCTGGCGCAGCACCCCCTCGCGGTGGAAGCCGAGGCGGTCAAGCACATGTGCCGAGGGTACGTTGCGTGGATCGATCTCGGCTTCGATGCGGTGAAGGTGCAGGGTGTGGAACAGATAGCCCAGCATCTGCTGCAGGGCCTCATGCATGTAGCCCTGGCCCTGGCGGTCGGGCGCCAGCAGATAGCCGATCTCGGCCCGCATGGCCTCACGATCAATGGCGAATGCGACGCAGACGCCCAGCAGTGGGCCGTTGGGTGATTCGCGCAGGGCCAGCTTCAACTGGGTGCCGATCGCGTGCGCGGCAAGGTCGTCGTCGATCTGTTCGCGGGCTTCGGCCGGTCGTGTCCAGGCCGGATGGTTCCACCAGCGCATCACGTCCGGATTGGATTGCAGCGCGAACAGCGCGGCCGCGTCGTCACGGCGGATCGGGCTCAGCACCAACCGCGCGCTGTGCAGCGGCAGGGCGGGGAACAGCAGCGAGTGGCTGGCCAATACGATGGTCCACACGGGTGGACGCGCATTATGCCGTCGCCGGGTTTGCCGATGGCGGCGTAATGCCAGGGCGCATGAACCGGTAGTGCCGGCCGCTGGCCGGCAGTCGAGGTTGCCGGCCAGCGGCCGGCACTACCGGGCAACCGGGTCAGAGCCCTTTGCCAGGCAAAGGGATCCGACCCCGTGCCGGGATCAGACCTCCAGCGAGGCCAGATCGCCCTTCGACTCCAGCCAGCCCTTGCGGTCGGAGGCGCGCTTCTTGGCCAGCAGCATGTCCATCAGCGAGCTCGTCTGCTCGCGATCGTCCACGGTCAGCTGCACCAGGCGGCGCGTATCCGGGTGGATGGTCGATTCGCGCAGCTGCGGCGGATTCATCTCGCCCAGGCCCTTGAAGCGGGTGACGTTGATCGCGCCCTTGATCTTCTCGCGTTCGATCTTGTCCAGCATCGAGCGCTTTTCTTCCTCGTCCAGGGCGTAGAACACCTGCTTGCCCACGTCGATGCGGAACAGCGGCGGCATCGCCACGAACACGTGGCCGGCATCGACCAGCGCCGGGAAGTGCTTCAGGAACAGTGCGGTCAGCAGGGTTGCGATGTGCAGGCCGTCGGAGTCCGCGTCGGCCAGGATGATGACCTTGCCGTAACGCAGGCCGCTGATGTCGTCCTTGCCGGGGTCGCAGCCGATGGCGATGGCCAGGTTGTGTACTTCCTCCGAGGCCAGCACGCTGTTGGAGGAGACTTCCCAGGTGTTCAGGATCTTGCCGCGCAACGGCATGATGGCCTGGAAGTCCTTGTCGCGGGCCTGCTTGGCGCTGCCCCCTGCCGAGTCACCTTCCACCAGGAACAGCTCGGTGCGCGACAGGTCCTGGCTGATGCAGTCGGCCAGCTTGCCGGGCAGGGCCGGGCCCTGGGTGACCTTCTTGCGGACGACCAGCTTCTCGGTCTTCAGGCGTGCGCTGGCGCGCTCGATGGCGATCTGCGCGATTTTCTCGCCCAGCTCGACGTTCTGGTTCAACAGCAGGCTGAAGGCATCGTGGGCGGCGCCTTCAACGAAGCCGGCGGCCTGGCGTGAGGACAGGCGTTCCTTGGTCTGGCCGCTGAACTGCGGGTCGGTCATCTTCAGCGACAGCACGAACGACACGCGGTCCCACACGTCTTCCGGGGCCAGCTTGACGCCGCGCGGCAGCAGATTGCGGAAGTCGCAGAACTCGCGCAGCGCCTCGGTCAGGCCGGTACGCAGGCCGTTGACGTGGGTGCCGTGCTGGGCGGTGGGAATCAGGTTGACGTAGCTTTCCTGCACCAGCTCGCCTTCCGGCAGCCAGGCCACGGCCCAGTCCACCACCTCGGTGTCCTTCTTCAGGTTGCCGACGAACAGGTCGGCCGGCAGCGATTCGCGTTCGCCCAGTTCCAGCTTCAGGTAATCGCGCAGGCCGTCTTCGTAGTACCAGGTGTCGACTTCACCGGTGGCCTCATCGGTCAGCTTGACCGTCAGCCCCGGGCACAGCACGGCCTTGGCGCGCAGCAGGTGCTTCAGCGCGCGCACCGCGAATTTCGGCGTGTCGAAGTATTTCGGGTCAGGCCAGAAGCGCACGCGGGTGCCGGTGTTCTTCTTGCCGACGCTGCCGACCACTTCCAGCGGCGTGGCGCGGTCGCCGTTGCGGAAGGTGATGCGGTGCTCGGCACCTTCGCGCTTGATGTGCACTTCCACCAGGGTCGACAGCGCATTGACCACGCTGACGCCGACGCCGTGCAGACCGCCGGAGAAGGTGTAGTTGTTGTTGCTGAACTTGCCGCCCGCATGCAGGCGGGTGAGGATCAGCTCGACACCCGGGATCTTCTCTTCCGGGTGGATGTCCACCGGCATGCCGCGGCCGTCATCGCTGACCTCCACGCTGCCGTCCTTGTACAGGGTGATCTCGATCGAGCGGGCGTGGCCGGCGAGGGCCTCGTCCACCGAGTTGTCGATCACTTCCTGCGCCAGGTGGTTCGGGCGCGCGGTGTCGGTATACATGCCGGGACGGCGCTTGACCGGGTCAAGGCCGGACAGGACTTCAATATCGGCGGCGTTATAGCGGGCGTTCATCTGTCTTCGAAAGCTTGGAGCGACGGGCAAGTGTGGGGTCTGGCACGGGATTTTGCACGCCTGCGGTTCAGTCTCGGCGACGCAGAGGGGGTAAAATGGCAGCCGCTGGAATCTGAATGCCGGCGACCCCCGTTGGGTCGAAACATCCAAGCCATACCGCGAGGAGGACCTCATGAAGAAGTTGCTGACCATTGCGATCCTGGCCGCTGCCGCCGTTGCAGTGCCGCTGGTGGTGGCGCAGAACGCCGGCCAGCCGGCCCCGCAGCAGGGTGGCCAGGCGGACAAGGCGCAGGCCGAAGCCGATGCCAAGGCCAAGCGCCGCGCCCAGGCCAATGCCGAAATGAAGGCGCAGGGCCAGCCGGCCCCGCAGCAGGAAGAGGAAGAAGAGGCGAGGAAGAAGAAGTAATTCTTCCGCCCTCCGAAGCCCTTGCCGCAAGGGATTCGCCCCTCGACGCCCCGCCCAGCGGGGCGTTTCTTTTGGGTGATGGCCGCAACTGCCCCTTGGGTTGGCGGCCATCAATCTGTAAACTATGGCTTTCCGGGAGTAAGTGCGTGTCCACCCTTTGCGAATGGGCTGGCACGGCCATGCGTGGTCGCCAGCAATGCGGGTCGCAGGTGACGGTCGATTTGACCGGCACGGCCGCCCCGACCTCGCAGGGTGGTCCCCGTCCGGCGCCTGCCGCCGCACGGCCCAGCACCTCCCTCGCTGCCCCAGCGAACCGGAAAACCCCCTTCAAGCTCCATGCCCGCCCTCCGGGTGCGCGTGGTGCTGCCGTTTTCCATTTCCAGACAGGATGCTTGCAGCCATGACTCCCTTGATTTTCGTAACCGGCGGCGTGGTGTCCTCGCTCGGCAAAGGCATTGCCGCTGCGTCACTGGCCGCCATTCTCGAAGCCCGTGGCCTGAAGGTCACGATGATGAAGCTCGACCCGTACATCAACGTCGACCCGGGCACCATGAGCCCGTTCCAGCACGGTGAGGTCTACGTCACCGACGACGGCGCCGAGACCGACCTCGACCTGGGCCACTACGAGCGCTTCGTGCGCACCCGCCTGAGCCGCAAGAACTCGGTCACCACCGGCCGCATCTACGAGAACGTGATCCGCAAGGAGCGCCGCGGCGACTATCTGGGCGCGACCGTGCAGGTCATCCCGCACATCACCGACGAGATCCGCCGCTGCATCGATGAAGCCACCGAAGGTTACGACGTGGCGCTGGTCGAGATCGGCGGTACTGTCGGCGACATCGAGTCGCTGCCGTTCCTGGAAGCGATCCGCCAGGTGCGCACCGAGCGTGGCCCGGAGAAGGCGCTGTTCATGCACCTTACCCTGGTGCCGTACATCGGCGCCGCCGGCGAGCTGAAGACCAAGCCGACCCAGCATTCGGTGAAGGAGCTGCGCTCGATCGGCATCCAGCCGGACGTGCTGCTGTGCCGCTCCGAGCAGGCGGTGCCGGATTCGGAGCGCCGCAAGATCGCCCAGTTCACCAACGTCTCCGAGCGCGCGGTGATCAGCGTGCCGGACGTGGACGTGCTGTACCGCATTCCGTCGGGCCTGCACGCGCAGGGCCTGGACGAGATCGTGGTCAACCAGCTGAAGCTGGCCGACAAGGCCGGCCCGGTCGACCTGTCGATGTGGGAAGACGCGGTCGACGCGACCCTGCATCCGCTGGACGAAGTGACCATCGCCGTGGTTGGCAAGTACGTCGATCACCAGGATGCCTACAAGTCGGTCGGCGAAGCCCTCAAGCACGGTGGCCTGCGCCAGCGCACCAAGGTCAACCTGAAGTGGCTGGAAGCACAGGACCTGGAAGGCACCGACATGGCCGCACTGGCCGATGTCGACGGCATCCTGGTGCCGGGTGGTTTCGGTGACCGTGGTTTCGAAGGCAAGGTGCTGACCTCGAAGTTCGCCCGCGAGCAGCAGGTGCCGTACTTCGGCATCTGCTACGGCATGCAGGCGGCCGTGGTCGACTACGCGCGCAACGTGGTCGGCCTGGAAGGTGCCAACAGCACCGAGAACGACCGCCAGTCGCCGAACCCGGTGATCGGCCTGATCACCGAATGGCGCACCGCGACCGGTGACGTGGAAAAGCGCGACGACAAGAGCGACCTTGGCGGCACCATGCGCCTGGGCCTGCAGGAACAGCGCCTGAAGCCGGGCACGCTGGCCCGCGAGCTGTATGGCAAGGACGTCGTCGCCGAGCGTCACCGCCACCGTTACGAGTTCAACAACCGTTACCGCACCCAGCTGGAAGATGCCGGCCTGGTGATCGCCGGCAAGTCGATGGACGACACCCTGGTGGAAGTGGTCGAACTGCCGCGCGACGCGCACCCGTGGTTCCTGGCCTGCCAGGCGCACCCGGAATTCCTGTCCACGCCGCGTGACGGCCATCCGCTGTTCATCGGTTTCATCCGCGCCGCACGCGAGCGCAAGGCCGGCGGCAAGCTGCTTTCCGAAGCGCGCGCCTGACTTGTGAATGGGGGCGTCGGCCCCCATCCTGCATGCTTCAACCCCCAGCGCACCGGCCCGGCCGGTGCTGCGGACAACAAGGAAACGCCATGAAACTGTGTGGATTCGAGGTCGGGCTGGACCAGCCCCTGTTCCTGATCGCCGGCCCCTGCGTGATCGAGTCGATGCAGCTGCAGCTCGATACCGCCGGCAAGTTGAAGGAAGTCACCGACAAGCTCGGCGTCAACTTCATCTTCAAGTCCAGCTTCGACAAGGCCAACCGTACTTCGGGCACCGCGTTCCGTGGCCCGGGCATGGAAGAGGGCCTGAAGGTCCTGGCCGAGGTCAGGAAGCAGATCGGCGTGCCGGTGCTGACCGACGTCCACGAATACACCCCGATGGACGAAGTGGCCTCGGTGGTGGACGTGCTGCAGACCCCGGCGTTCCTGGTCCGCCAGACCGACTTCATCCGCAAGGTGTGCTCGGCCGGCAAGCCGGTCAACATCAAGAAGGGCCAGTTCCTGGCGCCGTGGGACATGAAGCCGGTCGTGGAGAAGGCCAAGGCCACCGGCAACGAGCAGATCATGGTCTGCGAACGTGGTGCCAGCTTCGGCTACAACAACTTGGTCAGCGACATGCGTTCGCTGGCGGTGATGCGCGACACCGGTTGCCCGGTGGTGTTCGACGCCACCCATTCGGTGCAGCTGCCGGGCGGGCAGGGCACCAGTTCCGGTGGCCAGCGTGAGCACGTGCCGGTGCTGGCCCGTGCCGCCGTGGCGGTGGGCATCTCCGGCCTGTTCGCCGAGACCCATCCGGATCCGTCCAAGGCGCTGTCCGATGGCCCCAATGCGTGGCCGCTGGACCAGATGGAAGCACTGCTTGAGACCTTGATGGAACTCGACGCAGTGACCAAGAAGCACGGCTTCTCGCGCTTCGCGTGAGTCGTGACCCGTGGCTGGCGCTGGAAATCCAGCGCCGCCGCCGGCATTGGAAACAGTGGCCGTGGGGCCTGATCGCACTGGGCCTGGCCGTGCTGTTCACTGTGGGCATGTTCGGGCTGGTGCTGATCGGTGGCGCGTCCGTGCGGCCGCCGGGTGATGGCAGCAGCGCACTCGATCTGCGCGCGTACTTCATTGCGCTGCTGGTGGCAGAGCTGCTCGGTGCAGTGGGATGCGTCGCTGCTGCTGTGCAGGCCTGGAGGCTGAATCGCGGCAAGGTGTCCGCCGGCCTGGCGATCATCCTGCTCTCGCTGTGGCTCGGCGCCCTGTTCTACGGAGTGCTTTGATGAATGCGACCACATCGGCGCGAGGCTGGCCCTGGGGCCTGATCGCCCTGGGGCTGTCCGTGTTGACCTGGATCGCCCTGGTGGTGGGCGTACTGGCCTTCACCGCCGGTTTCCGGCCGCCGGGGGACGGGAACAACGGCGTGCAGGCCACGCAATGGTGGTTGCTGGGCGCACTGGTCACGATGGTGCTGTCCTTCCTGGGCAGCCCGGTGGCGATGGTGCTGGCCTGGCGACGGCGGCGTGGCCCCATCCTGGCGGCGCTTGCTGGTGCATTGCTGGTGATGCTGGTGTCGATGGTCCTGATCGTGATCGGGTCCAGCTGGGGCTGAAGCCGCCCACGCCATTTGGCAAGTGGCGGGCAGCCGGGGATAATCACGCGGCATTCGTTTTGTCGCCCCCTCTCCAGACAGGTAACCGGTCCGACCATGAGCACGATCCGCAGCATCCACGCCCGTGAAATCCTCGACAGTCGTGGCAACCCCACGCTGGAAGCCGAAGTCATCCTGGAGGACGGTTCGTTCGGTCGTGCCGCGGTTCCCTCCGGCGCCTCGACCGGCACCAAGGAAGCGGTCGAGCTGCGTGACGGCGACAAGACCCGTTACCTGGGCAAGGGCGTGCGCAAGGCCGTCGACAACGTCAACACCACGATTGCCGCCGCGCTGAAGGGCTTTGAGGCCACCGACCAGGCCGGCCTCGACCGTCGCCTGATCGACCTCGACGGCACCGAGAACAAGGGCCGCCTGGGCGCCAACGCACTGTTGGGTGTTTCGATGGCCGCTGCGCACGCCGCCGCCGCATCGAACAAGCAGGCGCTGTGGCAGTACCTGGCCGCCAGGACCGGCGTGACCCCGTCGCTGCCGGTGCCGATGATGAACATCATCAACGGCGGCGCGCACGCCGACAACAACGTCGACTTCCAGGAATTCATGGTGCTGCCGGTCGGCTTCACCTCGTTCTCCGAAGCGCTGCGTGCCGGTACCGAAATCTTCCATTCGCTGAAGTCGGTGCTGAAGGGCCACGGCCTGAGCACGGCGGTCGGCGACGAAGGCGGCTTCGCGCCGGACTTCCGCAGCAACGTCGAAGCGCTGGACACCATCCTTGAAGCGATCGGCAAGGCCGGCTACACCGCCGGTGAAGACGTGCTGCTGGGCCTGGACGTCGCCTCCAGCGAATTCTTCGAGAACGGCAAGTACAACCTGGTCGGCGAGAACAAGCGCCTGACCTCCGAGCAGTTCGTCGACTTCCTCGCCGACTGGGCCGCGCAGTACCCGATCATCACGATCGAAGACGGCCTGGCCGAGAACGACTGGGCTGGCTGGAAGCTGCTGACCGACCGCATCGGCAAGAAGGTGCAGCTGGTCGGTGACGACCTGTTCGTGACCAACCCGAAGATCTTCCAGGAAGGCATCGACTCGGGCACCGCCAACGCGATCCTGATCAAGGTCAACCAGATCGGCACCCTGAGCGAAACCCTGGAAGCGATCGCCATGGCCGACCGCGCCGGTTATGCCGCTGTGGTCTCGCACCGTTCGGGCGAAACCGAAGACACCACCATCGCCGACATCGCAGTGGCTACCACCGCCACCCAGATCAAGACCGGTTCGCTGTGCCGCAGCGATCGCGTGGCCAAGTACAACCAGCTGCTGCGCATCGAGGAAGCCCTCGGTGCCGGCGCGCGTTACGCCGGTCGTGACGCGTTCGTTTCGCTGAAGCGCTGAGCCGATGCGCGACTGGCGCTGGATGCTGCTGGTGCTGGCCCTGCTGCTGGGCTGGCTGCAGTACCGCTTCTGGTTCGGTCCGGGCAATTCGGGCGAAGTGATGATGCTCGAAGCCCAGGTCGCCAACCAGGAGCGGGACAATGAGGGTCTGCAGCAGCGCAACGACGCGCTCGCTGCCGAAGTGAAGGACCTCAAGGAAGGCCAGTCCGCCATCGAGGAGCGCGCACGCAGCGAGCTGGGCATGATCAAGCCCGGCGAGAAGTTCTATCGTGTGGTCGAGGATGCGCCGGTCCACCCGGCGCAGCCTGCGGCAGGTGTCAGTGCGCAGGTTGGCGACCACCCGGCGGACGTGCCATGAGTGCGGCCATCTGGGTCGTGGTTCCGGCTGCGGGTCGCGGCACCCGCTTCGGCGCGCCGTTGCCCAAGCAATACCTGCAGGCAGGGGGACAGATCCTGCTTGCCCATACCCTGGACGCCCTGCTGGCGCACCCGGCCGTGGCCGGGGCGATGGTGGTGATCGGCCAGGACGACGCCGACTGGCCCGGCTGGAACGAGTGGGCGGGCAAGCCGGTGCTGACCTGCATCGGTGGCGCGACCCGTGCCGCTTCGGTGCTGGCTGGCCTGCAGGCGCTGCCGGAGACGGTGCGCGCTGATGAGTTCGTACTGGTCCACGATGCCGCGCGGCCGAACCTGTCGCCGGCCGATCTCGGCCGCCTGCTTGAAGTCGGTCGTACCGACCCGGTGGGGGCGATCCTGGCCGCACCGGTACGTGACACGCTCAAGCGTGCAGGCGACGACGGTGGCATCGATGGCACCGAGCCGCGTGAGCGCCTCTGGCGTGCACTGACCCCGCAGCTGTTCCGCCGCCATCAGCTCAGCCGCGCGCTGTCCGACGCCGCTGCCGCCGGTGTTGAAGTCACCGACGAGGCGATGGCCATGGAGCGCCAGGGCCAGCGCCCGCTGCTGGTGGAAGGCAGCGAGGACAACTTCAAGGTCACCACCCCGGCCGATCTGGACCGGTTCGAATTCGTACTTTCCCGCCGCGCCGGCTGACCGCCCGCGTGGCCCTGCTGCAAGGGTTGCATCCATGAGCACCGCACCGTTCCCGCCCGTCCGCATCGGCCAGGGCTACGACGTCCATGCCTTCGGCGAAGGCGATCACATCATGCTTGGCGGCGTGAACGTTCCACACAGCTGTGGCGTGCTTGCGCACAGCGATGGCGACGTGATCCTGCACGCCTTGTGCGATGCGATGCTCGGTGCGCTGGCGCTGGGCGACATCGGCCAGCATTTCCCACCCAGTGACAACCGCTGGAAGGGCGCCGACAGCAGCGACTTCGTGCGTCATTGCGACAGCCTGCTGCGCGAGCGCGGCTGGCGCGTCGGCAACACCGACATCACCGTGATCTGCGAGCGGCCGAAGGTTGGCCCGCATGCGCTGGCGATGCGTGAGCGCATCGGCGGCCTGCTGCAGTTGCCGCTGGATGCAGTCAGCGTCAAGGCCACCACCTCGGAAAAACTGGGCTTCACCGGCCGTGGTGAAGGCATTGCCGCACAGGCGGTCGTGTTGCTGGTGGCGGCATGATTCCGCTGCCGTTGGCATTTGGTGCGCCGTTGTTGACGGCGCGCATCCGCACCACGCCAGACGATTTCCAGGTTGACGAGCTGCCGGCCTTCGAGGCCACCGGTGAAGGCGAGCACCTGTTGCTGCACATCCGAAAGCGCGGTGCCAACACCGTGCATGTGGCCAAGGTGCTGGCCAAGTGGGCGGGCCTGCCGGAAATGGCGGTGAGTTACGCCGGCATGAAAGACCGCCACGCGGTCACCACCCAGCGTTTCAGCGTGCACCTGCCCAAGCGCATTGCGCCGGACCTGGCCGAGCTGGCCAGTGACGAGATCGAAGTGCTCGAAGCGACCTGGCACAACCGCAAGCTGCAGCGTGGCGCACTGGCCGGCAACCGCTTCAAGCTGGTCCTGCGCGAGGTGCAGGGCGATGCCGCAGCGATCAGCGAACGCCTGCAGCAGATTGCCGGGCGCGGCCTGCCGAACTGGTTTGGCGAGCAGCGCTTTGGCCGCGACGGCGGCAACGTGCCGGCGGCATTGGCGATGTTCGGTGGCCGCCGCATGCGCAAGGACCAGCGTTCACTGCTGCTGTCTGCCGCCCGATCGGCGCTGTTCAACCGCGTGCTGGCTGCGCGCGTGGAGCAGGGCAACTGGGATCAGCCACTGGACGGCGAGGTGTGGATGCTGGACGGCAGCCGCAGCGTGTTCGGCCCGGAGCCGTACACCGACGTGCTGGCCGAGCGCCTCGCGCGGTTCGACATCCATCCCAGCGCACCGCTGTGGGGTGAAGGCGAGCTGCGCAGCACCGAAGCGGCACGCGAGCTGGAGCTGGCCGCACTCGACGACGAGGAATCGAAGGCACTGCGGGCCGGGCTGGAAGACGCGCGCCTGAAGCAGGAGCGCCGCGCGCTGCGCCTGCGCCCCGCGTTGTTGCAGCACCAGTGGCTGGGCGATGACGTGCTGGAGCTATCGTTCGCGCTGCCGCCGGGCTGCTACGCCACCGCCGTACTGCACGAGCTCGGCCCGGTCGAAGACGCCTCGCAGGCCTGAGCAGGGCGCGCGGTAGAGTCGACTGTCAGTCGACTTGCGCGCGCAGCGCGGGGTATTCGCTTGCCGCTGGAAGAGCAGTCGACTGACAGTCGACTCTACCTGGACTCATGGCGTCCCCCTTTTTCAGCGCCGCGCCAGCAGCACCAGCACCGCGCCGGTGCCGCCTTGTCCGGTCGGCGCCGAATGGAATGCCAGTACGTCGTTGCGCAGCCGCAGCAGGCGGTCGACCAGGTTCTTCAGTACCGGCGTGCCGCCGTCGGACTGCAATCCCTTGCCGTGAATGATGCGCACGCAGCCATACTCGTGTGCATGGGCTTCCAGCAGGAACTGGCGCAGCAGCGTCTCCGCCTGCGCGGCGGTGGCGCCATGCAGGTCCAGTTCGTCCTGCACCGAATACTGGCCACGCTTGAGGCGCTGGAACAGGCGAGGTGGCAGGTTGTCGCGGCGATAGCTGGCCACGTCGCCGGCTTCCAGTGGCGTGCTGTCGCGCAGCAGCCGGGCGAACTCGCCGGCGGCTTCGGCCTCGTCACGTTCGGCCATGCGCGCGCGCGGCTTCGGCCGGGGCGCAGCCGGTGCCGGCTCGGCATCCTTGCGCAGCGGCGTCACTTCGCCGATGGCCGCGCGGAACAACGCGGCCGGATCTTCGTCTTCAGGGTGCGACATGCGCACAGGGTAAACCGCTGGCGCAGGTCTGCCTATGACGGTTCGATGTCGGCCGTGACCGCCGGCAGGGTAGGACCGGCGGCTCGCGTGCGGCACAATAGACGATGCCCTTGCAGGGTCGACGGCTTCCGCAGGGGAGTACGACGGTCCCGCCCACACTGCACGGTGATGGAATCGAATTCTTGGAAAATCAAGCGGTTAAATCGAAGATGCGAATCCTGGTCAGTAACGACGATGGCGTCGACGCCGCAGGCATCCGGATGCTTGCTTCGGTGCTGCGTGAGGCCGGTCACGAAGTCACGGTGGTCGCGCCCGACCGCGATCGCTCCGGCGCCAGCAATTCGCTGACCCTGGACCTGCCGATCCGCCTCAAGCGCATCGACCATTACACCGTCTCGGTGGCCGGTACCCCGACCGACTGCGTGCACCTGGCGCTGACCGGGCTGCTCGAGTTCGAACCCGACATTGTCGTGTCCGGCATCAACAACGCCGCCAACCTCGGCGATGACGTGATCTATTCCGGCACCGTCTCGGCGGCGATGGAAGGTCGCTTCCTCGGCCTGCCGGCGGTGGCGGTCTCGCTGGTCACCCGCAACCACGATCCGAAACACTTCGAGACCGCCGCGCGCGCTGCGGTGGAGATCGTCGCCCGGCTCAAGGCCGATCCGTTGCCGGCTGACACCATCCTCAACGTCAACGTGCCGGACCTGCCGTGGAGCGAGGTCAAGGGCTTCGAGGTCACCCGCCTGGGCAACCGCCATCGCGCCGAAGGCTGCATCGCGCAGAAGGACCCGCGCGGCAACGAGGTGTACTGGATCGGCCCGGCCGGTCGTGAGCAGGACTCCGGCCCCGGCACCGACTTCCACGCGGTACGCACCGGCCACATCTCGATTACCCCGATCCAGGTCGACCTGACCCGCTACCAGGCACTGGAGAAAGTGGCCAGCTGGGTCGGCGGCCTCAGCGCCGCGCTGGACCAGCCGGCATGAGCCCACGCCTGCGCCTGCAACCGGAAGCCGTCGGCATCGGCATGACCTCGCAGCGTGTGCGCGACCGCCTGGTCGATCGCCTGCGCGAGGCTGGCATCGTCGACGAGTCGACCTTGAATGCGATCCGGGTGGTGCCACGTCATCTGTTCATCGACGAAGCGCTGGCGTCACGCGCTTACGAAGACACCGCCCTGCCGATCGGCCACGGCCAGACCATCTCCCAGCCGTGGGTGGTGGCGCGCATGACCGAAGCCGTGCTGCAGGTCTCGCCAAAGAAAGTGCTGGAAGTCGGTACCGGCTCCGGCTACCAGGCCGCCGTGCTCGGCGCGCTGGGCCTGGAGATCTACACCGTCGAACGCATCGGCGACTTGCTGCGACAGGCGCGCAAGCGCTTCCGTGCGCTGGGCATGAATATCCGCACCAAGCATGATGATGGCCGCGCCGGCTGGGCCGAGCACGGCCCGTTCGATGCCATCGTCGTCACCGCCGCGGCGCCTGCACTGGTCGATGAACTGGTCGGGCAGCTGGCCGAGGGCGGCCGCCTGGTGGCGCCGGTCGGCGGGCCGGGTGGGCAGTCGCTGGTGCAGCTGGACCGCAGGGCTGACGGCAGCATCGAACAACGCGTGCTGGCGCCGGTCACCTTCGTGCCGCTGCTGTCCGGCATGCTCGACTAATCCACGGAGCAGGGTTGCATGAAGATTTTCGGGCCGCTGTACGAGCGGGCGATGAAGTGGGCGGCGCACGAACGCGCGCCGACCTACCTGACGGTGTTGAGCTTCTTCGAGGCGATCATCTTTCCGGTGATGCCGGAAGTGATGCTGGCGCCGATGTGCGTGGCCCAGCCGAAACGCGGCTGGTGGTTCGCCACCCTCAGCCTGGCCGGCTCGATGGTCGGCGCGCTGATTGGCTATGCACTGGGTCATTATGCCTTCGAAGCGATCAAGCCGTTGTTCGAAGCACTGGGCATGCTGCCGGCCATCGAGCAGGGCATCACCACCGTGCAGGCCAAGATGGCCGAGTCGCCGTGGGCGGTGTTCACCTTCCTGGTGCTGGGCGGCTTCATGCCCATCCCGATGAAGGTCTTCACGTGGGCATCGGGTATCGTCGGCGTGCCGATGCCGCAGTACCTGTTGAGCATGCTGATCGGTCGCGGCAAGCGCGTGTTCGTGCTGGCTGCGGTCATCCGTCTCGGTGGTGCGCGTGCTGAAGCGGCACTGCGTCGCTGGATTGAACCGCTGGGCTGGATCGCCACCGCGTTGGTGGTGGTGCTGATCGCCTGGCTTGTATGGAGGTCGAAGTTCGCATGAATCCTGATCGTCTGAGCAAGGGAGTGCGCATCGGCGCGCTGGCGTTGCTGGTTTCCACCCTGGCCGCCTGCGGCACCGCAACCGTGGTTCGTCCTGGTGGTGGCAGCACCGGCGGTGGTGTGACCACGCCGAAGACCTCGGTGCCCAAGCCCGGGCAGACCGTGGTGGTGCGCAAGGGCGATACCATCTATGCGCTGGCCCGCATCCATGACATCACCCCGGCCGACCTGATTGCCTGGAACAGCCTGGACAACCCCTCGACCATCCATCCGGGGCAGGTGATCCGACTGTATCCGGCCGGTGCCAGCGGCGGCCGCGCGCCGACCACGGTGGTCACCCCGCCGCGCTCGGGTGGCAGCAGCGGCGGCAGCACCACATCGGCCCCGGCCCCGGCGCCGGTGGGTCCGGTGAAGAGCAACATCGCCTGGCGCTGGCCGGCCGATGGCGCGATCGTCGGCCGCTACGTGGCCGGTGACGCGACCAAGCAGGGCGTGGACATCGCCGGTACCAGCGGCCAGCCGGTCAAGGCCACCGCCAACGGTGTGGTGGTGTACTCCGGCGCCGGCCTGGTCGGCTACGGCGAGCTGATCATCATCAAGCACAGCGACCAGTGGCTGTCGGCCTATGGCCACAACCGCAAGCGCCTGGTGAATGAAGGACAGAGCGTGAAGGCAGGTGAGCAGATCGCCGAGATGGGCCGCACCGGTGCGAACCGCGACATGGTCCACTTCGAGATCCGCTACAACGGCAAGCCGGTGGACCCGCAGCAATACCTGCCGGCACGCTGATCGTTGATTCGCCATCTGGGCGGATCCCCGGCCCGGCGCAGCGCGCCGGGCGTTCGCCGACGGTGCGGCCCATGGGCCGCAAACACCGCCGGCTCACCCGCTACAACGGCAAGCCGGTGGACCCGCAGCAGTACCTGCCGGCACGCTGATCGTCGATTCGCCATCTGGGCGGATCCCCGGCCCGGCGCAGCGCGCCGGGCGTTCGCCGACGGTGCGGCCCATGGGCCGCAAACACCGCCGGCTCACCCGCTACAACGGCAAGCCGGTCGACCTGCAGCAGTACCTGTCGGCGCGTTGATCGCTGATTCGCCATCTGGGCGGATCCCCGGCCCGGCGCAGCGCGCCGGGCGTTCGCCGACGGTGCGGCCCATGGGCCGCAAACACCGCCGGCTCACCCGCTGTAACGGCAAGCCGGTGGACCCGCAGCAGTACCTGCCGGCGCGTTGAGGTCGTGGGGTCGGGTGGCGCCGGGCAATGCTCGGCGTTCCCGACCTGTAGCGTCGAGCCATGCTCGACTCGCTGTAGGCCGGCTGCCGTGGGTGGCCATTTGCGACCATGAGTGGCGCATCTCAAGCTTCCCGGCGAGCCAGGGAAGCGGCATGCTTCAACGGCCTCCCAATCCGGTGCCGCATGTCTCGCCCAACAGCCCTTTTCGTGCTGCTCATCGTCGCGCCATTGGCGGCCGCCGCCAGCAGCGATCCACGTGACGTGGTCACCCGTCTCTACGACGCCATCCAGGCACCGACGTCGAACGAAACGGCCATTTCCCCGCTGCTGGGTGAGGCCCTCCGCTCAGCCATCGCTGCGCAGCGTGCATATGAACAGGCCTGCACCGCACTGGCGGCGCCCGATGAAAAGCCGCACATGCTGGACCAGAGCCCGTATCTGCTGGCGCCGGATCGACCGGAAACAATATCCGTGGGAATGCCCGGATCGAGCGGTGACGCCACCTGGATCCATGTCGACATGGCCGTGGGCGACTACCGCTGGACCGACCGGGTCCTGCTGCAGCGGCAGGACCGGGACTGGAAGGTCATGGATATACGCTGGGGGCGGGGCGGCAACCTGATTGGCCGGCTCAAGGCGTTCTCGGCATTCCGCTGCACACCTTCGGGCAGCTAGCCGGGAGCCACCCGGCGACTCGACCTCAGCCTTCCAGAATGAAGGCGGCGGCGACCTTGCGGCCTTCGCCCGCCAGGATGTTGAAGGTGCGCGCGGCGGCTGGATTGTTCATCACTTCCAGGCCGATGCCGCGTGACAGACAGGCGGCCATCACCACCGCCGGCGGGAACACCTGACGGTCACCCGTGCCGAGCACGATCAGCGCCGGATTCAGCGCCAGGATCGGCTCCAGGTCAGCCACATGCAGCGCAGTGGCGCTCACCACCGGCCATTGCGTGACCAGCTGGTCCGGGGTCAGGAAGAAACTGCTGCCCAGCGCCTGGTCATTCACCTTGGCCGAGCGGCCATCGGCGGCACGGAGGCTATAGGCGTAATCCGGCGGTTCGTGGTTCAGCTGCATGGCAGTAGGGCGATCAGCCGCGCGGCAGCACGATCTGGCGCTGTTCCTTGCTCGGGCGGTACAGCACGGCGACGTGGCCGATGCGCTGCACCAGCGCGCTTTCGGTGGCTTCGACGATCTCGCCGATCATCACGTCACGGGCGTCGCGGTCTTCAGCAGCGACCTTCACCTTGACCAGCTCGTGGCGCTCCAGCACTTCGTTCAGCTCAGCGATGAAGGCCGGGGTCACACCCTTGCCGCCGGTCTGCAGCAGGGCCTTCAGGTCGTGGGCTTGGCCGCGCAGGAAACGGGTCTGGGAGGCGGTCAGGGCGATGGACATGCAGGAAAACACGGTTGAATGGGGCGATCAGGGTATCATGAGGACCCCATCAGCCCCTATTTTCAATGGCTACCCGCAGCAAAAGCAGCCAGCGCTGGCTCAAGGAACACTTCTCCGACCCCTTCGTGAAGAAGGCCCAGGCCGAAGGCATGCGCTCGCGCGCCGCCTACAAGCTCGAAGAGCTGCTGGAACGTGACCGGTTGCTGAAGCCGCACATGGTGGTCGTCGACCTCGGTGCCGCCCCGGGCGGCTGGTCTCAGCAGGTGCGGAGACAGATCGGCGACACCGGTCGCGTGCTGGCGCTGGACATCCTGGACATGCCGCCGCTGGCCGGCGTGGAGTTCCTTCATGGTGACTTCAGGGAAGAAGCCGTTCTATCGCAGTTTGAAGCCATGCTCGGGGATCAGCCGGTAGACCTTGTGCTGTCGGACATGGCCCCCAATAAGAGTGGTGTAGGCGCGGTCGACCAGCCGCGGATGATGCACCTGGCGGAGCTGGCCCTGGATTTTGCCGACAACCACCTGAAGACCGGTGGGGCGTTCCTGATCAAGCTGTTCCAGGGTGAAGGCTTTGACGACTACGTGCGCGACATGCGCCGCCGGTACGACAAGGTCTCCATCCGCAAGCCGGAAGCGTCGCGCAAGCGCTCTCCCGAGGTGTATGCCTTGGGTCAGGGAAAACGCGCCCACATGAAGTAAGCTCGCAACGTACGCAAGTTCGACCCCAACGCAACGCCAGCACTGAGAGGAACACCGGAGCCAATGAGGATGAACGACTTGACCAAGAACCTCCTGCTATGGGTGGTCGTCGCCGTCGTGCTGATGGTGGTCTTCCAGAGCTTCTCGCCGAAGTCCTCCGGGGCCGGCGCGCAGGGCGCGTCTTACTCGCAGTTCCTGGACCAGGTGGACAGCGGCAACGTGCAGAAGGTCGCCTTTGGCGGCGACATGCGTGGCGGCACCAGCCAGCTGACCTACACCACCCGCGGTGGGCAGTCGTCCACCATCACCGCGCCGTTCGATCGTGACCTGATCAACGTGCTGCGTACCAAGAACGTGGAGATCGTGCAGGAGGAGCCGTCCAGCGGCATTTCCCTCGGCGCGATCCTGATGAATTTCCTGCCGGTCATCCTGATCATCGGCTTCTGGTTGTTCATCATGCGCCAGATGCAGGGCGGTGGCGGCGGTGCCAAGGGCGCGATGTCCTTCGGCAAGTCGCGCGCCAAGCTGCAGGGCGAAGACCAGATCAAGGTCACCTTCGCCGACGTCGCCGGCTGCGACGAGGCCAAGGAAGAAGTGGGCGAACTGGTCGACTTCCTGCGCGACCCGTCCAAGTTCACCAAGCTGGGCGGCAAGATTCCGCGCGGCGTGCTGATGGTGGGCCCGCCGGGTACCGGCAAGACGCTTCTGGCCAAGGCCATCGCCGGCGAAGCCAAGGTGCCGTTCTTCTCGATCTCCGGTTCGGACTTCGTGGAAATGTTCGTCGGCGTCGGCGCCAGCCGCGTGCGTGACATGTTCGAGCAGGCCAAGAAGCACGCGCCGTGCATCATCTTCATCGACGAAATCGACGCCGTCGGCCGCCACCGTGGCGCCGGCCTGGGCGGCGGTCACGACGAGCGCGAGCAGACCCTGAACCAGCTGCTGGTCGAGATGGACGGTTTCGAGGGTGGCGAAGGCGTGATCGTGATCGCCGCGACCAACCGTCCGGACGTGCTGGACCCGGCGCTGCTGCGCCCGGGCCGTTTCGACCGCCAGGTCGTGGTCGGCCTGCCGGACGTGAAGGGCCGCGAGCACATCCTCAAGGTCCACATGCGCAAGCTGCCGCTGGCTGACGACGTCGAGCCGATGGTGATCGCGCGTGGTACCCCGGGCTTCTCCGGTGCGGACCTGGCCAACCTCTGCAACGAGGCGGCCCTGTTCGCCGCGCGCGGCAACGAGAAGGAAGTCCGCATGGACCACTTCGACCGTGCACGCGACAAGATCCTGATGGGTGCCGAGCGCCGCTCGATGGCCATGAGCGAGGACGAGAAGACCCTGACCGCGTACCACGAGGCCGGCCACGCCATCGTCGGCCGCCTGGTGCCCGAGCACGACCCGGTCTACAAGGTCACCATCATTCCGCGCGGCCGTGCGCTGGGTGTGACCATGTACCTGCCGGAAGGCGACAAGTACTCGATGAACCGCGTGGCGATCCAGTCGCAGCTGTGCTCGCTGTACGGCGGCCGCGTCGCTGAAGAACTGATCTTCGGCGAGGACAAGGTCACCACCGGCGCCTCCAACGACATCGAGCGTGCCACCAAGATGGCCCGCAACATGGTCACCAAGTGGGGCCTGTCCGAGCAGCTCGGCCCGATCGCGTATGGCGAAGAGGACGACGAGGTGTTCCTGGGCCGTTCGGTCACCCAGCACAAGAGCGTGTCCAACGACACGGCGCGCCGGATCGACGAGGAAGTGCGCAACATCCTCGACAAGGCCTACGCCCGCACGACCCAGCTGCTGACCGAGAACATCGACAAGCTGCACGCGATGTCGCAGCTGCTGCTGCAGTACGAGACCATCGACGCGCCGCAGATCGACGCGATCATGGAAGGCCGCGATCCGCCGCCGCCGGCGGGCTGGAGCAAGTCGAACAAGGATGGCGGCAACGACAAGGGCGGCGACGCCCGTCCGCTGCCGCCGATCGCAGGCCCGGCCGAATCGCACTGACGGCCCGCTGCAGGTGACACCAGACGAGGCCGGGGCAACCCGGCTTCGTCGTTTCCGGGCCACTGGCCCATCCCGAAGAACCGATCTGACGCTGGAGCCCGCATGTCCGCCCCGAAGCCCGAACCGATTTCCCACACTGCCGAAATGGTGATCGCCACCGTGGTCGGCGTGGGTGTGGGCCTGGGGGCCGACAACCTGCTGCTGGGCTGCGTGGTGGGTATCGGGGTCGGCATCGTGCTGAGCATCGCCAAGACCCTGTACGTGGACCGCAAGCGCCGCCGCCGTTGAGAGGGTGTCGGCAGGGCTTCGCCCTGCACCCGTGGTAGTGCCGGCCGCTGGCCGGCAACCTCAACAGCAACAGCGACAGCGGCATTCCGTGGTTTGGCGGGGCGGTGTGGGTTGGCAGGACACGCCGTAAACCCGTCCCTGGGGGCTCGATGGCGCCATCCATGGCGCCAACGGTCCTGCCAACCCACACCGCCCCACCTCTGACAGATTCCTGCGGCTGTTGGTAGGTGTCGACCTTGGTCGACACGGTAGATCCACGCCATGCGTGGATGCATTTCGATTCCAATTCGAAATATTCGATTCCGATGGAGATTCATCCACGCATGGCGTGGATCTACTGCAGATCGCGGAGATCTGTCGAAGGCGGGGTGGGTCCGGTTGCGGGGGCGTGAGCCGCATGGATGCGGCGACCGAGCCTACATGGACGTATTTACGGCGTCCCCCGCAACTGGACCCACCCCGCCATCCCACAGGAAACCCGCTGTTGCTGTTGCTCTGGCCTCTGCGGGTGCAGGGCGCCGCCCTGCCGAACTAAACTACCCGCCGTTGTCCCTGCAGGATTGCCCATGTTCGATACCTCGCCCCAGCTCGATTGCGCCGGCCGCATCCTGCGCCTCGACCGTGCCCGGGTCATGGGCATCGTCAACGTCACCCCGGACTCGTTCTCCGATGGCGGCGCGCACGACACCACCGAGGCCGCGGTCGCACATGGCCTCAAGCTGGTCGAGGAGGGCGCGGACCTGCTGGACATCGGCGGCGAATCGACCCGGCCGGGCGCTGCGCCGGTATCGGTGGAGGAGGAACTGCGCCGGGTGATTCCGGTGATCGAGCAGCTGGCCGCACGCACCCGGGTGCCGATCAGCATCGACACCTTCAAGCCGGAAGTGATGCGCGCGGCGGTGGCGGCTGGCGCCGGCATGATCAATGACATCTACGGACTGCGTCAGGAAGGGGCGCTGGACGCCGCCGCTGCAACCGGCGTGCCGGTGGTGCTGATGCACATGCAGGGCGAGCCAGGCCACATGCAGGCCGATCCACATTACGACGACGTGGTCGCCGAGGTGCACGGCTTCCTGGTCCAGCGCCTGTTCGCTGCCGAGATGGCGGGCATTTCGAAGAAGAACCTGCTGATCGATCTCGGTTTCGGTTTCGGCAAGACCACTGCCCACAACATGACCCTGCTGGCACGCTCCGAGCGGTTCCTGGAGCTGGGCGTGCCGATGCTGGCTGGCCTGTCGCGCAAGCGCAGCCTGGGCGAACTGACCGGTCGCGACACGCCGTCCGAGCGCGTGGCCGCCTCGGTGGCCGCGCACCTGATCGCGGTGCAGCGCGGCGCGCGCATCGTGCGCGTGCATGACGTGGCCGCCACCGTTGATGCACTGAAGATCTGGCAGGCAGTCGAGGCCGTGCCAACGCCGCGCGCCGACGCCACGCCGACGATCCGCTGGCCGGACGAAGACTGATGGGCATCGACCGGCGGCCACTGGCGATCGCCGTGATGGGGCCGACCGCCAGTGGCAAGACCGCCACCGCGATCGCCCTGGCGAAGCAGCTGGATGGCGAGATCGTCAGCGTCGATTCGGCGCTGGTCTACCGGCATCTGGATATCGGCTCGGCCAAGCCGGATGCGGCCGAGCGGGCGCAGGCGCCGCACCATCTGCTGGACCTGCGCGATCCGTGGCAGACCTATTCGGCGGCCGAGTTCGCCGCCGATGCCGGCCGCGTCGTGGCCGACATCGTGGCACGCGGCAAAACGCCGATCCTGGCAGGTGGCACGGGGCTGTACTTCCGGGCCCTGCTGCAGGGCCTGTCGCCGATGCCGGAGGCCGACCCGGTGATGCGCGAAGCACTCAGCACCGAGGCGGCCGAGCGGGGCTGGGCGACACTGCACGCAGAACTGGCCATGGTCGATCCAGCCGCAGCCGCACGTATCCATGCCACCGACCCGCAACGCATCCAGCGGGCGTTGGAGGTCTATCGCCTCACCGGCACGCCGATCAGTGAATGGCAGCGCCGGCCGGGTGTCGCGCCATTGCCGGTGCGCACCCTCAAGCTGATCCTCGCCCCGCGTGACCGCGCGGTACTGCACCAGCGCATCGAGGCGCGCTGCGACGCCATGCTGGCGCAGGGCTTCCTGGACGAGGTGCGGGCACTGCGTGCAATGCCGGAAATGGCCGCCGTGACGGCGCCGCTGGACCTGCCGGCGGTGCGCGCGGTTGGCTATCGCCAGGCCTGGGAATACCTGGACGGGGAGGGTGATGCCGCCCGTTTCCGTGACAAGGCAATCTTCGCCACCCGGCAGCTGGCCAAGCGCCAGCTGACCTGGCTGCGCGGCGAGCTTGATGCGCGCTGGTTCGACCCCCATGTCGATGGGGAGCGCCTGGCCGGCGCGGTGTCGACCTTCGTCGCACGCTGAACCCCCGCCAGCCGTGTAACATCATCGGTCGGCGGTCGGCTCGGGGGCCGTGGCAACCGTCGGCAACCCAATAAGAACAATAATCAGGAGTGTGCAATGTCCAAGGGGCAATCGCTGCAGGATCCTTTCTTGAACGCACTTCGGCGCGAGCGCGTGCCGGTTTCGGTGTACCTGGTCAACGGCATCAAGCTGCAGGGCACGATCGAGTCGTTCGACCAGTTCGTGGTCCTGCTGCGCAACACGGTCAGTCAGATGGTCTACAAGCACGCCATTTCCACGGTCGTTCCGGCACGCAACGTGAAGGTCGGTCCGGGCGGTGGTTACGTGCAGTCGGGTGAAGGTGGTCAGGCAGGTGATGAAGCAGACGAGTAAGACCGGAGCGGTGAATGTTTGACCGCTCGAAAAAGGGCGAACACGCCCTGTTGATCCAGCCCCATTTCGGCAAGCTGGAAGACGATGTGCTGGAAGAATTCGGTGATCTGGCCCGCTCGGCTGGGGCCAGCATCGCCGCGACGATCACTGCGCGCCTGGACCGACCGAATCCGTCGACCCTGATCGGCAGCGGCAAGCTGGACGAGATCAAGGCCGCGGCCGACGCCAGCGGTGCCGACCTGATCCTGGTCAACCATGCGTTGAGCCCGGGCCAGGAGCGCAACCTGGAACGGTTCCTGGAGCGCCGGGTGATCGACCGTACCGGCCTGATCCTGGATATCTTCGCCCAGCGTGCGCACAGCCACGAGGGCAAGCTGCAGGTCGAGCTGGCGCAGCTGCGTCACCTGGCCACGCGGTTGGTGCGCGGCTGGACCCACCTGGAGCGCCAGCGCGGTGGTTCGATCGGTCTGCGCGGCCCGGGTGAAACCCAGCTGGAAACCGACCGCCGCCTGCTGCAGAAGCGGGTCGAACAGCTGCAGAAACGCCTGGAAAAGGTGGAAGTGCAGCGCACCCAGATGCGCCGTGCACGCGTGCGCAGCGAACTGCCGCGCGTGGCCCTGGTGGGCTACACCAACGCCGGCAAGTCGACCCTGTTCAACGCCATGACCGGCGCCGAGGCCTATGCCGCCGACCAGCTGTTTGCAACGCTGGATCCGACCGTGCGCCGCATTGCGGTTCCGGGTGGCAACGTGGTCCTGGCCGACACCGTCGGCTTCGTCCGCGACCTGCCACATGACCTGGTTGCGGCGTTCCGCTCGACCCTGTCCGAGGCGCGCGAGGCGGATTTCCTGCTGCACGTGGTCGACGCCGCCGATCCGCACCGCGAGGAGCGCATCGCACAGGTCGACGAGGTACTGACCGCAGTCGGTGCCGGTGACCTGCCGCAGTTGCTGGTGTTCAACAAGATCGACCGCATCGACGGTGCCGACGTCCGCCACGACGGCCAGGATGGCATCCCGGACGAATCGCGCCGCGAGCGGGTGTGGATTTCCGCACGCGACGGGCAGGGCCTGGAGCTGCTGCAGGCGGTGCTGGGCAAGCGCCTGGGCCTGCAGCACGTCACCGGCGAACTGCGCCTGCCACCCGATGCCGGCCGCCTGCGCGCGCGCCTGCACCAGCTGGAAGTGATCCGCAGCGAGCAGGCCGATGAAGACGGCTGGCTGCTGCAGGTCGACCTGCCGATCGCCGAAGCCGAAAAGCTGGCCGCCAGTGCCGACGGCGCGCCGATCCGGGCGCTGCTGCCGGAGAAGCTGCCGGAGTGGTGAGGTAGCGGCCAATCCCCGGTAGTGCCGGCCGCTGGCCGGCAACCACCGTGCTGGAGGGGCGCGACATCCGCCTGTCATCTGCGGTACAACGTGCAGGTTCTTCACCCCACCGTCATGCCGATGTCCATCCCCACCGACGCCGACCTCAACGCCCAGTCCGCCGCGCTCGGGCAGCGCCTGCAGCAGGCCTCGCTGCAGCTGGTGACCGCTGAAAGCTGCAGTGGCGGCTGGATTGCCAAGTGCATGACCGACATCGCCGGTTCCTCGGCGTTCTTCGACTGCGGCATGGTGGTCTACAGCTACGAAGCCAAGCAGCGCCTGCTGGGTGTGCGCGCGCAGACCCTGGAGCAGTTCGGCGCGGTCAGCCGCGAAACCGTGCTGGAAATGGTGTCCGGTGCGCTGGTCAATTCGGGTGCCGGCATCGCCGTCGCGGTGACGGGCATCGCCGGTCCCGGCGGCGGCAGCCCGGACAAGCCGGTCGGCAGCGTCTGGATTGGCTGGAAGCGCCGGGGTGGCTATGCCCGCGCCGAGCTGTTCCAGTTCGATGGCGACCGCGAAGCCATCCGCCGGCAAACCGTGGCAGCGGCATTGCGCGGTATCGACGCCCAGCTGTGACATGCTGCTCCGGTAATCGTCCGGAGCACGCATGATGTGGGAAACGCTGGGCACGGTCCGTGACCTGGGCCGACTGCAGGAAATTGCCATCGTCCTGATCCGCTATGGCTTTGGTGACGTGGTGCGGCGCATCGGCCTGGCCAGCACGCTGGAGCGGGCAGGCCGCCTTCTGCACTGGAACGAGGAGCGGCAGGAACTGTTGCGGATGACCGCACCGGTGCGCGTGCGCAGCGCGATGCAGGATCTCGGTCCCACTTTCGTCAAGCTCGGGCAGGTGCTGGCGACGCGCGTTGACCTGCTGCCGCCGGAATGGATCGCCGAGCTGTCCGAACTGCAGAACGCGGTGCCGGCGCTGCCGTACGCGGATATCCGCGAGCAGCTCGAAGCCGACCTGGGCGCATCGCCTGGAGACGTGTTCGCCTTCCTCGATGAAACCCCGATGGCCGCCGCTTCGTTGGCGCAGGCCCATCGCGCGCGCCTGCATGATGGTCGCGAGGTGGTGCTGAAGGTGCGGCGCCCCGGCATCCGCGATGTGGTCGAGGCCGACCTGCGGCTGCTGGCCCGCCTGGCCGAGATCGTTGAAGCGCGACTGCCGGACCTGCGTCGTTACCGCCCGGCCGAAGTCGTGCAGCAGTTCACCGTGTCGCTGCGCCGCGAGCTGGATTTCGCTGCCGAATGCCGCAATGCCGAGCGCATCGCGCGCAACTTCAGCGGCCGTGACGACATACTGATTCCGAAGGTGCACTGGCAGTGGACCTGCGAGAGCCTGAACGTGCAGGACTTCGTCGACGGCATTCCTGGCCGAGACCTGGCCGGCGTCGATGCGGCGGGCCTGGACCGGCGCGAGCTGGCACGGCGTGGCGCTGGCATCGTGCTGAAGATGGTGCTGGAGGACGGCAGCTTCCACGCCGATCCACACCCCGGCAACATCATCTACCTGCGTGACGGCCGCATCGGCGTGATCGATTTCGGCATGGTCGGCGCCTTGTCGGAAGTGCGGCGTTTCCAGGTGGCTCAGCTGCTGCACGGGCTGGTCGAGCAGGACCCGCAGGGCGTGGCCGACGTGCTGCTGGACTGGGCCGGCGGTGTTGAGGTGGACGAGAACCGGCTGCAGCACGACATCAGCCAGTTCGTAGATCAATACCGTGGCGTGCCGCTGAAGGACCTGCGCATCGGCCTGATGCTGGGCGACATCACCCAGCTGCTGCGCAGCTACAGCCTGACCCTGCCGGCTGACCTGGCGCTGATGATCAAGGCGTTCCTGACCCTGGAAGGCATGGGCCGGCAGCTGGACCCGGATTTCGACATGGCCAGTGCCGCGCGCCCGTTCCTGGAGCGGGTGGTGCTGCAGCGCTATGCGCCCAAGGCGCTGCTCAAGCGCGGCCGCCGCAGCCTGCTGGGCCTGGTCGACTTCGCCGGTGAGCTTCCCCGCGACCTGCGCAAGCTGGTGCAGGCGGCGCGCCGGGGACGCCTGCAGTTGAAGGTGGAAACCACGGCGCTGCAGGGCTTCGGCGAACAGGTGAACCGCGCAGCGAACCGGTTGGTGATGGGCATCGTCACTGCTGCGCTGATCATCGGTTCCTCGATCGTGATGCACAGCGTCGGCGGCGTCTCCAGCCGCTGGCTGCTGGCGTTGGGCGTGTGCGGCTTTATCGGCGCCGCCTTCTGCGGCGTGTGGATCCTGTTCTCGATATGGAGAAGCGGTAAACACACCTGAGTGTGTTTACCGCAGCGGTTCCCAGCGGGAACCGCGGAATCGCTGCGCGATTCCTGTAGAGCCGACCGCTGGTCGGCTGCCTTTGCTCCTGGTGCCGGGCCATACCCGGCGACGCTTGCCGAGCATGCCTCGGCCCAACAGGCCCGCGCCACTCCATGTCGTTTGCGGCACTTGCAGTCCCGGATATTAGTATTAATACTACTAACCATGGACCTGACCGACACCCAGCAGGCGATCCTGCAGTTGATCGCCGAGCGTATCGAGAGCGAAGGCGCGCCGCCCTCGCAGACTGAAATCGCACGTGCGTTCGGCTTCAAGGGCGTGCGCGCGGCCCAGTACCACCTGGAAGCCCTGGAGCAGGCCGGTGCGATCCGTCGCATCCCCGGCCAGGCCCGCGGCATCCGCCTGGTGCAGGCGCCGCCGGTCGAGAAGCTGGCCGAGCCGGGCCTGCCCGACAGTGTGCTGCGCCTGCCGGTGCTGGGCCGGGTTGCGGCCGGCCTGCCGATCGGCGCCGACATCGGCTCGGACGATTTCGTGGTGCTGGACCGGGTGTTCTTCTCGCCAGCGCCGGACTACCTGCTGAAGGTGCAGGGCGATTCGATGATCGACGAGGGCATCTTCGACGGTGACCTGATCGGCGTGCACCGCACCCGCGACGCCCATTCCGGGCAGATCGTGGTGGCCCGCATCGATGACGAGATCACGGTCAAGCTGCTGAAGATCGCCAAGGATCGCATCCGCCTGCTGCCGCGCAATCCCGATTACAAGCCGATCGAGGTACTGCCGGATCAGGACTTCGCGATCGAGGGGCTCTATTGCGGCCTGCTGCGGCCCAACCGTTGACCCGTTCCATAGCGCATTACCCCGCGGTCTTTTGTGGCGATTCTCTGGTTCCACTGAGGTTGGTACGGATGTCCGATAATTCTTTTCAGAGCGCCGGGCAGAATCTCAGCCTGTGCGATACGTCCGACTTAAAGTGAACCCATGGCAAAGAAGACCCCCAAAGACAGCACCTCCAACGACACGACCTCTGCAAGGACCAATCCGATGGACGAGAACAAGAAGCGCGCCCTCGCTGCAGCTCTGGGCCAGATCGAAAAGCAGTTCGGCAAGGGCTCGGTGATGCGCATGGGCGACCGCGTGGTCGAACCCGTCGAAGCCATCCCGACCGGTTCGCTGATGCTCGACATCGCGCTGGGCATTGGTGGTCTGCCGAAGGGCCGTGTCGTCGAGATCTACGGGCCGGAATCCTCGGGCAAGACCACCTTGACCCTGCAGGCCATCGCCGAATGCCAGAAGATGGGCGGCACCGCGGCCTTCATCGACGCCGAGCACGCGCTGGACCCGATCTACGCCGCCAAGCTGGGCGTGAACGTGGACGACCTGCTGCTGTCGCAGCCGGACACCGGTGAGCAGGCGCTGGAAATCGCCGACATGCTGGTCCGTTCGGGTTCGGTCGACATCCTGGTGATCGACTCGGTTGCCGCGCTGACCCCGAAGGCCGAAATCGAAGGCGAGATGGGCGACCAGCTGCCAGGCCTTCAGGCCCGCCTGATGAGCCAGGCGCTGCGCAAGCTGACCGGCAACATCAAGCGCTCCAACACCCTGGTGATCTTCATCAACCAGCTGCGCATGAAGATCGGCGTGATGATGCCGGGCCAGAGCCCGGAAACCACCACGGGTGGCAACGCGCTGAAGTTCTACGCCTCGGTCCGCCTGGACATCCGCCGTATCGGCGCGATCAAGAAGGGTGACGAGATCATCGGTAACCAGACCAAGATCAAGGTCGTCAAGAACAAGCTGGCACCTCCGTTCAAGCAGGTCATCACCGAGATCCTGTATGGCGAAGGCATCAGCCGTGAAGGCGAGCTGATCGACATGGGTGTGGATGCCAAGCTGGTCGAGAAGGCTGGCGCCTGGTACAGCTACGGTGAAGAACGCATTGGCCAGGGCAAGGACAACGCCCGCGGCTACCTGCGCGACAACCCGACTGTCGCCGCCAAGCTCGAGGCCGAGCTGCGCGAGAAATTCCAGCCGGCCGAAGCGGCCCGCGAGGAAGGCGACGACGAAGGCGAAGACGAATAAGGCTTGCTGTGGGGCAGGGTGGCGCCGTCAGTGACGTTGCCCTGTCCCGCAGGTTCGAATCGCCCAGGGATGGGCTGGGCGCCACGGATGGCGCCACCCTTGGAGTACCCATGTCCGACGCCGAAGACATTCCGACCGGCCGCAAGCGCCGGCCGCGTGAGCAGACCCCCGTGCAACGGGCACTGGGCCTGCTGGTCCGCCGCGAGCACTCGCGCAAGGAACTCACCCGCAAGCTGACCGCCCGTGGCATCGAAGACGAAGCCGCGCAGGCCGCTGTCGCCAAGTTGACCGAGGCCGGCTGGCAGGACGACACCCGTTTTGCCGAGAACCTGGTGAGGATGCGCGCCAACACCGGTTATGGGCCGATCCATGTCCGCGCCGAGCTGGGGACCCACGGCCTGGACAGTGCCGCGATTGCCGCAGCGATGGACAGCTACGAAGGCGACTGGCAGGAAAACGCCCGTGATCTGGTCCGCCGACGCTTTGGCGAGGCCGGCCCGCAGGACCTGACACAGCGGCGCAAGGCTGCCGATCTGCTGGCCCGGCGGGGCTTCGACGGCGACAGCATCCGCCGCGCGACCCGCTACGACCCGGATGACTGAGACTGGCGGCGCCGGGCCTGATACCCTTTAGGTTTTCGGCGGTCCCTCGCGACCCTGGCCAACGCGGCCGGTGGTCCGGGTCCGCCGGCCCGCAGACTGCCAGCCCCCAATGAACGCATCCGCCAAATTCACGACTTCCCAGATCCGCAGCGACTTCCTTGAATTCTTCAAGGGCAAAGGCCACACCATCGTGCCGTCGGCGCCGCTGGTGCCGGGCAATGATCCGACCCTGCTGTTCACCAACTCCGGCATGGTGCAGTTCAAGGACGTGTTCCTTGGCGCGGAAAAGCGCAGCTACGTGCGGGCGGCCGACGTCCAGCGCTGCCTGCGCGCGGGCGGCAAGCACAACGACCTCGACCAGGTCGGCTACACCGCGCGCCACCACACTTTCTTCGAAATGCTGGGCAACTGGTCGTTCGGCGACTACTTCAAGAAGGACGCGATCGCCTGGGCCTGGGAACTGCTGACCCAGGTCTGGAAGCTGCCGGCCGAACGCCTGCTGGTCACCGTCTACCAGACCGATGACGAAGCCTACGCGCTGTGGCGCGACATGGTCGGCGTGCCGGAAGAGCGCATCGTGCGCATCGGCGACAACAAGGGCGCACCGTTCGCCTCGGACAACTTCTGGCAGATGGCCGACACCGGCCCGTGCGGCCCGTGCACCGAAATCTTCTACGACCACGGTGACCATATCGCCGGTGGCCCCCCGGGTTCCCCGGATGAAGACGGCGACCGCTTCATCGAAATCTGGAACCTGGTGTTCATGCAGTTCGACCGCCAGCCCGACGGCACCCTGGTGCCACTGCCGGCGCCGTGCGTGGATACCGGCATGGGCCTGGAGCGCCTGGCGGCGATCCTGCAGCACGTGCACACCAACTATGAGATCGACCTGTTCCAGGCCCTGATCCGCAAGGCCTCCGAGCTGACCGGCACCGCCGACCTGGAAAACAAGTCGCTGCGCGTGATCGCCGACCACATCCGTGCCTGTTCGTTCCTGATCGTCGATGGTGTGCTGCCGTCCAACGAAGGCCGCGGTTACGTGCTGCGCCGTATCATCCGCCGCGCACTGCGCCACGGCTGGATGCTGGGCGTGCGCCAGCCGTTCTTCAGCAAGCTGGTGCCGACCCTGGTCGAGCAGATGGGCGAAGCCTATCCGGAACTGCCGGCTGCGGTGGACACCGTCACCCGTGCGCTGCAGGCCGAAGAAGAGCGTTTCGCCGAAACCCTCGATGCCGGCATGAAGATCTTCGAGGACGTCGCAGGCAAGGCCAGCAATGGCGTGATCCCGGGCGTTGACGCCTTCCGCCTGTACGACACCTATGGTTTCCCGCTCGACCTGACCCAGGACATCGCCCGCGAGCGCGACCTGACCGTCGACATTGCCGGCTTCGATGCCGCGATGGAGCAGCAGCGCGAGACCGCGCGCGCGGCCGGCAAGTTCGGTGGTGGCGTGACCCTGCCCGCCGAGCTGGTGGCGACCCTGAGCCCGACCCTGTTCCTGGGCTACGACCGCCTGCAGGCTGACGGCCTGACCGTGCTGGCCCTGCTCAAGGACGGCCGTCCGGTGCAGTCGGCCGATGCCGGTGACGCAGTCATCGTCATCACCAACCAGACCCCGTTCTACGCCGAGTCCGGCGGCCAGGTCGGTGACACCGGCGTACTGACCGGCAACGGCGTGCGCCTGGCGGTGGACGACACGCAGAAGTTCGCCGGCCAGTTCCATGGCCATGTCGGCACCCTGTCCGAAGGCGGCCTGAAGGTCGGCGACGTGCTCTCCGGCCGGGTCGATGGCGAGCGCCGTGGCGCCACCATCCTCAACCACTCGGCCACCCACCTGCTGCACGCCGCCCTGCGCGAAGTGCTGGGCACCCACGTGCAGCAGAAGGGCTCGCTGGTCGCTCCGGACCGCCTGCGTTTCGACTTCTCGCACTTCCAGCCGATCAGCGCGGAAGAGCTTGCCGTGATCGAGCGCAAGGTCAACCAGCAGGTGCGCGCCAACAACGCCGCCGAAGTACACAACATGGGCATGCAGGAAGCGCTGGACTTCGGCGCGATGGCCCTGTTCGGCGAGAAGTACGGCGAGCACGTGCGCGTGTTGAAGATGGGTGACTACTCCACCGAGCTGTGCGGTGGTACCCACGTCAACCGTACTGGCGACATCGGCCTGTTCAAGATCACCTCCGAGGGCGGCGTCTCCGCGGGCGTGCGCCGCATCGAGGCTGTTACCGGCCAGGGTGCGCTGGATTACGTGGACGCCGAAGAGGCCCGCCTGGCCGAGGCCGCCGAACTGCTCGGTGGCAGCGCTGCCGACGTGGTCGAGAAGATCCGTGCCCTCGGCCAGCGCCAGAAGCAGCTGGAGCGCGAACTGGAGGCCGTGAAGGCCAAGGTCGCCGCCGGTGCCACGGCCGATCTGTCCGGCCAGGCCGTCGAGGTTGCTGGCGTGAAGGTACTGGCTGCCCGCCTGGAGGGCTTCGACGCCAAGGCCCTGCGTGACGCCATGGACCGCCTCAAGCAGCAGCTGGGCGACGCGGTGATCGTGCTGGCCGGCGCCCAGGACGGCAAGGCCGCCCTGGTCGCGGGTGTGAACGGCAGTGCAATGGGCAAGGTCAAGGCCGGGGAACTGTTGTCCCATATCGCCAGTCAGATCGGGGGCAAGGGCGGCGGACGCCCGGACCTCGCCCAGGGTGGTGGCGAGGACGGGCCCGCCCTTGCCACTGCGCTGGCTGCAGTCGTCGAATGGGTCAGCCCCCGCCTGTGATGAACCTGGCCGTCCCCCTCCTTGTAGGAGCGGGACGGCTGACGGTACCATTGCTAATCTTTTCCCTTTGTCGTGGTAGCGCTTCTTGACGGAGCGTCAAGCCGGTGGGGGATACCCTTCCACACGGTTCCATGGAGACTTACAAAAATGTTGATCCTGACTCGCCGCGTCGGCGAAACCCTGATGATCGGAGACTCGGTGAGCGTCACCGTGCTTGGCGTCAAGGGTAACCAGGTGCGTATCGGCATCACCGCGCCGAAGGACGTTGCTGTGCATCGCGAAGAGATCTATCAGCGCATCCAGCGCGGTGACGAAGCCGGTGGCACCGGTAGCGAAAATTCTGCCGAATAACGCTTTACCTTCGCACTCGATTAACGTTATGATTCACGCCCCGCTGAGGTGCAACGCACCAGACGCGGAGAAAACCCCGGAGTGATGCCCGAGTGGCCGAAGGGGCTCCCCTGCTAAGGGAGTATAGGGTCAAAAGCTCTATCGAGGGTTCGAATCCCTCTCACTCCGCCAGTTGATAGGAAACGCCCGCAGATCAGTGATTTGCGGGCGTTTTTCTTTTTTCGGCCTTGGACACTCGCTTGGACACTCTGTCATGCGAGTAGCGCACTACTTGGTCCGCGGCACGACTGGCCGCTTCTACGTTCGGCTGAAGGTGCCGAGCGATCTTCAATCCCTGCTGGGCTGCAAAGTCATCAAACGCGCCACCGCGACGACCTGTGCGCGTGTCGCCACCGCTTGTGCGCTGGTGATGCAGGCAGGCTATGCTCAGATCTTCGCTGCCCTCAGGAATGACGGTATGGGACCGGAGCTGGATGAGCTCTTGAAGATGCTCAAGGGAAAGCCTATCCGCGAGTTGACCCTTCAAGGGGTCAAGCTGCCGGGTGGTGTGGAGCTGGGTCGTGTCGAGATCAACGACGATCGTGATCGTGTGTTGTTTCAGGAGACCGTTCGCGATCTCTTGGCGCTCGACCCTTTGGCCGCCGCCGTCGAAGGCGTTGTGCCGCCCTCGGCGCCTCTTCCCTCTCGACCGGTGGACAATGAGCGGCCACCCGTGCCGGTGGGTATCACCCTTGCGGATGCGCGCGAGAAATATCTGTTGGGCATACAAGGTAAGAACGTTGGCAAGACCATCGTTCAGAAGCGGAAAGCGCTGGTTGACCTGGAGCTCTTCTTGGCAGGACAGCGCAAGAATGGCCGACCGGTGCTGTTGCAGGAGCTGACGCGCTTGGACTTCGCCGATTGGTTCTTGCATGAGCAGTCCTTGGGGCGGGTGATCACCTACATCGCCAACCGCTTCTCGGTTTGCGTGACCTTCCTGGACTGGGCTCAAACCTCGGGCCTCTATCCCGTCGGGGATAACCCTGCGGAGGGTCACGCTCGGGTGTCAAAGCAGGTCAAGAAGCAGCGGGCCAAAACGCACGGCTCGCAGGCATTCTCTCCAGACCAGGTGCAGCGTGTCTTTGACCCCGAGAACTTCCGGCAACTGAAGGGAGATGCGGCTAAGTGGATCCCGCTCATCCTTCTCTACACGGGTGCGCGTTCCAACGAAGTGGCCCGCTTGGAGCTTGAGGACTGCCGGGAGGAGGAGGGCGTCCCGATCTTCCACTTCACCTGGTTGGGCGAACACAAGAGCCTCAAGACCGACGCCAGTGACCGAAAGACGCCGGTGCATCCCGACCTCATCGCGTTGGGCTTGTGGGAGCGGGTGCGTAGGCTGAAGGCGGCTGGCGAGACCAAGCTCTTTCCGGAGCTGACGTTTGACGCCAAGAATGGGCCTGCCGGCAGAGCTCAGCACGCCTTCTCTCGCTACCTGGTCAAGCTGGGCATCAAGGCGCGCGGCGGCGGCAGGGTGGGGCACCACAGCTTCCGTGACACCGTGATCGGCGCGCTCAAAGCGAAGGGCGTCCACCGTGAGCTCCGGGAGGAGTACACGGGCCACGAGCTGTCCGACCGGCAAGAACATGCCCACGCTTATGAGACGGAGTTCGCGCCGCGGGCGCTGGCCGAGGCTTGCCACCCGGTGCTCCACTGGGGACTTCGGTTGGGCAGGGGGGACTTGGGTGAGGAGTGAGGTCTGTTGCGGGATGAGGGCATCAGGCGAGGTTGTGACTTGCATCTTGCCCGGCGCTACTGCTCACCGATCCAAATCACTTCTCTGGGTATGCCGTGCGCGCAGCCAGCAGTTGGCCACGAGGCTGGCCTCAGCGCGCAGGGTTGGACGGCACGTTTAGTTCTTCCAAATAGGGAAACCGATATGCACGCAGACATTGCAGCCGCCATGGGCTTCGACGACCTCTACGGGGGCAGTGAGGCCTTTCGTACGCGCTTCGATGAGATGCTGGACGCGGTGAAGGCGCTGCCAGAAGGCCTCCAAGAGCGCGGGCGGTCACTGATGTATCCCCAACTGCACAACGCTTGCGTGATGGGGGATGTGGAGCTTGTGAGGGCGCTTTTGGCTACCGGGCTGGGCCCGGACGCGTATTCCTACACAGACGACGATGAGGATCAGCCTCCCTTGGTCTGGCTGGCCCGTGACTTGGAGCTCGATTTCGAGGTTAAGTGTCAGGTCGCCGAGGCACTGCTTGTGGCGGGAGCAAGCGTGGAAGAGGGGGATCCAGAAGAGGAGGCTAAGGACGTTGGGGACGACGATTTCGCCAAATTTTTGCATGCCAAGAGTCGCTCTGACGCGGTGTGCTGATACATAGTCACCCGCATTTCCACTTGTGCCATTCAAGGTCACTGAAACCCTAGCGGAGAAGAGATAACGGTCGAGCGGCTCACGGTCAATTCATTGTTTTGCTTCAGTGTTGAGGCCGGATGTGTGTCCTATCTTGTATCTCTCAGTTACAGACGCTCAATCGCTCTGTCAGTTGGGCTGGCGAGTAGAGCGGGCTCCCCTTGCTGGCATTGGATATCGCAAATTAAAGAGTACTTGCCGGGCGCAAAATGTAAAGTCATAGCTCAATCTTTGGGATGTAAAGCGAGATATTGTCACCGGCGCGGTGAGGTGGGTGTATTTAGATGGAGCGAGCTGCGTTATGAGTACCGAGAGGAAGGCCGTGGAGGCGAGAAAGGTTTACGTTGTGTTCCAAGGCGGAGGCGCCCGCGGGGCAGTCCACGTTGGTGCCTTGAAAGCACTAGAGCTAGCAGAATTTCCGCCGAAAGATCTATCAAAGCCAGCAACGAGACCTGAAATAGTAGGAGTGGCTGGTACCTCGGCCGGATCAATTATGGCCGCATTAGTGTCTGCGGGCTATGAATCTGATCAGATCCTAGATTTGAGCGGAAAGAGTGATCATCACGTCTTGAAAGGGCTGGAAGGATTTTCTTCTGGCTCACTTACCGGGCTCTTCACGGAGCGTGGATGGGCTAGGATAAAGAAGGCTAGGTGGATTGCAGAAAATACCGCCATTCTTAAGTTTATGGCGGTGGACTTGCTGGCTGGATTGGTCTTTGCCTTATTTGCGGCCCCTACACTATTCGCGCTTTCATTGAGGGCTACTGGATTTCTGGTTGTATTCAGTGTGATTGTTGTGCTCTTAGTTGCTGGGTTGGTTTCATTTTTTAAGTTGTGCAAGTTGCTGAGAGAGGGGCTTGCTCCCCTTGATCAAGTTCGTGATGTCATTGATGAGGTGTTGGCAAATTCACCAATAAAGGACGGTATTTCCGGTGGGAAGGATATTACGTTCGAAGAGCTTAAAAATGCTGGTGGTAAGCCCCTCCGGATTGTCGCCACAAATTTGACAAAGAAGACGTTGCAGTTGTTCTCTGTGGATACTACTCCGGGGATTTCAGTTGCCAGCGCAGTGTGTGCTTCCATTTGTCTTCCTTTAATATTTAAACCGTATCCTATAAGGATGCCGGATGGGAGCATAAATGAGTTTGCGGATGGCGGGGTTGTCTCCAATCTGCCTCTGTGGGCTTTTGATGATGAGCGAATGTTCCAGCCAGATTGTTGGACGGTTGGGATTTCACTACGGTCTGCGGATTCATCCAGTGCTGCATCCGGGCATTGGTTAGGGGCGATCATCGATGCCGTTGTGTCCGGTCCTCCGGAGATTCATGCTCGGAATATCCCAGGGCTGGTGATTGTCCCCGCGAAGACAAGGCTGCATCTATTGGATTTCGACAAGAGCCAGAAGTGCTATGTTGATGAGGCGGTTAATGTTGTAAATGAATCGACTATTGAGCTTTACAAGGCAGTTGCAACCCCATTTATTGAGTTAGTAGTGCAGCGTTTTGTAGGCTCACTTGAAGACACAATACGTAGCGCTTTGATTGAGGCGGACTTGCCGCATGACTTTACGCTGAAGGCGGCAATTGCCACGAGGCGAGGTGACGAAATCCTCAAGCTTTGGCCTAGGTTTGAGGTGGGATACGGCCCAGAAGAAGCGGCGGAGCGTCGGCGTCCTATTGCTAGGACTGTGCTGCGACAGGACAAGGTGTTCGTCCGGCAGGCTGAGAGACTGGGCGAGCAGGCGGATGATGATCTGTTCACAGATACTTCAGTTTGGCCACTGGCTGACAGCCTCTGGTGCCTAGCCATGCCTCTTGTGCTGGCAGGGGATACCACACAGCCGGATCCGCCTGTACTGGTGATTGAGTCATCGTCATTGACTCTGGATGGAATTTGCGCTATATACGGGGCGGGTGATTTGAAAAGTTCGTTCACCTCAGTGATCGATTCCGTCAAGCAGATTTTGTTAGCTGTGGATAAGGATTCGAAGCTGATCGATAGCGTCAGAGGTGCGCAGCTATGGAAATAAAACTTGATTCCAACGGCACAACTATCGGCCCCGTCTCGGTCGCGAAGCCCGAGAAAAAAAAGACCGTGGTCGTAAAGGTCAGGCCACAGTCTGCTGATGAACGCTCTTTGGCCAAAACTGTACACCAGTGGAACTTCAATCCGGTTACTGTGAAAAGCAACCCTCCTGAGTCAGGCAAAGTTGGCCAGCCGAGCAGGTTTGGGAAGCTATTTTCTTCCTTCCGGGTTAAGAAATGGTGATCAGTCATTACTTGAAAGAATGGAAGCGGGCCGTTCGCGGCCCGCTTTCTTGCTTGTGCATGGTCAACTGCTTCTCGAGCTGTTCCCGAAAGCCATCGTCGGCGTGGGAGTAGGAAAAGAACACAGTGGGCACAACGTTCTCCTGAGCAGGTGGAGTTATTGCGATTGCATGGGTGGACTAGCCTGATAAGACGCCTTTGCAGTTGATAGGTGAGTTCTTATTTCAACGCCATCGTTTTTGAGAATTCGCACCATCTTTAGCTCGCTGTCGTAGATTGCGATCCAGCTGTCGCTCGCCTCAACAACGCGGCCTCCGGCGAGGCGCTCTGATTCCTTCCAGAGTTCTGAGCCTTTTGCCGAGGCTTCCGCAAGAAGCAGCTTCTTTGTTTCGTCGGCTTTGCTTTTGCCAAACTTCTCCCCTACAAGGCCCGGCACGATGGCCAGTAGCAGGACAAAGCAACCGACGCTCGCTGCGGCAGAGAGGAACACCGCTGATCCCAGGAGCGCAACGATAGGTTGTCTGATCCAATAGGATCGCCGCTCAAGCCACCCTCGCATCGCTGTGTTCTCCTTGACGGGCGCACGGGCGATGACAATGGACAGCGTGGACATTCCGATCATGGTAAACACGATGCCCCAAGGAATGTCGCTGATCAGCCGAATGCCTTGGATGATGACCACGTAGTAGCCATGGATGATTTTTGCATCGGTGGCCTGGGGGAAGAGGCCCGCAGGAACACCCATCTCCGTCAAGTAGGTCGAATGCGCGACATCACCGGACAAATGAAGGAAGAACCCGATCAGGGTAGCTACGGCCAAGATGCCGCCCGCCATCGTTGTTAGCGCAGAAGCGATGTGCGAAGGCGACTTCGCGCCCGGGTTGCTTGCCTCCTTCTTCGTCTGCTCCCCGTCCGCTCCAGTGTCCGCCATTCCCTTTCCTCGCTGATATACGTCCTAAAATCCTTGTGCCAGATTTAATGGACGGACGCAACGCAAAGGCCCCGCCGAAGCGGGGCCTCTTGATGGGAACATCAGGAAGCGCCTACCTGGACGAGGTCCGGCGCATCATGCTGTAGACAATTGCCACCAGACCGGGCACCACCACGTGCGCCGGCACCAACGCCAGGACGAGCAGGCTGAAGATTGCTCGGCTTTGCTCAGGACGCGGCAACAGGTCGGCAAAACCCATTCCTAGGAAAGCTGCCATGTGGATGGCCACCACGATGGTCCAGGTCACGAAGAACCCTTTCCAGAACCCGCCGCGCTGGGGCGAGGGTGGGGCGTACGGTTGCCCTTTGGCATCTTCCTGACGCCGGTATGCCCGGGCGTTGATCCAGTAGAGAAAGCCCAAGACGGTCCAGATGGCCAAACCGCCAGCGATAGCGAGCCAGCCCAGAGTGGCCTCCTGCTGCAGGGCCTCAAGACCGCCAGCCGTGAACACCAGGCCGGCCCCGCCGAGCAGGACAGTCGCGCAGCCGATGTGCGCATATGAGGGTGTAGTCGTCATGGCGCCGGGTCAGAGCTTGTGGGCGGTCCACTCGCCAGAAGCCTTTGAGAAGCGCACTGGCTGAACGAACGGCCGGGCCTGGGCGACGCCTCCAATGTCGAGGACGACAGAGCCGCCCACGTCGCAGATCACTCCGTCAATAGTTTCCGATTTCTTGCAGCCGCTCAGGCTGAAGTCCCGATACTCCTTTACCCAAACTTGGCTGCCGAGCGCGCGCTCAAATTCGGCGGTAATGGCCTTCTTGGCCTGCTCGTCGGAGGGCTTGCTGCCGCAGGCCGTCAAAGCCAAAGCAGTGGTCACGGCGAAAGCGATGTTCCTGATCGTGTTCATGAGGGTCTCTTCCTGGTTGAGGTGGGGGCTTACTTGTCGCGGTTGCCGGCCGGATCAAAGCCGGCGATCCACATGCGGCTGTCGCGGAACGGCGTCAAGATTCCGGAGGGACCGGGATAGAGGTCATCAGCTCGCAAGAAGCCGGACACCCAAGCGGTGCTCAGGGCAATTCTCCGGGCCTGCCATGCCACGCCCTCTCGGGTCGTGCGCACGTTGAACGGTTCCCTGGGTGGGGTAGGGCCGGTGGTTCGGTCGTCGCCGGTGTTCGGCTTCCCAGGGCGTACCCTCAAGCCCACCATCAAGTCGGTGGTGGCCTTGGCTCGGGCGTTGCTGTTGAGCTCCGCTTCTTCCCCCAAGTCGTCCCGGATGGTCAACGGGGCGTCCGCGCACGCGCGGAAGGTCTCGGTGGTGGAGGCGGTGGCGCCGGTCCAGATCCGGGCTTCCACGGTCCAACAGGGCAAGCTTGCGCCCCATTCCTTGTAGGTCAGCGCGACCCGCGGCCAGTCCAGCAGGCCCTGCTGGGCGGCCTGGTGGTTCTCGTTCTTGAACAGCCCGTTGATGTGGCCCGCACCGCTGATTGGGGTGTAGAGCGGGCCAGCGGCGGACGTGCTGCTGGTTGCTGGCTTGGCGCCCAGTGCTTGCTGGCCCGCGTCTTTCAGGCTCTTTCCCAGCTGCCGGAAGAAGCCGGGCTTCGTTTCAGAGGGTGCTTGGGCCAAGGCGGGGAAGCTGGCGATGGCCAGTGCGAGGAGCGCGACGGCTCCTTGTCGTGCGTGCTGCATGGGTAATCCCCTGTAGACCACCGACGCGGTGGCATTTACGATAATCGCAGATGTGCATTCCGGTTCCAACCGTCAGACTTGGAAGGAGTTCAGCTGTGGTGCAAGATTCCGGATGCCCCAACCCAAGACGCCCGCGACGGTCTATGGCAAGCGCCTGCGCAGTGCGCGGGTCGCGAAGGGTTGGACGCAAGCCCAGCTCGCTGAGCGCATTGGCATGGTCGACTCGGTGTCGGGAGCGACGAGGGTGAGCCGCTACGAAACAGGGCAGCACGACCCAGACCCGGCCACTTCAGAGGCTCTGGCGAAGGCGCTCGGTCTTCCGGTGGCCTACTTCCACGCCACGTCCGACACCCTCGCTGAGGTCATCCTGCTGGTCTCACGACTGCCTGCGTCCAAGCAGAAGGAAGCGTTGAAGAGGCTGCGCGAACTGTCAGAATCTGCTTAACGATAGACGGCGTATGGCGTCGCTTAGCTATTGCTTGAAGGGCGGCGCATCGATGTGCTTCTTCGCCTGAACGAGTACCAGGCACTCCACTTTTGCCCGGGTCACCGCGTTGTAGAGCAATCGCCGCTTTTGTTCACTGTCTCCTGGCGTTGCAGCAGGCCAAAGAACCACAACATGGTCGAATTCTCTGTTTTTTGCCCTGTGCACGGACATCGCCTTGTAACCGAAGTCCGAAGAGCGCTGGAACCTGACGCGGCTTGCACAAATCTGTTTAACGGCGGCTGAGAGCATCTCTCGAGAGATAGCTACGTCACGCTTGGTCCGAATCAAGCGGTCCACCCAGTTGGCAAACTCATCATAGAGACCTTGATTGCCTGTCGCTCTCACGGCCTCCAAAGCCTCGGCTGGGGTAGCAACAGCGGGAGCCACTATCCGAGCCAAGAGTGCTTCCACGACCTTTTCCTCGGCCTGTTCCCAATCGACTCGGTAGGGCCCATTGCCCTGCTTGGTGGCTTTGGTGGCAGACGTCATCACAGTCTCTTCTGCGAAGGCCTTCACTACAGGGGATATAACTGCCAAGGACTTCTCCCTTACCTTCCATGCGATCTGGTTACTCAAGAAGGTAGACGCCAGTGCAGCGTTCGCTGTCGCTCTGACAGAGAACCGGGGGCCGATGGGGAGATCCAAGCCAGACCTGAGTGCAGCGGCGGCGTTGAGCAATGAATCCACGTTTGTGCGCATCGTCCGCTCCAGCTTTACGTGGTCTTCTTGGGTTTGGAGCCAGCCCCATGCCGGATTCGGTCGAAGGTCACCGTCCAGGCACTGGAACTCATCGGCAGCAATGAGCGTTGTCAGTTCCGATGCGAGGTGACGGACGACATCTAGGCGGTTTGCAGAGAGATCCTGAGCCTCGTCAATGATCAAGATGGGATATGAGGCCTTCACCCAGAGCACGACGCGGCGGTGGTTGAGAAGGGCTGCGGCTACCCGGCACGTCTCTTCGTATTCGGATTCACGCGGCTCACCGTAGTGCTCCTGGGTAGCCAGCGACTGCCAGCGTCGAACAAGCCGGGCGGCGAAGCTGTCTAGTGTGGCGCATTCGTAACGACGTTCAATTCCCGGAACCCGGGCAAGTCGATCATCTAAGCGTCGCCTAGCGCCGTGCATGAAGGTCAGCGCTAAAACCTTACTTCCGATCTCCAAAGGCGTCTCGGCAATGACCTCTGCAAGCTTCTGCATCAGCTGGTATGTCTTTCCACTGCCCGCCCCGCCGGAAAAGACGGTAACGGTCATGGCTGGAAGACCCAGATGTTCTCGGCCCTGCTAAAGCGGGCGCTCTCCAGATCGGCGCAGGCCAACGCCATGCCTTGGAATAGCTCCGACGCTCGCCCTCTACATGCCTCGTTGCTGACGATGGCATCCGCGATAGACTCGTAGAGCACCAAGTCGCACTTCTTCGTTTTTGCATGCGCTACGACCATGGGCACATCGGCATCCGCCAACGTCGGAGTATCCCTCGTTACTACCGCAATCGCAGCTGGGTCAGCAGAGAAGATCCAAGACAGGACATCTTCCAGCATCTGACCATCGGACCACCTGATGATAGAGCCGGGACGAGCCCCCGCCTGAGCAAGTTCCGCGGAGTATCGGAAGCCTTCTCCGTCGCCGTCCACAAGGCAGCAAACGCACGGATGCAACCGCTGAAGGTCGGTCCAAGTCTCAACAACCTTGGCATCTTCGGTTGGAACTAGGCCGACCTCCAACCCGAATGAGTGAGCATGCTCGCCTGCCCAGCCTTGTCTAAGCATGAGTGGCTTGAGAAGTGTCTGTAGCAACAGGTGATCTGAACGGCCCTCGGGGACCAGCACAAACGAGTGCATGAGGGCGTTAATGACCTCAGTCCGGTTGTGCTGATAGAACTTGCGTCGCCAGTTAGCCGTTTGACCATCAAGATTTTTCTCCAAGAAAGGCTTGGCGGTCAAAATCCCACCAGTGTTTCTAAGCAGCAAGACGGAGGTGGGATCAGCCATCGCGGCAATGGTTGGAGAGTGGGTGGTGACAAATGTCTGTGAGGACAGTGCTTGGACTCTCAGCACAATCTGCTGCTGAGTTGCCGGAGGCAGATGAAGCTCTGGCTCTTCCAAGGCCATGGTGAAGCCTTCGCCGCCTTTAGCACGCAGTCTTCCAAGCTCAAGGAGGAGGAACAGCCCCTGCAATGAAATCAAACCGTTTCCTTGGCGGGCGGCGGGCACACTAGGTCCGTTCGGCACAGCGTAGTGGGCCGCCACGGCATCCAATACCGAGCGGCTGTCCGTGGAAGTGACACGAAGCCTCAGCTTAGGCGAGCCTGCAATACAGCGCGCGACCTCATCGTTCACGCTGTTAACTAGGGGCGCAATCTGCCTGTCGTCCTCAATGGCTGTTTCAGGCGATCGCAGCTGGTCCCGCTGGGCAATGATAGCGCCGGCTGGCTGCGCGGCTGCGGCATGGAGGGTCCTGCGAAAGAGCTCGCTGCCCCACGACAGCACTCGATCCCAGGTCCGACTTGCTCTAACCAGGAAGAACCCAAAATGCTGTATGAGCCGATGGGGAACCGCTACCGGCGAGTCCTCATCGAAAGGGTCGACTGCGCCATCGTGGTCGTGGAAGTAGCGCACGACCTCCACTGTGAGTGACAGCCGGTCAAAATAGGCTTGAACTGCAATCTGGCAGCAGAGTTGTTTAGCGGTCTCTGTCGGCAACGGGTGAATCTTGCCGGTCGCCTCGTCCAACCACTTCGGGACAGCGCGTCCATCTCTGAACCATTCGGAGTGCTGATTGGGGTCATTGCCTTCAAAGCCCGTGATAGTCGCAATCAGCTTGATGCGGTCATCCGGCAGTGGATCCGACCCAAAGAAGTCGTGCTCCGTGAGGTCCCGTATCAGACGATCCCTACCAAGGATCAGGGTGAGGGCCTCGATAACAGTGGTTTTGCCGGTGTTGTTGCTCCCAACTAGCACCACGTGTTTGCTGAAGCGCAAGTAGCCCTCACTCACGCCACGGAAGTTATGGATGGCAAGATCTGCAACTCGCATGATTTCCCTATGCGTTGGCGGACGAGGACCTCCTCGAGAACCACAAATGTCCTACGGCTTTCTACCGGTCTCGCTCCCTCTCTGCGACATAGCGGTGATATGAACAGATTGTTTCGCCATACTCGTCTAGGCCAAGTGGCTGTGAACAGACGGCGCATTCGATCGGCTCAAGCTCAAAGCCGCAGGCGAGGCACATCTCCTCCTCGTGAACATATGCCTCCTTGTTACATTCTGGACAGGTATCCAGGGGGTCAGGCCCGCCATCCTTTGCAGCCAGGAAGCTTGCGCCGGCAAAGAAGTTAGGAAGGATGCGACCAAGCCACTCCTGATTTGAGCTGCTATGACCGCAAGCTCGGCACGCCCACTGGGCCTCAAATGGGTTGGTGTTTTGGGCTTGAGTTTGCCTGACCAAATGGGAGCTGCACTCAGGGCACCCCTCGCGCTCAATAGCATCCGTCAGCGAGGTAGGCCCGTCGATTGGAGCGTAAGACGCCCTGCACTCTGCTCTGAGGCGGTCTTCGATCTCCTTCTCGGCTACTAGGAGGGCCCAGGAGTCGTCGTCTATCTCGTCCTGAGGGTCCACCCCTAGGTGCTTCGGCATGAACTGAGAGAGGAAAAGAAGACCGTCAGCGAAAGCGCCTCGGATCTGACCCACGTCATCAACGTGGTGGTGCTCGACCCGGTTCCTGACTCGTGTGATACGGTCTAAGAGCTTTCCATCTGCTTCAATGCCGAGCGATTTAAAGCGGGAAATGATCTCAGAGACGTCAACTGTCGTCTTTCCAGACCCCTCAAAGATGACTTTCCCATTGTCATCCAGCGACGGGCTGATTTGCTTCCAAATCAAGATCTCGTCTTCGGGCGACAGGCGGCGAAGCTTCTCTTTACACAGGAGGAGAATGCCGGCGGTCAGGTTTCGGACGGCTGAAGACAGTCGGGGTGGGGACCCTTCGTTGAAATCCTCCACGCCAACCTGTATCGCGTTGAGCGCGTTACGGTATATCGGATGCTCCGGCATGACCCATCCCCTTTTGGTTTATTGAAGGATAGAACGTCTTGGGCTCGGAAGGCGAGGCTTCCAACCGCTTCTTTGGATGAATCGGTAGGGTAATGGACTGGATCCTTGGGTGAGGTCAACACTATTGAAATTCTGTGGAACTTACGTTCGACTGCTGACAGTATGGCTGGTGGCCAAGAATGCTCTCATGAGAGAGCGCTCTGGCGGGGACGCCAGCCCCGTTAATAGAGAAATGGGTTATGAGTCTTGTCTCATTTGCATGCAGTTCTGCCTTGGCCCTGACTACACTCAATCGCTCAACGCAGAGATCAAACAGCTAGAAGAAGGAGCCGGTCGAGAAGCGCGGCAGGGAACGACGTCCCCCCTGGATGAGTGAACTTTGCTCCTGAGTAGCCCATGTTGCAAGTCGCCAGAAGTCGAAGCTCTCCTCCGACTTGAGCCTGCCTGGAGTACGTTCGGAACCCGACGCTGTCGACTATTTGATCAGGAGTTCACTGGGCTCTTTGCCCTTCTGCACCAGCGCAGCCAGCCACCTCGGTTGTCGGCCACGTTCTGGTCAGGCTGTCCTGCAGAAACGCGAGAGGAGCTGCCCAGTGAAACTCCCTTGTGGCGCGTCACTTGGTGGTCCCCCGCACTCTCGGTCACTGGCCAAAAACAAGAGTCCTAAGGTTCCTAGATGCGTTTCCAGTATGGCCGGCTGAAGTCGGGTTTCAATGGTCGTGCTGTCATTCGATCTTAAGGAGGGCCGATGTTGCTTGTTCCGTGGAATCCATCGCGTTCACCGATCACCGAGACGTGGTTCCTACGATAGGCATCTTCCGTATCGCTGAACGCGGATGTCTCGATTTTCGGCAGTGTCACTTCCGCCTCGGCGGCTGTTTCGTTGTATGGACGTGAAGCGGGCAGCGCCTGCGTGAGTCTTAGCACCTTCGCCGTTTTAGTTCGTTCGGATTCTGCGTCTCGCCTGAAGGCGTAGACCAGAGCCGCAACAACGACCACGGTGAGAGCCGCGATGAGAGCGTAGGTGGTGATGGGCGACACGGCGTTCTCCGGATTTCTTCTGGAATGTTCTCATGCATCAGTCAGGTGCAAAGTTGCGCTCAACCGAACCTCCTATTGCTGGACTAGGTCAGTTTGTTGGCCGCGTTCGGAGGATGGGGGGAGGAAAGACGGCCGTGAGGAAAAAATGGCGGCCACTAGCCGCCGTTTTGCATCTTGGCAGTCGAAGTTCGCTCAGCCCGGGCCGACACGGTTCCGGCCCCAGTAGCCATGCGGCTCACCGCTGGTCGACAGATGGTTCCCGTAGGGATCCTCGTCCTGCAGCAAGAAGCTGTTGTCGATCTTTTTAACGGTGTCGTCGACCTCATCGAGCGAAGCCCGATGGGACGGGGAGGCGGGGAGGCCGGCCTTCAGGTGCTCGATCTTGGAGGCGTTGCGACTGCGGATCAGTGCATCGCGCTTGAAGGCGAAGATGACGCCAGAGACCGCCGCTGCAGCCAGGCCATACAGGAGGTAGTCAAGTTGGATGGTCATGCCCGGCTCCTTGCTTATGTGGCCATCATCCCACAGCCTTTGAGTTCCACAAGTTGCACGCAACCTCTTCCACATGGGTTCCTTAGATGCGGTGCCAAGAGGATGTGGGGTCTAGGGCTACCAGATAGTGGCGTCCGTGCAGCTTTTCGATCGAAGTCAGAAAGTGGTGGCGCAGAACGGAGTCCCCTGCGAGCTGACCATGGATTGCGGACAGGAATGCGTCCCGATCCTCCCTCAGCCCATCAAACGACCGCTGAATCGCGGCATCAATGTCTTCGTCTGGATGCTGCTGGCTGCGCGAGAACGTCGGCAGTGGGGTTTCCACCCACGACTGCGCCTCTTCGGGCTCGTGGCGGTTTGCATCCAGTGCTTCGGACAGCGATTCGTAGGCTTCCTTGAAGCGAGGGTCTTTCAGTTTTTCTTCCAACGAGATTGCGGATCGCGCCAACTCCAATGCACTTTCTATCGTGCTTCTTTCAGCGAAGATTCGGTGCTTCAAGTCGGACGTCGCGCTTTGCACAGCGCTGGCGCGGGAAACATTGCGATTGATCTCCGCCAGCCCATTGTTGAAGGATTCGAGCAAGGAGAAGAGTGTCCGACTGGGAGGTGTAGGCTGGGGAACGGAGGCAGAGCGGACCGGCTGGCTCGGGTGCACCGCCGACGCGCGTTTCGGGAGCGACGGTGGGGTGGCGAGCGGAGAGGGGTCTACACCGCGTCGCCTCGGCTTGTAGCTGCAAACGGGGAAATTGGAACAGGAGCGAAACTCCCCATAAGGGCCGGTGCGCAGCACCAGCACGCCTTGCTTGCATGCCGGACACGCTTCTTCCTTGACGGCTTCGCCATCGGTGTCAGTGATCCCCAATATCCCGTCTTCCACCAACTCCCGAAGGAACATCGAGCGTTGACCACGGGCGGTGAACATCGCCACGGTGCGCCGGGCCCGGGTCAGGGCCACGTAGAAGAGCCGGCGCTCTTCGCCCAGCGGGAAGGTGTCTCCTTCGGGCATGGCAAGGGCCAACACCGGATCGTCGGTGCGGGTGTTAGGAAAGCTGCGCCGACGCGGGGCGCTGATCATTTCCGGGAGGATGACGTAGTCCGCTTCGCTGCCTTTCGAGCGGTGGATGGTCAGAAAGGAAACCTCCACCCAGCGGTTGAACCGGCTTTGCCTCATCGGCACATACTGCCGATCGGCGTTGTAGCGGCCCAAGACATAAACCGACACCTTGCCGTTGCGCCCCGGCGGGATCGTGCCATCGCGCACCCCCTCGGCCAAGTTCACCACGAAGCGGTCGATTGCATCGGCCAGCTGGTCCTTGGTGTCCACCTGGAACGCTTGGAGCACTGGGCCATGGGCAGGGGTGGCCGAATGCACGCGCTTGGCGATCTGCCCCAGGTTCTTGGAGACAAATGCACTGGAGACGTCGCACAGCGCCTGGGGGCATCGGAACGTTTGCTCCAGCTTGAGCACTTGGCCGTGACCAAACCACTGGCGAAAGCCGGTCATCACCGACACGTCCGCGCCGGCAAAGCGGTTGATTGACTGCCAATCGTCGCCCACAGCGAAGAGGAAGCGGCCCTTGCCTTGGACCAGTGCACGGCACAACCGGGCCCGGGCGCGCGAGGCGTCTTGGAACTCGTCGGCCATCACCAGGTCGTAAGGCGATTCCACGCGCCCGCCTTCCAAATGGCTGGCGGCGAGGTTGAGCATGTCCTCAAAGTCGATGCCATCCTCTGCTGCCAGGGCTTCGTCCCACGCCGCCATCACCGGAACGGCGATGTCCAGGAACATCTGGTAGCGCAGCTTGAAGGTGTCGGCGGGCATCGCGTCCAACCGCTGATGCAGATCCGATGCGCTCAAGCCGTTGCTCTTGGCGTGGCTCATAAACGTGCGCACCAGCCCAACGAGCTCGACCGATGCCATGGGCTGCTGGCCTTCCTTGGGAATCTCCCGGTCAGGGTTGGGATCGAGCACCAACCCCCGGTCGGTCAGTTCGCGCTCCAGCCGATCGAAGTCGTCGCCGTGGCGCAACCCGTGGCTGGTGGTTTCAAACAGCTCGGTGCCTTTCTCCGCGTGAAGCTGTCGCTTCCAGATCACCCCATCCATGTAGCCTTCGAAGTGCGCTGGTGGCACGCCATTGGCGTCGAGCGCGAAGTGCTCGTGGAACAGGTTCAAGTCGGGGTAGTAGAAATCGGGCTTGTATTGCCGGTGCGTTTCGTCGGCGGTGCGGTGGGGGTAGGGGGCCTCGTAGCGGTAGTCGACTCCGTTTAAGAAGAGCAGGTTGGCGATCATCACCTCTTCCACGCTCTTCACCCGCTCGCCGCGGTTGGTGACCAGCGCGCCCTTGCCTTGGGCGTCCCATACGTCGGACGGCTCCGGTGCACCAAACGCTGGAAGGTCCTTGCCAAAGACGAAGCGGAACAGGTCCCACTGGCGGCGGAACGTGGGCGACTGGTCTTTGAGCTGGTCCACGAGGTCGGTGAGCTTTCGCACGCCACCAGCCGCGTCGGTGGCCCAATCGGGAACGTCGGGCTTTTCCCTGGTGGCCTTGCCGATGAGGCGCAAACCAAGCGCGTGGAAGGTGGACGCCTCCACGGTTACGTCCCCCATGCCCAAGCGCTCAAACGCCAAGACCGCGCGCTTCTTGAGCTCTTCGGCGGCGTCCGTGTTGAACGCCAGCAGGACGATTCGCTTGGGATCCACGAACCCGCGGTGGATGGCGTAGGCCGCCTTGGCCACCATGGTCGAAGTCTTGCCCGAGCCGGCCGAGGCCACCACCTGCACACGGTTGTCGAAGCACACCACGGCCCTTGCCTGTTCCGGGGTGAGCGGTCTGCTCTCCACCCGGTCCAGCAAGTCTTTGCAGGCCACCAATTCGCGGTCCACGTGGGCAGCGTTGAGCGCGGCCCATGCAGGGCGGTGGTCGGCTTCCCACGCTGCCAGCGAGCGCTCGATCGCCTGGGCAGCCGGTCCCAATCGAACCGCCACGCCCGGCTTTTTTAGGCGCGATCGAAGACCGGCCGCATCCATCTTGGGGCGGGCAGCGAGGACGTCCTCCTGCTGCTCGTGGGTGAACCAGCGGCGCTGCTCCAAACAGCCCCGCTCCTGGTCTGCCTTGTGGTCCAGCCACACGTCTATCGAGCGCTGCTGGCCCTTGAGGAACGCCACGTCCTCGCGCAGGCGTTTCTCTGTCAATGCCACGTTCAACGCTTGAACCAAGGCGGCGCCCTGGACGTTGGGCAGCCCGTCGGCCCTTACTTCCCGGCCCTGCCCAGGATGGAACGTGATGTCGGTCCAGAAGGTGCCGGTGTTGACGCGGTAAGTGGCCTCGTCCTCGACGTTGACCCGGTGGGTGCGTCCGTCCAGCGCCAAGGCGAGCTCCAAGCCCTCAAGGCGCAAACGCCAATCCGATGATCCCGTTACGTGTCGGCCCGCCCACGACGGGGTCCATTCCTTCGCCATCCTTTTGCTGTCCATGCCCCGCGATCATCCAACGCCAAAGTGAGAAGCCGATCACGTCATGATAAGGCGTGAAAGCCTTTGTGGGCGGCCACCTTGGACAGGGCAGGGCGCCAAGTCCCCTTGGCCATGCGTTGCTGGACACGGACGCGATAGGCGTCGGGTGAGGGGGCCGGGGTAGGGCGCTTGTGTCGCCGCAGGTTGCACAGGTGGCACGCGGCCACGACGTTGTCTGCCACGTCCTTCCCGCCGTCCTGGCGGGCCAGCAGGTGTTCTGCCGTGCATCGAAAAAGGGCGGCCGAACGGGGGCGCAGGCCCAACTCGTCGGGCGAGCACAGCCACATTGGACTGCTGCAGTAGTAGCAACGGCCTTGCTGGGCGTGAAAAGAATGGGTGCGCAGGGTTTTGAGGGTCTTTGTGCTCAACGGCGGGCTCCGGAATCGAAAAGGATTCCCGCGCCCCCATTGGGTGGACCTCGGGCACCCGGAGCCTATTGGCTATGCGGGCACAACACCGACGCTTTAGCGACCGGCAGGTGCTTTATACGGCGTGTCAGGGGCCAGAGCAAGAGGCCGCCCCTCACAGGTGGCCGTAGTCTCGGTTGGAACAACCCCGCTGAATCCAGGTGGTGATGTTGGCCTGGCAGAGGTCCTCGTCCTGTCCGTCCACGTTGGTCATGCCCGACGGCGGCGCCGACCACATTTTCTGCAGCACGTAACGAGGTTCAATGCCCATGCGGGTCAAGTAGCCAAACACGAGCCGGTAGGGTTGGCTGTCAAGCGGGACGGCTTGGCCATCGGGTGTGTAAATCTGATGGAACCCCAGCTTGGGGTAGGGCGACCAGTTCAGCCGTTCAACCCCTGCCATGAAGACCAAGGGGCACGCGGAGTAGCAGTTGTTGTAAAGGGTGGTGTCCAGTCCCTTGCGTCGAATGTAGGCACCGGCCTTCATGGCTTCATCGATATAGCCCCCGCCACTTCCCAGCATCACGACCTCTACCGTGGGGTTAGCCTCGATGGCGTCTTCGACCTTCTGCGCAAACCCGGCCTCTATGTCACCCAACACCTTCAGGGCATGGCCCTCGTTCGTCACCACGTAGAACGAGGATTGTCCCTCCTGCTTGATGTAGGCTTTGGGCAGGCCAAGCTGGCCGGCGCAGTCCAGGTTCCAAGTGATCACACGTTCGTCGTGCGGCATGTCCAACACGCGCTGAGCAACGCTGGCGAAGTTGCCTAAGGAATTGCCCATGATGCGGAGATCTGACGCATTTTCGGTGGTTTGAGTCTCGTAGTCCGGCTCGTATTCGATAGCCAATGGGGCTACCAAGTCCGCCTTGTCCAGCAGCTGGCCGAGCACAAAACACGTGTGCTCAGGGATGTGGATTTCGTTGTATGCCGTGCCGGCCGAACTTGCCCCATCGATGGACACGCCAGCCCGGAACACCTTCGTGCCCAATGCGTCCCTTTCTTTGATCAGCTTTCTCAGGCGCGCTACCACCGCCGGATCATCGGCGTGTGCCTTTGGCTCCTCGGCCACAGCAGCGGGTACTTCCTCCGGAACGGAGACTGGTTCGGGCTCTGCAACAGGTGCCGGAAGCGCTATAGGTTCGGGCCCCGCCGTGGGCGGTGGAGTGGGTGCGTTGCATCCAGCGAGCATGGCCATACAGGCCAGGCCAATGATCCGTTGGCTCATGGTGTTGTGGTCCCCTGTTCAGCAAAGGATAGCGGAACTCAGGTCTTCCAAGACGTTTTCAAATGGAAACGCTTGCGGCACAAGGGTAGTTCGAGTTCTTGGGCGCTTGAGGATAAGTAATTGAGTCAAGCCGGCTCGGCTTCGACGCTACCCAATAGGAGAACTTCCATGAGCAAACCAACCCTAACGCTGTATCGAATGACCGCCGACTACACTGGCGAGCACCTCCACGTTCTGTTCCAGGTCGACCATCCAACGCTGCCACCAGTTCTAGGAACACTGGAGCCGGTCGAGGTGCCAGCCGACCATCCAGTCAGGATGACTGAGAGAGAGTGCTGGCTGCATCGATGCGACCTGATGGACCGAGGATGGACCGTGCTGGGGTCGCAGCACACCTTCGGATGAGGAGGGGACCTCCTCGGAACGCTTGTCCCTCACTTGAAAGCACTCGCGCAACAAGTTGATGGACTGGCGGTCTAAGGAGACTGCGGTACACATGGTTCGCAGCGGTGGCCCTGTTGCTACGTGCATCCATACCATGGCTGCGGCACTGACGTATTTAAGTGCGCCTTGTCGGTGGACCTCAGGCCCAGTTCCACAGCCGAGTGGCGCTGCGATGTAGAATGCTCCGCCGTTTCGGCAAGACGCTTAAATTACAGGGGATGTATGCGCATAAAATCGTTAACCGTCATGACGGTGTTCCTCTTCCTGGCTGCTTGCTCAGGCAACAAAGCGCCAGCAATCTCACTCGATTCTAAGCTTAAGTGCGAGCAGCTCGCCGATAGCCAGTCGATGGGCGATGACTTTGCGGTCAATCGCCAGATAGAGACGGTTTTTCAAGCCGCCGCTGCTAGCTACAAGGGGGACTCAGATGTCGAGTATTACTTTCAGAACGTCCTAAAAGGAAGGTCCAAGCCAAGAAAGGACGTGGATCAAGACATTATTTCCCAATGTTTGGCTGATACAGGGCGTTCCTTGGCTGATGTTTTCCGTCAAACGGTGAAGTCTAGCTATGATCGACACGGAAGAGACGTCGGGCTTGCGAGCTGCAAAGCTTCGACTGATGGACTCCTGCCACCCAATGCGGAAGTCAATTATCTCTCTTCCGTTATTGAAGAGCGACGAGCTGCTTCGGTTGTTGGGTTCATCTTCAAGCCTGGTAAGGAGGATTTGGAGGCATATCGGCAAGAAGTAGAAGTGGCCTGCGCTGCCTCACCGGAACGGCTAGTGTCTCGCGTTGCGGTAGCCCTGGTCGATGAAAAGATAAGAGAAGCGCAGAGGGCGCAGCACCAGAGGGAGCAACAGGAGCAGGAGAGCGAAGATGAGAGAACGTTGACATCGGTAGCGCAGATCAACGCTCTTCTCGATGCCTCTGAACCTGTCTCTTGTCAATTGTTAGCGGATGTGCAAAGTGATAGGAGCTACAGGACCGGTGACGCCGTAGCCGAAGCTGTCGAACGAGCAAAGAGCGTGGTGCGTCGTAGATCCTCGCCTGCCTATGCTGCAGTGTTTTATGGTCAAGCTTTTGATATTGGGGAATGTGCGAAAGAGGGACTAACTCTCGAGCAGGGTGTCCAAGCCAAGTATGGTCCAGATACGGTGGAGAATACTAAAAAGCTGTACTTTGGAGATGAGATGGAGATGGAGAGGGCGGCTGCCTCGGAAATGCAGTTGCGGAAGCAAATTTATGGTGACCAGCCTTAGATGGCTGTAGCATTTAGAGAGCCCCTTGAACGGGGCTCTCCATCGATGAATGAGATTGCCGATCAGCGGGGAATACAGGTGTAGTTGCCGGATTCAGTTGAACTCTCAGGCGCTCTGATCCTCTGTTAAGCCCTTTTCGGGTCTAGCATGCTTTTCCCGTAGCAAAAGGTCGTCCGGTCGCGTCGATCGGACGTCATGCCCAACGCCAGCGGGTGGCGTGGCGCCCTCAACGGCGCACGCCACGCGTTGGTATTGACGTAGGGGCTCACCTTGGTGAGGCTGTCCACGCGGGCCGGCCACCTTACGTGCAAGTCGCCGTTCGCGTGCCACGGGAGCTGAAGAACCGGCTGGAACAGGAACAGGCGGTAACGCGGGAGGATGTTCACGTCAGCGAGTTGGTGCGGCGGTTACTGCGAGAAGGTCTGGACCAGCCACGGGCGACCTCTGCTGGCAGCCGGTAGGGAAAGCGGGCACCATTCTCGGATGTTTGACAAAGGCAGGGTGGGGTATGGTCCGGCGTTATCCCTATGAACGCCTGGGAGATCAGGTCTTTTCCGACGGCATGATCGGTTGCCGGTTTCAGCGCGTGGACCTCAACGCACGTTTTGGAATCAGCGACGAGCTGATGCAGTTTTTTACCAAACACGGGCGATGCGCGCGCTGCAATGGGACGTTGGAGGATTGGAGCGTTCACGAGGCGTGCAGAGCAGGTGATCGCCGTTTCTTCCAGTCCTCCGATCTGGAAGTGCTCTTGCCCTGGAATACCTTTCATGCGCATTGGAAAGTCCGCGCCCGCGAGACGCGCCGACGAACGTCGTTTCGCCGGGCCCTGAAGTCGAAGGCGGCGCCAGGCTCGCACAGCACTGAGCAGATTAGGACATTGCTGGTGCTCCAGGAGCGTCGCTGCTACTACTGCTACAGATCCCTCGAGGGACCGGGTGGTGCTGTAAATGGCCTTGGTGAGCCTGCCAGTTGCCACGAGGATCACTACGTATCTTTGCATCATGGGGGGAGCAACTTCATCTCCAACATCGTGTTGGCATGCGTGAGTTGCAACTCGCGCAAATCGAATCTGCATGGGGACGATTTCGTTCGGGAGGCGCTCGAGAAAGCAACGCTGGCGACACGCCGTCAATTGTTGCGCATCCACCAGAACCGAGCAGCGCACGCCTTTCGCTTGGTGGTTGAAACACTGGTGGATGCTGGAGACGATTGACCCTTGGTTGTGGTTCTCTTGCCGGCGCTGGTGTAATGACCCACCGCTTCCTGCTCAGGTCATGCGGTTAATGTAGCGGCATAGGCCGCATCCGGGGTCATCATCTTCAGCGCCTGATGAGGGCGCTGTTGGTTGTAGAAGGCGATCCAGTCAGCAATCACCCGCAGGGCGTGGGTTTGGCTCTCAAAGCGATGCCGGTGCACGCATTGCTCCTTCAGCGTCCGGATCACCCGTTCGACCATCCCGTTCTGCTGAGGGCAGTGCGGGGTGATGAACTCCTGGCTCAGGCCGTAGCTGCGCACCAGCCGGGTGTAATCCCGACTGGTGAACACCAGGCCGTTGTCCGAGCGCAGCAGGAATGGCTCCTTCACACGCCCCAACGTGCCGTAGCGGGTGATCAGCGCCTGCTCCAGGACGGCCGAAGCGGTGCTGGCCTTGCCGGTCCGTGACAGGTGCCAGCCGAGCAGCTGGCGCGTGCTGCAGTCGATCACCAGCGCCAGACTGAGCCAGCCGTCCTTTCCGCCCCAGACCCGGCAAAGGTCGGTGGCCCAGCGCTGGTCCGGCCTTTCGGCCCGCGACACCTTGGCTTCGATCCGCGGGCGCTGACCAAGGGCACGCTTGCGTACCTGCCAGCCCTTGAGCTGGAAGATCCGCTGCACGGTGTTCTTGTTCATGCCCAGCAACGCAGCGACCATGCGATAGCCAAAACTCGGCTCCGCCTCGATCATCTCTTTGATTGGCTCGGCCAGCTCTGGCTTCACCTTGGGCGGTGACCGGGTCGGCTTGTAGTACGTCGTGCGACGGGCCACATCGAACCACTGGCACAGCTTGGTCATCGGCACCGCGAAACCTTCGTCCTTCAGGCCCTGCTGGACCGAGCGCATCAGCTCTCGTCCTTTCCCACCAGGGACGCCAGCTTTTTTCGGGCGCGGATCTCCAGCATCGCCTCGCCATAGGCCTCCTGCAGATCCTTGAGCTGCCGCGCATACTGCTCGCGCACGTCCTCCGGCTTGGCACGCAGGGCATTCTCCATGCCGCGCTTGCCGTCCTCGACCCAGCTCTCGATCTCGGCCGGGGTCAGGTCGAACTGGCGGCTGGCCGCCGCCACCGTCGTCTTGCCCTGGATGATCTCAAGGACCAGTGCCGACTTGCGCCGGGCGGTCCAGCGCTTGATCTCTTCTTCCATCTTTTCGCTCATCGGTGTCTCCTTCGGGGAAAGTAACACCTGAGCAGGTTTTCAGTGGGTCATTACACTGGTGCATTGGATGCCAGTGCCTTTCGGATCGGCGTGTCATCTGGCGAAACGAGTTCTGGCTAACGTAGTTCCATGGAGAAAGCCTTCCTTTAGGATGGCTGGCGATGACCGCCCGTAGTCCATATTCCAGGGCCTTGATGTTGCCGCGGTGGGCTTCTAAGTCTACGTCGCATGCCTCAAGGCGCGCGGCCAACAGCTCTAGGGAAAGCTCCATAGAAGGCTCGACAGGTGCGGGGGCAAGGTTGGATAGTAGGAGACAGGCAGCCAGACTTTACCCATGAGCATCCTTAACGTTTTGCTGAGCGCTGACCAGTTGGTCGTGACGGTAGACACCTGGGCGGAGGACGCCCTAAGTGGCCAAGCTTCGGCAGGGGCGAAGGTGCTGCTCATTCCTCAGCACCAGATCTTGTTTGCAACCCGGGGTTCAGCTCAGTTCTTTCTGCGAATCTACCAACTCTCGTTGGAAGCAAGTTTTCGAGCAGACTTCACCTTGGAACAGCTGACGGCGGAATTGGGGCGAGTCATTGACCAGCTTTGGCCGAACTACGCCAAAGCCCTGGCTGAAGCGGGATTGCCGGCAGAATACTGCACCACGGAGCTGGTGCTGGGTGGATGGTCTCCCAAGAACGGACGCATGACGGCTACCGCCTACGCCAAACACGACGCGACGGTGCCCGCGGTGGTCCAGCCGATCACGGGACAGCTCTCGTCACCTGGTGAGCCCTTGCAGGACTGGCCGCCCTCAATGGCAACGCCGGCCCTGTTTGAGTCCGGCCGGCGGCCGGCGCAGTGGCTCAACGAGAGAAGTGGGCGGAAGGTGGCAGGGGGCGGTTGCTGTTGGGATTCCTGCAGCAAGGCCAAGCGGTGGTCAAAGACCTGGGCGCCATCTGAGCAGTAATGGTCCGCCTGTTTAGCCGCGGGGCCAGCTCGCTTGACCGCCAGCGCGGGCGCGTTTTGAGCGTCAGAATCGAGCGTCAATCCTGGGCTTTAGCACTTATCGTCAAAAAAGGACCCTCTGATGCAACAGCTGGACAACTACCTGCGATCACCCCAACCCGGCTATGCCATATTGATCTCAGGGGACTGGGGGGTTGGGAAGTCCTATAAATGGAGTCGCTACGCTGCGGAGCTAACGGATCGCTCGCCCATCACTATCTCTGCTGCGGGTCTGGAGTCGTTGGAGGATCTGGAGCGGGCCTTGCTCCAAGCATCCATCACCATGGCAGTTCCTGGCGTGGTTGCTGAAGTGGGGTCAGTGCTTGGAAAGGCGCTGCTTCGCGTGGCAAAGATTGAGCCAAAAGATATCACTTGGCGAGCAGAGCTCACACGTGACAAGACCGTGGTCTGCATCGATGATGTCGAGCGCTTTGCAGGTCCTTTCAGTGTCCTATTCGGGTTCGTCGTCAACCTCATCGACAGCAGTGGCGTTCATTGTCTGCTGATTGCCGACGAAGTTCGTGCGGGCGAGAACTTCAAAAATTTTGGAAGGTATAAAGAGCGTATCGTCGGTGCCACCATCCACGTGGAGCCTGATCTGCTGGCGTTCTGCCAACTGACGATCAATGGCATTGCGGAGGATGGTGTGCGTCGGATCGTTGGTGGAGGTCTCTCGGAAATCATCAGTCTCATCGAGAGCGCTCGCGTCACCAACTTGCGAACCGTCAGAACGGTGATAGTCGAATTGAAGCGGCTGGCGGAAGCGCTTCCAAAAGATGCGCTGGATCAGATTTTCAACAGTCCCCTGCCCAGCGCGGTGTTCTTCTGGACAGTTGCCCTCGCGCGCGATGCCAATGGCCGCGAGCTTGTCAGGAAGGTCTTTTCGACCGATCAGGTGGGCATCATGCTTGCCCTTCACGACGTAATGAAGGAGAAGGGACAGGCCACCGAAGACGAGACAGCCTCCCTAGCATCCACGTTGGAGCGGCTTGGACTGTCCGCAGCTGTCCACAGCTGGCCTGCGTCACAAGAGTTCATCGATCACATGCGTGGGTCGGTGGGCGTCGACTACCAAGTGCTTGCCGCCCAGTTTGGGCTCATCCCGGAGCTTCGTTCTTATGATCCGCTCATGATGATCGGAGACTATGCGTCCGCCACCGATGAGCAGATTCAGGCGGCTATAGGTCACGCACAGGCCGAACTGGAGGCGGGTGGAGAGGATGGAAAAGCAATTAAATTGTCTCGCATCTTAAGCATCTATCGAAGCTTGTACTTCCTCGGCTTCAAAGGTGTATTCGTCCAGACGCAGGAAGAGTGGACCCAGACGGTGCTTCGGAGGCTGGATTACTATCTGAGCGCACCTGACCTCATCGACTGCGATGGTTATGAAGTCTGGCCGGACGACTACAGCGCTGAAGAGAGGGAGGTCATTAGTAAGTGTGACGAGATCGTAGAGATCGCCCGAAAGCATGCCAAAGTCGTGGCGAGCACGATTGCACTTTCCTGGATTTTCAGCGGGGAAGGCGTGGCGCCCAATACAAGCGGCACGCCTGTGTTCAGTTCCGCACCGCCGCCGGAGGACTTCCTGGCAAAGCTTCGAGAAAGCGGTATCGCGGCTGTCATCCGCCTGAACAAAGTATTTCGGATGCGGCTCAGTGTCACCAACTCGCCTGATTACGTGGGTGGGGATAGAGCCTACGCCCAGCAGCTCATAACCTGCATCGAGCGGAGTGTTCCTTCTCAACGCCCAATGTCATTGCTTGATGCGGAAATCAAGCAAGCAACTACCTACCTCCGCTCCTTCGTCCAATACGTCGATAGGTATGAGTGCCCATCCGCATAGACTCGCTAGGCTTCGGAAAACCCCGCGAAACTTCCTCGTTGCCTTCTAGGGCCCTGATGCTCATTCGTGTCCGCGCAGTCACGTAGCTTTAGTCTATCGAGCGAAGGCTCATTTGATGAGAAATTCGCTGGGCTCCTTCCCCTTCTGGATCAGCGAAGCCAGCCACCTCGGTTGGCGGCCACGGCCGGACCACGTTTTGCTAGGGTTGGCCGGATTGCGGTACTTCGGGGCGACCTTGCCGTCGGTGCGCTTCTTGGATGCCTCTGAAGAGGTCGTTGAAACCGCGCCGTAAAGCTCCTCTATCGTGTAACCATGATCTTTGACGTATTTGTTGATCTTGGCTCGCATAGCCGCAGCTTTGGGCCGAGTCAGCACTTTGGTTTGCTGCTTTTCTGCCTGAGTGATCAGGGCTTTGAGTTCTTTGGCCGACAGGCCGCTGACATCGATGGTCATCTGTTTGATCCGAGCGGTGAGGGCTTTAGGGTAATTCCAAATGGAATCCGATGCGAATGCTCGCAGGGGCGCCCAAGCTCTCCTTCAATATTCGGTAGGGCCCAGGCAACAGCCGCCGATCTACGGGTAGAACTTGTCTGGATCGCTTAGTTGTTTCGCGAACTGACCTCTCTGGTAGATCGGCAATTCGACCGGTGGCGCGTAGCGACTCAGGAGATCGATCTGCTTCCTTCTGGCGAGTTCTGGTTTCTTGTGGAAGTAGGCCTCATGCAGCACCGGCACCTTCTTGCTGATGCTGTGGCCCGTCAGCAAGGCAATGTCCTCGTCGGGAATTCCTTTGTGATGGAGCTCCGTGGCGATGGTGTGCCGAAACGCGTGTAGCCCAATACCCTTCCCGAAACCTAGGCTCTTCAGGTATGTGCTGAACTGGTTGAGGGCGGCTTGGCTGTAACGCTGGTTCGACTCACCCGTCTTGCGGTTCACGCCGGCGGTCAGGTGTGGGAACAACCGGGGATGACCGCATGCCCGGATATCGGCCACGAAATCGAGGAAGCCCGCATTGAGCACTGGGGTGGGGATGGGGAGGGTGCGAATGGCTGCCTTCCCTTTCAGGCGCTGACGGCTTCGGTTGCGGGTCTTGTGCGCCAGGTCGGGATCGACGGTCTTCTGGATCCGGATGCACCAGACGCCGGCTTCTTGCACCACGTCCGCCAGTTTGAGCTGGGCGATCTCGTTGATGCGCGCTCCCGTGCAGAGGCCGAGGATGGGAAGCCACCAGCGGTGGGGGTACTTGCTAGCCCATGGGACATATGTCCCATGGTCGAAGATGCGCTTGAGTTCTGCATCGTCAAACAGGCGCTCGGGCTTGTTCGGATCCACGACCAAGTCCTTCTTGATCTCGTCGAAGGCGACCATCGGTGAGGCACCGATGGCCTTGGATTTCTCAAGCTTCTTGAAGAAGGTCGATAGGAAGCGCCGGTGTTTCTCAAGCGTGGCGGGGGCCGGTGGGGCCACGTTGAGTTGCCTTCCACGCGCGACCGCTTGGTCGTAGGTAAACCTGCGGTACTCTGGGTCGGACAGCAGACGGTCTGGGGCCCAGCGAATGAGGTCCCATAGCTTGTAGATGTGAGCGTGGTCGATGCGGGTGACCGGTATGTCCCCGCACGTCATTAGAAGCAGCCGTAGGGTGCGAGAGGTCGCCTCGACGGTCTCTCTGGCCAGGCAGCTGTAGTCGCCGCGATTGCGGATGTAGTCGTCAATCTCTACGGAGAGCGAGCGCCCGGGTGTGCCCGCCGGCAGCGGCTCGGGATACCGTGTGCCGTTCTTCGTCGAACGTGCGCGGCGGGTGCGTTCATAGGCGGCATTGAGAATCTCTTGGGCCTGGATCGCGGCCTCTCGGCTGGTGATCACCAATTTTCCGATGCTGAGCCTGCCGATCCGGATATCGGACATCTCCAGCGAGCCGCTGGGATCGTCCAGATAGGATTGGAGGGGGCTTGAGGGTTGAGCCAGGCGCATTGAGGGCTTCCATCGTTTCGATGGAAGTACAGATAAAGCAGCCTCAGCAATCGTCAATGGAAATAGGTCGGTCGCGTGCCGACCGTAGGCATCTATTGTGAGTGCCCATTAATGCTTCTTCAGGAAAAGAAAATTACGCAGGAATTGGAGGGATTCAATCCTTGAAAATCAATGGCTTGGCTGGATAAAGATTATGTCGAATCGCAGTCATTACGGTACTGTTTAATTTCTATAAGCTAACAGCGCCCTTTGGGTTGTTATGTTAGTTCTGTACGGCTGATAAACGTTGCGGAGAATTGAGGGCTGAGAACTCACTTTGGAGGCGGAGCTGTGGCGCAACGGGTCTGTCCATTGTTAGTAATTGCGATCCTCTTCGCGCCGCTGGGAGCCAGCGGTGCGACGCCCACTGAGCCCGAGCTGCGCGGTGAGCTCCTGCGGATGAAGGATGCCGGTCAGGCGGTGCGGGACCTCTCACTGACTGCCGAGGGCGAGGAGAGGGTGCACAGTGCCGTCGATGCGGTGCACACCGCTCGGCTGAAGTCCACCGTTGCGGCCCGTGGCTGGCCGACCGGGGCGCAAGTGGGCCAAGACGGGGCGGACGCGGCCTGTCTGCTGGCCCAGCATTCCGACAAGGCCCCGGCGCTCCAGCGCTCTCTTGCGGAAGCCATGGAGCCCTTGGTAGCGACCGGGCAGGTCAAAGCGTCCAGTTACGCCTACCTTTGGGACCACACCAACGACCCCCAACGCTATGGAACGCAGGGGCGTTGTGCGGATATGGGGCATTGGGAGTACTGCTTGGCGGCTCTTCGGGCATGGTGAGGTGGTAGAGGGCTAAAGCTCTTCATCTCCCAACAGGTGAATCGAGGAGAGGGCAAGCGCCTATTCATCGAACCCCGAGAAGTCTGGTCCCTGGACTTCGCGGGAGGATCCGCCCTGATGACTTGGGTCTACCATCCATCGTGGAACGTAGACACGTGCCAGGATCGGGCGCGTGCGCTGCGCCACCTCATCTCACTTGCGAAACAGAACTGAGGCTGTCGGGCCTCCCTGGGCAGAATGGGAGAGGGCAGGCAACGGCAATCGCGAGCGAATTATTTTATCTCGTTAGGCTGTATTGACAGTCGTGGCGCGATGTTGCAGCTTTGTATGGCCGTTCCCTCTCAATGAAGGAGTCAAGTTATGTCGATTAAGCCTGGACCGAAGCCTATAGCTCCATCCACCGGCGAGCCGGATAAGCGTCGGCGGGATAACAAGGATACCCCCGGGAATACCCCTGGCTTGAAGCCTCACAAGCATAAGCCCGGCAAGTGACTTAAAGCGGATTGGTTGTCGGCGGCAGGGATCAAAAGAGCTGAAGTGCGACACTGGCCGACACCACTATGGCGCCGGCCTTCGTCGCTATTGCCTGTTGCTGAAGTAATCGGTTTGGATATGCGCGGAAGCAATTGGCACTCTTGTCGTGTGGCGGCAAGCGGAGGGGCGATGTCTTCACCTGCCCTGAGAGTGCACAGCCGACTGTTATGGTGAGGATGAAATCGCCGAAATCCTGACAAAAGACTGCTGGTTTCTGGTTGGAATGCTCGGCGTATTGGATAGCCAAGACGATCCTGGAGTTCCAGACACCAGGGCGGCGTGCCCTGGTGTGTGGGGAGTCTGTTGGAAGGTGAAGGGCGGCATACTGCGCGCTCAGCGAACGCTCAACCCCATTGGCGGAAAAGAGGTCTTGCCGACGGGGTTGAGCAGCCTGCGTAAACGACTACTTACATCCTGCGCAGACGAGATGGTGCCATAGGCTTGAGTCCTTCAACCCACCTGTCGAAAATGAGCGCAGCAAGAACTTTATGGTTAAGCCTCTCGGATTCGCCGGGGGAGCGAACCTTGACGCTGATGTCTAGGTTGGCGCTAAGTTGCTGTTCCAGCTCAGGCAGCCGTGACGCATGCTTGCTGAGCTGTTTTTGATGAGTAGCGAGCAACACTGCTATATCAAGGTATAGCTGTTGCAGATAGATCAATCGGTCTTGCGTTGCTGCTGCCTTAATGGCGGACTTCGGCGTGGTCGCCTCGCCCCAGAAGAGGCCACCGCCATTGATGACTTTGCTGATGTGGTCAATGAGCCATCCCCCTCCAGCGACTGCGCCCGTCGCCAGAAGGCCTCCGACGACGTCGATTATAGCTTTCTCCAGAACTTTCTTTGCCCAGGCTTTCCGTGTCTGAGCTGCATTGGCTGGGGACTCGCTGCCGGTTGCTTCGGCTGGCTTCTTAGTCTGCTTCTTCGCGGAGGTCTTGTTGCTCGAAGATCTATTTTGGCCTTCTTTCGCCATTTTGCTCGTCCTTTTAAAGGAGACTCTGTATTGGTGTGTGGGGTTCAATAAATAATATACAAAGCAAGGGGCGATAGCCGATGCCGGCCATCTTCAGTAATCCGGTTAATTCGAATGAGACAACGAGGCTACAGCCTCACTCGGAGATGGCATCAGCCCTGGACTGGTCACAACATGGTGGACTACCCGAACGCGCCCACGAGCCAATCGGTAGCCCCTTCCAAGTCTAGCTTCATTGACGCGTAGGAGCGTCTGAGAAGGCGCGAGGGAAGGAAGCTATCCCATTTTTGTGTGATCAAGTTGTTCGCAGATTGGAGAAGGGTCTCCGGGGAGGGCAATGGCATCTTCGCCACCCGCCCGAGTACCTTTATCACATCATCGAGACTCCTTGCTCCCTTGGAAATTTCCACGCCCAGCCTACCGGCCTGAGAAGTGAATCCCTGGGCGTTCAGGAGGCAGGCGATGGCTTCATTTGCGGAGTCTCCCAGCCATGTCAGCAGCAAGGCATCGCTGCCTTGGTCGAGGAGAACCTTGCCGTCCAGGCGCAATTGACGGTAGGCGCTTTGCGCCTCCTGCAGGAAGCGAGAAGCAGTGGGGTCCAGGAAGTCTGGCTTTATCTCCTGCTGATACAGTCCACGCATCTTTTGACGGACCTGGGTGTGGACCTGCCCGCCCGTTCCATTGAAAAGAGGCGGGGTGCCGCCTTTCGCCGCGGCCACGTAGATCGTTTTTTGGGCGTCATCGATCTGCTCGACGAGCCAAGTGCGACCGCCAAACAAGATACGCTGGCCGACGGTCACCAGTTGGGACACGGGGAGCGTGCCTAGTGCCTTGCCGGCGGCCACGATCCGGAACTCTTCGTCGACGTTGAAAGCGGCGTAGAAGGTGTAATGGTTGACCAACTTGTCGCCGACCGGGCCGTGGAGCAGCAAGCCGGAGCCGTCTTGAATCAGAACCTGTTCTTGGCCAAGGTGGCGAAGCAGCTCTGCGAACGCGTCTTGGGACAGCCCGTGGAACGGTCCCTGGTTTGCGCAGAGCAGCTGATAGGCTTGGGCTGCCTTGAGTCCGCCGTACTGGGCAATGGAGGAGAGCAACTGCTGAATCAGCGTCGAGAGGTGTAGCCCGTTGACCGAAGGCGGTTCAAACCACCTCTCCAGCAGCAGCATGACGCTCGCAGTGGACTGAACTGTGTCCAGTCGAAGCCTTGTCTTCAACGTCGACTCAGCGTCGATTGCATCCTCGATAACGTAGCCGCGCAACACTGCTGGCTCTCCAGGACGGCGCCCGGAGCGACCAAGGCGTTGGCGAAGGCTGGCCACGGAAGGTGGTGGGCCAATTTGCGCGATGCTTTTCACCGCTCCGATATCGATGCCCAGTTCCAGGGTGTTCGTGCAAATTGCGCTTGCTGAACGACCCTTTTGCTTCAGAGCCGCTTCTGTGTCCGTGCGTATTTCCTTGGACAGGCTCCCATGGTGTGGCCAGAACTCTCTCGGCCGGCCGTCCTGTTCGCTCAGCAGATTGAGGAGGTGGGTGTAGCGTTCAACTTCCCTTCGGCTGTTGGGGAAGATCAGATTGTTCGTCCCTGAAAGCACTCGGTAGAGGTGCTCGGCCACCGCCGTGGGAGCCACCGGATTCTCGTCGGATCCGCCGTCAGGTGTGGGTTGTTCGTAGCCCTTGATGATCAGTTGGAGATCATTTCCGGCTGATGAGGCGTTGACCAGCGCGGGGGCAGCCCCAACACCCGGGCGTAGGAAGGTCCCGGCGCTCGAAAAGTCGCCCAAGGTCGCTGACAGGCCCAGGCGGGGAGTTCGCCGCCGTAATAGCACGTCGATCCGGTGCATCAACGATTGAAGCTGCTTTCCGCGCTCGCTTCCAATGAACGCATGGAGTTCGTCCACGACAACGTAGAGGAGCTTGGAGAACGCGGCGGCTACGGAGGTTCCGCGGTTGCAGAGCATCGCCTCCAAGGACTCCGGCGTGATCAGGAGCACGCCACGGGGGTGCTTAAAGAATCGCTGCTTGGTGGAGCCCGATATGTCTCCGTGCCAAGGCCACACGGGGACTTCAAGGTCCTCGCAAAGCCGCTGCAGCCGTTCAAACTGGTCGTTGATGAGCGCCTTTAGGGGGCTGATGTAGACAATCAGGCCCTCCTCGTCGGTGTTCAGAAGGCGCGTGAGCGCAGGAAGAAAGGCGGCCTCGGTTTTTCCCGAGGCGGTGCTGGCGGCGATGATCACGTCCCGGTCGGCGCTCAGGACGAGGGGGATCGCCAATTCCTGGACCTCACGCAGCGCCTCCCATTGTTCGATCCATAGGTAGCGCTGGATTCGAGGATGCAGCGATTGGAAGGCGCTGGAGGCAGTCATCGTTAGAGCCTGAACGACGCCAGCTCGTCGTCCTCTTGCACGACCAGTTCGCCGTCGCCCCCGTGGTCAGCTGCCACCTCGACCGATCCAATCAGGTCCTGCCAGTCCACGCCCGGGTTCTGCTCCAAGACGGCCAAGAGGTTGATGAAGGCGGTGATCGTCGTGCGCGGGGTGCGGAAGAAGCTATCGCCGATTCGATTGGCGCAGTGGGTCATGAATTGGTGAATGGCATCGTCGGGCAAGAGATACTTGCCCGCGTCGCCGGCAGCGTAGACATGGCGAATCTTGGTGAGTAGGACGTAGAAATCTTCGGCTGTCAGGCTCGACAGTCGAACCACAGGGCCGCTGAAATCCACCAGTCCGTTGGTGGCAAAGGTATTCTGAGCCAAGCGGCTCTGAAGAGCTTCATAGCTGTAGACGCCGCGGCGGGTATCCATCAGGAAATCCGGGGTGCCGCCCAGAACAAAACCAAGGCCAACCGCAGTGCCCTGCAGGGAGTCGTTGAGCATGCGCAGGAGCTGCTCGTAGTTTGCATTCCGGGCCTGGGCGTTGGCCAACTTGTAGAGGTTGACCAGTTCGTCCAGGCACACCAGCAGGCCGCTATAGCCCGCCAGCCGAACAAAGCGGCCCATGAGCTTGAGCTGGTCGTAGACCGATGCGTCGTCCACGATGGTTCGGACGCCCAGCGCTGCACGCGCGTCCATCCGGGTGGCAAATTCGCCACGCAACCAGCGAATGGCATCGGACTTGAGCTGATCGTTGCCTTGCTCGAACCCTCTCCAATAAGCGGCGATCACGTCGGCGAAGTCATAGCCGTTCACCAGTTCGCTCAGCTGCTCGAGCTTCGCGCGAATGACCTGCTCGGTGGATACGCCTTGCGACTTGGACTCGGCAACTGCGGTCGAAATGAACTTCTCGACCACCCCGGGCAGGGCGCCTCCGTCGGGCTTGGTCCGAGTGGCCAAGTTCCGCATGAGCTCCGCGTAGAGCGACCGGGCCTGGCCCCCTGAAGCATGCAACCGCCTGTCAGGATTCAGGTCCGCGCTGGCCACGACGAGCTTTCGCTCCATTGCAATGGCGCGAACGAGGTTTAAGAAAAAGGTCTTGCCTGCGCCGTACTCACCCACCACCAAGCGGAAGGACGAGCCGCCATCGGCGAGCCGATCGATGTCACTGACCAAAGTTTGCACTTCACGGGCGCGCCCGACCTGGATCAAATGCTGGCCTGCGCGTGGCACGACACCGGTGCGCAGCGACTGGATCACCGCGTCGCGGTCCTTGGAGCGGATTGGGCTGCTCATTGTTCGATCTTCTCAATGAATTCAGGGTTGATTTCCAACGGATCGTCACCGTCGGCAAAAGGAATGTCGTAGGCGTCAAATGAGGCGTCGTTGATCTGCTCCAGAGCGCCATCCAGCATCAGTTCCAGGTCAGCGGCGCCATCTTCCAGTTCGGCACGGGTCCAAACCGGGCGCGACAGCATGAGGCGCAGCAGCGCGCTGTGCGCCTCGTCCAAACCCAGCAAAGTGGCAGGCCCACTCGTCTCTTCCTGACTGCCTTCCTGCGGAACATCGGGAATGGCTTCCACCACCTCATCAGTGAAGATGTTGGCGAGAAGCGCAGAAACTTGAGCCGTGTCGCGCTGCAGAGCAGCGATTTTATCGGGGTCGAGCTGGAAAGCACCCGTCGTGGATCGGGCCAATGTCGAACGGGCTTTCGGTGGTGTTGGGGCATGGACGTCGCTGAACACACGAGCGGGATCCACGCCCAGCGCTTTGTAGACACGCTCCAAAAACCGGACTTCCTCCGGGGAGACCATCCCATCGACCTGGGCAAGGGTGGCCATGGACCCTGCGATGGCGTCCTTGATGCCTTCACTGAGCGGATCCAGCTTCTTGCGCAGCGCAGGCAGGGAAAGCGGCGCCAACGCAAGGAGCTCGAGGTGCGCGTGCAGTCGACGCCGATCCCCCTCGCTCAGATGCGTCCAGCTTTCGATTTCGCGTGAAAGGTGCTCAAGTTCGTGGGCGCTGAACGCGCCATCAGACTGGGCGACCGTCGAGCCGAGCTGAAGGGTCAACTGGGCCGTTTGATATGCCTGAGCGTCGGTCCGATGGGTTTGATCGGGAAGCAGGGCGAAGAGAACGATTGGGTCGTTCTCACCCGGCACCCGCGCGCCTTCGAGGACATTGGGTTCCATGCCGACCTTGGACTGTTCCAGTGCTCGTGCGAGTTCCCGAATTTTGTCCTTGCCCAAGGTGGTTCCGACTGCCCCAAGCCTTCCCAATAGGTCAGTCAGCTTGATCGACAAATTGGCGGTTTGAACATCCGAAGCGACTTCGGCCAAGGCTGTTCGCGTGGCCAGCGGCCAGATCTCTGGCGGAAGCAGCAAGGTACCCTCAATGGATTGGCGGGCCTCGGGGTTCTTGCCCACGAGCCGGCTGAAGGCTCCGAGGTCCTCGGTGCACTGAGAAACAAGTTCCTGCAGTGCCTTTAGGGGCACTCGCAACGCGGTGACATCGGGAATGTCACCGAAAGTCTTGGTGCCAGCGTCGGTTCGGTCCAGGGCCGGGTTAAAGGGGCGGCGTGTGAACTTCAGCTTGGTGCGGTTTTTTGGCAGCACCATTCCAGGGCCGAACGTCTCTTGATACCGCAGAGCGAAAAGGCGATCGAACTCTTCCGCGCAACGCGTTGCGGCGGTTCGCAGCGGAATCTCTGGATTGAGGCGCACCCAAGCCGTGGCCAGCGCGGCGGGCACGGGGACTCGATCCAAGGAGCATTGCCCCAGGGCCAAGCGGATGTAGAAGGGCAGTTCGTAACTTCGTTCGAATGCGGGAAGCGGCGCGTTGTAAAGCTGGTCGCCTGCTTCGGTCGAAGCCATCCAGTCGAGCAGGCTGTTGACATGACCGTGGACGTTCGGAAGCACGGCGGCATAAGCAGACGACAAACGGCGGAGCATCGCCTCGATAGCGGGCCAGTCTTGCTTGGATTCCGGATCGTTCACCGAATCCAGCAAGATGCGACGCTCCAATCCAAACAGGAACAATCGAACATACTGGATTGCGCAGCTGGGATCGGTGCGGTCCGAAGCGAGCCACTTCAGGTAGGCGTGGCGTTCAGCGGGTTCAAAATCTGCGTAGCCTCCCCAGTAGCGCGTCGTGGACCGGTAATCCCCGTACCGCCCAACGGCAAGAACGCCATTGACCAAGCTGGGCTCGTTCTCACGCGTGCCAGGGGTGGTCAGCCGCGGGCCTGTGTAGAACAGGCCGCCCCGGATAACGATGCCCGCGATCTCGATCTCGTCCTGAGCGCCGAGCCAGCGGGTCTTGTCCCAGCCCTCGGGCGGTCGGGGCACTGTGTATTGCTTTGCCGGCTTTTCGGAGTCCATGGCCACCTGCCGGAGCTCATCGGGCAGGAAGGGAGGCGAAGCCCGCGATGGAAGCGGGGGCGGCGGTGTCATTGCACTTGCGTCGCTGGTTCCGTTGATCGTGTGGGGAGGGGGAGAGTGCTCTGCCGCTCTTGAGTCCGAATGCGCGTGCGCTCGCCCATCTCTGGCGCCCGTCAAGGGCTCGCCCGAGGTTGTGTCCGCGTTTGTGGCGGACTGGATCAGAGGCTCGACCAGCTCACCTTGCGAAGTCGCGGCCAAGCGCTGGGTCACGGCAAGTTTCGCCGCAGCGAGGTTGCCCGGGCGCGCGCGCTCAATGCGTTCCACGTCAGGTTGGTAGGGGGAGGGGGTAGAAGGGTTTCCGGAGCCCACGGCCGTCAGCACCCGTGCGGCGGACTCGATGGCCAGGCGCATGCTCACCGCAGCTTTGGCCTCTTCCAAATTGCCAGGCCGGGACGGCGAAAGAGTCTCTGGGAACGCTCTGCTCGAGGCCTGCGCCGGGGGCAGCGCCGAGGGACCTTCAGAGTCGACCGGGCGCGCATCTTCTAACAGGGCACCGTCGACCGATCCCGAGGAGGTGCCCGACTCAATACTCGCGGGTCTCGCCGGTTGGGCAGCTTCTGGGCGGGACTGCCTCTGTGGCGCCTGCCCAGATGGAAGAGCGGATGCCTTGATCAACTCGGCCAAGGTCGGCTCTGGAGTGGGGACAGGCTTGGCGGGAGAGGGTGTCCTTTTCGGGCGCATCGCCTGCCACTTGGCCCAGAGCCAAACGGCGGTGGCCACCGCAAGGACGATCCCCAATCCGATCCAGACTTCCTTTGGCACCAATGCTATGACGACCAGGATTGCGACAATCCAGCCGCCTGCAGTTTGCTTCCTTCTCGCCATGTGGCCCCCTGCCTTTGGCGCTTCCTTTGGGCCATTGTAGCTCGCCCGCCTTACGTGAGACGCGCATCGTGAGAGCGGGGCGGGGCACCGGAATGGCCAAGGTTTCGCCCATTCAGCGTTGGCGTCCGGGGCGCTGGAGTGCCTGGTCCAGACCTTGACGTTGGTGGCCGTACGAGTGAGCTGGGGTGATCAGTGGGGCGGTGAGAGGCGTGTTTCGTTCATCGCAAGCAGATGCCGCTGCAAGGCCGCGACGATCTCGTTGTCTGGCAGGTTCTGGGCCCCGGCGAGGAAAACGAGTTCGGCCACTTGTCGTCTGCGCTTGGCGTCGTCGCGGCGCTTGATGGCCTTCTCCCTGGCATCCTGCCGCTGATGCGCCAGAAGCTCCCTGGCTTGAAGCTGGGCCAGCCGATGGGTCGCCCTTTGGATCTGATCGCGGTAGTGATTGGTGGATGACATGATCTTCTCCTAGTGAAGTCTCCCTCAGTGAAGCAATGATTTCTCATCCGTCAACTATTGATGGCGACATCGCTTTCGCACTTGAAGCAATTCAGAAAATCAGAAAAGGAAGATGCAAAAGCAAAGAGCGAAAAGCGCACTTAGGCATCACAAGTGATGCGTGCGCAAAGGGCTTCGCCCCTTGAACCCCAAGCCGCTTTGCGACTTGCCAACGGCAAATTCAAAGGCATAAAGAGCTCAAAGAACTGGAGCTCTCTGCATGGCGATCTACCACACCCGTGTCAAAACCTTCTCCCGTGCCAAAGGCCATTCGGCCGTTGCGGCAGCTGCCTACCGCGCGGGCTTGTCGCTCGTCGATGAGCGCACCGGAGCGCGGCACGACTATTCTCGCAGGGGCGGCGTGGTCGAGAGCCGCTGGGTGGTGCCCTTGAAAGCGCCCGACTGGTCGCTCGACGCTGCCAAACTCTGGCAGGCCGCCGAGGCAGCCGAGAGGCGAAAGGACGCGACCGTGGCCCGCGAGTTCGAGATTGCGCTTCCGCATGAGCTCGATGCGCCTCAGCGCTCGGCCCTGACGGCGGACATTGCTCGCGCACTGGTTGATCGCTATGGCTTCGCAGTTCAAGCGAGCATCCACTCGCCGGGGAGCAAAGACGGACTCAATTGGCACGTACATATCCTCGCCACGACGCGACGCTTGGATGCCGAAGGGCTTGCGGACAAGACACGCGAACTCGACGGTGGGCCTTCAGGGCGCAGCGAAGTGGAGTGGCTCCGAGCGATGGTGGCTCAATTGACCAACCGGCACCTTGAAGCTGCCGAGATCGCAGTGTCGGTCGACCATCGAAGCTTGGAAGCGCAAGCAGAAGAAGCGCTTGAGCGCGGTGATGTGGTCGCGGCAGCGATACTGGGCCGGCGCCCAACGATCCACTTGGGCCAGCAGGCCTCGGCGTTGGAACGGCGGGGCATGGAAACCGATGTGGGGAAGGTCCTGGCCAACATCGTTGCGGACAATCAAAGAACAATGCATCAAACAAGCATACGGTTTGAGAAAGCGGTCACGGACGGGGACCCCGCTCGTGGGCGTCCATCGTTGCCGCCAAACCGTATCCGACTCGGGCCAGAATCAGGCGAAAGCTACATCGAGGACGCTAAGGGATTCACTCGGCGAGGAATCATGGCCATTCGCGCTCTGCCGGATGCATCCGAACCACCGCTCCAAACCCTGATGGAGAAAGCACTGGAGTTGTGGCGCGACGTGGTAGCGGCTGGCTTTGAGGGGGTGCTTCGAACCACCCGCATGCTTCTGCGCCGCCTGGATTCGGCCATTCGCAATGGGAATGTGGGTGCAAGGCTACGCAAGGACATCCAGCGAACGCTAAGGGGTTTGGCTGCGGTAAGGCGGCGAGCTTCAGAGTGGAAGCGTCGTGTGGAGGCTGAGCGGCGGGCAGCATCCCTGCTGACTCGTGCGGAGCGATCGTTGGAGGACTTTGTCGAACACCAGCCCCGTCCGGCAGGAGCTGCAGTAGTGGCTTGGACTCGGCGTCGGGGACGGCGCTTGGCCGCGGTTGAGCAGCGCTTGGATACCTTGAGGGCTGCCCGCATGAAGATCGCGGGTGGTCAGGAGGAGGCTTGTGAGAATCAACTGACAGCCGCCGTGGCAGAGTTGGAAGCCGGCAGCAAAGTAGCCCTGGATCGGTTTGAGGATCCGCTCCACGAAACGAGAGACCCCGAGGTGCTGACTGCGTCCATGCAGCAGGCCACGCCTCGGCCTAGGCTTCATTGATCCAGAAGCCAAGAGCCGAATGCAGGCCATGAGCAGGGTAGTGCTAGGTCAAGATGCTGAACTGGCTGCCGCCACCCGAAAGCTCAGAGGCGTGGCAGCCTGTGTGGATGCTTCGTCTACCGTCAAATAAAGTAATTGGTTTTCCTTGCAGTGATCAATAGATTGTAAGTCCATCGTTCTCCAGAACATGACGCCTCGCGTCGGATCTTGCGAGCAGGGTGTCCATAAGAAGCTCAAAGTTATCGCTGTGGGGGGGCGGATCGAGACGGCCTTGACGCGTGTCGAGCTCGCCAATGTAGGCGATTAGATCATCCACACTTTCCCGGTTAATGCAGCAATCGTTGCGTGTGAGGAGTACGTCGAGTCGCCGCATGCGATAGGCGCGAATCCTGAGATCTTTCGCCACATCTTGGTCGAAGTCGTGTGCTCTGTGGAGGATGGCATTGATTCTGTTTGAGATGTCTGAATAAATTTCGGAAAATTCGATCGACTCCTCCAAGAATTTTGGTTCAAATGCAATATTCTCGATCTTATTCAGGTCGGCTGAGAGTAGGTTTGCTGGAGGGATGCGGATCACAATGGTGTCGCCGTCTTGATCGCGCCACATGGGGGTTTCGCGATCCATGACTTCTTTAATGTAACCTTGAATCCATGTGAAAAATATTGTCTGGGGCTCTTTAGTGCTTACGCGAAACAGGAAAAATGGTGTGCTGAATTTTTCCATGTAAGCGAGCGATTTCTTTTGGAGTGAGTAGTTGATCGTGCCCGCGCCGACAGGCTTGAGTGGCTCTTCAGTGCCCTTAATCTGGATGTGGAAAACGGCACCGGTGGCGACGAAGGCATCTTTGCCCATCGCATCTTTCAAGCCAGGCGCAAAAATCTCCACCAAAAGATCGATGCCATAGTCGCGTTCGGATAGTTCCCGAACGACCCAGTGATCTGGTAGCTGCGCCATGACGGCCTTGACCGCTTTGGTGTCAATGATGTGTGACTGAGTTCTCATGTGGAAAGACGTGCCCGAATCTACCGCGCAGCGATAGGCGCGGTAGCTTGAGTGAGGGTTGGAAAAATCTGACTTGGATACATGCCGAAGGCCAGTGGTGCAGGAATTGGCAGCCTTGTACTTGCCAATGATGCCACAGGCATCAGGCTTGATCGCGGCATCTAGCATGTAGATCGGCCAGCTCAATGCACGCGTACTCTGACGTGCAGAAAACTCATCCCCTGGGCAGAGACGGTCCAGCCTCGAACGTGGTGAACAGTGAAGACCGTAGGGACTTGGCTGAAAGTTTGCCCAAATGAGGACGCTCAGGGGTCTTGGGTAGCTGCGCCTTGTTTGGTCGCGACTTGCTACCCATTCAATAGTAGAGCCCCGCCGGGGCTCTACGTGGTCAATGAAGCGTTCGTTGCCTGGTCGTCGTCGGCTTGGGCGGGGGGCTGAGTCCCCGTCGATCAGCGAGCAGTTGGTCCAAGGGAGCCAGATCCTCTTTTACCTCCACGCGTTCCTTGGTTGTAGGGGCGGGCCGTGGCTGAGGGCGAGGCCCGTCGTGAATGAGGTCGCCTGGGTTTCCGCCTGCGCGCTGGCGCAGAACCTCGGCGGCGACCTCCAAGGCCACTCGAACATCTTCTGAGCGCTCTCGCTGAGAACGCTGAGCCGCTCGTTCGATGGTGCCGCTTAAAACGAGCGCGGCGATTCGGGTTTGTGGGTCAGTCATGGGGCCTCCATCGTTGGTGTGTGCCCGTAGCCAACCAGCTAAGTGAAAATTAGCAAGGGCACTCAGCAGGGAATTGCGCACAAAATTGCTGGTTAGTCGGAAAGGACTTGCTGGTTTGTGACCGGCCTTTGGAAAGCCGTCTGCAGCCGCACCGCCGGTCCTTCAACGCCTACAGGCTCGACCGACGCCCAATGACGATGGCCCTGACTTAGATACCTAAAGATTTCCGCAGCGGAGTCGATAGGGGCATAAGAGGGCCTTGCCCACCATTCGCGACGAGGACAGGATGTCAATGAAGAAATTGGTTCTAAGCAGTGCGTTCTTGCTTCCAGTGCTCGCAGGATGCGGTAAGGCCGGAGCGCCGGAGTGCGGCGACGAGATGACCCTGGACCTGGTTCGCAGCATCATCCAGCGAGAATTAGGCGCGGGCAGTGCTGCCGCCAACTTGAGCGAAGAGCAGCTTCGCAGCGTCCTTCCCATCTCCTTGGCCCACCCGACGAGCTTTGACGAGAAGATCAGCCGCTACAGTTGCCAAGCCGATCTGACCGTGCCCTTCAACAACCCTGGGCAGGACGTTTACAAGCTGCGGCTTGAATACACCTCTCAGGCGGTCAATGGACAACACTTGGCCGAAGTCCAGGTACTTCCTGGAGACCTCATTGGCATCGGGGCGGCTATCAGCTCCAATGTCCGGAGCCAAGCACGCGTCGCGGCTCCCGCAGCTGCGGCTCCAATCGAAGAGTCACAGGTAGTGCAGGTTGATCCTGCTTATGATTCAGCGATGTCGACGAAGGCGGACGATTACCAAGAGCCCAACTCGGACGAGCCGCTGGTCGATGCCGCGTCGACTGGGCCCAGCTTTGACTGTGGGAATGCGTCGTCGGCCGTAGAGCAAATGATCTGCGCCGATCCGGATCTGGCCCGGTTGGACAAGCAAACCGCAGAGGCGTTTGGTGTCGTCCGGGCCCGTTCGATGGACCCGGGCCAAGTTACGGCGAGTCAAGGACGGTGGCGCAGGACGGTGCGGGACATCTGTGCTGACGCAGCCTGTATTGAGCAGGCTTACCAAGCGCGATTGGCCGAGTTGAACTAACCTCCGAGGAAGCTATGTCAGACCGTGACTGCTCAGGGTACCGGCCTGAGCAGCCCATGGACGACCAGATCAAGAACGCCTCTGGCGAATCGGTTGCGGCCGATAGGGCCCGCTGGAGGGAGTGCTCTCGTCAGAAGGCCTTCGTGAACTGGCTGCAGTATGCAGGCTAGGGTAGAGTTGGACACTCCCTTGGACACATTCTGCGAGTGTCCGGGTCTAAAAAACCTAACAACTTCAGGCGGTTGGATTGGACTGCATAGTGTCCCTCTCACTCCGCCAGATACAAAGAAGCGCCTGCAGATCCTCGATCTGCAGGCGTTTTTCTTTATCCGACACTCGCAGCGTGGAGCTGACTATCCTGGCTGATCGGTGCGGGAGGCAGGCGTTGGCATGGGCGTGGGTGTCATCGCCGGTGCCGAAGCGGGTGTACCCGGCAGCTGTGGCGGTTCAATGTGGCGAGGTGGAATTTCCCGCCACAGCAACGCAAGCGTGCAGTCGTTGGCACGTTCCCTGCACATTCTTTCGGCCTTCCGCTGCGCGGCGTCCGCCGTCTTCTCACCCAGTGCAAAGCCCAACGCGATCGTGCCGGTCGCTATGGCCGAATAGCCTTCGCTGGTGGTGCTGGCGGACTGACCGCAATTGCGCGATCGCGCTGCGCAGTAGTGCAGCGACTGCTGCATCGCAGTGGTGAGGGAAGACTGGTTCATCGAATAGCCGTAGCGGCCATCCTTGTCGTAGGTGATCGCAGACGCAGCACTTGCGGCTGATGAAACGGACAACAACAGCGCCAGTGAAACTGCATGCTTCCAGTTCATCACGCTCTCCTCTTTTGCCGATGGTGAATCAACCGGTGAATGTGGCGCAACCCCGCAGGGGGGCGGGGGAGAACGCCTGCAGGCCATTTGCCCGCAGGCGCGTACCGACGCGTTCGATCCTCAGAGCTTCACCGTCACGCCCACCTGGAAACCGCGCCCGGGCAGCGGCGCGATGTACTTCAGCGGCGAGTTGTGCGGCCGTGCTTCTTGATTGAGCAGGTTGCTGCCGTTGACGAACACCTCCATGCCGGCGATGTAGCTGTTGCGTACCGGCAGCTCACGGCTGACCTGCAGGTCGACCAGGTTGAATGCATCCAGCGGCACTTCCTCGCTCACGTTGCGGCCGAGGTACTTCTGCGTGTCGTAGTAGGTGCTGGACAGCTGCGCCTTCCAGCCTTCGCGCTGCCACTGCAGGTTGGCACCGTAGCGGTTGGTCGGCATGTTCGGCAGGTACTCGCCGTCATTGTGGGCACGCAACGAATCGGGGTGATCGGCCTTGTTCTTCACCAGGTCGGCGAAGGCGGACACATTCAACGTGCCGTAGCGGCCCAGGTCCAATGCCTGCGAGGCATCGATCTCGAAGCCCTTCACCGTGGTGTCGGTCTGCTTCCAGTACTTCAGCGGCAGGCGGTTGGCGGTCTGCACCCCCGAGTAACCCAGGTACAGATAGTTCCCGTACTTCATCCGGTACGCGGTGGCCGACAGTTCGAAACCACCGAGGTGGAACAGGCCGGTCAGTTCCAGATTCTTCGCGCGTTCCGGCTCGAGGTTCTGGTTGCCTTCTTCCTGGGTCATCACCGAATAGTGAGCATTGCTCGCATACAGCTCGTTGATCTCCGGTGCGCGCTGCGAGGACGAGTAGCGCACCTTGGCGGCGAACAATGGACCGAGCTCGACATACGATCCCAGGCTGTAGCTGTTGAGCCGGTAGTCGCGGTCCTGCAGTTTCGCGTTGGCGGCATTGCGCGCGGTCTTGAAGCGGCTTGGTTGCAGGTCATGGTCAACGCGCTCGTGGCGCACGCCAGCGTCGAAACTGGCCCAGCCGAAGTCCAGCGTCTCCTTCAGGAACACCGCGTTGCTGCGGGTGTCGACGTCAGGCAGGTAGCGCAGCGAGCCACTGCCGGTGACATCACGCGACTGGTGGCTGAAACCCAGCATGCCGCTGAGCGGACCGACGCGCTGATGGCTGAGCAGCAGCTCGGCCTGGGTGCTCTCGAAATCGTAGTCGTTGGCGCGGGTGGCACCCAGCCGCTCGCCCGAGGTGTTGTCCAGCTTGGAAACGCGCAGTTCGGCGCGCTCGAACCACGGCAGCGGATCGCGCAGCAGGGCTTCCAGTGCATAGCGTTCCTGCTTGATCACCACCCCCACCGGCAGCCCGTTGGCATAGTTTGAACCGAACGACAGGTTCTGCATCGAGAACCCCGGCACGCCGTACTCGCTGTCCTTGGCATCGATGCTGATACCCACGTAACCACGGTCGAAAAACAGGGTCGACCCGAGCGCCACCTGCGAATTTCTCGCGTAGCTGTTGCCCAACCGGTGATGGTAATCGGGCGTCACGTCGTTGTTGATCTGCTTCTGCACGTACGAAGGCGTGCCGGGTACGTAGGCCGGGTTGACCGGATTGATGTAGGTGCGGCGCTGCCAGACCGAAGTCGGATTGTTGGTGTAGAAGGAGAAATCGCCGTCGGCCCAGTCCGGGTTTTCGGTCATGAACTGGTCGATGTAGGGCTGCGACGCCTTGTTGTAGATCTGCTGGACGCGCGCTTCTTTCTGGCAGCTGTCGGCGAGGGCCGAGTTGACACCACCGGAGGCCGGGAACAGCCCGCTGTTGCAGACGCCGGCCTTGCTGTTGCCGGGAATATCGTAGTGCGAGATGTGCTGGCGCGAGACCTGCAGGTTGGTTGAGATGTTGCGCTGGTTGTTGAAGTTCATGCGGAAGCCCTGCGCATCGGCGGCGTTGAAGCCCTTGCGCAGGACCAGCTCCATCGACTGGTCCTTGTCTTCCATGCGGCGCGAGATCAGGCCCGAATCGATCTCCACGCTGCCGCCGATCGCATTGCCGCCGTAGCGCACGGTGTCGGAAGACTTGTTGACGGTGACGCTGCGTACGAACAGCGGATCGAACGGGATGTTGATGTCGCCGCTGATCGCGTTCATCCCGAGGATGGACTGGCCGTCCTGCAGGATCTGCACGCGGTTGCCGCTGAGGCTGCGGATGACCGGGGCACCCGCGTTCGGCCCGAAAGCACTGTTCTGCACGCCGGAGACGTGTTCGAGCAGGCCGCCCAGGGTGCGGTTCTGCGCCTGTGGGTTGTCGACGGTGACCCGGCTGTCAATACGGGAGGGCTGGCTGGCCTGGACCTGGAGGGTGGGGAGGGTGGGTTCGTCCGCGGCCTGGGCGCTGTGGACGGCGAACAGAAGGGCGGTAGCAAGGAGATGGCGACGCATGGCGAGGTCCGTGAAATTGACGTGAAATGTTATAACGTAACTATTCAGGTCAACAAGAGCGGAAACCGCCTCGATTCAATGGGGCAGGGTGCTTTGGCCTCTCGGGATGGGACGGAGTCTCCCTCGTTCAGCGCACCGCCTTGCGCGTGCTGCTGGCGACCGGCACGATCTGGGCACTGCCCCGCAACGCCCCACGCAGAGCTTCCTCATTCAAACGGAGCCCCGTATGAAGCTGTTGTCCGCTGTGTTGTTGTCTGCGCTTTCGCTCTCCGCCGTTCCGGCGCTGGCGGTGGAAGCTTCGCCCTCACCGCTGCTGGGGCGCTGGTCGCTGGATATCGCCACGTCTGCGTTACCCGAAGCACAGCGCCCGAAGCAGGTGGTGCTGGAGTTCAAGGACGCCGGTGCGGGGCGGTGGAGTTCACACGTTGACATCGTCCTGCACGACGGCAAGACCATGAAATCCGACGGCACGTTGGCGCTCGACGGTACGCCGGGGCCCTTGTCCGGCACCTACGGCGCGGACAAGGCCAACCTGAAACTGCCGGCGCCGAATACCCTGGTGATGCAGCTGGTGGACCACGGTACGCCGGCCTCCACCCGCATCTATACCGTGGCGGCCGACCGTACGACGATGACCGAGACCAAGGCGTTCTACGGCCACGACGGCACGCCGATCCTGCAGACCAACCTGTTCAAGCGGATACCGTAGCGGCGCCGCCTGCGCCATGCCCACGGGGAGGGAATCCGCGGGCATGGCACCGGCAGCCTTACACCGAGGCCGGGTCGCGCTTGCCGGTGTCGATGCCGTACTTGTCGATGGCCTCCTGCATCCGCGAGCGCTCGATGCGGCCTTCGTCGGCCAGCGACTTCAGGGCGGCCAGCACGATGAAGTGGCGATCCACTTCGAAGAACGTGCGCAGCGACTCACGCGTGTCGGAACGGCCGAAGCCATCGGTACCGAGTGCGATGAAGCGGCGGTCGTTGATGAAGGGACGGATCTGGTCGCCGACGATCTTCATGTAGTCGGTGGCCACCACCACCGGGCCATCATGGCCCTGCAGGCACTCCTGCACGTAGGGTACGCGCGGTTCCTCAGCCGGGTGCAGCAGGTTCCAGCGTTCGGCAGCCAGGCCATCGCGGCGCAGTTCGGTCAGGCTGGTCGCGCTCCACACATCGCTGGCGATGCCGAAGTCCTGCAACAGCAGTTCTGCCGCAGCTTCCACTTCGCGCAGTATCGAACCGCTGCCCATCAGCTGCACGCGTGGCTGCGAGGCGGTATCGGCGGCTGCCGGACGCAGCAGGTAGAGGCCCTTCAGGATGCCGGCCTCGGCGCCTTCGCGCAGTGCCGGCTGCGGGTAGTTCTCGTTGAGTACGGTGATGTAGTAGTAGATGTCTTCCTGGTCGACATACATGCGGCGCAGGCCGTCATGGGTGATCACCGCCAGCTCGTAGTTGTAGGTCGGGTCGTAGGACACGCAGCTGGGAATCACCGACGACAGCACGTGGCTGTGGCCGTCATCGTGCTGCAGGCCTTCGCCCATCAGCGTGGTGCGGCCCGACGTGGCACCGAGCAGGAAGCCGCGGGTACGCGCATCGGCAGCGGCCCAGGCCAGGTCACCGACGCGCTGCAGGCCGAACATCGAATAGAAGATGTAGAAGGGGATCGTGGCCAGGCCGTGGTTGCTGTAGGCGGTACCGGCCGCGATCCACGAACAGATCGCACCGGATTCATTGATGCCTTCCTGCAGGATCTGGCCGTCCTTGGCTTCCTTGTAATAGCTCAGCTGGCCGGCGTCCTGCGGGGTGTACAGCTGGCCCAGGTAGGAGTGGATGCCGATCTGGCGGAACAGGCCTTCCATGCCGAAGGTGCGCGATTCATCGGGCACGATCGGAATCACCAGCTTGCCCAGCTCCGGGTCCTTCAGCAGGCTGGTGAGGATGCGCACGAAGCCCATGGTGGTGGACTGGCCGCGATCACCACTGCCCTGCAGCTGGGTGTTGAAGATCGACAGCGGCGGCAGCGGCAGCGGATCGACCTTGGCCAGGCGCGCCGGCAGCTGCCCACCCTGGATGCGGCGGCGCTCGGCGAAGTAGGCTGCTTCGGCGCTGTCCGGTTCCGGGCGCAGATAGGGCATCTCCTCCAGCTGGTCGTCGCTGACCGGCAGGTTGAAGCGGTCGCGGAAAGCGCGCACCGCATCGGCGCTCATCTTCTTCAGCTGGTGGTTGATGTTCTGGCCTTCGCCGGCTTCGCCCATGCCGAAACCCTTGACCGTCTTGGCCAGGATCACCGTCGGCCGGCCGCTGGTGTTCACCGCCTGCTGGTAGGCGGCGTACACCTTCTGCGGATCGTGGCCACCACGTGCCAGCGCCCAGATGTCGTCGTCGCTCATGTGCGCGACCAGCTCCAGCAGCTCGGGGTAGCGGCCGAAGAAATGCTCGCGCACGTAGGCGCCGCTCTGCGACTTGAAGGTCTGGTAGTCGCCGTCCACGCATTCCATCATGCGCTGGCGCAGCAGGCCGCTGTGGTCGCGGGCCAGCAGGTCGTCCCAGCCACTGCCCCAGATCAGCTTGATCACGTTCCAGCCGGCCGCGCGGAAGGTGCCTTCCAGTTCCTGGATGACCTTGGCGTTGCCGCGTACCGGACCGTCCAGGCGCTGCAGGTTGCAGTTGACCACGAACACGATGTTGTCCAGCCGCTCGCGGCCGGCCAGGGAAATTGCCGCCAGCGATTCGGGCTGGTCCATCTCGCCGTCGCCGAGGAAGGCCCAGACCTTGCGGCCCTGGTGTTCTTTCAGGCCGCGGTATTCCAGGTAGCGCATGTAGCGCGCCTGGTAGGCGGCGGTCAGCGGGCCCAGCCCCATCGACACGGTGGGGAACTGCCAGAACTCCGGCATCAGGCGCGGGTGCGGATACGAGGACAGGCCTTCGCGACCGGCTTCGCGGCGGAAGTTGTCCATGCGCGCTGGATCGATGCGGCCTTCCACGTACGCGCGGCCGTAGATCCCCGGCGCGGAGTGGCCCTGGATGTAGATCATGTCGCCGTCGAAGGTGTCAGTACGGCCACGGAAGAAATGATCGAAGCCCACGTCGTACAGCACAGCCGCCGACTGGTAGGTGGCGATGTGGCCGCCGACGTTGGAGTGCTTGCCGGCACGTAGCACCATCACCATCGCGTTCCAGCGGATCATCGCGTTCAGGCGGCGCTCGATGGCCAGGTCACCCGGGTAGGCCGGCTGGCGCTCGGGCGGGATGGTGTTGACGTAGGCAGTCCAGGCACGGGTATGCAGGTCGCCGTGCTGCCGGGCGTCCAGATCGCTGAGCTGGTCGATCAGGTAGTGAGCGCGCGGCCGGCCGCCGGCCTGCATCACCGCCTCCAGCGATTCACGCCACTCCTGGGTTTCCAGTGGATCGGTATCGAAGGGAATGAGGGCTTGGTTCATGGCTGTCTCCAGAGGGCGCCGGTCGGACGTCTGCCTGGGCGACAACACCGGCAGGGCGCACGGCACTGGAGCGGGGTCGCAACGGCGGGCGCCGTGACGCGAAGGGCGACCGTGGCGGCCACCGAGAAGACAAGCGTAGGCCTGCCCCCCACGCTTCGGTAGGCGGGCGGGGCTTGGGTCTCTGGCAAGCAAGGGTTGGTGCCGCGCGCCGTATCATGGGCCGATACGCTGGGCGCGGCCGCTGATCAGGCCGGGGACAACCCCGGCAGGAACACCGGGATGATCGCCACGCCGATGCCCAGCAGGCACCAGGCGACGATGGGCAACCAGCGCGCCAGGCGCTGGGCGGGTTCCGGCGCACGACGACCGCCGATCCACAACAGCAGCGTGAGCGCACCCAGCGCATAGGCGAGGACGACGATCACCGGATGCACATGGATGACCCGGCTGGGCGGCCACATCTGCTGCTGGTAGGCGGTGGTGTGGGCGACCAGCAGCAGGAACAACAGGCTGCTGAGGGTGTTGATGGCGGTGCGTGCGTTGATGGGAGCACTCCTTGTGCGGGCTGCCGGGACATTGCAGGGGCCGCATTCTAGCGGCTGCCTGCCGGTCGTTGAAACGCCACTGTCATCGATGGCGGTCACCCTGCGTGGCTTTCCAGCCTCGGGGTGGTTGGCCGGCCGTGAACAGCGTGAGGATCTGGGAGAAGAGCTACGCGCTGCGGCGCCGGCTGCTGCGTGGCTTCTTCCTGCGTCGCGGTTCGGCCAGCGAGGATGCCGAAGACCTGGCGCAGGAGGTCTACCTGCGCCTGCTGCGGAGCACCGGCGAGGATGCCGATGCGGTCGAGAACCCGGAAGCCTACCTGTTCACCGTGGCGGCCAACCTGGCGCGCGAGCATGCGCGCGCGCGGTCGTCGCTGCCGCCGCTGGAAGACGTCGACCTGCTGGCCGAAGTGCTGAAAAGCGAAGAAGACATCGAAGGTGAATTCGAGCGTGCGCAGCGCTGGAACGATATCCGCAGCACCATCGCACGACTGCCGGCGACCACGCGGCGGGTGATGGAACTGCACTACCGCGACGGGCTGGACTGCCCGCGAATCAGCCAGCAGCTGCAGGTGTCGGTGCACATGGTGCGCAAGCACATCGGCAAGGGGCTGGAGGCCTGCAGGAAGGCGCTGGGCGCCAGGGAGCTCACATGAACCGGACCTCATCGCCCGTGGCCGACGACACGATCGCCTGCGAGGCCATGGACTGGTTCCTGCGCAATCGCGAGGGGGCGCTGGATGAGGCCGGGCGCCTCGCGTTCCTGGACTGGATGAAGCGCTCGCCGGAGCACGTGCGCGCCTACATGCACGCCCTTGCCTTGCACCGGCAGGTGGGCGAGGCGCTGCAATCGCCGTTGCCTGACGACGCGGCGGTTCCACCGCGGCAGGTCGCCGCCAAGGTGGTGCCGCTGTTCGGTAGCGTGCACGCGCCGCCGCGCGCTGTGCCGCGTCGCGGTCGTGCGCGCTGGTGGGTGGCGGCGGCCGCAGCCTGTATCACCCTGCTCGGCGTGGGCCTGGTTCCGCAGGTGATGCCCACCGAGCAGCTTTACAGTGCCGGACAGGGTGAACTTCGCGACCTGGTGCTGCCCGACCAGACCCAGGTGCGGCTCAACGCGGACAGCCGCCTGCGGGTACGCATGGGCTGGTTCAGCCGCAAGGTGGAGCTGCTGCAGGGTGAGGCAACGTTCGACATCGCCCGCGACCGCCGTCCGTTCGAGGTGGCGGTGAACGGTCTGGAGATCCGCGACATCGGCACGGTGTTCGATGTATCGCGACGGCTGCAGAGCACGCGCATCGGCGTGGTCTCCGGCGAGGTGGAGGTATGGAGCCAGGGTGTGGACCCCCGGCGTCTTGCGCAACTGCGCGAAGGCCGGGTGGTGCAGGTCGACGCGCGCAGCCATGCGGTCGAGTCATTGGACCTGCCATTGTCGATGCTGCTGGACTGGCAGCAGCGCAAAGTGTCCTTCCTCGACGAGCGGCTTGACGAGGTGGCCGCTGCCTTCAACCGGCACAACCAGGTGCAGGTACGCGTGCTGGACGAAGGTGCGGCATCGGCACGGTTGTCCGGCAGCCTCGATGCGCATCGCATCGGTGCGCTGCAGGCCTTCCTCGAACGCGACCCGCGCTTCGTGGTGAGGCGCGAAGGCGACACCGTGCGGGTTGGCAGCCGCTGAGGCCCGTGCGGTCGTGGACTGTCAGAAAAAATTCATCGAATCCGCGTTCTCCACTTCGGTGGATGCCGGCTCTTACTTGGGAGAAGCCGCTGCCGATCCGCGCAGCGGCGCCTGCTGCCTTCTCTCTTCCAAGGACCCGTGATGCGCAACACGCTCTACCTGTCGATCATCCTCGCCCTGTCCCCCTGCAGCGTGCCGCTGGCCTTCGCCGCCGGTGCCGATGGCCTGGAGGCGCGTGTATCCACGCCGATCGCGGCGCAGCCGTTGGCGCGTGCGCTGGAGCAGCTGTCGCGCGGTTCCGGGGTGCAGTTCCTGTACTCGGCCGGCGGTGATGCCCGCATGGCCGGTGCGGTGCCGCGCGGTGCCACCGTCAGGCAGGCGCTGGACGCGCTGCTGGCCGGTACCGGCCTGGGGTACACCGTGGTGGATGGCAATGTCATCGCCATCGATCCGGCGCCAGCTCGCAACCAACCGAAGCCGGCCGCGCCGAAGCCGCGCGAGGCCGAGGCAATGGTGGCGCCGACCCTGGACACGGTGAAGGTGATTGCCGCACATGAGGTCATCGACCAGAAGAAGTCGTCGCCGGTGATCAAGGATTCGGTGGTGTATGACGAGATGGACAGCTACGGCGACGAGACCCTGGCCGAGAGCCTGATGGCCGCTCCAGGGCTGAGTGCGGTGGAGGATGCCGGCGAGCCACGTTACGTGACCGTGCGCGGCGTGCAGGCCAACCTCAACTACACCACCATCGATGGCATCGCGATTGCCAGCGTGGGGGGCAGTGGCTCCGGCGAGCGCATGAACAACCTGCAGCTGATTCCCAGCGACATCGGCACCCGTACCGACATCTACAAGAGCTTCAGTGCCGAGCAGGCACCGGATGCGATCGGCGGCGTGATCGACATCATCAGCCGCAGCGCCTTCGACCGGTCAGGCAAGTACGTGTTTGCCGATGTGGCAGGCATCTACTCCACCGCCGAGACCAACGTCGAGCGCAGCGCAGGCGGCAACCACGAGACCCTGGGTCACTTCGGCAAGAGCGCCAAGATGGTGTTCTCCAACCAGTTTGGTGTCGACCAGGAGTTTGGCATCGTTGCGGTGGCACGCTACGAGCAGCGTTCGCGCAACAGCGTCAAGCGCTGGGTGGAGTCGAACTACTACTACAACGACGCTGGCAAATACCTCACCGACGGTACCACGGGTCCGGACGAGGCCAAGGGCTGGAACGGGCTGCGTGCGCCTGGCAACTTCAGCACTGGCACCTATACCAACTTCATCACCAACTTCGGTGGCTCCGCCAAGCTTGAGTGGAAGCCGTCGGATGATCCGTTCTACGCATCGCTGCTGCTGTATTCGTACCGGTTCTACGAGAACTCGACGATGAACAAGACGGATCTGTACGGCAACGCCAAGTTTCCGGTCCGCAACCAGACCGAAGACAGCGGCACCACCCAGATCAACAGCATCTACATCAAGAACCGCCACGACCGCTGGGACCGCAGCAACCGTGGCGCCATCGCCAGCTTCAACTGGGACATGGGTGACCGTTCGCGGCTGACCCTGCGCGGTGGCCATACCGAAGAGACCTTCCACAACAGCCAGGTCTACTGGGGGGTACGCGCCTACCCGAGCAACCTGTTCGTCGACTACGAGAACGACAGCCACGGATTCCCCAACGCGGTGGCCGTTTCCGATTCCAGCCTGCTGACCAGTTCCGCATTCAAGCTCAATCCGGCGCAGGCCTACGTCTCCCCGCGCGATGCCAAGGAGAGCATCGACAACCTGCGCGCCGACTTCAGCTACAACATCGACGCCGATGCGAGAGGTTTCGGCCTGGCCGCCGGCGCCGAGTACCGCCACCTGAAGATCTGGCAGGACATCGACTTCGACTATTTCAAGAGCAGTGCCACGCTCAACGACTACCTGTATCCGGGTTCGACGCTGCTGGGCAGCGTGCCGGGCTTCCCGCTGATCGACAACCGCAAGTGGAACGAGCAACTGCTGCCGAAACTGGGCAACAACAATGCGGCGTATCCGAATGCCAACTTCACCAGTGACTACAAGTACGTGGAGGACATCACCAATGCCTATGTGTCCGCGCACTACGCCTGGGGCCGGCTGCTGCTGATCGGCGGCCTGCGCTACGACCACACCCGCTTCGATGCCTACAGTCCGTTCAGCGATGATGGCGGCACTACCTATACCTCTGCGTTCCGCAACACGAGCGGTGGCTACAACAATCTGCTGCCCTCGTTGAACGCAACCTTCAAGCTCACCGAGGACCAGCGCCTGCGCTTCTCCGCCAGCCGCACGCTGGGCCGGCCGACGCCGAGCAACATCGCCCAGGCCACCAGCACCAGCTGCGGCGATGACGAGGAGGGCAGGGGCTTCTGCAGCATCAAGCAGGGCAATGCCGACCTGCAGCCGCGCCGTTCCACCAACATCGACCTGGCGTGGGACCTGTATTTCAACGGCAACAACGGCCTGGTCTCGGTGGCGCTGTTCGACAAGGTGATCAAGGACGACATCTACACCCTGACCACCTTCGAGGACGTGGGTGATACCCGCTACCGGGTGACCCAGCCGATGAACACCGATGAGTCCAAGCTGCGCGGTGTCGAGTTCGCGGTGGCCAACCGCAACCTGCAGTGGGGCCGCCAGCGCTTCGACATGTACTTCAACGCCACGCGGCTGGAAGGCCAGACCAACTACCGCATCAGTGATGGCACCGAGCGCCGCCTGGACCGGCTGCTGTACCAGCCGGACTGGTCGCTCAACGGTTCGGTGATCTGGCGCATGCCGTGGAAGAGCGCGCAACTGCGCCTGTCCGGCACCTACCGCAGCCGGATGCTGGTCGACTTCGGCGACACCCAGTGGCTGGATTCGTACTACGACCCGTACATGACCTTCAACATGGGCTTCAGCCACAAGGTCAGCAAGCACGTGACGCTGAAGTACGAGGCCAAGAACCTGTTCAACACCCAGCCGACCTACAGCACCGGCCCGAACGGGCGCTTCCGTACCGAGATCGACGACTACGGCCGCTTCTTCTACTTCCACATCATCTACAACTGAGGGCACAGCCGTGGAGACGATCAATCGCAGGCGATTCCTGGCCCTGGCCGGCCTGTCCGCTGCCGGTGCCTGGATGGGCACGGCACACGCGCTGGCCGCGCAGGGCGATGCCACCGCGCTGAACCCGCGCAACCTGCTGGCCAAGCCGCGCTTTGCCAGCACACCCTTCACCCTGGGCGTGGCCTCGGGTGATCCCTCGGCCGATGGCATGGTGCTGTGGACGCGCCTGGCGACCGAACCGCTGGTGTTCGGCGGCGGCATGCCGACCCGGCCGATGCTGGTCGAGTGGCAACTGGCCGCAGACGAAGGCATGCGCAGGGTGGTACGCCAGGGGACGGCGATGGCGCATCCCGAACTCGGCCACGCCGTGCACGTGGAGCTGGACGGGTTGGCGCCCGGAAGGCCCTACTGGTACCGCTTCAGCGTCGGTGGCCACGCCAGTGCGGTCGGTTGCACCCGCACGCTGCCCGCAGCCACGGCCGCGGTGGATCGCGTGCGCTTTGCGGTGGCCGGTTGCCAGCACTACGAAGAAGGCCACTACACCGCGTGGCGGCGCATTGCCGAGGAACCGCTCGATTTCGTCTTCCACTATGGTGATTACATCTACGAAGGCGAAAGCCAGCCGGGCCTGCGGAAGATGAACGGCCAGCCGTTCACCAACCTGCGCAACCACGTCGGCCCGCAGATCTACACGCTGGATGATTACCGCCGCCGCTACGCCCAGTACAAGAGCGATACGGACCTGCAGGCCGCGCATGCGGCGGCACCGTGGTTCGTCACCTTTGACGACCACGAAGTGGACAACAACTGGGCCGGCGCCGAAGACCAGGATGACACGCCCAGCGAAGTATTCCTGCTGCGCCGCGCACAGGCGTTCCAGGCCTACTACGAGAACATGCCGTTGCGCCGTTCGGCATTCCCGCGCGATGGCCACATGCAGATGTACCGACGTGCACGCTACGGCACGCTGATGGACCTGCACCTGCTCGACACCCGCCAGTACCGCAGCAAGCAGGTGAACATGGCGCTGCGTGAGGAGGTGGAATCGCCGGAGCGCAGCATCGTGGGGGCGAAGCAGGAGCGCTGGCTGTTCGACGGCCTGGCCGATGCCGCACCGCGCTGGCACACCATCGCCCACCAGGTGGCGCTGGGCAACTACATGCGCGAGAAGGATGGGGTGGTGCAGTCGTCCGACGACCAGTGGTCGGGCTATCTGGACAGCCGCCGGCGCCTGCTCGACCACATCCAGAAGGTGGGCTTCGGCAACGTGGTGACCGCCTGCGGCGACGCGCATCGCCACTATGCCAGCGATCTGGTGCAGGACCACCGTGACTCGGGCGTGATCTCCAGCGAGTTCCTCGCCACGTCGATCACCTCCGGCGCCGATGGCCAGGGTGTGGACGCGTATGCCAGGAACCAGCTTGCGCACAGCCCCTATCTGAAGGCGACCACCGACAAGCGTGGCTATGTGCTGTGCGATGTCACCCGCGATGCGTGGATCGGCGACATGAAGACGCTGGATACCGTGATGCAGCCGAATGGCGCGGTGCAGAGCTGGAAGCGCTATGCGGTGGAGCACGGCCGGCCGGGGCTGCAGGAGGCCTGAATCTACCGCTCTACAGAGATCCTTCAATCCTGCTCGAACCGCAGTGGTTCGCTGCCCATCGCCGGGTCACTCGTGCCGGGGCGCCCATCCTCGGCGCGACCGGCCAGGCGCAGCATGCTCTCGCCCGCGCCGATCTGCAGGTCATACCAGCCCGCCGTGGGCGTTGCGTCCCACGCCAACGCGGTTTCTGCGTGTGCGGGTAGTACCAGCGCCTGATCGGGCATGTGCCCGGCATAGGCACCAGGCTGCACACGCACCTGCTGCGCGCCGTCACCCAGGTTGCGCAGCCGCAGCCGCAGTTGGCCATCCGTGCGATCAATTGAAGCCTGCAGCGCAGGATCCTTGGCCGCCCCCTGGAAGTGGCGGTGGAAGCCGTTCGGGCCCAGCAGCCACAGGTCATAGCGGCCCTGGGCATCAAGCGGCCAGCGCTCGCGCAGCGCCATGCCCGGGAGCAGCGTGTAGCGGCGCGGCACCGCATCCAGCCGCAGCCGGTCGTAGACATGCAGCACTGCCGCCGCGCCTTCGCAGGATAGCGCCAGATCCACGCCCGAGGCGTCCACCGCAACCATCGATGCCTGCGGCCGATAGGGCAGGGCGCGCGCCGGGCGTATGCCGACTTCCTGCTTCGCTGGTTTCAGCCCCTCCGGCAGCGCCGGCACGGTTCGCCCTGGCAACGCAGCGGCGCGTGCGGCCACCGCGCTCACGTCGGGCAGGCCGCGTACGAACGGGCGGGTATCGCGCTGGGCGAAGTCGAAGGCGTTGCTGAGGTCGCCGCAGACCGCGCGGCGCCACGGCGAGATATCCGGTGCGGGCACGCCAAAGCGGCGTTCGATCAGTCGAATGACCGAGGTGTGGTCGTAGACCTGCGAGTCGACCCAGCCACCCCGACTCCACGGCGAGATCACATACAGCGGCACGCGCGGGCCCAGTCCATACGGGCGGCCGCGCAGTTCGGCGGCATCGTACTTCTCGTCGCCCGGCGCGGGATGGCGGTGGTACTCGCCCTCGGTACTGACCGAGGACGCACCCGCCCAGCCGCCATCCACCGGCGAAGGCGGTGCCGGTGGCGGCATGTGGTCGAAGAAGCCGTCGTTCTCATCGAACATCAGCAGCAGGGCGGTGCGGCTCCAGACTTCCGGATCGGCAGTCAGCGCATCCAGCACGCGCGCGGTATAGGCCGCGCCCTGGGCCGGGCTGGACGGGCCGGGATGCTCGCTGCCGGCTGCATCGGCGATGATGAAGCTGACCTGCGGCAGGCGCCCGTCGAGTACGTCCTGGCGTAGCTGTGGCAGGCCACGGGTGCTGACCCCGCGTGCGCGCAGTTGCGGGTCATGCCCGGGTGCAGCACTGTACGCCCGACGGAACGCCTCGAAGCCGGCCAGCGGGTTGTCGGTGAAGTTGTCCGCCATGTCCTGGTAGATCTGCCAGGACACGCCGGCCTTCTGCAGGCGCTCGACATAGCTGGTCCAGCGGTAGGACGCCGGATGCCCGCCGTGTTCGGGGAAGTTGTCATGCGAGTTGGCGATCACCGGGCCGCCGGCGCGGGCCTGTGCATCGTTGTGGCCGGTCCACAGGAACACCCGGTTCGGGTTGGTGCCGGCCTGCATGGCGCAGTGGTAGGCGTCGCAGATCGTGAACGCATCGGCCAGCGCGAACTGGAACGGCATGTCGCTGCGCTGGAAGTAGCCCATGGAGTGGTTCTGCTTGGCCTTCGGCCAGTGCCCCATGCGGCCGTGGTCCCAGGCGCGCTGCGCATCGGGCCAAGTGTGCGGCGTGCCTTCCACCCGCATGTAGCCGAAGTGCGCGGCGGTATCCAGCGGGAACGGTGCGATCGCCCGCGTGCCACTGGCATCGGGCTGCAGCCACAGGTTGCGCGCGCGGCCACCGGCCTGCAGCGCGGGGGCCGGGGCCACGAAGCGGTCACCGAAACCACGTACGCCCGGCAGCGTGCCGAAGTAGTGGTCGAACGAACGGTTCTCCTGCATGAACACCACGATGTGCTGCAGGTCTTCGAGGCTGCGCGTCTGCGCGGCGGGGGCGATCGCTGCGGCCCGGGCGATGCTGGGCAGCAGCGGGGCAAGGCCGGCGGCAACGCCGGCCTGCAACAACCGGCGTCGGCCGATATCGGTCACGGGCTCACTCACAGGTCCACGCGGAAGGAGATGCCGACGGTGCGCGGGGCGCCGATGAAGGCGTTGTCGCGGCCGTCCACCCCCGCAAGATACCGCTTATCGGTGAGGTTGCTCACCACCAGGTTGGCACCCATGCCCTTCAGGCGCGGCGACAGGCCCTGCAGGTCGAAACCGATGTTGGCATTGAACACGGTGGCCGAAGGCAGCTTGTTGACGTTGGCGGCATCAAGGTAGCGCGTGCCCAGGTACCGTCCGGAGAGGCCGAAGTTCCAGTTGGCGCCCTGCCAGTCGGCCGACAGCACCAGGGTGTTCTCCGGCTGGCCGATCACCTTGGCACCGTCGACGATGCCGAGCTGCGTATCGCGGGCGGCATTGCCACTGCCCAGGTATTTGGAGCGGTTGTAGGTGTAGGCCGCGTTGATCCGCCAGCCATTGTCCCACCCGTAGCCGAACGCCGCTTCCAGGCCGTTGCTTTCCACGCCACCGAAGTTCTCGTAGACGCCGTCGGTCTCGCCCAGGTAGTCGATGCCGCTGACGAAGCCCGCCGGCAGGTAGACGATGCGGTTGTCGAACTTGATGTTGTACAGGGTCACCGAGGCGGTCAGCGGCCAGCGGCTGATGCGCATGCCCACTTCGATGTTGTCGGCGGTCTCCGGTTCGACATTGCGGAAGCGCTGCGGGTCGGTCTCGCCAAGTACGCCTGAAGGAATGGCGGCGAAATTCTGCGAGAAGCCGGCGAACAGCTCCATGCCTTCCACGCCCGGTGCCCAGGTGAAGCCGGTCGACAGCAGCGGATCGGACCTGGAATCGGATTTCACGTGCTCGCTGGCACCGATCACGCGGCGGCGCGACTGGTCGACGAAGAACTGCTTCACGCCCAGGCGGGCACTGAACGGCCCGAAGCGGGCCACGTCCTCGACGTAGTACATCTGCTCGTCAACCTTGTACTTGTCCTCGAACTGCACCCAGTACGGCTGCTGGTCGAAGGCGATGTCCTGGCCGACGTTGAGCAGGCGGTGCCAGTCACGGCGTGCCGAACGGTCCAGCTTTTCCACCCACAGGCCGCCACGGATGGTGTTGTCGATCGCACCGAAGGTCTGCCGCCATTCGACGTCGGCGGTCACGCCCATGCGGTCGTTGTCGTAGTGGGTGTGGCGGTAGGACTGCGCGCCCAGCACGTTGCCCGCGTAGCAGTTCGGATCGTACTCGGCGGTGAAGCCCAGGCGCGGGGTGCAGCTGGCCAGGCGCTGCGCGGCGCTGCCATCGGGATTGACGAAGAAGATCTGGCCACGGTTGCTGCCGCCGTACACGGTCTTGCCACCGAGATATTCCGATTCGGGGCGGCCCGCACCCTCATCGCTGACCTGCGCCAGGTAGGGTGGCAGCCAGTCGCCACGACCTTCCATGCGGTGCCCGTAGGCGGCCACCGAGGCCTTGAACCCGTTGCCGCCGTCGAAGGCCGCACGCAGGTAACCAAAGGTGTTCTCGCGCAGTGCACGCGAGCCGGAACGGTAGTTCTGGTCCAGATACGGAATGCCGGTGAGGGTGCCGACCAGGTTGTCGCGATCCGGATTGGTGGCAAAGCCCTTCGGTGAGACGCTGGTGTATTCCGGCTCGTCGGCATCGTTGTAGGACAGGTAGCCGGTCAGGGTCCAGCGATCCAGTTCGGTGATGAACTTGCCGGCGATGTGGTCGTTGCTGGCGTGGCCGGTGCCGTCGATCCAGTCGTGCACCTTCGACGAGGAGGCGCTGATCCACGCGCGGGTGTGGCCGCCGAGCAGGCCGGTGTCGTAGCGCACGTAGTACTTGCGCGCATCGTTGTCACCGGCGCCGACCACGAAGCGCAGGCGGCTGTCCTGCAGCGGATCGCTGGTGAGGAAGTTGAGCGTGCCGCCCAGTGCTTCGTTCGATCGCGAGGAGATGTCAGCGGTGCCTTGGCTGACTTCCACCGTCTCCAGGTCGAGGGTGTCGATGTAGCGGTTGGCCAGCGAGCCGCCGCCGTAGCCGGAGCCGCCGTTGGGCAGGCCGTCGATGGTGGTGCCGATCTGCTGGGTATCACGATTGGTGACGAACCCGCGCATGCTGATCTGCGTGCCCCACACCGACGAGCCGGTGGCGTCGGCCTCGCTGACCACCACGCCGGGTACTTCGTTGAGCGCATCGTTGACGCTGCTCATCACGGTCTGCCTGTTCAGTGTTTCTGCGCGCACCGACGTCTTGGCGTAGCTGGTGGCCTGGCCGATCACCTGCACCTGGTCGAGGGTACGCGCATCGCTGCTGCGCGCTTCGCCCGTATCGCCCTGCGGTGCTTCTGCGAGGGCGTCCAGGGCGGGGGCGATCAGCAGGGCAAGCAGCGAAACACGGGGAAAGCGCGCAATCGTTCGCATCGATACCGGACCTTGGGGGGAGAGAAGCCCCCGAGTGTCGACAGCACCAATGACATCGACATGACGTAGAGATGCAGGAACCGTGTTGTGTGACGGCCGACGCCCCCGGCCGCCTGCCTGTCAGTACCGCGCGTCCTTGGGTTTCGGGTCGCGCGGCCAGTCCTTGGCCTTGTTGGCGAAGTCCGGGCGTGGCTGGTTGATGAAGTAGCTAGCGATGTCCACCGCATCCTGGTCGGGCATCACCTGCTGCCCAAGCGGCGGCTCGCGGGTCACCGCCGGTGGCATGTTGTGCTTGATGAAGCCGGCGGCCTTGTACAGGCGCGCCATGCCTGCGCCGATGTTGAAGCTGTGGTCGCCCCATAGTGGCGGGAAGGCGATGTCACCGCTGGCGTCGCGCCGACCTTCGCCGTTGTCGCCATGGCAGGCGGCGCACTGTACGGCGTACAGCGCCTGACCGCGGATCGGGTCCGGGGTGAGTGTGCTGTCGATGGGCCCCTCACTGGGGGCGGCCACCTTTGCACCCTCTGGCACAGGACTGCTCAACCACGCCATGTAATCGAGCATCGCGCGCATCTGCGGCGAGTCCTTCGGCAGCGGCTTGCCGTTCATCGAACGCTGCAGGCAGCCGTTGATGCGCTCGGTCAGCCCGATCACCTTGCCCGGACGCGGCATGTAGCGCGGATAGGCGCCGCCGCCGGTATTGAAGTAGTGATTGCCGAAAGGCCGCTTGCCCTCGGCCATGTGGCACGAGTTGCAGTTCAGATCGTTGCCGACATTGTCCGGCAGCAGCCGTGCGGTCTCGTTGAGGATACGGCGGCCGAGCATCACCGATTCGGCATTGCCGAGCCCAGCGATTTCTTCGGCGCTGGGTGCGTGGTAGTGGCCGACCACCTTGCCCTGCGCATCGAGGATATCGATCGTGCTGGCCACGGCGGCATCCAGGTCCGGGAACAGATGACGGTAAGCGAGGGTGCCGGCGCCGGCCAGCATCACGAGGGTGATCGCACTGCCGATCAGCAGGCGGAAGCGTTTGCGCGAACGTTTCATCGTGCGGCCTCCTGCGGAACGTAGTGCACCGGCTTGTCGCGCACCACCCGGCGCATGCGCGCCACGTCGACCTCGCTCACTGCGCTGGCCTGGTTGCCCCAGCTGCTGCGGATGAAGGTCAGGATCTGTGCCAGCTGCGCATTCGGCAGCTGCTCGAAGCCGGGCATGGTGAAGGCCATGCGGTCATGCGCGGTATGCGGCGTGCGGCCTCCGATCAGGGTCACCTGCACCAGCGAGCTGGGGTCATCGGCGAACACGATCGAGTTGCCGGCCAGGGCAGGATAGACGCGCGGCATGCCGCGCCCGTCGCCGCGGTGGCAGGCCTGGCAGTGCTCGGCATAGGCCAGCGAACCTGCCACGCGGTAGTCGCCGCTGCGCAGTGCGGCGGTGGTGGTGTCGGTACCGGGCGACCACTGTGCGCTGCGTCCTTCGCGGGCGGGCAGCTGCTTCAGGTAGCGGGCCATCGCCAGCAGGTCGGCGTCGGACAGGTACTGCGTACTGTGCTCGACCACGTCGGCCATGCCGCCGAAGGCCGCCGATCGATCGGTGCGGCCGGTACGCAGGAAGTCGACGATCTCGCCCTCGCTCCAGCTGGCCAGGCCGGTCGATTCATTGCGCAGGTTCTTCGCATACCAGCCTTCCAGCACCGAGCCGGACAGGAACTGGCGGCTGCCATCATCGGCCATCGCCTTTTCCTGGAACGCCAGGCCACGTGGTGTGTGGCAGGCGCCGCAGTGGGCCAGGCCTTCCACCAGTTCGGCGCCGCGCTGCTGGCTGGCATCCAGCGACGGATCCGGGTTGAACGTGCGCGGGCGTGCGAACAGCAGCTGCCACCAGGCCAGTGGCCAGCGCATGTTGGCCGGCCACGGGATCGTGCTGTCGGCGTTGTCCTGCTTCACCGGTTGCACCGAGCCCATGAAGTAGGCGTACAGCGCCTTGATCTCGGCGTCGCTGGCGATCACGTACGAGGCGTACGGCATGGCCGGATACAACGGCTGCCCATCGTGGCGGATGCCGCGACGTACCGCGCGCTCGAAGTCGGCGTAGTCGTAGGCGCCAATGCCGGTGTCCGGATCGGGCGTGATGTTGGTCGAGTAGATCGTGCCCATCGGCGTCTGCATGCCGAGGCCACCGGCGAACGGCTTGCCGCCGGGCGCGGTGTGGCAGGCCGAGCAGTCGGCCGCGCGCGACAGGTATTGTCCCTGCGCGATCAATGCCGGATCGTGGACGTCGACCTGCGCGGCCTGTCGCGGTGCGAACCAGTAGGGCGTGGTGCGGGCGACGCCGTAGGCGGCGGCCAGCGTGGCGGCCAGGGCAATGGCGAGCTTGAACGAGGTGCGCATGGCGGCACTGTGGACAATCCCGCGCGCGCGTTCATTGATCCGGATCAATGACTGAACAGATACAGCTTGTACACCAAGCTGAATCGTTCCTGCGTTGTCATCAAGCCGTCATCCATGCGCGATAGATGGCCCACGCGCGCGTCGCTAACCTGCCACGCTGTCGCACCTTTTCCCCGATTGCCCATGAAGCGCCTGCTGCTGTTGTTGCTGGCGTGCGCCGGCCTGTGGCTGGCTGCATGCTCGTCCTCGATCAATGCCTCGTCCACCTCGCTTGCCGATCGGCTGATCGCGCCGGGTGGCGTATCGACTCTGCTCGATCGTCCGCGCATTGCCGCGGCCATTGCCGAACTGCCCAATCGCCACGGCTTCGCGCCGGGCCGCGATGGCGTGCCGATCTTCTGGCGTGTGTTCGATCCTGGCGATTACGGCGCGCGTTACCACTACCTGCCGCAGCGCCACGAGAACGGCCTGCCGCTGGATACCGGCCTGAGCCTGGCAGTACCGCAGCCGTTCCGCGCGCAGGCACCGCGCGGCACCGTGGTGCTGCTGCACGGCTGGATGATGAACGGTGATTCGATGCTGCCGTGGTCGTTGCAGTTGGCCGAATCCGGCTACCGCGTGGTCACGCTCGACCTGCGTAATCATGGACAGTCCGGTACCGGGCCGTCGGGTTATGGCACCTATGAATCCGATGACGTGGTGGATGTGATCGGCGAGCTGCGCGCGCGTGGTGAAGTAACCGGCCCGCTGTACCTGTTCGGCGTGTCCTATGGCGCCGCCACAGCGGTATTCACCGCCGACAAGCTCGGCGACCAGGTGGAAGGGGTGGTGGCGATGGAATCGTTCGCCAATGCCGGTGTGGCGATCCGCACGATGATTCCGCACCTGATGGGACTGCAGCCGGAAGGCCTGAAGGCGCAGGCGATGGCGTCGTACGCGCGCTGGCGCTACGGCGGCCAGGACATCAACCAGGTGATCGCCGCCGCCAGCCGCCGTATCGACGTCGATCTGGACCGCGTGGATGTAGCGCGCGCGCTGGCCGATACCCGCGCCTGCGTGCTGCTGCTGCACGGCCAGGGCGACCAGCACATTCCGGTCAGCCAGGGCCGCGAACTGGCCCAGGCCAACCCGCGCGCGCACTACATCGAGATGCGCGGCGAGGACCACATCACCCTGCCGCTGCGGCTGGACCTGCTGGCCGGCGTGGTCGACGACTGGATGGCGCGCGATGAGCACCACCCGAAGAGCGCCTGCCCGGCCCCACAGCTGCCGGCCCAGGCCGAGTGGCTGGCCCACCGCTGAAAAAAGGGGACGGAGGGGATTAAGTCGTTTCCCGCACAGCTGGGCCAGAAACGACTTAATCCCCTCCGTCCCCTTTTTCTGTCAGGCCACGCGTCGTGCCAGCGAGCGCGCAGACGCCGCGACGCCCAGCAGCAGCGCGGCCACGCACAGGAAGGCGAAGCCGAGGCTGGTGCCGTGTGCCAGTGCACCGATCGCTGCCGGACCGGCAAGGATGCCGGCGTAACCCAGCGTGGTGACTGCGGTGATGGCGATGCTCTCCGGCATCACCCGCTGCTGGCCGGCCATCGAGAACAATGCCGGCACGATGTTGGCGCAGCCCAGCCCGACCAGCACATAGCCCGCCAGCGCCACCGGGAACGAGGGCACCAGCGTGGCCAGGGTGAAACCTGCTGCGGCGGTGATGCCGCCGAAGACCAGGGTGCGGGTGCGGCCGAGGCGCTCGACGATGCCGTCGCCGAACAGGCGCATCGCGGTCATCGCCAGGGTGAACAGCGCGAAGCCGGCGCCGGCCTGGTCACGCGGCACTTGCCGCACTTCGGCCAGGAACACCGCGCTCCAGTCCAGCATCGAGCCTTCGGCGAGGAACACCACGAAGGCCAGCACGCCGATGAACAGCACCACGCCGTGCGGCAGCGCCAGCAGTGGGCCGTCGTGCAGGATCCGTTGCGGGCGCCAGTGCGGCGCCGACAGCACCGCGACCAGCAGCAGTGCCGCCACCGAAACCAGCGCGGCCAGCCACAGCGGTGTACCCAGGATCAGCAGGCCGGTCATGCAGCCTGCGCCGACGAAGCCACCGATGCTGTAGAAGGCGTGGAAGCCGGACATCATCGCGCGCCCGGCGTCGCGCTCGACCGCGACCGCCTGCATGTTCATCGCACAATCCAGCGCACCGACGCCGGCGCCGAACACGAACAGCGCCGCACCCAGCGCCACCGGCGAGGGCGCCAGCACCAGCAAGGGCAGGGCGCACAGCATCATCGCGCAGGTGATCACCATCACCCGGCGGCAGCCCAGCCGCCCGGTCAGCGCGCCCGCCAACGGCATCACCAGCAGCGAGCCGAGCCCAAGGCACAGCAGCACGGCGCCGAGGCTGGCGTCGGACAGCCCGGCCTTGGCCTTGGCGTAGGGCACCATCGGCGCCCATGCGGCGGTGGCGAATCCGGGAATGAAGAAGGCGGCGCGGGTGGCGTGCTGCTGGGCACGGGGGGATGAAGGCGTCATGCGCGATGCGAAGCTCCAGGGAACAGTCATGAAAACGATTTCAGACTGACTCGGCAAGTGCCATGCGCGACATCGGGCGACGCATACGATTGCAGTGACCCGATTGCGTCACCAGCGATTAACGCCACGCGCGGACAGTGGCTGCACGGTCTGCATTCCGCCGGCCGCTGCCGGAGACCTGTACATGAGCACGACACCGACCATCCTCCTCGTCCACGGCTTCTGGGGCGGGGCCGCACACTGGGCCAAGGTGATCCTGGAACTGCATCGCAACGGCCACGACCGTGTGCAGGCGGTGGAACTGCCACTGACCTCGCTGGCCGACGACGCAGGGCGCACCCGGAAAATGATCCGGCAGATTGACGGGCCGGTGCTGCTGGTCGGCCACTCCTATGGCGGCGCGGTGATCAGCCAGGCCGGTAACGAGCCCAACGTGAAGGGCCTGGTCTACATCGCCGCGTTCGCGCCTGATGCCGGCGAGAGTCCCGGTGGCATCACTCAGCAGCACCTGCCGGAGGCGGCGCCGAACCTGGCACCTGACAGTGATGGCTACCTGTGGCTGCGTGCGGACAAGTTCCATGAGAGCTTCTGCCAGGATCTGAGCGAGGACGAAGGCCGGGTGATGGCCGTTACCCAGAAGGCACCGCTGGCCAGCACCTTCGGTGATGCGGTCAGCGACCCGGCGTGGAAGCACATGCCGAGCTGGTACCAGCTGTCCCGCCACGACCACATGATCGCGCCGGAAAACCAGAAGGCCATGGCCGCAAGGATGCAGCCCAGGCGCCTGCTGGAGCTGGATGCGAGCCATGCCTCGCTGGCTTCGCAGCCGAAGGAAGTGACCGCGCTGATCCTGGAGGCCTGCGCCGCCATCGGCGGCTGATTCCGCGCCAGCGCTCCGCACGACAGCCGCGGCGCAGGGGAGTACACTCCTGCGCCGCGGCTGTCCGGCCGCGTCCCTCTCTTCCCTCCAGCCGCCGCCAGAGGATCCCACCCTATTGTGGAGGTCCCGCCGTGCTGTCTGTGCCTGTTGTCCATACGCCGTCCTCCTTGTCGCGTCGCCGCGCGTTGCCGCAGGCGCTGGCCCGGGGGTTGCTGATCGCTGCTCTGGGCAGCAGCGGTATTGCTGTTGCGCAGTCCAGTACGGATCCAGCCAAGGATTCGCAGGCGCCTGCATCACAGACCCTGCAGACCGTGCAGGTCACGGCCAACCTGCTCGGTACCATCACCGAGGGCAGCGGCGCCTATACGCCCGGCACTATTGCCACCGCGACCCGCCTGGTGCTGACGCCACGGCAGACCCCGCAGACCATCAGCGTGATCACCCGCGCACAGATGGATGACTTCGGCCTGCACGGCATCGACGACGTGATGCGGGTGACCCCCGGCATCAGCATCGTCACCTACGACAGCGAACGCACCGAGTACTACGCGCGTGGTTTCGCGATCCAGAACTTCCAGTACGACGGCATTCCGATGTCGCGCAATTCGGCGTACTCCGCCGGCAACACGCTCAGCGATACCGCCATCTACGACCGCATCGAAGTGCTCAAGGGCGCGACCGGCCTGTTGACCGGCATGGGCGATCCGGGTGCGACCATCAACCTGGTGCGCAAGAAGCCGGGCAAGGACTTCGCCGGCAGTGCTTCACTGGGTGTCGGCCGCTGGGACGACTACCGCGCCGAGCTCGATGTGGGGGGCCCGCTGACTGCCGATGGCCGCGTGCGTGGCCGTGCCGTGGGGGCCTGGGAAGACAAGCGCTCCAACCTGGACAACTACCAGCGAACCAGCAAGGTCGGCTATGCCGTGGTGGAAGCCGATCTGGGCGATCGCACGCTGCTGTCGGTCGGTGGCGACGTGATGGACAGCGACCCGAAGGGGTCGACGTGGGGCGGCATTCCGCTGCTGGACAGCGCCGGCAACTTCAACCGCATGCCGCGCTCGTTCAACAATGGTGCGCAATGGGCCGGCTGGCGCCAGTACGTGCGTACCGGTTTCACCACGTTGGAGCACACGTTCGCCAACGATTGGATTGCCAAGCTGCAGCTCAACCACCAGGTCAACGGCTATGACGCCGCACTGGCCGGTGCCGCCGCCGGCAATCCTGATCCGTTGACCGGCGAGGGCGTCAGCCTGTGGCTCGGCAAGTACGTTGGCAAGACCGTCAGCAATGCCGCCGACTTCTATGTGAGCGGGCGTTTCGGCCTGTTCGGGCGAGAGCATGAGCTGGTGGTCGGTGGCAGTGCCTCGCGCAAGCGCTGGACCAATACCGGCTACGGCCCGCAGGCGGGGTTCCCGGATACCGTGCCGGACTACAGGACCTGGAATGGCGACATTGCCGAACCGCAGTGGCAGCGCACCTATGACAACAATGAAGTGACCCGCGAGAATGGGCTGTACGTGGTTGGCCGCTTCGATCTGGCCGATCCGTTGAAGCTGATCGTCGGCAGCCGCCTGGCCAGTTACCGCTCGCCGGACACGCGAGAGACCGGCGTCCATGTGCCCTATGCCGGCGTGGTCTACGACCTCGGCGAGCATTACTCGGTGTATGCCAGCTACAGCACCATCTTCAAGCCGCAGGGCGAGCGTGACGAGCAGGGCAAGGCACTGGATCCACTGGAGGGCCGCAGCTACGAGGTTGGCCTGAAGGCTGAGTTCTTCGATGGACGCCTCAATGCCAGTGCGGCGCTGTTCCAGCTTGATCAGGACAACTTCGCCCAGCCCACCGGCGGCAAGACACCGGATGGCCAGGATGCCTACCGTGCCTTGATGGGCGTGCGGACCAAGGGTTACGAGCTTGAAATGTCGGGTCAGCTGGCCGACGGCTGGCAGGTGCAGGGTGGGTTCTCCCACAAGATTGCCCGCCAGGCGGGCACCAAGGTGACCACGCTGGAACCGGAGAACCAGTTCAGCCTGCACACCCGCTACCGTCTGCGTGGCGCCTGGCAGGGGCTGACGCTGGGTGGTGGCGCACGCTGGCAGGATTCGACTTTCGGCGAGATCACCAACCCGGCCACGCGGGGCAAGGTGGTGCATCGCACGCAGCCGTACTGGTTGCTCGATGCGATGGCGCGCTACCAGTTCAACGATCGCCTGTCGGCCACGGTCAACGTCAACAACCTGCTCGACAAGCGTTACTACACGATCTTCAACTGGTACAGCACCTACACCTGGGGCGAGCCGCGCAACGTGCGGTTGAGCTTGAATTACAGGTTCTGACGCAGATGCGCCCGCGATGCTCTGCAGCATCGCGGGCGATGTGGTTACAGCGGCAGGTCGAACACCAGCACTTCGGCATCGTTGCCGTTTTCCAGCGTCAGCTGGGCTTCGTCGCTGACCTGCAGCGCATCACCGGCTTCCAGGGTGATGCCGTTGACCTGCAGCTGCCCACGGGCCACCTGCACATAGGCGCCACGACCGTTGCCAAGCGCATGGTGCAGCTTCTGGCCGCCGTCGAGGATGGTGGCGAAGATGCGGGCATCCTGGTGGATGCGCAGCGAACCGTCGGCACCGTCCGGCGAAGCGATCAGGCGCAGCTGGCCGCGCTTGGTCTCCGGCGCGAAGTGGGTCTCCTCGTACGACGGCGTGATGTTCTCGGTGTCCGGGAAGATCCAGATCTGCAGGAAGTGCACGGTCTCGTCGGCGGAGTGATTGAACTCGCTGTGGGTGACGCCGCTGCCGGCGCTCATGCGCTGCACGTCGCCGTAGCGCAGCACCGAGCCGGTGCCCATCGAGTCCTTGTGTTCCAGCGCACCGCCCAGCACGTAGGAGATGATTTCCATGTTGCTGTGGCCGTGGGTGCCGAAGCCCTGGCCGCCGATCACCTTGTCTTCGTTGATCACCCGCAGCGGGCCGAAGCTGACGTAGCGCGGGTCGTAGTAGTTGGCGAAGGAGAAGGTATGGCGCGAGGACAGCCAGCCATGCTCGGCCAGGCCACGGGTAGCGCTCTTGCGGATCTGCAGCATGATGGAATCTCCTTGTTCGATGGTTTCGATGGGGCGGGGTGGGCTGGTAGCCGCTGTGTTTCCCCGTTGGAGAGAAGTATCCGCTTGCGCCTTGGGTTTGAAAAACGGATAGTTTTGACAGCCATCATCGAAAAATTCGAATGCTCAAGCTCAGTCTCGATGCCCTGCAGATCCTGGATGCCATCGACCGCCGCGGCTCCTTTGCTGGCGCCGGCAAGGCCCTGCACAAGGTGCCTTCGACCATCTCCTACACCGTGGCCAAGCTGGAGGAGGACCTGGGCGTTCAGCTGTTCGACAGGGTCGGTCCGCGCGCCGAGTCGACCGAGGCTGGCCGCGCGCTGCTGGACGAAGGCCGGCACCTGCTGCGCGCCGCCCGCGAGCTGGAACTGCGGGTGCGCCGGGTGGCGTCGGGCTGGGAGACCGAACTGACGCTGGCGGTGGATTCGGTGTTCCCGACCTGGCTGCTCGGCCCGGACATCGCCGCGTTTCGTGAGGCCGAGGCACCGACCCGGCTGCGATTGATCGGCGAGGCCCTGTCCGGCACCTGGGAGGCCCTGCTGGACCGCCGTGCCGACCTGCTGGTCGGCGCGCCGGGTGAGGGCCCCAGTGGCGGTGGTTACGTGGTCGAGCCGCTGGGCACGGTGGAGTTCGTGTTCGCGGTCGCGCCCGGTCATCCGTTGGCCGCAGTGCCGGGTGTGCTGGGTCGCGAGCAGCTGGTCGAGCACTGCGCGATCGCGGTCTCTGATTCCGCGCGCAGGCTGCTGCCGCGCACGGTCGGCTTGTTGATGGGGCAGGAGATGCTGACGGTGCCGGACATGGCCAGCAAACTGAAGCTGCAGTGCGAAGGCGTGGGCTTCGGCTTCCTGCCCGAGCCGTGCGCACGCGCTGCGGTGGCGCGCGGCCAACTGGTGATCCGCGAGGTGGAGGAACACAAGCCGGAAGAGACCTTCTGGCTGGCCTGGCGGACCGGCGAGGATGGTGCAGCACTGCGCTGGTGGCGCGAGCGCCTGCGCAGGCCGGAGCTGTTGTCGCAGTGGTGGCAGGCAATGGCCAGGGGGTAGGGGTTTGGCAGGGCTGCGCCCTGCACCCGCTACGATCCAGAGCAACAGCAACAGCAACAGCAACAGCAACTGCAACAGCAACAGCAACTGCAACAGCAACAGCAACAGCAGAAGCTGGTTTCCTGAGGGATGGCGGGGTGGGTCCGGTTGCGGGAGACGCCGTAAACCCGTCCTTGGGGGCTTGGCCGCGGCATCCATGCCGCGGACACTCCCGCAACCGGACCCACCCCGCCTTCGACAGTTTCCGCGATCTGTCGGAACGGCGTACTGCTCTGGTAGGTGTCGACCTTGGTCGACACGGTAGATCCACGCCATGCGTGGATGCTCTTCGATCAATTATCGAAATACTCGAACTCGATGGAGATTCATCCACGCATGGCGTGGATCCATCAGATTGCGGAAATCTGTCAGAGGTGGGGCGGCATGGGCAGGCAGGACCGTTGGCGGCATGGATGCCGCCATCGAGCCCCCATGGGTGAGGGCGCTTTGCTTGCGAAGCATTGCTTCGCAAGCGCCCGAACGCACAGCCGCCAGCGGCTGGGCCGGACCGCGGAGCGGGGTTTACGGCGTGTCCTGCGTGTCCATGCCGCCCCGCCAGCCCACGGAATGCCAGCTTTTGCCGTTGCCGTTGCCGTGGCCGTTGAGGTTGCCGGCCAGCGGCCGGCACTACCAGGATGCAGGGCGCAGCCCTGCCGAAAAACACGCATAAAAAAACAGCAGGCCGAGGCCTGCTGTTTCGGTGTAATGGTGCGCCCGGAGAGATTCGAACTCCCGACCGCCTGGTTCGTAGCCAGGTACTCTATCCAACTGAGCTACGGGCGCCAATTACATGAACTTGTTGTGCTGACTGTGTATGGTGCGCCCGGAGAGATTCGAACTCCCGACCGCCTGGTTCGTAGCCAGGTACTCTATCCAACTGAGCTACGGGCGCGCGGTACACAATCAAATTTTACTGCATTTCCAGCGGCGGATGCTGGAAACCTGTCGAGTGGTGCGCCCGGAGAGATTCGAACTCCCGACCGCCTGGTTCGTAGCCAGGTACTCTATCCAACTGAGCTACGGGCGCCCTGCGACAGGAGCGGAATTATGCGGATGTCGGCGCGTACCGTCAACAGTTTTGTGAAAATTTTCATCCAACTGAATGAAAAAGCTGTCAGCCACGGCATCAGGGGCCTTCAGCCACGCGAAATGATCGGCGCGCGTGCCCAGTTCCTGCGCGGACAGCACGCGCAGCTGCGCGTCCACATTCGGCAGCTTCGCCAGCAGCGTCTGCATCGATCCGGTGGGGGCCAACCAGTCGTGTTCCATCAGCACCGCCTGTGCGCTGCCATGCACACGCGCCATCTGCGCATCGAGGTCTTCGTCCATGCCGACGGCGGCGTAATGGTTGTTCAGGCCGACGCGCGCCCAGTCGGCAATCAGCCCGCGCGCTTCGGTGCCACCGAAGCCGAGGCGACGGCCATGCAGCACGCCCTGGCGCTGTGCGATCCACGGCAGGAAGCGGTAGACCAGCGGCAGCAGCCAGCCACGCGGTGGTGGGAATCCGCGCCAGAACGGTGAGCCGCTGGCGGCCAGCCACAGCCGGTTGAAGTGCTGCGGGTTGCGGCCGGCATGCACGCAGGCCAGCTGCCCGCCCAGGCTATGGCCGCCGATGATCCAGGGCAGGGCGTCGCCTTCGTCATCCGCTGCGGCCAGGACGGCCTGGCTGGTCGACAGATCCTGTTCGAGTACCTCGCGATAGCCCCAATCCTGCGTGCGTGACGGACGCAGCGAACTGCTGCCATTGCCTCGCCACTCATGCAGGTACACCGCCACGCCCTTCGCCGCCAGCGCCAACGCCAGTGGCAGGTAGTGACGTGCGGCCACGCCCAGCGCAGGCAACCACAGCAGGCGCGCGATGGGCTGTGCAGGCACGCAGGCGATCACTTCGTAGCGATGGCCATCAGCGCACTGCACGGCAAGGATGTCGGGTGTGAGGCTCATGCGTGTGGTGCCGCGCCGAAGTGATCCAGCACCAGCACCTCGCTGCGGCCGGGGGCATAGCCCTGCTGCAGGCCGCGTGCAACGTAGTCGATACCGGCTTCGCAGGCATTGGCCAGGCTCAAGCCGTTGCACAACTGCGCGGCGATGGCCGAGGCCAGCGTGCAGCCGGTGCCATGTGCGTCCAGGGGCAGGCGGGCGTGGATGAATTCTTCGCTGCTGACGCCGTCGAAGTAGCGATCGATCACGCGATTGCCCTCATGCAGGTGGCCACCCTTGAGCAGCACTGCGCCGGCACCGAGGTGGAGCAGGGCCGAGGCGGCCTGTTCTGCGTCTTCGCCGTTGCTGATCTTCCGGCCGACCAGCAGTTCTGCTTCCGGCGTATTGGGGGTGATCAGCGTGGCCAGCGGGATCAGGCGCTCACGCATGGCCTGCAATGCACTGTCTTCCAGCAGGCGTGCCCCACTGGTGGCGACCATCACCGGATCCAGCACCACGTGTGGCGGGCGGTGCTTTTCGAGTGCATCAGCGACGGCATGGATCACTTCGGCGTTGGCCAGCATCCCCAGCTTCACCGCGTGGATGTCGAAGTCGTCGAAGCAGGCATCCAGCTGCGCGCGCAGGAATTCGATGGGTGGCACGTGCACGGCGATGACGCCGCGGGTGTTCTGCGCGGTCAGTGCAGCAATCGCGGAAAGGCCATGCACGCGGTGTGCGGCGAAGGCCTTGAGGTCAGCCTGGATGCCGGCGCCACCGCCGGAGTCGGAGCCGGCGATGGTGAGGGCGGAAACGGGAGTGGTCGGGCTCATCGGTTGATTGTGCCGTGGTCCCGCAGGGGAAGGTAGATCCACGCCATGCGTGGATGTCCTTGATTCAACACCGCCAACGCGCCCATTGCTGGTACAGCACATAACCCAGCCCGGTCAGGCCAGTCAGCAGGGCGGGGGCGAGCAGGGCGTCGTACTGCCAGCGCATGAACAGCCAGGCGCCGAGGACGCCGCCGGCGAGGAAGCCGCTGATGATCAGGCCGCTGAGGGTCAGCCGCCGTACCTGCAGCGGCAGCCCACGCAGCAGGTGGCCGAGGCCGATGCCGAGGTCGGTGAACATGCCGCTGAGGTGGGTGGTGCGCACCACTGCGCCACTGAAGGTGGTGGCCATCGCGTTCTGCAGGCCGCAGGCCATGGCGGCGGCCAGCGCGCCCCAGATCTGGTGTTGTTCAAAGAGCGGAATGGCCACCAGCAGCAGCGCCGATTCCAGCGCCAGTGCCACGCCATAGCGCCGGCCCAGCTGCAGGGCGCTGTCCTGGATCAGCAGGCCGCTGAGCATCGCGCCCAGCGAGAACGCGATCAGCAGCCCCCACAGGTGCCCGACGGCGCGCCAGTCCCCCTGCGCCAGCGCCATGCCCAACTGGCTGGTACTGCCGGTCATGTGGCTGACCGCCTGGTGCTCGAAACCGAGGAAGCCGACCACGTTGACCATGCCGGCCACGCACGAGAGCGCGACCGCGCCGATCCAGACCCAGGTGGGCAGGCGTATTCCCATCGGCGGGGCCCCTCAGAGCTCGCCGAAGCCGCCGTTGAACTGCAGCTCGCTGAAGGTGTTGCTGGCCGGGTCGAACACCGCGCCCCAGAACTGCGTGCCGCCGTCACAGACGCGGATCGCTTCGCGCGCCGGATTGATGCCGCTGTCGTCGGGCAGGTGGAAGGCGTTGACGTAGATCAGCCGCTTGCCGGCGCTTTCGATGCCGACGTACTGGCGGTCGAAGTCCAGCACTTTTGGTACCTGTGCCTCCAACGACGACAGCTGTGCTTCCAGCTGATCGATCTGCTGCCGGCTGGGCGCCCAGTAGCCGCTGACCCGCCCGGCCTCGCGGCCGGGGCTGGCGCGCGAGCAGGTGTCGAGCACCTGCGCGGCGATGATCGGGCGGGTGACCACCCAGGACTGGCCGGTGCGCTCGGCGGTCGGCACACTGGCCGGGCCGCGCGTGGTGGTGCAGGCACCGAGCACGGCTGCGAGGGTGATCGCAGCCGTGGGCAGCAGCAGGCGGGTGCAGCGGTTCACAACACCTCCGAAGCGTAATCGGCCAGGCGCGAGCGTTCGCCTCGGCGCAGGGTGATGTGCGCACTATGCGGCCAGTTCTTGAAACGATCCACCGCGTAGGTCAGGCCCGAGGTGGTCTCGGTCAGGTACGGGGTGTCGATCTGCTCGACGTTGCCCAGGCAGACGATCTTGGTGCCGGGGCCGGCACGGGTGATCAGCGTCTTCATCTGCTTCGGGGTGAGGTTCTGCGCCTCGTCCAGGATCAGGTAGCGCGACAGGAAGGTACGGCCGCGCATGAAGTTCATCGAGCGGATCTTGATGCGGCTGGCCAGCAGGTCGTTGGTGGCCTGGCGGCCCCAGGTGCCGCCTTCCTGGTTGTGCGTGAGCACTTCCAGGTTGTCGGTCAGCGCGCCCATCCACGGCGTCATCTTCTCTTCCTCGGTACCCGGCAGGAAACCGATGTCCTCGCCGACGCTGACCGTGGCGCGGGTCATGATGATCTCGCGGTAGCGCTGCTGGTCCATCGTCTGCGCCAGCCCGGCGGCCAGTGCCAGCAGGGTCTTGCCGGTACCGGCGGTACCCAGCAGGGTGACGAAGTCGATCTCCGGATCCATCAGTGCGTTGAGCGCGAAGTTCTGCTCGCGGTTGCGCGCACTGATACCCCACACGGCGTGGCTGCCGTGGCGGAAATCATCGACCAGCGACAGCACTACCTTGCCGTCGCCGACCACGCGGCTGACGCGCAGTTCGACTTCGTCTTCGCCGGGCAGGTAGACGTACTGGTTCGGGTACCACTCCTCGCCGTCCTGCGCCTGGATTTCGTAATGGCTGCGGCCCTTGTCGCTCCAGCTGCGCAGGTCGTCGCCGTGGCGCTTCCAGAAGTCTTCCGGCAGCTCGGTGGCGCCGGTGTAGAGCAGGCTGAAATCGTCCAGCGCGCGGTCGTTTTCGTAGTCCTCGGACACGATGCCGGCGATGGCGGCCTTGATCCGCAGGTTGATGTCCTTGGAAACGAACACCACCGGCAGGTCCGGCGTTTCTTCCTTCAGCGCCAGGATCGCGCCAAGGATGGCATTGTCGGGAATGACCTTGCCAAAGCTCTTGCCCGCGTCGAAGTGGCTGGTCTGGAAGCGCAGCTTGCCGGCGCTCTGCTTGCCGCGCAGCTGCAGGCCGTTGGGGCGCTGCAGCGGAATGCCGTCGGCCAGGTTGTCCAGGCCGGATTCCTGCACCAGCTCGTTGAGGAAGCGGCTCACCTGGCGGGCGTTGCGGCTCGCTTCGGAGGTGCCCTTCTTGCCGTTGTCCAGCTCCTCGATCACCTGCATGGGCAGGTAGATGTCGTGCTCCTCGAATTTGAACAGCGCGGTCGGATCGTGCATCAGCACGTTGGTATCCAGCACGTAGATGCGCTTGCCTCGGGTCATCGTCGATTCCTGGTTACGGACAGGGAAAAACCACCACGGCCTGCTGCGGGGCAGGGTGATGGCAGACACAGTAGGCAGTGGGACTCACTTGGACTGGGAGGCCTTCAGTTCGGCGAGAACGGCATCGGCATGGCCGGCAACCTTGACCTTGCGCCAGGACTGCACGATGCGGCTGTCGGGGGAAATCAGGAAGGTGCTGCGTTCGATGCCACGTACCTGCTTGCCGTACATGTTCTTCATCTTGATCACGTCGAAGGCGCTGCACAGCGCTTCGTCGCCATCGCTGACCAGCGGGAAGTTGAAGCCCTGCCTGGCACAGAAGTTGTCGTGCGACTTCACCGAGTCGCGAGAGACGCCGAGCACGACCGCGCCGGCCTTCTTGAACTTCGGCAGCAGGGCGTTGAAGTCGATGCCTTCGGTGGTGCAGCCGGGAGTGCTGTCCTTGGGGTAGAAGTACAGCACCAGCCACTGGCCGGCATAGTCGCCGAGAGTGGCCTGGTTGCCACCGGACAGCGCCAGCGGCAGGGAGAGGGTGGTGCTGTCCAGGGTATCGCCGTTGTTCATGAGGTCCTTCTGTCGAGCCTGGGTTGTTTCTACGACAATTGCATGAAACGCCACGCGCCCGTGAGAGGCGCGCGAAAAATCCGCACTCCCAATCAGAATTTCATCGGGTCCATGATCGCGTCCAGGTTCAGGTGGTCGCAGAACTCAAGGAAATCGTCGCGCAGCGCGGCGATGTGCATGTTGGCCGGCACGCCGATGGTGACCTGTGCACTGAACATTTCCGCACCGGTCTGCATGGCGCGGTAGCGCGTGCTCTGCAGGTTCTCGATGGTGATGCCCTGGCGGTCGAAGAAATCGGCCAGCTGGAACAGGATGCCCGGCTTGTCGGCGGCGATCACTTCGACGATGTACGGCAGCAGGTTGGACTGCGCCTGCTTGGCCGCGGTGCGGTACCAGACCAGCTTCAGGCCTTCCTCGCGCTCCAGCCGGGTCAGCATCGCCTCGAGCTTGGCCACCGAGTCCCAGGAGCCGGTGGCCAGGGCGGTGACCGACACATCGCGGCCGACCGTGGCCAGGCGTGCGTCCACCAGATTGCAGCCGCTGTCGGCGATGCGGCGGGTGACGGACAGCAGGGGGGACTCCGGATGCGTCGTATAGGCGTTGATCAGGAGGTGGTTTTCGCTCGGCGCGGGGCGCGGGGTGGTGTCGGTCAAGGCGATTCCGGGTAATGCATGCGTTAGTCTGAATGCCCGCCAGAGGCGGGGATCCACCGGTGTCCAGCATACTTGCCCGTGCTTTCGCGCCGCAAGTAACATTCAGGTCGCCCCCGGCCTTTCGTGGCGGGCGTTTTCCCTTTCCAGCCAAGAGCAGCACGTCCTTGTCCCTTTCCGGCCTCATCACCGCGCTGGCGACCCCGTTCCGGGCCGACGGCGCCCTCGATCCCGACGGTTGGCAGCGCCTGCTGCACCTGCAACTGGAAGGTGGCGTCCATGGCGTTGTCGTTGCCGGCTCGACCGGCGAAGCGGCAACCCTCACCGATGCCGAGTACGACCTGCTGCTGGCCAGCGCGGTCGAACGCATTGGCGGCCGCATCCCGGTCATGGCCGGCACCGGCCTGTCCGGTACCGCCAAAACCATCGAACAGACCCGTCGTGCGGCCGCGCTTGGCGCCAGCCATGCACTGGTGGTCACCCCGCCTTACGTGAGGCCGACCCAGGCCGGCCTGATTGCCCATTATCGTGCGGTCGCCGACCAGGGCGGGTTGCCGGTCGTGCTGTACAACGTGCCCGGCCGTACCGGTTGCGACATGCAGCCGGAGACCGTGGCCGAACTGGCCAGCCACCCCAACATCGTCGGCATCAAGGAGGCGGTGGGCGACACCGGCCGGGTGCAGGCGCTGCTCGCACTGCGCAGCCCGCAGTTCGCCGTGCTCAGCGGCGACGACGGTACGGCCGCGCGTTCGATCCGGGCCGGTATCGACGGCCTGATCTCGGTCGGCTCCAATGTGCTGCCCGGCGCCTACCGCCGCATGTGCGAGCTGGCCGCCGCCCATGACCACGAAGCCACCGAGTCCTGGGATGCGCGCCTGCAGCCGTTCCATGATTTCTGCGGTGTTGAACCGAACCCGATTCCGGTCAAGGCGCTGCTGCGCCGTATCGGCATCGGCCATGACCTGCGCCTGCCGCTGCTGCCGCTGTCGGCGCCGCACCACGCGGCCGCCGACCATCTTGCCGGCGACATCGCCGCCCTTGAAGCCCTTTCCAGCCACTGACCTTTCGTCTTGGTCTGACCCAGGAGATTCACATGCGTCAATCCGTTTCCACTGTCCGCGTGCTGTCCTACGCCCTGCTTGCGGTGGCCGTTGCCGCCGGCACCACCGGCTGCTTCAAGCGTGGCGTCAAGGGCGACTATGCCCTGGCCCCGGAAATGCGTCCGCTGGAAGTGCCGCCGGACCTCAACCTGCCGGCCACCACCGGTGACAACAAGGTGCCGGCGCTGGTGTCGGCCACCAAGCCGGCAGCACCGGCGGCCGCGGCTCCGGCCGTTGGCAATACCGGTTTCACCATTGCTGGTGGCAAGGATGAAGCCTTCGCCAAGGTCGGTACCGCGCTGGAAGGCGTGGAGGGCGTGACCATCGCCAGCCGCGCCCAGCTGCTCGGCTCGTATGACGTGGCCTACGAAGGCAGCAACTTCCTGGTCCGCGTGGTCGCCGTCGATGCCGGCGCCTACATCTCCGCGGTCGACCCGCGTGGCCTGCCGGCCACCGCCGAAGCGCCGGTGAAGCTGATCGCCGCGCTGAAGGCGAAGCTGGCCCAGTAAGGGCTGCCTCTGGTAGAGGCTGGCCTTGGTCGGCGCTTCTGTGCCAACCAAGGTTGGCACCTACCGGATCGCAAGGTTGGCATGCCGTATCGCGAGGTTGGCATACCGGATCGCAAGGTTGGCATGCCGGATCTTGCGGTTGGCGTTCACCGGAAAACAGAAAAGGGCGCCCGTGGGCGCCCTTTTCGTTGCCGCCGTGGGCGCTTCAGCGCTCCAGCAGCTTCAGCTTGTCCGGCTTGCCATCCCATTCGCCGGCGTCGGCGGGCGGGTCCTTGCGCACGGTCAGCACCGGCCACTCCTTCGCCAGCTCGGCGTTGAGGGCGACGAAGCCTTCCTGGCCGGCGGGGACATCGTCCTCCGGGAAGATCGCATTGACCGGGCACTCCGGCTCGCAGAGGGTGCAGTCAATGCACTCATCCGGGTCGATCACCAGGAAGTTCGGGCCTTCGTGGAAGCAATCCACGGGGCACACTTCCACGCAATCGGTGTGTTTGCACTTGATGCAGTTTTCGGTGACGACAAAGGGCATGGGCTGGGGGTGGATCGATTCCTGAACCCGCCAATTCTAGAACAGGTTGGCCCCCGCTGTCGGCGCGGGGCGGAAATCGGGCGTCTGGCAGGCGCGGCCGTGGCAGTCATTGGCGGCAGGGCGGGGCCTGTGCGACGCTGCGGGTCAGCCGGCTGCGTCGGGTGGCCGGCCCCCTTCCCAGCAGGATCGTCAATGTCACCAGCCCAGCCCAGCATCGCACTCCATGGCGGTGAGAACACTGCATTCATCGTCCTGATCAGCTGCGTGGCCACGCTCGGTGGATTCCTGTTCGGCTTCGACAGTGGTGTCATCAATGGCACCGTCGATGGCCTGCGTCAGGCCTTCAACTCCAGCGAGGCGGCGCTCGGTTTCGAAGTCGCCTCGATGCTGCTGGGCTGCGCGATCGGTGCGTTCCTGGCCGGCTGGCTGGGCGACCGCCTGGGACGCCGCGGCGTCCTGATCGTGTCGGCGCTGATGTTCCTGGTTTCGGCGCTGGGCGCCGGCGCAGCCCACGCCTCGTGGCTGTTCATCGCGGCCCGCGTGCTGGGCGGCTTTGCAGTAGGGGCGGCCAGCGTGATGTCGCCGGCCTACATCGCCGAGGTGGCCTCGGCGCGCTATCGCGGGCGCCTGGCCACAGTGCAGCAGATGGCGATCATCTGCGGCCTGTTCGCGGCGTTCCTCAGCAACTACCTGCTGGCCCGCGCCGCCGGGGCGTCGACCGAGCCGTTGTGGCTGGGTCATGAGGCCTGGCGCTGGATGTTCTGGATGCAGGCGCTGCCGTCGGGGCTGTTCCTGCTGTTGTTGCTGGTGATTCCGGAAAGCCCGCGCTTCCTGGTCCTGAAGGGGCGCCAGCAGCAGGCGAGGGCGGTGCTCGCGCGGCTGTACGGCGAGGCCGCAGCGGCGGCCAAGCAGGCCGAGATCGAAACCAGCCTGGCCCAGGACCAGCACAAGCCGCGCTTCAGCGACCTGCGCGACACGGTCAGCCGCAAGCTGCGGCCGATCCTGTGGGTGGGTATTGGCCTGGCCATGTTCCAGCAGCTGGTCGGCATCAACGTGGTGTTCTACTACGGCGCAGTGCTGTGGCAGGCGGTCGGCTTTTCGGAAAGCGACGCGCTGTTGATCAACGTGCTGTCCGGTGGGCTGAGCATCGGTGCCTGCCTGCTGACGGTGCTGTTGATCGACCGCATCGGGCGCAAGCCGCTGCTGTGGATCGGCTCGGTCGGCATGTCGGTGGCGCTGGTGCTGATGGTGGTCGCGTTCGCCAGTGGAAGCCTGCCCGACGGTCGACTGCAGTTGTCCGACGGCATGGGCCGGCTGGCGCTGGTCGCGGCCAATGTCTACGTGGTGTTCTTCAACATGTCCTGGGGCCCGGTGATGTGGGTGATGCTGGGCGAGATGTTCCCCAACCAGATCCGCGGCCCGGCGTTGGCTGTTGCCGGTGCGGCGCAGTGGACGTCGAATTTCGCGATCACCGTGACCTTCCCGATGCTGCTGGCCGGCATCGGCCTGGCCGGCGCCTATGGCATCTACACGGTGGCGGCCATCCTCTCGATCGTCTTCGTGGTCCGCTACGTGCGCGAGACCAAGGGCAAGGAGCTGGAGCAGATGGAAGGCTGACGGCGACTGGCTTCGGTTGCGTTCCGTTGGCGCCTGCTTGTCCAGAGTGTGAGGGGGCAGGCCGCCCTCTCCAGGACACGCAAGAGCCCCCATGGATGGGTTTACGGCGTGTCCTGCCCTGGGTGACCCCACCGGCTCAAGCCGATTGCAGGGGGGCGCCAAAGCGACCAACCCGACCGCAACCACTGCAATCCCGGAAAACAGAAAAGCCCGCACAAGGCGGGCTTTTTCGGTTCCTGCTGCGGCGACTGGCGCTCCCTAGGGGACTCGAACCCCTGTTTTAGCCTTGAGAGGGCCACGTCCTAACCACTAGACGAAGGGAGCGTAACTGTGTCGCTGCCGAGGCAGGAGCGCTAGTATATGCACCTCGATGCCATTGGGCAATCCCGAAACTTCAACCGGAAGCGCCAACATCATTTCCTCTGCTACATCACCGTTCAGCCTGCGCGTCATCCCGCGCGACCAGCACACGATCTCCCGCAAGGACATCAGCCCGAACGCCCTGCGCGTGCTTTATCGCCTGCGCGATGCCGGCTTCGGCGCCTACCTTGTCGGCGGCGCGGTGCGCGACCTGCTGGTCAATGGCCAACCCAAGGATTTCGACGTGGCCACCGACGCCACGCCCGAACAGGTCAAGCAGCTGTTCCGCAACTGCCGCCTGATCGGCCGCCGTTTCCGCCTCGCCCACGTTGTGTTCGGCCGCGAGATCATCGAAGTCGCCACCTTCCGCGCCAACAGCGATGACGGCAGTGGCGACCGCGAGATGGAAAACGGCATGCTTGTGCGCGACAACGTGTACGGCACCATCGAAGACGACGCCGTCCGCCGCGACTTCACCTGCAACGCCCTGTACTACGCCATCGAGGACTTCTCGGTGCGTGATTACACCGGTGGCTTCGAAGACGTGCAGGCGCGCCTGATGAAGCTCATCGGCGACCCGGTACAGCGCTACCAGGAAGACCCGGTGCGCATGCTGCGCGCCGTGCGCCTGGCGGCCAAGCTCGGCTTCCAGATCGAAGAGGGCACCGCCGCGCCGATCCCGCAGCTGGCTGGCCTGCTCAACGAAGCCGCGCCGGCACGCCTGTTCGAGGAAGTGCTGAAGCTGTTCCTGTCCGGGCACGGCGTGGCCAGCTTCGAAGGCCTGGAGCGCTACGGTCTGCTCGACGTGCTGTTCCCGGAAAGCGCCAGGGCGTTGAAGTCCAACCGCACCGGCGCGCTGCGCCGCATGCTGGTAGAGGGCCTGGCCAATACCGATGCCCGCGTGGCCAACGACGAGCCGGTCTCGCCGGCGTTCCTGTTCGCGCTGTTGCTGTGGCCGGCGTTCTGCCGCGCCCAGGCGACCCTGCTCAAGCAGGGCGTGGCGCCGGAAGAGGCGCAGCGTCGTGCCGCCGACCGCGTCACCGTGCAGCAGCTGAGCACCATCGCGCTGCCGCGCCGCTTCTCGCTGCCGATGCAGGAAATCTGGCTGCTGCAGTCGCGTTTCAGCTCGCGCCAGCGCAAGCGCGTGTTCCGCACGCTCACCCATCCGCGCTTCCGCGCCGCGTTCGACTTCCTCAGCCTGCGCCAGGTGGCCTCGGCCGAGCACGCTGCCGATGTTGAATTCTGGCGCGAGGCACAGGCCCAGTCCGGCCGCGAGCTGGAATCGTCGCTGGACGCGATGCACAGCGAAGAGGGCGATGACGAGAACGGAGCACCGCTCAAGCGTCGCCGTCGTCGCCGCCGCCCGGGGGCCTCGGCCGGTGCAGCTGGCGAATAAGCAATGATGCCAGCGTGGATCGGCCTCGGCGCCAACCTCGGCGATGCGGCCACGACTGTCGGCGCGGCGATCACTGCGCTGGACGGCCTGCCTGGGACCCGCGTGCTGCAGGCCTCGCGCCTGTACGCAACGCCGGCCTGGGGCAATGAAGACCAGCCACCGTTCGTCAACGCGGTGGCCGCGGTCGAAACGTCACTGGCAGCCGATGAACTGCTGCAGGCGATGCTGGCGCTGGAGCAGCGCTTTGGTCGCGTGCGCGATCCGGCGGTGCACTGGGGGCCGCGCGCGCTGGACCTGGACCTGCTGCTGTATGGCGCGCAGGTGCTCGACCAGCCCGGCCTGCAGGTGCCGCACCCCTACATGCACGAGCGTGCCTTCGTGCTGGTGCCGCTGGCCGAAATCGCGCCGGATCTGGCCATCCCCGGCCATGGCCGCGTGCGGGATGCAGTGATGCGGGTGGATGCCTGCGGGATCGCGCCGATAGGGTGATAATGCCCGGGTTATCTCCCCCGGTTATCAGCACATGAGCACCCACGCAGACAGCAAGCCCTGGACCGTTCCCGCCCTGGCCGAGGCCAAGCGCAATGGCCAGAAGCTGGTCATGTTGACCGCCTACGACGCTGGCTTTGCCCGCACCTTCGATGCCAATGGTGTCGACCTGATCCTGATCGGCGATTCGCTGGGCATGGTCGTGCAGGGCCATGATTCGACCCTGCCGGTGACCGTGGCCGACATGGTCTACCACACCCGCGCCGTGGCCCGTGTGCTGCAGCGCGCGCTGCTGGTGGCCGACCTGCCGTTCGGTGCCGATGCCACTCCGGAGCGCGCGCTGGATGCTTCGCTGCAGCTGCTGCAGGCCGGTGCCGAGATGGTCAAGATCGAAGGTGCCGGCTTCAAGGTCGACATCATCCGCTACCTGGTTGAGCGTGAGATTCCGGTCTGTGCGCATCTGGGCCTGACCCCGCAGTCGGTGCTGCGCCTGGGCGGCTTCAAGATCCAGGGCCGCGGCGATGCCGCGCGCCAGCTGGTGGAAGATGCCAGGGCCGTGGCCGCTGCCGGCGCCAGCATCATGGTGCTTGAGTGCGTGCCGACCCCGGTTGCCGCCGAGGTGACCGCTGCGGTGGAGGTGCCGACCATCGGCATCGGTGCCGGCCCGCAGTGCGACGGCCAGGTGCTGGTGCTGCACGATTTCCTCGGCCTGGACAGTGGCCATCGCCGCCCCAAGTTCGTCAAGGATTTCCTTGCCGAAGGCGGTTCGGTGGCCGGTGCCACCCGCGCCTACGCCGACGCCGTGCGCGACGGCAGCTTCCCCGACGAACAGCACGCTTACGCCTCATGATCCAGACCTTCAACGAGCTCGGCGCATTGCGCGGGCAGATCGCCCAGTGGAAGCGCGAGGGCCTGCGCGTGGCGCTGGTGCCCACCATGGGCAACCTTCACGGTGGCCATCATTCGCTGGTGACCCTGGCCCGCCAGTACGCCGACAAGGTGGTGGCAAGCATCTTCGTCAACCCGACCCAGTTCGGGCCGAACGAGGATTTCAGTCGCTATCCGCGTACGCCCGAGGCCGATGTGGCCGGGCTTGAGCAGGTCGGCTGCGATGCGGTGTGGCTGCCCAGCGTCGAGGCCATGTACCCGCTGGGCGTGGACAAGACCACGCAGATGCACGCGCCCGGCGTGAGCGAGGTGCTGGAAGGTGCCAGCCGCCCGGGCCACTTCGATGGCGTCTGCACCGTGGTGGCGCGCCTGTTCCTGCAGGTGCAGCCGGACGTGGCCGTGTTCGGCCGCAAGGACTACCAGCAGCTGGCGGTGATCCGGCAGATGGTGGCTGAGCTGTCGTTCCCGATCCAGATCGTCGGCGCGGACATCGTGCGCGACGAGGATGGTCTGGCCAAGAGTTCGCGCAACCAGTACCTGAGCGCCGAACAGCGCCCGGTCGCGACCACCATCCACCGCACCCTGCTGGGCATGCGCGAAGGCTACGTGGCCGGGCAGGCGCGTGATCGCATCGAGGCCGATGCCACGGCGGCATTGCAGGCGGCCGGTTTCCAGGTCGACTATGCGGTGCTGCGCACCCCGGAGCTGGCCGAGCCGACGTTCGATGGCGGTGGCCGCGTAGCGCTGATCGCCGCGCGCCTGGGCTCCACCCGCCTGATCGACAACCTGGAGTTCTGAGCCGCATGCGGCCCGGGGGCGCCCACAATGGGCGCCTCGCACCTTCCCATGGACGGGAGAACGGCAATGAAGACACCCTCCACTGACGCTGGTCGGCTTGCGCAGGCGTTGATCCTGGCCGTGCTGGCTGCCGGCATGCTGCCGGCGCAGCTGTTTGGCGGCCTGTTGTTCGCGCTCGAATTCAGGCGCACGCCGATGCCCGCGCTCACCGGCGGTGGACTGATGTTCGGGCTGGGTGTCTGCGTCGCCATCGCGATGTTCCTGCCGATGGCGCTGCTCCCGCGATCTCGGCGGCTCCTGCGCCGGACCCGCTTCGTGCTTGCAGGGGCTGCTCTGGGCGCGCTGGCCGTGGCCATCCATGAATGGCCGGGCGCGATCCATGGGCCGCTGCTGCAGCGCCTGCGCTATGTGGATACCTTCGATGTGATCAGCTATGGGCTGACGGTGTTGGCTGCAGGGGGCCTGGGCCTGGCCTCCGGGCTGGCCTTCCATACGGTGTTCAGGCTGTCACTGCAGGGCGGTGCCCTCCATGCCACGGCGCCGCCGCCGGGCGAGGGCGCCTGAACGGCCTTCAGCGTCCTGCCGCAGGCCCCTGACGACGGCCAAGCGGGTGCTAGAATCCGCTCTTTCCTTTGCCGTTGCAGCGCCCCCATGCACCTGTCCCTGCTCAAGACCAAGATCCACCGCGCCACCGTCACCCATTCCGAGCTGAACTACGAAGGCTCGATCGCCATCGATGACAACCTGCTGGCTGCCACCGGCATCCGCGAGTTCGAGCAGGTGCACATCTGGGACGTGACCAACGGTGCGCGCTTCTCGACCTATGCCATCCGTGCCGAAGCCGGCAGCGGCGTTGTATCGCTCAACGGTGGCGCCGCGCGCCACGTGCAGGTCGGTGACATCATCATCATTGCCGCGTTCGCCAGCATGACCGAGCAGGAAGCCGACAGCTTCAAGCCGAAGCTGGTGTACGTTGATGGCAAGAACCAGATCACCCACACCAACGACACGATCCCGACCCAGGCCGCATGACAACGAACAACGGATTCGACTCGCTGCATTCCCACGCCCAGCGCCTGAAGGGCGCAAGCATCCCCGGCCTGCTCGCCGCCGAACCCGGCCGCGTGCAGGACCTGGCGCTGCGGGTCGGTCCGTTGTACGTCAACTTCGCCCGGCAGAAATACGATGCCGCGGCGTTGCAGGCATTGCTGGCGCTGGCTGCCGACCGTGATGTCGGTGGTGCCATCACCCGCCTGTTCCGTGGCGAGCAGGTCAACCTGACCGAAGGTCGCGCCGCGCTGCACACCGCACTGCGCGGCGACGTGGTCGATGCGCCGGTGGCGGCCGAGGCCTATGCCACCGCGCGCGAGATCCGCCAGCGCATGGGCGTGCTGGTGCGCGCGCTGGAAGACAGTGGCGTCACCGACGTGGTCAGCGTCGGCATCGGTGGTTCCGACCTTGGCCCGCGCCTGGTCGCCGACGCGCTGCGTCCGGTCAGCGGTGCGCGCCTGCGCGTGCATTTCGTATCGAACGTGGACGGCGCGGCCATGCAGCGTACGCTGGCCACGCTGGATCCGGCCAAGACCGCCGGCATCCTGATCTCCAAGACCTTCGGCACCCAGGAAACCCTGCTCAACGGCCAGATCCTGCACGACTGGCTGGGGGGCAGCGACCGCCTGTACGCGGTCAGTGCCAATCCGGAACGTGCCGCCAAGGCCTTTGCCATCGCCGCCGATCGTGTGCTGCCGATGTGGGATTGGGTCGGCGGCCGCTATTCGCTGTGGTCTGCGGTCGGTTTCCCGATCGCGCTGGCGATCGGCTTCGAGCGCTTTGAACAGCTGCTGGAAGGTGCTGCGCAGATGGATGCGCATGCGCTGGATGCACCGCTGGAGCGCAACCTGCCGGTGCTGCACGGCCTGACCGACATCTGGAACCGCAACCTGCTGGGCCATGCCACGCATGCGGTGATGACCTACGACCAGCGCCTGGCGCTGTTGCCGGCCTACCTGCAGCAGCTGGTGATGGAAAGCCTGGGCAAGCGTGTGCAGCGTGATGGCCAGCCGGTCACCACCGATACCGTGCCGGTGTGGTGGGGCGGGGCGGGCACCGATGTGCAGCACAGCTTCTTCCAGGCACTGCACCAGGGCACCAGCATCGTTCCGGCCGACTTCATCGGCTGCGTGCACAACGACGATCCCTACACGATCAATCATCAGGCCCTGCTGGCCAATCTGCTGGCGCAGACCGAAGCACTGGCCAATGGCCAGGGCAGCGACGACCCGCACCGTGATTACCCGGGCGGCCGCCCGAGCACGCTGATCCTGCTCGACGCGCTGACCCCGCAGGCGCTGGGTGCGCTGATCGCCATGTACGAACACGCCGTGTACGTGCAGTCGGTGATCTGGAACATCAACGCCTTCGACCAGTTCGGTGTCGAACTGGGCAAGCAGCTGGCCAGCGGCCTGCTGCCGGCACTGCAGGGCGAGGATGTGGCCGTTGCCGACCCGATGACCCGCGAGATCCTTGCGCAGCTGAAGCGCTGAGGCTCTGGTAGTGCCGGCCGCTGGCCGGCAACCTCATGAACGATTGAAGCATCACCTGGATGCCGGCCAGCGGCCGGCACTACCGGAGCGGATGGGTTGCCGGCCAGCGGCCGGCACTACCAGAGCGGACGGGTTGGCGGCCAGCGGCCGGCACTACCATGAAGGGCGTGGTGCCTCAGCGGCTCGGGTCGCGTTCCGGGCTGGGCCGCTTGGCCAGCTTGCGCTGCAGCGAGCGCCGGTGCATGCCGAGCAGGCGCGCGGCTGCCGACACGTTGCCGCCGGTCTCGTGCATCGCCTGCTGGATGTGTTCCCACTGCAGGCGGCTGATCGGTGTCATCGCGTCGGGCACTTCCATTTCGCCATCGTCGGCCGGGCCGTCATCCTCCTCGCCCAAAGCGCGAAGGATCATCGGTACCGTGGCTGGCTTGGGCAGGTAATCGTCCGCACCGAGCTTGATCGCTTCCACCGCGGTGGCGATGCTGGCGTAGCCGGTCACCAGCAGGATGCGCATGTCCGCGCGCAGCGCACGCAGCGGCTGGATCAGCGCCAGGCCGGAATCGCTGCCCAGCTTCAGGTCGATCAGGGCGAACGCGGGTGGGTGCTGGCGCGCCAGTGCCAGCGCGCTGGCGGCATCCTGCGCGGTCTGCGTTTCAAGCCCCTTGCGGGCCAGGCTGCGCTGCAGGGTGCGCAGGTACAGTTCGTCGTCGTCGACCAGCAGGCCGAGGGTTGAGGCGCTCATGGGGTTTCCTCGCGTGGGGCCAGCGGCAGGCGGAAGCCGACGCGGCTGCCGGCCCCCTGGGCCGGGCGCATCCACATCTCGCCGTCGAGGCGTTCGATCGTGGCATGGGACAGGGCCAGGCCGACCCCCATGCCTTCACTCTTGCTGCTACCGAACAGCTTGCCCGGCAGCACCGCGGCGCGCGCGTTGAAGCCGTGGCCGTAGTCGCGTACTTCGCCGATCAGATCGTCGCCTTCGATGCGCAGGTCCAGGTCCACGCGCGGCCGGCCGGCCTGTTCGCCGGCATCGGCGGCATTGTTGAGCAGGACCATCAGCAGGTGGCCCACGCCCGGGTCGAGCGGCAGCCGCAGCGGCGCATCATCGTTGCGGTGCAGGTCGATGGTCGGTCGCACCAGGCGCCATTGCTCCAGCACCTGCTGCGCGCTGGAATGGCTGCGTCCGGGCGCATCGGCCGAGGCCGGTGCGGCCAGCGCCAGCACGCGCTCACGGCACTGCACCAGCAGCTCGCGCAGGGTTTCCATGTCCTCGCGCACTTCCGGCTCTTCACTGCGTTCGGCCACGTCGTCGGCGAGCAGGGTCATGGTTGCCAGCGGCGTGTTCAGTTCATGCGCCACCGAGGCGGCATGGGTGGCCAGGGCGACGATGCCCTCGTTGCGGGCGAAGCGTTCGCGCAGGGCCGAGAGTTCCAGTTCGCGCTGGCGCAGCGCCAGCGCCAAGCGGGTGGAGAAGGCCAGTACGACCGCCGCGGAAATCAGGAAATTGGCGACCACGCCCCAGCGGTTGAGGTCCTGCGCGCGGAAATAGCCGTCCGGCAGGGGCTGGCCGAAGATGCCGCTGGCGGCGTAGCCGAGCAGGCAGGCCAGCGCGACCGCCAGCGCCCAGCGCAGGGGCAGGGCGAACGCGGCCAGTGCGATCAGGATCAGGAACAGCGAGCTGAACGGATTGGCCATGCCACCGCTCCAGCCGACCATCCAGGTCAGGATGATCACGTCCACCAGGATGTGGCCGAATGCAGTCAGCGGTGCGGTGTCGGCCGCTTCCGGGCGCAGCTGGGTATAGATGTTGAACAGGGCCAGCACCGCCACGCCGGCCCACAGCGGCAGCTGCGGCAACGGCAGCCCCAGCACCCAGGTGGCGACCAGGATGGTGGCGGCCTGGCCGCCTACTGCAAGCCAGCGCAGGCTGCACAGGGTTCGGAGAAACGGGGCGTCGGGACCGGTCATTCACGCTCATCGTATGCGTTCGCGCGTGACCGTGCCTGCGACAATCGGCCGCAGCCGTGCCGCCGGCTGAATGCGAGTCACCCCGAATGCAGGGCCGGGCGGTAGAATGCGCCCATGCACGACGCCGTCACCCGCCCGACTCCGCCCTCCGATGCCACTGCCTGGCCGCGCCGCCAGACCCATGCCGTCCAGATCGGCGGAGTCACCGTGGGCGGAGGCAAGCCGGTGGTGGTGCAGTCGATGACCAACACCGACACCTCCGACGTCGCCTCCAGCGTGAAGCAGGTGGCCGAGTTGTGGCGTGCCGGTTCGGAGATGGTGCGGCTGACCGTCAATACCGTGGAAGCCGCTGCGGCGATCCCGCGCATTGTCGACAAGCTGGCGATGATGGGCATCGACGTGCCGCTGATCGGCGATTTCCACTACAACGGCCACCAGCTGCTGACCGCCGAACCGGCATGTGCCGAAGCACTGGCCAAGTACCGCATCAACCCGGGCAACGTCGGCTTCGGCAAGAAGAAGGATCTGCAGTTCGCCCAGCTGATCGAATTCGCCATCCGTTACAACAAGCCGGTGCGCATCGGCGCCAACTGGGGCTCGCTGGACCAGGCCCTGGCGGCGAAGCTGATGGACGAGAACAACCTGCGCGAACAGCCCTGGGACGCCGGCCGCGTGCTGCGCGAGGCGCTGATCCGCTCGGCGCTGGATTCGGCCGAGCAGGCGGTGGAGCTGGGCCTGCCGCGCGATCGCATCGTGCTGTCGGCCAAGGTCAGTGGCGTGCAGGAGCTGATCGCGGTGTACCGCGACCTGGCGCAGCGCTCCGACTTCGCCCTGCACCTGGGCCTGACCGAGGCCGGTATCGGCAGCAAGGGCATCGTGGCATCGTCCGCGGCGCTGGGCGTGCTGCTGCAGGAAGGCATCGGTGACACCATCCGGATCTCGCTGACCCCGGAACCGGGCCAGTCGCGTACGCAGGAAGTGATCGTCGCCCAGGAACTGCTGCAGACCACCGGGCAGCGTGCCTTCACGCCGCTGGTCACGGCCTGCCCGGGCTGCGGCCGCACCACCTCCGAGTTCTTCCAGGAGCTGGCCAAGGTGGTGCAGAACCACGTGCGCGAGAAGATGCCGCTGTGGAAGATCCATCACCCGGGTGCGGAGAACATGACCCTGGCGGTGATGGGCTGCATCGTCAACGGACCGGGTGAGTCGCGCCATGCCAACATCGGCATCTCGCTGCCGGGCACGGGTGAGACGCCTGCGGCACCGGTGTTCGTCGATGGCGAGAAGAAGGTGACCCTGCGTGGCGACAACATCGCCCAGGAGTTCGTCGCCCTGATCGACGATTACGTCGAACACACGTATGTCCGAAGCGCCGGATAAGCCTGCGATCCTCGCCGCACCGGAGTCCGCCTCCGGCTTCCGCCACTGGATGGCGCGCAACGCCTGGCGCCTGGTCCTGTTGTTCGGTGGCGTGCTGCTGCCGTTGGCAGGCTTTGTTGCCCTGGCGGACGAAGTGCACGAGTTTGAATCGTTCCATTTCGACGCGCCCCTGCTGTGGCAGATGCATGGCCTGCATTCGCCGTGGCTGGACCGCTTCTTCGTGCTCATCTCGAAACTGGGCTACGAGTGGTTCCTGATCCCGGCCGACGTGCTGATCATCGGCGTGCTGCTGGGCTACCGGCGCTGGCGCGAGGCGACCTTCGTCGCGGTCAGCTTCGTAGGGTCGGCGCTGCTGAACATGGGCAGCAAGCAGTTCTTCCAGCGGCAGCGCCCCAGCCTGTGGGAATCGATCGCGCCGGAATCGACGTTCAGCTTCCCCAGCGGGCATGCGATGGGTTCGATGACCCTTGCCGTGACCTTGGTACTGCTCGCCTGGAACACCCGTTGGCGCTGGCCGGTACTGATGCTGGCACCCGCGTTCAGCCTGCTGGTAAGCGTGTCGCGGGTCTATCTGGGGGTGCATTACCCCTCCGACATCCTGGCCGGATGGTGTGCCGCGCTGGTTTGGGTGGTAGGGTGCTATCTGGTCATGTTCAGTCGCCGGCACCCTTGGCGACGTCACGGCCCGCCGCCAGCGAAGGCCAGCGAAGCACCAACACAGGGGGTTTGACGTGGATGGCCCTTGAGGGACGTCTACGTGATAGATCAGTTGTTTCGTTGCAGCAGGTTCTGCAAGACAGGGGGCAAGCACAACGCGCGGTACTGTGATGCGCAAGGCAGATCGCCGATGCCGCATTCCGGACGCGCTTGCAGGGTATCGGCACCCTGCCTAGCTTGACCTGCAATGGCCGCATTCGAAGAGGTACATGAATGACGATTCGAGTCTACCTGGTGGATGACCACGCGCTGGTCCGCACCGGTATGAAGATGATTCTGTCGGGGGAAACCGACATCGAGGTGGTGGGCGAAGCCGAGACCGGCGAAGACGCGCTGCGTGAAGTCCGCCAGCTGCTGCCGGATGTGGTGCTGTGCGACCTGCACCTGCCGGGCGTGAGCGGCATGGAAGTGACCGAGCGCATCGTCCGCAGCCACCGCAATACCCGCGTGGTGATCGTGTCGGTACTGGAAGACGGCCCGCTGCCCAAGCGCCTGCTCGAAGCCGGTGCGGCCGGTTACATCGGCAAGGGCTGCGATGCGCAGGAACTGCTGCGTGCGGTGCGTGATGTGGCGGCCGGTCGTCGCTACCTGGGCACCAGCATCGCGCAGAATCTGGCGCTGTCGACAGTGGAAGGCAATGGTTCGCCGTTCGACAACCTGTCGCCGCGCGAGCTTGAGGTGGCGCTGTTGCTGACCCAGGGCCTGCGCCAGGAAGACATCGCGCGGCGCCTGAGCCTGAGTGCGAAGACGGTGAACACGCACAAGGCGCGGCTGTTCGAGAAGATGGGGATCCACGACAACATCGCGCTGGCGCGGATGGCCAGCCAGTACGGGTTGGTGGATCCGGCACGGCCGCTGTAAGGGGTCCGGCCAACGGCTGAGCCCCTCTGCGCAGGGGACGCCGTGAATCCATCCCTGGAGGCTCGGGCGCGCCATCCATGGCGCTTACGCCCCTGCGCAATCCCTCCGCAGGGCCACGGACGGTTTCCGTGCGCCGCCACTGCGGAATGAAGAAGGAAGAGCAGGAGCGGGTCGCGCGCTTTGCGCACTCGTCGCCCGGGGTCGGATCCCTTTCCCGGTGGGAAAGGGCTCTGACCCCTGATGATGCCGGAGCCGAGCGTGGGCTCGGCTCTGCACCTTTGTCGGGCTCAGTGGCCGCGTACGCGCTGGATGATCTTGGCGGCGTCTGCGGCGCTGGCGCGCACCTTGTCCCATTCGCCGTTGGCGATCCAGTTGCCCGGCACCATCCACGAACCACCGATGCAGACCACGTTCTTCTGCTCGAGGTATTCGGCGGCGGTGTTCTCGGTGATGCCGCCGGTCGGGCACAGCTTCAGGTCCGCCACCGGGCCGGCCAGTCCCTTGATCATTGCCAGGCCACCCACAGCCGTGGCCGGGAACAGCTTGCACACGCGGAAGCCGCGGGCGTAGAGCGACAGCAGCTCGGTCGGGGTGGCCGCACCCGGCACCACCGGCAGCGGTGCGGCGGCCAGTGCATCAGCCAGTGCCGGCGGCGTACCCGGGGTCACCAGGAAGTCCGCACCCGCATCGATCGACTGCTGCATCTGCTCCACGGTCAGCACCGTACCGGCACCCACCACCACGTCCGGCAGCTCGCGCTTGAGCATCGCCAATGCTTCCATCGCCACTGGCGTACGCAGGGTCAGCTCGATCGCCGGCAAGCCACCTTCCAGCAGCGCCGCACTGACCGCCCGCGCCTGGTCCAGCGTATGAATCGTCACCACCGGCAGGATGCCCGCCGCACGCAACAGCTCCGCCGCCTTCACCTGATGTTGTTCGATACCCATGCTTTTGCCCTTGCCTTTTGCTCTTCTTGATTCAGTGGCCGCAGCGCAAATGACGCGCCGGGAATTGTCCAAGGGCAGTAGAGCGCCCTGGCCGGGACCGTGAGCGGCATGGATGCCGCGACCGAGCCCCCATGGATGGGTTTACGGCGTGTCCCGGCCAGGGCGCTCTACTGCCCAGGCCGGGAAGCCTGCCGCGGCTTTTCGCTTCAGGCGTCTTTTGCCTCATGCGGCGCCGCCGCCGCCGCGGCATCGTGCCCCAGCTCATATTCCGCGTCATACTCCCACGGCCCGCCATCAGCCGCCGCCGGCCCGCACGAAATCGAAATCGCACCCTGATCAGCCGGACCCACCACGCGACGGTTGATCGCGAACAGGTTGCGGCCCAGATCATGCGCAGCCGGTGCTGTGTTCGGCGCCAGCGGACGTGCCGCCCATTCGGCCGCGTCCACCAGCACTTCCAGCGTGCCAGCCTCGCCATCCAGGCGGATCATGTCGCCCTCGCGGACCTTGGCCAGCGGACCGCCGCGTGCCGCTTCCGGCGTCACGTGGATCGCCGCCGGAATCTTGCCCGAGGCGCCGGACAGGCGACCGTCGGTGACCAGCGCCACGCGCCGGCCCTGGTTCTGCAGCAGGCCCAGCAGCGGCGCCAGCGAATGCAGTTCCGGCATGCCGTTCGCACGCGGGCCCTGGTAACGCACCACCGCCACGAAGTCCTGCGGCAGCAGGCCACCGGCGTGCAGCTTGTTCAGCACCTGCGGTGCATCGACCACCACGGCCGGCGCTTCGATCGTGCGGTACTGCGGCTTTACCGCCGACAGCTTGATCAGCGACTTGCCGAGGTTGCCGCGCAGCAGGCGCAGGCCGCCCTGGTGCTCGAACGGATTGTCGACGCCACGCACCACTTCGTCATCGGCGCTGCGTTCCAGGCCCGGCAGGTAGACCAGCTGGCCATCGCGCAGCTGCGGTTCGCGTGCGTAGTCGGCCATGCCGCCGCGCGCCACGCTGACCAGATCGCCGTGCATCAGGCCCGCCTTGATCAGCTCGCCGAACACGAACGCCGGGCCGCCAGCGGCCGCGAAGCGGTTCACGTCGGCCTCGCCGTTCGGATAGACGCGGGCCAGCAGCGGAATCAGCTGCGACAGTTCGTCGAAGTCGTCCCAGGTCAGCACGATTCCGGCGGCACGCGCCACCGCGATCCAGTGGATGGTGTGGTTGGTCGAACCGCCGGTGGCCATCAGCGCGATGACCGCGTTGATGATCGCGCGCTCGTCGATGATCCGGCCCAGCGGACGGAAGTCGTCGCCCAGTGCGGTGATGTCCAGTGCACGTTCGGTCGCTTCGCGGGTCAGCGCGTCGCGCAGCGGCGTGCCCGGATTGACGAACGACGCGCCCGGCAGCTGCACGCCCATCGCCTCCAGCAGCACCTGGTTGGAATTGGCGGTGCCGTAGAAGGTGCAGGTGCCGGCGCCGTGGTATGAGGCGGACTCGGCTTCCAGCAGCTCTTCGCGGGTGGCTTCGCCGGCGGCGTAGCGCTCGCGCACTTCCGCCTTCTGCTTGTTGGGGATGCCCGGGGTCATCGGGCCGGCCGGCACGAACACCGCCGGCAAGTGGCCGAAGGCCAGCGCACCGATCAGCAGGCCGGGTACGATCTTGTCGCACACGCCGAGGTAGACGGTGCTGTCGAACATATCGTGGCTGAGCCCGATCGCGGTCGCCTGCGCGATCACATCGCGCGAGAACAGCGACAGTTCCATGCCGCCGCGGCCCTGGGTGACGCCGTCGCACATCGCCGGCACGCCGCCGGCCACCTGTGCGGTAGCACCGAGCTCGCGGGCGATGTCGCGGATCTGTTCCGGATAGGTCTCGAACGGCTGATGCGCCGACAGCATGTCGTTGTAGGCGGTGATGATGCCGAGGTTCGGCGTCACCCCGCCACGCAGGCGGCTCTTGTCGGTGCCGCCGCAGGCGGCGAACCCGTGGGCGAGGTTGCCGCAGCTCAGGCGGCTGCGGAACGGGCCCTCGCGCAGGGAGGCGTCGATCGCGGCCAGGTAGGCGGCACGCGAGGCGGCGCTGCGGCGGATGACACGCTCAGTGATGGCTTGCAGTTGCGGATGGAGGCTCATTGGCTACCGGCGTTCGTGGTGGCGAGAGGCAAGCGGCGGCACGGCGCCGCCGCCGACATCAATCAGCCCAGTGGACGCGCAGGCGCGCGCCTTCCAGGTTGATCGCGTTGAGGATCGGGTACTGCTGGGCGTCGTTGCTGTCCAGTGCCTGGCGCAGCACCTGCAGCTTCTGCTTGCCCCGCAGCAGCAGCAGGCGCTGGCGGCACTGGCGCAGGCCGTGCGGGGTCAGCGTGATGCGCAGCGGCCACTGGTTCGCGCCCGGGCAGCCGGTGGCATCCAGTGCCGCGTAGGGCAGGGTGCTTTCCAGTGCACGGGCCAGGTCCCTGGAGCCCGGGAACAGCGAGGCGGTGTGGCCATCGTTGCCCATGCCCAGCGCCACCAGGCTCGGCGGCTGGCTGTGCTGGGCCTGCAGGTTGGCGGTGTAGACGCATTCCGGCAGCGGCTTGCCGATCCGTACCAGCGGATCGAAATGCGCACCTTCGGCGCGCTTGAGCAGGTTCTCGCGTACCAGCCAGGCATTGCTGTCGCGATCCTGCGGCGACAGCCAGCGCTCGTCGGCCAGGCTCACTTCCACCCGGTCCCAGTGCACGTCCAGTTCGGCCAGCGCCTGGTAGACCGGCGCCGGCGTGGTGCCGCCAGACAACAGGATGCGGGCGCGGCCCACTTCGTTGATGTCGTGGTTGAGGGTCTGCGCCATCTCGGCGGCCACCGCCTCGATCCAGCCATCGGCATCGCCGTGGTTGATGAATTCGATGCGATCGTCGTGGAAGGTGGGGCTCATGCGGCAACTCCAGGTACGTCACGTTCGGCGTCGGCGGCATAGGCGGCGGCGCCCAGCAAGCCGGCGTGGGGGTGCATCACGGCCAACGAGGGAACCCGTGCCATGATCGAAGAGAACCGCCCCTTGTGTTCGAAGCGCTGGCGGAAACCGGAGTGCTGCAGCGAATCGAGCATCTTCGGGGTCAGGCCGCCGGTCAGGAATACGCCGTCCCAGGCACCCTGGGTCAGTACCAGGTCGCCAGCGATGGCGCCGAACACCGCGCAGAACACATCCACGGTGCGCATTGCCTGCGGATCACCGTGCAGGGCACGGGCGGTCACGTCCACCGGCTGCAGCTGGCCGGGATCGATACCGGCCATCTCGCACACGGCGCGATGGATGTTGACCAGGCCGGGGCCGCAGATCAGGCGCTCATTGGAGACGCGGCCGAACTGCTCGGAGAGGATTTCCAGGATGCGGATCTCCTCCGGGGTTCCCGGCGGGAAGCTGACATGGCCGCCTTCGGTTTCCAGCGGGTAGCAGCGGCCATGACGCAGGATCAGGCCGCCGACACCCAGGCCGGTACCCGGCCCGATCACCGCGTAGTTGCGCGGCTGGCCGGGCTTGCCCGGGACCCAGGCAGCGCCGCCGACCTGGACCACGTCATCGGGCTGCAGCAGCGAAATCGCCATTGCCTGTGCGGCGAAGTCGTTGATCAGGTGCAGCTCGTTGAAACCGAGCATCGCTGCGGTGCGGCTGCGCGAGATCACCCACGGATGGTTGGTGATGCGCGCTTCGTCACCATCAACACGCCCGGCAACCGCGAACACGCCGCGGCTGGCGGTGGCACCGATCTGTTCCAGATGGTGGCGCGCAGCATCACCCAGCGACGGGAACTCCGCTACCGCGTACTCGCGGATGCTGTCCTTCTGCAGTGGTGCGTCCTGCGAGGTGTCAGCCAGGGCGAAGCGAGCGTTGGTGCCACCGATGTCGGCGACCAGCACCGGCTGCGAGCTGGCACTCATGCCGACGCTCCGCTGTCCGGCGCGTCCACGCCCTGCGGCAGGAACTCGCCGGCATTGCTCGGCCCCCATTGGCCGGCGGGGTAGGGCTCCAGCGGCAGCTTGGCGTCCTTCCAGGCGTCGGCGACGCTGTCGATCCAGGCCCACGCTGCACGCACTTCGTCGTCGCGCACGAACAGCGTGTGATTGCCGTTGAAGGCATCCAGGAACAGGCGTTCGTAGGCGATGCGGCGGTGCAGGCCGGTCGGCACCGACAGTTCCAGTTCCAGTGGATGCAGTTCCAGCGCGCCCCATTCCGGGCCGGCCAGGCTGCTCATCAGGCCCAGTTCGATGTTTTCCTGCGGCTGCAGCTGGAACACCAGGCGGTTCGGCGCGGCTTGCGCGCGCTGTGGGCGCTCGAACAGCCAGTGGGTGACCGGCTTCAGCGTGACCACCACGCGGGTGGTGCGCTCGGGCAGGCGCTTGCCGGTGACCAGGTGGAACGGCACGCCGCTCCAGCGCCAGTTGTCGATATGCGCAGTGACACCGGCGAAGGTTTCCACGTCGCTGCCTTCCGGCGGCTGGTAGGCCTGGGCCGGCTGGCCGTTGATGGTGCCGGCGGTGTAGCGGCCGCGGATGCTGTCACGCGCGGCGTGCTTGGCATCAAGCGGACGCAGGGCGCGCAGCACCTTGACCTTCTCGTCGCGGATGCGGTCGGCTTCCAGTGAGGCCGGCGGTTCCATCGCCACCATGCACAGCAGCTGCAGGATGTGGCTCTGCACCATGTCGCGCAGCGCGCCGGAGCGGGCGTAGTAGGCGTCACGGCCGTCCACGCCTTCGCTCTCGGCCACCAGGATGTGCACCGATTCGATGTAGTTGCGGTTCCACACTGCTTCCAGCAGCGTGTTGCCGAAGCGCAGCGCGATCAGGTTCTGCACCGCGGCCTTGCCCAGGTAATGGTCGAGACGGAACACGCGGTCCTCGTCGATCCACTGGCCGATGGTGCTGATGATTTCCTCGGCGCTCTCGCTGTCGCTGCCGATCGGCTTCTCCAGCATCAGGCGTGCCGGTGCGGCGAGCGCACCGCCCTTGGCCAGGCCTTCGCAGGTGGAGATGTACAGGCCCGGCGGGATGGCCAGGTAGCTGACGCACTTGCGGTGCACCAGGTCGGAGACCGCGGCGGCAACCGAGTCGACGTCGCGCAGGTCCACCGAACGGTAGTCGATGCGGCGCAGCAGGGCGCTGATGTCGTCCTGCGTGGCCATCGGCATGGCCTGCTGCAGGCGCGGCCGCAGGATGTCATGGAAGGCTTCGGTGTCATGCCCGGACAGGGCCAGCGCACGGATGCGGAAGTCCTCCGGCAGCAGGCCGTCGCCAAGCAGGCGAAGCAGCGAAGGGAACAGGTAGCGCTGGGCCAGATCACCTGTGGCACCGAACAGGAAGAGGGTGTCGTGCATCGCTCGAGTTTCAGATCCGGGTGACATCGTTGTCAATCGCTTCATGGCTGGGTTCGGGGGACATCCGCGCAACTGCCTGTCCGAGGTTCGTCGGGGGCGGTCTCCGGGGTACTGGAAGACCGTTCCATTCGAAACCACTACCTCGGCGGAACCTTCGTTCAATCGCCGACGCAGATCGGTGCGCACCGATCATCGGATAGTGCCACGTGAAAACGTTTACATGGCAGAATGGGCAACTGTATTCGATTGCAGTGCTCGCCGTCATGCGGCAGGCGCGCAATCATCACTGCCATCGGGAGGGCCGAGGCAGTCCCAAAAGACAGCCCGGCTTCGGGCGGACCGGATAGGTGATATGGCAAAAGTGCAGTTGCAGGGTGTGCGCAAGGTCTATGACAACGGCCAGGTCGCGGTGAAGGACGCCAGCTTCGAGGTCGCCGATGGCGAGCTGATGGTGCTGGTCGGACCGTCCGGCTGTGGCAAGTCGACCCTGCTGCGGATGGTGGCCGGCCTGGAGGAGATCAGTGGCGGCACGCTGACCATCGGTGACCGCGTGGTCAACGACGTGGCGCCGAAGGATCGCGACATCGCCATGGTGTTCCAGAGCTACGCGCTGTACCCGCACATGACCGTGGCCGAGAACCTGGCCTTCGGCCTGAAGCTGCGCGGCCATGACAAGGCGACCATCGACAAGCGCATCGCCGAAGCAGCGCAGACCCTGGGCCTGACCGAGATGATGGACAAGCTGCCCAAGGCGATGTCCGGTGGCCAGCGCCAGCGTGTTGCGCTGGGCCGGGCGCTGGTGCGCGAGCCGGCGGTGTTCCTGCTCGATGAGCCGCTGTCCAATCTGGATGCCAAGCTGCGCCACAGCGTGCGTACCGAAATCGCGCAGCTGCACCGCAAGCTGGGCACCACCATGATCTACGTGACGCACGACCAGGTTGAAGCGATGACCCTGGGCCAGCGCATCGTGGTGCTGAAGGACGGCATCATCCAGCAGATCGATACGCCGATGGCGCTGTACGACCGCCCGGCCAACCTGTTCGTGGCCGGCTTCCTCGGCAGCCCGGCGATGAACGTGCTGCGTGGCACGCTGCAGGGCGATGCCGGTGGCGTGACCGTGGTCGACGGCGAGTGGCGTGCACCGCTGGGCCAGGCCACGATCGATCCGGCTTGGCTGCAGAAGCCGATTGCGGTGGGCGTGCGTCCGGAACACCTGCAGCCGGCGGCCACCGATGATGCGCATGGGTTCACCGCGCGCATCGAAGGCATTGAACCGGTCGGCAACGAAATTTTCGTCAATCTGAGCAGCGGCCAGCATGCGCTGACCATGCGCGTGGCGCCGCAGACGCTGCCGGCGGTGGGCGAGCAGATCCGCGTGGCGATCCACCCGCAGGGCCTGCATTTCTTCAGCGCGGAAACCGGCGAGCGCCTGTAAGGGGTAGGGCCGGCCGCTGGTCGGCTATCTCAACCGTGCTTGGTTGCCGGCCAGCGGCCGGCACTACCATTTCAGGCGTGCGGACCAACGGTCCGCACCCACCAGTGCAGATCCCCACCAACCTGCTTCAGCGTGCCAATCCATCCAGCAACGGCACGCGCTGCGCGATGGCATCACCCACCTGCAGGTCAGCATCACCGGCCTCCAGTGGCAGCACCGCCAGTGCCAGGTCGCCGGCCACGCAGGCGATCGTGCCCAGCGCCGCGCCGTCCTGCTGCACGCCATCGCCGGCCTGCGCCGGTGCCGCGGTATGCAGCAGCTGCACCGCGCGCTTGGCCTTGCCGAGGAAGTGGGTGCGGGCGACGATTTCCTGGCCGGGATAGCAGCCCTTTTTCACGCTGTAGCCGTTCAGACGGTCCAGGCCCAGCTGCTGCGGGGTCCACACCTCGCGCTGGCCTTCTTCCAGCCGCGGCAGCCCGTAGCGCAGGTCGGCCTGGCGCCAGGCCAGGGCGAAAGCGGCCTCATCGGTTTCGCTGCCGGCCGCAAAGGCATCGGCGGCGCCGATGCGCAGGGTGCGCGGCAGGGCATCGCTGCCCAGGTCCAGTTCCCAGCCATCACCTGCGGCCTGCGCAATTGCGGCGCCGCTGGCGGCCTCCGGCGCAGTGAATGCCCCGGCCGCCGCCAGATCATCGCGCACCAGCACCTTCACCTTGCGGCGGAACACGAAGCGCTGCAGTTGCGGCGCAATCGCATCGGCATTGCCGTCGGCCAACACCAGCAGCACGTGGTCTTCGGCCAGCCGCAGCAGCTGGAACACTGCCAGGGTGCGGCCCTTGGCGCTCAACCAGGCGCTCCACTGCCAGTGCAGCAGGGGCAGGGCGGTGACGTCGCTGCTGAACTGGGCGTGGGCGAAAACGGCCGCATCCGCGCCCTGCAGGCTCAGCAGCTGGTGGCCGGGCAGGCGCGGATATCCGACGAAAGCAGGGGGCAGGTTGTCAGGCACGTGAACGAGGTCTAAAATTTGTGCGTTGCGAGACCGAACATGATAGGCCAAACAACCCCCACTCCCGACGACGAATCTGAAGCCCCGCTGGTCCCCGCGGCACCCGTGCCCGTGGAACAGGAAAAAGCAGAGGAATTCGGCGGCCGCGGCGGACTTGATCCGGTGCGGTACGGCGATTGGGAGAAAAACGGACGCTGCATCGATTTCTGATCAGCATTGAGCCAACGCGGCCGCGTGCCGCCCAGCCGAGACAACGAGCCCAGCGAATGGCGACCAGACAACGCCCACTTTCCCCGCACCTTCAGGTGTATCGCTGGCAGATTCAGATGGCCACCTCGATCCTGCATCGAGCCACTGGCGTCTTTCTGTCTGTTGGTGCCCTCATCATCGCCGCCGGCCTGCTGGCCCTGATGATGGGGCCCGAGTCCTGGAACTGCTTCACCGGCCATGCCGGGGCCTGGTATGGCCGCGTGTTCCTGTTCGCGTGGACATGGTCGTTCGCCTATCACCTGTGCAATGGCATCCGCCATGTGGTGCAGGACTTCGCCATCGGCTTCAGCATCCCCGCCTTCATCCGCAGCAGCTGGCTGTCGGTCATCGGTAGCCTGGTGATCACCCTGCTGGTGTGGGCCTATGTGATGTTCGGAGGTGCCGCGTGAGCAAGTTCCGTACCCCGTTGAAGAGCGTGCGCGGCCTGGGCTCGGCCAAGACCGGCACCGAGCACTTCGTGCACCAGCGCCTGACCGCCGCCGCCCTGGTGGCGCTGGGCATCTGGTTCCTGGTCTTCGTGCTGAGCCTGCTGGGCTCGGACTACGCGACCGCCGCCGCTGCCGTGGCCAAGCCGTGGAATGCCGTGCCGCTGATCGGCCTGCTGATCGCCATGTTCTGGCACGCGCAGCTCGGCATGCAGGTCGTGCTGGAAGATTACATCCACGAATCGCTGCTGGCCCTGGTGCTGCAGACCGCGGTGAAGTTCGTCGCCGTGCTCGGCATGATCGTCAGTGTGTTTGCGGTGGGCCGCATCGCCCTCGGCGTTGCCTGAGCCCAGGCACCAACACAGGAATCCAGATTAGATGTCCGCTTACAAGATCACCGAACACAAGTACGACATGGTCGTGGTCGGCGCCGGCGGTGCCGGCCTGCGCGCCACGTTCGGCCTGGCCGCCAAGGGCCTGCAGACCGTGTGCCTGACCAAGGTCTTCCCGACCCGTTCGCATACCGTTGCCGCCCAGGGCGGTATCTCGGCCGCGCTCGCCAACATGGGCGAGGACGACTGGCGTTACCACTTCTTCGACACCATCAAGGGTTCGGACTGGCTGGGCGACCAGGACGCCATCGAATACATGTGCCGTGAGGCCATCCCGGCCATCATCGAGCTCGAACACTACGGCGTGCCGTTCTCGCGCACCGCCGAAGGCAAGATCTACCAGCGTCCGTTCGGTGGCATGACCACCAAGTACGGCGAAGGCCCGGCGGCGCAGCGTACCTGCGCGGCGGCCGACCGTACCGGTCACGCGATGCTGCACACCCTGTACCAGCAGTCGCTGAAGCACGACGCGCGCTTCATGATCGAGTACTTCGCGCTCGACCTGATCTTCGACGATGAAGGCGCCTGCCGCGGCGTGCTGGCCCTGGACATGTCCGACGGCACCCTGCACCTGTTCCGCGCCCAGGGCGTGGTGCTGGCCACCGGCGGCTACGGCCGTGCCTACTTCAGCGCCACCTCGGCGCACACCTGCACCGGCGACGGTGGCGGCCTGGCCATGCGTGCCGGCATCGCCATGCAGGACATGGAGTTCGTGCAGTTCCACCCGACCGGCATCTACGGCGCCGGCTGCCTGATCACCGAGGGTGTCCGCGGTGAAGGTGGCATCCTGCGCAACAGCAGCGGCGAGCGCTTCATGGAGCGCTACGCACCGCACTACAAGGATCTGGCCTCGCGCGACGTGGTCAGCCGTTCGATGACCATCGAGATCCGCGAAGGTCGCGGCGTCGGCGAGCACAAGGACCACATCCTGCTCGACCTGACCCACCTCGGCCCGGGCGTGATCGACGAGAAGCTGCCGGGCATCGCTGAAAGCGCCCGCATCTTCGCCGACGTCGACGTGCACAAGCAGCCGATTCCGGTCATCCCGACCGTGCACTACAACATGGGCGGCATCCCGACCAACTACCACGGCGAAGTCGTGCGCAAGGTCGGCGACAACCCCGATGCCGTGGTGCCGGGCCTGTACGCCATCGGCGAAGCGGCCTGCGTGTCGGTGCACGGCGCCAACCGCCTGGGCTCGAACTCGCTGCTGGACCTGGTGGTGTTCGGTCGTGCGGTGGCCAATCGCTGCGCCGAGACCATCAAGCCGGGCGCATCGCACAAGCCGCTGCCGGCCGATGCCTGCGACAAGGCGCTGGGCCTGCTGGACAAGCTGCGCCACGCCAACGGCGATACCCCGACCTCGGTCATCCGCGATCGCATGCAGCGCACCATGCAGGCCGACGCGGCGGTCTTCCGCACCAGCCAGACGCTGAAGGAAGGCTGCGAGAAGATGGACAAGATCTTCGACTCGTTCCAGGACGTGAAGGTCTCCGACCGTTCGCTGGTGTGGAACTCGGACCTGATCGAGACCTACGAGCTGAACAACCTGCTGCTCAACGCGGTGGCGACGATCAACTCGGCCGAACAGCGCAAGGAAAGCCGCGGCGCGCATGCGCACGAGGACTTCCCGGACCGCGACGACGTCAACTGGCAGAAGCACACCCTGGTCAGCGTCGACGAGAAGGGCAAGTGCAGCTTCGACTACCGTCCGGTGCACATGTACACGTTGACCGACGACGTGTCCGTAGTGCCGCCGAAGCCGCGCGTGTACTGATCCGACCCCGCCTACCATGCAATCCGCGCCCACGGGCGCGGGCCGCCTGAGCCAACGAGAGCAGCCATGGCCGAGTTTTCACTCCCCAAGAATTCCAAGATCACGAAGGGCAAGCACTTCCCCGTCAAGAACGGCGGCAAGAACGTGCGCACCTTCAAGATCTACCGCTGGAGTCCGGACGACGACAGCAACCCGCGCACCGATACCTATGAAGTTGATCTGGACGCCTGTGGCCCGATGGTCCTGGACGCCCTGATCAAGATCAAGAACGAGATCGACCCGACCCTGACCTTCCGCCGCTCCTGCCGCGAAGGTATCTGTGGTTCGTGCGCGATGAACATCGACGGCACCAACACCCTGGCCTGCACCCGAGCCATCTCGGACTGCGGCAAGAAGGAAGTGCCGATCTACCCGCTGCCGCACATGAACGTGGTCAAGGATCTGGTTCCGGACCTGACCCACTTCTACGCGCAGTATGCGTCGATCAAGCCGTGGATCCGCACCCAGACCCCGGCACCGCCGGACCGTGAGCGCCTGCAGTCGCCGGAAGACCGCAAGAAGCTGGACGGCCTGTACGAGTGCATCCTGTGCGCCTGCTGCTCGACCAGCTGCCCGAGCTACTGGTGGAACGGCGAGCGTTACCTGGGCCCGGCGATCCTGCTGCAGGCCTACCGCTGGATCATCGACTCGCGCGATGAGGACACCGGTGCGCGCCTGGACGATCTGGAAGATCCGTTCAAGCTGTACCGCTGCCACACCATCATGAACTGCGCCCGGACCTGCCCGAAGGGCCTGAACCCGGCGCTGGCGATCGCCGAGATCAAGAAGCTGATGATGGAACGCCGCGCCTGATCGGCTCTGGCCGTACCCGGTACAGCCGCGCCACGCGTGGCTTTGCCACCCCAGTAGAGCCACGCCATGCGTGGCTTTGCTGTATCTGGAGAAACATGATGGAAGAAGACGTTCTGCTGAAGAAGCTGCGCTGGCGCTGCCGTCGCGGCATGCGCGAGCTGGACCAGCTGTTCGGCCGTTACCTGGACCGTGAATGGAGCACTGCGCCGACCGAAGAGCGCGAGGTTTTCCTGTTCCTGCTCGACTGCGAGGACGATAAGTTGTGGCGCTGGTTCATGGGCTATGAGGCCTGCCCGCATGCGCACGCGATCCCCCTCATGCAGAAGATCCTCGCCCTCAAGCCTTGAGTGGCGCCCCTCGCGGCTGCAGGCCGCCGCCCAGTTGGCGGTGCTGCTGGCTGCGCCCTGGCTGCTGCGCGCATCGGATCTGCCTTCACGGTTGCTGATGCCCGCGGTGGTGCTGGCCTGGGTCATCGGGTTGGCTGAACTGGCCTGGTGCCAGCGCAGGCCACGCGTGCAGGTGCTTCTGCCGGTACCACCCGAGCCGCTGCAGGTGGCCGGGCAGGACGCCGATGCACCACAACTGATCGTGCGTGGCCCATGGCTGTTGTTGCTCTGGCGTGAGGATAGGCGCCGCCGGCGCCTGCTGTTCTGGCCGGATGTGCTCGATTCCGGGCAGCGACGTGAACTGCGACTGGCCGTGGCCGCACGCGGCGTTTCCCGTAGGCCCCGGTCGATGGCACCATAAGCTGAATTGACCGGCGTGCCTGCATGTTCAAACCCATTCCCGTGGCCATTGGCCTGCGCTACCTGCGCGCCAAGCGCCGCAACGGCTTCATCTCCTTCATCTCGATGGCATCGATCCTGGGCATCGCGCTCGGCGTTACGGTGCTGATCACCACGCTGGCGGTGATGAGCGGTTTCCAGAAGGAAATCCGCAGCCGCCTGCTGCAGATGACCGCCCACACCACCATCAGCCGTGACGGCGAGCCGATGCCGGACTGGATGCGCGTGGTCGATGTGGCCCGCAAGGATCCGCGCGTGGCCGGTGCCGCGCCGTACATCGAGATCCAGTCGATGATCAGCGGCCCGCGCGTGCAGGGTGCGATCATCCAGGGCATCGATCCGGCGCTGGAGCCGAAAGTCTCGGTGATCGACAGGAAGGTCACCAAGGGCAGCTATGACAGCCTCACGCCGGGCAGCTTCAACCTGCTGCTGGGCAAGGAGCTGGCGATCTGGCTCGGCGTGGACGTGGGTGATCAGGTACTGGTGACGTTCGCCGAAGTGCAGGGCACGCCTGCCGGCGCGGTGCCACGAATGAAACGCTTCACCGTAAGCGGCACCTTCGAGGCCGGCTACAACGAGGTCGACCGCGGCGTCGGCTTCGCCAACATGAAGGATCTGGAGCGCGTGCTGCGCAGCGATGGTGCCACCGGCGTGCGGCTGAAACTGCACGACATGGACCGCTCGCTGGAAGTGGGTGTGGACCTGGCGCAGAACCTTGGTGGCGCGTACCGCGTGAGTGACTGGACCCAGCAGAACGCCAACCTCTACCACTCGCTGCGCATGGAGAAGGTGGTGATGGGCATCCTGCTGTCGCTGATCATCGCCATGGGCGCCTTCAACCTTGTTTCGTCGCAGGTGATGCTGGTCACCGACAAGCAGGCCGACATCGCCATCCTGCGCACCCTTGGCCTGACCCCGGGCGGGGTGATGCAGGTGTTCATGGTGCAGGGTTCGCTGATCGGCATCTTCGGCACGCTGGCCGGCCTGATCGGCGGCATTACCCTGACCCTCAACCTGGAGCGCATCCTCGGCGCCATCGAGAGCGTGTTCAACGTCAAGCTGCTGCCGGAGGATGTGTACTACATCACCGGCCTGCCGACCGACATGCAGACCGGCGACGTGGTGGCGATCACCGTGGTCGCGCTGCTGATGAGCTTCTTGGCCACCCTGTATCCCGCCTGGCGGGCAGCACGCACCCAGCCGGCGGAGGCCCTGCGTTATGAATAAGGTCTTCAACCGCGGCGATGAGGTGATCCGCGCCGAAGCACTGGGCAAGACCTACGCCGAAGGGCGCATGCAGACCCCGGTGTTCGATGGCCTGGGCCTGACCGTGACCGCCGGCGAAACCGTGGCGATCATCGGCGCCTCCGGCGCCGGCAAGAGCACGCTGCTGCACCTGCTGGGCGGCCTCGACATTCCGACCGCCGGCGAGGTCTATGTGACCGGCCAGCGCATGTCGGCGCTGTCGGACACCGCGCGTGGCCTGCTGCGCAACCAGGCGCTGGGCTTCGTCTACCAGTTCCATCACCTGCTTCCGGAGTTCACGGCGCTGGAAAACGTGATGATGCCGGTGCTTCTGGCCGGCACCGCGGTGGCCGAGGCGAGCAGCCGGGCCACCACGCTGCTGGAAGCGGTCGGCCTCGGCCATCGCCTGGACCACAAGCCGGGCGAGCTGTCCGGTGGCGAGCGGCAGCGTGCTGCGGTGGCACGAGCACTGGTCAATCACCCGGCCTGCGTGCTCGGTGACGAGCCGACCGGCAACCTGGATGACCGCACGGCGGCCACGGTGTTCGAGCTGATGCTGGAACTGAATCGTGCGCGCCACACCAGCCTGGTGCTGGTCACCCACGACCGCAGCCTGGCGCGCCGCCTGGACCGGGTGCTGGAGCTGCGCGAAGGGCGCCTGCACGCACTGGCCCACGCCGACGTCTGAGGCGCCGGGCCCGCTTTGGTGGAAGCCGACCTTGGTCGGCTGCTCCTGTAGGGCAAGCGCCAACCAAGGTTGGTGACTACCGGAATCCGGAGCCTTGGGTCTGCTTTGGTAGAGGCCGACCTTGGTCGACCGCCGACCGGCGCCTGAATGGGGCTGCCGGTCGTCGCGCCGGCACTGCCGGCCCAGGCGCATGATGGCGACAGTTCCCCGAGGAGATCGCCATGAAGACCCCGATCCTGATGGCCGGACTCTGCCTGGCCTTGGCCGCCTGCGCGACCACCGGCCGGCTCAGCAGCGCCGAGAAGCTTGACCTTTACCGTGCCCACGCCGGTGCGCCGCAGAACGACATGCAGTTCTTCGGCACCCTCAATGGCTGGACCGAACTGGGCGACAGCGCGCTGGCGGTATGGACGCGTCCCAGTGAGGCCTATCTGCTGGAATTGAGGGGGGCGTGCCAGGACCTGCCATATGCCACGGCCATCGGCCTGACCAGTCAGATGAATCGTGTTTCGGCGCGCTTCGACAAGGTGCTGGTGCGCGACCCCACGGGCGGCCCGCGCATGCCATGTTTCATCGACAAAATCCGCAAGCTGGACGTGAAGGCGCTGCGCACGTCGGAGCAGGAGCTGCGCCAGGCGCAGGTGCAGGAGCGCGAGGAAAACACGAAATAGCGCGGTAGTGCCGGCCGCTGGCCGGCATCGCGCAGATGCCAGGTTGCCGGCCAGCGGCCGGCACTACCTGTGCGTCAGGCTTCCGGGGTGAAGCCTGCCGGCTTTTCCGCGTCCTTCTCGAACAGGAACTTGACCAGTTCGCCTTCAAGGAACGCGCGATGTTCCGGCGTGCGCGGCGACAGGCGGTTTTCGTTGATCAGCATGGTCTGGTGCGCCAGCCATGCGGCCCAGGCCTGCTTGCCGATGTTGTTGAAGATGCGCTGGCCCAGCTCGCCGGGGTAGGGCACGAAGTCCAAACCTTCGGCATCGCGTTGTTCGTACTGGCAGAAGACGGTTCGGGGCATGGCACTCACTCGTGGTTGCGGGGTTTCTTGGTAGTTCGTTTCGGCGTCTTGATCGTGGCGCCGTCGAGCAGTTTGCGGATCGGCGCCGGCAGGCCCAGCGCGGGCAGTTCGTCGCTGGCGACCCAGCGCAGCGTGGGTTCTTCCACGCGCAGGCCGTTCACCCGGCGCGACAGTACCTGCAGATGCAGCTTGTAGTGGCTGAAGGTGTGCTGCAGTACCGGCAGCTCTTCGGCATCTTCCAGCGAGCCGTCGACATGGGCATCGAACCAGTCCTGCAGCACGCTGCCGGCGTCGGCCTGCGGCAGCGTCCACAGCTGCGCCCAGATGCCGGTGTCCGGTCGCTTCTGCAGCAGCACGCGCTGCTGGGCGTCGCGCAGCAGCAGGGCCACTGCTTCGCGCTCGGGCAGGGTCTTGCTGGGCTTGGGCGTCGGCAGTTCGGCAGTGCGGCCTTCGCGGCGCGCCACGCACGCGTCCTGCAGTGGGCAGATCACGCAGGCGGGTCTGGCGCGGCTGCACACGGTCGCGCCCAGGTCCATCTGCGCCTGGGTGTAGTCGGCCATGCGCCCATTCGGCACCTGCGCCACGTGTGCTTCGGCCATCGCCCACAACTGCTTCTCGATGGCCGGCAGGCCCGGGAAGCCGTCGATGCCGTGGTAACGGCTGAGCACGCGCTTGACGTTGCCATCGAGGATCGCGAACGGATCGTTCCAGGCTTGGCTGAGGATCGCACCGGCGGTGCTGCGGCCGATGCCGGGCAGGGCATGCAGCGCGTCGAAGTCACGTGGCAGGTCGCCGTCGTGCAGTTCGACGCAGCGCTTGGCTGCCGCGTGCAGGTTGCGTGCGCGGGCGTAGTAGCCGAGCCCCGCCCACTGCGCCATCACCGCGTCGTTGCTGGCGGCAGCGAGGTCGGGCAGGATCGGGAAGTGCTGCAGGAACCGCTGGAAGTACGGGATGACCGTGTTCACCTGGGTCTGCTGCAGCATGATTTCCGACAACCAGACCCGATAGGGGCTGCGCGGATGCTGCCAGGGCAGATCGTGGCGACCGTGGTCGTCGAACCAGTGCAGCAGGCGGGCGACGAAGTCGTCGGTCTGCGCGGTTCCGGCGCTGGCGTGCGGCTGGCGGGGCATCGGTATTCCGGAGGTGGGCAGCCACCCATGGGGTGGCTCTACTGTGGTGGGTGCCGCCGCGATGAACCCCGCGTGGCCCGGAGCGCAGTAGAGCCACGCCATGCGTGGCTGCACGGTGTATCAACCGCCCAGCGCTTCGGGCAGCAGGGCGTCGACGAAGGCTTCCGGGTCGAATACGCGCAGGTCTTCCGGGCGCTCGCCGATGCCGGCGAAGCGGATCGGAATGCCGAACTCGCGGGCCAGCGCGAACACCACGCCACCCTTGGCGGTGCCGTCCAGCTTGGTCACCACCAGGCCGGTCACGTTCACCGCGGCATTGAACTGGCGCAGCTGCGACAGCGCGTTCTGGCCGGTGGTGCCGTCGATCACCATCAGCACTTCGTGTGGTGCGGTGGGGTCGATCTTGCCGAGCACACGGCGGATCTTGCCCAGCTCGTTCATCAGGCCGGACTGGGTGTGCAGGCGGCCGGCGGTATCGGCGATCAGCACCGAGGTGCCGCGGGCCTTGCCGGCCTGCAGCGCATCGAATGCCACCGAAGCGGCATCGGCGTTCTGTCCCTGCGCGACCACGGCCACGCCGTTGCGCTCGCCCCAGGCCTGCAACTGGGCCACGGCGGCGGCACGGAAGGTATCGCCGGCGGCCAGCATCAGGCTGTGGCCTTCATCCTTGAAGCGCTTGGCCAGCTTGCCGATGGTGGTGGTCTTGCCGACGCCGTTGACGCCGACGGTCAGCACCACGAAGGGCTTGGCGTTGCGGTCGATCACCAGCGGCTTGGCCACCGGCTGCAGGATTGCGATCAGTTCGCTGCGCAGTGCGGCCAGCAGGGCGTTGGCATCGGCGAACTCGCGCGCCTTCATGCGCTTGCGCAGGCCCTCGACCAGATCGGTGGTGGCACCCACGCCGACATCGGCGGTGATCAATGCGGTTTCCAGCTCGTCCAGCAGGTCGTCGTCGAGCTTGGGGTTGCGCGAGAACAGGCCGCCAAAGCTGCGCGCGATGACGCTGTTGCGCAGGCGTTCGCGCCAGCCGGGCTTGCCGGCAGTTGCAGGCACGGCATCGACCGAGGCGGCGGCCGGCAGGTCGTCGGTGGCCGGTACCGGTGCCGGGGAGGGCTCAGGCACCGGTGCGGGTGCCGGTTCGATGGCCGGGGTCGCGATGGGGGCGACGTCGATCTGCGCCGTCGGCGCAGGAGCTGCCGGAACCGGTGCGGCTGGGGTCGGAATCACCGGGGTGGGCTCGACAGCGACCGGAACGGCGGCTGCCGGTGGCGGCTCGACTGGTGCAGGCTCGGCCGGTACGGCTACCGGTGCCGGCTCCTTGTCCTCGACCGGCGCGGTCGACGGGAACGCCGCCGCCAGCTCTTCAGCCGAGTAGTGCTGGGTCTTGGGAGCCTCCGTTGCGGGGGCATCCTGGGGCTTCTTGCGGCGGAAAAAACTGAGCATTGGCAAAAGGCGCTGAAATCAGAGGGATATGCTACCACTCGGGCCTGTCGGGCCGATGTGGACTCAAGGTCGCGGCCCGCCGGCCGTTAACCGGTCCGGAGGGCTGCGCGGAGCGGCCCGGAGACCGCCATGAACAACGTGATGGGAATCGCCCTCAGCGGGATGCGCGCGGCCCAGCAGGGCGTGCAGGTGGCTGCGCACAACGTGGCCAACCTGGCGACTCCCGATGCCCAGCGCCTGCAGCTGCAGCGTAGTGCGGTGGAGCAGGGCGGGGTACAGGCCGCGGTGACCCCTACCGGCGCCGATGTCAGTGCACCACTGGGTGATCTGCTGGCAGCGAAAGCCGAAGTGGTGGCCTTCGCCGCCAATGCCACGGTGATCCGCCGCCAGGACCAGATGCTGGGCTCGCTGCTGGATCGGGAGGTCTGAGCCGCCCGGCTTTGGTGGGTGTCAACCTTGGTTGACACGCTCGCCCCCCTGGTGGGTGCCAACCTTGGTTGGCACGCTCGATCCGCCTGGTGGGTGCCAACCTTGGTTGGCACGCTCGACTCGCCTGGTAGGTGCCAACCTTGGTTGGCACGCTTTTGGGGCGCCAACCAAGGTTGGCCTCTACCAGAGCATCGCCGGGTAGACCGGGCCATGCCCGGCGCCCCCCCTGTCGATCAGGCCGACAGCTCAAGCAGCAGCTTGTTCAGGCGCGCCACATAGGCGCCCGGGTCCTTCAGGCTGTCGCCGGCGGCCAGCGCGGCCTGGTCGAACAGCACCCGGCCCAGATCGTCGAAGCGCGCGCCATCGGCTTCGGCATCGAGCTTGGCGATCAGCGGGTGGCCCGGGTTGATCTCCAGCACCGGCTTGCTGTCCGGCACCTTCTGCCCGCTGGCTTCCAGGATCTGGCGCATCTGCAGGCCCAGGTCCTGTTCGCCGATGGCCAGCACCGCCGGCGAATCGGTCAGGCGGTGCGACACGCGCACTTCGGCCACGTCATCGCCCAGCACCGCCTTCAGGCGCTCGACCAGACCCTGCTTGTTCTTCGCTGCCGCTTCCTGCTCCTGCTTGTCCGCTTCGGTTTCCAGCGCGCCCAGGTCCAGGTCGCCACGAGCGATGTCGACGAAGCCCTTGCCGTCGAAATCGGTCAGGTAGCCCATCAGCCACTCGTCGATGCGGTCGGTCAGCAGCAGCACTTCCACGCCCTTCTTGCGGAACACTTCCAGGTGCGGGCTGTTGCGCACCTGGCTGTAGCTCTCGCCGGTCAGGTAATAGATCTTGTTCTGGCCTTCGGTCATGCGGCCGAGGTAATCGGCCAGCGACACGCTCTGCGCATCGCCGTCGCCACGGGTGGAGGCGAAGCGCAGCAGGCCGGCCACCTTCTCGCGGTTGTTGTAGTCCTCGGCCGGGCCTTCCTTCAGCACCTGGCCGAATTCCTTCCAGAACGTGGCGTACTGCTCGGGCTTGTCGGCGGCCAGCTTCTCCAGCATGTCCAGCGAGCGCTTGGTCAGCGCCGCCTTCATCGAATCGATGACCGGGCCGGACTGCAGGATCTCGCGCGAGACATTCAGCGACAGGTCGTTGGAGTCGACCACGCCCTTGATGAAGCGCAGGTACAGCGGCAGGAACTGCTCGGCCTGGTCCATCACGAACACGCGCTGCACGTACAGCTTCAGGCCCTTGGGCGCATCGCGGTGATACAGGTCGAACGGCGCGCGGCCGGGCACATACAGCAGCGAGGTGTACTCCAGCTTGCCTTCGACCTTGTTGTGGCTCCACGCCAGCGGATCGCTGTGGTCGTGTGCCACGTGCTTGTAGAACTCGGTGTACTCGGCGTCGCTGATCTCGGTGCGCGGGCGGGTCCACAGCGCGCTGGCGCGGTTGACGGTCTCCCACTCGCCGGCAGCGCCGTCTTCGCCTACCTTCGGCATCTGGATCGGCAGGCCGATGTGGTCCGAATACTTCTTGAGAATGCTGCGCAGGCGCCAGCCATCGGCGAAGTCGTGCTCGCCGTCCTTCAGGTGCAGGACGATGCGGGTGCCGCGTTCGGCCTTGTCGATGGTGGCGACATCGAAATCGCCTTCGCCACGCGAGGTCCAGCGCACGCCCTCGGCGGCGGCCAGGCCGGCGCGGCGCGAGGTCACTTCCACTTCGTCGGCGACGATGAAGGCGCTGTAGAAGCCGACGCCGAACTGGCCGATCAGCTGCGAATCCTTCTTCTGGTCGCCGGACAGCTGGCGGAGGAAATCGCCGGTGCCGGACTTGGCGATCGTGCCGAGGTGGGCGATGGCTTCGGCGCGGCTCATGCCGATGCCGTTGTCTTCGATGGTGATGGTGTGGGCGGCGGGGTCGAAGCTGACGCGCACGCGCAGCTCGCTGTCGCCTAACAGCAGGGCCGGCTGGGTCAGGGCTTCGAAGCGCAGCTTGTCGGCGGCGTCGGCGGCATTGGAGACCAGCTCGCGGAGGAAGATTTCCTTGTTGGAGTACAGCGAGTGGATCATCAGCTGCAGCAGCTGCTTGACTTCGGTCTGGAAGCCAAGGGTTTCGGTCTGGGTGGTCTCGGTCATCGATAAGGCTCCATGTGCAATGCCGCGCCAGCGCGTGCGGCCTCGCCAAGGGGTATGGCTGATTGTCCCGAAATCAAGGGTTGGTCGGCAGGGCTTGCAGCCCTGCACCTGCAGAGGCCGAAGCAGCAGCAACAGCAACAGCAACAGCGGGCTATCCGTGGGATGGCGGGGCGGTGTGGGTGGGCAGGACACGCCGTGAACCCGTCCCTGGGGGCTCGATGGCGCCATCCATGGCGCCAACGGTCCTGCCAACCCACACCGCCCCGCCTCTGACAGGTTCCCGGTGACGGTGGCAACGGCTGGGCTTCTGATCTCATCAATTCCTTCGATATCTGACAGATGTTCATCCACGCATGGCGTGGATCTACTGCAGATCGCAGGAAACTGTCGAAGGCGGGGTGGGGCCGGTTGAGGGGGCGTGAGCCGCATGGATGCGGCGACCGAGCTTACATGGACGTACTTGCAGCGTCCCCCTCGACCGGACCCACCCCGCCAATCCACAGGAAACCAGCTTTTGAAGTTGCTTCGGCCGTTGCTGTGGCTTCTGCGGGTGCCGGCCGCGGGCCGGCCGAACTACAATCCCGCTCATGCTGAAATTCTCGAATGAACCCCGCCGGGGGCGCCTGTGAGCGGCCGTGGGAGCAACGACGGCCAGGTCCGCATCATCGGCGGTCGCTGGCGCAATACCCGCCTGCCGGTGCCGACCCTGCCGGGGCTGCGGCCCAGCAGTGACCGCGTGCGCGAGACCCTTTTCAACTGGTTGATGCCCAGACTGGGCGGCGCGCGGGTGCTGGACCTGTTCGCCGGCAGTGGCGCGCTGGGCCTGGAGGCGGTCTCGCGCGGTGCCGCCCACGCCATCCTGGTCGAGCGCGACGCGCAGCTGGGACGCAACCTGACCGCGGCCGTGGCCAAGCTCCAGGCCGCCGACCAGATCACCGTGGTGCAGGCCGATGCCCTGCGCTGGCTGCAGGGCGCACCCGCGCAGCAGGCCGATCTGGTCTTCATCGACCCGCCGTTCGCCGATGGCCTGTGGCAGGACGTGCTGGCGCAGCTGCCGCGGCACCTGGCCGCCGATGCCTGGCTGTACCTGGAATCGCCGGCCGGCCACGTGCCGGTGCTGCCGCCGGACTGGCTGCTGCACCGCGAGGGCGGTACCCGCGAGGTGCGCTTTGCCCTGTACCGCCGCGCCACTGCTACACTTTGACCTCATCTGAACATCTGCATCCGCCCATGACCGTGGCCAACCGCCGCATTGCCGTCTATCCCGGCACGTTCGACCCGATCACCAACGGTCATATCGACCTGGTCAGCCGGGCCGCGCCGCTGTTTGAAAAGGTCGTGGTGGGCGTGGCGCAGAGCCCGTCCAAGGGCCCGGCGCTACCGCTGGAGCAGCGCGTGCAGCTGGCGCGTGGCGCACTGGGCCACCATGGCAACGTCGAGGTCATCGGCTTCGACACCCTGCTGGCCCATTTCGTCCGTTCGGTCCAGGGTGGGGTGCTGCTGCGCGGCCTGCGCGCGGTGTCCGACTTCGAGTACGAGTTCCAGATGGCCAGCATGAACCGCCACCTGATCCCCGAGGTCGAGACCCTGTTCCTGACCCCGGCCGAGCAGCACAGCTTCATTTCGTCCTCGCTGGTCCGCGAGATCGCGCGCCTGGGCGGCGACGTGTCCGGCTTCGTGCCGGCCGCGGTGCTCGAAGCCCTGCGCAAGGTCCGCGAAGCGAAGGCGGCACAGTCGTAAGCCCCGCTGTACCCGCACCCCATTACGTACAACACCACGCACCATTCCGGGAGGAAACCCATGAACACCACCATGCGCGCGATGCTGATCGCTTCGTTGGCCCTGGCCTTCACCGCTTGCAAGAAGGAAGAGGCCGCTCCGGTCGACGAGGCCAAGCAGGCCCTGGTCGCCCCGGCCAAGGACGACGATGCAGGCTGGAAGAAGTACCTGCAGGAAGTGGCGATCCAGAACATGGGCAACATCAACAACAGCCCGTTCCTGTACTACCTCTCCCCGGAATCGGACCCGGACTTCCAGTCCAAGTACGAGCGCCAGACCGAGAGCGCGACCCAGGCCGTGGCCCGTGGCGTGCAGCCGGGCAACATGCTGGCCTTCGGTTCGTCGGCCTCGGGCAAGATGGCTGACATGATCCAGGCCGTGTTCAAGGACGTGTCGCCGGATTCGATGAAGGGCGTGCGCGTCGTCTTCATCGGCCAGTCGGCCGACAACGCCCGTGTGCAGGCTGCGATCCAGCCGACCGGCGCCGAGTACATTTTCGTCGAAGCCAAGTAAGACCGAGCCATGGCGGCCATGCTCCGGCATGGCCCGGGCGGCGTCCTGCAAGGGCGCCGCTGATGACCTGACCGGCCCGCGCGCCCGCGCTGGCCGGTCCTTTGTCCCAGGGCGCGGGCGAGGAGTATCGCCGTGTCGCTGAAAATCAACGAGCTCTGCGTCAACTGCGACGTATGCGAGCCGGCCTGCCCGAACCAGGCCATTGCGATGGGTGAAACCATCTACGTGATCGACCCTGCGCGCTGCACCGAATGCGTGGGCCATTTCGACGAGCCACAGTGCGTGGTCGTCTGCCCGGTCGAGTGCATCGACCCGGACCCGGAGATCGTGGAAACGGAAGACCAGCTGCTGGCCAAGCTGCGCCAGCTGCAGCACGATCACCCCGAACTCTATGCGGAGCCCCCATCCGAATGAAGACGCTGATCGTCCGACCCCTGCTGCTGCTCGGCCTGCTGCTGAGCCCGATCGCCTGGGCTGACAGCCCGGCCCGTGCCGAACGCCCCGATGGCGCGGCCATTGCCAGTGGCCATGCGCTGGCGACCCAGGCCGGCATCGACATCCTGGCGCAGGGTGGCAATGCCTTCGACGCCGCGGTGGCGGTATCGTCCACGCTGGCGGTGGTCGAGCCGATCAGTTCCGGGCTGGGCGGTGGTGGCTTCTTCCTGCTGCACGACGCGGCCACCGGCAAGGACGTGATGCTGGACGCGCGCGAGACCGCGCCGGCCGCGGCAACGCCGCAGGCCTTCCTCGACAAGCAGGGCAACCTCGACCGTGACCGCTCGGTCAACGGTGCGTGGTCGGCCGGTATTCCGGGCCTGCCTGCGGCGCTGGTCGAGCTGTCGGCCAAGCACGGCAAGCTGCCGCTGTCTGCATCGCTGCAGCCGGCGATCCGCATCGCGCGCGAAGGCTTCCCGGTCTACGACCGCATGGCCAAGGGCTATGCCTCTCGCCGTGAGGTGATGGAGCGCTATCCCGGCACCCGTGAGGTCTACCTGCGCAACGGCAAGCCGATCGCCAGCGGTGACCTGTTCAAGCAGCCGGAGCTGGCACAGACGCTGGAGCGCTTGGCCGCAGGTGGCTTCGATGGCTTCTACAAGGGCCAGACCGGAAAGCTGTTGCTGGCCGGCGTGAAGCAGGCCGGCGGCAAGTGGACCGCTGAAGAGCTGGCCGGCTATCGCGTGAAGCAGCGCGAACCGATCGTGTTCAACTACAACGGCTGGAAGATCACCACCGCGCCGCCGCCGTCGTCCGGTGGCATCGCGCTGGCCAGCATGCTGCAGATCCTGGAAGGCTGGGACATCAACAAGATGGACCCGGCGCACCGCACCCACCTGGTGGTGGAGTCGATGCGCCGTGCCTACCGCGACCGCACCTTCTTCCTCGGCGATCCGGACTTCGTGCAGATCCCGCAGAAGGTGCTGACCAGCAAGGACTACGCACAGGGCCTGCGGGCGACCATCCATCCGGAGAAGGCCACGCCCAGCGACCTGCTGTCGGGCAACCCGACCCCGCTGGAAGACGACGAGACCACGCACTTCTCGATCATCGACCGTGACGGCAACCGGGTCGGCGCGACCCAGACCGTCAACCTGCTGTACGGCTCGGGGCTGATTCCGAAGGGCACCGGCGTGCTGCTGAACAACGAGATGGACGACTTCGCGCTGAAGCCGGGCACGCCCAACGCGTTCGGCGTGATGGGCTACGAGGCCAATGCGCCGAAGGCGGGCAAGCGCATGCTCAGCTCGATGACCCCGACCTTCATGGAGAACGCCGACAAGGTGGTGGTGCTGGGCACCCCGGGTGGCAGCCGCATCATCACCATGGTGCTGCTGGGTATCCTCGGCTACGACGCCGGCCTGGACGCGCAGCAGGTTGCCGCGCTGCCGCGCTACCACCACCAGTGGTTGCCGGACCTGATCGAAGCCGAGGACGATGCATTCGACGCGGCCACGGTGAAGCAGCTGCAGGCGATGGGTCACAAGATCGACCTGCCGGGCAATGTGGCCGCCGGGGGCCGCGGGTCCAGCCACGTGTGGGGCAACCTGCAGACCGTGGAATGGGACCGGAAGGCCAACAAGCTGTTTGGCGGCAGCGACCCGCGCAACCCGGTGGGCAGCGCCCTGGTCGTGCCGGCACGCTGATCCGGTCGGGCCGGCCGCTGGCCGCCAATCTGGCTGTTTACCGAAACCCCGCCCTTGACGGCGGGGTTTTCTGTTTCCTTTCTAGCGATTATTTAACGAGCCGGCGCCGATAATCGACACATGAAACTCTGGTCTATTCGTGGAAACTCGCAGCGCCTCGACGGCGGCGCGATGTTCGGCAACGCGCCGCGCGCGTTGTGGGAAAAATGGGCGGCACCGGACGAGCTCAATCGCATCGAGCTGGCCTGCCGTGCGCTGCTTGCCAGCCCGCTGGAAGGCAAGACCGTGCTGTTTGAAACCGGTATCGGGGCGTTCTTCGATCCGCGCATGCGTGAGCGCTATGGCGTGCAGGAAAGCCAGCACGTACTGATCGATTCGCTGCGCGAAGCAGGTTTCGAGCACGAGGACATTGATGTCGTCGTGCTCAGCCACCTGCATTTCGATCATGCCGGTGGCCTGCTGGCGGCATGGAGCGAAGGGCGTGAGCCGGAACTGCTGTTCCCCAATGCGACCTATGTGGTCGGTGCGCAGCATTGGCAGCGCGCCATGCAGCCGCATCCGCGCGACCGTGCCAGCTTCATTCCGGAGCTGCCTGGCCTGCTGCAGGCCAGCGGTCGCCTGGAAGTGGTGGACGGCGAGTATTCGAAGGTTCTGGGTCGCAGCGTTCGCTTCAGCTACAGCGATGGCCACACGCCGGGGTTGATGCTGGCCGAGATCGTCGGCCACGCGCACGCCGGCGAAGATGCGCACGGCGGGGTGGTGTTCTGTGCCGACCTGATCCCGGGGCGCTCATGGGTACACGTGCCGATCACCATGGGCTACGACCGCAATGCCGAGCTCCTGATCGACGAGAAGCGGCAGTTCCTTGAGGACAAGCTGGCGCGCAACGTGCATCTGTTTTTCACCCACGACCCGCAGGTGGCGCTGGCGCAGCTGGGTCGCGATGACAAGGGGCGTTTCGTGACCCTGCACGAGCAGGGTGAACTGAAGGCGCGCGCGCTGGGGTGACGGGTGTTCGGCAGGGCTGCTCCCTGCACCTGCAGAAGCCGAAGCAAGATCAAGAACGGCATTCCGTGGGATGGCGGGGCGGTGTGGGTGGTCAGGACACGCCGTAAACCCATCCATGGGGCTCGATGGCGCCATCCACGGCGCCTGCCCACCCACACCGCCCCCACCTCTGACAGGTGGCCGGTGGCTATTGGTGGGTGCCGACCGTTGGTCGGCACATCTGTCAGATATCGATATTCAAATGGGGTCGAATGCCATTGCTGTGCAACGGGCTCTGCCCCCATTCGATTGAACTGGACGAGCGATGCTACGACGCCTTCAGGCAGCTGCTCATGAAGGTCTTGCGCGCGTCACCGGCCAGCTTCTTGGCACCCGCGTCAGCGTTGCACTTGCGCATGCGTTCCTGTTGCGCGTTGGCCGGCTTGGCTTCGGCAGCGTGGCCACTGAGGCAGGAACTCTGCGCGGTCTTGTAGGCGTCACCCTTCAAGCCCTTGTTCTTGGCCGAGCAGTCGGCCATGCGCTGCTGCTGCGGCGTGGTGGCATTGGCAGCCAGGGGCAGGCCGACCAGCAGGGCAGCGGCCAGCAGGAAAGAAGCTTTCATCGAGAGCACTCCAAGCGGTGGCGGGTGCGCGGAGCATTGGCCTGCAGGCAGCAAGGCCACGTGAAGAATCGTGCCTCGGCAGCGACCGCTTGCAGGGGCATTCAGATCGGCGTATTACTTAGCCATATGGGTAAGTATGATCCCGCCATTCAAGACGTGTTCCAGGCACTGGCCGACCCCACCCGATGCGCGATCGTGGCGGCGCTGGGGCAGGGGCCGCGCACGGTGTCGACCTTGGCCGAGCCTTTTGAGATGGCCTTGCCCTCGCTGATGAAGCATCTGGCCGTGCTGGAGCGCAGTGGCGTGGTGCGCAGTCGCAAGCAGGGGCGTGTACGCACCTGCGAACTGGTGCCGGAACGGTTGGGCCAGGCCGAGCAATGGCTGGCCGCGCAGCGCGTCGTGTGGGCAGCGCGCGCCGACCGCATGGTCGAGTTTGTCGAAACCCTTCACCGACAGGAGCAGGCCCATGGCCGTAGACGCAGGTAACAACCCCGAGACCGATCTGGTCATCAGTCGCGTACTGAACGCACCGCGCGCCGCCCTGTGGCGGGCGTGGACCGACCCGGAGCTGCTGCGCCAGTGGTGGTGCCCGAAGCCGTGGTCCACCGAAGTGCGTGCCTTCGACCTGCGCCCGGGCGGCGCCTTCCACACCTTCATGCAGGGCCCCGACGGCGGCAGCAGTGACAACCCGGGCAGCTTTCTGGAGATCGTGCCGCAGCAGCGTCTGGTGTTCACCTCGATGCTGGGACCGGGTTGGCGGCCGCAGTCACCGTGGCTGGGCTTCACCGCCATCATCTCGATGGAGGATGAGGGCCAGGGCTGTCGTTACACCGCGCAGGTGATGCACCCGGACAAGGCCCTGCGCGACCAGCATGAGCAGATGGGCTTCTTCGACGGCTGGAACACCGTCATCGGCCAGCTGGAAGCGTTCGCGGCCGGCCTGTAGGCCGGCATCCGGGGTGGGGTCAGAGCCCTTTCTGCGAAAGGGATCCGACCCCGGTTCACCGGATCAGCCGACGCGGGTACCGAAGATGCGGTCACCGGCATCGCCCAGGCCGGGCAGGATGTAGCCCTTGTCGTTGAGCTGGGCATCGATGGCCGCGGTGTAGATTTCCACGTCCGGATGCACGGCCTTGACTGCTTCGATGCCTTCCGGCGCGGCCACCAGGAAGATGCCCTTGATGCGGCGGGCGCCGGCACGCTTGAGCATGTCGATGGTGGCGATCAGGGTGCCGCCGGTGGCCAGCATCGGGTCCAGGATCAGCGCGTCGCGTTCTTCCAGGCGGCCGGTCAGGCGCTCGAAGTAGGGCACCGGCTGCAGGGTTTCCTCATCGCGCTGCAGGCCGACCACGCTGACGCGTGCCGCCGGGATCAGCGACAGCACGCCGCTGAGCATGCCAAGGCCGGCGCGCAGGATCGGCACCACGGTGATCTTGGCACCGGCGATGCGCTGCACGGTGACCGGGCCGGCCCAGCCGGGCAGGGTGTGCGGCTCGGTGTCCAGGTCGGCGGTGGCCTCGTAGGCCAGCAGCGTGCCGAGCTCGTTGGCCAGTTCGCGGAAATCCTTGGTGCTGAGCGCAGCGTTGCGCATCAGGCCGATCTTGTGCTGCACCAGCGGGTGGCGCACTTCGACGATCTTCATGGTCGGGAAGGGGGATAAGGAGAGAGGACGCCATTTTGCCGGATTGGGCGCCCAACCCCAAACCGGGGCCGGAGACGGCCTGCATGAAATGTGCAGATGCATGTCATTGCCATGCAACCTTGCGGACATACCGTGCAGACCCATTCTTAACAGGAATGGGGATTCCCAGTGCATATCAAGACTCCGTTGGCCGTTGCCATCACCCTGACCCTGGCGATGGGGGCTGCTGCACCACTGCAGGCCGCCGGGCAGCAGGCGGTCGCCGCCACCGGCGCAGTGGCCGCCGATGCGGTCGACCTGGACCGCATTGAAGTGCGCGCCCAGCTTGAATCGCAGATCCGCGCGGTGGACCTCAAGCGCAGCAGCAACGCCATCGAGGATGCGGTGTCGTCCGACGCGCTGGGCCAGTACCCGGACAAGAACGTGGCCGAGTCGCTGCAACGCCTGCCGGGCATCAGCGTGACGCGCGACCAGGGCGAGGGCCGCTACGTGGTCGTGCGCGGACTGGATGCCAACCTCAACAGCGTCAGCGTCGACGGCATCGCCATCGGCACACCGGACAACTCCAGCCGCGCCGCACCGATGGACGTGATCCCGTCCGATTCGACCGAGCGCCTGCGCGTGGTCAAATCGCCGACCCCGGACATGCCGGGCGACGCCATTGGCGGCGCGATCCTGGTCGAGACCGCCTCGGCGTTCGACCGCGAGGGCCGCAGCCTGCGTGGCAAGATCGAAGGCAGCCACCAGCAGCTTTCGGGCGAGACCAGCCCGAAGGCCGCGTTCAACTACAGCGAAGTGTTCAACGACACCTTCGGCATCGCCGCCGGCGTGAACTACCAGAAGCGGACGTTCGAATCGGACAACAGCGAAGTGGAGTACGGTGATGTCAGCGGGAACAAGGATCCGACCACCACCCGCCCGGGCGAAATCACCGCGCTGAACCTGCAGAACCGCAAGTACGAGATCGAGCGCAAGCGCATCGGCGCCAACCTCAATTTCGACTGGCGCCCGAACGAGGACAGCCGTTACTACCTGCGCACGCTGTACAGCCAGTTCGACGATGCCGAAACCCGCCAGCGCGTGATCTTCAACTTCAACAGCGCCGACATGATCGCCACCGGCACCGACCAGTATCGACTTGCCGGCATGCCGAAGGATTCGATCGACAAGCGCATGCGCTACCGGACCAAGGAAGAGAACACCTTCGCCGCCAGCCTGGGTGGCGAGAACAAGCTGACCGACGCGGTACTGGACTACAAGATCGGCTATACCCGCACCGAAGAACGCGTGGACGACGAGATCGAGTCGCGCTTCAAGCTCAACGGCAAGGCCTTCAATGGCACGTTGGACCAGCGCAGCCGCCTGCCCACCTACACCTTCGACAACGACCAGTGGCTGGACAACGCCAACTACAAATTCGACCGTGTGGTGGCCAAGCCGAAGAAGGTGGACGACGAGGAGCGCAGCGCGCAGGTCAACATCCGCTTCGACGGTGACAACAGCAGCTACAAGTTCGGCCTGCTCGGGCGTTGGCGCGACCGTGACGTGAATGTCGATGAAGCGTCGCTGCGCGTGGGTCCGGCGATCAAGCTCAGTGACTGGACCACCGGCTCGCCGGAACATCGCCACGGCCCGATGGGGCAGGGCATGGACTCGTCGGCGATGCGCAGCTACTGGTCGCAGCACGGTGGCGAATACAGCGCGCGTCCGCAGGACGTCGGTGGCAACGCCGCGACGTCTCTGGAAGGCGACTACACCGCGCGCGAAGACGTGTTCGCCAGCTATGCGATGGGCACCTGGGACATCGGTGCGCTGCGCGTGATCGGCGGCGTGCGTGTGGAGAACACCCGCTTCAGCGCCACCGGCAATCGCGTGGACGTGGCCAAGGACGGGCGCTCCTACACCGCGACCCGGGTCACCGCCAGCAAGAGCTACAACAACGTACTGCCGGGCCTGCACCTGCGTTACGACGCCAGCGACGACTGGGTGTTCCGCTTCGCTGCCAACAAGACGGTGGCGCGCCCGGGCTTCGGCGATGCCTCGCCGCGCATCGGCCTGGCCCGCAACGACAATGAAGTGCGCCTGGGCAACCCGGAGCTGGATCCGTACGAGTCGACCAACATCGACCTGTCGGTGGAGAAGTACATCGGCGACAGCGGCATCCTCTCGCTGGGCGTGTTCCACAAGTCGATCGACGGCTACATCGTGCAGGTCCGCCAGGCCGGCGCCGACGGCATCTACGACGGCCTGCCGGTGGTGACCTCGATCAATGGCGACAAGGCCAAGGTGCGCGGCGCCGAATTCAACTGGCAGCAGCAGCTGTCGTTCCTCCCGGCTGGCTGGGATGGCCTGCTGGTGGGTGCCAGCGGCACCTGGCTGGACACTGATTTCGACCCGGGCCTGGCCAAGCGCGCCGGTGAGGACTTCACCCTGCCGCGCGCCTCGAAGAACGTGTACAGCGCGCACATCGGTTACGAGAAGTACGGCCTGAGCACCCGCGTGGCAGCCGTGCACCGCAGCGAGTACCTGGATACCCTTGGTGCCGGCCGTGCCTTCGACATCTACGTAGCGCCGAACACCCAGCTCGACTTCTCGCTTGACTACAGGTTCACTCCGCGCGTGAGCATGTATTTCGAGGCACAGAACCTGCTGGACAAGCCGCTGGAGCTGTACCAGGGCACGCGCTCGCGCACCCTGCAGATGGAAGAATATGGCCGCACCTACGCACTGGGCCTGAAGGTGGCACTGTGAGCGGGCCTCGCATCACCCTGCTGGCCACCATGCTGGCCGTGACGTTGGTGGCAGGCTGCACGCCGGCCAACGGCAATGATCCGGCCGTGGCCAAGCCCGGGGCGAAGGCCATGAACGAGCGTGCGGTGACCACCATCGCCGAGGCATTCCTTTCACCGATGACGCCGGCTGACAACATCGATTCGCCTGCCGCCTGGCGTGCACCTGACGGAAAGCTGTGGCTGATCGCCACTGCCAAGGCCACCGACAAGCTGGTGGTCTACGACGGCAGCAGCGGCCAGCACCTGCGCGACGTAGGCAGCAGCGGCACCGCGCCAGGGCAGTTCGATCGCCCAAACGGCATCGCGGTGACCGACGATCTGCTGTGGATCGTGGAGCGCGACAATCACCGCGTGCAGGTGCTGAGCCTGCCGGACTTCACTCCACTGGCGACCTTCGCTGCGGACGATCTGCGCAAGCCGTACGGGCTGTGGGTCGACCGCCGTGCCGATGGCTACAGCGTCTACGTGACCGACTCCTGGGACAACGGCGAGGATGCACAGGGCCGTGACATCCTGCCGCCGCTGACCGAGCTGGACAAGCGCGTGCGCCAGTACCAGGTGACCCGCGATGGCGCGAAGGTCGAAGCGAAGCTTGTGGCCAGCATCGGTGATACCACTGAGGCGGGTGCCCTGCGCGTGGTCGAGTCGATCTGGGGCGACCCCGAGAACGATCGCCTGCTGATCGCCGAAGAGGACGAGGGCTACGCCAGCGAGTTCAAGGTCTACACGCTGGCCGGGCGTTTCACCGGCACCACCTTCGGCCGCGACGTGTTCAAGGCGCAGGCCGAAGGCGTAACCCTGCGCACCTGCGGCAAGGATGGTTGGTGGATCACCACCGAACAGGGCAAGCAGCGCAGCGTGTTCCACCTGTTCGACCGCCACACCCTGAGGCCGGTCGGCGCGTTCCAGGGCAATACCGTGGCCAACACCGATGGCATCTGGATGATGCAGCAGCCCAGCGCGCGCTTCCCGCACGGCGCGTTGTATGCGGTGCATGACGACCAGGGCGTGGTGGCGTTCGACTGGGAGAGCATCGCCAAGCAGTTGGCATTGCCGCTGGAGTGTGGTTCGTGAGCGGTCGTTGCCTGATGCATACGTTGGCGCTGGGCCTGCTGCTGGCGGTGCCGTCGTTGTGCTTCGCGGCGGCTGAAGCGAACATCCAGGTGCCGGCAGGCAGCCGCCACTACGCAGCGACGACGGTGCCGGACCGCATTGTCGCTTCGCCGGCAGTCGATCCCGGCCATGGGTTCGCCGTGGCCTGGCGCACCGACGGCAGCGTGCAGGCGCCGCTGCTGGAGATTGCCCTTGCCGGTGATTCACCGGCCATCGAGGGCATCCGCCAGGTGCGCGCCACGACCCGCGCGCTGCAGACCGAGAACGGGCTGTCGCACCACCACCGCGCTGATGTCAGCGGCCTGCGGCCCGATACCCTGTACGTCTACCGCGTGCAGGGCAACGGCAGCTGGAGCGCCTGGAACCAGCTGCGCACGCTGGCTGCGCCCGACCAGCCGCTGACCCTGCTGTACTTTGGAGATACCCAGAACAAGAACGTGAGCCATGTCAGCCGCGTGGTGCGCGCCGCGCAGAAGGCCGCACCCGAGGCGCGCCTGAGCCTGTTCGCTGGCGATCTGGTCAGTGGGGGCGATGGTGCCGATGACAGCGAGTGGGACGAATGGTTTGCCGCCGCCGGTTGGCTGGCGCAGGAAACCCTGGTCGCGCCGGCGATCGGCAACCACGAGTATGTCGAGGAGTTCGAGGGCACTCCGCAGGAACGCCGCGTGCTGGGCAGGCACTGGCCGGTGACGTTCGCGCTGCCGGGCAATGGGGCATCCGCCGCACAGCAGACCAGCTACTGGTTCGATGCGCAGGGCGTGCGCGTCGCCGTGGTCGATGGCACGTCGGCACTCGACCTTGGCACGGCCAAGGAGCAGGCGCAGTGGCTGGACAAGGTACTGACCGGCAATCCGCAGCCGTGGACACTCGTGCTGCTGCACCAGCCGTTCTATTCGCCGCGCGAAGGGCGCGAGAACGCCGCATTGCGTGACGTGCTGCTGCCGGTGGTTCGTCGCCACAACGTCGATCTGGTGCTGCAGGGCCACGATCACACCTATGGCCGCCGTGGTGAAGGACAGGCTGCGACGCCGCAGTATGTGGTGACCGTGGCGGGGCCGAAGCAGTACCGTCTCTCCGACGAGGCACGTAGGACGATGGATCCGGTGGCCGAGGACACCCAGCTGTTCCAGGTGTTGCACATCGATCCGCAGCACCTGCGCTATGAAGCCCGCACGGTGACCGGGCGACTCTACGATGCCTTCGAGCTGCGTCGCGACACCAAGGGCGGCAAGCAGCGCACGGAGCTGACCGAAGGCCGCATCACGCCGCGTGACTGCCCGCGCGCGCAGACTGCCAAGGGCCGCGCCGATCGCTGCTGGGAATGAGGAGGAGATCCAGATGAAAACCGTACACCGTCTTGTCCCCATGGCTGCCATCGGCGGGGCCCTGCTCCTGCTCGCGACCGCGGTGGCCGCCGCCGATGGCGTGCTGCACCCGTTCCTGGTGGCGCAGCCGAAGCAGGCGCCGCAGGAAGTGAACCTGGCGGTGGAGATTCCGGCCGGCAGCGTCACCAAGTACGAGATCAAGGAGGACGGCCTGGTGCATGTGGATCGCTTCCAGTCGATGCCGGTCGCCTATCCGGCCAACTACGGTTCGATGCCGCGCACGTTGGCTGGCGACAACGATCCGCTGGACGCGCTGGTGCTGACCCGTGAACCCCTGCATCCGGGGGTGATCGTGCGCTTCCGGCCGATCGGCTACTTGAAGATGGTCGACGGCGGCGAGCACGACGAGAAGATCATCGGCGTGCCGACCGACAAGGTTGACCCGACCTACGCCAACATCCGCGACCTGGCCGATCTGCCGGAGATCGAACGACAGCGCATCGAAGCGTTCTTCCGGGTCTACAAGGACCTGCCGGCCGGGCGCAACCCGGTGCAGCTCAACGGTTGGGGCAACGCTGCCGAGGCGCGGACGCTGATCAGCGAAGCGATGAAGCGCTTCGAAAAATAGATCCACGCCATGGCTGGATTCAGTCCAGCAACGTCTCGATGAACGACTCGGCCTGCAGGCGGTCGCCCAGTACCCGGGCCACCGCCTGTACGGCTGCCTCCTGGTGTTCAGGACGGATGCCGCCATCGTCATCGTCGTTGTAGAGGTCATCGCCGGCATCGAGGTACACCGTGCCTGCAGCAGCCAGAGCCGCCATCAAGGTCGGCACATCGGCAGTGATCTCGCCGGCATCCAGCAGGCCGGCGCCGTGGTGGCTGAACAGCACACGGCCGTCGTCCAGGTCGAGGATGAACGGATCAGCGCCGCGATCGGCAATCACCAGCCAGTTCGATGGCCAGTCGTTGATCCGTTCGCCGCTGACGCCATGCCATCGATAGCCGGCCTGCTGGCTCCACAGGCGCTGCAGTGACGGTATCCAGACATCAAGGCCGGGAACGGTGATGCCGGCGCGGCCAACCCTGGCATTGATCTCTTCGCCCAGCGGCCCGATCTGCGCGTAGAAGCGCGCCAGCACCGGGGGCAGCGGGAACGGGCCCTGCCAGTCACGCTCGTGCTGCGCATGCAGCAGCCCGAAGCGGGCGAATGAGGCGTGCAGATCATCCATGTCAGAGTCCAACGGGTAGCGGCCGTGCAGCCTAGCAGACGGCGTCTGCGCGCATCCCCTTCACCACCGCTGGCTATCATGTGCGCCTTCCACAACGAAGGCGGTACCTGTGTCGGTAGCGTTGGTATGGTTCCGCCGTGATCTGCGGCTGCAGGACAATCCGGCCCTGCAGGCCGCGCTGGATGCCGGTCACGACGTGGTGCCGGTCTACATCCATGCGCCGCACGAAGAAGGTGAGTGGGCGCCGGGTGCCGCCTCCGATGCGTGGCGCCACCGTTCACTGGCCGCGCTGGATGCGGACCTGCGCACGCGCGGTTCCTCGCTGGTGCTGCGCAGTGGTGACAGCCTGCCGGCCCTGCAGTTGCTGATCGCGCAGACCGGCGCCGAGGCGGTGTACTGGAACCGCAAGTACGAACCGGCCACCCAGCCACGCGACGCCACCATCAAGCGCATGCTGCGCGAGCAGGGCATCGATGCGCAGAGCTGCAATGGCAGCCTGTTGTTCGAGCCTTGGGACATCGCCACCCAGCAGGGCCAGCCGTACAAGGTATTCACCCCGTACTGGCGCAATGTACTCAGTCATTGGCGCCTGCCGGCACTGCAGGCCGCACCGGAAGCACTGGCGCCGCACGCGGCCGACAGCCTGGCATTGGATGATCTCCAGCTGGCGCCGACGCTGGACTGGGATACCGGCTTCTGGGAGCACTGGCAGCCGGGTGAAGCCGGTGCGCTGGAAGCACTGTCCGTCTTTGAAGACGGTGCCCTGCGCGGGTATCGCGAGCAGCGTGACCTGCCGGACCGTGTCGGGACCTCGCGGCTGTCGCCGCACCTGCATTTCGGCGAAATCGCACCCTGGCGGATTGCCCATGCGCTGGAAGGGCTGCGTAGTGCTGGCACCGACGCCGACATCGACGGCTACCTGCGCCAGCTGGGCTGGCGTGACTTCGCCTACCACCTGCTGCATCACTTCCCGAAGACGCCCACCGACAACCTCAACCCGCGTTTCGATCGCTTCCCATGGGCAACGCCCAGTGACGCGCAGCTGCACGACTGGCAGCGCGGCAACACCGGCGTGCCGATCGTCGATGCCGGCCTTCGCGAGCTGTGGCACACCGGCTACATGCACAACCGGGTGCGGATGATCGTGGCCAGTTACCTGTGCAAGCACCTGCGCGCGCACTGGCTGCATGGCGCACGCTGGTTCTGGGACACCCTGGTCGATGCCGACCTGGCCAACAACACCATGGGCTGGCAGTGGGTGGCCGGGACCGGTGCCGACGCGGCACCGTACTTCCGTGTGTTCAACCCCGTGACCCAGGCCGAGAAGTTCGATCCGCAGGCACGGTACATCAGCCGCTGGGTGCCCGAACTGGCCGCGCTGCCGGTGAAGGCCCGGTTTGCGCCCTGGCAGCATCCGCTGCTGCTGGCGGCACATGCCCCGGGCTATCCGCCTACGCCGCTGGTGGACCTGGCTGCGGGCCGCGACGCCGCATTGGCGGCGTACCGCCAGTCGGGGGGCGGGGTACAGGGCGACCTGGGCGATCTGGTCAGTTAGCTGAACGCGGCCCTGTCGGTGTGCCCGATCATCATTCCGGCATCGCATCGGGCTGTTTATTCTCTTTGCGCCCGCAGGCCGCCGGCCGACCGGAAACCAAGGAGAACCTCATGATCCGCAACACCATCCGCAACGTCGCACTGGCCCTGATGAGCGCGGCCGTCCTGTCGGCCTGCGCCACCGGCGGCTCCTACGTACAGAGTGACCAGTACGGCAACCCCACCGAGCAGCAGAACCGTACTGGCCGTAACGCCCTGATCGGTACCGCCATCGGCGTGGCAGCCGGCCTGCTGACCGGCGACAGCGCCACCGAGCGCCGCCAGCATGCCCTGATCGGCGCCGGTATCGGTGCGCTCAGCGGCGCCGCCGTCGGCCAGTACCAGGATCGCCAGGAACGCGCACTGCGCGAGCGCACTGCCAACACCGGCATCGATGTGCAGCGCCAGGGCGACAACATCATGCTGAACCTGCCGGACGGCATCACTTTCGACTTCGGCAAGTCGACCCTGAAGCCGCAGTTCTACGGCGCGCTCAATGGCGTGGCAGGCACCCTGCGTGACTACAACCAGACCATGATCGAAGTGGTCGGCCACACCGACAGCATCGGCAGCGATGCGGTCAACAACCGCCTGTCGAAGGAACGTGCCGACTCGGTCGCGCAGTACCTGATCGGCCAGGGCGTGCAGAGCGTGCGCATCGAAACGCTGGGCGCCGGCAAGTCGTACCCGATTGCCGACAACAGCACCGACGCCGGCCGCGCCAAGAACCGCCGCGTCGAGATCCGGGTGATTCCGCTCAAGCAATAACGCGTAGCGTTACTGCTTGAGCCGGTCCGGCCATCGGCCGGAACGAAAATGCCGCCCTTGCAGGCGGCATTTTTGTGGGTGCCGAGCGTTGCTCGGCACGCCGATAGCGCATCCCTCTGTAAGCCATGCCGACCAAGGTCGGCAACTACCAGGAGATGGGTAGGCGCTCTTGTTGCAGGCTACGCCGCCGAAGCGGCCACCTTCTCCAGGATCCGCTTGCCGCTGCTTTCCAGTGCGGCGTCTTCCTTTTCCTTCTGCTGCTGCGCCAGCTTCGCACCCGGGCACTGCGCCAGCATGTAATTGGCGTCGAAGTTGAGCTTTTCGACCAGGAAGTCGACGAACGCACGCACCTTTGGCGAGACCAGGCGGCCGCCGGCGAACACGGCGTTGAAGTCCACTTCCGGGCCGGTCCAGCCGGCCAGCACGCGGCGCACCATGCCCGATTCAACGAACGGCTTGGCCATCACGTCGCCGGTCAGCAGCAGGCCTTCGCCACAGACCAATGCACCATTCAACGCAGACATGTCGTTGGCGGTCATCAGCGGGGTGACCGGGAAGTCACGCAGCTCGCCGCCGTTCTCGCCCAGCTGCCAGGTGAAGCGCGGCGAATTGCCGGTGTGGTACGGCTTGCGCATCGCCAGGATGCGATGGAACTGCAGCTCCTCCGGATGCAGCGGCTCGCCATAGCGCTCGATGTAGGCCGGGCTGGCGAACACCTGCGTGCGCAGGCTGCCGAGCTTGCGTGCGACCAGATTGGAATCGGGCAGGGCCCCCACGCGCAGCGCAAGGTCCGCTTCACCTGCAATCAGGTCCAGCTTCTCGTTGCCCATGTGCATGTCCAGGCGGATCTCCGGATACTGCGCATGGAACTGGCCCAGCAGCGGGGCGATCCAGGTGATGCCGATCGAATAGGGCACGGTGAAGCGCAGCCAGCCGCGCGGGCCGGACTGCAGCTGGCTCACCGCGCTCTCGGCCTCTTCCAGTTCGCGCGCGATGCGCTGGCAATGTTCGTGGTAGATCGAACCGGCTTCGGTCAGGCCGAGGCGGCGCGTGGTCCGGTGCAGCAGGCGCGCGCCCAGGCGCGTTTCCAGCTCCTGCACTTTGCGGCTGACCGTGGTCTTGGGCAGGCCGAGCGATTTGGCAGCGGCAATGAAGCTGCCTTGCTCGACCACTTTGACGAAGATCAGCGTCTCGTTGAGATCGTGGGACATGGTCGGGGATCCTGGACGTCGGGGATGGGACAATCGTGACAGAACGATTGGACCGGGAGCGGGATGATTATTCCCCTTAATCAGGACTAATCAAGTAAAGGTTTGAGGTCTATCGTGGCGCCATTCGTTAATTGGAGCCCGTCCGCCATGAGCCTGCGCAACATTCTTGCCCGACTCCGGAACGCCGGCCAGAACACCCTGGACCTGGCGATGACCGTCGAAGCCCGTCCGAGTTCCTTGGTACACAAGGACTTTCGTGAGTTTACCGCGCCCATGCGTCAGCAGCGTGGCGGTGCCATCCGCCTGGCCCCTCACAAGGGTGACCGCCTGCGCCGAATCGGGACTATCCCGGATTTGGGAGGAAATGTCCCGTGAATGGGATGCTGACGCCTGAAGTCCTGGTCCTGGGCGGCACCGGTGCCGTCGGCCAGGGTGTGGTTGGCGCGCTGCTGGAGGCCGGCAGCCCGGTACTGGTTGTCGGCCGCGATCCGGGCCGGCTGGCGGCGCTGCACGAGCAGTTCGCTGACGAGCCGGGCCTGGAGACGCTGCTGGGGTCGCTCAGCGACGACGGATCGGCGCGCGCGCTGGCCGAACGCATCGCGCAGCGCCCGCGCCCGTTGGCGGCGGTGATCGCCGCAATGGGTGGACCGTACCGCCGCGGTCGCGTGGTCGACCGCAACGGTGACGAACTGATGGGCGCGATGCAGGCCGATCTGATGCCGCACGTGCACGCGGTGCGTCACCTGCTGCCGCTGCTGCAGGACAACGTGCATGCGCGCCGCTACGTGATGATCGGCAGCCCGGCCAACGCCAAGCCATGGGCGGGCTACGGCGAGACCTCGATCACCACCGCCGCGCTGCGCATGTACGCGCAGGTCGTGCACCAGGAAGCGCAGGCGCTGGGCGTGCGCGCGCAGATGCTGGAAGTCTGCAGCCCGGTGTGCACCCCGGCCAATGCGGCCAATGCCTGCATCGAGTGGCCCAGCTCGCTGCTGGTGGGTCGTCGCGTTGTGTCGCTGCTGGATGGTTGCCGCGACAACCGTGCCATCGTCCGCTGTGACAGCAGCGATGCCGAACTGCCGCGCGGCCTGCTGCACCTGGAAGTTCCCCCTTTGTGGCGCGATACCGCAGGCGTTGCTTGACCTCGACCATGGTTGAGGTCGCAGGATACGCCGCCGGTTTTTGCAACACGTTCTCATATAGCTGTACCACCCCTCCGTACGGATGCATGCCATGACTTCCCCCAATACCACCCCACATCGTTTCGGCCATCGCATTGCGATGGTCGGCGTGTCGATCCTCGCCGCAGCCGTGCTTGCGGCCTGCAGCGGCGGCCACGCCGAAGAAGCCGGTGCACCGCCGCCGCCGCAGGTCAGCGCCGCGCCGGTACTGGTCAAGCAGGTCAGCCAGTGGGACGAGTTCAGCGGCCGCGTCGAAGCGGTGCAGAGCGTTGAACTGCGCCCGCGCGTGTCCGGCTACATCGACAAGGTCAACTACGTCGAAGGCCAGGAAGTGAAGAAGGGCGAAGTGCTCTTCACCATCGACGCGCGCAGCTACCAGGCCGAGTACGATCGAGCGGCTGCCGAGCTGGCCCGCGCCCGCACCCAGGCCACGCTGGCCCGCAGCGAGTCCGAGCGCGCCAAGCGACTGTCCGAGCAGCAGGCGATCTCCACCGAGACCGCCGAACAGCGTCGCGCGGCCGCCGACCAGTCCGGTGCCGCCGTGCAGGCCGCGCAGGCTGCGCTGGACGCGGCCCGGCTCAACCTGGAGTTCACCAAGGTGCGTGCACCGATCGACGGCCGTGCCGGCCGCGCGATGGTCACCGCCGGCAACCTGGTCACCGCCGGCGACAGTGCCAGCGTGCTGACCACGCTGGTCTCGCTGGATACCGTCTTTGTCTACTTCGATGCCGACGAAAGCACCTTCCTGCGCTACGCCCAGATGGCACGCAAGGGCGAGCGCCCGAGCGAGCGTGACAGCGAACTGCCGGTGAAGGTTGGCCTGTCCGGCGAAGAGGGCTACCCGCACTCAGGCAAGGTCGACTTCCTCGACAACCAGGTCGCCCGCAGCACCGGCACCATCCGCGTCCGCGCACTGCTGGACAACGCCGACCGCCAGTTCACGCCGGGCCTGTTCGCCCGCGTGCAGCTGCTCGGCAGCGGCCAGTTCCAGGCGCTGCTGATCGATGACAAGGCCGTGCTGACCGACCAGGACCGCAAGTACGTCTACGTGGTCGACAAGGATGGCAAGGCCCAGCGCCGCGACATCCAGCTCGGTCGCACCGCTGATGGCCTGCGCATTGTCGAACACGGCCTGGCTGCGGGCGACAAGGTGATCATCGACGGCGTGCAGAAGGTCTTCATGCCGGGCATGCCGGTGCAGGCCAAGGCGGTGGCGATGCAGCCACAGCCGGCGCCGGCACCGGGCCGCGATGCCACCGCCGCCCTGAAGCACTGATCCGCGTCCCCGCTTAGCTGCCGGCGCCAGCGGCAGCCTTCCCTGCCTTCGTCATTTCGGCGAGGGGCAGGGTGGCTGTTGCCCGCCGAATGCCTTTCCCAGGAATTCCTCCATGGACTTTTCCCGTTTCTTCATCGACAGGCCGATCTTCGCGGCGGTGCTGTCGATCGTGATCTTCGCCGCAGGCCTGATCACGATTCCAATCCTGCCGATCAGCGAGTACCCGGAAGTGGTGCCGCCGTCGGTGGTCGTGCGCACGGTCTATCCGGGCGCCAACCCCAAGGTCATCGCCGAGACCGTCGCCACGCCGCTTGAAGAAGCCATCAACGGCGTCGAAGGCATGATGTACCTGAAGTCGGTCGCCGGTTCCGACGGCGTGCTGCAGATGACCGTCACCTTCCGCCCGGGCACCGACCCGGACGCAGCGGCGGTGAAGGTGCAGAACCGCGTGGCGCAGGCGCAGGCGCGCCTGCCCGAGGACGTGCGCCGGCAGGGCGTGACCACGCAGAAGCAGTCGCCGACCTTCCTGATGGTGGTGCACCTGACCTCCCCGCAAGGCAAGTACGACACCCTGTACCTGCGCAACTACGCCCGCCTGCACGTCAAGGATGCGCTGGCGCGCATTCCGGGCGTCGGTGATGCGCAGATCTTCGGTGGTGGCGACTACGCCATGCGCGCCTGGCTGGATCCGGACAAGGTGGCTTCGCGCGGCCTGACCGCCAGCGACGTGGTGCGCGCCATGCGCGAGCAGAACGTGCAGGTGTCGGCCGGCCAGCTCGGCGCCGAACCGCTGCCGGACAGCAAGTTCCTGACCCTGATCAATGCCCAGGGCCGGCTGAAGACCGAAAAGGAATTCGGCGACATCGTGCTCAAGAGCGGCACCGATGGCGAGATCGTGCGCCTGGCCGACGTGGCCCGCCTTGAACTGGGTGCCGGTGACTACACCCTGCGCTCGCAGCTGGACGGCAAGAACGCGGTCGGTATCGGCATCTTCCAGTCGCCGGGTGCGAACGCGCTGGAAATCCGTGACCAGGTCATCTCGACGATGGACGAGATGCAGAAGACCATGCCGGCCGACGTGAAGTACGAAGCGGTGTATGACACCACCATCTTCGTGCGGGACTCGATCAAGGCCGTGGTCTCCACGCTGCTGGAAGCGATCGCGCTGGTGGTGCTGGTGGTGATCCTGTTCCTGCAGACCTGGCGTGCCTCGATCATCCCGTTGATCGCCGTGCCGGTGTCGGTGGTGGGTACCTTCGCCGCGCTGTACCTGCTGGGCTTCTCGATCAATACGCTGAGCCTGTTCGGCCTGGTGCTGGCGATCGGCATCGTGGTCGACGACGCGATCGTGGTGGTGGAGAACGTCGAGCGCAACATCGAGGAAGGCCTGTCGCCCACCGCCGCGGCCCACCAGGCCATGCGCGAAGTGTCCGGCCCGATCGTGGCGATCGCGCTGGTGCTGTGTGCCGTGTTCGTGCCGATGGCGTTCCTGTCCGGTGTCACCGGCCAGTTCTACAAGCAGTTCGCGGTCACCATCGCCATCTCCACGGTGATCTCGGCGATCAACTCGCTGACCTTGTCGCCGGCCCTGGCCGCGCGCCTGCTGAAGGCCCACGGCGCACCGAAGGATGGCCCGAGCCGCCTGATCGACCGCCTGTTCGGCTGGGTGTTCCGTCCGTTCAACCGCTTCTTCAAGTCCAGCTCGGAGAAGTACGAGCGTGGCGTGGCCCGCATCCTCGGCCGACGTGGCGCGGTGTTCGTGGTCTACGCGATCCTGCTGGTCGGTACCGGCGTGATCTTCAAGCTGGTGCCGCCGGGCTTCATCCCGACCCAGGACAAGCTGTACCTGATCGCCGGCGTGAAGCTGCCGGAAGGTTCGTCGATCGCGCGTACCGATGAAATGCTGCTCAAGGTGGCCAAGATCGCCCAGGAAACCGATGGCGTGGCCCACACCATCTCGTTCCCGGGCCTGAACGCGCTGCAGTTCACCAATACGCCCAATACCGGTGTGGCGTTCATTCCGCTCAAGCCCTTCGCCGAGCGTCATGGCCGTACCGCTGCGCAGATCAATGCCGAGATCAACCAGAAGATCGCCGGCCTGCAGGAAGGCTTCGCCTTCGCGATGATGCCGCCGCCGATCCTCGGCCTGGGCAACGGCAACGGCTACCAGATGTTCATCGAGGACCGCGGCAACCTGGGCTACGGCGCGCTGCAGAATGCGGTGCAGGCGATGCAGGGCACCGTGGCGCAGACGCCGGGCATGGCCTTCCCGATTTCCAGCTACCAGGCCAACGTGCCGCAGCTGGATGCCGAGGTCGACCGCGTCAAGGCCAAGGCACAGGGCGTGCAGCTCACCGAACTGTTCGACACCCTGCAGACCTACCTGGGTTCGGCCTACGTCAACGACTTCAACCAGTTCGGCCGTACCTGGCAGGTGATCGCCCAGGCAGACGGTCCGTTCCGCGAGACGGTCGAGGACATCGGCAAGCTGCGTACCCGCAACGACCGCGGCGAGATGGTGCCGATCGGTTCGATGGTCACCATCAAGCAGACCTTCGGCCCGGACCCGGTGCTGCGCTTCAATGGCTACCCGGCAGCGGACCTGGCCGGTGAAGCCGACCCGCGTTTGCTGTCCTCGGCCGAGGCGATGACCAAGCTGACCGAGATCGCCGGCAAGGTGCTGCCGGTGGGCATGACCACCGAATGGACCGACCTGAGCTACCAGCAGGCGACCCAGGGCAAAGCCGCCTTCATCGTGTTCCCGGTGGCGATCATGCTGGCCTTCCTGGTGCTGGCCGCGCTGTACGAGAGCTGGTCGCTGCCGCTGGCGGTGATCCTGATCGTGCCGATGACCCTGCTGTCCGCGCTGTTCGGCGTCTGGCTGACCGGCGGTGACAACAACGTGTTCGTGCAGGTCGGCCTGGTGGTGCTGATGGGCCTGGCGTGCAAGAACGCGATCCTGATCGTCGAGTTCGCCAGAGAACTGGAGATGGGCGGCAAGGGAATCGTTGAAGCTGCGCTGGAAGCCTGCCGCCTGCGCCTGCGCCCGATCGTGATGACCTCCATCGCGTTCATCGCCGGCACCGTGCCGCTGGTGCTGTCGCACGGTGCAGGTGCCGAGGTGCGCTCGGTGACCGGTATCACCGTGTTCGCCGGCATGCTGGGCGTGACCCTGTTCGGCCTGTTCCTCACCCCGGTGTTCTACGTGGCCCTGCGCAAGTTCGTCACCCGCAACGGTGGTGGCCAGCTGGTGCAGCACGGCGAGCCGACCATCCACCACTGACATGGAACCCCGTCGTCGCCGGTCAATGCCCGGCGGCGGCTTCCCCCTCACAAGGCATGCATCCATGAATACCCATCAGAACAAGATCGCGCTGGTCACCGGCGCCACCCGTGGCATCGGCCTGGAAACCGTGCGCCAGCTGGCCCAGGCGGGCGTGCACACGCTGCTGGCCGGTCGCAAGCGTGAGACCGCCGTTGAGCTGGCGCTGAAGCTGCAGGCTGAAGGCCTGCCGGTCGAAGCCCTGCAACTGGACGTGACCGACGCGGCCAGCATCGCCGAAGCAGTCGAGCAGGTACGCCAGCGCCATGGCCGCCTCGACATCCTGGTCAACAATGCCGGCATCATGATCGAGAATCCCGCGCAGGCGCCGTCGGAGCAATCGCTCGAGACCTGGAAGCGCACCTTCGACACCAACGTGTATGCGCTGGTGGCGGTGACCCAGGCATTCCTGCCGCTGGTCAAGCAGGCCAAGTCCGGCCGCATCGTCAATGTGTCCAGCATGCTCGGCTCGCAGACCCTGCACGCGGATCCCTCCTCGGGCATCTATGACTTCAAGATTCCGGCGTACAACGCCTCCAAGGCCGCGGTGAACAGCTGGACCCTGAGCCTGGCCTACGAACTGCGCAACACGCCGATCAAGGTCAATACCGTGCATCCGGGTTACGTGAAGACCGACATGAACGGCGGCAACGGCGAGATCGAAATCAGCGAAGGCGCGCGTTCCAGCGTGGAAATGGCACTCATCGGTGAATCCGGTGCCAGCGGCAGCTTCACCTACCTGGGCGAGGTGCTGCCATGGTGATCCGCACGTTGGCGATGGCCGTCTCCAGCCTGGTGCTGGCGGGCTGTGTCAGCGTCGGTCCGAACTACAAGGCGCCGGTGCAGGAACCGGTGGTGCTGCAGGGGGCGCAGCAGCCGGTGTTCAGCACTACCTCGCCGGTGGCCAGCTGGTGGGCGCAGTTCGATGATCCGGTGCTGGAAGAACTGGTGCACGGCGCACTGTCGGACAACCTGGACCTGCGCGTGGCCGTGGCCCGCGTCAGCCAGGCCCGCGCGGTGTTCGTCGAAAGCCGCCTCGACCAGGCGCCGCACATCACCGCGGGCGGCAGCTACGACCGCCGCAAGCAACCCGATCCGCAGCTGGGTGGGCAGCGGGTGTTCAGTGAAAGCTACCAGCTCGGCTTCGATGCCGGCTGGGAGCTGGATCTGTTCGGCCGCAAGCGGCGTGCAGCAGAAGCCGCGCGCGCCGACCTGGACGCCGAGCAGGCCAACCTGGCCGATGCGCAGGTACTGGTCGCCGCCGAAGTGGCACGCAACTACTTCGAGCTGCGCGGTACGCAGAAGCGCATCGCGGTGGCCCAGCACACCCTGGTCAACCTGCGCGATACGCAGAAGCTGACGGAGGCGCGCTGGGAGCTGGGCGCCGGCAGCGAGCTGGACGTGCAGAGCAGTCGCGCGCGGCTGAAGGCGATCGAGGCCGATATCCCGCTGCTGGAAGTGGCCGAAACGCAGTCGCGCAATCGCCTGGCGGTTCTGCTGGGCCAGCGTCCGGAAACGCTGACCGCCATGCTTGCGCCGCACGACGTGCCGGCATTTGCCAAGGCCCTGCCGCTGGGCGATACCCGCGAGCTGCTGCGCCAACGCGCCGACGTGCGCGTGGCCGAGCGTCGCCTGGCCGCTGCCACCGCGCGGGTGGGCGTGGCCACTGCGGACCTGTTCCCGCGGCTGTCACTGTCCGGTTTCGTCGGCTTCCTTGGCGGCGACGCCAGTGGCCTGGTCAATGGCAACAACAAGGCCTGGTCGCTGACGCCGTCGCTGAGCTGGGCCGCGTTCGACTTCGGCACCGTGCGTGCACGCCTGCGTGCCAGCAAGGCTGAAGCCGAGGGTGTGGCTGCGCAGTATGAGCAGGCCGTGCTGCTGGCGCTGGAAGACACCGAGAACGCGCTGACCCGCTATTCCAAGCAGCAGGCGCGGCTGGCGATCGTGGTCGAGCAGGCGCAGGCGGCACGCCGGGCTGAGTCGCTGGCGCAGATCCGCTACCGCGAGGGCTCGGAAGACTTCCTGACCCTGTTGGATGCGCAGCGCACGCAGCTGGCGGCCGACGATGCGTTGGCGGCGGCTGAGTCCGAGGTCAATGTCAGCGTGGTGGGCGTGTACAAGGCACTGGGTGGCTGGGGGCAATCACCGCAGCCGCCGAGCGTGGCGCAGGTGCAGTAACCGCAGGGGACGGAAGCACTGGCTTCCGTCCCTTTCTTCTGTCAGGGCCAGTGATTGGCCGGTGTGTCGCGCTCGCGCATGCGCACGATGCAGAAGCGATGGCCGGTGGGTGCTTCCATCACCCACCAGCGTTTGACGAAGCCGATCCGGCGCGCGCCGAGTTTTTCCAGTCGATCTGCCTCGGCATCGATGTCGTCGCTCTCGATGTCCAAGTGCACCCGTGAGGGGTGAGCGACACGTTGCACTTCCACGTTCAGGCCCGCGGGTGCGCCCTGCAGGTCGGCGTACTCGGCGCCATCTTCGCCATACGACGGCTGCGCCTGCAGACCGAGTGCGGCCGCCCAGAAGCGTGCGCCTTCGTCTGCGGGCGTGTCCTGGCAGTCGATGATGAATCCGGCCAGACGGCTCTGGTGCGCCATGACGTCCTCCGCAGATCGGGAATGGAGGAAGGGTAGCGCGTCGCTTGCTGTGGACGTTGTCACAGTCATGACGTTTCTGACTCTGCCAGAACCGGGGCCTGCGGTGTAACTAGTGGGGCAGATTCCGGGAGGGATGGCGATGAGCGACGACAAACGTGATACCCAGCGCATGCTGTTTGGTGATCCGGGACCGCCTGGCGCAGGGCTGTCGGTAGCGGTCGTAGTGCTGATGGTGTTGGCTACCATGGCGGCTGCGATCGGCTTCATGCGCCTGCCGGACCAGATGCTGGGGCTGGGCCTGATCGGCATCTCCGTGTTTCTGGCGGTCGGTGCCCGCATCTGCCAGGCACGCAACCAGCATCAGGCGCTGTACCGGCTGATGTCGCGACAGCCGCCGCCGTAGCTGCGGCTGCCGTACAGGTTCAGTGCTTCGGCCAGTCCAGCTCGACCACCAGCGGGAAATGATCCGACGGCAGCACGCCATCGATGCGACGGTCATCGGTCAGGAAGCTGCGTGCATGGAAGCCACGCACCAGCACCCAGTCCAGCTGCACGGTGGCCTTGCCGGTGAAATCGTGGAAGGTCAGGCGTGGCCCCTGCGGAACCTTCACCTGGGTACGGGTGTCCTGCAGCAGGCGGGTGAATGCCTTGTAGGTGTCACCACCGGGCTCGCTGTTGAAGTCACCCGTCAGGACCACCGGCAGATCGGCCGGCAGGGCTTCCACGCGCTTGCCGATCAGCTCGGCACCCTTCACCCGGCGCGGTTCATCCTCGTCGCGGTAGGGCAGGTGGGTATTCATGAAATAGAAACGACGGCCATCGTCCAGGCGGCGGAACAGGGCCCAGGTGACCATGCGCGGGTACAGGTTGCCCCAGGTGATGCTGCCGGGTGCGTCGGGTGTATCGGACAACCAGAAGTTGCCGGACTCCTCGATGGCCAGCACCTTGCTGTCGTAGAACACGCCCATGTGTTCGTCACCGCTGCCACCACGGCGGCCTTCGCCGAACCAGCGGTAGCCGGGCAGGTGTTCGGACAGGTAGTCGGCCTGCTCCTTCACCAGTTCCTGGGTGCCGATCACAGCCGGGTGCGCATCGAGGATGACCTTGACCATGGCATCGCGGCGGTCGGGCCAGCGCTTGCCCGCTTCGGTATCGGCCGGGGTGCGTACGTTGAAGGACATTACTTTCAGTGGCGCCGGTGCAGCAGCCCAGGCGACGGCAGGCAGCGCAAGCACCAGCAGCGCACACAGCGCGGGGCGACGGAAACGCGACAACATCGTGGAATCCCTCCATTCCATGAAAACGGTTTCATGAAGCATGCCATGGAAGGCGAGGGCAGCGGTATGCCGGGATGGGCGACTGGGAGATGCCGGACGGGCGCTGGACGCTCCGCCCGGCAGATGCCCCTTGCCCGATCAGGGGTCGTAGATCATCCCGTTCTCGTCGCGGTTGTAGTGGTCACTGACTACGCGGGTGCCGTCGTCATGGACCACGTACAGCGTGCAACGCTGGTGGAACACGTTGCCGCTGATGCGGAAGGGCACGCACTCCTCCTGCAGGCCGACCTCTTCGGCTGCATTCGCCGGCGGCGAGGGCACCAGGGCGGCAAGTGCAACTACTGCAGCGAAAGAAAAAGCGGTCATTCGATTGTGCAGCGTCATTGATCACACTCCTTGGAGTCGTAGTCGGTGTCCGATGCAGATCAGTCTGCCGGGAGGTACCACTGACCGTTCTCGTCTATCCAGTACACCGACGTGAGAACGGTGCCGTCTGCCAGAGTGCGGGTGACGGTGCAGCGCTGATGCACGAGGTTGGGCCCAAGCCTTACGGGTACGCAATCGGTCGTCGATCCGGGGGACCCGGCCGCGTGGCCGGTTGCCGGTACCACACTACCCAATGCCAACATCAATGCGGCCATCGCGGCCAGTTGCAGTTTCATAAGCATCATCCTTGCTTCTGCAATCGCGCACATGCGCATGGCGTGTGTAACACGCGAACCAGGCCGCCGGAAGTGTCTCGCCGTGATCAGTCTTCGATCTCGCCGCGACGGCTGGCAGCACGCACTGCCTGCGCGGTGGTCGCCACACCCAGCCGTTGCCGCGCGTGGCGCAGGTGGTTCTCCACGGTGCGCGTGGAAAGCCCAAGCGTGGCCGCGATCTCAGCTTGGCGACGGCCAGCGGCGACCCAGCGCAGCACTTCGCGCTCGCGGTTGCTCAGTGCGCTTCCCGAAAGCTCGGCAGGCGATTCGGCCAGATGGCGCGCGGCACGGAATGCTGCAGCTGCAGCAGCTTCCAGCTGCAGTCGCGCGCTGGCCGATGCATCGATCGCTGTCCCGGCAAAACTGATCGCGCCTTCCAGACCGGTGGTGCCGAACACCGGCACCTGCAGACCGTGCAGGCCTTCACCACGTGGCTGTTTCACCACCTGATAGCGTTCGCCGCGAACACCCTGGCGCTTGCTCCAGAAGAACGGCGCGTCACTGTCCAGTACGTGGCGATTGACCGGGCAGGCGTGCAGGTAGCGCGCGAGGTCGGTACTGCTGCCGTCGCCGAACCAGTCGCCCTCGATCCAGTACACGCGCTGTGTACCGCGCTCCAACCCCGTGCCGGTGGCGAACACCAGCACGCGGTCGTAGCCGAGCGGTGCAGAGATGCTGCGTAGTACGGCGCCCACCGCACTCAGTGAGCGGGCGCGTTCCAGTTCCAGCAACGCCTGCACCAGTTCGCTCATCCGGGTCAGCGGCTGGCCAAGGCGTCGAGCAGCGTGCGTGCGGCCAGCTTGCCCAGCGCATTACCGGCCAGCGGGCTGTCGCCGGTCAGCAGCAGGCGATCCTGCAGCACGCTGCCATCGATGCCGTCATTGACGATCTGCACGCCCTGCTGCGCCAGGCGCTCACCGAAGAACCACGGCAGCTGCCCGGGCATGTAGCCGATCTCCGGCGTCTGCCGGTCCATCGCATCGGGGAAGGCACAGATGCGGTAGCCGCGGAACAGCGAACCACCATCGGCCTCGTCCACGCCTGCGGCCAGCAATGCGGCCGGGCCGTGGCAAAGGGTGATGATGTGACGTTGCTCGGCCATCGCCCAGTGCAGGGCTGCCTTTACCGCGCGACTCTGCGGCAGTCCGATAAGGGCGCCATGGCCACCGGGAATGAACACGGCGGCATAATCCGATGCGGCATCGAGGCCTGCCACCACCTCATCCAACGGCAGCGGCTGGCGGAAGCGCGACTCGTAACGTTCGTACAGTCCACCGATCTCCGTGTCCTCACGCGGGAACGCCCACCACTCGAACTTGGCGGCGTTGCCCGACAGCGTGGCCACATCGATGTCGAAGCCGGCCTTGTCCAGGTGGTACATCGGCAGCAGGGTTTCCACCGGATGGTTGCCGGTGGAGAACAGGTGGCCGTTGGCAGTGGGCAGATAGCGTTCGTCCGCAGCGATCATCAGCACCTTCCAGCGGCCATCGCGGCGTGCGTCCGGATAGTCGGCACCGGACAGGTTGCTCTTGGGCGATGTGAACTGCGACAGCGAGTAGGGCGACGGGAAGAAGGCATCGCGCTCGGCCGGGTCGGGGCTGGGCTGGCGGCTGGGCTCTTGCGTGTTCATGCGGACCTCCAGTGGGGTGGTGGAATCCAGCATAGAAGGGCTGATGCGTACAGGCGATGAGGGTTTTCCCTCAGCCGCGCGCAGCTACTTCACCGTGGCCGAATGCTGCTGCATGTCTTCATGCAGGATCCGCCGCAGTTCGACGATGGCCGGCGTGGCTTCCTGCACGCTGTGCCCGGATACGATCACCTTCTCCGAATCCGCGTGCGGCAGGTGCGAGCTCCAGTAGGGCACCAGCCCGTCGTCGGTCTTTTCCAGCGGCCCATCGGCCTTGGCGCGCGCGATGATCGAGTGGTAGTGCACCTTCGGCGACATCGGCAGGTCGGCCACCGCGCGGACGAAAGGATCGTCCTTGTCCAGATTCTGGATGCTGTTCATCTGGTAACCGTGCTTGCCATCATTGCGGTCGATCTGGCCGTCGTTGGCGATGGTGGCGACGTCTTCCAGCACGGTCAGCGGCAACCGCACCAGGCGACCGATCCAGCGGCCCAGGCGGGTGCCCGCCACGTCGGTGCCGCGGTGTGGCGTGGCGATGAATACCACGCGCGATACTTCCGGTTCCGGCAGGAAAGTCAGCACCGGCGCGCCCTTGGTACGCAGCAGTTCACGCTGTGCCGGCGTCATCTGCGCAGTCTCCAGCAGGGTGTCGACCAGATGATCGCCGGAAGAGGAGATCATCAGCCGCGCGATCACGCCACCCATGCTGTGCCCGACCAGCACCATGTCATGCGAAGCCTGCGCCTTGCCGCTGGGGTCGAAATGCTTGAGCACTTCGGACAGCGTATGACGCATCGCATCGTGGCTCATCGCGATGGGCATGTTGGTCGGGTAGTAGAACTGCCAGACCTGGAAGTCCTGGCGGATCTCGTCGTCGCGCATCAGTTCGTTGGCGACGTTCACCCAGGCTTCCGGGCTGCTGGCCAGGCCATGGATCATCAGCAGCACGCGGCGGTTCGGATCGTAGGGCTGCATCATGTACAGGTGCGGCGTGTCGATGCCGCCCTTGCCACCGAAAAGCGAGCGCAGCGACTGGTGGCTGAAGTTGGAACGGGCCAGCCACAACGCATAGCCGGCGGTGAAGTTCGCGGCCAGCGGAACCTGTTGGCCATGCAGGGTGACTTCCGTGACCTGGTAGGGATCGTGGATCTCCAGCTCCGGCTCGTCGTCGTGCAGCACTTCCCACAGGTTCTTTCCCGAGAAGCGCAGCAGCACCGTCATCGAAGGGGAGGGCATCTCGCTCCAGCTCTGCGCGGCCGAGGTGCTTGCCTGCGCGGCGGGCGTCGCTGCCGAAGGCGGGGTGGCCGTGCTGCCAGCCGGATCGTTCATCACCGCCACCAGCTCGGCACCGAAGCCATCGCGGCGATGCACGCTGCGCAGCGTGCCAGTGAACGACAGCGAGGCCGCCGGTACCAGTTCGGTAGGGGTACGCGTATCCAGCGGTGATGCTTCGCCTGAAGGGGCCAGCACGAAGGTCCAGCGGCCCAGCTGGAAGTGGTTGGCCTGGCCGTGCACGCGGCCCGTGGCATAGGCGTCGTACAGCTGTACCGAGGCTTCCTGCACGGCCAGGTTGTAGTAGTCGCGCACCTGGGTCTGGCGATCTTCGAAGCCGCGCTGGTTGGCGGTGCGCTCGGTGAAGAACAGATACGCATAGGCCTGGCGCGCGACCTGCATCCACGCATCCAGGCGCGGTTGGAAATCGGCATCCAGCTCGGTGATCGCGCTCTTGGCGCGGCCGGATGCCGAGTACTCACGCTTCGGCGCCGGCAGGGTCATCGCATACTGCAGCCACAACTCGGCCAGGCTGGAGCGTTTGTCTTCCTCGCGCACCACGATGCTGCTTTCCATCGCCTCGATGCAGGGCAGGCCCGGTTTGGCGCATACGCCTTCATCGAGGCCGGCCACCCGCAAGGTCTCCGTGGTCGCCGCGCTGAGCTTGCCGGAAGTGAGGATGTCACCGCGCTTGAGCGCGATGTACTGACCGGGCGTGACCGAGGCCACCTGCACCGACGGCCCGAACTGGCGCAACGTGGCGCAGCCGCCCAGGGTGAGCAGCACAGTGATGATGAGGGTCGTGCGGCCGATGAAGCCCAAGCCCGTGGTTGCCATACGATCCTCCTGCGCGGTGGCGCCACTCTAGCGGTCGGCATGTCAAAGCGGAAGATACCGGGCGGTCGGTTTGGGGCGCTCAGGCGCTGCCATCCAAGCGATTCAGCCGGTTCCGTGTGACACTGGGGTGAATGGAGTTATGCAGGGACTGCGATGACGTGGCTTGAGACCCGGATCCCGCCGCCGCTGGTGATGCTGCTGTGCGCGGGGATCGGCTGGCTTGGGAGCCGACTGTGGCCGGAGGCGGTCTTGCCACTGCCGATGCGGGCGCTGATGTCAGGCGGGGTGATTGGGATCGGTGTGGCGCTGAACCTGCTGCCGAAGCTTGCGTTCCAGCGGGCGCGCACCACGGTCAATCCGCTGCGCCCTTCGGCATCAAGCGCGCTGGTCACGCGCGGCATGTACCGTTACACGCGCAATCCGATGTACCTGGGCCAGGCAACGATCCTCACTGGCGCAATGTTGTACCTGCAGAACACGATCGCGTTGCTGGCTGTGCCGTTGTTCGTGCTCTACATCACCTGGTTGCAGATCATGCCGGAAGAGCGGGCGTTGCTGGCCCGCTTCCCCGACGTGTATCCGATGTTCCGCCAACGTGTGCGGCGTTGGCTGTAGCGGGCTTCACCCGTTATCGCGAGATCTGGCACTTCACGGCAGCGGAATAGCCTTCGTAGTCATCGCCTGCGATCACGTGCAGGGTGTGGCGCTTGTCGATGGTCTTCACGTATGAAGGTTCCTCCGTGTTGGCGTGTTCGTTGACCGTGTTCACTGACCACGCTTTGGCCAGATGCGTGGCGTCAACGCCGTTCAAGTAGACGAAGAGGCTCTTCTCGCCCTCGGCCACGTTCACATCGGCACTGGTGACGGTACCGCCGAGCAGGGCGACCGGCTTGTCCTCCGGCTCGAAGGTGCCACCCGGTTTCCTGGCCAGGCCAGCGGCCTGCAGTGCATCGATGGCGTCGGCCTCGCTGAAGTCCGAGCCGGCCTTGCAGGCCAGCAGGGCTTCCAGCGTGGCGGTGCCGGGGGGCGCGATGGCCGGTGCCGCGGCGTGCGTGGCTGGGGTTGCGGCGAGGGCGGTAAGGAGTACGGAAATCGTGAAAGCAGCTTTCATGGCAGATCCTTCTGGCGGTCGCGGGGTGGGGCTGCAGTGTGGAGGTGTCATCCCGATTATGCGCCACGCGTCCTGCGCGACGTGCAGGCACAAAAAAGCCGGAACTCCATTGACGGGAGATCCGGCTTCTTGCGGCCTCGACAGGCCATACAGATGGTGGGGTGGGCCCTACCGCAATGTGAAAGTAAGTTGTTGATGGGGCTAGTGGTTAGTGGTGGGGCGCGAGAGCGATACCCCCACCTATACCCCCATCCTATGCAGCCTTGGCGGCTTCAATTCCATTCCGCTCCGCCACCCGGGCAGCCTGCCAGGCGTCCACCTCAGCCTCGATCCAGCCTACTGCGTTGCCACCGAGCGGCACAGGCGCAGGGAAGGTGCCAGCGCTGATCCGGTCGTAGATCGTGGTCTTGCCCAACCCCGTGCGGCGCTTGACCTCGGGCATCTTGATGAAAACGAGCGGCTCGGTAGCCATGGCTTCCTCCTTCAGGTCGACGCCAGCGCCGCGCGCTGGGTCTTGGGTTTGCGCTCGGCGAGGCCGAGCTGGAACTGCAGGACGTTGTCGGCCGCCGCGGGCACCGCGGCCGGGCGCGCGCTGCGCTCGGGGCGGTTGAGCCGGCGCCACGCCGCAATGGCCTTCTCGGGATCGGCATGCTTGCTGGTCGACCTGCAGGCGCACTCGACCAGGTGGCCTCCGCCGGCGGAGGCGTAGCGCTTGTCGTGGATGTGGCGCGCGCGGTGGCCGGCGGCGCAGTTCGGCAACCCTTCCGGGTGGCTGATATGTTCCTGGGTCATGGCTTGTTGCACTCCTCGATGTGGGCTTCGAGCTGCTCGATCAGGAAAGTGGCTTCGGTGGCCCTGCGGCGGCGCTCGTGCGTGCTAACCGGAGCGGGCCCGGCGTCCCGGATCCACTGCAGCGGCTCAAGGAACCAGCTCGGGTGGACAGGCAGCAGTTTGCGCGGGTCGGGCTTGTTGTCAGGTGGGAAGCAATCCGGCCCTGCCCAGTCCTCGCTCATCCCGCAGCGCGTGCACACTCGTCGCTGGAAGTCATGGACCTTCTCGGGCTGGATTACGCGCGGCGTTTCGAACAGTGCCCGGACAACGAGCCCACGCTGATGGGCGGCATAGACGTGCCCTGCGTCGGCCTGCATCCAGCAGCCAGGCCGGTGATCGTCCTTGTTGCGGCACTCCCAGCGCACTGGCTGAGCGGTGTAGAGCTCTTTCAGAAGGGTGTCAGCCCAAGCGCGCACCTGGCGCCCGTCAACAGCGGTGGCTGGATCGACACGCCGCATCGCAGAGACAACTGCGGCGACAGGCGACGATGCCTTGGTGGCCTCGACAGCCGTGGCCGGGGAAATGGGCAGTGGTGCGGTCATGCTCTAATCCTTCAGTTCGTGGCCAGCGCAGCGCGCAGCTGCTCGTCTGGATCCGGGTAGCCGTCCATGTAGGCGGCGATCACTTCCGCGGCGACTTGCGGGACGATGGCGTTGCCGTAGGCGCGCAGGCGTCCCACTCGGGCCAGAACCCCATGAGCCAGCAGACGAATGCTGGATTCAACGCGCCGGAATTTTCCGTCGTGGCCGATGAGCCAGCAGGCTCCATCCCAATGGCCACGCTCGACAGGTACAGGCCGTGCCGACCGTCCAGCTGCGAGGGCGGGATTTTGGTCGTCCGGTTCTCGTTGGCCGACGCTCGTGGCGTTGGGTATAGCGCGACTGCTGCCTGCGACACCGCAGCCAGATCCGGCCCATGGTTCCGCGCTGCCTCCCTGATCGCGCCCTCCGTTGATCGCACGCCCTTGTCGGCGAGCGAGGCGGTCGGCGTCGGCCACAGGCCCGCAATACGGGGGTCGTCCAGCGGCGCAGACACGTTCACCACCACCGTGGTCAGCGATTCCTGCGAGCCCTTCGTGTCCCCACGCCGACGCTGATAGCCCAGCCGCGGTTCGTGCGCCATTGGCGTGGGCCACAAACCAGAGTCGATCCCGGCGATGGGGCGCGTCGACGGCACAAGCTGGGACAACGACCGCCCGGCAGGCGTAGTCCTCTGCTTCCAGGTCAGCAGACACTCCGTCGAGCCAGTTCTTGCCAACCGCCGCCGCAACCTGTTCTCCCATGACGACAGCGGGCCGTCGGGCACGGATGAGGCGAAGGAAGTGGGGCCACAGGTGCCGATCGTCATCCTGGGCTTTTCCTTTGCCCGCGACGGAGAACGGCTGGCACGGGGCGCTGCCGGTCCAGAGCTCGCGGTCGTCGGGCCACCCAGCAAGTCGAGCTGCAAGGGACCAACCGGCGATGCCGGCGAAGAAGTGGCATTGCCGATATCCGGCGAGGTCTGATGGTTGAACATCGGTGATGCTCCTGGTGTCGACGTGGCCGGGCGGGATCAGGCCGGCATCGATGAGGTTGCGGATCCACTGCGCGGCGTAGGCATCCCATTCGCTGTAGTAGTTCAATGAAGTCCCTCGCGTTCTTGGCAATAGCTGCTGCGTGCAGCTACTCTCCCTTCTCCATGAATGTGCGAGAGGCAAGGATGTCGCTGAAGGAAATGGGCCGATCGAGTTCGGCCGTGTACAAAGGAACGACGTACAGCGCCAAGGGTCGCTTTTCCGTTCAAGGCGGATACGCGGCCGAGTACCGTATTGGGCTTGCTGCGACTGACCCGTGGGTTCTTTGTGATGGCCGATTCGATAGCTGGGAGGAAGCTCTCGAACATGCTCAGGTCACCGCGCGCGCTGCCATAGACAAGCTGCAGGAATAGGCGCCTAGGCATTGCCCACCGCCTGGCTGTCGGTCGAGGCGGCCAAGCTCTCGTTTGGATGGATGCAGGTCATGGCAGAATCGGCTTCAACATGGACAGGGGGATTACGCGATGGCGATGTGCCCGCTCGCGGTGGACTGGGGGAACGTGGCCGACTGGGCCGCGGTAGGTGTCGGTGTCGGAGCAGCAGTGGCTACGACCGTGGTAGCGATGCTCGCTTACCGCACCTCCAAGCGAGCGGCTGAGATCGCGGAGGAAGCGACCCGGATCGCAGCTCAGCAGCATCAAGAGGCGGTGGACAATCGCGAAGCGAACGCGCGAATTGTCGTCAGACTGCTGTTGCACGAAGTCTCTGAGCTCCCGGTCCAACTTGCGATTCAAATAAAGCGATGCGAAAGACGGGTGGGCATGGATTCTCAGGGCACAGCTCCCAAGTACCGTGTCGACTCTTTTGTTCGAGCGCTGCGGGCAGCGGGTGGCTCGTTTTTGCCTGGCACAGAGCAGGTACTCGATCGAATTCCAAATCTTCGAGACGAAATCGGCGATGACCTCGCCACATTGGTTGGTTACAACCGAACCATCAACCAGATGAGCAAAGATCTCCTGCCGATGGTGGTTAGTTCGCCGATCCCAAACTTGAGCGGATTGCCGAGTTTTTCGTATACCGGGAACGAGAAGGACATAGAACTTTTCCGTAAGTACCTGGCTGTATTCCTCGGCTTGGCCATCGACTTTGCGAACCGCTTTCGCGCATATGGCGGTGTTGAACAGTACGATTACTCCAATTACGAGGAGTTGGCGGACAGGACCTGACGCGGCGGCGCGGTTGGCCGCTGCCATGCGGGCTGGGTCGTGATCGAAGATGTCGAGCTGGTTACGCACGCTGGACTCCTGGGATGGGTTGCCGGCTGTTGGAACCCGGCCGGCGCGGGTTCCCTGCGCTGCAGGGGGAGAGCGCAGGGCAGGGGGTCAGTGGGTGTCGTCGGCCGGCATCGGCGCGCGCTGTCGTTCTGCCGTGCGCCGCCGCATTTCGTGGCGGAAGGCCGGCCAGTTGCGCCACAGGTCGCGCATGCCGCACCAGATGAAGTGGACGGTGCCGGCCAGGAAGACCAGAACGAACGATTCGGCACCGGTGTAGATGGCGCGCGCGAGCAGCGCCAGCAGTAGGCCGACGATGACGGCGCAGTAGAAGGGCAGGGGCAGGTGGCGCATCAGGCTGCTCCGTCTTGGGCGCGCGCTGCGCTGCGGATAGCAGCGACGGCGCCTGCAGCGCTGTGGCCGTGCCGCAGAACGGCATTGGCGGCGACGCTTGCTGCGACGACGACCTGATAGGGGAGAAGGCCCCAGCGCTTACCGGCGCGGGCGACGATGCCTGCGGTGGCAGCGGCGCGCTGTGCCTGGGAGTGCTTGGCGATGACGGCGTTCATGCGGCGGCGCGTTGGCTTTCGGAGCGCAGTTGCTGCGCTGCGCGCTGGAGCCCTACGGCCAGCTGGTCGGCCTCTTCCGGGCCGAGGTGGATGCTGACGCAGCCAACGCTGAGGGCGACGATGCCGGTGCTGACGTCTGGCATCGACGTGGCGGTGGGTTGCAGTTGTTTGAATGCGCCGAGGGACAGGCTGGCCATGTTTGATCTCCTGCGCCGTTTCCCCCAAGGCGTGAGGGATGATCAAAGCGCATTAGAGAAACTACAGAATACTGTAAATCAAGTCAACAGAATGCTGTAAATTTCAAATAGCAAAGATCTACGGCGGACCGTCGATTTCTTGGCTACGCACGCTTTAGGACAGGCTGCCGTACAGCAGCCTGTCTTTTGCTCTGGGGACTTATGAAGAAATCAGATCCCTCAGCCAGTCCCAGACCTTGGCTAGATTGCTCCACAGCCACTCCGCTAGCCTGAAGCCAGCAAAGCGCCAGGGAATCTTGTCCCATAGCGAACGCCACCAGGCCTTGGGGGTTGCATGCTTCGTTGCCCTTGGCCTCTTGCTCGACCAGAATCGGCTCGGACGGGCCAAGTTGGTGCGGTTGCTATTTTTCCTACTGCGCTTCTTCTTTGCACTGCGTTTCGTCATTTGGGTTCTCCTCTATAGACGATGGGTGTTTCAGGTTTTGCCCATTCGCTAGCGAGAACCCACAACGAGCATTCATCTTTAGATTTGCAATCCTCAAGAATTAGGCTTACAGTTGCTTTACGAGATTGGTTCCAACAACTCTATTAGGCATTCGACGAGTTGTTTTAAGGTTAAAGATGTGGCGTCTCTAACCTAGTGCTAGCCTAGAACGCTCAGACGACCCATGGTTGTTTGAGCGCTTTGCGTTCCAGTTCAGGAAGTTAACCACGAGATAAGCCCTAAGTCAAGCGCTCTTGAAATGCAAGACTTATTTTAAAAAGATTCTCAGCTTTGGTTCATACTTCGTTCATAAAAAAGCCCCTGCTTGTCAGGGGCTTTTTTATGCTCAGAATTTCCGTAGGCCTGCATGTATCAGGGCTTTTCCCAAGACCGATAGGTCGTCCGAGTCTGGTCTGAAAGGCGGGAAATCAGTGTTGACGCTCACCACGTAGAGGCCATCACCGCGCTTCTGGAGCATCTTGATCTGAGTCTCGCCACCAATGTTGATGAGGTAGTAATCGTCACCATCGAAGTAGTCGCAGCTGGTGTCGATCCAGACGATATCGCCGTCCTCCAGCTTGGGGCGCATAGACGGGCCGCGGCCGGTGATGATCTGGATCCTGCCAGGCTGTGGCAGGTAGCCGAGCTTGCGGCGGACCTCCCATTCGGCGACTTCAATGGTCTTTACGACCTCCGGGTAGTCTTGGTTGACCATCCCTGCACCCATCCCCGCACCCCCTTCGAACAAGTCGAAGCGAACATAGCCAGGTGGTGTCTCAATCTCCGCGACGTATGAGATAGGGCGCTCTTCTACGCTGCCGTGCATCGAGCCCTTGCCGGTTTCCAGCCACGCGAGGGAGACGCCGAGGGCATCGGCCAGAACCCGCAGCTTAGTGCTTGTTTGCATACCGCCGCGCTCCAGCTCGGAAATCGTGCTGTAGCCCACCCCCGATGCCGTCGCCAGGGCGGATCGAGAGATCCCCTTTTGGGCACGGGCTTCCTTTACTCGGTCACCGATCGTCTGCATCCCTGCATGCTCACAGAAATCTGTAACAGAATGCTGTTGATTGAATCTACAGAATCCTGTAGCTTCGTGGTCCATGGACTGGAAATCTCATATCGAAGGGTTATTGAGCGCTGGCGCCACTGTTGATCAGCTGGCGCGCGGGATGGGCGTCACGCCCAACGCGATCAGGGAAATCCGTGCTGGCCGAACCCGTTCGCCACGCGCGGACGCCGCGTTTCGGCTGGCAGCCATGAAGCCGGAGCAGTTCAGCTACGGGTCCGGGAACGTTGTCGGCACATTCGCTGTCACCAAACGCGCGCTGCTCGACCGCTTGGGTATGACCAGCACGGCGCACTTGGCGAAGGTGCTGGACCTGCCAGCCGCTCAAGTGGCCGATTGGGGGGATGACGCGCCTATCCCAGCCTTGCCGCAGGTAATGAAGCTGCTTGGGCACCCCGAACAGCAGGAGCCGGCCAAGCCGGCAAACGACGATCCCGATGCAGACCGCATAGCCCCGATTGAGGTGGCGTGATGGGCTACAGCCGAACCAGGCGCTCGCCAGTAGCAACCACTTCAAATCCGTCTGCGTCGGCATTGACGGCGCTGCCGTCTCCGAGTGTGTGCCTTGCCATCCCCTCGACCCAGCTTGGCCCGTCCAAGTCCGAAGTGTCGATGCGAGTGAAGTGCTTGATGACCCACACCCTGCGGCCGTCCGCGCCGCGAGTTTCGATTTGTTCCGTCTCCATGGAGAACCCCAATGTCTGACCAGACCCCCGAGCAGGTGCGGGAGCACCACCTGTCGCGCATCCGCGAATACGCGGTGCAGCACGACCTCGCTGGCGAGGATATCGCACTGATCTTCAATGCTGGGCTGGCTGCCGCCCGCACTCTGCGGCCCGCGCTTTTCGAGCAAGTGACTTCCGGCCGTCGTCCCTGAGTTGTTGATCTCCATGGCGCCAATCCTGCGCCACCCGAGCACAGCCCGAAACCTTGAAAAACCGTCCCTCCCAAGGTGACCCATGACCTGCCGCACATCCGCTCTCAACTGGCTCGACGTTCTCTACAACTCCGTGCGCAAGACGCCCGGCGGTGTCGTGGACGCGGCCGCTTTCCTAGCCGACCGCCGCGGCAAGTCCATGCACCCGGAGACGCTGCGCGCGAAGTTGCGCGGGCTGGAGGGCGAATCGGTAACGCTGGAAATCGCCGAACTGCTGACCGAGTGGATGCAGGAGAAGGCGGGCGGCAGCGACTACGCCCTGGATTGGATGCAGGCGCTGGCAGGCCAGTTCGGCATGGCGGTGGCTACCGTGCCGCCGCCACCGGAGGGCGGCTGGTCGGACGAGATTGGCGCCATCCAGACGAAGTTGCTGGAGATCACCACGCGGGTAGGGCGCTTGTCCGGCACCGCTGTGGAGGCGATGACCGATCGCCACATCGACAGCGACGAAGCGAAGCTGATGGTGGAAGAGGCCAACTCGCTGATCACCATGGCGCACCGGCTGATCCGCAACGTGTCGCGCGCTGCTGCCAAGGGGAGGGCGCGTCGATGAATCATCCGGCCCGAGCAACCGACCTCAGCACCAGTCACGAGGCCGCACAGTACGTCGTTCAATCCGGCTTGCAGGGTGACCAGCAGGCCGCAGCAGCGTCCGCCGTGAAGCGCCATCCCGGCCTCACCAGCAATGAACTGGCCCAACAGACCGGCATGTGTCGTTACGTGCTCGCACGCCGGCTGCCCGAGCTGGCAGAAACCGGCCGTGTTTGGCGTGGCCCGAAAAAGCCCTGCTCCGTCTCGGGCCGCAGCGCCTGCACCTGGTGGCCAGTGGCGCCGGGCGAAAACATGACGCTGGGGCTCTGACATGTCGACCATCATCATGTCGCAATGCTGGCCGCTGCAGGGCCTGAGCGTCACGCAGAAGGCTGTGCTGATCTCGCTGGCTGATCAGGCGAACGACGACGGTGTGTGCTGGCCGGCGGTGGGCACCATCGCCGCGCGCTGCTGCATGTCGGCGCGCGCTGTGCGCACGGCAATGGATCATCTGGAGGCTGTGGGTCTGCTTACTCGTGACCGCCGCTTCAACAGCAGCACGGTCTACAAGGTGACCCCCGTCAACTTCGACAAAGCTGCTGCGCCGTCGAAGGCTGGGCGAAAGGCAGGAAAAGCAGGGGCTGCACCGGGCGCAGGAGATGCGCCCCCTGCAGGTGGTGCGCCCGCTGCAGGAGGGGATGCGCCCCGTGCAGGAGGGGATGCACCGGGCGCAGCTCTGGGGGTGCGCCCCGTGCCGCCTAACCGTCATATAACCCTCAAGGAACCGTCAGGAGAACCGCCATTTCCGGCGGGCCTGATGGCCGCGCCGCCGGTGGTGGATTCCGAGACCGACCTGCAGGCTGCCTGTCGGGCCACCTGGGGGGCCTATGCCAGCGCCTACCGCACCCGCCACGGTGTGGCCCCGGTGCGCAACGCAAAGGTGAACAGCAACGTCCGGCAGATCGTGCAGCGGCTGGGCCATAGCGAGGCGCCGCTGGTCGCCGCGTGGTTCCTGACCGTCAACGAGCGCTACGTGGTGCAGAACATGCACGACCTGGGCGCGCTGCTGACGAAGTGCGAGGCATACCGCACGCAGTGGGCCACCGGCCGTCAGATGACGCAGGCCAGCGCCCAGCAGCAGGACCAGACGCAGTCCAACGCCAACGCGGCCGACGAAGCCAAGGCGCTGCTGCGGAAGATCAAGGGAGCCAGCAATGCTCAGTGACTTTGAGCAGGATCGGCTTGTTGAGCTGCTGGTTGCCACGGCCGAAGTTATCGGCGACCGGATCAGCCCGAGCGCGGCCGTGTTCATGGTGTCGGATCTGGCGCAGTACCCGCTGCCGATGCTGGAGCGCGCGCTGGCAGCGTGTCGCCGGGAGTTGAAAGGCCGTCTGTCGCTGGCCGCAGTTCTTGAGCGCATCGAGGACGGACACCCGGCGCCAAATGAGGCTTGGGCCAATGCGATACGTGCCGCGGACGAAGGCGCAACCGTGGTCTGGACCGAGCAAACGCGCGATGCGTGGGCTGCGGCACTGCCGCTGGTGCTGGCGGGCGACAAGATCGCGGCCCGCCCGGCGTTCCTGGAGGTGTACGCCCGGTTGGTGAAGGAAGCGCGCGCTGCACATCGCACGGCGACCTATCAGCTGTCCCTTGGCGCCGACGCGTCTGGCCGGGATGGGGTATTGCTGCAGGCCGTGGCCGCTGGCCAGCTGACGCACGAGCAGGTGGCGGAACACCTTGCGCTGCCTCCAGCTACGCCCGCGTTCAATCCGGTGGCGCTGCTGGCTGGAACCGTTGAGGCCTCGCCGACCGCCGATTCCAGGACGCGTGCGCGTCTGATGGAAATCGCGGAGCTGCTTGCAGGCAAGGCCGCATGACTAGCCCCGATCACTTCGACCTGGAAGTGCGCCTGGTCAGCGAGCCAGTGGCCGTGGCCGGTTGGTATCTGGCGTATGGCTACGGGGTGAAGCCGCTGGTGATGTACGCCTCGCGCGGGATGACGGTGTGGCGGGACGGCATGCGCCAGATACCTATCACCCGCTATGCCGGCCCGATCCCGGAGCTGCGCTGATGTGGTCGAAGGCACCGCCACCGACGAGGGAAGAGGGTGCCCGCATCGAGTTGGCCAAGACCGGCCCGTGCATGGCCTGCCTAGCGCTGCAGTTGCAGGAGTTGCTGGAGCCGGAGCTGGTGGTCTACGGCTGCGACTACAACCACGCCAAGAGCGGGAACCTGCGGCGCGGCCACCTGCTCGGCTACGCGCTCTGCAAGTGGCACCACATGCGGCATCCGATGGAGGGGAACACCTTCGCGACGATGCGCCAGATCTACGGCCCGAGCCTGATGGATGGCTCGCGGACGTTCCACGAGACATACGGCTCCGACGACGAGCTGATCGCAAACCAGACCTACATCAACGAACTGAGGGCGGCAGCATGAAGAAGACGAAGGCCATGGCGCCCAGGATCAACCCCCAGCGTGCGCCACGCGAGCGTCGGATGGACCACAACACGGTTTCCCGCCCGAAGCGGGTGAAGGCCAGGCCGGTCGCAACTGGTTCGGCTGAAACGGTGGAGGAATTCAAGGCGCGCGGCGGGCGGGTGCAGTACCTGACGGCCAGCTGGGAGCAATGTCATGCAGGTTGATACCTTCGGGGCCTACGTGCGGGCGGAACTCGAGTATTGGGGGGTGCAGTTTGCTCTACACCGGGACTGCGACTACCTAGGGCACCAGTCGTGCAACGTCCTACAGGCATTGATCGACTACCAAGGGGACCTGCCGGGCCAGGCTCAGGGATTCAAACCGATGACCGTAGACACTCGAGCCCAGCGCGTCGAGGACCTAGTTACCGTGATTGCACGAGACAGCAAGGCAATGGCCTGCGTCCTGCGCGCGCGGTTCTGCGGAAGGGGCAGGGTGAAGAACGAGCGGTACGAGACGGCCCAGCTGCTTCTAGCCAACGCGGGGGAGCCAATGATGCACGTGAAGGCTTACTTGGAGCTGGCGCGGCGCGGGGAGGACCGGATTCACGGGATGCTTGCAGGCATTGCTTTGGCTGCCTAACGCGCGCGCGAGACAGCTTGACAGGTGCCACCTGCAAGGGGTTTAATTCCGGCACGATGACATAGAAGCATCCGGGGCGTTTCGGGGGCTTTTTCTGTGGGCAGCAGAGATAAATCAAAAAATCTTGTTTAAATTAGATTTTTTGTTTAATCTAGAGCCTCAAATTTTTTGAGGTGATCTAATGCCGTTGCCAAAGGAAAAGAGACACCGTTCTGCACTGCTTAGCCGTATCGAAAAGGCTTGGCTGCATGGCGTGAGCCACGTGACCTATGAAGAGCTGTACCTTTGGTTCGATGTCGAGAAGATTGCGAAGGCACCCTATCGGGGCATCGCGGAGGCTTTTGAAGAAGTTGCCGGCGACGACGCGCCCGAGGTGAGAATTATCGATGGTCGCGGCGGGATTCATTTGGTGGTAGAGCAGACAAGAGACGGTTCCGAGATGAGGACCCTCTCCGCGCTCGCAGAGTAAGGCGAGACTCGAATTTTTAATCATTCTGACCCCGGATCTCCGGGGTCTTTTTTTTGGGAAAGCCCATGGCGCAGATCACTCCCCAACAGGCTGGCGGCGTGAACGTCGTGGCCTTTCTTGACATGCTGGCTTGGTCCGAAGGTACGGACAACGGCAAGCAGGCCACCAAGGACCGCGGCTATGACGTGATCGTTGGCGGGCAGTTGTTCAAGAGCTACGCCGACCATCCGCGCGTGCTGGTGGATCTGCCCAAGCTCAAGATCCAGTCCACCGCTGCCGGCCGCTATCAGCTGCTGCGCCGCTACTACTACGCCTACAAGAAGACGCTCGGCCTGAAGGATTTCTCTCCGCTGAGCCAGGATCTGATCGCGCTGCAGCAGATCCGGGAGCGTCGCGCGCTGCCACTAATCCAGGCGGGCAAGATCCCGGAGGCAATCAAGGCGGTCAGCAACATCTGGGCGAGCCTGCCGGGCGCTGGCTACGGCCAGCACGAACAGAAACTTGTCGACCTGCTGGCCGTGTACCGCAAGGCCGGCGGGACGGTGGTGCCATGATCGGGGTCGACGTGGACTGGCAGGCCATTGGCACGGCCATTGGCGGTCTGATGGTCGGCGCTGGTGGCGTCGCGCTGTGGTGGCGCAAGCAGTTCGTAGAGACAGCCAGGGAAGGGGCCGAGGTCAACGTGATCCAGCTGATGCGCGAGGAAGTGACCCGGCTGGGCGAACGGGTTGGCCGCATGGAAGCCAGGGAGCTTCGCCTGATCCGCCATATCTATAGGCTTGAGGGGCTCATGCGCGCGGCCAGCCTAGAGCCGCCGCCGTTCGACCCTGACAGCGACACGATCAGGGTCGGCGTGAGCGACTAATGTCCTAGCTACTGATCGGGCAGCAGCTGTCGTCGCTGTTCCTGAATTGTTGATTCCGTGGCGAAGCGAAATTCGGCTTCTCGGCGTATGAGATTTATGCTTCACTGCGGCCTTCACACAGGGGCAGCAGAGGGATGCATGGTTGGCGCGCACAAGATCCTAGAAAACTCGTTTGACTTGACAACGGAAGAGGGCTTAAGGCGTGTTGTTGGCGTCTTGGGAGGTGGGATGGTTCCTACCGCAGTTTTGGCTGCGTACGGCCTGTACTACCTCGCAGGAAAGCTAATGGCATCTCGTGGCAGCCCTGTAGCGGCGGAACAAGCGCGTTGCGCAGAGGATTTGATCCGAACATGCGCGGAGCAAGGTGCTGAAGAAGTCGAGATCGAGATGGATGAAAGCGCCGGAGTTTCGCTGAAGTCCACTGCGAAGGAATTTCCCATGGATTTTACCGTTGGCACAAAGGGGACGGTAAAGGTCAAGGTTAAGTTCGCTAGCAAGCCGACTTCGTAGCGACATTGACAATGTGATAGCAGTAAGCCCGCCTTGTGCGGGCTTTTTTATTGCTGTCTTTAGGGACGTGGAGGTTCGAGTGAAGCCGAGGACCCGTGCAGCGCGCCAGGGCCGAGCCCGCCACAACGTGACCCTCTATGACGCGGATCTGCAAGAGCTTATCGCAGACCCATCTGCCGAAGCAGTTGGTGTCTATGCGGCAGATGCAACATTGGAGATCAAAGCACACATGTCATTCCACCGGAATAAATCGTTGGTCACTCATCGGCCTTGTATGGAGATCGAGCTGAATTTGCATCTCGCCGTGCAGCCATGGACTAGTCAGCCGTGAGCCGCGCCCAGTTCCTCGCCACGGTGTGGCTGACAAGCCTGCTGGTTTCCTGTTGGTGCGGGTGGGAGTGGCGTGACCGTACCGCGGACGTTGACGCGGGCAGGGTGAAAGTGAAGGAGCTCACTAGCCAAGTACGGGCCGAGGAGAGCGCTCGTGCAACGGAACAAGCCATGGGCCGGGAGCTGGCTCAGATCGGAGCGAAGTATGAAGAGGACCGTACTGCGGCAGCGACCGTCCCTGTTGCTGTTGTTGCTGGCGTGCGCGCTGGCAGCCTCCAGCTGCGCGACGACCTCGCTACCTGCAATACCGCTCGCCTGTCCGAAGCTGTCGCCGGCACCATCGAACGTGACCAAGCAGCCCAACTACGAGCAGAGGTCGCGGGCGCTCTTGTTCAAATCGGACGAGACGCCGACGACCACGTCCGGGCCTGCCAAGCCGTGATCGCAGCTGACCGGCTACCGGTGACGCCATGAACCGCCGGATGCTGGCGCTGGGCCGGTTGAAGGCGGGCGAGATGAACAAGACCGAGGCGGCGTATGCCGAGCGGCTGCGCGCGCTGCAGGCTGTGGGCAAGGTCCAATGGCACCGGTTCGAGGGCATGAAGCTGCGCCTGGCGGACAACACGTTCTACACCCCGGACTTTGCAGTCATGGCTGCCGACGGCGTCATGGAGTGCCACGAGGTGAAAGGGCACTGGCAGGACGATGCCAGGGCCAAGATCAAGATTGCCGCGGCCATGTACCCGTTCCGCTTCATTGCGGTGAAGGTGCGGCGTAAGCGCGATGGCAGTGGCTGGGAAGTGGAGGAGTTCTGATGCACGCGACAGTGACTGCATCGGTGCGCCCGCGCTGGTGGCTGCGGTGGTATCTGGCTGCTGTGGTGTGGTTTGCCCGGACCACGGACATGGAACCGGACTGGGAGCGGGTCGAGCGGTGGATACGCCGCGGCCTGGTACTGCGAACGACGAGGGTTGGTGATGGACGCTGCATGGATTGAAGAGGTAGCGCGCGCTGCTGTTGCGACTGCGCTGGCAGGGACGATTGAGGGCAGCACCGACAGCCGCATCGACCGACTGGTCGGGATCATCGAGCAGCAGGGCAAGCAGATCGCCGAGCTGGCAATACACGTGGGGCTGCTGGTGCAGGCAGTGGCGCAGCTGCTGGGCGAGGAGGCCGGTGCACCGGTGCAGGATGAAGGTGCCGAGCCTGAGCGTGTCGATCTGGACGGGAAGTCCTACTGATGCCAACCCGGCCACCCCAGCACCGTGCGGCTGGCTGGCGCCCCTACAAGGAGACCAGCGCCCAGGTTCGCAAGAGACAGGCGCGCCGCGCGCTGCCCACCAATTCCTCGTTGTGGCGCCGGATCCGTGCGGTAGTGCTGGCTCGTGAGCCGCTGTGCAGATGTTGTGCTGAGCAGGGCAGGGTGCGGGCGGCCACTGAGGTCGACCACATCAACGGGGACGACGGCAACAACGCCGACACCAACCTGCAGCCGCTGTGCCGACCGTGCCATAGCGCTAAGACTGCACGGGAGAACGGCGGGTTCGGCAGGGATGCCCGCCAGCCCGGCGGAGCTGAACGAGCGGCGAGTTATCCACCGAATGCTGAACGGAAAGGGAGGGGGGAGGGTCAAAGTTGAGGGCCTTCCCCGCTCGATACGCGCGCCCCCCTTTCCTCTCGCGTCCGCAGAATTTGAATTTCAGAAATGGGAGGTCCGATGGCTCGCCATCGACAGCCGAGGGAACTGGCCGAGCTGAAGGGCGCGACCAGGAAGGATCCGCAGCGCTACAAGAAGGAAGCGCCCAAGGCGAATGCTCCATTGGGCAAGGCACCGGCACACCTACCGACCGAGGTCGCAGTAGTCTGGAAGGAGCTGGAGAAGTGCGCCCTGCCTGGCGTTCTGACCAGCGCCGACCGTTTCATCATGGAGGTGGCGTCATCGCTGCTTTCCGAGTTCCGTGCCAACCGCGGCGAGTTCGTTGCGGCCAAGTACTCCCACCTGATCGGCTGCCTGGCGCGCCTGGGCCTGACCCCGGCTGACCGTCAGAAGCTGGGGACCGAAAAGACCCCGGAGGGCAACCCATTCGACGAGTTCTGATCCATGACGCCGAGCGAATCAGCCAAGGCATACGCCAAGGGCGTCACGTCAGGAAAGATCCCGGCCGGCGAGTTCATCCGTCTGGCGTGCCAGCGGTTCTTGGATGACCTGAAGCGCAAGGGGGCCGTCTGGCCCTACAAGTACGACGCAGAGAAGGCGGACCGCGCGGTGCGGTTCATGGAGAAGATGCCGCACACGAAAGGAAAGTGGGCGGCGCAGAAGCGCCTGCTGGTGCTGGAGCCCTGGCAGCACTTCATCGAGTGCAATCTGTTCGGCTGGGTCCACAAGAAGACCGGGCACCGGCGCTTCCGCCGCGCATACGAGGAGATCCCGCGCAAGAACGGCAAGTCGTTGCGACTGGCTGCTCGTGGGCTGTACCTGTTCTGCGCTGACGGCGAGGCGGGCGCGGAGGTCTATTCGGGCGCTACCAGCGAGAAACAGGCGTACGAGGTGTTCCGCCCGGCCTGGCAGATGGTCCAGAAACTGCCGGCCCTGCGCGCCCGCTTCGGTATCGAACAGGCGGGCAACCCGAAGAACCCGGGGCCGCTGTTCGTCATGGAGGACATGTCCAAGTTTGAGACGATGATCGGCAAGCCCGGCGATGGCTCGAGCCCGCACGCGGCGCTGGTGGACGAGTACCACGAACATGACGATGACCACATGGTCGACGCCATGGAAACCGGCATGGGCGCGCGCGAGCAGCCCCTGCTGTCAATCATCACCACGGCAGGCACCAACCTCTCCGGCCCATGCTTCGAGATGCCAGGCGATGCCATCCGGATCCTGCGCGGCGAGGTGACCGATGAGACAGTGTTCGCGGCGATTTACTGCATAGACGAGGGCGACCGCTGGGACGATCCGGCGAGCCTGCGCAAGGCCAACCCGAACTACGGCGTTTCCGTGTTCGAGCAGTTCCTGCTCGACCAGCTCGCCAAGGCAAAGCGGTCGGCCAGCAAGCAAAGCGCGTTCCGTACCAAGCACCTGAACGACTGGGTCGGCGCCAAGCTGGCATGGATGAACATGCTGGCCTGGCAGCGGCAGAAGCGACGGTTTGAGGTGTCCGACTTTGCGGGCTGTCCGTGCTGGGTCGGCGTCGATCTGGCATCCAAGCTGGACGTGGCTGCCGTAGTGCTGCTGTTCGAGAAGGGCGATAGCTACTACGTCATTCCCCGGTTCTACGTGCCGGAGGCGGCCGTGGAGGAAAGCGAGAAGTACCAGCAGTTCCTGCTGGACGAGCTGATCGTGTCCACGCCGGGGAACATGACGGACTACGCGTTCATCGAAGAGGAGCTGAAAGAGCTTGCGGCACAGGGCGTCGACGTGCGGGACATTGCCTTTGACCCGGCCCAAGCGGCGTACCTGATGACGCGCCTTGAACAGGAAGGGCTGCCGACCGTGGAGATGGCGCAGTCAGTGCGCAATCTGTCCGAGCCCATGAAAGAAGTGGAGGCGCTCATCCTGTCGCGGCGCCTGTGGCACGACGGCAACGCGGCCATGACCTGGATGATGGGCAACGTAGTGGCGCGCGTGGATGCCAAGGAACACGTCTATCCCCGCAAGGAAAAGATGGAAAGCAAGATCGACGGCGCGGTGGCGCTGATAATGGCCATGGGCCGCGCCATGCAGGCGCGGGACACCGGCACAACCCAACAAGGCTTCGTGGTGATCGACTGATGTTCGGACTATTCGAGAAGAACCGGCGGGCCGATGCCCGCGACCGTATCGAGCCGACGATCAGCAACCTGGTCAACGGCGAGGTGATCCAGTCCTCCGACATGCGCATGTTCGAGGTGTTCGGGAACCCGACGACGGCCTCCGGAGCCGTGGTCAGCCCGGAATCGGCGATGCGGGTTTCGGCGGTGTTCGCTGCCGTTTCGCTGCTGGCCGGCGCGATCGCACAGCTGCCGCTGCCTGTATTCGAGCGGGTGGACGGCCATCGCAAGCGGGCGGAGCATGACTACTGGTGGCTGCTGAACGAGCAGTTCTCCTCCGGCTGGTCGAGCGCCACCGGCTGGGAGTTCATCGTCGGCCAGATGCTGCTGCGCGGTGATGGCGTGGTGTACGTGACGCGCAACCGTGCCGGGGTGGCGACCGGGTTGATCCCCTGGCCACGCGACAGGGTGATGATCCTCAAGCAGGAGAAAACCAGCCCGCGGGAGCCGACGCGCCTGCAGTACACGTTCCACGACGCGGACGGTTACTTCACCGTTGACCAGGACGATGTGCTCCACTTCCCCGGCTTCGGTTTCAACAGCGTGCACGGCATGTCGGTGATCCAGTGGGGCGCGCGGAACGGCATCGGCATCGCCATCCAGGGTGACGAGCACGCCGGCAAGTTCTTCAGCGAGGGTGGCAAGCCCGAAGTGGCCATCCGAACGCCAAACAAGATGACCAAGGAGCAGCAGGATGATTTCCGCGACGCCTGGGTCAAGAAGTACGGCGGGGTGCAGGGCAACCGTCGGATCCCCTTGGTCCTGACCGAGGGGCTGGAGGTTCACGAACTGACCATGTCAGCGGTCGACCAGCAGCTGCTGGAGTCGCGTCAGTGGCAGGTGATCGACGTAGCCCGCGCCTTCGGTGTGCCGCCCCACATGATCGGTGAAACCACCAAGTCGACCAGCTGGGGCAGTGGCATCGAGAGCATGGGCATCGGCTTCGTGAAGTACACGCTGGGCCCGCACCTGAAGCGGATCAAGGACGAGTTGAACCGCAAGCTGTTCCGCACGCCGCGCTACTTCGTTGAGCACAACGTGGACATGTTCATGGCCGGCGACTCGAAGACGCAGGCCGAGTACTTCAGCAAGGCGTTGGGTGGCCCTGGCACCCAAGGCTGGATGGTCGTCAACGAAGTCCGCCGCCTCAAGAACCTGCCTCCCATCGAGGGCGGCGACAAGCTCTACCAACCGAAAGACCCCGCGCCACCGGCGAAGCCGGACAGCGACGACCCTGAAAGGAACCCTGAAGATGCCGATTCCTAAGTTGCTGCAGCTGGCCAAGAACAACGCCGGCCAGTCCAAGCCCATCCGGGCGGAGACCGAAGGTAAGGAGGCGACCATCTACCTGCACGGCGTCATCGGCGGGTGGTGGGGCGATATTGACGAGACGATGTTTGCCCAGGCCATGGCCGGAATCGACGCGGACGTGATCCATCTGCGCATCGACTCGCCCGGTGGTGACGTGTTTGCGGCCCGATCGATGATGACCGCCATCGCCCAGCACAAGGCAACTGTCATCGCCCACATCGATGGCTTGGCTGCCTCGGCTATGACCGGGGTCTGCATGGCGTGCGACAAGGTCGAGATCAGCCAAGGTGGTGCGTTCATGATCCACAACGCATGGACCATCACGGTCGGCAACAAGGCCGACATGACCAAGACCGGTGAACTGCTGGCCAAGATCGATGCCGGCCTTGCCGGCGACTACACCCGCCGTACTGGGAAGGATCAGGCGCAGATCGTCCAGTGGATGGACGAAGAGACCTGGTTCACGGCCGACGAAGCCAAGGAACACGGCTTCGCAGACGAGGTGGTGGAGATCGTGGGCAAGAAGAAGGCATCCAACACCTGGGACCTGTCCGCCTACGACAACGCGCCTGCCGCGCTGGCCAACCGTACCCCCGACCCCGACGACGGCGCCGCCGCCGCCCACAAGGCCAACCTGTCGCGCCGTCTGGCGCTGCTGGAACGCTCCGCTGCGTAAGCGACTCCCGCCCGCAGTTCATCCCGACCGCCGAAAGGCGGTTTTTTTTCGACACGAGGAAATCACCAATGCCCTTCAACATTCAGGCCGAGCGGGAGCGCCGCACCGCGCTGGCAAAGGAAACCCGCAACCTGCTGGACACCAGCACCGGTGACAGCAACAAGTGGACGCCGGAGAACCAGGCCAAGTACGACGACAACATCGCCGAGATCGAGCGCATCGACGCGGCGATCGAGCGTCATCAGAAGGTCATGGACCTGACAGCCGACGAGGCACTGCGCGAGCAGGGCGTGCGTGAACACGACGCCTCCAACCGCGGCGGCCGGGAGCTGTCCAACGAGATGCGCCTGTTCGACCGCTGGGCACGTGCCGGTGACAGCGCCCTGAGCGCAGAGGACTGGAAGCAGGTCAACGCCGCCATGTCGGGCAACCCGGCCGTCAACCCGGAACAGGGCGGCTACACCGTGCCGACCACGCTGGCCAAGCAGATCCTGGACGCCCTGAAGGCGTTCGGCGGTATGCGCCAGGTCGCCGACGTATTCAGCACGGCCGGCGGCGAGCCGATGCAGTACCCGACCAGCGATGGCACCTCGGAAGAGGGTGAGCTGGTCGCCGAGAACCAGTCGGCGACCGATCAGGACGTGGCCTTCGGCACCAAGGGTCTGCAGGTCTACAAGTTCAGCTCCAAGGTGGTGACCGTGCCGTGGGAGCTGCTGCAGGACAGCACCGCCGATATCGCCGGGTTCATCGAAAAGCGTCTGCAGACCCGCCTGGGCCGTGTCACCAATCGCAACTACACCGTCGGCACCGGCGTGGGTCAGCCGATGGGCGCTTTCACCGCAGCGGCCGTGGGCAAGATCGGTGCGGTTTCGGCGCTGCCGATCATCACCTACGACGACCTGGTCGATCTGGAGCACAGCGTCGATCCGGCGTATCGCCAGCTGGCCAAGTGGATGTTCCACGACGACATGCTGAAGCTGATCCGCAAGGTGAAGGACGACCAGGGCCGGCCTATCTTCGTGCCGGGTTACGAGCAGGGCAATCCGGGCGGTGCGCCGGATCGTCTGCTGAACCGCGATATCCAGATCAACCAGCACGCTCCGGCTCCGGCCGCGGGCGCCACCTCGATCGCGTTCGGCGACTTCAGCTACTACAAGATCCGCGACGTGATGGCCGTGACCCTGTTCCGCTTCAACGACTCGGCCTACGTGAAGAAGGGCCAGGTCGGCTTTATGGCCTGGATGCGCTCTGGCGGCAACCTGGTTGACGTGGGCGGCGCGGTGAAGACCTTCAAGCACGGCGCTGCGGCTTAACCGCCTCGGCCCACGAACGGAGGGACGCTCCAGCGCGGGCGTCCCTCGGAGACGATCATGGCAAAGCAGAAGAACACCTCCGCGCAGGCGACCAGCGGTCCGGCCGACGCGCGGGAAGCGCCCGCTGCGGTAGTGGACGCAGCGGCTGGCCAGGGCGAGCAGACGGACGCCGAAAGCCACGACGCTGACGCGGCAGATGCCGTCAGTGAGCCGGAGACGGACGAGGGCGGAGACAGCCAGAGGCCCGAAACCGTGGAGGCGGACAACGACCTGCCGCCATCGGATGAAGTACCGGCTCCGCCGGAGGGCGAAACCGTGCCGGCGCTGGTGCTCAGTAACAACCACCTCGGGAAGGTTGGCCAGGTGATCCAGGTCAACGCGGCACACGTTGAGGCGCTGCGCCTTGGCGGGCTGATCGACCCCCACCCCAATGCCATCAAGTCGGCCACGCCGGAGGAATGACCCATGCTGCGCACGTTGACCCCGGCGGCAGAGGAACCCGTGTCGCTGAGCGAAGCGAAGGCGCACCTGGTAGTTATCCACGATGCGGACGACGCGCTGATCGGCGCCTTCGTCACCGCCTCGCGTGAGTCGGTGGAGCGCACCACGGGGTATGCGTTGGCAGCAGCGACCTATGAGTGGACCCCGGTTGGCGAGGGCCGCTCTCCGCTGCCGATCGAGCCGGCCACGCTCGACAGTGAACCGGGCGCCTATCCCGTTAAGTTCACGACGACACCTGGCCCGCTTCCGGGGCCGCTGCGCGCGGCCGTGCTGTTGTTGCTGGGTGACCTGTACGCCAACCGCGAGGCAGTGGTGGCCGGCTCGCAACTGGCCGAGAACCCGACGCTTGACCGGCTGATGTTCCCCTACCGACGGGTGCTGCCGTGAGGCGGGCGGGCAAGTACCGGCATCGCATCGAGCTGCAGGATTACGGCCCGGTGCGTGATCCGCTTGGCGGGGACGTGAAGCAATGGCATAGATGGCGGGCTGACGTGCCGGCAGAGGTGGTTCCGCTTTCGGGTCGAGAGTTCACTGCTGCCTCCGCCGAGCATGGGCAGGTGACTGCACGCATCGAGATCCCCTACCTGCCCGGGGTAGTGCCGACCATGCGTGTGGTGTTCGACGGGCATGTGTACGCGATTCGCGCGGTGCTGCCGGATGCGTCAGCACGTGGGCATATCACGCTGATGGTCGATGCTGGGGTGTCCGATGGCTGAGCAGGTGAAGATCGACGGCCTGGACGGCCTCCTGCGTTCACTGCGGGAGGCACCCAAGGCGATTCAAGGGCGAGCCGTGCAAGCCGGTATGCGCAAGGGCGGCAACGTCATTCGCGACGACGCCCGGCGGCGGGCTCCGAGATCATCGGGGTTCATGGTCTCGCAGATCGTCACCCGCCGGGCCAACACCAAAAGCCGGCAGCGGGCAGGTGTAGGCCAAGGCGGCGAGTACTTCACGGTTGGGGTTAAGACCGGTCGCCGCCGCAAGTACGCCAACACCAAGCGCAACCGCCGCCGCGGCCGAGTAGGGAAGGTCTACGAGGAGGCGGGCTGGGCCTACTACTGGCGGTTCAAGGAGTTCGGCACCAGGAAAATGAGGGCCGAGCCATTCCTCACGCCAGCAGGTGAGGCTAAGGGCCCGGAGGCGGCGCAGGTGATCATCAACGAGACCTGGTCAGCACTGGACAGGCAACTGAAGAAGGGGGGCTGGAAATGATGGTTCCCCTGATCCAATCCCTGCTGCAGGACGCAGCAGGCGTCCGCCTGGTGCTCGGCGATCCCATCAGGCTGTGGCCAGGTACTGCGCCGCAGGATGCGACGCTGCCCTACGCGACATGGGAGGTGGTCGGCGGTTCGCCCACCGCGATGCTGTCCGAGGTGCCGCCGGCCGACGGCTGGCGAGTCCGATTGACTGTGTGGGGAGAAGCCCTGACTCAGGCCAACGGCGCGGCCGTCGCCATCCGCGATGCGATCGAGCGCGTAGGCAGCATCGAGTCCTACAACCCGACGCCTGACAGCGACGGCACGGACGCCTTTGGCATCTCCTTCGACGCCAGGCTCCTGCAACTGCGCTGATCCACAACGGCAATCCACCGGCCCCGCAAGGGGCCTTTTTCATGCCCGGCGACGGGCGCAACACAAGGAAATCTCTATGGGACAGGTAATCAAGTCGAAGCACTCGCAGCTGTTCGTCGCCATCGGCGCGGCCGAGGTCATCAAGGTGACCCGCCTTCGTTCGGTCGGCTTCCCCGATGGCCAGGCATCGGAGATCGATATTTCCGACTACGACGACGACTGGGATCAGTTCGTCGCTGGCCGCAAGCAGACCGGCAGCACCAGCATCGAGATCATCTACGACAGCGTCGACCACGAGAAGCTGGAAGAACTGCACGAGACCGGCGCCGTCGTGAACTGGCTGGTGACCGCGCCGAAGTCGGAAACCGAAGGAGCGGCGAAGCCGGCCGCAATCGCCGGGAAGATCACCCCGCCCACTGACGTGCTGTCCAAGCAGTTCGACGGCTTCGTGCAGAACTTCGCCGTGACCAGCCAGGACAACGACGTCTGGAAGGCGACGATCACCATCCGCGGCTCCGGCGCCGTCACCACGCACCGCCCGACGCCGTAAGGCTGCGGCAACGGCGCACACCCAGGCCCGCTTCGGCGGGCCATCTCTCTGACGGGGCGCGCGGATCCTCCGCGTGTTAGCCGTGCGCGGCCCGCGCGCCCTGTCGCCATTCGAGGAAACGGCCAATGAGCAAGACCAATGACACCCCCCAAACCCAGTCGCAGCAGCCCCTGAGCGTCCTGCAGTCGTTCACCAACCTGGGCATGTTCGCGTCCAAGGACGTGCACGCCGACACGATCACCCTGCCCAACGGAGCCAAGGCGCAGTTCCATGTCCGCGAGCTGCCGGATGCGGAGTTCCGCAAGCTGTGGGGTGAAGGCGACCGCGCCAAGCTGATCGCAGCGACCATCTGCGACGAGGACGGCAAGCCGGTAATGAACGTGGAGCAGGCCGCCCAGCTCAAACCGCTCGTTGCCGCTGAGCTGCAGCGCGTGGCCATGAAGCACTCCGGTTTCGGTGACGAAGCTGCCCAGGCACAGGCCGACGCGGGAAACGGCTAAGGCAGCGCGGCGAGGACTGGTTCTGGAAGGTCCTCGCCGGTCACCTGCACCGGACGGTGTCGGACCTGCGGGCCACTATGTCGCGCCGCGAGTTCCTGGAATGGTGGGAGTTCCACAAGCGGAACCCCATCGACCCTGTGAGCCTGTACATCAAGCCCGCTGCCTTCGCCGCGTATATAACCGCCTCGCACAGCCAAGGCGGGACAAAGCGCTCCTTTCAGCACTACCTCGACGCTCTCGTGCCACGGTCCGATGAGGACGAGGCGCAGGACTGGTTCGATGGACTGGGATGACCATGACCGACACTTTCGGGCGGTTCGCCGCCACGCCCATTGGCCCGTTACTCGCTGCGCGAGATGGCGGGCTTACCCTGGCCGCCACCGGCGCCACCACGCTGGCCAGCCACGCGCGCTCCGACTTCGGCCTTGATGCCGGCACGGTGGGCGTGGAGTTTGCCGTGTGGGGCGATGACGCCGTTGCAGCCCTCGTAGGCTTCGCCACCGGCCCCGCAGCGCTGAACAAGGCGCTGGGTGCGGACCTCGCCAGCATCGGCTGGGATCTCGCGGCCGGGCGCCTGCTGCAGGCGGGCGGTGCGATCGCCACTGGCCTGCCGACAGCGACCCACGGCGACATTGTCGGGCTGCAGGTGGTGTTCTCGACCCCTCGCCAGCTGCGGCTCTACCTCAACGGCGCGCAGATCCTGGTGCGCGAGCTGCAGCTGTCCGGGCCGCTGTTCTTCGCCGCGTCGCTTGCCGCCACCAAGGCCGGTGGGCTGTGCCTTGCGGTCAACGCTGGGCAGTGGGGGCCGCGAAGCGACGCGGCTGCAGCCGGTTGGCGGCTTCCCAGCTCTACCGCCAGCACCGCGCGCTTGGCCGACGTGGACTGGCTGTCTGCCCCCGGCGATAGCCCGGCGAACGTTCGCTACGAGGGATTGGTGGCCGAGGGCGTCAACCTGATCCAGGAGCTGGCCTTCTGGCCGTGGGGCGGTGACCCGGTGTCCCAGGCCGCGGCCGCCGAGTGCGTCGTGGTCGATGCGGAAGGTTTGCTGGACGGGATGGCGGGCACTGGTGCCTCTGGCAGCTCGGTGCAGATCCTGCTTGCGCCCGAAAACGGGATGCGGGCCGACGCGGTCCCGGCCTTCCGTTGCGCGATCGAGCAGATCGAGATCAACGACGACGGCACCAAGACGCTGCACCTGCGTGATGCGCACGACTACCTGGAAGAAACCATCAACCGGGGCGTGTTCCTGCCGAATGTGGCGTCACTGGCATGGAAGCCACAGCCCGTCGTTATCGGTGCGGTGGCCAGTATTCCGGCAATGGGAGCCAACTCGGACGGCACCTCGATGTTCGTTGCTGACGGACGGGTATACGTGGATGCCGTGATGGACCGCGGCGACCTGATGGAGGCAGGAACCTACACCCAAGCGCCGGATGGGCAGCAGCTGCTGATGAAGTCGCCGCCCGTAGCGCCGGTGGTGGTGGATGCGTCCAGCATTGGCGCGGGCATGCTGCCGGCGCGGTTGGAGCAGGCAGTGGCGGACGTGATGGTCCGGTTGGGGAAAGCGGCGTGGTCAGCCAGCGACTGTGCGGATATCGACCAAGCCACGGGTTACATGGGCGTCGGCTACTACGCAGGAACAGCCATCACCGGCCGCGCTGCGCTGAATGCGCTGCTACCCAGCTACGGCGCCGGCTGCTATCAGGATCCATCCGGGTTGCTGCGCTTCGCCCGCGTTACCGCGCCCGAGACCTATGCCGGCGCGTTCGCCTTCGACTTGTCGGAGGATGATCTGGCGGCTGATCTGGTCATGGTGCCCGATGATGCTCCGAACCTGACTCGACGCATGGCCTACCGACCCAACGGCCAGGCGCTGGGCGCATCGGACCTGGTCACCGACGTTGTCGACGTGCCGCAATCCCGGCGCGATGAGCTGACCGGCCTCTACCGGGGACAGGTGTATGGCGCTGGTCCGCTGCACGCCCACTACCAGCGGGCAGAGGCTGCTGACCCGGTCATCTCGTTGTTCTGGCATGCGGCCGACGCGCAACAGGAGATTGATCGCGTCCTCGCCCTGTATGGGGTGCAGCGGCACTTCTATCAGCTGGCGGTGCGTGGTGATCAGGACCTGGCGCCGCTGCCTGGACAGATCGGCCGGATCACTTACGGACGTTACGGTCTTGACGACGGCAAGCCGGTGCTGGTGCGCCGTGTAGAGCGCAACCCTGCCACGGGGGACGTGGTGCTGACGGTGTGGGGATGATGACGTGTTGATTGGATATGGCATGCCGGCTGTCACGACGGTGACCCTCACTGGTGGCACGTGGCTCAGTGCGGACCACGGCTCGGCGCTGTTCGACGGAAAGCCTGGCAGGGCGTCTCGGATCCGCCGCACCAGTTCGCTGGCGATCACGATCACCCTGGCCGAAGCTGTTGTGCCGGGGATCATCGCGATTCTCGGCCTCAACATTCCGCCCGGCGTCCAGGTGAGCGCCGCCGGCGCGAGTGCCACCACCGTGCGACTGCCAGACGGCAGTGTCTGCGCCTGGCTCTTCCCGAAGGCCAGCGCCTTGGTATCAACGGTGTCCGTCGAGATCTACACAACTGCCACGAACGTCGACGTGGGCGAAATTGCGATCTTCCGGGCAGTCGAGGTGGGTATCAGCGACGGTTGGGCGGTGTCCACAATCGACACCAGCGTGCACACCCGCACCAAGGGCGGCCAGGTCAACACGGTTCCTGGACCTCTGTACCGCCGGCTGACGTGCACCCTGTCGGGTCGGACCACTGCTGCAGTGCGCGGCGGTGGACTTGGCGGGTCCGATTGGGAGACGGTGGCGGCAGCGATCGCGGGACGCAGGCGCTCCTGCGTTGTGCCGCAGTACCGGGACATGGTCAGCAAGGCGTTCGACCCGCTGCTGGCGGCGCGCTCGGCGCTCTACGGCTATCCGACACAGCTGCCGTCGGCGGAGAACATCAGCCGGCAGTACTTCAGCGGATACATGGAGTTTGAGGACGTGCCAGCCTGACCTCTGTCTGGAACGATGGCATCATCCTCCTCGTTATCACAATCGAGGGGAAGCGATGTACATCGTGCTGGCCGTTCTTGGAATGTTGGCAGCGATAGCCGGACTGCTAATGCTCACCCAGGGGACCATGGGTGTCGGTGCTATTGCATTCGGCGTCTTCTTAGTCGCACTGGCCCGCGTGATTCAGGCAGAACGCCATCATTCTAAGACCATGGGTGAATAGCCGATCAATCGGCACCCAATCAAAAGCCCCGCCTTGCGCGGGGCTTTCTCGTTTCTGGAGCCGATATGTCTCTCTACACCCTCACCGTTGATTTGCTGATGAAGACGGGTTCTTTCGTTAAGGACACCGGAAAGGCAGAGCGACAGTTCTCGCAGTCTATGGATCGGATGCAGGCTGTCGCCAGAAAGGCAGGGACTGCCATCGGCCTTGCGATATCTTCGGGTCTGACAAGTACCACCGCTACGGCCGTTGCTTGGTCCCGCCAAGTAGCGGAACTGAGCATCCAGTACGATCGTCTGGCCACCCTGTCAGGCACCAGCTCAGAATCGTTTCAGCGAATGGCTGCGGGGGCGAACGTAGTTGGGATCAGCCACGAGAAGCTCGCCGATATCTTGAAGGACGTGCAGGACAAGATCGGCGACTACGTCCAGACGGGCGGCGGCGCCATGAAGGACTTCTTCGACAACATCGCCAGGCGGACCGGTGTAACCGCTGAGCAGATGCGGAAGTTGTCTGGCCCCGATGCGCTTGGACTCTACTTCAAGAGCCTTGAGAGAGCGAATCTCTCTCAATCTGAGCTGACCTTCTACATGGAGGCCATTGCCAGCGACTCGTCCATGTTGATACCGCTCCTCCGTAACAACAGTGCCGGCTTCAGACAATGGGGTGAGGCTGCGGATGCGGCGGGCGCGATCATCGACAGTAAAACTACGAAGGCAACGAATCGCCTGCGCGAGATGACACAACAGGCGGATCTGGCGATGATGGGGCTGAAGGTCAGCGTGGCGGAAGAGTTGCTGCCAACGTTGAACAACCTGACGGAGTTCATGGCGTCACAGCAAACGCGAAACGCCTTCGCCACTGTAACCAAGTGGGCCGCAGAATTAACTGGTCAGATGGCAGAAGGCGCGGTTCAAATTGTCAATCTGATCTCGAAGTACGCAGAGCTGCAGGCTCTAGAAGGGGCCACCCCGACGGCATTGAGCGGCGCGACCGAAGACGCACTGAATGAGCAAATGGGTGACCTCTTCGCGCGGCGGCGCCTGCTGCTTTCGGTTGAAGCACCATCGCCTGAGAGGGACAAAGAGGCCGAGCGGCTGCTGGCCGAGCGTTTGCGGATCCAGCGCGAGTTGACGCGCCGGTATGGGCCGCAGGTGACGTTGCTCGAGAACGGGCAGAGGATGCCCGACTCGGCCCTAAAGTCAGATCGAGTTGGCTATCGTTCGACCGGGAACATCGACAAGGGCGCACGGGACAAGGCAGACGCAGACGCAAAGCGTCGCGCAGACGAGATTGCCCGATATCATCGCCAGGCAGAGGAAGCTGCTGGGGCCATGGAGGGCCCATTGGCCGAGGCCATGGGTAAGCACCTCGGCAACATGTCCGAGTACAACAGCCTGCTGGCCAAAGGGAACATCGCGCAAGCCGATGCCAATGTGCTGATGGCCCAAAGCGCGATTGAGTACTCCAAGGTCGCGGCGGAGGTGGAGCAGGCGCTGGCAAGCCCGGAGTCGCTGGTGGCGACGATGGATGCTGAAGTCGCCATGCTTGGAAAGGTCGGGCGTGCACGGGAACTGTCGCGGCGACAGATGATCAACGAGCGCGATATGCGCCAGGAGTTGCAGAAAGCCGTCGAGGCGGCAGGTAGCAAGGAGGAGCTTGCCAGGAGGAAGGGCGTAGCCTCCTACGAGGCTTACGAGCAGTCCATGCTCGCCGCGGCTCGTGCATCGGCTGATCTGTCTCTGCGAGTGGAGGAAGCTGCTGCGAATGTAGAGGCGTGGGCCAACGTGCTGGTGTACGGCGTTGGAGACGCCGCTGACGCGATGGCCGACTTTGTCGCGGGGGGAATGCGCGACTTCGACAACCTGTGGGATGACCTGAAGGATGCCGCCAAGCGCGGCCTGCGTGACCTGGCCCGCGAGTTCCTGCAGCAGAAGCTGGTGATCCCGATCCAGGCGCAGATCCTCAACGGCATGAACGGGCAGGGCGGTGGCTTGAACCTGCAGAGTCTGATGGGGTTGTTCGGCGGCAATGGCTCTGCGGCCGGCGGCCAGAACGTGAGCACGGTGGCCGGGCTGCTTTCCAAGGGCCAGGGCCTGTTCGGGTTCGGCCGTTCCGCCGGGGCCGCAGCGGGAACCCTGACAGGCTTCGGCGACGTGACCAGCATGGCCGGGATGACCGGTTCCAGCTTCTCCGGGTTGATCGGTGGTGGCAGTGCAGGAGCCGGCGCGGGTGCGGCGGGTGCAGGCGCTGCTGGCTCAGCAGCGGCGGCGGTCCCCATCATCGGCTGGATCGTCGCCGGCATGATGAAGAACGCCCAGTTGTTCGACCAGGGCTGGAACATCGCCAATGGTGAGAGCTGGGCCGGCAAAATCGCCACCGCCGGGGCTGTCGGCTTGGCCGACAAGGGGTTCCGCGCCCTGGGCTTCAACGACAAGGTCGCGTCGATCCTGTCCGGCTCCAGCATCCACGCGAAGCTGTTCGGCCGGCAGGCTCCCAAGGTCACCGGGCAGGGCATCACGGGTAGCTATGGCTTCGGCGGATTCGATGGCCAGAGCTATGCCGATATCAAGGCCAAGGGCGGCCTGTTCCGCAGCGACAAGAAGTGGACACAGTTCGGCGCGCTAGATCCGGGCATCGATCGCACGTTCGATATGGCGGCGCGGCAGGTGCGTGGCGCGGCGACCGATCTGGCCAAGCAGTTGGGTGTGGACCTGACCCAGAAGCTCGGCAGCGTGCGTGTAGACCTGGGCAAGCTCCAGTTGTCGGCGGACTCCACCGAGGCCAAGGCGCAGCTGGAGGCTTACCTCGCCGACATGACCAATCGGTTGTATACCGAGGCGGTCAAGGCGGCGGGGTTCGGTGGCCAGCTCGACGGCTACTTCGAGTCGGCGGACGTGTTCACCGCGCTCAGTGCGTCGATCGCGCTGGCCGTGGGCAATGCCGATGAGCTGGGCCGAGCACTCAACGGGCTGGAGGTCGACAAGGTCAACAAGGCGGTTGACTACTTCCAGGACCTGGCCGGCGTCGCCGGCACGGACTTGGCCACCCAGGTGCAGAAGGTGACCGGGCTGCTCGGCAACTACGCCAGCCTCATGGCCGATGTGAGCACCCAGCTGATGACGGCCAACCTGACGCAGTACCAGTCGCAGGCGCTGTCGATCGAGCGCACGTATCGCCAGCAGGTGAAGTCGGCCAACGACTATGCCAAAGCGCTCGGCTTGTCCGGCGCTCGGGCTGAGGACCTGGCCAAGATTGAGGCGCTTCGTGCCACCAACATGGGCAAGCTGCAGGCGCAGATCGACAAGGACAAGAAGGCCATGCAGTACGGCCTGTCGATCAGTGACCTTTCGCCGCTGACGGACCAGGAGAAGCTGGGCGAGGCGATGAAGGAGCTGGAGCGGGCGGTGTCCGGTGGCGACACCAGCGCCGCGCAGGCGGCCGCTCAGGCCGCGCTGGGCTTCGGTCGGAACCTGTACGCCAGCGGGCAGGACTACAACAGCCTGTACGGCCGGGTCACCGGCCTCATCGATGGCATGAAGATCGGCGACCTGAACACCCAGGACGGCACCAGCATGGGGACGCTGGCCGACGCCATCGAGGCGTTGCCGGACAACTTCAGCCGGGCCGTGTTCGACCTGGTCGTTAACAACGACGCTCAGACGCAAACTACCGCCGCCATACAGCAGAGCAACGCTTTGCTCGCCGAACAGAACCAGCTGCTCCGCCAACTCGTGTCCACCACTACCCAGGGCGTACGCAACGCCAGCAGTTCAGCGCTGCGCGAAGCACTCAACGCGAGGTAATCAGCAATGCAAGCAAGGAAACTCACGCTGGTGGAAATCGGCGTGGGCGGGCTGCCGTCCGCGTCACCGGTGGCACCGCGCTTTTCCACGTGGTTCCCGGTGCCCTTCAAGGCGCCGGACGTGCCGCCGGCGAATGGGGTCAATCCCACGCCGGTGGCCGACGGCGTTGTCCTCGAATGGGATGCCGTCGATCTGGAGGGCGTGATCTACGTCATCTCGCGCAGCGAGAGCCAGGACGGCCCTTGGACGGAGATTCACCGCACCACCGAGACGCGCTACGTCTATAGCGACGGCAGCGGCAAGACGTGGTGGTTCCAGATCACCCCGACCGTTCGCGGCAAGGCAGGCACCGGAACCGTGGTGGGCGTTGTTCCGCCCACCACTTCGAAGGACCTGGCCGAACAGCAGGCCAAGCTGGCGGCGGAGATCAGTGCCCGCATCCAAGCGATCGCAGACGAGGCGGCTGCTCGCGCCGCCGGCCTGGCGCAGACGGCACAGGACTTGGTCGCCGAGGCCCTGCTGCGGCAGCAGGGCGTGACCGAAGCCATGCAGGCGATCAGCGCCGAGGCCCAGGCCCGGATCGATGCACTGCTGAACGAGAAGATGGCGCGCGAGGCGGCGATCAGCCGCGAAGAGCAGCTGCGGCAAAGCGCCGATGAATCGTTGGCGCGCGCGGTGTCGGAGGTCGCGGCCGGCAGCGGAACGCAATTCGACAGCATCAAGCTCTGGCCGTTCAATCAGACCATTGAAGGGTGGACGGGCAACGGTGCGCCCACCCTCGTGGATGGCTGGCTGCGGCCCGCCAACCATGCCACTGCGCCCTGGGTGCAGTCGCCGGTGGCCTTGGCCGTCGACGGCAGCGCCTATCGATTCGTCAAGCTGCGCGTGAAGCGTGTGGGCAGCCCGGCGTGGGGCGGATCCCTACAGTGGATCACGACCACGGATCAGGCATGGAGCACGCAGAAGCGCGCCGTCATCCCGGAGCCGGCGTGGGACGCCAGCGGAGTGGCCACCGTGGACGTGCAGGACATTGCCTGGTGGCCGGCTACGGTCGACGCTATTCGCCTGCAGCTGGGCACCGAGCAATCGGTGGCCAACTACTTCCTGATCGACTACGTCGCCGTCGGACGCCCGCAGCCTGGGGCGTCCATGGCGGTGGTTCAGGCCGAAACGGAGGCCCGGATCTCGGCCGATGCTGCCGAGGCCGCCCAGCGCAACACGCTGGCGGTGCAGATCCGAGGCAACTACACCGGCTCGGACCCGCTCCAGTTGACCTCTGGCCTGGCGTACGAGGAGCTGAAGGCCCGCGTTGCGGCAGATGCCGCGCAGGTGCGGCGCATCAGCACCATGGAGGCCAGGATGCCCGCGGGGGAGGGGGCGCTTGCTACTGCTGCGTCGGTCACATCGCTCGAGGAAGCCACGGCGACCACAACCGGTGCGCTGGCGCAGTCGATCACGACCATCAATGCCTCGCTGCCGGCGATCATTGACCAGGGCAACAACAACGCTCAGGCGATATCGGATCTCAGCACCAAGGTTACCCAGCATGACGAGACGATCACGTCGCAAGCAGGGCTGATCACCGCTTTACGCAGCGATGTGACCGATTTGGCTGGAACAACTGCGGCTAACACCACCGCCTTGCAGCAGCTGACGACGCGCGTCACGACCGCCGAGGACAAGATAGAGACGACCTCGCAGCAGATCACCCAGCTGCAGACCGGCGTTGATGGGGTGAATGCCAAGGCAGATGCCAATTCCGCTGCAATCCAGGGGCTCACCGCGACGGTCACTCAACAGGGCCAGAAACTGGAGGCGACGGCTCAGGACTTGACCAGCCTGAAGACGCAGGTTGGCGACGTGAACGCAACCGCGTTCAACCAGCTGCAGACCACGGTGATCCAGCAGGGGACCACGCTGGATGCTACCGCTCAGGATTTGACTCAGCTGAGAACCCAGGTTGGCGACGTGAACGCGGCCGCGGTGAACCAGCTGAAGACTCAGGTGCAGCAGGACGGGGTCAAGATCGACGCGAACGCCCAGGCGATCCAAGGCCTCCAGGTGAAGGTGGATGACTACCCAGATGCGGCTGTGATGCAGAGCATGGAAGCCAGCATTGATCAACTGGGTGGCGGTAACCTCCTGCCGAACGCCACGTTCACCTCTGGCCTTGACGGTTGGCCCAACTACTGGGCGCCGGAGGACACTCGCGGCCTGACTTGGTGGACCTCGACTAGCTCGCAGGACGCCGGTGTTCCGATTGGCAGCACGGCCCTCATCACGGCCGGCACGCCGGACCGCGCGGGATCGTTGCTTCAGTGGTGCAACGCCATCACGGCGGAGGTGGGTAAGTGGTACATGGCTTCGGCGTATGCCTCAGGCAACCGATACGTCCAGGTGGCGTTGGAGTTCATGGATGCCAACGGCAACAGCTTGGGGGCCTCGCGTTCGCCCGAAGCCGGCACGCCCGGCGGTGGGCAGCATCTGTCCAGCTATAGCCGGCACTACGTGAAGATGAAGGCACCGCCGGGCACAACTCGCGTCTGGATGTTCCTCATCACCCGTTGGACCTCGCCGGTTGCGACGTTCACCCGTTGGGTGCGTCCGATGTTGGCAGAGGCCACTGAGTCGCAGGGAGCGCCGGGCCCGTGGTCCGCTGGCGGTATGGAGAGCATGGCGTCCTGGTCTATCAACGTCCGCACGGACGGCAAGGTGGGTGGCCTGAGGGTCGCCAGCACCAACGGTGTGGCTGCGTTCGACGTGCTGGCTGACGTGTTCCGTGTGTCGTCACCGAGCGGCGGTATGCGCACGGAGTACAGCGACGGAAACTGGCGTGTTTACGACCAGAACGGGCGTCTGCGTATGCGATGGGGCGTAGTGCCGTGACAGACCAAGGAGGGCTGGAAAACCAGCCCTCCTGAACCAACAGGAGGCGGTATGCAGATCGTGATGGAAGTGAACGATGAGAACGGCAATCGGCTGTGGGACCTCGCCAGTCGATTGGGCCTGCTGTGCGGCCTGGCGTGGTCGGATGCAACGCCCGGCAATGGCTTTGCTGCCAATCTGCCGCCAGGGGAGTTCTTCTACATTCCCATCATTCCTTCTGACTCGCTGGGCTACGTTCCCGTGGTCGGCTACGCGAATGGTCGGGTGTACTGGGCGCTGAACAAGAATGGCAGCGGTCAGTTCGTCGGCACGATCAAACCGGTCAAGTTCTACTACGGAGTGCGGTGATGGCAAAGGCCACAGTAGAGATTCTTAGCGACGCTGGAACCACGCTGATTAGCGAGGACACCCCGTCGCTGGTACTGAAGCAGAAAATACGCATCGATGTTTCGCCGGTGACCTACCCAGGAAACAACCCGGGGGGCAACTGGAAATATGCGGAGATGATAATCAATGCCGAGGCCCCGATGGTGGCATTCATCGGTGACCCGTATCCGTTCTTCCCACAGCTCCAGGAGATCGGTCCGAATCAGTTCCGGCTGACGCTGTGGACGAATACGCCCGCGCGCCTGCAAGGTTGGGCGTACGTGTTCGATCGCCCCGCAAACGAGGATGCGCAGTATCTGGCATTGTGGGATGCGAACGGCCGGCTGACGTACGCGCTGGGTGCAAAGCCCATGCGGATCATCGGTGTAGGCGGCGTCTTTCCCAATGGCGGTATGGAAGAGGATAGGTTCCCTGACTTCACCGGCAAGACGGTCGCCGGGGTGATCTGCGCGCCGGCGACCAGCACGTTCCAGAACAGCTTCACGGTGATGGGGATCGGCAACGGGCAGGGCGTTAGCGGGAAGCACGGCCTGTTCGGCAACGCCATCACCATCCCGAAAATCGGGACTGGCGGCTCACCAAACCAGGCCGTGGTCGGGATCGTGATGGCCGTGGATGTGACGAACTACTGACCGTTTGCACCGGACCGAGATGCCGCTGGGGTTCGATTGAAGCGCGCCTATGCGCCCTGCTGCAGCAGGTCTTCGCCGTTGTTCCGCGGCGTGTTCACCGCGCGGCTGACGCGGTATCCCCGGGGGCACCGGCTGCTGGGTATGCGCCTTGCTTCGTGGCTTGATTGAAAAAGCGGGGCCTTTAGGGCCCCGCCATCACTTCTAGCCGAGCTTCTTCAGCTTTTCCTCGCGCTCCACAATCTCTTCATCGAGAGAATCGAGGCCGCCCGGACCTTCGTTCAGGAGGGAGTCGCGCTCATTGAGCAGGTCGTTCTCCTCCTCCAAGTCTTCCTCTCCCAAGCCGGCCAGAATCTGATCGATTTCGTTAATACGCTCGTGGTTCTCATCAATCTTGGCCCTGTACTCAGCAGGACTGAGCTGCTCCTGCAAAGCTTTGACTCGTTCGATCTCTTGCTTCAGGAAGTCAATCTCGTCCTGCAGCTGCTCGGGTGTCTCGCCCATGGGTGTTCCCTCTCACTGGTTGTCGATCCGTAATGGGGACGCCGTCACGCTGCTTCAACAGCCATGGGGGCCAGATGGCGGCATGTGCTATTCCGCCCAGATCACCGCCGCCTATCAGAAGCTGGTCCGGATGACCGGCGCCACGCTGTCGCTGCAGGAGTTCGCCGCTCTCTATGCCCACGACCCGGGCAAGAAGCGGCCCAAGACCCCCAAGGCGATGGACGACGCCTTCCGAACCGGTGTGAGCCCGGCAGAGCTGGCGGTGTGGGCCGAGGTCGAGCAATGGAACAGGGCCGAGGCCACCATTCTGGAGCAGGAGCTGTTCGCCAACCGCAAGCGGCTGTCCGACGCCGAGCGGGCGCTCCAGGTGAAGGAGACGAAGAAGGCCCGCGAGGACGTGCGGATTGCCGGCAACAAGATCGAGCGGGCCAAGGCGCGGCTGGCGGATCTGCAGCGCGTTGAGCCGAAGAACCGTGACAGCCGCATCTTTCCCGGCGTCTATGCCCCGGTGATCGTTTCCGAGGCAGGGAAGCTGGTCATCAAGCCGATGCGCTACCAGTGCCGGCTGGCCGGGAAGCCGGCCAACTACGACCAGCGCTTCCCCGGCACCTACAACGCCCGTCGCGACAGCCTTGAGAAGTTCTGGGCGCCGGCGTTCGGCCACACCCACGGGCTGATGGTGGTGGACACGTTCTACGAGAACGTCGAGGGGCCGGACGGGAAGAACCAGGTGGTGCAGTTCACGCCGCGCACTGGCGAGCCCATGCTGGTAGCGTGCCTGTGGTCGCACTGGAAGGATCCGGCCGGCAAAGAGCCTGATCTACTGTCGTTCGCCGCGATCACGGACGACCCTGAGCCCGAGGTGGCCGCGGCCGGCCACGACCGGACCATCATCAACATCAAGCCGGAGCACGTGGACGCCTGGCTCAACCCTGACCCGGCGGACCTGGCCTCGCTGTACCGGATCTTTGACGACAAGCGGCACCCGTTCTACGAGCACCGCTTGGCCGCATGATCACGTCGATCGAGCTTCAACGGGTCTGTTCAGGACTGTTGGGACACTGTACCGCCGATGGTGCTGATGGGGGGAGTCAATCGAACGAACTCTCGCGCGTATGCCCATGGATTGACGTTGTCTGCGTCTCGGACTCTGATGGCCGTTATCGCTCGGTAGCATTGCTCGGCGCCAGAGATCAAAGTGCGGCCCAGGCCACCAAGAACGCTATGCCACTGCTCGGTGATCTCCTCTTCGTAGCGATTGCGCTGTGAGAGAGATGCCCCTGTCATCAGGCTGGCCTTGTTGAAGAATCCCTTCAGTGCATCCCACTGTTCGGTTTTGCGGAGACGGCCATACATCTCCTGCAGCCATTGCGGGTCAGAGGTTGTTGGAATATATAGCTCAGATTCTTCAATCAACAGTCTAAAGCCCTCTGGATATCCAAATCGAAGGCAAGATACGAAGCAGTCCACCGCGGGGATGGTTGCTCCGTTTTTGTCTCTAGAGTGAACGAACGCCGTAAGCATGGTCAATGCTTGGCCGGTGTCTCGCAAACTCAATTTCATTGCTGAGACCATGGCCGGGAAGTGCTCTAGGTATTCGCCTTTGTCGAGTTCATCCCTAGGTATTTCATTCATGAAATCGGATAAGTTGGAGAGGTAGCAAGGGAATTTGCGAAATTCCCTTCGCTCCAGTGGTTCCACATTGGGCATGAGGTGCCTGGCGATTACATGCTTCGCATAAGTGTTGACGCAAGGCGCTGACAAGTGAAACTCGTAGTCAAAGAACTTCCTGAGATAAAGCTCTCCTTCGACGTGTGCCCCGTAAACAGTCCGAACAGCTGAAGGAAGGTTTCCGCGATCTGTCGCTATAAGGAAGGTTACGCCCGGAATATCAAAGTAGTGTTTGATTCTCTCGAGCATCTTAATTGCATAGTCGGGACGACACCTGTCTAGCTCATCGATGATGAGGAGTATCGGCAGCACCGGACCGTTCTTTTTCCGTCGTGCTAGTAGGTCTCGGGCTTCAGCTAACGCTTCTCGGAAATTTGGTTCTGCTCTACGCCTTTCGTCTTGCGCATCAAGCAGGCGTTCCCCCAAGTCTCCTACGCCAGCTGCAGCAGTTCCGATCCCTGCTCCAGGGAGCATGAGCTCAGCTGCAATCGCAACAGCAGGCATGACCAACTTTGAGCCTTTGTCGGCAATTGCAGTGATGGTTTTTCCGAAGGCGCCTTTAATCTCCGAGCTTTTCGCTTGGGTCGCCTTCCTCTCCAAAGATAACTTTATCTCTGAAATGATCGTCAACAAAGGGTCTTGGGATTCGTCATTCTTCCACGCGTCGATGGAGATTGATGGTATGGCGAATTCGTTCTTTATGTGTACTTGGAGCCTCTTTAGAAAGGTTGTCTTTCCAGATCCCCAAGGAGCCTGAAGCGACAAGACCAGTGGATCTGTGACGCTTGATGCGATTAATCGCGACAGCATCTCTGCATCCCTCTTTCTGTCAAATGGATCATCCTTCCAGGCATCCGTTTCTGAAATGTGGGGCTGGTCTGGCTTCTTCAACAATGAGTTCATTTTCATTCCGTTGAGGTGGGTGTTCGAGCTTGGGGCGCGTAGCGCTTAAGATATCGCACACCCCTGGTCGTTCCGCTAGTACCGTTCGGCGGCAGCAGATCACGCGCGGTGGTTTTTGGGAAATATGTTATGACTCGTTGAGAGCACTGAGCTGAGTAGTGCGGCTGGACCGCGTGGACTGGACCAGGTTCAATCAGCGCGGCATTGCGGACGACGTAATCGCTACCGAGATGGATCTGCTGGTGGCGTTCATGGCGCCGTTTGTCATAGCAGCCTAAGGAGGCGTGTTCCCTGCGCCTATTTGCTCGGTAAGAACCGTGAGCGATTGTTGAAAGGCGGCAGCGAATAGGTCGCCTCCATCCTCTCTGTGCTTGGCCGCCATGCTCGGCAGTAGTCGCAGCCAGTTTTCGGTCAGCCGCTCAGGCTCGGGGTGGGTCAGTACGCAGATTCGCAACGCGTACTCCATCGCCTTGAGGTAGCCGCGGTGCATCTCGAGTCCGGCCTCGCAGGTCTGGAGGCGATCAAGTATTTCCGTGATTTCGGCGGTCATGGCGGTCTCGACAGGCTGGGCGGGGAAGGCGATAGTCTGCGGACCTCTAGACGAGTCCGCTATGAGCATCCTCAACGTTCTGATCAGCCGTGACCAGCTTGTCGTTGCGGTGGACACCCTTGCGGAGGATGCCTTGACCGGCGCCCACTCTGCTGGCGCCAAGATGCTCCTGATACCGCAGCACAACATGCTGCTGGCGACGAGAGGTGCGGCCCAGTTCTTCCTGAAGATCTACGAGCTGGTCCTGCAGGCCAGCTTCCGTGCGGATTTCTCCATTGAGAAGCTGTCCGCCGAGATGGGATCTGTAATGGACCAGCTATGGCTGAACTACGAGAAGGCCGCGGCGGAGGCTGACCTGCCAATCGAACAGCTGGGGACCGAGATCATCCTGGGCGGGTGGTCGTCGGGAAGTGGCAGGATGATGGCCACTGCCTATGCTAAGAGCGACAGTCGGCGCGCAACCACGGTCCAGCCGATCGGTGGTCACTTCGCGTCCCCAGGTGACCCACTCAAGGGCGTCGCGCCCAGCATGCTGCAGTCCGATCTGATGACGGCTGGGCGGCTCCAGGCCAACTACCTCAATGAGCAGATGGGGCGGCAAGTGGCCGGCGGCCGTCTGCTGATCGGATTCCTTCAAAGAGGACAGGCCGTCGTGAAGGACCTTGGGGCGATATGAAGTAGTGTCCCCGCTCGCGCGGGGACGATCCTGCTTGTAGTAGTCAGATGGGGATCAATAGCTCTTAGGGCACATCGCCTGAGAGCTTGGTGTTTGGATGCCGACTACTGGCAAACGTACTCCGTAGAGCTTTCGAAGAACCTGTCGTAATAGTCGTTGGGATTATCGCCAGAGCCGAAGTACACAAGCTCTGCACGGTAGTAGTTGGTGACCCCGTAAAGTCCCGGTGTACTACAGGTCGCCGGTATCGGACCCTGGTACTTCTGGCCTGCGAAAACGTGGTGATACTCCTGGCAGGAATAGCCGCCGCCAACACCTTGAGGATCTGGCCTGCAGGTGCCGCCACCGTACTTCATGTTGTCAAAACCGGTGTATGCGTCCGTCGGGCACGAGCCAAGCCCTTCCGAACCCCAGTCGCCGTACAAGTAGACGCCGCTCGGCCCGTCCACGCCGCCCTGGCAGAAATTGGTATAGGCCACCGGATAAGGCTGGATAGTTTCGGAATCCACCCATAGCACGCGGCCCGTTGGGACCCATTGGCCGGCGGACGCGCTTTGGGCAAAGCCGACCGACAACAGAGCAAGTGAAATGCCCAGCATCAGGCGGCGAGGGGTCGAGCGGGCAGTCCTGCAATCGCTTTGCATTGAGTTCACTTCCATCTCTCCATGAGTAGGGTAGTGCTGCACTGCCCGCGCAAGGTCGCAACCCCTCATCAGAGGTGCAATCAGAAAACCGGCCATCTCGGTGTAGGTAAAGCCCGACCGAGGCGGGGGATGTGACACGCGTCCGAATGTGACCGATTCAGACATGTGCCCCGCGCTTCGCAGGATCTGCGACGGCCAGCCGTATCCTTCCGGCCATGCAGTACTCCCACGGCTTCCGAACCGCCACAATTCCCTCTGGCTGGGTCCAGACCGGTGAGCGCTGGGCGCTCTGGTACAACGGGCGAGAGACGGCCAGCGTCACGCCTGATGGCGGTCCCGGGGTCCGGCTATGGATGGAAGGCCAGAAGATGTGGCAGGTGAAGGAAGTGCGCGCCGCCAACGTTCGACAGGCGAAGCTCTACGCCGAGCGCTGGTGCGCGGCCAGGCTCTATCCCGAGCTGCCGCTGCGTGAGGCCGTTGCCCGGCTGACCGACAGCACGCCGATCCAGTTGCCCCCGCCACTGCCCGGCCAACCGCCGACCCGCGAGCAGCGGCAACAGGCCCGGCGCCTGGCTGAGGCTGGGTCGAAGGAGATCGAGCGGATCAAGGCAGCGCTGGAGCCGCGCAAGCCGCCGGCGGAGACGAAACCCCGCGCGAGGGACATCCGCAGCAAGGCGCGGGTGAGGGCAGGGCTGGAGCAGCTACGGCGGGGTGTATAGGCGTCATCCGGCCCGCAGCTTCACCACATTGCCATCGCGCAGGCCGTCGAGGTAATCCGCCCAGACCTGCATCATGCGCACGCGCTCCTGCAGGTGCGATGTGCGGTTGTAGGCCCGGCCGTTGGGATCCTTCACCGCGTGCGCAAGCTGGTGCTCGATGATGTCCGGGCGGAAGTGCAGGACTTCGTCCAGAATGGTGCGAGCTGTCGCGCGGAAGCCGTGGCCGGTCATCATCGTGCGGTCGTAGCCCATGTTGCGCAGCGCTGCGGTAACGGCGTTCTCCGACATCGGGCGTTTGGAGTCGCGGGCGCCAGAGAACACCCACTTGTGCCGGCCGGTGATCGGCTTAATGTCCTCCAGGATCTGCAGCGCCTGCCTGGACAGCGGCACCAGATGTGCCGCACGCATTTTCATCTTGCTGGCAGGGATGGTCCACACGGCCGCGTCGAGGTCGAATTCCTCCCATTCCGCATGCCGCAGTTCTCCAGGACGCAGGAACACCAGCGGCGCCAGCCGCAGCGCCGACCGGGTGATGGCAGATCCGCTGTATGCCTCGATGGAGCGCAGTAGGCCACCCAGCTGCACGGGGTCGGTAATCGCCGCGTGGTGGGCCTCCTTGGGTGGCGCGAGCGCTCCCTTCAGGTCCGCAACGGGGTTCCGCTCGGCGCGGCCGGTGGCCACGGCGTACCGCATGATCTGGCCGCAGTTCTGCATGATCCGGTGCGCGGATTCGATCGCGCCGCGGTCCTCGATGCGACGGGCTACCCGAAGGAAGTCAGGAGCGGTGAGTTCACCTACGGAACGCGACCCGATCCACGGGAATACGTCATTCTTCATCCAGGCTTCGACCTTCTCCGCATAGCTGGGCACCCAGGGGCGTGTGGCCAGCCACTCATTGGCGATGGTCTCGAAGCTGTCCGAGCCTAGGGCGGAGTGGGCGAGGGCGGCAGCCTTCTTCTGCGCACCCGGGTCGACGCCTCGGGCCAGCAGCCGGCGGGCTTCGTCGCGGGCCTCGCGGGCGCGCGCCAAGGAGACATCCGGGTACAGGCCGATCGACAGCAGCTTCTCCTTGCCGGCGATGCGGTACTTCCAGCGCCAGCTGCGTGCACCGGTCGGGGTGAGGTAGAGGTACAGGCCGCCACCGTCGGTGATCTTCTGCGGCTTGTCGCTGGGCTTGGCGCGCCTGATGGCTGCGTCGGTCAGAGGCATTGGGGGTATCGCTTCAGTGGGTGCGGTCGGATACCCCTTGATATACCCCCACCGTCTCATGGATTGAAACGGATTACCCCGGTCTGCTGCGGACAATAAAAAAGCCCGGAAACCCTTGTGATGCGGGGGTTTCCGGGCTTCTCCGGTCCTTTACGAACCGTTCGTTGGTGGAGGTGGGCGGAGCCATTTGCGCCCATTTGCAACCTATTGAAAGCAAACGATATTTAGCTTCCAAAAGGTGCAAATTTTCATACCTCTGATGATACCCGGCATGGGGCCGAGGTGCAAAGCACAACTGCTTAGGAGCAGTTGTGCGCATTGCATCGGTGATGGTGGTGTTGACCATTTGGCTTGGAGCGTGTGGTGAGGCACTGGCGCAGGCCGGTTCAATTCCGCCCGCCGGAACCAAACAGGGTTGGGAGCGCCAGCATCTGGGCGACCATGTCAGCGAACCCGGCGAGGCTTTACCGGATTTCCTCCGACGCACTGGGCGAGTGCTCCACGACTACACCCGCCAGAGCGGGAACGAGGCCTGTGGCGCGATTGCCAGCGACGGCCAGCGTTTTTCCCTGCGCCTCTACACAGATGGCGTGCCACACGGCTGTGTCATACGGACCAGCGAGGTGATGGAAGGTTCTGCTTTCACTGGCGAAACCATCCACAGCCATCCTTGGCAGAAGGTGCTGACGATGACGCCGGCCGCCAGGGCGTGGAGCCATTTCTACAAGGACGGCAATGCCGGGGCCCCGACCCTGCGCAACGACGGAGCAGTAGGGTTCAGCAAGGCCGACCGCGCTAACGGAGATGGTTGGCTGATTGCTGGCGGGCAGTTGCTGCACCTGGTCAACGGAAAGACCGAGCGCCTTGGCCCGGTAGCCCTCTCCACGGAGTGATGCAGGTCGAACGCTTGACAACGCCTTGAACTGCCTTAGATCTGGAACGTCGGCAGTTCACTGCCCTATGGGCAGCTTAGAAAAATTAGAGAAATTGCTTTGCCCGCCGACACCCAAAGCCCTCGCTCGCGCGGGGGCTTTGCTTTTTTGGCTTGGCTTGGCCCGGTCTCCCTCTCCGCGGAGTGAACCAATGGCCGTTTACTGGCATTGGAACTCGAAGGCTGACCAGTCCGATGCGCCCACGGTCTGCCAGTAGAACGCCGAGCCAGCTCCGACCACCTCACAGGCGCACTCTGTCGGCCAACTAACTGGCCCGGTGCTTGGGGAGCCAAATCCAGGCATTGGTGTCAGCTTCTGTTTAAGTGCGGCGACGCAGGTCCGGCGCTCTGGCGTCAATGCCTGTTCTTGAGGCCTCGCGAGGCCACCCGAAAACGTCGCGTCATCGTTGGTATTAACGCTCTGCGTGCAGTGAAATCCGTCAGCGAGGAACTGCGACACCGAGCAGAACACGCCCCAGCCGTAAAGCCCACCGTCGCCCCAGGAAATCCACGATTTCCCGGTGTAGGTCGGATAGGTTCTTGCCGGAGGTGCCGGGGGCGTGCAGGTGTTGGAGGTGGTAACCCAACCACTGGATGCCGTGTAGGTGCCGCTCCAGCTCTCCGAGGTGCTCGACACCGGGGATCCGGTCGCGGCCGGGCAGGACCAGGACGTGGTGCGCGTGCCGTTCTCAACGCGGTTGCGTTGTCGCCAGTGCTGACCTGCCTGCCCGGCCGGGCAACCCACGTTCTGGCTCTCTGCTGGCGCGGCGCGCGTGATTGCAACGCTGGTTGGCGGCGCAGACGTGCATTCGGGAGCACACATACTTGCTGCTGCCGGTAACCAGGCTGACCATGGTCCCGTCAGTGCTGTTGGGCTTGCGAACGGGTCGGGGCATGAATACGTCGTAGTGCGGGTGCGGGTCTGCGGAAAAGAATTGGCGCCACTGATGGTGAGAGTGCCTGAAGGACAAACGCCCGTTTGCGCCGCGCTTTCGCTCAACGGTAAAGGCGCTGAGCAGACGGGTGTGATGACGGGAGGGACAATAGGAGGAGTGACGGCGGGTGGTGCCGGTGGTGCGGTTGGAATTGGAGGTTGAGCGGCGATTGGCACGCATAACGCCAGCGGAGCCCAGCAAGCAGGAGCCGCTACCGAATTCCAAATAAACGAACACGTTTGACCCGCAGGTGTCGTTCCTGTGGCTGGAGCCGTGGGAGCCGCTGCGCAGCCAGGAGATGGAGCCGGTGGAGTAACAGCTACGGGCGGTGGCGCCACCACCGGCGCCGGTGGTGGCGGAGCTGATGTTGGAGGGGGCGTTGGCAGTGCAACGGGTGTGAGAACTTGCGCTGACAGGCCAGTAGCGCCGCCGTAGTATGTGAACGCGAGCTGCGCTGGATTCCTGCATTGTTGAGTCGCGGCTTGGATGTCCAATACAGTCGGACGACCATTGTTGCTTCGATGGAAGACGGATGTATCGCCTATTTCCAGGTCATACATGCCTTCACTTGCTGCAGCAGCTAGCTTTAGGCACGCACGCGTTGGAACCGCGTGGTAAACAATCTTCAACCCTGCGTTGGGGCGACCATCAATGGTGGCAGGCTCAAGAATAACGGGTTGCGCCCATCGGCTCATTAGGCCAACGCCAGAGTTCATTGAAACGGGTGGAACGCGGTCGGCAATAGCCTGAGCGGTTGTCAGTCCCGCATAGGAGCCGAGCGCTCCATACGTCATGTCTGCATTTCGAGCAATGGTGTGAATATTCGCTTGTTCCGCGCGAACATCTGCGTTGTTTGCCGATGACTGATAGATAGCGAAAGCCGCACCGGAAAGTAGTGTCATAGCGCCTACTGCCAGCATCACCTCGATCAATGAGATGCCACGTTGCCGATGTTGGTGTCTCAGTTCACAGAGAACCGCATGATTTAGTTGTGAAGGCTTCATGGTCAGCGCTTCCTTGCACGGGACGCTTCTCGCTCCGCTAGATAAATGCGCCCGCGTGTGCGCATTCCATCTCTTTGTTGAGCGTTTTCCGGTTTTTCAATGCGATCTCGATACGCAAGTAGTAGGCCAACAAGCTCGGCCTCATCCAATGCATCAGCCCCCGCAGCGATGACCGCGCCGCCCAGGAGAATCTTGCGGTGCGCGTCTGCTTTGCGTTCGCTCGCTCTTGTCTTTGCTTTTGATCTTTGCTCGGCCAGCATCTCCCGTGCTTTCAATTTTGCGAGACGCTCAGTGGCGGCGGTTATTTGTTCTTGTATAGAGCGTGTTGCCATTGTTGAGCTCTCCTGATGTCCTGCACCTCATGCAAACAGAAAATCGGCTATTGGCAAGTCATCGACTTGTCATATTGCAATTACCTGCCATCCTGAAATAGAGGGGCACGGGCGAGCGAGAGCGAGCCAGCCCCAGCGGGAAACGCGAGCGAAGCGAGCCCCGGTCTCTTGCCCGAAGCCGTCACGAATAGTGGCGGCAAGGATCAAAGCAAGAGCGCACTTATGGTTTCCCTGCGGGAAACCGTGCGCCGGGGCTCCGCCCCAGACCCCGGCCCGCTTCGCAGGCCGCCCCCGATGCTAGCCCCCTCGGGGGCGTCGCCAAAAACAAGAGCAGGAGCAAGGACAAAAATCGAAATGGCCATTTATCACGCCACCGTCAAAGCCTTTTCGCGCGGCAAGGGTCATTCCTCTACTGCCGCTGCGGCGTATCGTGCGGGCATTGTGATTAATGACGAATTGACCGGTATCAAACACGACTACACAAGGCGCAGTGGCGTTGCCTCGGTTGATATGTTGGCCCCGCAAAATGCCCCCGAATGGGCGCGAGATCCGGTCGCCTGTTTCAATCGCTCGGAAATGGCCGAGACCCGGCTAAACGCCAGGACGGCGCGAGAGCTTGAAGTTGCTCTGCCTGCAGAACTGAACGAAGCGCAGCGTCGTGCGCTCGCGTGCGACTTGGGTCAGATGTTGGTTGACCGCTATCAGGTTGCGGTGCTTGTTGCAGTCCATGAGCCCGATAAGAAAGGGGATGAGCGCAATCACCATGTGCATCTCCTTATGACGCCTCGTCAGATCGGTCCTGATGGCCTGGGTGAACGTGCATGTGCTGAATTTGATGCGCGTGGTGGCGCAGGACCGGAGGCTATCCGCATTCTTCGTGAGGCGGTGGCTGACCGTATCAATTCGCATCTGGAACGAGCACAGGTCGCTGAACGTGTTGATCATCGCAGCCTAGCTAAGCAAGCACATGCCGCCGAAGCTGATGGCTATATCGGGTTCGCAGCCATGCTGGCTCGCGAAGCCACCCAGCACGAGGGTAAGGCAGCAACCGCGATGCGTAGGAGGGGTGAAGATAGCGAGCGGGCCACGGTAAATAACCAGATCCAAAACGCCAATCGCATTGAACTGCGTGACTACCTGGAACGCTTGGAGCAAGAGGGAAGGGTGATGGCGACGCCACGCTCCCATACGCAAGAAGCAGCTCAACGTGAGCGGCTTGCAGCTGTTGGCAAAGAAGAGCGGCAACCGCACCTCGGGCAGGTCGCGCTGGCGCCGCCACGAGCACGAAAAAGGCCAGCATCAGTAGAGCAGCGAGCTGCACGAGTGGGGTCTGCCGCATCGCGCTTTCCGCCAAGTCTCAAGCCAGTATTGATGAAGGCGGCTAGGCGTCTTCGTAGCAAGATTGCGAACAAGCAAGCAGACGAGGCCATGGCTCGTTACGACGCTGAAATAGAGCAGCTGGAGATGGAAGCGAGACGGGTTTGGCTGGAGGATATAGATGCTGCCGTTCGGCAAAGTCTTTCGACGGTCGCCAAGCTCTTTGACATGTCGAGCAGGGCGGGCGCCTACCCCCACAGGGCGTCATATCGAAACGATATGCGCGAGCTTCACAGTTCATTGAAGCAGGTGGCTCGTGACGCCACTCGATGGGAGCGCAGGCTACAAGCCGAAGTTAAGGCAAACATTTCACTCACGGAAGCCCAAATGAAATTGGTGACATGGGAGAGGAAAAATCCCAAGCCGTCGCTCTGGAGCGGTAGCAGGCGCGATTGGGCGCAGCGGCGTCGGAGTGGCGAAGAGCGCATTGAGCGGCGCAGGACGCGGCACGATGCTGCGCGTCTAGCTACAGGCCCGGAAGCACAGGTGAAGTATGCGGCGCAGGCAGCTACGAGTGTAGAAGCTTTGGATAGGCTCGCAGCATCAATGCTGAAGCGCTATCCAATCACTGCTGATACAGCACAGCCGCACAAATCGCAGTGTTCTGGAACTACCCCAACGCGCACGCTTACGGAACAACTGAACGATAGCGAGTTGGAGAAAAAGGACCAAAGAAGATGTCGCGGACCTCGCGTTTGAAGCTAGAAAAACAATGCCCCCGAATATTCTTCGGGGGGCATTGACAGAATTGGCGTTGGCCTCATGCTGTTTTTTAGCGGCAGCTCGTTGATAACAGCAACGGCTGCGAGTAGGTAGAAAGCAGCTCTACACACCCAGGCATCGGCCCCAAGCAACAACATAGCCGACATCGGGAAGAGCGCAACCCCTCGCAACCCAGCTGGAACCAATGGCTATCGCACGGAGGTCCGATTAGTTCGCGCCCGGTGACAATCCGGGGCTATCCATCTCCTACGGATAGCGGCCTTAAACCGTGGAGGAATACGTCCACATCCGGCAGCATGGCTTCTGCGTCGCGGAGGTTCCAAGGCATGGGTTCCCTAGCTGGCCTTGGATTGTGTGCCCCGTCTCGGGTCGGCCATGTATGCGAAGGGCAAGATTGGAGAGCGTCAGGCGACAGCCTGATCACGGGGCAAAGCCCATGGGAGAGACGCCAGTGAATGCTGGTGGCAGGACCCCAGCCCCGGCGCCATGTCAGGCGTGAACCTGCCGCAGCTGTGTATTGACAGTGATCACAGCGCCGACGATGGTCCTCTGCCTAGGCAAGAGTAGGCCGGCCCGGCAAAGGTCCCCAGGCTCGCTTATTGCGGGTTGGGGGAGACTTTGCCTCGGTCGGTCGGCGGTTAGAAGCAAAGACCGAGGCAAAACAGCGGGCCCATAGTGTCCTGAGTCAGCAGGAAGATGTGTCCTGAATCGGGGGCGGAGGTGGCCTTGTCCGTAAAGGAGCACTTGGAGTTCTACAGCAGAAAAACGGAGCGGACCGAAAATTTCCGGGCGCCGACGAATGTTTCAATGTTCGGTCAAAGGCACATCAGATTTGACCCCAAGGAAGGAAGAAGCGTCGTCCTACCTTTAGGCCGCGAATTCGAGCTTGCCAGTCACTGATCTGTTTTATGAAGCTATCGACGGGATGCGCCGAGTGCTTACATGCTGCTATGGAATTTAGAAGCTCATTGCTAACTTGCATCAAGGAAATTCCGGCGCCCTTGTGCTTGAGAAGGAAGAGCTCGGATGCTATCAGGTGAAGTTCTTCACTCTTATCTGAACTGATGATCTGTGTGTTACTGGCATCGCCCATGTAGTTGATTGATCGAATAGCTCGAAGTGCCTCGTATTTCAGCGCATTGAACTTTGAGAGCTTGGCCATCAGCAAGCCCGAGTAGTATCCAGCGGCCGTGCCGGGAATCAATGCCATCAGGAGGTCGTAGGCGAGGCTTGTCATTAGGGTCTTCCTTGCTGGCACCTAGGCATAGCGTAGGAAGTCGCTAGGCCGTTCGGTGCGCGTCACTTGCTAGCGGGGGCGAGGCTTTTTAGAAGCGCCAGTGCTTCTTTCTGTTTTCGGGCATCAAGCTGTGTCAGCACCAAGATTGCCTCCGCAACCACGTCAGAGGCAGCAAGGAAGTAAGCGGCTGGGAGATCCAGAAGCTCCGCGAGCTTCTCAATGGTCTCCAGATCAGGCTTATGAAGGCCCCTCTCATACCTGCTGATGCGGGGCGCAGTGGTGTTTGGGTCATCCACTCCCATCAATAGTTCCCCTAGCTGGGCCTGAGTCCAGCCCTTGGCTGCGCGTGCGGCGCGGAGGCGTTGGCCAAGAGCAGTGGTTGTTGGTAACGGCGCGGGCATTCGGGGCAGCAAGAAGGGCATTGACTACCCGAAGTGTGCCCGCCTAAGCTTAGCCGGTCATTTGCATTGAACGCAAATATTCGTTGGGCGAGGAGGTGGTTATGGATATGAGGTGCTGGGCATTGGTGGGTCTTCTGGCGTTCACTGCTTCTGCTGACGCTATGCCCAGCCTGTCGTGCCAACTGCAGACTGGCCAGTTCAGGGTGGATGGGGGATGGCGGCCGAAGGTATCCGCTTTCATTTGGGCCACGGGTCATGGCTCCGCGATCCCCACCGGCCCCATCCGAACCAGCATCGGCCGCATCGACTCCGTCGAAGGCCGGGACTACAAACGCGCTATCAAGCTCGATGGAAAGCCGGTTCTGCTGCCTCCCGAAGCGCATAGCGTCATTGGCTTCGGCAAGGTCTATGACTTCAAGGATGCCGTCGCTCTGGTCTATCTAGGGGAGCGTGAGGAGGACTCCTCTGCGCGGCCTAGTCAGATCGTGATCGTCATCAACAAGGCCGGGTCACTGATTGATAGCGAAGTCCTACCTGGCACTGCAACGAATCCGGGCAATCACTGCCTACTCATCGACTGAAGGAACACACATGAAGAAGCTTTGGACGCTTTCCGCTACTGCGCTGCTGGTTGCTTGCTCGGGTGGTCCTGGGAGCGGCGATGTTGAGAAAGCCTTGGCCGTGTATTTCAAGGAGGCGACGGGAACGACGATGACGTTTGAGCACTTGAAGGTAGGAGAGTGCGTGCGTGGGGACAGCCCCGGCTATGCGTGCAGTGTCACCGGAACTGCGCGGTATCAGCTGGGCACTCGCACTGAGCAACAGCAGCTTGTCGGCACTTTCGTCATCGATAAGGTCGATGGCACTTGGACTGTCGTAGACCGTCGCTGACCCAGGTCCTTCCCAACCATCGCTAGGAAGCTCGTATGTGGACCTTGTTCAAGGTAGTCCGCTGGATCATCACCGGTCTTGCACTTTGGTGGCTGTGCGGTGTGGTGTTCGAAAAGGGCACGACGGCTGAGGGTGCCGTGTTCGGGTTGATGCTGTTCGGGCAGCTGGTCTTCTGGCCCCTTGCGCTGCTGTGGGGCTTGCCGTGGCTGTTCCGTCGCCGCGCGCCCAAACTGAAGAAGCATAGGCCTGAAGAGTTTGAGCCCACTGTTTGCCATGACCATATCGCCTTGGACCTGGGCAGGGACACTATCTGGATCCGGGAGCCCGTGAAGGGCGAGCGCTACCTGCGGCGGGCTGAAGTGCTCGCCATCCGCACTGGGGAATACAGCTACAAAGGAGTCATCACCCATCGTCTGGAAGTCCAGGTGCGGGACGTTGTTCACCCGCTCTGGCTGGTTCCTTTCGTGCGCCACTCCGACCGTTGGCTCAAGAGCACAGCTGTCAATGAGACTGAGAGGGATGAATGGTTCGCTAGGATGAAAGCTTGGCTTACTGAAACGCGCACCATCTAAGCAGCCCCATTCCAGCGAATGCAGCTAGGCAGGAAAGCAGAGTGGCCCATCCTCCATGCGCGGAATGATGGGCCTATGTTGCCTCTTAGTCTTCGCTTTCCTCAGGCTCCAACTTGCTCAGTTCTCCCAGTCGCAATAAACCGCGCTCGATCATGCTCTGCGCACAAGCAACACAGTATCGATCCCAGCCCCGGTCTTTTCGCACCCCTAGTCGAATGTCTCCGCGTTCGATCCTATGTTTACTGTTAGCTTGGCAGTTGTGGGCCTTCTTCGCCCTGTCTACCATTGTCGAGACGATCAAGGACTTAGTCGCCATCGAACAGCTTCCTGCAAACGCTTGCTGTAAGGGCATCGAACTGCCCCCGAATGGTGTCCAGTTCCACCTGTGACATCTCACTTCGTTCCCCTGGCTTCCGGCCGACCAAGGTGTTCGCCGCCTCGTTGAGAGTGGTGACTACCACTACGTAGTTGTCGCGACCAAGCCGTCTGTGATCCAACTCTCGCCCGCCATGCTTAATTCCTCGCTCATTGAGAATTCGTCCTGCGTGGAGTTGAATAAGCTCGTTAAGAGCGTCTCTGGCGGCCTGTCGTTTTGCTGCCTTAGGGACAGCGATGGGCTTGAGGGCTTGGGTAGTAGGGTCAAAGTCTGCAGGGATAATTCCGCTCTGCTTCAACAGGCGAATGGCGTCTTCCTCTTCCTGCTTTAGGAGGTGGATTTCCTGCATTTCCACCTCGGACTGCTCTTTGACCTCGGGCTTCCCATTGGTAGTGTCGCGAGGCGCATACTCACGGAACTCCGTGGGATCTGCTGGATCCAAGCCTTCAAGAGGAAGAAGCTGGTCAAAGAAGGATTGGTCATCTTCGCTGAACTGCTGGAAGTCTCCCCACCTGGCGGCAATGTTGCCGCCCGCATGAAAGATCACACTGCCCTGGTTTACAACGTCCCCCGGCGCATCTTGCTTGATTACGCGCATGATTCGCCCAACGAATTGGACGAATGGAGACAGGTTGGAGAACACGCTAAGGACCGCCGCTACCGACAGGAACGGATGGTCAAAACCTTCGCCAAGTTTTCTCACCTGTACGATCACGTCCAGTTGATGATTCGCCAGCCTTTGCATGACTTGGTCATTCTTTTTACTCTCACGGGAATGCACAAAATCGGCCTTCCTTCCCCGTGCGCGATAAGCCTCCACAATCTGAATGCAATGCTCATAATTCAATGCCGAGGCGATTACCTTTAGGCGTGGCTCCCCTGTCAAGTTACGGAGCCGGTCGAGCTCCCGGAGGGACGCATCAACAATGGTATTCAGTGTTTCTTCGGACGTTACGATGCTTCTGCGGAAATCCGCGTCCTCCTCACCTAGGCGTCGGACCTCATCTAGGGAGACTTCAACCTCCGAATCGCCTGGTCGCCTGACATAGCGTAAGGTCTTCGGATTGAGTTGGATTGCTTTGAGCTGTTTAACATAGCCCGCTCTGATCGCCTTGAAGATTGGGTATGAGTAAACGACGGGACCGCTCATCATCTGGCCATCAGCTCTAAGCGGCGTGGCGCTGAAGTTCACGACCGAGGCTGCAGGGAATTTTGCTTTCAGGGCCTCATAGGTTGCTGCAACGCTATGATGGCCCTCGTCGAAAATGATCAGGTCAAAGAAGTCGGCAGGAAGCGTTCGCAACCACTTGTTGCCATCGCCGGAAATCTGCTGGATGTTTGTAATGGCAACGTGTGCGGCGTCAAGGTCACTTCGATTTGCATCGGTGCCTCTTATTTCCACTGGCTCTGGATAATTGGGGCCGTCCATCACATCGCAGCGTGCATAGAATAGCTTCTCGCTACTAAAGTCGAAATCAGCTGCCAGCTGCGTTGCAATCGCAACGCCGGGAGCGATGATCAATGCTCGTTTCGATTTATACGCAAATGGAGTGAGCGTTATAGTTCCTGACTTTCCGCATCCCACGGGCAGTACTACGCTAACTTCTCTTATGTCCGCACCGTCAGCTACATGCTGTGCTAGCGCCTCATAGGCTCCTTGTTGCGGTTCTCTGACCTTCGGATTTCCAGTAATGCGGGGTGCGACATCTTGGAACGGGCTAGACACGCTTGTTCTCCTGGATACGTATTCTGCTCATGCGAAGTTGGGCGGCGCATTATCTGTGCGCCGTATTGGTCAGCAGCGGCTGACGTGAGATGTTCATTGCTCGCGCGGGCGTAGATGTCGGCATATTTATTGGTCGTTTTCATCCCGTGCCACAATTATCATCCCGACAGATACATCTGCCGGGCTTCTTGACGCCTACTGCGAGCTTTTACTTTCCCCCTGAAATTCCCTGGCTGATGCGCCCTTCAGTCATGAGATCCTGCCTCAGGCAACCCATCTATTCAATAGTTTGATGTCTGTCACATTTTTGGCGGGGCGCCGCGTGCCTTTCGGCAGGGCCAGACTTGGCAAGACGCGCCGGGACGGGTGGCAAAGCTGACAGCGAGGCGATAGCAAGAGTCCAGCCCCGAATCTTGGGCACCTGGAGTGGTTGATGGCGTTGCCTAATCATTGTCGCCGCGATCCCCCGGGCGCTACGACGCCTTCGATGGCTTCCTCATCCGACTTGCTGGCGTCGTGGAGTGCGCGCTTTTGGCAAGAGCGACCGCTTTTCGTTCACGTGCAGCTGCATTCACCACCCTCCGCTTCGCTCTGAGTTGCGCTTGCTTGAGAGACTGCGCTGCCTCTCCAGGCTGATAGGCCGGCAGACCTTCGGGAACGGGGAGAAGCGCTACCGCGTCTGCGCGCGATTGGAGCGTGGGCACATCTACATAGGTTCCGAGCTCGCCGGGCATATGCGCCTTGTGCCCCGTAATGGCAGCGGCAATAGAGCTAAGCACCCCCGCATAGAGAAGCCGGGTGCTCGCAGTATGTCGGAACGAGTGGAAGCCCATGCCGGGCTGCATCATGCCCAAGCCAACAAGATAGGCGCGGAACTGATCTCCGAGGGCGTCCCCGTAGCCTGCCTTCTTATGCCAAGGCAGGTGGGGAAACAGGCGCTCATGGCCCGACTGCGCTACATCTTCGACGTAAGTTAAGAAGCCCGCCTCCAACAAGCGTGGGTGGAGTGGGATGAAGCGCAAGGAGTTTGCGTTTTTCAGCTTTTGATCCCGCCGCCCCGCACGAATGTGGATTCCCCAAATGCCATTCACCTCGGCCACATCGTCGGCATAGAGTTGCCCAAGCTCGTTGACCCGCGCCCCAGTGCCCGCTGCTAGCAGGACTCCCCAGTATCGATCAGGCCGCTCCTCTGACCAGGGAAGGAACTTCTCCATATCGAAGAGTTGGTTGATTTCCTCAATGCTGAAGGGGCGACGGGGGAGCGTGGCGATTGCGGTGGCCGAGCTCTGGCGCTTGATTCCATCGAGCGGCGAACGTGTGAGCAGCCCACCGGCTACTTGTGCATTGAGGAAGCTGGCCAGTCGGTCACGATGTTTGCCTAGAGTCCGATCAGACAGGCCCGCGATAACGAGCCCTTTGGCGCGTTGTTGCTTGACCTTGGCGATGATTTGCGCGGCGCTCAGTTCTTTGTATTCTGCCTTCTTGCGCGCATTGCTCGGCCAGTCATGAAGCCCATTTAGGAAGGCGCGCACTTGGGTCTCCCCCACTTGCGACATGAGCAGGTCGAGCCCTGCTATTTCGCGGAAGATGGTGAGCGTGTTTTCACTGTCGAGCAGATTGCCTGGCGATGTCTTAGCGTTCCTAAGGTCTTCCAGGTAGAGACCAACACGCTTTGTCAGGGTGTCCCCGGCTCCGGGCAGCGGTGAACTTTGGGCAAAGCCTGAGCTCGCGAGTCCCTTGATGGTGTCCAGCAGAGCTTTGGCGTCCTCGCGTCCATTCACCTGTAGGTCGGTCAATCTCGCGCCGTTAGGCAGCTCAATGTTCCCGGTCCAGCGGTCAATGGTTCCGGCCAACGCTCTCAGCAGGGCGTCCCGATCCTTCTCGGTCATTGGGCTGCGTCTCATGCGGTCGAATGCTTGAGAGAGTGCCACAGCGGCGCTTGCCGCTGTAAGCCGCATCAGATCGATTGAAGCAGGGGGCAGGCGTCGCACCAGGTAGCGGGAGCCAATAAGAGGCTGTAGATCCGTAGGCACAAAAAAACGGACGTATAGCCCGCTCGGTCGGCGCAGGAAAAATGGCTTTGGCACGGAGTGATACCTACTTTGATACCTGCAGACAGGCTCAGTTCGTGTATCACTCCGATGCCAAAACCCTTGCAAAATCAGCCACTTAGTGATAGATTTTGCAAGCAGTTGGTGGAGGTGGGCGGAATTGAACCGCCGTCCGAAGGCACTCCATCCCCAGCACTACATGCTTAGCTCACCGTTGGATCTCGTCCCCGAACAGCACGGCGTGCAAAGCGCATCCGGGAACCAGCCTGTTGTGTTCTAGTGCCGGACTGACAGGCAGCCACCCAGCGCGATTCCATGATAGTGACTCTACACCGCGAGCATGGACACAAGCGGTTTCGAGGCTTAGGCCTTAAGCGGCCAGAGCGTAGTTGTCGTCGTTGGCAACTAGAGTTTTGCAGCTGGATTTACGAGGAAAGCTACCCCCTCGGCATGCGCCAGGCGACTTCACAACCCCCGTCGAAACCAATGCACCCCCGGCTTCTACAGTGCTGCAAGGTACAGGGCCTATCCCGCGTTGCCACGGTCAGGGCCTGCCCAACGGTTGCAATGCTACGGCAAAACAGCTGAACAGTCACCTTTGCAATCCACAACACGTTGTAGAGCCGCCGTCATAGCGGATTGGTAACGTCATTGGCACGAATTTGCGACACACTGGCGACGACCATCCGAGCCAGGACAGACACGGAGACTGTGGGTGACCGATGCAAGCCAACAACGCAGCCTGCGACAGCTGATCGGGCCGGTCGGTGCCGACTATCAGCGGCGCGCGTTGCCGCCCGGCTGGGTCTGGGCCGTGCTGGCGGTGCTGCTGGCGGCCACCTGGGTGACGGAGTTGCCGGCCACGGCCGCGGCGGCACTGGTCGCCAGCGCGGTGGTGGTGCACTGGTCGCAGCGCGGTCGCATCCATTGGCTCGGCTGGCGCCTACCGGGCCTGGCCGTACTGGCGGCCCTGCTGTGGGGGCCGGAAGTGCTGTCGCAGTGGTTCGAGCACGGGCTGGCCGTGGTCCTGATGTCGCTGGCCAGTCTCAGTATTGGCGTGCACGTGTGGCAGTCGCGGCAGTTGGCGCGCCAGCTGCAGGGCGCCGCCGATGCGCTGGATGATGCCCAGTTGCTGTCGTTGCTGCCCGATGATGCCGCGCAGCTGGCCCAGCAGTGGCGGGAAGGCGATGACCGCTACGCGCCGGAACTGGCGGTGGTGATGCACCTGGCGGTGATGCACGCGGCGCTGGCGCCGCGCATGCGCGGGCAGGGCATGCTGGCGGGGTGACCCGCCTTTTGTAGCGTCGAGCCATGCTCGACTGCTTTTCTTACCGAAGCCGAGCATGGCTCGGCTCTACAGAAGACCAAGACAGCCGAGCATGGCTCGGCTTTACAGGGTGATGCGCAGCGGCCTTACGCGTCGCGGTTGCCGCGACGCATCACGCGCTGCTTCTCGATCGCCCAGTCGCGGTCCTTGGCGGCATCGCGCTTGTCGTGGGTCTGCTTGCCCTTGGCCAGCGCGACTTCGAGCTTGATCTTGTTCTTGCTCCAGTACATCGCGGTGGGCACGATGGTGTAGCCATCGCGCTCGACCTTGCCGACCAGCTTGTCGATCTCGCTCCGGTGCAGCAGCAGCTTGCGCTCGCGCCGGTCGTTGGCCACCACGTGGGTGGAGGCCTGGATCAACGGGGTGATCTGGGCGCCGATCAGGAAGATCTCGCCGTGCTTCACGTAGGCGTAGGCATCGATGATGTTGCCGCGGCCAGCGCGGATCGACTTCACCTCCCAGCCCTGCAGTGCCAGGCCGGCCTCGAAGCGTTCTTCGATGTGGTACTCGTGGCGGGCACGCTTGTTCAACGCGATGGTCTTGTTGGCCGTCGCGCTCTTTGCTTTATCCTTGCCGCTGTTCTTGCTCATTTCCGTATTGTCTCCGATTCGGGCCCGCCCGGTCGATTGCCGAAACGTCCTGTATTCATGCCTACTATCCGCCGCAGCGCCCTGGTCGAACATTCGTCCGCGCGCATGTTCGACCTGGTCAACGATGTCCAGGCCTATCCGCGCCGCTTCCGCTGGTGCTCGGCTGCCCAGATCCTGGAGCAGGGCGAGGACCGGCTGGTGGCGCGCCTGGACCTGGGCCTGGGTTCGTTCAGCACCTGGTTCCAGACCGAAAACACCCTGCAGCGCCCGCACAGCATCGACATGCAGCTGCGCGATGGCCCGTTCAAGCAGTTGCACGGCCGCTGGGAATTCCATGCGCTGGCCGAGGACGCCTGCAAGGTCACCCTGACCCTGGAATTCGAGCCCAGCTCGCGCCTGCTGGGGCCGGCCCTGGCGATCGGCTTCCAGGGTCTGGCCGATCGGATGGTCAATGATTTCGTCCGCGTCGCCGACGAGGCCTGAGCGATGATCGAGGTCGAGGTGGTGCTGGCCTGGCCGCAGCAGGTGCTGTCGCGCCGGCTGCAGCTGGACGAGGGCGCGACCGTGGCCGATGCCATTGCCGCCGCCGCGCTGGAAGGCAGTGACCGATGCCCGGCCGTGGCCGTGCATGGCGTACTGGCGCGCCCGCAGCAGGTGTTGCTGGAGGGTGACCGCATTGAGCTGCTACGCCCGTTGCTGGCCGACCCCAAGGACAACCGCCGGCGACGCGCGCTCGGCGGTTGATGCCCGCAACCCGTCCGTGGGGACGGGCAGGGGGCCTCAGCGGCCCTTCTTCTTCTTGTCCTTCGGCAGGTTGCGGCCGAACTGGCGCACGGTCTGCTGGGCCAGGGCCTTGTCGTTACCCGGGAAGTAATCGCCTTCCCAACGGGTCACGGTGTCATTCTCGAAGAACACCACGAAGTTCTTCACTTCAGTACGTCCCAGGCGGTTCACCCGCTGGCTGGAGGTGTAGTCCCAGCGCTGGGCGTGGAACGGATCGGGAATGGACGGGGTGCCCAGCAGCGCGGTGACCTGCTGCTTGCTCTGCCCGACCTGCAGCTTGGCCACGGCATCTTCCCGGATCAGGTTGCCCTGATAGATGGGTTGCTTGTAGATGATGCCGCACCCGGTGGTGGACAGGGCGACGGCGGCGACCAACAGGAGATTGCGCATCGGGACTGGCGGTTGGGGAAATCAAACCGATGATACACTCCCGGCGTGCCACCGCGACCCAATCCGAGGCAGCTGGCGCTAAATCGCCAATGAACGGAGACCTATGGAAACCCACGACCTGCGTAAAGTCGGCCTGAAGGTGACCCATCCGCGGATGCGGATCCTGGCGCTGCTCGAGCAGCGCAATGCCCAGCACCACATGACCGCCGAAGACATCTACCGCCAGCTGCTGGAGCATGGCGACGAGATCGGCCTGGCGACGGTGTACAGGGTGCTGACCCAGTTCGAGGCCGCCGGCCTTGTGCTCAAGCACAATTTCGAGGGCGGCCAGGCGGTCTACGAGCTTGACCGTGGCGGCCACCACGACCACATGGTCGACGTGGACAGCGGCAAGATCATCGAGTTCGAGAGCCATGAGATCGAGGAGCTGCAGCGCAAGATCGCAGCCGACCACGGCTACGAACTGGAAGAGCACTCGCTGGTGCTGTACGTGCGCAAGAAGCGCAAGTAAGCCGATCCAGCCAGCCAGATGCGACGAAACCCCGGGCCTGCCCGGGGTTTTTCGTTGCCGGGTCGCGTGCTGGGGTCAGAGCCCTTTGCTGGCGCAAAGGGATCCGACCCCGGCCGACCCCTGACCTCCAAGCAGCACGTCCAGATCCACCGCCTCGGCCATCGCCCGGTTCCCCGCATCACCCGGATGCAGGTGGTCGCCGGAATCGTAGGCGGCGGCCATCCGTGACGGATCGGCCGGATCGCGCAGGGCCGCGTCCAGGTCGATCACCGCGTCGAACGGCCCGTCGGTGCGCAGCCAGGCATTGAGCTGGCTGCGCAGGGCGTCCTTGTCCGGGTGGTGGTAGTCGTCCAGCGGCGTGCCGGGCAGGGCGCCGGCGAACGGCATCAGGGTGGCGCCGAGGATGCGTAGACCCCGCCGATGGGCCTGTTCGGCCAGGGCGCGGTAGCCCGCCTGCAGCTCGGCAAGCGTGGGCCGCGCCTGCTTGCGCGCGAAGGCGGTGCCGGGCCAGCTGATGTCATTGATGCCAACCAGCACGATCACGCTGGACACGCCAGGCTGATCCAGTGCATCGCGTTGGAAGCGGGCGAGCGCGGATTCCCCCATGCCGTCGTGCAAGAGGCGGCCACCGGAGATGCCGGCATTGACCACGGCGATGCCCCGCGGTGCCAAACGCGCGGCCAGATGGTCGGTCCAGCGCTGGTCCTGGTCGAGGCTGGCGGTGGCGCCGTCGGTGATCGAATCGCCGATCACCACCACGCTGCGTGCGCTGGTCGGCGCCTCGACCTCGATGCCGGCCAGGAACAGGCGGGCCGTGGTGCTGCTGGCCCCGCTCAGTGTCTGGGCCTGGCTCTGGTCGCCAGGCGCAATCCAACTGGTCTGCCTGCCCTCCCAATGGAACGTCTGTACCGGCATCGGTCCCGGCACGAAGACGCTGACCTGCAGCGCCTGCCGGTCAGCCGTGGCCAGTGGCAGCGGATCGCTCAGCCGTTCCTGCCCGGGGCCGATCAGCACTCCGGGCTGGCCTTCGAAACTGAGCGGCTGCGGGGTGTCCCCCGCCCGGGCGGCCACGCTCGCCGCCCCGATCCGCAGTGGTTGAGTGCCGTAGGCATTGCTCAGCCGCACCCGCAGCCGAGACCCGCCCAGGCTGATACGTGCCGTCTGGCGGAAGGTCTGGTCCTGCAGTGCGGCTGGGACCAGGGTCGGAAACAGGAATTCCGGGCCCCAGACCGGTTGCGGGCTGGCCTGCCAGCTGGCGACCCAGTGCGGCGCAGGGGCGGCGCTGGCGGCACTGGACAGGCCGATCAATGCGGTTGTGACGAGCTGGCTGAAACGATTCATTGGGCAATCCCGGGTGGAGGGAAGGCCATGGTGATTCCGTACTCATCTGTGAACTAGACTGCGCATGGACAATCATCTGTGAACTGGATTCATTGCCATGGCGCGCTCCGACATCAACCGATCCGGCGAACTGGAAGTGTTCGTGCGGGTGATCGAGACCGGGGGCTTTTCCGCAGCCGCCCGAACGTTGGAGATGACCCCGTCGGCGGTCAGCAAGCTGGTGGCGAGGCTGGAACAACGGCTGGGGACGCGCCTGCTGCAGCGTTCCACCCGCCAGCTGCAGCTGACTCCCGAGGGCTGCGCGTTCTACGAGCGCGGCCTGCGCGTGCTGGCCGACCTGGACGAGGCCGAGCGCTGTGCCAGTGCTCACGCCGAGCCGCGTGGACGCCTGCGGGTCAATTCCAACGTGCCGTTCGGCCAGCATTTCCTGTTGCCGTTGCTGCCGGCGTTCCTGCAGCGCAATCCGCAGGTAGGCGTGGACCTGACCCTCAACGACGAGGTGATCGACCTGCTGGAGCAGCGCACCGACGTGGCGGTGCGGGCCGGTCCGCTGAAGAGCTCGAGCCTGGTGGCGCGGCGGCTGGGCGCGACGCGGATGATGATCGTGGCTGCACCGGCCTACGCGCAGCGGCACGGGCTGCCACGCACTGCCGAGGAGCTGCAGTCGCACAACCGGCTGGATATCGGCCATGCGCGCGCGATGCAGGGCTGGCCGCTGCTGCAGGACGGGCGCGAACGCATGCTGCTGCCCAGTGGCAACGCCCGCGCCAGCAACGGCGATGCGCTGCGCCAGCTGGTGCTGGGTGGGTTGGGCATGGCGCGGCTGGCAGCATTCCAGGTGCAGCAGGATATTGCCGCCGGGCGCCTGCTGCCGGTGCTGGAAGAGGCCAACCCCGGTGACCTGGAAGAGGTGCACGCGGTGTTCCTGGGGCAGGGCGGCTACCTGCCGCTGCGGGTGCGCGCGTTTCTTGATTTCCTGGTGGAGAACGTCGACCTGACGCAGCCACGGGGGTAGTGCCGGCCGCTGGCCGGCAACCTCACGATCTTCGACCCCTCGCATCGGTTGCCGGCCAGCGGCCGGCACTACCGTGCGGAAGCCGGGCCTATGCCCGGCTCGGGCGGCGTTACACCTGCAGCAGCTTGCGCGCGGCGGCGCGCGCTTCCTTGCTCACTTCCACGCCGCCGAGCATGCGCGCCAGCTCTTCCTCGCGCGCCTTGCTGTCCAGCTTTTCCACGGCGCTCTGGGTCATGCCTTCCACCGGGGCCTTGCTGACCCGGTAATGGGCATGGCCCTTGGAGGCAACCTGCGGCAGGTGGGTCACGCACAGCACCTGGCGCTTCTCGCCGAGCGCGCGCAGCTTCTGGCCGACGATGTCGGCTACCGCGCCGCCGATGCCGGAGTCGACTTCGTCGAACACCATGGTCGGTACGGCATCCAGGTCCAGCGCGGCCACTTCGATGGCCAGCGAGATGCGTGACAGTTCGCCGCCGGAGGCCACCTTGCGCAGGGCGCGCGGCGGCTGGCCGGCATTGGCTGCGACCAGGAATTCCACGCGCTCGGCACCCTGCGGGTCGGGCTTGCCGGCGTCCTGCGGTTCCAGCTCGATCAGGAACTGGCCGCCGCCCATGCCCAGCTCGGCGATGATGCCGGTGGTGGTGGCCGACAGTTCGGCAGCAGCGCTGCGACGGCTGGCGGTCAGCACTTCGGCCTGTGCGCGCCAGGCGGCGGCGGCCTTCTCGATCTCGCCGGCCAGGCGCTGCAGGCGTTCGTCGGCGCCGCGCAGCTGTTCCACTTCGGCGTGCATGCGCTCGCGCTGTGCACCCAGCTCGTCCATCGGCACGCGGTGCTTGCGGGCCAGGTCGTGCAGACGGCCGAGGCGGCGCTCGTTCTCCTCGAACTGTTCCGGGTCGGCGTCGAGGTCGTCATGCACCCGATCCAGCAGCGACAGGGCTTCGTGCAGCTGGATCGAAGCGTTCTCGATCAGGCCATCCACCTCGCCCAGGCGCGGGTCGTGCTCGATCAGGCGCGACAGCTCATGGCGCACCTGCTGCAGCAGGTCCAGCGCGGAGCTGCCGTCGTCGCCGTTGAGCTGGTTGCTGGCGGCCTGGCAGGCGCTCAGCAGGGCGCTGGCATGGGCCTGGCGGCGGTGGCTGGCGCCGAGTGCGGCAATCGACTCCGGCTCCAGGTCTTCACGGTCCAGCTCGCGCAGCTGGTGCTCCAGGAAGCCGATCCGGTCACTGACGTCGCCCTGTTGCGACAGCGCCAGCGATTCATCGACCAATGCCTGCCAGGCCGCGGCGGCGCGTCGCACCTGGCGGCGTTCGTTCTCGTTGCGCGCATAGGCGTCGAGCAGGGCCAGCTGCGACGGGCGCGTCAGCAGGGCCTGCTGTTCGTGCTGTCCGTGGATCTCCACCAGCAGCGAGGCCAGGTCGCCCAGTTGCGCCAGGGTCACCGGGCGGCCGTTGATCCAGGCCCGCGAACCGCCATCGGCGCGGATGACCCGGCGCAGCTGGCACTGCTCCTCGTCGTCCAGCTCGTTGTCGGCCAGCCACTGGCGTGCAGCCTGCAGCTGCTCCAGCGCAAACTCGGCCGAAAGCTCGGCGCGCGCGGCGCCGTGGCGGACCACGCCGCTGTCGGCGCGCAGGCCGGACAGGAAGCCCAGCGCGTCGACCATCAGCGACTTGCCGGCGCCGGTCTCGCCTGAAACCACGGTCATGCCTGGCCCGAACTCCAGTTCGGTGGCGCGGACGACGGCGAAATCCTTGATCGAAAGATGTCTGAGCATGGGTAAGGGGGTATCAGCAGCCGCGCAACGCTAGCACGCGGGCGAGGGAGGTCCAATGACTTGCCAAGGTGATGCGCCGCCATTATCTAGTGTCCGTGTCTCACAGGTTGATTCCATGCACGGTTCTCCCGACCAGCTTGCCCCGCGTGCGCGCCATCTGCTGCGCACGCTGATCGCGCGTTACATCCAGGACGGTGAGCCGGTCGGCTCGCAGACGCTGGCGCGCGTGGCCGGGCTGGAGGTCAGTCCGGCGACCATACGCAACATCCTGGGTGACCTGGAAGACCTGGGGCTGCTGGCCTCGCCGCACACCTCCGCCGGGCGCGTCCCGACGGCACATGGCTACCGGGTCTTCGTCGACAGCCTGCTGCAGATGCAGCCGCCGGGCGAAGGCGAGCTGGCCCGGTTGCGCCAGGAACTGGCTGGCGGCGGCAGCACCCAGGCCCTGCTCGGCAGCGCCTCGGAGCTGTTGTCGGCGATGAGCCACTTCGTCGGCGTGGTCAGCGCGCCGCGACGCGAGCAGTTCGCCTTCCGCCAGATCGACTTCGTGGCGCTGGACGGGCGCCGGGTGCTGGCGATCCTGGTGTTTGCCGACAACGAGGTGCAGAACCGCGTCATCGAGACCCGGCAGGAGTTTGCGCCGGGTCAGCTGGAGCAGGTCGCGAACTATCTCAATGCCCATTTCGCCGGCCTGCCGATGGCCGAGATCCGCACCCGACTGCTGCTGGAACTGCGCGATGCCCGCTCCGAGCTGGAACAGCTGCTGGCGCACAGCATCGAGCTGGCCGAACAGGCCCTGCAGCCGGCTGCCGACGACATGCTGGTGGCCGGCCAGACCCGCCTGATGGGGGTGCAGGACCTGTCCGACCTGGAGCGCCTGCGCGAGCTGTTCGAGCTGTTCTCCAGCAAGCGGGAGATCCTGCAGCTGCTGGAGCGGACCATCCAGGCGCCCGGCGTGCGCATCTTCATCGGCGAGGAGACCGGGATGATGCCGCTGCAGGGCGTCTCGCTGGTCACTGCCCCTTACACGGCCAATGGCCAAGTGCTGGGCGTGCTGGGGGTGATCGGCCCCAAGCGGATGGCCTACGACCGCGTGATCCCGCTGGTCCAGGCTACCGCCGATGTACTGGGCGCGGCGTTTTCGCCAGCCGGCCGCCCGCCGGGAACATCCGACGCTTGAAACGCAGCATCCCGCCCACACTAGGGTGGGTGGAGGCGGAGATTGACCGCCAGGGACCCAGACATGAACCACGAACAGCCAGATATCGAATCCCAGCAGAGTGCCGCCGATGCGGCCGCCACCGCCGGCGTCAACGACGAAGTCGAGCGCCTGCGCGCCGAAATCGAACAGGTCAAGGCCGATGCCCTGCGTGAGCGCGCCGACCTGGAGAACCAGCGCAAGCGCGTTGCCCGTGACATCGAACAGGCCCGCAAGTTCGCCAACGAGAAGCTGCTGGGCGATCTGCTCCCCGTGTTCGACAGCCTGGATGCCGGCCTGAAGGCCGCCGGCGACGACCCGCACCCGCTGCGCGAAGGCCTGGAGCTGACCTACAAGCAGCTGCTGAAGGTGGCCGCCGACAACGGACTGGTCCTGCTGGATCCGATCGGCCAGCCGTTCAACCCGGAACACCACCAGGCCATCAGCCAGGTGCCGACGCCGGGCGCCGCCCCGGGCAGCGTGGTGACCGTGTTCCAGAAGGGCTACCTGCTCAACGAGCGCCTGCTGCGGCCGGCGCTGGTGGTGGTGGCCGCCGATTGATGGACCAGGCCGGGCTTTGCCCGGTCCCGGTTGTGCCAGGCCATGCCTGGCAAGGTTTTCCAGGCGCTGAACACAGCGTTCGGGAGATGGCTTGAATGTTCCACGAGCCTCCCCCACATCGTATTCATCCACCGGCCGAACGGCCGGACTGACACCAACAAGCATCCTCAGGAGTCTCCCCCATGGGCAAGATCATTGGTATCGACCTCGGCACCACCAACTCGTGCGTGGCGATCATGGACGGCGGCAAGGCCCGCGTCATCGAGAATTCGGAAGGCGATCGCACCACCCCGTCGATCGTCGCCTACACCAAGGACGGCGAAGTCCTGGTCGGTGCCTCGGCCAAGCGCCAGGCCGTGACCAACCCGAAGAACACCTTCTACGCGGTGAAGCGCCTGATCGGCCGCAAGTTCACCGACGCCGAAGTGCAGAAGGACATCGCGCACGTCCCGTACAGCATCCTGGCCCATGACAATGGCGACGCCTGGGTGGCCACCAGCGACGGCAAGAAGATGGCTCCGCAGGAAATCTCGGCCAAGGTGCTGGAAAAGATGAAGAAGACCGCCGAGGACTTCCTCGGTGAGAAGGTCACCGAAGCGGTCATCACCGTGCCGGCCTACTTCAACGACAGCCAGCGCCAGGCAACCAAGGACGCCGGCCGCATCGCCGGCCTGGACGTCAAGCGCATCATCAACGAGCCGACCGCGGCCGCGCTGGCCTATGGCCTGGACAAGGGCGACAACAAGGATCGCAAGATCGTGGTGTACGACCTGGGCGGCGGCACCTTCGACGTCTCGGTGATCGAGATCGCCAACGTCGACGGTGAAAAGCAGTTCGAAGTGCTGGCCACCAACGGCGACACCTTCCTGGGTGGCGAAGACTTCGACAACCGCGTCATCGAGTACCTGGTTGAAGAGTTCAACAAGGACCAGGGCATCGACCTGCGCAAGGATCCGCTGGCCCTGCAGCGCCTGAAGGATGCTGCCGAGCGCGCCAAGATCGAGCTGTCCAGCGCCCAGCAGACCGAAGTGAACCTGCCGTACGTCACCGCTGACGCGTCGGGTCCGAAGCACCTGAACATCAAGCTGACCCGCGCCAAGCTGGAAGCCCTGGTGGACGACCTGATCAAGAAGTCGATCGAGCCGTGCCGCGTCGCCCTGAACGATGCCGGCCTGCGTTCGAGCGACATCAGCGAAGTGATCCTGGTCGGCGGTCAGACCCGCATGCCGAAGGTGCAGCAGGCGGTGACCGAGTTCTTCGGCAAGGAACCGCGCAAGGACGTCAACCCGGACGAAGCCGTGGCACTGGGTGCTGCGATCCAAGGCGGCGTGCTGGGCGGCGACGTCAAGGACGTGCTGCTGCTGGACGTGACCCCGCTGTCGCTGGGCATCGAGACCATGGGCGGCGTGTTCACCAAGATCATCGAGAAGAACACCACCATCCCGACCAAGGCCTCGCAGGTGTTCTCCACCGCCGAGGACAACCAGTCGGCCGTGACCGTGCACGTGCTGCAGGGTGAGCGCGAACAGGCCCGCTTCAACAAGTCGCTGGCCAAGTTCGACCTGTCCGGCATCGAGCCGGCCCCGCGTGGCCTGCCGCAGGTGGAAGTGTCCTTCGACATCGACGCCAACGGCATCCTGCACGTGTCGGCCAAGGACAAGAAGACCAACAAGGAACAGAAGGTCGAGATCAAGGCCGGTTCGGGCCTGTCCGAGGAAGAGATCGCGCGCATGGTCGCCGACGCGGAAGCCAACCGCGAAGAAGACAAGAAGTTCCAGGAACTGGTGCAGGCCCGCAACCAGGCCGACGCCCTGATCCACGGTACCCGCAGCGCCATCACCGAGCACGGCAGCAAGGTCGGCGGCGATGTCATCGGCAAGGTCGAGGCGGCCCTGGCCGACCTGGAAACCGCGATGAAGGGTGACGACAAGGCACAGATCGAAGCCAAGTCGAAGGCACTGGAAGAAGCTGGCCAGTCGCTGTTCGCCGCTGCTTCGGCCGACCAGGGCGGTGCCCCGGGTGCCGACGCCGGCAATGCCGGCAAGGCGCAGGACGACGTGGTCGACGCCGAGTTCACCGAAGTCAAGGACGACAAGAAGTCCTGATCCGGACCGACACGGGACGCTGGCCACCAGCGTCCCGTTGTCGCATCAGGGTCCTGACCGCCCACCGGCGTGTCGGGGCGCCCGACGCAAGAGCGGACCTGGTTCCGCTCTTCCGCTTTGACGAATCCCGACTTTCCGGAACCAGATCCACGATATGAGCAAGCGCGATTATTACGAAGTGCTGGGCGTTGCCCGCACCGCCACCGACGACGAGCTGAAGAAGGCGTACCGTCGCTGCGCGATGAAGTTCCACCCGGACCGCAACCCGGGTGATGTGGCGGCCGAAGCCTCCTTCAAGGAGTGCAAGGAAGCCTACGAAGTGCTGTCCGACGGCAACAAGCGCCGCATGTACGACAGCCATGGCCACGCGGCGTTCGAGCACGGCATGGGCGGCGGCGGGCCGGGCGGCCCGGACATGAACGATATCTTCGGCGATATCTTCGGCAACATCTTTGGCGGCGGTGGCGGTGGTCCGCGCCAGGCGCGTCGCGGCGCCGATATCGGCTACGTGATGGAGCTGGACCTGGAAGAAGCCGTGCGCGGCGTCGAGCGCCGCATCGAGATTCCGACCCTGGCCGAGTGCGGCGACTGCGATGGCAGTGGCTCGGAAGACGGCAAGGTCGAAACCTGCAATGTGTGCCATGGCCGCGGCCAGGTGCGCATCCAGCGCGGCATCTTCGCCATGCAGCAGGCCTGCCACAACTGCGGCGGCCGTGGCCAGATCATCGCCAAGCCCTGCAAGACCTGCCACGGCAACGGCCGTGTCGAGGAAGACAAGGTGCTGTCGGTGAAGGTGCCGGCCGGCGTCGATACCGGCGACCGCATCCGCCTGCAGGGCGAGGGCGAAGCCGGTCCGGCCGGTACGCCACCGGGCGACCTGTACGTGGAAGTGCGCGTGCGCGAGCATGCGATCTTCCAGCGCGATGGCGACGACCTGCACTGCGAAGTGCCGATCCGCATCTCGCAGGCGGCACTGGGTGACACCGTGCGCGTGGCCACCCTCGGCGGCGAAGCGGAGATCCGCATTCCGGCCGAGACCCAGACCGGCAAGCTGTTCCGCCTGCGCGGCAAGGGCGTGCGTTCGGTGCGCAGCCGCAGCGAGGGCGACCTGTACTGCCGCGTGGTGGTGGAGACTCCGGTCAACCTCACCCCTGAGCAGCGCAAGCTGCTGGAACAGTTCGAAGCCACCTTCGTCGGCGAGGAAGCACGCAAGCATTCGCCGAAGTCGGCCACCTTCATGGATGGCGTGAAGGGCTTCTGGGACCGGATGACGTCCTGAGTTTTTCAACCGAAGCGTTGAGCGGCAGCGCCGGGCCATGCCCGGCGTTTTCGTTTGCGATCAGCGGAAAAACGCCGCCGGCGTCTGCCCCAGCTGGCGCTTGAACATGCTGGTGAACGCGCTGGGGCTGTCGTAGCCCATCGCCAGCGCGACATCGATGACCTTGTCGCCGACCGCCAGCCGCTCCAATGCGGCCAGCAGTCGCGCCTGCTGTCGCCACTGGCCGAAGGTCATGCCCAGCTCGTGGGCGAAGTGGCGCTGGATGGTTTTCACGTCCACCTGCAGCGCCTGTGCCCAGTCCTGCAGCGTGGCGTCGTCGCCGGGGTGCTTCTGGATGTGCTGGCAGATCCGCTGCAGGCGCGGGTCGGTGGGCGAGGGCAGGTGCAGCGGCAGTACGTCCATGCGATGCAGTTCGTCCAGCAGCAGGCGCACCACGCGGCCATCGCGGCTGTCTTCGATGTGCTCGCCCTTGATCAGGGTGGCTGCCTGCAGCAGTTCGCGCAGCAGCGGTGCCACCTGTACCGCGAACGGTTCGGCCGGCAACTGCGGGGCGAACGACGGATCGATGTACAGGCTGCGCATGTGCACGGCGGCAATGCAGTCCACCGCGTGCACCATGCCCGCCGGCATCCAGATCGCACGGGTGGAGGGCACGACCCAGCGACCGACTTCCGAGCGCACCACCATCAGCCCCGAGATGGCATAGACCAGCTGGTGGCGCTGGTGCTTGTGGCCTGCGATATGGGTGCCTGCCGGGTACTGGGTAACCCGGTAGGTGACCGGACGATGCAGTGGCACATCACGCCACGGCGCAGCCGGGTCGACATCGCCGGCAATGTCCTTTTTGCGATAGGCCATGACCCGAACGCGGCAGAAGGGAGGGGAGGGCAACCGTAGCATGCGTGACTCGCCCCCAACCTGACTGCGTCCATGTCCGCCTTGGCTTCTCCCGCAACGACCTCACGTCCGGTGGCTCCCGGTGTGCTGGCAGCTATTTCCACCTCGCATGTCGTCAACGACATGATGCAGTCGCTGATCCTGGCCATCTATCCAGTGATCAAGGGCGGCTTCAACCTGAGCTTCACCCAGATCGGCCTGATCACGCTGACCTACCAGCTGACCGCTTCGATCTTCCAGCCACTGGTTGGCGCCGCCACCGACCGTCGCCCGGCGCCGTACTCGCTGCCGATCGGCATGGCCTCGACCCTGTGCGGCATGCTGCTGCTCGGCTTCGCGCCGAACTATGCGGTGGTGCTGATGGCTGCGGCGATGGTCGGCATTGGTTCGGCCATTTTTCATCCGGAAGCATCGCGCATTGCGCGGCTGGCCTCGGGTGGCCGCCATGGCTTCGCGCAGTCGGTGTTCCAGGTGGGTGGCAATTTCGGTACCGCGCTCGGCCCACTGATTGCTGCAGCCGTGATCGTGCCGCATGGCCAGCATGCCGCGTCCTGGTTTGCCGGCGCCGCGCTGATCGGCATTGCACTGCTGACCTATGTCGGCCGCTGGTACGCGCTGCACCTGGGCACCCCGCGCCCGGCCAGCACCGCCTCGATGGCGCCGCGCCATCCGCCGCGCACCGTGGCCAAGGTGCTGGCGATCCTGCTGGTGCTGATCTTCAGCAAATACTTCTACATGGCCAGCATCGGCAGCTACTTCACCTTCTACCTGATCCACCATTTCGGCATTCCGGTGGCACAGGCGCAGCTGCATCTGTTCGCATTCCTGGTGGCGTCCGCCGCCGGCGGCTTCCTCGGTGGCCCGCTGGGCGATCGCATCGGCCGCAAGCCGATCATCTGGACCTCGATCCTGGGCGTTGCACCGTTCGCACTGATGCTGCCGCATGCCGATCTGTTCTGGACCACGGTGCTGGCGGTGCTGATCGGTTTCGTGCTGTCCTCGGCGTTCTCGGCCATCGTGGTCTATGCCCAGGAGATGATGCCGCACCGCATCGGCATGGTGTCCGGCCTGTTCTTCGGCTTTGCGTTCGGTATGGGTGGACTGGGTGCTGCCGTGCTCGGCCTGCTGGCGGACAAGACCAGCATCGAGTACGTCTACCAGTTGACTGCGTTCCTGCCGCTGCTTGGCATCGTGGCGGCGTGGCTGCCGCCGTCGCGGCCTGCTGCTCACTGAGGGGTTTTGGCTTGCAGGGCTTGCAGCCCTGCACCCGCAGAGGCAACGGCAACAGCCGAAGCGCGCTATCCGTGGATTGGCGGGGTGGGTCCGGTTGCAGGGGACGCCGTTAACCCATCCCTGGGGGCTTGGCCGCGGCATCCATGCCGCGGACACCCCTGCAACCGGACCCACCCCGCCTTCGACAGTTTTCCGTGATCTGCCGGAACGGCTTACTGCTCTGGTAGGTGTCGACCTCGGTCGACACGGTAGATCCACGCTATGCGTGGATGACTCATTCGATATCTGACAGATGTGTCGACCAAGGTCGACACCTGCCAACAGCGCGCAACAACAGCCGCAGTTACCAACAGCCGCGTGAACCTGTCGAAGGCGGGGCGGCGTCGGCGTGCGGGGTGTCAGCGGCATGGATGCCGCTGCCAAGCCTACAAGGACGTACTTGCGGCGTCCCCGCACGCCCACACCGCCCCGCCATCCCACGGATAGCCCGCTCTGGCTTTTGATGTTGACGTTGATTCTGCAGGCGCAGGGCTGCAAGCCCTGCCGAACCCCCCACCGGGCGTAGAATGCGGCCATGAGCGAATCCCTTGATAACCACCTGGTCCACGGCCGCCGCCAGCGGCCCGACGGCCCGTCGCCGATCGATGTCATCTCGGTCCAGTCGCAACTTGTCTACGGCCACGCCGGCAACAGCGCCGCCGTGCCGCCGATGCGCGCTCTCGGCGTGCGCGTAGCAGAAATTCCGACCGTGTTGCTCAGCAACGCGCCGTTCTACGACACCACGCGCGGTCGCGTGCTGCCCGCCGACTGGTTCGCCGACCTGCTGCTGGGCACCCACGAGCGCGGCCTGCCGCAGCGGGCGAAGATGCTGGTGTCCGGCTACTTCGGCAGTACCGCCAACGGTGCGGCCTTCGCCGACTGGCTGGATGACATCCTGCCGGCCTGCCCGCAGCTGCGTTACTGCCTGGATCCGGTGATTGGTGATACCCATACCGGCCCCTACGTGGAACCGGGCCTGGAAGCGATCTTCGCCGAGCGCCTGCTGCCGCATGCCTGGCTGGTGACCCCGAACGCCTTTGAACTCAATCGCCTCACCGGCATGCCGGCGCTCGCCGAGGCCGATGCCATCGCCGCCGCACGCACGCTGCTGGATCGTGGCCCGCACTGGGTGATCGCGCACAGCGTGGGCGGCACCCCGGGTGAACTGGTGACCCTGGCTGTCGGCCGCGAGGAGACCTGGCGCTGGACCTCGCCCCTGCTGCCGGTGGACGTGGCTGGTACGGGTGATGTGCTGATGTCGCTGGTGGTGTCGTTCCTGCTGCGCGACGAATCGATGCAGCAGGCGATCTCGCGTGCGATTGCCGGCACCCACGCGGCCCTGGAGGCGACCCTGGACAACGGCTTCGAAGAATTCGACGTGATCGCTGCAGCGCCTGCCGCGCTGGCCGAGGGGACGCGCTTCCGCGCCGAACGCGTGGCATGAGCGGCCTGCTCGAACGCACGCCGCGCACGGTCGGCATCGTCGGAAGTGCAGGCGCCTACGGGCGCTGGCTGACCCGCTTCTTCCAGCAGCACATGCAGCTGCGGGTCATCGGCCATGATCCGGCTGATCCGGGCTCGCATACGCCGGAACAGCTGCTCGCGCAGGCCGATGTGCTGGTGTTCTCAGCGCCGATCCGGCATACGCCCGCGTTGATCGCCGAGTACGTGCGGCAGTCGGCCGGCCGCGAGCAGGACCGGCTGTGGCTGGACGTGACCTCGGTGAAGGAGGCACCGGTGCAGGCGATGCTGGCCTCGCAGGCCGAGGTGGTCGGGCTGCACCCGATGACCGCGCCACCGAAAGCGCCGACACTGAAGGGTCGGGTGATGGTGGTCTGCGAAGCGCGGCTGCGGCACTGGCAGCCATGGGTCGATTCGCTGTGCACGGCGTTGCAGGCTGAGTGCGTGCGGGCCACGCCACAGCATCACGACCAGATGATGGCGCTGGTACAGGCGATGGTGCATGCCACCCACCTGGCCCAGGCCGGCGTGCTGCGCCAATACCAGCCGCAGCTGGGCGACCTGGCCGCGATGATGCCGTACCGGTCGGCATCGTTCGAACTGGATACGGCGATCATCTCGCGCATCCTGTCGCTGAACCCCGCGATCTACGAGGACATCCAGTTCGGCAACCCGTACGTGGCGCCGATGCTGGAGCGCTTGGTCGGCCAGCTGCAGGCCCTGCAGGCCCAGGTCGGGCAGGGCGACGACACTGCACGCAGTGCATTCCGTGAGCAGCTGCTGTCGGCCAACCGCAGTGCCTTCGGCGAGCAGGCACTGGCTGCGGGCAACTACACCTTTGAACGCGTAGGCTATCTGCTGGCTGACCTGACCGAGCGCAATGCGTTGTCGGTGCACCTGCCGGAAGACCGGCCGGGCTCACTGCGTGAGCTGCTGAACGTGTTCGAGCAGCACCGCATCAGCCTGGCCTCGATCCATTCCTCGCGCACGCCTGGCGGCGAAGTGCATTTCCGGATCGGGTTCGTGGCCGGCAGCGATCCGGGGTCGATCAGCCGTGCGGCCGCCGAAGTGGACGCCAGCGGCATCGGGCGGGTGCTGGGCTGAGCACATTCATCCACAGGCGGTGTGGATGATTTCTGAGCAAAGGTGTGGATAACCTCGCTCAGCCCTTGGTAGCAAAGGCTGTCAAGATGCTTGGTCAAAAATTGATCACGCTTTTTGTAGGGTCGAGCCATGCTCGACCGCCTTTGGCAAAAGGCGTGTCGACCAAGGTCGACACCCACCAGAGCGGAGCGGTACGAAATCCGGTGGCGCCGGGCCATGCCCGGCGAACCTCAGATCGTCAGCCTCAGCTCACCGCCACTGGTGGTGAACTCGCGGCCGTCGCGTACCAGCGGCCGTCCATCATCCAGTTCGTAGCGTGGCGTGGCTTCGGAATGGTGCCCGCTGCCATTCGCCTCGGGCTTGAACTCGATGATGATGTGGCTTTCGCCGTTGCTGTCGACGGCGGGGAACTGACGGAACGACATCGTGCACCTCCTTCAGCGGATGCTGCTGTTGCGCGGCCAGCTTGGCCGCGCCGATGTTAGGCGGACGTCATCAATCGATGAACTGCAGGCGTGCAAGTTCAGCGTACAGTCCGCCTTCGGCCAGCAGCTGCGCGTGCGTGCCCTCGGCGACGATGCGGCCCTGGTCCATCACCACGATGCGGTCGGCCTTGAGCACGGTGGCCAGGCGGTGGGCAATGACCAGCGTGGTGCGGCCCGTCATCAGGCGTTCCAGCGCTTGCTGCACGCTGTGCTCGCTCTGCGCGTCCAACGCGCTGGTGGCTTCGTCCAGCAGCAGGATCGGCGCATCCTTCAGCAGTGCGCGGGCAATCGCCACACGCTGCTGCTGGCCACCGGACAGGCGGGCGCCGCGCTCGCCCAGCTCACTGTCATAGCCCTGCGGCAACGCGCGCAGGAATCCGTCCGCCTCGGCGGCGCGTGCGGCATCTTCCACCTCGCTGTCGCTGGCCTGCAGGCGGCCATAGCGGATGTTGTCGCGCGCGCTGGCGGCAAACAGCGTCGGCTGCTGCGAAACCAGCGCCAGCTGTCCGCGCAGTTCGGCCGGGTCGACCTGGCGCACGTCGATGCCATCCACGCAGATGCGGCCACTGGCCGGATCGTGGAAGCGCAGCAGCATCGACAGCACCGTGCTCTTGCCTGCGCCGGACGGGCCAACCAGGGCCACGGTCTCGCCCGGGCGCACGTGCAGGTTGAAATGGTCCAGCGCCGCCTGGTCCGGCCGCTGCGGGTAATGGAACACCACGTCGTCGAACCGGATCTCGCCCCGCAGCGGCTGCGGCAGCACGTGCGGCTGCGCCGGCGCGCGGATCTCGATGTCTTCCTGCAGCAGTTCGCCGATGCGGCCCATGCCGCCGGCCGCGCGCTGCAGTTCGTTCCAGACTTCGGCCAGCGCACCGACCGAGCCACCACCGATCAGCGCGTACAGCACGAACTGGCCAAGGGTGCCTGCGCTGAGGCGGCCGTCGATGACATCGTGCGCGCCCAGCCACAGCACGCCGACGATGGCGCCGAACACCAGCAGGATGGCGCTGGCGGTGACCAGCGACTGCGCACCGATGCGGCGGCGGGCGGCCTTGATGGCATCGCCCAGTGCATGGTCGAAGCGGCCGCGCTCGTAGGGTTCGCGTGCATGCGCCTGTACCGTCCTTACGGCGCCCAGGGTCTCGCTGGCCAGGCTGTTGGCATCGGCGATGCGGTCCTGGCTGCTGCGCGCGACGGTGCGCAGCTTGCGCGCACCGATGATGATCGGCAGTACCGCAAGCGGAATGCCCAGCAGCGACCACGCCGCCAGCCGCGGGCTGGTGACGAACAGCATCGCCAGGCTGCCGACCACCGTGACGCTGCTGCGCAATGCCACCGACATGGTCGAGCCGACCACGCTGCGCAGCAGCTCACTGTCGGCGGTCAGGCGCGAGACCAGCTCACCGCTGCGGCTGCGGTCATGGAAGCCGGCACCGAGCTGGATGAGGTGTGCGTAGAGGCGGCTGCGCAGGTCAGCCACGACCTTTTCGCCCAGCAGCGACACGAAGTAGAAGCGCGCGGCGGTGGCCAGGGCCAGCACCACGGCCACCAGCATCAGCAGGGCGAAGGCACGGTTGATCTGGCCGCCGCTGCTGAAGCCATGGTCGATCATCTGCTTGACCGCCGGCGGCAGGCTCAGCGTGGCCGCCGAAGACACCGCCAGGGCCATCAGCCAAGCGGTGAACAGGCCACTGTGGCGGCGCACGAACGGCCATAGCGTGCGCAGGCTGCCAAGGCGGCGCAGCGGCGGGGGCGAGGCGGGGGCGCCGTCCTTGTCAGTCATCCTGGTGGTCGTCTTCTATGCGGATACGGTCACGAGTGGCGTCGCGCAGGCGGATTTTCAATGCGTCGACCTGATCGGCCGGCAATTCGACCCGCAGGCACACCCCGTTCGCGTCGAACTGTTCATCGCGCTTCTCCGCGCCGAATGCCGGCAGGGCCGCATGCAGGGTGCCCAGGTCTTCGAAGCCGGCCTGCAGCTGCAGCCGTGCCATGGCGACCAGCGCCAGCCGCGGCGCGGTGCGCAGGCATTCTGCGGCGGCGCCACCGTACGCCCGGACCAAGCCGCCGGCGCCGAGCTTGATGCCACCGAACCAGCGCGTCACCACCACCATCACCCGATCGAAGCCCTGCCCGTCGATCGCGGCCAGGATCGGCCGCCCGGCGGTGCCTGCCGGCTCGCCATCATCGCTGGAGCGGTAGTCCTGGCCATGCCGGTAGGCCCAGCAGTTGTGGGTGGCGTCGGCCACGGCAACCTGTTGCAGGAACGCCAGCGCTGCGGGGGCGCCGTCGATCGGCGCGGCATGGGCGATGAAGCGGCTGTGTTTGACTTCCAGCGTGTGGCTGACGGGCTGGGCGAGGGTATCGAGCATTCCCGCCATTCTACGGTGTTGCCGGGTACCCCCGCCCGTTTCAGTCGTCCAGCAGCGGGCGCAGGTCGCGCGGCAGGCGCGCTTCCGGATATTGCTGGATGTAGCGCTCCAGGCTGGCGCGGGCGAGGTCGCGCTGGTCCTGATCACGGCGCTCGCGGATTTTCTGCAGCCACTGCCGGCGTGGCAGGCGCGCGTCGGCGTCCACCTCGGCCTGCACGGTATCCGCGCTCAGGCCCGCATCGCTGCCGCGGCGCATGATGCCCGGAGCCGAACGGCTGGGAGCCTCACGCTTCATCGAGGTGATCTCCACCCGATCCAGCGCCTCCGCCCGCTCGACCTCGGCGGCATTGGCTGCTGGTGCCGGTGCAGGTGCCGCGGCCGTGCGTGCTTTCAGTGCCCCGGACGCTGCCGGCGCGAATGCCGGTGCAGGTGCCGGTGCCGAGTAGGCGGCGGGTGCCGGTGGCGCAGGCGGCGCTGCGGACGGTGCTGCCGTCGGCGCTGGCGGAAGGGCCGCAAAGGCGGTATCGGCGGCCGCATCCGCAGCCATCGATCGTGCAGCCTGGGCCGGCGCCGGCTCGGGCGCGCGTGCGATGGCCGGTGCCGGGGCAGCGGCAACAGGGGCGGCCTCGGGTGCTGCGGGCGCAGCGCTTGGTTCGGCGGCCGCCACAGCGCTGTCGGCTGCACTGCGGTCAGCGGCCTGATCGGCAGCCGCAACGTCTTCTGCCGCTGCCGGTGCCGCAGCAACAGCGGCCTCACCGGCCGGAACCGGCGGAGGTTCCGGACGCAGCTGCCAGGCGATGCCGATGGCAAACACCATCGAGGCGGCGATGCCGAACACCGCCGGCCAACGCGGGCGTGTGCGCTGCGTGCGCGGCGCCTCGGGAGAGGCGACCGCATCGGCGGCCGGCGCGTCCACGGCAGCGCGGGCCGCGGCCAGGATGGCGGCGTCCAGTGCGGCGGGCGGAGCCTGCTCGGCGCGACGGCCGAGCAGCCGGGCCAGCTCGCGTTCTTCCGGCGTCAGCGGTTCGTCTCGGTTCATGCGTTCAATCCCGCACGCAGCTTGTCCATCGCATAGCGCAGCCGCGATTTCACGGTTTCCCGGCCTACGCCGGTGATCTGGCCGATCTCCTCCAGGCTCAGTTCCTGATCCAGCCGCAGTTGCAGCACTTCGCGCTGCTCAGGCGGCAGTTGTTCCATCGCCAGCTGGATGCGGCGACGTTGTTCGAATTCGGAAAGCTCGCCTTCCGGGGTCTGCCCATCCTCGATCGCGGCCAGGCGCAGATCGGCATCGGCCGGGGCAGCCGGGCGGTGGCGGGCGGCGCGCCAATGGTCGTTCAGGCGGTTGTGGGCAATGCGGAACAGCCAGGTGCTGAAGGCCGCGTCTGGTTGCCACCCGGCACGGGCGCTGATCACCCGCTGCCAGACGTCCTGGAAGATCTCCTCGGCCAGCGCGGTGTCGCGCAGTTGCCGCAGCAGGAAGCCGAACAGGCGCTTGCGGTGGCGCCCATACAGGCTTTCGAACGCGCGCAGGTCGCCACCGGCCCAGGCCAGCATCAAGGCTTCATCGGTTGGCAGTGCGCTGGCTTCCACGGCGTACAGGGTAAGGCCTGCAGGCGGTGGCGCATAGCCGGTGGCAGGGGCGGGCAGGGCGAGGTTCATGGCATGGAAGCAGCTACGGACAGCACGAAAAACGTACGGGCGCACGATTCGGGGTTTACGGGCTTCCATTGCCCCCCGGGTGGCGCGCTATGCTCGGCGGCTCAGGGGAGGCGACGCACAGACGGCGCCAAGAGATTGTCATTTGTCCACGCATGCTGAATCGGCGGAAGAGCCACTACACGAGGCCGTGTTGAGCACGGCGCTGGTGCGCGCGTTGCATGCGCTTTTGCCGGAAACGGCCGTGGTCCGCGTTGGCTGGGACGACCCGCAGCTGGGGAGTGGCCGAGGGGGCTGGCCCTTGCCTGATGCGATTGACAGCGCTGCGTCCGTGGAGCCCGCCACCGGCGATGGCCAGCACGGCTGGGAGTATGACGGTGCGCGGCTGCTGCTGTCGGTTGCGGGCGCGGTGCCTTCACCCGCGTGGTGGGGGCTGGCCCGGCAGGCGATGGAGCTGGCGCTGCAGCGCGGCCGCCAGGCCGGCCAGATCAAGGCACTGGAAGAGGCCGAACGGCTGCAGCAGGCCCTGTTCCAGATTGCAGATCTGGCCGGTGCCGACCTGGAAATGCCCGAGATGCTGCGCCACGTGCATGGTGTGCTGGGCACGCTGATGTATGCCGAGAACTGCTACATCGTGGAATACGACGATGTGCGCGACCAGATCCGCTTCCTGTACTTCGCCGATCAGGTCGATGACTTCGTCGCCGATCCCACGCAGAGCCATGACGCCAGCGAGATGCCGCGCAGCCTGACCGTGGCGCTGTTGCGCCATGGCAAGCCGCTCAGTGGTCCCTCGCGCAGGCTGCTGGCGCAGGTGATGGAACAGGAGCACGACCCGCAGCGTGGGCCCGAAAGCCTGGACTGGCTGGGCGTGCCGATGCTGCGCGACGGCCGCGTCTGCGGCGCCATCGTGGTTCAGAGCTATGAACAGGCAGCCCGCTATGGCGAGGCCGAGCGCGCATTGCTGGGCTTCGTTGCGCAGCACGTACAGACCGCGATGGACCGGCGCCAGGCGCAGGTGCGGCTGGAGCAGCAGGTGGCGCGGCGCACCCAGGAACTGCAGCGCGCCAACCGCAGCCTGCAGGATGAGGTGGCCGAGCGTCGCCGTGCCGAACAGTTGCAGACCGCGCTGTACAACATCGCCGAGATGGCGATGTCGGCCGACAGCCTGGACCAGTTCTATGGTCAGGTGCATGGGGTGGTCGGGCGCCTGCTCGACGCACGCAATTTCTACATCGCCCTGGTCAACCCGGCCGGCAACGGCCTGGACTTCGTGTATTCGGTGGACGAGCACAATGCCAGCCGCGCGCCACGGCCGTTCAGCCGGGGCCTGACCGAATACGTGGTGCGCAACCGGCGCCCGCTGCTGGCGTCACGCGCGCAGATCGATGCGCTGCTGGCCAGTGGTGAAGTGCGCGAGTCCGGCGCGCGCTCGCATTGCTGGCTGGGCGTGCCGTTGCTGCGCGACGATGAGGTGGTGGGTGCGATCGTGGTGCAGAGCTACAGCGAGAACAGCACGTTCAGCGTGCACGATCAGCGGCTGCTGACCTTCGTTGCGCAGAACATCGGAACCGGGCTTGCGCGCCAGCGCGACCAGCAGCGGCTGCGTTCGGCACATGCCGAGCTGGAAAAGCGCGTTGAGGAACGCACCCGCGAACTGGCCGAGGTCAACGAAAAGCTGCTTGGGCAGATCGGTGAGCGCCTGCGTGCCGAGCAGCGCCTGACCCACCAGGCCATGCACGATGCGCTGACCGGCCTGCCCAACCGCCTGCACCTGCTGGATCGCCTGCAGGATTCACTTGCGCTGGCCAAGCGTGAGGGCGGACCGGTGTTCGCCGTGCTGTTCCTCGATCTGGACCGCTTCAAGCTGGTCAACGACAGCATCGGCCATGCCGCCGGCGACCGCATGCTGGTGGAAGTGGCCAAGCGCATCGTGTCGATGGCAGGTACCGAAGATGTGGTGGCCCGGCTCGGCGGTGATGAGTTTGCTGTTCTGCTGCAGTGCCCGCAGGGCTTGGCGCAGGCACTGGATTTCGGCCAGCGGCTGCTGCTGGCGTTGCAGGAATCGATGTGGATCGCCGGGCGCGAACTGTTTCCGTCCGGCAGCCTGGGCATTGCCCTGTGGAATCCGCGCTACCGCACCGGAGAAGAGCTGCTGCGCGATGCGGATGCGGCCATGTACCGGGCCAAGGCGCAAGGCCATGACCGCTGTGCGATCTTCGACGAGGACATGCGCGAAGAAGCCATGCGCAGCCTGGACCTGGAAGCCGATCTGCGCCGTGCGATCAACAACCGCGATTTCGTACCGTTCTACCAGCCGATCGTGCGCTTGTCCGACGGCGAAGTGGTCGGTCACGAGGCGCTGCTGCGCTGGCAGCATGAGCGCCGTGGCCTGCTGCTGCCCGGCGCGTTCCTGGAGCTGGGTGAAGAGAGCGGCCTGATCGAACAGGTGGACTGGCTGATCTACGAGCAGGTCATCGCGGGGCTGGCACGGGGAGGCGAAGGCTACGTCTCGGTGAACGTATCGCCCCGGCATTTCCGCTCGGCAGAGGCAGTGATCGCCTGTTCGGCCTGCTCGACAGCTGTGGTGCCGATCCGCGCCGGCTGCGCCTGGAAATCACCGAGGTGGCGTTGCTGGACGACGGCCCGCACACGCTGCGTATCCTGCAGGGCCTGCGCGAGCGCGGCATCCAGGTGCAGCTGGACGATTTCGGTACCGGGTTCTCCGCGCTGTCCTACCTGCACCGTTTCCCGATCAGCACGCTGAAGATCGACCAGAGCTTCATCGCCGGCCTGCACGGTCCGGAAGTGCAGAGTACGCGGGCGCTGGTGGAAGGCGTGCTGTCGCTGGCGCGCACGCTGGGCATTGAGACCATCGGCGAAGGCATCGAGACCGACGCGCAGCGGCAGACCCTGCGTGAACTGGGCTGTGACTACGGCCAGGGCTACCTGCTGGGGCGGCCCGCGCCGTGGGCGCACGCGGCGGCCTGAGCCACCGCGTGCAGCCGCATCATCGCAGGGCGGCGCGGCGCTTCTCGTCGATCCACTTCGAGGCCTGGGCCGGCTGGTAGTTCTTCATCCACTCCAGCATCTCTTCGATGTCCGAGCCGTACCACAGGTCCTGGCGCTGGTCCGGATGCAGGAAGCGTTCTTCCACCATGCGATCGATCATGCCGATCAGCGGGGCGTAGAAGCCGTCCACATCGAGGAATGCGCATGGCTTGTTGCCGATGCCCAGCTGGCGCCAGGTCAGCATCTCGAAGATCTCTTCCATGGTGCCGAAGCCGCCGGGCAGGGCGACGAAACCGTCGGCAAGATCGAACATGCGCGACTTGCGCTCATGCATCGAACCGACGATCTCCAGTTCGGTCAGGCCACGGTGGGCCACTTCCCAGTCGGCCAGCTGGCGCGGGATCACGCCGGTCACCTCGCCGCCAGCGGCGAGCACGGCATTGGCCACGGTTCCCATCAGGCCGACGTTGCCGCCGCCATACACCAGGCGCAGGCCGTCGCGGGCGATGCGGTCACCCAGGGCAATGGCGCGTTCGGTGTAGGCCGGCTTGCTGCCAGCGTTGGAACCACAGTACACACAGATCGATTTCATGGATCTTCCTGTCTCTTGGCCGGAAACGAAAACGCCCCGTCGCCAACCGCAGGGCGGTCGGGGACGGGGTGTCCTTGGATTATGAGCCCTTCTGTAGAGCCGAGCCATGCTCGGCTGCTCTTCGTTCAGATCGCGGCAAAGGCCGAGTCGAGCACGGCTCGACTCTACAAACGCCAAGCAGGCTTACGCGGCAGCGGCCTGCTCGCGGCGCGGGCCTTCACGCAGGGCGCGGCCGACCATGCCCACCAGCAGGTCCAGCTCCTCGCTGTCCATGCCGAAGTGCGGGGTGAAGCGCAGCGAGTTTTCGCCGCCATGGATCACGTTGATGCCGTGCTGGCGCAGCCATTCCTCGGTGGAGTTGGCGCCGTAGCATTTGAACTGCGGGGCCAGCTCGCAGGAGAACAGCAGACCGGTGCCCTGCACCTTAGTGATCAGCCCGCCCAGCTCGTTCTTCAGCTGTTCAAGCTTGCGCACGGCCTCGGCACCACGCTCGGCGATGTTGGCGCGAACCTGCGGGGTCAGCTGGGCCAGGGTGGCGCAGGCCACGTCCAGCGCACGCGGGTTGCTGGTCATGGTATTGCCATAGATGCCCTTGCGGTACAGCTGCGCGGCATGCTCGGTCACCGCCAGCACCGACAGCGGGTACTGCGCGGCGTTGAGGGCCTTGGAATAGGTCTCCATGTCCGGCGGGTCGAGGCCTTCGAAGCCCGGGTAATCGACCACCGACAGCACGCCATGCGCGCGCAGGCCGGCCTGGATCGAGTCGAGCAGCAGCAGGCTGCCGTGGGCACGGGTCAGTTCGCGGGCAACGGCATAGAACGACGGCGGCACCGAACGCCCCGGATCGCCTTCGCCCATCACCGGTTCCAGGAACACCGCCTCGATGAACCACTGGTTGCGTGCGGCGTCCTCGAACACCTTGCGCAGGCCGGCTTCGTCGTACGGCGCCACGGTGATCACCGAGTCCTCACCGCGGTAGCTGGCCAGGTGCTGCATGTAGCTCTTGCGGCTGGAATCGGAATACAGGGCAGGGCGGTCGGTACGGCCATGGAAGCTGCCCTTGACCACCACGCGCTTGATCGCAGCGCCAGCGTGGCGCGCACCCGGGTCGGTCTGCAGCTTGGCGTTGACGTCGGCGATGCGCGCGGCCAGGCCAACCGCTTCGGAACCGGAATTCAGGCACATGAAACGGGCGAACGGGCAGCCGCCACGGCGGTGGCCGATCTCGGCGCGCAGGGCGGTGATGAAACGCTGCTGCGACAGGCTGGGGGTCATGATGTTGGCCATCACCTGCGGGCGGGCCATCGCCTCCAGCACGGCGTCAGGGGCGTGCCCGAAGCCGAGCATGCCGTAGCCGCCGGCGTCGTACAGCACGGCGCCCTTCAGGGTGACCACCCATGGGCCGCGCGCAGCCAGTGCCACGTACGGGGTCACCGCGTCATCGGCATAGAAATTGACGAAACCGTCCTGCATCGCGTCGATCTGCGCCTGTTCGTCCTGCGCCAGCAGCGGCCCCAGGTCGGCCTGCACGCGCGCGAATTCCTCGGCAGCGGCGTCCACCGCGGCGATCAGCTGCGGGTGGTTGGCGGACAGGGCGGTCAGGGTGGCATCGTCCAGCCCGGTGGTGAGACGGGTGCCGGGCTGGCTGCGCAGGGGGGCGAGGCGTTCGATGAAGCTCATTGCAGATCTCCTGAAACAATGGGTCGCACGGGTCTTCAAAAGCAAAACGCGCGTCATCACGCGCGCTTGGGGGCAGGCTCGTGCAGCGGACTTCCGGCTCGATGCTAGCACTTGTTTTTTTGCGCGATAACCCCGCAGAAACCTGCTGCATAGCAGCATTTTCCGCGACGTTCGCCGCGAAGCACGCCGGCTCGCAGACGCTGGACGTACAATGCGCGCCATTGTCGACCTGTTGCCGCCCACTGCCTTGAAGAAGTCCGATTTCCATTACGACCTGCCGGCTGAACTGATCGCGCAGGCCCCGCTGGCCGAACGTTCCGCAAGCCGCCTGCTGCTGGTACCGCCGGCGCCCGATGCCTTCACCGACCTGCAGGTGCGCGACCTGCCGTCGCTGCTGCAGCCGGGCGACCTGCTGGTGTTCAACGACACCCGGGTGATCCCGGCGCGCCTGTTCGGGCATAAGGCCAGCGGCGGCCGCGTGGAGATACTGATCGAGCGCCTGCTGGGCGGCCAGCAGGCCCGTGCCCAGGTGGGCGCCAGCAAGTCACCGAAGGCCGGCAGCCGCATTGCGCTGGATGCCGGCGGTGAAGCCGAGGTGCTGGGCCGCGATGGCGAGTTCTACGTACTGCAGTTCCATGTGCCGGAATCGCTGGAACAGTGGCTGCTGCATGCCGGCCGCCTGCCGCTGCCGCCGTACATCCAGCGCGAGCCGGGCGTGGACGACCGCGAGCGCTATCAGACTGTGTTCGCGCGCGAAGTGGGGGCGGTGGCGGCGCCGACCGCCGGCCTGCATTTCGACGAACCGCTGCTGGCCGCACTGAAGGACAAGGGCGTGGAGTTCGGGCACGTCACCCTGCACGTGGGTGCAGGCACCTTCCAGCCGGTGCGTGCCGATGACCTGAAGGACCACGTGATGCACCGCGAGTGGCTGAACGTGGGTGCCGAGCTGGTGCAGCAGGTGCGGCGCACGCGCGCCGCCGGCGGCCGCGTGATCGGCGTCGGCACCACCGTGGTGCGCGCGCTGGAAAGCGCGATGCGCGACGGCGAGCTGCTGCCGTTTGCCGGTGAAACGCAGATCTTCATCACCCCGGGTTACCGCATCCGCAGCGTCGACGCGATGGTGACCAACTTCCACCTGCCGGAAAGCACGCTGCTGATGATGATCTCCGCGTTCGCCGGCAAGGAGCGCGTGTTCGAGGCCTACCAGCACGCGATCGAGCAGCGCTACCGCTTCTTCAGCTACGGCGACGCGATGCTGCTGTTCCCGCAGGCAGGGTAGGGCGCTGACCTCTGCCTGCTTGTGGTGGGTGCGCACCGTTGGTGCGCACTTGCAGGTGCCTGGAGACCAGGAAAGCCACGCATGGCGTGGCTCTACTGCCGTGCCGTTCAGGCCTGAATGGGCGGTCGAGCCGGTTTTGGGAGACAATGAGCAACTATTTGCCCGAATGACCGCTCCATGTCCCGACTGCAGTTCCAGCTCAAGACCCGCGACGGCCGTGCCCGCCGTGGCCGCCTGACCTTCCCGCGTGGCACGGTGGAAACGCCGGCCTTCATGCCGGTGGGGACCTATGGCTCGGTCAAGGGCATCCTGCCGGACCAGGTGCGTGCGCTGGGCGCCGAGATCATCCTCGGCAATACCTTCCACCTGTACCTGCGCCCGGGCCTGGACATCATCGCCGACCACGGCGGCCTGCACGGCTTCTGCCGCTGGGATGGCCCGATCCTGACCGACTCCGGTGGCTTCCAGGTGTTCTCGCTGGCCCACCGCCGCAAGATCACCGAGCAGGGCGTGACCTTTGCCTCGCCCACCGACGGCGCCCGTGTGTTCCTGGGCCCGGAAGAGAGCATGAAGATCCAGAAGGTGCTCGATTCGGACGTGGTGATGATCTTCGACGAGTGCACCCCGTACCCGGCCACCGAGGATGTGGCGCGCCGGTCGATGGAGCTGAGCCTGCGCTGGGCCCAGCGCAGCCGCAACGCGCATGACGAGCTGGGCAATGACGCGGCCCTGTTCGGCATCGTCCAGGGCGGCGTGCACACCGACCTGCGCAGCCGCTCGGCCGAGGCCCTGCAGGCGATCGGCTTCGACGGCTATGCCATCGGCGGCCTGGCTGTGGGCGAGCCGGAGCACGAGCGCAACGCCATGCTCGACCACCTGGACCCGGAGCTGCCAAGCGACCGTCCGCGCTACCTGATGGGTGTGGGCCGGCCGGAGGACCTGGTCGAGGGTGTCGCACGTGGCGTGGACATGTTCGACTGCGTGATGCCCACCCGTAACGCCCGTAACGGCCACTATTTCACCTCGTTCGGCACCGTTCGCATCCGAAATTCCCAGTACGCGCGGGACATGGGCCCGATCGAGCCGGGCTGCGGCTGCGTGGCCTGCACCGGCGGTTACACGCGTTCCTACCTGCGCCACCTGGACCGCTGCAACGAGATGCTGGCGCCGATGCTCGGTACCCTGCACAACCTGTTCTATTACGAAAAGCTGATGGCCGACATCCGCGCGGCCATCGAGGCGGGAACCTTCCTGGCCTTCCGCGAGTCCTTCTACGCGGCACGCGGGGCGGTGGCCCCGCCCCTGTAACCCGAACGCCCCTGCCAAACGGCCCAAGGACGAACGCCCGGGGCCGTGGCATACTTCAAGGCTGACCCAGATCCGCGGTCGACACCTCGTGCCCGTGAAAGGGCCGAAGCGCCGCCCAACCAAAGGACCAACGATGAACCTGCTTGCTTTCCTGATTCCCGCCGCCCACGCCCAGGCCGCCGGCGGCCAACCGCAGGGCATGGGCCTGACCACGCTGCTGTTCCCGGTCATCCTGATCGCCATCATGTACTTCCTGATGATCCGCCCGCAGATGAAGCGGCAGAAGGAGCACAAGGCCATGCTGGAGAAGATCAAGCGTGGCGATGAAGTGCTGACCAACGGCGGCATCGCCGGCATCGTCACCGACATCGGCGACAACTTCATCACCATTGAAGTGGCTGACAACGTGCGCATCCGCGTGCAGAAGGGCGCTGTCGGCAACGTGCTGCCGGCCGGTACCCTGAAGTCGGCCCAGTAAGCCACTCCCTTTCCGATGCACAACCGCGGCGCCGGGGATGGCGCCGCGCGGGACCCAAGCAATGCTCGAATTTCCACGCTGGAAGTACGTCGTCATCCTGATCGTACTGGCGCTCAGCGCGCTGTACGCGCTGCCCAACATCTACCAGAAGGACCCGGCCCTCCAGATCACCGCCAACCGTGGCGGGCAGATCGACGATGCGCTGCGCGACCGTGTGCTGGCCGACCTGAAGACGGCCGGTGTCACCCCCGTCGGTGTCGAGAAGGAAGGGGAAAGCCTGATTGTCCGCCTGCCGGACCTGAAGGCGCAGTCCGCTGCCAGCGACGCCCTGCGCGACACGGTCGGCGAAAAGTACACCGTGGCCCTGAACCTGGCCTCGACCGTGCCGGACTGGCTGGCCAACCTCGGCGGTCGCCCGATGGTGCTGGGCCTGGACCTGCAGGGTGGTGTGCACTTCGTGCTGCAAGTCGACCAGAAGGCCGCCCTCGACAAGCGCCTGGACGCCTACACCGAAGACGTGCGCAGCACCCTGCGTGACGCGCGCATCGCGTACCAGTCGGTGGAGCGTCGCGCGGACAACAGCATCGTGGCCAACCTCAGCCCGTCCGCCGGTGATGACGCCGCACAGCGTGCCCGTGCGGCGCTGGTGAAGGCGCAGCCGACGCTCGGCTACGACGTCAGCGGCAACCGAATCACGGTGACCGTGCCGGAGACCGAGATCGCGCAGATCGCCAATGGCGCCATCGAGCAGAACATCAACACCCTGCGCAACCGCGTGAACCAGCTCGGCGTCGCCGAGCCGATCATCCAGCGCCAGGGTGCCGACCGCGTGGTCGTGCAGCTGCCCGGCGTGCAGGACACTGCCGAAGCCAAGCGCATGATCGGCGCCACCGCCACCCTGGAATACCGCGCGGTGGTCGAGGGCAATGCCCAGGACGCCATCGACTCCGGCCGCATCCCGCCGGAAGCGAAGGTCTATCAGCGCCGTGACGGCGGCGGTCCGATCCTGCTGAACAAGCGCGTGATCGTCACCGGCGACCAGATGGTCGGCGCGCAGGCGGTGACCGACTCCACCAGCGGTGCCCCGGCGGTCAGCGTGACGCTGAACAACGTCGGCGGCCAGCGCATGTTCGACTTCACCAGCGCCAACGTGAACAAGCCGATGGCGGTGGTGTATACCGAACGCGTGCCGACCGTGACCCTGGTTGACGGCCAGGAAGTGCGTGGCTTCAAGGTCAACGAGGAAGTGATCTCGGTGGCCAACATCAACGGCGTGTTCGGCAAGAACTTCCAGACCACCGGCCTGCAGAAGAAGGAAGCCGACGACCTGGCCAAGCTGCTGAAGTCCGGCTCGCTGGCCGCGCCGATGGACTTCGTCGAAGAGCGTGTGGTCGGCCCGAGCCTCGGCGCCGAGAACGTCAAGAACGGCATGCGCGCAGTGGTGTTCGCGTTCCTGTTCACCCTGGTGTTCTTCAGCGTGTACTACCGCATGTTCGGCGTGATCACCTCGGCAGCGATGCTGTTCAACCTGCTGATCGTGGTGGCGGTGATGTCGCTGTTTGGCGCGACCATGACCCTGCCGGGCTTCGCCGGCCTGGCGTTGTCGGTGGGCCTGTCGGTGGACGCCAACGTGCTGATCAACGAGCGTATCCGTGAAGAGCTGCGTGCCGGCGTGCCGGGCAAGACCGCGATTGTGACCGGTTACGAGCGTGCCTCGGGCACCATTCTCGACGCCAACCTGACCGGCCTGATCGTCGGTGTGGCGCTGTTCGCATTCGGTACCGGTCCGCTGAAGGGCTTCGCACTGACCATGATCATCGGTATTTTCGCCTCCATGTTCACCGCGATCACCGTGTCGCGTGCGCTGGCGACGCTGATCTACGGCCGTCGCAAGAAGCTCCAGAACGTGGCCATCTGACGGGACGACACGCACAATGAAACTGTTTCCGCTGCACATCCTCCCGAACGACACCAAGATCGACTTCATGCGCTGGCGCCATGTCGCCATGGCAGTCACCATCGTGGTGTTCCTGGCCTCGGTCGCCATCATCGGCATCAAGGGCTTCAACTACGCGCTGGACTTCACCGGCGGCACCCTGATCGAAGCCCGCTTCGACAAGCCGGTGGACGTCGAGCAGGTCCGCAACAAGCTCGAGCAGAGTGGCTTCGAAGGCGCCCAGGTCCAGAGCGTCGGTGGCAACACCGACCTGCTGATCCGCCTGGCCCCGCACGGTGAGCATGCGCCGGGTACCGGTGACGCCGCCGCCGAGGACAAGGCCACTGCTGCCGCAGTAGTGAAGGCGCTGTCTTCTGCCGACAACCAGGCCACCGTGCTGCGCAACGAGTTCGTCGGCCCGCAGATCGGCAAGGACCTGGCGATGAATGGCCTGTACGCGACCATCTTCATGCTGGCCGGCTTCCTGATCTACATCGCGGTGCGCTTCGAGTGGAAGTTCGCGGTCACCGCCAGCATCGTGGCGATGTTCGACCTGATCGTGACGGTCGCTTACGTGTCCCTGCTGGGTCGTGAGTTCGACCTGACCGTGCTGGCCGGCCTGCTGTCGGTGATGGGCTTTGCGATCAACGACATCATCGTGGTCTTCGACCGCGTCCGCGAGAACTTCCGCAGCCTGCGCGTGGACTCGATGGAAGTGCTGAACCGTTCGATCAACCAGACGCTGTCGCGTACGGTGATCACCGCGGTGATGTTCTTCCTGTCGGCGCTGGCCCTGTACCTGTACGGCGGCAGCTCGATGGAAGGCCTGGCCGAGACGCACATGATCGGTGCGGTGATTGTGGTGCTGTCCTCGATCCTGGTGGCGGTGCCGATGCTGACGATCGGTTTCCTGCGTGTCAGCAAGCAGGACCTGCTGCCGAAGGCGAAGGACGTCGAGGCCCTGGCCCGTCGCCCGTAAGCGTTCGCGCTGCACGCAATGCACAGAGAACCCCGCGCAAGCGGGGTTTTTTGTTGGCAGGGCTTGCAGCCCTGCACCTGCAGAGGCAGCAGCAACAGCAACAGCGGGCATTCCGTGGATTGGTGGGGCGGTGTCGGAGTGCGGGGGCGCCGCAAGTACGTCCCTGTAGGCTTGGCAGCCGCATCCATGCGGCTGACACCCCGCACTCCGACACCGCCCCACCTTTGACAGATTCCTGCGGCTGTCGGTAGGTGTCGACCTTGGTCGACACATCTGTCAGATATCGAATGAATTCAACCGTGTCGACCAAGGTCGACACCTACCAAGGCCGCACGCCGTTCCAACAGATCGCGGAAGTCTGTCGAAGGCGGGGTGGGTCCGGTTGAGGGGGCGTGAGCCGCATGGATGCGGCGACCGAGCTTACATGGACGTGCTTGCAGCGTCCCCCTCAACCGGACCCACCCCGCCCACCCCCAGGAACCCAGCTTTTGACGTTGCTCTGGCTCTGGCCGTTGCTCAGGCCTCTGCGGGTGCAGGGTGCAACCCTGCAAAACAAACCCCACCCTACGCCAGCGTCGGTTGTGCATTCGGCCCCCGCGCACTACGATCCTGCGGTTCGCGCGCGCAGGCGCGCACCCGTATTCCTGCTGAGCGCCCCGTGCGCCGCATCTGCCAACCCGAGGTATCCATGGTCATCAAACCGCGCGTCCGCGGCTTCATCTGCGTCACCACCCACCCGACCGGCTGCGAAGCCGCGGTCAAGCAGCAGATCGACTACATCCGCGCGCGTCCGCCGATCCAGAACGGCCCCAAGCGCGTGCTGGTGATCGGCGCCTCCACCGGCTACGGCCTGGCTGCGCGCATCACCGCTGCCTTCGGCAGCGGCGCCGCGACCCTGGGCATCTTCTTCGAGCGCCCGGGCAGCGAGAGCAAGCCGGGTACTGCGGGCTGGTACAACTCGGCTGCGTTCCACAAGTACGCCGACGAAGCCGGCCTGTACGCCAAGAGCATCAACGGCGATGCCTTCTCCGATGAAGTGAAGGCGAAGACCATCGAAATGATCAAGGCCGATCTCGGCCAGGTCGATCAGGTCGTCTACAGCCTGGCGGCGCCGCGTCGCAAGCACCCCAAGACCGGTGAAGTCATCAGCTCCACGCTGAAGCCGATCGGCGAGCCGATCACCCTGCGCGGCCTGGATACCGACAAGGAAGTAATCACGGAAACCACCCTGCAGCCGGCTACCCCGGAAGAGATCGCTGGCACCGTCGCGGTGATGGGTGGCGAAGACTGGCAGATGTGGATCGACGCGCTGGCCGACGCCGGCGTGCTGGCCAACGGCTGCACCACCACGGCCTTCACCTACGTGGGCGAAGAGATCACCCAGGCGATTTACTGGAACGGCTCGATCGGCGCCGCCAAGAAGGACCTGGACACCAAGGTGCTGGGCCTGCGCGAGAAGCTGGCGAAAATCGGCGGCGACGCGCGCGTGTCGGTGCTGAAGGCCGTGGTCACCCAGGCCAGCTCGGCCATTCCGACCATGCCGCTCTACCTGTCGCTCCTGTTCAAGGTGATGAAGGAAAAGGGCACCCACGAAGGCTGCATCGAGCAGCTGGACGTGCTGTACGACATCCTCTACGGCGGCAAGGCCGACGGCGTGGCGATCGATCGCCTGCGCCACGATCTGGTCGATGGCGATGGCCATACCGTCGCGCTGGTCGACGAGGAAGGCCGCCTGCGTGCCGACTACAAGGAAATGGCGGCAGACGTGCAGGGCAAGGTGGTCGCGCTGTGGCCGCAGGTCACCAACGAGAACCTGTACGAGATCAGCGACCTGGCCGGCTACAAGGCCGACTTCCTGCGCCTGTTCGGTTTTGGCGTGGAGGGTGTCGACTACGAGGCCGACGTCAATCCGGACGTGAAGATCGATAATCTGGTCGACATGACCTGATCAATGAAAAGGTCGGCGAAAGCCGGCCTTCTCTTTTGGTGGGGCCGGCCGCTGGCCGGCAACCCTGGGTACCAAAGGCTGCCGGCCAGCGGCCGGCACTACCGCGGTCACCCGAACTCGAACCCCATCTCCGGCAGCGCCGGGCCGACGAAATCGCCCTGCACGTAATCCACGCCGGCACTGAACAGCAGGGTCATCGAATTGGCGTCGCTGACGAACTCGGCGATGGTGCGGATGCCGGCCTCCTGCGCGCGTGCGGTGATCTGGCTGATGCGGTCGATGTTCTCGCGGGTGGCCGCCAGATCGCTGGTGAAACCGCGGTCCAGCTTGAGGAACTGTGGCTGGAAGTGGGCGAGCAGCTGGAACGAGTCCAATCCCGAACCGAACTGCTCCAGCCCGATGCGGCAGCCCAGTGGCGCCACTTCGGCAAGGAACTGCTGCGCACTGCGCAGGTGGGTGAACACCTTCGCTTCCGGCGCATGCAGCCACAGCCGTTCGCAGGGCACGCCCTGCGTCTGCAGCTCGCGCCGCAGGGTGGCGATCATCTCGGGGTCGTCGAACGATTCCGGCGTTACCTTCACCAGTACCTGGGTGGCGTGGCCCTGGCGTGCGCGCTGACCCAGTACGGCGATGGCCTGCGAAACCACCCAGCGGTTGATCTCCGCCAGCAGGCCGTACTCCTCGGCGATGCCCAGGAACGCGGTCGGGCTCAGCAGTTCGCCGTTGTGCTCCAGGCGCAGGTAGGCCTCGTACAGCTCCAGCGGCTCGCCCTGCAGGTTCAGCACCGGCTGGTAGTGCAGCTGGAAGCCGTCGCCGGCCAGTGCTTCACGGATACGGGTGACCCAGCGCAGCACGCGTTCTTCCTCGACGCGGTCGGCCGCAGCCGGGTCGAAGATGCGGCAGGTATTGCCCAGTTCGGCGGCGGCATGCGTGCACTCGCTGGCGCGTGCGAGCACCTGGCCGATGCTGGCGATCTTCTCGCCCACCTGCACGCCACCGATGCTGACCGTCACCGTGGCCGAGCGCGCGCCGATGCTGAACACATGCGCTGCATACGCTTCGCGGATGCGCTCGGCCAGTGCCACGGTCTGCGCGTAGGGCCCGGCCTGCAGCACGGCGAAATTGTGTTCGCCGAAGCGGGCCAGCTGCGCGTCCTCGCCAACGACCTCGGCCAGCAGGCCGGCAAGGGCGCCGATCAGCGCGTCGGCCGAGGCCAGGCCGATGTCCGGCAGCAGGCGCGCGTAGTGGTCCGGCTCGATCAGCAGCAGGCCGAACTGGCCTTCGCTGCGCCCGGCCTGTGCCACTGCGCTTTCCAGCTGCAGCATGAAGGTCGGGCGGTTGAGCAGGCCCGTGACCTGATCGCGCTGGCGCAGGTCCTCGACCTCGCGGGCCAGCTCCGGATCGAACTCCATGCGGCGGCGAAGCACCACCTGCAGGCAGGATTCGCCTTCGTAGGTGGCGGCGGTGAATTCCATGGTTGCCGCGAACGTACTGCCATCCTCGTGGCGGGCATCGAGCTGGTACTGCGGCGGCGGCGCCTCGCCACGGCTCAGGCCCTTCAGCAGCTGCTTGAAGCCTTCCACATGCTGCGCGGCGACCATGTCCAGCAGCGAGATGCCTTCGATGTCGTCGAACTGCTCGTAGCCGAACATTTCCAGGTAGGCATCGTTGGCACGGATGTGCATGCCTTCGTGCACGTAGGCGATGGGATCGCGCGAAGAGGCGATCAGCGCATCGCAGCGGCGCTCGGTCTCGCGCATCTGCGCTTCGATGCGGCGCAGGCCGCGACGGGCCTGCAGGTCCACCCATTGGTCGCGGACCACGGCCAACAGATGCTCGGAGCGCTGGCGCAGGGCGAGGGCACGGATGCCGTGGCTGCTGGCCTGCACCAGCTCGTCCTCGTCGATGCGATCGGCCAGCAGCACCAGCGGAATGTCCTTGCCGCTGGCGGCGATGTGCTGGGCCACCAGCGGCAGCGGGATGCCTTGCGAGGGGGACGCCAGCACCAGGTCGATGGCCTGGCTGGACAGCACCTGGGACAGCTCGGCCGCATCCTGCGGACGCCAAGGGCGCACCGCGATGCCGCTGTTGCGCAGCGTGCTGACGATGGCTTCGGCATTCTCGCCGCTGTCATCGACGATCAGCAGGCGGATGGTGATGTCGTTCGCGTTCTGCATGCACTGCTCCCCAATCTGCGAATCTAGATACACGATGCGCGGCGAACCGTCCATGCGCGCGCCCCTTGCACGCATCGAACGGCGATCTGGTTCACACCACGCCACCGGCCGCGTGGCCGCTGGCCCAGGCCCACTGGAAGTTGTAGCCGCCCAGCCAGCCGGTCACATCCAGCACCTCGCCGACGAAATGCAGGCCGGGTACGCGCTTGGATTCCATTGTCGAGGACGACACCTCAGCGGTATCCACGCCGCCCAGGGTGACTTCGGCGGTGCGATAGCCCTCGGTGCCGCTGGCCACCAGCGGGAACGCGCCCAGCAGCTGCGCGGCCTGGCGCAGCACCGGCTCGTCCAGCTGGCGCACAGGCCGGTCGGGCAGCCAGTGCTCGCACAGGCGCTGCGCCAGCCGCTTCGGCAGTACCTCGGCCAGCACCGTGCGCAGCTCGGCGGCCGGACGCTCGCGCTTCATCTGGCGCAGCCACTCGCCGGCATCCTGGCCGGGCAGCAGGTCCAGCTCCAGCGCATCGCCGGGTTGCCAGAACGAGGAGATCTGCAGGATCGCCGGGCCGCTCACGCCGCGATGGGTCAGCAGCATGAAGTTCTGGAAGCTCTTGCCGTTGCAGCGCGCCTCGATCGGCAGGGCGACACCACTCAGATCAGCCAGCCGTTCCTGGTGCTTGCCGCTGAGCGTCAGCGGCACCAGCCCGGCGCGGGTCGGCAGCACCTGATGGCCGAACTGGCGGGCAATCTCGTAGCCAAAGCCGGTGGCGCCCATGCTCGGAATCGACAGGCCGCCGGTGGCAACCACCAGCGAGGCGCAGTGGAACAGGCCCTGCGTGGTGTGCACGCGGAACCCGTCGCTGCCGTGCTCGATGCGCTGCACGCTGCATTCGGTGCGGATCTGGGCACCGGCCGCCTGGCATTCGTCCACCAGCATCTTCACGATCTGCTTGGACGAGATGTCGCAGAACAGCTGGCCCAGCTCCTTTTCGTGATAGGCGATGCCGTGCTTGCTGACCAGCTCGATGAAGTGCCAGGGCGTGTAGCGCGCCAGCGCCGATTTGCAGAAGTGCGGGTTGGCCGACAGGAAGTTGGCCGGGGTGGTGCCGGTGTTGGTGAAGTTGCAGCGGCCACCGCCGGACATCAGGATCTTCTTGCCGACCTTGTTGGCATGGTCGATCACCTGCACCTGGCGGCCGCGCTGGCCAGCCGTGATCGCGGTCATCAGCCCGGCCGCGCCGGCGCCGATGACCACCACGTCGCAACGGATCGTGCTCATGCCTTGGCGCGCTTGCGCCAGTTCGGGACCACGTCGAGCTGCATCTGATCGTTGAGCAGCTGCACTTCACCGTCCTGGATCAGCACGCTCCAGCGCATCGCGCGCTGGATCTGCTGGCCCCACAGTTCGACGAAGGCACCATCGAGGTCAACCACCGACAGGTTGTCGAAGCGCGCCAGGCCCTTGCCCTGCTTGCCCCACCAGATCTCCGAGGCGTTGCCGCCGTAATTGACCACCTGCACCTGCCGGCTGCGGTTGCTGGCCTTGCGGATGCGGGATTCGTCGGGATGGCCCAGGTCGATCCATTGCAGGATGTCGCCGGTGTAGTCGTGTTCCCACAGGTCCGGCTCATCGTCGGTACTCAGGCCGCGGCCGAATTCCAGGCGGTCGCCGGCGTTCAGCGCGAAGGCGAGCAGGCGCACCATCAATCGTTCGTCGGTCTCGGACGGGTGCTGGGCCAGGGTCAGGTTGTGGGTCGCGTAGTAGCCGCGATCCATGTCGCTGATCTGCAGTTCGGCCTTGCGGATGGTGGCGGTAAGAGCCATGGGGGATCCGTGGACTAAAGACGTCAATGATAGAGGTTTGCTCCAAGGGTGTCCGTTGCCGGGCTGTCTGCGCAGTGTCAACGGTGGCACTCTTGGCGCTCTTTCCCGTGGCCGGAATGGACGCCATGACCCTGCCCAGCCACCTGCAGCTGCCCCCCGGCCACTGGCCCAGCCTGCTCGATGGCCTGTGCGCGCGTTTCCCGCGCATCGGTCGCGCGCAATGGCAGGACCGCTTCGCCCGAGGCCGTGTGCAGGATGCGCAGGGCAGGGCACTGGCGCCGGACATGCCCTGGCAGGTGGGGCTGGAAATCCAGTACTTCCGCGAGGTTGCCGACGAGCCGGTGATTCCCTTCGCCGAGACCATCCTGCATCTGGATGCGCACCTGCTGGTGGCCGACAAGCCGCACTTCCTACCGGTAACGCCGGCCGGTGGGTATGTGCGCGAAACCCTGCTGTCGCGCCTGGTCGCACGCACCGGCAACACCGAACTGGCGCCGTTGCACCGCCTGGATCGGCTGACCGCCGGCCTGGTGCTGTTCTCGACCCAGGCGGCCACGCGCGATGCCTATCAGCGGCTGTTCCGCGAGCGGCGCATCGAGAAGACCTATGAGGCGCTGGCACCGGCGCTGCCCGGGCTGGCGTTTCCGTTGCAGCGGGACAGCCGTCTGGTGCCGGGGGAGCCGTTCTTCCGCATGGCCGAAGTGCCGGGCGAGCCCAATGCGCGCAGCCTGATCGAGCCGATCGAGGCCGAAGGGCCGATCTGGCGCTACCGGCTGAAGCCGGAAACCGGTCGCAAGCACCAGCTGCGCGTGCATATGGCCGCGCTGGGCGCACCGATCGAGGGCGACGACCTTTACCCGCAGCTGCAGTCGCGGCCGGAGGGCAGCGCCGAGCCTGCACTGCAGCTGCTGGCACAGGTGCTGGCCTTCGATGATCCGCTGACCGGGGAACCGCGGCGGTTCAGCAGCCAGCGCCGCCTGTGCCGAATGGAGCAGGGCGGCTAGCGCGGGTCAGCGGGCCGGGCGCCGCGCCAGCCATCGGTCCAGCTCGGCGGCGAACAGCTGCCGGTCGCGCTGGCCCAGTGGCGGCGGGCCGCCGGTCTGGACCCCGGCGCCGCGCAGTTCTTCCATGAAATTGCGCATCGACAGCCGCTCGGCCATGTTGTTCGGCGTGTACAGCTGGCCGCGCGGGTTCAGCGCCACGGCCTTCTTCTCCAGCACCAGCGCGGCCAGCGGGATGTCCTGGGTGACGACCAGGTCTCCGGCAGCGACCCGTTCGACGATGGCGCTGTCGGCCACGTCCAGGCCCTGGGGCACCTGGATCGAACGCAGCCAGCGTGAGGGCGGGGTCCGGATCCACTGGTTGGCGACCAGGGTCAGCTCGATGCCAACGCGTTCAGCGGCACGGAACAGGATGTCGCGAATGACGGTGGGGCAGGCGTCCGCGTCCACCCAGATGCGGGGGAGGGCGGGTTCAGCTTGGGTTTCAGCTTCAGTCATTTACCCAGTGTAGGGTAGGAAAATCCTGAATGGGGACTCGGGGTTAGCCTCGATCGGCTGCCAGCCCTTGTCACGTCTAGCGGGCGGGGCCAGCCGATGAACGTCCGGGCTATCGCTTTTTGCAGAAAACACGCGTATCGTTCGTCCCACTGTGTTTGCTAGGGTCACCGTGAATCGTGGCCTGGTGCAGTTGATCTCACGATCCGCTCATCGATCCGCTTTACCAACGCCTGCAACTCAGTCTCGGCCCCGATACCCGGTGGCTGCGATTTTTTCAACATGTGTTTCAGGAGTTAGTCAAATGTCTGATCGTCAGACCGGCACCGTCAAGTGGTTCAACGACGCCAAGGGCTTCGGCTTCATCACCCCGGAAAGCGGCCCGGACCTGTTTGTGCACTTCCGTGCCATCCAGGGCACCGGCTTCAAGACCCTGCAGGAAGGCCAGAAGGTTACCTTCATCGCCGTCCAGGGCCAGAAGGGTATGCAGGCTGACCAGGTGCAGGCGGTCTAATCCGTCTGCTACCGTTTGGTAGCCAGAACGCCGGAAGCGAAAGCTTCCGGCGTTTTTTATTGCCTGCTGCTTTGTCGAGTCGAGATTGCTCGACTGTCTCTGGAAAGCAGTCGAGCACGCTCGACTCTACAAAGGGCATGCAGCTGGCGCGGTACGATGCAGGCCTCCCCAAGGATCATCCCCATGCGCATCGTCCACCACCTGGAAAACTCCCGTTCCCTGCGTGTGCTGTGGATGCTGGAGGAGCTGGGGCTGGACTACGAACTGCGCCGTTATCCCCGCGATCCGAAGACGCTGCTGGCACCGCCCGAACTGCGTAACGTGCATCCGCTGGGCAAGTCGCCGGTGCTGCAGGATGGCGAGCTGGTACTGGCCGAGTCCGGTGCCATCCTCGACTACCTCGCGGATCGCTATGACACCCAACGCCAGCTGTCGCCGTCACCGATGCCGGCCGATGGCGCCGAGCGCATTGCCTACCGCTATTGGCTGCACTACGCCGAAGGCTCGGCGATGCCGCCGCTGCTGCTGACCCTGGTGATGGGCCGCATCCGCAACGCGCCGATGCCGTTCTTCGCCCGCCCGATTGCGCGCAGCATCGCCGACAAGGCCGAGCGTGGCTTCATCGGCCCGCAGCGACAACTGCACCTGGACTGGATGGAGCGCCGCCTGTCTGAAAGCCCATGGTTCGCCGGCGAACGCTTCAGCGCGGCCGACATCCAGATGAGCTTCCCGATCCAGGCGGCCGCCGCGCGCGGCGGTGGCCTCGACGACAAGCCGGCGCTGCGTGGCTTCCTCAAGCGTATCGGCGAGCGCCCGGCCTACCAGCGTGCCGAGGCCCACGGCGGTCATCTGCAGGCGCTCAGCGGCAATTGAGGCGGGCGGCGGTCGTCCCCATCTTCAGCACCATGGATACCGACAGCCCCCGTTTCGACAACCGCCTGCTGCACACCCTGCCGGGCGACCCCGAATCCGGCCCGCGCCGCCGCGAAGTGCTGGGCGCGGCCTGGTCGCCGGTGATGCCGACTCCAGTGGCGGCGCCTACGCTGCTGGCTTGGGCGCCGGACGTCGCCGCGATGCTCGGCTTCGATACCGCTGAAGTCGAAAGCGAAGGCTTCGCGCGGGTGTTCGGCGGCAATGCGCTGTACGCCGGCATGCAGCCGTGGGCGGCCAATTACGGTGGCCATCAGTTCGGCCACTGGGCGGGCCAGCTCGGCGACGGCCGCGCGATCTCGCTGGGTGAACTGGTCGCACCGGATGGCCGTCATTGGGAACTGCAGCTGAAGGGTGCCGGTCCCACGCCGTATTCGCGGGGTGCTGATGGCCGCGCAGTGCTGCGCTCATCCATCCGTGAATTCCTGTGCAGCGAAGCGATGCATCACCTGGGCGTACCGACCACGCGCGCGCTGTCGCTGGTCGGCACCGGCGAAGACGTGGTACGCGACATGTTCTACGACGGCCACCCGCGTGCCGAGCCCGGCGCCATCGTGTGCCGGGTATCGCCCTCGTTCCTGCGCTTTGGTTCATTCGAACTGCCAGCGTCACGCGGCGAAACTGCCTTGTTGCGGCAGCTGGTCGACGCGTGCATCGCCCGCGACTTTCCGGAGCTTGAAGGGCAGGGTGAGGCGCTGTACGGCGACTGGTTCGCGCAGATCGCGGTGCGCACTGCCGAGATGATCGCGCACTGGATGCGCGTCGGTTTCGTGCATGGCGTGATGAACACCGACAACCTGTCCGTGCTCGGCCTCACGCTCGACTACGGTCCTTATGGCTGGGTCGAGGACTTCGACCCGGACTGGACGCCGAACACCACCGACGCACAGGGCCGCCGTTATCGTTTCGGTACCCAGCCGCAGGTGGCGTACTGGAACCTGAGCCGGTTGGCGCAGGCGCTGTCGCCGTTGTTTGCCGATGTGGCGCCGCTGCAGGCCGGTCTGGCGGCCTACCAGTCCACCTTCGTGGCCTGCACGCGTCGCGATGCCGCAGCCAAGCTGGGCCTGGCCGCTGCCGACGATGACGACCTGGGGCTCTACCAGCGCTGGCAGCAGCTGATGCAGGACGGCGGCATGGATATGACCCTGGCCTGGCGTGCGCTGATGCGGGTTGATCCAGCGGCGCCAGACGTGGGCGTGCTGGATGCGGTGTACTACGACGAGTCGCGCCAGCAGGCGGTGCAGGCGCCGTTGCAGCAGTGGCTGCAGGACTACGCGGCGCGGTTGCAGGCCGATCCACTTTCGGCCAGTGAGCGCGCGGCGAAGATGGCCAAAGCCAATCCGCTGTATGTGCTGCGCAACTGGCTGGCCCAGGAGGCGATCGACCGCGCAGAGCGGGGTGACCTCGGCGGTGTTCACGCACTGCAGGACGTGCTGCGCGATCCATACACCGAGCGTGCGGGGCTCGATCACTTTGCCGCAAAGCGCCCGGCATGGGCAGACAACCGCGCCGGCTGCTCGATGCTGTCCTGCAGTTCCTGAGGGTGGGTTTCGGCAGGGCTGCGCCCTGCACCTGCAGAGGCCACCGCGCAAGCAACGGCCAAAGCCAAAGCGGCTCTGGATTGCGGATGGTCTGGCGGGACGGTGCGGGGCTGCAGGACACGCCGTAAACCCGTCCATGGGGGCTCGATGGCGCCATCCATGGCGCCAACGGTCCTGCAGCCCCACACCGCCCCACCTCCGACAGATTCCCGCGGCTGTGGGTAGGTGTCGACCTTGGTCGACACGGTAGATCCACGCGATGCGTGGATGCTCTTCGTTCAATTCTCGAAATGTTCGATTTCGATAGAGATTCATCCACGCATGGCGTGGATCTACGACAGATCGCAGGAAACTATCGAAGGTGGGGGGGCCGGTTGCGGGAGTGTCCGCGGCATGGGCCCGAGGCATGCCTCGGGCGGGTTGGGCAGGACGCCCAACCCCGGTCTTGCCGTGTGCGCAGGACAGCGCACACGAGCAAGCCGCGGCCAAGCCCCCACGGACGGGTTTACGGCGTCTCCCGCAACCGGACCCACCCCGTCATCCCACAGGAAACCCGCTGTTGCCCTTGCTGTTGCCCTTGCTGTTGCCGTTGAGGTTGCCGGCCAGCGGCCGGCACTACCGCAGGTGCCGGGCGCAGCCCGGCCGAACACCCCCAACAGGCAGGCGGCGCCCGGAACAGGTACCCTATGCCGCCATCAGATAGCCAATGTGACATGACCGACGCCCTCGTCGCTCCGCAGTGGGCCTCCCGACTGCGCGACATCGCCGACTTCCCCAAGCCCGGCATCCTCTTCAAGGACATCATGCCGCTGCTCGCCCATAGCGAGGACTTCCGCGGTGCCATCACCGCGATGGCCGACCGTTGGCGCGACCAGAAGCTGGACGCGGTGATCGGTATCGAATCGCGTGGCTTCATCCTCGGCGCCGCGATGGCGCTGGAGCTGGGCGTGGGCTTTGTGCCGGTGCGCAAGCCGGGCAAGCTGCCGGGCCAGGTGCTGCGCGAGGAATACACGCTGGAATACCGCAGTGACTGCATCGAAGTGCACGCCGATGCGCTGCCGGCCGGGGCCCGCGTGGCGATCATCGACGACGTGCTGGCCACCGGCGGCACGCTGGTCGCTGCGCTGTCGCTGGTGCGCCGCCTGGGCGTGAACGTGGTCGGTGCCGGTGTACTGGTCGAACTGGACGGCCTGGGTGGTCGCGCCCGCTGGGAATCGGATCTGCCGCTGCACACCGAACTGGTGTTCTGATCGAAGGGCAGGTGCCAACCAAGGTTGGCATCTACCAGGGCGAATGGCCGGGAACCGGTAGTTGCCAACCTTGGTTGGCAGCACTTTTCGCGATTGACGCCACGGATGGGCCAACCGAGGTTGGCCACTACCAGGTCAGATCGTTGCCAACCGTGGTTGGCCACGCTGCTTCAGTCACATCATCCGCACGCGGAAACGACGGCCCTTGATCTTGCCGGCTTCCAGCTTGGCCACGGCCTTGTTGGCCTGCTCACGGGCGATCGCCACGTAGGAGCGGGTCGGGAAGATCGCGATCTTGCCGATGAACTTGCTCGACAGGCCGGCATCACCGGTCAGTGCACCGAGAATGTCGCCTGGGCGCAGCTTGTCGGTCTTGCCACCGTCGATCCGCAGCGTGCGCATCGCGGCCTGCGGCAGTTCGGCCGGGCGCGAGGTTGCCAGCGGCGTCTTCTGCCAGTCCAGCGGCTGCCCCATCTGCGCTTCGATGGCTTCGGCACGGGTCTTCTCGCGACCGGCCACCAGGCTGATCGCCAGGCCGCTGGCACCGGCACGGCCGGTGCGGCCCACGCGGTGCTGGTAGCTTTCCACGTCGGTCGGCAGCTCGTAGTTGATCACCGCCGCCAGCTCTTCCACGTCCAGGCCACGTGCGGCCACATCACTGGCCACCAGCACGTTGCAGCTGCGGTTGGCCAGCAGCAACAGCACTTCCTCGCGGTCGCGCTGCTCCATGTCGCCATGCAGGGCCAGTGCGGAGAAGCCGAACTGCTGCAGCGAGTTGGCAACTTCGTCCACGTCCTTGCGGGTGTTGCAGAACACCACCGCCGATTCCGGGGTGTACTTCAGCAGCAGGCCGGCCAGCGCCTTCTGGCGGTGCGCCGGTTCCACCTCGCAGAACAGGTGGCGGATCGCCGGTGCCTGGTCGGCGCCTTCCACCGTTACTTCCACCGCGTCGCGCAGCAGGTCACGCGCCATGGCGCGGATGCTGTCGGGGAAGGTGGCCGAGAACAGCAGGCTCTGGCGGTCCTTGTGGGTGCGGCCGGCGATCTCGCGGATCGGCTCCTCGAAGCCCATGTCGAGCATGCGGTCGGCCTCGTCCAGCACCAGCGTGCGCACCGCGCCAAGATTCAGCGCGCGCTTGCGTGCCAGCTCCTGCACGCGGCCGGGCGTGCCGACCACCACGTGCGGGTCATGGCCTTCCAGCGAGGCCAGCTGCGGGCCCAGCGGCACGCCGCCGACCAGCAGCAACAGCTTCAGGTTCGGGATGCCGGTGGCCAGCTTGCGGATCTGCTTGCCGACCTGGTCGGCCAGTTCGCGGGTCGGGCACAGCACCAGCGCCTGCACGCGGATCAGGCTGGGGTCGATGGACTGCAGCAGGCCCAGGCCGAAGGCGGCGGTCTTGCCGCTGCCGGTGGGTGCCTGTGCGATTACATCGCGGCCATCCAGGATGGCCGGCAGGCTCTGCGCCTGCACGGGGGTGAGGGTGGTATAGCCGAGGGCATCCAGGCCGGGCTGCAGGGCCGGGCTCAGCGGCAGGGTCGAGAAGTCAGTCATGGCGCATTGTACCTGCCTGCACGGCCGGTCCCGCCTAATGGGGTGGGGACGGATCCCTTTCCGCAGGAAAGGGCTCTGACCCCGTCGGAGTCGTCATCCACGCACGGCGTGAATCTACAGGTGCCGACCCTGGTCGGCACGCTCCTGATCAGCCCAGCACCGCCAGCACACCCTGGTGGATTGCCAGGCCACCGAACAGCAGCCAGGCGAACAGGATCAGCGCCAGCAGCAGCGGCTTCAGGCCTGCCTGGCGCAGCGCCGAGACGTGGGTGGTCAGGCCCAGCGCGGCCATCGCCATCGCCAACAGCACCGTGTCCAGCTGCACCAGCCCGGCCTGCAGGCCGGCCGGCAGCAGATGCAGCGAGTTGAAACCGGCCACGGCCACGAAACCGAACGCGAACCACGGCACCACGATGCGCGCCTTGCTGCCATCGGCGCTGGCCTTGCCGCCACGGGCCAGCCACAGTGACAGCGCGATCAGGAACGGCGCCAGCAGCATCACCCGCACCATCTTGGTGATCACCGCCGTGTCAGCTGCCGCTTCGTTGACCGCACGGCCGGCCGCCACCACCTGTGCCACTTCATGCACCGTCGCACCGGTGAACAGGCCGTACTGCCGCGCGTCCATTGCCAGCCAGCCGTGCGACTGCACCAGTGCATACAGCGCCGGGTACAGGAACATCGCCAGCGTGCCGAACACCACCACCGTCGAGACCGCGACGGTGACATGCGCAGCGCGGCCACGCACCACCGGCTCGGCGGCCATCACCGCTGCCGCACCGCAGATCGCGCTGCCAGCGCCGATCAGCATGGCTGCCTCGCGCTCCATCTTGAACACGCGCACGCCCAGCCAGCAGGCCAGGCCGAAGGTGCTGGCAACCACCAGCACGTCCATCAGCACGCCAGTGACGCCGACATGGCCGATGTCCTGGAAGGTCAGGCGCAACCCGTACAGCACGATGCCGGCGCGCAGCAGCCAGTGCTTGGAAAAGCCGACACCGGCCGCGCTGCCCGGTGCCAGCCGCGGGTAGAAGGTGTTGCCGACCACGATGCCGGCGACGATCGCCACGGTCAGCGCGCTCAAGCCATGTGCCTGCAGCCACGGAAGCTCGGCCAGATACAGCGACGCCGCCGCGATCAGGCCCACCAGCAGCAGGCCGGGCAGGCGCGGCTGCCAGCGCTGGCGCAGGGCGGGCAGGGACCAGGGGGAGAGAGCGGGGGCATTCATGGCAGGGGCAGGGCTGGAGTGATGGGGCAAGCGTGCGCGTCTGTCGCTGACCTGTAAAACGAATAATATGGGTGAAACCTACCCATCAAGAAGGTAAGTGCCATGCGCCTGACCTTGCGCCAGCTGCAGGTTTTCGTCGCCATCGCCGACCATGGCAGCACCACCGCTGCCGGCCAGGCCATTGCGCTCTCGCAGTCGGCCAGCAGCGCGGCCCTGCAGGAGCTGGAGGCACACTTCGGCACCCCGCTGTTCGACCGCATCGGCCGCCGCCTGGCGCTGAACGGGCATGGCCGCGCACTGCTGGAGCCGGCGCGCACCTTGCTGGTCAACGCCGCCGACCTGGAGCGTCAGCTGGCCGCCGGCGGCGACCCATCGCAGGGGGCACCGCTGCGGCTGGTGCTGGCCGCCAGTACCACCATCGGCAATTACCTGCTGCCGCCACGCATCGCCGAACTGCTGCGGCAGGCGCCGCAGGCCGAGGTCGACCTGCGCATCGACAACAGTGCCGGCGTGGTCGCTGCCGTGCAGCGCCTGGACGTGGACGCCGGCCTGATCGAAGGCCCGTGCCACGAGCGCGGCCTGCAGGTGACCGCCTGGCAGCAGGACCCGCTGGTGATCGTGGCTGCCGCCGATGCCCCCGCCAGCTGGTCGCTGGACGAACTGCGCCGCGCACGCTGGCTGCTGCGCGAGCCAGGCTCCGGCACCCGCGAAGCCGTCGAACAGGCGCTGCTGCCGCACCTGCGTGGCTTCGCCCAGACCCTGCAGCTGGGCAATACCGAAGCAATCAAGCAGGCCGCCATCGCCGGCCTCGGCCTGGCCTGTCTTTCGCGTCACGCGCTGGAAGAGCCATTGGCCCTGGGCCGCCTGCGCGTGCTCGAAACCCCGCTGCCGGCCCTGCAGCGCACGCTGTGGCTGGTACGGCATCCCGGCAAGCAGTGGCTGCCGGGGTTGCAGGCGCTGCTGGGGGACGTGGAATAAGCCATCAGATCCCCAGTCGATTCCAACCATCCCGCCATCCCACAGGAAACCAGCTTTTGACGTTGCCGTTGAAGTTGCCGGCCAGCGGCCGGCACTACCGCGGGTGCCGGGTGCAACCCGGCCGACGCCCCCAACCCGTACAATATCCGGATGCCTCTGATTACTCTGCAGAACGTCGACTTCAGCGTCGGCGGCCCGTTGTTGCTGGAAAAGGCCGAACTGTCGATCGAGCCGGGCGAACGCATCGCCCTGATCGGCCGCAACGGCGCCGGCAAATCCACCCTGCTCAAGCTGCTGTCCGGCGACCACAAGCCCGATGACGGCGAAGTCCGCGTGCAGCAGGGCGTGCGTGTCACCCGCCTGGAGCAGGAAGTGCCACACGGCGCCGCCGGCTCGGTGTTCGACGTCGTCGCCGATGGCCTCGGCGAACTGGGCCAGTGGCTGGCCGAGTTCCACCACCTCAGCCATGCCGAAGTCTTCGATGGCGAAGCCCTCGGCAACGTGCAGGCCAAGATCGATGCCGCCAACGGCTGGGGCCTGGACCAGCGCGTCAGCGAAACCCTGACCAAGCTCGACCTGGATGGCGAGGCCGAGTTCGGCCGCTTGTCCGGCGGCATGAAGCGCCGCGTGCTGCTCGCCCGCGCGCTGGTGTCCAGCCCCGATGTGCTGCTGCTGGACGAACCGACCAACCACCTGGACATCGAAGCCATCGACTGGCTCGAAGCGTTCCTGAAGGGCTGGAGCGGCAGCGTGGTGTTCGTCACCCATGACCGTCGCTTCCTGCGTGCCCTGGCCACCCGCATCGTCGAGATCGACCGCGGCCAGGTCACCAGCTGGCCAGGCGACTGGGCCAACTACGAGCGCCGCCGCGAGGAACGCCTCAATGCGCAGGCGCAGGAAAACGCCCGCTTCGACAAGCTGCTGGCGCAGGAAGAAGTCTGGATCCGGCAGGGCATCAAGGCCCGTCGCACCCGCGACGAAGGCCGCGTGCGCCGCCTGAAGGCGATGCGCGTGGAGCGTTCGCAGCGCCGCGACCTCAGCGGCAACGTCAAGATGGAGGCCGCGCAGGGCGTCAGCTCCGGCAAGAAGGTCATCGACGTCAAGGACATTTCGTTCGCCTTCGGCGAGCGCACCATGGTCCGCGATTTCACCACCACCATCATGCGCGGCGACCGCATCGGCCTGATCGGTCCCAACGGCAGCGGCAAGACCACGCTGCTGAAGCTGCTGCTGGGCGAACTGCAGCCGGCCAAGGGCGAAGTCAACGCCGGCACCAACCTGCAGATCGCGTATTTCGACCAGTACCGCGCCGTGCTGCGCGAAGACTGGAGCGCGATCGAGAACGTCGCCGAAGGCCGCGATTTCCTCGAGTTCAACGGCAAGCGCAAGCATGTGCATGCCTATCTGCAGGACTTCATGTTCACCCCGGAGCGCGCGCGCGCGCCGATTACCCGCCTGTCCGGTGGCGAGCGCAACCGCCTGCTGCTGGCCAAGCTGTTCGCGCAGCCGTCCAACCTGCTGGTGATGGACGAACCGACCAACGACCTGGACGTGGAAACCCTGGAGCTGCTGGAAGAGCTGCTGGGCGAATACACCGGCACCCTGCTGCTGGTCAGCCATGACCGTGACTTCATCGACAACGTGGTCACCTCCACGCTGGTGATGGAAGGCGATGGCGTGATCGGCGAGTACGTGGGCGGTTACAGCGACTGGCAGCGTTATGCGGCCAGCATCGCAGCGCCTGCCGCGGCCCCTGCCGCCAAGCCGGCGGCTGCTGCGCCGGCCACCCCGGGCACCGCAGCTCCGGCCGCACCCAAGCGCAAGCTGGCCTACAAGGAAGCGCGCGAACTGGAGCAGCTGCCGAAGACCATCGAGAAGCTGGAAGGCGATGTCGAAGGCCTGACCTCGGCGATGAACGACCCGTCGTTCTACACCCGCAGCAGCGCCGAAGTGACCGCGCACACGCAGCAGCTGGCGAAGGTGCAGGCCGAGCTGGATGCCGCTTACGCGCGCTGGGAAGAGCTGGAAGGCTGAGTATCGGTCGGCGCCAGCAGTGCGCCGATTGATCGAGTCGGGAATCAGTAGATCCACGCCATGCGTGGATGGTGGCATCAGTGCGGACCAAGGTCCGCACCCACCGAAGCCGGTTACACCTCCGTACGGACCAACGGTCCGCACCTACCAATCAACGATCCGCACCCACCGGGGGCCTGCGGTCATTTGACCCCGTGCAGATCCCGCAGCTGGCTCGGCCGGCTGCCGAAATACGCCGCCAGATCGGCGATGTCCTGATCACTCAGGTCCTTCGCCTGTGGCGTCATCAACATGTGCTGGCGGTCACCGGCGCGGTAGGCCTGCAGCGCATGCGCCAGGTAGTCACCGTACTGCCCACCCAGCTTCGGATAGGTCGGATCGATCGGCGCATTGCCATCGGCCCCGTGGCAGTCGATGCAGCTCTGGTTGGTGGCCTTGCCCTTCACCTTGGCGCGGGCTTCACCGGCGGCCTCGCGACCTGCAGGCAGGCCAGCCGAAGAAGAAGAGCCGTGTTCGCCACTGGCATGGCCCGGATCGGCGGCGGATGTCTCGCTGTTTTCCACCTGCGACTGTGAACAGGCCGCCAGCAGCAGGGCAACGGACAGGGCGATGGCGTGACGCAGCGGATGCGCGGCTTTCGACATGGGCGGGCCTTACTTGACGGTGGACAGGTAAACAGAGAGATCGGCGATCTCCTGTTCGCTGAAACTCATCGACTGCGCCTGCATCGTCGGATGCCGGCGCTTGCCCTGGCGGTACTCGGTCAGGGCCTGGGCCAGGTACTGCTGGGTCTGGCCGCCGATCTTCGGCACCCGGTAGCTGGGGTAGGCGTTCTTGTAGCCGGTGATGCCGTGGCACCCTTGGCAGGTGTAGGCCAGCACGCGGCCATTGTCGAAGTTGCCGGTGGGCGCGGCAGGCGCCGGCGCGGCGGCAGGAGCCGGGGCCGGAGCGGGTGTGGCAGGAGCAGGAGCGGGCTGTGCGGCGGCCCCAAGGGGCAGGAGGACGGCCAGAGCGAGACAAGCGGCGAGCGGCTGCGGGCGCATGGTGTCGTTTCCGGGGATTCGGGTCTGGTCGTTCCGGCGTGGGGTACGGAACGCCCCGAGTATAGCCTCAGGTTTCATCTAGCTGAAATGGGGTCGGGCCGACCAGCGGCGTGAAGACACCATGACCTTTGGGATATGGTGTTGCCGTGAAGTGGTGCATTACTTTGCTACCACACCTGTCCACGCATCCTCCAGGGACCTGACGATGTCGCACCCAACCTTCCTGTCCGGCCGTCGCAGCGGAATCTGCGCTGCCGCACTGCTGATCTCCACCTCCCTGTTGCTGGGCGGTTGCGCCGCAGGGCCCAATTCCGAAGCCAAGGCCGCCGAGACCAAGGAGGAGAAGAAGGTCGATGCGGTCCCGGTCGAAGTGGCCGTGGCAAGCCATCGCGCGGTCGCGGCCAGTTACACAGGCACCGCCGCGCTGGAACCACGCGCCGAGTCGCAGGTGGTGGCCAAGACCTCCGGTGTGGCGCTGGCGGTGCTGGTCGAGGAAGGCCAGCGGGTCACCGCCGGCCAGCCGCTGGTGCGCCTGGACCCGGACCGCGCACGCTTGGCCGTAGCCCAGAGCGAAGCGCAGATGCGCAAGCTGGAAAACAACTACCAGCGTGCACAGAAACTGGTTGGCCAGCAGATGGTCAGTGCTGCCGATGTCGACCAGCTGCGCTTTGATCTGGAAAACGTCCGTGCGCAGTACCGCCTGGCCACGCTGGAACTGTCCTACACCACGGTGGTGGCACCGATCTCCGGCGTGATCGCATCGCGCTCGATCAAGACCGGCAACTTCGTGCAGATCAACACGCCGATCTTCCGCATCGTCGACAACTCGCGCCTGGAAGCCACCCTCAACGTGCCCGAACGCGAGCTGGCCACGCTGCGTGCCGGCCAGCCGGTGACGTTGGCCGCCGATGCGCTGCCGGGCCAGAGCTTCACCGGCACCGTCGATCGCATCGCGCCGGTGGTGGATTCGGGCAGTGGCACGTTTCGCGTGGTCAGCGCCTTCGATGGCGCCGCGCACGCGCTGCAGCCCGGCATGTTCGGGCGCATCCGCATCGATTACGACCAGCGTGCCGATGCGCTCGTGGTGCCGCGCCTGGCGCTGCTCGACGACGGTGAGCCGGCGGTGTTCCGGGTGCGCGAAGGCAAGGTCGCACGTGTTCCGGTCAAGCTGGGTTACGCCGAGGGCCCGTGGGTGGAGATCCGTGATGGCCTGGCGGCCGGTGATCAGGTGGTCACCGCCGGCAAGGTCGCGCTGCGCGACGGTACCGCGGTGCAGGTGATCGCCGATCCGAAGGCAAAGGCGAAGACGGTCGCAGCGGCCGCCAAGCCGGCAGACAAGGCCGGGAGCAAGCAATGACCGCCCCGGGCCACGACCACGGTGCCTCGCCGGCGAGCGATGGCGCCGCCGCCGGCATGCGCGGCGGCCTGGTGGAGTTCGCCACCCGCCGCCGCGTGACCATCGCCATGTGCACGGTCACCCTGCTGCTGTTCGGCCTGATCGCGCTGGGCAACCTCAAGGTCAACCTGTTGCCCGACCTGAGCTACCCGACGCTGACCGTGCGCACCGAGTACACCGGTTCGGCGCCGACCGAAATCGAAACCCTGATCACCCAGCCGGTCGAAGAGGCGGTCGGCGTGGTCAAGAACCTGCGCAAGCTGAAGTCGGTCTCGCGAACCGGCCAGAGCGACGTGGTGCTGGAGTTCGCCTGGGGCACCAATATGGACCAGGCCAGTCTGGAGGTGCGTGACAAGATGGAAGCGCTGAACCTGCCACTGGAGGCCAAGGCCCCGGTGCTGCTGCGCTTCAATCCGTCCACCGAGCCGATCATGCGCCTGGTGCTGTCGAACAAGGTGGCGCCGACCAGCGATGCCGATGCGGTCCGCGAGCTGACCGGCCTGCGCCGCTATGCCGATGAAGACCTGAAGAAGAAGCTGGAGCCGGTTGCCGGCGTGGCAGCGGTCAAGGTCGGTGGCGGTCTGGAAGATGAGATCCAGGTCGACATCGACCAGCAGAAGCTGGCACAGCTGAACCTGCCGATCGACACCGTCATCAAGCGCCTGAAGGACGAGAACATCAACATCTCCGGCGGCCGTCTGGAGGAGGGGTCGCAGCGCTTCCTGGTGCGCACCGTCAACCAGTTCGCTGACCTGGAGGAGATCCGCAACCTGCTGGTCACCACCCAGGGCTCGAACGGAAGTGCAGCCGACTCGGCATTGCAGCAGATGTTCAACATCGCCGCCTCGACCGGTTCGGCCGCAGCCATCGCGGCGGCTTCGGCGGCGCAGAGCGCATCGTCCGGTGCTGGCTCCAGCGTGGTCGCCAATGGCGTGCCGGTGCGCCTGAAGGACGTGGCCACCGTTCGCCAGGGTTACAAGGAACGCGAAGCGGTGATCCGCCTGGGCGGCAAGGAATCGGTTGAACTGGCCATCTACAAGGAAGGCGACGCCAACACCGTGTCCACCGCCGAAGCGCTGCGCAAGCGCCTGGAGCAGATCAAGGGCACGTTCCCGTCCGACGTCGAGATGACCACCATCGAGGACCAGTCGCGCTTCATCGAGCACGCCATCGCCGACGTCAAGAAGGATGCGGTGATCGGTGGCCTGCTGGCGATCCTGATCATCTTCCTGTTCCTGCGTGATGGCTGGAGCACGTTCGTGATCAGCCTGTCCTTGCCGGTCTCGATCATCGCCACGTTCTTCTTCATGGGCCAGCTCGGCCTCAGCTTGAACGTGATGTCGCTGGGCGGCCTGGCATTGGCCACCGGCCTGGTGGTGGACGACTCGATCGTGGTGCTGGAGAGCATTGCCAAGGCCCGCGAGCGTGGCCTGGGCATCCTGCAGGCAGCGATCGTCGGTACCCGCGAAGTGAGCATGGCGGTGGTCGCCTCGACCCTGACCACCATCGCGGTGTTCCTGCCGCTGGTGTTCGTCGATGGCATCGCCGGCCAGCTGTTCCGCGACCAGGCATTGACCGTGGCGATCGCCATCGCGATCTCGCTGCTGGTATCGATGACGCTGATCCCGATGCTGAGCTCGCTGAAGGGCCGGCCGCCGCTGGCATTCCCGGAAGAGGCGCCGAACGAACCGTGGCAGCCGCAGAACCGCTGGCAGAAGCCGGTGGCGCTGGGCCGTCGTGGTGCCGTCGCAACCGCGCGCTGGAGCTTCTATGCGCTGGCCTGGCTGGTCGTACGTGCGTGGCGGGGCGTCGTGGCAGTGGTCGGCCCGGTGATGCGCAAGGCCAGCGACCTGGCAATGAAGCCCTACGCCGGTGCCGAGCGCGGCTATCTGCGCCTGTTGCCGAGCGCGCTGGCCCATCCGGGCAAGGTGCTCGGCGTGGCCACGATCATCTTCGTGGCGACCATGGCGCTGGTGCCGATGCTCGGTGCCGACCTGATCCCGCAGCTGGCGCAGGACCGTTTCGAGATGACGGTGAAGCTGCCGGCCGGCACACCGCTCAAGCAGACCGATGCGCTGGTGCGTGAGCTGCAGCTGGCCCACGGCAACGGCGAGGGCGTGGCCTCGCTGTACGGTGTCAGTGGCAGCGGCACCCGCCTGGATGCCAGCCCGACCGAGAGCGGCGAGAACATCGGCAAGCTGACCGTGGTGATGGAAGGCGGTGGCAATGCACGCACTGAAGCCGAGATCACCGAGCGCCTGCGCGACAGCATGGGCCAGCATCCGGGGGCACAGGTCGACTTCGCGCGGCCGGCGTTGTTCAGCTTCTCCACGCCGCTGGAAATCGAGCTGCGCGGGCAGGACATGGCGACGTTGGAAGTGGCTGGCCAGCGCCTGGCGGCGATGCTGCGCGGCAATGCGCACTACGCCGACGTGAAGTCCACGGTGGAAGAGGGCTTCCCGGAAATCCAGATCCGCTTCGACCAGGAACGTGCCGGTGCGCTGGGCCTGACCACCCGCCAGATCGCCGACGTGGTGGTGAAGAAGGTGCGCGGCGACGTGGCCACCCGCTACAGCTTCCGCGACCGCAAGATCGACGTGCTGGTGCGTGCCCAGGAAGGCGACCGCGCCAGCGTGGAGAGCATCCGCCGGCTGATCGTCAACCCGGGCAGCACCCGGCCGGTCACCCTGGACGCGGTGGCTGACGTGGTTGCCACCACTGGCCCCAGCGAGATCCATCGTGCCGACCAGACCCGCGTTGCGGTGGTGTCGGCCAACCTGCGCGATATCGATCTTGGCGCGGCCATGCGTGAAGTGCAGCAGATGGTGGCCGAGCAGCCACTGGGCGCCGGCGTCGGCCTGCATATCGGCGGCCAGGGCGAGGAACTGGCACAGGCGGCGAAGTCGCTGATCTTCGCCTTCGGCCTGGCGATCTTCCTGGTCTACCTGGTGATGGCCTCGCAGTTCGAATCGCTGCTGCATCCGTTCGTGATCCTGTTCACCATCCCGCTGGCGCTGGTCGGCGCGATCCTGGCACTGATGCTGACCGGCAAGCCCATCTCGGTGGTGGTGTTCATCGGCCTGATCCTGCTGGTCGGCCTGGTCACCAAGAACGCGATCATCCTGATCGACAAGGTCAACCAGCTGCGCGAGGCCGGCGTGGCCAAGCACGAGGCCCTGGTGGAAGGTGCACGTTCGCGTCTGCGGCCGATCATCATGACCACGCTATGCACGCTGTTCGGCTTCCTGCCGCTGGCGGTGGCGATGGGCGAGGGCGCCGAAGTACGCGCGCCGATGGCGATCACTGTGATCGGTGGCCTGCTGGTGTCGACCCTGCTGACCCTGCTGGTGATCCCGGTGGTCTATGACCTGATGGACCGCCGTGGTGACGCCTACTACCGCGAGCGTGGCCGCAAGCACGCCGGCGAGATCGAGCCGGGCGCAGCAGGCAGCGCGGCGGGTGCGGAGGAGCCGGCATGAGTGTTGCCGAGTTCTCCATCCGCCGCCCGGTCACCACCATCATGTGCTTCGTGTCACTGGTGGTGATCGGCCTGATCGCCTCGTTCCGGTTGCCGCTGGAAGCGTTGCCGGACATTTCCGCGCCCTTCCTGTTCGTGCAGATTCCGTACACCGGTTCAACCCCGGAGGAAGTGGAGCGGACCATCATCCGCCCGGTGGAGGAATCGCTGGCGACGATGACCGGCATCAAGCGCATGCGCTCGTCGGCCACCTCCGAGGCGGCGCTGATCTTCATCGAGTTCAGCGACTGGGACCGCGACATCGCCATCGCCGCCTCCGATGCACGCGAACGCATCGACGCGATCCGCAGCGATCTGCCGGACGACCTGCAGCGCTACAACGTGTTCAAGTGGTCCAGCAGCGACCAGCCGGTGCTGAAGGTGCGCCTGGCCAGCACCAGCGACCTGACCACCGCTTACGACATGCTCGACCGCGAGTTCAAGCGGCGCATCGAGCGTATCCCCGGCGTGGCCCGCGTCGACATTACCGGCGCGCCGCCGAACGAGGTGGAGATCGCCATTGATCCGAACCGGCTCAACGCGCATGGGCTGAGCATCAACGAGCTGAGTGACCGCCTGCGCACGCTGAACTTCTCGATCTCGGCCGGGCAGATCGACGACAACGGCCAGCGCGTGCGCGTGCAGCCGGTGGGCGAGATCACCGACCTGCAGGAAATGCGCGACCTGGTGATCAACGCCAAGGGCCTGCGCCTGGGCGACATCGCCGACGTGCGCCTGAAGCCGGCGCGGATGAACTACGGGCGCCGCCTGGACGGCAACCCGGCGGTCGGGCTGGATATCTTCAAGGAGCGCAGTGCCAACCTGGTGGAGGTGTCGCGCGCGGCGCTGGCCGAGGTTGAAGCGATCCGTGCCGAAGCGTCGATGCGCGACGTGCAGATCAAGGTGATCGACAACCAGGGCAAGGCGGTGACCTCCTCGCTGCTGGAACTGGCCGAGGCCGGTGCGGTCGGCCTGATCCTGTCGATCACGGTGCTGTTCTTCTTCCTGCGCCATTGGCCGTCCACGCTGATGGTGACCCTGGCCATTCCGATCTGCTTCACCATCACCCTGGGTTTCATGTACTTCGTCGGGGTGACGCTGAACATCCTGACCATGATGGGCCTGCTGTTGGCGGTGGGCATGCTGGTCGACAACGCCGTGGTGGTGGTGGAGAGCATCTACCAGGAGCGCGAGCGCATGCCGGGACAGCCGCGCCTGGCCTCGATCATCGGCACCCGCAACGTGGCCATCGCGCTCAGTGCTGGCACCTTGTGCCACTGCATCGTGTTCGTGCCGAACCTGTTTGGCGAGACCAACAACATCAGCATCTTCATGGCGCAGATCGCGATCACCATCTCGGTCTCGCTGCTGGCCTCCTGGCTGGTCGCGGTCAGCCTGATCCCGATGCTGTCCGCGCGCATGGCCACGCCCAAGCTGGTGCACTCGCAGACCGGACTGATCGCGCGGCTGCAGCGCCGCTACGCCAGGCTGCTGGACTGGTCGCTGCACCATCGCGGCTGGAGCCTGCTCGGCATCGTGCTGGTGGTGCTGGTCAGCCTGGTGCCGATGAAGCTGACCAAGGTCGACATGTTCGGTGGGGATGGCGGCAAGGACATCTTCATCGGCTACATGTGGAAGGGCGCCTACACCTATCGGCAGATGTCCGAGGAGGTGGCGCGCGTGGAGAACTGGATCGACGCCAACCGCGAGCGCCTGCACGTCAAGCAGGTGTACTCCTGGTACAGCGAGCAGGAAGGCAGCTCGACCGTGGTCACCCTGGACGAGAAGTACGCCAAGGACATCAAGGCGCTGCAGGAAGAGCTGCGCAAGGGCCTGCCGAAGTCGGCCCGCACCGACTACTTCGTTGGCAACCAGGGCGGTGATGGCGGCGGTGGCGGCAACCAGGGCGTGCAGGTGCAGCTGGTGGGCGACTCCAGTTCGATGCTGCAGGAGATCGGCCAGGAGGTGGTGCCGCTGCTGGCCCAGCGTGCCGAGCTGCGCGACGTGCGCATCGACAACGGCGAGAAGGGCGGCGAGCTGAAGGTACGCGTCGACCGCGAGCGTGCCGCCGCATTCGGCTTCAATGCCGAGCAGGTCGCCAGCTTCGTCGGCCTGGCCCTGCGCGGTGCGCCGATGCGCGAGTTCCGCCGCGGCGACAATGAAGTACCGGTATGGGTGCGCTTCGCTGGCGCCGAGCAGAGCAGCCCGGAAGACCTGGCCGGCTTCAGCGTGCGCACCGGCGACGGTCGCAGCGTGCCACTGCTGAGCCTGGTCACCGTTGACGTCGGTTCATCGGCGACCCAGATCGGTCGTACCAACCGCCAGACCACGCTCACCATCAAGGCCAACCTGGCCGAGAAGGTCACCGCGCCCGATGGCCGCAAGGCGATGGAATCGGTGCTCAAGCCGATGAACTTCCCGGCCGGCTATGGCTTCACCTTCGATGGCGGCGACTACGGCAACGACGACGAAGCGATGCAGCAGATGGTGTTCAACCTGCTGATCGCGCTGGTGATGATCTACGTGGTGATGGCGGCGGTGTTCGAGTCGCTGCTGTTCCCGGCGGCGATCATGAGCGGCGTGCTGTTCTCGATCTTCGGCGTGTTCTGGCTGTTCTGGATCACCGGTACCTCGTTCGGGATCATGTCCTTCATCGGCATCCTGGTGCTGATGGGCGTGGTGGTGAACAACGGCATCGTGATGATCGAGCACATCAACAACCTGCGGCGCGGCGGCATGGGACGCACGCAGGCGCTGGTGGAGGGTTCACGCGAGCGATTGCGCCCGATCATGATGACCATGGGCACGGCGATCCTGGCGATGGTGCCGATCTCGCTGACCAATACGCAGATGTTCGGCAACGGCCCGGAGTACGCGCCGATGGCGCGCGCGATTGCCGGCGGCCTGGCGTTCTCCACGGTGGTCAGCCTGCTGTTCCTGCCGACCATCTATGCGGTGCTGGATGACCTGCGCAATGCCGTGACGCGGTTGATCCGCCGCGCGCGTGGAGTGGAAATGGTAGAGCCGGGCGCTGCCCGGCTGTAATGCACATCAACGTGTTGTGGTGTGGGGGAGGCCGGTCGTAGTGGGGCGGCCTCCCCCTTTTTTTGGTTCTTCACCCAAGTCCGGGGAAGGCTGCACGGATTTTGAGGAAGAAATAGGCGTCGTCTCGGTATCCGTAGGCGACGCGCTTGATGACCTTGATCTTGTTGTTGATTCCCTCGACCAGATTCGTTCCAAGGGGCCATCGGCAATGAGCCAGGATGCCTGGCAGATAGGGCTGTAGGCGACGGACAAACGTTCGCAGGGGCTCCAGGCGGCTACGCAATGCGCGCTGTCGCCAGCTCTTCCACGCTTTTGCTGCCCAGGCCTGGCTACGGTAGCGCCAGAGCTGCTTCAAGTCGTCTTTCAGCACATAGCTCGTCAATAGGGCCTTGTTGGCAGCCAGCAGCTCCTTGAGCTTCACTCGTTGATCGGCCGGGACGTTCTGCCGGTTGCCCAGCAAGAGCCAGCGAGAGGTCTTCACCACACGCCGGGCAGGTTTGTCCTGACGCAGCCTGTTGGCTTCATCCACGCGGACCCGGTCGATGACCTCCCGACCGTATTTGGCCACCACATGAAACAGGTCGTAGACCACTTCGGCGTTTGGGCATTGGGCTTTCACTTCCAGGTCGAATGCCGAATTCATGTCCATAGCAACCGCCTGGATGCGTTCGCAGCCGTCCTTTCCGAGTAGCTCAAAGAAGGGACGTACGTCTGCGCGGCTGCGTCCTCGACCGACCCAAAGCACGCGCTTGCGTGATGGTTCGACCACCACCGTGGCGTAGCGATGCCCCTTTTGGATCGCAAACTCATCCATCGCGATCACCCGGACGTTCGATAGGTCCACCGGACCCAGCGTCCGCACCAGATGCCTGAAATCAAGCGCCTTGACCGTCTTCCAGTCCAGGCCATGCCACTTTGCGGTGGCATGGATGGAGGCCGTGGCACACATGCGTGCCACGCTCTGCGCCAGCCGTTGTGTTACCCGGGCATGTCGCTCCAGCCAATCCAGATGCTCAAGTTTTGGCCCGCAGCGAGGACAGGCCAGCCGCTGGCGCTGGACTTCCAGCTCGACCGGCTCATCGAACACGGGTAGATCACGGACCCGCCGGAGCGTCTGGTCATGGATGGCCACCACCCACTTGCCACATCCGCTACAGCGTCGGCGGCGGCGTGAATCAGGCAGCAGCGAAAGCACCAGCCAAGTGGCTCCTCCACGCGCCTCCCGGCGCCATCCATCCAAGCGATATCCCGCCCAGCATCCCAGCAACGGCATACAATCCAGCTTGGCCACGGCCGGCCCCAGTTTGTAGTCTCGACAACCACAATCTAGCGGGTCGGCCGTGAGCCTCTCCCCTCAGATGGGAGAAGAACCCTTTTTTTGCCGGGCATGGCGTGCCAACCAAGGTTGGCACCTACCAGAGCGCAGTCGAGCTTGGCTCGACGCTACACGGAACAATCAACCCGCCACCTTGCCCCACACCTTGAAGGTGGTCAGCCACAGGCCGAGCATGCTGCCGATGTTGGTCAGCATGAACGTCAGCACCACGCGCGTGACCCGATTGCGGTACCAGCCCTTCAGGCTCTGCGCGTCGTCGCGCAGCTTGAGGAAGTCTTCGTACGCCGGCTTGCGCAGGCGCGCTTCCACCAGCGCCGAGAATGCGCCGGTCGGGATGCTCAGGCGGAACGGCTTGAACGGGGCCACCGCGATCGCGGTGAGGATGCTCAGCGGGTGACCGCCTGCCAGCAGGCAGCCCAGGCCCGCCAGGCCGCCGGTATACATCGCCCAGGTCGCCAGCAGTTCGGTCCCCACGCCCAGACCACCGCGGTAGAAGCCCACGCCGATGCCGGTCGCCACGATGGCCAGGATGCCCAGCGTGAACCACGGAATGTTGCGCTTCTTCGGCACCGTCTCCAGCTCGGCGCGCAGCGGTGCCGGTGCCTCGGTGTCGGTTTCCAGGTAACGCGCCAGGCCTGCCAGATGACCCGCACCGACAACCGCCAGCACTTCACGCTGCTGCGGGTTGTGTTCCTCGCGCAGGCGCGTGGCCATGTAGCGGTCGCGCTCGCCGATGATGGTCTCGTACAGTGCCGGGCTCTCGCTGGCAAACTCGCCGAAGCTCGATTCCAGCATGTCGCCCTGCTTGAGCTTCTCGATCTCGTTCTCGCCCACTTCCTCGGACGAGAACAGGCCGGCGCCGAGACCGGCAACCAGCTTCAGCTTGCCGAAGAAGCCCAACCGCTGCGAGGCGCGGCGGAAGGTCAGGCCGACCTCGCGGTCGATCAGGTGCACCGGCAGGTCGCGTTCGCGCGCCAGTTCCACCGCGCGCTTCAGTTCCGCGCCCGGCTCGATGTCGAGCTGTTCGGCCAGGCGGCGCTGGTAGGCGGACAGGGCCAGGTTGGCGGCGAACAGGGCGACGCGGCCCTTGCGGATCACCTCGACCAGGTCGAGCTTGGCCAGCGTGTCCGGGTCGCTCAGCGCCTGCAGGCGCTGCGGGTCCAGTTCAACGGCCACGGCGTCGAAGCGACCGCTGTCGATGGCTTTCTCCACCGCCTCGACGCTGGCGCGTGAGACATGGGCAGTGCCCAGCAGGGTGTAGCGCACGCCGTCGCGTTCAACAACGCGTACCGGCTGGCCGGCGAACAGGTCGTCGCCGGTCTCGGGAAGGGTTTCGGTCATGGGTTCATTCATTGGAAGGTGCAGTGTCGGCGCCATCGCCGAGTGCGCGCTGCATCTGCACGGTATCCAGCCAGCGGCCATGCTTGCGGCCGAGGCCACGGAACACGCCGACCAGCTCGAAGCCGAAGCGTTCGTGCAGCTTGATTGAAGCGGTATTGGTCGGTTCGCCGATCACCGCCACCATCTGCCGGTAGCCACGCGCCACGCAGGCGTCGATCAACGCCTGCAGCAGGCCGGTGCCAACGCCCTTGCCCTGGAACGCAGCATCGACGTAGACCGAGTTTTCCACGGTCCACTGGTAGGCAACGCGGGTGCGGTAGGTGTTGGCGTAGGCATAGCCGGCCACCTGGCCGTCAATCTCGGCGACCAGGTAGGGGAAGCCGCGGTCGATGATGTCGCGCATGCGGCGCAGCATCTCGGACGCGTCCGGGATGTCGTACTCGTAAGTGTTGACGAAGTCGGTCACTTCCACCGCGTAGATCGCGGTGATCGCGGCGATGTCGGCCGGGCCGGCATCACGGATGAGGACGGCCATGCGCGGGCTCCGGCTCAGTCGATGTAGCGCTTGAGCAGGTCGCCGTAGGCATCGATGCGGCGGTCGCGCAGGAACGGCCAGATGCGGCGCACATGCTCGCTGCGCTGCAGGTCGACATCGCACAGCAGAACCGTGGCATCGGTGCCGGCTTCGGCCAGGAATTCGCCCTGCGGGCCCAGCACGTGGCTGTTGCCCCAGAACTGGATGCCGGAGGCGCCCAGCGGCGAGGCCTCGTGGCCGACGCGGTTGCAGCTCAGCACCGGCAGGCCGTTGGCCACGGCGTGGCCGCGGTGGCTCAGCACCCAGGCGTCGCGCTGGCGGGTCTTCTCGTCCTGCACGTCGTCCGGGTCCCAGCCGATCGCGGTCGGGTAGAGCAGCAGTTCGGCACCGGCCAGCGCCATCAGGCGCGCCGCTTCCGGGTACCACTGGTCCCAGCACACCAGCACGCCAAGGCGACCCACCGAGGTATCGATCGGCTTGAAGCCGATGTCGCCCGGGGTGAAGTAGAACTTCTCGTAGAAGCCCGGATCGTCCGGAATATGCATCTTGCGGTACTTGCCCAGCAGCGTACCGTCCTTTTCGAACACCACGGCGGTGTTGTGGTACAGGCCGGCAGCGCGGCGTTCGAACAGCGAGCCGACCAGCACCACGCCATGCTTCTTCGCCAGTGCGCCCAGGCGCTCGGTGCTGGGGCCCGGAATCGGCTCGGCCAGGTCGAATTCGTCCACCGATTCGTGCTGGCAGAAGTACGGACCGTTATGCAGTTCCTGCAGCAGCACCAGCTTGGCACCCTGCGCAGCCGCCTCGGCCACGCGTGCTTCGATCACCGCCAGGTTGGCGGCGGCATCACCGTGGTTGCGCTCCTGGATCAGGGCGACGGTAAGGGGGCTGCGCGAGTTCATGCGGGGCGTTCCTGCGGGGGAAAACCAGCATGTTAGCGCGGATGGACGGCGACGGCGTGTCGCGCGCTGAATGGGTGCGATCGGTAGTGCCGGCCGCGGGCCGGCAATCCCGTGGATCCATCAGGCAGTGCGGGGTTGCCGGCCCGCGGCCGGCACTAACGTCATGCCTTCAACAGCCCTTCCGGCAGCTGCATGGTGATGCAGTGCAGGCTGCCGTTCTGCCAGATCAGCGAGCGGCAGGGCACCTGCACGATCTCGCGGCCCGGGTGCGCCTGCGCCAGCACGTCGCGGGCCAGGTCATCGGCCGGATCGCCATAGGCCGGCATCAGCACTGCACCATTGACGATCAGGTAGTTGGCGTACGACGCAGCCAGGCGGCGGCCTTCGTCGATCACCGGCTGTGCCCACGGCAGCGGGAACAGGCGGTACGGCTGCCCATCCTTGGTGCGCAGTGCGGCCAGCTCGTTGCCCATCGCCTGCAGTTCGGCGTAGTGCGAGTCGCTCTCGTCGTCACAGGCCTGGTAGACGATGCTGTCGGCCGAGGCGAAGCGGGCGAGGGTGTCGATGTGCGCGTCGGTGTCGTCGCCTTCCAGGTAGCCGTGGTCCAGCCACAGCACGCGGTCCTGCTGCAGCCAGTCGGCCAGGTCGGCACTCAGGCTGGCGCGGTCGCGGTCCGGATGGCGCTCGTGCAGGCACTTCCAGGTGGTCAGCAGGGTGCCTTCGCCATCGGTCTCGATGCCGCCGCCTTCCAGCGCGAACGGGATGCTGCGCACCGGCGCGTCGTTGAACACGCCGGCGTGGTCCAGCACGCCCACCAGCTGGTCATCCAGGGTGGCGTCGAACTTGCCGCCCCAACCGGTGAAGCGGAAATCCAGCAGCTGGAAACCGCCGTCGGCACGGCGCAGGGTGATCGGGCCGGAGTCGCGCAGCCAGGTATCGTCGTAGGCGGCCGTGGTGAAGTGGACCTTGTCCATGTCGATGCGGTTGGAGCGCAGTCGCATTTCGGCATAGGTCTCCACATCGTCGTCGGCCACGCAGATCAGCACCGGCTGGAAGCGGGTGATGGCCGCGACCAGGGCGATGTAGGTCTCTTCCACCTGGCCCAGGCGGTCGGCCCAGTCGGTGTCGGCGGTGGGCCAGGCAATCAGGACGCCGCTCTGGGCTTCCCACTCGGCAGGAAAACGAAGGGTCTGGTTCATGGTCTCGCTACACAGGCCCGCCCACGGCGGGTAAAGGGATCAACGGATCGGCGGTTTCGGGCCGATTTCGTTCGGGTCCGCCTGGTTGGCCACCACGTCGATCACCTTCTGCTTCTCGAAGTAGACGGTGAACTGCGGGTACACCCAGCGGTTGATGGTCGGCCATTGCCGCTTCTGCCCGCCGCGCGGCTGCAGCTGTTCGCTCGGCGTGCCGAACTGCGCCTGTACCTGCTGCATGCTCTGGCCGCGCACGGGCAGGGCACCAGCCGGCTTCTCGCGGGCGCGGTCAACAAGCAGGGTATCGGCCAGCGCCGGTGTGGCGGCGGCCAGGGTGGCCATCACGGCCAGGGCGGACAGGTAACGCTTCATCTCGATCTACTCCCCAGTGGTCAAGAAAGGCGATTACAGCAAAATCAGCAGGAAAAAGCCGCATAAACAAAAAACCGCCCGAAGGCGGTTTCTTGCATCGGGTCGGCCCCGCGCAGGGCCAGCCGCAGCCGTGAAGGCTGTTGGGCTTAGCGCTGACGCGCCTTGAAACGCGGGTTCGACTTGCAGATGACGAAGATCTTGCCGCGACGACGGACGACCTTGCAGTCGCGGTGACGGGCCTTCGCCGACTTCAGGGAGGACAGGACTTTCATGGCATACCTCGGCGTAAACAGTAGTTGTTCGGGTGGAGCGTGGCCGCGATATGCGAAAGACAATCGGCAGTTGACGCTCGTTCAAGCCCGCCATTCTACCGGGCTTTTCCTCGTGGTTTCAAGTGGTTGCACAAAAGATCCCGCTGGGGGTGTCTGGCAGGGGCTAGAATGACCCCTTCACACGCTCTGGGAACCCCATGAATCCACTCGCTCCCGTCCTGACCATCGACGGCCCTTCCGGGGCCGGCAAGGGTACCATCAGCCGCATCATCGCGCGCCGGATGGGCTGGCATTACCTGGATTCGGGGGCGCTGTACCGCGCGGTGGGCGTGGCCGCGAGCTGGGCCGACATCGACACCTCTGACGCCTCGGCGCTGGTGCGCTGCACCTTCGACACCCATGTTCAGTTTGTTGAACAGGGCGAGTCGATGCGGGTCATGGTCAACGGCACCGATGCCACCGACGAGCTGCGCCTGGAGACCACCGGCGCGCTGGCCTCGGCCATTGCCGCAATTCCTGAGGTCCGGGCCGCGCTGAAGGAGCGCCAGCGCGCATTCAGGGAGCTGCCCGGCCTGGTTGCCGACGGCCGCGACATGGGCACGGTGATCTTCAAGGACGCCCCCTACAAGGTCTTCCTGACCGCCAGTGCCGAGGAGCGCGCCGAGCGCCGGCATAAGCAGTTGAAAGACAAGGGGGTTTCTGTTAACTTTGATGACCTCCTGCGCGAGATCATGGCCCGCGACGCCCGTGATGCCCAGCGTACCGTGGCGCCCCTGAAGCCGGCAGACGATGCTGTCCTCATCGACACCACAGGCATCGGCATCGATGATGTCGTTGCCCGAGTGATGGATCTGCTTCCGGTTCCGGCTGCCTGATCCGTTCGCGCGGGAGCACTGCCAGCTGCATCGGTGGTCGCGCAAAGCAGTGCTGTACCAGCTCCGTCGCGCAATGATGCGTGGCGGTTTTCCTACTACACACGACCTGCGTTTCCGGGGTCGACCAACAGGCGGGCGGTCGCCATTCCCCTGAAGGGGACGCCACCGACCCATGTGTCCAACAGAGTAAATCTAATGACCGAATCATTTGCCGAACTGTTTGAAGCCAGCCAGGCCAATCTGGCCAAGCTGAAGCCGGGCGCCATCGTCAGCGGTACCGTTGTTGAAGTCCGCGGCGACGTCGTGGTGATCAACGCTGGCCTGAAGTCCGAAGGCATCGTGCCGATCGAACAGTTCCGTAACGACGCTGGCGAAATCGACGTCGCCGAAGGCGACATCGTCAAGGTCGCCCTCGACTCGATCGAGAACGGCTTCGGCGAAACCGTCCTGTCGCGCGAGAAGGCCAAGCGCGCGATGGTGTGGGACGAGCTGGAAGAAGCGTTGGAAAAGAACGAAACCATCACCGGCCGCATCAGCGGCAAGGTCAAGGGTGGTTTCACCGTGGACATCAAGGATGTCCGCGCCTTCCTGCCGGGTTCCCTGGTCGATGTGCGCCCGGTGCGCGATCCGGCCTACCTGGAAGGCAAGGAACTCGAGTTCAAGCTCATCAAGCTGGACCGCAAGCGTAACAACGTCGTGGTCTCGCGCCGCGCTGTCGTCGAAAGCGAGCACTCGGAAGAGCGCGAGCAGCTGATGGACAAGCTGCAGGAAGGCGCGATCCTGAAGGGTGTCGTCAAGAACCTGACCGATTACGGCGCGTTCGTGGACCTGGGCGGCATCGACGGCCTGCTGCACATCACCGACATGGCGTGGAAGCGCGTGCGTCACCCGTCGGAAGTCGTGAACGTCGGCGACGAGCTGGACGTCCGCGTGCTGAAGTTCGACCGCGAGCGCAACCGCGTTTCGCTGGGCCTGAAGCAGCTGGGCGAGGATCCGTGGGACAACATCGGCCGTCGTTACCCGGCCAACAGCCGCGTCTTCGGCAAGGTCTCCAACGTCACCGATTACGGTGCGTTCGTTGAGATCGAGCCGGGCGTCGAAGGCCTGGTGCACGTCTCCGAGATGGATTGGACCAACAAGAACGTCAACCCGTCCAAGGTTGTGCAGGTTGGTGATGAAGTCGAAGTGATGGTGCTGGACGTCGATGAAGAGCGTCGCCGTATCTCGCTGGGCATGAAGCAGGTTGCCGCCAATCCGTGGGAAACCTTCGCTGCCACCCACAAGAAGGGTGACAAGGTGTCGGGCCAGATCAAGTCGATCACCGACTTCGGCATCTTCATCGGCCTGGACGGCGGCATCGACGGCCTGGTCCACCTGTCCGACATCAGCTGGAACACCACCGGCGAAGACGTCGTTCGCAACTTCAAGAAGGGCGATACCCTGGACGCCGTCGTCCTGGCCGTCGATCCGGAGCGCGAGCGCATCTCCCTGGGCGTGAAGCAGCTGGAGCAGGATCCGTTCGGCCAGTACATGGCTGCCAATCCGAAGGGCTCCAAGGTCGAAGGCGTGGTGAAGGAAGTCGACGCCAAGGGCGCGATCATCGAGCTGGCTGACGGCATCGAGGGTTACGTTTCGGCTCGCGACATCGCCAACGAGCGCGTTGACGACGCCACCCAGCACCTGAAGGTCGGCGACAAGATCGAAGCCAAGTTCGTGGGCATGGACCGCAAGGGCCGCACCCTGCAGCTGTCGATCAAGGCCAAGGACGACGCGGAAATGCGCGAAGTGCTGGAGGAATACCAGTCCTCTTCGGCTTCCAGCGGCACCACCCAGCTGGGCGCGCTGCTGCGTGCACAGCTGAACGGCAACAAGTCCGAGTAATCGGCCTTACGCTGTTTGTTGTTTCCTGGACGGCCCGGGCTTCTGCCCGGGCCGTTTCAGGCTGAGATGCCCCTGATGTGAGCCGGTAATGACCAAATCCGAACTGATCGAAATCCTTGCGCGCCGCCAGGCGCACCTGAAGGCCGATGATGTCGATCTGGCGGTGAAGTCGTTGCTGGAGATGATGGGCGGATCGCTGTCCGCCGGGGATCGCATCGAAATCCGTGGTTTTGGCAGCTTCTCGCTGCACTATCGTCCGCCGCGCCTGGGTCGCAACCCGAAGACCGGCGAATCGGTTGCCCTGCCGGGCAAGCACGTCCCCCATTTCAAGCCGGGCAAGGAACTGCGCGAGCGGGTCAGCAGTGTGCTGCCGCTGGACGCCGATCCGGCCTGAGCCCCCGTCGCGCCACCGCGTGCGAATCCAGCCGCGGGTCGGATAAGCTACGGACTCCTGCCACTGGAGCTGTCGCATGAAGGTCTTTCGTCTGCTGGTCCTGCTGGCGGTCCTGATTCTTGGGCTGATCATTGGTGCGGTCAACATGACCGCGATGTCGATCAACCTGCTTTTCACTCAATTGCACACCTCGGTGGGCGTGGCGCTGATCGCTGCACTGCTGGTGGGTGTCGTGGTCGGTGCCGGCCTGGTACTGGTGAGCGTGGTCATTCCGCTCTACAGCCAGCTGCGCCGTGCCAACAAGTCCGTGGCGGCAACGCCGGCCGCGGGTGTTTCCCCCCAATCTTTTGATGGACGCTGATCGAAGATGGATTTCGTCACCGAGTGGCTTTGGTTTTTCCTGTTCGTTCCGCTGGCCGCACTGGCCGGGTGGGTGATCGGCCGGCGCGGTGGCCAGCGCCACGGTGACAACCAGGTCAGCCGCCTGTCCAGCACCTACTTCCGTGGCCTGAATTACCTGCTCAACGAGCAGCCGGACAAGGCCATCGAACTGTTCCTGCACATCGCCGAACTGGACAAGGAAACCTTCGAGACCCAGGTCGCGCTGGGCCACCTGTTCCGCCGCCGCGGTGAAGTCGACCGCGCCATCCGCCTGCACCAGGGGCTGGTCAACCGCCACGACCTGAGCGACGCGCAGCGCGTGCAGGCCCTGCTGGCGCTGGGCGAGGACTATATGAAGTCCGGCCTGCTGGACCGTGCAGAAACCGTGTTCACCGAGCTGGCGCAGCTGGACCAGCGCGCCCCGCAGGCGCTCAAGCACCTGATCGGCATCTACCAGGCTGAGCGTGACTGGGAAAAGGCGATCGACAACGCCACCCGTTTCGAAGACGTCACCGGCGAGCCGATGGGCAAGCTGATCGGGCAGTTCGAGTGCGAACTGGCCGAACGTTTCCGCGGCGCCGGCAAGCTGGAAGAGGCGAGGGCAGCGATTGCCCGGGCCTACCAGGCCGATGCGATGTCGGTGCGTGCCGGCATCATTGAGGGTCGCCTGGAAACCGATGCCGGCAATCCGGAAGCGGCCGTGCGCGCCTTCGAGCGCGCCGCGCGCAACGATCCGGAGTACCTGCCGGAGCTGCTGCCGGCGCTGATGCAGAACTATCGCAAGGTGGGCGATCTGGCAGGCGCACGTGCGTTCCTGTCGGAAATGACCGAGCACTACCGTGGCATCGCCCCGGTGCTGGCCCTGACCCGGCTGATGGAAGAGCAGGAGGGCGTGGCTCCGGCCCGAGCCTACCTTGGCCGCCAGCTCAAGGATCGTCCGTCGGTGCGTGGCGAATCGGCGCTGATCGACCTGACCCTGGCCGAGGGCGCCGATTCCACGGCGACCCTGCATGACCTCAAGCACATCACCGACCAGCTGCTGGTGCGCAATCCCGCTTATCGCTGCACCCGTTGCGGGTTCGGTGCACGTACCCACCATTGGCAGTGCCCGAGCTGCAAGGAATGGGGCACGGTCAAGCCACTGCTGAACTACGCGGTGCTCTGATCCATGCCGTGGCTCGTGATGGGCGCGCTGCTGGGGCTGGCCCTGCTGAGTGCGGGCTTGACCTGGGCGGCACGGGGTTATGCCCTGCGCCAGCAACTGCTGGACCAGCCCGGCGAGCGTCGCAGCCATAGCGTGGCAACGCCGCGCGGTGGTGGCATCGCCATCGTCATCAGCCTGCTGGTCACCGCCGGTGCAGCGATGTGGGTCTGGCCTGAATCGACACCGAGCCTGCTGGTGGCCAGCGTGGGCCTGGTGCTGGTGGCGGGCATCGGCTGGTGGGACGACCACCGGCCGTTGCCGGCCATGCGCCGCCTGCTGGTGCACTTCATTGCCGCCGCGCTGCTGGCCGCCCTGGTCAAGGTGCATGGTGGAAGCTGGTTGCTGGCCGGGCTGGTGCTGGTATTCACCGCCTCGTTGATCAACATCTGGAACTTCATGGATGGCATCAACGGTATTGCCGCCAGCCAGGCCATTGTTGTTGCGCTGGGCCTGGCGCCGGTGCTGCCCTGGCCGTATTCGCTGGCCGCGGTGGCGCTGGGCCTGGCCTGCCTGGGCTTCCTGCCGTTCAATTTCCCGCGGGCCCGGATCTTCATGGGTGATGTCGGAAGTGGCGCGCTGGGCTATGCAGTCGCCGTCGTCCTGGCCATCGCTGCGGTGCGTACCGATATCAACTGGATCCTGCTGCTGGTCCCGGCTTCGGCGTTCCTCGTGGACGCGGGCTTCACACTGGCGGCGCGCATCATCTCCGGACAACGCTGGATGGAACCCCATACCCAGCACGTCTACCAGCGGGCGGTGCAGGCAGGAGCCGGCCACGCCCAGGTGACAGGGATGTACTTTGCTTTGGGCCTGTTCAGTATTACAGTGCTTAATGTCTGCTCCAATTTGCAGCCGAGGTGGGAGGCTGTCCTGGCGGTCGCGTGGTTTCTCGCGCTGAGCGTCCTCTGGATCCTCCTGCGCAATGGATTGCGTCACCGACAAGGAAATACCTGACTTATGGCTTCACCCTGGCGGGACAGAATCCTCGGCCTGATGCCGCGTTCGGCCATCGTCTGCCACGACCTGTTCATGGTCTGGGCATGCTGGCAGCTGCTCCACGCCGGGCGGTACTCGATCCTCCCCAACGCGCCCTCGCTTCCGCTCTGGAATGTCGACACCACCCTGGTGCTGCTGCTGCAGGGCCTGGTGTTCTGGCGCGTGGGCCTGTATCGCGGGCTGTGGCGTTTCGCCAGCGTCAGCGACCTGCTGAACATCTTCAAGGCCAGCTTCATCGGCCTGGTCGGCATCGTGCTGGTGCTGATGTGGAAGCGTTTCGACGGCGTGCCGATGTCGGTGCTGGTGATCTATCCGTTCGCGCTGTCGGCGCTGCTGGGCGCGCCGCGCCTGCTGTACCGGGCCTGGAAGGATTACCAGGCACTGCAGTCGGATTCGAGCGCGCGCCGCGTGCTGATCCTCGGTGCCGGGCAAGCCGCCGAAACGCTGGTCCGCGATCTGCGCCGCTCCGGCAACTTCGAACCGGTCGGCCTGCTGGACGACGCACCGCACCTGCGCGGCGCCAAGCTGCAGGGCCTGCCGATCCTGGGCAGCCTCGATGATGCCCCGGCGGTGGTCCGCGAGACTGCGGCCAAGTTGCTGGTGATCGCCATGCCCTCGCTGGATGCCGCAGGCATGCAGCGGGTGGTCGCCATCTGCGAAAGCACCGGCGTGCCGTTCCGCACCGTGCCCAAGCTGAGCGACATCCTGCAGGGGCAGTCGCTGCCCGGCCAACTGAAGGAAGTGGCGATCGAGGACCTGCTCGGCCGCAAGCCGATCACCCCGGACTGGAACCTGATCCGTGGCTGGTTGGGCGGTCGCACCGTGATGGTTACCGGTGCTGGTGGCTCGATCGGTTCGGAGCTGTGCCGCCAGTGCGCGCGCCACGGTGCCGGCCGCATCATCCTGCTGGAGATCAGCGAACTGCTGCTGCTGACCATCGAGGGTGAGCTGCGTCGCAGCTTCCCCGATATCGAGATCGAAGCGGTGCTGGGCGACTGTGGCGATCCTGCGGTGATCCGCCATGCGCTGTCGCTGCATCCGGTCGACACCGCGTTCCATGCCGCAGCGTACAAGCATGTACCGGTGCTGGAACGGCAGCTGCGCGAAGCTGTGCGCAACAACATCCTGGCGACCGAGAACGTGGCCCGCGCCTGCCTGGAAGCGCGCGTCGAGCATTTCGTGTTCATCTCCACCGACAAGGCGGTCGATCCGGTCAACGCGCTGGGTGCCAGCAAGCGCTATGCCGAGATGATCTGCCAGAGCCTTGACCAGAAGTCCACGCACACCCGTTTCGTTACCGTGCGCTTCGGCAACGTGCTGGCCTCGGCCGGCAGCGTGGTGCCGCTGTTCCGCGAGCAGATCCTGCGCGGTGGTCCGGTCACGGTCACCGATCCGGAAGTCACCCGCTACTTCATGACCATCCCCGAGGCCTGCCAGTTGATCCTGCAGGCCGCAGCCTCGGCCTCGCACGGTGCGATCTACACGCTCGACATGGGCGAGCCGGTGCCGATCCGGCTGCTGGCCGAGCAGATGATCCGTCTGGCGGGCAAGCAGCCGTACAAGGATGTGCAGATCATCTATACCGGCCTGCGTCCGGGCGAGAAGCTGCACGAGACGCTGTTCTATTCGGACGAGGACTACCGCGCAACCGCGCATCCGAAGGTCCTCGAGGCCGGCGTGCGCATGTTCTCGCGCGATCTGGTGCTGGGCAACGTCCCGCGCCTGCGCGAGGCGGTGTGCAGCTACGACACCGAAACCATCAAGGAAGTCCTGTTCGCGACGATGCCCGAGTTCTCGCCAATCGAACAGGATGCTTACATTTCATCCGCTAAAGTCGTGCCCTTTCCCGCACGCGAGGCCAACAGGCACCAATGAGCAAGCGAATTCGCAAAGCAGTTTTCCCCGTAGCGGGTTTGGGGACGCGTTTTTTGCCAGCAACCAAGACCGTGCCGAAGGAGATGCTGCCGATCATTGACCGGCCGCTGATCCAGTACGCAGTGGACGAAGCAATCGAGGCCGGCTGTGACACGCTGGTGTTCATCACCAACCGCTACAAGCACGCGGTCGCCGACTACTTCGACAAGGCCTACGAGCTGGAGCAGAAGCTCGAGCGCGCCGGCAAGCAGGAGCAGCTGGAGCTGATCCGTCACGTGCTGCCCAATGGCGTGCGCGCGATCTTCGTGACCCAGGCCGAGGCGCTGGGCCTGGGCCATGCGGTGCTGTGTGCCAAGGCCGTGATCGGTGACGAACCGTTTGCGGTGCTGCTGCCGGACGACCTGATCTGGAACCGCGGCGACGGTGCGCTGAAGCAGATGGCCGATCTCAACGAAGCCAGTGGCGCCAGCGTCATTGCCGTTGAAGATGTGCCGCACGACAAGACCGCCAGTTACGGCATCGTTGCGACCGAGGCCTTTGATGGCCGCAAGGGCCGTATTTCGCAGATCGTGGAGAAGCCGAAGCCGGAGGACGCGCCGAGCGACCTGGCCGTGGTCGGCCGCTACGTGCTGAGCCCGAAGATCTTCGAGCTGCTGGAGCAGACCGGCAGCGGTGCCGGCGGCGAGATCCAGCTGACCGATGCGATCGCGCAGCTGCTGAAGACCGAAGAGGTGGATGCCTACCGTTTCGAGGGCACTCGTTTCGACTGCGGTACGCACCTGGGGCTGGTGGAAGCGACGATCCGCTTCGCGCTGGACAACCCGAAGCTGGCAGGGCCGGCGCGGGAGAAGCTGACGGCGATGTTGGCGGAATAAGGTTTATCAAGCGCTCCGTTCGCGGCGCCTTGATTGATACGTGGTGGGCGGTACGGGTGGGCCTTTGCAGGACACGCCGTAAACCCATCCATGGGGGCTCGATGGCGCCATCCATGGCGCCAACGGTCCTGCAAAGGCCCACCCGTACCGCCTGCTAGGTTTCCTGCGGGCGCGGACGGGAAGGGCGGAATCAAGGGCGGGAGCACAAGCAAAAAAGGCAGCCTATGGCTGCCTTTTTTGATTGTTGGGGTCAGATCCCTTTGCGTAGCAAAGGGCTCTGACCCCAGCTTTTGACCTTGCTTTTGCTAAACCCTCCGCCGCGCGGAATGTTGGGTGGCGCGGGTGGGTGAGGCTGACCGGGACTGTCAGCGGCATGGGCCAGGCGCATGCGCCTGGCGGGTTGGGCAGGACGCCCAACCCCGGCCTTGCTGCGTGCGCAGGATTGCGCACGCTAGCAAGCCGCTGCCAAGCCCCCATGGGTGAGGGCGCTTTGCTTGCGAAGCACTGCTTCGCAAGCGCCCGAACGCACAGCCGCCAGCGGCTGGGCCGGTCTGGGGGTTCACGGCGTGTCCCGGGCAGCCTCACCCACCCGGGCCCCACAGCCAACCAACAATCAGCCGGCAACGCCTTGATCCTTACAGCGCCTCGAAAATACCCGCTGCGCCCATGCCGGTGCCGATGCACATCGTCACCATGCCGTACTTCTGCTGGCGACGACGCAGGCCGTGCAGCAGGGTGGCGGTACGGATCGCGCCGGTCGCACCCAGCGGGTGGCCCAGGGCAATCGCGCCACCCAGCGGGTTGACCTTGCTCGGGTCCAGGCCGCAATCGCGGATCACCGCCAGCGACTGCGCGGCGAACGCTTCGTTCAGTTCAATCCAATCCAGCTGGTCCTGGGTCAGGCCGGCCTGCTTCAGTGCCTTCGGGATCGCAGCGATCGGGCCGATGCCCATCACTTCCGGGCGCACGCCGGCCACCGAGAAACTGACGAAACGGGCAAGCGGGGTCAGGCCGTAGTCCTTGATCGCCTGTTCCGAGGCCAGCAGCACGGCACCGGCGCCGTCGCTCATCTGCGACGAGTTGCCGGCGGTCACAGTGCCGCCGAACTGGCCATTGCGGAACACCGGGCGCAGCTTGGCCAGGCCTTCAGCCGAGGAATCCGGGCGCGGGCCTTCGTCGGTGTCGGCGATCTTGTTGCGGGTGATGATGCGCTGGCCGTCGGCCAGGTCCGGCAGGTGCGAGACGATCTCGTACGGGCTGATCTCGTCCTTGAACTCGCCGTTCTGGATCGCGGCCATGGCCTTCTGGTGCGAGGCGAGGGCGAAGGCGTCCTGGTCTTCGCGCGAGACCTTCCACTCTTCGGCCACCTTCTCGGCAGTGATGCCCATGCCGTAGGCGATGGCCACGTGGTCGTTGTCGAACACGCTCGGCGCCATCGCGATCTTGTTGCCCATCATCGGCACCATCGACATCGACTCGGTGCCGCCGGCCAGCATCAGGTCGGCATTGCCCAGGCGGATCGCGTCGGCGGCCTGCGCCACGGCCTGCAGGCCGGAGGAGCAGAAGCGGTTCACGGTCTGTGCGGCGATGGTGTTGGGCAGGCCGGCCAGCAGCACGCCGATGCGCGCCACGTTCATGCCCTGCTCGGCTTCCGGCATGGCGCAGCCGATGATCGCGTCATCGATGCGGTTGACGTCCACGCCCGGGGCCTGGGCGACGACGCTGCGCAGCACGTGCGCAAGCATGTCGTCGGGGCGGGTGTTGCGGAACATGCCCTTGGGCGCCTTGCCGACCGGGGTGCGGGTGGCGGCGACGATGTAGGCGTCCTGGATTTGCTTGGTCATTGCAGTGATCTCTCGAATTTTTTAGCCGGGGTGCCGACCAACGGTCGGCACCCACCAGAGGCAGAGGAGTGCCAACCAGGGGTCGGCACCCGCCATCAATCAGTTGCGCAGCGGCTTGCCGGTCTTCAGCATGTGCGCGATGCGGGCCTGGGTCTTTTCCTGCTGGGCCAGTTCGACGAAGTGCTTGCGCTCCAGGGTCAGCAGCCACTCTTCGTCCACCAGGGTGCCGCGGTCGACCTTGCCACCGCACAGCACGGTGGCGATGCGTTCGGCGATCTCGTAGTCGTACGGGCTGATGAAACGGCCTTCCAGCATGTTGACCAGCATCATCTTGAAGGTGGCGATGCCCACGTCACCGGCCACCTGGATGCGGCGTGCCGGCAGCGGCGGACGGTAGCCCGCTTCGGCCAGTGCACGGGCTTCGGCCTTGGCGATGTGCAGGGCCTCGTAGCTGTTGAACACCACCTTGTCGGTACTGCGCAGCAGGCCCAGTTCCTTGGCGTTGACCGCCGAGTTGGACACCTTGGCCATCGCCACGGTCTCGAAGGTCTTCTTCAGTTCGGCGAACACGTCACCGCCCGGGCCCGCGGCCTGCGAGGCACGCACGGCCAGTTCCTTCAGGCCGCCACCGGCTGGCAGCAGGCCGACACCGGCCTCGACCAGGCCGATGTAGCTTTCCAGGAAGGCCACGGTCTTGGCGCTGTGCATCTGGAACTCGCAGCCGCCACCCAGGGCCAGGCCACGCACCGCAGCCACCACCGGCACCAGCGAGTACTTGATGCGCTGGCTGGTGCGCTGGAAGTTGGCGACCATCTCCTCGAACTGGTCGACCTTGCCGGCCTGCAGCAGGCCGAGTGCACCGGCCAGGTCGGCACCGGCGGAGAAGGGTTCCTTCTGCTGCCAGATCACCAGGCCCTGGAAGTCCTTCTCGGCGCGGCTCACGCATTCCTGCAGGCCGTCCAGTACCTGGTCGGACACGGTGTTCATCTTGGTCTTGAAGCTGACCACGGCGATGCCATCACCGTCGTGCCACATGCGCAGACCGTCGTTCTCGAACACGGTCTCGCCCGGCGCGAACTTCTCGCCCAGCAGCGGGTCCGGGAAGCGCTGGCGCTGGTACACCGGCAGCGACGAGCGCGGCAGCTTGGCGTTGCGCGACGGGCTGTAGCTGCCCTCGGCGGCGTGCACGCCGTCGCGGCCGTCGAAGACCCAATCCGGCAGCGGGGCATTGCTCATGCTCTTGCCGGCGACGATGTCATCGGCGATCCACTGCGCGACCTGCTTCCAGCCGGCGGCCTGCCAGGTTTCGAACGGGCCCAGCGACCAGCCGTAGCCCCAGCGGATGGCCAGGTCGACATCGCGCGCGGTCTCGGCAATGTCGGCCAGGTGGTAGGCGCTGTAGTGGAACAGGTCGCGGAAGGTCGCCCACAGGAACTGCGCCTGCGGATGCTGGCTCTCGCGCAGCTTGGCGAACTTCTCGGCCGGGTTCTTGATCTTCAGGATCTCGACCACTTCCGGTGCGGCAGTGCGGTCGGCCGGGCGGTAGTCCTGCTTCTCCAGGTCCAGCACGACGATGTCCTTGCCGACCTTGCGGAAGATGCCGGCGCCGGTCTTCTGGCCCAGCGCGCCCTTGGAAATCAGCGCGTCCAGCCACTTCGGCGACTTGAAGAATTCATGCCACGGGTCATTCGGCAGGGTGTCGCCCATGGTCTTGATGACGTGGGCCATGGTGTCCAGGCCGACCACGTCGGAGGTGCGGTAGGTGGCCGACTTCGGGCGGCCGACCAGCGGGCCGGTCAGGCCGTCCACTTCATCGAAGCCCAGGCCGAACTGCTGGGTGTGGTGGATGGTGGACAGGATCGAGAACACGCCGATGCGGTTGCCGATGAAGTTCGGGGTGTCCTTGGCGTACACCACGCCCTTGCCCAGGGTGGTGACCAGGAATGCTTCCAGTCCTTCCAGCACGGCGGCATCGGTGGTGCTGGCCGGGATCAGCTCGGCCAGGTGCATGTAGCGCGGCGGGTTGAAGAAGTGCACGCCGCAGAAGCGGTGGCGCAGCTGCTCGGGCAGCACGTCGGCCAGCTTGTTGATGCCCAGGCCCGAGGTGTTGGAGGCCAGCACCGCGTGGTCGGCCACGAACGGGGCGATCTTCTTGTACAGGTCCTGCTTCCAGTCCATGCGCTCGGCGATGGCCTCGATGATCAGGTCGCAGTCCTTCAGCTGCTCCAGGCCGGACTCGTAGTTGGCCGGGGTGATGGCTTCGGCCAGCGACTTGCTGGCCAGCGGCGCCGGGCTCAGCTTGCCCAGGTTGGCGATCGCCTTCAGCACGATGCCGTCGGCCGGACCTTCCTTGGCAGGCAGGTCGAACAGCACGGTGTCGACGCCAGCGTTGGTGAGGTGGGCGGCGATCTGGGCACCCATGACGCCGGCACCCAGCACGGCGGCGCGGCGGACTAGCAGGGAATTGGACATGGTGTAGGGCCTTTGTTGGTCAGCAGTTACTGGGTGGAATCAAGGGAAGCGGGCAGGGCGCTGGCGCGTGCGGCGGCGCGGAACCCGGCTTCGGCGAAATGGATCAGTTCGTGGGCGGCATGGGCACGATGCGCCGCTTCGGTGACACCGGCGGGACGCTTGATCAGCCCGAAGTCGGCCATCGCATAGGTCAGCGAGCCGGCCAGGAAGTCGAGGCGCCAGTACAGCTCCTCCTTGCTCAGGTCCGGCACGCACTCGCCGATGGCCTTGCCGAACGCACGCAGCACGTGGCCGTAGTGGTCGGACAGGAACTTGCGCAGGTTGTCGTTCTTCTCGGCGTAGGCGCGGGCGATCACGCGCACGAAGGCGCCGCCGTTCTGGCGGTCCTGGGCCAGCGCCAGGGCCGGCTCGACGAAGGCAGCCAGCACCGGGCGCAGTTCACCCGGGTGCTCGGCGCGGGCGCGCTCGAGCTGCGACAGGCGGGCACCGGTCATCTCGTCCATGCGGCGGCGGAACACCTCGTTGACCAGGTTTTCCTTGGAGCCGAAGTGGTAGTTGACCGCGGCGATGTTGACGTCGGCCTGGCTGGTCACCTGGCGCAGCGAGGTGCCGGCGAAGCCGTGCTGGGCGAACAGCTCCTCGGCCGCGCCGAGGATCCGGTCCTTGGTCGAGAAGTGGGCGGGCTTGGCCATCGGTGGGCGGACCTTAATCAAACGATTGTTTGATACTAGGACCAGACGGTACCGTATGGCATTTTGCAGTGCAGCAAAATCGGCCGGTCCGGTCAGATTTCACTCAGGTCGGTGAATGGGGTAGTGCCGGCCGCTGGCCGGCAGCTCCTAGGTTGAATGGCGCCCAATGCCGGCCAGCGGCCGGCACTACCATGCCGCCGCTTTATCTTTTACAATTCGCCTACGTTTATCAGGCTAAGCCCGCGTCCCGACGCGGGTTTTTTTCATGTTACCCTTCGGGCCATCAGCGGCCCGATTCCATTGGAGACATCCCATGGCGCTGGAGCGCACCCTTTCGATCATCAAGCCGGACGCCGTTGCCAAGAACGTCATCGGCGAAATCTACGCCCGCTTCGAGAAGGCCGGCCTGAAGGTCGTGGCCGCCAAGTACAAGCAGCTGTCGCGTCGTGAAGCCGAAGGCTTCTACGCCGTGCACCGCGAGCGTCCGTTCTTCAACGCGCTGGTCGAGTTCATGATCTCCGGCCCGGTGATGATCCAGGCCCTGGAAGGCGAGAACGCCGTCCTGGCCCACCGCGACCTGCTGGGCGCCACCAACCCGAAGGAAGCCGCGCCGGGCACCATCCGCGCCGACTTCGCCGAATCCATCGATGCCAACGCCGCCCACGGCTCGGACTCGGTCGAGAATGCCGCGATTGAAATCGCCTACTTCTTCGCCGCCACCGAAGTCGTTTCGCGCTGAGAGTAATGCCGTGAACGAGGTCGTACAGTCCCCCGCCATCCAGCCGCTGCCGAAGTCGGCACCCACGGCTGGCAAGCAGAACCTGCTCGACCTCGATCGCGCGGGCCTGGAGAAGTTCTTCGTCGAGGTTCTCGGCGAAAAGAAGTTCCGTGCCCATCAGGTGATGAAGTGGATCCACCATCGCTACGTCACCGACTTCGATGAAATGACCGACCTCGGCAAGGTCCTGCGCGCCAAGCTGCAGGCCCATGCCGAGGTGCTGGTTCCCAACATCGTGTTCGACAAGCCCTCCGCCGACGGCACCCACAAGTGGCTGCTGGCGATGGGCGTGGATGGCAAGAACGCCATCGAGACCGTGTACATCCCGGACAAGACCCGCGGCACGCTGTGCGTGTCCTCGCAGGTCGGTTGCGGCCTGAACTGCACGTTCTGCTCCACTGCTACCCAGGGCTTCAACCGCAACCTGACCACCGCCGAGATCATCGGCCAGGTGTGGGTTGCCGCGCGCCACCTGGGCAACGTCCCGCACCAGATGCGCCGCCTCACCAACGTGGTGATGATGGGCATGGGCGAGCCGCTGATGAATTTCGACAACGTCGTGCGCGCCATGAGCGTGATGCGCGACGACCTGGGCTACGGCCTGGCCAACAAGCGCGTGACCCTGTCGACCTCCGGCCTGGTGCCGCAGATCGACCGCCTGTCTGCCGAAAGCGACGTGTCGCTGGCGGTGTCGCTGCATGCGCCGAACGACGCGCTGCGCGAGACCCTGGTGCCGCTCAACAAGAAGTACCCGATCGCCGAGCTGATGGCCTCGTGCGCACGCTACCTGCGCGCCAACAAGCGCCGCGAATCGGTCACCTTCGAATACACCCTGATGAAGGGCATCAACGACAAGCCCGAGCATGCCCGCGAGCTGGCCCGCCTGATGCGCCAGTTCGACAACGCGGTGCAGGCCAAGGATTCGGGCAAGGTCAACCTGATCCCCTTCAACCCGTTCCCGGGTACCCGCTACGAGCGTTCGGAAGAGGCTCACATCCGCGCCTTCCAGAAGATCCTGCTCGACAGCAACGTGCTGACCATGGTCCGCCGTACCCGTGGCGACGACATCGACGCCGCCTGTGGCCAGCTCAAGGGCCAGGTGATGGACCGCACCCGCCGCCAGGCGGAGTTCAACAAGACGCTGCAGGCGGGGAAGGGGAGCGATGCCGCGGCCTGACCGCCTCTGGCTGGTTCTGCTCGCAGGCACGCTGGCCCTCGCGGTCGGCGGCTGCAAATCCCATCCCAAGGCCAAGCTTGGCCCGAGCGAGGCGCCGGTCTACTCCGTCCGTGATCCGGAAGGGGTGCGGCAGCAGGTGCGCTGGCAGGAGTTGCTGACCCTGGCCGGCCGCGACATCCAGGGCGGCAATCTCGATGCTGCCGAGCGCAAGGCGCGCGAAGCCCAGAAGCTGGTGCCGACGGCCCCCGACGGCCTGGTCCTGCTTGCGGGCATCGACGAGCGTCGCGGTCGCAGCCAGCAGGCCGGCGAGAACTTCCGCAAGGCTGCCGAGCTGGCGCCGCAACGTGGCGACGTGCTCAACAACTATGGTGCCTGGCTGTGCCAGCAGGGCCAGGCGGCCGAATCGCTGGTGTGGTTCGATCATGCCCAGCGGGCGCCGGGCAATCCCGCCGTCGCCGAAGCGCAGTCCAATGCCGGCAGCTGTGCGCTGGATGCAGGCCAGTTCGAGCGTGCCGAGCGCGACCTGCGCGCGGCGCTGTCGGCGCTGCCGGGAAACCCGGTCGCGCTGGAGGCCATGGCCCAGCTCAGCTTCCGCCAGGGCCGCTACATGGAGGCCCGGGCCTTCGCCGAACGTAGGATTGCGGCTGCACCCGCAACGCGTTCCGTGTTACAACTTGCGTCTCAAATCGAAGCGCGGCTGGGTGATCGGGCGGCATCTGACCGCTATCTTCAGCGCATTCGACAGGAATTTCCGCAGGAAGCGGGCTCCTAACTCCAGGGTTGATGCATTGTGATTGATGACCAGACTGTGAGCGCTCTCGAGACTGCGGCCGGCTGCGGCACCCGCCTGCGCCAGGCCCGTGAAGCGGCCGGACTGACCCTTGAGGATGTCGGCTCGCGCCTGCGCATGCCGGTCCAGGTGGTCAGGTCGCTGGAGGAAGAGCAGTGGCAGAAGCTGGGCGCGCCCGTCTTCGTGCGCGGCCAGTTGCGCAGCTACGCGCGCCTGCTCGACGTCGATGTGAGCCAACTGCTGGAGCAGGCCCAGGTGGGTCCTGTCGTGCCGCCCACCCTGGTCAGCCATACCCATACCCCGCGTGCGCGCCGCATTGCCGAGAATCTCGGCCGGCGCGTGCTGTACGTCGGCATCACCGCCGTGCTGGCCGTGCCGGTGTGGTTCGCCACCCGCGGCCATTTCGATGGCAGCGCCACGCCGTCGCCGAACACGGCCTCGCTGGACGCGATCCCGGCCGCTGTGCCGGTAGCTCCGTCCGCTGCGGGTGTCGAGCCGGCAGCCCCGGCTGAAGTCGCGAGCGCCCCGGCCAGCAAGCCGGCCGCAACCCCGTATGTCGCTTCGCTGTCCCCGGTGCCGCGTTCGGCACCCGCTGCGCCCGCAGCCGCCAATACGCTGGAGATGCAGTTCAGCGGCGACAGCTGGGTCGATATCGGTGGTCCGGACGGCGCCACGGTCGAAAAGGCGCTGATCAAGTCCGGCGAGAGCCGCAGCTTCACGCCGGGCCAGGTGACCCGGGTGACCCTGGGCAACGCCTCGGCGGTCCAGGTTCAGCAGAACGGCGCTATCGTCGATCTGACCCCCTACCAGCGAGCCAACGTGGCACGCTTTCAGGTATCCTCTGAAGGCTCCGTAGTCCCGGTTTCGCACTGAGGCGCGGTTTCACCACCTTCGATTAAACCCAATGGTCCCTCCCGATGGGCGGGGCGAGAGTACGCATGGCGATCGACGATCTGCTCGACGAGCACGAACAAAGTGAACGCGTCCGCAGCTGGCTGCGGAAGAATGGCGCCAGCATCCTCGGTGGCGTAGCCATCGCGATCGGTGCCATTGCCGGCTGGCAGTGGTACCAGAAGGATCAGGGCGGCAAGCTGGCCTCGGCCAACGTGGAATACCAGAAGGCCCTGGTCGGTCTTCAGCAGAACAAGCTCGACGACGCTGCCAAGGCAGTGAAGGCGCTCGAAGCGGGCCCGTCCAGCATCTATGGCGACCTCGCGGCGCTGCAGCTGGCCAAGGCCCAGGTCGACGCCGGCAAGAACGAAGAAGCGCTGGCCACCCTGCGCGCCGTGAAGGTCGAAAGCGACCTGCAGCGCGTGGTCGACCAGCGTGTGGCCCGCCTGCTGGTGGCCACCGGCAAGAGCGACGAGGCGATCAAGCTGCTGGGCAGCGCCACCGACAGCAGCAGCCTGGAAATCCATGGCGATGCGCTGATGGCGCAGGGCAAGCGCGATGACGCCCGCGCACAGTACGAGAAGGCGCTGAAGTCGCTTGACGTGGCAGCGCCGCAGCGGCGCCTGCTGGAAACCAAGGTTATGGATGCCGGCGGCACGGTCGCCGCCCCTGCGGAGTCGGTTTGATGAGTCAGAAGGTCATGATCACCCGCGTCGCCACCGTGCTCCTGATGGGCATGGCCCTGACCGGCTGCAGCACCATGAAGGGCTGGTTCGCCGGCAAGGACGCGGCAGCGAAGAAGGCCCAGGAGCCGGCTGAGCTGGTCAAGTTCGAGCCGAGCGTCAAGGTCAACAAGGCCTGGTCGGTCAACCTCGGCAAGGGCGAGCGCCGCATCGGCGTGCGCCAGGGCCCGGCCGTGGCCAACGGCCATGTGTTCGCTGCGGCGATCACCGGCGGCGTGCACGCCATCGACCTGCAGACCGGCAAGAAGGTCTGGACCTGGGAGCCGCAGAAGGAAAAGAAGAAGCCGAAGCTGCGCCTGTCCGGCGGCCCGGGTGTCGGTGAGGACCTGGTCGTGATCGGCACGCTCGATGGCCAGGTCATCGCCCTGGACATCAATGACGGCAGCGAGAAGTGGCGCGCCCGTGTTCCGGGTGAGGTCATTGCCGCGCCGGCCGTGGCCCAGGGCCTGGTGTTCGTGCGCAGCAACGACGGCCGCGTCACCGCGTTCGATGCCGGCAACGGCACGCAGAAGTGGTTCAACCCGAGCGAACTGCCGGCGCTGACCGTGCGCGGCAACGCGCCGGTGGTCACCGGTCCGGGCGTGTTGTTCATCGGCAAGGACGAAGGCGCGGTTGCCGCGCTGGCCATGCAGGATGGGCGTACCCTGTGGGAACAGAACCTTGGCAACGGCGAAGGCCGTACCGAGCTGGACCGCATGGCCGATGTCGACGGTGCCCCGGTGCTGGAGGGCAACACCCTCTTCGTGAGCAGCTTCAAGAACCAGACCATGGCCATCGAGGGCCCGACCGGTCGCCCGCTGTGGGCGCGCGACCATGGCGGTGCAGGTGGCGTGGCGGTGTCGTCGGGCAATGTGTTCGTCACCGACAACAAGGGTGGCGTGTTCGGCCTGGACAAGGCGACCGGCGCTGCCATGTGGTCGCAGACCGAGCTGGCGCGTCGTTCGCTGACCGGCCCGGCGCTGCACGGTGATTACGTGGTCGTCGGCGACTACAAGGGATACGTGCACTGGTTGAAGACCTCCGATGGTGCGATGGCGGCACGGGCGAAGAGTGGCGGTGACGCCCTGCTGGCCCAGCCGGTCGTCGTCGACGGGGTGCTGCTGGTGCAGAACGTGGATGGCAAGCTGACCGCCTTCCGGTTGGCAAATTAAAAATTGGAGTAATCGCGATGCTGCCTTTGGTCGCCCTGGTTGGACGGCCGAATGTCGGCAAGTCGACTATTTTCAATGCGCTTACGCGCACCCGCGACGCGCTGGTCCATGACCAGCCCGGCGTCACCCGTGACCGCAACTACGGCGTCTGCCGCCTCGACGAGGACAACCATTTCCTCGTCGTGGATACCGGCGGTATTGCCGGGGAAGACGAAGGCCTGGCGGGTGCCACCACGCGCCAGGCCCGGGCTGCGGCGGCCGAAGCCGATCTGATCCTGTTCGTCGTCGACGCCCGCGAGGGCACCTCGGCGCTGGACGACGAGATCCTGGCCTGGCTGCGCAAGCTGTCGCGCCCGACGCTGCTGCTGATCAACAAGATCGACGGCACCGACGAGGACAGCGTCCGTTCGGAGTTCGCCCGTTACGGCTTCGGCGAGATGCTGACCGTGTCGGCTGCGCACCGCCAGGGCCTGGACGACCTGCTTGACGAAGTGATCCAGCGCCTGCCGGAAGAAGGCAGCGGCGAAGAGCTGGACAACGATCCGAACCGTATCCGCATCGCCTTCGTCGGACGTCCGAACGTGGGCAAGTCGACCCTGGTCAACCGCATCCTCGGCGAGGAGCGCATGATCGCCTCCGACGTGCCGGGCACCACCCGCGACTCGATCGCGGTGGACCTGGAGCGCGATGGACGTGAGTACCGGCTGATCGATACCGCCGGCCTGCGCCGCCGTTCGCGCGTGGACGAGGTCGTCGAGAAGTTCTCGGTGGTCAAGACCATGCAGTCGATCGAGCAGTGCCAGGTCGCCGTGCTGATGCTGGACGCCACCGAAGGCGTGACCGACCAGGACGCCACCGTGCTCGGTGCCGTGCTCGACGCCGGCCGCGCGCTGGTGATCGCCATCAACAAGTGGGATGGCCTGACCGAGTACCAGCGCGAACAGGCTGAAACCATGCTGTCGCTGAAGCTGGGCTTCGTGCCGTGGGCCGAATCGGTGCGCATTTCGGCCAAGCACGGCTCGGGCCTGCGCGAGCTGTTCCGTGCGGTGCACCGCGCGCACGAATCGGCGAACAAGACCTTCACCACCAGCGAAGTGAACAAGGCGCTGGAAGTGGCCTACGAGACCAACCCGCCGCCGACCATCCGCGGCCACGTCTCCAAGCTGCGCTACGTGCACCCGGCCGGCGCAAACCCGCCGACCTTCATCGTGCACGGCACCCGCCTGAAGGAACTGCAGGAGTCGTACAAGCGCTACCTGGAGAACTTCTTCCGCAAGCGCTTCAAGCTGATCGGCACGCCGGTGAGCTTCATCTTCCGCGAGGGCACCAACCCGTACGAGGGCAAGAAGAACGTCCTCACCGAGCGGCAGGTCAAGGCCAAGCGGCGCTTGATGAAGCACGTCAAGGGCAAGTGATTCACGGGAAGGCGGCCGCAGGGCCGCCTTTCTTGTCTGTGATAGTGCTGGCCGCTGGCCGGCAACCCGATGATGCCTGGCGTGTTCACGAGGTTGCCGGCCAGCGGCCGGCACCACCCCTACGTCTACAGTCCTCGATCATGGCGAACTGTTGCGACGAGCGCGGCAATGCGGCAACGCGCATGGGGCGCTGCGGGGCGCGGCCATCATCGATTCGGGCAGCTGCGCCTGCCCCGTGAGGCTTGCCCAGACCAGGGTGGTACCCAGTACCCCTGCCAGGTACGCCACCGACACCGCGCCGATCACCAGGCCCGCGGCATGCTCCAGCCACGGAAGCAATCGGCAACACCCCTGTGCCCAGCGTGGGTGGCTGCCAAGCCACGCCATCAGCAGGCCGAGCGACAGCGCGACGCCGCCCAGGCAGGCCACGTAAGCGGCCTTTGTATCCATGTCGGCAACGAGGCCGCTGACCAGGGCTGCAACCGCGAACTGCAGCGTCCAGTTGTTGATGCTGGCGAGCGCCAACAGGCATCCAGCCTCGGCGTGCGGCCAGCGGGAGCGGGCCTTCAGGCCCCGGGGCATCTGCAGGGAAAGCGGAGAGAGGGAGGTCAGCCCAGCGTCGCGCAGGCACATGCCCGCCAGGCGCAGCAGCAGCAGGCAACCCGCGCACTCCATCGCCAGCGTCCACAGGCCGCGGTTTCCCAGCATGCCCGCCGCTACGAAGGCCGTGGCGCAGCTGATGCCCGTACCGATGGCGATACCGAACGATGCGGCCATGGCGGCGTGCCCGCCAGCGCCCATCGCGGTGCGCAGGATCTTCGCGTGATTCGACGCAGGCAGGAGCATGGCGAAGCCGTACAGCACCGCGACGATGAAGAACTGCTGCACGAAAACCTGCCACCAAACTACAGAAAGTGCCGAGTGTGGGCTGCGCTGGACGCGCCGTATTGAACGCTATTGCGACAGGCGCGAATTACCGGCATCAGCCCAGCCACAGCGACACGGCGATCCATAGCGCCAGCGCAATCATCAGCAGCCCTGCGGCCCGTTCCAGCCACGGCAGGGCACGCGCGAATCGACCCAGCACCCACGGGTGGCCGACCAGCGCGGCAACCAGCAGATCCCATAGCAGGACGATGCCGAACATCCACGCGCCATATAAGAACTTCGTTGCGGCCTGCGGACCGTTGAGCATCGCCGCCAGCGTTGCGTAGAACAGCGCATTCTTCGGGTTCAGCAGCGCAGACAGGGCGCCCAGCCCAGCCGCCCTCCACCATCCGTGGGCACCGCCCGCTGGCGATCCATCGGCCGCTTCAGCTGCCTGCAACGTCGTCGAACCCGCATGGCGCAGGAACAGCGTGCCGAGGTACAGCAGGAACCCGCAGCCCGCCAACTGCACCGCGATGAACCCTGCGCTGCCTGGGCGCAGCATGGCCGTTCCGGTGAAAGCGGCTACGATGAAGACGCCATTGCCGAGGGCGATGCCTGCGCAGGCGCCACTGGCGGTGCGCCATCCCGAGGTGATCGCGGTGCGTGCAACGAGGAAGAAGTCGGGGCCAGGTGAGAGCAGGGCGAGAAAATGTACGGTGGCGATGACCAGGAACTGTTCCATCGGGTCCGGCGGCGGCTGGCTGGGGCGCCAGTCTGGGGATGCGCCGCGCGACGGTATTGAACGTTATTGCAGGCTCAGCGCCGGTACTGGCCCGGGGTCGCACCGGCGTGGGCCTTGAAGACCCGCTGGAAATGGCTCTGGTCGGCAAAACCCAGCGCATGCGCGACCACGGCCAGTGCCTGCCCTTCGCACAGCCGCCGGCGGGCCTCCTGGATGCGCTGGTCAATCTGCCAAGCGTGCGGTGTCAGGCCCGTGGCGCGTCGGAAGGCGCGGATCAGCTGGTAGCGGCTCATGCCTGCCAGCGATGCCAGCTCCTGCAGGGCCGGGGTGTGTTCGAGCCGCTGGCGCAGAACGTCCATCACCGGCTGCAAGCGCTGCTGTAACGCGGCATCTTCAAGCGGGCCGGCGACGGCTACACCATCGTGTTCATCCAGATCGCCGACGAACGCGATCAGGGCCGCTTCCTTGACGCTGACCGGATCGTCGGAGAACAGCGTCTCGTTGAGCTGGCAGTACTGCTGGTAGCGCGGGCGATGGTTGGAGATCCGGATCGGTTCCTGCTGCCAGTCGGGTTCGGGCAGGTCGTCATACTCGGCGCGGACCTCGGCCATCCAGCGCGGGTCCAGATGCAGCATCTGGTAGCTCCAGACCTGGCCGGGCAGGGGGTTGCAGGCGTGCACGCGGCCTGCGGGCACGCCGACCAGACTGCCGGGCTGCAGCAGACGCGGCCCTTTCGCGGCGCCGGTGAACAGGCTGCTGCCGGCGTCCACGGCGCCGATCGAGAAGGTGTCATGGCTGTGCGGGCGATGGCAGGCGCGGCTGTCGCACGCCCGTCGGCTTTCGACGAAGGGCATGCGCGGGTCACGCCAGAATTCGGTGGCAGAGCGCATGCAGCGGTTCCGGGGTGCAGGGGGCAACGCCCGCATGGTGCCATGTTCGGGGCAGGGCGCGTCGAGGATGTCTGCGCGATAATGCGGCCATGAGCATCCAAGAGCTTTCCCCCGCGCGGGCACGCGAGCGCCTGGCCCATGGCGCGGTGCTGATCGATGTGCGCGAGGCGCACGAACGGGCCGGCGGGATGGCCGAGGGCGCGCGCGGCGTGGCCAAGGGCGAGCTGCAGGCCGACCCGGCCGCACACCTGCCGCGGCACGACCAGGAGATCCTGCTGATCTGCCAGAGCGGCAAGCGCTCGGCCGATGCCGCGCAGTTCCTGCTGCAGGCCGGCTACACAAACGTCGCTTCCGTGACGGGCGGTACCGTGGCCTGGCGCGAGCAGTCGCTGCCGCTGGTGCAGCCGCTGGCCAGCGCCGCCGACCGCGACTTCTACGACCGCTATTCGCGCCACCTGCTGCTGCCGCAGGTGGGCGAGGCCGGCCAGCGCCGGCTGCAGCAGTCGCGCGTGCTGGTGCTGGGCGCGGGTGGGCTGGGCGCACCGGCTGGGTTCTACCTGGCCGCCGCCGGGGTAGGGCACCTGCGCTTCGCCGACCACGACCGCGTGGAGCGCAGCAACCTGCACCGGCAGATCGTGCATACCGAAGCCAGCGTGGGCCAGCTCAAGGTCGATTCGGCGCGTGAGCGGCTGCTGGCGCTCAACCCCTCGATCAAGGTCGAGGCGGTGCCGGAGCGGGTCACCTCCGAGAACGTGGATGCGCTGTTGGACGGCGTGGACGTGGTGCTGGACGGCTCGGACAACTTCCCGCTGCGCTACCTGCTCAACGACGCCTGCATCAAGCACGCCACGCCGCTGGTGTATGCCGCCATCGAGCGCTTTGATGGCCAGGTAAGCGTGTTTGACGCCGGCCGCCAGCGTGGCGTGGCGCCGTGCTACCGCTGCCTGTTCCCCGAGCCGCCGCCGCCGGAGTTCGCGCCGAACTGCTCCGAGGCCGGTGTGCTGGGCGTGCTGCCTGGGTTGGCCGGCGTGCTGCAAGCGACCGAGGTGCTGAAGCTGCTGCTGGGCATCGGCGAGCCGCTGGTCGGCCGCCTACTGCGCTTCGATGCGCTGGGCATGCGCTTCCGCGAGACCGGCATCCGGCCGGACCCGCAGTGCCCGGTGTGCGCGCCGGGCGTGCCATTCCCGGGGTATATCGATTACGCCGCGTTCTGCCGGGGTGGGTGAGGCTGGCCGGGGAATGCCTTGGTAGATGCCGACCTTGGTCCGCGTTTTCGTGCCAACCAAGGTTGGCACCTACCGAAGCGGGTGCATGGTTGGCACCCACCGACGCGGATGCATGGTTTCGGGATGATGCTGGGGGTCGCTCCCTACATCGTTCCACCTCCAAGACAATCCGGCGCAACATGCGTGCTATTGCCGTCATCGGCATTGCTCTATTGTTGAACCCGATTCTGGATCTTGGGGAACACACCGAATGGCGGTAGAAGCAGCGACCAGCGAGCTGGTCAAGGTCGTGGCCCTGTTGGGCGCGGCGGTGGTGATGGTGCCTTTGTTCCGCCGGGCCGGCCTGGGCTCGGTGCTGGGCTACTTCGCCGCTGGCCTGGCGATCGGACCGTTCGGGCTGGGCTGGTTCTCCGACCCCCAGGCGATCCTGCATACCGCCGAGCTCGGCGTGGTGATGTTCCTGTTCGTGATCGGCCTGGAAATGCGGCCCTCGCACCTGTGGAGCCTGCGCAAGGAGATCTTCGGGCTGGGCACGCTGCAGATCGTTACCTGTGCGGTGGTGCTGACCAGCATTGCCAAGTTGTTCGGCCTGCCTTGGCAGGTGGCCTTCATCGGTGCCACCGGCTTCGTGCTCACCTCCACCGCGGTGGTGATGCAGCTGCTGGCCGAGCGCGGTGACATCGCGCTGCCGTCAGGGCAGAAGATCGTCTCCATCCTGCTGTTCGAAGACCTGCTGATCGTGCCGTTGCTGGCGCTGGTGGCGTGGATGGGCCCGAGCGCGGGCAGCGCCGATGGCGGGGGTTCGCGCTGGCTGTCGGTGGCGATCGGCGTGGGTGCCATCGTCGGCCTGGTGCTGGTCGGCCGCTTCCTGCTCAACCCGCTGTTCCGCGTACTGGCCGAGTCGAAGGCGCGCGAGGTGATGACCGCCGCCGCGCTGCTGGTGGTGCTGGGTGCGGCACTGCTGATGCAGCTGTCCGGCCTGTCGATGGCGATGGGCGCATTCCTGGCTGGCGTGCTGCTGAGTGAATCGACCTTCCGCCACCAGATCGAAGCGGACATCGAGCCGTTCCGCGGCATCCTGCTGGGCCTGTTCTTCCTCAGCGTGGGCATGGCGCTGGACCTGAGCGTGGTGGCCGGCAACTGGCAGCTGATCCTCGGCCTGGTGCTGGCGTTGATGGCAGCCAAGGCGCTGTGCATCTACGTGGTGGCGCGCATCATGGGCAGCGACCACGCGCAGGCGCTGGATCGCGGCGTGCTGATGGCGCAGGGCGGCGAGTTTGCCTTCGTGCTGTTCTCTGCCGCCGCATCGGCCGGCGTGATCAATCTGGAAATCAATGCCAACTTCACCGCCGTGGTGGTGCTGTCGATGGCGCTGACCCCGCTGGTGGTGCTGGTCTACAAGCGCATCGCGCCGAAGCCGACGGTGAACATGGACGGCGTGGACGAGGCCGAGGGCCTGTCCGGCAGTGTGCTGCTGATCGGCTTCGGCCGCTTCGGCCAGGTCGCCAGCCAGTCGCTGCTGGCGCGCGACGTGGACGTGACCATCATCGACAACGATGTGGAGATGATCCAGAGCGCCTCGCGTTTCGGTTTCAAGATCTACTACGGCGACGGTACGCGACTGGACGTGCTGCATGCCTCGGGCGCGGCCACCGCACGTGCGATTGCGGTGTGCGTGGACAAGGCCGAGGCCGCCGACCGCATCGTTGAACTGGTGGCACACGAGTTCCCGCAGGCCAAGCTGATGGTGCGCTCGTTCGACCGCGAACATTCGCTGCGGCTGATCCATGCCGGTGTCGATTTCCAGATCCGCGAGACGTTTGAATCGGCAGTGTTGTTCGGCCAGGCCGCGCTGGTGGAGCTGGGTGCGGATGAGGACGACGCGATCGAGATTGCCGAGCAGATCCGTCGCCGCGATGCCGAGCGTTTCGAGCTGGAGATTGCCGGTGGTGGTCTGAATGCCGGCGCCAAGATGGTGTTTGGCAACTCCGGCCAGGGCGTACCGACGCCGACGCCGTTCACCGCGCCGAAGCGGGCAAGCAAGACGTTGAACCCGCAGGACGTGCCGGAAGAGGAAGAGTAAAGCCCGGTCGTGCCGGCCGCTGGCCGGCAGATATGGAAGCGTTCCGGCGTCATGAGGTTGCCGGCCAGCGGCCGGCACTACCGTGTGGGGATTACCCAAGCCGGCGGTTGGTCGTGCCGGCCGCTGGCCGGCAGATGCGCAAACGTTCCGACGTCATGAGGTTGCCGGCCAGCGACCGGCACTGCCGGGTGGGGAATTGCCGAAGCCGGTGGTTGGTCGTGCCGGCCGCTGGCCGGCAGATACGGAAACGTTTCGACGTCATGGGGTTGCCGGCCAGCGGCCGGCACTACCGTGTGAGGAATTGCCGAAGCCGGTGGTTGGTCGTGCCGGCCGCTGGCCGGCAGATACGGAAACGTTCCGACGTCGTGGGGTTGCCGGCCAGCGGCCGGCACTACCGTGCGGGGAATTGCCGAAGCCGGTGGTTGGTAGTGCCGGCCGCTGGCCGGCAAATACGGAATCGTTCCGACGTCATGAGGTTGCCGGCCAGCGGCCGGCACTACCCGTGTGGGGAATTGCCGAAGCCTTTGGTTGGTAGTGCCGGCCGCTGGCCGGCAGATACGGAAACGTTCCGACGTCATGGAGTTGCCGGCCAGCGGCCGGCACTACCGGTGCGCGGTGTCGGCGCGCGGCGGTGGGCGAGGGGGCCTGAATCAGGGACAATAGCGTCCCCGCCGCCCCACGCCCGCTCCCGATGACCGATTCCGCCCCCCAGCATCCTGCCCGCATCCTCGATGGCCGCCGTATCGCCGAGGCCCTGCTCGACAGCCTGAAGGTGCGCGTCGACGCCCGCGTCGCCGCTGGCGGCAGCCGTCCGGGCCTGGCTGTGGTGCTGGTCGGTGGCGACCCGGCCTCGACGGTGTACGTGCGCAACAAGCGCCGTGCCGCCGAGAAGGTCGGCATCGAGGCGCACGACTACGATCTGCCGGCCGGTACCACCGAGGCCGAGCTGCTCGACCTGATCGACCAGCTCAACGCCGATCCGAAGATCAACGGCATCCTGATCCAGCTGCCGCTGCCGGGCATCCCCGACGCGCGCCGGCTGATCCAGCGCATCGACCCGCGCAAGGACGTGGACGGCTTCCACCCGGAAAACGTCGGCCACCTGGCCCTGCGCGAGTTCGGCCTGCGCCCGTGCACCCCGCGCGGCATCACCACGCTGCTGGGCCACACCGACCAGCCGGTACGCGGCCGCAACGCCACCATCGTTGGCGTGAGCAACCATGTCGGCCGGCCGATGGGCCTGGAGCTGCTGATTGCCGGCTGCACCGTGACCAGTTGCCACAAGTTCACCCCCAAGGACGTGCTGGAGCAGGCCGTGCGCAACGCCGACATTCTGGTGGTGGCGGTGGGCCGCCCGGGCATCGTGCCGGGCGAGTGGGTGAAGCCGGGCGCGGTGGTGATCGACGTGGGTATCAACCGGCTGGATGACGGCCGGTTGGTGGGCGATGTCGGGTTTGAGGCCGCTGCCCAGCGGGCCAGCTGGATCACCCCGGTGCCGGGTGGTGTCGGCCCGATGACCGTGGCCACGTTGATGCAGAACACCCTGGAAGCGGCGGAAGCGCTGAGCTGACCTGCGATTGGGGAGAACTGCTGTTGTTGGGTGCCGACCGTTGGTCGGCACAATGCCGGGGCAGGCGGATGACCCGCTCCTGGTAGGTGCCAACCTTGGTTGGCACGATCCGTCCGGCACCTGGACCCCAGGTGGGGTGAAGGCCTCTGGCTGTTTGTGCCAACCAAAGTTGGCACCTACCAAAGGCGCTCCAGGACTGGCCCGAGTGATCCTCTTAAGGTGGGTGCCGACCGTTGGTCGGCACAATGCAGGAGCACAGGTGTCTGAAGGGTAGTGCGGACCAACGGTCCGCACCCACCAAAGGCAGGCCGGTGACTCGCTCCTGGTAGGCGCCAACCAAGGTTGGCACTTACCAAAGGCAGTATGCCGCCGGCCCGGATGGCCCCCTGAGCCAATCACCGCCCGCGCGACACTGCGTCGCATCTACCCCCTGCCACGCGGCGCGAAAAAGGGGTAAAATGTCGCGCTTCCCCACATCTCGGGTATGCCGATGCTGCGCATCCAGGCTGAAGCACTCACTTACGACGACGTCTCGCTCGTCCCCGCCCACTCGACCATCCTGCCCAAGGACGTCAACCTCGAAACGCGGTTGACCCGAGACCTGAAGCTGAAGCTTCCGATCCTGTCCGCAGCCATGGATACCGTCACCGAAGCCCGCCTGGCCATCGCCATGGCACAGCTCGGCGGCATGGGCACCATCCACAAGAATCTCAGCCTGGAACAGCAGGCCGCAGAAGTGGCCAAGGTCAAGAAGTTCGAGGCCGGTGTCATCCGCGACCCGATCACCGTCGGCCCGGAAACCACCATCCGCGACGTGCTGGCCCTGACCCAGGCGCACAACATCTCCGGCGTGCCGGTGGTGGGCAGCGACGGCCTGCTGGCCGGCATCGTGACCCACCGCGACATGCGCTTCGAGACCGAGCTGGACGATCCGGTCCGCCACATCATGACCAAGAAGGATCGCCTGATCACGGTCAAGGAAGGCGCCGCGTCTGACGAAGTGCTGCAGCTGCTGCACCGCAACCGCATCGAGAAGGTGCTGGTGGTCAATGATTCGTTCGAACTGCGTGGCCTGATCACCGTCAAGGACATCCAGAAGAACACCGACTTCCCGAACGCTGCCAAGGATCTGTCGACCCGCCTGCTGGTCGGCGCTGCCGTCGGCGTGGGTGGCGATACCGATCGCCGCGTGGAAGCGCTGGTCGCCGCCGGCGTGGACGTGATCGTGGTCGATACCGCGCACGGCCACTCGCAGGGCGTGCTGGACCGCGTCAGCTGGGTCAAGAAGAACTTCCCGAACGTGCAGGTCATCGGTGGCAACATCTGCACCGGCGAAGCCGCACTGGCGCTGCTGGACAGCGGTGCGGACGCAGTCAAGGTCGGCATCGGCCCGGGCTCGATCTGCACCACCCGCGTCGTCGCCGGCGTCGGCGTGCCGCAGGTCACCGCTATTGATCTGGTGGCCGAGGCCCTGCAGGACCGCATCCCGCTGATCGCCGACGGTGGCATCCGCTACTCGGGCGACATCGGCAAGGCGCTGGCCGCCGGTGCCTCGACCATCATGGTCGGCGGCCTGCTGGCCGGTACCGAGGAATCGCCGGGCGAGACCGAGCTGTACCAGGGCCGTTCGTACAAGAGCTACCGCGGCATGGGTTCGCTGGCTGCCATGGAGAAGGGGTCGAAGGACCGCTACTTCCAGGACGCCGCCACCGCCGACAAGCTGGTGCCGGAAGGCATCGAAGGCCGCGTGCCGTACCGCGGCCCGGTGGGCGGCATCATCCACCAGCTGATGGGCGGCCTGCGCGCCACCATGGGCTACGTGGGCTGCGCCACCATCGAAGACATGCGCAGCAAGCCCAAGTTCGTGAAGATCAGCGGCGCCGGCCAGCGTGAGAGCCACGTCCACGACGTGACGATCACCAAAGAGCCGCCGAACTACCGCGCCTGACGCGGGCCGAGCAAAGAGGAACGAGGAAGCTGATTCCCGTTCCTCTTTCTCCATCTGCCGCCGCAAATTCCGAGTTCGTTTTCCCTACTGCATTGCCAGGGCGCCATGACCAACATCCATAACGACAAGATCCTGATTCTCGATTTCGGCGCGCAGTACACGCAGCTGATCGCCCGCCGCATCCGCGAGCTGGGCGTCTACTGCGAAATCTGGGCGTGGGACCACAACCCGGCCGAGATCGCCGCGTTCGGCGCCAAGGGCATCATCCTGTCGGGTGGCCCGGAATCGACCACGCTGCCGGGCGCCCCGGCCGCGCCGCAGGAAGTGTTCGACAGTGGCCTGCCGATCTTCGGCATCTGCTACGGCATGCAGACCCTGGCCGCACAGCTGGGCGGTGCCACCGAAGCCGCTGACCAGCGCGAATTCGGCCACGCCGAAGTGAACGTGATCAACCCGGATGCACTGTTCAAGGGTCTGAGCGACCACGGCGGCGAGCCGAAGCTGAATGTCTGGATGAGCCACGGCGACCACGTCTCCGTTGCACCGCCGGGCTTCACCATCACCGCCACCACCGACCGCATTCCGGTGGCCGCCATGGCCAACGAAGAAAAGCGCTGGTACGGCGTGCAGTTCCACCCGGAAGTGACCCACACCCTGCAGGGCCAGGCGCTGCTGCGCCGCTTCGTGGTGGATGTGTGCGGCTGCCAGACCCTGTGGACCGCCGCCAACATCATCGACGACCAGATCGCCCGCGTGCGCGAACAGGTGGGCGATGACGAAGTGATCCTGGGCCTGTCCGGCGGCGTCGATTCGTCCGTGGTCGCTGCGCTGCTGCACAAGGCCATCGGCGAGAAGCTGACCTGCGTGTTCGTGGACACCGGCCTGCTGCGCTGGCAGGAAGGCGACCAGGTGATGGCGATGTTTGCCGAGCACATGGGCGTGAAGGTGGTGCGCGTGAACGCCGCCGACCGTTATTTCGCCGCGCTGGAAGGCGTGAGCGACCCGGAAGCCAAGCGCAAGATCATCGGCAACCTGTTCGTTGAGATCTTCGACGAAGAGTCCAGCAAGCTGAAGAACGCCAAGTGGCTGGCGCAGGGCACCATCTACCCGGACGTGATCGAGTCGGCCGGCAGCAAGACCGGCAAGGCGCATGTGATCAAGAGCCACCACAACGTGGGCGGCCTGCCGGAGCACATGAAGCTGGGCCTGGTGGAGCCGCTGCGCGAGCTGTTCAAGGACGAAGTGCGCCGCCTGGGCGTTGAGCTCGGCCTGCCGCGCACCATGGTCTACCGCCATCCGTTCCCGGGCCCGGGCTTGGGCGTGCGCATCCTGGGCGAGGTAAAGCCGGAATACGCCGAACTGCTGGCCAAGGCCGATGCCATCTTCATTGATGAGCTGCGCAAGGCCGACCTGTACGACAAGACCAGCCAAGCGTTTGCCGTGTTCCTGCCGGTGAAGTCGGTGGGCGTGGTGGGCGATGCGCGGGCGTATGAGTGGGTGATTGCGCTGCGCGCGGTGGAGACGATCGACTTCATGACCGCACATTGGGCGCATCTGCCGTATGAGTTCCTGGGGACGGTGAGCAACCGGATCATCAATGAGTTGCGGGGGGTTTCAAGGGTTGTCTATGACATCTCGGGGAAGCCGCCGGCGACTATTGAGTGGGAATGAGTTGAAAGAACGAGGGCGCCGAGAGGCGCTCTCTATTTTTATAGAATCTATCACCTCTCCATTTCGATCGATATTGACGTCTCAAGTCACTACATGCGTCTGGTCCGATTCGGCTGCCACAACGCCGCGCTCTATTCTGGAGCGGGGCGCTATACACTGCTTTTTGGATAAGCAGGGCAAATCCTCTTCAGTGGCTCATCAACCACTCACTTCCTTTCAGCGAGAGAGTCCAAATGATCCCACTGCAAGACATTGAAATCTTTACCGACACTCGGAAGAGCATGGGTGTGGTGCTCAGCAGTCATGGTAGCGTTCTTTCACGATGACTCCAGTGCCGCAATTCGCTGGACTACGCCACGGCTCTATATCGCAGGTTTATCAATTTCTTGGGCGAGTTCAATATATGTCGGTGCTTTCCGAGGCATGACCTGGCTTCCCCTGCGGGGCTCACATGGGACTCTTGGAAACCGCGTCTTCCGAGGAGTCATCATGGCGAAAATCAAGCTCACCACGTCGGCAGTCGATGCGGCACTACCCCCAAGACAGGGCCATTGAGCTGCAGCACACTGTGGCGGCGGGCTTCTTGTGCAAGCTCAATCCAACGGGTCGTATTCATCTTCCAGTAGCGCACGAACGCAAGCGAGTGTTGCAAACCCGCCACGGAGCTAGTAGGGCGAACGGGCGGTCGATGAGGTGCGGACGATGGCGCAGGGGTGGCTGGTCAAGGTGCGCCAGGAGGAGGGGGGCTCATTCGCCGAGCAAGGACTGATCTAGTATTGGAGTTTTCGCCCACTTTTATTTATCCAGCACCAGGCATCTGATTAAGATTATTTATGTTTACTCGGATTAGTCACTGCTTTCAGTCAGGGAGCGAACCAATCTAAATAGCTCGGCCTGATATTCTGCGTCGTGAAGAGCATCATGATCTCCCTTTTTCTTGGGATGCACAACTTTATCAATAGCGCTTGATCTGGTTTCGTACCATGAGCAACCCGTAGCGCCCATAAAGAGCGCCTTGATGTCTAGGGCCGTAAAGCCGAATGGATTATATCCAAGATATTTCAGGAAATAGTAATTTACAAATCCCCAATCAAATGGGGCATTTAATCCAACAAAAACTGGAATGCTGCCCTTGGGGGTATTTGTGGTGATCCAGGATGAAAATTCCGTCATGGCTTCAGTTGGAGTTACCCCTATATTCTCGGCCTGCTCCAAAGTAAGGCCTGTGATCGCCAGCGCTTCTGCAACCGACTTATCACTAATTGGTTTTAACGATGCCGAAAATGATATTTCTGGCTGGTACACCAGGCAGGCGCCCACAGTAAGCATGCTGTGCTCTCCGACAACAGGGCCAGCAGTTTCAATGTCAACCGATATAAAAACTTCAGGTTTCTTGTTCATTTTCTCATCCGGTAATCGGTTTTTATTCAGCCGGCCATGACAGGGGGTGGCTCCAATTCTGCAGCAGCCTGATAAAAGTGTTCGGCCTTTAGTGCGGAGTTTGGAAACGCCATGGATACAGCTGCCGGATACAAGCGTGTACGAATATCAGAATAAGTCCAAGCGGGTCGATTTTCACTTGCGGATGTCGCCTCGACCAACTTCTTTATTTCGGTTGCCGAAAGACCCATGTCCCCCAAATCGCTTGTGAACAGTTCATTTCGCTCTTCATCAGTGGGGCGTGTAAACTCCTCAACAATCGACGCACGTCGAATGACTGCTGCATCAAGAGCTGCCAATCGGTTTGTGCAAAGGATGGCGAAGATGCGCCCGCCATGCTTCCGAATACCGTCTATAGATTGAATCAGGGTGTTCACGCCGACCTTGTCTTCATGGTGACTGTGATGTTGGCTGCGGGATGCCCCTAAAGAGTCACCTTCGTCAATAATGAGGAAGGCTCGACCCTTTCCCGGCCCAATAGATCTGGAAATATCTTCGAATGCTTGGGTGATGAGTGTTCCCATCTCACCCACCTTGCCGGTTCCGCGAACTTTGTTGCTCAGCTTGTAGAGAATTGCGTCTTCAATTTTAGCGTCGCGAGCAAGGCGATTTGCGATCGCCTCTGCATTTGCAGTTTTCCCCGTTCCCACATCGCCATGGAAAATAGCTAATGGATACTGTTCATTTAGTAGTTCAATGACCGCGAGCTTCTTGTCATGATGCTTTTGACTCCATCGCTCAAGTTCATTAGATTGCAGAATTAGCTGGAGGCGCTTTTGTATGCGCTGGTAACGCCCTTCAAAGCCTAGTAGTTTCTTGGATAGGATATCAAGCTGCGTCGTCGGAAGGTTTGTCTTTACCTCGAATACGGATGAGCTGCTCATGAAAAATCCTTCCTGTTGGTGCCAAAGCCATTGCTGCTGTATCCGCGCCCCGCGGAAGAGGTTAGGCCTTTGTGACTGGTGTCCGTAGACGAAGGTACCCATGAAATCTTTAGGGGGAGACTCGCGCGCTTGTCCGAGGATGACGAATCGGTATAGCGTAAATGAATTCGAATCCACCCTCCTTTGTCCTTTGGTGTCAGAGGCCATGTTACGCCGCCAGGCCGCTCGGTTTCCGTGGCGCCCTCTTTCTGGAATTCATATTTGATGGCGCGCACTTCTGATGTGCCATTCATGAGCGTCACGTCAGCATATTCGAGATAATCCTTCTTCGCCAATAGTTCTATGTCGTGAGCATAGTTTGATGCCTCATCTTCGGTCATAGCCTTGGTGGTGGTTGCAATGATGATCAAGTCGGCTTTGACGCTGCGCATGACCTTTTCAACATCTGCAACTATGTAGCTACTAGTGCTCGAATAAGTGCTCAATTTTTAGTCCTTGGTCTTGAAGCGACCGCCAAAAATCTCTTTCCATACTTCGTTATCATTTTCGACAGATGCATATGTTGCCGTATCCAAAGCGGATTCGGCTGCCTTGGCTATAAGGATCTGCTCATCCTTAGTAATGCGGGATGCTACGTTGTTCTCTGGACTCACAGGGTCAACAATAATTACAGGGGTGTCAAAATTGCTAGTTGGCTTTCCACAATTTTCTGGAAAGTCAATGCGTTCCCCAAGTTTTGTACTGGCGATATACCCTAAGAATTCTCTGAAGCGTTTCTCAATAGACTCGGCGGGACCATCTCTATCAAGTAGGTAGCCGAAGATTAGTTCGATATGGAAGGACTTTAGGCCTGGAACGTCGTGAAAGTGTTTCCACCGTTATGCTAAACGGACCAACGTCCTAAAGTGTTTATCCTTATCCTTCCTGGTTTTGACAAACTGAATGTGGCACGGCGCACAAGTGAGATTTTTTGCGCCGCTCTGAATGTCGAACTGCCAGCCGTGGTCAGCATCAAAACTATCTTGAAGAACAGGTACAACGTCTACCTCTAGGCCACTTTTGACGAAAGTCACCTTTGCTGCGCGACGCTGAATCTCGAAGTCCTCAACTTTCTTTGTCGGATAAATGTCTATTAAAAGATCGTATATTTTATTGCAAAGGCTTTCGTACGATTTTCCGTCTTCATCGACGCCTGTGACATAAAAGACAACATCAACATCCGTAGGATAGTCATCAACCCTTCGAAGAATTGTGTACTTTGCAAACGAACCAGCCTTAACGACCTTTGTGACCTTTATCTTTGACTTGTCGGTGATGCGTTTCTTTAGCTCAGAAACAAGATTGTCCACCTGGGCGTGATACTCTTTGCGCTTCTCGCCTGGAAGACGCAGTACGTTGTGGTCGAAGTATTCAAGATCTGAATTTGCTAGCGGCATTTTTTTTCCTGGTTTTTAGAAAATCGACTTCTCTCATTCCTATAATGTCATGCCATTTGCAATGTAATCAACAGTGACGGCGGCGGCTGCTTGTGCGGCCAGTAGATGAAATCTATTATCTTTTTTTGAGTCACCAAAATCACTAATGCCGCGCACCATCAGTACCGGCTTGCCAAAATTAGCGCATGCAGCAAATAAGCCTGCGCCTTCCATTTCGGCGACCTCTATTTTTCCGTGAATCTCTCGCATCCCTAGAAATTTTTCTGGATCACGAAGGAGTTTTTCGCCGCTGGCGACCGTCGCCGTCTTAGGTATGACGCCTTTGGCGACAGGACCAGCCTCAACTTTTTCGGGGAATTCGATGCCTAGAGCTTGGTAACTCTTCAAGAGGCGAGTTTCAAGGCCTGCCCTGTTGGATAAATAGGAGCTAACGTCTTGGCGAACACGCATCGTAAGCCTAGTGATCTCTGGCCGTGCCTCACTCTGGCCGCCTTCAACAAGTCCCGCGCCCTCATAGGCGACGATACGTTCTGCCAGAACCACTTCTCCCAGCGCACATTTTTCTCGCAGACCAGCCGCAATGCCCAGCATGATCACGCTGCCAGGTCGCAGATTACTTAACAGCATGCTAGTTACTGACGCTGCATCTACGTTGCCTGCACCCGCGAAGCAAGCTAAAGCGCAGCTTGCTGTCGTTCCACCACGCTTGGCAACAGGTGCTTTCCAAACGTGAAGACCGTTCTCAGTAGTGATGTGTTCAGCATCCTCCGCAATACCAAAAGCTTGCTTGGCGGCGGCCAACTCCACGTCTAGAGCAGTTAGCACTAATACATCAGGAGGAAGGGCATCAATTCTGGCTAGTTCTTCCTCATAGAAAACACTTACGATACGAGTGCATATTTCTGACAATGTAAGTACGGGCTCTTGCAAAGAAAGAGCGGGAAGAAATTTGACAACCCTATTTCCACTATTCGGCATGTATGTCAGAGGGTTGGCTTGGAAATTCTTAAGGACACCAATCGCACCCAGACCGTCCTCGCTATTTGCACCCAACTGCAAATCAAGCGGTAGAACAGGCAAGAGCTTCTTGGTCATTTTGCGCGCGCGATCCAGTACACCCTTGCCACCGCCCAGGGCCACCATCGCAGTAGCATGCTCAACTTGCTCATCGCCGACGTTGCCGCCTGTCAGCACCTCCTCTTCCAGTGGGACGAGTTCTGCGACTCCTCGTGCGACCATGCCCATGAGCAACTTACGTTGCTCAGGATTCGCCTTGACTTGAAGGCGTTCCTGCGAAGCCACGATTTTTAGACGAGCGTCAGAGCTGTTGCCGGGCGTTAATCTGTCTACCGCTTTAGCGACCGTCCAGTCGAACAAGAGCGCCTTCCCATCTCCATTGATCGGCTCGGCTGCGACGTAAACGACAAAGCCGCCACCAGCTTTAAGGACTTCCTCAACAAGGGTATCGACAAAAGCGTGCGCTCTATCGATGAGCTCATTCTCGGTGGTGTTCGAGATGCTTCCGGCAAGGAGGATATAGGTTGAAGCCAGCATCATGGCATTTGTCATGAGTGATCCCGATTGATTCTGTGCCTTCGCGCATAGTGCTCTGCGCGCCAATTACTTGATCCCCGTTGGCGTAGTCGATAAGTTTGAACCACTAGGCTAGCGGTGCCATTTTGATGCATGCGGGGTGATTTTAAATTTTAAAGGCTCTGTCGCACATTTTATTGATCTGGGGACTTTTAACGAAGGCTTGTATCTAGCCACTGGTGTCATCAGTACGTGTCCTCCAAGGATGATCGCGTTACTTGTTAACTTCGTCATAGGGTAACTCAAGTTCATTCCAAAGTTCTTCTTCTGTAAGTCGCTTGAAGTCTTCCGTCAAATTTTTGACTAGCGCTGGGATGCACCTTCCAGGGCTGATGTGGCAATCAGGGCGAATCATCCGCGATCTAGGCGAACCGTCACGACCCCAAAACTCTTCCAAGACACTACGCGTGTTGATGACGAAGGCATCCCGCAAGGTAGTACGGCCCGAGAGAATTCGTAACGTCTTGTCGCTAACGCGGGCGCGGGTCTTGCCTGCCTGCCGAGAAAAGCTGCCGGGTAGTGGAGATCGTATCTGCGATCTTCTGCAACGCCATGCTCTTGAATTGGTGGGCAGTACGCAATTGAGTGTCATTGAACTCAGGCTGCTGACGATTAGGAAACAAGGTGTTCATTCAGGCTCGTTTGAGCAAGTACTTATGGGGTCACTTCGTGGCGTCATCCTTGAGGCGGGGCAGCGTGCGGCCCATCAGCTAGCGAGGTGGACCCGGAAGAGATGGTTGTAGGCAGCTTTCGGCAGAAGGAGAGGGCTTGGACGACGGGAGTTCTTCTTTGGGGGTGGGAGGGGGGGCGGGATTACTGCGCGGCTGATGTTTGTCTGTGAGTTCGTCACTCCGGTCTGACTTCGTGGCAAGCCCACTCAACCAACCCCCGGCAAGCCAGAAACAACCCATCAACCACCCCCTCATCCAAATGCCGCTCCGGGTCCGCTGCCACCCGGCAGCGGTCCGCCGAGTGGAGCACCTCCAGCACCGTTAGCAGCCCGACCAACGCACGCTCGCTCCGCGCCAGGCTCACACGGCGGCCGGGTGACACATCGGTTTCCGGCCAAGGGTGCCCATCAGCGCCCTCGCAGCCGCGCATGCGCTTGAGGATGCCGAGCAGGGAGTTCAGGTCGGGCAGGGGAGTGTCGTCGTTGATGGGTTCAACAATGGTGTACGAGGAAAAGCTGTCGGATTCGTTCATGGCTTCGGCTTCCGTGGCTGTGCTTAACAGCGCCACCGCGAAGAGGTGGCGGACGATGCGTGGCTGCAAACCGGAAGAAGCGATGTCATAAACCGGTGGGCCCGAAAGCCCCCACGCACCGCCCGCCAGAAAGGCCGACGGATTGCCCGCCGGCACCGGTTAAGGACGGTGCCGACGGGCAAGCGCAAACTACAGACATCGCTTTCTTCGGGTTTGCAGACCCGAGCCACCCGTTTTCGGTGGCGCGCCATGGTGTTTACGCACCCGCTTCGAATGCCAATAGAAATTCGCGAAGGAATCGCAGAATCCGAGAGCGAAGAACTATTGTTGCACGCACCCTTCGTGCAGCACGCGACGCCAGTCGACGCATTCGCGCAGCTGCTCTGCTGATGGCGAATCAAAGTGGCGCAATCGCCCATGCCACAAGCGAATAGCGCGACGGCCTTCTTTGCAACAGTTCTTAGTTCGCCTCGCCAAGCAACGGCGCGCGATCAGCTACACACCCCGAAAATCGGTTCAAACCCGACACTGTTAACAAGCTCGCAGCTTCAAACAACGCCAGGCTCAGCCGCATTTCCCACCAGCAACTCAATCATCGCCCGCGCCGCCGCCGACTGCCGCCGATGCGGCGCATAGATCACCGAGAACGGGCGCGATCTCCCGCGCAACTGCGGCAGCACCTCCACCAGCTCCCCACGCTGCAGCCGCTCGCGCACGATGAACTCGTAGCTCTGGCAGATGCCGATGCCCTGTTCGGCCAGCGACACCACGCCCAGCACATCGTCCGAAGTCTCAATCGACGAACGCGGCACCCAATCCACATCCCGCCCGACATCCCGAAACACCCATGGCGCCAGCCGCCCTGTACGCGGCATGACGAAGGGCAGGCACAGGTGCTGCTGCAGGTCGTCCAGCGTCTGCGGTGTGCCGCGTCGCTGCAGGTAGTCCGGTGCGGCCACCAGCACCAGCGGAGCGTCCTCCAGCTTTCGTGCCACCAGCCCGCTGTCCGGCAGCTGGCCCAGGCGGATGGCCAGGTCGAAGCCCTCGGCCACCAGGTCCACGTTGCGGTTGGTGATGTTCAGTTCCACCTGCACCTGCGGGTACTGCTGCGCAAAGCGCGCCAGCACGGGCGGCAGCCGGTAGTGGCCATAGGTGGTGGGCACACTCAGGCGCACGCGGCCGGCCAGCGCACCGTCCTGGGCCAGTACGTCGCGCTCGGCGTCGTCCAGCAGGCCGAAGGCGGTGCGCACCTGTTCCAGATAGAGCCGCCCGGCGTCGGTCAGGCCCACGCGGCGGGTGGTCCGCTGCAGCAGCTGGCGGCCCAGCCGCGCTTCCAGGCGGGTGACCGCGCGGCTCAGCACCGAGGGCGTGGTGGACAGCGCCACCGCCCCGGCCGTGAACGAGCCGTGCTCGACCACTGCCAGGAACACCTCCACATCGCCCAGGTAGTCGAACTTGCGGCTCATTTTGCTCTCCGGGGAACAGATGTTTTGCGATGAGGCCAATTTATCGCCGCTGCGGCGATGAATAAAGTGGCCGCCATTCCCCGATAGGAGTTCCCCATGAAACTGATGACCCGGCTGGCCGCAGCGCTGGCCCTGACCCTGGCCGCAACCGGCGCGCATGCGGCCAACGTGCTGGTGGTGCTGTCCGACGAAAACCACCTGGACCTGAAGGACGGCAAGGTGCTGTCCACCGGCTTCTATCTCAACGAGCTGATGCAGCCGGTCAAGCTGCTGCTGGACGCGGGCCACGAGGTGACCTTCGCCACGCCGCACGGGCGGGCGCCAACGGTGGACGCGTCTTCGGTGACGCCGGCGTACTTCGGCAACGATGCCGCGCAGCTGAAACTGCACAAGGACCTTCTGGAGAAACTGGCGCTGACCTCGCCGACCGCCTCGCCGGTGGTCAGCCTGGCGCGGGTCGAGCAGCAGGGCTACGCGCGCTTCGATGCGGTCTACATTCCCGGCGGCCACGCGCCGATGCAGGACCTGCTGAAGAGCCCGGCGCTGGGCCGGCTGCTGGCCGACTTCCACCAGCGCAACAAGACCACCGCGCTGGTCTGCCACGGATCGATCGCGCTGCTGTCCACGCTGCCGGATGCGGCTGGGTTCGTGGCGAAGCTGGAGGTGGGTGCGATGCCCGCTACGCCGAAGTGGATCTACAGCGGTTACCAGATGACGGTGATCAGCAACCAGGAGGAAGAGCAGGCCAAGCCGCTGCTGGGGGGCGGTGAGATGAAGTTCTACCCGCAGACGGCGCTACAGCAGGCGGGTGCGCGGTTCAGCAGCAACGCTACGCCGTGGACCGGGCATGTGGTGGTGGATCGCGAGCTGATTACCGGGCAGAACCCGGCCTCGGCGCTGGAGGTGGGGCAGCGGTTGGTTGAGCGGTTGAAGTAGGGCGGGTTCTGCATCGCATGCGGTGCCGTGGCACCATGATGGGCTGGCCTCGTCCTTCCGGGCGGGGCCGTTTTCCCAGGGAAGCCCTCGAACACGACATGCGAACGTCTTTTTTCATTCTCTCCGCCCTGTGCCTTGGCCTACTGTCCGGCTGTGCCAGTGGCCCGGAGGAGCACGCTTCCAGCCGCGAGATAACCAGTGCGTTCGTGGCCGACGACGGCCAGCTGTACCTGTTGCCGCGCTATGACGAGCCGATGCGCTTCAATGCCGCGCCGTTCCGCGAGTACCGCGCGCTGATGGACAGCCCGCTGCGCGAGGCGGTGGTCTGCGCGCAGATGTACTTCCATGAGGACAGGCGCGACCCGGCCAACAAGGCCAAGGTGCACGGCAGCTATGCGCTGCTGCTGCGGCCGGAGCAGGTGACGGCAGAGCTGGCCGGACAGTTCAAGCTGGAGCGGATTGAAGTGCTCCCGCGTGAGGCCAAGGCCGTGGAGGAGCGGGCGCGCTACTACCTGCCGATGGACCGGACCCGTTACGCGCTGGCGTTTGACCGCGCCTGCAGTCTTTCAAGGAAGGGCGGCAGCTATTACAGCGCGCTGTTCGAGGGCGACGGCGAACGAGTGCAGTTGTCGGATGCTGCGGCGCTGGCGGAGAAAGGGAAGCTTGCACAGCCGCTCAATGCGCGGGCGCAGCGGATCCTGCCGGAGAGGGAGGACAAGCCGGGTGCGGGTTCGGCGGCGGGCAAGGTGCTCGGCGCGGCGCTGATCCCTGTGGCGGTGCCGGTGTTTGTGCTAAGCCTGCCGTTCCTGGGGCCGGATCATTGGAAGTGAAAAGGCGTTGAAGCCAGAGCATCCACGCATGGCGTGGATCTACTTGGGCATCGCCAATGCCTGAACGTTCATGTTGGAGATCTGTGTGCCAAGTACGCTGGAAACTGTTCTGAAGACCGTAGGCTTCATTGTCCTCGCGGCACTTCCGTTGGTGATCCTCTGGTTCATTCTTCGGCGAATGTCAGCGACCGCACGTTCTGCATTGGGATCAGGGCTGCGTTTGAATCCCCCTCGCCGGATTTCCGGTAAGTCCATGACCCTGGTGATGGTGGATGGGAAAGAGGATCGGGAGCACTACTTCTTTGATACAGAATCCTTCTACCTGCGGCGGGGCCCGGTGCCTACGGCCGTTCCGCTCTCGCAGATCACCTCGGTCACACGAACGTCCGACAGGATCTACGGGCGCTATGTCTGGCAGGTGTGCTTCAGCAAGGCATCGGGCAGAAAATGCGTGACGTTCACCAACAACCTGACGCTGTTCAACCGCGACTTCCTGCTGTTCCTGGAGGCGGTGCGGAAGGCCAATCCACTGGCAACCGTCGATCAGGCAGGTCTGTTCTTCTAAGATTTTCCAGCTGCTGCTCTAGTTGGTTGGGGTAAGGTGGCACCGTTGCCTTGGATACGGTGCTGGATGATTCAGATGTGTGGGCGTTGAGGCGGTGAATCCACGCGTGGTGTGGATCTACAGCTTGTCTTCCCACCTGCCACACAGCTGGCTCGCCAATTCTCCCAGGCCTTGCCATCGATGCCGGCCTTCAGCGCAATGCCCTGCAGCTCGGCCCAGTTCCTCGGCGACGGTGCGGCCAGCAGCCCGCGCATGAAGGCCTGCATCTTCGCTTCGCCCACCTGTTTCTCCAGCGAGAGCAACAGCAAGGGGGCATAGACGTAGCGATACATCTCGCCCAGATCGGAGTTGCTGTCGATGGCATCGAATGCCGGCAGCGGCGTGTCCTGCGTGTCGATGGCCGATTGCAGTCGCGCAATATAGCGATCGGCCGCGGCATCGCCACTGATCTCACGCAGCGCCTTGATCGACAGGAACTCGGCGCTGGACTCCAGCAGAACCCAGAAGTAGGGGCCCTGCGGACGGTTCAGCGTGCCGAAGTAGTAATGGCCCATTTCGTGTGCGATGTACTGCACGCGCCGTTCAGCATGTTCGCCACCAGCCAGCAGGGAGTCGGCCACATTGCCGATGCTGCCGCTCATGGCGATGGTGGGCCAGGTGGCAAAGCCCCACTCGCTGCCTTCGCGGTCGCGCTCGATCTGGTTGAGCGTGACCATGCGCAGGAAAGTGGGGCGGTCGGCCAGCGGCATGCCCATGTAGCGGCTGTGCACATCGGCTACCTTCTGCAGTGTGCTGGACAGTGCCTGGACCTTGGCCGAGGGCAGGGTCTCGTTAAGGATCGTGACCTGCGCGGTGCGGGTGATCGGGCCGCCGCCGCCGAACAGCAGGATCGGCCGTGCGTTGTCGCTGCGGAATCGCCCCTGCGCGCCTTCGATGGCCGGGCTGCCGTTGAGATACAGAATGCGGCAGCCGGCGCAGTCCACCTGCAGGTCGTAGCGGCTTTCGTTGCTGCGCACGCGGGCCTTGGGGTCGAATGCCTGCGGCAGCCATGCGGACTGTTCGGTGAAGCGGGCGCTGTCGCCGTTGAAGGCCATCATGCCCTTGAAGTCGCCCATGGCATCGTGCTTCGGGTACAGCGGGAACGCGCCCACGTACTGCACGCAGAGCGTGGCGGTGGGCTCGGCCAGGGTGTAGACGCGCGCCTCGCCATCCACGCCCGGGTCGTACCAGCCATCGAACCCTACCGGCTTGCCGTCACCGTCGGTGACCCGCGCGACGTTCAGGCCGGCGTTGAGTACGAACGCGCCCCTTGATTCGGCTGGGAGGTTGGACACGCAGACATTGCCTTCGACGCGGCCGCTGGCAATATCCAGCCGCACGCTGCCGGTGGTGAGCGGCGTGGCCGCCTGCGCGGTCGGCGCGGCCACGCTGGTGGCGGGGGCGAGCAGTGCGGTCAGGGCGGCAGGCAGCAGGGCGGTGCAGGGGTTCATTGGGCCATCCTTGGGTGGATGGCGTTGACTATAGGGCCAACATCGATGGACGCGGAGAGTCTTCTGGTCACCCGGCCTTGTGGGGCTGGTGCAATGCCCTGGCCTGGTGCAGGCATAATGCCAGCGGGGCGAACGGATGCCCGCGAACAGGACGGACGCCTGCGCCATGACGAACATGCCAACCCAGCTCACGACCGACTTCGATGCGATGCTCGACGGTGGTGACATTGCCGAGGCGCGGCGGCTGTTGGCCCCGCAGCTTGCACGCGGCTGTGCTGAAGCGTTGTTCCTCTCTTCTTCGATGCCTGTGGGGGAGGACGACGCACATGCCGAGGCGGACAGCTTCGCGACCCTCAAGCAGGCCGCAGAGAAGGGTTATATCCCGGCAATCCATGCGATAGGGCTGTGCCTGCTGACCGGTGACCGCGTCGAGCAGGACGTCATGCGTGCGGCCGCGCATTTTGAGCGGGCATCGGAGGCCGGCTATCCGTCGGCCATGTACGAGTTTGGCCTGGCGTTGTTCCATGGCAAGGGTGTCGCCAGCGACGTGCCACGTGCGGTGTACCTGATCCGCGCTTCGGCGCAGGCTGGGAATGAGTACGCCAGGGAATTCCTGCTGGCGTATTCATTGAACGTGGACGCGTAGGAAGTGGGTGCGGCGGCCGGTGGCGCTACACTGGCGGCCTACCCCGATGGAAGCTCGCCCATGTTCAGTGGAAAAGTTGCGGTGGTAACCGGCTCCACCAGCGGTATCGGTCTTGGCATTGCCATAGCCCTGGCGCGGCAAGGTGCCGATATCGTGCTGAACGGCTTCGGCGATGCGGCGGAGATCGAACGCATCCGTTCCAAGCTGGAAACCGAGTTCGGCGTGCGCGTGGCGCATGACGGCGCCGATCTTTCCCGTGGCGAGGCAGTGCGCCGGATGATTGAGCATGCCGTCGCGACGATGGGCCGCATCGACATCCTGGTAAACAACGCGGGCATCCAGCACACCGCGCCGATCGAGGAATTTCCGGTCGACAAGTGGGATGCGATCCTGGCGCTGAATCTCTCGGCGGTGTTCCATGCAACGGCGGCGGCCTTGCCGCACATGAAGCAGCAGCGCGCCGGCCGCATCATCAACATTGCGTCGGTGCACGGGTTGGTGGGCTCGGTGAACAAGTCGGCCTATGTGGCGGCCAAGCATGGCGTGGTGGGGTTCACCAAGGTGACCTCGCTGGAGAATGCGGGCACGGGAATCACCGCCAATGCGATCTGCCCGGGCTGGGTGCGGACGGCGCTGGTCGAGCAGCAGATCACCGCGTTGGCCGAGCGCGAAGGCACGGATCAGGAGACCGCCGCGCGTGCGCTGCTGGCTGAAAAGCAGCCGTCGTTGCAGTTCGTGACGCCTGAGCAGCTGGGAGAAATGGTGGTGTTCCTGGCCTCGGACGCCGCTGCGCAGATTACCGGCACGGCGCTGCCGGTGGATGGGGGCTGGACGGCGCGCTAGCTGGCTGGCTGTGCTTTACGCTGCAGCATGGGCAATGCCACCAGCGTGGCGAGAATGGTGAACAGCACCAGCGACGAGCCCACCGTGCCGAAGCCCAGGCCGCCCTTTTCCAGCGGCTTGGTGAGCAGATCGCCGAAGGTGGCGCCGAACGGGCGGGTGAGCACGAAGGCGATCCAGAACAGGATGACCCGGTTGATGCCCGTGATGCGGCTGGCCAGTGCGGTGAGCGCGATGAGGCTGCCGATCAGCAGTGCGCCGCCGGTGAAGCCCAGCCCGGAATCGTCGGCGAGGAAATCACCCAGCGCGGTGCCGAGGGTGTTGGAGAACAGCACGGCGGTCCAGTAGAAGCCTTCGGCGCGGCGTGATTCGATGTTGCTGACCGAGATCGACTTCTCCGACATGCGCCAGGCCAGCAGCACCAGCGCCAGGCAGCCGGCCAGCAGGCTGGCGCCGGTGGCGTAGCCCAGCCCCAGGGTGCGGTCGATCAGGTCAGACAGGGTGGTGCCGGCGGTGCTGGTGGCCAGCACCACCGACCAGAACAGCACCGGGTGGAAGCGCCGCGCCGACAACTGCATGCCCAGCAGGCCGGCGAAGATCGCCAGCAGGATGGCCGAGCTGGCCACGTAGCCCAGGTTGAGCGTCATCGACAGCAGGTCGCCGGCGGTCTCGCCGAGGGTGGTGGCGGCGATCTTCATCACCCAGAAGCCGAGGGTGACCGCCGCCACTTTGCTGTGCAGGGAATCTGCGTCTGAAGCACGCATCGAACGTCGCCAGGGATGCCTGTGGGCGATGCTGTGGCGGCGGGCGTCAGAGCGCGGTCGGAACCGGGTTCGGTGAGGGTGAGCGTGGGGGCGGCGTTCAGCCGTTGCTGGCGGGGGCCGGCAGGCGTGCCAGCAGGGCGTCCCAGTCGGCCACGAAGCAGCCGTTGTGCCCACGGTTGCACTCGGTGATCCACGCGTCCAGCGATTCGCTCTGTGCGCGGTAGCCGCTGACATCGCCCAGGACGGCGAAGTGCAGACGGTAGTTCACCAGCATCTGCAGCCATTGCCCGGCCATGCCGGAGCGCAGCTCGAAGAAGTCTGCCGATAGGCGCTGCACCGGCACGGCGATCCACTCGGCCTGATGCCCAAGGGCATCGCCGACCAGGTCGCGCAGGGCGTTGCCATCCAGAAGCGGGCCTGTATCGGCGCTGCGCAGGACGCGGGTGCTGCCGATCTGTTCGACATGTGTGTGCATCGTGCGCTCTGAAGTTCGTATCGTCCGCCCAGTATGGCCATGGGAGAGGCCAACAGTAAGCAGATGCAGCATGAATCTGGCAAGCGAACGCGCTAGGCTGCGCCGGGCGGCCGCACGAGGCGGGTTCACGATACCGGGGAAGGGCATGGCAGGGTGGAGGAGTCGTTCGTTGTTGAGCGCGGCGCTGGTGTGTTCTGGCCTGCCGGTTGCAGCCGCCGAGCTGTGCACGGTCAGTGCCTACGGTGACGGGCAGGGCAACCTGGCGGTGCTGGGCGCACCCGCTGCGGTGCCGGCCACGGGCCAGCGCTATCTGATGCTGGACGGGCGACGTGGCGCCACCGGCGATGCCAACGCACCGGTGAGCTGCAGCGGCGACGTGGTCAGCTTCAGGACGCCTGCGGGAGCCACGCAGCGCTGGCGGCGACTGCCGACCCGCGATACCGATGCAACGTTCATCAGCGCGGGAACCACGCTGGTTGGGCAGTTGATCGAGCCGGCAGGGCCGGCCGACCCGACGCGGCCGCTGGTGGTGCTGGTGCACGGCTCGGAACGCACGATGGCGGTGGCGGCGATCTACCAGCGCATGCTGGTGGCCCAGGGCATTTCGGTGTTCGCCTACCAGAAGCGTGGCACCGGCGATTCGGAAGGCGAGTACACCCAGAACTTTGAGCTGCTGGCTGACGATGCAGCGGCGGCGCTTGCCAAGGCACGTGAGCTGGCGGCGGGGCGTTTCGGTCGGGCCGGCTACTTCGGTGGCAGCCAGGGCGGGTGGATCGCGCCGCTGGCGGCGACGCGCTCGCAGGCGGATTTCGTGGCGATCGGTTTCGGCCTGGTGGTGTCACCCATCGAGGAGGACCGCGAGCAGCTGTTCGACGAGGCACGCCGCATGCAGCTGGATGCAACGGCGATGAAGCAGGTCGGCCAGCTTTCAGACGCGACCGCGCAGTTGATGCGCACGCATTTCAATGAAGGGTTCGAGGCGCTGGCGAAGGTGCGTACGCAGATCGGTGCCGCACCGTGGGCAAAGAACATCAGCGGCGAATACAGCGGCGACATGCTGCGCATGAGTGAAGCCGACCTGCGCCGGATCGGCCGCGCGCGATTCGACAACCTGGAGCTGATCTGGGACTACGACGCCGAGGCCGCGCTGCGCCGCCTGAAGGTGCCGTTGCTGTGGGTGCTGGCCGAGCAGGACCGCGCCGCGCCGATTGCCGCCACGCGTTCGATCCTGTCGCGCCTGCGCGCGTCGGGGCAACCGATCGACACCTACCTGTTCCCGGATACCGACCACGGCATGGTCGAGTTCCGCACCGATGCCGAGGGCAACCGGGTGTCGACGCGGATCACCGACGGCTATCTTCGCCTGCTGGCCGATTGGATCAAGCAGGATGTGCACGGCAGTTATGGACGTGCGCGCAGATTGAGCGATTGACCGGATGGGGAGCGCCAGCGGCGGATGGCGCTCCGCCGCCGATTGCGGCACGACTCAGTTCGGCTTCGCAAATACGTCCAATCCCTTGCCGGTTTCCAGCAGCGACTTCAGGCTCGACAGCACGATCGGCCAGCCCTGGCGGATGCCGGTATCCATGCCGCTGCCCGGTTCCAGCTCCTCATGGGTAACCGTCAGCCGCACCATGTCCTGATAGGGCACGATGTCGAAGGTGACGCGGCTGTAAGCATCCGGGTTGTCGGCCTGCGAGGCGGCGGCCCAGGTGATGACCAGGCGCGAGGGCGGGGTGCTTTCCACCACTTCACCGACCAGCTCGACCGAGCGCGTTTCGTTGGCACGCACGTGCTGCCAGCGCGAGCCGGGCTTCCAGTCCGATACGTTCTCGTGGCCCCAATAGCGGCTGGCGATCTCGGGGCGGGTGATGGCCTCGAACACCTTCTGTGGCGTGGACGCGATGTAGATCACGTGGATGAAGCGGGTTGACTCTGCGGACATCGTCATTCTCCTTCCAGTTCGCGTTTCAGGTCATGCAGCAGGCTCAGGCGCTGCTGCTCGAACTTGCGTACCCAGCGCTCGTAGACTTCATGCAGCGGCACCGGGTTGATGAAGTGCAGCTTCTCGCGACCACGGCGCACAGTGCTGATCAGGTTGGCGTCTTCCAGAAGGCCAAGGTGCTGAGTGACCGATTGCCGGGCCATGTCCAGGTGCTCGCACAGCTGGCCCAGGGTCTGGCCGTTGTCCTCGCAGAGCAGGTCGAGCAGCGTCCTGCGCGTGGGGTCGGCCAAGGCCTTGAACACCTTGTCTGCATTCATGCGGGGTGTCTTCAGTTCCAGTTGTCGATCCTGACGTCGTGTGGGTTGGGCTGGCCCTTGCCGGTCTCCAGCAGTGCCTTCAGGCTCATCAGGAACACCGCCCACTTTGTGCTGCAGTGGGAGGTGAACTCGACGCGCTCCTTCCAGCCTTCATGGGTGAACAGGACGATGCAGTAATCGCCTTCCTGCTTCAGCACGAAGCGCGCGTGGGTGCCGATCCATTCGGCGGGACCGGCGATGAACCGCCAGAGCACGAGCTCGCCTGGAATGAGCTGTTCCAGCTTCATTTCCATCGCGCCGATCTCCTGGCCGTTGTTGGTGAAACGCGCCTTGACCGTGCCGCCGACCTCACGGTCGCCCCGGGTGTCTTCGGCCCACCAGGCGGCGACGCCTTCGGGCGTGGCCAGGGCCTGGTACACCTGGCTTGCGGGGGCCTTGATGCCGACCCTGTGTGCGATATCCACCATTGCAGGTTCCTCGCGATGGGCCGGCAGGCGCCGCCCTTGGGATGGACTATATGCAGGTAAATGCCTGCATGTCAAATCCGGCCCAGGGACTTCCGACCCTGGTAGTGCTGGCCGCTGGCCGGCATCCTCGTGACAGCTGATTGACGCGTTGACAGGAGTACGTGCATGACTGAAACAGGAAAGGACACCTTGACCATCCGCCGCGCCAGTGCGGCAGATGCCCCTGCGGTGCTGGCGCTGTTCGACGAGGTGATCGAATGGTTCGTGTCGATCGGCAATCTGCAGCAATGGGGCAGCGAGCCATGGTCCACGGTGCCACGCCGGATCACCCAGGTGACCGATGCGTGCGCGCTGCCTGGCGCATGGGTGGCTCAGAACGAGCAGGGTGAGGTGCGTGCGTTCCTGGCGCTGGGCGAGTCGATGCCCTATGTGCCGGCGCCCGATGGGCCGGAGCTGTACGTGCGGGTATTGGTGGCCTCGCGTGATGCGCGCGTGCGCGGCATTGGCCGTCGCCTGATGGCGTTTGCCGATGAGCAGGCGCGCGCTGCCGGCCTCGACCATCTGCGCGTGGACTGCTATGGCGGAGGCAGCGGTGATCTGGTGCGCTTCTACGAGTCCTGCGGCTACACGCGAATTGCGCCGTTCAACATGGACGGCTGGCCAGGCATGCTGCTGGGCCGCCAGCTCTGAAGTGGCTGCGTCATTCGGTCGCAGCGTGCGTGCAGGAAACGGTACATCGGTTCGGTGCTAGAGTAGGGCCATGACCTGCATGGAATGGCTGTGTCATTCCACTGCGGGTTCCTGATGATCCCCTCCGGGAAGGAGCAGCGCATGTACTACAGCAGTGGCAATTACGAAGCCTTCGCGCGCCCGCGCAAGCCCGCCGGTGTGGATGGCAAGCGTGCATGGTTCGTCGGTTCGGGCCTGGCCTCGTTGGCCGGTGCCGCGTTCCTGGTGCGCGACGGCCACATGGCCGGTGAGTGCATCACCATCCTTGAGCAGCAGCAGATTCCGGGCGGCGCGCTGGACGGCCTGAAAGTGCCGGAAAAGGGTTTCGTGATCCGTGGTGGCCGCGAGATGGAAGATCATTTCGAGTGCCTGTGGGACCTGTTCCGCTCGATACCGTCGCTGGAGATCGAAGATGCCAGCGTGCTGGACGAGTTCTACTGGTTGAACAAGGACGACCCGAACTATTCGCTGCAGCGCGCCACCATCAATCGCGGCGAGGATGCACACACCGATGGCCTGTTCACGCTGACCGAGCAGGCACAGAGGGACATCGTCGCGCTGTTCCTGGCCACCCGTCAGGAGATGGAGAACAAGCGCATCAACGAAGTACTGGGCCGTGATTTCCTGGACAGCAACTTCTGGCTGTACTGGCGAACCATGTTCGCGTTCGAAGAGTGGCATTCGGCGCTGGAGATGAAGCTGTACCTGCATCGCTTCATCCACCATATCGGCGGCCTGCCGGATTTCTCGGCGCTGAAGTTCACGAAGTACAACCAGTACGAATCGCTGGTGCTGCCGCTGGTGAAGTGGTTGCAGGACCAGGGCGTGGTGTTCCAGTACGGTACCGAGGTGACCGACGTCGACTTTGATCTGCAGCCGGACCGCAAGCAGGCCACGCGCATCCATTGGATGCATGACGGTGTAGCCGGTGGCGTGGAACTCGGCGCGGATGATCTGCTGTTCATGACCATCGGTTCGCTGACCGAGAACTCGGATAATGGCGACCACCACACTGCGGCACGCCTGAACGAAGGCCCGGCGCCTGCCTGGGACCTGTGGCGCCGCATTGCCGCGAAGGATGACGCGTTCGGGCGTCCGGATGTGTTCGGCGCGCACATTCCAGAAACCAAGTGGGAATCGGCAACGGTGACCACGCTGGATGCGCGCATTCCGGCCTACATCCAGAAGATCGCCAAGCGCGATCCCTTCAGCGGCAAAGTGGTGACCGGCGGCATCGTCAGCGTGCGCGACTCGCGCTGGCTGATGAGCTGGACGGTGAATCGCCAGCCACATTTCAAGAACCAGCCCAAGGACCAGATCGTGGTCTGGGTGTATTCGTTGTTCGTGGATACGCCCGGCGACTACGTGAAGAAGCCGATGCAGGACTGCACCGGCGAGGAGATCACGCGCGAATGGCTGTATCACCTGGGCGTGCCGGTGGAAGAGATCGATGAGCTGGCCGCGACCGGCGCGAAGACAGTGCCGGTGATGATGCCGTACATCACGGCGTTCTTCATGCCACGCCAGGCAGGTGACCGCCCGGACGTGGTGCCGGAAGGTGCGGTGAACTTCGCTTTCATCGGCCAGTTCGCCGAATCGAAGCAGCGCGACTGCATCTTCACCACCGAGTACTCGGTGCGCACGCCGATGGAGGCGGTGTACACCTTGCTGGGGATCGAGCGTGGCGTGCCGGAGGTGTTCAATTCCACGTATGACGTGCGCTCGCTGCTGGCCGCGACCGGGCGCCTGCGTGATGGCAAGGAACTGGACATTCCCGGGCCAGCGTTCCTGCGCAACCTGCTGATGAACAAGCTGGACAAGACCCAGATCGGTGGTCTGCTGCGCGAGTTCAAGCTGGTGCAGGAGGACTGAGCGGGGCGTGGGTAGCGCCGGGCCATGCCCGGCGAGCCCGGCAGCGGGTAGTTGACAGCGTTTCAACCTACTAGTAGGTTGGTGACATGAAAGAGTCGCTCTCGCCCAAGGCCCAGGAGATCCTGACCCATGCCCGTTCGCTGCTGGAGGCCGGTGGCTACAACGGTTTCAGCTACGCCGACGTGTCCGCGCGGGTGAACATCAGCAAGGCCAGCATCCATCACCACTTCCCCAGCAAGGCGGACCTGGTGCGCACGGTGGTTGAACTGTACCGGGCCGAGGCGCGCGAAGGCCTGGCGCTGCTGGACCGGCAGCTGGACGACCCGCTGCAGGAGCTCAACGCCTATGTGGAGTACTGGTCCAGCTGCATTGCAGGGGGGACGTCGTCGTTCTGCATCTGCGCGATGCTGGCAGCGGAGGCGCCGATGATCCCTGCGGAGATTGCCGATGAAGTGCGCGGGCATTTCGAGGATCTGAGCGGGTGGCTGACGGTGACGCTGGAGAAGGGCGCGGCGCTGGGCCAGTTGCGCCTGCAGGGTTCCCCTGCGGACGAGGCCAGGGCGTTCATGTCCTCGGTGCACGGCGCGATGCTGGCCGCGCGCGGTTTTGGTGACGCGGCGACCTTCGCGGCACTGGCACGGTTGGCGATCGCGCGGGTGAGTGCGGCGCTCTGAGAGATGTGTGGTGGGCCTGCGGCGACGCGGGCCTTCTTTTTGAGTCCAATGCCTACCTACTAGTAGGTTCATTCTATCCCTGGAGATGTCCCATGTCCCACCCTCTGTCCACGCTTGGCGTGATCCATACCGCTGTCAGCCTGATCCCGGTGTTGAGTGGCCTGTATGCCTTCATTCGCCATCGCGCAATCGATCCCGCCACGCGCGCGGGCAAGCTGTACCTGGTGGGGCTGGTGCTGTCGGTGGCCACCTCGTTCACCGTGTCCAGCACGGGCGGGATCAACCCCGGCCACGCATTCGGGGTGATCGTGCTGCTGGTGGCATTCGGCGGCGTGCTGGCCGCGCGGCTGCGCTGGCTGGGGCGCGCAGCACCTTATGCATCGACGTTTGCGCTGTCTTTCAGCTTCCTGCTGTCGTTGGTGCCCGGCGTCAACGAAACGCTGACCCGCGTGCCGGCAGCGCATCCGATTGCTGCCGCGCCGATGGCCCCGGTGGTGCTGCACACGCTGCTGGTTTGCCTGGTGGTGTTCGTGATCGGCGTGGCCGCGCAGTGCTGGAGGCTGCGAAACCGTGCCTTGGCAGGACGATCCTGAGACGCCGCCGGTCACTCCGGCGCGGCAAGTGCGCCCAGCAGTGCCACCGGTTCGATCAGTGCAGCCGAGCGCGCCGGGTCAAGTTGAATGTGCCGGCTGCAGAAGCCGAACGATCGGCCTGCGGCACGCTCGGGGACGCGTGCGCTCGCGTCCGGTGTCTCAATCTCCAGCACCTCATCCACGGCCAGCGCCAGCGTTGCGGTACCGGCATTGATCAACAGCATGGCCGGGCTGCCACCGTCGAATGCCGCTTGGCCGCTCATGCGGCGCAGATCGACCACGGGTAATGGCTGCCCACGGACTTCCAGGGTCGGCCTGCCGTTGCGGTCTGCAGGGCCGAATGCCTCCAGGCCGCGAATTTCGACGGCAGCCTGGATGTCGATCGCGAACAGGGCGGTGCCTGCACGCACGATCACGATCTCGAACAGGTCGGCGGGCGATGCGCGTTTTTCCATTGCAGGTGGGGCGGGTACTGGCATGCGATGGGCGTGGCGAAGACAGCGGGAAGGAGGATCCTGATGATGACGCCCGAACGTAGCGCACGGCCGCGTCGGCAGGCGCACGCAAGGCGTCGGTTCAGTCTGTATCAGGCGGGGGCGCGTGGCGGCTCGACGGTGCCGATGCGTGGGAAATGCGGACGCAGCAGGCCAACGAGCTGATCCATGCCTGGAACGGAATGGCCAAATTCGTCCCATCGCGCATTGACCAGCCCGGACACGACGATCTGCCCGGTCTCGATGCGGGTCATCGCCCAGTAGGGTACGGCGCGTGCGCCGATTGCCATGTCCAGTACCGGGGTGACGGCGGCGTGCGAACGACTGTCCTGGATGCGGCGCCTGACCGCCTCCAGGCCGTCGGGCGGGCCTTCGATGTACTGGAAAAACCGCTGCCCGTCGACGAGCAGCGCTCCGGTAACGTCCACCCGGCGATTGAACGCGGCAGAGCCGGAGACGATCTGGCGGAGGGTTTCATCGGAAAGCCCAGCCGACATGTGGCTGGAGTAAGCAAATGCGTGGAGCATGGAAGGGGCTTCGTGTGACGCACGTCACTATACGCACGCAAGCTCGCACCGTCGTGAGGCTTTGCTCACGCCACGCCTGGCACCGCGCACTGGGTCAACAGCCCACCAGGCGGTCGGCACCGAGACCGCTGCGGTGCTGGTTGCGGTACTCGGTAGGGCTCGCATCGACCTGGCCACGGAAGTGACGACGGAACGATTCCTGCGAACCAAAGCCAGCCTGTTCTGCGATCCACTGCAGCGGCCGGTCGGTGGTTTCCAGCAGCTCGCGGGCGTAGGCCACGCGCTCGCGGATCAGCCAATCGATGGGCGACAGGCCGGTGGCCTCCAGGAACTGCCGCTGCAGGGTGCGCTGGCTGAGTGCGGCCTGCTCGGCGAGGCTGCCCAGTGAGTGTGGCTCGCGCAGGTTGCGGCGCATCCATTCCATCAGCTTTGCCAGGCGCGTGGGCTCGCCATGGGGAATGGCGCGGCTGACGCGCTGGCTGCGTTCGGCATCACGCCATGGCGCCAGTACCAGTCGCTCGGCCACCAGGTTGGCCACGCGCGCGCCGTAATCCTTGCGCACCATGTGCAGCATCATGTCCATGCCGGTCGCCGAGCCGGCCGAGGTGATGATGCTGCCGGTATCCACATACAGTGCATCTTCGCGCACATCGATGCGCGGGAACTCGCGTGCGAGCGCGTCGGTGAGGCGCCAGTGGGTGGTGGCCTGGCGGCCATCGAGCAGCCCGGCCCAGGCCAGCACGAAGGCACCGGAGCAGATCGAAGCGATGCGCGCGCCACGGCCGTGGGCACGGATGAGTGCATCAAGCAGCGCCTGAGGCGGGCGCTCGCTGGGCTCGCGCCAACCGGGAATGACGATGATGTCGGCGTCGTCGACTGTGCTGAGGTCATAGGGAAGCTGCACCTGCGTTCCGCCAAGCATGCGCAGCGCACCAGGTTCACCCGCGCACAGCTGGGTGCGATACCAGGCCACGCCGAGTTCCGGCCGCACCGGCGCGAACAGGCCAACCGCACAGCCGAACTCGAACAGGCCCTGGCCGTGGCAGGCAACGATGGCGACGAGCGGTGCGCTGGGATCGGCGGGTGGGCTGGGCATGGCTTGATGCTACGGATGCAGATGCGGTGCGCTGCGTGGTGCGAGGGCATGAGGTGATGCCTGTGGAGCATGTGCACGGGGGCATTCGTCTGGCCTGGGGCACCCGACGGGGTAGAGTCGACTGTTAGTCGACTGCTGTTGGCGATACCGCCTGGAAGCCCGCGCTGCGCGCGATAGTCGACTGACAGTCGACTCTACCCCCGTAGGTTGCCGCCCGCCGCCCGCCGCCCGCCGCCCGCCGCCCGCCGCCCATCACCCATCACCCATCACCCATCACCCACCGCCCGCCGCCCGCCGCACATCATCCAGCGTCGATTGCCCATCGCCATCCCATGGGCGTGGTGCGCAGGGCTGCCTAACGTCATTACCAGCAGTCATGTGGGTGGCCGGATGTTACGGCTGGGTGACGCGATCCCGCCTGTTGCCGTGGGTGAACAGGCCCTTGAATGGAAGCGTGTTTCCGGCCCACCCCCACGAGCCCCCATGCCTGCCGCCCACACCCCTGTCCTGAGCACTCTCGCTGTTCTGATCACAGCCGTCCTTGCCGCTTCACCCAGCCATGCGGCTGAAGCCGATGCGGATCCTGCTGCCGCCGCTGCGACGGCCAACGTGGCCGCGTCCACGCTGGATGCGGTGGTGGTGACCGGCTCGCGCACCAGCACGCGCACGGTGAAGAACAGCTCCACGCCTATCGATGTGATCTCCGCCGAAGACCTTGCCGCGACCGGGCAGGGCAACCTGCTGGAAGCGCTGCAGCGCAGCCTGCCGTCGCTGAGCCAGATCGGCGGCTACCAGAGCGACCAGGAGAGCCTGATCCGTGGCTACCAGCTGCGCAACCTGTCACCGGGCTACACGCTGGTGCTGGTGAACGGCAAGCGCCGCAATGCCAGTGCCTATGTAAGCGGTGCCAATGGGGGCGGCTTCCCAGGCCATGCGTGGGCGGACCTGGCGTTGATTCCGGTGTCGGCCATCGACCACGTGGAAGTGCTGCGTGATGGTGCGTCGGCCATCTATGGCTCCGATGCGATTACCGGTGTGGTCAACGTGATCCTGAAGTCGCAGGCCCACGGTGGCGATGTGTCGGTGGAGAGCGGGCAGAGCATCGATGGGGATGGCTCGCGCACCAGCGTGCGTGCCAACGTGGGCCTGCCGTGGGGTGCCGATGGCTTCGTCAACCTCTCCGGCGAGACCACCCGCCAGCATCATGCGATCCGCACCCGCCGCTACATCGATGGCTATCTGAGCTACCCGGCGGTGGATGGTAGCGGCAATCTGGTCGCACTGCGCCCGAACAACCGGTTGCCGGCCGGCGCATCGCCGAACCCGGCCGAAGCCAGCCGCAATGCCGAGGCCAACACCATCCTCAGCTCCCCGTCGTATGCGCTGAAGGCGTTCGCGGTGAACGTGGGCCGTGGCCTGGGCGAGAGCGCGCAGTTCTACGCCAACGCCACGGCCAGCGATCGCACCGCGCAGGCAATCCAGAACTTCCGCCTGCCGGCGACCATCTTCACCACCTACAAGGCGCCCGGGGTGCTGAGCGTGTTTCCCGATGGCTTCCTGCCCGTGCTGGAAACCAAGGAGAAGCAGTACACCGGCACCGCGGGCGTGAAAGGCCAGATCGCAGGCTGGGACTACGACGCAAGCCTTACCGGCAACCGCAGCACGGTGCGCACCTATACCCGCAACTCGGTGAACTACTCGTTGCCGTACCCCGGATCGCCCACTGACTTCTATGACGGCAAGCTGGACTACCAGCAGGGCATCGCCAACCTGGACCTGCGCCGTGGCTTCGAGGTGGCGGCGTTTGCGTCGCCGCTGGAGGTGAGCGCGGGCGCCGAGTACCAGCACGAACAATACGAGCGTGGGGCAGGGCAGTGGGAGTCGTACACCGGCTTTGGTGCCGCGGCGTTCGTGGGCTACTCCACCGCCGATGCGGTGAAGGCGACGCGCAACAGCAAGGCGGTCTATGTGGGCGCGGCCAGCAACATCACCTCGCGCTGGTATCTGGATGCGGCGGCGCGCTGGGAAGACCATTCCGACTTCGGCAGTGTCTCCACCGGCCGCCTGACCACGCGCTTCGACTTCACCGATGCGCTGGGCGTGCGTGCCACGGTCAGCAACGGTTTCCACGCGCCCAGCCTGGGCGCGCAGTTCTACCAGGCCACTGGCAGCTGCCCGTGCGGTACCACGCTGGTGGCGCAGGTGTCTTCGCCGGCAGCGGTTGCGCTGGGTGCTACGCCGCTGAAGCCCGAGAAAGCCACCAACTACAGCCTGGGCGTGACCTGGGACCCGAGCCCGGCGTTCCACCTGGCCGTGGATGCCTACCAGATCGACATCCGCGGCCAGCTCGGCCAGTCCAGCCAGATCGGCTACAACGCGCAGGATCCTGCACGCGTCACCGACAACAGCGGCACGGTGCTGACTGCGGCGCAGAAGAACACCATCGATGCGCTGTTGGGTTCGGCCGGCATCAGCATCCTGCCGGGTGATGCGTTCTACGCCAGCTACTTCACCAACGTGGGCAACACCCGCACGCGCGGTGTCGAGCTGACCGTGGAAGCGAACCAGGAAACGGCCTGGGGCAAGCTGCGCTGGAGCTACGCGGCCAACGTGGGGCGCACCACCATCCAGAAGGTCAGCGACATTCCGGCGGCGCTGCAGGGGCTGCCGAACATCAACCTGCTGACCAAGAGCAGCGAGTACGCGCTGCGCTTCCGCACGCCCAGCTACACGCAGGTGGCGGGGTTGGGCTGGCAGAACGGGCGCTGGCGCTCGAACGTCGACTTCACCTACTACGGCCCGATCAAGCGCTTGAACAACGGCGTGGAGTACAAGCAGCCGCCGGTGCTGGTGACCAATCTCTCCGGTGGCGTGGAACTGGGCGCAGGCTGGAGTGCGGCGCTGGGCATCAACAACGTGTTCGACAAGCGCACGCGCAAGGTGCCGGAGTACGCGCGCAGTGCCACCGATGTGGCGAGCATCGAGACGACCTGGGACAACGGCGACGTGTTGAGCAACGTCGGCGCGTACTGGTACGGGCGGGTCAGTTACCGGTTCTGAGGTTCACGCCAAAGGCGGCCGGACGTGGTTCGGCATCATCGAGGAGCATTTCATGTCTTCTGCATTGAAGGTGGTGGCAGTGGTGGGATCACCGACCAGCTCGGCGACGTCGCGCACGTTGCTGCTGGTGCGGCACTTGTTGGCGTCGTTGCAGCAGCGGGTGCATGCCAGCGTGGAGCTGGTGGAGCTGGCGCCGATCGCGCGTTCGCTGGGGCAGTCGCTGTCGCGCGATGAAGCGGAGCCAGCCGTAGAGCAGGCACTGCAGGCAATCGAGGCGGCCGGTCTGCTGGTGGTCGCGGCACCGGTGTATCGCGGTTCCTATCCCGGGTTGTTCAAGCACCTGGTCGATTTCATCGGGCTGGAAGCGCTGGTGGATACGCCGGTGCTGCTGGCGGCGACCGGTGGCAGCGAGCGCCATGCGTTGGTGATCGACCACCAGTTGCGGCCGTTGTTCAGTTTCCTGCAGGCGCACACGCTGCCGATCGGGGTGTATGCCACGCCTGCCGACTTCGATGGCGAGCAGATCAACAGTGCAGCCTTGCAGGCGCGCATCGCACTGGCGGCCGAGCGCGCGGCAGGGCATCTGGCTTCGCAGGCGCTGGCGGTACCGGCGCCGCTGCGAAGGATCGCCTGACGGCATAACCGGCGGCGCTTTGCTTATGGCCAAGGCGCATCTGCATGGCCGGATCTGACCGCCGATTGTCGCCTGGCATCGCCGTGCCGACCGCCGTCATCTCTAGCATCGATATCGAAGCGGCATCGCATTGCCGCCCCCCGATGAGGACGACCCCGTGAGTCTGGACGCAACCGACAAGCCCATCCTGTTCCTGCTCGACCGTGAGTTCGAGGACGGACAGATTCCCGGCCAGCGCTTCTTCTGCCGGCACAGCCTGTTGCTGGAAGGTGCGCTGTCGAGCATCGACGGCCTGGACGCGCAGCTGGACGTGCGCCGCATCGGTTTCGCACGGCCGCGCCGGGAGGTGATCGCCGAAATCGGCGAGCAGGACCAGTCGCTGCCGAAGCTGGTGCTGCCGCAGGGCGTGCGCAGTGACCTCGCGAGTGGCGTGCACCAGGACCGCCAGTACATCTCCGGTGCCGAACCGATCCTGGCCGCGCTGAACGGGTTGCTCGGCATCCCCGTGGCCCATCCCTGAGCGAGGACGCGACCATGAGCTATCAGATCAGCGTGTTGGACAAGAGCCCGGTGGCCGAAGGCGCCTCGCCGGAGCAGGCGCTGCGCAACAGCCTGCAGCTGGCGCAGCGCGCCGAACAGCTGGGCTATCACCGCTACTGGTTTGCCGAGCACCACGCCGCGCCGACGTTGGCCAGCCCCGCACCGGAAGTTCTGGCGGCCTGGGTGCTGGCGCAGACCCGGCGCATCCGCATCGGCAGTGGCGGGGTGATGCTGCGCCACTACGCGCCGTACAAGGTGGCGGAGAACTTCAACCTGCTGGCGGCGCTGGCGCCAGGGCGCGTGGATCTGGGCGTGGGCAAGGCGCCCGGCGGCCTGCCGGCATCTACCGCTGCATTGGCAGCGGGGCGGCCGGCGTTTGCCGACTTCGACCAGCAACTGCGCGATCTTGAGGGCTATCTGTCCGGCGCCGAAGCCGATGTGCTGGCGCGGCCGATTCCGCAGCAGGCGCCGGAGCGCTTCCTGCTCGGTGCCAGCCCGCAGAGTGCACGGCAGGCGGCCGAGCTGGGCTGGCGTTTCGTCTACGCCGCGCACTTCGACGGCGACCCGAAGCACATCGAGGCCGCGTTCGACGCCTACCGCAGCGTCTCCTCGCAGCCACCGCTGCTGGCTACGGTGGCCTTCGCCGCGCCGACTGCCGAAGCCGCTGCGCGTCATATTGGTGCGCTGCGCGTCTACAAGCTGCACCTCGGTCCCGGGCAGACCGTGAACCTGCCCAGCCCAGAGGCGGCTGCCGAGTACGCACGCCAGGTGGGCGTGGCCGACTTCCGCATCGAGGAAACACGTCCGAGCGTGTTGTCCGGCGATGCGCAGCACGTGCGCGGCGAACTGGACGCGCTGCACCGGCGCTTCGGCGTGGGTGAATTCATCCTCGATGCGCCGGTGGCCGACCTCGACGCACGCCTGACATCCCTTGAACTGCTGTCGCCCGCGCCGCGCGCGGCGGTGGCCTGACCTGCAGGAGCGATTCCATGAGCACCACTCCGCGCCACATTCCGTTCGGCATCATGCTGCAGGGCCCCGGCAGCCATATGCATGCCTGGAAGCATCCGTCCAACCCGGCCGATGCCAGCGTCAACCTGCAGTTCTACATCGACATTGCGCGCACCGCCGAGGACAACGGCATCGCCTTCGGCTTCGTTGCCGACGGCCTGTACATCAACGAGAAGTCGATTCCGCACTTCCTCAACCGCTTCGAGCCGATCTCGCTGCTGTCGGCACTGGCCACGGCAACGAAGAAGATCGGCCTGGCCGGCACGCTGTCGACCTCCTACAGCGACCCGTTCACGGTGGCCCGCCAGTTCGCCTCGCTGGATCTGCTCAGTGGCGGTCGTGCTGGCTGGAACGTGGTGACCTCACCGTTGGAAGGTTCGGGTCGCAACTATGGCCGGCCGCACCCGGAGCATGCGCTGCGCTACCAGATCGCCGACGAGTACCTGGAGGTGGTGCAGGGACTGTGGGATTCCTGGGATGACGACGCCTTCGTGCGCGAGCGCGACAGCGGCACGTTCTTTGCGCCGGAGAAGTTCCGCCGGCTCGACCACAAAGGCCGCTTCTTCCAGGTGGAAGGCCCGCTCAACATCCAGCGTTCGCCGCAGGGACAGCCGGTGATCTTCCAGGCCGGTTCGTCTGATGATGGCATCGCGCTGGCCGGCAAGTACGCCGATGCGGTGTTCACCCATTCGCCATCGCTGGAAGAAACCCGCGCGTTCACCCAGAAGGTGAAGAACTCGGCGATCGCGCACGGCCGCAGCGGCAATGACGTGAAGATCTTCCCGGGTATCGGTCCCATCGTCGGCCGCACGGCCGAGGAGGCCGAAGCCAAGTATCAGGCGATCGCCGCACTGGCTACGCTGGAGGATGCACTGGCGTACCTGGGGCGCTTCTTCGATCACCACGATTTCAGCCAGTACGATCCGGATGCACCTTTCCCGGAGCTGGGTGACATCGGCAGTAACTCATTCCGTTCCACCACCGACCGCATCAAGCAGGATGCGCGTGAGAAGGGGCTGAGCCTGCGCCAGGTGGCGCTTGAAGCGGTGAGCCCGCGACCAAACTTCATCGGCACGCCGGAGCACGTGGCCGATGAGCTGATCCGTTGGTTCGACGCCGGTGCCAGCGACGGCTTCATTCTCGGCTTTGCCGCACAGCGCGAAGGCCTGGATGATTTCGTGACCCAGGTGCTGCCGATCCTGCAGGCCCGCGGCTACCACCAGCGTGAGCTGCAGGGGCAGACCCTGCGTGAGCATCTGGGACTGCCGTACAAGGCCAGCCGGTATGCGGCCGATGCCGAACCGGCGCGGAAGGCGGGGTAGGGCGATGAGCGGAGAGAATTCGGTAGCGCCCGGCCATGCCCGGCGAGACCCCGCGTCAATCGGCGTGCTGCCCGAAATCGCGGCACGCGCCGAGGCGGCCATCGCGATCCGCCATGACCTGCACCGGCATCCGGAGCTGGCCTTCGAGGAGCATCGCACCAGCGCCCGTGTGGCCGAGCTGCTGCAACAGTGGGGCTATGAGGTCACCACCGGGCTCGGTGGCACAGGCGTTGTCGGCACGCTGCAACGCGGGCAGGGCGGCCGTCGTCTCGGCCTGCGCGCCGACATCGATGCACTGCCGATCCACGAAGACTCGGGGCTGGCCTACGCCAGCCAGAACGAAGGGCTGATGCATGCCTGTGGCCACGATGGGCATACCGCCATCCTGCTGTCCGCCGCGCATTACCTGGCCCATCACGGCAATATCGACGGCACCCTGCAGCTGGTGTTCCAGCCGGCCGAGGAGACGGGTTCGGGCGCATCGAAGATGATTGCCGACGGCCTGTTCGAGCGCTTCCCGGTGGACGCGATCTATGGCCTGCACAACTGGCCGGGCGTGCCGGTGGGCCACTTCGGCTTTGTCGATGGCCCGGCGATGGCGTCGTTGGACTGGGCACGGCTGAAGGTGATCGGAAAGGGTGGCCACGGTGCCGAGCCGCAGGGCAGCGTGGATCCGATTCTGGTCGCCGCGCACATCATCACTGCGCTGCAGAGCGTGGTGTCACGCAACGTCGATCCACGGCAGATGGGTGTGGTCACCGTCGGCTCGATCCACGGCGGGCAGGCCGCCAATGTGATTCCGGACGTGGTGGAGCTGAAACTGACCGTGCGCGCCTACCTGCCGGAGGTACGCGACACCCTGCGGCGCCGGGTCACCGGGATTGCCGAGCAGACCGCTGCCGCGTTCGGTGCGCGCGCCGAGATCGAGTTCCCGCGCGGTTTCCCCAGCGTGATCAACCACCCGCAGCAGACTGCCTACATCCGCGAGGTGGCGCTGCAGGGCTTCGGCAGTGAACACGTAGTGCCCGAATTCGCGCCGCGCACCGCCAGCGAGGATTTCGCCTTCCTGCTGCAGGCGCGGCCGGGCAGTTTCGTGTTCGTCGGCAACGGCGACAGCGCGCCGCTGCACAGCCCGCGCTACGTGTTCAACGACGCCGCAATCGCACCCGCCGCCAGCCTGTGGGCACGGCTGGCCGAAGACTATCTGGTGAAGGAGGTGGCATGAGCAGCAACGAACGCTTCTTCTACACCTCGGTGAATGATCCGCTGGCACGGCCTCTGTTCGATGGCCTGGAACAGGAGTACGACAGCCGCTACGCCGACGTGCGCCGACGCATCGGCGGCAGCGCCCGCGAGGAACTGCAGCGCTACCCGGCGCAGGCCTTTGCTGCCCCGGTAGGTGCCTTCGTGCTGCTGCTGCGCGATGGCGTGGCGATCTCCGGCGGCGCGTTCATGCCGCACCGCGATCCGGATACCGCCGAGTTCAAGCGGATCTGGACGCTGCCCGGGCTGCGCCGCCAGGGCATCGCGCGGCGCGTGCTGCAGGAGCTGGAAGACCAGGCGGCGCGGCAAGGATACCGGCGGGTGTTCCTGACCACCGGCTTCCGCCAGCCTGAAGCGGTTGGCCTGTACCTCAGCCATGGTTACACCGCGCTGTTCGATCTGGATGCGGATCCCGAAACCATTGCGCACCTGCCGTTCGAAAAGCACCTGCGGGCAGCGGCGCCCGTCATCGTGCCTGCGCAGACCCAGCTGCAAGGAGCCCACGCGTGAGCACGCCTTCGACCGCGCTGAATGGCATTGCAACCCGGCCCGCGCCAGCGCCCGCGTTGAAGATCGTGCCGGCCCGGCATCCGCTGCAGGTGTTCGGCACAGTACTGGCACTGGCGCTGATCCTGATCGGGTTGCAGTCCGTACTGGGTAATCCGCGCTGGGGCTGGGGCACGTTCGCTGAGTGGTTCTTCGCACGCCCGGTGCTCGAGGGCCTGGGCCGCACGCTGCTGCTGACCGCGCTCGGTACCGGTCTCGGTTTCGCGCTGGGCACCTTGCTTGCGCTGGCCCGCGTCTCTGGTTCGCCGCTGCTGTCGGCGGTGTCGTGGGGCTACGTGTGGTTGTTCCGCTCGATCCCGCTGCTGGTGCTGTTGCTGCTGCTGAACAACTTGGGCTATCTGTACAGCACCATCGAGCTGGGCGTGCCGTTCACCGGCATCAGCCTGTTCTCGTACCCGACCACGCAGCTGATCGGTGTGTTCACCGCCGCGGTGCTGGGCCTGACCCTGAACCAGGCCGCGTTCTCGGCCGAGGTGATCCGCGGTGGCATCCTCTCGGTCGACCACGGCCAGTACGAGGCCGCGGCCGCACTCGGCCTGCCGCGCGGTCGCCAGGTGCGCCGCATCATCCTGCCGCAGGCAATGCGTTCGATCCTGCCGGCCGCGTTCAACGATGTGATTGGCCTGGCCAAGAGCACCTCGGTGGTCTACGTGCTGGCGCTGCCGGAGCTGTTCTACACCGTGCAGGTGATCTACCGCCGCAACCTGGAAGTGGTGCCGCTGCTGATGGTGGCCACGGTCTGGTACCTGGTGATCCTGACCGTGTTGTCGCTGCTTCAGCGGCGCGTGGAACAGCGCTTCGCGCGCGGCCAACTGCAGCGCGAGCGCTCGGTGTCGCGGGTGTCATCGCCTCCGCGTGTGCAGAGCGATGCCGCGCAGCGCGTGGCCAACCGCCCGCGCATCGCCACCCAGGTTGAAGCGGGCGAGGGCGCTGCGGTGTCGCTGCATGGTGTGGGCAAGGTGTTCGGCGATCAGCCGGTGCTGGACGACGTGAACCTGGACCTGCGCGCTGGAAGCGTGACGGTGCTGATCGGCCCTTCGGGCGCCGGCAAGTCCACGCTGCTGCGGCTGATCAATCATCTGGAACGCGCCGACAGCGGCTATGTGACCGTGGGCGGCCAGCTGATCGGCTACCGCCGCGATGGCGACACCCTGTACGAACTGCCCGAGCGCGAGATCCGTCGCCGTCGTGCCGAAGTGGGCATGGTGTTCCAGGGCTTCAACCTGTTCCCGCACCTTACCGCGCTGGAGAACATCATCGAGGCGCCGATCGCGGTGCGCGGCGTGCCGCGACCGCAGGCCGAGCAGCAGGCGCGCACGCTGCTGGAACGGGTCGGCCTGGCCGACAAGGCCGATGCGTTCCCGCGCCAGCTGTCCGGTGGCCAGCAGCAGCGCATTGCGATTGCCCGCGCGCTGGCGTTGCAGCCGAAGGTACTGCTGTTCGATGAGCCGACCTCGGCGCTGGACCCGGAGCTGGTGGCTGAAGTGCTGAGCGTGATCGAAGAACTGGCCCGTTCGGGTACCACGCTGGTGATCGTCACCCATGAGCTGAGCTTCGCCCGCCGCGTGGCCGACCACGTGGTGATGATGGACCAGGGCCGGGTGATCGAGCAGGGCACGCCCGAGGCCCTGTTCGAGCGCCCGCGGCAGCAACGCACCGCCGATTTCCTGGCCAAGACCCTGTAACCCTCAAGGAATGCCATGAGCCCTGCAGCACCCCGTCGCCCCTCACGCAGCACCTTGTTGATCGCAGGCGTGCTGGTCATCGGCATCGCCGGCATCGTCTATTCGCGCGTGCGCCAGGCCCCGGATGCCGGCGCCGTGGCCGCGACCAGCCTGGCCGGCGCGAACACCGCCATCCTGAAGGGCACGCTCGACCCGAAGGCGCAGGCCTTGATTCCGGCTGGCTACCGCTTCGTCACGCCGGGGGCGTTCACCGTGGCGACCCATCCGGGGCAGCTGCCGCTGGCCGACTACGGCGCCGACAGCAAGGACGTAGTCGGCATCGAGCCGGACATCGCGCGGCTGATCGCCGATGCGCTGGGCCTGAAGCTGGTGATCGTGCCGGTGGCGTGGGCCGACTGGCCGCTGGGGCTGGAATCGGGCAAGTACGATGCGGTGCTGTCGAACGTGACGGTCACCGAGGAGCGAAAGAAGAAGTTCGATTTCTCCAGCTACCGTTACGACCTGCTGGGCATCTACACGCGCACTGATGGGCCGATCCAGAAGATCGAAAAGCCGGCCGACGTTGCCGGGCTGAAGGTGGTGGTCGGTGCCAGCACCAACCAGGACCAGATCCTGCGGCAGTGGGACCAGCAGAACATCGCTGCCGGCTTGAAGCCGGTGGAGTACCAGTACTTCGATGACGCGGTGGTCGGCCGGTTGGCGGTGATCACCGGGCGGGCCGATGTCTCGTTCGAGCCCAATGCCACCGGCGCGTACTCGGCACGCGACGGCAAGGTGCGGCGCGTGGGCCTGTTCCCCGGCGGATGGCCGAACGCTGCGGCGATCTCGGTGACCACCCGCAAGGGCAGCGGCCTGGCTGATGCGGTGACGCAGGCGCTGAACACGCAGATTGCCAGTGGTACCTATGCGCAGGCGCTGAAGCGATGGAACGTGGCCGAGGAGGCCGTGCCGCAGTCGCAGACCAATCCGCCGGGGTTGCCAACGTTGCAATGACACCGGGCGTGGCCCGGGTGACCCCCCGCTTTGTAGAGCCAAGCCTTGCTCGGCTGCTTTACCAGCGCGCCTCCAGCGTTTTGAACGGTTTCGCCAGCCGCACACCCTCGGCATCGAAGTCGGAAACGCTATGCCCATCCACACGCACCGTCTTCGGCATGGTGCGCGCCGGCCACCAGACTTTCACTGCCGTCCCGCTGCGCAACCCCTTGCCCAGCGTGACCGTCAGCGTGCCGTCGCGCTGCCGCGCCTGCATCTGCAACGTGCCATACGCGGTCGGCAGCCGCTCCACCGCCAACCCATCGCCCGCCACCCACGACGGCGGCGTGCCCGGCAGCAATGACAACGCATCATCGTCTTCGCGCATCAGCATGCTGAACAGCGTGCGGCCGTACTCGGCACCAATCCAGGTATGCGGCATGTCGCCCAGGTAGCGGGGGAAACGCAGCCGCGAGTGCACGACCTCGGCCAGTACCTGCCACTCAAGCGGGCGCCGATCATGCAGCAGTCCCTGCAGCAGCTCATCGGCAACCTGCGGTTGGCCCAGGTGCACATAGCTCAGCACGTTGCGGATCTCATACGGCGTATAGGCGTACAGCGCATCGGGCTGGCTGCGCTTGCGCACATCCTCCAGATAACGCGCGAAGGTGGTCCGCAGTGCCTCGGCGGGCAGCACGCTCTGCGCACCGGTGGGGTCCAGTGCGATCGATACGCCGGTTGGATCGCCATCGCCCAGGTCGGCCGAGGAGGGAATGAAGTCGATGCCCTTCCACGCCATCGTCGCCCGGATAGAGGCGTGCAGCGCGTCGTAGAGCAGCGTGTACTGTTCGCGCGCCCAACGGGCGGTTTCATGGTCGCCCAGCGACTCGGCCAGCCACGCGCCGTCGTGCCAGCCCTTCAGTCCCCAGTAGTCATCCCAGTAGCTGTGGGTGGGCGACGGATAGCCCTCATGGCTGATCGACGGCGCAAGGATGCCCGCGAATCGCTCCGGCGCCGGTTGGTCGGCCTTGTAGCCGGGCAGCAGCGTGCGCTCGCGCAGTTCCTGCAGGAAGCGCAGCGCCGCTTTCACTTTCGGCAGATAGGCACGTACCGACTCGGGCCCGCCATCCAGGCGCGCGACATCGGCCACCAACGCCACGTACTGGCCCTGGCTGTCGTACTCGATGTCCGAACCAAAGCCGGTGTTGACACTGCCATCGTCGTTGAGGATCGGCGAGACCAGGCCGTTGGCATGCACGCCGTGTTCGCTGTACCAGGCCAGGTAGTCTCGCGCGACGCGTGCTTCGCCCATGCGCAGCAGCACCGCCGAGGTGGCCATGCCGTCGCGGATGAAAGAGCGGTTGTAGTTGCGGGGCCCGGGCTGCATGGCAGGGCCGGTCTGGTTGATCAGCATGTAGGCGGCCTGCGCGCGCAGCATGTCGACCAGCGAAGGATCGGGCAGGCGCAGCCCGACCTGGCCCAGCCGTGCCTGCCAGTCCGCGGAGGCCTGCGTGGCCAGGGAATCGAACGCCGTATTGGCATCGCGGGGCAGCGTGGCCAGATCGAGCGCGGGCGCCTCGGGCAGTGCGCCCTTGCTATCGGCGGTGGCAGTACCCAGCGGGAACGCGACCACGATGGCATCGCTGGTTCCCGGCGCCAACGAGACGCGGTAGTTCAACGCAGCCGAGGCAAGACCCTCGTCGTCGCGCGCCTGTTGCGTGGAGGGCAGCTGGCCGGCAGCGAGGGTCGCGGTGATTTCCGTTGCGCCATCCCTGCCAAACGGCGCCGCGCCGGACGCAGTCACCGGCGTGAGCGACTGCAGCAGCGTGCGTCCATTGATGCGCACGGCCTGTCCATCGATCGCCACATCGCGGATGGGTGACAGCCCGCCGTTCTGCCACGGTGGATTCATCTGCATCGGGCGCACGATCAGGCTGAGCGTGCCGTCGATCCTGGTGCCGCCGGTGTTGCGCAGGCGATGACGCAGGAACGTTACCGGCTGGCCGTTGCGCTCGATGGCGAACACTTCACTGCGCAGCTCCAGGCCGGGTTGCGGTGACCAGGTAGCGGAGGGCATCGGCTTCCAGCCGTCCCGCAATGCATGCTGCACGTTCTGCCCGGCCGCACCCGCAGTGCTCCCATCGGCGCTGCGCCAGATCGGCTGCACCAGCGGCGCGCCCTTGAATGCTTCCAGATTGCCGTACTCGTCGAAGATCGATTTCTGTCGCCCGGCATGCACGCCGACGGCGGTCCAGTAAGTCTGCTGCATCTGCAGCGAGGCCGGGAACAACGCGCGCTGCGCACCACTGGCGGCAATCTGGTACTGCTTCATTGGCGTCATCACGGCTTTCGGGCCGAGCAGGCGCAGGCGTGCCACCTTTGGTGCAGATCCATCCACGCTCAGGCGGAATGCACGCACGGCCTGTGCGGAATTGGCGGCCAGCCAGCTCTGGCGGTGGCTGGCCGCCTGCGCATCGTGCGCGAGGTCCTGCCACCGGCCCTGTGCATCCTGAACCTGCAATCGGGCAGGGCCGCGGCTGCCATCAGCCCAGTCGACCACCAGACCAGCCGTCGATTGAGCCTGCGGCAGCGTGATCTCTAACGCATGGGATCCATTTGTCCCGGCCGGAATCGGGACGGTGCCGCCGCCTTGCCAGAGCGCTGCTGCCTGCGTTGCATCGATACCGCTGATGCGTGCGCTGAGCGTGCTGTCCAGCGGCTCCATCTCGAAGATCGACACGCCCCAGTCGGAAGTGCGCTGCGGACTGGCCAGCCGCAGGTAGCGCGCCTGCCGCGGCGCGAAGTAGAGCGTTTCCACATCGCCCAGTGAATCGGCCATCGTGTACGCGGTCTGCCACTGCGTGCCATCCAGTGAGGTCTGCAGCGAATAGCCTTCCGGATTGGAGACATCCCAGGTGAGGCGCGCGCCGACCAGCAGGGTGGGCGCGCCCAGGTCGATCTGGAACCAGTGGCCGGGGCTGAAGGCGCCGCCGGTCACGGTCTTCGGGTCGCCGTCGATCAGGTGGCCGATTGCCATCGCCGGCACCTGCTGCGAGGAACTGCTGGCCTGCCATTGGCTGCGCGGGGGGAGGGTCTGTGCCTGTGCGCTGGAGGCGAGGGCGGCCAACAGCAGGGCCGCGGCAGGGCGCAACGGGAAAAGCGGGGTAGAGACCTTGGAGCGTTCGGCGCGCAACGTCATTACTGGCAGCCTCGCAGGATCGACCGGAATCGGGCGAGCGCTACGCTAGCAAGGGCTGTAACCGGTTACATGACGCACTGCAGCGCCGCAGGCCGATTCTGTTGTAGGCGCAGCCGAGCATGGCACGGCTCTACCGGGCCTTGGAGCACATGACACCCCGTCATGCCGTTACAGCTCCACCGTCTCCCACCATCGCGTACCCGCCTGCGGCGCCTGCATGTCCAGTGCTTCGCCCATCATCGGCGTGGCCACCGGCACATTCTTTGCGGCCGCCAATGCCGTGATGCGCTCGAACGGCTGCTGCCATTCGTGCAGGGCCAGGTCGAAGGTGCCGTTGTGGATCGGCAGCAGCCACTTGCCGCGCAGGTCCAGGTGCGCCTGCAGCGTCTGTTCCGGCTGCATGTGCACGAACGCCCAGCGCGGATCGTAGGCACCGGTCTCGATCATGGTCAGGTCGAACGGACCGTATTTTTCGCCGATGGCCTTGAAGCCATCGAAGTAGCCGGTGTCACCGCTGAAGAAAATGCGGAAATCATCGTCCTGGATCACCCATGACGCCCACAGGCTACGATCACTGTCGCCCAGTCCGCGGCCGGAGAAATGCTGGCCGGGGGTGGCGGTCAGGCGCAGGCCATTGGCCTCGGTCGATTGCCACCAGTCCAGCTGTTCGACCTTGCTGGCGTCCATGCCCCAGGCGATCAACTGGTCGCCGACGCCGAGCGGTGCAATGAAGCGCGCGGTCTTGCCGGCCAGCTGCATCACCGCTGCATGGTCGAGGTGGTCGTAGTGGTTGTGCGAGAGGATCACGCCGGCGATCGGCGGCAGATCGTCGATGCTGATCGGCGGCGCATGGAAGCGCGCCGGGCCCATCCACTGCACCGGCGAGGCGCGCTCGGAGAACACCGGGTCGGTCAGCCAGTACTGGCCGCGCAGCTTCAGCAGGATCGTGGAGTGCCCCAGCCGGAACAGGCTGCGGTCCGGCGCGGCGTCCAGGGTGGCGCGGTCCAGCGGCTGCACCGGAATGGGGTGGGCCGGGACGGTGCCCTTGGGCTTGTTGAACAGGAACGTCCACCAGATCTCCAGGCCGTCGCGCAGGCCCATCGCTGGACGGGGCAGGGCATTGCGGAACTTGCCATCACGGTACTGCGGCGACTCGGGAAAGTCGGGGAGGGACCAGGACTTGCAGAAGGTGTAGGCGGTCACGGCGAGGATTCCAAGCAGGAGGACAAGGAGCAGGCGCTTCATGGGTGACGTCCGCTGAGTACACTGCACAGTGTAGTTTCGGATTTTCCAAAAGTACACTGCCGAGTGTAAAATGGAGGCATCCGTTCAGTTATCCGGTTCCCGCCATGCCCCGTGCCCCGCAACGCCTGACCGACCGCAAACGCGAAGCCATCGTGCGCGCGGCGGTGGAGGAGTTCCGTGCCGCGGGCTACGAGGCGACCAGCATGGACCGCATTGCCGAGGCGGCCGGGGTCTCCAAGCGCACCGTCTACAACCACTTCTCGAGCAAGGAAGCGCTGTTCTCGATGATCCTGGAGGAGCTGTGGGAGCGCAGCGTGGCCAGCGACACATTGCCGTACCGCGCCGACCAGCCGCTGCAGGCGCAGCTGCTGCAGTTGCTGGGGCAGAAGCTGGAATTGCTCAGCGATGCCAACTTCATCGACCTTGCGCGGGTGGCGATGGCCGAGATCATCCACTCACCGGAGCGTGCGCAGGCCATCGTCTGCCGCATGGGTGAAAAGGAAAGCGGCGAGAGTGCATGGATCCGCGCGGCCATCGCTGATGGCCGGTTGCGCGAGGTCGATCCGGAATTTGCTGGCCACCAGCTGCACGGGCTGGTGAAGAGCTTTGCGTTCTGGCCCCAAGTTACGATGGGGCAGGCGCCGTTGAACGCACAGGAGCGTGCACGCGTGGCCGAATCGGCGGTGGCGATGTTCCTGGGTTTCTACGCGGTCTAGCTGGCGGCGAAGCGGAGGAACTCGTCGGCCGGCAGCGCCGCCGAGTACAGATAGCCTTGGCCGACATCCACGCCCAGGGCCCGCAGCTTCTGCTCCTGCGCCAGGGTTTCGGTACCTTCGGCCACCACGATCGCGCCGCAGCGGTGCGCAACCTCGACGATGAAGCGCACGATCGACTGCGACTTGGCGTCGGACAGTGTGGCGATCAGCGCCTGTTCGATCTTGACCTCGGCGATGGCCAGCTGCGAGAGCAGGATCAGGGTTGAATAGCCAGCGCCGAAATCATCCAGCGACAGGGTGACCTCTGCCGCCAGCAGCTGTGCGATGTTGGCATCTACCACGTCGCGCTCGACGATCTCGGTCCATTCGACGATCTCCAGGCGCAACATCACGCCAGGCACATCGTGCAGCTGCAGCAGTTCCTGCAGGCGCAGGCCGAAGTCGGGCAGGCGCAGTGACTCGGCCGAAACGTTCACTGCGATCTTCAGCTGCCAGCCATCGCGTCGGCACTGCTGCAGGAAGTGGATGGCCGACTGCAGCGTGGCCCATTCCAGTTCAGCCAATCGCCCCTGCCGGCGCAGCAGGGAGATCACCCGCATCGGCGCGATCAGCCGGCCCTCGCCGTCGCGCATGCGCAGCAGTGCTTCGGCGCCGACCAGTTGACGATCCTGCAGGCGATGCTTGGGCTGGTAGCACAGCGGTGCGTCGCCCTGCTGCAGCCAACGTTCGAGAGCGACTTCGATCAGGGCGTCGATCTCGCTGTCGCGCTGGATCGGGTCGTCGAAGAACACGACGCCGGATTCGATCGCACTCAGTGCTACGGTGATCGCACGGAACGGAAGATGTCCTTCGTCGGCATCTACGGGGGGCTTCAATTCGACTACTGCACAGCGGAACAGCGGCCGGAAACCGGGCCAATCGCGGCCGACCTGCTCGGCCAGGTTGCTGGCCAGCTCGGTGATCTGGGGCTGCGTGCGCAGTTCGGACAAGGTCAGGTCGCGCACCAGGATCGCCAGCGCGGCATCGCCGAACTGGTAGATCTCCAGTTGCGCGGACGGCAGCGAGGGCAGCAGCCGATGTACTTCTTCGGTGCTGTCGCGCTGCCAGATACCGTTGTCCTGCAGCGGACCATAGCGTAGGCGCAGATCGCGCAGGTTGCCCATCTCGGCCACGATCAGGCAGGCCTTGCCGATGCCGTCGTTGTCGCGCCAGTAGTGCTGCAGGCGTTCGCCGAGCGCACGCATGTTGGGCAGGCCACTGATCGGATCGATGCGCAGCCAGGCCTGTTCGCGCTGGCGTTGTGCATCGATCTGCGCATCGTTGTAGACCAGTGCGAACACCGCGCCGAGCATCAGCAGTGAGAGTGGCAGTGCCAGCAGGCGCTGGATTGCCAACTCCTCCACGGGTAGCTGATGGACGCCGATGATTGCTACCCCCAGTGCCAGGCCCAACGCAGTGACGACGATACGAACGCCCCAGGCCTGCAGGATCAGGCGCAGCGAGAGTTCATTGAGCATGCGCGGGTGCAGGCACCTGCGCAGCCAGACGCCGGCCAGCATCTGCAGCGTGGCCTCGAGGCCGGCAGGCAGGAAATACTGGGTGCCGGCGAACTGGTAGCGGGCCAGCAGGCTGGCGCCCAGGCAGGCCAGGCCACCGCGCCAGCCGCCGAGCAGGCCGCTGACCAGCAGGATGTCGAAACCCAGGTGGAGCTTGACCACGCCCTGGCTGTAGCGGGCCACGAACCAGGAATTGAACAGGTAGATCAGGCCCAGCGCCACGCCCACATACAGGCGGCGGCCTTCAATGGCGTGGCCGGCGCGGCGGGTGGCGATCAGCAGCACGCCGATCATGCCGATCACCGCCGTGGCCTGCAGCAGGTACAGCGGCAGGCTGGGCAGGGCGCTGTCCAGGACCTGGGCCGAGACCCGTGAAAGCGCATCCATAGCAGGTTCCCGCCTGTGACCGACGGCCAGTGACGAGCAGCGTAGTCGCAGCAGCGCGCAGGTTCAATTGCGCTGGCTGCGTTCGGGCAGGAGGTGTTCGGCCATGAAATCGACAAACGCGCGCACACGCGGCTGCTGATGGCGATGGCTTGGCCAGAGGGCCCAGAAGGTGCTTCGCTCAGTGCTCCATGGGTCCAGAACGCTGACGAGCGAACCGCGGTCCAGCGCATCACGCGTGGCGAAGTCGGGCAGGCACGCAATGCCATGGCCATCGATGGCCATGTGCAGGATCGTCTCAAGATGATTGGCGGTCATTGCGGCAGTCAGCCGGGTTTCAGCGCCTCCCTCACGTGCGGGCAGTGGCCAGCGTTCGATCAGGCCGGTGCCGGGAAAGCGATGGAGAAGGCATGCGTGGCCGCTCAGCTCGTCCGGGTGCTGCGGCGTGCCGCGCTGGGCGAAGTACGCAGGGGCGCCCACGCACAGCAGGCGGGTACTGCCGAGGTTGCGGCCGTGCAGCCGGGAGTCGGCGGGGCTGCCTGTGCGGACGACGGCATCGAAGCCTTCCTCGATGACATCGACCAGGCGGTCGCTGAAGTGCAGGTCGAGTTCGATGGCGGGGAAGCGCTGCGCAAACGCCGAAAGCACCGGCAGCATCAGACCGCTGGCGAGTGGAAGACTGACCTTCAGGCGACCGCTGGGCGCGGCCTGGGCATCGGTCAGTTCGCGTTCTGCCGCAGCGACCTCGATCATGATGCGGCGGCAGCGTTCAAGGAACTGCTCGCCTTCGGCAGTCAGGCTGACGCTGCGGGTATTGCGATTCAGCAGGCGGGCGCCCAGGCGCTCTTCCAGCCGGGCGATGGTCTTGCTTGCGGCCGAAGGGGTGATGCCACGCTGTCGTGCTGCGGCCGCGAAGCTGCGTGCCTCGGCGACCAGAACGAAGAGGCTGAGACCGGCAAAGCTGTCCATGACGTGACCATTGATGACGTTTGTGTCATTAAAGCATGGAGCGAATGACGGATTCTTACGCAATAGCGTCGTCGATAGCATCAATGCGGTGGCGCTTGGCCACGCTCGAGTTTCATCGACATGTCTGTTGCCTCTGCTGAGACGGCCGGATCATCACGCTTTGGCGTGGTGCTGGCAGGCTGTCTGACGGCGCTCAACATTCCCTTGAGCATTGCCAGCCCTGCCGTGGGCATTCCTGCCATCCGGGACGCGCTGGGCGGTTCCCCTGCGGCGTTGTCCTGGATCATCAACGCCTATCTGTTGACCTACGGCTGCACCACGCTGGTGGCCGGTGGACTGGCCGATCTGCATGGCAGGCGCCGGATCTGGATTCTGGGCGGCGCGTTGTTTGCACTCGTCACCGGCCTGATTCCCTTGATGCCCGATGTGGCGTGGATCAATGTCCTGAGACTGCTTCAGGGGATGGCGGCGTCGGCAGCGTTTGCCGGCGCGATGGCGTCGCTGGCGCAAGTGTTCGACGGCCAGGCGCGGGCAAGGGTGTTCAGCCTGATCGGCACCACTTTTGGTGCAGGGGCCGCAGGCGGTCCGCTGCTGGCGGGCGGGTTGATCGATGCGCTGGGCTGGGAATGGGTGTTCTTCCTGCCTGCGTTGCTGGCGGCCCTGACCGTACCGCTGGTCGCCCTGTCATCCGCCGAATCGAGAAACGCCGGTTCGCCACGCCTGGATTGGCTGGGGGCCATCACCTTCATGCTGGCGCTGGGCTCACTCACCTACGCCATGATCGTGCTGCCGGAACGTGGCCTGCTGCATCCGCAGACGCTGGTACTGCTGGCGCTCTCGGTGGTGCTGCTGGGCGTGTTCATTGCCGTTGAGCGCTCCCATCGAACACCGCTGCTGGATCTCGGGCTGTTCCGCAACCGGCGTTTTGTTGGCGTGCAGATTCTGGCCGCTGCCCCTGCGTTCTCCTACGTCGTCCTTCTGGTCGTGCTGCCGGCTGGCTTCATCGGTGTTGAAGGACTGCGACCCACCGAGGCTGGACTGGCGATGGCAGCGCTGTCTGCACCCTTGCTGGCTGTTCCCCTGGTTGCCGGCTACCTGCTGCGCTGGATTCCGGCGCGGACGCTGTGCTGTGCGGGCCTGCTGATCGGTGCGCTTGGGCTGGCATGGCTGGCGCAGGTGTTCCAGTTCCCGTCGGTGCGCTGGATGCCGATGCTGGTCATCGGAATCGGCATCGGCCTTCCCTGGGGGATGATGGATGGCCTGGCGGTCAGCGTGGTCGGCAAGGAACAGGCCGGCATGGCCGCTGGCATCTTCAATGCGATGCGACTGGCAGGCGATTCCATTGCCCTCGCGCTTGTCGGCATCATGCTCTCGGCCTGGATTGGCGGGAACATGATGCTGGAGGCCGGCGTCGTGGCCCGTGCCGCCGTGCACAGGCTGTCCATGGGCGACCTTGGCGGAGCGGTGGAGGCATTGCCCGGCCTTTCGAGAACGGCGCTTGCCCAGGCATACGTGGAGGCCGTCCGTGGCCAGCTGTTTGTCCTGGCGATGGCGACCGTGCTGACCGCCATCGTGCTTGGGTACCTGTTGCGCGAAGAGGTCGAGCCCGGCCTGAGCAGGGGCAGTCAGTAGCGCGGGTCGGCGATGGCCGGCAGCACCAGTTCGCGCACGAAGCCGGACGGTGACAACTGCAGCAGCGCGCGCACCATCGCAACGACGTCGTGCACCGGCACCAGCTCGCCGTCGCCGCGCCCTGCGGCCTCTGCCACCGGAACCGACAGCGCATCGTCGGTGTTGAGGTAGCCCAGCTGCAGGCTGGTCACCGCCAGGCGGCGATCGCGGAAACCCTCACGCAGTGCATCGGCGATGCCGTTGAGTGCGAACTTGGATGCACCGAACGCCACTTCCGGGCGGCCGCTGCGCGGCAGTGCCGAGGTCGAGCCGGTCAGCACCAGCTGCGGGCGTGGCGCGCCCAGCACCCGCGGCAGCAGGCGCTGCAGCAGCACCAGGGTCGCGGTGATGTTGACGTCGACCAGCTGGGTGAGCGCGGCATCGCTCTCGTCGAGGAAGGCGTACTCGTCGCTGAAGGCGGTCTCTTCCCAGATGCCCAGGTTGTGGATCAGCACATCCAGATCGGCCGGTGCCTGCGCTGCGATGTGATTGGCAGCCAGGGTGGGTTGGGAGAGATCGGCCTTGATCCACTGCAGGGTGACACCCTCGGGGCATTCAAGGTCGCGCGGACGGCTGCGCGAAACGCCGATGACGGTGTCGCCCGCACTGCACAGGCCTTCCACGAACGCCCGACCCAGGCCCCTGCTGGCGCCGATGACCATCAATTTCATGTTGCTTCCTTGTTGTACTGCGGCAGCCTCAATCGGCTGCCAGAACGGTGTCCCAGTCGGCGAACGCACGCAGGCCGCTGCGCTCGGCGGTAATGATGGAGGCGGTGTTGTCGAGCTGACAACGGTACTGAGGCTGCAGCCCGGCCGCCTGCGCGGACACGGCCATGGCGTGTACCAGCTGGCGCGCGTGCCCGCGACCGCGGGCCTCGGGCAGGGTCAGCACGCCCATGTCGGCCAGGGCTGGATCCAGGCTCCACGGGTACATGCTTCCCGCGGCAACCAGCCGCTCGCCATCGAAGGCGCCGAACACCTGCCAGTGATCCAGTTCAACCCAGGCGGCATCGAGATCCTCTTCGCTGGCGCTGGCCTGGAACACCTCGAACGCGGCGGCGTCGGCCGGGTCGAGACGGCGGATAAGTGGTGGTGCAGGGCGCGCGGCCAGGGCCGCAAGTTCTGCGGCAGGGAAGTAGAAGACACGATCCGCACCATGCGTGCGCTGGCCGAGCTGCTGCAGGCGCTGTTGCAGCTGTGCCAGCGTCCAGTGCGGTTGCGCGTGCAGGTGCAGGCGAGTCGCCAGGGCAGGGCGCAACAGTGCGCGAGCGGGGCCCACGACCGGCTGCAGCAGCATGCCGTCCTCGCCCTCATCGAAATCATCGCTGCACGCCAACTGCAGCTGTGGATCATCCCGCAGCGTGCGCTGCCCGGAGAACACGCCGCGCCAGGTCGCATCGATCAACGGGGCAAACACATCATCCATGACCGGTGTCTCGCTCAGTGCCGGGGCAGGTCCACCTGCAGGCCGGCGGCCTTCCATTCGGGGTAACCGGCGGCGAGCCGCTGCGCGGTCAGTCCGGCCTCGCGCAGCATCGCCACCGCATCGTTGGACAGCACGCAGTAGGGACCGCGGCAGTACGCGACAATGTGGACGGCACGCGGCAGTTCGTCCATCCGTGCACGCAGTTCCGTAACGGGAATGTTCAGCGCGCCGGGCAGGTGGCCAAGATCGAATTCCTCGCGCGGCCGCACATCCAGCAGCACCACGCTGCTGCGTTGTTCCAGCAGCTGCTCCACGGTCAGTCCTTCCAGCGCGTCGCGGCGCTGCAGGCTGTCGTGGATCACGCCGTGCATTTCGCTGCGTTGGTGGTCGGCATAGTCGCGCAGTGCGGCCAGCAGGTTGCCCAGCGGGCCATCACCGCTGCGGTAGAGGATGCGCTTGCCGTCACGGCGGGTCTGTACCAGGCCGGCACGGCGCAGCTGCTGCAGGTGCTGGGAGGTATTGGCCACCGACAGGCCGGTCAGTTCAGCCAGGCGTTCCACGGCGCGCTCGCCCTGGGCGATGTGCTCCAGCAGGGCCAGGCGATGGGCATGGCCGAGCGTGCGGGCGATCTCGGCCAAGGCCTCCAGCGGTGAGGGTGGTGGCTCTGTTGCAGCGTTCATGCGGGACACGCTAGCATCGCTCTATCATTCAAGCAAATAATTGAAGGTGTGCGATATGTCTGGCCAGGCGACATTCGTGATGGATGCGGTGGTAGTCGGCGTGGGAGCGACCGCAGTAATGGACCTGTGGGCGGTGGTGCAGCGGCGGCTGTTCGGCATTCCCTCGTTGGATTTTGCGATGGTCGGGCGTTGGCTGGGGCACCTACCACGCGGGCGCTTCCGTCGCGATGGCATCGGCCGCTCGGCAGCGGTCGGTGGCGAGCGCGCGCTGGGCTGGACCGCGCATTACGTGATCGGTGTGGTGTTCGCCACGTTGTTGCTGGTCGTGGTCGGGAGCGATTGGGTGCAGGCACCTACCCTGTGGCCGGCGCTGGCCTTCGGCATCCTCAGCGTTGCCGCGCCGTTCCTCATCCTGCAGCCGGGCATGGGTGCCGGCATTGCCGCTTCGAAGACCCCGGCGCCGGGCAAGGCGCGCCTGCGCAGCCTGGTGGCGCACAGCGTGTTCGGCGTGGGCATGTACCTTCCCGCGCTGCTGTTGGCCGCGGTCCGTGCAGGATGAGCGAGAATCGGTGGGGTCACCGGCAACAGGAACACCCCGGCATGGAAGCACCCAATCCTTTCACTGATGGCATGCCGCTACCGTGGGCATGGCAGGAAGCGTTGGCCGATGCGCGCGTCGAGCGGCAGTCGATCGGCGTGTCGCGCGCGGATGTAGCCCGTGTGCAGCGACCAGGCCAGCCCGATGCCTTCGTGAAGTCGGAAGTGATCGACGCCTTCAGTGAGCTCGGTGATGAGATCGCGCGCCTGCGCTGGCTGCAGGAACAGGGACAACCGGCACCAACGGTAATTGCCACCGCCGAAGAAGCGGGCCGGCGCTGGTTGCTGATGAGCGCGCTGCCCGGCCGCGACCTGGCTTCGTCGCCGGAACTCGCGCCGCAGCAGCTGGTGGAACTGCTGGCCGACGCGCTGCGCGGGCTGCATGCGTTGCCGCTGGCAGCCTGTCCGTTTGACCAGCGACTGCACTTGCGACTGCAAGCCGCGCAGGCACGGGTCGAGGCGGGGTTGGTGGATGCCGATGACTTCGATGACGAACGCCTGGGCCAGAGTCCGCAGCAGGTCTTCGCTGAACTGTGCAGCACCCGGCCCGATCATGAAGACCTGGTGGTCAGCCATGGCGATGCCTGCCTGCCGAACCTGATGGTGGTCGAGGGGCGTTTCAGCGGTTTCATCGACTGTGGGCGACTGGGTGTTGCCGACCGCTACCAGGACCTGGCGCTGGCCGCGCGCAGCCTGGTCCACAACTTCGGCGATACGCGTTGGGTGGCGCCGTTGTTCCAGCGCTACGGCGCGTGGCCGACGAGCGCCGGCTCGCGTTCTACCGGCTGCTCGACGAGTTCTTCTGAGCCCGCGCGTGGCTGGCGATGGCCGCGCAGATCAGGCCACCCACCACGCTCAGGTGCTCCAGCGCGAAGAACAGGGCCAGCTGCTGTTCCGCGCCGTGCTTGGTCCAGAAGGTATGCACGACGACGATGGTCAGCAGCATGAACACTGCCAGCACGCCGCTGCCCAGCCAGAGCAGGCGATCAAGCAGCAGGCACAGTGAGCCACCCAGCAGCACCACCGCGCTGGCGAGGTTGAACAGCACAGGCGGCTGCAGCCCGGCCGCCTGCATTTCGGCCACGCTGTTGTCCCACGCCAGCAGCTTGGCCAGGCCCGAGGACAGGAACACCACGGCCAGCAGCAGCCGGGCGAGGAACCACAGCACGCGGCTGTCGAGCAGGGTGGCGATCATCCGTGGCATGCAGGAACTCCGGGTTGAGCGTGGGGCGGGCCGGGCAGCATCGGGCCTCAACCGCGGTTGAGGTCAAGGCTGGCTGAACGAAGCCCAATGGTGGTCGGGTTGTTGCCTTCTAATTGGACGAACGTTCGTTCACTATTTGCGCCATGAAGCGAGCCGACCGCAACGAGCAACGCATCGCGCAGATCCTGCAGGCCGCCCTGCAGTGCTTCCTCGCGAAGGGATTCCACCAGACCAGCATGCGTGACATCGCGCAGGCGGCCGGTGTCAGCCTGGGCAATCTCTACAACCACTTCCCGGGCAAGGAGGCGATCATCCTTGCCGTGGCGGTGGCTGAGAGCGAAGAGCTGGCACCGTTGCTGCAGCGACTGGCCGCGTCCGAAGGCGAGCGCGCACAGGTGCTGGCTTTCCTTCGGGACTTCCACGCACTGTGCCGGCAGCCGGAATGGGCGACGCTCGCCGTCGAAGTGCTGGCCGAGAGCGCACGCAATCCGGCCGTAGCCGAGGCATTTGCGGCCAATCGCAGGCAGTTGCAGGCGGTCCTGGCCGAAGCGCTGCAGCAGGTGGCACAGCGCGAACGCCGGCGTCCCGTGTTGGCCCCCGCATTGCAGGCGCAGGTGCTGCTGGATGCCATTGAAAGCGATGCACTGCGTCGGGGGCTGGGCGAGGCCGGTGGCGGCGATGAGGCATCGCTGGATCTTGGCCTGCTCGCGCTGCTGCTCGGGGCGCGCGCATGAGTGCCGTTGACCGGCGATTGCACGGCCTTGATCTGGCGCGCTACCTGGCCTTGGCCGGCATGGTGCTGGTCAACTTCCGCCTGGCGATGGCCGTGCCGGCAGAGGGCGCCGGATGGTTGGCAGGCTTCTTCCACTTTCTGGAAGGCAAGGCTTCGGCGACGTTCGTTACGCTGGCTGGCTTGGGCCTGGTGTTGGCCACGCAGCGGCAAGGGGGGTGGCCGGCCAGCGTGCAGACCTGGAGGCGCGCGCTGTTCCTGATGGTGCTGGGCCTGCTCAACCTGACCCTGTTCCCGGCCGACATCCTGCACTACTACGCGGTGTATTTCGCGCTGGCCGTGGTGTGGCTGCGTGCCTCGCCGCGCGTGCTGCTGGCCAGCATCGTGGGCCTGGCGGCCTGTTCGTTCTGGGCGCTGCTGCACTGGAACTACAGCGAAGGCTGGAACTGGCAGACGCTGGAATATGCCGGCCTGTGGCAGTGGCCGGGCGCAGCCCGCAACCTGCTGTTCAATGGCTTCCACCCGTTGATGCCGTGGCTGTGCTTCTTCCTGCTGGGGATGCTGCTGGCACGGCTTCAGTTGTCGCAGCCGCGGGTACAGCATGCATTGCTGGTGCTGGGGCTGCTGCTGATCGGGGCTGGACATGGCGTGCAGCAGCTTGCGCAGGGAACGCCCTGGCAGGTGTGGCTGGGAACGCAGCCGATGCCGCCGGGACCGGCTTATGTGCTTACGGGTGCGGGTGCGGCCTGCAGTGTCATCGCCGCCTGCCTGTGGCTGGCGCGTGTGCGACCGGGTGACTGGTTGGAGCCGTTCACCGCGGCCGGACGCATGACCCTGACCCTGTATGTGGGCCACATCCTGCTGGGCATGGGCACGCTGGAAAGCCTGGGCCTGCTCGATGGCAGCGCGTCGCTCGCATCGGTGCTGCTGTGGGCGCTGCTGTTCCTGATGCTGGCGACGGGCGCGGCCTGGCTATGGTCGTGGCAGTTCGCACGCGGCCCGCTGGAGACGGTGATGCGGCGCATCGCAGGCTAGTTCCCTGGTCGTGCTGAAGCGATGTTGTGACGGACATGTCTGTGCCGCGGCGAACGCATCTGCGATAGTGGTGGCAGGTAACACTTTCTGCTTGCATCCATGTCATTCGCTTCGGCGCAGCATCTCGGCGAAGTCCTGCAACAATCCTATGGCATCACCCCCACCGCCGTGGTGCCACGCCCGGTGGGCGCCGACGCCAATGCCAGCGTGTATCGCGTCGATGCGCGGCACGGGCAGTGGTGGTTGAAATGCCGTACCTACCAGGTCGCCCCAGCGGTGTGGGACAGCCTGCATTGGATGCGCGGCACGCTGGGTATCGATGAGATCGTCGCGCCGTGGCCGGCGTTGACCGGTGGTGCGTCTGTGCAGCGCTGGGGATTGCAGTTCACCCTGTTCCCGTATGTGGAAGGCCAGTCCGGGTTCGAGGCGGCGTTGAGCCGCACGCAGTGGAAACGGCTGGGGGAGGTGCTGCGGCGGCTGCATGGCGCGCAGTTGCCAGCGGAACTGCAGCAGGCACTGCCGATCGTACGGCTGGAAACCGCGGCGCTGGAGACCGTCGGGCAATGGTTGGCCGGCGAGGGCCTGGCGGCTGCGAAGGACGGGCTGGGCCGCGCATTCGTTTCGGTATGGGACCAGCAGCATGCGCGCATCGCGGCGCTGCATGCGCAGGCACGGGAGCTGCTCGCGGCGTTGCAGGACGCGCCGGTAGACCTGCATCTGTGCCACACCGATCTGCATGCCGGCAACCTGCTGATGGGCAATGACGGGGGCCTGCACCTGATCGATTGGGATGGTCTGTCGCTGGCCCCGCGCGAGCGTGACCTGATGTTCATCGGTGCCGCTGTTGGCGGGCGCTGGGGTCGCGAGAATCCACTGGGGTTCGAGGAGGGCTACGGCAGCGACCGCGGTGACCCACGCTGGATCGCCTGGTACCGGCACTGGCGCATTCTGCAGGACCTGATCGAGTTCCAGCAGGTGCTGCTGGGCAGTGACGGAGAGGACCGATCGCCGCAGCTGCGCCGGCAGTCGCTGCACTACCTGGGGGAGCAGTTCGCACCGGGCAATGTGTTCGATGCGGCGGAGCGGGTATATCGCGCGCTGGATCAGGTTCCAGGTCGTTGCCAGGATCGCCCTAGGTAGAGTCGGCTGTTAGTCGACTGCGCTTCGATTGGAACAGGCAAAGCCCGCGCTGCGCGCGGGAGTCGACTAACAGTCGACTCTACCCATGGCCTGTCCATGCACGACCCGTGGCTTGCCCGTGCAGGCCCCATGGCTTGTCCATGCAGATGGTTTTCATTCGGCGGGCTTGGCCGCTGCCGAGGCCGCCGCGCTTGCGGCGCGGCGCGACAACACGGCTTCGCGGTGGGCGATGTAGGCGTTGGCGGCGAGGATGATGCCGGCACCGATGAGCGTCCAGCGATCCACGCTTTCGTTGAACAGCAGCCAGCCGAGCAGCGTTACCAGCGGCAGCTGCAGGAAGCTGATCGGGGTCAGCGCCGAGACTTCACCGAGCCGCAACGCCCGCGTCCACAGCAGCTGGCCGATGGTGCCGAGCACGCCGGTGGCCAGCAGCCACAGCCACGCCACGCCGGTGGGCCAGACCCAGACGAACAGGGCCGGGACCAGCGACAGCGGCACCCAGAACACGTAGGTGTAGAGCACCACGGTGTCGGCGCTGTCGACACGGGTCAGCTGCTTGATCTGGATCGCCACCAATGAGCTGAGCACGGCGGCTGCCACCGCTACCAGGCTGCCGGCGGTGAAGCCGGCGGTACCGGGGCGCACGATCACCAGCACACCGATGAATCCAACCACCACCGCGGCCCAGCGCCGTATACGCACGGTCTCGCCCAGCCACAGCACGGCGGCGATGGTGACGAACAACGGCGTGGAGTACGAGAGGGAAACCGCCTGCGCCAGTGGCAGATGGCCCAGTGCCCAGAACGCGCACAGCATCGAACCCAGGCCAATTGCACTGCGCACGAAATAACGCGGCAGCTGCTGCGTTTTCAGTGGTGCATGGCCGGGGCGCAGCAGCATCGGCAGCAACGCGAGCAGGCCAAAGGCATTGCGAAAGAACGCCACTTCCTGGGTTGGTACGTACCGGGTGGCGTAGCGGATGGCGACGGCCATCAGGCCGAATGCCATCGTGCTGCCGAGCATCAGCAGCGCCGCCCGCATCGGGGTGGCGCTGGGGGAGAGGGCGGGGGTGTTCACCACTGTGCGCCGAGCAGGCGGGGCTCCGGTTCGATCGGCACGCCGAACTTCTCCAGCACTGAAGCGGAGATGCGTCGCGCCAGCGCCAGCAGTTCAGCACCGCTGGCATTGCCATGGTTGACCAGTACCAGCGCGTGGCTGGGGGCCACGCCGGCATCGCCTTCGCGGAAGCCCTTCCAGCCGCAGGACTCGATCATCCATGCCGCCGAGACCTTGCGCTTGTCGTCCTGCTCGGCCGGGAACACGGGCAGGTCGGGGAAGTGCTGCAGCAGCACGTCGACCTGTTCCAGCGGCAGCACCGGGTTCTTGAAGAAACTGCCGGCGTTGCCCAGCACATCCGGGTCGGGCAGCTTGCGGCGGCGGATCGCGATCACCGCGTTGGCCACGTCCACCGCGCTCGGCAGCTCCACGCCCTGTGCCTGCAGTTCCTCGCGGATGCCGGCATAGTCCATGCGCAGGTCGTGCAGCAGCGGCAACTTCAGTTCGATGGCGGTGATCAGGTAGCGGTCCATCTGCTGCTTGAACACGCTGTCGCGGTAGGTGAAGCGACACTGCTCGTTGTCCAGCCGTACCCAGGTTTGTTCCTGGCAGTCCCAGGCCTCGACCGCCTGGATGAACTCGCCGACCTGCGCACCGTAGGCGCCGATGTTCTGGATCGGCGCGGCACCGGCGGTGCCGGGAATCAGGGCCAGGTTCTCCAGCCCGGACAAGCCTTCCTGCAGCGACCACATCACCAGGCCATGCCAGGGGACGCCGGCCCCGGCGCGGATCACTGCGTGGTCAGCGCGGTGTTCCAGGAAACTGATGTCACGGTTGCCGAACACCAGCACGGTGCCCGGCAGGTCTTCGGCGATCAGTACGTTGCTGCCGGCACCCAGTACCAACAGGGGACCGCTGGCCACTTCGGGCAATGCCAGCACTTCCGGCAGCAGTGCGGCATCGTGCAGTTCCAGCAGCTGCGCGGCGCTGGCCTGCACGTGGAAGGTGTTCAGCGCCTGCAGTGGCGCATTGCGGGTGAGCGTCCAGCGCAGCGGGGCGTTGCCGTCGACGGTATCCATGGGCGCGCTCACAGTGGGGCCACCGCGCCGCGGCTCGGCGCTTCGCGGCGGCGACGGATCGCCTCCACGCATTCGGAGACCAACGCCGGGCCACGGAAGATCAAGCCGCTGTAGCACTGCACCAGCGCCGCGCCCGCGGCCATCTTGGCCACCGCATCGGCACCGGACAGGATGCCTCCGACACCCACCAGCGGTACCGATTCGGGCAGGCGCGAGCGCAGGCGGCGCAGCACCAGGGTGGACTGCTCCAGCACCGGCGCACCGGACAGGCCGCCGGCCTCGTTGGCCAGCGGATCGCCGGCCACCTTGCTGTGGTCGATGGTGGTGTTGGTGGCGATCACGCCGTCCACCTGCAGTTCGCCCAGCACGCGCGCGGCGGCATCGATGTCGCGGTCACTCAGGTCCGGTGCAACCTTGACCAGCATCGGCACACGGCGGCCGTGGCGCGCCGCGAGATCTTCCTGGCGGTCGCGCAACTGGCTGACCAGCTGGCGCAGCGCGGTCTCTTCCTGCAATTCACGCAGGCCGGCGGTGTTGGGCGAGGAGATGTTGACGGTGATGTAGTCCGCCAGCGGATACACCTTGTCCAGGCAGGCGATGTAATCGTCCACCGCCTGTTCGTTCGGGGTGTCCTTGTTCTTGCCGATGTTGATGCCGAGCAGGCCGCGGCGGTTGCGCGCGCGCTCGACATTGCGCACCAGCGCGTCCACGCCCGCATTGTTGAAGCCCATGCGGTTGATGATCGCGTTGTGTTCCGGCAGGCGGAACAGGCGCGGCTGCGGGTTGCCGGCCTGCGGGCGAGGGGTGATGGTGCCGATCTCGACGAAGCCGAAGCCGAGCGCGAACAGCGCATCGATGTGCTCGCCATTCTTGTCCAGGCCGGCGGCCAGGCCGACCGGATTGGGGAAGGTCTGCCCGAACACCGTGCTGGGCATCGGCGCGATGCGTGCGGCCAGCAGCGGCGTGGTGCCGGTGCGGTAGGCCAGGTCCAGTGCGGACAGGCCGAGGCCGTGGGCGCGCTCGGCGTCGAGCGAGAACAGGAAGGGGCGGGCAAGCGAATACATGCGTCGGTTCAGTCCAGCGTGCCGAGGAAGGCTCGGGTTCGATATTCAAAAGCGACCTGGCCGTCGACCGCGTGGGCGGCGAACAGGTCCTGCAGAGCGTCGATCATCGGCGCGTGGCGAGGATGACCGGATTGGGGTGCGTAGGAGGAGGACAGCAGGCGCCCGCGCAGGGCGTCGAAGTCCAGATGCTGTACGTTCGGCAACTCCACCATGCCGCGCAGGCCGCGGCCGAACCAGGCCTGCATGGTGGCATCGTCCTGGTAGCGCTCGGCCACCGCGGTGTAATCGGTGCCGTAGTCCAGCAGCAGCTGTTCATAGCCGATCAGGAATGGACTAGCATCGAGCAGGCGCGAATTCCAGTAGATCAGTGCCAGGCCACCGGGGCAGAGGATGCGCTGCCACTCGGCGCGCACTGCCACGGTGTCGAACCAGTGGAACGCCTGCGCGACGCTGACCAGATCGATGCTGGCATCGTCCAGGCCGGTGGCCTCGGCGCGGCCATCGACGGCGGAAAAGCCCGGATACTGCGGCGCCAGCCACTCTTCGGCGGCGGCGCGCATGGCGGCGTTCGGCTCGACCGCCACCAGCGGATGACCGCTGGCCAGAAACTGACGGCTGGAAATGCCGGTGCCAGCACCGATGTCGGCGACACGGGCCTGGTGACTGACATCCATCGGGCCGTGCAGCCATTCCAGCAGCGCGGGCGGGTAATCGGGCCGGTAGCGGACGTAGTCGGCGACGCGGCTGCTGAAGCGTTCAGTGCTGTCGGAGGCGGTCATGGCGTCAGTTCGACACCGCCGCCAGCCACGCCAGGCCACCGAAGAACAGGATGAAGACCAGGATGGCGGCAAGTACGGCGCCGACCATCACCCAGCCCAGCACCAGGCCGGTGACGGCCAGGCCATCGCCTTCCAGTTCATGCGGGCGGCGGCGGATCTCGGCGCGGGCCATGTGGCCGGTGATGATGGCCACGATGCTGGCCACGAAGGGCAGGACGGTCCAGCTGGCGATGCCCATGACCAGGCTGACCACGGCCAGGGCGCTTGTCTGTCGGGGTGCCACGCTCATCGGGGTCCTCCTGGGCAGTGTGCACATGATAGTGCCTCTGCCCAGGCAATCCCATGCCCGGCGGATGCGATGGCAGGCGTGGACCCTGGTGGGCGAACGAGGTGCTAGCCCTGGTAGGCGCCGACCTTGGTCGACAAAGGGTATTTCAGCAGGGCAGGCGTCGACCTTGGTCGACGAAAGGCATGCCAACCAAGGTTGGCAGCTACCGGAGTGCCGGTATCAGCCCATCAACACCTGGCCGCCATCCACGTTGAGCACGCTGCCGGTGACCCAGCGCGCCAGCGGCGAGCACAGGAACAGGGCAGCGTCGGCAATTTCGCGCGGATGGCCGAAGCGGCCGAACGGGATCTTCGCCAGGGTGCCGTGGTACAGCGCCGGATCTTCGGTGCGACGGCGATCCCACAGGCCGTCATCGAATTCAATCGAACCGGGGGCGATGGCGTTGACCCGGATCCGGTCCTTGGCCAGCGCCAATGCCTGCGACGTGGTGTAGTGCGACAGCGCGGCCTTTGCGGCGGCGTAGGGCGCGCCACCGGGGCGTGGCTGCTGTGCGGCAATCGAGGACAGGTTGAGGATGCAGGCATCTCTGGATGCGCGCAGCCACGGCAGTGCCAGGCGCGAGGCCCGTACCGCCGCCATCAGGTCGATCTGCAGGCTGGCGGCCCAGCCATCCTCGTCGTCGGCCATGCCGTAGCCGGTAGCGTTGTTGATCAGTACATCGATGCCGCCGAGTGCATCGGCAGCGGCCTGCAGCCAGGCCTGGATCTGGCCGGCGTCGGCCAGATCGGCGGAGACGGTATGCAGTGGGGTGCCCTGTGCCTGCGCATCGGCACGCAGGGCATCCAGGCCGGCCTGGCCACGTGCGCAGACCGAGACCTGCGCACCGGCGCCGGCAAATGCCAACGCCATTTCACGACCGATGCCCTTGCTGCCGCCGGCGATCAGCACGCGGCGACCGGTGAAGTCGAGGGTCGGAGCCCCATTGGGGATCCGGCCCTGGGCAGGGGTCAGATCCCCGGAGGGGCTCTGACCCGCAGCCATGGCAGAAACGTCCGCCATCACAGATCGAACTTGATGCCCTGGGCCAGCGGCAGCGAGTCCGAATAGTTGATGGTGTTGGTCTGGCGGCGCATGTAGACCTTCCACGCATCCGAACCGGACTCGCGGCCACCGCCGGTGTCCTTCTCGCCACCGAAGGCGCCACCGATCTCCGCACCGGACGTGCCGATGTTGATGTTGGCGATGCCGCAGTCGCTGCCAGCGGCCGACAGGAACTTCTCGGCAGTCTTCAGGTTCTGGGTGAAGATCGAGGACGACAGGCCCTGCGGCACGCCATTCTGCATGTCGATGGCTTCATCGAGGGTGTCGTACGGCATCACGTACAGGATCGGCGCGAAGGTCTCGTGCTGGACCACGGCATCGCTGTTCTTCAGGCCGGAGACGATGGCCGGCAGCACGAAGTTGCCTGCGCGGTCGATGCGGGTGCCGCCGGTTTCGATGGTGCCGCCGGCAGCCTTGGCCTGGGCGATGGCATCGAGGAACTGCTGCACGGCGCCGTCGCTGTTCAGTGGGCCCATCAGGTTGGCCGCATCGGTCGGGTCGCCGATCTTGCCTTCGACCTGCTTGTAGGCCTTGACCAGGGTGGCCAGCACGTCGGCGTAGATCGAGCGGTGCACGATCAGGCGGCGGGTGGTGGTGCAGCGCTGGCCGGCGGTGCCGACGGCGCCGAAGACGATGCCCGGCACGGCCAGCTTCAGGTCGGCGGTTTCGTCCAGGATGATGGCGTTGTTGCCACCCAGTTCCAGCAGGCAGCGACCGAGGCGACGCGCGACCTTCTCGTTGACGGTGCGGCCGACCTGGGTCGAGCCGGTGAAGCTGATCAGCGGCACGCGGCGGTCATCGACCATCTTTTCCGACAGCGCGGTGCCGGCATCGTTGATCAGGAAGAAAATGTCCGGGAAGCCGGCTTCGCGCAGGGCGTCGTTGCAGATCTTCAGCGAGGCGATGGCGGTCAGCGGCGTCTTGTTGGACGGCTTCCAGATGCACACATCGCCACAGATGGCGGCCAGGAACGAGTTCCAGCTCCACACCGCGACCGGGAAGTTGAAGGCGGAGATGATGCCGACCAGGCCCAGCGGGTGGTACTGCTCGTACATGCGGTGGCCGGGGCGCTCGGAATGCATGGTGTAGCCGTACAGCATGCGGCTCTGGCCCACGGCGAAATCGGCGATGTCGATCATCTCCTGCACTTCGCCGTCGCCTTCCGGCTTGCTCTTGCCCATTTCCAAGGCGACCAGCGAGCCAAGCGCATCCTTGTGCTTGCGCAGCGCTTCACCGCACAGGCGCACGGCTTCACCGCGGCGCGGGGCCGGCGTGGTGCGCCAGACCTTGAAGGCTTCCTGGGCGCGGGCGACGACGGTCTCGTACTCGGCCTCGGTGGTCGCGCGGACCTGCGCGATCGGCTCGCCGGTGGTCGGGTTGACCGGGGTGATCAGCTCACCGCTGGTCGCGCTCGACCACTCCCCGTTGCCCAGGTACGTGCCAGCGTTGATCGCGTCCAGGCCAAGGGACTTGAGCAGCTCGGAAGACATGCAGACTCCTGTGTTTCGTTACGTTGTTTGGTGCCATCGCGGGCAGGTGGGGGGCGCGATGAACTGAATCGCCGATGGTAGCAGAGCGGCCTGTCCGGCCATGGTGCAACGCGCCAGCGCCGCCGTGTGGAGCACGAATGCTTGGAGCGCAGGGTGTGTTGCCTGTAAACTTCCCGGCTGCATGGCCCCGTAGCTCAGCTGGATAGAGCGTCCCCCTCCTAAGGGGAAGGTCGCCCGTTCGAATCGGGCCGGGGTCACCAGAATCAGTCACTTGCGCCGATTCGTGATCGTATGGCGCTCCTTGTTCCACGGCACCTTCCAGTGCTTTGGTCACAATGGCCAGTCAACAGGCGGCCCTCGCCACGAAGCCGTCCTCCCCTTCAGGCATCAGGTGCGCAGAAGGGCCCAGACTGTCGAGCCTGTCATATTTGCCCGTATACCTGCGGGGTAGACTCGGTTGGCACGCATGAGGCGTGCACTACGCCAATACCGAGGACGATAGTCATGTTGAAGGGATTGAAACCTCTCACCGCTGCCGCCGTGTGCCTGCTCGGCCTGTCCGCCTTTGCCCAGAGCGCTGCTGCGGCACAATGGGTAGACAGCGGCCGCACCGCGTACGTAAAGACCAGTTTCTTCGGCAGTTTCGCCTACCACACCTGCGACTCCAGCGGTGCGCAGATCCAGGGGTATCCGGGTAGCTGCGGCAGCGATGCCGGCAGTGGCTGGACGTCCAACTACACGGCCTCCAGTGACCTTGCCAACAGTCAGCTCATGGCCTGCAACCACAATCCGTTCCAGCTCGGCTCGGCCTGCTACGGGCTGGCGTATGCGATCAATGGCCAAGCGTACGCTGGCGGGCTGCCTGCCGCCTGCAATCTTGGCGCGCGCGCGGTGGCCACCGCGTCCAGCATGGAAACCGTCGAGATCCAATACGAAGAGCTCGACGTGGACACCATCGAATCGGCACGCGAGTACGTCTGCCGGTAAAGCGCCGACAGGTCGCCGCCGTCGAGTGCGGCGGCTTCCTGCAGGGGACATCCGTCTTACGCACTGTTACCGCAGCCCAGTTCGCGCAAGCACGTCCGCTGCAAGCGCCTGCTCATCACCCTCCAATCCAGGCAGTGACCGCGGCGGGTTGACGGGACCACACAGGCATCCTCATGCCCGCACAGTTGCAGCCGGTTCAACCTCGGCATTACCCGCGTATCGCTGGCTGGCTCGATTCGGTTGCAGCGACGCAACGCTGGGCTGGCCCGGGCGTTGCGTTTCCTCTGCTGCCTGAGGCATTCGCACGGGCTCTTGAACTGGCCGAGCGCCCGGGTTGGGTGCTGTTGGACGGGGAGGGTGCGTGCATGAGGTTCGGCCAGTACTGGTTGACCGCGCCCGGCACTGCCCACCTGGGCCGCATCATTGTCTCGCCGCAAGCGCGTGGGCGCGGCCTGGGACGGGTGCTGATGCAGTTGTTGTGTGCCGAGGCCCTGCGGTCGCCGGATGTGCAGCGCCTGAGCCTGCGTGTCTATCGTGACAACGTCGCGGCGGTCGCGCTCTACCGCGATTTCGGCTTCCAGCCGGTGGAAGATGCCTCGACGCCGGAACTGTTGTTCATGCAGCGCAGCGACGGCTGAGCCGTGATCACGTGGGCAGCGGTACGGTCTGTTGCGCCTGCCATTCCCTGGCAGTGATGCGGCTGATGTGCTCGGTGCGGTAGTCGGCGAGGAAGCGGTTGAACTGGTTGACCTCGGTGTGGTGATGGCGGAAACCGCATTTGGCCTGCGCGCTCATCGATTGCAGGTTGTCGTCGAAGTAGCCGCACCACAACGCATCCAGCTGCAGATCCAGGAAGGCATGCCGCATCACCTCACGTACAGCTTCGGGTACCAGGCCACGACCCCAGTACGGTACGCCGATCCAGTAGGCGATCTCTCCCTCGCGCTCGCCCAAGCTGAAGTTGCTGTCTGCACCGATCAGGATGCCGACGCAACCGATGGCACGCGCGTTCTCGCGGCTCTGCAGGGCGTAGACCTCCGGTCGGTTGAACACGGTGCGGATGATGTCGGCACTCTCCTCTACGCTGGCATGCGGTGGCCAACCGGCGGCGGGCCCCACGCGCGGGTCGCGGGCGTACTCGTACAGATCGGCGGCGTCACTGTCGCGCCAGGGGCGCAGGATCAAGCGTTGGGTGGCCAGTTGCATGGCGGGTCCGTCGGTGGAAAGAGAGTGCACAGGCTAGGTTGCGACGGGTGGGGAGCACAGGACGGGACCTTGATGGTTTCGGTACTTTTCACAACTTCTTCGTTCGGGCGGATATGCTCTGCCGCGATATCCCAGTGGATCGGCCCATGGATCGCATTCCCCAGCTTCTGGAACAGGACGAATCCATGCGCCTGGAAGTCAGTACGCTGGCTGAAGGCTTGGGTGTTCCGCTGTCGTTCGGGCACGCCTATCTGACGGTGCTGGTGTGCGTGTCCGGGCGTGCGCGGTTCGCACTGAACTTCCGCGAAGTGGCGGTGCAGCGGCACGACGTACTGGTGCTGGCGGAGGATACGCTGGCGCTGCTGCGGCAGCGTTCGCGCGGCTTCCTTGCGGTGGCCTGCCTGGTGCCGAAAGCGCTGGCATCGGAGGTGGCCTATGTGCTGCCCAATGCACTGTTCAAGTTCCTGCACGAGCACCCCCATTGTGTGCCGTCACCGCTGGAGGTTCCGCTGCTGCAGGGTTGGCTGCAGCAGTTGATGGATGCCCAGCACAACGGTGGCCGCCATCGGCACGTGATGCTGCGCAACCTGCTGCAGACCTTTTTCCTGAAGTTCGCCACACTGCTCCCGGCATACTACGAGGCGGCGCCGCAGGTCGGCCGGCGCGAGCGCCTGGCCTGGAGCTTCTGGGAACTGGTCGGCCAGCGCAGCACGCGCCAACGCGACGTGCAGTCCTACGCCGAGGCGCTGTGCATTACCCCGTTCTATCTCTCGCAGGTGACCCGGGAATGCTTCGGCGAAACGCCGAAGGCGTTGATCGACCGCCAGGTGGTGCTGGAGATCAAGGCGCTGCTGAGCTACAGCGAACTGCCGATCGGACGCATCGCCGAACGCCTGTGTTTCGAGGACGCGTCCTACCTGTGCCGCTATTTCCGGCGGCACACCGGCCAATCGCTGACCGGCTACCGCCGGGCGGGGCAGGGCGGTATCAGTGCGATACGAACAAGGGCGCCGGTACTTCGGCAAGCAGATCCTCGGTGACCCCGCCGAGCACGCGTTCGACCACGCGACTGCGGCTGTAGGGCCCCAGCACCAGCAGATCGGCTTCGACATCAAGTACATGCTGGCGAATGGTGGCAGCTACGCCCCCTTGGCTGGAGCTGATCGCCTGGATCTCAACTTCAACGCCGTGCCGCGCCAGATGCTGGGCCATTTCAGCGCCGGGTGCCGCTTCAGCCTTGGGCGTGTCGACCATCAGCAGGTGCACGGCCTGCGCCCGGGCCAGCAGAGGCAGGGCATCTGCCACCGCACGACGGGCCTGCTTGCTGGCATTCCAGGCCACCACGATACGCCGGCCGACCTGCTCGCCCTTCCAGTGCGGCGGCACCAGCAGCATCGGTACCCCGGTCTGGCGCAGCGTGCCCAGTGGATGCCAGCCGGAGGGCGCGCCTGGTGTGTGCGGATAGCCGGCGATGATCAGGTCGCAGTACAGCGACTGCAGCGCCAGGTCAGCGCCACCCAGGTAGTCCGAGACGATGCGCAGTTCGGTGCTGATCTGCAGCGGCTCGGACACGGCACGCAGGTTCTGCATCAGCTGTGCGGTGCAGGCGGCATCCGCGCGGGCCTCGTGGTCCAGCGCGGCGGCGATGCCGGCACCGCGCGCGAAGCCGTTGGCGATGTCGGTGGGATGCAGGGCCGTGGAGACTGCGACCAGATGCGCCTGCTGGGCCTGCGCCAGGTCGGCGGCGATGTTGAGAACGCGGTGCCCGGTGTCGCTGGCGTCGAACAGCACGGCGATATCGCGTAGTGGGTGCAGCATGGCGTTGTCTCCCTCGATGCCTGTGACGCGTTCCCTGCCGTGCACCGACCCGGGTGCACCGGACGCACCGCTGTTGTAGCGCATTCGTGATTCGTGTGAATCATATTTGATTCAGCTTATTAATTGATGATTCATGCTAGCGTGAGGGCCAGCCCACACCCCCTCGCTTTTCATGCGACCTGCCGCAGCACGTACACGACGCGACCTGCCCCATGCGCTGGCGGCCACCCTGGTCAGCCATCCACGCTGCACCCTCAGCGAACTCGCGCGCGGGGCGGGCATCAGCCGCGCGACCCTGTACCGGTTTGCGCCTACCCGGGAGGCGATCGACGAGGCCCTGTTCGCGGCCGGTTTCGAGCGCGTGGAAGCGGCGGCGGCCTGGTTCGACCAGGGCGGTGATGCACGCCACGTGCTGGAGCAGGTCACCGCCACGCTGCTGGCGGACTGGGAGCTGGTGACGCTGCTGTTCGCACGGATGATGGAAGAACAGCAGCGCCTGGGCGACCTGCACCTGCTGCCGGAGCGCTGGGCGCCGATCGGCGAGCGCTTCGAGGCCTTCTTCCTGCGGGGTCAGGCGGCCGGAGAGTTCAACGTCGGTTTCACCGCGGTGTGGCTCGCGGACTTCTACTGGAGCTGTTTCTACGGCATCACCTGGTCACTGGCACGCGGTCGGCTGGCGCCGGCAGCGGCAGCCTGTACGCTGCTGGCGTCGTTCCAGCGGGGGGCGATGATGGGTTGACCGCAGGGGTTTCCTGCGGGGGCGCCGTGGCTTACGCCTGCCTGAGCAGCTGTACCAGCTGGCGCAGGCGATAGGGCTTGGGCAGGAACTCCACCTGCTCGGGCAGCGGCGGCAGCTGCGAGCGGGCATAGCCGGACGAGAGGATCATCCGTGCCTGCGGCTGTTCGCGTGCCACATGCTCGCTCAGCTCGATGCCGGACATGCCGTTGGGCATGCTGACGTCGCTGAACACCACGTCGAAACGTGCTTCGCCCTTGAGCAGTTCCGCCGCCTCGTGGCCATCGGCGGTCGTGGCCACATCGATGCCGAGGTCGCGCAGGGCCAGGCCGATCATTTCACGCAGATCGGTCTGGTCTTCCACCATCAGTACGCGGATCGGGTCATCGGTCATCGGCAGGGTCCTCCATTGCGGGTAGCAGCAGGCTGACCGTGGTGCCGACACCGGGCGTGGTGGACACGTCGACGAAGCCGCCGCTCTGGGTAGTGAATCCGAACACCTGGCTCAGGCCCAGGCCGCTGCCTTTGCCGATGTCCTTGGTGGTGAAGAAGGGCTCGGTGGCCCGTTCGGCGATGTCGGCCGCCATCCCGTGGCCTTCATCGCAGACGCTGAGGGTGACATAGCCACGTTGCAGCGTGGAGTCCGCGTCCGGGTCGAGGCGATGCTCCAGCGCGGTGCCGATCAGGATGCGACCGCCTTCAAGGGTAGCATCGGCGGCATTGGCGACCAGATTGGCCAGCGCCGTCTGCAGCTGCGCCGCATCGGTGTTGACCGCAGGCAGGCCGGGTGCCAGCTGGGCATCCAGCATCACCGTGGACGGGCAGGCGCGTTGCAGGTCCGGCAGCCACTGCTGTATCAACACGTTGATATCCAGTGGTTCGCGGATCAGGGTCTGGCCAGTGCTGAACGCCAGCAGCTGGCGGGTCAGCAGCGCACCACGATCTGTCGCGCTCTGCGCGGCATCGAGCAGCTCGGCGGCGCGCGCATCGTCACCGCCAACGCGCAGGGACAGCAGGTCCAGTGCGTTGCCGATGGTGGTCAGCAGGTTGTTGAACTCATGCGACAGGCCGCGGCTGAGTCGGCCGACGGTCTCGAACTGTTGGGTATTGCGCAGCGCTCGTTGGGCATCACGCAGCAGGCGCTGTGCCTGCCACTGCTCGGTGATGTCGCGGGTGATCTTGACGTAGCCGAGCAGCTCACCCGCTTCAACCACCGGCTCGATGACAACACTGGCACGGAACGACGAGCCATCGCGGCGTACCCGCCAGCCCTCATTGGCAACGTGGCCATGCTGCGCTGCATGACGGAGCAGGCGTTGCGGTTCTCCTGCCTCGCGGTCGGCGGCCAGGTAGAAGCGACCAAAGTGGGTGCCCACCACTTCATCGGCTGAATAGCCCTTGATGCGCTCCGCACCCGGGTTCCAGCTGCAGACGATGCCATCCGGATCAAGCAGGTACAGCGCATGGTCGCGCACGCTGTCGATCAGCAGTCGCAGTTGGCGGGAAGGGTCCGTCAGCACGGACGTCGTAGAGGCGGCAGCGTCCACGTAAAAATAAGTGTTACCCCTGTGAGGGACGTGAAGCTAGGCATTCAAGTGTGAAGGAGGCGTGGAGGCGGGACACGTGCCATTTGTCCTGTGCGGCTGACTACGACACGGAGTACCATCACCCACCCTTTTTGTTCTGGAACCGACCTGCATGCGTCCTGGTGCGACTACGCGTGACCGCTGGATCTGGATGACGTCCGCCGTGCTGCTGGCTGCGACCATCGCATTGGAGCTGGTGGTACCGCTCGGTTATGCGGTATGGCTGGCGTATTTCCTGGCCGTGAGCGTCACGGTGTTCCAGCGCAGTGCGCGCGCGCCGTTCATCGTGGCTGTGCTCGCCTGCGTCCTGCTGGTCATCGGTTTCAACATCGCCCCGGCCAGCTCGAACTCGGCGTTCTCGCTGGTCAACCGAAGCATCGGTGGTTGTGCGTTCCTGATGATCGCGCTGATCGTTTCCCGCGCGATCCAGGCACGCCGGGACGCAATGCGGGCGTTGTGGCTGCAGGAGGCCGAGAACGCGGTAGCGATGAGCCTGCGCGGCGACCTCGGCCCGGAGCAGATTGCCGAGGCGGCAGCCACCAGCCTGGGCGCGCAACTGGAGGCCGACGTCGGCGCCGTGTACCGGCTGGAAGGCGGACGACTGCAGCTGACCGGCGGCCTGGCGTTGCCGTCCGGCATGCCGGCGTCGCTGGCATTGCAGGAGGGCGTAGCCGGGCAGGTGGCGCGGGATGAGTGCATCCGTCACCTGGAGGGCAGCGACGACGCCGTACTTGAACTGCAGACCAGCCTGGGGCGGTTGCCGGTGCGCGAGCGCATCCTGGCGCCGATCAGCAGTGACGGCACCGTGGTAGGCATCGTCGAGCTGGGACGCGCCCGGGCGGGTGCGCAGCGCGACCTGGATCGCGAGCTGCTGGAGCGCTGCGCCGAGACCATCGGCATGGCGCTGCGTGCATCGCTGCTGCGCGCACAACTGGTGGTGCTGCTGGAGGAATCGCAGCGCCAGGGCGAGGAGCTGCAGGCCCAGCAGGAAGAGCTGCGCGTGGCCAATGAGGAACTGGAAGAGCAGAGCCGCAGCCTGCTGCAGTCGCAGAGCCATCTGGAAGAACAGCAGGCCGAGCTGGAACAGAGCAACGTCCAGCTGGAAGAGCGGACCCACGAGCTGGAGGCGCAGAAGCAGGCACTGCTGGTCGCGCAGAGCCAGCTGGTGCGCAACAGCAACGAACTGGCCGCGACATCGCGCTACAAGTCCGAGTTCCTGGCCAACATGTCGCACGAACTGCGCACGCCGCTGAACAGCTCGCTGATCCTGGCCAAGCTGCTGGCCGACAACAAGGACGGCACGCTCACCGAAGAACAGGTGAAGTATGCGCGTGCGATCCTGTCGTCCAACAACGATCTGCTGGCGCTGATCAACGACATCCTGGACCTGTCGCGCATCGAGGCCGGCCACGTTGAGCTGGCCGATGAAGTGGTGGTGACCGACAGCGTGCTGCAGCGCCTGCGCGAGACTTTCGAGCCGATGGCGCGGCAGAAGGGCCTGGCCCTGCAGATCGAGGCCGATGCGCTGGCGCCGAGCCAGCTGGTGGTCGACAGCCAGCGCCTGCAGCAGATCCTGAAGAACCTGCTGGCCAATGCGGTGAAGTTCACCGAGCATGGAAAGGTCAGCCTGCACGTGCGCGCGGCCGGCCAGGGGCGCATCCGTTTCGAGGTCTGCGACAGCGGTATCGGCATTGCCCGCGAGCAGCTGCAGGTCATCTTCGAAGCCTTCCGCCAGGCCGATGGCAGCACCCGTCGCCGCTACGGTGGCACCGGCCTGGGGCTGTCGATCTCGCGCGATCTGGCTGAGCGCATGGGCGGCAGCATCCAGGTCGACAGCGAACCGGGCCGTGGCAGCTGCTTCATTCTGGAACTGCCGTTGCAGGGCGCGCCCGCGTCGAGCGCCGCGGACATCGCCGCAGCCCTCGTGGCCTCGCCGGTCGCGGCCGCTGTGCCGGCGATGCAGGTGCCAGCAAGGGCTCCGGTGGCGCCGACGACGACGGTGCCCAGCGTGGCCGACGACCGCGGTCGTCGCCAGCACCCGGGCCGCCTGATCCTGGCCGTCGAGGACGACGCCACGTTCGCCGAAGCGCTGGTGGCCCTGGCCCATGAACTGGATTTCGACTGCGTGGTGGCCGGGACGGCCGAAGAGGCGCTGGCCCTGGCCGGCGAACTGCGACCGAACGGCATCCTGCTCGATATCGGCCTGCCGGACGTGTCCGGCCTGAGCGTGCTGGAGCGCCTGAAGCGCAACCCGGATACCCGCCATATTCCTGTGCACGTGGTCTCGGCAACGGACCGCAGCCAGGTGGCGCGCGAGCTTGGCGCGATCGGGTTTGCGATCAAGCCGACCACGCGCGAGCGCCTGGTAAGCGCCATCGAGCAGCTGGAACAGACCAGCCAGCGCGACGTGCGGCGCCTGCTGATCGTCGAGGACGACAGCGAGCTGCGCCACAACCTGGAACTGCTGCTGGGCCGTGATCAGCTGCAGATCGTCGCCGTGGGAACGCTTGCTGGCGCGCTGGAGCAGCTCAGCACGGTCACCTTTGATTGCATGGTGATGGACCTGTCACTGCCTGACGGCAGCGGCTACGACCTGCTCGAACACATGGCCGGCAACGATGACGTCGGCTTCCCGCCGGTGATCGTCTATACCGGCCGCGCGCTCGGTCGCGAGGAAGAACAGCGCCTGCGCCGCTATTCCAAGAGCATCATCATCAAGGGCGCGCGTTCGCCCGAGCGCCTGCTGGATGAAGTCACCCTGTTCCTGCACAGCGTGGAAGCCAGCCTGCCCACCGACCAGCAGCGCCTGCTGCGCGAGGCGCGCCGTCGCGACACCGTGCTTGATGGACGCACCGTGCTGCTGGCCGAGGACGACGTGCGCAACATCTTTGCGCTGTCCAGCGTGCTCGAGCCGCTGGGCGTGACGCTGGAGATCGCGCGCAATGGGCAGGAGGCAGTGGACCGCCTGGCCGAGCGCGAAGTCGACCTGGTGCTGATGGACATCATGATGCCGGAGAAGGATGGCCTGGCCGCGATGCGCGAGATCCGCGCGCAGCGTCACCTGCAGGACCTGCCGATCATCGCGCTGACTGCCAAGGCCATGCCGGACGACCGTGAGCGTTGCCTGCAGGCGGGCGCCAACGATTACATCGCCAAGCCCATCGACGTCGACAAGCTGGTCTCGCTGTGCCGGGTCTGGTGCTCGCGGCAATGAACGAACAGGCGCTGTTCGACCTCGAACTGAAGGTCCTGCTGGAGGCGCTGTACCAGCGCTACCACTACGATTTCCGCAGCTATGCGGTGTCGTCGCTGCGCCGACGCATGCGCCAGGCGATGCAGCGCTATGAGTGCGAGCGGCTGGTCGACCTGCAGTACCGGCTGCTGCACGAGCCGGACCTGTTCGCCCAGGCCATGCAGTTCTTCACCGTGCAGGTCTCGGAGATGTTCCGTGACCCTGCGTATTTCCGTGAGCTGCGCGAGCAGGTGGTGCCAGTACTGCGTACCTATCCCTCGGTGAAGCTGTGGGTGGCCGGCTGCAGCACCGGCGAGGAAGTGTGGTCGCTGGCGATCCTGCTGCATGAAGAAGGCCTGCTCGAGCGCAGCATCGTCTACGCCACCGACATCAATCCGGCCGCACTGGCCACCGCCGAGGCGGGCGCCTATGGCATCGACCGGATGGCCCAGTTCAGCCGCAACTACCTGGCCGCCGGTGGCACCGCGTCGCTGTCGGACTACTACGCTACCGCCTACGATGGCGCGGTGTTCGACCGCCAACTGCGCCGCAACGTGGTGTTCGCCGACCACAGCCTGGCCACCGATACCGTGTTCTCCGAAGTGCACCTGGTGTCGTGCCGCAACGTGCTGATCTATTTCAACCGCGACCTGCAGGATCGTGCCGTCGGCCTGTTCCGCGAAGCGCTGGTGCACCGGGGCTTCCTTGGTCTGGGCAGCAAGGAGTCGCTGCAGTTCGGGTGCCACCACGATGCCTTCGAGGTCTGTTCGCGAGAGCACCGCCTGTACCGGAAGGTGGCCTGATGACGCTGCCGGTGCGTCCGGCCGTGCTGGTGATCGGCGCGTCCGCCGGTGGCGTGGCGGCCCTGCAGGCGGTGCTCGGTGCACTGCCGGCGAAGCTGCCGGTACCGGTACTGGCCGTGCTGCACCTGCCGCGAGACCGCACCAGCCGCATCGCCGAGGTGCTGGCGCCGTACTGCGCGTTGCCGGTGCGCGAAGCCGAAGACAAGCAGCCGTTGCAGCCGGGCACGGTGACGTTCGCGCCGCCGGATTACCACCTGCTGGTGGAGGACGAGGGGGCGTTGGCGTTGTCGGTGGATGCACCGGTGCTGTTTTCCCGTCCGGCCATCGATCCGCTGTTCGACTCCGCCGCTGCGGTGTTCGGCGCGCAGGTATTGGCCCTGCTGCTGACCGGTGCCAGCAGTGATGGCAGCGAGGGCGTTGCCGCCGTGCGCCGTGCCGGTGGCCATGCCTGGCTGCAATGTCCCGAGGAAGCCGAGGCGTCGATGATGCCCGCTTCCGCCCTGCAGTACGCCGGCGCCGATGCCGTGCTGCCCCTTGAACTGATGTGTCGCCGCCTGAAGGAGTTGTTTGCATGAACCTGTTGCCACCGGAACCTGCGCAGTCGCAGACACCGGTCAACCTGCTGATCGTCGATGACGTGCCGCAGAACCTGGTAGCCATGCAGGCCCTGCTGCAGCGCGAAGGGGTCAACCTGCTGCTGGCCGGCTCGGGCGCGCAGGCGTTGGAGTTGCTGCTCGAGCACGAGGTGGCATTGGCCCTGCTTGACGTGCACATGCCGGAGATCGATGGCTTCACCCTGGCCGAACTGATGCGCGGTTCGCATCGCAGCCGCGACGTGCCGATCATCTTCCTGACCGCCTCTCCGGATGATCCCCTGCGCGTGTTCAAGGGCTACGAAAGCGGTGCGGTCGATTTCCTGCACAAGCCGGTGGCGCCGCAGGTGATCCTGAGCAAGGTCAACGTCTTCATCGAGCTGTACCAGCAGCGGCAGCTGCTGAAGGCGCGCAACGAGGCACTGGAGCGCGCGCTGAAGCTCAACGAGACGATGGCTGCCGTTTTGACCCACGACCTGCGCACGCCGTTGTCGGCGATCCTGCTGTGTGCCGACAAGCTGGCGCTGGAGCTTCCGGAAGACAACGCAGGCGCGCAGCAGACCCTGCAGTACCTGGAAGCCAGCACCCTGCGGATGGCGCGGATGGTCGAGCAGCTGCTCGATTTCTCGCGGATCCGCAGCGGTGGCCTGAGGCTGGAGGCAAGTGCCTGCGATCTGGCCGACGTGACGCGCGCGGTAGTCGCCGAGGCGGGCAGCGCGCATGGGGCGGACCGGATCCACCTGGACCTGCAGGGAGACACGCGGCTGCAGGGCGATCTGGATCGCCTTGGCCAGGTCGCCGCCAACCTGGTCGGCAATGCGCTGACCCATGGCAGCGAGGCGAGGGTGGAGGTGGATGGGCGCGACCCGCGCGGCGTACTGCTGCGGGTCAGCAACGCCGGCCGGATCGATGACGCGCTGTTGCCGCGACTGTTCGAACCGTTCAAGGCCAGCTTCCACCAGAGCAAGGGCCTGGGCCTGGGCTTGTACATCGTCGATCAGTTCGTCCGCGCGCACGGCGGGCGCATTGCGGCCCGCAACGAAGCGGGCCAGGTGGTGTTCGAGGCAATGCTGCCACGACGCTGCGACGGCACGGTCTTGGCGGCAACCTAAGCGCTTCAGCCAGCATCCCGGCGGACTGAGACGGACTGGTCCGCAACTGCCAGCGTGGGTGCCTATTCTCGCCAGCTTTCCTGCAGTGACTGGTCCGGATTCTCCCGGCGCCTGCAGGGCGGTCGTTCGGCACCGACGCCAGTGGACCTGCTCGATCAGGTGGTGCAGTCGGCGCTGCACGCAGGCTGATGGTCTGCGCCGGATTCAGCGCGAAGCAGCACCGCAGTACGCCGCATGCAGCGCCTGCAGCACGCCCAGTGCGGGCCCTTCAAGAACCCGGTAGTGGATCGCCTGCGCTTCGCGCCGGGTCGCCACGATATCCAGTCCGCGCAGCACCGCCAGATGCTGTGACAACGCCGATGCGCTCAGGCCGGTCAGTGCCTGCAGTTCCGGTACCGGCGCTTCACCTTCCACCAGGCGGCACAGCACCCGCAGCCGGGCCGGGTGGGCCAGGCTTTTGAGCAGCGTGGCTGCCTGCGACGCGTGTTCGGCCATCGCGGCGCTGTCGAGCTGGGTCCGGGCCATGGTTGACCATTTTGTTTAGAATGATCTAATTTAGAATAATCTAAACAAATGGGCAATCCCATGTACGGCAGCGAAGAGGGCAGGGCATGAACCTGCCATGGAGTGCGGCGGCAGGTGGTGCGTTGATCGGCGCCGCCGCGGTGCTGTTGCTCGCCACCATCGGACGCGTGGCGGGCATCAGCGGCATCACCGCAGGCAGCCTGCGCGCAGGCAAGGGCGAGCGTGCCTGGCGCTGGGCCTTCCTGGCCGGCCTGACCGCATCGGCGGGGCTGGTGCTGTGGTGGCAATCGGTGCCCGAGGCATCGCCGCGTGCGCTGCTGCGTGATGCGCTGCCGGCATGGCAGTTGATGGGAGCCGGCCTGCTGGTCGGCTTCGGTACGCGGCTGGGCAACGGCTGCACCAGCGGTCACGGTGTGTGCGGCATGGCCCGCGCTTCGAAGCGATCGCTGGCGGCCGTGCTGGTGTTCATGGTCTGCGCGATGCTGACCACCTTCCTGGTCCGTCATGGCGGAGGCCCAACATGAGCCGCGCAGTCTGGGCCGCCGGCGCGGCGGGCGCGTTGTTTGGCATGGGGTTGGCACTTTCGGGAATGACCGACGCGCGTCGTGTCCTCGGCTTCCTCGACATCACCGGTGACTTCGATCCCACGCTGCTGTGGGTGCTGGGCTCGGCGCTGCTGGTCAGCGCGATCGGGCAGCGGTGGGTGTTGCGGCGACAGCAGCCGCTGTACGCAGACCGCTTCCGGCTGCCTGTTACCCGGCGTGTGGATGCTCGCCTGCTGCTGGGTGCCGCGCTGTTCGGGATCGGCTGGGGCTGGGCGGGCTATTGCCCAGGCCCGGCCATCGCCGGGGTGGTCGTGGCGTCGCGCGAAGCCCTGTGGTTCGTGCCTTCGATGCTTGCAGGATTCTGGCTGCACGACCGCTTCGTCCGTTGAGGCTTTCACCCCTGTCTCACCCTGCCTGGGGTCCTATCTTCGGATCACGGGGAAAAGGAGTGCAACGACATGGCACGGATGAAGTGGATGGGAAGGGGAATGCTGGCGGTCGCGCTGGCCGCAGCCGTGGCACCGGCACTAGCCTGCACGCGCGCGGTGTACCTGGGTGACAACGGCGATGTGATCACCGCGCGCTCGATGGACTGGAAGGTCGATGTGGCGACCAACCTCTACATACTGCCGCGCGGCATTGCGCGCACCGGCCAGGCCGGCCCGAAGTCGCTGGCGTGGACCGCGCGCTACGGCTCGGTGGTGGCCACCGGCTACGACGTGTCGACCACCGATGGCATGAACGAAAAGGGCCTGGTGGCCAACCTGCTGTGGCTGGTCGAATCGGAGTATCCGCAGCAGCGTGGCAACAAGCCGGGTCTGGCGATTTCGCTGTGGGCGCAGTATGTGCTGGACAACTTCGCTACCGTGGAAGAGGCGGTCGCTGCGTTGAAACGCGAGCCGTACGCGATCGTCACCGACAAGGTGCCCGGTGAAGATCGGCAGGCGACGCTGCACCTGTCGCTGTCCGATGCCAGCGGCGACAGTGCCATCGTCGAGTACATCGGCGGCCGCCAGGTGATCCACCATGACCGGCGCTACCAGGTGATGACCAATTCGCCTATCTTCGAGCAGCAGCTGGCGCTCAACAGCTACTGGCAGCAGATCGGCGGCACGGTGATGCTGCCGGGCACCAACCGCTCTGCTGACCGTTTCGCGCGCGCCTCGTTCTACATCAACGCCATTCCCAAGGCCGAGGATCCGGTGGAGGCCTTGGCCAGTGTGTTCAGCGTGATCCGCAACGCGTCGGTGCCGTATGGCATCACCACGCCGGGTGAGCCGAACATCTCATCCACGCGCTGGCGCACCGTGGCCGACCACAAGCGGCGGCTGTACTTCTTCGAATCGGCATTGACCCCGAACACCTTCTGGGTCGATCTGAACAAGGTCGATTTCGCCGGCAAGGTGCTCAAGCTCGACCTCGGCAAGGACCAGCGCAATACCTTCGCCGGTGATGCACTGGGCCAGTTCGTGCCCAGCGCACCGTTCGCCTTCCTCGGCGTCGACGGTTAGTTCGACGCCTGGCTGGAGGCCGGGTAGACCGCCTGGATCGTGCAGCTGCCGCGGGTGTACTGCGGCAGCGGGGCGATGCCTTCACCGCGCAGATCGTCTGTCTCGAATTCGGCAGTCATGATCCGATCGCCGGGATTGCCACAGATCAGGCCGTTCTGCAGGCCCGAGTGGAAGCTCAGCTGCGGCGCGCGGTCGAGCTGGCGGCAGTGGCTGCCGAGTTCGACCCGGTAGTAGCGATGGCCGCCATTGCGGCGCGGATTGGTCTCCACCAGCATGCCCTGCGGGTCGGATGACCAGGCACGCACGTTGCGCGTGGCAAAGCAGTAGGACGGTGAGCCGCCGAAGCTGCGACGCACCTCCTTGCGTTCGCGGATGGTCACGGCAGGCAGGGTAGCGGTGCGCAGGCGGTCGCTGTCGCGGGCGACGCTGGCATACTCGCGATTCTGCAGCGGGGTGACCGCGCTGATGGTGCATCGGCGGCCGTCGACCACGACGCGTTCGCTGGGGCGGCCGCAGGCCCAGCCGGCGGGGACTTCCAGTTTCAGCGAGGTGGCACCGCGGACGCCGGGGCAATCTTCGTTGAAGTCGATCCGAAAGGGCTGGCCGGAGGCGGCGCGCAGTGCGATCGAGCGCGGTGATGCCTGCTCCACTTCCTGTACGCCGACAGCGTCCATGCAGTGCGGAGCCGGTGGCGTACGCTCCTGTGCGGAGACCGAAGCTGCGAGCACCAGGCCGAGGCTGGTGGCGAGCACCAGGGACACCTGCTGATGGGTCATGTCCTGCACTACCTGCGTTGGATGACGGATCGACTATAGCAACGGTTTGCACGGCCGTTGTTACACGCGCACACTGCCCGGATGGGCGCCATCTTCCATCTGCGGCACTACGGCCAGGCTACCGGCCTGGACCGCCATGACTACGCGCAGTGGGTGCTGCCAGTGCAGGGTGAACTGCAGTTCGAAATGGAAGGTCGCGGAGGTCGGCTGGACGTGCTGCAGGGGGCATTCGTGGCCGCCGGTGAGGCGCATGACCAGATGGCTGATGGTCCCAATGGTTTCGTGATCGTTGACTGTCCTCCGGGCGTACTTGATGACGGCACGCAGGAGCATCTGTGCCGGCAGCGCTGGCTGCATCTGCCGCTGGCATTGCGCCGACGCCTCGCTGAGGTGCAGGCAGGGCAGTCAATGCCGGCGCTGCTGCCGCAGTTGCTGCAGGTATTTGCACCTGCCGGCAGTGGCGCGCGCATGCAGGGTCTGTGTGCGGCGGTCCAGGCCGACCCCGGGCAGGCGTGGCCGGTGGCGCGCATGGCGGCGTTCGTCGGGGTCAGCGAGAGCCGTTTGCATGCGCTGTTCCGGCAGGAGTTCGGGCTCAGCCCGCAGGCCTGGCTCAGTGCAAGCCGGTTGCGTTGGGCCAAGCACCAGCTGCGCACCAGCGTGGCGCCGATCAGCGATATCGCGCTGGCCGCGGGCTATTCCGAGCAGAGCGCACTGACCCGTGCGCTGCGCCGCGAGTGCGGCCAGACTCCCGCAGCGTGGCGCCGGGGCGCCGGACTGTAGGGGCGAGCCACGCTCGGCTTTGCGCACGCGCGGCCGGTCAGGGCAATAGCCTCGGTCAAGAGCGTCCGCTGGCCAGCGCTTACACTGCGCGGCCTGTTCTCTCCCCCCGAAGAACCCGAATGCGCAACAACCCGATGGCCCTAGGCATCGCCAATGGCGTTGCCGCTGGCGCGCTGTGGGGCGTGGTCTTCCTCGCGCCCGCCGTGCTGCAGTCGTTCAACGCCCTGCAATTGTCGGCCGGCCGCTATCTGGTCTACGGCCTGATCGCCGTAGTACTGCTGCTCCCGCGCTGGAAGCGGCTGGCACCCCAGCTGGGTCGCACCGAATGGATCGGGCTGCTGTGGCTGAGCCTGGCCGGGAACCTGGTGTACTTCCTGCTGCTGGCCACGGCGGTGCAGTGGGCCGGCGGTGCGGCGGCGTCGCTGATTGTCGGCCTGATTCCGGTGGTGGTCACCCTGGTCGGCGTGCGCGAACAGGGTGCAGTGCCTTTGAAGCAGCTGCTGCCGGCACTGGGCCTGTGCGTGCTGGGCGTGGCCCTGTTTGGTTGGGAAGCACTGATGTCCGAGCACCTGGCAACTCCGTGGCGGCAGCGCCTGATCGGCCTGCTGTGCGCGTTCGGCGCGCTGTTCTCGTGGGCGTTGTACTCGATCGGCAACAGCCGCTGGCTGGCGCGTCGACCGGACTTGTCCAGCCACGACTGGTCGCTGCTGACCGGCGTCACCACCGGCGGCCTGGCCCTGCTACTGGTGCCGATGGCCTTCATCGGGCACACCAGCGGGCACACGGCGGCGCAGTGGAGTGGTTTCTGGGCAATCAGCGCCGGTGTGGCGGTGGTGGCCTCGATCCTCGGCAATGCGTTCTGGAACCGCGCCAGCCGCCTGCTGCCGCTGACCCTGACCGGCCAGATGATCGTGTTCGAGACGCTGTTCGCGCTGACGTATGCCTTCGCCTGGCAGCAGCGCTGGCCTTCGCTGCTGGAAGCGTTGGCGATCGTGTTCCTGGTGGCCGGCGTGATGCTGTGCGCGCATGCCCATCGTACTCCACGGGCGATCGCCGAACATGTCGGCTGAATGCGTGCGTCAAGCGTGCTGATGCTGCCTTGGTCTCAGATGCAACCAAATGCCGGCACGTTGAGCGATGATCGCGGCACTGGTTTTTTGCATCGCAGCACTTGACAGCAGGCCGGCGCACAGTGTTTTCTGTGCGTCATGGTTTTTGATGCCGCCCACGCCAGCCTGATCGCCCCCGCCACTGCGGGCCGTTCGACTGCGCCGGTCGCCACCACCACCATTACCACCACCACCGTCACCACTGCCCTGGTGCGGCCCGTCGTCTTCGTGTAACTCCCGAAAACCACGGCCCCGCACCATACAGGTGGCGGGGAAGCTCGACACCTGCATGCGACGGGGCCTCCTGCCGAGGTCTGCATGTCTTCCCACGCCCCCGCTCATCCCGTTGCCCCGGCCGATCTGGCTGCACCTTCCATCGTCGTGCACAAGTTCGGCGGCACCTCGGTGGCCGATGCCGAACGCTACCGCCACGTTGCGGGCCTGCTGCTGGCCCGTCCCGAATCGCTGCAGGTCACTGTCGTTTCGGCAATGAAGGGCGTCACTGACGCGCTGATCGAGCTGGCCCAGCTGGCGGCCATGGGCGACGAAGGCTGGCGCGAGGCCTGGCATGCGCTGCGCGCGCGTCACCGTGGCGCCGCCGTGGCCCTGCTGGGCGAGCAGGTGGGCGAGACCGTCGAATGGATCGATGCCCGCTTCGATCAACTGGCCGAAGTGCTTGCGGCGCTGGCGGTGATCGGCGAGCTGCCGCGCGAAGTGCTCGACCGCGTGCAGGGCCTGGGCGAAGTATTCTCCGCGCAACTGCTTGGCACCCACCTGCGTGCCTTGGGCGAAGACTGTGCGGTACTCGATGCACGCGACGTGCTGGTGGTCGGGCATGGCGAACTGGGCGTGGATGTCGACTGGGAGTCCAGCGCGGACCGCCTGGCCAAGTGGCGCCTGCGGCATCCGCAGATGCGCCTGGTCGCCACCGGTTTCGTTGCCCGTGACCGCCATGACCGCATCACCACGCTCGGCCGCAACGGCAGCGACTATTCCGGCGCGATCTTCGCCGCGTTGTTCAATGCCGATGAACTGCACATCTGGACCGACGTCGACGGCGTGCTGTCGGCCGACCCGCGGCTGGTGCCCGAGGCGGTGCAGCTGGAGTCACTGAGCTACGACGAGGCCTGCGAACTGGCTTATTTCGGCGCCAAGGTGGTGCACCCGCAGACGATGTCGCCGGCGATCCGCCTCGGCCTGCCGATCTTCATCCGCAATACCTTCCAGCCGGCGCATCCGGGGACGCGCATCAGCGCCGAGCGCTCGCCGCGCGGGCCGGTGAAGGGCCTGACCCTGAGCCCCGGCTTGGCCCTGTTGAACCTGGAGGGCACCGGCCTGATCGGCGTGCCCGGTACCGCCGAGCGCGTGTTCGCGGCGCTGCGCCAGGCGCAGGTGTCGGTGGTGATGATCTCGCAGGGTTCGTCAGAGCATTCGATCTGCTGCGTGGTGCGCGCCGCCGAAGCCGCGCGTGGCCGCGAAGCGCTGCTGCACGCGTTCGCGCATGAACTGTCGGTAGGGCAGGTGCAGCGGGTGCAGGTCAGTGAGGGCGTCAGCGTGCTGGCGGCAGTGGGTGACGGCATGGCCGGCCAGCCCGGTGTGGCGGCGCGCCTGTTCGAGGCGCTGGGACGCGCGCAGGTGAACATCCTGGCGATCGCGCAGGGCTCGTCGGAGCGCAATATTTCTGTGGCGGTGGACAGTGCCGATGCCACCCGCGCATTGCGGGCCGCACATGCGGGCTTCTGGCTGTCGTCGCAGACGTTCGCGGTCGGCGTGATCGGGCCGGGCAACGTCGGCGCGGCACTGCTGGACCAGCTGCTGGCGGCCCGCCTGCAGCTGCTGGCCAAGGCCAATGTGGATCTTCGCCTGCGCGCGCTGGCCTCGCGTTCGCGCATGCGGCTGGAAGTGGATGGCCTGCACGCCGATTGGCGGGAGGCATTGCAGGACGCGGGCGAGCCCAGCGACCTGGATCGCTTCACCGAACACCTGCTGGCCGCGCACCTGCCGCATGCGGTGGTGATCGACTGCAGTGGCAGCGCCGACGTGGCCGAGCGCTATGAGGGCTGGCTGGCCGCCGGCATCCACGTGGTGACTCCGAACAAGCAGGCCGGTGCTGGCCCGTTGCCGCGCTACCAGCGCATCCGCGCTGCTGCGGCGGCCAGTGGTGCGCGCTTCCGCTACGAAGCCACGGTGGGCGCGGGCCTGCCGGTGATCACCACGCTGCGTGATCTGGTCGATACGGGCGACGAGGTGCTGGCGATCGAAGGCATCTTCTCCGGCACGCTGGCGTGGCTGTTCAACCGCTTCGACGGCAGTCAGCCGTTCTCGCAGCTGGTCGCGCAGGCGCGGTCGATGGGCTACACCGAGCCGGACCCGCGCGATGATCTTTCGGGCGTGGACGTGGCGCGCAAGCTGGTGATCCTCGCCCGCGAGGCCGGCCACGCGCTCAGCCTGGAACAGGTACAGGTGGAAAGCCTGGTGCCGGCGCTGCTGCGCGACGGCAGCGTGGATGACTTCATGGCGCGGCTGGGCGAGTCCGATGCCAGCCTGTTGCAGCGGTTGCAGGACGCGCGGGCGCGTGGCGCGGTGCTGCGCTACGTGGCACAGCTGGGCGCTGACGGTGCCTCGGTGGGCCTGCAGGAACTGCCCGCCGACCACGCCTTCGCCAACCTTCGGTTGACCGATAACGTGGTGCAGTTCCGTACCCGTCGCTACTGCGACAACCCGTTGGTGGTGCAGGGTCCGGGCGCCGGCCCGGAAGTCACCGCCGCCGGTGTGTTTGCCGACCTGCTGCGGGTCGCGGCCGGTGAAGGAGCGCGCCTGTGATCGCACGTGCGTTCGCGCCGGCCTCGGTGGCCAACGTAGCGGTGGGCTTCGATATTCTCGGTCACGCCATTTCCGGTGTTGGCGATACCGTGAGCGTGCGCCGCATCGACGAGCCGCTGGTGCGCATCGAGGCGATTCGCGGCAGTGCCGTCGAGCTGCCGCTGGAGGCAGCCGGGAACACCGCCGGCGCTGCGCTGATGTCACTGCGCGACGGCCTGGGCCTGGATTTCGGATTCGCGGTGGAGATCGACAAGGGCATTCCGTTCGGTTCCGGCATGGGCGGTTCGGCAGCGTCATGCGTTGCGGCGCTGGTTGCCGCCAACGCGCTGCTGGATGTACCGCTGTCGCGCGAGGCGCTGTATCCGTTTGCGCTCGATGGCGAGGCGGTGGCCAGCGGTGGCCGCCACGGCGACAACGTGGGGCCGCTGCTGCTGGGTGGTCTTGCGCTGTGTACGGCCGATCGCCTGCTGCCAATTCCGGTGCCGGCGACCTGGCACAGCCTGCTGGTGCATCCGCACGCGGTGCTGGAAACACGCCGTGCGCGCCAGGTGCTGCAGGGCAGCTACGCGCTGGGTGAATTCGTGGCACAGAGTGCGAACCTCGCGCTGGTACTCAGTGGTTGCCATCGTAGTGATGCGGCGCTGGTGCGGGCTGGATTGCGCGATGTGCTGGTCGAACCACGGCGGGCCGGCCTGATTGCAGGTTTCGAAGCAGCCCGCGATGCGGCGCTGTCGGCCCATGCAATGGGTGCGGGCATCTCCGGTGCCGGACCCAGCGTGTTCGCCTGGTTCGAGGACGCCGACCAGGCCCGCACCGCTGTCGCACCGGTGCAGGCGGCATTTGCCGCCGCCGGTTTCGACAGCGATGCCTGGGTGTCGCCGCTGGATGCACCGGGAGCCCGCTTGTGCTGAATCCTTCCCCTTTACTGGATACCGAACCCATGCAATTTGTTTCGACCCGGGGTCAGTCCCCGGCCGTTGGCCTCAGTGCGGCGATCGCTTCAGGATTGGCGCCCGATGGAGGGCTGTATGTTCCGCAGGTGCTGCCGGCGGCACGTGAGCTGCGGGCCGGCGCAACGCTGGCCGATACCGCCGCCGATCTGCTGGCACCGTTCTTTTCCGGCGACGCGCTGGAGTCTGCGTTGCCGTCGATCTGCCGGGAAGCGTTCGACTTTCAGGTTCCGCTGCGTGCATTGGGCGGCGGTGACCATGTGCTGGAGCTGTTCCATGGGCCGACGGCGGCGTTCAAGGATATCGGTGCGCGCTTCCTGGCCGGAACACTGTCGCGGCTGCAGGCCGGCAAGGACCACGATCTGACGATTGTTGTCGCCACGTCTGGCGATACCGGCGCCGCCGTTGCTGCGGCCTTCCATCGCCAGCCCGGCGTGCGCGTGGTGGTGCTGTATCCGGATGGCCGCGTGTCACCGCGCCAGGCGCATCAGCTCGGTTGTTTCGGCGACAACATCCAGGCGCTGCGCGTGGCCGGCGCGTTCGACGATTGCCAGGCGATGGTCAAGCAGGCACTGGCTGACCGCGAACTGCAGGCGCAGGGGCCGCTGAGTTCGGCCAACAGCATCAGCCTCGGCCGCCTGCTGCCGCAGATGAGTTATTACGCGCATGCGGCGTTGTCCCATTACGCGACGCATCGTCGTCGGCTCAATCTGGTGGTGCCGACCGGCAACCTTGGCAATGCGATGGCGGCCGTGCTGGCGCGCGCGCTGGGCGTGCCGATCGGGCAGATCGTGCTGGCCACCAATGCCAATGCGGTACTGCCGGCGTACTTCAATGGCGGCGACTACCAGCCGCAGGCCAGCGTGGCCACCGTGGCCAATGCAATGGACGTAGGGGCGCCCAGCAACTTTGAACGCCTGCGCTGGCTTTACCTCGGAGATGACGCCGAGCTGCGCGCTGCGTTCCGCGCGTTCGCGGTGGATGACGTGACCATCCGCGCGACGATTGCGGCGGCGCACGCCAGCAACGGCGAACTGTTCTGCCCGCATACGGCCACAGCGGTGAAGGTGCTGCAGGACCTGCGTGCGCGCGGCGCCAAGGGCGACTGGGCGGTGGTGGCTACCGCACATCCGGCCAAGTTCGAGGCAGTGGTGGAGCCCTTGATTGGCGAAGCAGTGGCCGTGCCGCCGGCGCTGGATGCGCTGCTGCAGCGGCCCGCGCACGCGGAACCGTTGGCCGCGGAGTATGCGGCGTTGCGCGAGGTGTTGCTGCGTTGATCGAAGGCATCTGGGGTTGCCGGCCAGCGGCCGGCACTACCCGTGCTGCGTCCACCTGGTAGTGCCGGCCGCTGGCCGGCAACCCAGCCAACCGCGATGCGGTCAGATCAACCCTTCACCGGCCAGCGTGCGCAACCCGTCCTCGTCGAGGATCTCCACTACGTTCAGGTGGGGCAGGGCAATCAGCCCCTGCTGGCGCAGCTTGGTGAAGGTACGGCTGACCGTTTCCATGGTCAGGCCCAGATGGTCGGCGATGTCGCCACGCCCCATCGGCAGCGAGACGCGCAGGCCATCGCCACCCAGCTTGGCCTCGCGCGCGGCCAGGCGCAGCAGGAAGTCGGCCACTTTCTCGGCCGGCTGCAGCCGCGCCAGTGCCAGCGCGGCATCCTGCGCGGCGTCCAGCTCCTGGCAGGCACGCTGCAGCAGCTTGCGTTCCAGGTGCGGGAAGCGGCTGCGAAGCGCCTTCATCTGCGGCAGCGCGACACGGCATACGCGGCTGTCTGCGATGGCCTCGATATCGTAGCGGTGGTGGTCACTGCCGCTCAGGCCCAGGTAGTCGCCAGGAAGCACGAAGCCATTGATCTGGCGGCGGCCATCGGCCAGGGTGCGCACCAGGCGCAGGGCGCCGCCGGTCAATGTATAGACATGGTCGCGCTCTTCGCCGGTGCGGGCCAGGGTACTGCCCATGCTGACCTGCTGGGAAACGGTGACCTGTTCCAGTGCCTGCACTTCATCGGGCGACAGCGCCGAGCACACCGCAAGGTGGCGAACCGAGCAGTGCAGGCAGTCCAGCGTGTTGCAGGACGGCGAGGCGGGATCGTTGGTGGCGGGCGGAGCGCCGGAAGGCCGTGACATGTTGCGGGGGCGTATCGCGGGCGGGGAGGGCCTTATGATACTTCAAGCGGCCGTTCGACCCTGCCCGAGGCGGGGGCGCTAGAATGTCGCCCCCTCCCACGTCCCGTTCCAGCAGGAGTTCCGCCCGTGATCAAGCCCCGTACCCCGCCCGGCACCCTTGAACTGTTGCCGCGCGAGCAGATTGCGTTCCAGCGCATGCTGGACGTGATCCGTCGCAACTACGAGCGCTTCGGGTTCCTGCCGGTGGAGACGCCGGTGTTCGAGCTGTCCGACGTGCTGCTGACCAAGTCCGGTGGCGAGACCGAGCGCCAGGTGTATTTCGTGCAGTCCACCGGTGCGCTGGCCAACGCCGCCGAATCGGGTGACCGTTCGCTGCCGGAAATGGCGCTGCGCTTCGACCTGACCGTGCCGCTGGCGCGCTACGTGGCCGAGCACGAGCATGAACTGACCTTCCCGTTCCGTCGCTACCAGATGCAGCGGGTGTACCGCGGCGAGCGCGCCCAACGCGGCCGCTTCCGTGAGTTCTACCAGTGCGACATCGACGTGATCGGCAAGGACAGCCTGAGCGTGCGATACGACGCCGAAGTGCTGGCGGTCATCCACGCGGTGTTCTCGGAACTGCGCATCGGTGACTTCAGCATCCAGCTGAACAACCGCAAGTTGATGCGTGGCTTCTTCGAGAGCCTGGGCGTGGCGGAGGGCGAGCGCCAGCTGGCAGTGCTGCGCGAAGTGGACAAGCTGGACAAGCGCGGCGCCGATTACGTGCGCGAGACGCTGGTGGGCGAGGGCTTCGAGATTCCGGCCGAGCAGGTCGAGAAGATCCTGGCGTTCGTGGCCGTGCGTTCGCAGGGCCATGCCGATGCACTGGCGCAGCTGGCCACGCTTGAAGCCGACGCCGGTTCTTCGGAGATCCTGCGTACCGGCGTCGCCGAACTGCGCGAAGTGCTGCAGCTGGTGCAGGCGCTGGGCGTGCCGGAAACCGCGTACTGCCTGAATTTCTCCATTGCGCGCGGCCTGGACTACTACACCGGTACCGTCTACGAGACCACGCTGACCGACCACCCGCAGATCGGTTCGATCTGCTCGGGCGGCCGCTACGAAGACCTGGCCAGCCACTACAGCAAGTCGAAGCTGCCGGGCGTGGGCATCTCCATCGGCCTGTCGCGCCTGTTCTGGCAGCTGCGCGAAGCCGGCCTGATCGATGGCATCGAGGGCAGCAGCGTGCAGGCGCTGGTGGCGCTGATGGACGAGCAGGGCATGCCGCAGTCGCTGGACATCGCGCGCCGCCTTCGCGCCGGTGGCATCAACACCGAAGTGCAGATGGAGCCGAAGAAGATCGGCAAGCAGTTCCAGTACGCCGCCAAGGCCGGCATCCGCTTCGTGGTGCTGGCCGGTGAGGACGAGCTGGCGCGCGGCGTGGTGGCGGTGAAGGACCTCCTGCGCGAGCAGCAGTTCGAAGTCTCCCGTGACGAGTTGGCCAGCACCCTGCAGGTCGAGCTGGAGCAGTCGAAGGTGATGTAACGGCCCCTGGCAGCATGCAGCGCTTCAACGAAACGCCCACCAACCGGTGGGCGTTTTCGTTTCCGGGCCCCGTTCCGGGTCAGAGCCGTTTTCCTCTGGAAAACAGATCCGACCCCGGCCGTCCCAACAGCTCGCGGCCACCTGTCGAGGGCGGGGTCGGTCCGGAACCCAGCTGTGCCGATGCTCCGGCCTCTGCGGGTGCGGGGCAGCAGCCCTGCCGCACCCTCAACCCTCGATTTGACGCACTGCGCAAGAATGCGCTAATGTACTAACGCGCTATTACATTGATGCATGGAAACGACCCCGTGAAAGCCCGCCCCGAAATTGCCGCCAAAGACCCGAAGGCCGACCTTGAAGCCCTGGCCCGGGCCTTTGCCGCCCTGCGCGAGCCGGAACAGGTCGAGGCCTTCCTGCGCGATCTGTGCACACCGGCCGAGCTGGAAGCCATGGCCGACCGCTGGAAGGTGGTGCCGCTGCTGCAGCAGGGCGTGCCGTACCGCGAGATCCACGAGCGCACCGGCGTCAGCGTGACCACCACCGGACGGGTGGCACGCACCCTTGAGCATGGCCATCGAGGCTATGCCGCCGCCATCGACCGCCTTGCCTCGCGCTGATCCGCGCCCCGTTCCGAACTTCGAGACCTCCCCCATGAGTGCAACCCAGGCAGCGCCGGCACGAGACCGGCTGCGTATCGCCATCCAGAAGAGTGGCCGGCTGGCCGAACCCGCGCGCAACCTGCTCAGCGCCTGCGGCCTGAGCTGGCGCGAGAGCCGCGACAAGCTGTTCTGCTACGGCGAATCGCTGCCGGTGGACCTGCTGCTGGTGCGCGACGACGACATCCCCGGCCTGATCGCCGACGGCGTCTGCGACCTCGGCATCGTCGGCCGCAACGAGCTGGACGAGCAGGCTGCGGCACGTCGCCAGATCGGCCTGCCGGATGCCTACCAGGCACTGCGCGGACTGGGCTTTGGCCAGTGCCGGCTGATGCTGGCGGTACCCGAGGAGTGGCAGTGGCAGGGACCGGCGCAGCTGGCCGGTGCCCGCATTGCCACCAGCTACCCGGCCATCCTCAAGCAATGGCTGGCCGAACAGGGCGTGGACGCACAGGTGGTCGAGCTGTCCGGGTCGGTGGAAATCGCCCCGCGCCTGGGTACCGCCGACCTGATCTGCGATCTGGTCTCCAGCGGCGCCACGCTGCGCGCCAACCAGCTGACCCCGGTGCACAACCTGCTCGACAGCGAGGCGGTGCTGGCCGGTGCGGTGCGCGTGCCGGATGATGTACGTGCATCGCTGCGCGCGATGCTGCTGCGCCGCCTCGACGGCGTGGTGCAGCGCCAGGACCGCAAGCTGTTGATGTTCCGCGCCAGCGAGGATCGCGTCGACGCGCTGGCGCAGCTGCTGGCCGATGCCGAGCCGCTGGTGCGGCTGCCGGCCGACGGCGGCGCACTGCGCCTGCAGACCATGTGCCCGGGCCCGCTGAGCTGGCAGCGCATGGAGGAACTCGAGCGCGCCGGCGCGCAGGGCTTGATGGTACTGAGCGTGGAGCGGTCGCTGGCATGAACCGTCTGATCTGGTCCCGACTTGATGAGGCCGCGCGCAGTGCGGCACTGACCCGCCCGGTGCAGACCGTGGCGCAGCAGACCCGCGATGCGGTGGCTACGCTGATTGCACAGGTGCGCGGGCAGGGCGATGACGCGCTACGTGCGATTACCGCACGTTTCGACGGCGTCGAGCTGCCATCGTTCGAAGTGAGCGAAGCCGAGTTCGCAGCGGCCGATGCCGCCGTCCCCGCCGAGCTGCGCCAGGCGATGGTCGAAGCTGCCGAACGCATCGCCCGTTTCCACGCCGCCGGCATGGGTACGGGGTATGCCGTGGAAACCGCACCGGGCGTGGTCTGCGAACGCATGCTGCGCCCGATCGGCCGGGTGGGCCTGTATGTGCCGGCCGGCAGCGCACCGCTGCCGTCCACCGCGTTGATGCTGGGCGTGCCCGCGCAGCTGGCCGGCTGCCCGCAGGTGGTGCTGTGCACGCCGCCACGCGCCGACGGCACGGCCGATCCTGCGGTGCTGGTGGCCGCACGCCTGACCGGTGTGCAGCGCGTGTTCAAGCTGGGCGGCGCCCAGGCCATCGCTGCGATGGCTTACGGCACGGCCAGCATTCCGGCCTGTGACAAGCTGTTCGGGCCGGGCAACAGCTTCGTCACCGAAGCCAAGCAGCAGGTCGCACAGGACGGCGCCGCCGCCATCGACATGCCGGCCGGTCCCTCCGAAGTGCTGGTGATTGCCGATGCAGGTGCAAACCCGGCGTTCGTTGCAGCCGACCTGCTGTCGCAGGCCGAGCACGGCCCGGATTCGCAGGTGCTGCTGCTGACCGACGATACCGCGATGCTGGCGGCGGTCGAGGCTGAAGTCGAGCGCCAGGTGGCCTTGCTGCCGCGCCAGCAGATCGCACGCCAGGCGCTGTCGGCCTCGCGGCTGATCCAGGTCGACTCGTTGGACGAAGCCTTCGCGATCAGCAACCGCTATGCACCGGAGCACCTGATCCTGGCATTGCGTGATCCGCGTGCGTGGCTGGACAAGGTGCAGGCGGCCGGCTCGGTGTTCCTGGGTGATTACACCCCCGAGGCACTGGGCGACTACTGCAGCGGCACCAACCACGTGCTGCCCACCGCGGGTGCCGCACGTGCCTACAGTGGTGTCAGTGTGGCCAGCTTCCAGAACCTGATCAGCGTGCAGAGCGCCAGCGCCGCCGGCCTGGCAGCGATTGGCGGCTGCGCGCGCATCATCGCCAGTGCCGAAGGCCTGGATGCACATGAACGTGCGGTCGCAGTGCGCATGGAGGTGGCAGCATGAACGCGGCTATCGATGATGTGCTGGCACTGGTTCGCCCGGATCTGCAGGCCTTCGCCGGCTACAGCTCGGCGCGCAGCGCGGCGGTGCAGGGCGAGGTCTGGTTGAACGCCAATGAATCGGCCTGGGCCAATCCCGCTGATGCCGCGGGCAGCAGCCGGCGCTATCCCGAACCGCAGCCGTTGGCATTGCGCGAGGGACTGGCGGCGCTGTACGGCGTGACGCCACAGCAGCTGCTGATCGGTCGCGGCAGCGACGAAGCCATTGATCTGCTGGTGCGTGCCCTGTGCGTGCCGGGCCGCGATGGCGTACTGGTCACGCCGCCGGTGTTCGGCATGTACGCCGTCTGCGCACGCCTGCAGGGCGCCGCATTGATTGAAGTGCCGCTGGTGGACAGCGAGGATGGCCTGCGCGCCGATCTGGATGCGGTGATCGACACCGCCAGGGCGCGCAATGCCAAGCTGGTGTTCCTGTGCGCACCGTCGAACCCGGCCGGCAGTGATATCGCCCTGGACGAGGTCGAACGGGTGGCGGTTGCGTTGCGCGGGCAGGCACTGGTGGTGGTGGACGAGGCCTATGTCGAGTACGCGCAGCGTCCGTCGGCGACCACGTTGCTGGCCGTGCACGCCAACCTGGCGGTGCTGCGCACGCTGTCGAAAGCACACGCACTCGCGGCCGCGCGCATTGGAACGCTGATCGCCGCGCCGGAACTAATTGCCGTGCTGCGCCGCTGCCAGGCGCCGTATCCGGTGCCGACCCCGTGCGCGGAACTGGCCGTGCAGGCCCTGCAGCCGGCCGCGCTGGCACGCACCGCCGAGCGCGTGGCCACGGTCATCGCCGAGCGCGAACGCCTGCGAACGGCACTGGCCAGCCTGCCCGGTGTACGCCGGGTGTACGCCTCGTCCGGCAACTACCTGCTGGTCCGCTTCGCCGATGCGCAGGCGGCGTTCGATACGCTGCTTGCTGCAGGGGTGGTGGTGCGCGACCAGCGCGCCGCGCCGCAGCTGGGCGATGCGCTTCGCATCAGCATCGGCAGCCCGGAAGAGAATGACCGCGTGCTCGCGGCCCTGTCGGCGCGGAGGGCCGCAGCATGACCCCGATCCTGTTCATCGACCGCGACGGCACCCTCATCGAGGAGCCGTCCGATTTCCAGATCGACGCCTACGAGAAGCTGCGCTTCGTGCCGCAGGTGATCCCGGCGCTGCTGAAGCTGCGGGATGCCGGCTACCAGTTCGTGATCGTCACCAACCAGGATGGCCTGGGCAGCGACAGCTACCCGCGTGCCAGCTTCGATGGCCCCAACGAGCTGATGCTGCAGATCTTCGAAAGCCAGGGCATCACTTTCCGTGACGTGCTGATCGACTGCAGCTGGCCGCACGACAATGCGCCGACCCGCAAGCCGGCCATCGGACTGATGACGGCTTATCTGCAGGACCGCAGCATCGACTGGGCGCGTTCGGGCATGGTCGGCGATCGCATCACCGACCTGCAGTTTGCCGAAAACCTCAACATCCGCGGTTTCCAGCTGCGCACCGCGCAGTTTGGTGGCGAGTGGGATTGGCCGGGCATTGCCCATGCGCTGGCCGATGCGCCGCGCACCGCCGTGGTCCAGCGCAACACGAAAGAAACGAAGATCCGCGTCGAACTGGACCTGGATTGCGCGGGTGATGCACGCATCTCCACCGGCCTGCCGTTCTTCGACCACATGCTGGAACAGATCGGCAAGCACGGTGGCTTCGCGCTGGACATCCAGGCCGAGGGTGACCTGCACATCGACGAACACCACACCATCGAGGATACGGGGCTGGCCCTGGGCCAGGCGCTGCGCGAGGCGCTGGGCGACAAGCGCGGCATCGGCCGCTACGGTTTCACCCTGCCGATGGACGAGACGCTGGCCAGCGCTGCGCTGGACTTCAGTGGCCGCCCGTACTTCGTGTTCGAGGGCGAGTTCAAGCGCGAACGCGTGGGCGATATGCCGACCGAGCTGGTGCCGCATTTCTTCCGCTCGCTGTGCGATGCCAGCGGCCTGAACCTCAACCTGCAGGTACGCGGCGACAACGATCACCACAAGGTGGAGGCGTGCTTCAAGGCCCTGGCCCGCGCGCTGCGTCCGGCGCTGGCCCGGCAGGGCACGGCACTGCCGAGCACCAAGGGGGCGCTGTGAGTGACGTTGCGCTGATCGATGCCGGCGGCGCCAACCTGGGCTCGGTGCGCTACGCACTGGAGCGCCTGGGTGCGACTGTGCGGCTGGTGCGCGATGCGGACGGTCTGGTCGGTGCGCAGCGGGTGATCCTGCCCGGCGTCGGCGCCGCCGGTCCCGGCATGCAACGCCTGCATGCGCAAGGCCTGGTGGAACCGCTGCAGCGACTGGAGGTGCCGCTGATGGGAATCTGCCTGGGCATGCAGCTGCTGTTCGAACGCTCCGAGGAGGCGGGTGTGGAGACACTGGGCCTGATTCCCGGCGTGGTGCGCAAGCTGGTGCCGGCCTGCGGCATCCGCGTGCCGCACATGGGCTGGAACCGCCTGCTGCCGCTGCGCGAATCGCTGCTGCTGCGCGGCGTGCCGGAGCGTGCCAGCGCCTACTTCGTGCACAGCTACGCCGCGCCCCTCAATACCCACACCGTCGCTGCCTGCGACCACGGCGGCCTGTTCACTGCCGTGGTGGAGCAGGGGCGTTACTACGGCGCACAGTTCCACCCCGAGCGCTCCGGCGAGACCGGCTCGCTGATGCTGCGCAATTTTCTCGAGGGCACTGCTGCATGAGTTTCATCGTCTACCCCGCGCTGGATATCCGCGACGGCCGCGTGGTGCGGCTGCGCCAGGGCGACTACGCGCATGAAACCTCGTATGGCGACGATCCGTTGCCACGCGCGCAGGCCTTCGCCGCGCAGGGTGCGCAGTGGATGCATCTGGTCGATCTGGACGCTGCGCGCGCCGGTGGCTATACGCTGGCGCCGCTACTGTCGTCGATCCGCGCGCAGACATCGCTGCAGGTGCAGACCGGCGGTGGCGTGCGCGGCCGCGACGATGTGGCGCGCATCCTCGATGCCGGCGCCGGTCGCGTGGTGGTCGGCTCGCTGGCGGTGCGTCGCCCCGATGAAGTGGTCGGCTGGCTGGAGGAATTCGGCGCCGAGCGCATCACGGTTGCGCTGGACGCGCGCCAGGACGCACAGGGGCAGTGGCAGCTGCCGGTGCACGGCTGGACCGAGAATGCCGGGGTGACCCTGGATGAGCTGGCTCAGCGCTACGCGCGCGCCGGCATGCGCCACCTGCTGTGCACCGACATCGCCCGCGACGGCATGCTGGCCGGGCCCAATATCGACCTCTATCGGCACCTGTCCGGCTTGTTGCCGGGTGTGGCGGTGCAGGCGTCCGGTGGCATCCGCGACGTAGCCGATGTGGCCGAGGCACGTGCCGCCGGCTGCGGCGGTGCGATTCTCGGCAAGGCACTGCTGGAGCAGCGCATGGACCTGGCGGAGGCACTGGCATGTTGAGCCGCCGCATCATTCCCTGCCTGGACGTGCGCGATGGCCGTGTGGTCAAGGGCGTGCGCTTCCGCGACCACGTCGACATGGGCGACATCGCCGAGTTGGCGCAGCGCTATCGCGACCAGGGGGCGGACGAGCTGGTGTTCTATGACATCGGCGCCAGCCCCGAGGCGCGTTCGGTCGACGTGGCGTGGATCGAGCGCATCGCACGCTTGATCGACATTCCGTTCTGCGTGGCCGGTGGCATCGACAGTGTGGAAACCGCGCGCCGCGTGCTGTTTGCCGGTGCCGACAAGGTGTCGATCAACTCGCCGGCGCTGGGGCGCCCGGAGCTGATCACCGAGCTGGCGGACGAGTTCGGCGTGCAGTGCGTTGTGGTGGGCGTCGATTCGGTGCGCGAGGCCGACGGGCAGTGGCGGGTGCGGCGTTTCAGCGGCGACCCGGACAAGACTCAGGCGGTGCCGCTGCGCACCCTGGACTGGATTGTCGAGGCGCAACGGCGGGGCGCCGGTGAGATCGTGCTGAACTGCATGGACAGCGATGGCGTACGCCGTGGCTACGATGTCGTGCAACTGCAGCAGGCACGGTCATTGTGCCAGGTGCCGCTGATCGCCTCCGGCGGTGCGGGTGCGATGGAGCACTTCGCCGAAGCCTTTGACCAGGCCGACGTCGACGGTGCGCTGGCCGCCAGCGTGTTCCACAGCGGCGCCATCGCCATTCCGGAATTGAAGCGCTACCTGCGCGGACAGCAGATCGAGGTGCGGGATGTCTATTGAAGTCAGGCCGTCATTGGACGCATTGCAGGCGCTGGACTGGAGCAAGGGCGACGGCCTGCTGCCGGCGGTGGTGCAGGATGCCGATACCCTGCAGGTACTGATGCTGGGCTTTGTGAGTGCCGAATCGCTGGCGGCCACGCTGGCCATCGACCACATGACCTTCTTCAGCCGCAGCAAGCAGCGGTTGTGGACCAAGGGCGAGCAGTCCGGCAACGTGCTGGTGGTACAGTCGATCAGCGTCGACTGCGATGCAGATACTTTGCTGGTGATGGCACGGCCGGCGGGGCCAACCTGCCACACCGGTGCAGAGAGCTGCTTCGACCAGGCGCCGAAGGATTTCCTGGGCGGGCTGGGCCAGCTGGTGGCGATGCGTGAGGCGCAACGCCCGCCGGGCAGCTACACCACCAGCCTGTTCGAGGGCGGCATCCGCCGTATCGCACAGAAGGTGGGCGAGGAGGGGGTGGAGACCGCCCTCGCGGCGGTGGCGCAGGATGATGAGGCGTTGCTGGGCGAGGCCTCGGACCTGCTGTACCACCTGCTGGTGCTGCTGCGCGCGCGCGGGCTGTCGCTGGATGATGCGCGCGCGGTGCTGGAAAAACGCCATCGTTGACGTGCGGTAGTGCCGGCCGCTGGCCGGCAAACCCCGGATGCCCGACGTTCATGAGGCTGCCGGCCAGCGGCCGGCACTACCGGCATGCGTCATCGCGTGCGCGATGTCATCAACGGAATCTACAATAGGCGGTCTTTCTTTACCCGGACCGCCCATGAAACTGCCTGCCGCCTGGCTGTGCTGCCTGTTGCTGACCTCGCCGGCCTGGGCCGCGGACATCGTGGTCACCGGCAAGGTCTATCTGGAGCGCGACGGCAAACCCGGCCGCGGTGCGACCGATCCGGGCCTGGCCGGCGTGCAGGTCTCCAACGGCGAGGCCATCGTCAAGACGGCTGCAGACGGCAGCTACAGCCTGCCGGTGCGTGATGGCCAGACCGTGTTCGTGATCAAGCCCGATGCGTATTCCTTCCCGAAAGCGGCCGACGGCCTGCCTTCGTTCTGGCGGCACTATCGCCCGAACGGTTCGCCGGCGTTGAAGTACGGCGGCATCGCCGCGACCAGCGACGTCACCCGCAACTGGGATTTCGCCCTGCAGTCGGATCGCCATGACAGCCGCCGTGGTTTCCAGATGCTGGTATTCACCGACTCCCAGACCGCCAGCCTGAAGGATATCGGCTACTACCAGCAGTCGATCGTCGCGCCATTGGTGGGACAGACCAAGGCGCGCATGGGCACCACCCTGGGTGACATCGTCAACGACGACCTGACCCTGTATCCGGCGATCAACAAGGTCACTACCGGACTTGGCGTACCGTGGTTCCACGTGCCGGGCAACCACGATCTCGACTTCGATGCGGCCAGCGACGAACACTCGCTGGACAGCTGGCGCAACATCTACGGCCCGGATACCTACGCGGTGGAAGAGGGCGGCGCCAGTTTCGTATTCCTGGACGACGTGGTGTACGACCCCAAGGCCAAGCCGAAGTACATCGGCGGCCTGCGCGAAGACCAGTTCGCCTTCCTCGCCAGCTACCTGAAGGGCCTGCACAAGGATCGCCTGCTGGTGCTGGGCATGCACATCCCGCTGTTCGACGCGGCGCCGGGACGCGAGACCTTCCGCCATGCCGACCGCCAGCGCCTGTTCGACCTGCTGAAGGACTTCCGCAACGTGCTGGTGCTCAGCGGCCACAGCCACACCCAGCAGCACGTCTACCATGGCAAGGCCGAGGGCTGGGACGGCGACAAGCCGCTGCACGAATACAACGTGGGTGCCAACTGCGGTGCGTTCTGGTCAGGCGTGAAGAATGCCGCCGGCGTGCCGGACAGCACCATGAGCGATGGCACGCCGAAGGGCTATGCGTTGCTCGACGTGGCCGGCAATGGCAGCTACAGACTGCAGTACCGCGTGGCCGGAAAACCGGCCAGCGAGCAGATCGGCCTGCATGCGCCGAAGGTGCTGCGCCAGGGCGCCTACCCGGCCTGGGGCATCTATGCCAACGTCTACATGGGTGAGGATGCCAGCGTGGTCGAGTACCGCGTCGATGGTGGCGTCTGGCAGCCGATGAAGCAGGTCAGCCAACCCGATCCGCGCCTGATGGTGGAGAACGTGGCTGACGATCTTGCAATCAGCCTGCGAGGCTACGACCGCTCGCCGGAGGCCACCGCATCGCCGCACCTGTGGCGTGGCGCGCTGCCGACCGATCTGGCCGTGGGCAGCCACAAGGTCGAGGTGCGCTCCACCCAGCCCGACGGCGCGGTGTTCACCGCCAGCACCAGCTACAGCCTGCAGACTGCCCAGCCCTGACCCCGCACACCACCGCTCCAGCGAAAGGACCCCGCATGGATATCCGCTTCATGGCCGGCACCACGCCGGTGACCCTCAGCCGCCACTGGTTCACCGGCGCGATGCAGTTGCAGAGCGCCACCGAGAAGGTCTGGGTGCAGCACCCGCTGCATCCGGGCACCCACTTCTCGTTCTCGCTGGTACAGTCGTGGCTGCGCCACATCGCCGGCCATGAAGTGCTGGTCGAGCGCACCCGGCCGCTGCTGTTCGCCGGCTTCCGCCCGCAGCGGCTGCGCGTGCTGGTGGATGGTGTGCAGGTGGCCGAACAGGAAGGCATGTAGGCCAACCTGAACCATCGGCGCGCTAGGCAAAGCCGCCCCGATGCCTGAGAATCGGGGCGATTCAATCGATCCAAGCAGGCCAGCGTGACCATCGCAGCAGCGTCCCCGGTTTCCTCCGACTCCGCCCGCGGCGGTCTTCCACGCCGCCTGGTCGTTGCCGATGTCGGCGGCACCTTCGCCCGCCTTGCGCTGGCTGAAACCCAACCCGGCCAGGCGCCGCTGCTGGGCAACCATCGCACCTACGCCTGCGCCGAGCATCCCAGCCTGGCGGCGATCCTGGCCGATTTCACCGCAGGCCTTGGCCAGCCGGTGCAGACCGCGGTGGTGGCCATCGCCGGACTGCTTGATGGCGATGTGCTGATCAATTCCAACCTGCCGTGGACGGTCTTGCTGTCGACCACCCGCGCGCAGTCCGGGCTGCACGAGTTGCAGCTGATCAACGATTTCGAGGCGGTGGCGCTGGCCATCCCTTATCTGCAGCCGGACACGCTGGTGCCGCTGAACGGCGATGCTGATCCGGCGCAGGCATTCCCGGCGCTGGTGCTGGGTGCCGGTACCGGCCTGGGCGCCGCACTGCGCTTTGCCGACGGCGAGCGCCCGGTGCTGGCCAGCGAGATCGGCCATGCCGCGCTTGGCGCCGGCAACGCGCTGGAACTGCAGGTGCTGGGCAAGCTGCTGCAGCGTTGGGCGCACGTGGACAACGAACGCGTGCTGTCCGGCAGCGGCCTGATGAACCTGTATCCGTGCCTGTGCGAACTGCGCGGCGTCACCCCGGTGTGGACCAGCACCGAGGCACTGATCGGCGCCGCACGCAGCGGCGAGGATGCGCTGGCCGTGGAAACACTGCAGGTGTTCTGTGCGTGGCTGGGCAGCCTGGCCGGCGACGCAGCGATCGCCGTCGGTGCACGTTCGGTGTACCTGGCCGGAGGCATTTCCGCGCATGTGCAGGATTTCCTGGCCGATGGCCGCTTCCGTGAGCGCTTCCTCAACAAGGGCGTGCTGACCGAGGTGCTGCGCCAGGTGCCGGTATGGCGCGTGGAGCACGGCCAGTTGGGCGTGCTCGGCGCAGCGGTCTGGCACGCCGCACGGCAGCCCACGCACGACTGATCGGCAGGGTCGGCATCGGGCCGGCCGTGCATTGCAGACTGGGAGGGGAAGATGGTGGATCGCAGGCAGTTTCTGCAGGCCGGTGCACTGGCTGCAGGCATGGCGGCTTTGCCGGGCGTGCAGGCGCGCACGCAGGGTGGGGCCAAGGTGGTTTCGACCTGGGACTTCGGCGTACCGGCCAACCAGGCCGCGTGGAAGGTACTGGCGCAGGGCGGCAGCGCGCTGGATGCGGTGGAAGCAGGCGCACGCTGGGCCGAGGGCGAGCTCTGCAACCCCACCGTCGGCCATTGTGGCAACCCGGATCGCGACGGCGTGCTGAGCCTGGACGCGAGCATCATGGATGGCGATGGCCGTTGTGGCGCAGTGGCCGCGCTGGTCGACATCCTGCATCCGGTGTCGGTGGCCCGCAAAGTGATGGAGAACAGCCCGCATGTGCTGCTGGTGGGCGAGGGCGCGCAGCAGTTCGCGGTGCAGCAGGGTTTCGAACGCAAGCACCTGCTGACGCCGCAGGCCGAAGCGGCCTGGCGCGAGTGGCTGAAGACGGAGAAGTATCAGCCGCAGATCAACGCCGAGCGGCGAGGTATTCCCGGCAACAGCGACAACCACGACACCATCGGCATGCTGGCGCTGGATGCCAAGGGCCACCTTGCCGGTGCCTGCACCACCAGCGGCATGGCCTGGAAGCTGCACGGCCGGGTCGGCGACAGCCCGATCATCGGTGCTGGCCTGTATGTCGACAACGAAGTGGGGGCGGCCACTGCCTCGGGCGTGGGCGAGGAGATGATCCGCAACGCCGCGTCGTTCCTGGTGGTCGAGCTGATGCGCCAGGGGCGCTCGCCGGCGCAGGCTTGCCGCGAAGCCATCGACCGCGTGGTGCGCAAGCGCCCGGAAGCTAGCAGAACGCTGCAGGTGTGCTTCCTGGCCATGAACAAGCAGGGCGAGGTGGGCGCCTACGCGTTGCATCGCGGCTTCGTCTACGCCGTGTGCGATGCGCAGCGCCAGGATGACCTGCGCGACTCGCCGTCGATCTACACGAGCACCCAGACGTGAAAACCCGGCTCACTCTGGAAATCGCCAGCAACTCGCTGGCCTCGGCGCTGGCCGCCCAGGCCGGCGGCGCCGACCGCATCGAGCTGTTCGACAACCTGGCCGAGGGAGGCACCACGCCGTCGTTCGCCACCATCGCGCTTGCGCGCGAACGCCTGTCGATTCCGCTGTTCGTGCTGGTGCGGCCACGCCCGGGCGACTTCCACTACGACGCGCTGGAAACCGAACTGATGCTGCGTGACATCGCGCAGTGCCGCGCGCTCGGCTGCGATGGCGTGGTGATCGGTGCGCTGGATGTGCAGGGCGGTATCGACGTGGCGTTGTGCCGTGAACTGGTGCAGGCTGCCGGGCCGCTGCAGGTGACCTTCCACCGCGCCTTCGATGCCGCCCGCGATCTGCCGGCGGCACTGGAACAGGTGATCGAACTGGGTTGCCAGCGCGTGCTGACCTCGGGCGGCCAGGTCAGTGCCGAGGCCGGTGCCGATGTGCTGGCGGGCCTGGTCACCCAGGCGGCGGGACGTATCACGGTGATGGCCGGCGCCGGGCTGGGCCCGGCCAATGTCGCCGCCGTCGCACGACGCAGCGGCTGCACCGAACTGCACGCCTCGGCCAAAGGCCTGCGGCGCTCGGCCATGCAGTTCCAGAACCCGGACCTGCGCGGGCTGGACCCGGACTGGAGCCAGACCGCCACCGCGACCGTGGCCGCGCTGCGACAGGCGCTGGACGGCTGAGAGCTGCCCGGGGTCGGATCCCTTCGCAGAAGGGCTCTGACCCCACCCGACGCAATCGGGTCAGAGCCCCTCTGCGAGGGGATCCGACCCCGGACGCTGGCTTGCGCCGGACAAATACGTTCCGCGCGCGATTGTCGCGATCGTGTCATTGACGTGTGCGCTGTTCTCTCAGCGATGTTTCGCAACCCTTTGATTGTTCTTGATACCTGCGGCCGATAGCGGCATTGCACCGGGCATTGCTGCGTCGCCGCATGCCCAGCGTGGTTCAGCTGTGCTTTAGTTTGGATCGATCCACAGGGGGGGCGTCGGGACGGTCTTGAACCGATCCAGGTGCCCGGATCAGCTGTAGTGCCGCGCCACCACCCGTCCGTGCGTCCACACTTTCGAAGAGCAACCACCCATGGCTCAGATCGTCCGCAAGCGTCGTCACCTGCTGTCCCAGGCCCTGGTCCTGGCCCTGTTGCCCCTGGCTGCCAGCGCGCAGGAGGCCGCCAGTTCATCCACCAAGGATCTCGACGCGGTCACCGTCACCGGCTCGCGCATCAAGCGCGCCAGCGTCGAAGGCCCGGCGCCGGTCAACGTGATCACCGCCGCGCAGATCCAGAAGGAAGGCTTTGTCAGCGTGTACGACGCGCTGAAGACCCTCACCGAAGCGACCGGCACTGTTGAAGCTGCCTCGCAGTGGGGCTCGCACACGCCTAATGCCAGCGGCCTGAACCTGCGCGGGATGGGCCCGAACCGCTCGCTGCTGCTGGTCAACGGCCGTCGCGTGGCCGACTACCCGCTGCCCTATGGCGGTGAAACCAACTTCTCCAACTACGGCAACATTCCGGCCGCGGCGGTGGAGCGCATCGAAGTGCTGACCGGTGGCGCCTCGGCCATCTATGGCTCGGATGCGATCGCCGGCGTGGTCAACGTCATCCTGAAGACCAACTACGACGGCGACGAGGTGCGCGTGCGTGGCGGCACCTCCACCGAGGGTGGGCGCGACACCTGGGACCTGTCCTGGGCCGGCGGCAAGACCGGTGACAACTGGAGCGTGACCTACGCGTTGCAGTACACCAAGCGCGATCCGTTGTTCGGCCGTGACCGCCCGCAGATGGACGATGCCGATGATGCGCCGTACCCGTCCTGGAACATGGAACAACGCAAGGTCGGCTTCCGTCCTACCGCCGGACTGGCGTTGATCGATCCGACCACGGGCCAGCGCCTGGCGCCGCCCACCGGCACCTGCGAGAAGTTCGGCAGTGAGTACTACACCGCCGATCGACTGGTCTACAACTACGCCGCCAACACCATCACCAACACCGGCCGCCTGTGCGGCATGAGCGCCGACTACGCCAACTGGCTGCTCACCGGCGGTGCCGAGAACGTGTCCGGCAACCTGTATGCCACCTTCGATTTCAGCAACGACCTGCAGGCCTGGACCAATCTGGCGGTCTACCGTTCCGAAGCGATCTGGGGCACCAATCCGCCCGGCGTGTCGCTGATCGACGATGACAACGGCTACTACTGGGACGCCAACCGCAACCGTCCGATTCTTGGCGTGCGCCAGTTCACCCCGAATGAGGTTGGCGGGCTGGATACGTTGCGCAACACCAACCGCGAACTGTCCTGGGACTGGAGCGCCGGCCTGCGTGGCCGCCTCGCCGACCGCTTCGACTGGAGCGCCACGGTGGGGCGCTCGTACTACCGCGTGGAAGAACGGCAGAACGTGGTCGACAAGCAGAAGTCGTACAACTACTTCCTCGGCCCGAAGCTGGGCACCACGGCCGATGGCGAGGCGATCTACGCCTTGAACGAATCGCGCTGGTGGAATCCGCTGACGCCGGACCAGTACTGGCAGATGGGTACGGTGGCGAAGAACCGTGCGGCGTCCTGGGTCAACCAGGCCTCGGCGGATATCACCGGCGAACTGTTCCAGGGCTGGGCCGGCCCGATCTCGTTCGCCGCGGTGGCTGAAGTCGCGCAGCAGGGTTATCACCTCAGCCCCGACCCACGCGCCGGCATCGATTTCGACCTGCAGAACGTCGATCGCGGTGGCGGCGAGCGCACCCGCTATTCGGCCGGCGTCGAGTTCAAGATTCCGCTGCTGGACAGCGTGACCGCCACTGCGGCCGCGCGCTATGACCGCTATGGCAACTACAAGGCCGACGACAGCAGCGAAGCACTGAACATCGGCAGCCAGAAGGAAACCACCTGGAATGTCGGCCTGGAATGGCGCCCGGTTGAATCGTTGCTGGTGCGTGGCTCCTATGCCACCAGCTTCCATGCGCCGGACATGCATTACCTGCTGGGCCAGCCGAGCAGCTCCGAAGTGCAGACCTATGACCGCCTGCGCTGCATCCAGAGTGGCGCGTACCTGGTCAACAACTGCGGCGTGGGCAACACCGATGTCTGGTACACCTTCGACGTGAACCGGCGTGGCACGCCGCTGCTGCGCTCGGAAACCGGTGATTCGTGGACGGTCGGTTTGGTCTGGGACGTGATGCCGAACCTGTCGGTCAGTGCCGACTACTGGGCGATCAAGCTGGAAGACATGATCGTCGACGTCGGCGCCGATGAGGTGCTGGCCAGCGAGGCCGGCTGCCTGACCGGCAAGAACATCGATGGCACGCCATGGGCCAATCCGGCCGGTGGCGAATACTGCGCCGGCATCCTGGCCCGCGTGAACCGTGACAGCAGCGGCCGCCTGGTGTCGATCGAGCGCGGCCCGTTCAACCTGGCCAGCCGCGAAGTACGTGGTGTCGACCTGACCGCACGCTATCGCCTGGAAACCGCGCAGTGGGGCAGCTTCCAGCTGGGCCTGAACTACACCAACCAGATCTCGACCAAGGAACAGCGCTACGCCAACGATCCGAATCCGGAACGCCGCGACCGCGACCTGCGCAGCAAGCTGCGCGCGAGCCTGGCCTGGCAGCGCGGCAACTGGAATGCCAATGTCTATACCGACCGCGTGGGCTCGGTGCCGGGCGTGCGCTACCACTGGGGCACCGACCGCCTGGACAACCCCGGCGGCTGCCTGCCGTTCGCCGACGGCTACGTGCCCAGCGACAGCCCGTCGCTGAACTGCCTGGAGCCGGCGACACGTCCGGACGGCTCGCCGAACCCGAACCCCAATGCCGGGCAGCAGACGGCGCGCTACTACGGTCGAGTGGGGCCGTTCATCACCTGGAACTTCAACGTGGGCTACCAGGTGACCGAACACGCGAAGGTAAACGTGTACGTCAACAACGCCTTCAACGCAGCCAGCTGGAACCACAAGGACCCGTACAAGCTGGATTACGACTTCGCCCCGACCCGCCTGCTTGGCGCGGTCGGCCGCGAGTTCGCGTTGGAGTACGTGTTCACCTTCTGAGCAGACCCGCAGGGGGCGCCGGGCCTGATCCGCCCGTGGCGCCTCCGTCCGCTCAGCAGTTCCACGCCATGCGTGGATGAACCCCATCATGAACCCCCGGGGTGGCTGGATTTGACCTTCCCACGATGGCAAGGTTTAGCCTGTCCGCATCCAGAAGGAATCCCGGGAATCCGATCATGAGCACGCCGCGCACCGCTGCCGTCCCCGCCAGCCCCTCCACCATCAGCCTGCCCATCGAGGGCATGACCTGCGCCAGCTGTGTCGGCCGGGTCGAGGCGGCGCTGTCCAAGGTCGAAGGCGTGGGCAGTGTTTCGGTCAATCTGGCCACCGAGCGCGCGGATATCCGCCCGTCCGGTCCGGTCGATCGGGCCGCGTTGATCCAGGCGGTGGAGCGGGTGGGCTACGACGTGCCCCCCGCCACCGTTGAACTGGCCGTGGAAGGCATGACCTGCGCCTCCTGCGTGGGCCGCGTGGAGCGCGCGCTGCTGGCGGTGCCAGGCGTGAGCCAGGCCAGCGTGAACCTGGCGACGGAGCGTGCGACCGTGCGCGGCGTGGCTGATACGGCCGCCTTGGTTGCGGCCATCGACAAGGTCGGCTACGCCGCCCGCCCGATCGAGGCCGGTGTGCAGTCCGATGATGAAGCCGCTGAAAAGAAGGATGCCGAGCGCGCCGAACTGAAGCACGACCTGATCGTGGCGACCGCGCTGGCGCTGCCGGTGTTCGTGCTGGAGATGGGCTCGCACCTGATTCCCGGCATGCACGAATGGGTGATGGCCACCATCGGCATGCAGGCCAGCTGGTACCTGCAGTTCGTACTGACCCTCCTGGTGCTGGCCATTCCCGGCCGCCGTTTCTACCAGAAGGGGTTCCCGGCACTGCTGCGGCTGGCGCCGGACATGAATTCACTGGTAGCGGTGGGCACCGCCGCGGCGTTTGGCTACTCGGTGGTGGCGACCTTTGCACCGCGGCTGCTGCCGCCGGGCACGGTGAACGTCTACTACGAAGCGGCAGCAGTCATCGTCGCGCTGATCCTGCTCGGCCGCTTCCTCGAGGCCCGCGCCAAGGGCCGTACCTCCGAAGCGATCAAGCGTCTGGTCAACCTGCAGGCCAAGGTCGCCCATGTGTTCCGTGACGGCCGCACCGTCGACATCCCGGTCAATGAAGTGCAGAGCGGCGACATGGTGGAAGTGCGGCCGGGCGAGCGCGTGCCGGTCGATGGCGAGGTGGTTGAAGGCCGCAGCTACATCGACGAATCGATGATCAGCGGCGAGCCGATCCCGGTCGAGAAGCAGCCGGGCAGCAGCGTGGTGGGCGGTACGGTCAACCAGAAGGGCGCACTGACGTTACGTGCCACGGCGGTGGGCGCGCAGACCATGCTGGCGCAGATCATCCGCATGGTCGAACAGGCGCAGGGCTCGAAGCTGCCGATCCAGGCGGTGGTCGACAAGGTCACGCTGTGGTTCGTGCCGGCGGTGATGCTGGCCGCGCTGGCTACCTTCCTGGTCTGGTTGATCTTCGGCCCGTCACCGGCGCTGAGCTTCGCGCTGGTCAATGCGGTGGCGGTGCTGATCATTGCCTGCCCGTGCGCGATGGGGTTGGCGACGCCGACCTCGATCATGGTCGGGACCGGCCGTGGCGCTGAAATGGGCGTGCTGTTCCGCAAGGGCGAGGCGCTGCAGCTGCTGAAGGACGCGCAGGTGGTGGCGGTGGACAAGACCGGTACGCTGACCGAGGGCCGCCCGCGCTTGACCGATCTGGAGATCGCCAGCGGTTTTGACCACGGCACGGTGCTGGCGGCGGTGGCGGCGGTGGAGTCGCGCTCGGAGCATCCGATTGCCCGCGCCATCGTCGATGCAGCCACCGAGCAGGGCATCGCGCTGCCGTCGATGGTCGATTTCGAATCGGTCACCGGCATGGGCGTGCGTGCCAACGTTGATGGTGCGCGGGTGGAGGTCGGTGCCGATCGCTTCATGCGCGACCTGGGCGTGGACATCACTTTGTTCGCGACGCTGGCGGCAGAGCTGGGCACCCAGGGCAAGTCGCCGCTGTATGCCGCCATCGACGGCCGCCTGGCCGCAATCATCGCGGTATCCGATCCGATCAAGCCGAGCACGCCGGCCGCAATCGCGGCACTGCATGAGCTTGGCCTGAAGGTGGCGATGGTCACCGGTGACAACGCTGGTACCGCGCAGGCGATCGCGCGCCAGCTCGGCATCGACGAAGTGGTGGCCGAGGTGCTGCCGGAAGGCAAGGTCGAGGCGGTGCGCCGCTTGAAGGCCACGCATGGCCATGTCGCCTTCGTCGGCGACGGCATCAACGATGCGCCGGCACTGGCTGAAGCCGATGTCGGCCTGGCCATCGGGACCGGCACGGATATCGCAGTGGAATCGGCCGATGTGGTGCTGATGTCGGGCAACCTGCAGGGGGTGCCGAATGCCATCGCGCTGTCGAAGGCGACGCTGGGCAACATCCGGCAGAACCTGTTCTGGGCCTTCGCCTACAACACCGCGTTGATTCCGGTGGCCGCCGGCGTGCTATACCCGGTCTGGGGCGTGCTGCTGTCACCGGTGTTCGCGGCCGGTGCAATGGCACTGTCCAGCGTGTTCGTACTGGGCAACGCGCTGCGCCTGCGCCGTTTCCAGCCACCGATGGCGGATGCCGCCGCAGCGACCCATTGAAGGAGATCCGTATGAACATCGGTGAAGCTGCCAAGGCCTCCAGCGTGTCGGCGAAGATGATCCGCTACTACGAACAGATCGGTCTGATTCCCGCCGCTGATAGAACCGAGTCGGGCTACCGGGCGTATTCGCAGGCGGACATCCACCGTCTGCGCTTCATTCGCCGCGCGCGCGATCTCGGCTTCCAGGTGGCCGAGATCACTGATCTTCTGGGCCTCTGGAATGACACCTCGCGGCACAGCGCCGACGTGAAGCACCTGGCCGAACAGCACATTGCCGATCTGGAACAGCGCATCGAGCACATGCGGCAGATGGCCGACACGCTGAAATCGCTGATCAGTTGTTGTGCCGGCGACGAGCGCCCGGAGTGCCCGATCCTACAGCGGCTGGGTGAGGACGATCAGACGCCGGTGCCGGTCGATACCGCGAAGACCGGTGCGGTGCGGCGGCGTACGCACAAGCATTGACTCGATATCGCATGCATGAAAAAGCCCGCCGGGTGCAGCGGCACCGGGCGGGCTTTCCTGTGTGAGACGGGGGCAGGGGATCAGGCAGTACGCGGCGGGAAGCCTGCGTCGTTCACTGCGGCGAAGACGTCTTCCTGCGATGCGGTGGTCTGCACCTTGACCAGGCCGGTCGGCGGGTCGGCGACCACGCTGGCGTTGGGATCGATCTGCTGGATCGCACGGGTCACGCTGCGCGCGCAGCCGCCGCAGGTCATGCCATCGACATGGAATTCCATCTGTAGCTCCTTCGGTGCTCTTGGGGTGGAGTCAGTGTGCACCTTCCAACGATGGCAGGGTCAAGCGCCGGGCTGAACGAAAGGCAAGCGCCGACAAGAAAAAACGGCAGCCACCTGTACCAGCGCGGCTGCCGTGGAGGAACGTCCCCGCCAGGGCGGGGCGTGGGTTGCACCGGGGCACGCCCGGGCAACCCGGTGTTGCCTTAGAACTTCCAGGTCAGGCCGACGTAGTACTGGCGGCCCGAGTAGGTGTTGGACAGCAGGCGCGCCTTGGTGTCGTTGCCCAGGTGCACACGCTGCTCGGACTTGGTGACGTTGAGCACCGAAGCGGTCAGTGCCAGGTCTTCACGGATGTTGTATGCGGCGTTCAGATCCAGCTGGTCGTACGGCTCGGAGTAAGAGCTGAAGCCGTTGTTGAGGCCACCGACCACCACGCCGCGACGGTTGTAAGAGGCGCGTGCGAGGAACTTCTCGTTCTCGTAGAACATGGTGAAGTTGGCCTGGTTCTTGGCACTGCCCACCAGTGGCGAGGAACCGATCTGTTCGCCGTTGATCTCCACCGAGGCCATGTTGGTGTCGTTGTAGGTGTAGTTGGCCTGGAAGCCGAGGCCGAAGTCCAGGGTGTACTGGCCGTAGATTTCCACGCCCTGCGACACGCCGTCACGGCCGTTGGCCTGGGTCTCATACTTCTGCACGGTCACGTTCTGGCCGCCGACGTTCATCTGCTGGTCGCGCACCACCGGCACGGTGAAGTTCTTGACGTCCTTGCGGAACACGCCCACACCCGCCACGGCACCCGGCTTGAAGTACCACTCCAGGCTCAGGTCGTACTGGGTGGCCTTGAACGGTTCCAGTTCCTTGTTGCTGCCCGAGCCATACCAGCCGGGGTTGGTGGCACCACCGGCAACGCGACGGTCGTTGCTGTACTCATCGGAGTAGTAGCTGAGGCCGCCGGGGTAGGCGATGTTGGTGTAGCTGGGGCGGGCAATGACCTTCGATGCAGCACCGCGCAGCACCAGCGAATCGGTGATGTCCCAGGCGATGTTGAAGCTCGGCAGGATGTCGGTGTAGGTCTTTTCCAGCGAGGACAGTTCGTAGGTCTTGGCGCGGGCCAGTGCATCCGGCAGGCGCACGAAGCCGCTTTCGCAGCCATAGCCGCTGTTGGAGCCGAGCAGGGCCGCTGCTGACGGATCGGTGCAGGCCAAGGGCGAGCCGGCAGCGTTGTCGGCGAAATAGTCATTGAAGCGTTCGACCGAATCGCTGGAGGCGGCGTGCTGCTTGGTCCGTGCCACGCGCACGCCGATGTTGCCGCGCAGGCGCTCGGTGCGGAAGTTGGCCTGGAAGTAGCCCGAGTACACCTTTTCCTGCACGTCGTAGACGAAGTCGTCCTCGGTACGGTTCTGCACGCCGCCGTAGCGGTTGTTCAGGTAGTCGATGTAGGCCGGGTAGTTGATGCCCGGGAACACGTTGGCGTTGAACCCACCGGCGATGTTGTCCATCGGCTTTGACAGGAAGAAGCCGGGCTGGGCGATGCCGGCGGTCGAATCACAACCCGCCTGGTAACGCTTGCTGTAATCGCTCGGGTCGGCTCCCTGGCAGACCCAGTAGGTGTTGCCGGTATTGCGGTGGACCTTGCCATCGCTGTACTTGGCGCCGAACTGGATCGAATCCAGCCAGCCGGCCTCGAACAGCTTGGTGAAGTCAGCCTGGAAGTGGTTCTGCTTGACCTCGGTGCGCTTCCACGACGAATCGGTCGAGCCGGTGTCCACTTCGGCGATGCCGTTCATCAGCTGCTGCTGCAGGTCGGGCGAGAAGTTCACCGACGGCGTGCCGGTCAGGTCCCACGCGCTGTAGGTGTTGCCGGCCTGCCACTGGCCGTTGACCTGGCGGCGCGGCTTGGCCGACATGCGGAAGTTCATCGACGGGCCACCTTCGGACCACGTCCGGCCACCGGCGAAGCTGGCCTTCCACAACGGGCTGATGTCCCAGTCGATGGTCAGGTCCGCGGTCTGCGACAGCGCCTTTTCCTTGCTGTAGGTGCCGGTCAGCTGCGGGGTAGGGATGGTGCAGTCATCCGGGCCCCAGCCGCCTGGGCGCAGGCCGGCGGCGGCGGCCTGGTCTTCGCTGCAGATGTAGTTGCGACCCGGCTGCATCTGGTACTGCGCACCGGTCACGATGGTGCCACTGGGGTCCATGGTGAAGCCGTTGAGCATGCGGCCACCTTCCCAGTTGCCGTCGCCGGCCACGCGCGCCAGGTTCCATTCCGGAACCTTCAGCATGTTCTGGGTGTAGTTGCCCTGCAGTTCGAAGCGGAAGTAGTTCGCCGTCATCGTGACGTTGTCGAGGGGCTTGAACTGGAACGTCAGCTGGCCGCCGGTGCGCTCGCGGCGCTCGTCACGCACTGCGAAGTTGACCGACGTCGGCATGAAGAAGCCGGAGTAGTGGCCACCATTCTGGTTGTAGATGCCCGAGCGGCCCCAGAACTGGGAGGCGTCAGGCAAGGCGTTGCCGTACACGTCGACGGCCGGATTACGCGTGCGGCCCGCCGCGTTCCAGACGTAGTCATGGATGACGCCGCCGTTGGCATCGACACGGTCGCTGTACCACTGCCAGTCTTCGGTACTGACTTCCATGCTGCGGTTGGTGCGAACCTGCTTGGTCGCGCCGATCAGCAGGCCAAAGCGCTCGTCCTTGCTGTGCCAGGAGTACATCGCCGATGCCTGCGGGTCGACACCACTGCTGGTGTCCGACGAGGTGCCTTCGATCGAGGCGAAGCCAGAGTTGGCTTCCATGTCCAGTGGACGGCGGGTGCGCAGGATCACGGTGCCGCCGATGCCGCCTTCGTCGATGCGTGCTTCCGGCGTCTTGTACAGCTCGGCTGCCGACAGCATGTTCGATGGCAGCAGGGTGTAGTTGAACGAACGCGAGGCCTCGTCATTGGTTTCCGAGGTGGCGACGTAATTGCCGTTCAACTGGGTCAGGGTCAGGTCCGAGGCCAGGCCGCGCACGCTGACGTTCTTACCCTCGCCACCGCTGCGGGTGATGATCACGCCGGGCACGCGCTGCAATGCGTCGGCCACGTTCTTGTCGGGGAACTTGCCGACATCCTCGGCGGTGATCACTTCGACCACGGCATTGGCGTCGCGCTTCTGCTCAAGGCTCTTTTCGATGGCGTAGCGGTAGCCGGTGACCTGGACGCTCCAGGTTGGTGGCTTCCTGCGAGCCGGTGGTGGTTGCCTGCTGCGCGGCGGCGCCGGCCGGAACGACGGCGGCGGCCAGGGCCAGCGCGATGGCCAGCGACAGTGCGTCCTGGCCATGCGTACGTGTTGAATGCTTCATTCCCATCTCTCCCTCTCTCCTGGATTGATCCGGTGACGTGGCACGGACAACTTGAATCGATCTAATTTGAAGTGACATTGTCGCTATCGCCATGCAGTGGCAGTTGCACCGTGCGCGTGGCCTGGTACGTCCTGTTGCCGCTTCCCCAACTCCCGGCCATCGCAATGTCGTCTTGGATCGATCTAAGCGATGGGCGGGCGTTTTTTAGCATGGGTCGCCCGTGGGCGCATGCTGCTGCGCAATATGGTACTGGCGTGGCGAAGGGATGACGGTTTGCTGAAAACAGTGAAATCGTTTTCGTGCGCAGGGGAGGGTGGGTCGGCAGGGCTGCGCCCTGCACCTGCTTGAAGCCAGGGCAACGGCCAAAGCCAAAGCCAAAGCCAAAGCCAAAGCCAAAGCGGCTCTGGTTTTCTGCTGGTTTGGCGGGGCGGTGTGGGCTGGCAGGACACGCCGTAAACCCCCCTTCCGGGGTCCGGCCCAGCCGCTGGCGGCTGTGCGTTCGGGCGCTTGCGAAGCAGTGCTTCGCAAGCAAAGCGCCCTCACCCCTGGGGGCTCGATGGCGCCATCCATGGCGCCAACGGTCCTGCCATCCCACGGATAGTCGGCTTTTGCTGTTGCTTCGGCTTCGGCAGGTGCAGGGCGCAGCCCTGCCGAACACCCCCTCTCATGCTGCGCCGCAGAATGCATTCGGCTGAATCCGCATGCTCTACTTGAATCGATCTAAATCCACGGTCTGGTGGGTCGGACGTCATTCCAGGGGGAGCTCTCTGCAGGGCAGGGCTCAGCGGAACGGTGCCGAACGATCCCGGCCGTCTGCCTCCGCGTCATCGACTACAGGAACCCGACATGCGTCCAGTGCCGTCCGCTCCCGCCGTCCCATTGTCCTCCCGCCCGCTGGCGCGCCTGGCCTGTCTGCTGGCGCTTTCGGCCATGCCGATGCTGCTGCAGGCCGCACCGGCGGCGCTGGAGCGCGAGGTCAACACCTTCATCGGCAGCAAGGACGACGGCAATACCTTCCCCGGCGCATCGGCACCGTTCGGCCTGATCCAGGTCAGCCCGATCGGCAGCCACTATTCGGGCTGGCGCTACGACGACGAGAAGATCCGCGGTTTCGGCCACTCCTTCATCTCCGGCGCCGGTTGCTGGGAGCAGGGCGGGCAGGTGTCGATCCTGCCGGTCACCGGCAGCATCGGTCCGGGCGGCGATTTCGATACTGCTGATGCCAAGAACTTCAACCACAAGACCTATGCCGCTTTGTACACGCATGACGGCGAGATCGGCCAGGCCGGCTATTACAAGGTGCGCCTGACCAGCTACGGCGGCATCGATGCCGAGGCCACCGCGCGTACACGTGCCGCGGCCGAGCGCTACACCTTCAGCCAGCGCCAGGGCGAGGGCCACGTGCTGGTCAACGTCGGCCAGGCCAACGAACGCCACTCGGTGATCGGCAGCGTAGTCGATGTGGTCGGCGACCGCGTGGTCGAGGGCAAGCTGGTGACCAAAAGTTTCTGCGGCGGCCATCAGTACACCACCTGGTTCCGCATCGAGTTCGACCGCCCGTTCAAGGCGCATGGCACCTGGGGCGAGGGCGGCGGCCTGCCGGGTGCGCGCCACAGCATGGAAGGCGAACAGAAGCCGAACGGTGCCTGGCTCAGCTTCGACCTCGCCAAGGGCCAGTCGGTAACGGCGATCAGCGCGATATCGCATGTGGATGCCGAAGGCGCGCGCATCAACCTGCGCGCGGAGGGCATGCAGGGCGGGGCGCTGCTCGGTTTCGACCGGATGCGCGCGCTGTCCCAGCAGTCGTGGCGCGAGCAGCTGGGCCGGGTGCGCGTGCAGGGCGGCACCGCCGACGACCGCGCTGTGTTCTACAGCGCGGTCTACCACGTGCTGCTGCAGCCGATGACCGGCAACGACGCCGACGGCCGCTACCGCGGCTATGACGATGGCATCCACCGTGCCGATGGCTGGACCTACTACGAGTACTTCTCGCTGTGGGATACCTACCGCGCGCAGAACCAGTGGCTGGCACTGACCCGCCCGGACGTGGCGCGCGACATCGGCCGTACCCTGCTGGCGATCGACGAGCAGGGCGGCTGGCTGCCGCGCTGGGGCTATGCCAACTTCGAGACCAACATCATGACCGGCGATCCGGTCACCCCGTTCATGGTCGACCTGTGGCGCTTCGGTGCGCTCAAGGGCCGAGAATCGCAGGCCTGGGATGCGCTGCGCCGCAATGCCTTCGGCACGCCGCCGCTGAACTCGCGCATGGCCGGCCGTTCCGGCAACCCGACCTACCTGGAAAAGGGCTACGTGGTCTACGACCGCGCGTTCCCGTCCAAGGGCATGGACGTCGATCCGCACCACGGCGGTTCGGCTACCTTGGAATACGCACTGGCCGACTGTGCGCTTTCGCAGATGGCCGATGGCCTCGGCCATGCGCAGGACGCGGCGACGCTGCGTGAGCGCGGCCGCAACTGGCGCAAGGTGTGGGACCCGCAGGTGCGCGACGCCGAGACCGGCTTCACCGGTTTCCCGCGCCCGCGCACCGAGGATGGCCAGTGGTACACCCCGGCCGATGGCCACTACAGCCCGCGTTCGCACCACGGTTTCCATGAGGGCACGGCGTGGCAGTACCAGTGGCTGGCGCAGCAGGACGTGCCGGGGCTGGTCGAAGCGATGCAGGGCCGCGAACAGGCCGGCCGCCGCCTCGACGCGTTCTTCGCGATGGACGCGCTGCAGGCCGATCCGCTCAACGCCGCCCGCAAGGAGTGGGTGGTCGGGCCGTACAGCTACTACAACCAGTTCCGCTACAACCCGAACAACGAGCCGGACCTGCATTCGCCGTGGCTGTACACGCTGATCGGCCAGCCGTGGAAGACCGCCGCCGTGGTGCGCGCCGCGCAGCAGTTGTTCACCAACGCGCCCAATGGCGTGACTGGCAACGACGACCTCGGCACGATGTCGGCCTGGTATCTCTTCAGCGCCATCGGCGTGTATCCGGCGGTGCCGGGCAGCGGCCAGTTCCTGCTGCACACCCCGCGCTTCAGCAAGGTGGAACTGGACATGGGCAATGGCCGGACGCTGCGCATCGACGCGCCGGGTGCCGATGGCCGCCGCCTGCAGTACGTTCAGGGCGTGCAGGTCGATGGCCAGGCGCATGCGCCGGTCTGGCTGGACTGGAACCAGCTGCAGCAGGGCCCGCGCCTGCAGTTCGCGCTTGACGCGAAGGCGCCGGAGCAGGGCTGGGGTACGGCGGTGAAGGACCTGCCGGTGTCCTGGTGCGCGGCACCGGGCAGCCAGCTGCGCTGAGCCGGACTGTGCCGTTCGCGGTGACCCAGCGAACGGCACGGCACGACACGGCCCTGATCCATTAGGCTTGAGCCTCCAGCGGAGTCCGGGAAGACGATGAACGACAACGGCAGCAGTCCCAGCAAGCGCGCCGGCAAGGCAGTGACGGTGACCGACATCGCGCGTGCCATCGGCGTGTCACGGGCGACCGTGTCGCTGGTGTTGCGCGGCAGCCCGCTGGTCAACGTCGATACCCGTGCCAAGGTCGAGGCCGAGCTGCGCCGGCAGCGCTATGTCTACAACCGCGCTGCCGCCAACCTGCGTCGACGTACCTCGTCGAGCATCGCGCTGGTGATCAACGATCTTTCCAACCCGTTCTTCGCCGAATTCGCGTCCGGCGTGGACGAGGCGCTGGGCGGACGCGGTTACGTGACCCTGCTCGGCAGCACTGGCGAATCGCCGGAGCGCCAGCAGGCCGTGCTGTCCACGTTGATGGAGCACACCCCGGCCGGCCTGATCCTGTCGCCGGCCGAGGGCAGCGATACCGTGCAGTTGCGACAGGCACTGGGTGCCAATGCCAACGTGCTGCTGTTCAACCGCGAACTGGAAGGGGCCGACTGGGACTTCCTGACCCTGGACAACCAGCACGGCGCCTATCTGGCCACGCGTCACCTGATCGAGCGCGGCCATCGCCAGATCGCCTTCTTCGGCGGCCACGCTGCATCGAGCTCGTGCCACCAGCGCCGTGCCGGTTTCCAGCAGGCGCTGGCCGAGGCCGGTCTGTCGCTGCCGCCGGGCTGGATGATCGAGTCGGCGCCGAACCGTCTGGAAGCCGCTGCGCGCACCGATGAGCTGTTTGCCGATGGCCATCGGCCGAGTGCGGCGGTCTGCTACAACGACACCGTCGCGCTGGGCCTGATGCTGGGCTTGAATTCACGGGGCATCCGTCCGGGAGGTGACTTTGCCGTTACCGGCTTCGACGATATTTCCGAGGCTGCGGTAGCGGTGCCGCCGTTGACCACGCTCACCGCCGATCCGCGCGAGCGGGGCCGGCAAGCTGCGGCGCTGCTGCTGCAACGACTGGACGAACCGGACGCGCCGCCACGGCGCACGGTCGCGCCGGTGCAGTTGCGCATCCGCGAAAGCAGTGCCGCACGACCGAACTGATTTATTCCATACACCCCTTCCACGCAACAACGACCTTCCGCGCATCGAGGCGCGTACCGCATGCCGATCTCCGCAACGCCCCGTCCAACGGGATCTTCGGGCAACGCACCTGCCGTCACCAACGGCAAGGCGCTGGCCGTGGTCACCACGATCTTCTTCATGTGGGGCTTCCTGACCTGCCTCAATGACATCCTGATCCCGCACTTGAAGGCGGTGTTCGAGCTGAACTACGCCAAGGCGATGCTGGTGCAGTTCACCTTCTTCGGCACCTATTTCCTGATGTCGCTGCCGGCGGGTCGCCTGGTGGCGGCGCTGGGCTACAAGAAGGGCATCGTGGCCGGCCTGGTGATTGCCGGTATCGGTGCGCTGGGCTTCTGGCCGGCGGCCGAGCTGCGCGTGTATGGCGCCTTCCTGGGCGCACTGTTCGTTCTGGCCACCGGCATCACCGTGCTGCAGGTTGCTGCCAATCCCTACGTCGCGCTGCTGGGCCCGGAGCAGACCAGCTCCAGCCGCCTGACCCTGGCGCAGGCGCTGAACTCGCTGGGCACGGCCATCGCCCCGATCTTCGGCGGCATGCTGATCCTGTCCAACACGGTGAAGAGTGCCGATGACATCGCGGCACTGCCGGCCGCCGAACAGCTGGCCTACCGTGCCGCCGAGGCGCAGGCCGTGCAGGGCCCGTACGTGGGGCTGGCCGTTGCGCTGGTGCTGCTGGCGCTGTTCGTATACCTGTTCCGCCTGCCGGCACTGAGCGACGCCACCGAGCAGGCCGACCAGGGCCACCACCACAGCTACCTGGATGCGCTGCGCAAGCGCCACCTGCTGCTGGGTGTGCTGGGCATCTTCTTCTACGTCGGTGCCGAAGTTTCGATCGGCAGCTTCCTGGTCAACTACCTGTCGATGCCCAACATCGGCGGCTTCAGCGAGCAGGAAGCCACGCATTACGTGTCGGCCTACTGGACGATGGCGATGATCGGCCGCTTCGCCGGCTCGGCGCTGCTGGCGCGCTTCTCGCCCAGCCGCCTGCTGGCGATCTTCGCGCTGGTCAACGTGGGGCTGCTGGTCACGACCATGCTGACCTCCGGCAACATCGCGCTGTACTCGGTGGTGGCGATCGGCCTGTTCAATTCGATCATGTTCCCGACCATCTTCGCGCTGAGCATCGAGCGCCTGGGCCCGCTGACCAACAAGGGTTCCAGCCTGCTGATCATGGCCATCGTCGGCGGTGCGGTGGTGCCGTACCTGCAGGGCGTGCTGGCCGACCACATCGGTGTGCAGGCCAGCTTCATCCTGCCGCTGCTGTGCTACGGCTACATCATTTTCTACGGACTGGTCGGCGCACGTACGCCGGCTTCCGCAACGCAGGGAGGCTGAGTCCGGAATGGGTTCCATCGTTTGCTTCGGCGAAATTTTGATCGATCTACTAGCGCAGCCGCCGGCCTCGGCCGATACGCCGCGGGCGTTCCTGCAGTACGCCGGCGGGGCGCCGGCCAACGTTGCCGTGGCCGCTGCGCGGCTGGGCGCGAAGACCCAGTTCGTCGGCATGCTCGGCCGTGACATGTTCGGTGACTTCCTGGCCGACAGCCTGGTCGAGCACGGCGTGGGCACGGATTACATCGTGCGTACCGATGCGGCGAAGACCGCGCTGGCCTTCGTCGCCCTCGACGCCAGTGGCGAGCGCAGCTTCAGCTTCTACCGCCCGCCGGCCGCCGACCTGCTGTTCCGTGACAGCGATTTCCAGGCCGCCTGCCTCGACAGCGCGCAGTGCTTCCACGTCTGCTCCAACAGCCTGACCGAGCCGGGCATCGCCGAGGCGACCTTTGCCGGCATGGACCGTGCACGTGCGGCCGGCGCGGTGGTCAGCCTCGATCTGAACCTGCGTCCCGCGCTGTGGCCGGCGAACGAGGATCCGACGCCGCGCCTGTGGCAGGCGCTGGAACGCGCCGATCTGGTCAAGCTGTCGCGCGAGGAACTGGACTACCTGGCCGCGCCGCTGGGCAGTGACGGCGAGGCGACGGTGCTGCGGCGCCTGCTGGCCGCGCAGGCGCGCTGGGTCATCGTCACCGACGGTGCGGCCACGCTGCACTGGTACACCCGCGACAACCACGGCACGGTCACCAGTTTCCGCGTGGCCACGGTCGACACCACGGCTGCTGGCGATGCCTTCGTCGGCGGCGTGCTGGTCGGCCTGCTGGAGCGCGGTGGGGCGGGCGCTGGTTTCGCTGCGTTCTGCCAGGACCCGGAGGCGATCACCGCCACGCTGCGTTTCGGCGCCGCCGTGGGGGCGCTGGCTGTTACCCGCAAGGGCGCGTTCGCCGCAATGCCCTTGCTCGATGAAGTGCAGCAGCTGCTGCAGGCACAGGACATTACCGCATGAGCACCTCGCCCGATTTCCGTTCGCCCGCGTTCCTGCGCGCGCACATCGCCGATACCATGGCGTTCTACCATCCGCGCTGCATCGATCCGGACGGCGGCTTCTTTCACTACTTCCGGGATGACGGCAGCGTCTACGATGCCAGCCACCGCCACCTGGTGAGCAGCACGCGCTTCGTCTTCAACTACGCGATGGCCTACCGCGAATTCGGCAATGCCGAGTACCGCGAGGCGGTCGAGCACGGCGTGCGCTACCTGCGCGAGGTGCACCGCAACCCGGCCACCGGTGGCTACGCCTGGACCCTGCGTGATGGCAAGGTCGAGGACGACATGAACCACTGCTACGGCGTGGCGTTCGTGCTGCTGGCCTACAGTTGCGCGCTGAAGGCCGGTGTCGAGCAGGCCCGCGAGTGGATGGACGAAACCTGGCAGCTGCTGGAAGCGCGCTTCTGGGAGCCACAGCACGGCCTGTACAAGGACGAGGCCGATGGCCAGTGGAACTTCACCGGCTATCGCGGCCAGAACGCCAACATGCACATGTGCGAGGCGATGCTGGCGGCGTTCGAGGCCAGTGGTGAGCAGCGCTATGTCGAGCGTGCGCTGCAGCTGGCCGACAACATGACCCGCCGCCAGGCGGCCAAGGCCGGCGGGCTGGTCTGGGAGCACTACGATGAGAACTGGGAGATCGACTGGGACTACAACCTGGACGACCCCAAGCACCTGTTCCGCCCGTGGGGCTTCCAGCCCGGCCACCAGACCGAATGGGCCAAGCTGTTGCTGATCCTCGATCGCCACGTGCAGGCCGACTGGCTGGTGCCGACCGCGCAGCACCTGTTCGATGTGGCCGTGGCGCGCAGCTGGGACGAAGCGCGCGGTGGCTTGTACTACGGTTTCGCACCGGAAACGCGCCGACAGCCGGGCATGGACGGTGCGCCGATCGGTGGCGACAGCTTCGTCTGCGACGACGACAAGTATTTCTGGGTGCAGGCCGAAACGCTGGCCACCGCCGCACTGATGGCCAAGCGCACCGGTGATGACCGCTACTGGCAGTGGTATGAACGCATCTGGGCCTACTCGTGGGAGTACTTCGTCGACCACCAGTACGGTGCCTGGTTCCGCATCCTTGATGCCGACAACCGCAAGTACAGCGACGAGAAGAGCCCGGCCGGCAAGGTGGATTACCACACCATGGGCGCGTGCTACGAAGTGTTGAACGTGCTGCGCTGAAGATCGTTCGAAGGCAGTAGTGCCAGGCCATGCCTGGCAATCCGGAATCGGTAGCGCCGGGCGACGCCCGGCGGAAAAACAGGAGCTCCGCGTGCATCGTCTTTCCCTCGTTGTCCGTCTGCTCCTGCTGCTGATCGCAGTCTGCGCCTTCCCGGCAACTGCAGCCCCGCTGCAGGCGCGATGGGAATTCCGCATGCTGCCCGGCGATGCGCAGGGCGCCGCCCACCCGGGCCTGCAGCAGTGGCGTGCGGCGAAGGTGCCGGGCAGCGTGCACACCGACCTGCTCGCCCACGCGCTGATCCGCGATCCGTACGTCGGTGCGCCTGAGGCAGAGCTGCAATGGATCGGGCTGGCTGCCTGGGAATACCGCGCCCGCTTCGACGTGGATGCGGCGACACTGGCCAAGCCCAATGCCGAGCTGCGCTTCGACGGGCTGGATACCTATGCCGAAGTCAGCCTCAACGGCAGGCCGCTGCTGAGCGCGGACAACGCGCACCGCACCTGGCGTGCGCGCGTGGACGGGCGCCTGCGCGCGAATGGCAATGAACTGCAGATCGTGTTCCGTTCACCAATCCGCACACTGCTTCCCGGTGTACAGGCGATGCCGCACAAGATCGCCGGCAACTATCCTTCGCCCTATGGCGATGAGCCCAAGGACGCGATGGTCGGCAACTTCGCGCGCAAGCCGGCCTATCACTTCGGCTGGGACTGGGGCCCGCGCTATGTCACCGCCGGCGTGTGGCGCTGGGTCGACCTGCAGGCCTGGGATGCGCACCGCCTGACCGATCTTGCCGTGCGTACCGATGCATTGAGCGCGGAGCAGGCGAAGCTGGCCGTGCTGCTGGAGATGGAGCAGGGCGCGGCGGCCGGTTCTGCGGTGGTGAATGTCGATGTGCGCGATCCGCAGGGTCGCATCGTGGCCCAGGTGCAGCGCACGGTGCTGCTGAAGCCCGGCCAGAACGCCGTCGAAGTACCGGTCGAACTGGTCAAGCCGCAGCGCTGGTGGCCGGTCGGCCACGGTGCACAGGACCGCTACACCGTGCAGGCCCGCCTGGACGGTGGCGCCGATGCAGCGCTGGTGCGCGAGCAGCGCATCGGCCTGCGCACGGTTGAACTGCGCCGCGAGCAAGACGGCAAGGGCGGGCAGGGCTTCGCTTTGGTCATCAACGGCGTGGAGATCTTCGCAAAGGGCGCCAACGTCATTCCGTTCGATGCCTTCCCCGCACGGGTCGACGCCGCGCGCCTGCGCCAGGTGCTGACCGCCGCACGCGACGCCAACATGAACATGCTGCGCAACTGGGGGGGCGGCTACTACGAGGACGATGCCTTCTTCGACATCGCCGACGAACTGGGCCTGCTGGTCTGGCAGGACTTCATGTTCGGTGGTGGCATGCAGCCGGGCTACGATCCGGCCTTCCGTGCCAGCGTGGTGGCCGAGGCACGCGACAATGTGCGCCGGCTGCGCCATCACCCCAGCATCGTGCTGTGGTGTGGCAACAACGAGGAAGAAACCGCCTGGAAGGACTGGGGCCACGGCCGCGACCTGAAGGCGGCCGACCCGGCGTTTGCCGAGAAGGTCTGGCAGGGCTATGTCGACCTGTTCGGCAATGACCTGCGCCAGGTAGTGGGTGAGGAGGGGCTGGGCGTGCCGTACTGGTCCAGCTCGCCCAGTAACGACCTGGACGAAAAGGCGAACGACTCGACCCGTGGCGACAAGCACTACTGGCAGGTCTGGGGCAATCCGGCGCTGCCGGTGCAGGCTTACCTGCGCGAGACGCCGCGCTTCATGTCCGAGTACGGCCTGCAGGCATGGCCGTCGGTGGCCACCGTGGACCAGATTGCCACCCGCGCCGAGCAGCGCATCGACAGCCCGGTGATCCGCGCGCACCAGAAATTCATGGCCGGCGAGGGCAACAGCCGCCTGCTGCACTACATCGAACTGGGCTATGGCACGCCGAAGGACTTCGAGGACTTCGTCTACCTCGGCCAGGTGATGCAGGCCGATGGCATCGCGCTGGCCGCGCTGCACCATCGCGCCTCGCGGCCGTACACGATGGGCTCGCTGTACTGGCAGCTCAACGACGTCTGGCCGGGTGCTTCATGGTCCAGCGTGGACTACTTCGGTCGCTGGAAGGCGCTGCACTACGCCGCGCGGCGCTTCTTCGCGCCGGTCACGCTGGCGGCATTGCGTGATGAGGGCAGTACGCGGGTGCGCCTGATCAATGATGGCGCTGCCGCAGATGCACATTGGCGGCTGCGGGTGATGGATGTGGATGGCAAGGTGCTGCGTCGTCGCGAGGACGCGGTGACGTTGACGGCGGCGGGCGTCACCTCGATCGGTGATTTCCGCGATGCCGAGCTGCTGGCCGGTGCCGATCCGAAGCGCACGGTGGCCGTGTTCGAGCTGCTGCAGAACGGGGCGGTCAGTGCCCGCCAGATCGTCGGATTCGTCGAAGCCAAGGACCAGGTGTTGCCGCGGCAGAAGCTGAAGGCCACCTTGTCCATCGAAGGCGATCACTACCGTCTGCGCCTGGAAAGCGCGGCTTACGTGCGCGCGACGTGGATCGATTTCGGCGCGCTGGATGTGCAGGTCGAAGACAACCTGCTGGATCTGCTGCCGGGCGAAATCCGCGATATCGCGGTGCGTGGCCCGGTGGACCTGACGACCCTGCGCGAAGCAATGAAGCTGAAGACCCTCAACGATCGTTGAGGGCGGCACATCCTGTTTTGGTAGATGCCAACCTTGGTTGGCACACACCGAACATGCCAACCAAGGTTGGCATCCACCAGACGCGGAGACGGGTAGGTGCGGACCGTTGGTCCGCACACCTCTCTTCTTTACAGCTGGATCTGCTGGAAGTTCTCGACCCGCTCGTGGCCGTTGGCGGCCTGGCCGATGCGCGGCATCGGGTAATCGTCCAGGCGATCGATCAGGCGGGTCTGCAGGCCGGCTTCGCGGGCGGCGTCCAATTCCTCCACCACATCCGACAGGAACACGATCTCGCCGCCCGGCACGCCGATCGCCTGCACGATGCGGCGGTAGCTGTCGGCCTCGCGCTTGCCGCCGATCTCGGTATCGAACCAGCCCGACACCAGCGGGCTGAGGTCACCGGCATCGCTGAAACCGAAGAACAGCTTCTGCGCCGGCACCGAGCCGGAGGAGTACACGTACAGCGGCAGGCCGGCGGCATGCCAGCCTTTCAGCACCGGCGCCACTTCCGGGTAGAAGTGCGCGGTGTAGTCGCCGCGGCGGTAGCCTTCATCCCAGATCAGGCCCTGCAGCGCCTTCAGTGCAGTGTGCTTGCGGTCCTGGTCGATCCAGCCCTGCAGGGTCTCGGCCACCAGGCTGTCCTGGCAGGCGCCACCGATCTCGGTAGCCACCGCGTCCAGCCAGCGGCGGACCTCCGGCTGCTGGCCATGTTCGGCAACGAACGCCGGCAAGGCCTTGCGGGCATAGGGGAACAGCACGTTCTTGACGAACGAGATGCTGCTGGTGGTGCCTTCGATGTCGGTCAGGATGACGCGGGGCTGCATGGATCAGGACGCCTGGGTAGGTACGTAACGGGGGAACTTCTGCGCGATGTCGGTGCCGGTGAAATGACCCACCCAGCCGTCCGGCTCGGTGAAGAAGCGGATCGCCACGAAGCTCGGTTCATCGCCCATGTCGAACCAGTGGGTGGTGCCATCGGGCACGGCGATCAGGTCGTCCTTCACGCACTCGATCTCATAGACCTTGTCACCCACGTGCAGGGTGAACAGGCCGGAGCCTGCGACGAAGAAGCGCACCTCGTCTTCCTTGTGGAAGTGCTCGTCGAGGAACTTCTTCCGCAGCTCGGCGCGGTTCGGGTTGTCCGGGGCGATCGAGGCGACGTCCACGCTCTTGAAGCCGCGCTCGGCGACCAGGCGGTCGATGTCCGCACGGTAGGCAGCGAACACTTCCTCCTGGCTGGCGCCCGGCGCGACTGGCGCGGTGGCCTGCCAGCGCTCGAAGGTGACGCCGATCTTCTGCAGTTCGGCAGCGATGACCGCGCCGTCCTGGGTGTCCAGCAGCGGCGATTCGGGGCGGGTGTCGTCGTAGATGCGCAGTCGGCTCATGGCGGCAGCTTGAACGTCTCGGGGGGAAGACAGGGTATCAGGGTGGGGCGAGGTGCAGATTCCGGATCGGCATCTGCACCTGCGCGCGGGTTCAGCCGCGCAGCTTGCGCAGTTCCAGTTCGCAGTGGAACACGAATTCGAAGGCTTCCAGATGACGGCGCGCCTCGGCCATGTCACGGCCCCAGGCGTACAGGCCGTGGCCGTCGATCAGGTAGCCCCACAGGTTCTGGCGGTCGAGCAGATCATCGACCTGCTTCGAAAGCACGTTCATGTCCTGGGTGTTGGCGAACACCGGTACGTCGATGGCCATCTCGTGGGTGCTGTTGCCGGCGAAGGCCTTCAGCAGTTCGTAGCCTTCCAGGTGCACATGACCCTGCGGCGCGTACAGGCGCGAGGCAATGGTCTGCACCGGCGAATGGGTGTGCAGTACGCAGCCGATTTCCGGGAAGCGGCGGTACAGCTGGGTGTGCAGCAGGGTTTCGGCGGAGGGGCGCAACGGGCGGCCGACGGCCTGGCCGTCGAAGTCCACCACCATGATGTCGTCCTCGATCAGGCGGCCCTTGTCCTTGCCCGAGACGGTGATCGCGGCGTGGCGGTCGTCCAGGCGGTGGGAGAAGTTGCTGCTGGTGGCCGGGGTCCAGCCGGCCTGGGCCAGTTCGCGGACGTTGTCGATCAGCAGCTGGGCCAGTTCGCCCAGGCGGGCGGTGTCGTAGGGGAAGGTGGTGGTGTCCATGGACGGCATTTTACGTGATCCGGCCCGATGCTGGGCCCGCGCGGGTACCGCCTGCCTGCTGCGTGGGCAACGCGAAGCGGTGTGCTGGCAGGCGGCGCGCAGGGGGTGGATCGAGGCAAGCACAGCGCTGGCTGAATGGGGAGGGCAGCGCTCCCGCTGGAAGCGATTCCGGTCGTGGACAGCCCTCTTGCCGCGAAACATCATCGGATTGCCGCAGAAGTTCCGGCGAGCGCCAAGAAAAGGAGTACTTCGATGATCGCGCGCGCGATGGGGATGATGGGGGTGATTGGCATCATGCTTGCCAGCAGTGGCTGCACGATGGAATGGGTGAAGATGGATGCGGGTGCGCGGTCATTCGGCCCCGCCCATTCGAGTTGCAGGGCGCAGGCCGACGATCACTGGCCGGTCAGGAATGAAGTGGCCACGCGCACCGTCTACGAAGACCGCAAGGTGCCCTGCAGGCTTGATGAAGTCTGCGCCATTGACGGCAAGTACAACATGGTACCCATGCCGAAAGAGGAGAGTTACATCGTGGACGTCAACGCGTCCGACCGCAGCAGCGAGTTCAATGCCTGTATGGCCGGTGCCGGCTGGCAGCAGCAGCTCATCTGGTTCAATCGCCGCTAGGCGGAGCCGGCGCAGCGGACGACAGGGGCTCGACCGGTTGCTGCTCAACGGAGTCGAGGCAACAGGGGCCAGCGGAGAATGATCTGGCTCTGCGAACCGTTCAGGCGTTGAGGCTGGAGACGAGCAGGGGGCAGGACAAGAACACGTACGGCGTGGACGGAAAGTACGAGCGCGTGCTGCGACCGGAAATCGAGAAGTGATGATGGAGATGGCTACGTGTATGCGATGGCCGTTGCTGCGGGGCTTGCGCTGTTGACCGGCGGTTGTGCGACCGAATGGGCACGCTTCAGCGACCATGCCGATCCGCTGGATGAGTCGCGTTGGCACTGCAGGGCCGAAGCGAACGAGAAGTGGCCGGAGAAGATTGAGGTTGTCGAGCGCACCGAGGAGATCGAGGTGCTGACCGTCTGCAAGGAAGGCGAGACATGCGACGTGGATGGCAAATACAAGAAGATGCTGATGCCAAAGACCGAGCGCCACACCGTGGACGTCAACGCCAAGGAGAATCACGAGCACTCCATGGGCTGCATGGGCGGCGCAGGCTGGATACAGAAGACCATCTGGTTTGGCCGCAGATGATCATCGTCGGGCGCCCTGGTCGCTGGGAATGATCATCATCCACGCATGGCGTGGATCCACCGGATGCGCCGGGAGAGTGTCGAAGGTGGGAGGGGTGAGGTTGCGGGGGCGTGAGCCGCATGGATGCGGCGACCGAGCTTACAGGGATGTACTTGCAGCGCCCCCCGCAATCTCGCCCCTCCCCGCCAAACCCTCAGACCCGCTGTTGCCGTTGCCGTTGCTCCGGCTTCAAAGGCGGGTGCAGGGCCGCAGGCCCTGCAATCCCTTTACTCCACCCGCAGGCGGCTGTGCCGGAACCCGTAGCAGAAATAGATCACGAAACCGACGAACGTCCACACCCCCATCAGCATCCAGTTGTACATCGTCATCGCTGACAGCAGCGCCAGGCAGCTCAACACGCCCAGGCTGCAGATCAGCCACGCCATCGGCATGCGGAACGGGCGCGGCAGGTCCGGCTGGGTACGGCGCAGGATCAGCACGCCGGCACAGACTGCGGCGAACGCGATCAGCGTGCCCATCGAGGTCAGCTCGCCGAGGATGTCCAGCGGGAACAGCGCCGCCAGCAGCGCGATGCCGATGCCGGTGATCACGGTGTTGATGTGCGGGGTGCGGTACTTCGGGTGGATCCTGGTGAACACCGGCGGCAGCAGGCCGTCGCGGCCCATGATCATGAAGATGCGCGGCTGGCCGATGATCATCACCAGCACCACCGAGGACAGGCCGACCAGCGCGCCGACCTCGACCACCCAGCGCAGCCAGCCCAGCTGCGGATGCGCGGCCACGGCAGTCACCACCGGCTCATCGGTGCCCAGCAGCTGGAACGGCACCAGGCCGGTCATCACCGCGGCCATCGCGATGTACAGCACGGTGCAGATCACCAGCGACAGCATCATGCCGAACGGCATGTCGCGCTGAGGATTCTTCGACTCCTGTGCCGCCACCGACACCGCCTCGAAGCCGATGTAGGCGAAGAACACCATCGCCGCGCCACGCAGCACGCCTTCCATGCCGTACTTGCCGGGGCCTTCGTTGGCCGGGATGAACGGGGTCCAGTTGCTGGTGTCCACGTACTTCCAGCCGACCACGATGACCAGCACGATCAGGCCGGTCTTGAGCACGACCATCGCCATGTTCATCGCCGAGGACTTGCTGATGCCGACGTAGCACAGCCAGGTCAGCAGCAGCACCAGTGCGGCGGCCGGCAGGTTGGCGATCGCGCCGGTGGGGCGCAGCTGTGCGTCCAGTGGCGCACTGACCAGCGCCGCTGGCAGATGGATGTCGAACTGGCTGAGCAGGCTGAGGAAGTAGCCGGTCCAGCTGACCGCCACCGCCGAGGCGGAGACGCCGTATTCGAGCACCAGCATCCAGCCGATGAACCAGGCCGAGAGCTCGCCGAAGGTGGCGTAGGTGTAGGTGTAGGCGCTGCCGGAGACCGGCACCATCGAGGCGAACTCGGCATAGGCCAGCGCGCAGAAGGCGCAGCAGATGGCGGCCAGTACGAAGGACAGCATGATGGCCGGGCCGGCGTGGTTGGCGGCGGCCTGGCCGGTGATGACGAAGATGCCGCCGCCGATCACCGCGCCGATACCGAGGGCGGTCAGGCCCCAGGGGCCGAGGTGGCGGCGCAGGCTCAGGCCGTTGGCGTCTTCATGGGCGGCATGCGGGTGCTTGGTGGCCCACAGTTGCTTGAACATGTGTGGTGGTCTTGTCGAAGCGCGCCACGGGCGGCGCGCGGGGAAAACGGACGGGCCGGCGCGAGGCCGGCCCGTAGGCGGATCAGGGCGACTTGGCCAGCTTGCTGTTGCGGATGCCGTAGCCCAGGTAGATCAGCAGGCCGAGCAGGGTCCAGCCAACGAACAGGTGCCAATGCACCACGAACGCCTGCCAGAACAGGAACAGGCAGGTGGCAGCGCCGAGCGGGCAGATGATCCAGACCATCGGCACGCGGAACGGGCGGTGCAGGTCCGGCTTGGTATAGCGCAGCACCAGCACGCCGACGCAGACGGTGGCGAAGGCCAGCAGGGTGCCCATCGAGACGAGTTCGCCGAGCACGTTCAGTGGCACCAGGCCGGCCAGCGCGGCGGCGATCACGCCGACCACGATGGTGGCGACGTACGGGGTGCGGAAGCGGGCGTGGACCTTGCCGAAGAACTTCGGCAGCAGGCCGTCGCGGGAGATGGTGTAGGCGATGCGGGTCTGGCCCATCATCATCACCAGCACCACCGAGGACAGGCCGGCGATGGCGCCGATTTCCACGAACGTCTTCAGCCAGGACAGGGTCGGGTAGGGCTCCAGCGCGGTCGCCACCGGCTTGTCGGTGCCGAGCAGGTGGTACGGCATCATGCCGGTCAGCACCGCACAGACGATGATGTAGACGATGGTGCACACCGCCAGCGAGCCGAGCAGGCCGATCGGCATGTTGCGCTGTGGGTCCTTGGTTTCGCCGGCGGCGGTGGAGACCGCGTCGAAGCCGATGTAGGCGAAGAACACGATGGTGGCCGCGCGGAAGATGCCGCTCCAGCCGAACTCACCCGGCACGCCGGTGTTTTCCGGGATGAACGGCTGCCAGTTGGCCGGGTCGATATGGGCCGCGCCGATGCCGATGAACAGGCAGATGACGGTGACCTTGATCGCCACGATGATGGCGTTGACGAAGGCCGACTGGGTCACGCCCACGTACAGCAGGCCGGACACCGCCGCCACGATCAGCACCGCCGGCAGGTTGAACAGCTTGCCGGAGGAGACGAACTCGCTGCCGGTCCAGGCGATGGGCGCGGCGCTGAGCAGGTCCGGGAACGGCATGTGCAGGGTGGTGGTGATGAAGCTGATCAGGTATGCCGACCAGCCCACCGCGACCGAGGCCGAGGCGAACAGGTACTCCAGCACCAGGCACCAGCCGATGAACCAGGCCATGCCTTCGCCCAGGGTGGCGTAGGAGTACGAATAGGCACTGCCGGAGACCGGCATCATCGCCGCGAACTCGGCGTAGCACAGGCCCGCCAGGGCACAGGCGAAACCGGCCAGCACGAACGAAAGCATCACCGCCGGGCCGGCATGGTTGGCCGCGGCCTGGCCGGTCAGCACGAAGATACCAGCGCCGATCACCGCACCCACGCCAAGCAGGATGAGGTGTTTAGCCGTGAGGGTCCGTTTCAACGTGGCTTCGCCGTCCAGGCTGCCTTCGATGGGTTCGCCGGCATCGACGTGCCCGGCCGGTTCAACCGGCTTGACCCTCAACAGAGCTTTCAGCATGCAGTACTTCCTAGTGATCGGATGGGGTGGGCCGCCGATACGTTGCCGGCAACCCTGGAATGGTGAAGGCCGCGCGAACGGCCCGCTGTACCTTAGCCAAAGCTGAAGCCAACGCACAAGCGCAATCGCAACAATGAACGGCGATAATGAGCAGTATTTTTCCAGACCGCCCCCATTCATGCGCCAGACCGCCGAAACCCTTGCCGTGCTTGACGATCGCCTGCGCGACCTGCTGCGGGACTACGCCCGCCGTGAGCCTGCCCACGACGCACTGGCTGCCGAATTCGGCACATTGTTGGACGATCCGGAAGATCCGTTCCGCCGCGAGCGCCTGGCCGGCCACTTCACCGCCAGCTGCTGGCTGGTCAGTGCCGATGGCCAGCGCCTGCTGCTGACCCATCACCGCAAGCTGCAGCGCTGGCTGCAGCTGGGCGGCCACGCCGACGGTGACCGCGACCTGGCCCAGGTGGCACTGAAGGAAGCCGAGGAGGAGTCGGGCCTGAGCGGCCTGGTGCTGGAAGACCCGGCCATCTTCGATCTGGACAAGCATTGGATCCCGGAGCGCAAGGATGTGCCGGGGCACTGGCACTACGACGTGCGTTTCGTGATCCGGGCGCTGGGTGGCGAGGCCTTCGTGCTCAGCGAGGAGTCACTCGACCTGGCCTGGCGGCCGGTGACCGAAGTCGCGGCCGATCCGGAATCGGACGAATCCATGCAGCGCATGGCGCGCCGCTGGCTGGCACGTTGAGGTAAAAAGGGGACGGAGGGGATTAAGTCGTTTATAGCGCATGTGCCGCAAACGACTTAATCCCCTCCGTCCCCTTTTTTCAATACAGGATGCGCGTCCGCAGCGTGCCCGGAATCGCGGCCAGTTCGTCGCGCACGGCGGCGGCCTGTGCCTCGCTGGCGGTGATGTCGATCACCACGTAACCCACCTTCGGGTCGGTGCGCAGGAACTGGCCGTCGATGTTGACGTTGTGGCGCGAGAAGATCTCGTTGACCCTGGACAGCACGCCCGGCACGTTCTGGTGGATGTGCAGCAGGCGCAGGCTGTCCTCGTGTTCGGGCAGGGTCACTTCCGGGAAGTTGACCGCCGACAGGGTGCTGCCGTTGTCGCTGTAGCGCACCAGCTTGGCCGCCACCTCCACGCCGATGTTGTCCTGCGCCTCCAGCGTGCTGCCGCCCACGTGCGGGGTCAGGATCACATTGTCGTGGCGGGTCAGCGGCGATTCGAAGATATCGCCATTGCCCTTCGGCTCGACCGGGAACACGTCCAGCGCGGCGCCGCCGACGTGGCCGCTGGCCAGGGCCGCGTCCAGCGCATCGATGTCGACCACGGTGCCGCGCGCGGCGTTGATCAGGTGCGCGCCCTTGCGCATCTTCGCCAGCTCGGTGCTGCCGATCATCCACTGCGTGGCCGGGGTCTCCGGCACATGCAGGGTGACGATGTCGGCGCGGGCCAGCAGGTCGTCCAGGCTGGCCGCAGCACGCGCATTGCCCAGCGCCAGCTTGGTTTCCACGTCGTGGAAGATCACCTGCATGCCCAGCGATTCGGCCAGCACGCCGACCTGGGTGCCGATGTGGCCATAGCCGATGATGCCCAAGGTCTTGCCACGCACCTCATGGCTGCCGCTGGCCGACTTCGACCAGCCGCCGCGATGGCACTCGGCATTCTTCTGCGGAATGCCACGGGTGAGCATGATGGCCTCGGCAATCACCAGCTCGGCCACGCTGCGGGTGTTGGAATAGGGCGCGTTGAACACCGGGATGCCGGCCAGCTCGGCCGCGTCCAGGTCGACCTGGTTGGTGCCGATGCAGAAGCAGCCCACCGCGATCAGGCGCTTGGCCTCGGCCAGCACCTCGGCGCTGAGCTGGGTGCGCGAACGGATGCCGACGATGTGCGCCTCGGCGATGCGCGCCTTCAGTTCGTCCTCGGGCAGTGCCTTGGTGTGCGCCTCGATCTGGCTGTAGCCGGCGGCGCTGAACACCTCCACGGCGGTCTGGCTGACCCCCTCCAGCAACAGCACGCGGATATCCTGCTTGGGGAACGAGGTCTTCTTCGGCGACATGGGGCGACACGGCCAGTGGGACAGGGGCTGACCACTATGCCAGATCGAAGCGCCCATGGTGCAGTGCGCAATTGGTTGCATCCGTAGCTATCTGCAGCGCGGCAGGGCTGGACGCTGGCGCGTGCCGCTGGCACGCTTGCCCGTTCTTCACGCCCCGCGCTGGACCGTCATGACCGATTCCCGCATTGCCTCGCTGCAGCAGGCCTGTCCCGGCCTGAAGCTGAAGACCGACCCGGCCGACCTGGAGCATTACGGGCGCGACTGGACCCGGCGCTGGACGCCGGCGCCGTTGGCGATCGCACTGCCGGCCACGGTCGAGGAAGTGCAGGCGGTGATGCGCTGGAGTGCGGGCGAGGGCGTGGCCGTGGTGCCGTCCGGCGGCCGTACCGGCCTCTCCGGTGGCGCGGTGGCTGCCAACGGCGAGCTGGTGCTCAGCCTGGAACGGATGAACAAGGCGCTGGCCTACGACGCGGTCGATCGCACCCTGGTGGTGCAGGCCGGCATGCCGCTGGAAGCCGTGCACAACGCCGCGCTGGACCACGGCCTGATCTACCCGGTGGATTTCGCCGCGCGTGGTTCCTGCACGATCGGCGGCAACATCGCCACCAATGCCGGTGGCATCCGCGTGATCCGTTACGGCAACACCCGCGAGTGGATCGCCGGGCTGAAGGTGGTCACCGCCAGTGGCGAGTTGCTGGAGCTCAACAAGGGCCTGATCAAGAACTCCAGCGGCTATGACTTCCGCCAGCTGCTGATCGGTTCGGAAGGCACGCTGGGCGTGATCGTCGAAGCGACGGTGAAGCTGACCGATCCGCCGCCGGCCAGCAACGTGATGCTGCTGGCGCTGCCCAGCTTCGAAGTGCTGATGCAGGTATTCGCCGCGTTCCGCGCGCGGCTGCAGCTGCAGGCCTTCGAATTCTTTACCGACCGGGCGCTGGAGCACGTGCTGGCGCATGGTGCGCAGGCACCGTTCGACGAGGTGCATCCGTACTACGTGGTCACCGAGTTCGCCGCCAACGACGAAGCGCAGGAAGCGGCGGCGATGGCGGCCTTCGAGGACTGCATGGGCAACGGCTGGGTCAGCGACGGCGTGATCAGTGCCAGCGATGCCCAGGCCGCCCAGTTGTGGCGCCTGCGCGAAGGCATCACCGAATCGCTGGCGCGCTACAAGCCCTACAAGAACGACGTCTCGGTGCGGATCTCGGCGATGCCGGCGTTCCTGGCCGAGACCCAGGCATTGATCGGCCAGGCCTACCCGCACTTCGATGTGGTGTGGTTCGGTCATATCGGTGACGGCAACCTGCACATCAACGTGCTCAAGCCCGATGACACCAGCGACGCCGATTTCGTGGCGCAGTGCGAGCATGTGACCAAGCTGCTGGCGCAGGTGCTGGCCCGGTTCGATGGCAGCATCTCGGCTGAACACGGCATCGGCCTGGTCAAGAAGGGCTACCTGGACAGCACCCGCGGCCCGGCCGAGATCGCCCTGATGAAGGCGGTCAAACGTGCGTTCGATCCCCAAGCGCGGCTGAATCCCGGCAAGCTGTTCGACGTTTGAGCCGGGCAAATCCTTCACGCACCCGTTACGCTCCACGCTTCCTCACAACCGGCTTCGAACCGATGACCCGTCCGCTTCTGCTGCTCGCCCTGCTGTCCCTGCCGCTGGCCGGCTTTGCTTCCAGCTTCGCCGGCACCTCGGCCGGTTCCGCCACCGGTGCATCATCGGGCTCTTCGGCCAGCAGCTCGGGCGACGACAAGGTGGTGCAGGCCGCACGTGATGATGCCGCCGCGTTCATCGCCAGCGACGGCCAGATCCGTGGCGCCCGCCTGCAGGCCGCGCTGGTCCACCTGCGTGAGCAGAGCGCTGCCGCACAGCAGCAGAGCGACCTGGAACTGGCCCGCGCGCTGCTGGCGCGTTGATCCCGGGTAGTGCCGGCCGCTGGCTGGCAACGCCATGACATCTGCACGGAACGCAGCCAGGCATGGCCTGGCTCTACTGCTGGCCGTTCCGGCCGCACATGCCAGCGAAGACCTGCGCCTGAATCCGGAAGGGCTGAGCCCTGCACAGCAGCAGCTCGCCAGCGAGACCCTGGCCGACGTGCAGTCCCTGCTGCCAGATGGCCTGCTGCGCGCACTGCCAGCACACGTGCAGGTGCGCTGGAGCGACCACCTGCCGGCCGATGTGCACGGTCGCGCTTTCGCCGGCCGCATCGACCTGCGTCGCGAGCTGCTGGATGATGCCGTGCCCGGCGCACGCCGTGCACGACGCAGCGCGCTGGTGCATGAACTGACCCATGTTGCAGACCGTAGCGGCGCGAACTGGTCGCGCAGTGCGCGCTGGCGCGACCTGGCCGGATGGCAGCGCAAGCCCTGGCATCTCGGCCGTGGTGGCAACGACTTCCGTGACCGTAGTCCGGATGCCTATGAGCTGAAGGACCCGGCCGAGTACCTGGCAGTGAACGCCGAGCATTTCGTGCTCGACAGCGAGTTTGCCTGCCGGCGCCCGGCGCTGGCGCAGTGGTACCAGGCCCATTTCGGAACCCCGCCATCGCTGCCGCAGTCGCACTGCGCGGCCACGTTGCCATTGCTGCAGGCCGAATCGGAAGAGGGTGCGGCATCGCTGCTGCAGCTCGATCCTTCGCGCGTCTACGCCGTGGACTACCTGTTCGCCGAAGGCAGTGCGCAGCCGATGAGCCGCTGGGGGCACAGCATGCTGCGGCTGGTGATCTGCCGGCCGGGCCGTGCGCCGGGGCCAGACTGCCGCCTGGACCTGGAGTACCACCGCGTGCTGTCGTTCCGCGCATTCGTAGGTGATGTGCAGATTTCCAACTGGCGTGGCCTGAGCGGCGGCTATCCCTCGCGCCTGTTCGTGCTGCCGCTGCAGCAGGTGGTGGACGAGTACACCAAGGTGGAACTGCGTGGGTTACAGTCGCTGCCGTTGCAGTTGTCGCCCGGCGAGATCGCCGGCCTGCTCGAGCGCACTGCACAGGTGCACTGGAGCTATGACGGGCGCTATTACTTCGTCAGCAACAACTGCGCGGTGGAAACTGCAAAGCTGCTGCAGGCGGGTGTGCCGCGCCTGGGGGCGGCCGGGCTGGCCCAGCTGAGTCCGCGCGGGTTGAAGCGTCGGCTGTCCCGGCTGCATGTGCTGGACGAGCAGGTGCTGACGGACCGCAATGCAGCGCAGGCGCAGGGCTACTACTTTGCCTCGGCGCGCGATCACTATCAGCAGTTGTTCGCGGTGGCGAGCTCACAGCTGGGGCTGCCGGTGCGCGATGTGCGCGCCTGGCTGAAGCTGCCCGCACAGCAGCGTGCGCCCTGGCTGCTGCAGGGTGACCTGCGTGCCAGCGCCGGGCTGCTGCTGCTGGAACAGGCTGCGCAACGCCGCGCCGAACTGCGCGCGCGCGATGTGCTGAAACGGCGCCTGCTGGCGGCACCGGACAGTGCCGAGACGCGCGGCCTGCGCCAGCTGCTGGAGCAGGGTGGGCAATGGCTGCGCCCGGGTACGCTGCTGGTCGACGATGGCTACGGGTTGCCGCTTGCCGATGAGCAGGCGCTGTTGTCCGAGGTCGTGGCCACCGCCAGTGCGCAGGCGGTGCCGGCGTGGCAGGCGCTGCGCGTACAGCTGCGCCAGACGCTGCCGGCGCCGCAGCGCGACGAAATGGATGCGATCGACGCCAATCTGACCACACTCGGCGCGCACCTGCGCGAACAGGCCAGGCTGCCGGCTACTGACGCGGAAGCTCGATGACGAAGCGGCTGCCGCCGGCGCTGCCGGGCGTGCAGTAGACGCGGCCGCCATGTGCATCGGCGATGGCCTTGACCACCGCCAGGCCCAGCCCGCTGCCGCCGCCCTGGCGGGAGCGCGAGCCGTCGGCGCGCATGAACGGAGTGAAGATGTCGGTGTGAAGTTCCGGGTCGATGCCCGGGCCTTCGTCCTCGATCGCCACCTGCACGTGTCCGGGCGTGTCGTGCACGGCAATCCGCACCTTGCCCGGGCTGGCGTAGCGGCGCGCATTCTCCAGCAGTGCCAGCAGGGCCTGGCGCAAGCGTGTCGGGTCACAGTGCGCGTTGTGCTCCTCGCGGCTGGTTTCCAGCTCCAGCACGAAGCCGGCGGCGCGGAACTGCGGGTCGACCAGGGTCATCACCGAATGCACTTCGGCCACCACGTCGGTGCGTGCGCGGCGTACGTCCAACCGCGCGTTGTCGGACAGGCTCAACACGCGCAGATCCTCGATCAGGCGTGAGAGGCCTTCGACCTGTGCCAGCAGGCTGCGGAACTGGGATTCGTCTGGCTGGAACACGCCCTCGGCCAGCCCCTGCAGGCGACCACGCAGGATCGTCACCGGAGTCCGCAGTTCATGGGCAATGGCCGCATGCCACATCGCGCGCTCGCTTTCCATGTGCTGCAGGCGGCGCGCCATCGCATTGAAATCCTCGACCAGGGTGGCCACTTCGCCGGGTGAGTTTTCCTGGGCGCTGGCGCGCGCACCGAGGTCGCCGCCAGCAAGCGCGCGCACGCTGTCAACCAGTGAATTCAACGGCGACAGGATGCGGTGGGCAAGGCGGAACGAGGCGGCGATGGCCAGTGCCAGGCCGGTCAGGATCACCCCGACCATCCATGCCAGCTCCGGCCCGGTCGGCAGCCAGCTTTCCGGCTCTTCGGCACTGCCGGGGAAGAACTCGACCAGCACCGCGTACAGCAGCCACGATGACAGGATCATCATCACGATGACGCCGATCACCATCAGCGACATCGAGACGATGATGTGGCGACTGAGCCCGGAGCGGCGCAGGCGGGCCATCAGCGGTCGGCCATCAACCGGTAGCCGACACCGCGCACGCTGGCCGGAACATTGACCATGCCCACTTCATCCAGCTTGCGGCGCAGCTTGCTGACATGGCTGTCGACCGTGCGCTCCAGCGCCTCGCTTTCCGGCAGGCATTCGTGCATCAGTTCGCTGCGGCTGAAGATGCGGGTCGGCGCCAGCGCCATGCAGTGCAGCAGCTTGAACTCGGTGAGGGTGAGCAGCACTTCGTGGCTGTAGCCGTCGCCTTCCACATGCACGGCATGGGTGGCCGAGTCGATCAGCAACGGGCCCGCGCGCAGTGCGGTCGGTGCGTCCACGCGCGAGCCACGCAGCGTACGCCGCAGCACGGCGCGCACGCGCGCTGCCACTTCGGCTGGATTGAACGGCTTGACCACGTAGTCGTCGGCGCCCATGCGCAGCGCAGTCAGCTTGTCCAGGTCCTGGTCCAGCGCGGTCAGCATGATCACCGGCGTTTCGCCGCGCTGGCGTAGCTGGGTCAGTACGCTCCAGCCATCCAGCCGCGGCAGTTGTACGTCGAGCAGGACCAGGTCGGGGCGGGCGCTGCGGTGCAGGTCCAGTGCACTGTGGCCATCGGCGGCACGCAGGGTGCGTAGTCCTTCGCGTTCCAGGTAGGCGGTAAGAATATCGGCGATCTCGGCCTCATCCTCGACGATCAGGACGAGGGCGGCGAGGGCAGGGGAGGCATGCATGCAGGGGCGGGGCCTTAAGGTGCTTGCCTCCATCGTATCTCCACAGTTCCTCCATCGAAACCCCATCATCGCCCCGCAGACTGCACGCTTCAGAACCTATCAGCCGCCCGCGCGGCATTGTGCACAGCAATGAGAACCTTCAGGACTCCGGTCGCGTTGATCGCGGCCCTCGCCCTGGCCATGACGGCCTGCTCCGCCCCCGAAGCCACGCCCGAAGCGGCACCGCGCGTCAGCGTGGTCACGGTCGGCCCGCAGGTCGTGCAGCGCGATGACGAACTGCCCGGCCGCGTGGCCGCCGTACGCACCGCACAGATCCGTGCCCAGGTGGGCGGCATCGTGCAGCGCCGGCTGTTTGAGCAGGGTGCGGAAGTGCGCGCCGGCCAGGCCCTGTTCCAGATCGATCCGGCGGCGTTCCGTGCCGACGTTGACTCGGCACTGGCCGCGCTGCAGCGCAGTGAGGCCGCCTTGGGCCGCAGTCGCGTGCAGTCGCAGCGCCTGCATGCGCTGGCGGCCGCGCAGGCGGTCAGCCAGCAGCACCGCGACGATGCCAGTGCCGAGTACGAACAGGCCCGTGCCGCGGTGAACGAGGCGCGCGCGATCCTGGCCCGCCGCCAGCTCGACCTGCGCTATGCAACGGTCAGTGCACCGATTGCCGGTCGCATCGACCAGGCCCTGGTGACCGAAGGTGCACTGGTCGGCGTGGCCGATGCCGAGCCGATGGCGGTGGTGCAGCAGATCGACCAGGTCTACGTCGATGTGCGCCAGCCAGCGGCGCAGCTCGAGTCGCTGCAACGCAGTGCCGGTGGCGGCGAGCTGCCGGTGACGATCATCGGTGCGGCCGGCAAGCCACTGCCCGAACGTGGCCAGATGCTGTTCTCCGGTATCAATGTCGATGCGCGCACCGGTGATGTGATCCTGCGCATCCTGGTCGACAACCCGCAGCGCCAGCTGCTGCCCGGCATGTACGTGCGCGCGAAGGTGCCGCGGGGTGCGCCGGCCAGCGCACTGACCGTGCCACAGCAGGCCGTGCTGCGCAGTGCCGGTGGCCAGGCCTATGCCTGGGTGATCGGTGGCGATGGCAAGGCGGTGATCCGCACGCTGGAAGTGGACGGTAGTGTCGATCGCCAATGGCTGGTGCGCACCGGCCTGAAGGCGGGCGAAAAGGTGGTGGTCGAAGGCCAGGAGCGCCTGCAGGAAGGCGTGGTGGTCGATGCGCGCGACTGGCAGATGCCGGTCGCCAGCGCCGGCGCGGTGCAGGCCGGCAGCAAGGGCTGAGCCTCTACCGGGCCGGTCCCTCCAGGAAAATCCAACATGGCACGTTTCTTCATCGATCGCCCGGTGTTCGCCTGGGTGCTGGCGATCTTCATCATCCTGGCCGGTGTGCTGGCGATCCCGCGGCTGGCGGTGGAGCGCTATCCGGCGGTTGCCCCGCCCAGCGTCAGCATCTATGCCAGTTACCCGGGTGCGAGCCCGCAGACGCTGAATGACGCGGTGGTCGGCCTGATCGAGCGCGAGCTGTCCAGCGTCAAGCACCTGCTGTACTTCGAGTCGTCGGTGGACACGTCCGGCGAAGCCTCGATCACCGCCACCTTCAAGCCGGGCACCAACCCGGAGCTGGCGCAGGTGGACGTGCAGAACCGGATCAAGGCGATCGAGCCGCGCCTGCCGCGCAGCGTGCGCCAGAACGGCCTGTTCGTAGAGGCCGCCGATTCCGGCTTCCTGATGCTGGTCGGCCTGCGTTCGCCGGATGCCAGCGTCAGCGAGGCCGCACTGGGCGACTTCATGGCGCGCAACATCATCGAGGAGCTGCGCCGCATCGATGGCGTCGGCCGCGTGCAGCTGTTCGGTGCCGAACAGGCGATGCGCGTGTGGCTGGACCCGACCCGGTTGACCGGCTATGGGCTGACCATGGGTGACGTGGCCGCTGCCATCGAGCAGCAGAACCTGGAGATCTCGCCGGGGCGCATCGGCGATTCTCCGGGTGTTCCGGGCCAGCGCATCACCGTGCCGCTCAGCGCCGATGGCCAGTTGTCCACGCCGGAACAGTTCGCTGCCATCGTGCTGCGCGCCGGGGCCGACGGCTCGCGGGTGGTGCTGGGCGATGTCGCCCGCGTCGAGCTGGGCGCGCAGAGCTATGCCTGGGGCACCCGCGAGGATGGCCATCCGGCCACCGCCGCCGGCGTGCAGCTGCGTCCTGGCGCGAACGCGGTTCGCACCGCGTCGGCGGTGCGCGAGCGCATGGCCGAGCTGGCGCCGCTGCTGCCGCGCGGCGTGGAATCGAGCATTCCGTTCGACACCGCGCCGTTCGTCAAGATCTCGATCCAGAAGGTGGTGCAGACGCTGCTGGAGGCGATGCTGCTGGTGTTCGCAGTGATGTACCTGTTTCTGCAGAACTGGCGCTACACGCTGATTCCAGCGCTGGTCGCACCGATCGCGTTGCTGGGCACCTTCGCGGTGATGCTGGCGCTGGGCTTCTCGATCAACGTGCTGACCATGTTCGGCATGGTGCTGGCAATCGGCATCATCGTCGACGACGCCATCGTGGTGGTCGAGGGCGTGGAACGGATCATGGCCGAGGAAGGCCTGCCGCCGCGCGAGGCCACCATCAAGGCGATGCGCGAACTGACCGGTGCGGTGATCGGCATCACCCTGGTGCTGACTGCGGTGTTCATTCCGATGGCGCTGGCCAGCGGCTCGGTGGGCGCGATCTACCGCCAGTTCACCGTGGCGATGGCGGTGTCGATCCTGTTCTCGGCGCTGCTGGCATTGAGCCTGACGCCGGCGCTGTGCGCGACCCTGCTGCGCCCGAACACCCATGGCCACCATGGTCGGGGCGGTCTGTTCGGCGCCTTCAATCGTGGCTTCGAACGGATGACCGGGCGCTACCAGCGTGGCGTGGCGTCGGTGCTGCAGCGGAGCGGGCGGGTCATGGGCGTGTTCGCGGCTCTGGTGGCGGCGCTGCTGCTGGGCCTGCACTGGCTGCCGGGCGCCTTCCTGCCGGAAGAGGACCAGGGCTACTTCATGACCTCGATCCAGCTGCCGGCCGAAGCCACCGCCGAACTCACGCTGGCCGTGGTCGAAGCCTACGAACGGCACGTGGCGTCACGCCCGGGCATCGGCTCCAACCAGTCGATCCTCGGCTACAGCTTCTCGGGTTCCGGCCCGAGCGCGGCGCTGACCTACACCATGCTGAAGGATTGGGGCGAGCGTGCAGGGGCTACCGCGGCCGGCGAAGTGGAGGCCGCGCAGAAGGCGATGGCGACGATTGCCGAGGGCGAGGTGATGAGCGTGATGCCGCCGGCCATCGACAGCCTGGGCCGTTCGTCCGGCTTCTCGCTGGCCCTGCAGGCGCGTACCGGGCAGAGCCAGGCCGAACTTCGTGCGGCCCTGCAGCAGCTGCTGAAGCTGGCCGAAGCCAGCCCGCTGCTGTCGGAGGTGCATGCCGATGGCCTGCCGGCAGGTACCAGCGTGCGGCTGGACATCGACCGCGCCAAGGCCGAGGCGATGGGCGTGGGGTTCGAGCAGATCAGCAGCACGCTGTCGGCGGCGATGGGCTCGCAGTACGTCAACGACTTCCCCAACAAGGGGCGGCTGCAGCAGGTGATCCTGCAGGCTGATGCACCCCACCGGATGGAGCTGGAGGACGTGCTGAAGCTGTACGTGCGCAACAGCGAAGGCGGCATGGTGGCGTTGTCGGAGCTGGTGACGCCGCACTGGACCGAGGCGCCGCTGCAGCTGCAGCGCTATCTCGGCTTCCCGGCGCTGAACCTGTCCGGCGCACCGGCCTCCGGCGTGTCGACCGGCCAGGCCATGGCGGAGATGGAGCGGTTGGCGGAGAAGCTGCCGTCCGGCTTTGCCCTGCAGTGGACCAGCCAGTCGCTGCAGGAGCGGGAGTCCGGTGCGCAGGCGCCGTGGTTGCTGCTGTTGTCGATGCTGGTGGTGTTCCTGGTGCTGGCGGCACTGTACGAGAGCTGGTCGATCCCGCTGGCGGTGATGCTGGTGGTGCCGCTGGGTCTGCTCGGTGCGGTTGCTGCGGTGCTGTTGCGGGGCATGCCCAACGACGTGTTCTTCAAGGTCGGCATGATCACCGTGATCGGGCTGTCGGCGAAGAACGCGATCCTCATCGTCGAGTTCGCGCGCCAGCTGCAGCAGCAGGGTCGCGGCCTGGTTGAAGCGGCGCTGGAGGCGGCGCGGCTGCGCCTGCGGCCGATCGTGATGACCTCGTTGGCATTCGCGCTGGGCGTGGTGCCGCTGATGCTGGCGCAGGGCGCGTCGAAGGAAACCCAGCAGGCGATTGGAACCGGTGTGTTCGGCGGCATGGTCAGTGCGACGGTGCTGGCGGTGTTCTTCGTGCCGGTCTTCTATGTAGTGGTGCAGGGCGCGCGGCAGTGGATCGCGCAACGCCTGCGCAGGCGCCGGCCGATGCCGGAAGGATCCGTGGATGGAACGGGACATCGTTGAAGACCTGCATGAGCGGCAGTTGGCAGCGCTGGAACAGCGCCTGCGGCAGGCATTGCTGGATGACGACCACGATGCGCTGACCGCGCTGGTATCGCCGGCATTGTTCATGATGGACGGGCAGGGCGGACGCTTGCTCGACCTGCCCTGGCTGGGCAACTGGCTGGCCGGAAACCTGCACGTGCGCAGCCTGCAGTCGTACGCGGTGGAAACGCTGCTGTGCGGACGCCTGGCATTGTTGTCCAGCGACGTGCGCTTGTCGGTGCGCGGGCAGGGCCAGGAGCGCGAGCTGAAACTGCGCCTGCTGCGGGTGTGGACCTGCAGTTCCGGCGAAAGCGGCGCGCAGTTGTTGTCGATGGCGGTACTGGCCGCATGAGTGCGGTCAGGCCGCTTTCAGGCCCCGCTCACCGACAGGTGGTAGGGTCGAGCCTCTCTGTAGTGTCGACAAGGAGTCGAGCCATGCGTGTAGTTCCCAGTCTGTTGGCAGCCTCCCTCGGGTTGGTGCTGGCCGCGTGCCAGCCGGCCCAGCCGCCCGCTGCGAGCGGCAATGATGCCGCGCCTGCCGCGCCGCAGCCGAGCGCCAGCACCGAAGGTGGCAGCGAGACCACCTACCAGTGTGGTGATCTGAGCGTGCGCGCGACCTTCAATGGCGAGGATGCGGCCACGGTGGTGATCGGCGAACGCACCTTCGCCATGAGCTCCGAGCGTGCGGCGTCGGGTGCCAAGTACGGCGATGGCAAGGGCAACAGCTTCTGGACCAAGGGCAGCGATGACGGCCTGTTGAGCCTGAAGGGCGAAGCCGATCGGGAGTGCCATGCAGTCGAAGCCACTGAAGGCGATGGCAGCGCCGGCAATGCCGCGTTCCGTGCCACCGGCAATGAGCCGGGCTGGCTGGCGGTTGTCGACGGCGACACGCCGGGCCTGCAGGTGGAAGTGGATTACGGTGAGCGTCGTTTCGATGTCGCCAAGCCCACCGCAGGTGCTGACGGCTGGAGTGGCAAGGCGTCTGATGGCACCGACGTCAAGCTCAGCTTCCAGCGCACGATCTGCCAGGACGACATGAGTGGCGAGGCGTTCGAGGCCAAGGTGAACCTGACCATCGGCACCCGCCAGTACCACGGCTGCGGCAATTTCGGCGCGAAGCAGCCGTAAGCTACCTGTAGAGCCGAGCCACGCTCGGCTGCAGTCCCTGTCCAACGCACAGCAGCCGAGCGTGGGCTCGGTGCTACACGACTGCTACATCCGATGGCCTGCCTGCGGCGAATGCGCCGCAGGCAGGGACAGGCAGCCGATCAGCGCGAGGCGATTAGTCGGCACGGCCCGCGAATTCGCCGGTGGCGGTGTTCACCAGCACGCGTTCGCCGTTGACGATGTACTCCGGCACCATGATCTCGATGCCGGTGTTGAGCTTGGCCGGCTTCGGGCGCTTGGTGGCGGTGCCACCCTTCAGTTCCGGCGGCGTCTCGATCACTTCCAGCACCACCGAGGCCGGCAGCTGGATCGCCACCGGCTGCTCGTCGATCACCTGCACGTAGATGCCGGTCAGGCCATCGGTGATGTAGCCAGCGTCGTCGCCGATCACGTCCGCGTCCAGGGTGTAGGGGGTGTAGTCCTCGTCATCGAGGAACACGAACGCGTCGCCGTCCTTGTACGAATAGGTGGACTGGCGGCGCAGCAGTTCGACCTCGACCAGGTTGTCGTCGGCATCGAAGCTGGCATCGAGCTTGTTGCCGCCCGGCACGCTGTACATGATGAAGCGGAAGCGGACGTTGCCGCCGCGACCCTGCGGCGAGCTGCGCTCGATGTCGCGGATCTGGTACACGCCGTTGTTGTACTCGACGACGTTGCCCTTCTTGATGTCGTTGGCTTTCATGGTGATCTAGGTCGTTGGGGGAGGGCGCCGTCCCGGCGCCCGGGGGGGAATCACTTCGGAGCGAGGCGGGTAGCGCCGTCCAGGCGGATGGTCTCGCCGTTGAGGTAGGTGTTGCCGAGGATGAAGCCGACCAGGCTGGCGAAGTCTTCCGGCTTGCCCAGGCGCGACGGGAACGGAATCGAGGCGGCCAGCGACTGCTGCACGGCCTCAGGCATGCCGTCGACCATCGGTGTCCAGAACACGCCCGGGGCGATGGTGTTGACGCGGATGCCGAAGCGCGACAGTTCGCGCGCCATCGGCAGCGTCATCGAGACCACGCCGCCCTTGCTGGCGGCATACGCGGCCTGGCCGATCTGGCCTTCATAGGCGGCGATGCTGGCGGTGTTGATGATCACGCCGCGCTCGCCGTCGGTGCCGGCCTCGTTGTGCTGCATGCGGTTGGCAGCGGCCTTGGCCACGTTGAAGCTGCCGACCAGGTTCACCATCACCGTGCCCTGGAAGCCGGCCAGCGGCATCGGGCCTTCCTTGCCCAGCACGCGGCCGGCGCCCAGGATGCCGGCGCAGTTCATCGCCACGTTCAGGCCGCCGAGGAAATCGTGGGCCTGGTCGATGGCCGCGGTCACCGCCGCCTCATCGCTGACGTTGACGTTGAAATAGCGGGCCCTGTCGGCACCCAGCCCGGCAATGGCGGCAGCGCCCTTGTCGTCGTTGAGGTCGAACAGGGCCACCTTGCCGCCCTGGGCGACGAGGTGCTGGGCCACGGCCAGGCCGAGGCCGGAGACGCCGCCAGTGATCACGGCACGTACGGAAGACAGCTGCATTGAACGGTCCTGCAGGTTCGAGAACCGCCGATTCTAACGGAAGCCGCGACCGCCGCTGTTGTGCACTGCGCCGCCTTTGCGGGGCGGCGCAGTGCGGCGGTCAACCGGCGGCGGCCAGCGCTTGCCCGGTGCGGCTGGCGGTGGCGCGGCCGAGCAGGCCGGCCAGCCAGCGGCCGGTCTCGGCCAGTGCCGGCAGGTCCACGCCGCTGTCCAGGCCGAGGCCCTGCAGCAGGTAGACCACGTCTTCGCTGGCCACATTGCCGCTGGCGCCCTTGGCATACGGGCAGCCACCGGCACCCGACACCGCGCTGTCGACCACGCGCACGCCTGCTTCCAGGCAGGTGGCGATGTTGGCGATGGCCTGGCCGTAGGTGTCGTGGAAGTGCACGGCCAGTGCTTCCATCGGAATCTCGGCAGCGACCGCCTGCAGCATCGCCCGTGCCTTGCGTGGGGTGCCGACGCCGATAGTGTCGCCCAGCGAGATTTCGTAACAGCCCATCTGGTGCAGGGCGCGTGCAACGCGCACCACATCAGCCAGCGGCACTTCGCCCTGGTAGGGGCAGCCGAGCACGGTGGAGACGTAGCCGCGCACGCGCACGCCATCGGCGGCGGCACGGCGCAGGATCGGCTCGAAGCGCGCCAGCGATTCATCGATGCCGGCATTGGTATTGGTGCGGTTGAACGCCTCGGACGCGGCGGTGAACACCGCCACTTCCTCCACGCCCACCGCACGGGCGCGGTCGTAGCCTTGTTCGTTCGGCACCAGTACCGGGTAGTGGATGCCGGGCCGGCGCTGGATGCCGGCGTAGACCTCGGCGGCATCGGCCAGCTGCGGGATCCACTTCGGGCTGACGAAGCTGGTCGCCTCGATGCTGCGCAGGCCGGTGGCCGACAGGCGGTTGATCAGTTCGATCTTGTCGCCGGTGGAGACCGACTGCTTTTCGTTCTGCAGGCCGTCACGCGGCCCGACCTCGACGATGCGGACGTAGTCGCTCATGCGGTTGCCCCATTGGCAGGGCGGTGGCAGACCGCCTCGATGTTGTTGCCATCCGGGTCCAGCACGAAGGCGCCGTAGTAGTCCGGGTGATACCACGGGCGCAGGCCCGGGGCGCCGTTGTCGCGGCCACCGGCGGCGAGGGCGGCGGCATGGAAGGCGTCCACCTGGTCGCGGCTGGCGCAGGCGAAGGCCACATGCACGCCATGGCTGGCGGTGCCACCATTGCCAAGCCAGAAGAACGGCTTGCCGTCGCTGCCGAAGCCGATGTGGTCGTGCGCGCCGGTCTGTTCGGCGGTCACTTCCATCACCACGCCGATCTGCAGCGGCGCCAGTGCCTGCAGGAAGAAGGCCTTGCTGCGCGCCAGGTCGGCGCTGGTCAAACCAAGATGATCGAGCATGTTCAGGCTTCCGTGACCCAGTGGGGCGCGCGCTTGTCGAGGAAGGCGCCCAGGCCTTCCTGGCCCTCGGCCGACACCCGCAGGCGCGCGATCAGGGCGGCATTATCGCGATCCAGGGTGTCGCGGTCATGGCTGTCGCGGACCTGGCGGACCAGTTGCTTGGCGGTGGACGAGGCGATCGGGCCGGCCTTGTCGAGCAGGGCCAGCTGGCGTTGCACGGCCTCGTCCAGGCGTTCGGGCTCGACCAGCTGGTGGACCAGGCCGATGCGCAGCGCAGTGTCGGCGTCGAAATGCTCGCCGGTGGCGAACCAGCGGCGGGCCTGGCGCGGGCCGATGGCTTCGATCACATAGGGCGAGATCACCGCCGGCAGCAGGCCGAGGCGGCTTTCGGTCAAGCCGAAGCGGGCCGAGGTGCTGGCGATGGCGATGTCGCAGCAGGCGACCAGGCCGACGCCGCCGCCGAAGGCCGCGCCATGGACCCGGGCCAGGGTCGGCTTGGGCAGCTCGTCCAGGGTGCGCATCAGCCGGGCCAGGGCCAGCGAGTCCTCGCGGTTATCGGCTTCGCTGGCCGCCGCCATGCCGCGCATCCACTGCATGTCGGCACCGGCCGAGAAGGAGGCGCCGTGGCCGGCCAGCACCACCGCGCGCACCGAAGCATCGTGGCCGGCGGCCTCCAGTGCGGCGGTCAGCCGGGCGATCAGCCCGGCGTCAAAGGCGTTGTGCAGCTCCGGCCGGTTCAGCCAGAGGGTGAGGACGGCGCCGCTGCGCTCGATCTGCAAAGCATCGTTCATGGGATTCCAGGGTCACTCCATACCTGTATGGATCATAGCGGGCCATTGGTCATGGGCCATGACGCGACGCGGGAATGTTAGAATCGAGAACCATTTACATCCAGCAGAGAACACGCTAGATGACGCTGTCCGAACTGCCGCTGCACACCTCGGCCGTGGTCGAGTCCGTGCAGGACCTGCATGCCAACGATGCCATCGCCCGTCGCCTGCGCGAGCTGGGTTTCGTGAAGGGCGAGGAAGTGCGCCTGGTGGCCAAGGGTCCGGTGGGGGGAGAGCCGCTGCTGGTGCAGGTCGGGTTCACCCGTTTCGCGCTGCGGATCAGTGAAGCCAAGCGGGTCGTGGTCGACGCCGCCAGCCAGGAACGACGCGCATGACTGCTACTGCCACTACCGCCCCCTTGCGCGTTGCGCTGGTTGGTAACCCCAACAGCGGCAAGACCGCACTGTTCAACCAGCTGACCGGCAGCCGGCAGAAGGTTGCCAACTACACTGGCGTCACCGTCGAGCGCAAGGAAGGCCGTCTGCGTGCGCCGTCCGGCCGCGAGTTCGCGGTACTCGATCTTCCGGGCGCCTACAGCCTGCATCCGGCCAGCCTGGACGAGGCGATCACCCGTGACCTGTGCCGGGGCTTCTACCCGGGCGAAGCCGCGCCGGATGTGCTGCTGTGCGTGATCGACGCCACCAACCTGCGCCTGCACCTGCGCTTCGCGCTGGAACTGCGCGAGCTGGGCAAGCCGATGGTGGTGGCGCTGAACATGGTTGATGCGGCCCAGCGCCGTGGCATCCAGGTGGACGTGGCCGCGCTGGAGCGCGAGCTGGGCGTGCCGGTAGTGGAGACCGTGGCGGTGCGCAAGCAGGGCGCCAAGGCCCTGGTCGAACGCCTGGATGCGATGGTCCCGCACCTGGATGCACCGGTGCCGGGCCCGGAAGGTGGCATCGATTACCACGCCAAGGTGCGCGAGATCCTGTCGGTGGCCGTGCGCATGCCGGCGCGGACCGCGAAGATCGACGACGCGCTGGACCGCTGGCTGCTGCACCCGGTGTTCGGCCTGATCAGCCTGGCGGTGGTGATGTTCCTGATCTTCCAGGCCGTGTACGCCTGGGCGACGCCGCTGATGGACGCCATCGAGGCCGGTTTCGCCTGGCTCGGCGCCTTCGTCGGCAGCGTGCTGCCGGAAGGCCCGCTGGCCAGCCTGCTGACCGACGGCATCATCGCCGGTGTCGGTGGCGTGGTGGTGTTCCTGCCGCAGATCCTGATCCTGTTCTTCTTCATCCTGGTGCTGGAGGAATCCGGCTACCTGCCGCGTGCGGCGTTCCTGCTCGACCGCATGATGGCCGCTGCCGGCCTGTCCGGTCGCTCGTTCATCCCGCTGCTGTCCAGCTTCGCCTGCGCAGTGCCGGGCATCATGTCCACGCGCAGCATCCAGGACCCGCGTGACCGCCTGGCCACGATCCTGGTGGCGCCGCTGATGACCTGTTCCGCACGCCTGCCGGTGTACGCGCTGCTGATCGGTTCGTTCATTCCGCAGAAGACGGTGTGGGGCGTGTTCAACCAGCAGGGCCTGGTGCTGTTCGGCCTGTACGCGGCCGGCATCCTCAGCGCGCTGGCGATGTCGTGGATCATGAAGAAGTGGCGCCGCGACAAGAGCGAGCATCCGCTGATGCTGGAACTGCCGTCGTACCGCCTGCCGCACGTGCGTGACCTGGCGGTCGGCCTGTACGAGCGCGGCATGATCTTCCTCAAGCGCGTTGGCGGCATCATCCTGGCGCTGACCATCCTGCTGTGGGTGCTGCTGTCGTTCCCGGCAGCGCCGGCGGGGGCCACCATGCCCGCGATCGATTACAGCTACGCCGGCCAGATCGGCCATGCGATGGCGGCATTCTTCGCGCCGCTGGGCTTCAACTGGCAGATCTGCATCGCGCTGATCCCGGGCCTGGCCGCGCGTGAAGTGGCGGTGTCTTCACTGGCCACCGTGTATGCGCTGTCGGCAGCCGATGACGATGCCGCCAGCCAAGCACTGACCCCGCTGATCAGCGATGGCTGGTCGCTGGCCACCGCACTGTCGCTGCTGGTCTGGTACATCTACGCCCCGATGTGCATCTCGACGCTGGCCACCATCAAGCGCGAGACCAACTCGTGGAAGCAGATGGGCTTCGCTGCGTTCTACCTGTTCGCGGCGGCCTACGTGGCCGCCCTGATCACCTACCAGGTGACCAGGGCGCTGGGAGGCGGCTGATGGATGCCGGCCTGCTGATCCAGTACCTGATCATCGCGGTGGCCGTGCTGGTCAGTGCCTGGGTGGTGCTGAAGAAGCAGTTCCCCGGTACCGTGCGCAAGCTGCGCGGTGCGTTGGCGCTGGCCCTGCTGAAGCCGGGCCGTGCTGCCTGGCTGCAGGCGCTGGGGCGGAAGGTCGCGCCGCCGGCGAGCGGGAGTGGTGGCGCCTGTGGCGGTTGCGACAGCTGCGGGCCGACTCCGCCGAAGCGGCACTGACGCTGCTTCTCCTGCGCTGGTGGGTGCGAACCTTGGTTCGCACGCTTCCGGGGTTCAGACCTCTCTGCGGATGATCGCCCGGAAGCGTCCATCCCGATTCAATTGCCGCACCGATTCCCGGTTCCCATGGGTTGCCGCGAAGCCGGCCACGTCGGCAAGGGCATCGAGCAGCAGGCCTTTCAGTCCGTCGCGGTTACCAGCCTGCAGCAGGTCTTCAAGATCCTGCTGGATGAAGGCCCGGCGCAGGCCTGGTGTCTCTTCGATCCGCCAGTCGACGTGGGGCGTGGGAATGCTGGAGCGGTACCTGAAAGCCGTTTCAAGATCGTCAGGTGCGAGGGGATGCTCGAGCAGCTCTGGAAAGTAGAGTCCAGCATTCACATAGAAACCCCGGCTTTCGCTGGCACGCTGGTGATTCACGACAAGCAGGGCGTCATCCAGCAAGCGGTAGCGGGTAGTCGTGGTCCCGGCAAAGCCGGTCTTCCTGGCGCACTTGCTGAAGACAGTCGAGGATTTCATGGGCTTTGCCCGGGCCGGAACAGGGGGGGGCACAGCCTTGAGGCGCGGTGCCTGGCGGTCAATTGGCAAACGCGACACGCGGAACACTGGCCACCATTTCATCCACGCATGGCGTGGATCTACCAGGCGCGTGAGCCCAGGTCCGCCGCCAGCGCCAGCCACTTGCTGCGTTGTGCCGCTGTACTGCTGCGTACAGCGCCAAGGCGGCTGACACGCACCGGGCGGATGCCGCAGAACTGCAGGATGGTGGCGCGGATCTGGGCGACGCCCGGGTCGCGGTAGATCCAGCGGTAGTACCAGGGCGGCGTATCCAGCGTGGTGATCACCCGCGCGCTGCGCCCGGCCAGCAGCCGGTCCCACCACACCGAATCGCGCCGGTAGCGGAAGGCGTACCCCGGCAGCAGCACGCGATCGAAGAAGCCCTTCAGCAGTGCCGGCATCGCGCCCCACCAGGTGGGGTAGACCAGCACCAGGTGATCGCAGGCCTCGATCGCTTCCGCGGCGTCCTGCAGGTCGGCTTCCAGCGGCTGGATCTGACGGTAGCCGTGGCGCAGTACCGGGTCGAACTGGAGGTCACCCAGCGCGATCAGGCGTACCTGGTGACCGGCGTTCTCGGCGGCGGTGGCGTAGCGCTGGGCGAGGGCGCCGCACAGGCTGTCGCGGTCGGGATGGCCGAGCAGGATCAGGATGGAACGGGACACGGCAACCTCGGGCAATGGAAAGTGCGCGAGGTTGGGGTCTGCCCCAGGGGCAGAGTCAAACCGGGGTGGTGCAGCCGCTGGGTTCCAGGATGCAGTCGCCGCTGCCGGAGTGCAGCCACTGCTGCAGTTCGTCGCTGACCAGCTGCAGGTCGCGCTCGACCTGTGCCAGCCGCATCCGCTCGTCGGCGATGCGGCCGCGCTGCTGCTCCAGCAAGGCCAGTACCGCTGGCCAGTCGAGCCGTCCATCGCGGCCCTGCAGGCGTGAGATCGCGGCCAGGGTGATGCCCAGCCCCAGTGCCTGACGGATCAGCTGCACCCAGGCCACGTCCTGTTCGCTGTAGTCGCGATAGCGGTTCAGGCGTGGCACCGGCGGCAGTAGTCCGCGCGCCTCGTACAGGCGGATGGCCTTGGCACTGGCGCCGGTCAGGCGGCTGACTTCGGAGATGCGCATCGACTCAGTCCCGCACCAGCCCGCCATCGACCACCAGGTTCTGACCGGTCACCGCGCGCGACCAGGGGCTGGCGAAGAACAGCGCGGCATCGGCGAACTCGGCCGGCGTGGTGACGCTGCGCAGTGGCGTGTTGGCGGCGATGTAGTCGAACACTGCTTCCGGGGTGGCGGCGCTGGCATCGGTGGTGCGCAGCAGGCCGCCCGACAACATGTTCACGGTGATGCCATGCGGGCCGAGGTCGCCGGCCAGGGTACGGGTCAGCGACAGCAGTGCGGCCTTGGCGGCGGTGTAGTCGTGATAGGGCACCACCGGATTCTGGAACAGGTTGGTGCCGATGTTGATCACCCGACCGAAGCGACGGGCCTGCATGCCGGGCAGGGCGGCCTGCACGGTGTTCAGCGCGCCGCGCACGCTGCCCTCGAACTGCGCCTGGAACGCCGGCCAGCCGATGTCGGCGGCGCTGTCGCGGGCATCACCATTGAACGAGAACGCTGCCAATGCATTGTTGACTACGGTGGTGACGCCCTGGCCGAAGTGGGCCAGGGCGTGCTGCAGCATTGCATCGACCTCGGCGCGCTCAGTGACATCGGCCGGCAGCGCGATCGCCTGTCCGCCCAGCTCGGCAGCCAGAGCACGTGCGGCGCCTTCGCTTCGGTGGTAGTTGATGATGACGCGCGCGCCCTGGGCGGCGAAGGCGCGGGCGATGTGCTGGCCAAGTCCGCGCCCGGCACCGGTGACCAGCACCAGCTGTTCGCTGATCTGCATGAGGGAACTGCCATCCATTGCATGAAAGGGCATGCAGCGTAGCAGCGATGGCGCTTGCCGGAGCGGGCGTGCTGCCGCTAGCCTGCAGGCATGAACCAGACTCCCCTGCGATTGCTCATCCACGGTGCCTCCGGGCGCATGGGCCAGGCCCTGCTGCGGCTGGCCGCCGAACATCCCGAAACCCTGCAGATCGCCGCTGCGGTGACGGGTCGTGCGCCGGCCCAGCGCGTGGTCGATGGCGTACCGTTCTTCGCGGCCAGCGAGCTGCCCGGTGCGCCGGCATTCGACGTGGCGATCGACTTCAGCCTGCCCGAGGGTTTCGACCCGATTCTGGCACTGTGCGTGGAACGTGGTGCGGGGCTGGTCTCGGGCACTACCGGCATTTCCAGCACGCAGCGCCAGGCGCTGGAGGCGGCGGCGGCGAGGATCCCGCTGGTCTGGGCGTCGAATTTCAGCCTGGGCGTGGCGGTGCTGGACGAGCTGGTCGAGCGTGCGGCGCAGGCGCTGGCCGGCTGGGACTGTGACATCGTCGAGTCTCACCACACCCAGAAGAAGGACGCGCCGTCGGGCACTGCACTGACCCTGGGCGCGGCCGCGCAGCGGGGCGGGGCGGAGCCGCACTATGCCAGCCTGCGCGCTGGTGACATCGTCGGCGAGCATCTGGTGCAGTTCACCGGGCTGGGCGAGCGCATCGAGCTGGTGCACCGGGCCACCAACCGCGACATTTTCGCCCGCGGCGCCCTGTTCGCCGCCCGCCAGCTGCAGGGCCGCGCCCCGGGCAGCTACCGGGTACGGGACCTGCTGGCGTAAGGCGGTAGTGCCGGCCGCTGGCCGGCAACCTTGGGTTACGGGGCGCCAATGGGATTGCCGGCCAGCGGCCGGCACTACCCGGTAGCGGGTGCCGCATACGCCGCCGGATTGAAATGAATGCGCAATCGCCCGTTCATGAAGCGCGATAACCGCTGGCGCGAGCGCCCCGGCAGCGCTACAATTCGCACTCGCCGAATCACGAAAGCCGGACCGGTCCCAGACCGCACGTCCGCGCTTTTTTGCAACCGGATTTCCGTGAAGCGCAGGCGTGACTTCGGCAGCCCCCTCGGTAGCCAAAGTGAGATTCCCGTGACCCAAGCCGCAATCCTCGTCCTCGAAGACGGCACCGTATTCGAGGGCGAATCCGTAGGCGCGCCCGGCCTGTCCGTCGGTGAGGTGGTGTTCAACACCGCCATGACCGGCTACCAGGAAGTATTGACCGACCCGTCCTACGCCCGGCAGATGGTCACGCTGACCTATCCGCATATCGGCAACACCGGCATGACCGACCAGGACAATGAAGCGTCCAAGGTGTGGTCGGCCGGCCTGATCGTGCGCGATGTTCCCCGTCGCCCCAGCAACTGGCGCAGCCAGGTGTCGCTGCAGGACTGGCTGATCCAGCGTGGCGTGGTTGCCATCGCCGGCATCGACACCCGCAAGCTGACCCGCATCCTGCGCGAGAAGGGCGCGCAGAACGGTGCGCTGATGGCCGGCGACATCGACGTGGAAAAGGCACTGGAAGCCGCCCGCAAGTTCCCGGGGCTAAAGGGCATGGATCTGGCCAAGGTCGTTACTACCGAGAAGACCTACACCTGGACCGAGGGCCAGCTGGACCTGGATGCCAATGCCTTCGTCAGCGTGCCGGCCAAGTACAAGGTCGTGGCCTACGATTTCGGCGTGAAGACCAACATCCTGCGCATGCTGGCCGAGCGCGGCTGCGAAGTGACCGTGGTGCCCGCGCAGACCCCGGCCGCCGAAGTGCTGGCGCTGAAGCCGGACGGCGTGTTCCTGTCCAACGGCCCGGGTGACCCGGAACCGTGCGACTACGCCATCGAAGCGATCAAGACCTTCATCGACGTGAAGATCCCGACCTTCGGCATCTGCCTTGGCCACCAGCTGCTGGGCCTGGCCTCGGGCGCGCAGACCATGAAGATGGGCCACGGCCACCACGGTGCCAACCACCCGGTGCAGGACCTGGACAGCGGCCGGGTGATGATCACCTCGCAGAACCACGGCTTCGCGATCGATGAAGCGACCCTGCCGCCGACCCTGCGCGTGACCCACCGCTCGCTGTTCGATGGCACCAACCAGGGCGTGGCCCGCACCGACGTGCCGGCGTTCTCGTTCCAGGGCCATCCGGAAGCGTCGCCGGGCCCGACCGATGTCGGCCCGCTGTTCGACCGCTTCGTGGTGCTGATGGAGCAGGCCAAGGCGTGATCAGTACGCCGCCGGCCCCCCGGTGGCGTCGCGATGGACCGTAAACCCCGCATCGCTGCTGCCCCTGGCGCGGCGCTGCGGATCAAGATTCCTGATCGACAGCGTGCGATCACTCCCCCTTGTCACGCTGTACTGACTTAGAGAAGAAAATGCCCAAGCGCACTGACCTCAAGACCATCCTCATCATCGGTGCTGGCCCGATCGTCATCGGCCAGGCCTGCGAGTTCGACTACTCCGGCGCCCAGGCCTGCAAGGCCCTGCGTGACGAGGGTTACCGCGTGGTGCTGGTCAACAGCAACCCGGCCACGATCATGACCGACCCGGAGATGGCCGATGCCGTCTACATCGAGCCGATCAACTGGCAGACGGTCGAGAAGATCATCGCCAAGGAAAAGCCCGATGCGCTGCTGCCGACCATGGGTGGCCAGACCGCGCTGAACTGCGCGCTGGACCTGGCCGACCACGGCGTGCTGGAGAAGTACAACGTCGAACTGATCGGCGCCAAGCGCGAAGCGATCCGCATGGCCGAAGACCGCGAGCTGTTCCGCGTGGCCATGGGTGAGATCGGCCTGGAATGCCCGACCGCCGCCGTCGCCCACACCCTGGACGAAGCGCTGGAGATCCAGACCCGCGTTGGCTACCCGACCATCATCCGCCCCAGCTTCACCCTGGGCGGCAGCGGTGGCGGCATCGCCTACAACCGCGAAGAGCTGGTCGAAATCGTCAGCCGCGGCCTGGAACTGTCGCCGACCACCGAAGTGCTGGTGGAAGAGTCGGTGCTGGGCTGGAAGGAGTTCGAGATGGAAGTGGTCCGCGATACCGCGGACAACTGCATCATCGTCTGCTCGATCGAAAACCTCGACCCGATGGGCGTGCATACCGGTGACTCGATCACCGTGGCCCCGGCGCAGACCCTGACCGACAAGGAATACCAGCGCCTGCGCGATGCCTCCATCGCCGTGCTGCGCAAGATCGGCGTCGATACCGGTGGCTCGAACGTGCAGTTCGGCATCAACCCGAAGACCGGCCGCGTGGTCGTCATCGAGATGAACCCGCGCGTGTCGCGTTCCTCGGCGCTGGCGTCCAAGGCCACCGGCTTCCCGATCGCCAAGGTCGCCGCCAAGCTGGCCGTGGGCTACACCCTGGACGAACTGAAGAACGAGATCACCGGCGGCCTGACCCCGGCCTCGTTCGAGCCGTCCATCGACTACGTCGTCACCAAGATCCCGCGCTTCGCCTTCGAGAAGTTCCCGGCCGCCGACGCCCGCCTGACCACCCAGATGAAGTCGGTGGGCGAGGTGATGGCGATGGGCCGCACCTTCCAGGAGTCGGTGCAGAAGGCCCTGCGTGGCCTGGAAACCGGCAAGGTCGGCTTCGACCCGACCGGCCTGGACCTGGGCAACGAAGACGACCTGCAGACCCTGCGCCGCGAACTGAAGGCACCGGGTCCGGAGCGCCTGTTCTTCGTCGCCGATGCATTCCGCGCCGGCATGAGCGTGGAAGAGATCTACGCGCTGTCGTTCATCGATCACTGGTTCCTGGACCAGATCGAGGAAATCATCGCTGCCGAAGCTGACGTCGCCGCCGGTGGCATCGACGCACTGGACGCCGCACGCCTGCGCAAGCTGAAGCGCGCCGGCTTCTCCGACGCACGCCTGGCGCAGCTGACCGGCACCAACGAAGCCGCCATCCGCGCGCTGCGTCGTGCGCACAAGGTGCGCCCGGTCTACAAGCGCGTGGACTCCTGTGCCGGTGAATTCTCCACCGGTACCGCCTACCTCTACTCGACCTACGAGGACGAGTGCGAGGCCGCGCCGAGCAACCGCGACAAGATCATGATCCTGGGCGGTGGCCCGAACCGCATCGGTCAGGGCATCGAGTTCGACTACTGCTGCGTGCATGCGGCACTGGCGCTGCGCGAGGATGGCTATGAAACCATCATGGTCAACTGCAACCCGGAAACCGTGTCGACCGACTACGACACCTCCGACCGCCTGTATTTCGAACCGCTGACCCTGGAAGACGTGCTGGAAATCGTCGAACTGGAACAGCCGAAGGGCGTGATCGTGCAGTACGGCGGCCAGACCCCGCTGAAGCTGGCGCGCGCGCTGGAAGCCAACGGCGTGCCGGTGATCGGTACCAGCCCGGATTCGATCGACCTGGCCGAGGACCGCGAGCGCTTCCAGCAGCTGGTCGACAAGCTGGGCCTGAAGCAGCCGCCGAACCGCATCGCCCGCAACGACCAGGAAGCGCTGCTGCTGGCCCGCGAGATCGGCTACCCGCTGGTGGTGCGCCCGAGCTACGTGCTGGGCGGCCGTGCGATGGAAATCGTCTACGGCGAAGCCGACCTGGCCCGCTACGTGCGCGACGCGGTGAAGGTGTCCAACGATTCGCCGGTGCTGCTGGACCGCTTCCTCGATAACGCCGTCGAGTGCGACGTCGACATCATCGCCGACAAGGAGGGCAACGTCCTGATCGGTGGCGTGATGGAGCACATCGAAGAAGCCGGCGTGCACTCGGGCGATTCCTCGTGCTCGCTGCCGCCGTACTCGCTGTCGGCTGAAACCCAGGCCGAGCTGCGCCGCCAGGTGGTGGAGCTGGCCAAGGCCCTGAACGTGGTCGGCCTGATGAACACCCAGTTCGCGATCCAGACCAGCGACGAAGGTGCCGACACCATCTACCTGCTGGAAGTGAACCCGCGTGCCTCGCGCACCGTGCCGTTCGTGTCCAAGGCCACCGGCATGCCGCTGGCCAAGATCGCGGCGCGCTGCATGGCCGGCAAGAGCCTGGCCGAGCAGGGCGCGACCAAGGAAATCGTGCCGGACTATTACTCGGTGAAGGAAGCGATCTTCCCGTTCGCCAAGTTCCAGGGCGTCGACCCGATCCTCGGGCCGGAGATGCGCTCCACCGGTGAGGTGATGGGCGTGGGCCGCAGCTTCAACGCCGCCTTCGCGCGTGCGCAGGAAGCCGGTGGCATCAAGGCACCGCCGGTCGGCAAGGCCTTCGTTTCGGTCCGCGATCCGGACAAGAAGCGCGTGCTGCCGGTGGCCAAGGCGCTGCTGGCGCGTGGCTACAGCCTGGTCGCGACCCGTGGCACCGCCGCGTGGCTGCAGCAGCACGGCATGGACTGCGAGATCATCAACAAGGTGGTCGAAGGCCGTCCGCACATCGTCGACTCGATCAAGAACGGCGAGATCGTCTACATCGTCAACACGACCGAAGGTCGTTCGGCGATCAACGACTCGTTCTCGATCCGTCGCGAGGCGCTGCAGCATCGCGTCACCTACTCGACCACCATTGCCGGCGCCAAGGCGCTGGTGGATTCACTGGAATTCCGCGGCACCGGCCCCGTCTGGTCGCTGCAGGAGCTGCACAAGGAGTTGAATGCATGAGAGCCCCCATCACGATGAAGGGCGCGCAGAAGCTGCGCGACGAACTGGATCACCTGAAGTCGGTCAAGCGCCCGAAGGTGATCGCGGCCATCGCCGAAGCGCGTGAGCATGGCGACCTGAAGGAGAATGCCGAGTACCACGCCGCGCGCGAGGAACAGGGCTTCATCGAAGGCCGCATCAAGCAGCTGGAAGGCGAGCTGTCGCACGCCGAGATCATCGACGTGAGCAAGCTCAATGCCGGCTCCAAGGTGGTGTTCGGCGCCAGCGTGACGCTGGCCGACGTGGAAACCGACGAAGAGAAGAAGTACCAGATCGTCGGTGACCTGGAGGCGGACATCAAGCAGGGCCTGATCGCGATTTCCTCGCCGGTGGCGCGCGCGATGATCGGCAAGCTGGAAGGTGATTCGATCGTGATCGACGCCCCGGCCGGCCAGCGCGAGTACGAGATCGTCAGCGTCAGCTACGTGGACTGACCCGGTGGCAACGGCGACCCTGCTGTTGCCGGCACGCAGCCGCTTTGCCGCGGCTGCGCTGCCGGACGATGTGGCGCGCGCGCTTGGCCGCGCCACGACGGTGCAGGTCGCACCGGGTGAACGCGCGCAGCTGACGCGCCATTTCACGGTCGCCGCGCCGCAATGGCCGGTGGCCGCGTTGACCCGCCAGCGCGACGTCGGCGATGCCGCTGGCGCCAGCTGGCTGCGTGCCGATCCGGCCTGCATGGTGCCGGACATGCACGGCGCGCGGATGATGGCCTATGGCGAAACGCTGCGACCGACCCTGGCCGACTGCCTGGCCCTGCTGCCGGTGCTGCAGCCGTTGTTCGCCGATGCCGGATTCGTGCTCGACGCACCGGACCCTTCGCGCTGGTACCTGCGCCTGCCGATCGACCTGGCCCTGCCGGACTTCGACAGTCCGGACGAGGTGCTGGGCGATGACCTGTTCTCGCACCTGCCGGAAGGCGAGGGCGGCCGCCGTTGGCGGGCGCTGATGACCGAAGCGCAGGTACTGCTGCACAACCATTCCTGGAACCAGCAGCGCGCCGCGCAGGGACAACAGCCGATCAATTCGCTGTGGTTCTGGGGTGGTGGCGTGATGCCGGTATCGGTCAGCACGCCGCATGCGCAGGTGCGCAGCCGCGATGCGCTGCTGCAGGGCCTGGCTCTTGCGGCTGGCGTAGCCGTGGATGGCGAGCAGGCGGTCGATGCACTGGTTGATCTGCGCCAGCTGCGCTCGCTGCAGCAGCTCGGCAACGATGCGATCCGTCCGCTGCTGGCCGCGCTGAAGCGCGGCGAGCTGCAGCGGCTGGTGCTGGATTTCGAGGACGGCCTGCAGTTCCAGCTGGATCGCGGACAGCGCTGGCAGTTCTGGAAGAAGCCGCGCCAGCTTCACGACTGATCGGGGCCTCGGCCGAGCGGGGTCGGATCCGTTTTCCTAGGGAAAACGGCTCTGACCCCATTTTGTCTATCGATATCTGAAAGATGTGTCGACCAAGGTCGACACCTACCAGCAGCGGCGTGAACCTGTCGAAGGTGGGGCGGTGTCGGATTGCGGGGTGTCAGCCGCATGGATGCGGCTGCCAAGCCTACAGGGACGTACTTGCGGCGTCCCCGCAATCCGACACCGCCCCGCCAACCCACGGACTCCCCGCTGTTGCTGTTGCTTCGGATGTTGCTTCGGCAGGTGCAGGGCGCAGCCCTGCAAACAATCACCTCACCGTGCTGACCACGGTCGGCAGCTGCCAATGCCCTCCCGCCACGCCGCGGCACTGCCCGGTGGTGAACTCGCCGCTCTTCACGAATCGCGCGCCATCCCACGCCCAGTCGTGGCCGGAGTAGCAGTCACCGATGCCGCGTCCACGGAAGCGCCCGCGCAGCGTCGCGTCATCGCGATCAAAGTCCTCCGCGTTGGAGGTCACGAACTTCGCCTGGTACGGCGCCTTGTCCTGCACTACCCAGTAGCCGCTGCTGAAGTTGTAGGCACCCATGAAGCAGCTGGTGCTTGCCAGTACATGCTGGGCGTCCAGTCGCTGGATCTCGATCTCGTCTGTCCCACCCTCGCTCAGGCGGCCGCACTCATCCGGCTTCGGCAGGCTGGCGATCAGTGCCTTGCGCAGGCCCGGTGCGTTCGCCAGTGCCGCGTCCGAGGCGCGCGGTGCCACCAGCGTGCCGCGCATGATCACTGGCACCGGCAACGCCGCAGGCACGCTCGCTTCAGCCTTGTCGCCACGCCGCACCAGCGCACCGGGCGTGCCCAGCCGGCCCTGGGCCTCGTCCATCTTCAGCAGTACGGCCGCTGCACCACTGTCGGAGATCGGCCACGCCTTGCCCTTGCCGTCGATGATGTCGATGCGTGCGTGGCGCGGCAGCGCGGCGACCAGCGCATCGGTCTGTCCCTGCTGCAGCAGTACTTGATCTCCGTCGCCGGTGTCGCGCACCGGGCCCAGGTCCTTGCCGTTCAGGCGCAGGCGCAGCGCCCCGGTCGGCGTCGCGCTTTCGCCATCCTCGCCATTGCGCAGCCGCGCGAGCACCTTCGTACCCGGGCCGCCCGCGCGTTCCAGCATCAGGCTGAGCAGATTGCCGGGTTGTTCTGGACTGTAGCCGGCGGCGCGGCAGGTGCGGGTGTTGTCGCAGGCCAGCGACCAGTCGTTGTGCTGGAACTGCACGCCGGCCTTCGGTTCGGGCGTGGCGGCGTGGGTGGCCGGGGCCAGGGCGAGGCCCAGCAGCGCGGGAAGGAGCGTGCGATGCATGCGTTGAAGTCCATTTCCGGGCCGACAAGCATGGAAGATAGGCTGGCAGATTCCAAATGCCAGCGATCGGGGTGGAGCCTTCTGCGGGCAGAGAGATCCGACCCCGCGCTATCATGGGGATGTCTTCCGCAACCCGGCGATGCCGATGTCCCTTGCCGCCGATGCTGCGCAGCCGTCCTCTGATACGCCGATGATCCGCCGCCGCGATGCGGTCGTACCCGGCAGCTGGCCAGACGGCACGCTGCCACTGCTGGCGCGACTCTATGCCAGCCGCGGCGCCGGTACGCCAGAGCTGGCACTGCCGAAGCTGGGCAGCCTCCACGCGCCGGAGCTGCTGACCGGCATCGATGATGCGGTGGGTCTGCTGATCGAGGCCATCGCCAACGACAAGCGCATCCTGGTGGTCGGCGATTTCGATTGCGATGGCGCCACCGCCTGTGCGGTCGGCGTGCGGGGCCTGCGCATGCTCGGCGCGCAACACGTCTTCCACGCGGTGCCGAACCGCATGGTGCACGGCTACGGCCTGTCACCTTCTCTGGTGGAGGAGCTGGCCGCGCTGCAGCCGGACCTGCTGGTCACGGTCGACCACGGCATCGCCTGCCATGCGGGCGTGATCGCGGCCAAGGCGCGGGGCTGGCAGGTGCTGGTCACCGACCATCACCTTCCCGGGCCGCAGCTGCCGCCGGCCGATGTCATCGTCGATCCCAATCTCGACGGTGATGCGTTCCCCAGCAAATCGCTGGCCGGCGTCGGCGTGATCTTCTACGTGCTGATGGCCCTGCGCCGGCACATGCGCGAGGCCGGTGTCTTTGCCGATGGCAAGGGGCCGGACCTGACCACGCTGCTGGACCTGGTGGCGGTCGGCACCGTCGCCGACCTGGTGGTGCTGGATCCGAACAACCGGGCACTGGTCAGCGCGGGCCTGCGCCGTCTGCGCGCGGGGCAGGCCTGCGTCGGCCTGCGAGCGCTGATCGAAGCCAGCGGCCGTGATGCGGCGCGGCTGACCGCCACCGACATCGGCTTCGCGCTCGGCCCGCGCCTGAATGCCGCGGGCCGGCTGGAAGACATGGCGCTGGGCATCGCGCTGTTGCTGACCGAAGACCCGCGCCAGGCGCGGGAGATCGCGCAGACGCTGGAGCAGATCAACTCGGAACGCCGCGCGGTGCAGCAGGCGATGACCGATGACGCCGAGCAGGCGTTGACCCGCGTGGTGCTGGACATGGCCGGTCAGCGACCGGTGGCGGCCTGCCTGTTCGATGCCGACTGGCATCCAGGCGTGGTCGGCCTGGTCGCATCGAAAATGAAGGATCGCCTGCATCGCCCGGTGATCGCCTTCGCCCCGGCCGAACCCGGCGCCGACACCCTGCGCGGCTCGGCGCGCTCCATTCCCGGCCTGCACATCCGTGACGCGCTGGCGTTGGTCGATGCGCGCCATCCGGGCCTGATCGAGCGCTTCGGTGGGCATGCCATGGCGGCCGGGCTGAGCATGCGGCTGGATCACGTCGATGACTTCAAGGCCGCCTTCGTCGCCGTGGTGCTGGAGATGCTCGATCCGGCCGCATTGCAGCAGCAGGTGCTCAGTGACGGCGAACTGGCCGCCGACGAGCTGGACCATCGCCACGCCGATGCGCTGCGCCTGGCCGGGCCGTGGGGCCAGGGTTTCCCCGAGCCACTGTTCGACGGCCACTTTGAAGTGGCCAACTGGCGCGTTCTGAAGGAACGCCACCTCAAGCTGGAGCTGCGCCTGCCCGGCGTGCCCGGCACCATCAATGCCATCCATTTCGGCGGCTGGCACGGCAATGCGCCTGGCCGCCACGTGCACCTCGCCTACCGCTTGGCCTGCGACGACTACCGTGGCGGCAGCGCCATCCAGCTGATCATCGAACACTGCCTGCCCGCCTAGAAAAAGGGGACGGAGGGGATTAAGCCGCTTTTGCCTTGTTGGCCAATTGCGACTTAATCCCCTCCGTCCCCTTTTTGGGGCCCCGCCAACCCCGTTACGGTTGCTGGTGCGTTCAACGATCCACGATCCCACTGGAGTCCGGTCATGGTCTTCGCCCGTTGCTGCACCGTGTTGTTGCTGGCCCTTGTGGCCTGGCCCGCTGGCGCGCAGTCGCCGCTGATCTCCCGGCCGCAGGCCAGCACGCCGTTGCTGATTGCCCCGGCTGCCGAGCAGGCGGTCCGACTGCGACACGCCCGCATCGAAGGCGAGGTCCAGGCCGGCGTTGCCCAGACCCGGATCACCTTGGAATTCCACAACCCAAACCGTCGTGTGCTGGAGGGTGAGCTGCAGTTCCCGCTGGCTGATGGCCAGCAGATCACCGGCTTCGCGCTGGATATCAACGGCGAGATGCGTGACGCGGTGCCGGTGGCCAAGGACCGCGGCCGCCAGGTGTTCGAGGAAATCGCCCGCCGTGGTGTCGATCCGGGCCTGCTGGAACAGACCGCCGGCAACCAGTTCCGCCTGCGCGTCTACCCGCTGCCGGCCGGTGGCAGTCGGCGTGTGCAGCTGGTGATCCGCGAACCGCTGGCCTTCGCCGGCCAAGGCTGGCAGTGGACGCTGCCGCTGCAGTTCGCCGCCGGTGCAGCCTCGGTTGAACTGAAGGTGCATGCTCCCGACGCGGCCACCGCAGGTACTGCGCCATTCCGCATCAGCGCGGGCCAGCTGCAGTGGCAGGGCAAGGGTGCGCAGCTGCCGAAGCAACTCCAGTGGAACCTGCCGGCAGCCCGCCACGCACAGGTGCAGGTGGCGCCCTGGCAGGATGGGCACTACCTGTTGGCACAGCTGCCGGTGGCGGCCAGCAGTACACCCCGCACGTTGCCGAGCGAGATCGGCCTGCTGTGGGACGGCTCCGGTTCGGCGGGGCAGCGCGATCGCACACGTGAGTTCGCCCTGCTGGATCGCTATTTCGCAGCGCTGGGTGACGGCACCGTGGCCTTGACCGTGCTGCGTGATCGCGCTGAACCGGTGCGTCGCTTCCGCATCCGCGCCGGCAACTGGAGTGAGCTGCGCGCAGCACTGCAGGCGGTGCGCCCGGACGGTGCCAGCGCGCTGGCGCAGTGGCAGTCGCAGCCGGGCGTGAAGGAGTACCTGCTGGTCAGCGATGGGCTGTTGACCTACGGGCCGGAACAGCTGCCGGCGATGGCGCCGGATCAACGCCTGTTTGCGGTCAGCAGCGCCGGTGCGCGCACCGATGCCGTGCGACTGCGTGGTTGGACCGAAGCGCGTGGCGGCCGCTTCGTTGCGCTGGGCGAGGATGTTGATGCGGCGGCGCGCGAGCTGCTGTCGTCGCCGCTGGATGTGCAGGTCGATGCGGGGCGCGGCGTGCAGGACGTGGTGATCGATCGTCGCAGTGAAGCCCAGGGCTGGCTGTGGCTGCACGCACGACTGGCGGCCGACGGAGTGCCGATGCGGGTGCGCGTGGGTGGCGGCGAATGGCAGGCGCTGCCCGCCACGCAGAAGAGCAACGACGGAGAACTGCTGGCGGGCTTGTGGGCGCAGGCGCGCCTGCAGCAGCTGGCCGCCGACCGCCGTGGCAACCGCGAGGCGATGCAGCGGCTGTCGCAGCAGTTTGGCCTGGTCGGCCCGGACACCTCGCTGATCGTGCTGGAGACGTTGGAGGACTACCTGCGCTATGCGATCCGCCCTTCGGGCACGCTGCGCGCCGGGTACGACGCCAGGTTTGCAGTGCAGGTAAGAGATCGCGCCGCTGCTGATCGCCAGCGCCTGGATGAGGTGGCGGCACGCTGGAAGGAGCGCCAGCAGTGGTGGAGCCGCAGCTGGCCGAAGGGTGTGCCACCGCAGGCGAAGGGCGGGGCACTGGAAGTGGCCTCGGCGGACCATGCGATGGAATCGGCGCCGGTGGCAATGCTCGCCGCGCCGGCCCCTGCGGCACCGCCCGCCCCGGCACCGATGGCCGCCGCCGCCGAGCAGCGCATGGAAGCCAACAGCGCGCGTGCACGTCGCTCGGCGCCTGCATCGAACAAGGCCCTGGATTCAATTACGGTCACTGGTGGCCGTGTCGCTGCGCCCGCTGCCGCCAACGAGGGCGAGCTCGGTATCCAGCTGGCGGCCTGGCAGCCGGACTCGGCCATCGCCCGGCGCCTGCGCCAGGGCCCGGCGTCGGAACTGTATGACCGCTACCTGGCCGAGCGCGATGCGCATGCCGACAGCAGCGCGTTCTTCCTCGACGTGGCCGACCTGCTGCTGGAGCAGGGTCAGCGCGACCTGGCACTGCGCGTGCTGTCCAACCTGGCCGAGATGGACCTGGACAACCGCCACCTGCTGCGCGTGCTCGGTTACCGGCTGATGCAGGCTGATGCCCCCGCACTGGCGGTGCCGGTGTTCGAGCAGGTGCTGGCGATGGGCCAGGAAGAGCCGCAGAGCTTCCGCGACCTGGGCCTTGCACTGGCCGCGGCCGGCAAGCCGCAGCAGGCGCTGGCGCCGCTGTACCAGGTGGTTGTGCGGCCGTGGGACAGCCGTTTCGATGGCATCGCCCTGATCGCACTGGATGAACTGACCAACCTGGTGGCCCGCAGCACGCCCCGGCTGGATACCACCAGCATCGACCCGCGCCTGCTGCAGGCAATGCCGCTGGACCTGCGCGTGGTGCTGTCGTGGGATGCCGACAACAGCGACATGGATCTGTGGGTGACCGACCCGAACGGCGAGCGCGCGTACTACGGCAACCGCCTGACCTACCAGGGTGGGCAGATGTCGCAGGACTTCACCGGCGGCTATGGCCCCGAGCAGTTCTCCCTGCGCAACGCCAAGCCGGGCAAGTACAAGGTGGAAGCGAACTACTTCGGAAGCCGCCAGCAGCTGGTGACCGGTGCGACGACCCTGATGCTGCGCTTGACCACCCATTGGGGCACGGCCAAGCAGAAGGACCAGATGGTGACGATGCGCCTGAAGGATCGCGCCGAAACCGTGCTGGTGGGCGAGTTCGAGGTGCGTTGACCGCTCGGACGTCCGCGTAGCGTCGAGCTTGCTCGACTGCTTTGATGTAGAGCCGGGGCCATGCCCGGCTCACGGCACAGGCAGCCGAGCCTCGGTGCGGCGCTACAACGCCACGGTGCGCGCCTTTGACGCCGCTGGCGGATCGGCACGCAGGCCGAACAGGGGCCGCAGCCAGCGGCAGCGACGGATCAGCAGCTCGTGGATCAGCAGGCAGCCGCCGACGGTGCCGCCCAGCAGCAGTGCCGGTTCCAGCCATGGGTCCAGCTGCAGCGGTCTGAGCCAGAACAACAGCACGATGATCAGGCTCTGGTGCAGCATGTACCACGGATAGATCGCCTCGGTGCAGTACGGCAGCCAGCGGAACGGGCGGTCGAGGAAGACCTTTCCCCAGCCGAGGATGGCCAGCAGCGCGGTCCAGACGTACAGCGACTGGCTGGCCCGGCCCTGCAGGTCCCAGAACGGTTCGGGCCATTGCCGCAGCGGTGAGTCGGCGGGCAGCACCTGGCCGAGGATGCGCAACCCCAGATACCAGCCAACGGCAGCAAGCGCCAGCCACAGCGTGGTGCGGCGCAGGGCGACCACGCGCTGCCAGAACACCGGCTCACGACCCAGCAGGTAGCCGGCCAGGAATACCGTTGCGTACTTCGCGTGCTGGTACCAGTCGCTGAGCAGGGCATTGGTGGACGGGTAGATCGGCTCCAGCCAGATCACCCAGGCCAGCAGCAGGGCGGACGGAAGGCCGATCAGCAGCATCGGCGATGCTGCGCAGAACGCCACCGCGCGGCGCACCACCGCCGTTCCCAGCAACGGCATCAACAGGGCCAGTGCCAGCGTGTAGTTCCAGAGATACGCCAGGTACCACAGATGGTTCCAGGTGATGCCGTACTGCCAACCGGCGAAACTCCCTTCCGGCCACGGCCGCACCTGCCAATAGCGCAGCAGGAAGTGGCCGAAGCCGGGTGCCACGTGGCCGTTGGCTACGCCTTCGCAGTAGGGCTGGATCGGCACGATCACGAACATGCCGAACAGCAGCGGCAGCAGCAGCCGCCAGGTGCGCAGGCCGGCGAAGCGCAGCAACCTGCCTTCCGGCCGCATCAGCGCGATGGCGATACCCGAGATCAGGAACAGCAGCGACATCCGCCAGCGGTTGACGAACAGCATCGGCCACTGCAGCCATTCGGCGGTATGCACGCTCTTGAGGTGAAAGCCCCAGTCGTCCACGTAGGCCATGGCGGTGTGGTAGAGGATCAGCAGAGCGAAGGCGAACACGCGCAGGGCGTCGATGTCGTAGCGTCGGGGCATGGTGGTGGTGTGCCGGAGAGTCGAGCCAAGGTGACGCCGTCCGGTCCTTGCGGCGACTGGCAAGGGGCCGTTGGAACCGACGCAGTGACCAATGGCGGGCGTGGTGGGACCAATGGAGCCGCTACCCTTGGTCCCTTGAGGCAGGCTGGAGCACCGCAACGACATGGATGCAGCAATGACCCAGGGCCGACCATCGCGCTGGCGTACTTCAACCCGCCTGCTGGTATGGGCGGCGATCCTGTCGGCCTCGGCAGTGACCAATGCGCTGGTGGAAGTGATGGACGCCAGTCGCCGCGGCGCCGATCTCGGGCTGTGGGAGCCGATGATCTGGGAGTTCAGCAGCCTCGCCCTGATCCTGTTGACCCTGCCGTTGCTGTGGTGGGGCTGCGAGCGCTGGCCGCTGCATGCCGATACCTGGAGGCGGCGGTTGCCGCTGTATCTGCTGGCCAGCGTCGGCTGGTCGCTGCTGCACGTGGTGGGGATGATGCTGCTGCGGCATCTGGCCTACGCGTCGCTGGGCTACCGCTACCAGGACGATGCCGGTTTGTTGGAGCGTTTTGCCTACGAGTACCTGAAGGATGTGCGCACGTTCGCGATGTTCGTGGCCCTCGAGCACTTTGCCAGCTGGTTCGGCAGGCGCAGGCAGGGCGAAGCGAGCCTGCTGGCCGAGCCCGACGTCGGCCCGCCGGTGGAGCCGGTCGAGCGCCCCCAGCACTTCCTGGTGCGCAAGCTGGGCAAGGAATTCCTGGTTGCCACCGCAGATGTGGAGTACGCGCAGGCCGCGGGGAACTACGTGAACCTGCGGGTACGCGGCCACGACTACCCGCTGCGCATCACCATGGCGGTGCTGGAGCAGCGGCTGGACCCGGGCGAGTTCCTGCGCCCGCATCGCAGCTGGCTGATCAATCGCGGTCAGTTGCGCTCGATCGAGCCGCTGGACGGAGGCGAGGCCCTGCTGCACATGGCCGATGGAGCCAAAGTGCCCTGCAGCCGGCGCCAGCTGCCGGTCCTGCGGCAGGCGCTGGGCGGCGCGGGCGCGGGTAGAGTCGACTGTTGGTCGACTATCGCGCGCAGCGCGGGCTCCACCGCAACCTGAATGAAAAGCAGTCGACTGACAGTCGACTCTACAGAGGCGGGTCTACCAGTGGTTGGCTCCCAGCGGCAGGCCTGGTCCCTCATTCCGGGCGCCCCCGGCCTGCGGTATCATTGGCAGTCATCTTTTGAATGCATAACCGCCGACATGATCGAACTGAATCCTGTCCGCCAGCGCATCACCGATCTGACCGATCGCGTGCTGTCGCTTCGGGGGTATCTTTGACTACGACGCCAAGAAAGAGCGTCTTGAAGAAGTAACGCGGGAGCTGGAAAGCCCCGACGTCTGGAACAACGCCGAGTACGCCCAGAACCTGGGCCGCGAACGTTCCAGCCTGGAAAAGACCGTGGGCGGCATCGCCTCGGTGCTGGATGGCCTGAACGACGCCACCGAACTGCTCGAGCTGGCCGAGTCCGAGCAGGACGAGGACACCGCACTGGCGGTGGTCGCCGACCTGGACAAGCACCAGGCGCACGTGGAAAAGCTGGAGTTCCAGCGCATGTTCTCCGGCGAGATGGACAATGCCGCTGCGTTCGTCGACATCCAGGCCGGTGCCGGTGGCACCGAAGCCCAGGACTGGGCCGAGATCCTGCTGCGCATGTACCTGCGCTGGTGTGAATCGCGCGGCTGGAAGACCGAGCTGATGGAAGTCTCCGGCGGCGACGTCGCCGGCATCAAGTCGGCCACGCTGCGCGTGGAAGGCGACTATGCCTATGGCTGGCTGAAGACCGAGACCGGTGTGCACCGCCTGGTGCGCAAGTCGCCGTTCGACTCGGACAATCGCCGCCACACCAGCTTCACCTCGGTGTTCGTGTCGCCGGAAATCGACGACAACATCGACATCACCATCAATCCGGCCGACCTGCGTACCGACGTGTACCGTTCGTCGGGTGCCGGTGGCCAGCACGTGAACAAGACCGAGTCGGCGGTGCGCATCACCCACATCCCGACCAACATCGTGGTGGCCTGCCAGACCGGCCGCAGCCAGCACCAGAACCGCGACAACGCGATGAAGATGCTGGCCGCCAAGCTGTACGAGCTGGAGATCCAGAAGCGCAACGCCGAAAAGGACGCCGTGGAAGCGACCAAGTCCGACATCGGCTGGGGCAGCCAGATCCGCAATTACGTGCTCGACCAGAGCCGCATCAAGGACCTGCGTACCGGCATCGAACGTTCGGATACGCAGAAGGTGCTGGACGGCGATCTGGACGAGTTCGTCGAGGCCAGCCTGAAGGCCGGCCTGGCCGTGGGCTCCAAGCGCGTCGATGCCTGATCGACGCGCCTGCGCGGATATCGTCACCCTCATGCGCAACGCCGAGGGTGGCTGATCACGCTTCCGGTAGAGCCGAGCCCATGCTCGGCTGCTGTTGGCGCAGTAGCAGATGCGTCGAGCATGGCTCGACGCTACAACGGGTACGGCGGTGGCGATGATGCGCAGCGAAAGTGAACGCAAGGAACTTGGCGGCTTCCTCAAGGCCTGCCGCGCCCGTGTCGACCCCGCCACGCTCGGCCTGCCGGCCGGGCGGCGGCGCACCCCGGGCCTGAAGCGCGAGGAAGTGGCGCTGGCGATCGGGGTGAGCGTCAGCTGGTACACCTGGATCGAGCAGGGCCGTGAAGTGCGTGCCTCGCCCGAGGTGCTTGAGCGCCTGGCGCAGGTACTGCGCATGAGCGACGACGAACGCGCCTACGCATTCGCGCTGTCCGGCTACGGCGTGCCGCTGGAATCGCCGGACGAGAGCGTGACTGATGGCCTGCGCCAGTTGGTGGAAGCGATGCAGCCGATCCCGGCCTACGTACGCAACACCCGTTTCGACATCCTGGCCTGGAACCCGGCCATCGCCGAGCTGTTCGTGGACTACAGCCAGCTGGCGCCGCATGAGCGCAATACGCTGCGGCTGATGTTCCTGTACCCGCCGTACCGCACGCTGATCCTCAACTGGGAAGAAATGACCCGCGGCCTGCTGGCGGGCTTCCGCGCGGCGATGGCGCAGGCGCCGGACAAGGCCCCGTTCCTGGCGCTGGTGGAAGACATCGCCGCGCACAGCGAGGAGTTCCGCCAGTGGTGGCCGGAGCACGATGTACGTCGGTTCGATGAAGGGGCGAAGAAGCTGAACCATCCCACGCGCGGGTTGCTGGACCTGCAGTACGTGGCGCTGGTGCCGGAGAGCCGGCACGATCTTTCCTTGGTTACTTACCTGCCGCGTAGGTAGGTTGGTCGGCAGGGCTGCGCCCTGCACCCGCAGAGGCCGAAGCAACTGCAACAGCAACAGCGGGCATTCTGTGGGATGGCGGGGCGGTGTGGGTTGGCAGGACACGCCGTAAACCCGTCCCTGGGGGCTCGATGGCGCCATCCATGGCGCCAACGGTCCTGCCAACCCACACCGCCCCGCCTCTGACAGGTTCACGCGGCTGTTGGTAGGTGTCGACCTTGGTCGACACATCTGTCAGATATCGAATGAGTCATCCACGCATGGCGTGGATCTACTGTGTCGACCAAGGTCGACACCCACCAGGGCAATACGCCGTTCCGACAGATCGCGGAAATCTGTCGAAGGCGGGGTGGGTCCGGTTGCGGGAGTGTCCGCGGCATGGATGCCGCGGCCAAGCCCCCAAGGACGGGTTTACGGCGTCTCCCGCAACTGGACCCACCCCGCCATCCCACGGATAGCCCGCTGTTGCTGTTGCTTCGGCTGTTGCCGTTGCCTCTGCGGGTGCAGGGCGCAGCCCTGCCAGGAGCCCCCATTCAGACAGGCAAGTGCAGGTCACAGGATAAGCAGACGCCTTGTTGCCTCCGCCAATCGGGTCCACATTCCTGTGCAGGAGACGGGCCACCGCCCGTTGTCGAGACAACAGGAGCCCTGCATGTCCGCTGCCCCCACCACCGCCATTTCCCGCGATCCGGCCACCGGCCAGCAGATCGCCAGCCATCCCTTCGCCACCGACGCCGAGCTGGAAACAATCCTGGATCGCGGCCAGGTCGGCTTTGCGGCCTGGAGCGTCAAGAGCCTCGAACAGCGCGCAGACGTACTGCGTGCGATGGCCGCGGTGCTACGCCGTGACCGTGAAAAGCTGGCCGCGCTGGCTACCGCCGAAATGGGCAAGGTCCAGGCAGAAGCGCTGGCCGAAATCGAGAAGTGTGCTGTGCTGTGCGACTGGTACGCCGACAACGGTGCGCAGTTCCTGCGCGACGAACCGACCCAGGTGCCCGACGACAAGGCTTACGTGTCCTACCTGCCGCTGGGCGTGGTGCTGGGCATCATGCCGTGGAACTTCCCGTACTGGCAGGTGATGCGCGCGGCGGTGCCGATCCTGATGGGCGGCAACGGCTTCCTGCTGAAGCCGGCCGAGAACATCGTCGGTACCGCGCAGCTGCTCGACGCCGCCTGGCGCGATGCCGGCTTGCCGGAGGGCACCTTCATCGCGGCCAACATCAGCCGCGAGGGCACCAGCCGCGCGATCGCCGATGACCGCATCGCGGCGGTGACCCTGACCGGCAGTGTGGCCGCCGGCCGCAGCATTGCTGCCCAGGCCGGGCAGGCGCTGAAGAAGGTGGTGCTGGAACTGGGCGGTTCCGATCCGTTCATCGTCCTGGCCGACGCCGATCTTGATGCGGCCGTCGATGCGGCGGTGGCCTCGCGCTTCCAGAACACCGGGCAGGTCTGCATCGCCGGCAAGCGCATCATCGTTGAAGACGCGGTCTACGATCGTTTCGTGGCGCGGTTCTGCCAGAAGGTGCAGGCACTGACCATTGGCGACGGCCGTGACCCGGCAAACCGCATCGGCCCGATGGCGCGCCAGGATCTGCTGGAGCAGCTCGACGCGCAGGTACGCGCTTCGGTCGACGCCGGTGCGCAGCTGCTGGTCGGCGGGCACCAGCTGGATCGTCCGGGTGCGTTCTATGCACCCACCGTGCTGGCCGGGGTTGAGCCGGGCATGCAGGCCTTCGATACCGAAACGTTCGGGCCTGTGGCCTCGATCAGCCGCGCCCGCGACGCCGACCATGCGGTGGAACTGGCCAACCAGAGCGAGTTCGGCCTCAGCGGCAACCTGTGGAGTGGCGACCGCGCCCGTGCCATGCAGCTGGCGCGCCGGCTGCAGACCGGCGGTGTATTCGTCAACGGCTTCTCCGCGTCCGATCCGCGCGTGCCGATCGGCGGCGTGAAGAAGAGCGGCTTCGGCCGTGAGCTCTCGCACTTCGGCATCCGCGAATTCGTCAACGCGCAGACGGTGTGGTTCGACAAGCGTTGACGCGCAGCTTCCATCCTCCCTGCAACGATCCACCATCAGTCCAGCGAAAAGGACGGCATTCCAATGTCCAAGGGTTCAGATCTGCTTGTCGCCGCACTTGAGAACGAAGGCGTCGAGCGCATTTTCGGCATTCCCGGCGAAGAAAATCTCGACGTGGTCGAGTCGCTGCGCCATTCCAGCATCGAGCTGGTCATCACCCGTCACGAGCAGGCGGCGGTGTTCATGGCGGCCACCTATGGCCGCTTGACCGGCAAGCCGGGCGTGTGCCTTGCCACGCTCGGCCCCGGCGCGCTGAATTTCACCACTGGCGCCGCGTATGCGCTGCTTGGCGCATGGCCGGTCATCATGATCACCGGGCAGAAGGGCATCGTCGCCAGCAAGCAGGCGCGCTTCCAGATCGTCGACATCGTCAGCACGATGAAGCCGCTGACCAAGTTGGCGCGTCAGATCGTCTCGGCGCGCACCATCCCGACCATCGTCCGCGAGGCGTTCCGTGTCGCCCAGGAAGAGCGCCCGGGCCCGGTGCTGCTGGAGCTGCCCGAAGATATCGCGGCCGATGAGGTCGAGGGCGTGGCGCTGATTCCGCCGCACGCGGTGGATCGTCCCATTGCCAGTCCGGAGGCGCTGGATCGGGCGGCGGAGATCATCCGCAACGCCAAGCGCCCCCTGCTGATGATCGCCTCGGCGGCGTCGCGGCCGCAGTCCAGCGAAGCGCTGTCGGCGTTCGTGTTGCGCGCCGGCATTCCGTTCTTCACCACGCAGATGGGGAAGGGCGCGGTGGCCGGTGGTTCGGGCCTGTACATGGGCACCGCGGCGCTGACCGAGCGCGATTACGTGCACATGGCGATCGACCAGGCCGACGTGATCGTGACCATCGGCCACGAGGTCACCGAGAAGCCGCCGTTCGTGATGCGCCCGGGTGGGCCGACCGTGATCCATATCGGCTACTCGCAGGCGGCCGTGGAGCAGGTGTACTTCCCGCAGGTGGAAGTGATCGGTGACATCGGTCGTTCGCTGACCCAGTTGGCCGATCGTATCGAAGGCGCGGTGCCGAACGCTGACGCGCTGCTGCCGCTGCGCGCGACCATTCTGGAACACCTGGCTGACCGAGCCGAGGAGGCTGGATTCACGCCTCAGCGGCTGGTGCACGACGTGCGCCAGGTGATGCCGCCGGACGGCATCGTGGCGCTGGACAACGGCATGTACAAGATCTGGTTCGCGCGCAATTACCGCACCCAGGTGGCCAATACGCTGCTGCTGGACAATGCGTTGGCGACCATGGGCGCGGGTCTGCCGTCGGCGATCATGGCTTCGATCCTGTACCCGCAGCGGCGGGTGCTGGCGGTGTGCGGCGATGGCGGGTTCATGATGAACAGCCAGGAGCTGGAGACCGCGCGTCGGCTGGGCCTGAACCTGGTGGTGCTGATCCTCAACGACGGCGCCTACGGCATGATCCGCTGGAAGCAGGCGGTAGATGGCTTCACCGACTACGGCATGACCTTCAGCAACCCGGATTTCGTGAAGTACGCGGAAGCCTACGGCTGCAAGGGCCACGAGGTGACCGCCATCGAGCAGTTCATCCCGACGCTGGAGGCGGCCTTCAACGAGGGCGGGGTGCACCTGGTGTCGGTGCCGGTGGACTATTCGGAGAACCAGCGGGTGCTGGTGGACGAGTTGCGGCAGGCGTTCCCTGGGAACGGTTGACGCCGGGACGAGCGCCAACCAAGGTTGGCGACTACCGGGGCATCGGTTCCCCGGAATCCGGTAGGTGTCGACCTTGGTCGACACACGGACCGCCAACCAAGGTTGGCGGCCATCTGGGCGGGCCCGGCCCAAGGCCGGGGCAGGGCGGTTTTGGTATGCTGGGCAACCGGCTGTGCCGGGTGCAACATCCCCCCTCACTACACGATTCCCGCAGATCCATGAGCGAAGCTACCGATACCCCCCCCGTTGACGAAAACAAGTTGATCGCCGAGCGCCGCGAGAAACTCAAAACGCTGCGTGGGCAGGGCATCGCGTACCCGAACGACTTCCGTCGCGAGGACTTCGCCGGCCGCCTGCAGGAAGAATTCGCCGATGCCGAGGCCTGGACCGCCGAGGCGCTGGAAGGCAACGGCCGCCAGGTGAAGATGGCCGGCCGCCTGATGGCCAAGCGCATCATGGGCAAGGCCAGCTTCGCGCAGATCCAGGACGAGTCCGGCCGCATCCAGCTGTTCCTGCAGGGCGCGGTGCTGGGCGATGCCTACACGGCCTTCAAGGGCTGGGACGTGGGCGACATCATCGCCGTCGAAGGCGGCCTGACCCGTACCAAGACCGGCGAACTGTCGGTCAAGGCCGAGTCGATCCGCCTGCTGACCAAGTCGCTGCGCCCGCTGCCGGACAAGTGGCACGGCCTGGCCGACGTCGAGCAGCGCTACCGCCAGCGTTACGTCGATCTGATCGTGACTCCGGAATCGCGCGCGGTGTTCATCAAGCGCTCGAAGATCATCCGCGCCATGCGCGCGTGGCTGGACAACCGCGACTTCCTGGAAGTCGAGACGCCGATGATGCATTACATCCCCGGCGGCGCGACGGCCAAGCCGTTCACCACCCATCACAACGCGCTGGACCTGGACCTGTACCTGCGCGTGGCGCCGGAGCTGTACCTCAAGCGCCTGACCGTGGGTGGCCTGGAGCGCGTGTACGAGATCAACCGCAACTTCCGCAATGAAGGCGTCAGCACCCGCCACAATCCGGAGTTCACCATGATGGAACTGTACGAGGCCTATGCCACGTACAACGAAATCATGGACCTGACCGAGGGTGTGATCCGTGATGTGGCCAAGGCCGTGAACGGTGGCACCGAAGTGGAATGGGACGGCGCGAAGATCGACCTGGGTCCGGCGTTCCGCCGCTGGCGCATGGATGAGGCGGTGCGCCACCACAACCCGGAAATCTCGGCCGCTGATTGCACTGACCGCGATGCGCTGCTGCGCCATTGCGAGCGCTTGAACATCCGCGTCAAGCCGTCCTACGGCTGGGGCAAGCTGTTGCTGGAGATCTTCGAGGCCACGGTCGAGCACACCCTGATCCAGCCGACCTTCATCACCGACCATCCGGTCGAGGTCTCGCCGCTGGCCCGTGCCAATGACAACGACCCGGGCTACACGGATCGCTTCGAGCTGTTCGTCAACGGCAAGGAGCTGGCCAACGGCTTCTCCGAACTGAACGACCCGGAAGACCAGGCCCAGCGTTTCCAGGCCCAGGTGGCCGCGAAGGAAGGCGGCGACGACGAGGCGATGCATTACGACGCCGACTACATCCGTGCGCTGGAGTACGGCATGGCCCCGACCGGCGGCCTCGGCATCGGCGTTGATCGCCTGGTGATGCTGCTGACCGGCAGCAGCTCGATCCGTGACGTGCTGCTGTTCCCGTACATGCGTCCGGAGCAGTAAGTCGTCTTTTTGACTCCCGTTTGTGCGCGCCGTCCCGAAATGAGACGGCGCGATTGACGCCTCCCGCGCTCGGCGTATCGTTAATGCACTACCTTGACGTCTGTTATGGCTTGATCGGCGCCAGGGGGAGTGCGCATTGTGGAGAGTCCGCTTCACAATGTGATGACGATCATGAACCGGGACGCATGACACGGGAGTCGGGCCGATGCAGGGTGCGAGCGTTCGCAGCAGCAGGGTATCCTCGCCTGCTGATGATCCAGCATGGTCGAGAAACCAGGCGGAGTACGCGTTGAACATCGTCATTGTTGACGACCAGACGTCCGCGCGGACGATGCTGCGTCACGTCATCGAAGACATCGCGCCGGAACTGAGCGTGTATGACTTCGGTGATCCGCTGACCGCATTGGCTTGGTGCGAGGCGCACCCGGTCGACCTGCTGCTGCTCGATTACCGCATGCCGAAGATGGACGGGCTGGAGTTCGCCCGTCGATTCCGTCGCCTGCCCAAGCACCGCGATATCCCGGTGATCCTGATCACCGTGGTCGGCGACGAGCCGATCCGCCAGGCGGCGCTGGAAGCGGGGGTCATCGACTTCCTGGTCAAGCCGATCCGCCCGCGCGAACTGCGCGCGCGCTGCTACAACCTGCTGCAGCTGCGCCAGCAGACCGAGAACGTGAAGCAACGTGCGTTGTCGCTGGAGCAGCGCCTGCTGGCCAGCATGCACGAGGTCGAGGAACGCGAACGCGAGACCCTGTCGCGATTGGCGCGGGCGATCGAGTTCCGTGATGCCGGCACCAGTGCCTATCTTGAACGCATGGCGCGCGTTGCGGGGCTGATCGCCGAGCAGCTTGGCCTGCCCGAAGACGACGTGCGCCTGATCGAGATGGCGGCACCGCTGCATGACATGGGCAAGATCGCCATTCCCGACGCGGTGCTGCTCAAGCAGGGCAAGCTCAATGACGAGGAGCTGGCGATCATGCGCCGGCACCCACGCATCGGCCACGAGCTGCTCAGTGGCAGCCAGAACCGTTTCATCCAGGTGGGCGCGCTCATCGCGCTGCGCCATCACGAGCGCTATGACGGCAGCGGCTATCCCGACGGCCTGGTCGGCGAAGCGATCCCGCTGGAAGCGCGGATCGTTGCTGTCGCCGACGTCTTCGATGCGCTGATCTCGCCCCGTCCGTACAAGGAAGCATGGACCATGGAAGCCACACTGGCTTATCTGTACGCCCAGCGTGGGCGACTGTTCGATTCGCGTTGCGTGGATGCGCTGATGCGCGGCCACCAGCAGTTGATGGATATCTGCGCCCAGCACTCGACGGCATCGACGCGACCGGGTGGGTGACATGCAGGACCTGTTCGCACGCGTGAGGCGTCGGCTGGCGCAGCGTCCGGATTCGGAACATGGCCAGGCGATCGTGCGGGTGGTGCTGATCTCGCTGATCCTGGTCTATGTTCTGTTGTCCGGCGCCCGCCTGCACCGGCTGGATCAGTACCAGGGCGCGCTGGCAACGGCGGTGACCGGGCTGGGCCTGTCGCTGCTGTTGTTCGGCTGGCTGCTGTGGAAGCCGCAGCGCTCGGACCCGCGGCGGGTGGCCGGGATGCTGGCCGATTACGGCCTGATCGCGATCGGCATGATCCAGATGGGTGAGCCGCTGGCGTGGGTGTATGCGGTGGTGATGTGGGTCACGGTGGGCAACGGCCTGCGCTTCGGGCCGCGTTACCTGACCGCTGCCATCGTGCTGGCGATGGTCAGTTTCGGCACTACCGTGCTGTTGACTCCCTATTGGCAGGCCAACCTGGGGCTGGCCATTTCCCTGTGGTTGGGGTTGCTGGCAGTACCGTTGTGCTGCTCCTCCCTGCTGCGCCGAAGGATGCGACATCCAACCATGGATACGATTCCCGCCGCTGGATCCGACAAGCGCTCGCTGTTGGCCCGCTTCAAGCATCGCCTGTCCGGGCGCGAGGACAGCGAGCACGCGCAGAACCTGATCCGCATCATCATCACGGCACTGTTCATCAGCTATCTCGGCTGGCGCTCGCTGAGCGGCGGCGGTGAGGCGCTGACGGCGACGTGGCTGATCCTCGCCTTCGAGCTGACCATTTCCGCCGGCCTGCTGACCGCGATCCTGGTCAATCCGGGCGTGTCGCATGTGCGCCGGGTGATCGGCATGCTGACCGATTACACCTGCATGGCCTGGATCATGACCATCCAGGGCGAGCCGGCCGCACCGCTGTATGCGGTGATGCTGTGGGTGACGATCGGCAACGGCATGCGCTACGGCAGCACCTACCTGCGCGTGGCCACGGCCATGGGCTGCCTGGCCTTCCTGTGCACGGTGATGCTGTCGCCGTACTGGCGCGGCCACGATTATCTGGGCTGGGGCCTGTTGCTGGGCCTGGGTGCGATTCCGCTGTACTTCGATTCGCTGCTGCATGCCTTGACCCGGGCGGTGGCCGAGGCGCGCCAGGCCAACGAAGCCAAGAGCCGCTTCCTGGCCAACATGAGCCATGAGTTCCGCACGCCGTTGAACGGGCTGGCCGGCATGACCGAAGTGCTGGCCACCACCCGCCTGGACGACGAACAGCGCGAGTGCCTGAACACCATCCAGGCCTCGACCCGCAGCCTGCTGGCGCTGGTGGAAGAGGTGCTGGACATCTCCGCGATCGAAGCTGGCAAGGTGCGCGTGGAGTGGCACGAGTTCGCGCTGGCCGACGTGCTGCAGGCGATCAACCTGATCCTGACCCCGCAGACCCGCTCCAAATCGCTGGATTATCGCGTGCAGGTGGACGACAACGTGCCGCCGCGCCTGCTCGGGGATGCCGGGCATCTGCAGCAGATCCTGCTGAACCTGATGGGCAACGCGGTCAAGTTCACCGACAGTGGCTACGTGCATCTGCGCGTGTCCAGCCCCGATGCGCTGGGCAGCGAGCGGATGCGCCTGCGATTCGAGATCGTCGATACCGGCATCGGCGTGCCGGTGGCGTTGCGCGGACGCCTGTTCAATGCCTTCGAGCAGGGCGATGTCGGCCTGGCCCGGCGCCATGAAGGCACCGGTCTGGGCACCGCCATTGCCAAGGGCCTGGTCGAGTCGATGGGCGGGCAGGTCGGCTATGCGCCGAACAGCCCGCGCGGCAGCGTGTTCTGGGTCGAGATCACGCTGGACGTCGCAGACACCTCATCAGCCCCGGCGGTTCCGTCCGAAGTGGCTGAAGCCGGCAATGTCATCGCGTTTTCCAACCCCTTCCTGCGCCATCGTGCACGGGTGCGGAGCCTGCGGGTTCTGGTCGCCGACGACCACGAGGCCAACCGCATGGTGCTGCAGCGGCTGCTGGAGAAGGCCGGCCACAAGGTCACCTGCGTCAACGGCGGCGCTGAAGTGCTCGATGCGCTGGAGCAGGCCAGTTACGACGCAGCGATCGTCGACCTGCACATGCCCGGCATGAGCGGACTGGATCTGCTCAAGCAGTTGCGGGTGATGCAGGCCAGCGGCATGCCTTACGTTCCGGTCATGGTGCTGAGCGCAGACGTCACCCCCGAGTCCATCCTGCGTTGCGAGCAGGCCGGCGCCCGCGCCTTCCTTGCCAAGCCCGTGGTGGCCACCCGCCTGCTGGAAGTGCTGGCCGATGTCGCCGCCAACACCCGCGCCGAGCCCGGCATACAGTCGGTGCCTGCATTGCCGGTCGGCGATGGCGTGCTCGATACCGCGGTGCTGGACGAGCTGGCGTCGCTGGGCATGGGCGATGGCTTCGAACGCAAGTTCATCGACCAGTGCCTGGCGGACGTTGACGCGAGCATGGGCCAGCTGCAGGGCTGCGGCGAGCGCCAGGCATGGGAGGATTTCCGCGAGCACGCCCACGCGCTGCGTGGCGTGGCGAGCAACCTGGGGCTTGTCCAGGTTGCCGCCTCCAGTGGCGAAATCATGCGCATGGCGGACTGGCAGCTGAAGGGTGAATGGAGCTCCCGCCTCGGCAACTTGGCGACCGCTCTGCGCAACGGCAGGAATGCGTTGGCTGCCCGTAGTGCGGGGGCACCGCACCGCGACGACAGCGAGCGCAGCCCGTCCTGACCCGCCAGACGATCAGGCCGGGTCGCCATTGCGCCGGGCCTGCGCCCGTACCAGCCGATCCATGGTGCGCAGGGACTTCTCGCCGAGCTGCATCGCAGTGTCTACCCAGATCTCGGTGATCCGCATCATTTCATGCAGCGGCACCATGGTGGCGATCTCGTTGACCTCACGCATCGCCGCCCAGGCGTGCGGGATGCGTCGGCTTTCCTTGATCACCTGTTCGACTGCGGCAACACCTTCGCCCACCGGCACCACGATGTCGACCAGGCCCATTTCCTTCAGCTGGCTGGCGGTGTAGAGGTTGCCTTCCAGCATGATCTTCTCCGCCAGCCGCGGACTGATCCGCTGGCACAGGAAGGAGTAGGCACCCATGCCGGGGAACAGGTCGAACAGCACCTCCGGCAGGCCCATCAACACGCCTTCCTCGGCGACGATGGTGTGACAGCTCAGTGCGGCCTCGAAGCCGCCCCCCAGTGCATTGCCCTGGACCAGGGCAATGCTGTGGGCACGGGTGCCCAGGCCGGCATGGAAGGCATGCACGCCGCGCACGCAGCGCTGGGCATAGTCGAGCAGGCGGGCGCGGTCGCCCTCGCGGATCAGGCGGCAGAACAGTTCGAGATCGCCGCCCAGGTTGAACACGTCGCTGTCCGAGGCAAGCACGACATGGGGTGACAGAGCGTGCGAGGCGCTGAGGCGATCGCCCAGTTCGCGCTGGTAGTCGACGATGTCATCGACCAGGCGCGAGGCGAAGCAAGGCCGGCCTGGCTGGTTGACCAGGCTGGCGTGCATATGGATCCAGTAAACATCCCGCTCGGGTTCTTCGGTGATACGCAGGGTAGGGTGCTGCGAGGGACGGGTAATGATGGGGCGTACTGCAGACATGGGAGTTCTCCGTGTGACCGTCCGGCCAACCGCAGAGCGGACGGAGAGGAGTGAGGGGGCGAGCTGAACATGCGGCGGCGACTGATTCTATGCACCCGTCGTGAACCGCCCGCAAGCGCCGGGCCGGCCATGTTCCGGCAATAAAAAGACCCCGCCGTCTCCGGCGGGGTCCCCTGTACTGTCGTGTTGCCCGGAAACCCTTACTGGGCGGGCGTATCACGCAGCTCGCGACGGAGAATCTTGCCTACGTTGGTCTTCGGCAGCTCCTTTCGGAATTCTACGATTCTGGGGTGCTTGTAACCGGTCAGGTTGGCCCGGGCATGTTCCTTGACCATTTCCGCGGTCAGGCTCGGGTCCTTCTTCACGATCACGACCTTCACTACCTCGCCGGACTTCTCGTCCGGGACACCGACCGCAGCCACTTCCAACACGCCGGGCATCATCGCGATGACGTCCTCGACCTCGTTCGGGTACACATTGAAGCCGGACACCAGGATCATGTCCTTCTTGCGGTCGACGATGTAGAAGAAGCCCTGTTCGTCCATCTTCGCCATGTCGCCGGTGTGCAGCCAGCCGTCGGCGTCGATGGCGGTGGCGGTTTCCTCCGGGCGCTGCCAGTAGCCCTTCATCACCTGCGGACCCTTGATGCACAGCTCGCCCACTTCGCCCAGCGCCAGGATGTTGCCGTTGTCGTCCTTGATGCACGCATCGGTGGACGGGATCGGCAGGCCGATGGCGCCGTTGTACTCGGGCAGGGTGAGCGGGTTGATGCAGGCTGCCGGCGAGGTCTCGGTCAGGCCATAGGCTTCGACCAGGGTCACCCCGGTGACCTTCTTCCAGCGTTCGGCCACGGCACGTTGTACCGCCATGCCGCCGCCGAGGGTGAACTTGACCGAAGAAAAGTCGATCTCGTCGAAGCCGGGCGTGTTGAGCAGGCCGTTGAACAGCGTGTTGACGCCGGTGATGGCGGTGAAGCGGGTGCCCTTGAGCTCCTTGACGAAACCCTTCATGTCGCGCGGGTTGGTGATCAGGTGGTTGCAGCCACCGAACTTCATGAAGACCAGGCCGTTCGCGGTCAACGCGAAGATGTGGTACAGCGGCAGGGCAGTGATGATCACTTCCTTGCCCGGCTCGATGCCCGAGGTGGACAGCCACGCCGAGGCCTGCTGCATGTTGGCGATCAGGTTGCGGTTGGTCAGCATCGCGCCCTTGGCCACGCCGGTGGTACCGCCGGTGTACTGCAGGAAGGCGATGTCGTCGTGGTCGATCTCGACAGGCGGAAGCGCGTGGCGGCTGCCCAGCTTGAGCGCCTGCCTGAAGCGGACGGCGCCCTTGATGTGGTAGTTGGGCACCATCTTCTTGACGTACTTCAGTACGAAGTTGACGATCGCGCCCTTGGCGCCGAGCAGGTCGCCCAGGCCGGTGGTGACCACGTGCTTGACCGGCGTATCGGCGATGACCTGTTCGACGGTGTCGCCGAAGTTGTCGACCACCACCAGCGCACTGACGCCCGCGTCGATCAGCTGGTGCTTGAGCTCGCGCGCGGTGTACAGCGGGTTGACGTTGACCACGGTCAGTCCGGCGCGCAGCACGCCGAAGGTGGCCACCGGGTACTGCAGGCAGTTGGGCATCATCAGGGCGACGCGGTCACCCTTCTTGAGCTTGAGCTCACCCAGCAGGTAGGCGGCGAACTGGGTGACCAGCGCATCGGTCTCACCGTAGGTGAGCACTTTGCCGAAGCTGGAGTAGGCTGGACGGTCGCGGAATTTCGCGACGGAAGCGTCGAAGACCGAAGCTACCGAATGGAACTCGTTGACGTCGATTTCGGCGGGAACGCCTTTCGGATAGCTCTGCAGCCAGGGACGATCCAGACTCATATTCCCCCTCCAGGAATCGTGATGTATTAGGTTCCGGCCCTGAGCGTAGCGACAATGGCCGTTCATTGCAGCATACCCCGCCGTAGGGAAAACGCGAAGAGGCCCCGAAGGGCCTCTTTGCTTGGTACTGCCGGCTGGCCGGCATCTGCGCTCGATCGGGATTCCGGTGGATGCCGGCCAGCGGCCGGCACGACCGTGTCGCCAAGCGGGGCGCTTGCGTCAGTCCTGCTTGCGCACCGGTGCACCGTTGGCCTTGTAGTACGGCGCGGTGCTGCGGGCCAGCGGGGTGCGGCCGCGGATCACGTCGGCCAGCTTCTCGGCCATCATGATGGTCGGCGCGTTGAGGTTGCCGGTCACCACCTGCGGCATGATCGAGGCATCGACGATGCGCAGGCCTTCCAGCCCGTGCACGCGGCCCTGGCCGTCGACCACCGCCATCGGGTCATCGGCGTGGCCCATCTTGTTCGAGCACGACGGGTGATAGGCGGTCTCGGCATGTTCGCGGACGAACGCATCGATCTGCGCATCGGTCTGCAGCGCGCTGCCCGGGGAAATCTCTCGGCCGCTGTACGGTGCCAGCGCCGGCTGCGCGAAGATCTCGCGGGTGATGCGGATCGCCGCGCGGAACTCGCGCCAGTCCTGCTCATGCGACATGTAGTTGAAGAGGATGCTCGGATGTTCGCGCGGATCCTTCGAACGCACGTGGATGCGGCCGCGGCTGGGCGAGCGCATCGAACCGACGTGCATCTGGAAGCTGTGCGCCTTGATCGGGTTGGAGCCGTTGTAATTGATCGCCACCGGCAGGAAGTGGTACTGCAGGTTCGGCCAGCCGAATTCGGCGTCGCTGCGGATGAAGCCGCCGGCCTCGAACTGGTTGCTGGCGCCGATGCCGGTGCCCAGGAACAGCCACTCGGCGCCGATGGCCGGCTGGTTGTACAGCTTCAGTGCCGGTGCCAGCGAGACCGGCTTCTTGCACTCGTACTGCAGGTACATCTCCAGGTGGTCCTGCAGGTTGGCGCCGACGCCCGGCAGGTGGTGCACCAGGTCGATGTCCAGGCTGCGCAGCAGGTCGGCCGGGCCGACGCCCGAACGCTGCAGGATCTGCGGCGAGGCGATGGCACCGCCACACAGCAGCACTTCGCGGCGCGCGGTGGCACGCTGCGGCTGGTCGTTGTGCAGCCACTGCACGCCCACCGCACGCTTGCCGGAGAACAGGATGCGGTCGGTAAGCGCGTGGGTGACGATGGTCAGGTTCGGGCGCGGCTTGGCCAGGTCCAGGTAACCACGGGCGGTGCTGGAGCGACGGCCCTTCGGGGTCACCGTGCGGTCCATCGGGCCGAAGCCTTCCTGCTGGTAGCCGTTGAGGTCGTCGGTGCGCGGGTAGCCGGCCTGCACGCCGGCTTCGACCATCGCAGCGAACAGCTCGTTGTTACCGGCCTTCGGCGTGGTCACGCGCAGCGGGCCGTCGCCACCGTGGTAGTCGTTGGGGCCGATGTCACGGGTTTCCGCCTTGCGGAAGTATGGCAGGCAGTCCAGGTAGGTCCAGTCTTCCAGGCCCGGCATGCTGGCCCAGTTGTCGTAATCCATCGCGTTGCCGCGGATGTAGCACATGCCGTTGATCAGCGACGAGCCGCCCAGGCCCTTGCCGCGGCCGCAGTCCATGCGGCGGTTGTTCATGAAGGGCTCGGGATCGGTCTTGTACGCCCAGTTGTAGCGCTTGCCCTGCAGCGGGAAGGCCAGTGCCGCCGGCATCTGGGTACGGAAGTCGAGCCGGTAGTCCGGGCCACCGGCTTCCAGCAGCAGCACGCTGACATCGGCATCTTCGGTGAGGCGGGTAGCCAGCACGTTGCCGGCCGAACCGGCGCCGATGATGATGTAGTCGTACTCGTTGTGGGTGCTCATGGGTGTCTCCTGCAGGCCGGGGCGCGCTGCATGCAGGCGGCCCGGCGGAATGTCGGATCGGCGCGGTGGCCGGACGAGGGTGCGCGCTCGGGGCGCGCCGGTCAGAACACGCTGGCGTAGTCGCCCAGTTCCACCTGCACCGACTTGATGCGGGTGTAGTGGCCGAGGGTGGAGATGCCGTTCTCGCGGCCGACGCCGGATTCCTTGTAGCCACCGACCGGCATTTCGGCCGGCGACTCACCCCACGTATTGATCCAGCAGATGCCGGCTTCCAGGCGGTGGATGATGCGGTGGGCGCGGCTGATGTCCTTGCTGACCACGCCGGCGGCAAGACCGAAGGTGGTGTCGTTGGCGCGACGCACCACTTCGTCTTCGTCGTCGTAGGCGAGGATGCTCATGACCGGCCCGAAGATCTCTTCCTTGACGATGGTCATGTCATCGCGGCAGTCGGAGAACACGGTCGGCAGAACGTAGGCGCCATTGGCAAGCGCGCCTTCGGTGGCACGGCCACCGCCGGTCAGCAGGCGGGCGCCTTCGGCCTTGCCGCTTTCGATGTAGCGCAGCACGTTTTCCATGTGCGGGAAGCTGGTCAGCGGGCCGAAGTTGGTTTCGGCGGCCATCGGGTCGCCGATGCGGATGCGCTTGACACGCTCGACCACGGCGGCCTCGAATGCGGCCAGCATGCTGCGCGGCACGAACACGCGGGTGCCGTTGGTGCAGACCTGGCCGGAGCTGAAGAAGTTGGCCATCACCGCGATGTCGGCGGCGCGGTCCAGGTCGGCGTCATCGCAGATCACCAGCGGCGACTTGCCGCCCAGCTCCATGGTCACTTCCTTCAGCGAGGAGGACGCGGCGCTGGCCATGACCTTCTTGCCGGTGGCGACGCCGCCGGTGAAGGAAATCTTCTCGATAACCGGGTGCTCGGTCAGCCACTGGCCGATCTCGCGGCCCGGGCCCTGCACGACGTTGAACACGCCGGCCGGCACGCCGGCTTCGGTGTAGATCTCGGCCAGCCGGATCGCGGTCAGCGGGGTCACTTCCGAAGGCTTGAACACCATCGCGTTGCCGGCGGCCAGGGCCGGGGCCGACTTCCACATGGCGATCTGGATCGGGTAGTTCCAGGCGCCGATGCCGGCGACCACGCCCAGCGGCTCGCGGCGGGTGTAGAAGAAGCTCGATTCGCGCAGCGGCAGCTGGATGCCTTCGATGGCGGTGGCCAGGCCGGCGTAGTACTCGACCACGTCGGCGCCGGTGACGATGTCCACGGTGGTGGTTTCGGCCAGCGCCTTGCCGGTGTCCAGGGTTTCCAGGTGGGCCAGTTCGTCGTTGCGCTCACGCAGGATCTCGACGGCGCGGCGCAGGATGCGCGAGCGTTCCATCGCGGTCATCGCGGCCCACACCTTCTGGCCTTCGGACGCGCTCTGCACGGCACGCTCGACGTCGGCCTGGCTGGCAACCTGCACTTCGGCGATCACCTCACCGGTGGCCGGATTGACGGTCTTGAAGGTCTTGCCGCTGGTGGCATCGACGCGCTGGCCGTGGATGTAGAGCTGTTGGACGGGCAGGGTGGTCATGGGGCGTACTCCTTGGAAGGGGGCGGGTGCTGAAGCGCTTATAGCGCGACAGCCTGCAACTGGAAGTCGATGTAGCCGTAAGCGATGCGCCGGGACTTCTCGGCGTTGAACTGGCCGCCGACCAGGCTGCCGCGCAGCCACAGGCCATCGATCATCGCGGCCAGCCCGCGGGCGGCCAGGCGGGCCTGCGGGTGGGGCAGCAGGCGGTTGAACTGGTGGCACAGGTTGGAGAACAGGCGCTGGTCGTTGGCGCGCTGCAGCCGGGCCAGTTCCGGCTGGTGCATGCTCGCGGCCCAGAAGGTGAGCCAGACGCGCATCGCGGTGCCGTTGATCTGGCTGTCGTCGAAGTTGCCGTCGACGATGGCGCGCAGCTGCTCGCGCGGGTCGTCGCTGGCGTCGGCGCGGTAGCGGGTGACCGCGTCCTTCAGCTCGCGCAGGATCTGCCGCATTGCAGCATTGAGAAGGCCGTCCTTGTCGCCGAAGTAGTGGGCGACGATGCCGCTGGACAGCCCTGCCTTCTTCGCGATGGTGGCGACGGTCGCATCGGCCATGCCGATCTCGTCGATGGTCTGGAAAGTGGCCCGGATCAGCTGTTCGCGCCGTACCGGTTCCACGCCTTTCTTCGGCATTGTCTCTCCACGGATTGCGACCCGAAGGATCGGGCTGCCCGCCATTATGCTTTTTATTGATTGAACGTTCAATCAATAAACCCTAGGATGCGCTCGCGCCCCACGCCATGGGCCCGGTTTACCGGTCCGGCCCCGCCCATGTGCTCCCTCGGACTTGATGAGACGACCCCATGTCTTCCCTGGCTCATCCCAAGCGTTCGCCCCTGCGCTTGAACCGTTTTGTCTTCTTCAGCTCCTCGGTGTCGATCGGCATCCTCGGGCTGCTCACCGTTCTCTATCCCGAAGGCAGCGAGCACTGGCTGCAATGGGCGCAGGCCGAGGTGTCGGCCGCGTTCGGCTGGTGGTACATGCTGCTGATCGTGCTGTGCCTGGGCTTCGTGCTGTGGCTGGCGTTCTCGCCGTATGGCCGCATCCGCCTGGGTCACAACGAGGAATCGGCGGCCTTCGGCTACGTCGCCTGGGTCTCGATGCTGTTCTCGGCCGGCATCGGCATCGCGCTGCTGTACTACGGCGCCTACGAGCCGCTGGACCACTTCCTGCATCCGCCCGGGCAACCCGGCGGCACCGTGGCCGCCGGCCGCGAGGCGATGGTGCTGACCTTCCTGCACTGGGGCCTGCACGGCTGGGCGCTGTATGCGCTGGTCGGCGTGGCACTGGGCTATTTCGCCTACCGCCGTGACCTGCCGCTGGCGCTGCGCTCGGCGCTGTACCCGATCTTCGGTGAGCGCATCCATGGTCGCATCGGCGACATGGTCGATGGCTTCGGCATCCTCGCCACGCTGATCTCGATGGTCACCAACCTCGGCATCGGCGCGCTGGTGGTGCAGTCCGGCCTGGTCTACCTGTTCCACATCCCGGATACGCCGCAGGTGCTGGTGGCGATCGTGCTGGTGATGATGGTGGTGGCCACCATCGGCGTGGTCGCCGGTGTGGAGAAGGGCATTGCCTGGTTGTCCAACCTCAACGTGCGCCTGCTGTGCGGCCTGCTGCTGTTCGTGCTGGTCACCGGCCCGACCCTGCACCTGTTCGATGGCCTGATCCAGAACACCGGCGATTACCTCGGTGCGTTCGTGCGCAAGAGTTTCGACATGTACCTCAACGACCCGAAGGGCCGTGAGTGGATGGGCTCGTGGACGCTGTTCTACTGGGCCTGGTGGATCGCCTGGGCGCCGTTCGTCGGCCTTTTCGTGGCGCGCATCTCGCGCGGCCGCACCATCCGCGAAGTGATCATGGGCGTGCTGCTGATCCCGCTCGGCTTCACCCTGGCGTGGCTGTCGATCTTCGGCAACACCGCCATCGACCTGGTGCTCAACCATGGCCAGGCGATCCTGGGTGACGTGGCCCAGCACGATGCGGCGATGACGCTGTTCAAGCTGCTGGAATACCTGCCCGCCGCGCCGTACGTGGCCGGTGCCGCAGTGGTGATCGGCTTCGTGCTGTTCCTGACCCCGGTCGATTCGGGCACGCTGATGATCGCCAACCTGTGTACCCGTCGCGTTGACGATGGCGTGGAAGATGGCCATGACGCGCCGATCTGGCTGCGCGTGTTCTGGGCCGTCGGCATCACCGTAGCCAGCGTCGGGCTGCTGCTGGCCGGCAATTTCAGCGCAATGCAGACGGCGGTGGTGCTGTGCGGCCTGCCGTTCTCGTTCACCCTGGCGTTCTACATGTGGGGCCTGCTGATGGCGCTGCGCACCGACCCGGACGCGCCGCGCCGCTGAGCGCGCACCTGGCGCCCATCCCGGTGCCGCCGGAGATGCGGTAGAGCCAGGCCATGCCTGGCTGCAGAGAAACAGGAAGGGCCGGATCCGCGAGGATCCGGCCCTTTTGTTGGGTAGTCGACCAGCGGTCGACTCTACCGAGAGCGGAACGTTACTTGCTGGCCAACTGGCGCAGCACGTACTGCAGCAGGCCACCATGACGGAAGTACTCGACTTCCTTCGGGGTCAGCAGCATCACCGACACCTCGAAGGTCTTCTTCGTGCCATCGGCCTTGGTCGCGGTGACCGTGGCGCGCTTGCTGGCACCGTCCTGCAGGCCGGTGATGTCGATCACTTCCGAGCCGTCCAGGCCCAGGCTCTGCGCGTTCTCGCCGTTGCGGAACTGCAGCGGCAGCACGCCCATGCCGACCAGGTTGGAGCGGTGGATGCGCTCGAAGCTTTCGGCGATGACCGCCTTCACCCCCAGCAGCAGGGTGCCCTTGGCAGCCCAGTCACGCGACGAACCGGTACCGTATTCCTTGCCGGCCAGCACCACCAGCGGCACCTTGTCGGCCTTGTACTTCATGGCCGCATCGTAGATCGCCAGCTTTTCCGGCTGGCCGCCACCGGCCGGGTAGTACAGGGTGTTGCCGCCTTCCTCGCCACCGAACATCAGGTTCTTGATGCGGATGTTGGCGAAGGTGCCGCGGACCATCACGTCATCGTTGCCGCGGCGGCTGCCGTAGCTGTTGAAGTCGGCCGGCTGCACGCCACGTTCCTGCAGGAAGCGGCCCGCCGGCGAGTCCTTCTTGATGTTGCCGGCCGGGGAGATGTGGTCGGTGGTGATCGAATCGCCGAACAGGCCCATCACGCGCGCGCCGTGCACGTCGTCGATGCTGCCGGTCTGCATGGTCATGCCATCGAAGTACGGCGGGTTCTTGATGTAGGTGGACGCATCGCTCCACGCGTACAGGTTGCCGTCCGGCGAGGCGATGGTGTTCCAGCGGGTGTCACCCTTGAACACATCCGCGTAGTTCTGCTTGAACATCTCCGGGCCGATGGTGGCGGCGATGACGTCACCGATTTCCTTGTTGCTCGGCCAGATGTCGCGCAGGAACACTGGCTGGCCATCGCTGCCGGTACCCAGCGGCTGGGTGGTCAGGTCGATGTCGGTGGTGCCGGCGATGGCGTAGGCCACCACCAGCGGCGGGCTGGCCAGGTAGTTCATCTTCACTTCGGGGTGCACGCGGCCCTCGAAGTTGCGATTGCCCGACAGCACCGAGGTGACCACCAGGTCGCCAGTGGCGATGCCGGCGCTGACTTCGGTCGGCAGCGGGCCGGAGTTGCCGATGCAGGTGGTGCAGCCGTAGCCGACCACGTAGAAGCCGATCTTTTCCAGCTCCTTCAGTACGCCGGCCTTTTCCAGGTAATCGGTGACCACCCGCGAGCCCGGCCCGAGCGAGGTCTTCACCCACGGCTGGCGGTTCAGGCCCTTGGCGGCCGCATTGCGGGCCAGCAGGCCGGCGCCGATCATCACCGCCGGGTTGGAGGTATTGGTGCACGAAGTGATGGCAGCGATGACCACCGCGCCGTCCTTCAGGCGGACCTTGCGGCCTTCGATCTCGATGTCGGCGAAGCCCTTGGCCAGCTGCTCGTTGCCGACCGCGGCGCCGCCGCCTTCGTTGACGAACGAGGAGACGTCGTCGCTGCGCTTGTCACGGTTGGCGGTCATGCCGACCAGGGCTTCACGGTAGTTCTTCTGCACGTCTTCCAGCAGCACGCGGTCCTGCGGGCGCTTCGGACCGGCCAGCGACGGCTTCACCGTGCCCATGTCCAGTTCCAGCGTGGTGCTGTACTGGGCGTGCGGGCTGCCCGGCTCGTGCCACAGGCCCTGCGCCTTGGCGTAGGCCTCGACCAGGTTGATCTGCTCTTCGCTGCGGCCGGACAGGCGCAGGTAGTTCAGCGACTCGGCGTCGATCGGGAAGATGCCACAGGTGGCGCCGTATTCCGGGGCCATGTTGCCGATGGTGGCGCGGTCGGCCAGCGGCAGGTGCTGCAGGCCGTCACCGTAGAACTCGACGAACTTGCCGACCACGCCCAGCTTGCGCAGCATCTGGGTGACGGTCAGCACCAGGTCGGTGGCGGTGGCACCCTCGGGCAGCTTGCCGGTCAGCTTGAAGCCGACCACCTGCGGGATCAGCATGGACGATGGCTGGCCGAGCATGGCGGCCTCCGCTTCGATGCCGCCCACGCCCCAGCCCAGCACGCCGATGCCGTTGATCATGGTGGTGTGGCTGTCGGTACCGAACACGGTATCCGGGTAGGCCACGGCCTTGCCATCCTTCTCCGCGGTCATCACCACGCGGGCGAGGTTTTCCAGGTTCACCTGGTGGACGATGCCGGTGTTCGGCGGCACCACCTTGAAGTTGTCGAAGGCCTTCTGGCCCCAGCGCAGGAAGCCGTAGCGTTCCTGGTTGCGCTGGAATTCGATCTTGCCGTTGAGGTCCAGTGCGTCCGGCTTGCCGAACACATCGACCTGCACCGAGTGGTCGATGACCAGTTCGGAGGGAATCTGCGGGTTGATCTGCTCCGGCGAGCCGCCGAGCTTGACCACCGCATCGCGCATCGCGGCCAGGTCGACCACGCAGGGCACGCCGGTGAAGTCCTGCAGGACCACGCGCGCCGGCATGAAGGCGATCTCGGTGTCCGGTTCTGCCGCCGGATTCCAGCGGGCCACGGCTTCGATGTGGTCCTTGCCGACGGTGATGCCGCCGTCCTCGTGCCGGAGCAGGTTCTCCAGCAGGATCTTCATCGAGTAGGGCAGGTGGGAGATATCGAAGCGCTGGCCCAGCGTGGGCAGGCTGAAGTAGTCGTAGGTCTTGCCGCCGACGTTCAGCTGGCTGCGGGTGGAGAACGAATCGCTCATGCGGGGTAACTCCTTCTTGCGGATGGCTTGCTCTGGCCCGTGCGTGCAGGGGCCTGCTTGCGGTCGCCGGTGGCATTCCGGCCCCGGATCCTGCCCAGTATCGGCGATCCAGCGCCCGGCAATGACCCGGCTGGCTTGGAACGCAAGGTTACAGCGGTGTGTGTAGCATTCGTGTCAGCGCGTGCGGTCGTCGCCCGCTGGCCCGAACGCAGACGGGACGCCCATGGGCGTCCCGTCCGGAAGTGCGTGTCGAGCAGGACTTACTTGCCGTTGGCGGCATCCAGCAGCGGATTGCCGGTCTTGCCAACAGCGTTGCTCTTGGACTTGGCCGTCAGCACACCCTGCTTGTTGAATTCCAGGACGGTCGCTTCCTGGATGTTCTTGCCGAAGGTCTTGATCTTCACGTAGTCGTAGTACCAGACCTGCGTGTCGCCCAGCTGTTCGCGGCGGCCGGGTGCGCCGAACTTCTCACGGACCTGGTCCTGGCTGGTCTTGCCGACTTCCAGGGTGTCCATCTGCTGTTGGGTGATCTCGACGCCGGTGGTGTAGGCGCCGAACGGATTGGCGTGGGCTGCCGTCGTCGAAAGGGCCAGCGGGGCAGCCAGCATCAGGGCAAGGGTCAAGGCGCGCATGGAACATCCTTTTATGGCGGGTAGGTGCGGGCGGCACGCGGTGCGTCCAGCCCGGGGCCGCAGCAGGTCGCTGCGGAGCCAGTCTAACCCCCGGATGCGACCAGCGCAGGATCGCGGTCACGGATTGGGCGGGTTTGTTCCAGATGCTGCGAGTATGTATAATTCATGCATACTTTTTGAGGCGTACCCCCCATGGAAGCCACCGTTGCTGAACGCGGACAGATCACCCTGCCCAAGGCGGTGCGTGATGCCCTCGGCCTGACCAAGGGCACGCTGCTGAAGGTCGAGCTGGACGGCAGCCGCATCATCCTGCGCAAGAGTGTTGACGATGCCATCTCACGGGCGCGCGGCAAGTTCGCGCTGGACGGCTTCGAATCGTCCGACGCGGCGGTGCGCGCGGTGCGTGACGAGGAGTAAGCGGTGATGATCGCCGTCGATTCACCAGTTCTGGTCGAGCTGCTCAGCAATGGTCCGCAGGCCGATGCGGTGGAAGCCATCCTGCGGCAGAGCCTGGTCGGCGGCCGCGTGGTGGTCTGTGGCGCGACGTTGGCCGAAGTCTGCGCATCGCTGCGCGGCGGTGCCGAAGTGCTCGAAGCGCTGGAAGAGATGGGCGTGCATTTCAACCCGATGGAAGCCAAGTCGGCACTGCGCGCCGGCGAGATGCACCGCCGTCATCGCCAGCGCGGCGGCAGCCGCCGCAGCCTGGACGAATTCATGGTCGGCGCCCACGCACTGCTGCAGTGCGACGGCCTGATCACCTGGAACGACACGTTTTACCGCGACTACTTCAAGGGCCTGAAGCTGATCGTGCCGCAAGCCTGAGCCCACTTTGTTTTTTCAACCTACGCATTACCCGGGAGTTGTCATGTTGGAAGCCTACCGCCACCACGTCGCCGAGCGCGCTGCGCTTGGCATCCCGCCGCTGCCGCTGAGCGCGCAGCAGACGGCCGATGTCATCGAACTGCTGAAGAACCCGCCGCAGGGCGAGGCCGAGTTCCTGCTCGACCTGCTGACCCACCGCGTGCCGGCCGGCGTCGATGACGCAGCCAAGGTCAAGGCCTCGTACCTGGCCGCGATCGCGCTGGGCAGCGAGCAGAACCCGCTGATCAGCCGCGAGCGCGCCACCGAACTGCTGGGCACCATGCTCGGCGGTTACAACGTTGCGCCGCTGGTGCAGCTGCTTGACAACACCAGCGTCGGCACCATTGCCGCCAACGGCCTGAAGAAGACCCTGCTGGTGTTCGACGCGTTCCACGACGTGCAGGAAAAGGCCAAGGCCGGCAACGCCAACGCCCAGGCCGTGCTGCAGAGCTGGGCCGATGCCGAGTGGTTCACCAGCAACCCGGAAGTGCCGCAGAGCCTGACCGTCACCGTGTTCAAGGTGCCTGGCGAGACCAACACCGACGACCTGTCGCCGGCACCGGATGCGACCACCCGCCCGGACATCCCGATGCACGCCCTGGCGATGCTGAAGAACAAGCGCGACGACGCGCCGTTCACCCCGGAAGAAGACGGCAAGCGCGGCCCGATCCAGCAGATCCTCGACCTGAAGGACAAGGGCCACCTGGTTGCCTATGTCGGCGACGTGGTCGGTACCGGCTCCTCGCGCAAGTCGGCCACCAACAGCGTGCTGTGGTGGACCGGTGATGACATTCCGTTCATCCCGAACAAGCGCGCCGGTGGCGTCTGCCTGGGTTCGAAGATCGCCCCGATCTTCTACAACACCATGGAAGATGCCGGCGCACTGCCGATCGAGCTGGACGTGTCGAAGATGGAGCACGGCGATGTGGTCGAGCTGCGTCCGTACGAAGGCAAGGCGCTGAAGAACGGTGAAGTGATCGCCGAGTTCCAGGTCAAGTCCGAAGTGCTGTTCGACGAAGTGCGTGCCGGTGGCCGCATTCCGCTGATCATCGGCCGTGGCCTGACCGGCAAGGCGCGCGAAGCGCTGGGCCTGGCCCCGACCAACCTGTTCCGCCTGCCCGTGCAGCCGGCCGACACCGGCAAGGGCTTCTCGCTGGCACAGAAGATGGTCGGCCGCGCCTGTGGCCTGCCGGAAGGCCAGGGCATGCGCCCGGGCACCTACTGCGAACCGAAGATGACCTCGGTCGGCTCGCAGGACACCACCGGCCCGATGACCCGTGACGAGCTGAAGGACCTGGCCTGCCTGGGCTTCTCGGCCGATCTGGTGATGCAGTCGTTCTGCCACACCGCCGCCTACCCGAAGCCGGTGGACGTGAAGACCCACCACACCCTGCCGGAGTTCATCTCCACCCGTGGCGGCGTTTCGCTGCGCCCGGGCGACGGCGTGATCCACAGCTGGCTCAACCGCATGCTGCTGCCGGACACCGTGGGTACCGGTGGTGACTCGCACACCCGCTTCCCGGTGGGCATTTCGTTCCCGGCCGGTTCGGGCCTGGTCGCCTTCGCTGCGGCCACCGGCGTGATGCCGCTGGACATGCCGGAGTCGGTGCTGGTGCGCTTCAAGGGCAAGATGCAGCCGGGCGTGACCCTGCGTGACCTGGTCAACGCGATCCCGCTGTACGCGATCAAGTCGGGCCTGCTGACCGTGGCCAAGGCTGGCAAGAAGAACATCTTCTCCGGCCGCATCCTGGAAATCGAAGGCCTGCCGGAGCTGAAGGTCGAACAGGCGTTCGAACTGTCCGACGCCTCGGCCGAGCGTTCGGCGGCCGGTTGCTCGGTGCGCCTGAACAAGGAACCGATCATCGAGTACCTGACCAGCAACATCACGCTGCTGAAGTGGATGATTGCCGAGGGCTACCAGGATCCGCGTTCGCTGCAGCGTCGCATCGAGAAGATGGAGGCGTGGCTGGCCAACCCGCAGCTGCTGGAGCCGGATGCCGACGCCGAGTACGCCGCCGTCATCGAGATCGACCTGGCCGACATCCACGAGCCGATCGTGGCCTGCCCGAACGATCCGGACGACGTGAAGACCCTGTCCGAAGTCGCTGGCGCCAAGATCGACGAAGTGTTCATCGGTTCGTGCATGACCAACATCGGTCACTTCCGTGCCGCTGCCAAGCTGCTGGAAGGCAAGCGTGACCTGCCGACCCGCCTGTGGGTGGCTCCGCCGACCAAGATGGATGCTTCGGAGCTGACCAAGGAAGGCGTGTACGGCACCTTCGGCGCCACCGGCGCCCGCATGGAAATGCCGGGCTGCTCGCTGTGCATGGGCAACCAGGCGCAGATCCGCGAAGGCTCCACCGCGATGTCGACCTCGACCCGCAACTTCCCGAACCGCCTGGGCCGCAACACCAACGTGTACCTGGGTTCGGCCGAACTGGCCGCGATCTGCTCGCGTCTGGGCCGCATCCCGACCAAGGAGGAGTACATGGCGGACATCGGCGTGATCAACGCCAATGGTGCGGAGATCTACCGCTACATGAACTTCGACCAGATCGAGGAATACCAGGACGTGGCCAACACGGTCGCTGCCTGATGCGGTAGTGCCGGCCACTGGCCGGCACGCCGTTGAAACGAAGAACCCCCGGTGAGAGCCGGGGGTTCTTCGTTTGGGGGCGTACCCAGGTTCAGGCCTGGGTAACGGCCGCCGCTTCCTCGGTCACGGCCGGCGTTTCCGCCGGAAGCTCGGCTTCCACCGCAGGCTGCGGCAGAGCGCCATGGTCGGGGAACAGGCGGGGCAGCTCAGCCACGAAACGCGCGATGCAGGCCTCGGCGAACTCACGCGACGCCGCCTTGGCCTTCGCGTAGTCGTCTGCCTGCCATTCCTGCAGCGGGGCAACCCGTGCTTCGTCCCGGCAGTGCACGCCCTGGCCGCCACTGGCGCTGCGGAACAGCTTGCGCACCACCGGGAAGCCGATGGTTACATCGTGGCGCAGCTCGTAGGGGGTCTCTGCATCGCTGAGCTTCTGGTACACCAGCGACCACTGGCCGGCACTGGCTTCCACGGTGCGCTCGTCGCTGGGAATGGCGCCGGGGTGGGCCGCGAAATAGAGTGCCAGCTGCTCGCGGATCATGCCGGGCAATGCGCCGAAGGCCGGGCTGGGCACAGAGTGGATGTCCTCGCCACGGACGTTGTTCTTGCTGAAGCTGTTGCTGGTACCGATGTCACCCACGCCAGTGACGAACGCCAGAGCAGACAGGCCGACCTTGGCCGCGGTGACGGCAGCGGTGTCGGCACGCATCACCAGGCGCAGCACGTGATCGCCCACGCGATTGCCGTTGGGGCCTGCACCCAGTCCGGAGGTGACCTTGATGTGCTGCAGGCTGCTGTAGTCGACAGGAGGTGCCACGGCGGCTGTGACATTCCCGATGGCCGGATCGGCCGCGGTGGGGGCGTGCGCCGCGTCTGGCGCGGTCGCCGCATCCGTTGCTGGATCGAGCGTTGATCCGCTGGTGACCGCGGAATCCACGGAAGGCGTGGGTGTGGGTGCTTCGTCGTTGGCGTAGGCCGACGGCGCCAGCAGCAGGGTGGCCGCGATCGCGGCGGTGAGGCAGGTTGGGCGTAATGCCACGGTAGTACTCCTTGGGGAAACGAAGATGAGGCGCTGTGTGCGCTCTGGTGGTTGATGCCCGGCGAAGGCCGAAGGCAGGGGAGCGATTGCTCAGTGCGGCGCGAATTCCCTGATCGGGAACGCATTGCAATGGGCGATCGCAGCGGCGATGTCGACCGGAGCATCGGCGGCGGCACTGCGGCGCCTGTTCACCGTGGCCGCCTCTTCCCACAGGCTGGGCAATACCTGCGGTGCGTCCAGTACGCGTTCGCGCACGGCATCGTGAAGGGCGCTGCTGTAATCGGTAGCCGGTACCACCACGCACAGGCGTGTGCCGGGATTGCTGCTGGCCTGCTGCAGCATCTTCCGCAGTGCCTCGGTGCTGCCCGCGTCGTCGGTCAACCGTTCCGGTGCGCTGCCCTGGCGGGCATCCTGGATCTGCAGCTGGCCTGGGCTGAACAGCAGGACCTGCATGTCCTGCCGCGGTTCAACGCGCACCGGCGCACGCGTGCCCTCACAGATGCTGGGGGTCTTGCGCGCAACCTGTGGCGTCGTGCTGCCATCGGCGTGTACCTGGCGCAGATGCAGGCGGCACATCTTGTCGGCCACTTCCATTTCCACTTCGTAGTCCTGTCCGGGCCTGGCCACGAACTGACCCGACAACTGCCCGTCGCAGTACATGCGGCTTGATGCGTCGAAGCGCGCTTCGACGATCAGCGGCTTGCCGCCGGCGACTTCGTACTCCTGGTAGCTGAGCATGGAGAACCGCTCGTTCTCCTTGCTGCGCAGGGTTTCCGTGGCGGGGATGCCGAGCACGCCCTTGTCACCGGCGTTGTTGTACTTGACGTCGATCCTGTCGCGGTAGTCCTCGCGGCAGGCGGCGTCGGTGTACAGGGTGGTGGTCCGCCCCAGGCTGGCATAGATGCGCACCCGTGCCGGCGGCACGGCACCGCCTGCGTAGGCCGTGAGATCTTCAGCAGCAAGCGGGCGAGGGTACATCGCCGGTATTCGCTTGATGAGCTGCTCTGTGCACTTCATCGTGATCACCTGGGCGGCAATCTTGAGCCTGGCGTAGTCATTGGCCTGCCACTCGCCCAGGGTCGCCCGGTCGTCGCTGTCACTGCATCTGATGATTTCAGCCAGGGTGCCATCGGCACGGCGTTGCTCGATGGTGCTGACGTGGTTGAGGCGGTAAAGGGGATCCTTCCGCGTGTTGCCCTGGTGCACCAGCGCCCAGGTGTCTGCACTGAAACGCAGGGTGCTGCTCTGGTTGGGCAGCGCGTCAGGCGCATAGCTGAAGTAGCCACCCACCAGCGCCCTGGCTACGTTGGGCATCAGCGTGGTGGCGGGGCTGGCCTGGCTCTCGACGATGCTGCCGGGCAGGGTGTTGCGCCGGAAGTAGTCCGGCTCATTGCCGCTGAAGAGCAGTGCGAGGCCCTTTGGCGTGAGCGACTCGCTGTCATCGGGGGTGACGATGCGCAACGCCACGTCGGGTGCGTGGAGGCGCTTCGATGCGGTATCCGGACCACTCTGGATGTGGACGCGATCGGTCCAGGCGGTGCCCTTCGCGACGGGGGCGGGGGGAAGGCCCGGGGTGGCCTGCGGCGGTGCCGGCACGCCGGCAGCGGTAGCTGCCAGCGGAGCCAGCAGAGCGGCCGCCAGCAGTGACGGTTGGTAACGGAAGAGACGCAGGGCCATGGTCAAACTCCTTGGAAAACACGACAGCCGTGCCGGCCCTTCCGGGGCCGGCATCTGAAAGAGGAAATCAGACGGTGCGATGCCGCGGACGATCAGCCGCGGGCGAGCGCCAAGAGTCGTTCGGCGATCCGTTCCAATGGCACCTGTTCTTCGGCCGCTCCCAGTTTGAAGGCAGCGCCGGGCATGCCCCAGACCACGCTGGTGGCTTCATCCTGGACCAGCGTCGGCGCGCCGGCCTGGCGCATTTCCAGCAGGCCGCGCGCGCCATCGTCACCCATGCCGGTGAGGATGGCGCCGATGGCGTTGCCGCCCGCGCTCTGCGCGACCGAACGGAACAGCACGTCCACCGCGGGCTTGTGACGGTTCACCGCAGGGCCATCATCGACGCGGCAGCGCCAGCGCGCACCGTCGCGGATGATCCGCAGGTGCTTGCCGCCCGGTGGCAGGTAGGCATGGCCAGGCAGCACTGCCTCGCCGTCGCTGGCCTCACGCACGGCCATCGCGGAATGCCGGTCCAGGCGTTCGGCGAAGGCGCTGCTGAAGCTGGCAGGCAGGTGCTGGGTCATCACCACGGCAGGCGCATCGGCCGGCATGCCTTCGAGCACCACGCGCAGCGCCTCGGTGCCGCCGGCCGAAGAACCAATCGCGATCAGGCGGTCGGTGGTGCGGAACTGCGGTGCAGCCGGGCGCATTGCAGGAGCTGCTTCCAGCAGGAGTTTCGGAGCGGCAGCACGCACCAGCGGGCGCACCCGCGAGCGCGCCGCCATCTTCACCTTGGCGATGATCTCGTCGGCGTAGCCCTGCAGGCCGCGTGCAACGTCCAGCTTGGGCTTGGAGACGAAGTCCACGGCGCCCAGTGCCAGTGCCTGCAGCGTGGTATCGGCGCCGCGCTCGGTCAACGAGGAAATCATCACCACAGGTAGTGGATGCAGCCGCATCAGGTTTTCCAGGAAGGCGAGGCCGTCCATGCGTGGCATTTCCACGTCCAGCGTGATGACGTCCGGGGCCAGGCGCTTGATCTTCTCGCGCGCCAGCAGCGGGTCGGCAGCGGTGCCGACCACGTCGATGGCCGGATCGCTGGACAGGATTTCCGTGAGCATCTGGCGCACGACGGCGGAGTCGTCGACGATCAGGACCCGGCAGGGGGCGTTGCCGGTCAGGGTCATTCGAACAACTCCACGCCACCGGTGACCGGGGCCTTGGACAGGCGCGCACGCACTGCCGATTCGGTGGCAGCCACTTCGGCTTCGTGGGCATGCGGCAGGCGCTGCACCACCACGCGGCCGGTGTCGGCGAAGAACCAGATCTTGCGCGGATGGATGCCGCACAGGTCCTCGGCGATGATCGGAATATGCTCGGCCTGCAGGTACTGGCGCACGAACTCGGCGTTACGGGTACCGACCGGATTGCTGGTGAAGCCCTTCAGTACGTTGGCGCCGCCGAACACCTTGGCCTCGATGCGCTTGCGGTGCGCGCCGCGCTTGAGCATGTCGTTGATCAGCAGCTCCATCGCATAGCTGCCGTAGCGTGCGGGCGCGCCGTCGCCGGCGTTGCCCTCCGGCAGCAGGAAGTGGTTCATGCCGCCGATCTTCAGCACCGGGTCGCGCAGGCAGGCGGCCACGCACGAACCCAGGGTGGTGGTCAGCGCGGTGGTGTCATCGACCACCAGGTACTGGGTGGGCAGCAGCTTGGCGGCAAGGGTCTGGAAGCGTGCATCCTGGTAGCGCATCACGTCGTCGGTACGCAGTGAGGCGTTCATGCGCCGGCCTTTGCCGCGCGGCGGTACAGGGTGCGCCCGCAGGGCTGGATCAGGTCGGCGGCGTGCAGGTAGTTCTCCGAGTGTCCGGTGTAGAGCAGGCCATCGTCGGCCAGGTGCTGCACCAGGCGGCCGAGGATGGCGCGCTGGGTCGGCTTGTCGAAGTAGATCATCACATTGCGGCAGAACAGCGCGTCGAACGGGCCGCCGACGTCGTAGCGCGGGGCGAGCAGGTTCAGCGGACGGAACTCGATCAGCTCGCGCAGCGCCGGCAGCACGCGGCACTGCCCCTCGTTGGGACCGCTGCCACGCTGGAAGTAACGGCGGCGCAGGTCCGGGTCGAGATTGGCGACACGGTCGATGTTGTAGACGCCGCGGCCGGCGGTGGCCAGTACCTGGGTATCGACGTCGGTAGCGATGATGCGCACCGGCGGCTTCAGCGTACCGAAGGCCTCGCAGGCGGTGATCGCCATCGAATAGGGTTCCTCACCGGTGGACGCCGCGCACGACCACAGCAGCAGCGGCGAACGGCTGGAACGCTGCTGCAGTTCTTCGCGCAGCTTGTCGAAGTGGTGCGGCTCGCGGAAGAACGAGGTCAGGTTGGTGGTCAGTGCGTTGGTGAACGCCTGCCACTCGTCACCGTCTTCCTGCTCAAGATGGTCCAGGTACTGCTGGAAGCTGCGCATGCCCAGCGTGCGCAGGCGGCGCGACAGGCGGCCATAGACCATGTCGCGCTTGGCCGGTGCGAGGGCGATGCCCACGCGCTGGTAGATCAGGTCGCAGACGCGGCGGAAATCACGGTCGGCGAACTCGAATTCGCGCGGGCCGGTGACGATGGGAGTAGGACTTTGCACGGGGGACGTGTCCATCGGCAGAGGCGGCGGCCGAAGCCGCCGCGGGTGGGTCTCAGAATTCCTGCCAGTCGCTGTCGCTGGCGGCGAAGGTGCTGGCGTTGCTGCTGCGACGTACCGGCGTGGGCGTGCTGGTCGGCTGCGGACGTGCCACGGTGGTGATGCGCGCCGGTTCGACGCGTTCGGCGACAGCCTTCACCGCGGCCGAGACCTGGTTGTCGAGGCGGAAGATCGCCACGGCGTCGGCCAGCTGCGCGGCCTGGTCTTCCATCGCACGTGCGGCGGCGGTGGCCTCTTCTACCAGTGCAGCATTCTGCTGGGTGGTCTCGTCCATCTGCACCACGGTCTGGTTGACCTGCTCGATGCCGGCCGACTGTTCCTGCGAAGCGGCGGAGATCTCGGCCATGATGTCGGTCACGCGCTGCACCGAGGCGACGATCTCGCCCATGGTCGCGCCGGCCTTGTGCACCAGCGCCGAGCCGTCGTTGACCTTGCCGACCGAATCGTCGATCAGGCCCTTGATCTCCTTGGCCGCCGCAGCCGAACGCTGGGCGAGGGTACGCACTTCGCTGGCGACCACGGCGAAACCACGGCCCTGTTCACCGGCACGCGCGGCTTCCACTGCGGCGTTCAGCGCCAGGATGTTGGTCTGGAACGCGATGCCATCGATGACGCTGATGATCTCGGCGATCTTCTTCGACGAGGCTTCGATGGCCGACATGGTGGTGACCACCTGGCCGACCACCTCGCCGCCCTGCGAAGCGACACCGTGCGCGCCGATGGCGAGCTGGTTGGCCTGGCGGGCGTGCTCGGCGTTCTGGCGCACGGTGGAGGTCAGTTCCTCCATCGAGGCAGCGGTTTCTTCCAGGTTGGCGGCCTGCTGCTCGGTACGGCGCGACAGGTCGCTGTTGCCGGACGCGATCTCGCCAGCGGCGAGGGTGATGCTGGAGGCACTGGCCTGGATCTGGCCAACGATCTGGGTCAGCTGCGTAACGGTGGTGTTGGCGTCGTCGCGCATGCGTGCGAACACGCCCTGATAGTCGCCGTGCATGCGTGCGGTCAGGTCGCCTTCGGCGATGGCCGACAGCAACTGCGAGAGCTTGCCGAGGTTGTCATCGCTGACCGCCATCATTGCGTTGAGGTTTTCCAGCATCAGGCGGAAATCGTGATCGAAGCGCTGCGCATCACCGCGCTGGCTGAAGTCGCCGGCGGCAGCGGCACTGGCCAGCTGCTTGATCTCGGCATTGATGCGGCCGAGGTTGGCCTTGACGGTGTCGACGGTGGTGGTCATCGCCGCCTTTTCGCCGGGGTAGCGGGCGATGTCACGGCTCAGGTCGCCGACTGCGTACTGCTGTACCACGTCCAGCACGTCATGCAGGGTCTGCACATGGCTGCCGACCAGGGTGTTGGTCTCCTGCACCATCAGCCCGTACTCGCCGGGGAAGACACTGGCGTCGATGCGGTAACTCAGTTCGCCGGCATCGTGGCGGCGGGCCATTTCGCGCTGGCCGCCGATGACCGCATGCAGCTGCTGCTGCATGCCGGACATGGCCTCCAGCAGGCGACCGGGTTCGTCATGCGGCTGCGGGCCGATATGGCTGTCCAGCTTGCCGTTGGCGATGCCTTCGGCGACGGCGGTAGCCTGCTTCAGCGGGCGCGCGATACGGTTGCCGATGACCCAGCTCAGGGCCAGCACGATCAGCACCAGCACACCACCGGAGATCGCCATGATGGCGGTGAACACCAGCGCCTGCCGCTGCACGTCGTCCATGTAGACGCCGCTGCTGACCACCCAGTTCCACGGCGCGAACAGGCCGGCGTAGGCGACCTTCTCGACCTCGCCCTTGCTGCCCGGCTTGGCCCATCGATAGTTGACGAAGTCACCGCCGGCCTTGGCCGCTTCGACCTGGTCGTAATAGATGCGCACGCCGTCGTCGGTGCGGAAGTCCTTCATGTCCTTGCCGACCAGGTCCTTGCGGAACGGGTGCATCAGCAGGCGGTAGCCGGTGTCGTAGATGTTGAAGTAGTACGTATCGTTCTCGGCGCGCATCCCTTCCAGGGCCTGCAACGCGGCGCTCTTCGCGGCGTCCTCGCTGAGTTCGCCGGTGCCGGCCAGGCGGTGGTAGTGCTGGAGGATGCCGTAGCTGAGTGCGACCTGGGTCTTCAGCGCGGTCTTGCGGGTCTCGGTGAGGTCCAGGTACTGCATGCGGGCGGCGATCACCGAGAGCGCGATCACGCCGAGCGCGATGAGCAGCGTCAGCAGGTTGAGCTTGCGCCGGACGGAGAGATTGCTGAAGTAGTGTTGCCAGCGATGCAGGAGATTCATCGAGCAGGACCAGGTCGAAACGGGCGGGCGGCGCCGAGCCGGTCAGCGGCGGGATACGCCGTGACACCCCCGTTATCGGCCGCTGGGGTGGGGGATTGAGGTGCGGTGTTCGAACGTATTCAGGTTTTCTTGCAGCGGCGGCTGCGGCGCTGCCTGCGGCAGGCTGGTTTTGAAGCAACAGCAACAGCAACGGCGCTTGGTCGGTGGTCAGGGGTTGCGAGAAGGGCCGGGCCAGGATGGGTTGGCGGGGGACGCCGTAAACCCGTCCTTGGGGGCTTGGCCGCGGCATCCATGCCGCGGACACCCCCGCCAACCACCCTTGCCCGGCCCATTCGATATCCCGGTGTCGGACGGCAAGAGCATTGGGTTTCCAAGTGGAAAGAGGGGTCAGATCCGTTTTCCTGCGGAAAACGGATCTGACCCCGGAAGCAATACGGCTGTTGCTCTTGCTCTTCTTTCTTCAATCCGGGGTGGACGCGCACGGAAACTGTCCGTGGCCGGGAGGGTGGGCTGCGCAGGGGCGTGAGCCGCATGGATGCGGCGACCGAGCTTACATGGACGTACTTGCAGCGGCCCCTGCGCAGCCTACCCTCCCGGCCAACCCTCGCTAGCCAAGCGCTTTTCGCGACCCACCCCGAGGGGCTTCGCCGTTGGCTGGATAATCAGATACCCCGTAAACAAAAACGCCCCAGCACAGGGCCAGGGCGTTCTCGTAACTCAGGTCAGGCAGGCATCAGAACTCCTGCCAGTCTCCGTCGGCAAGCTCGGTGGCCATCGGGCGACCACCCGCCGTGCGGCGGGCCGGCGGGGCAGCCGGGGACGGGGCAGCCGGTGCAGCGGCGCGCGGCGCCGGGGCGGTGACGCGCGGGGCGGCGACGACCTCGGCTTCGTCCACCACGAAGATCGACACCGCTTCGCTGAGCTGACCAGCCTGTTCTTCCATCGCACGCGCGGCAGCAGTCGCTTCTTCCACCAGCGCGGCATTCTGCTGGGTGGTTTCGTCCATCTGCACCACGGTCTGGTTGACCTGCTCGATGCCGGCCGACTGTTCCTGCGAGGCGGCGGAGATCTCGGCCATGATGTCGGTCACGCGCTGCACCGAGGCGACGATCTCGCCCATGGTCGCGCCGGCCTTGTGCACCAGCGCCGAGCCGTCGTTGACCTTGCCGACCGAATCGTCGATCAGGCCCTTGATCTCCTTGGCGGCAGCGGCCGAACGCTGGGCGAGGGTACGCACTTCGCTGGCGACCACGGCGAAGCCGCGGCCCTGCTCGCCGGCACGCGCGGCTTCCACCGCAGCGTTCAGCGCCAGGATGTTGGTCTGGAAAGCGATGCCGTCGATGACGCTGATGATCTCGGCGATCTTCTTTGACGAGGCTTCGATGGCCGACATGGTGGTGACCACCTGGCCGACCACCTCGCCGCCCTGCGAAGCGACGCCGTGCGCGCCGATGGCGAGCTGGTTGGCCTGGCGGGCGTGCTCGGCGTTCTGGCGCACGGTGGAGGTCAGTTCCTCCATCGAAGCAGCGGTTTCTTCCAGGTTGGCGGCCTGCTGCTCGGTACGGCGCGACAGGTCACTGTTGCCCGAGGCGATCTCGCCGGCGGCCGAGCTGATCGCGCGGCTGGACTGCTTGATGCGGGTGACGATTTCACTCAGCTGCGCGGCGGTGGCGTTGGCGTCGTCGCGCATGCGGGCGAACACGCCCTGGTAGTCGCCGTGCATGCGCACGGTCAGGTCACCCTGCGACAGCGCGGCAAGCAGGCCGGAGATCTGTTCGATGCTGCCGGCATTGGCGTCCAGCAGGCCGTTGATCTGCTGGGCCAGCTGCAGGAAGAAGCCTTCCTTGTCGCTGGCGTCGATGCGGCCGGACAGGTCGCCGGCGGCGGCCTGGGCGATCACGCGCGCCACTTCGGCTTCGACCAGTGCTTCCTGGGTGCGGTCGCGCCATTCCACCACGTAGCCGACGGTGTCGCCGCCTTCGTTGCGGATGGTCGACACCACCTGCGCGAACTGGGCATCGCCGTACTGCATCGGGCGACGGGCGACGCCGTGGGCCTTCAGGTTGCCCAACAGCGTCTGGTCCATCTCGCCGCGGTGTTCCAGCACGGTGACCGGCTTGCCGATCAACGAGGCCTGGGCGTCGAAGTCCGGCAGGTCGCGGCGTACTTCATCCTGGTACTGGCTGAGGGTCTGCTGCAGGGCGCGGTTGCTGTAGACGATGGTGTTGCTGGTATCGGTCAGGTAGACACCGGTCGAGCTGTAGTCCAGCGCGGTGCGGATGCGCAGGTTCTCGCGGGCAACGGCCTGGTCGGTTTCGATGCGTTCGCGCAGGTCGCGCTGCATCCGCTGCATGGCCTGCATCAGTTCGCCCACTTCATCCTGGCGGCTGACGTCGATGTGGCCATCGAGCTTGCCGCCGGCCACGTCGTTGGCAACCGACACGGCGCCACGCACGCTGCCGACCAGGGCGCGCGCGAACAGCCAGACCAGCACCAGGCCGAGCGCGGCGCCGCCCAGCAGGGCGATCACGGTCAGCACGGCGGAGGCGGAATAGGTGGACGCGGCCTCTTCGCGCGAGGCGCGGGCGAGGCGGTTGTCTTCGGCGATCAGCGCTTCCAGCGCCGATGCAGCCTTGCGGTGCTTGGTGCGGGTCTCGCCCACGAAGGTATCGATGGCATCGTCCGGCAGGTCCAGCTCGAGCATCTCGGTGACGCTGTCGTAGGAGGCCAGGGCGTCCTTCCATTCCTTGGCGAAGGTATCGAACAGCTTCTTCTGCTGCGCGTTGTCGACCAGCTTCGGGTATTCCTTGATCGACGTGTCCATGCTGGTGCGCAGGTCGACGGCCTGCTTGCGCGCGTCGGACTTGACGTCATCGCTGGCGCGGATCAGCTGCTGGTAGGCGGCATTGCGGTACTCGCCCAGCATGCCGCGCATCTCGCCGGCCATGCGGATGCTTTCCATGCGCGAACCGGCCAACTCGGTGGTGACGTTGTTCAGCGAATGCAGTCCGCGATAGGCGACGATGCCCTGCAGCAGCATCACCAGCAGGAGGACGCCGAAGGTCAACAGCAGCTTCGGCATCAGTTTCAGGTTGTTGATCCACGGCATGGGCGTTGCGATCTCCTAAGGCAGACGCGTCCGGGCGTCGGGCCCGGTTGCAGCAGAAACCACGCCGGCACAAGCTCCGGCGTGGTTCGACGGACAGCGGATTACTTGATGTTGGCCAGCTTCAGGCCCGCCGGCGAGCTGACTTCGATTTCCGCGCGCGAGGCGTCGCGCTGGATCTTGCCGATCACGCACACGGTCTTGCCTTCCAGGGTTTCCAGCGGGAAGGAGAACTTGCCGCGGTTCTCGCCGGCGATGCGGGCCGAGAAGGTGTGGCGCGGGAAGGCGCCGCCCATGTACAGGAAGGTCGGCTGGCCTTCGGAACCTTCTGCGTAGCGGGCCTTTTCGACCTTGCCACAGACCATGCCGTCCTTGCCGACCGAACGCGGGGCCAGTTCCGGCGGGATCATGTCGGCCGCCTGGGCGAACGCGGAGGAAGCGGTGGTGGCCAGGACAGCGGCCGAAACGAACGCAAGCAGGGACTTCATCGAGGTGTATCTCCGGGGATGGTGATGGTCGTTCCGGTTCCGCGCGCTCCTGCGCGACCGGCTTCTGTCCCCCTATCGGCACCGCTGGGGGGAACTGAAGGGTTTTGTGACCAGAACGTGAAGCAGGTCCGATGGATCAGGCGGCAGCGTCTTCGGCGAGGGAGGCCTGACCCATGTCGGCGCTGTCGAGCAGGGTCTCGATGTCCAGCAGGATCAGCATGCGGTCGTCGTGGGTGCCGATGCCGGAGATGAAGCGGGTGTCGACTGCAGCGCCGAACTCCGGGGTCGGGCGGATCTGCTCGGCCGACAGCGGGATCACGTCCGACACGCTGTCGACCACGATGCCGACCACGCGGTCTTCGACGTTGAGCACGATCATCACGGTGAAAGCGTCGTAGCGGGCGTTGTCCAGGCGCAGCTTCAAGCGCAGGTCGATGACCGGCACGATGGTGCCGCGCAGGTTGATCACACCCTTGATGTAATCCGGGGCGTCCGGCACGCGGGTGACCGCATCGTAGCCACGGATCTCCTGCACCTTGAGGATGTCCACGCCGTAGTGCTCGGCGCCGAGGGTGAAGCTGAGGAATTCGCCACCGGCGCTGGCGGCGGAGCTGGTCTTGTCGTTCATCGAGGGGTCCTGGTTCTGCCGGAAGTCCCGGTGTCAGGCTCGATATCGGCCCCGCGTGGGGGGACTTTAGGTGCCGGGGGAGAGGTATCCACGCATGGCGTGGATCTGCCGCGGCGCGGCCGGCGCCCGTATATGGCGTGGATCCGCCGAAGATCGGTAGTGCCGGCCGCTGGCCGGCAACGGCGTCATGCGGGTTGCCGGCCGCCGGCCGGCACGAACGGTCGAACGGGCCTCAGAGCTCGCCGTTGCGGCGCGCCTTGCGCTGGCGGTCGATGCGGAAGATGTAGCGCTGGATGGCGCTGTCGCCGCCGCGCGGCAGGCTGTCAAAGCGCATTCCCACGCGCTTGACCTCGATGCCATTGGGCTGTCGTTGTGGCAGCAGGTTGCAGACCACCAGTTCGATGTCCAGGTCGGGGCCATCGGGCAGCGACAGCTGCGCCGGGTAGCGCTTCTGCAGGCCGAATACGGCGCAGTCGTTGGGAACCACTACGGCCAGGCCGCCACCGCTGATGTCCACCACCCGCATCGACAGCGCTTCGGCACGTGCTTCGCCGGGTGGCAGCAGCAGATGCGGCGAGTCGGTGACCGGGGTCTCCAGCCGGTACAGCTCGCGGCGCTGCAGATGCACCAGTTCGTCCGGCAGCGGGGCGCGGAAGGCGACGTGGCCATCGTTGTCCACGCGCTGCAGTTCGTGCAGGCGGAACCGCACAAGGACACGTTCAAGCTGGGCGAAGCAGAGCAGGTGGTCGGCCTGCTCGGCGGCACGGTTCGATGCCTCCTGCGGGCTGCCGTCGAGCAGCAGGTAGTCTTCGTCCTCGTCGAGATCAAGCAGGGCGGTCGGGAAGGAACGATCCCGGCCGTCGATATGCGCGTTGATCAGTGATCGCTGGTCGATCAGCGAGCGCAGCAGCTGCCGCAGCTGGCGGGGGTTGCGGACCAGGAAGCGTTCGTCCGCGGCGTCGGCCGCGTGGACATCATGCAGTTCAGTGTCGTGGCCGTCGGACATGGAGTCTGTGATCAGGGGCGGGCGCCAGCACGCGTTGGTGCAGGCTCGATGGGTATATCGGCCTCTTCATTGGATTATGAAGTGAGATTTGCATCACTTTCCATGCATAAGGGGTCAGATCCCTTTCCCGTGGGAATGGGATCTGACCCCGTGGCCCGCCATGCTGGTGCATCCACCCCATGGGCGGATGCTTTCTGCGTGGGGTCAGAACTCCTGCCAATCACCCTCGGCAGCCAGCGCCGGCTGGGCGGCCGACGCCCGCAGCGGCCGTGTCGGTGCTGCCTTGGTGACGGGCAGGGCGGCCGCGACCTGACGTGGCTGCGGTGCATTGGCCAACCGTGCCGGCGCAGCGGCGACGCCCTGCGATGCCAGCCGGAAGCGCGCCACGGCTTCGCCCAGCTGCACGGCCTGGTCTTCCATGGCGCGCGCCGCAGCAGTCGCTTCCTCCACCAGCGCGGCATTCTGCTGCGTGGTTTCGTCCATCTGCACCACGGTCTGGTTGACCTGCTCGATGCCGGCCGACTGTTCCTGCGAAGCGGCGGAGATCTCGGCCATGATGTCGGTCACGCGCTGCACCGAGGCGACGATCTCGCCCATGGTGCTGCCGGCCTGGTGCACCAGGCTGGAGCCTTCGGCGACCTTGCCGACCGAATCATCGATCAGGCCCTTGATCTCCTTGGCCGCCGCAGCCGAACGCTGGGCGAGGGTACGCACTTCGCTGGCGACCACGGCGAAACCACGGCCCTGCTCACCGGCACGCGCGGCTTCCACTGCGGCGTTCAGCGCCAGGATGTTGGTCTGGAACGCGATGCCGTCGATGACGCTGATGATCTCGGCGATCTTCTTCGACGAGGCTTCGATGGCCGACATGGTGGTGACCACCTGGCCGACCACCTCGCCGCCCTGCGAGGCGACACCGTGCGCGCCGATGGCGAGCTGGTTGGCCTGCCGGGCGTGCTCGGCGTTCTGGCGCACGGTGGAGGTCAGTTCCTCCATCGAGGCGGCGGTCTCTTCCAGGTTGGCGGCCTGCTGCTCGGTACGGCGCGACAGGTCGCTGTTGCCGGACGCGATCTCGCCAGCGGCGAGGGTGATGCTGGAGGCACTGGCCTGGATCTGGCCGACGATCTGGGTCAGCTGTGCGACGGTGGTGTTGGCGTCGTCACGCATGCGCGCGAACACGCCGTTGAACTGGCCGTCCATGCGTGCGGTCAGGTCGCCGGCGGCGATCGACTGCAGCAGTTGCGAGAGCTGGCCGAGGTTGCCGTCGGCCACCTGCATCATGCTGTTGAGCTGCTCGATCATCACGCGGAAATCGTGATCGAAACGCTGCGCATCACCGCGCTGGCTGAAGTCGCCGGCGGCGGCGGCCGAGGCCAGCTGCTGGATCTGCGTGTTGATGGCCAGCAGGCTGGCCTTGGCCGCGTCCATCGACTCGTGCAGGATCGCGCGGCTGCCAGGCAGGCGGCGGGCGTCCGGGGCGAGGTTGCCGATGGCGTACTGGTTGAGTACTTCAATGGCATCGACGATCGCATCGAGGTGTTCGAAGATCACCGTGTTGATGCCGCTGGCCAGCTGGCCGTAGACGCCCGGGAAGTCTTCCGGAATACGGTGGCTGATGTCCGGGCCGGCATGCATCTGTGCCATCAACTGGGTCTGTTCGCTGAAGCGGCGCAGCATCGCGGTCATCTCGGCGGTGGCGGCCAGCATCTTGCCGGCTTCGTCCTTGCTGGTGGCCTGGGTGCTGACGCTGAGGTCGCCGCGGGCAACCGCCTGGATGGCATGCACGGCCTTGCCCAGCGGGCCAGTGACGGCGCGCGAGATGACGGTGGCCAGTGCGGCGGCCACCAACGAAAGCAGCACGATGCAGCTGACGATCGCGATCATGCTGTTGCGATGGGTGGCGTTGGCGTCGGCGATCTTGCCGTCCATCTGGCCGGCGATGTGGGTGCCCAGCGCCTTCATCGCAGCGAACAGGTCGCGACGCGCCGGGCGCGACTGCTCGTCGGAGATCTGCTGGGCCCGAGCGCCATCACCGGCGGCCACGGCGTCGCGCATCGCCTTGTTGGCGGCGAAGTAGCGGTCCAGCTGTGCGCTGGCCGCGCGATAGAGTTCACGCTCCTTGGCCAGCGCCGGCAGCGCCGAGTACGCGGCCAGCTCGTCATGCACGGCCTTGGCGGTGTCGTCCATGCGCTTGTTGTAGTCGGCGACCTTCTCCGGCTGGTCGAGCATGCTCAGCTGTGCAAGTTCATAGGTGCGGAATTCTCCCAGCTGCGAGCGCGCCTCGCCCAGGTGCTGGACCGAGGGGATGTCGTTGCCAGCCATCTCGCGCAACTGCGCGTTGGCTTCGCTCAGGCGCAGCAGTGCGAAGGCGCCGAGGATCAGGGTCATCAAGGTGGTGAGGGTGAACCCCACGGCCAGCTTGCGGGCGATGGGCAGATCTTGGAACCACTTCATGCAGGGTGCTCCAGGTGGGCAGAGTGCCGGCGTCTGTGCGCCGGTTCGGGGGTGGTTGCAGAGCGAACGGGGGTGCCCGGTGGGGTTCGGTGACGACCGTCATTGCGAAATAACGGCGCCGTCCGCGTGGACTTTATGGACGCAGATCACATTCGGTTGCGTAGGGATGACAGCGCGAAAGCGTTGCAGCGGCGTGCTTTCGCTTGGATGAAGTAGTTGCGCCCGCAACCATCATGGCGACGGAGTTCACAGAAGGGATGGGGTCAGAGCTCTTTCCTGCGGAAAGGGATCCGCCCCCCTTGGCAGAGCGCGCATAAACAAAAACCGCCGCCCCGAAGGGCGGCGGTCCAGTACACGCATGCAGCGTGGATCAGGCGGCCTGCGGCATCCGCAACGAGCGCACCAGTCCGCCGATGTCGACGATCAACGCGACGCGGCCGTCGCCAAGGATGGTGGCACCGGACACCCCGCCGATGCGGCGGTAGTTGTTCTCGATGTTCTTCACCACCACCTGCTGCTGGCCGACCAGTTCATCCACTTCCAGTGCGATCTTCTGGCCATCGCCTTCGACCACGACCACCAGCGATTCACTGCCCGGCGCACGGTTGCCGTAGCCGTAGTACTCGCTCAGCGAGAGGATCGGCAGGTACTCGCCACGTACGCGCAGCACGCGGCCTTCGCCGGCCATGCTGCGGATGTCCTCGGCCTGCGGCTGCAACGCCTCAAGCACATAGGCCAGCGGCAGGATCAGGGTTTCGCCGGCAACGGCCACGGTCATGCCGTCGAGGATGGCCAGGGTCAGCGGCAGGCGGATCAGCGTGCGGGTGCCAGTACCCAGGCTGCTTTCGATCTGGACCTCGCCGCCCAGTGCCTGGATGTTGCGGCGAACCACGTCCATGCCGACGCCACGCCCGGACAGGTCGGTGACCGCATCGGCAGTGGAGAAGCCTGGCTGGAAGATCAGGTCCCAGACCTGCGAATCGGTCGGGTTGTCCGGTACGGCCAGGCCGCGTTCGGTGGCCTTGGCCAGGATCTTGGCGCGATCCAGGCCGCGGCCGTCGTCGCTCACTTCGATGACGATATGGCCGCCCTGGTGCGAAGCGGCCAGGGTGATCGTGCCGGTTTCGTCCTTGCCTGCGCCGCGACGCACGTCGGGCATTTCCAGGCCGTGGTCGATCGAGTTGCGCACCAGGTGCACCAGTGGATCGGCGATCTTCTCGATCAGCCCCTTGTCCAGCTCGGTGCCCTCGCCGACGGTGCGCAGGCGCACCTGCTTGCCGAGGCGGCTGGACAGGTCGCGGACCAGGCGCGGGAAGCGGCGGAACACCGCGTCGACCGGCAGCATGCGAACGCCGATCACCGCTTCCTGCAGGTCGCGGGTGTTGCGTTCCAGCTGGTCCAGGCCGGCGAACAGGCTCTCGGCGTGGACCGGGTCCAGCGCGTGCGAGACCTGCTTGAGCATGGCCTGGGTGATGACCAGTTCGCCGACCAGGTTGATCAGCGCATCGACCTTGTCGACGCTGACGCGGATCGACGTTTCGGCTTCCTGGGCGGCAGGCGCAGCAGGCGCAGCAGGCGCTGCCGGCACGACGGCAGCAGGTGTGGAAGGGGATGCAGCAACGGGGGCCTGGGTTGCCAGGCTCGGCGGCGCTGCCGGACGGATGTCCAGCTCGCAGTCGTCCAGCACCCAGGCGAAGGTGTCTTCGATCTTGCTGCGCGGCACCTTGCCGACCAGGCCCAGGTCCCACGCCAGGTGGGCCTCGAGCGGGTCGAGCTGGGCGAAGCCCGGCAGGCGTTCCATGCGCGCGGCCACCTGCAGCGAGCCGAGGTGTTCCAGTTCGCGGATGATGCGCAACGGGTCGTTGCCGCTCATGAACAGCGAGGGTGCCGGGGTGAACCCGATCTGCCAGGCTTCCGGCGTATCGTCCACCTTGGCGGCGGCAGCGGCCGGCGCGCTCGGTGCGGCCTGGCCGGAGAGAACGGCTTCGAGGCGCGCCTTCACTGCGGCGACCGCAGCGGGGTCTGCGGCCTGGCCATGTTCGGCTTCGCGCAGCAGGGCGCGCAGCACATCCACCGAGGACAGCATGGCATCGACGGCATGGCCTTCCAGGGCGCGCTTGCCGGCACGCAGCTCATCGAGCAGCGTTTCCAGCACGTGGGTCAGGCCGGCGATGGCATCGAAGCCGAAGGTGCCGGCGCCGCCCTTGATCGAGTGGGCGGCGCGGAACACCGAATTGATGATCTCCGCGTCCTGCTGCCCCGATTCCAGGGCCAGCAGGCCAGCCTCCATCGCGTCGAGGCCTTCGCGGCTCTCCTCGAAGAAGGTGGCGTGGAAGCGTTGCAGGTCCATGCTCATGGCAGTGGTGGTCCGGAAGCGAAGAAGGGGAGCGGTGCGGGGCGATCAGCCCAGCACTTTCTGCACGGTGGCGACCAGCTGTTCCGGATTGAACGGCTTGACCAGCCAACCGGTGGCACCGGCGGCCTTGCCTTCGGACTTCTTGTCGGCGGCCGATTCGGTGGTCAGCATCAGCAGCGGGGTGAACTTGTAGTCCGGCAGCTGGCGCAGTTCGCGGATCAGCGCGATGCCGTCCATGTTCGGCATGTTGACGTCGGTGACCACCGCGTTGAAGCGCTGGCCCTTGGCGCGACCGAGCGCGACCGCGCCGTCTTCGGCTTCTTCGACGGCGAAACCGGCCGAGGTGAGGGCGAAGGAAACCATCTGGCGCATCGACGCCGAATCGTCCACCACCAAGATACGTGCGCTCATGCAGCGTTCTCCACAGATTTCAGGTTGTCATGGGTTACGTCCAGGCCCAGGGCCTGGGTGACGCCCAGCAGGCGTGCGGCGTCACGGAAGGTTGCGGTGCAACCGTGGAAGCCGGTGCCCAGGCCTGCCTCGCGGCGGGCCTGCACGAATGCACACAGCACCTGCACGGCGGCCGTGTGGATGCGGGCGACCTGGCTTGCATCCAGGGTCAGCTCGCCTGCCTGCGCCACCAGCGGGGCGAGGCGGTTCTTGAGCTCGGTGCTGCTCTCGATGCCGAGATCCTCACCCAGTTCGACAGTGCTCATCGTTGCTCCGGACAAACGGTTCCGTGATCCATAACGGCACCCGGGCGGGGTTCTTTAGAGGAATCGACGCGGTGCGTCGATGCGGTCGCAGCTGAAAAGGGGACGGAGGGGATCAAGTCGCAAGCGACCTGGCTCTACTGCAGCCCCCTCGGCAACGGCGACCGCGCAGTGGGGACGTAAGGTGTTGATCCAACGGATCAACTCCTTGCGTCCCCGACAGGCACCGCTTCGGCGCAAAGCGCCGAGCCACTTGCGACTTAATCCCCTCCGTCCCCTTTTTTCCAGATCAACTCAACAGCCGTGTGGCGTCCAGCAGGATCATCGGGCGCTGGCTGACCCGGGCGACGCCGCGGAACAGATCATTGGAGATCTGGCAGATGCGGGCGGTATCCGGGGGTTCGATCTGTGAATCGGTGAGGTTGGCGACATCTTCCACTGTCGACACGCGCAGGCCGATGGTCTCGCCGTCCTCTTCCAGCACCACGATGCGGGTCTGGGCATCGTCTTCTGCCGCTGCGGCGCCGAGGTGCAGGCCGAGGTCCATCACCGGCACCACCTGGCCACGCAGGTTCATGATCCCGAGCATCGCCGGTGCCGTGCCACGCAACGGCAGCAGTGGCACCGGCAACACCACTTCCTGCACTTTCAGCAGTTCCAGCGCATAGGCCTGGGTCCCGCAGCGCAGGCGCAGCCAGCGCGAGGTGCGCTCGCCGGCGCGGCGGTTCTGCGGGTGCGGGCTGCTGGCGGGCTGGTGCGCCTGCGCCTGCAGCTCCTGCCAGGTACCGGGACGGTTGGTGGCCGGGGCATCCAGGGCAACGCGGGGCGGCGGCGCGGCGGCAGCACGCGCGGCCGGGGCGGGCGCGGGTGCAGGGCGCGGTGCCGGGGGCGCAACCACGGCCGGTGGCGGCGTGGGGACATCCTCGCCACCAGCAGCGGCTTCGAACGCAGCCTGCAGACCGGGGCTGTCAGTGTGGGCGAGCTGATGGCTGTCGGCCGCGTCGGTCTCGTAGATCACTTCGTCGGGCAGGTCGTCCCAGGTGGGCTCCGGGCCGGTCTTGGCCGGGGCCGTCTCGTGGATCACCTCGTCAGGCAGGTCATCCCTGGTCGGTTCGCGCTCGGGAGCGGCGACCGGCATTGCGGCGGCCTCGAAGGCGGCTTCCAGTGCTGCCTCGTCCTGTGCCGGGGCAGCGGCAACAGTGTCCGTCTCATAGATCACTTCGGGGGGCAGATCGTCCCAGGTGGGTTCGCGCTCGGCCGTTGTGGCCGCCTCGAAGGCGGCTTCGAGCGCGGCGTTGTCCACGGCAGGCCCCGCGGCAACGGTGTCGGTTTCGTAGATCACCTCGGCCGGCAGGTCATCCCAGGTCGGCTCGCGTTCCGGTTCCGATGTGCTGTCCGGAGCCGGGGCGGCGCTGTCCGGCGTTGGCAGCACGACGGCCGCCGGGGCGATCGCTTCGCCCAGCAGTTCGTCCAGGTAGTCGTCCAGTACGCCGGTGCTGTTCATGCGGCCTGCTCCAAGGCACGGGCATCCTCACCGAGGATCCAGTTCAGTGCGCGGCGATAGGCGGCCAGGCCGCGGCCCGGGTAGTCCTCACCAACGCTGGGCAGGGTCAGGCCTGCGGCATTGCTGATGCGGGTGTCGATCGGAATGGCGTCTTCCCACACGCGGGTGCCCTGGCGATCCTGCATCGTGCGCAGCGACTCGTTGCCGGCGCGGGTGCGGCGGTCGAACAGGGTCGGCAGGATCGAGATCGGCAGCGGGCGGCGGCGCGAGCGCTCGACCATCTCGCCGGTGCGGACCATGCCGTCCAGGCCATGCAGGGCCAGCGGCTCTGCCTGGGTGGGAATGATCAGGCGGTCGGCAGCGGCCAGCGCGTTGATCATCAACAGGCCAAGGGTGGGGGCACAGTCCAGCAGTATGTAGTCGTGCTGGCCCTGGTGACGCGCCAGTGCGTTCTGCAGGGCCAGGCCGAGGCCGGGCTGGTTGGCGCTGCGGCGCTCCAGCGTGGCCAGCGCCGACTGCGCGCAGACGTAGTCCAGGCCGTGGATGCTGCTGGCATGGCACAGGCTGGAAAGATCGGCCGGCGGGGCGCCGAACAGTTCCAGCACGCCCGCCGGTGGCGGATCCACCGGCACGCCGAAGGCGCGGCTGAGCGAGGCATGCGGATCGAGGTCGATCAGCAGCACGCGATGGCCAAGTGCGGCCAGGCCGCGGCCGAGGGCGAGGGTGGTGGTGGTCTTGCCGACTCCGCCCTTCTGGTTGGCGACTGCCCAGATGCGCATCGGTTTACTCCTTCATTGCCGGGGGAACGGCGGCGCCGACGCGGCTGCCAGCCGGCACCGGCGGCAACTTCACCGGTGCGATGGGGGAGGTGGGGGCGGTAGCCGGAGTTGCGGCGGCCTGTTCGGTGGTGTTGTCGTCGACGGCGCCGGTGGCCGCATTGAGGCGCTGGCCAAGCGGATCCACCGAGTGCGAGGTGTCGGCCAGGATGATGACCATCACCCGGCGGTTGCGGTTGCGCCCCTGCGCGCTGTCGTTCTCTTCGCGCGGACGGAACTGGCCATAGCCAACCATCGCCAGCCGTGATGGCTGCACGCCCTGGTCGGCGAACAGGTGCACCACGCTGGCGGCGCGTCCGGCCGACAGTTCCCAGTTCGAAGGGAAGGTGGCGGTGGCGATCGGCACGTTGTCGGTATGGCCTTCCACGCGCACGCTGTTGGGCACGTCGCGCAGCACCTCGGCCAGGCTGGCCAGCGTCTGCCGTGCATGCACGTCCAGCGCGGCCGAGCCGGTGGGGAACAGGATGTCGCTGTTGATCTCCACTTCGATCCACAACTCGGTGCGGCGCACGCTGATCATGCCGCGGTCGATCAGCGGCGCCAGTGCCGCGGTGAGGCGGTCGGCGATGCTGTTGAGCTGGCGCTCGGCACGCGCGATCTGTTCCTGGTTGTGCACGGAGACCGGCATGCGCATCTGCGAGGCCATCGACGGCAGCAGGGTCGGGTCGTGCGACGGCGCGGGGGCGGAGGGGCCGATCTTGGTGCCGGACTTGATCACCGAGGGGCTGTCCCAGCCGCCACCCTGCACCTGCTTGTTACCCACCTGCACCGGATTGATGGTGCGCGGTGCGCCGCCGAAGGCATCGGTGAGCGCGTCGGCCATGATCCGGTACTTGCCCTCGTTGACCGAGGAGATCGCGTACATGACCACGAAGAAGGCGAGCAGCAACGTCATCAGGTCGGCATAGGGGATCGCCCATGCTTCATGGTTGGCGTGCTCTTCGTGGTGCTTGCGGCGGGCCATGTCAGTGCAGGAAGCCGGAGAGGTTGGTTTCGATGTTGCGCGGGTTCTCGCCCTGGGCGATCGAAATCAGGCCTTCAATGACCATTTCGCGGTCGCGGGTGTTGTGCGAGATCACGCTCTTGAGCTTGGCGGCGATCGGCAGGAACAGCAGATTGGCCGAGGCGATGCCGTAGATGGTGGCGGTGAACGCGGCGGCGATGCCGTGGCCGAGTTTGCTCGGGTCGGCCAGGTTCTTCATCACCGCGATCAGGCCGAGAACGGCACCGATGATGCCGAGCGTGGGCGCGTAGATGCCCATCGCTTCGAAGACCTTGGCACCGGCCTGGTCCTGGTGCTCCTGGCTGCCCAGTTCGATCTCCAGCATGTGACGCATCGATTCGGGTTCAACGCCGTCCACCAGCAGCTGCAGGCCCTTGCGCAGGAACGGGTCCTGCTGCGCTTCCACCTGCGATTCCAGGCCCAGCAGGCCCTGGCGGCGGGCGATGTTGCTCCACTCGACGATCTGCTGGATCAGTTCGCGGCGATCGCTGTGCGGCGGGCGCACGACCCAGCGCACGATCTTGAACGCATGCTTGAACACCGCCGGCGAGGTGTGAAGCAGGATCGCGGCAACGGTACCGACGATGACGATCACGAACGCCGCAGGCGACCACAGCGACGCCAGGCCGGCGCCCTTGAGGATGCTGCCACCGACCAGCGAGGCCAGGGCGAGAAAGAGTCCAATGAGGCTGAGTCTATCCATGGTTCCGGTATCGGCTTGTATGAATGGGACTTGAGACACCGGGAGAATGCGTACAGACGGTAGTCACAGTTTTCGGGTCGCCGGGCCTTGCCCGGCGGCGTTCAGCGTATGCCGTCCACGTCCAGGATCAGTGCCATGCGACCATCGCCGATCAACGTTGCACCGGCATAACCGCGCAGGCCGCGCAGGGCTTTTGGCAGTGGCTTGATGACCACTTCCTCGCGCCCGCGCACCTGGTCCACGACCAGGCCGAAGCGCGCTTCGCCGGCCTGCAGCACCACGATGGTCAGCAGGGTTGACGCGGCCGGCGTCACATCCAGCCACTGGCGCAGGTCGACCAGCGGCAGGGTGTGCGAGCGGCGATCAAGCACGGCGCGGCCATCGAACCAGCCCAGCGAGGTGCGCGGCGCGTGCAGCACTTCCATCACGCGTGCCAGCGGTAGCGCGTAGACGTCCTCGCCGGCCTGCACCAGCAGGGTCGGCAGGATCGCGAGGGTGAGCGGCACGCGGATCAGGAAGCGGCTGCCACGACCCAGTTCCGACTGGATCTGGATCTGGCCGCTCAGTTCGCGGATGCGCGACTGCACCACGTCCATGCCGACGCCACGGCCGGAGATGTCGGTGACCTGCTGCTTGGTCGAGAAGCCGGGCAGGAACACCAGGTGCAGGCATTCCTCGCTGCTCAGGCGGGCGGCGGCTTCCGGATCGATCAGGCCTTTCTCACGCGCCTTCGCGCGCAGCTTCTCCGGGTCGATGCCGGCGCCATCGTCCTGCACCTCGATGCTGACGTAGTCGCCTTCCTGCTGCGCCGACAGGCGTACATGGCCCATCCGCGGCTTGCCTTGTGCTTCGCGCAGGTCGGGCATTTCCACGCCATGGTCGATGGCGTTGCGGACCAGGTGCACCAGCGGATCGGCCAGTGCTTCGACCAGGTTGCGGTCGAGTTCGGTTTCGGCGCCGACCAGCTCCAGGTCCACTTCCTTCTTCAGCGAGCGGGCGACGTCGCGGGCGACCTTGGGGAAGCGCGAGAACACCTTGCCCACCGGCTGCATGCGGGTACGCATCACCGCCGACTGCAGGCGGGCAGTGGCGATGTCCAGCGTCGATACGGCGCGGTCCAGCTCCTCGTCGCGCAGGCGTGCACGCAGGGTCTTCAGGCGGTTGCGGGAAAGCACCAGTTCGCCGATCAGGTTGACGATCGCATCCAGGCGCTTGGTGTCCACGCGCACGGTGTGCTCGGCCTCGGCCATCGGCTTGGCCGCCGGCTTGGCGGCGGGCGCCGGTACGGGCGCTGGGCGCGGTGCAGCGGCAGGCGCCGCCGCGACGGTGGCAGCAGGCTTCGCGCCTGGCGCAGCGCCGCCGTGCAGCTGGTCCAGCAGCGCTTCGAACTCGTCTTCGCTGATCAGGCCGTCGTCGGTCTTCCTGGTCGGCGCGACCGCGGTCGGTGCGTTGCCGCCATGCAGCTGGTCGAGCAGGGCCTCGAATTCGTCGTCGGTGATCAGGTCGCTGCCACCTGCCGCAGGGGCGGCCGCAGCGACCGGCGCGGCAGTGCCACCGTTCATGTCGAACTGCGTGATCAGGTCCGGCGGCGCATAGCCTGGCTCGGTGCCGGAGGACACGGCGTCCAGCATCGACTGCAGGTAGTCCAGCGATTGCTGGGCGGCGTCGAAGTGGTGGGCCTGCAGCACCGCCTGCCCGGCACGCGCGATGCCCAGGGCCTCTTCAGCGGCGTGGCACAGTTCGACCATCGCGGTGACGCCAAGGAAGCCGGCACCGCCCTTGAGCGTGTGGTATCCACGGAACACCGCGTTGAGCTGCTCGGTGTCCTGCGGTGCCTGCTCCAGCGACACCAGCTGTTCGCCCAGGCGATCCAGGATTTCCTGTGCCTCGATGATGAAATCGGCAGTGATGTCGTCGGATACCGCGCTCATGCTTACAGCCCCAGATCCGACAACAGGTCGTCGGCGTCGTTCTGCGAGACCGCGTGGCGGTCCAGTCCCTTCAGTGCCGGCCCGGCCAGTTCCGGGTCGGTGCGATGCTGTTCCGGCGGCAGGCCGAGTGCGCCGAAGCCCTCGTGCACGCGGCGGACGATGCCGACCACGCGACGGATGATCTGCCCGGTCAGGTCCTGGTAGCTCTGGGTCAGGGCGATCTCGGTCAGGTTGTGGCGGATGCGCTCGAGCTGCGCGTCCTGGCCCGGCTGCAGGCCTTCAGCACGCAGCTGTTCAGTCAGGCTGCGGCATTCCTCGGCCAGGTCCAGGGTACGGTGCGTGGCCTGTTCGGTCATGGCCACCACGTGGTCCAGGCGTGCGCAGGCGTCGTCCAGCTCACCGGCCTCGCTGGGCACGGTCGGCAGCTCACCCAGTGCCTGCCCCAGCTCGCGGGCCAGCCGCGAGAGGCCGCTCATCATCGGCTGCGTTCGCAGCGCGACCAGTCCGTCGATGCGCTGCCGCCAGGCGGCCTCGTCACCGGACTCGAGTGCGTCCAGGGCTTCCTGCAGGCGCAGGGCGAGGGCGCTCTTGTCGACCGTGGTATCCATCAGGCGCTGGCCGCCAGGCGTTCGAAGATCTTGCCGAGCTTCTCTTCCAGCGTCTGCGCAGTGAACGGCTTGATGATGTAGCCGTTCACGCCGTTCTGGGCGGCTTCGATGATCTGTTCGCGCTTGGCTTCGGCGGTGACCATCAGCACTGGCAGGGTCTTCAGCTTGGCATCGGCACGGATCGCCTTCAGCAGCTCGATGCCGGTCATCACCGGCATGTTCCAGTCGGTGACCACGAAATCGAACGGCTGGCTCTGCAGCAGCGACAGCGCGGCATGCCCGTCCTCGGCTTCGGCGGTATTGGTGAAGCCCAGATCGCCCAGCAGGTTCTTGACGATCCGACGCATGGTCGAGAAGTCATCGACGATCAGGATGCGCATGTTCTTGTTCAAAGCAGAGTTCCTTTGTTGTTCATTCCGGGCGGCCGGGGGCAGCCGCCTCGGGCATGTTCATTCTTCCAGGCCGGCGTCCGCCGCCTCGAAAATCTTGAGCCGGCCACGCAGGCGCAGCACCGCCTGGCCGTGGATCTGGCAGACCCGCGACTCGCTCACGCCGAGCACTGCGCCGATCTCCTTCAGGTTCAGTTCCTGCTCGTAGTAGAGCGAGAGCACCAGCTGTTCGCGCTCGGGCAGGTGGCCGATGGCCTTGCCCAGCTCGCGGCCGAACTCACCACGCTCCAGTACCTGCTGCGGGGTCGGGCCGCCCTGGGCGACGGTGTCCAGCTCGCCCTGGTCCTCGATGCGCGACTCCAGGCTCAGCACCTGGCCACGTGCGGCGTCTTCCATCAACCGCAGGTATTCGGGCAGCGGCATCTCCATCGCGGCGGCCACTTCGGTGGCGCTGGCGGCGCGGCCGCTGCTCTGTTCCAGGCGGCGGATGGTGGCGGCGGCATCGCGTGCACGGCGGTGCACGGAGCGCGGCACCCAGTCGCCACGGCGGATCTCGTCGATCATCGAACCCCGGATGCGGATCGAGGCATAGGTCTCGAACGAGGCGCCCTGGTCGGCGTCGTAGCTGCGCGACGCTTCGATCAGGCCCATCATGCCGGCCTGGATCAGGTCGTCCACTTCAACGCTGGCCGGCAACCGCGCGGCCAGGTGGTGGGCGATGCGCCGCACCAGGTCCGAATGCTGGGCGATGACCTCGTTGGCCGCCGAGCGCTGGACTTCCCTGTACTGGGCTGCGCCTTTCATGCGGCCACCCCGCGCTGCTTGAGGATGCGCTCGAGGAAGAACTCGACGCCGCCACGCGGTTCGGTCGGCGCCTGCCAGCGTGCGGTGCGACGCGCGATCTCGGTGATCGCCAGCGCGGCAGGGCTGGACGGGTAGGCCTTCACCACCGGCTGCTGGCGCTGCACCGACAGGCGCAGCCAGTCGTCCTGCGGCACGCAGCCCAGGTAGTTCAGCGAGACATCGGCGAGGAATTTCTCGCAGACGCGGGTCAGCTTTTCGTACAGCACGCGGCCCTCGTTGGGGTCGCGCACCATGTTGGCCACTACCTGGATGCGGTCCACGCCGCGTTCGCGCGACAGCACCTTGATCAGCGCGTAGGCGTCGGTGATCGAGGCCGGCTCGTCACAGACCACCACCACGGTGTCCTGCGCGGCCTGGCAGAAGGTCAGCACGCCGTCGGTGATGCCTGCGGCGGTGTCCACCACCATGATGTCCAGTTCGCGTTCCAGCTCGGAGAACACGTTGACCAGGCCGACGTGCTCTGCCGGGGCCAGCTCTGCCATGTGCCGGCGGCCGGACGCGGCCGGCACCACCAGCACGCCGTTCGGGCCTTCGACGATGACGTCGTCCAGCGAGCAGCGGCCGGCGACCAGGTCGGCCAGCGTGAAGGTCGGGTTCAGCCCCAGGATCACGTCGATGTTGGCCAGGCCCAGGTCGGCGTCCAGCAGCAGCGTGCGCTTGCCCATGCCGGCCAGTGCCACCGCCAGGTTGGCGGACACATTCGTCTTGCCCACGCCGCCCTTGCCGCCAGTGACGGCAATGGTGCGCACAGGGCCGAGCGGCTCGCTGCGGGTGGCCGACAGCGGGAAGGTCTTGGTCAGCTTGGCGTACTCACGCGACGGCATGGTTCAACTCCGGGTTGCAGGGCATATCGGCCGCGCGGCGCAAATCTTCAAGGCGAAGTACGAGATTGGCCGCACTGGCCCGGTGCAGGTCCTCCGGAACGTCCTGGCCATCGGTCACCCAGGTGATCGGGAGGGCGTGGTCCACGGCCACTGACAGGGCGTTGCCGAAGCGGCCGGTCTCGTCCAGCTTGCTCAGCACCAGGCCCTGCAGGTTGGCGGCGCCGAAGCGGCGGACCACCTCGTCCATGTCGCCGAAGCTGGTGTTGGCCGGCAGCACCAGCAGGGTGCGTACCTGGCGGGCGGCGCGCAGCCACTGCAGCTGCGCGGCCAGCGCGCGGTCGCGCGGGCCCAGGCCGGCGGTGTCGATCAGCACCAGCTTGTAGTCCTTCAGGCGTTCCAGCAGCTGGTCCAGGTCGGTGCCGCTGTTGGCCTCGTGCACCGCGATGCCGAGCTGGCGGCCGTAGCCGTACAGCTGCTCGCGGGCGCCGATGCGGGTGGTGTCGGTGGTCACCAGGGCCACATCGCGCGGCGCATGCTTCTCGGCGAAGCGCGAGGCCAGCTTGGCGATGGTGGTGGTCTTGCCGGCGCCGGTCGGGCCGACCAGGGCGATCACGCCGCCTTCTTCCAGCGGGTCGACCGGGGCGATCGGCAGCTTGCGCGAGATCAGCCCCAGCATCAGGCCGCGGCCACGATGGGCTTCGGTCTCCAGCGGGATCTGCATGGCCACGTCGCGGGCCAGCCCGGCGTCGAAACCGTACTCGTCCATCAGGTCCAGCGCGGTGGCGCGCACCGGGCTGCCACGCAGGCGCTCGTCGGTGAAGCGGTTCATCTCGCGCTCGATCACCTGGCGCATGCCGGCCACTTCCTGGCGCAGCTGGCGGATCTCGGCGTCGTCCTGGGCAACCACGGTCAGCGTCGGTGCCGGGGCCAGCATGGGGGCCGGGCTGGCTTCGCCGGCGGCTTCGACCGCTGCCGGTTCGCTGGCGGCGATCCCGGGCTGCGCTTCGGTCACGGCAGCGGTCGGCAGCGGCGGCGGCTGCACGGCCGGGGCCACGCTTTCGTGATGGATGTCGTGCGGCGGGTCGATCTGGAAGCGGGCGCGGTTGGCCGGCACGGTAGCGGCCGGTGCAACGATGGCCTCGGCGAACGGGGCGAAGCTCTGTTCGGGTAGCGCCGGTTCGTTGACGGCGGCGCGCGCCAGGGTGGCGGCGAAGCCAGTGCTGCCACGAGTCGGCACGATCTCGTCGGCGCTGTCCAGGGTACGGCCGGTGGCCCCAACGGCCGCACGGGCGAGGGCGGCCACCGCCGAGGTGGTGGCGGCGACCGGTTCCGGCGCCGGGGTGCTGCTGCGGCGGCGGGTGACAGCGGCGATCACCGCGTCGGCGGCGGTGCGCGGCTTGGGTGCCGGCGGCGGTGCGACATCACGGCGCGAGGCTTCCAGTGCACGCTGCACGGCGCTCTCGTCGTAGTTGGCCGCGGCGACGATCTCGACGCCTTCCTCGATCCGGCGGTTGGACAGGATCACGGCGTCAGGACCATGTTCCTTGCGCACCAGGTTCATGGCCGAGCGCATGTCGGCGGCGACGAATCGTTTGATTTTCATGCTGTGGTCACGGGACGAAGACGGCGGGGTGGCGGTCGGAGAACTCGGGTGGTCGGTGGTCTGCACGGTGCGGGTTCCCCTTGGTATCTGTCTGTTGCGTTGGTTCGAAGGTGGTGTCTGTTTTCTGGCGCATCGGTGGGCGGCGTCAGCTGATCGTTCCGACCAGCTTCAGGCGCTTGTCCTCCGGCACCTCGCTGTAGGCCAGGACCGACAACGACGGAACGCTGTGGCGGACCAGGCGCGCCAGCGCGGCGCGCACCGGGCCCGGTACCAGCACGACCGCCGGCTCGTTTCGCGCTTCCTGCTTGCTGACACATTCGGCCAGGCTCTGGTGCAGTCGCTCTGCGAGTCCGGGTTCCAGCGCGGCGCCGTTGCCCTGCGTGGACTCCTGCAAGACACGTTCCAATTGCGGGTTGAGGGTGAACACCGGCAGCTCCGCCGACATTCCGGCGATCTCCTGCACGATGAAGCGGCCCAGCGCGGTGCGCACGGCAGCGGTCAGCACCGCCGGGTCCTGGCTGCTGGGCGCGTGTTCGACCAGCGCCTCGGCGATCTTGCGCAGCTGTCGGATCGGGATGCGCTCGACCAGCAGGTTCTGCAGCACGCGCACCACCGCCGACAGCGGCAGCGCCTTCGGCGTCAGATCTTCGACGAGCTTGGGCGCGCTCTTGGCCAGGTTGGCCAGCAGGTGCTGCACTTCCTCGTGGCCAAGCAGTTCCGGCGCATGTTCGCGGATCAGGTGCGAGAGGTGGGTGGCCACCACGGTGGCCGGGTCGACCACGGTGTAGCCCAGCGTTTCAGCCTGGGCACGCTGGTGCGGCTGGATCCAGGTGGCATCCAGGCCGAACGCGGGATCCTTGCCGGCGATGCCTTCCAGCGCGCCGAGGGCACTTCCGGGGTCCAGCGCCAGTTCGCGGTCCGGGTGGATCTCGGCGGTGGCCACTGGCACGCCATGCACCAGCACGCGGTAGCCGTTGGCCGGCAGTTCCAGGTTGTCGCGGATGTGCACCGAGGGAATCAGGAAGCCAACGTCCTGGGTCAGCTTGCGGCGCACGCCCTTGATGCGCGCCATCAGTTCGCCGCCCTGGTTGCTGTCCACCAGCGGGATCAGCCGGTAGCCGACCTCCAGGCCCAGCGGGTCGACCGGGCGCAGTTCGTCCCAGCTCAGTTCGGCGGTCGGCGCAGGTGCCGCCGGGCGGCCGAGTGCGTTGAGTGCGGCCGCGTCATTGCCGGCGGCTGCCGGGTCGGTGGCTGCGGCCTTGCCCTTGCGGTAGACCTTCCAGGCGATGAAGCCAAGGATCGCGGCCAGCGTCAGGAAAGCGACGTTGGGCATGCCCGGCACCAGGCCGACCACGCCGATGATGCCGGCGGTGATCGCCAGTGCGCGGTACTGGCCGAACACCTGGCCGGTCATCGCCTGGGCCATGTCCTGCGAGCGCGAGGCGCGGGTCACCAGCATCGCCACCGCGCTGGAGACCAGCAGGGCCGGCAGCTGCGCCACCAGGCCGTCACCGATGGACAGCAGGGTGTAGGTGGCAGCGGCTTCGCCGAACGGCATGCCATGCTGCAACACGCCCACGGCCAGGCCGCCGAGCATGTTGATGAACAGGATCAGGATGCCGGCGATGGCGTCACCGCGGATGAACTTGCTGGCACCGTCCATCGCGCCGTAGAAGTCGGCTTCCTCGCGGACTTCCTCGCGGCGCAGCTTGGCTTCTTCACGCGTCAGCAAACCGGCGTTGAGGTCGGCGTCGATCGCCATCTGCTTGCCGGGCATCGCGTCGAGGATGAAGCGCGCGGTCACTTCCGAAACGCGGCCGGCGCCCTTGGTGATGACCACGAAGTTGATGATGGTCAGGATCGCGAACACCACGATGCCGACCGCATAGTTGCCGCCGATCACGAATTCGCCGAAGGCGGCGATGACCTTGCCGGCGGCGTCGTGGCCGTTCTGGCCGTTCAGCAGGATCACGCGGGTGGAGGCCACGTTCAGCGCCAGCCGCAGCATGGTGGTGATCAGCAGCACGATCGGGAAGATGGTGAAGTCCAGCGGGCGCTTCACGTAGACCACCGCCAGCAGCACCATCAGCGAGATGGCGATGTTGAAGGTGAACAGAGCGTCGAGCACCGGCGCGGCCAGCGGCACCACGACCATGGCCAGCAGGGCCAGCACGATCAGCGGCGCGCCAAGGCCCTGGCGGATCATTTCCAGGGCACGGCGGGTGTTGAAGCCGGTGGAGGGCTGGGCGCTCACGGGCGGCCTCCCTTGCCGAATTCATCCACGTGGATGTGCGGGGCGTCCGGCATCGGGCCAGTGCGCCAGGCGCGCAGCTGGTAGACGTAGGACAGGACCTGGGCGACGGCCGAATACAGTCTCACGGGGATTTCCTTTCCGAGTTGGCCTTCCCGATACAAGGCGCGTGCCAAAGGCGGGGCGGAGACGATCGCGACCTTGTTGCCGTCGGCCACCTCACGGATGCGCAGGGCGGTCTCATCCACGCCCAGGGCGACCACGGTGGGAGCATTCATGGTCCCACCCTCGTACTTCAGGGCCACCGCGTAGTGCGTCGGGTTGACCACCACCACGTCGGCGGTGGGTACCGCCTCCATCATCCGGCGGTTGGCCATCTGCTGCTGCAGCTGGCGGATGCGGCCCTTCACCTCGGGGCTGCCCTCGCTTTCCTTCATTTCCCGGCGCAGCTCTTCACGGGTCATCTTCAGTTTGCGCATCCAGTTCCAGCGCTGGTAGGGCGCATCGATGGCGGCCAGCACCAGCATCGCGCCGGCGGTGGCCAGCAGCAGGCGAAGGGTGAAGCCCAGGCCATCGGTGATGGCGGTTTCCAGCGGGTGGTGGATCAGCCCGCGCAGGGTGTCGAAGCCGGTCCAGACCACCAGCCCTGCGGCGACGCCGACGAAGGCCACGCGCAGCAGCGATTTGGTGAATTCGGCAATCGCCTCCGGGCCATACAGGCGCTTGAGCCCGCTCATCGGGTTCATGCGGTTGATGTCGGGCAGCAACGCCTTCTGCGACCAGCGCAGGCCGCCCATCACCAACGGGGCGACGAAGCTGGCCAGCAGGCAGACCAGCACCAGCGGTGCGATCACCAGCATGAACTGCAGCAGCAGGTCGCCGAAGTGGCCGAACAGTTCCTTCGGGTTCTGCCGCAGGCCCTGTTCCGGGCTGAGCGCGTGCTTCATCCAGGCACTGGCGCCACGGCCGATCGAGCCGCTCATGGCCATCACCGCCAGCACGCCGGCACCGAACACGGCGGCGGTGCCAAGTTCGCGCGAGCGCGGCAGGTTGCCTTGTTCACGGGCGTCGCGCAGGCGCTTTTCGGTAGGTTGTTCGGTCTTTTCGCCGGCGGATTCGTTCTCGGACATCACAGGCACTGCGGCAGGGGATGCCGGGGTGCGTGCAAGAAGTGTTCCGTGATGGGCCGTTGCCTATCCACGCATGGCGTGGCTCTACTGGGGGGTGTCGCTGGTGGGGTGCAGGGGAATCGTCAGAACACTGTCGCTGTGCCAATCCACCTGCAGCGGGGCGCCCGCATCGGCGGCGGATTCGTCGCTGACATCGCGGCCGGTGCCGTGGTTGACCTGGTGCATGGCGTCCTTCAGCACATCCACCTTCACCAACAGGCGGCTGCCTGCAGCCAGGCGGCGGGCGACCATGCGCGTGCGATCGAAGGGCAGGTGGGTCCATTGGCCGGGCTGCAGCAGCTGGCGCGTGCTCGGGTCACGCACGTGGCTGGCCCGGCCCATGTAATAGGACAGCTGCATCCGGTGTCCATCGGCCATCAGCTCGTACAGGGTGACGGTGAAATCGAAGTCGCGCTTGTTGATGCGCACCTTGAGGTCTCCGGAGAAGCTGCCCACCAGATCCATCGGGCCGGTAAAGGGATCTGTGGCAAAGGACAGCGCGGTATCCCTTTCGTCCTGCGCCGCGATGATCGGGAACGGGTAGTAGCCATGCCGCATTTCACCGCGGTCGGCCAGGTCCACGGTCTGCCCCAGCTGGCCCGGCGCTGGCGGCTGTTCCTGCAGGCGGTGGTAGCCATCGGCGGAAGCGGGTGCGGCCGACAGGTGGTAGCGGTGGTGAGCGCCCGCGGCGGCGTCCAGTGTTGCCGCATGCCCCCAGCGGTTGGCGCCCATCAGCTGGTAGTTCACGCGGTCGGGCACCAGCGCCGGGCGAGGGGCGCCGCGCAGCACATGGTCCAGCCACTGGAAGGTCAGTGCGGGCGTGTCGAACTGCGCGACGGCGTCCAGGTCGTATCCACGCAGCTGCATCGGCTTGAGCGCCGACTGCGCACCGCGGTGGTCATAGGGGCCGATCAGCAGGGAGTGATCGGCATCGGGGTGGTGCCGCAGGTGGTCCTTGAAGTACTGCAGTGCCGAGATCTGGCCGTCGTCGTAGTACCCGGTGATGGTCAGCACCGGGATGCGGATGTCGTCGAACTGGTCGCCATAGGGAACCATCGACTGCCAGTAAGCGTCGTACGCCGGGTGATCGAGCCAGCGTTGCAGCCAAGGGTTGGTCGTGCCGTCGACCTGATCGATCTGCCGATAAGGGCGGCCGGAGGCATACCAGCGGCGCGGCAACTGCGACCAGCGCTCGTTCTGGTTGTAGGTGTCGTTGTCCAGCATCGGGCCATTGGCCACATAGAACGCCCAACCGTAGTTGGCACTCAGGAACACGTTGTTCTCCATCGGCAGGCCCTGGCCGGGGATGGCGGCAACGTAGGGCACGATGGTCTTCAATGCGGGATGGTGATGGCGCGCCGCCGCCCAGGCGGTGAAGCCCTCGTAGCTGCCTCCATACATGGCGACCCGGCCATCGCTCCACGATTGACGACTGATCCAGTCGATGGCCGCGTTGGCGTCCTCGCCATCATGTTCGTAGGGCGCGATGGTGCCGGTGCCCCGACCCTTGCCGCGTGCATCGACCACGATGCCGGCGTAGCCATGCGCGGCGGCCAGCAGCATCTTCTGCCGGTTCTTCTGCGGGTCGGTGTAGATGGTGAACAGCATTGCCGTCGGCAGGGGCACCGACGCGGCGCGGGGGCGGGCCAGCTGCGCCGACAGCACGACGCCATCGCCAACGGGGATGCGCAGCGCATCGTCGATGGCGAAGCGGCGCTGCTCTTCCGCCGCGACCAGCGGAGGGGCCAGTGCGGCGGCAAGGGTCTGTGCACGCAGTACCGCCCGCAGGCGCAGCAGTTCCAGGGCGACGGCCTCGGTGACGGTCGCGGCCCCCGCCTGCGCTGCGATGGCCTTCTCCAGCTGGGCGCGCACCGGGGCCGGTTCAGCCGAGAGCACGGCATCGGCCTGCACCGCGTCGACGTCGTCGAGGGCAGCGAAGGTGCTGTGGAAGGCACGCACATAAGCGGCGTTGTCCCGCTCGCCGGCAGTGGCGAGCAGCAGCATCGGCAGCCAGCGCTGCATCGCCGCGGTGTCGCCGTCGCTTGCCAGCGATGTGCGTACCCGCTGGATGAATTGCCGCGCTTCGGCCGTCTGACCCATCGCCAACAGCGCGTGGCCGCGCTGTGCATCGGTCAGGCCGGGGGACTTCAACACGCCCTTGCCGAGGACCTGCAGGGCGGCGTCGACCTGGGCCGGGGAAGCATCGGCTGGCAACGACCACGGCAGATCAGCGGCGGCGGCCTGGCCGACAGCAAGGGCCAGCAACAGGCCAGCAAGGGTGGTGCGTAGGGCCACGGACGCTTCCTTGGATGACAGTGGGACGGCTCATCCACGCATGGCGCGGATCTACCGGGGATCGACACCAATGGTAGCGCCGGGCCATGCCCCGCGGGAGCCGGGCGCGGGCTCGGCTACAGGGGGGCGTTGTCGCTGGGCGGTGGGCTCTGCGCCAGTTCCACCCGCGGCCGGGGCAGGTCGTGCAGTTGCATGAAGCGCGCCGCATCCACCGGGCGGCCGAGCAGGTAGCCCTGCAGGTAATCGCAGCCCAGCCGCTCCAGGTAGGCGCGCTGGGCGGCGGTTTCCACGCCTTCGGCGACGATGTCCATGTCCAGCGCGTGGCCCAGCGCCACGATGGCCGAGACGATCACCACATCCTCGGCACTGTGCTCCAGATCGCGCACGAAGGCGTGGTCGATCTTGATTTCGGTGGCCGGCAACCGCTTCAGGTACAGCAGGCTGGAATAGCCGGTGCCGAAGTCATCGATGGAGATGCCTACGCCCAGCGCCGACAGCGCCTGCAGCAGGCGCAGGCTGGTGTCGGTATCGCGCATCACCGTGCTTTCGGTGATTTCCAGCACCAGGTGGCGCGGGGCGATGTTGTGGCGTTCGATCACCGCGCGCACATCCTGCAGCAGGTGCGGCGAACTGAACTGCACCGGCGACAGGTTCACCGACATCGACCAGCCTTCGTGACCGGCATCGTGCCAGCGCCGCAGCTGCAGGCAGGCCTGGTCCAGCGCCCAGCGCCCGATCTCGTTGATCGCGCCGCTGCGCTCGGCCAGGCGGATGAACCGATCGGGCGGAATCAGGCCATGCTCCGGATGGTGCCAGCGGATCAACGCTTCGGCACCGGCCACCTTCTGCGTGGCCACGCGGATCTTGGGCTGGTAGTGCAGGAACAGCTGCTCGCTGCCGATGGCGCGGCGCAGGTCGGCCAGCAGCCGGAACTGTTGTTCGGCGCTGTCATTCATCCAGTCGGCGAACAGCACGAAGGCGTTGCGCCCGGATTCCTTCGCCTGGTACATCGCCGCGTCGGCAAAGGCCATCAGCTGCCGCTCGCTGGCGGCGTGATCCGGGCAGATCGCCACGCCGATGCTGGCGGTTACCTGCAGTTCGTTGTCCGGCAGCAGCGGTCCACTGCCGACCGCCTGCAGGATGCGCCGGGCGAGGGTTGGCAGATCCTCATCGTGCTCGATGCGCACCACCAGCACGAACTCGTCGCCGCCCAGGCGCGCCAGCATGTCATGGGGGCGCAGCAGCTGGCGGGTGCGCTCGGCCACCGCCACCAGCAGTGCGTCACCCGCCTGGTGGCCATAGGCGTCGTTGACCTGCTTGAAACCGTCCAGGTCCATGAACATCACCGCGAAGCGGCTGCCGCCCTGTTCGGCCTCGGCCAGTGCCTGCACGATGCGGCGCTGCAACAGCAGGCGGTTGGGCAGGCGGGTGAGCGGATCATGCAACGCGGCCTGGGTCAGTTCCTGCTGCGCATCGGTCAACGAAGTGCTCAGCATGGAATTGCGCAGCCGCAGCAGCTGCGCCTCCACCCGCTGGTCCAGCCAGGACACCACCAGCACCACCGCGAGGATCGCGACCGTCAGCACCACTACCAGCATCGCCAGCCACTCGTTCTGCAGGCCATCGCCGACCGCCGCGCCGCAGATGCTGCCTTCCGGAAAGCGTGCGGCGGCCATGCCGGTGTAGTGCATGCCAACGATGGCCAGCCCGAGCAGGCCAGCGGCTGCCAGCCGGTCGCCGACACGGGTGCGCTGCGCGCGCAGGCGGAATGCCACATACAACGCAGTCCATGAGGCGGCGACCGCCACGATCAGCGAGAACAGCAGCCAGCCCGGGTCATAGTCGATGCCGGGTTGCATGCGCATCGCCGCCATGCCGACGTAGTGCATGCCGGCAATGCCGGTACCCATCAGCAATGCCCCGCCGGCCAGGCGTGGGTGCGGCAGGGTGCGCAGCGAAACCAGCCACAGCGCGAACACCGATGAGGCGATGGCCAGGGCCAGGGAGAGCAGGGTGATCGGCAGGTCGTAGCCGAGCGGAATGGGCAGGTCGAAGGCGAGCATGCCGATGAAGTGCATCGACCAGATGCCCAGGCCCATGGCGAAGCCACCACCGAGGCGCCACCACCAGGCCGCGCCCTTGCCGGGTGCGGTGACCGTGCGCCCGGCCATCGCCAGCGCGGTGTATGACGCCATCACGGCAACCAGCAACGAGATCGCCACCAGCCACGGGTTGTACGTGCCTACCAGCATTCGTCAGTCTCCCGGACCTGCCTGTCGACGGAAACCACGGTGGGGCATGCATGAGGCAGGCCGACGCAGGGCGGCGGCCACGTGCGGCATCCCCCCGGTTGCCGCGCATTCACTCTAGCGCGCAGACCCGGGGGAAGGGCAAGCAGTAAAACGTGATGATCGGGTCAGTGTGTGACCGCGTCCGCAGCCTGGAAGGCGGCATCGAACAGGCGCTGTACCGGCGGGCCCATTTCCCCGGCCAGCAGGGCCAGCAGGAACAGGCCCAGCAGCAGTGAGACCGGCAGGCCCAGCTGGATCGGATTCAGTGCCGGGGCAGCACGCGCCAGCACGCCGAAGGCGAGGTTCACCGCCAGCATCGCCACGGTCAGTGGAATGGCCAGGGTCAGTGCGCCGCGCAGCACGGTCAGCAGGAAGGTCGGAGCGATGCTGAAGAAGGCGTGCGGGTCCGGCAGCGGGGCGCCGATCGGCAGCGCCCGGTAGCTGTCCACCACCAGCGAGATCAGCGCCAGATGGCCGTTGGCAGTGAAGAACAACAGGCCGAACAGCAGGTAGAACCACTGTCCGATCACGCCGGAGGTGCCGCCACGAAGCGGGTCGCTCATCTGCGCGAAGGCCAGGCCGGTGCCCTGGGCGATCAGTTCGCCGGCCATCGCGCCGGCCTCGAACACCAGCCGCAGCAGGAAGCCGATGGACACGCCGATGGCCAGCTCGCGGGCGATGGTCAGTACGGTGGCAGCATCGAAGCCGGTCCAGTCCGGAACCGGCGGCAGCAGCGGTGCCAACGCGATGGCAAGGGTACCGGCCAGGATCACGCGGATCCGTGCCGGCACCGCACGGGTGCCGACCATGGGCATGGCCATGGCCACCGCGCCGATGCGCAGCATGGTCCACAGCACGGTGCCGATCATGCCAAAGGCCTGCAGGCCTTCGGCAGCCATCTGGGTGGCGGCGTCCATCGAGGCGCGTGTCCTAGCCGATCAGGTGTGGAATGCGCTGGAACAGCAGCGTGGTGAATTCAACCAGGTGGCCGATCAGCAGGCTGCCGAGCGCGAACAGCACCGCGGTCAGTGCCGCCGCCTTGGCAACGAAGGCGATGGTCGGTTCGTTGAGCTGGGTCGCGGCCTGCACCACGCCCACCACCACGCCCACCACCAGCACGGTGAGCAGCAGCGGGCCGGCCACCCACAACACGGTGATCAGGCCGCCACGCAGTTCGGTCAAGGCAAGTTCGGGAGACATTCGGGGTCCATCTGCTTGTGTGGAGTCGAGCCGCGCTCGACTGTGCTTCTGTAGAGCCGAGCCATGCCCGACTACCTCTCAATCACGCCGGATTGAAGCTCGCCGCCAACGTACCCACGGTCAGCACCCAGCCATCCACCAGCACGAACAGCAGGATCTTGAACGGTGCCGACACCAGCATCGGCGACAGCATCATCATGCCCATCGACATCAGCACGCCGGCCACGACCAGGTCGATGATCACGAACGGGATGAAGATCAGGAAGCCGATCTCGAAAGCGGTTTTCAGCTCGCTGGTGACGAACGATGCGACCAGCACCGGGAACGGGATGGCGTCGGGGCTGGCGTAGGTGCCGTGCCCGGCGATGCCGGCGAAGGTCATCAGGTCGGTCTCCCGGATCTGCGCCAGCATGAAGCCGCGCAACGGCGTGGTGGTCAGCGTCCAGGCGGTCTGGAAGTCGATCTCGCCATTGAGGTACGGCGCCATGCCGGTGCTCCAGGCCTTGTCCCAGGTCGGCATCATCACCATCGCGGTGAGGAACAGGGCCAGGCCCAGCAGCACCTGGTTGGACGGGGTCTGCCCGGTACCCAGCGCCTGGCGCAGCAGGCCCAGCACGATGATGATGCGGGTGAACGAGGTCAGCACCAGCAACATCGACGGGATCAGGGTGATCGCCGTCATCAGCAGCAGGGTCTGCAGCGGCAGGCTGACCGGCGCACCTCCGATCTTGCCGACGTTGATGTCCGGCAGTGGCGTGGTCGGTGCGCCGGGTGCAGCGCAGGCCAGTGCCGGCAACAGGCACAGGGCGAGCATCAGCAGCCACGGCATCAGGGTGGCAAGACGGGTACGGGTGACACGCATGTCAGGGGTCCTTGCGCAGCCGCTGCTGCAGCAGCTGGGCGAAATTCGGAAGATTCTTGAAGTCCGGCACGCGCACGGGCGCGGGCGGCGGCAGCGGTTCGGGCAGGGTGTGCAGGGTGTTGATGCCGCCGGCGGTGACGCCCAGCAGCAGCTGCTGGCCGTTGACCTCGACCACCACCACGCGCTCCTTGGCACCGACACTCAGGCTGGCCACCACCTTCATGCCTTCGGCCGGGCGGAAACCACTGCCGGGCAGGCGCTTGAGCAGCCAGCCGAGGCCGATGACCAGCGCCAGCACTGCCAGCAGCGCCAGCACCGCGCCGAACAGGCTCGGTGCGGCGGCTGCGTGCTGGCCGATCTGCGGGCCGGCCGGAGCGGCGGTCTTGCCGACCGCCAGCAGGGCGGAGGCCAGCAGGCTCAACGCAGTCTCCGGATCCGCTCGCTCGGGCTGACCACATCGGTCAGGCGCACGCCGAAGCGGTCATTGATCACCACCACTTCGCCATGGGCGATCAGGGTGCCGTTGACGAACACATCCAGCGACTCGCCGGCACCACGTTCCAGTTCCACCACCGAACCCTGGTTGAGCTGCAGCAGGTTGCGGATCGGCAGGCGCGCGCGACCGACTTCCAGCGACAGCGTCACCGGTACGTCGAGGATCACGTCCAGGTTCAGGTCCGGGCCGTTCGCCTCATCGGCCTGCAGGCTGCTGAACTGGGCCGGAGTGGGTTCGAGGGCGTCGATATCGTTCATTGCGGGTCTTCCTGGATGACGGGTACGCGCGGGCGGGTGCCCGGCGGATGGGTAGCGGTGATCTTCACGGCGTTCATGCCGTTGGCGATGCCGAACTCGCCGGTGAACACCGGGATGTTCTCCACGCACACCGGCACCTGCGGGCTCAGCTCGATCGGCAGGATGTCGCCGACCTTCAGCTGGGTCAGGTCACGCAGGGTCATGCGCTTGCTGGCCAGTACGCTGGACAGGGTGACTTCGGCGATGTTGAGCTGTTCACGCAGGGTCTTGCCCCAGCTCTCGTCGCGGTCGTTGCGGTCGCTCTGGATGCCGGCGTCGAGCAGCTCGCGGATCGGCTCCAGCATCGAATACGGCAGGGTGACGTGGATGTCGCCACCGCCGCCATCGAGTTCGACGTGCAGGCGGCACACCACCACGTATTCGCGCGGCGTCACGATGTTGGCGAAGTGCGGGTTGATCTCCGAGTTGATGTACTCGAAGTCGACGTCCATCACCGGTGCCCAGGCCTCGCGCAGGTCGGCGAAGGTCTGCTTGAGCAGCAGGTGGATCACCCGCATTTCGGTGGCGGTGAACTCGCGGCCTTCGATGCGGGTGGGGTAGCGCCCGTCGCCACCGAAGAAGTTGTCGACGATGGCGAACACCAGGGTCGGCTCGAACACGATCAGGCCGGTACCGCGCAGCGGCTTGAAGCGGATCAGGTTCAGGTTGGTCGGCACATACAGCGAGTGCATGTAGTCGTTGAACTTGATCAGCTCGATGCCGCGCACCGACAGCTCGGCCGAGCGGCGGATCAGGTTGAACAGGCCGATCCGCCACAGGCGCGCGAAACGCTCGTGGACCATTTCCAGGGTCGGCATGCGACCGCGGATGATGCGGTCCTGGCTGGCGAAGTCGTACGAGCGCGCTTCGCCTGACGGCGGTTCCGGATCGGTTTCGACCGCGCCGCTGTCCACGCCGTGGAGCAGGGCATCGATCTCGTCCTGGGACAACAGATCATTCATCGGTGGGCCCTTACTGGGTCACGAAGCTGGTGAACAGCAGGTCGTCGGCACCATTGCTGCCGGTCTCGGCCTTTAGCACTTTCTGCACTTCGGCCAGCGACGCAGCCTGCAGCTTCTGCTTGCCGGCGACATCGGCGATCTGGTCCGGGCTGACCTGCGAGAACAGCATCAGCAGGCGTGCGCGGATGGCGGGTGCATGGGTCTTGATCGCTTCCAGCGCAGCCGGGTCACGGGTCATCAGCTGCACTTCCAGCTGCAGGTAGCGCGGACCGTCGACCGGGCCGTTGAGGTTGACCACGAATGCGGGGTCCAGCGCGAAGTACTGTGCCGGTGCCGGAGTGCTGGCCTTCTTCGGCGCCTGCGCGGCCTTGTCTTCGTGCTTGGACTGGGTGAAGAACCAGACGCCGCCACCGGCGGCAGCGGCGGCCAGTACGGCCACCAGCGCGGTGATCAGGATCGGACTGCGCGGCTTGGCGGCCTTGTCCTTCTCGGCGGTCTTCTTGGTTTTGTCAGCGGCTGCGGCCACGGGGTGAAGCTCCTGAGGGTTGCTTCACCGGGATATGCAAGGGGTGTGCCGAAGGCGGGGCAGAGGGGTGCGACGGAATTCCGTCGGGGGGCGGTGGGGCCGTGCGGAGCAAGCTCCGCACCCACCAACGCGATACTGGCCGGTGCGGCTCCATTGCCCCGGTGCCCTGATGGGCGCCAACCGCCCCGCCCTGGTGGGTGCCAACCTTGGTTGGCACGCCTGTCAGGCGTAGGCGTCCAGCAACCCGCGCTGGCGGATCAACTGCGCGGACGACACGTTGGTGTCGCCGGGCGACGGTTCTCCGTCACCGGCGGTCCCACCGTTGCCAGATGCTCCCGACGCATTGCCGTCGCCCCCCGGGGCCTGGTGGCCAACATCAGCGTGTGCCAGCTGGAAGCCCTGTTCGCCCAGCAGCTCGCGCAGGCGCGGCAGGCTGCTTTCCAGAGCCTGTCGCACGTCCACGTGCGGGCTGCTGAAGCTGGCGTGCACCTTGTCGCCGTTCAACTGCAGGCGAACATCCACCGGGCCCATGTCATCCGGGCTCAGGCGGATATGGGCGTGGCCGATTTTCTGGTCGGCCAGCCAGCCCAGGCGTGCGCCAATGGCCTGGTCGAAGCCGTCGTCACCCAGCACCGGCTTCGGTGTGGGTTCGCCATTGAAGATCGCGTTGCCGGTGGCGAGCGCCGCCTTCAGGTCCTGTACGGCGGCCCCCGCCGGTGCATGCAGCAGTGGTGCACTGGCGCGGTCGCCAACGGCGGCCACGTCACTGCCTTCGCCGCGCTCGCTGCGCTTGCCGGGCAGGATCATCTCCGGCAGTGGCAGCGCGCTGGCATCGCCCGCGCTGGTCGCCGCCGGTTTGCCGTCGGCCGTCGCTGCGGCGGCCGCTGCTGGGGCAGTTGCAGGCAGTGCCGGATTCGCGGCAGGGGCAACGGGCAGTGCGCTGCCGTCGCTGGCCTGCGACGGTGCAGCGGTGGTCGGCAGGGCAGCGGCCGCATCCACGGGCGTCGGCATCGCCAGCACCAGGCCGGCCAGACCGAGCGGCGGCCAAGGGGCGTCTTCGGTCGCGGCGGGCTTGTCCTTGTCGGTAGCGGGTGCAGCCGGGGTCACGGCAACGGGCGGCAGCGGCGGCGCTTCAGCGGTTACCGCTTCGGCGTCGCTACGTTCGCCTGGTGCCTGGCCACTGCTGTCAGTGGTCGACGGCTGGCTCGACGTGGATGGCGACGGCGTGGTGGCGCTGCCGGCAGGGGCGGGTGCAGAGGGCGCGCCATCCTGCAGCAGCTGGCTGAAGTCCTTTCCGCCTTCGCTGCGCGGGGCGCGCGCCGCACTGTTGCTGGTGGCCGGCGTGGCAGGGTTGGCGCTGCCGGCGAGTGGGGAGGGCATCACGAGCGACCTCCCTGCTCGGTGCCGTCCTGGTCTTCGGCCTGGACCAGGCGCGCGCGGCGCGCACCGATATCGTCCATCTCGCGCTGGTCGCGGCGGTCGGTCACCACTTTTTCCTGCGCGCGATAGCTCGCGGCCAGCTGTTCCAGCACGGCCTTGTCACGGCTGGCCAGGATCAGCCGGGCGCGCTCGGCTTCCACCTTTTCGCGGTTGCCATTGACCGTGGCCTGCTGCTGTTCGACGGCACTGTCCAACCGGTCGAGGAAAGCGCGTCGGTTCAGCAGCTGCGCCGGGCTGGTGGCGGCCATCTGAGCGTTGGCGTACTCCTCGGCGTAGCGGCGCAGTTCGTCCAGTCGCGATAGATGGGTATCGAGCACGCGCTGGCGTTCGGCCAGGTCGCGGGCAACCGCGTCCTCGTGTTCCTGGGCCCGCTTGAGCAGGGGATCAATGCGCTTGGACTGGTTCATGGCTTAATTCTCTTGTTCCACCAGGCGCTGCAGCGCCGCCTGGCTGTGCGGGAGATCTGCGGCCTTGGTAACGTCCTGGCCGAGGAACTCCATGATTTCCGGCCAGCGTTCCAGGGCTTCGTCGGTGGCCGCGTCGTTGCCGCGCTGGTAGGCACCGATGGCGATCAGGTCACGGTTGGCCGAGTAGGCCGAGACCAGTCGCTTCAATTTGCGGATGCGCAGGCGCCACGGCTCGTCGGCGATTTCCGTGACCACGCGGCTGACCGACGATTCAACGTCGATGGCCGGGTACAGGCCGCTGTCGGCCACGCGCCGCGAGAGCAGGATGTGGCCGTCGAGGATCGCGCGCGCCGCATCGGCGATCGGGTCCTGCGGATCATCGCCTTCGGTCAGCACCGTGTAGAACGCAGTGATCGAGCCACGGCCCTTGGCGCCATTGCCGGCGCGTTCGACCAGTGCCGGCAGCTTGGCGAACACCGACGGCGGGTAGCCGCGGGTGGTCGGCGGCTCGCCCACCGACAGGCCGATCTCGCGCTGTGCCTGGGCAAAGCGGGTCAGCGAGTCCATCAGCAGCAGCACGTTCAGTCCCTGGTCGCGGAACCATTCGGCGATGGCGGTAGCGCGGTAGGCACCGTGCAGGCGCGCCAGCGGCGGCCGGTCGGCGGGACTGGCCACCACCACGGCGCGGCGCAGGCCTTCCTCGCCCAGCGTGGTCTCGACGAAATCGCGCACTTCGCGGCCACGTTCACCGATCAGGCCGACCACGATCACGTCGGCGGCGGTGTAGCGGGTCATCATGCCCAGCAATGTCGACTTGCCGACGCCGGAGCCGGCGAACAGGCCGACGCGCTGGCCGCGGCCGATCGGCAGCAGCGCGTTGATCGCGCGCACGCCCACGTCCAGCGGCTGGGTGATCGGTTCGCGCGCCAGTGGATTGATCGACACGCCGGCCATGCCGACATGGCCTTCGGCGCGGATCGGGCCCTTGCCGTCCAGCGGCACGCCATCGCTGTCGATGACGCGGCCAAGCAGGCCTTCGCCCACTTCCACGCCACCGCGGCGCGCCGATGGCACCACCCGCGCATTGGGCAACAGGCCATGCAGCTCGGCACTGGGCATCAGGTAAGTGCGCTCGCCGGCGAAGCCGACCACTTCGGCATCGACCCAGCCGCCGTCGACCACTTCCACCTTGCAGCTGGCCCCTAGCGGCGCCTCGCAGCCGACGGCTTCCAGGGTCAGTCCGACTGCGCGGCGCAGCACGCCTTCGCGGATCAGGCCACGGCCATGGGCGGTATCCACGCGCAGTCCATCGAGCCGACGGGCCAGGCGCAGGTTGCGGGCCATGGCCCAGTCGGCCGGTGGCGGCGTCGGCTGCGGATCGGGGTTCATGCATTGGCTCCGGTCTGGCGGATCACCGCGTCCAGCGCGCCGCGCAGGCGGGCTTCCAGGGTGCCGTCGATGCGCACGGCTTCGGCGTGCACGCGTAGATCGCCGCGGCTGAGGCTGGTGTCTGGCACCAGGCGCTGTTGTGGCGGCAGGCTCAACAGCGGGGCGAGGGCGGCGATGTCATCCGGATGCAGTCGCACTTCGACCTCGCGGGTGCTGCCACCCACCGCGTCGATGGCCTCACCGACCAGCTGTGCCAGCAGTGCCGGGTCAGCTTCATAGGCGCGGCCGACCAGCGCACCGGCGATGCGTACCGCCAGCTCGCCCAGTGCGCCGACCACTTCGTTCTCGAGCCGCACCAGGGGGCGGCTGAAGTTGTCGAGGATGCCTTCGATCTGCGCGGCGAGGCGACGCACTTCGGCCTGGCCCTGGCCGTAACCTTCGGCATGGCCGTGCTGGAAGCCTTCCTTCTCGGCGCTGTCCTGGATGGCCTGGATTTCCTCCAGGGTCGGCAGCTGCAGCGGCGGCTCCGGCTCGTGTTCCGGGTCCGGCTCAGTGAGTTCGAACGCATCCTCCTGCTCCAGCACCGGTTCGGGCTGGGCCAGCAGGTCCGGGGCAAGCCAGCGCACGACGTTGCTCACAGCATGGCCTCCGCGCTGCCACCGATGGTGACGGTGCCCTCATCGGCCATGCGCTTGACGATGGCCAGGATCTCGCGCTGCGCGCCTTCCACGTCGGACAGGCGCACCGGGCCGCGGGCTTCCATGTCTTCCAGCAGGATTTCGGCCGCGCGCTGCGACATGTTGCGGGTGATCTTGTCGCGCACCTTGATGTCGGCACCGCGCAGGGCCAGGCCCAGGCGCTCGCCGCTCACTTCGCGCAGCACCAGCTGCATTTCGCGGTCATCCAGGTCGACCAGATCGTCGAACACGAACATCAGGTCCTGGATGCGGTTGCTCAACGGCGCATCGATGCGGGCGATTTCGCCCAGGATCGCCTGGTCCTGGCCGCTGTCCATGAAGTTCAGGATGTTGGCCGCGCACTGCACGCCGCCGATGTTGGACGATTTCAGGTTCTGGTTGCCGGCGAACTGGCGCTCCATGATCTCGTTGAGTTCATTGAGTGCGTTCGGCGGAATGCCGTCGAGGGTGGCGATGCGCAGCAGCACGTCCACGCGGGTACGGTCCGGCAGCAGTTTCAGCGCGTCGGCGGCCTGGTCGGTTTCCAGGTGCGCCATCACGATGGCGATGATCTGCGGGTGCTCGTTGCGCACCAGGTCGGCCACCGCACGCGGGTCCATCCACTTCAGCGCGTCCAGGCCGGTGGTGTTGCGGCCCAGCAGGATGCGGTCGATCAGGTTGCCGGCCTTCTCGCTGCCCAGCGCCTGCACCAGCATGTTGCGGATGTAGTCGTCCGAGCCCACGCCCAGCGAGGTCTTCGAGCCCAGCTCCTGGCCGAACTGGTCCATCACCCGTTCCACCTGCTCGCGGGTGATGTCGGTCATGGTGGCCATGGCGATGCCGATCTTCTGCACTTCCTTGGGTTCCATGTGGCGCAGCACTTCGGCCGCATCCAGCTCACCCAGGGACAGCAGCAGCACGGCCGCGCGCTGTACGCCGGTCAGTTGTGCCTCAGTCATTGGCCACCCAGCCCTTGACTACCTGGGCCACGCGCTTGGAGTCGGTCTTCACGGCTTCACGCGCCATCCGCAGTCGTTCCTCATAAGAATCCACCGGCAGGGCCAGTGCGTCTGGTCCGGCCAGGCTGGCCCGGTCGGCGCCCAGCGCCGGCAGCGGCATGCCATCGTCATCGACCAGCTGCACATCCGCGGTATGCGGTTCCAGTGCCGGTTCGTCGTTCTTCTTGTTCTGGCCGGTGATCGCACGCAGTGCCGGGCGCAGCACACCGAACAGCAGCGCCAGCACCACCACCGCGCCGAGCAGCATGCGGCCGGCATCGTGCACCCACGGCAGTTCCCACCAGGCCGGCCCTTCGACCGGCGTGGTATCCCGCACGAACGGGGCATTCATCACCGACACGGTATCGCCACGCTCGGCGTTGAAGCCGACGGCCTGCTTGACCAGCGCTTCGACGCGGGTCAGTTCGGCGGCCGACAGCGGCTGTGGGCTCATCTTGCCGTTGGCGCCGGCGCGCGGCACGTTGTCCACCAGCACCGCCACCGAGACGCGCTTGATGCGGCCTGCCGGCTGGCGGGTGTGCTGCAGGGTGCGGTCCAGCTCGTAGTTGCGGGTGGCGTTCTTGCTGCTTTCGGTCGGGGTCTGCGCGGTGGCCGGTGCAGCCTGCTGGCCCGGCGGGCTGTTGCTGGTCGCACCCGGCACACCCTGCGGGCCAGGGGTGCTGGTGGTGTTCTCGCTCATCTGCTCGCTGCGCAGCTTCTGCGGCTCACCGTTGTAGAGCTCGCGGGCCTCCTCGGTCACCGAGAAATCCATGTCCACGCTCACTTCCGGGTTGACGCGGCCAGGGCCGGTCATCGGTTCCAGCAGCTCGCGGATGCGCTGGTTGAACGAGGTTTCCTGGCGGCGCACCTGCTCGAACTGGGCAGCGTTGACCGCCGCGTCGCTGTTCGGGTCGGTGATGCTGAGCATGCGCCCACTCTGGTCGACCACGGTCACCCGCTCCGGCGCGAGATCCGGGATGCTGGCCGCAACCATGTGCACGATGGCATCCACCTGACTGCGTTCCAGCTGCTGGCCACCACGCAGTTCCAGGGTGACCGAGGCACTGGCTACGTCGCGCTGGCGGGTGAAGGCGCTGGGCTTGGGAATGGCCAGGTGCACGCGCGAATCGCGCACCGGGCGCAGCGTGTTGATGGTGCGCGACAGTTCGGTTTCCAGCGCGTGCTGGTAGCGCGCGCTTTCGACGAACTGGCTGACGCCGAAGCCCGGGTCGCGTTCCATCAGCTCGAAGCCGAGCTTGCCACTGTCGGTCAGGCCGGAACCGGCCAGCTTCAGGCGGGCGTCGTGCAGGTTCTTTTCCGGCACGGTGATGCCACCGGTGGCCGGGTCGAGCGCGAACGGAATCTGCGCGGCGCGCAGCAGGTCGGTCGCTTCAGCGGTGGCCTTCTGGTCCAGGCCCGTGTACAGCGGGACCATGCCCGGCTTCTGCGACCAGAAGAACACGGACAGGCCTGCCGCCACCGCCACCGCGATCATCGCCATCAGGCCCAGCCGACGGGTGATCTGCAGGCTCTGCAGGCGGTCGAACCATTGCCCGGCCTTTTCGGCGTTCAGGCTGTCCTTGGAGAGCGTCAGTGCCATGCGTCTCTATTCCTTACAGCGGCATGTTCATCACGTCCTGGTAAGCCTGGACGAGACGGTTGCGGACTTCCACGGTGGCGCGGAAGGCGATCTGGGACTGCTGCGAGGCGACCATCACCTTGGCGAGGTCGGCGCTGGGGTCGCCCATTTCGAAGGCCTTGGCGAGGGCGCCGGACTTCTGTTGCGCATCGTTGACGCCGGCAATCGCACCACGCAGGGTTTCGGTGAAGCTGGCCGGCTGGGCCTGCGGTGCATCCAGCACCGTGCCCGGCAGGGCGTTGCTGCGAGGCGTTTCGCCCAGCGGGTTGAGCGCCGGCTGTCCCATCTGGGTCTGATAGGAGCGGATCTGCGAAAGGATCGAAGTGACGGAGTGGGACATCTGCAACGGTTCCAGAAACAGGGATGGGGTTGTCTGCTGTAGCCAGTGCAAGTGCCGTGCCGAAACCGGTTTTCGATTCAGTGAAGTGAGGGTTGGGGGTGCTGGCAGGGCTGCGCCCTGCACCCGCCGACGGCACGTCAACATCAACGTCAAAATCGGGCTATCCGTGGGGTGGCGGGGTGGGTCCGGTCACGGGGGACGCCGTAAATCCGTCCATGGAGGCTCGGTCGCGCCATCCATGGCGCTCACGCCCCCGCAACCGGACCCACCCCGCCTTCGACAGTGGGCCGCGATCTGTTGGAACCTGCTGCTGATGGTGCTTCTGATGGTGCTTCTGATGATGGTGGGTGCCGACCGTTGGTCGGCACGGGGTCGGATCCCGTTGCGACGCAACGGGCTCTGACCCCATTGGTGGCGCCATTTAACCGGCGTCGGTTTTCTGGCCTGGGGCTGCAGGGTCCATCGGCCGGAATTCTGGCGCTGGTCGAGCGTGGCGGGCGGGGTGCAGCCGGTGGCGGTGGCAATGCCGGGGCAGAGCAGGGCGGCGAGCAGGGTGAGGCGATGCATGGTGGAGCCTCGTTGGGAGATCCCACTCCATCCTCCGGAACGCGGCAACGTTGCCTGTAGGAATTCGTGCAGATGCGCGGCGTTGTCAGCGCGCGGCCACGGTCTCTATCCACGCATGACGTGGATCTACTGACGTCGTGCAGCGGCGCCAGAAACACCAACGCCCGGGCAAGCCCAGGCGTTCGTGCCCCCTTCATGCTGGTAGCGCGCTTCAGCCGGCCAGTTCGGCCTGCTCGCGCTCGATGCCGTACTTGCGCAGCTTTTCCACCAGGGTGGTGCGGCGCAGGCCGAGCAGCTGGGCGGCGTGGGCGACCACGCCCTGGGTGCGTTCCAGTGCTTCGTTGATCAGGCCCAGTTCGATGTTGGCCATGTGGTTGCGCAGGTCCATGCCTTCGTCGGGCAGGGCGGCCGGTGCCGCCGGGCGATTGACGGCGATGCCGTGCTCCAGCGCCGGCTGGTTGCCGCTGCCGGGCGTGTGGAACGAGAAGCTGCGCAGGTCCAGTCGCTCTTCGCTGGTGGCGGGCTGTGCCGGCGTCGGCGTAGCGACGGCGGCCAGCGCGGCATCGCCACGGTAGCGGGCCGGCAGGTCCTGTACGCGCACCGATCCACCCGGATGCAGCACGGCCAGGCGCTCGACCAGGTTGGTCAGCTCGCGCACGTTGCCCGGCCACTCGTAGCCGGCCAGTGCCTGCAGGGCTTCCGGGGTGAAGCGCACTTCGCCACGGCCGGTTCGTGCCAGCTGTGCGGCGATGGTTTCCACCAGTGCCGGCAGGTCCTCGCGGCGCTCGCGCAGGGCGGGCACGTCGATCGGGAACACGTTGAGGCGGTAGAACAGATCCTCGCGGAACTTGCCTTCGGCGATGCGGGTTTCCAGGTCGCGATGGGTCGCGGCCACGACGCGAACATTGCAGCGGATGGTCTGGTTGCCACCGACGCGCTCGAAGCTGCGTTCCTGCAGCACGCGCAGCAGCTTCACCTGCATCGGCAGGCTCATGTCGCCAATTTCGTCCAGCAGCAGGGTGCCGCCTTCGGCCATCTCGAAGCGGCCCTTGCGCGCGGTCAATGCGCCGGTGAAGGCACCCTTTTCGTGACCGAACAGTTCGCTTTCCAGCAGGTCGGCCGGAATGGCGCCGCAGTTGATCGCCACGAACGGGCCATCACGGCGCGGCGAGCGCTGGTGGATGGCGCGCGACACGACTTCCTTGCCGGTACCGGATTCACCCAGCACCAGTACGGTGGTATCGAACGCGGCAACCTGCTCGATCATCGTGCGCAACGCAGTCACCGCCGGGCCGTTGCCGGTCGGTCCCTGCTCCTGCGCGGCGCCGGCCTGGTGCTCGGCGTCCAGGCGCTTGAGGCTGGCGCGGCGCAGCAGCGCTTCCATCTGCGCGTGGCGCAGCGGCGTCTCCAGCGGCCAGATGTTGGCTTCGTGCAGGCCGTGCTGCTGCGCGAAGGCTGCGGCATCACCGTCGGCCAGCAGTACCGGCGGTGGCAGGCTGCTGCCGCCCAGCCAGTTGTAGAGTGCGGTGCTGGCGGCGTTGTCGTCCAGGCTGCCGACGATCACTGCCATCCAATCGTTCTGGCGCTGCCGGCCCAGATCGAAGTCGGCCGCGTCGGAGACCCAGCGCGGGTTGAAGTCCATGAACTCCAGCAGGGCAACGGTGCGCTCTGCACGCACGGCGTCGTTGTCCAGCACAAGGATGCGCGATTCGCTCACGACTGTTCCTCCCTGAGGCCTTCCAGGATCGGCATGACTTCCTGGATGTAGGACAGCTTGCTGACGAAATTGTCGGCACCGGCACGCAGCGCGTGCTCGCGGTGCTCGGCGTCGTCGAAGTGGCTGGCGATCACGATGTACGGTGCGTCGTCCTGCGACTTGATCAGGCGGGTGGCCTGCAGGCCGCCCATCTCAGGCATTGCCAGATCCATCAATACGACCTGCGGGCGCAACGTTTCCGAACGCTCGATCGCTTCCAGGCCGTTGCCGGCGCTGCCGACGATCTGCAGCCAGTCGATCTTGCGGAAGTGGCGCATTGCCGCGTTGATGAAGCCCTCGTGGTCATCGACCAGCAGGACGGTAAGCTTGTTCATGTGCAACATCCTTTTCAGCCCACCCGGGCCAGCTGTGGTTGCCTGGCGCCGAGCCGGCGCCGTTCACGGGCCGGGGCGATGTCCAGTTGTTCCCGGTATTTTGCGACGGTTCGGCGGGCAATGTTCACCCCCTGGCGTGACAACAGGCCGGCGATCGCCTCATCGGCCAGTGGCCGACCGGCCGGTTCGGCGTCGATCAGGCGGCGGACCATGGCCTTGACCGCCTGCCCGGAGACGCTGGCGCCTTCCAGTCGGACGGCGAAGAAATGCTTCAGTTCGAAGGTGCCGCGCGGGGTCTGCAGGAACTTGCCGGTGGTGATGCGCGAGACGGTGGACTCGTGCATGCCGATTTCCTCGGCCACTTCCTTCAGGGTCAGCGGTGCCATGGCTTCCTCGCCACGCACCAGGAACGCGGCCTGGCGCTCGACGATTACCCGCGCGGTGCGCAGCAGGGTGTCGTAGCGCATCGACAGGCCGCGGCTGAACCAGCGCGCTTCCTGCAGCATCTCGCGCAGTGCCGGGGCGGCCTCACTGGTCTCTGCCAGCGCCTGTTCGTACTGGCTGTTGATGGAGACGCGGCGACTGGTGGCCGGGTTCAATGCCACCTTCCACTGGCCATCGGCGTGCCAGGCGACCACATCCGGAACCACAACGGCATTGCGTTCCGGCAGCAGGCTGTCGCCTGGGCGTGGCTGCAGCGACAGGATCAGGCGTACCGCTTCGCGCACGTCGTCGATCTCGGCGTCGTGCTGGCGGGCGAGGGCGGGGTAATCATGTGCGGCCAGCGCATCGAGTGCGCCGTGCAGGATGCGCGTGGCCAGGTGGCGGGCGGGCACCGCGCCGTGCAGGCTGCGCAGCTGCGCCTGCAGGCCCTCGCGCAGGTCCTGGGCGGCCATGCCGGCCGGGTCGCCGTGCAGCAGCTGCTGGCGGATGGCTTCGACGCCGTCGGCGTCGATGTCGAACTGGGCGCTGGCCAGCAGCTGCAGCTGGCCCAGTGGCGCCTGCAGGTAGCCAGCCTCGTCGCAGTGGTCCAGCCAGAATGCGGCCACTGCCAGCTGGCGGTCATCCATGTCCAGCGACAGACGCTGCAGCACGCGCAGCTGCGGGTCGGTGGATTCGCCGGCGGCGATGCGCGCCATGCGGTCGTCGTCGCCGTCCTGCCAGCTGGCGCCGGCCACGTCCCACATCGACGACTCGGGCAGCTCGTCGAACGCGGCAGTTTCCAGCGTCGCGGTGGCAACGTCGGTGGCGTCGACGGCCGGTGCTTCGGGCTCTTCGATTTCCAGCAGGGGATTGGAGTCCAGCAGGCGCTGGATTTCCTGTTCCAGGTGCAGGCCATCAAGCTGCAGCAGCCGGATCGACTGCAGCAGCTGCGGGGTGAGGTGAAGTTGTTGGCCCAGCTGGGTCGAGAGTGCAGCCTTCATCGTGGTTCCCCGGCGCCGCTCCCCGGCGCCTTGTGGAACGCATCTTGCTTTTGATCCGGCGGGGGCGGAATCGGGGGGTTCCTGAGGGACTTCGTGAATTTCCTTACGGCGTGTAGGGATATTCCCTACAGTGGCGCGGAATGTTGACGATGATCGCTGCTAAGTTGCTGATTTCCGGTGCAAGGCCGGGATTGATCGGGCTGCACCGTGTACGGATTCCTGTCGGGGAGTGTCGGGCTGACGGGAATTCGACGCTGGGTGCGGGTTGGCTGCGTCGGCTGTCGATAGAGACGATCACCGGTAGAGTCGACTGTCAGTCGACTGCTCTCCGATCAGACCAAGGAAAAGTCCCGCGCTCCGCGCGCAAGTCGACTGACAGTCGACTCTACCAACAGCCCACTCTACCCAGCCATCGCTTGGTCACGCCGAGGCTGGCGCTTACTCCAGCTCGTGCTGATGGCGCGCGGCCAACAGCAGCAGATCGTTGGCGCGACGGCAGCCCAGTGACTCCATCATGCGTGCGCGGTGGGTTTCCACTGTCTTGACGCTGATGCCGAGGTCGGCGGCGATTTCCTTGTTGCTCTCGCCCTTGCCGATGCGGCGCAGGATCTCGCGCTGGCGCGGCGACAGTGCGGCGATGCCGGTGGGCTTCTCGCGGCCCAGCATCGGTGCCAGCATCTTGGCGGAGATCTGCGGGCTCAGGAACACCTGGCCGGCATGCGCCGCGCGAAGCGCCAGCTCCAGTTCCTGCGGCGCCGCATCCTTGACCACGAACCCGACCGCGCCGCGGTCGAGGGCATCGCGCACGTGCGCGGCGTCGTCGTGCATGGTCATCATCACCACCCGGGTACCGGGCGCGCGCAGCCGGATATCGCTTAGCGCTTCCAGACCCGTACGGCCAGGCAATGACAGGTCCATCAGGACCACGTCCGGGGCGTGCTGCAGGGCCAGCTGCAGCGCCTGTTCGGCGTTGCTGGCCTCTGCAACCAGCTGCACGTCGGCAAACCCCTGCAGCAGCCGCGCCAGGCCGGCGCGGACCAGGGTGTGATCGTCGACGATGAGAACTCGCACAGGCACGCAGCAGGTCCGTGTAGGGGAGTCCACCTTAACTTAGCTGAACAGGCGCGCCAAGGCTTGCCCGCCAAGCGTGATGGTGGCAGGTTTCAGCGCGCCCGGCGTGCCTCGGCCACCTGGCGCCGGTGCAGGCGGAACAGGTGGCGCTCCATGGCCATTTCCAGGCCATCGCCAAGGCGCTGGAAGCGCAGCCACAGATAGTGGCCGCCGCCGCCATCGGCCGCTTCGGCGATCACTTCCACGGGCAGATCGATATGGTCGGGCAGCCAGTCACTGGGCTGCAGGCGCACCAGGCCTGCCTGGCCGGGGCTGGCGCCGCTGCGCGGGCCCAGCTGCAGGCGGATGCCGCGGCGAGACCAGCGCACGGGGCGCAGGGTCAGTTCCTCGCCCTGCTGGCGTACCAGACGGCCGAGCAGCACCATCGCCAGATCCAGCTTGGCTTCCAGCCGCTGCAGCTGCAGGCTGGACTCATTGCGGTCGTCATGCTCGTCGACGCGGCTGTCCTCGACCAGGGCCAGGCTGCGCAGCAGGCCTTCGGCACTGCTGGTACGACCAGCGGCGCTGCCCGCCTGGAACTCGGCCGGCAGGGCCAGCTCGCAGCTGAGCGTTTCGTCGAACAGCTCGCTTTCGGCCGGGTGATGCAGCGACGTGGTCGGCAATTGGGTCATGCCAGCGATTCTGCCTGCAGGTAGGCATGCGCCGCGCGAAGGGAGCGCTGGCCATCGTTCATCAGTGCGGCGACCGCATCACGGCGCTGGCGGAGCAGGCCGAGCAGATTCTGCTGGCGTTCGAACAGCGCGGTCAGCGGTGCGTGGTCGGCGGCGGTCAGCGGCTGGCTGAGCAGCGCATGCAGCGTGCTGTCGTGACCGTCGAGCAAGCTGTCGGCCTGGTCAAGAGACTCTTGGCCCAGGGCCTTCTCGAAGGCGTCCAGCTGGGCGTGCAGTTCGTGCAGGCTCATGGCGCCACCGCGGCCGGGCGGCGCTGTTCCTGCGGGATTGCATTCCAGGCGCTGTCGATCTCGCCCAGCAGCTGCAGCGACTCATCCAGCGCGGCGCGGTCGTTGTGCAGGTTGGCCTCGGTCAGGCGCTGCAGCACATAGTCATACAGCGCCGACAGATTTCCGGCGATCTCGCCGCCGGCTTCATGGTCCAGCGAGCCGTTGAGGTGGCCGACGATCGCACAGACCTCGCCGATCGCCTTGCCTTTGCCGGCCTGGTCGCCACGCTCGAGGCTGGCCAGGGCACGCCGCACGCGCTCCAGCGCGCCGGCCAGCAGCATCGCCACCAGCTTGTGCGGATCGGCATCGGCGACCGCACTGGTCACTCCCACCTGGCGGTACTGCTCGGCATATTGACGGCTGGAACCGTACATTCGTGATTCTCCTTGCGCGGGGTGCCGCCGGCAGGTCGTGGGGACCGTTACCGGCGGTGCGGCGTTGATTGCTGTTGCGTCCGTTATCGGTGCGTTACACGCCAAACTTGAGCGTCACACGCATTCCTTTAGCGGTTCAGCTGTGCCAGCTGCTGCTGCAGCGACGTATTGCTCTGCTGCAGCTTGCCCATCAGGCTGTCCAACGCGATGAACTGCTTTTTGTAGCGTTCCTCGACGCCTTTCATGCGTACGTCCAAGGCCTTTCGACGCTTGTCGATGCCATCCAGTGTGTTGTTCAGGCCCTTGGTGCGGGCGACGAAGGCGCCTTCCTTGCCAGTGGTCGTGCTGACGTAACCGTCGACCATCGTGTAGAGCTTGCCAGCGCCACCGGTATCCCCGGTGATCGCCGAGCGGATCTTCTCCGGTTGGCTGGCAAGCGCCGCTGCGAATTTGGTCGCGTCCAGTACCAGGCTGCCGTCGGCATTGGGATAGCCACGAGTCTGCAGGCCGAGCTTCTTCGGATCCAATCCATCTGCGGACAGATCCTTCAGTACAGCGCCCATCAGCGAACGCAACTGACTGGATGCGCCGCGCATCTGCGCATCGCCCGTCAGCGTCGCCGCTTCCTTGGTCTTGGCGTCGTACTTGGTCTCGGTATTGATGGCGGCGATCGCATCGTTGTATGCCTTGACGAAGTCCTGCATCACCTTGGTGGCTGCAGTGGTATCGGTGCTGATCACCACGGTGCTCTTGCCCTTGACCTTCAGGTTCAGGGTCAGGCCTGGTACGGCATCGGTCACGGTGTTGCTGTCGCTGATCACCGTGACGCCATCGATGGTCAGCTCGGCATCGGCTGCCGCGGTGTTCTCCTGAAGGCTGCCAACCAGTGCGCTCAACTTCGGGTCGCTGCCACCGTACTCGAGCTTGATCGCATTGGCGGCGCCGGTCTTCTCCTGGGCGATCGACAGGTACTGGTTGTCGCCCGAGGCGATAAGGGTCGCCTGCACGCCTTCCTTGCGGCCTGCGGCGTCGATTTTGTTGCGTACGGTGGTCAGCGTATCGCCGGCTTCCACCTCCACCTTCATCGTCTTTGCCTTGTCGCCCACGCCAACGGTCAGCGTCAAGGTTCCGGCGCCGAACGTGTCGGTCTTCGGCACCGATGAATTGGCAATCAGCTTGTGTGCCGTGGCGAGGGATTTCACCTCCACCTGGTGCGTGCCGTTGGAGGCCGCTGCCTTGGTCGTGCCTTGGTCGTACAGCGCCACGGATGCCGTCAGCACATCGTCGGTGTTGCCTGGTTGTGCTTTGCCGGTGGCGGTTACGGTGCGGGTGTCGAAGGCTGTCGTGGCCTTCAGCGCGGTCAAGGCGGTCTTCAGCTTGTCAAAGGCCGAAGTGACGGTGCCGATCGACGACAGCTGCATCTTGGCCTTGGACTGTTGCAGGTTCAGCGCATTGTCGGCGGGCTTGCGGTCGGCCGCGACCAGCTGGTTGACGATGTCCGAGATGTTGAGCCCCGAGCCAATGCCACCGTATCCAAAGCTTGCCATGTGATTCTCCTGGTATCCGGGCCTTGCCGCCGTGCGGTGGCCCGTCGTCAACGAAAATAGCGGCCTGCGCCGCTGGGTCTTGAGGACTTCGTTGATGCATGCGCCGTGCCAGTTGTCTGGCGGCGGATCTGGCACGCGGTTTGCAGGAGGGTTGGGGCAGGGTGCGGGTGGAATCACCGCAGGCTGCCGGGAGTCTGCAAAAGACCCTCCCCCAATGCAGGGGAGGGATCAGGCTACTGACAATCGGGGGGAGACGAAGCCGCCCGGTACGTACAGTCAAAGGTACAGCGCTGAAAGAGAGGTCCGCAGGAGCGGGCGATGCCAAGCCGGTTCGGGAGTGATCCCGGGCCGGGCATGGCCCGCGCCTTCGTGCATCGTGGCTTCCGGGTTGCTGCTACCGTCGGTTTGACCCGACGGTAGCGGCACCTTCTTGCCGTGGATCAGCGCAGCAGGCTGAGCACGCCCTGCGGCACCTGGTTGGCCTGGGCCAGCATGGCCGTACCGGCCTGCTGCAGGATCTGGGTGCGGGTCAGCTCGGCGGTTTCCTTGGCGAAATCGGTATCCTTGATGCGGCTACGCGAGGCCGACAGATTTTCCGACGAGGTCTGCAGGTTGGCCACCACTGAGGTGAAGCGGTTCTGGATCGCACCGAGGTCGGCGCGGGTGCTGTTGATGCCCTCCAGCGCCTTGTCCACAATCTGCAGTGCCTGTTGAGATTTGCCGTAACTGGTGACGTCAAGGTCAATGGCATGCTTGGCATCGGTAGCAACCAGAGCTGCGTTGTCTGCGAGGGTTACGCCGGTGGCGGTGATCTGGTCGCCGACTTTCCCCTCTTTCCAGGAGCTGATAGTTACCTTGCCCGCGGAGTCCACTTCGGCAGAGACTCCCAGGTCGGCAGACTTCTGATTGATGGCCTTTGCGATGGCGTTCCCTTGGGAAACCACGCTAGCAGCCTCACCTGCGGCCTGCGTTGATGCGCTACCTGCGTCGAACTTCACACCACTGAAGTTCACCGTCGCGCCATTTGCGGAGATCGAGAAGTCGGCGACACTGCCTGCAGCAAATGCAAATACCCCGGAACCGGCGGATGTTTCTGTAACGGTAGTGGTGGTCGCCGTAGTGGTCGCCGAGGAGAACAGGGTACCGCCCAGCGAATCAGTCTTGGCGTTGGTAATCTTATCAATTGCGATTGCTTGGCCGGCGTTTGCGCCAACCTGGAACAGCTGGCTGGAGAACGAGCCGTCCAGCAGCTTGGTGCCATTGAAATCGGACTGCTTGGCCACACGATCAATCTCGCTGACCAGCTGATTCACTTCTGACTGCAGTGCCTTGCGATCACTTGCCGAGTTGGTCGCGTTGGACGACTGTACAGCCAGCTCACGGATACGCTGCAGGTTGTTGCCGATCTCGGTCAGCGAACCTTCGGCGACCTGGGCCAGCGAAATGCCGTCGTTGGCATTGCGGATGGCGACGTCGGTACCACGGATCTGGGTGCCGAAGCGCTCGGAGATCGCCAGGCCAGCGGCGTCATCCTTGGCGCTGTTGATGCGCGAACCGGAAGACAGGCGCTGGATGGTGGTGGCCAGCGAGCTGCCGCTGGTGCTCAGGTTACGCTGAGCATTCAACGACATCGTGTTGGTGTTGATGACTTGTGCCATGGTGCTTTTCCTTTGGCGGAGGTGATGCGTGGTTCAGTATCCGGGCACCGGATCAATCGGTGCCCGGAAGACGATCAGGAAGCGGATCAGCGCAGCAGGCTGAGCACGCCCTGCGGCACCTGGTTGGCCTGGGCCAGCATGGCCGTACCGGCCTGCTGCAGGATCTGGGTGCGGGTCAGCTCCGCGGTTTCCTTGGCGAAATCCGTATCCTTGATGCGACTACGCGAGGCCGACAGGTTTTCCGTCGAGGTCTGCAGGTTGGCAACGACCGAGGTGAAGCGGTTCTGCACCGCACCGAGGTCCGCACGGGTGCTGTTGATCGACTGCAGAGCGTTATCGACGATTTCCAGGGCCTTCTGAGCACCGGCCACGTCGGTGATCTTGACGTCCTTGAGCGTTGAGGCGGTGCCGCCAGCGGCAATGTTGGTGGTGGTTGCTACCGAGGTGCCACCGCCGGTGACAGCAAGTGCGGTGATGTCCGCAGCGGTCAGATCGGCCTTAACCGAAGTCAGCTTGATCACGCCGGGCGTTGCAACGGGCGGAGTGGCGCCGTTGTCAGCCTGCGAAGCATAGACGCCGGTTTCGCCCATCTTCGAATTGATGGCGGCGACCGTAGCGTTCATTGCGTTCGCGACGGTGGCAGCTGCGTCAGCACCTTGGTCGTACTTGATCGTACCGAGCGAAACATCGCCGATCTTCATCCCAGTGATTTCACCAGAGGTAAGAGCGGTGGCAGCTCCCATGGTCAACGTGCCGTTCTGGGCGAAGGTCGAAGAGCCAATCGAATCGGACTGAGCGTTGGTGATCTTGTCGATGGCGATGGCCTGGCCGGCATTGGCACCGACCTGGAACAGCTGGCTGGAGAACGAACCGTCCAGCAGCTTGGTGCCATTGAACTCGGACTGCTTGGCGACGCGATCAATTTCACTGACTAGCTGGTCGACTTCCGACTGGAGAGCCTTGCGGTCACTGGCGGAGTTGGTGGCGTTTGCCGACTGCACCGACAGTTCGCGGATGCGCTGCAGGTTGTTGCCGATCTCGGTCAGCGAACCTTCGGCGACCTGAGCCAGCGAAATGCCGTCGTTGGCATTGCGGATGGCAACGTCGGTACCGCGGATCTGGGTGCCGAAGCGCTCGGAGATCGCCAGGCCAGCGGCGTCGTCCTTGGCGCTGTTGATGCGCGAACCGGAGGACAGGCGCTGGATGGTGGTGGCCAGCGAGCTGCCGCTGGTGCTCAGGTTACGCTGAGCATTCAACGACATCGTGTTGGTGTTGATGACTTGTGCCATGAGGAGAGGTCCTTGAGCGGTTGCACGTGAGTTGGGTTAGACGCCCCCGACGTGCCCCGGGGGCGGCTCATGTCAGCGCTGCAACAGGCTGAGCACGTTCTGCGGTACCTGGTTGGCCTGGGCCAGCATGGCCGTACCGGCCTGCTGCAGGATCTGGGTGCGGGTCAGTTCGGCGGTTTCCTTGGCGAAGTCGGTATCGCGGATGCGGCTGCGCGATGCCGACAGGTTCTCCGAGGAGGTCTGCAGGTTGGCCACCACCGAGGTGAAGCGGTTCTGGATCGCGCCGAGGTCGGCGCGGACGCTATTGACCGACTCAAGAGCCTTATCGACGATCGACAGCGCCTGCTGGGCACCCTCAACGGTGCTCACATTGAGGTCTTCGACATGGCGTGCGGTTGCGCCGGTCAGCGTGCCACCTGTGCCGGCTGCAACCTGCTGCAGGCCGATGTTGGCAAAGTTTGCGTCCACTGCAGTTGCGCCGGTGGTCGGGGTGGCGCTGACCGACAAGGCGAAGGTCTGGCCAGCCGCCGCCGAGTGCAGCGAGAGCTTGCCGGCGTCCAGCTTCGCCATTACGCCGGTTTCACCCAGGCGGCTGTTGACTGCAGCAGCCGTGGCGGCGGTGATGGATTCGCCTGCCTTCACGGTGAAGTCGGGAACCTTGATCGTGGTGGCGGCAGCCGCGCCGGGCGGGGTGATGTCGATCTGCAGGCCGGAGAAGGTCGTATCGGCCGTGGCCTTGTCGGCCGCGATGGCCTGGGTGTTGTAGACGTTGGCGAATGTCGCTGCGCCCAGGGTATCTGCCTTGGCATCGACGACGCTGTTGATCGCAATGGCCTGGCCGGCATTGGCGCCGACCTGGAACAGCTGGCTGGTGAACGAGCCATCCAGCAGCTTGGTGCCGTTGAAGTCGCTCTGCTTGGCGACGCGGTCCACTTCCGAGATCAGCTGGGTCACTTCGGCCTGCAGGGCCTTGCGGTCGCTGCTGGAGTTGGTGGCATTGGAGGCCTGCACGGCCAGTTCGCGGATGCGCTGGAGGTTGTTGCCGACTTCGCTCAGCGAGCCTTCGGCGACCTGGGCCAGCGAGATGCCGTCGTTGGCGTTGCGGATGGCCACGTCCAGGCCGCGGATCTGGGTGCTGAAGCGCTCCGAGATCGCCAGGCCGGCGGCGTCGTCCTTCGCGCTGTTGATGCGCAGGCCGGACGAGAGGCGCTGGATGGTGGTGGCCAGTGAGTTGCCGCTGGTGCTCAGGTTGCGCTGAGCGTTGAGCGACATCGTATTGGTGTTGATTACCTGTGCCATGGGGTCGTCTCCTCTTATATGGAACCCGTTGGTGAATGAAACGAAGCGCCGCCTGTTTTTTGTGTGGCTGTGTGCTTCGTTGTTGCCAAATGAATAACGGCGCTTTGTCAACAACCTTTAGCCGTGAATTCCGTTGGAACCGTAATTCGTTTCCGGAGGCTGTTTTTCCGGGGTTTTCCAGCCCTGGAGGGGCGTGAAGGCGGCCCCGGAGGGGGCGGCTGGGCAAGCCCAGCCAGCGCTGATGAAGGTATCGGCGGGGGCCAGCCGGGCTTGATGGGCAATCACGGAAAATCCGCGGAAGGCGGGCTGGCAGGCTGTTGGCCTGGCGTGCTCCGCGGCAACGGACCGTAGAAACGAAAAAGGCCGCGATGCAGGGCATCGCGGCCTTTCAGGGGTGACGCAGGAGATGCGTCAGCGGATCTTGTTGAACAACGACATCGACTGCATCTGCGAGAAGATCGTCTGTGCCGCCTGCAGCGCGGTGCTCTGCAGCTGGTACTGGCTCAGCGCATCGGCATAGTCCAGGTCGCGCATCTGCGACAGCGTGGTCTTCAGGGTCACACTGTTGGCTTCACGCATGTCGGCGGCATTGTCCAGCGCTTTCAACTGTGCGCCACCGGCTGCTCGTGAATCGATCATCCGTTCCGATGCGCGAGCCACGTCGCGCAATGCGCTCTGCAACTCGTTCTGCTGTGCGCTCATCTTCGCGGTCGTGCCGGTGTCGGCGTCCAGCGCGGTGATCAGCTTGTCCATGGTGTCGAAGATGTCGCGGCTGCTCGCCGGCTTCACGTTGAAGCTGTCGCCTGCGGCAGGCGCACCGGTGAGCTGCAGGCGTACGCCGTTCACTTCCAGATCATCACCGGCCTTGTAGGTGCCGGTGCCGGTCACATTGCCGGCACCATCCAGCACTTCGTACTGGTTGGCGGCGGTGAAGCGGACGCTGAAGCTCTGGCCGTTCCAGCTGTCGCTGCCATCGCGGGTGATGTTGGTCAGCACGCCGTTGCCGGTGTTGCCGGCGGCGGCGCCGCCATCGACGAAGCCATCGCCGGTGGGGATGCGCATGAAGATCTCGCTGCCGGGCAAGGCATCGCGGACGTAGGTATCGGGGCCGACCTCGATCTGGCGCTGGGTCTGGTCACCACGGTAGACCACCTTGCCGTTGATCTTGGCGAACGGAGGATCACCATCGTTGGTGCCGCCGAACACATAGCGGCCGGTGCCGTCCTCGGCGTTGGCCAGCGACAGCAGGCCGTCGCGGATCTGGTTAAGCTCGGTGATCAGCGTCTTCTTGTCGGCCGCACTCAACGCGGGGTTGCTGGCCTGGATGGTCAGGTCGTTGACCCGCCCCATCAGGTCGTTGACCTGGGCCAGGGTATTTTCCTGCACGCCCAGCCGGTTCTGCACGTTGCCGGCGTTGAGCTTCATGCGGTCCAGTGCGGCCAGGCTGCGGTCCAGTCCGACCGCTGCGCCTGCGCCGACCGGATCGTCCTTTGCGGTGACGATCTTGCTGCCGGTGGCGATCTGCTGCTCCAGGTGGCTGAGCTTGGCCTGCTTGGCCATCATCAGCGACACCGACTGGTTGTACATCATGCTGGTGGAGATGCGGCTGCTCATCGGCGGACGGCTCCCAGGATGGTCTGGAACATGCTCTCGGCGGTGGAGATCAGCTGCGAGGCCGCCTGGTAGGCCTGTTGCAGGCGCAGCATGTCGGCGGCCTCCTCGTCCAGGTTGACGCCGGACACTTCATCGCGCGCTTCCTGCGCCTTGTCGTTGATCACCAGCTGGGCGTCCAGCGAGTACTCGGCAGAACGGGCCGCGGCACCGACCTGGGTGGTGAGGCCGCCCAGCGCGCCGTTCAGCGTCACCGTGCCGGCGTTGAACGCCTTGGCGCTCTCGACCTTGGCCAGCTTGGCGGCATTGCTGTTGTCCGAGGAGCCCGCCGGAGTCGGGGTGATGTTGAAGGTGTCGCCAACCTTCGGCGCACCGTCCAGCACGAAGCTCCAGCCATTGGCACTGATGGTCTGGCCGGGCGTGTAGGTCTGCGGCGGGCCCCCATCGATGGTGTAGGTGGTGGCCGAGGTGAACACGATCGCGGCCGGATTGCGCAGGTTGGCGTTGGTCGAATCGCTGACGGTGACACCGCTCAGCTTGCCGGTGCCCGTGTTGGACGTCGCCGCCGCGCCCTTCACTGCCGCAGCAGCGGCGATGCGCGAGGGATCGGTGATCGCCACTTCCATGCTGCCTGCCACGCCTGCGGTCGGCTGCAGCAGGAAGCGGTCGTTGGCCGCCGGGGTACCGCCGACCACCAGCTTGACGCCGTTGATCACCAGGGGATCGGCGGCCGTACCGGTGCCGGTCAGCGGAACGTTCGCACCGGTGTCGGCACGACTGGCCTTCCAGTTGGTGCCATCGAACTGCAGCACCACGTTCTGCGCGTCCAGCTTGCCGAGGTCGCCGTAAGTGGCGCTGAGGCTGGCGGTGCCGGTGTTGGCATTGTTGGCGGTGACGCGTGGATTGCCGATGTTGAAGAAGTCACCCCCGAGCTGGCCATACAGGTCCACGCCCTGGTGATGCACCTGGTTGAAGCTCTCGGCCAGGCCTACCGCCAGCTTGCCCAGTTCGGCCTGGGCAGGCGTCAGCACGGTGTCGCGGAATTCCAGCAGACCGCCGATCTGGCCACCGACCGCCTTCGGGTCGAGCCGGATGGTGTTGCCCTGCGTTTCCAGCGCCAGCTGCAGCCGCTCCGGCTGGTACGGGTCGGCCACGGTGGTGACCTTGGTCGCCGTGGTGCCCACCACCAGCGCGTTGCCGCCGGCGGTGTAGACATTCATGATGCCGCCGTCCTGGATCACCGCCGTGCCGCCGGTGTAGCCGATCAGCTGGGTGATCAGCTGGTCACGACGATCGAGCAGGTCGGGTGCGGCCGTGGCGATGTTGGTGCCGATGGCGCCGTTGATCTGCGCGATTTCCTGCGCCAGCCGGTTGATCTCGGTGGCACCGGCCAGCAGGCCGTTGTTGACCTCGCTGTTGAGGTTGTTCAGATGGGTGTTGAGCTGCACGAAGCGGTTGGCCAGGGCCTTGCCGCCATCGAGCATGTTCTGGCGGTCGGCCGTGCCGGAGGCATTGGAGGTCAGGCCGCTGACCGAATCGAAGAAGTTGGACCAGACGCCGGAGACGTTGGTGGCAGGATCGGAGACCAGCGCGTTGACGCGGTCGGCCATGCTGGAAAGCTGCTTCAGGCGTGCCAGCTCGCCGCTGCTGTCGAGCAGGCGTGAGATCGCCAGCTGGTCGGCGGTGCGGCGGATGTCGGTGATGCGGGTGCCGTTGCCGACCGTGCCGTAGCCGTAGTTCTGCGGATCAGCGGTGGCGAAGTTGACCTTCTGCCGGCTGTAGCCCGGGGTATTGAGGTTGGCCACGTTGTGGCTGGTGGTCGCCAACGCACGCTGGAAGGCGAGCAGGGCACCGGTACCGGTGGAAAGTACGCTGGACATGGGGTTCCTCAACGACGAGTGATACCCAGCGCCGCGGTTGCGGTGCTGGCGAAGGTCTGGCCAAGGCGCGAGCCGGCATTGGCGACGGCGCTGACGGCGCGCTCGATGGTCGGTCCGCCGGCGATCGCGGCGATCTTGGCCGCATAGCGCGGATCGGTGGCATAGCCGGCGCGCTGCAGGCCGCGGGCGAAGCCCTGCACGTCGGTGCCGGCCTGCAGGGCCTGCTGGTAACGCGGGCTGGTCTTCAGCAGGCGCACGTAGTCGGCAAAGCTCTCGGCCGGCGAACTGTAGGCGCGGAAGCTGGCGGTCTCGTTGCGGCGTACGCCATCGACGTATTCATGGGTGCCGGCCACGGCGCGCTGGCCGTTCCAGCCATTGGCCTTGATGCCGAACAGGTTGTGCGAAGTGCTGCCGTCGGCGTGCTTGATGTGGCGCTTGCCCCAGCCGGTTTCCAGCGCTGCCTGGGCGACCAGGGCGCGGGCATCCACGCCCAGTTCCTTGGCTGCACTCTGCGCGTGCTGCCAGATACTGGCGACGAAGCCTTCCGGTGTGTGCTCGCCGAGCTGGGCGACGGCGGTACGGGTGGCCATTGCATCGGCCGGGCTGATCGCGGTGCCGCGGTTGCTGGCGGTGGCCGACCACTGGTCGCTGTTGGCGGCCCAGTCCTCGCCCTGCAGGCTGCCGATGTACGGATCTTCGGTGCCCGGCGAGCGGTGCATGCTGCTGCTCTCACGGCCGGCGATCAGGTCCAGGGCCTGCTCCATCGGCGCGACAGCCGCCTGTGCCCCCTGCTGCGCACCGGCGGCCATCTGCTGCAGCAGACGCACGGCCTGGCTGCCGTCTTCCAGCGGCAGCGACGGTGCCGGTTTGGCCGGTGCATTGAGCTGGTAGGCACGGCTGGCCTTGGCCGGGTCCACGCGGGTATCCAGCGCCGGACCCTCGGCGGCCTGGCCGGACAGCTGCCGGCTGATGATGCCCGACAGGCCCAGGCCCTTGCCGCGGGTCATGGCCTCGGCAATCTTCTGGTCGTACATCTCGCGGAACATCTTGTTTTCGCCGGGGAACAGCGAGTCGCCGAAGCTGGCGTCACGCATGCTCTTGACCAGCATCTGCGCGAACTGGCCTTCCAGCTGGCGCGCGACCTTGTCGATCTTGGCCGGATCGTTCTGTTGTGCCGGGTGCAGATCGAATGCGGGATTGATGCGCATATCAGATCACCTCGAGCTCGGCACTCAATGCGCCGGCCTGCTTCAGGGCTTCCAGGATCGCGATGAGATCGCCTGGTGCTGCGCCCACGGCGTTCACCGCGTGCACGATCTCGTCCAGGGTGGTGCCGCCGCTGAACTTGAACATGCGGCTGCCGTCGTTGGTGGCGGTGATGGTCGACTGCGGGCTGGCTACGGTACGGCCGCCGGACAGCGCATTGGGCTGGCTGACGTTGGTGTTTTCCTGGATGGTCACGGTCAGCGAACCGTGCGAGATCGCGGCAGGTCCCACGCGCACCTGCTGGCCGATGACCACGGTGCCGGTACGCGAATTGACCACCACCTTGGCCGGAGCGCTGCCCGGGGTCAGTTCCAGGTTCTCGATGCGCGCCAGCAGGCCGATGCGTGCGCCCGGATCGGTCGGTGCGGTAACCGCTACGGTCACGCCGTCGACCGCACGCGCCGCACCTTCGCCGAATGCGTTGTTGAGCGCGGCGACCATGCGCGAGACCGTGGTGAAGTCGTTGTTGTGCAGGTTCAGGGTGATGTCACCGCCGTTGGCCAGCGGATCGGGCAGGGCGCGCTCAACGGTGGCACCGTTGGGAATGCGGCCGACGCTGGGCACGTTCACCGAGACACGGGAACCGTCCTTGCCCTGCGCACCGAAGCCGCCGACGATCAGGTTGCCCTGCGCGATGGCGTAGATCTGTCCGTCGGCGCCGCGCAGCGGTGCCATCAGCAGCGAGCCGCCGCGCAGCGAGACTGCGTTGCCGATGGAGGACACGGTGATGTCGATCGGCTGGCCCGGCTTGGCGAACGGTGGCAGTTCGGCGTGGATCGCCACTGCGGCCACGTTCTTCAGCTGCGGGTTGACGTTCGGCGGTACGTTGACGCCCAGCTCGCCGAGCAGGTTCTTCAGGCTCTGCACGGTGAAGGGTGCCTGGCTGGTGCGGTCGCCGCTGCCGTCCAGGCCGACCACCAGGCCATAACCCACCAGGGCATTGCCACGCACGCCGCCGACCTGGGCCAGGTCCTTGATGCGCTCGGCGCTGGCAGGCGCAGCCATTGCCAGCAGAAGGAAGAATGATCCGTAGAGCGACGCCATGCGTCGCTGCCACGTTGAAGAGAAGAGAGCTTTCATGGCCATACTCAGAACGGCGTCAGGCCGGAATTGAAGAAGCGGCTCAGCCAGCCCATCGCGTTGGATTGCGCAACCGGGCCGCGGCCGCCGTAGACGATGCGGGCTTCGGCCACGCGGCTGGACGGAATGGTGTTGTCCTGGCTGATGTCGCCCGGGCGGACGATGCCCTGCACCTGCACCAGCTCATCGCCCTGGTTCAGCCGCAGGTTCTTCTGCCCTTGCACCACCAGGTTGCCGTTGGGCAGGCGCTGCACCACGGTGACCGTGACGCTGCCCTGCAGGCGGTTGCTCTGCGCGCTGTTGCCCTTGCCGGTGAAGTCACGCGCGCCCTTGGCCGTAGCGCTCAGAATGTCCTTGCCGCCCAGGGTGACCGGAGCGCCGAGAATGGACGGCGTGCCCAGGCTCAGGTTCGATTCCTTGTTGGTGGCAGTGTTGGCACTGGTCTGCGCGGTGGTGTTTTCCAGCAGGGTGATGGTCAGCAGGTCGCCAACATCGCGTGCGCGGCGGTCCGAATACAGCTGCAGGGTCGGGCCGGCGGCATAGATGGCGCCGGCGGTCGGCTGGGCCTGCGGCGGCATGATCGGCTGGATCGGTGCCATCGTCGGGTAGGGACGCACGTCGCCCGCGATCACGCAGCCACCGAGCAGGGCGGCCACGGCGCAGGCGAGGGCAGTGCGGGCGAAGTTGGAAATGGGCGACATGGCAGTTTCCCGGTTTGGCCGGTCAGAGCTTGTTGTTGAGATAGCCGAGCATCGAATCGGTGGTGGAAATCGCCTTGGCGTTCATTTCGTAGGCGCGCTGGGTTTCGATCATTGACACCAGCTCTTCCACCACGTTGACGTTGCTGCCTTCCAGCGCGCCCTGCACCACGGTGCCGAGGCCGTTGAGGCCGGGGTTGCCGTTCTGTGCCGGGCCGGAGGCCGTGGTCTCCAGGAACAGGTTCTCGCCGCGCGCCTGCAGGCCGGCCGGATTGACGAAGTCGGTCAGGGTCAGCGCGCCCACTTCCACCGAGGCCGCGCCGTCGGCCATCTTCACGCTGATGGTGCCGTCGGTACCGATGGTCACCGACTGCGCGCCTTCGGGAATCTGGATGCCCGGCTGCACGGGGTAGCCGCTGTTGGTGACCAGCTCGCTGTCCTGGTTGATCTTGAACGAGCCATCACGGGTGTAGGCCGAGCTGCCATCAGGCATCTGAACCTCGAAGAAGCCGCGGCCATTGACCATCACGTCCAGGGCGCGGCCGGTCTGCTGCTGGCCACCCTGTTCAAAATTCTTGGCAGTGGCGACCACGCGCACGCCCGTTCCGAGCTGCAGGCCAGTTGGCAGCTGGGTCTGCGCCGACGAGGAGCCGCCGGGCTGGCGCACCTGCTGGTACAGCAGGTCTTCAAAACTGGCACGGTCCTGCTTGAAGCCGGTGGTGTTGGTGTTGGCGAGGTTGTTGGAAACCACCGACATGCGCATCTGCTGCGCATCCAGTCCGGTTTTCGCGATCCACAATGCCTGGTTCATCTTCGATGTCCTGTCTGGTGAAGCCGGCCGCGTGGTGCGGCCCTTGTATGCGGGTGTGCAAGCGGTGTGCCAGCGCCGGCATCAGCCGGCGCCGGAATTCCGTCAGCTGCCCAGGCGCAGCATGCTGTTGGCGCTGCGCGCGTTCTCGTCGCCGTGCTTGATCACCTGCACCTGCATTTCGTACTGGCGCTGCAGCTGGATCATCTGCACCAGCGCGCCAGCGGCGTCTACGTTGCTGCCTTCCAGCTGGCCGCTGTGCACGGCCGTGCCCTGTGCCGGCGCGAACGGCTGCAGTGGGTCGGTGTTGCGGAACAGGCCATCCAGGCCACGCTCCAGGCGTTCATCCGGCGCCTGCACCACTTTGATGCGACCGATCTGCGCCATGGTCTGCGGACCTTCGCCCTGCGGGATGATCGAGAGCGTGCCGTCGGCACCGATTTCCATCGCCTGGTAGGGCGGAATGGCGATCGGATTGTTGTTGTCATCCAGTACCGGACGGCCGCTGGAGGTCACCAGCTGGCCGTTCGGCGTCACCGACAACGCCGCGCCGCGCGTGTACGCCTCGCTGCCGTCGCTGGACTGCACGGCCAGCCAGGTGCCGGTCTGCAGGGACAGGTCCAGCGGCTTGCCGGTGATGTGCTGCGAGCCGGGCGTGCGATTGAATCCGGCGTCGACATGCAGCGCATCCACCCGCGAGGCAAAGCCCGGGCCCTTGATCGGGAAGGCTTCGGTGTTGGCCAGCGCTTCCTTGAAGCCAGGGGTGTCCGAGTTGGCGAGGTTGTGGCTGAGCGTTCCCTGCGCCTGCAGGGAGGCGCGGGCACCGGTCATCGCCACGTAAAGGGCTTTATCCATGCGGGGAGTTCCGTGACAGGGTCAGCAGCTCATCAACGGATGTTGATGACGGTCTGGGTGATCTGGTCCTGGGTGGTGATCATCTGCGCGTTGGCCTGGAAGTTGCGCTGCGCGGTGATCATGTTGACCAGCTGCTCGGTGAGGTCGACGGTGGATGCTTCCAGCGAGCCGGCCTGGATCTTGCCGAGGTTGGAGGTGTCCGGCATGCCGGTGCGCGGGGTGCCCGAGCTGAAGGTGTCCACCCACAGGTTGTTGCCCTTCGATTCCAGGCCCTGCGGATTGTTGAACGTGGTCAGCGCGACCTGGCCCAGCGGCTTGTCGGCGCCATTGGAGTAGCGCGCGTAGACCACGCCGGTTTCCGACACGGTGATCTCATTGAGCTTGCCGGCGGCGTAGCCATCCTGCTGGGTGTTGCGCAGCGCGAACTTTTCGCCGTACTGGGTCGAGCCGCTCACGTCCAGCGTCATGTTCAGCACGCCCGCACCGGTGGTCGGGGTGAAGGTGCCGAGGCTGACCTTGCCGTTGGCCGGCGCGGTGAGCTTGCCGCTGTTGTCGAAGGTGACCGGGGTCGGCGCGCCGGCCGGCTGGCCGTCCACGTAGTTGCGCACGGTCCACTCGTTCGGGTTTGCGCCCTTCACGAAGTACGAGACCTGGATGTGGCTGACACCCAGCGAGTCGTACACGGTGATGCCACCGCTGGAGTGGTTGTAGCTGTTGGAGTCGGTCGGATCGAACGTGGTGACCGTCGGCTGCTTGGCATTGGCCGGCAGGGTGAAGCCGACCTTCACTTCGCTGGTCTGCTTCGGCGGGCTGTCGGTGGTCAACAGCTGCAGGTCGACCATGCGGCCGGCATCGAAGTTGGTGCCGTCGGCGTTCGGCGCGAACACCTGCAGGCGCGCACCCTGCGGGTTGACCACATAGCCGGACGGATCGGTCTGGAAATTGCCGGCGCGCGAGTACACGCGGGTACCGTTCATGTTCATGGTGAAGAAGCCTTCACCGGAAATGGCCATGTCCAGGCTGCGGCCGGTCTGTTCGTTGTGGCCCTGCTTGAACTGCTGGGCAACGTTGGAGACACGGACGCCCGAACCCACGGCGTTCTTCGACAGACCATAACCAGTGGCCGAGAACAGGTCGGCGAATTCGGCGCGCGATTCCTTGAAGCCGGTGGTGTTGACGTTGGCGACGTTGTTGGCGGTGACGCTCAGGTCGGAATTGGCGGCGTTGATGCCGGACAGCGAGACATTGAAGCCCATGGGATGCTCCTGGTAGATACGGGGTGTGCGGCTCAGCTGACGCGGAGCACGTAGTCGATCGGGGCCGTGCCCAGGCCCTTGAGGTTCAGGTACAGACCGTCGGAACCGACGGTCACGCTCTCCACCGGTGCCTGCACGTAGGTGGAAAGCTTGGTGCTCTTGCCTGTGGTGTCGACGTGGTTGGCGACGATGGAGTACTTGCCCGGTTCCATGCGCTTGCCATTGGCGTCCTTGCCGTCCCACTTGAAGGCGGTTTCGCCGGCGGCCTTGGCTTCAACGCTCAGTGAAGTGACCTTGGTGCCGTTGGCATCGGTGACGTCGACGGTGATGATGCCGGCCGAGGGCGCGGCCACCGTGCCTTCGACGCTGCCTTCCTTCTCCAGCACCAGCTTTTCCGACGGCACCAGCACCTGGTGGCCGACCAGTGCCGCACCGCGCAGCACCTGGTCGCTGGCCATCGATTCCTGGAAACCCTTCACCGTCTTGTTCAGATCGGTGATGCCCTGCACGGTGGACATCTGCGCCATCTGCGCGACCATCTGCGTGTTGTCCATCGGCTTCAGCGGATCCTGGTGCTGCAACTGCTCGGTCATCAGGCGCAGGAAGTCGGCCTGGTCCAGCGTGTTCTTCTTCTTCGTAGCGTTGCTGTTCGGGGCGTTCAGGCCGAGTGCGGCGTAGACGTCCTGGTTGGTCTGGTTGTTGACGGCGGTGGTCATGGCGGTATCCGGTACTGCGGGCCTCAGCGGCCCATGGTCAGGGTGGCCAGGGCCAGTTCCTTGGCGGTGGTCAGCATCTCCACGCCGGCCTGGTAGTTACGCGAGGTCGAGATGAGATTGACCATCTGCGCCACCGGATCGACGTCGGGCTGGTAGATGTAGCCATCGCCATCGGCCAGCGGGTGGCCCGGCTCATAGCGCTTGATCGGCGCGGCCTCGCTCTGGGTGATCTCCTTGACCTTCACAGAGGTGATGTTCGGATCGTTCTTGCTGGTCACGGCCTGGAAGATCGGCTCCAGCGGCTTGTACACGGCGTCGGCGGAACCGGCGACGGTGTCGGCGTTGGAGAGATTGGAGGCGATGGTGCTCATGCGCACCGACTGCGCCTGCAGCGCGGAGCCGGCGATATCGAAGATCGGCAGGTTGCTCATGGCTTATTGCCCCGTGATCGCGGTCAGCATGGGACGCACCTTGCTCTCGACGAAGCTGAGCGAGGCGCGGTATTCGAGTGCGGCGCGGCCATAGGCGGCACGCTCGGCATCGGGATCGACGGTGTTGCCGTCCAGGCTGGGCTGCACGCCGTCGCGCGCGATCTGGAACGGGTTCAGGCCACTACTGATCTCGTAGTGCTGCTCGTTGGTGGTGGTCATCAGGCCGTTGGCATCCTGCCCTTGGGCATGACGCAGGGCGGCATCGAAGTCCAGGTCCTGGGCCTTGTAGCCGGGAGTGTCGGCATTGCCGAGGTTGCTGGCGATCAGCTTCATCCGCTGTTCGCGCAACGGCATGGCCTGGGCGTGGACGCCCAGGTAGTCGGTAATCAGGTTGCGCACGGTGCACTCCCACGGGAACGTTGCCCGGGAAGCTGCAAGGGGTGTGCCAAATTCGAGAGGGTAGTGCCGACCGCTGGCCGGCGCCCCGATAGATCTGCGGATGCCGGCCAACGGCCGGCACTACCGGATCAGTGGACGTCAGGCCGCCATCGCGACCTTGCGCAGGCGGTCCAGCACGAAGTCGGCCAGTTCGTGCGGCGAGTACTTGGCGACGAAGGCGTTGGCGCCGACGCGCTCGACCATCGCATTGTTGAATACGCCCGACAGCGAGGTATGCAGCAGCACGTAGAGGCCGGCCAGGCCTGGATGGCGCCGGATTTCCGTCGTCAGCGTATAGCCGTCCATCGCCGGCATTTCGATGTCCGAGATGACCATGGCGTAGCGCTCGGCCGGGTTCTCGCCTGACGCGTGGATCTGCAGCAGGTGGTCCAGCGCCTGCTTGCCATCGGAAAGCAGGGTGGCGCCCACCCCCAGCTGGTCCAGCACGCTGCGGATCTGCTGGCGGGCCACGCGCGAGTCGTCCACCACCAGCACCTGCAGCTGCGGGCCGTCGGCCGGCATTGCCATCGCCGGGTCCAGCACCGCTTCGCCGCGGACCTGGGCGATGTCGGCCAGTACGCTTTCCACGTCGATCACCTGGATCAGCTCACCCTGGAAGCGGGTCACCGCAGTCAGGTAACTCGACTCGGCGCCCAGTTCCGGCGGCGGGTGGATGTCTTCCACCGCGATGTTGACGATGCGCTCCACGCCGCTGACCAAAAAGCCCTGGATCGAGCGGTTGAACTCGGTAACGACCAGGTAGCCGGGCGAGGTGTCCGCCTCCGGCTCGCGCTCGGGATGGCCGATGGCCAGGCCGAGGTCCAGCACCGGCACCGAGCGGCCACGCACGTCGGCCACGCCGGAGAACTGGCTGGGCAGCCCGGGCACCTGGAACAGTTCCGGGCGTCGCAGGACTTCCTGCACCTTGAAGACATTGACGCCAAAAAGCTGACGTCCGCCGAGACGGAACAGCAGCAGCGCCAGGCGATTGTGGCCGGCCAGACGGGTCCGCTGGTCGATCCGGTTGAGCAGGTCATGGGACATGGCTGCTGTATCGGCGGGGTGGGCGCCGAACTTGAGGGCGCTCTGCCGCCCACGCGCTCCACACCGCTTCTGTAGAGTCGACTGTTAGTCGACTGCTCTTCTGGGCGACTGTTCTTATAGTCGACTGCTCTTATCCGATCGCGGGAAATCCCGCGCTTCGCGCGAAAGTCGACTGACGCGAAAGTCGACTAACAGTCGACTCTACAGGCCCCATCCCGAGACCTCGTCTCTGGCACACACCTTGCACGCAGCTGGGCCAGGTCCCATCGACAGGAGGCGCCATGCGCCGGGTCACATCTCTATTGGCCATCGCGCTTGCCCTGGCCTCGCCGTGGGCGACGGCCGCCGACTGGCAACCCGTAGCCAGCATCCGCACCGCAGCGTTGTCGACGCTGCCGGCCGGCAGCGAGGGTGAGGCCCAGGTGGCCGATGCGCTGCGCCTGCCCAAGTGTGGCGGCGCGCTGCAGGTGCAGCCTACCGCCAACACCACGGTGGAGGTCAGTTGCCCTGATGCGGGGGGCTGGCGCCTGTTCGTGCCGGTGAAGGTGCGGCGCAACCAGACCGTGCTGGTGCTCAATCGTGGAATCGGCACTGGAGAAACCCTCACCGCCGCCGATATCACCACTGCCCAGCGTGACGCCGCCCGGATTGCCGGTGCGGTGCTGGCCGATCCCAACGCGGCGATCGGCCGCATCGCCCGCCGTCCGTTGCAGGCCGGAGCCCTGCTGTCGAGCAATGATCTGGTAGTGCAGCGTCTCATCAAGCGAGGAGACAATGTGGCCCTGGTATCGCGTCGCGGCTCGGTCGAGGTCCGTATTGCAGGCCGTGCAATGGGCGATGCCGGTGAAAACGAACGGGTCTCGGTAGAGAACCTGTCCTCGCGGCGGATCGTGCAGGGCACGGTCGATGCCGCCGGTGACGTAATCGTGGCGCGTTGATTTACCGCAAAATATCCCTAAAGATCACGGCCCTGCGGCCGTTATCCCTTGTGAACGGCAACTCCAGGACACCCCATGAGCCAGAAAATCGACGGCAACCTGCAGGTCCCCCAGGCACTGCGCAGCGTGACGACCCCGGCCAACAAGCCCGGCGTCAGCACCGATGCGGCGGCGCGCCCGGTCGAAGCGGCCGACAGCCTGCGCCTGACTGGCGAGGCCACCAATCTGCAGGCCATCGAGCGTGAGCTGACCACCGCCCCGGCGATCGACGCCCAGCGCGTGGCCGCGGTGCGCGAGTCACTGCAGAACGGCACCTACAAGATCAATCCGGACGCGATCGCATCGCGCATGCTTGAGCTGGACCAGCAGCTGCACGGATGACTGCGGCGATGAGCGAGCCGCTGCAGCGTCTTGCCCAGGCCCTGGACGTTGAACGCCAGGCCCTGGTCGAGCACGACGTGCATGCCCTGATCCGGGCCACCGGCGCCAAGCTGGAGGCGCTGCGTGCGCTGGAAGGCGCGCCGCCGGTGGGCGAGGGTGAGCAGCTGCAGGAACTGGCCGAGCGCAACCGCGCCAATGGCGTACTGCTGTCGCGCCGCCGCCGCGAGGTCAACTGGGCACTGCGCCAGCTCGGCCGCACCGAAGATGCCTCGGCCTACGATGCCAAGGGCCAGGCGCACACCGTCACTGCGCGCCGCCCACTCGCCGTCGCCTGACGCGACGGCGGTCGCACAACCCCATCAAGCGGGCTGAAGCCCGCTGCACGACCGCGTATATTGGGCGCCTGTTCGAATGCCCCGAGTCGCCGTGTCCGCTGCCAACGCCCTGGTTACCGCCCCCCTTCCGCCACAGCCGGTGCTGCAGGCCCTGCTTGAGCGCCTGCGCGAAGGGCTGCTGCTGTTCACCGACGACGGGCAGGTTGCCCTGGCCAACCCGGCTGCGCAGAACCTGCTGGCCAGTGGTGAGGGCGGCGGTCTGCCACCGCCGCAGCGCCTGCGTGAACTTCTGCCGCCCGATGCGCTGGAACAGGCGCGCCAGCATGGTCACTGGAACGGCAGCCTGCCGCTGGGCGAGGGCGTGGTCATCGCCCATCTGTATCACCACGGCCCGGTGGGCCAGGGCCACTTCCTGGCGTTGTTCCGCCATATCGAAGGACAGGAAGACTACGAGCGCGAACTGCAGCAGCGACATGCGGAGCTGCGGCAGGCGTACCTGCGCCTGAACGGTACCCAGGAAAAACTGCTGCAGTCGGAGAAGATGGCCTCGATCGGTCAGCTTGCTGCCGGCGTCGCGCACGAGATCAATAATCCGATCGGCTACGTGCATTCCAACCTGGGCAGCCTGCAGGAGTACCTGCGCAGCCTGTTCACCGTGATCGAAGCCTACGAGCGCGCATTGCGGGCGCCGGACCCGAAGGCGCTGATCCCGGAAATCGACGATATCCGTGACCGCCTGGACATCGACTTCATCAGTCGCGACCTGCCGCAGCTGATGGCCGAGTCGCGCGAAGGCATCGAGCGGGTGACGCGCATCGTGCGTGATCTGAAGGACTTCTCGTATTCCGGCCGCGACGAATCGTGGAAGCTGGTCGACCTGCACGCAGGGCTGGAATCGACCATCAACATCATCTGGAACGAGCTCAAGTACAAGGTCACCCTGGTGCGTGAGTTCGGCCAGCTGCCGCTGGTGGAATGCCTGCCGTCCGAGTTGAACCAGGTCTACATGAACCTGCTGCTCAACGCCGGCCACGCCATTGCCGAGCGTGGCACGATCACCGTGCGTACGGGTGTCGACGGTGACCAGGTATGGGTCGAATTTGAAGACACTGGCGGCGGCATCTCGCCGGAACTGCGCCAGCGCATCTTCGATCCGTTCTTCACCACCAAGCCGGTGGGCAGCGGTACCGGCCTGGGCCTGTCGATCTCCTACAGCATCATCAACAAGCACCATGGCCGCATCGACCTGGACAGCACCCCGGGCGTGGGCTCGCGCTTCCGCGTGGTGCTGCCGGTCAAGCAGCCGCGCTGACCGCTTCGGGTACTGCCGGCCGCTGGCCGGCAACCTCATTGAATCCAGCATCGAGAGCAGCCGGCCAGCGGCCGGCTCTACCAGGGCTTGTCCCCGACCTGGGTTCGCGCTTCGGGTAGTGCCGGCCGCTGGCCGGCAACCTCATTGAACCAGGCATCGAGAGCAGCCGGCCAGCGGCCGGCTCTACCAGGGCTTGTCCCCGATCTGGGTTCGCGCTTCGGGTAGTGCCGGCCGCTGGCCGGCAACCTCTTTGAGCCAGGCATCGAGAGCAGCCGGCCAGCGGCCGGCTCTACCAGGGCTTGTCCCCGACCTGGATTCGCGCTTCGGGTAGTGCCGGCCGCTGGCCGGCAACCTCTTTGAGCCAGGCATCGAGAGCAGCCGGCCAGCGGCCGGCTCTGCCAGGGCTTGTCCCCGACCGGGTTCGCGCTTCGGGTAGTGCCGGCCGCTGGCCGGCAATCCCATTGAACCAGGCATCGAGAGCAGCCGGCCAGCGGCCGGCTCTACCAGTGCTTGTCCCCGACCGGGTTTGCGCTTCGGGTAGTGCCGGCCGTTGGCCGGCAACCTCTTTGAACCAGGCATCGAGAGCAGCCGGCCAGCGGCCAGCTCTACCAGGGCTTGTCCCCGACCGGATTCGCGCTTCGGGTAGTGCCGGCCGCTGGCCGGCAACCTCTTTGAGCCAGGCATCGAGAGCAGCCGGCCAGCGGCCGGCTCTACCAGGGCTTGTCCCCGACCGGATTCGCGCTTCGGGTAGTGCCGGCCGCTGGCCGGCAATCCCTTTGAAGCAGGCATCGAGAGCAGCCGGCCAGCGGCCGGCTCTACCAGTGCTTGTCCCCGACCGGGTTTGCGCTTCGGGTAGTGCCGGCCGCTGGCCGGCAACCTCTTTGAACCAGGCATCGAGAGCAGCCGGCCAGCGGCTGGCTCTACCAGTGCTTGTCCCCGACCGGGTTTGCGCTTCGGGTAGTGCCGGCCGCTGGCCGGCAACCCCTTTGAACCAGGCATCGAGAGCAGCCGGCCAGCGGCTGGCTCTACCAGGGCTTGTCCCCGACCTGGATTCGCGCTTCGGGTAGTGCCGGCCGCTGGCCGGCAACCCCTTTGAGCCAGGCATCGAGAGCAGCCGGCCAGCGGCCGGCTCTACCAGACGGGATCGTTACCGCAGCGGGCGATCCTCGCCGCCATCCCCGCTCTCGGCAGGCGCCGGACCGGCGTTGCTGCGACGCTGCTCCTCATAGGTGCGGAATGCCTGGTGGATGTGCTTGCGCAGCTCATCGTCGTTCCACGGTTTGGTCAGGAAGCGATAGATCGCGCCACGGTTGATCGCGTCGGTCACCGTGTTCAGATCGGTGTAACCGGACAGCACCAGGCGGATCGTATCCGGGTACAGCATCTTCACCCGGCCCAGGAACTCGGTGCCGCTCATGTCGCTCATGCGCTGGTCGGACAGGATCACCTGCACGTCGTTGATCGCCAGCAGATCGAACGCATCGCGCACGTTGCCGGCGGCCAGGATGCGGTAGCCATCGCGGCGGAACAGGCGTACCAGCGAGCGCAGCACGTTCTCCTCGTCGTCCAGCAGCAGCAGCGTGCGATCGGGGCGGGTCTCGGCGAAGGCTTCCGGGCGCAGGTAGCGGCGGCGCAGGGTCATGCCGGCGGCATCGGCCGACATCGGTTCGCCGAACAGGTAGCCCTGGAACACGTCGCAGTCGTTGCGGCGCAGGAAGCCCAGCTGCGCCTGCGATTCCACGCCGTTGGCAATGACCGTCATGCCCAGCTGGTGGCCCATGGCGATGATCGCGCGTGCGATGGCCGCCTCGCGGTTGCCGGCTGGTGCACTCTTGATGAAACTGCGGTCGATCTTCAGCTTGTCCACCGGGTAACGCACCAGCGCACTGAGGCTGGAATCGCCGGTGCCGAAGTTGTCCAGGCTCAGGCTGATGCCTTCGTTGCGCAGGTTGGCCAATGTCTCGTGCACGAAATTGACATTGTTGGTCAGCGCGCTTTCGTTGATCTCCAGCGTCAGCATCTGTGCCGGCACGCCCGCGGCCTGGATCAGGCCCATCACTTCAGCGAAGAAGTTCGGCCGCAGCAGCTGCAGGGTGGAGACGTTCACGGCAATGGTGAAGTCGTCGAAGCCCTGGTCGCGCCACAGGCGGGCCTGCATGAGCGCGCCTTCCAGCACCCAGGTGCCGATCTGCACGATGATGCCCAGCCGCTCGGCGGTGCGCATGAAGCGCTCCGGTACCAGCATGCCCAGCGTGGGGGACTGCCAGCGCAGCAGCGCCTCCATGCCCACCACATGGCCGTCGCGGGCACTGACCAGCGGCTGGTAGCGAAGCTTCAGCTCGCCGTTGGGGATCGCGTCGACGATCTGGCGCGCGATGATGCTCTCGCTGTGCGCGCTCGGCGGGGTATCCACTGCATGGATGCGCACCGCGTTTCCACCTTCGCGGGCTGCCTGGTACAGCGCATCCTCGGCGTGGTCGAGCAGTCGCGAGGCGTTACTGGCGTGTTCCGGGCACAGGCTCACCCCCAGCTTGCCAGTCATGAACAGCGTGTACGGCAGCACCGACAGGGGCAACTCCATCTGTTGCCGGATCTCCTCGGCGAAGTCCTCCGGCAGCGGCACGTCGGTGTTGCGCGGGACCGCGATCAGGAACTCGTCGCTGCCATGCCGCCACAGTTTGCCGCGACCCCGCAGGTAGGACTGCAACCGCTGCGCCACCAGCACCAGCGCCTGGTCACCCACCTCGGCGCTCATGTTCTCGTTGACGGAAGCGAAGTGGTCGATGTCCACGTGCATCAGCATCAGCGCGGTGCCGCCGGAGGCCGCTTCGGCGACCATCGCCTGCAGCTCGGGGTTGCCGGCACCGAGGCGATCGGGTGCATCATCGATGCTGACCGGCGGCTGGTTGGGATTCCACATAGGCTCAGTATTCCGGTGACTCAACGGCGGCCATGCTGGCCGCCTGGTAGGGGAGGTGAACGTCGATCAGGGTGCCTTCGCCATGTGCGGACTCGATGCGCACATGGCCGCCGACACTCTGCGCGCGCTCGCGCATCACGATCAGGCCCAGGCCGCGCGGGCCGTCCGGGTCGAAACCTTCGCCGTCGTCGCGGATCTGCAGGTGCAGGCTGCGCTTGCCGATGTCGCGCAGTTGCAGGTGTACCTGGCTCGCGCGCGCGTGCCGCAGCACGTTGGTCAGGCTCTCCTGTGCGATGCGGAAGCAGGCCTGTTCGATGCTGTTGTCGGGGCGATGAGGCAGGGGCTCGATCTCGGCCAGCAGCTCCACCTGCGAAGAACGGAACAGGACCCGTGCCTGCCAGCTGAGGGCTGCTTCCAGGCCCAGCGCGTCCAGCTGCGGAGGGCGCAGCAGGGTGGAGATGTCGCGCAGCTTGGCTACCGTGGTGTCGGCCAGGCTGACGATCTGTGCCAGGTCCTCGGCGCGGCGTTGCGGATCGTGCTCGTCCTGCGCGGCATGGGCGGACAATTTGATCGCCGTGATCGCCTGGCCGATGTCGTCGTGCAGATCGCGCGAGATCGCGCGGCGCTCGTCTTCCTGCAGGGAGAACAGGCGGCCGGCCATCGCCTGCAGTTCGCGGTTGCTGGTTTCCAGTGCACTGCGCGTCCGTTCGGAATCACTGAGGTCGCGCACGATCAGCAGCTTGCAGTCGCGGCCACCATAGCGGACCTCGCCCACCGCCAGGCCGGCATGGAAGCTGCGGCCGTCGGCGCGCTGCATGGCCACCACGCTGCTGTGGCCGGGGCCCAGGTGTGGCTGTCCTGCACGCAGCTGGCCGCGGACGCGGGCCAGATCACCGGCAGCGACCAGCGCCGACAGCGGCTCACCCAGCAGGGTATGGCTGCCATAGCCGAACAGGCTGGCCGCCCAGGCGTTGGTGTACAGCACGTGCTCGTCGGAGAGGATCACCACGCCATCGGGCAGCACCCGCACCAGCTCACGGAACTGTTCTTCGCGCTCGCGCAGCAGGCGTCGCGATTGCTCCCGCTCGGTCACGTCCTGCAGGGTGCCCAGTACGCGGCTGCGGCCGGACTCATCGACACCACTGGCGGCACGCAGGTGCACCATCAGGGCGCGTCCGTCCATCGACAGCAGGGGCAGCAGTACGTCTACCTGCACCGGATCACCCGAGCAGAGGTCGGCCAGCAGCTGTTCGGTCTGGGTGGCGGTGGCAGGGTCGGCGGGAACCAGCAGCTCGTCGAAGCGGTGCCAGCGGCGGGCTTCCGGCGGCCGGCGGCCAAGCAGGCGGTAGACCTGGTTGGAGTAGCGGCCCATGCCGGTGGACGGGTCCAGTTCCCAGGCGCCGATGCGCGCCAGTTCGTGGGCTTCTTCCACCCGCGCAAGCGCCTGGTCACGGCGCAGCTGGGCCAGGTCTTCGGCGGTGCGGTCGATGGCAATCAACAAGCGGGCGTTGTGGCCGTCATAGCTGATGGCGTTGGAGCGCAGTTCCATCTGCCGCAGCGAGCCGTCACGCAGCTGCAGTTGGGCACGCAGGATGCACAGTTCCTCCGGCGCCTCGCGGATCGCCTCCAGCTTGGTCTGCAGCGCCTGGTCCTGGCCTGGCGGCCACAACGCGTCGATGGTCTGCTCCAGCAGTTCGTCACGCTCCCAGCCGAAGGTGGTACAGGCAGCCGGATTCGCATCGAGGATCGCCAGCGTGTCCAGGTCGTAGACCAGGATCGGGCCGGGGTTGCCCTCGAACATCTGCCGCAGGCGCAGCTCCGAGGCCTGCTGGCGCGCATGGGTGTGCAGCACATGCTCGGCCAGCGGCCGCAGCAGCAGGTACAGCAGGCCGGCACTGGCCAGTGCGAAGAACGAGCCCTTCACGCTCTGCCACATCGCCGCCTGCTGCGGATCCGGCACCAGCGCCTGCACGGCGCTGTCGGAAGCGATCATCCAGGCCAATGCCATCACCAGGTAGCTCAGGACCACCCGTCGCCGGTCGCGGCTCAGCGCCTGCGCCATCCGCGGATCGGGTACAAGGGCGGTGCCGGTCGGTTCTGCAGGCATGGACGGGCTGGTTGAAAGGGGCGCCGGCCATCTTACCGCGCAGGTGCGCCCAGACCACTCAATTATCCGCCGCAGGCGCCGTTAACCACTGCGTGCCCCGCTGACGGGCGTGTCATCCGGAGCAAGATCGCGTGGACCAAGGGATCATCGCCAGCCTGCTGCAGCACCCGCTTGCGTCGGCGCTGGTCATCGTCGACCGCACGGGTCGCCCGCTGGCGGCCAATCCGGCTGCGCGCGAGCATGGCCTGCCGGCCACCGTGGCTGCGTATGCGCCGATGCTGGAAGATCTGCGCCTGATGGCTGCCGATGGCGGCATCGTGGCCTGCACGCTGCCGGGTGGCCCGCACGGGCACTACGATGGCCACCTGCGCGCCGTGCACGATGGCGCCGGCAACCTGCTGGCCTTTACGCTGAGCATTCCCGAACCGGTGCCGCTCGGCGGCGGTGGGCGCTGGGAGCTGGCGCTGGACAGTGCTGGCCACAGCCTGTGGGACTGGGACATTCCCAGTGACCGTGTGGTGCGCACCCCGGCAGTGGGCGATGAAACCGCCACCGAGATGCTGGCCCGCGTGCACGGCGAGGACATCGCCCAGGTGCGGGCCGCACTGGAAGAGCATCTGCGTGGCTTGAGCGAGCAGTACAGCGCGCAGTTCCGTTTCCGCCAGGCCGATGGCCAGTGGCGCTGGGTACTGGACCGGGGCCGCGTGGTCGCGCGCACCGCCGATGGCCAGCCGCTGCGCATGGTCGGTACCCATACCGATATCGAACAGCAGAAGCAGCTGGAAGGGCTGCTGCAGGAACAGCAGCTTCACCTGAGCGAGGCCCAGCGCATCGCCAGCATGGGCAGCTGGTCGTTCGACCCCAACAGTGGTCATTTCTGGTGGTCGCCGGAGCTGCGTTCGATGCTTGCGCTGGAGCAGGGCGCCGTACCCGGCCAGCGGCGCTGGCTGAAGCAGCTGCACCCACGTTCACGTGGCGCATTGCGCGCGGCGTGGCGGCGGTTGTGGCGCGATGGCCGTGCCGCCAATCTCGAACTGGAACTGACCCGGGGCAACGAGCCGTCGCAGCACCTGCGGCTGTGGATGCAGCCGTTGCTGGACATGGACGGACAGCCCAAGCGACTGCTCGGACAGGTGCAGAACATCACCGAGCAGCACCAGACCGACGCGTTGATCCGCTGGCGCACCGAGCTGCTCAACCGCGTCTCCGCGCTGGGCCGCATCGGCGGCTGTGAGATCGAGGTGAAGACCCGGCACATGCAGTGGACCGAGGAGTGCTATCGCATTCACGGCCTGCGCAAGGAACCGATCACCCTCGACCAGGCGCTGGCGTTGTACACCGAGGACTCACGCAATGCCTTCGAAGCGGCGTTGGCGCGCATCGCCAACGGGGGGCTGCCCGAGCAGCTGGACCTGTGCTTCTACCGCCAGTCCGGCCTGCGCGTCTGGGTGCAGGTGCTGATCGAGCTGGACCGCCGTGACCGCCTGCCGCCGCGCTTCGTGGTGCTGTTCCGTGACATCACCCGCGAGCGCGAGGCCAACGAGCGCATCGAACTGCTGGCCCACTACGATCTGCTGACCGGCCTGCCCAATCGCGTGCTGCTCGGCGAGCAGACGGCAGAGGCCATCGAGGAAGCACGTGACCGTGGCACATCGCTGGCGATGCTGTTCATCGACCTGGATGGCTTCAAGACCATCAACGACAGCTTCGGCCACGCCACCGGTGATGCGCTGCTGAAGGCCGCTGCGACGCGCCTGCACCAGAACCTGCGCAACAACGACCTGTTCGGCCGCTTCAGTGGTGATGAATTCATCGTGGTACTGCGCGACCTGGCCGAGCCGGAAGACGCCGGCCACGTCGCGCGCAAGCTGATCGCTTCGCTGGCCGAGCCGCTGCGTCGTGGCGAGACCACGTTGAAGGTCGGCGCCAGCGTCGGCATCGCGATGCTGGGCGATGCACAGACCGATTTCGATTCATTGCTGCGTGCCGCCGATGCCGCGATGTACGCAGCCAAGGAAGCGGGGCGCAACACCTACCAGTACTACAGCCAGGACGCATTGGCCCGCATCCAGCGCAAGCTGGAGCTGGAGCATGCCCTGCACGGCGCCATCGAGCGCGAAGAGTTCAGCCTGGCCTACCAGCCGCTGCTGCACGCCCACCACGGCGAGCGGCCGGCGATCGAGGCACTGTTGCGCTGGCACCGCCCCGGGATCGGCTACTGCAGCCCGGCCGAGTTCATCCCCATTGCCGAGAAATGCGGCGAGATCGTGCGGATCGGCGACTGGGTGCTGAATGAGGCCTGCCGCCAGGCAACCGCCTGGGACCGTGCCGGTCTGCGTTTCGACCGCATTGCGGTGAATGTTTCTGCGGTACAGCTGCGAGACCGCGGCTTTGCCGAGCGTGTGATCGAAATCTGCCACGCCCATGGCTGGCCACCGCAGCGGCTGGAGCTGGAACTGACCGAGTCGGCGTTGATCCGTGACACCGACATCCTGCGCCATTGCTTCGACGTGCTGGAACGGCACGGCGTGCCGCTGGCGGTGGATGACTTCGGTACCGGCTTCTCCAATCTCAACTACCTCAACCGCTTCCCGGTGGGGCGCCTGAAGATCGACCGCAGTTTCGTGCAGGGCATGCTGCACGATTCGGGTACGGCCGAAGTGACCCAGGCCATCGTGCACCTGGGCCACGCGCTGGGCATGAAGGTGGTGGCCGAGGGCGTGGAAACGCACCAGGAAGAGGACATGCTGCGCCGCCAGGGCTGCGACGAGATCCAGGGCTACCTGTACTCGCGCCCGCTCAGCCCGCGTGACCTGGCGCAGTGGCTGCGCCAGCCACAGCCGGTTTCGCTGCGCACCGATGCCAGTGGGGAAGTGATGCTGATGCGGTGATCAGCTGCACTGGTTGGAACTGACCCTGGCTGCTGTGCCTATCCACGCATGCCGTGGATCTACCGCAACCCGCTTTGGTGGGGGCCGACCGTTGGCCGGCACGGATGCCTGTGCCTGTCGATCATCCACGCATGGCGTGGATCTACCTCGGAAAATCCGCCCTCAGCTGCATGCGCAGCGCTTCTACAATGGCCGCATAGCGCCGCTTCTGGACCAGATAGCTGGCCAGGAACAGCGGAAGCACCAGCAGCATCGGCGCCACCACCGGGCGCATCGCCACCAGCGGCAACAGCAACAGCGACAGGATGGCCACGAACCAGCTGCACAGGCCAATCACCCGCACTTCGTGCCGTCGCGCGTTGAGTACGATGCGACCGCGCATCACCGGGAAGTAGCGCAGGCCGAAGCTCGGCGCGAAGCTCTCGCGGAACGCCATGCTGCCATCGGGCAGCGCATGGAAGGCCAGTTGCAGCCACTTGTCCTGCGGCAGGTCACGTTCCAGGCTGCCCAGCGAGAGGCGGGCCTGCATGGCCGGTGACGCCGCGATGCGTTCGTTGAACAGGGTGATGCCCCAACTGAAATAACCGGCCACCCAGGCCATCAGAAGGACGGTCTCGATCAGCAGGAGTGCGATCAGGGTGATGGCCATCGGTCTTCCATGAACGGGATCGGTGGATCATGCCACAACGATTTCGCCACCCCGGTAGATCCACGCCATGCGTGGATGTTGCGGCGAGGGCCAGGCGTCACACCGGCGGATGAAAGCCGTCCACGCACGGCGTGGATCTACTTCAGCGCTTCCCCGTCCAACCCCAGGTCCCAGGCCAGTCCCAGCAGCGCCTCGTCCGCCCGCGGCGGGGCGGGGCGCGCGTCCGCCAGCTGCTGCAGTTCGCGGATCTCTTCGCGGGCGACCTCTTCCAGCTGCTGCAGCTGCTCACGCACGCTCGCGTTGCGCGGGCGCTCGCTATCGGTGAGGGAGGGCAGGGCGCGGATCAGGGTCATGGTGCGGGTACAGGATGCATCCAACGGCGGGTCACAGGCAAAGGCCCCGGACGAACCGGGGCCTTGCGGGCTGCCGGCGAGGGCAGCGGACATCAGGATCAGAACAGCTCGACGGTGCCGGCGCCCATGCTCTGCTGGGCAACCGGCTTGTGCGGCGGGCGTTCCCACTCGCTGCGCAGTTCGCGCAGGCGGCTGCCGGTGCGCTGCAGGGCGGTGGCGATCTCTTCGTCGAACACGCCGCCATTGCGGTGCAGCAGTTCCTGCAGGGCCACCGCTTCGCGGTTGATCGCGGTCAGGCGGTCCAGGTGGGTGTGCACGCCGCCCAGCGCCTGGGTGGCGATGTCCTCGAACTGCAGGGCGCGCACGGCTTCGGCCACGCTGCCATCGATCGAACGGGCGCACTCGGACACTTCGCGCATGCCGTCACCCAGCGAGGCGTTGATCTGCGCGACGTTGTCGAGCATCGCCGCCGCTTCCTGGCGCGCTTCGCGGGAGCGGTCCATGTCACGCGAGGCCATGTGCGAGACCGTCTCGCGCACCTTGGCGATGGCGTCCTTGGAGCTGTGTGCCAGCTTGCGGATCTGCTCGTTGAAGGTGGTCGAGCGCTCGGACAGGTTGCGCACTTCGTCGGCGACCACCGCGAAGCCACGACCGGCTTCACCGGCACGTGCCGCTTCAATGGCAGCGTTCAGGGCCAGCAGGTTGGTCTGGTCGGCGATCGACTTGACGTCTTCCAGCAGCGCGAAGATGCCATCCAGGTGCTGAGCCATCTGGTCGATGTGCTGCACGGTGGTGCTGCTCTGGCCGCTCACCTGTTCCAACGCTTCGACCAGCTGTTCCATGCGGTGGCTGGCGTGCTGGGCGAAACGGGCAACGTCGAGGCCGGCATTGCCTTCGTCACCGGCGCGGTCGACGATGCGCGACAGGGCCTGGCTCTGCTGGCGCGACTTGCGGTTCATCGCATCGAAGCTGCCACCGAGGCTGGAGACGGCCTGGCGGATCAGGTCACGGGCGCGTTCCACTTCGCCGCGCGAACCCTCGATCTCGTTGCCGACGAAATTGCGCAGTTCGGTCAGCAGCTGGTCCTGCTCACGCAGGACACGGGCGTGTTCCGGGGAACGGTGTGCCTGGGTGCGGGTGGTCCACCACGCAAAGCCGAGCCAGCTCAGCGTCATCGTGGTCAGGATCGCCCAGCGCAGGGCGGCCGGCCATTCGAAACCGATGGCGAAGGGGAGCAGCAGGGTCAGAGCCAGGGGGGCGGCCAGACGGATGAAAATGCGTGAGTACATGGACGTTCTCGGGAGGTGCACGGAGGATGTATCGGCCGTACCCCCTTTCTCTTTAACGTCGATATGCCTCGAAGTGCATTCTGAATGCGCCGGTTTTCCGGCGCCTTGGCGGCTTCGGGGTCAGAGCCCTTTCCGTGCCGGAAAGGGATCCGACCCCACACCCTCAGGCCAGCTGCCGGTCCACGGCCTCGATCATCGCCTTGCGGCTGAACAGGAAGTCCCAGTAGCTGCCGCCCAGCTGCCGCCACAGCACCGCAGCGCGCACCGCGGCCAGCAGCAGGGCGCGGATCTCGGCCACCACGCCAGCCTGGCCCAGGTAGTGCGGGTTGCCCTGCACCATTACCCGCGGCTTGAGGTGGCTGATGGTGTCGGCGTAAAGGCCTCCCAGGTTGGCCAGCACGTCCGGGTGGCCGCTGTCGCCCAGTTCGGTGGCCTGGCGCTGGGCGCGCTCGATGCCCGAGGCGACCTTGTTCACAGTGGCGCCATCCTGAACGAAGCGACGCTCCAGCTGCAGCACCGACAGGGCCAGCTTGGGCAGGATCGGGTCCTGGCCCTGGCTGCGGAAGTAGTTGTGCAGCAGGCGCAGGCCGGACTTCAGTGCATGGCGGTCACCGAACACCTCCTGCGGCGAGGACGCATCGACACGGAACACGCTGTCCACGGCGGTGCGCACGGCGGCGGCGTCGGAATGGCCGGTATCGGCGATACGGCGTACCTGCTGCAGGGCCTGGGCAATGCCGGCCAGGGCCAGGACGCGGTCGTCGACAGTGAAACTCATGCAGCGATTACCTCAAAAGGGGACGGGGTGGTGCGCAGGCGCTGTTCCAGCGGCGCATCGGTGGCGGCGATCACCGCGCCACCCAGGCACACGTCACCGTCATACAGCACCAGCGATTGACCGGGGGTAACGGCGCGCTGCGGGCGCGCGAAGGTGACCAGCACGCTGCCATCGTCCAGCACCTGGACCGTACACGGCTCATCGGGCTGGCGGTAGCGGGTCTGGGCGGTGCATTCGAAGCGCCGTGCCGGCGGCGAACCGGCGATCCAGTGCGCGGTTTCCGAACGCAGGCGCTCGGACAGCATCCACTTGCTGTCGCGGTCCTGGTCCACGTACAGCACGTTGCTGGCCACATCCTTGCCGACCACGTACCACGGTGCGGCCGGGCGGCCGCGCACGCCGCCGATGTTCAGGCCCTCGCGCTGGCCCAGGGTGAAATAGAACACGCCCGGATGTTCGGCGATCACGCTGCCGTCGGCCGGGTCGAGGATCTGGCCGGGCCTGGCCGGCAGGTAGCGGCCAAGGAACTCGCGGAAGTCACGCTCGCCGATGAAGCAGATGCCGGTGGAGTCTTTCTTGGCGTGGGTCGGCAGGCTGACGTCACGCGCGATCCGGCGCAGGTCGGTCTTTTCCAGGTCGCCGATCGGGAACAGGGTGGCCGCCAGCTGCTCCTGGCCCAGCTGGTGCAGGAAGTAGCTCTGGTCCTTGGAACGGTCGGCGCCGCGCAGCAGCAGCCACTGGTGGCCGCGCTGGGTCACCCGTGCATAGTGCCCGGTGGCGATGCGTTCGGCGCCCAGCTCGCGGGCGGCATCCAGGAAGTGCTTGAACTTCACTTCGCGGTTGCACAGCACGTCCGGATTCGGAGTGCGACCGGCGGCGTACTCGGCCAGGAAGTGCTCGAACACGCCCTGCCAGTACTCGCTTGAGAAGTCGCGGAAGTGGAACGGGATGCCGAGCAGGCCGCAGACGGCCACCGCATCGCGGCGGTCGTCCTCGGCGCGGCAGTCGCCGCTGCCATCGTCGGCCCAGTTCTGCATGAACAGGCCGGCCACGGCTTCGCCCTGCTGTACCAGGCGCCAGGCGGCGACCGAAGAGTCGACACCTCCGGAGACGCCCACCATCACGCGCGGAGTGCTCATGCGACCTCCCGGACCAGCGAAAGCGGATGGCGCTGGCCACCCAGGTAATCAGCCACCACCTGCCAGACCAGCGGGCTGCGCTGGCGCTCGCCGGCGGCCTGCAGTTCGGCCGGGGTCAGCCACAGCGCGCGGTCGATGCCGGTGTCCAGTGGCTGCGCCGGGTCGTGTGAGACCGGGCGCGCCGCGTAGCAGAAGCGCAGGAAGGCGGTGCCGTCGCCGGCAGTCCACTGGTAGCAGCCGATGAAATGGGTCAGCTGCACCGTCCAGCCGGTTTCCTCGCGGGTCTCGCGCAGGGCCGCCTCGGCCAGGCTTTCGCCCGGCTCGAGGTGGCCGGCCGGCTGGTTCAGCACCTGCCGGCCATCGATGGTCTCTTCAACCAGCAACACGCGGCCGCCGTCGACCACCACCGTGGCGACGGTGGCGTGCGGTGCCCAGCGCGGGTCCGGCGTGGCGTTCAACTCAGAACTCGTCCTTCTTGGTCAGTTCCAGCTCCATGGCGTCGGCGGTGCGGATGGCCGCATCGATGGCGTCGCTGAGCTGGTCGGCAGTGGCATCGGCGTCGATCTTGACCACGAACATGGCGGTGGTGTCCTGCTTTACCCAGCCGCCCATCTTGGCATCCTGCGAATCTTCCAGCAGGCGGTTGGCCACGGCCACCGGGAACTGCTTGGTCTTCGCGTTGTAGGCCGGCGACCAGATCTCGCGGATGTTGTGGGTACCGAAATCTTCCACCGACGAACGCACGTAGACCATCTGGGTGCGGTCACCCTCGACGTCGAAGACCATGCGGTAGTCGCCGTCCTCATCGACTTCGTAGGTGTAGCCCAGCTTGTCCAGATGGCGGGCCACGGCCTTGTCGGCGTCTGCGGCGGCAGCGGAGCCGGTGGCAGCCAGAGCGATCAGGAGGGCGGGGAGAAGGGTCCTTTTCATGAAGATCCTGTGAAACAGTGTTGAGAGAGGGTGCAATTGTGACGGTGGGCGTGCGTGCCGTCCAATCTGCGGCAGGCCGACGCAGGCGCGCCCGAGCCTCTATAATGGCCCGATGCCCCATGAGTCTTCCCCCGATTCCCAGCACGAGCACGGCGTCGCCGTAGAGGCCGTGCGCCCGGAAGTGGCGCCGCCGCCGTTCTACCAGGTGATGCTGCTCAATGACGACTACACCCCGATGGATTTCGTGGTGGATGTGCTGCAGCAGTTCTTCAGCATGGACTTGGACAAGGCCACGCAGGTGATGCTGCACGTCCATACCCGCGGCCGCGGCGTGTGCGGGGTGTTCACCCGCGAAGTGGCCGAGACCAAGGTCGCCCAGGTCAACGAGTACTCGCGGATGAACCAGCACCCGCTGCTGTGCACGATGGAAAAGGCCTGACCAGCTGCCGGTTCTCGTCCGGGCACATCGATCCCGGATGGGTGTGCCCACCAAGGTGGGCACCTACCAAGGCAGAAGCCCGTGTCGATCAGGGATGGCGCGTGCCCACCAAGCTGGGCGCCTACGGGGTGGGTTTCACGCTTCCGCCAGCGCCTCCAGGGCCATCCGGGCGACTGTCTCGTCGATATCGGCCGGGTCGCCGTCATCCCTGAACCACACTGCCGACAGCGCAGTGCTGGCCGCGATCCAGCGCAGCAGGCGTGTGCGTTCCAGTTCGGCCAGCGCACAGACCTGCTCAAGGCGGATCGCAAACCGCTCGGGCCGCGTCGCAACGTGGATGCCCGGACCACAGAGGTCCGGGTTGCTGAACATCGTCGTGTAATCGAACGCACGGTCCCCCAGCAGTCGCTTCGGGTCGATCGCCAACCAGCCGCGCGGGCCGAAATCCAGCACATTGTCATGATGCAGGTCGCCGTGCAGCGGGCGGATCTCCTGTTCGTCATGCAGCAGCCCCTCCGCCAGTGATCTGCACTGTTCCAGCAGTGGCGGCAGGACAGCCCTTGGCTGCAGCAGGTCGGCGAACCATGTACGCAGGCAGACCAGTTCCGCTGGCGGCGCGCTCCGTGGCCGGTGCAGCCGCTGCAGGGCCTGGCACAGGATCGCGGTGCAGGCGTCATCGTCGCCCTCGATCGAGCGTTGCCGCAGCGAGTCACCGCGGGCACGCTCGATCAGGATCGCAGGCCCCTCGTGGGCCAGCAGGCGGGCGGCGCCATCGCCGTTCCACCAGCGTAGCAGGCGATGGCTGTTCTGCTCCTCGGTCTCGCTGCTGATCTTCAGCATCGCTGGCTCGCCCGCAGCGGTCAGCACCGGCCAGAGCCGGGCGTGGGGCGTACGGATGGCCGGGCCATCACGCCGCAATCGCCAGCGGCTCAGGTAGGGTTCGCTCATGCTGGGTGGGCTGTCCTGGAGTGAATGAACATCAAGCGATCTGTACTGCTAACGCCATCTGAACGCCGCAATCCGCTAGGGTGATGGAAATCGCGTAGTCAGGCCGCATATTGTCCCCATCTGCCGCCGGAGTAATCCATGTTCAGCAAAGACCTCGAACACACCATCGGCCAGTGCTACAAGCGCGCCCGTGAGGCCCGGCATGAGTTCATGACGGTCGAACACCTGCTGCTGGCACTGCTCGACAACCCGTCAGCCCAGGCCGTACTGAAGGCCTGTGGTGCCGATGCCGACCGCCTGCGCCAGGAGCTGGAGCAGGCCATCGAGGCCTCCGTGTCCCGCCTGGCGGAAGACGATGGCCGCGACACCCAGCCGACCCTGGGCTTCCAGCGTGTGCTGCAGCGGGCCGTGTACCACGTGCAGTCCTCGGGCAAGAAGGAGGTCACCGGCGCCAATGTGCTGGTCGCCATCTTCGGCGAAAAGGACTCCCACGCCGTCTATTACCTCAACCAGCAGGATGTGACCCGGCTGGATGTGGTCAATTACCTGTCCCATGGCATCGCCAAGCTGGGCGATGAAGGCGAGCAGTCGTCTTCGTCCCCGGAGGGCGAGAGCCGCATGGAAGGCGGGGAGGGCGAGCCCAAGGGGGATGCCCTGACCGAATTCGCCAGCAACCTCAACGACCAGGCCCGGGCCGGTCGCATCGACCCGCTGGTCGGCCGTGCCGACGAGATCGAGCGCACCATCCAGGTCCTGTGCCGCCGCCGCAAGAACAACCCGCTGTACGTCGGTGAGGCGGGCGTAGGCAAGACGGCCATCGCCGAGGGCCTGGCCCGCCGCATCATCGAAGGCTCGGTGCCCGACGTGCTGGCCGACGCGGTGATCTACTCGCTCGACCTGGGCGCACTGGTGGCCGGTACCAAGTACCGTGGCGACTTCGAGAAGCGCCTGAAGAGCGTGCTGACCGCGCTGAAGAAGGTGCCCAACGCGGTGCTGTTCATCGACGAGATCCACACCATCATCGGTGCCGGTTCGGCGTCGGGCGGCACCATGGATGCGTCCAACCTGATCAAGCCGGCGCTGGCGTCGGGCGAGCTGCGCTGCATCGGCTCGACCACGTTCCAGGAATACCGCGGCATCTTCGAGAAGGACCGCGCGCTGGCGCGCCGCTTCCAGAAGATCGACATCGTCGAGCCGACGGTGGGCGAGACCTACGAGATCCTGCAGGGCCTGAAGTCCAAGTACGAGCTGCATCACGGTGTGACCTACTCCGACGAGGCCCTGCAGGCCGCAGTGGACCTGTCGGTGAAGCACATCGGCGACCGCCTGCTGCCGGACAAGGCCATCGACGTGATCGACGAGGCCGGTGCCCGCCAGCGCCTGCTGCCCGAGGAGCAGCGCAAGGAGCTGATCGACGTCGAGGAGGTCGAGGCGATCGTGGCCAAGATGGCGCGGATCCCGGCCAAGCAGGTCAGTGCCACCGACAAGGATGTGCTGCAGCACCTGGAGCGCAACCTGAAGATGGTGATCTTCGGCCAGGACCCGGCCATCGAGACGCTGTCCTCGGCGATCAAGCTGGCCCGTTCGGGCCTGGGCAACCCGGAAAAGCCGATCGGCAATTTCCTGTTCGCCGGCCCGACCGGTGTCGGCAAGACCGAAGTGACCAAGCAGCTGGCGTTGCAGCTGGGCATCGAGCTGGTCCGCTTCGACATGTCCGAGTACATGGAGCCGCATTCGATCAGCCGCCTGATCGGCGCGCCTCCGGGCTACGTCGGTTTCGACCAGGGCGGCCTGCTGACCGAGAAGATCGTCAAGACGCCGCATTGCGTGCTGCTGCTGGATGAGATCGAGAAGGCGCATCCGGACATCTTCAACATCCTGTTGCAGGTGATGGACCGCGGTGTGCTGACCGATACCAACGGTCGCGAAGCGAACTTCAAGAACGTGGTGCTGGTGATGACCACCAATGCCGGCGCCGCGCAGGCCTCGCGGCGGTCGATCGGCTTCACCAAGCAGGACCATGCCACCGACGCGATGGAGACCATCCGCCGCAGCTTCACCCCGGAATTCCGCAACCGTCTTGACGCGGTGGTGCAGTTCCAGGCGCTGGGCTTCGAGCACATCCTGCGCGTGGTCGACAAGTTCCTGATCGAGCTGGAGATGCTGCTGCAGGACAAGCACGTCAGCCTGTCGGCCACCCCGACCGCGCGCGACTGGCTGGCCCACCATGGTTTCGACCCGCTGATGGGTGCCCGTCCGATGGCCCGCGTGATCCAGGACAAGATCAAGCGTCCGTTGGCCGACGAACTGCTGTTCGGCAAGCTGGTCAACGGCGGCAAGGTCAGCATCGACGTGCGCGACGACGAGCTGGTGGTCGAGACCCAGGCCGAGCCGGAGCGGCTGCTGCCGGTCACGGTGGAATGAGCTGACGCCGCAGGCTTGGCGTGAAAGACTGGAAATGACAAGGGCGGCTTCGGCCGCCCTTGTCGCATGCACTGCAACTCAACGCCCCTGCTGCGCCAGCCGCCTGAAGGTCGCCGCATCGATCGGTTCGATCCGGGTCACGGTGCAGTGATTGCTGTCGGTTTTCAGTGTGCTGCGGGCATCGCCGCAGATCCGTTCAGGGGTGCTGGGCGTGAAGAAGACATAGCTGGCCGAGGCGGCAGCGCCCAGGCAGCGCTTCTGCAGGTGCACCCGATAGTGGTTGTCGCCGTCGCGCAGCAGCACCTCGCGTTCCGTGCTGGAGGGGCGGATATCGCGATTGGCGCCGAGGGCAATGCACTCGGACGCGTTGGAGGGCTTGCTGGATTCAGCGGCGAATGCCGCCAGGGGGAGGCTGACCAGCAGAACTGCCGGCAGCAGGACGTGCGGGAGCAGGGCGTTCATGATCGGGAGGGGGTGGCGATCCGGACTGGATCGGATCCCACGATGCCGCGGCGGCTGCAGGCGCGAATCTGCCGCAAGCGGGGCTGACCGACGCCACGGTGAGCTCGGTCACGGTGACCTCCGGCAGGGCCGGATTCCGGGCATGACAAAAGGCCAGCAACCAGGGCTGGCCTTGTCGAGTGGCGCCAGGCGCCGACCGCTTACTTCATGCGGTAGGTGATACGACCCTTGGTCAGGTCATACGGGGTCATTTCAACCTTGACCCGGTCACCGGTGAGGATGCGGATGTAGTTCTTGCGCATGCGGCCGGAGATATGGGCGATGATTTCGTGCCCATTTTCCAGGCGAACGCGGAAAGTGGTGTTCGGCAGCGTCTCGCTGACGGTGCCCTCGAACTCGATGGAATCGTCTTTCGACATGTAGTCCTGTGCGGTTCAGAAAACGGCCACGCTGGGCCTAAGGCGCGGTATTTTACGCTTGACGGCGCCAGCTTGCAAAGTTTGTGTTAACCCCCGGCCAAACGCCGTGCTGGCAGGCGTCCAACCGCTTGGGTCCACGGGCCTTCCCGGCCGTCACCGCGCACGGCCCGGCGCACGTGCTGCAGGAATTCCGCGCGCGGCAGGTGCTCGGCGCCCATCCGCAGCAGGTGCGGATTCTCCACCTGGGCATCGATCAGTTCCCAGCCCCAACCATGCAGGGTGGATGCCAGGGCGGCCAGGGCGATCTTGGAGCCGCCGCTGGCGCCGCTGAACATGCTTTCGCCGAAGAACATCGACCCGATTGCCACCCCGTAGATGCCACCGACCAGGGTCTGCCGGTCCCAGACTTCAAACGAATGGGCGAAGCCCAGGTCGTGCAGCTGGCCGTAGGCCTCGACCATCGCCGGGCTGATCCAGGTGCCGTCCTGGCCGGGCCGCGGTGCTGCCGCACAGGCGCGCATCACGCGGCTGAAGGCGGTGTCGGCGGTGACCTCCCACGTACTGCTGCGCAGCTGGCGGCGGAACCGGCTGGACAGATGCACGCCCTCGGTGCGGAACACCATGCGCGGGTCCGGCGACCACCACAGGATCGGCTTGCCCTCGCTGAACCACGGAAAGATGCCGCCAGCGTAGGCATTGAGCAGGCGCACCGGGTGCAGGTCACCGCCGACGGCGAGCAGGCCATCGGGCTGGCGCAGCGCGGTCTCGGCTGGAGGAAAGGGGGCGTCCGGCGCATCAGCCAGGCGCCAGGGCAGCTGGCGGGTCATGCCGCCATTGTATTCGCCGTGGTGACCGCTGATGTCTGGCACCATCAGCGTCCAACGGCAAGGAGCCCACGCATGAGTGACGCGATCACCGCCATCCTCGATGTGCACGACAACCCGCGCACGTGCAACGACAGCCAGAGCATGCTGCTGGCGCTGGCGACTGAGCAGCCGGGCCAGCTCGGTGCGCTGATGCGGCTGGCCCTTGCCCGGCGTTCACCCAGCTCGGCCTTTCTCGACATGACGCTGGATCTGCTGCCCGACGAAGCGGTTGCGCCGATCTGTGCCGAGGCCTGGCGTCGCTATCGTGATGGCGAGCGCGGTGAGCTGCTGGCCAGCGTGATCGAATTCGCCAGCTACCAGGCGCCGCAGGTGCTGCAGGACGACTGGGAGGCCTTGCTGGCGATTGCCAGTGAGAATGAGCTGCAGCTGGCTTCGCAGGTGTGGCGGGGCCTGCCGTCTGCCACTGCCGTGCAGTGGGCGCAGATTCTGGCCGAAGCCGATGACGATCGCGAAATGGCGCGGGCCAGGGCGCTGCTGCTCGCGGCGCAGCCCGAGAGCTATGCCGTTGCCCGCGGCTACCTCGCTGACTGGGGCGCGCTGGATGCTGAGGTCTGGGCGCATTGGGCCGGCGTGGCTGATGGGCCGCTGCCGCGCCGCCTGCATGGGGAGCGGCCGCTGCACATCCGCTTTGGCCGCGAGCAGCATCGCGCGCAGCAGGCGGACGAACCGAGCTGGCGCAAGCGTATCTGGCGCCTGCACCCGACCTGGAATGGTGGGCAGGTGCACCATGCGGGGCAGATGGGAGGGCCGCTGGAAGCGTTGTGTGGCAGCTGCCATGCACCGCTGCAGCGCCTGCTGCGAACCGACGCTGCCGCGGTGCAGCCGGGCGCGGCGGGTGAGATCACGCTGGGCCTGTGCCTGGACTGCTGCGGCTGGGAAGACCCGCCCGTGCGCTTCTATCGCCACGATGCCGTCGGCCTGCCCAGCTGCCACCCCAGCCAGCGTCTGGAGGTGCCGGCCACGCCGACCGACAGCGGTGACCTGATGCGTGCCGAGATCGGCCTGGTCGCCATGGATACCATGCGGTGGCAGCAGCAGGACTGGGGCCAGTCCAACCATCGGCAGAACCTGTCGCGCGTGGGCGGCGCGCCCAGCTGGGTGCAGAGTGCCTGGTACCCGGCGTGCATCGATTGCGGCGAGGAGATGCCCTTCGTGATGCAGCTGGATTCGACGCTGCCGACCACGAGTGAGGGCACGCTGCTGTGGGGCAGCGGCGGCATGCTCTATACGTTCTGGTGCGCGACGTGTCGGGTGAGTGGGCACTTCTGGCAGTGCACCTGAGCGCAGCGCGCTCGCCATTGTCCTGATAGGTGCCAACGTTGGTTGGCGCGCCCCGCTGCCCTGGTAGGTGCCAACCTTGGTTGGCACGCTTCTCGGCGCCGCGCCAGTCGAGCAAGCCCGACTCTACGGCTCTACGCGGAACGGCCCATGCCCCTGCAGCTCCTGCTGGTAGCGCCGCACATCGCGCCGTTCCTGCCGGCACCAGTCCTGCAGTGCTTCTGCGAAATCCGCATCGGCCACCCAGTGCCGGCTGCGCACCAGCGTCGGCAGGAAGCCCCGCGCCAGCTTGTGCTCGCCCTGTGCACCCGGTTCGAATCGGGTCAGCCCTTCGCGCAGGCAGTACTCGATACCCTGGTAGTAGCAGGCCTCGAAGTGCAGGCCGGGCAGGGTGGCGCCGCCCCAGTAGCGGCCGTACAGGGTGTCGCCACCGCGCAGGCACAGCGCGCCGGCAATCGGCTCGCCGTCCTGTTCGGCCAGGAACAGCACCAGCCCGCGGCCCAATGAAATGGCCAGATGGCGCAGGAAGGCCTCGGTGAGCGCCGGGGCGTTGCCGTACTCGAGGAACGTCTGCAGGTAGAAGCGATACATCGCCTGCAGGTCCGCGCGGCTGGCTTCATCGCCGTGCACCACGCGGAAGGTGATGCCCTGGCGGGTGACTTTGGCCCGTTCCTGGCGGATGTTCTTGCGATGCTTGTGGTTCATCGCGCCAAGGAACTGCTCGAATGTGGCCCAATCGCCCGGGTTCTGCCACTGGAACTGCACGTCTTCGCGCAGCAGCCAGTCATCGCCGAACAGCGCCTCGTCCACTGCGGTGTGGAAGTTGATATGGGCCGAGGACACGTCCAGTGCAGGCAGCGCCTCGCGCAATGCCGACAGCAAGGTGGCGCGACCTGAATCGTGACGGGCCAGCAACCGCGGGCCGGTGACCGGCGAGTACGGCACCGCGCCCAGCCACTTCGGATAGTAATCGCGGCCATGACGGGCATACGCGTTGGCCCACGCATGGTCGAACACGAACTCGCCGTGCGAATTGGTCTTCAGGTAGCCCGGAATGGCGCCGACCAAGCTGTCGCCTTCCCAGAGCGTGAAGTGCCGGGGCTGCCAGCCCCAGTCCTCGCGCAGGCAGCCGTGCTGTTCAAGGCCTGAGAGGAAGGCGTGGCTGACGAAGGGGTTCTGACCGTCGTGCAGGGCATCCCAGTCGGTGGCGGGGATGGACTGCAGGGAGTCGAGGAAGCGGGGGGAAGGCATGAGGGAAGGATAGGGCAGATGAAACAGAAAGGCCGACGCACTGGCGTCGGCCTTTCATCCGGAGTCGGGCGTGGCTCGGCCCTACAGGAGCGGGTCAGCCTCTCAGCTGGCCTTGCCCTGCGCGTCCAGGTAGCGCTCGGCATCCAGTGCGGCCATGCAGCCGAAGCCGGCCGAGGTGATCGCCTGGCGGTAGTGCTGGTCGGCCACGTCGCCGGCGGCGAACACGCCTTCCACCGAGGTCTGGGTGGCATTGCCGCCCAGGCCCGAGCGGATTTCCAGGTAGCCGTTGTTCATCGCCAGTTGGCCGTCGAACAGGGTGGTGTTCGGGTGGTGGCCGATGGCCACGAAGAAGCCGTGGGCGTCGATGTCGCGGGTGCTGCCGTCCAGCGTGGACTTCACGCGCACACCGGTCACGCCGGCGTCGTTGCCCAGCACTTCTTCCACCTGGTGGTGCCAGACGGTCTCGATCTTGCCTTCGGCCACCTTCTTGAACAGCTTGTCCTGCATGATCTTTTCCGCCTTCAGTGTGTCGCGGCGGTGGACCAGGTAGACCTTGCGGGCGATGTTGGACAGGTACAGGGCCTCTTCCACGGCGGTGTTGCCGCCACCGACCACGACCACGTCCTGGTCGCGGTAGAAGAAGCCGTCACAGGTGGCGCAGGCGGACACACCGCGGCCCTTGAACTCGTCTTCGGTCGGGATGCCCAGGTACTTGGCGGTGGCGCCGGTGGCGATGATCAGCGCATCGCAGGTGTACTCGTGGCTGTCGCCGATCAGCTTGAACGGACGCTGCGACAGGTCGGCGGTGTGGATGTGGTCGAAAATGACCTCGGTCTCGAAGCGCTCGGCATGGGCCTGCATGCGCGCCATCAGGTCCGGGCCCATCAGGCCGTGGGCGTCACCCGGCCAGTTGTCCACCTCGGTGGTGGTCATCAGCTGGCCGCCCTGCTGCAGGCCGGTGATGACGACCGGCTTCAGGTTGGCGCGGGCGGCGTAGACGGCGGCGGTCCAACCGGCCGGGCCGGAACCGAGGATGACGAGGCGCTGGTGGCGGGAGGGCAGGCTGGTGCTCATGTAAACTCGCGAAAAGGTAGATGGGACAAGGCGCTGGCGATGTTTGCGCAGCATCCTTGGCTGGTCATAGAGTGGCGGCTGGGGCAGGGCGATTCAAGCCGATGAACGGAACGCCGTCATCCAGCAGTGGTTTCGGCCCCCGGATTGGCCTGCCGGACGTCGCATAACTGAAAACTGACGCCGTCTCATTTATTATCAATCACTAACAGCGCATTCCAAAGGTATGGTCTAAGGTGGCGAAGCAGGTCCCCGAACGCTCCAAGTCCGACGACAGCAAGGCGTCACGTCGCACGGCCGCGGCGGCGACGACCGACAATCCACGCCGCCAGCGCCTCTGGCGCGATCTGGGCCTGATCGCCATCGCGCCGGCCCTGCTGTACCTGGCGGCCAGTCTTTTCACGTATTCAGCGACTGATCCGGGCTGGTCGCATACCGGCAGCGTGGTCGCGCCAGTGCACAACCTGGGTGGCCGCGCCGGGGCCTGGATCGCCGACGTGCTGCTGCAGCTGTTCGGCTACATCGCCTTCCTGCTGCCGGTGGTGCTCGGCGCGCTGGCGTGGATCGCCATGTTCGGGCTCAAGCGAGAGAGCAAGGGCGAGAACGACCTGGACCCGGCGCTGCGCCTGGTTGGCCTGGTCGGCTTCCTGATTGCCGGCACCGGCTTCCTGCATGTGCGCCTGTTCAGTGGCGATGTCTCCAGTGCCGGCGGCATCCTCGGCAAGCTGGTCGGCAATTCGCTCACGGTGGGCTTCGGCGCGCTGGGCGCCAACCTGTTCGTGCTGGTGCTGCTGCTGGCCTCGATCACGCTCGCGACCGGGCTGTCCTGGTTCACGGTGATGGAGAAGATCGGCCGTGGCGTGATGTCGCTGGCGCCGTTGCTGGAACGCAAGAAGGAAGAAGTCACCGAGTGGAAGCAGACCCGGGTGATGCGCGAGGAGCGCCAGGAAGTGCGCAAGGCCGACGCCGAGGTGCGCGCCAAGCGCGAGCCGGTGAAGATCGAGCCGCGTCCGGAGCCGGTGATCGAGAAGAGCGATCGGGCCAAGCGCGACACCCAGATTCCGATGTTCCGCGGCGTCAACGGTGATGGCTCGGACCTGCCGCCGCTGGCGCTGCTGGATGATCCCAAGCCGCAGCCCAAGGGCTACGACGAAGAGACGCTGGAGACCCTGTCGCGGCAGATCGAGTTCAAGCTGAAGGACTTCCGCATCGATGCGCAGGTGGTCGGCGCCAATCCCGGCCCGGTCATCACCCGCTTCGAGATCGAGCCGGCACCGGGCATCAAGGTCAGCCAGATCAGTTCGCTGGACAAGGACATCGCGCGCGGCTTGTCGGTGAAGTCGGTGCGCGTGGTCGACGTCATTCCGGGCAAGTCGGTGATCGGCCTGGAAATCCCCAACGTCACCCGCGAGATGATCTTCCTGTCCGAGCTGCTGCGCTCGAAGGAATATGACAAGTCGACCAGCGTACTGACCCTGGCGCTGGGCAAGGACATCGCCGGTCGCCCGACCGTGGCCGACCTGGCACGCATGCCGCATCTGCTGGTGGCCGGTACCACCGGTTCGGGCAAGTCGGTGGCGGTCAACGCGATGGTGCTGAGCCTGCTGTTCAAGGCCTCGCCGAAAGACCTGCGGATGCTGATGATCGACCCGAAGATGCTCGAACTGAGCGTCTACCAGGGCATCCCGCACCTGCTGGCACCTGTGGTCACCGACATGAAGGAGGCCGCCAACGGCCTGCGCTGGTGCGTGGCCGAGATGGAGCGCCGCTACAAGTTGATGAGCGCAGTGGGCGTGCGCAACCTGGCCGGCTTCAACAAGAAGGTGAAGGAAGCCCAGGACGCAGGACAGCCGCTGATGGACCCGCTGTTCAAGCCGAACCCGGAGCTCGGCGAGGCACCGCGTCCGCTGGAAACGCTGCCGTTCATCGTCATCTTCATCGACGAATTCGCCGACATGATGATGATCGTCGGCAAGAAGGTGGAAGAGCTGATCGCGCGCCTGGCGCAGAAGGCGCGTGCGGCCGGCATCCACCTGATCCTGGCCACGCAGCGCCCGTCGGTGGACGTGATCACCGGCCTGATCAAGGCCAACATCCCGACCCGTATCGCCTTCCAGGTCAGCTCCAAGATTGACTCGCGCACCATCCTCGACCAGTCCGGCGCGGAAACACTGCTGGGCCACGGCGACATGTTGTACCTGCCGCCGGGCACCGCGCTGCCCGAGCGCGTGCATGGTGCGTTCGTGTCCGACGATGAAGTGCATCGCGTGGTCGAGCACCTCAAGGCGATGGGACCTGCCGACTATGTCGACGGCGTGCTGGACGAAGTTCAGACGATGGGCGACGGCGTGGTCGTCGGCGCCACCGGCCTGCCCGAGAACAGTTCGTCCGGCGACGAGTCCGACCCGTTGTATGACGAAGCGCTGCGGGTGGTCACCGAGACCCGCCGTGCATCGATTTCCGGCGTGCAGCGCCGGCTGAAGATCGGCTACAACCGTGCAGCGCGACTGATCGAGGCCATGGAAGCGGCCGGCGTGGTCAGCCCGCCCGAGCACAACGGCGACCGCACGGTGCTGGCACCGCCGCCGCCGAAGTAAGACCCGACGTATCCCCCACGACGTCCAAGGAACCGACGCATGCTTCACCCCGTACCAAGCGCGCTGGCACTGGCGCTGGCAGCCTTCCTGGCTGCCGGCCCGGCACTGGCAGACACCGCCACCTCCGCGCCCGCCACGGCGCCGCCTTCCACCAGCGGCGATACCGAAGCCAGCAACAACTTCAGCATTGTCCGTTACCGCGCCGACTACCAGGTGCGGCCGGATGCCGGCAATGTGCAGACCGAAACCTACGAAGTGCTGCTCAAGACCAAGGCCTCGGTCGAGCAGTTCAGCCAGGTGCGGCTGAGCTACAGCGAGAAGATGGAAACCCTGGAGGTGCTTGGCGCCTACACCATCACCGCCGACGGCCAGCGCCGTGACGTGCCGGCCGACCGCATCTACACCCAGGAAAGCTACTCCAGCGCCTCGGCGGCGATGTATGCCGACCGCAAGGTGCGGGTGATCGTGTTCCCGAACCTGGCCCCGGGCACCCGTCTGTACTACCAGGTGCGCCGCACCCAGGCCACGCCGTACTTCCCGGGCTATTTCGGCCTGTGGGAGACCTTCAATGTGTTCACCGAGTACGAGGACGCCGAAGTCACCCTGAGTGCGCCGGCCAACCTGCCGATGTTCATCGACAGCCGCGGCGTGCAGGGCAGCGATCGGCCGACGGTGAAGAATGGCCAGGCGCAGTGGCGCTGGCGCTACCAGCGTCGCGAGGCGATGCCGGCGCAGAACTGGTCGGCGGCGGGCTGGGAGTTCGGCCCGAACATCATGGCCAGTACCTATCGTGACTGGTCGCAGATGGGTCGCGCCTACCAGCTCAAGGCGGGCCCGGCGGCCGAGGTGACCCCGGCGCTGCAGGCGCTGGCTGATGAGATCACCGCGGGTATCAGCGACCGCCGCGAGCAGGCTGATGCGCTGTACCGCTGGGTTGCGCAGAACATCCGCTACGTGGCGGTGTACCTGGGCAATGGCGGGCTGGAGCCGAACAGCGCGCAGAGCATCCTCGACAACCACTATGGTGACTGCAAGGACCATGTGACGATCCTGGAGGCGCTGCTGGCGGCCAAGGGGATCGCCAGCTCGCCAGTGCTGATCGGTGCCGGCGGTGGCCCGACGTTGCCGAAGATTCCGGTGCTGGGCCGCTTCAACCACGCCATCACCTACATTCCCGAGTTTGATCTGTACCTGGATTCGACCACCGCGTGGGCGCGCTTCGGTCAGCTGCCAGAGGGTGACCTGGGTGCACCGGTGATGCGTACCCGCGACGCCACGCTGGCGCGCACCCCGGCCAACACGCCGGAGCGTAACGCCACCTCGATGGAGGTGCGTTTCACCTTCGACGCCAACGGCGACCTGCGCGGCGAGACCATTCCGAAGCTGGGCGAGAACGCCGAGATCGGCATGCGCGCCCAGTTCTCCCAGCTCAACGCGCAGAACCGTGCGCGCGCTGAAGAGCAGATCATGGCCGCCTCAGGTTTCGATGGGCGAGGGCAGCTGCAGATCCAGGGCGTGCCGGTCGACCTGACCCGGCCGTTTGGCTATCGCATGGCGTTCCAGGCCGAGGACTACGCCGACTTCAGCGTGGCCGGCGGCATGGCCGTGCCGGACCCGCCGGGTGGCGAGTCGGTGCGTGGGCTGTACGCCACTGCCTCGGCGCCGGCCAACGAAACGCCGTTCTACTGCAATGCCAGCCTGCGCGAGGAAACCTATCGCCTGCAGTTCCCGGCCAATGCGCCGATCATCGCCATCCCGGCCAGCCAGCGTTTCGCCAATGCCGCCGGCGAGTACCGGGTGGACTGGAGTCGCGAGGGCCAGGAGGTGATAGTGCACCACCGCTTGCAGCAGAATGCGGTGCGTGGGCCAGAGGCGTTGTGCCAGCCGCAGGACTATCCGGCGTTCCGCGCGCTGTATCGCGAAGTGCGGCGTGGCTTCCGCGGCCAGGTGCTGTACGGCGAGCTGCCGGGATCCGGTGGCTGAATCGCCGATGGATGTTCAGGGCGGCATAATGTCGCCCTGATCGCCCATTCATCTTTCCCCGGGCACACTGGCAACCACCTTTCCTGGCGCCCGCGCCCACAGGATTCCCGCATGAACTTCCGCTTCCGCCGTTTCCTTGCCACCACCACCCTGGCCGTGGCCTGCGCCGCCGCTGGCAGCGCCTGGGCTGGCGCCCGCGATGACCTGAAGACCTTCACCAGCGGCTTGAAGGGCCTGGATGGCCAGTTCAGCCAGCAGGTGTTCGACAGTCGCGGCAAGGTGAAGGAATCGACCAGTGGCCGTGTGGCGCTGTCGGCGCCGCGCCTGTTCCGCTGGGAATACGTGCGCCCGCACGAACAGCTGATCGTGGCTGACGGCAGGAAGGTCTGGATGTACGAGCCGGACCTTGAGCAGGCCACCGTGCGCGAGCAGGGCAAGGAAGAGCAGAACAGCCCGCTGACCGCACTGATCAACCCGGCGCTGCTGGAGCAGCAGTACGACGTCAGTGAAGAGGCGGCACAGCGCGACGGCCTGCAGTGGCTGTCGCTGTCGCCGAAGCGCGAGACCGAAGCCAGCTTCCAGTACGCCGCGCTGGGCTTCAACGCGCAGGGCCTGGCCAAGATGGAAATCACCGATGCGGTTGGCCAGCGTACCGTGATCAGCTTCAGTGGCTGGAAGCGCAATCCGGGCTTCGCGGCCGGCACCTTCAGCTTCACCCCGCCGAAGGGCACCGACGTCATCGGCAATTGATCTGTGGGTGGAGGCGCTTTGGTGGGGTGTCAACCTTGGTTGACACGCTGTTGATCTGCCGGCCAGCGGCCGGCACTACCACCCGTGCGGCCTGATCCGCCGGGCAGGGCCTGGTCCTACCTGCTCGGGTGGGTGTCAACCGGCACCACCTTGGTGGGTGTTAACCTTGGTTGACATGCTATTGATCTGCCGGCCAGCGGCCGGCACTACCGACCCTTGCGGCCTGATCCGCCGGGCAGGGTTCGGCGCTGCCGCAATCCGACCTGACCCGCTCTGGTGGGTGCCAACCTTGGTTGGCACGCGTTCGGCCAGCTCATCCGTTGTCCGGGTGAACGATCACCTGCCACGCGGTGCCATCAAATCGAATCAGGTCCCAGGGCGTCAGCACCCAAAGCACGCTACCGACGGAACTGATATCAACAATCGTTGCATCTCTCAGTTCTTCGGGGATGCCTTCCAGCAACGGTTCAACTACGCCGGTTTCTAGACTGTAGACGTAGAGGCCGCCATTCTCCGAGCCGATGTAAACCTGTTGCTTGTACTGGCACGCAGCGTTGAAGTTGATGCCTTCGCCGACTTCGTGTTGGAGGCACTCGAATCCAGTGGAGATGTCGCCCGTAACGATGGTGCCGTGCATTCCTACAAGGACGAGGCGGCCCTGGTCGGTCCTGCAAGCATGAAGCAGCTCCGCAGTAGTGACTTGTTCGGGCACGGTCCAGCTCGAGCCATCCCAGTGCGCAATCAGGCCTTGGGAGCCGATTGCGTAGAGGTCAGCAAAGCCCGTTCCGCAGAGGTCGTTCACGCTGCCCACGCGGAACTCAGCGAGTAGCTGGTTGAATCCTTCATCCTCCCGGACATGGGTCATGTGGGCTCGCCAATCGGCGAATCTCCGGCGAAGCTCTGCGTCGCGTTCCATCGGATCTCGAGGAAGTGCGGGAGCATCGCCCAGTTCGAGCAGGTGGCCGAAATCGTCGAGCCAACTGACGAAGTCATCCAGATCCGACTCGTCTTCGTCCTCCTCGCAGAAGGCAGTCGCGAATTGGGTTGGAAGCTGCCGCCATCCGCCGTCGCCCCGATGATGGATCTGTCCTCTTGTGCCCGCGCAGAAAAGGACGTCGCCCAGCAGTCGCAAACGGGTAAGACCTCCGGGAAAGTCGGCGCCTTCAGCCGGGACGTACTCGATCGTTGCCCCAGCACGGGAGTAATCTTCCAGCTGCCCATAGAAATCCAGGGCAAGCACACGACGGGGGCGACCGCCTTCTTCCTCCGGGACAAACTCTGTGGACATCACCTGGAAGTCCTGCAGGTCATGGTAGAACCACTCCTCTCTGGGGGTGCGGCCAAAGACGAACATGCGGGTGGGTGGGCCTGGATCCGGGTCGTAGTATTCATGCCCAGGGCCTAGGGCGGCAGCCAGATAGTAGATGTCCGCATCGACCGCGCAGCCAGCAATGAACTCAAGGACATTGGATTCGGGATCTCGCACGCTTGGGTCCTGAAGGGTTGAGTTCCAAATTCTCGGTTACTGATGAGGACGCACGGACCCCGGGAAAGAGCGCTCTATGTTAATCAGTGGCTTACCGGTGGATTGGCTGCGGCGGCTTCGGCTCATTTCCGACACATTGAGGGGCTGCCGGCCAGCGGCCGGCACTACCACCCGTGCGGCGTGATCGCCGGCATGGCCTAGCGCCAACTGCTCCGGTGGGTGCCAACCGGCACTGCCTTGGTGGGTGTCAACCTTGGTTGACACGCTGTTGATCTGCCGGCCAGCGGCCGGCACTACCAGACATCGCGTCCCGCCCGCCGGGCACGGCCCGGCGCTACCGTTTGGCGGCGCGGTACAATGACCGGGTGCCAAGACATCGCTCCACTTCATTCCCCGGACGCGATCTGCTGAGCGTCGATCGGGAACACATGCGCCCGCTGGCCGAGCGCATGCGCCCCCGCACCCTGGACGAAATGGTCGGGCAGAAGCGCCTGCTGGCGCCGGACAGTGCGCTGCGCCGCGCGGTCGAATCCGGTCGCGTGCATTCGATGATCCTGTGGGGGCCGCCGGGCTGCGGCAAGACCACGCTGGCGCTGCTGCTGGCCGAGTACGCCGATGCGGAATTCCGCGCCATCTCTGCCGTGCTGTCCGGCCTGCCGGAGGTGCGCCAGGTGCTGGCCGAGGCCGCGCAACGCTTCGCCGAAGGCCGCCGCACCGTGCTGTTCGTGGATGAGGTGCACCGCTTCAACAAGGCGCAGCAGGATGCGTTCCTGCCGCATATCGAGCGCGGCACCATCCTGTTCGTCGGTGCCACCACCGAGAATCCATCGTTCGAGCTGAATTCGGCGCTGCTGTCGCGTTGCCGCGTGCATGTGCTGGAAGGCGTTTCGCCCACAGACATCGTTGAGGCGCTGGAGCGTGCGCTGGGTGACCGCGAACGCGGCCTGGGTGAGGAGGGTATAGAGGTCGCTCCGGAACTGCTCCTCGAAATCGCCACCGCCGCCGACGGTGATGTGCGCCGTGCGCTGACCCTGCTGGAAATCGCCGCCGAACTGGCGGGCGGGGAGGGTGGGCGCATCACGCCGCAGACCCTGACCCAGGTGCTGGCCGATCGTACCCGCCGCTTCGACAAGGGCGGCGAGCAGTTCTACGACCAGATCTCGGCGCTGCACAAATCCGTGCGCAGCTCCAACCCGGACGCCGCGCTGTACTGGCTGACCCGCATGCTCGATGGCGGCTGCGATCCGTCTTACCTGGCGCGCCGGCTGACCCGCATGGCCATCGAGGATATCGGCCTGGCCGACCCGCGTGCGCAGAGCATGGCGCTGGAAGCGTGGGACATCTATGAGCGACTGGGCAGTCCGGAGGGCGAACTCGCGTTCGCCCAACTGGTGCTTTATCTGGCCAGCACGGCGAAGTCGAATGCCGGCTATGCGGCCTTCAACCAGGCCAAGTCCGATGTGCGCGAGAGCGGCACAGAAGAGGTGCCGCTGCACCTGCGCAATGCGCCGACCAAGCTGATGAAGGAACTGGGCTACGGCGCCGAGTACCAGTATGACCACGATGCGGAGGGTGGCATCGCGCTCGACCAGACCGGTTTCCCGGATGCGATGGGCGAACGGGTGTACTACAACCCGGTGCCGCGCGGGCTGGAAATCAAGTTGAAGGAAAAGCTGGACCGTTTGCGCGCCGAGCGCGAGGCTGCGCGCGCCGCGAAGGGCCGCTGACCCGGTTCATGTGGCGTCGAGCCATGCTCGACTTCGCTCTTGGCAGGCTTGTTGGCATATTCGGTAAGGCAGTCGAGCACGGCTCGACCCTGCAGTGGCAACATTGTTCCCGGCACGTTCATTTGGCACACTGCGCGGCTACTTTTTCAAGGATCGATGCCGTGCAGGAAATGATTCTGCCGTTGAAGCGCTACGCCCAGTTCGAGGGCCGCGCGAACCGCCGCGAGTACTGGATGTACCAGCTGTTCCTGTTCCTGGTCGCAACGGCAGTGATGCTGCTGGCCGGCGTGCTGGCGATCCTCCTGCGCAACAGTGCCGAAGCGCTGGCCGGCATCCTGATCGGCATGGTGGTGCTGCTGTGTGTGATGTGGCTGGCCACGATCGTGCCGCTGATCGCAGTGACCGTACGCCGCCTGCATGACTGCAACCAGTCGGGCTGGCTGTTCCTGCTGGCGCTGGTACCGGGTGGCGGGATCGTGATCATGATCTTCTCGCTGCTGCCGGGCACGCCGCAGGAGAACGTGTATGGTCCGGTGCCTACGGGGCCGTGATGATGCATGAGTCGAGCATGGCTCGACGCTACAGAGGCAAAGAAAAGAAGCCGGCATTTTGCCGGCTTCATCTTTACTTGATGGTGCAATCTTCGAAGGACAGGTAATCGGTGCCCGAGCTGAACTGCAGCGTGCAGCTGGCGGTGAAAGTCGCGCCTTCTTCCAGTGCGCCCAGCTTGGCCGCCTGCTGTTCGTCGTCGCTGGTCAGCCGGGCCAGGACATTGCCCTGGTCATCGCCGGCCTCGATCAGTGGCTCGCCCGCCAGGTTGCTGGAAACGCTCAGTGCGACGGCAGTGAATGTCACCGTCTGGTTGAGTTGGTCCATGCCCAGTGATGAACTGCCGGCCTCTTCAAAGGCCTGGTAGAGCGTTGGCAGGTCCTGTGCGGCATGGGCGGCCAGCGGTGCGAGCAGGCCAAGGGAAAGGACGATCAGGGTGGTTCGCTTCAAGGCGTTCTCGCAGTCACGGGATCCATTCCCGTGGGTGGTGGTCAGTAGATCCACGCCATGCGTGGATAGGTTTGGCAAGGACAGGGCGCGGCCGATGGCACGATCACCCATCCGTCCGCAGCCCTGCGAGGGTAGGGCGCTCCTGCGCCCCGCTGCCGGGCAAAATAGTGGGTTCAGTGTTTCCGGCGCAACCGGGAAAATGAACGTATCGCGCGCGTGATACACAGCGTGACGTTTGATCGATGTGATAATCATTCGCGTTTAAGGTAGACTGCGGTCCCCTATGAACCGGCGGCCATTGGTCGCTCCTGCCGCCGCTGATGATGCATTTCGTCCCGCCTTCGCGCCGTGGTCCGCTGGCCCGCGGCCTGGCCGCCTTGATGATGGGTCTGCTCCTGGCCACCCCGTACGCCCATGCGCAGCAGCGCAATCCACTGCAGAAAATTGGCCACACCGTACTCGACGAGCCGGCGGCCAGCTATCGCTTCGAGCATTTCGTGGTGGACAGTCCCGACCAGCAACGCCGCTGGCGGGTGAACCTGGTGATTCCGGCCAAGGCCGGCAAGACGCCCTCCCCGGTGCTCTACGCGCTGGACGGCAATGCCGTCGCCATGGTGCTGGACCAGCCGCTGCTGGCCGAGCTGGCCGCGCGCAAGGCGCCACCGGTGCTGGTGCTGATCGGCTACGACAACGACCTGCGCATCGATTCCAAGGCGCGCACCCGCGACTACACCGCGTGGATCGACCGCGCCGACGATGAGAGCGGTACGACACAGGCGGTCGGCGGTGGTGCTGCGGTCTTCCTGGATGTGATCGAACGCCGCATCAAGCCGGAAGTCGAGCGTCGCGCACGCATCGATACGCAGCAGCAAGCGCTGTGGGGCCACTCGCTGGGTGGGTTGTTCGTGCTCAATGCGCTGTACACCCGTCCCGCCGCCTTCCAGTCCTATCTGGCGGCCAGTCCCTCGCTGTGGTGGAGCCAGGGCGCGGCGCTGGGTGATCCGGAACAGCAGTTCGTGCAGAACGTGCATGGCCAGCCGGCAAAGCTCTGGTTGATGCTGGGCGGTGCCGAGCGTGTTGGCGATCGTGGCAAGCGCGACCTGAGCAACCCAAGGGTGGTCGCGCACCTGCGCCGCATCGGTGGCGCCACGCCGGATGCGGCGTGGCAGTTGTCAGAACGGTTGGCCAAGGTGCCGGGCATGAGCGTGCAGTACCGCGAGTTCCCGGGGCTGGGACACGGCCCGATGCTGCCGGCCTCGTTCCATGCCGCGCTGCATGAACTGTACGGCGTGACCGACCGCAGCGCCGGTGACGGTGCCCCCACGGATGGTGACAACGCCGCCGAGTGAATCCCTTCGCACGCGATGCCGTGCGACCCCACTACCCAGGCGAGGCTGCCGGCGTGCAGCGGCCCAGGCAACTGATGAATCCCGCGTCACGTGGCGCGGCCTACGTGTGCAAGGAGCCTTCCATGTCGTTCCGTCCGTCTTTCCGTCTCACCTCTCTCGCCGCCGGCCTGTTGCTGGCGGTGACCGCCACCGCGCAGCCGGTGTTCGACCAGCCGGCCAACGCCACATTCAAGGGTGAAGTCGTCTCACGCGGTGAGAACGTGGTTCCCGGCAGCACTGCCGACGTGGTCGGCCGTGGGTTCGTGCCGGGCCAGAAGGTCAGCCTGCTGCGCGGTGACAGCGAGCTCAACGCGCAGCCGCTGGTGGTCGACGCGGATGGCAACTTCAAGACCCAGTTGAGCATTCCGGCCGACGCGGTGCCGGGCACCCATCCGGTTGTGGTGCGCGCCAGCCAACCGGCTGCGGCCACCGTGCTGAAGCTGCGCGTCTCGCCGCAGCTGCCGCTGTCCGGCCAGGCGCAGTTCGCCACCCAGTCCAACAAGCTGGTGCCGGGCCTGTACCAGTCGGCCTACAGCGCCGCCAGCAATGCGGTGTTCGTGACCTCGGCGGTGGGCCGCCCGCCGGTGACCCAGTCGCAGCTGCTGAAGCTGGACCCGAAGTCGCTGAAGGTGACCAAGGCGATCACCCCGGCGCAGGTGCCGGGCAGCACCAATGGTGCGGTGTACGCGGTCTACGGCGTGGGCGTGGATGACCCCAACGGCAATGTCTGGGTCACCAACACCCGCCAGAATTCCATCGCGGTCTATCGCCAGAAGGACCTGTCGCTGGTCCATCAGTTCCCGGTCGATGCCGTGCCGCACGCGCGCGACGTGGTGGTCGACGGCACGCGCGGCAAGGTGTTCGCCTCTGCCACCGGCGAGGACCACCTGTCGGTGTTCGATGCGAAGACCTTCAAGGAACTGCCGCAGGTGACGCTGGAATCCGGCGTGGACGACGGCAAGTTCACCCCGATGAGCCTGGTGCTGGACGAGAAGGGCGGCAAGCTGTTCACCGTCAGCATCGGCACCCCGGAGGCGGCAGTGATCGATGTGGCCAGCGGCAAGGTCGAGAAGGTCATCGATCTGGGCAATTCGATCAGTGCCTCGGGCGTGGCCTTCGACGCGGCGCGCAACCGCCTGTACGTGGCCTCGCAGGGCACCGACAACCTGCTGATCGTCGACGTGGCCGCCGGCAAGGTGCTGCACGATGTGCCGGTCGGCGCCGGCGCGCTGAACGTCGCCTTCGATGATGCCTCCGGCCTGGCCTACGTCAGCAACCGTGGCGCTGGCACGGTCACCGTGGTGAACGGTGACGGCAAGGTGGTCGCCAATCTTGATGGCGGCACGCTGCCGAACCACGTCCGCGCCGATGGCAAGGGCAACGTGTTCGCGGTGAACAAGTCGCGCGGCGCTGAAGACCCGAAGGGTGACCGCATCACCCGCATCACCCCGAAGCAGTAAGTCACACGGTGGGGCGGCGTGCGCGTCGCCCTGCCAGCAAGGAGAAAGTGCATGAACATCGCGTCCCGTCTGCGCCTGTGTGCGCTTCCGTTCGCTGTTTCGCTGGCGTTGGCTGCCTGTGGCGGCTCGTCGGCTCCCTCTGATGCCAATACGCCTGCCGAGTCGCCCGCAGCAACGGCGGCCGCTGCGGAAACCGCGCTGCCGGGAGGCTGGCAGCGAGTGGCAGGAGCCGAAATGCCGGCCGTGCACGGCCAGAAGGCGGTGCTGCCGGCCAAGGTGCATTCCGATGATGGCGCCGATATCGAAGTGGCCGATACCAGCCGGATCATCGCCGGTGGCGACGACGTCATCGCGGTGATCGAAGCACTGGGGCTGGGCAAGCAGGTATTTGCCGCGCCGACCAACACCACCACCCAGGCCGGCCTGGCCGCGCCGCACCAGTTCCTGTTCAACCGAACCACTGGCGTGGAGGGCGTGCTGAGCCTGCAGGGCTCGCTGTTCCTCGGCAACAGCCTGCGCCGCCATACCGAACTGGCCAAGAAGCTGCGCGAAGTGGGCGAGCCGGCGGTAGTCATCGATGACCTGCAGCCAGCGCCGGACAAGGTGCGCAAGGTCGCTGCTGCACTAGGGCTGGCCGAGGCAGGGCAAGCACTGGCCACGCAGGTGCAGCGTCAGCTCGACGAGGCTGCAGCGATTGGCAAGGGCCTGGGCCATGCGCCACGACTGATCCACGTGTCGGCCACCGGCGCTGGCGGCTCACCGACTGTTGCCGGTGCCGACAGCGCCTCGGCGCAGCTGATCGCGCTGGCTGGCGGCGTCAACATCGGCACCGAGGCGGGGGTGAAGAACTACTCGCAGCTGAGCAATGAAGGCGTGGTCGCCTCAGCGCCGGAGGTGATCCTGGTGACCGAGCATGACCTGCAGCTGTTCGGCGGTGCCGAGGGCCTGTGGAAGGCGTACCCGACGCTGAAGCAGACTCCGGCTGGGCAGGCCAATCGGGTCTGGGTGATGCCGGACGTGCAGCTGAAGTACACCAGTGTCGGTTCCGGTGCTGGCGCGCTGGCGCTGGCCAAGGCCCTGGCGGCGTTGCCGAAGGCATGAGTCCGGCGGATCGGCGCCGCCGTCGCGGGCGGACGATGTTGCTGGTGGCGTTGCTGGCACTGCTGGGTGCGGTGCTGGCCTCGTTCGCCGTGGGCCCGCTGCGGCTGCCGCCGCTGGAGGTGATGCAGGCGTTGGCGGTGAAGCTGGGCCTGCTCGATCCGCAGGCGGTCAGCAGCCGTGATCTGGCGGTGGTCTGGCAGCTGCGCATTCCGCGTGCCCTGCTGGGTGCGATGGTCGGTGCGTCGCTGGCGATGGCCGGTGCCAGTCTGCAGGGCCTGTTCGGTAACCCGCTGGCCGATCCCGGCATCGTCGGTGTCAGCCAGGGTGCTGCGCTGGGGGCAGTGGCTGCCATTGTTCTCGGCGCTGCGGGCGCAGCCGGCTGGCTGGTGCCTGTGGCCGCGTTCGTTGGCGGTGCGCTGGCGATTGGCCTGACCTATGCGCTGGCGCGGCCCGGGAAAGGCAGTGGCAATGCCACGCTGCTGCTGGTCGGCATCGCGATGGCCGCGTTCTGCTCGGCGCTGATCGGTTTCCTCACCTACATCGCCAGCGAAAGCGAATTGCAGTCGCTGGTGTTCTGGCAGATGGGCTCGCTGGCGCGTGCCAACTGGGCCGATGTGGCGGCGGTGGTGCCCCTGTTTGCCATCGGCGTGTTCGCGTTGCAGCGGTTGGCCACGCCGCTGGACATGCTGGCGCTGGGCGAACGCCAGGCACAGCACCTCGGGCTGGACGTGACCCGCACGCGGCGTCGCCTGGTGGCGTTCAGTGCGCTGCTGGTGGGCGCGGCGGTGGCCTTTGCCGGTTCGATCAGTTTCGTGGGCCTGGTGGTGCCGCACGTGGCACGCCTGCTGGTCGGCCCCGGGCATCGCTGGTTGCTGCCGTTGTCCGGCCTGCTCGGTGCGTTGCTGATCGTAGTGGCCGACACCGCGGCCCGCACGCTCGATCCGCCGGCGGAGATTCCGCTGGGCTTGTTCTCGGCCGCGCTGGGCGCGCCGTTCTTCCTCTGGCTGGTGCTGCAGCAGCGCCGCAAGGCGGCGCCATGAGCGTGCTGTTGAAGCTGCATGAGGTGGTGGTGCGCCGCCAGCAGCGCGAGATCCTGCACGGCATCTCGCTCGCGTTCGAGCCGGGTACGGTGACCGCGCTGGTTGGCCCGAACGGCGCAGGAAAGTCCACCTTGCTGGCGGTAGCGGCCGGCGACCTGCGCGCCGATGCGGGCGAGGTGAGCCTGTTGGGCAAACCGCTGGCCAGCTACAAGGCCGGGCCGCTGGCGCGCGAGCGCGCGGTAATGCCGCAGGAGCACGGCGTTCGTTTCGCCTTCAGCGTAGAGGAGGTGGTGGCGATGGGCCGGTTGCCACACCCGCCGGACCCGGTCACGGACGATGCCCGGGTGGAAGCGGCCATCGATGCCGCCGAACTGCAGGCGCTGCGCCTGCGCGAGGTGCAGCAGCTGTCCGGTGGCGAGTCCGCCCGCACCACGTTCGCGCGTGTGCTGGCGCAGGATACGCCGCTGCTGCTGCTCGATGAGCCGACCGCCGCGCTGGACCTGCGCCACCAGGAGCGCACGCTGCGCAGTGTGCGCGCCTGTGCCGAAGCCGGTGCGTGCGTGATCGTGGTGCTGCACGACCTCAATCTTGCCGCTGGCTATGCCGACCGCATCGTGCTGCTGGAACAGGGCAGGGTGGCGGCCGATGGCACGCCGCTGCAGGTGCTGACCGAAGACAACCTGCAGCGCGTCTACCAGCAGGACGTGGTGGTGCTGGAGCACCCGCGGCGCGGCGTGCCGCTGGTGGTGGTGACCTGAGCGAGGGCCCGCCAGGTTGCTCCGGGTATCATGATTGCTTCGTTTTCTTCAATGGACTGATGCCATGTTCCGCACCGTTACCTGCAGCGTGCTGCTCGCCGCAATGATTGCTTCCGCTTGCGCTGCCAATGCGGCTTCGACCGCTCAGGTTTCGCTGACCGACGCGGCCGAGAACGCCTCGCTGATCGAGACCCGACATTCCAGTAGCGACGGTGCCGCTGTGACGTCGATGAAGACGCAGTACTTCGCCAACGAGGAAATGTCGGTGAGCTGGGACGACCAGCAGGTGCTGGTGCTGTGCAGGGAGACGGCGTACCTGAAGATTCCTGCGACCAAGCTCAAGGCCGGTGCGTTGACCTCCGAACAGCGGCAGATGATCGTCTATCAGGCGCTGATGTCAGGCCTGGGGGCTGTCGCGGGCGTCATCGGGCCGGCAGGCGAGGTGGTGACCGTGGCCGATGACGGCAGCGAGACCCGCAGCGTTGGCGAAAGCAGCTGGGCGTATGGTGTTGAGCGATACGAGGTGATCACCCAGCGGCTGCCGGACGGTGCACTTCGGGTCCGGACCCGCAAGACGGAAACCGTGAATACCACGCCTCCGGCGGGCCCGGACGACATGTTCAGTACCGAGGACGATCAGGCGGCACGCCTGTCCGAGCTGGCGCCGGTGGGCAGCTGGACCGAAGTGGTGGTCCACGGTGGCGCACGGCAGCCGCATGTGGATCCGGCAATGCCATTGAAGGGCTGGATCTCGATGGGCGACGACCAGGCTGCGACCGTGGGTGAGGCGCGCAAGCTGCACGACTGCAAGTAGGGCATGGCAGGGGTCAGAGCCCTTTGCTTTGGGCAAAGGGATCCGACCCCGATGTCGGTCGGCCTCATCGTTCTATTATTGTGTGCAATATTCACTTGCGCGCCAGATTGGCAGGTCTAGAATGCGCCCCATGAACCGGACGCCGCTCCTGAAGTTTTTCACCCTGACCCGCGCAAGCGCGGAACGGGCGTGTCTGCCTGGAGCCCCACGAGGCCGTTGAAGCGGCTGTCGCTGGACCTTCGACAGAGCGCCCTCCGGGGCGCTCTTTTCGTTTTTGTTTTTTGTGAGTCGACTAACAGTCGACTCTACCCAGTCGACTCTACCCAGTACTGCGAAGGAGAACGTGCCATGCACCAGATCGCCGAGACCGAACGCTAGCCGCGCACCCTGTCGCCAACCGGGGTGTGCGGCCCCTGAAGTTGGCTTTGCAGGAACCTTTCTCATGAACACCCAAGTCCTTTCCCGCCGTCGCAACCTTGGCATCATTGCCCACATCGACGCCGGCAAAACCACGCTTACCGAACGCCTGCTGTGGAAAAGCGGCGAAATCCACCGCGTCGGCGAAGTGCACGACGGCAATGCGACCACCGATTTCTCGGCGATCGAACGCGAGCGCGGCATCACCATCGGCGCGGCCGCGGTTCAGGCGCAGTGGGCGCCGCGTGACCTGCCGCCGCATCGGCTGACCCTGATCGACACCCCCGGCCATATCGACTTCGCCATCGAAGTCGAGCGTTCACTGCGCGTGCTCGACGGCGCGGTGGCCGTATTCTCGGCCGTGGACGGCGTGCAGCCGCAGTCCGAGACGGTGTGGCGCCAGGCGCGTCGCCATCGCGTGCCGCTGATCGCTTTCGTCAACAAGATGGACCGCGTCGGCGCGTCGTTCGCGCGCGTGCTGGAGCAGCTGCAGGACAAACTGCAGGCGCGACCGTGGGCATTGGGCGTGCCGTTGGGCAGCGAAAGCGGCTTCAACGGCTGGGTCGACCTGGTCGATGAGCGCGTGCTGCAGTGGCAGGATGGCGCCGCAACCACGGTGGCCCCGTGGGACGACGCGGCACGCGCGCAGTGGCAGGCTCAGCGCGATGCGCTGGTCGAGGCCGTGGCCGATCACGATGAACAACTGGCCGATGCCTGGCTGGAAGGTCGCGTGATCGATGCCGAACAGCTGCGCGCGGCGATCCGCCGGGCGACGCTGGCGGGTGCGGGCGTGCCCGTGCTGGCCGGTGCTGCGTTCAAGGACAAGGGTATCGAGACGCTGCTCGATGCGGTGGTCGATTACCTGCCGTCGCCGCTGGATCGCCCTGCCGTGACCGCCGAAAGCGAGAGCGGCGAGGTGGTGCTGCCGCCGGATCCGGACGGTCCGCTGGCGGGCCTGCTGTTCAAGATCACCCACCAGCAGCACGGCGCGCTGAGCTTCGTGCGGCTGTACTCGGGGACCTTGAAGGTGGGCGACGCGGTGGCCAGCTCGCAGCACCCACAGGGACGGCGTGTCAGCCGGCTGGTGCGGGTGCAGGCCGACCAGACCCACGACATCGAGCAGGCCGTGGCCGGTGACATTTTCGCGGTGCTGGGCTGGAAGGATGCGGTCAGTGGCGAAACGCTGAGCGGCCGTGCGCAGCCGCTGCGCCTGGAGAACATCCAGGCCCAGGCGCCGGTGCTGGCGTGGCGGCTGGAGCCGGCGCGTGCGGCCGACCTGATCAGGATGGCGCAGGGCCTGGCCAGCCTGGCCCAGGAAGACCCGTCATTCCGCGTCGAAACCGATCGCGACACGGCGGAAACCCTGGTCTGGGGCATGGGCGAGCTGCACCTGGAGGTGATGGTCGAGCGCCTGCGCAGCGAATGGAAGGTCGACGTGGGCGTAGGTGCGCCGCGCGTGGCCTACCAGGAGACGCCGCTGCGTGCGATGACCGGCGTCGTCGGGCGACTGGTCAAGCAGACCGGTGGCCAGGGCCAGTTCGCGCACGTGGTGCTGGATGTGTCGCCGCGTGAGGACGACCAGGTGGTGTTCAACGACCGCATCGTCGGTGGCGTGGTGCCGCGCAGCTTCATCGCTGCGGTGGAGAAGGGTGTAGGTGCCGCGCTGTCGGAAGGGCCGCAGGGTCATCCGGTGGTCGGCATCGAGGTCAGTCTTGTCGATGGCCAGACCCATGCCAAGGACTCTTCGGAGATGGCGTTCCGTCGCGCGGGTGCCGAGGCGATCAAGGCCGCGCTGGCCGAAGGTGGCACGCAGCTGCTGGAACCGGTGATGGCGGTGACGGTGCATTCGCCGTCGGCGTCGGTGGGCGATGTGGTCGGCGACCTCAACCGGCGCCACGGTCGCATCGCCCGCATCGAGGACCAGGACGGTCGCGCTGAGGTCAGCGGTTTTGCGCCATTGGCGCAGCTGGTGGGTTACACCACGTCGCTGCGTTCGCTCAGCCAGGGGCGGGCGAGTAGCGAGGCGCACCTGCACGGCTACGAGCCGGTACGCGCTGCATGAGGAAAGGTGGGGAGCCCGTTCGCGGGCTCCCCTTTTTGTGTTCGGGGCGCGCATCCACGCATGGCGTGGATCTACCGGGCGATCGGGTCGCGAGCTCTGCAGTAGATCCACTCCATGCGGGGATGGGGCCCTCGGGATGCGATTTTTTGCATTGCATCGCAACAAAACTGCAGAAAAGGCTGGATTAAAGTGATGCCTCACGATAAATTGCGCACCCCCCGTTGCTCGCCGCCGCCCGCACCCTTCTCATGCGTGATGACAAAGACCCCGGAACCCTGGAGCTGACCCTGCCGCGAAAGCGCGGCCGTCCGCCCAAGTTCGGGTACGCCATGAGTGACGCGCAACGGGCCGCGCGCTACCGCGCGCGCCGGGCAGGGCAGGCCAACCACGCGGATGTGCGCTCCTGTTCGGATATGGTGCTGCTGGACAAGATCCGCGCAGCGGTCAGCGCGCGTGACACCGAACTGGCCGGTTTCCTGGTCCATGTGCTCTGGCAGCGGTACCCCCTGCAGCTGAAATAGGCCGACGATGGGGTGGCCGTTGTCATCGAGCTTGTTGATAATGCGGGATTCAGGTTGTTCCCGCTGGCGCGCCCGGGATGGCAGGCGCGCATGATCGAACGGTTCCCAAGATGACCACCACCAGCGACACCACCACCGAAGCGGCGCCGAGCAACGCCCCCCTGTTCTACACCCGTCCGGTGCCGCTGCAGGCCGATGTGCACGCCGACCTGCGCATCCTGCCGGGCAGGCTCGAGTTTGCCGCGGGCAACAACGCCATTCCGCTGGTGCTCGGCGAGTTCTCGCTGGCGCTGCACCACTTCCCGATCCTCTTCGCTGGCCCGACCGCAGTGCCGATGGCTGCCGTTGGCGTATCCGACCAGAACCTGTTCATCAAGGATGGCCTGTGGGAAGACGAGGCCTATATCCCGGCCTACCTGCGTCGCCACCCCTTCATCTTCATCGACACCGGCTCGGACAATGATTTCCTGCTGGGCATCGACGAAGAGAGCTCGCGCGTGGTCAAGGGCGGTGACGAAGGCCAGCCGCTGTTCGTCGATGGCAAGGCCACCGACATGGTGCAGCAGGCGCTGGAGTTCTGTGGCCAGTTCACCCGTGAGCACGAACAGACCCAGGCCTTCTCCAAGGCCCTGATCGACAACGGCCTGCTGGTCGAGCGCAACGCCACCGTGCGTACCCCGGATGGCCGTGAATTCAACCTCAATGGTTTCCAGGTCGTCGACGTCGAGAAGTTCGTCGCGCTGCCGGAAGCCACTGTGATCGAGTGGCATCGCAGTGGTTGGCTGGCGCTGATCCACCAGCATCTGATGTCGCTGGGTCGCTTCAACGACCTGACCCGTCGCCAGGTCGAGCGTCTGGCGGCCTGATCAGGCCCCGGGCATGGCTTCCGCAGCGCGGGAGCCATGCCATTGCTGAAGGACGCGCAACAGGCGTCGCGCATCGGCCCAGTCGGGTGTGGCGTCGCGACCCAGCTCCCACAGGTCGCCCGCCGTGTCCGCCTCTGGGGCAGCCCCGTATATCTGCAGGGCCCCCTGAAGCCGATGCGCGTGATGGCATAGGTCAGTGGCACTGGCGTCATCGATGGCCTGTTCGATCCGCAGCAGCTCGTTGCCGATGTCCGTGATGTAGGCGGGGTCACCTGCGGCCGTGCCCGTTGCGATGGCCTGTCCGGTCGCCGGCAGCTCCAGCGCCCGCAGCAGTGACTCAAGCTGGAGTGGCTTGGTCAGGGTGGCGTCGAACCCTGCTTTCCGGCAGCGCGCCACATGCCGACGATCACGGCGTGCCGACAGCGCGATCAGTCGCAGCGGGGCGCGCGCCTGCCTGCGCAACTGCATGGCCAGCGCATAGCCATCCATGTCCCCGAGCCCGATGTCGAGCAGGATCACGCTGCGCGGTCTCACGGCCTGCTCGGCAAGCGCGCTGGCGGCGTCGCCAGACGCGTGTACATCGGCACCCAGGCGGCGCAGCTGCTCGCTGATGACCCGGCGATTGAGGGCGTGGTCCTCCACCAGCAGCAGTTCAACCCCGCCCAGCGGCGTTCCCGCGCCGGCGCTGGCGGCTGACCCCACCTTGGCCTTGGCGGGGCGTACCGGCAGGCGCAGGGTGAAGCGACTGCCGCGCCCGGGGACGCTGTGTACTGACAGGTTGCCGCCCATTGCGCGGGCAAGCGCATGCGCGATCATCAGTCCCAATCCGCTGCCTCCGCGCTCCTTGCCGTCTTCGCCCTGCTGGAATGGCTGGAACAGCACGGTGAGTTGCTCTGCAGTGATGCCGATTCCGCTGTCGATCACATCCAGCATGAGCTCACGAGGGTGGTTGCCTGGCGTCAGTTGAAGGCGCAGCTCGATGCCGCCGACGTCGGTGAACTTGAGTGCGTTTCCCAGCAGGTTGTCGATGATCCGGCGCAGTCCTTCCGGATCGATGGCGACAATGGGGCAGGGCTCGGGGAGGCAGTCGAAGCGAAGCGTCAGCCCGCGCTGCCGAGCCTGGGGACGAATCGCATCCAGCGATTGGCGGCAGAGTCGTGCAATGTCGCAAGGTTCTACGTGCGGCTTGAAGGTGCCGCTGGCCAGGCGTGAGAACTCCAGCGAGCGGTTGAGCAGGTTGCGCAGCGAGGAGCCCGCGGCATGTGCAGCCGCCAGTGCTTCTCGCTGCCCCATGGGCGCCGACGGCTGGCTGAGCAGGTCGATCGAGGCAAGGACTGCCTGGGCCGAATTGCGCACCTCGTGGCTCAACATGCCAATCGCGCGGGCGCGGGCACGGCCTTCAGCACGCAGGCGCCTGTGCCAGGCATGCCACAGGAACGGGGCGACTGCCAATGCGGCAGCCAGGGCCGGCAGCCACTGCGGGGGCAGCTGACGCATCCAGTCCAGGACGTGCTCCAGCGAGGCGGGGGCCGCCTGTTGGGCCCATAGCTGCAACAGGCCGGCATGTTCCTCCAGCGTAATGTCGTGCAATGCCCGCTCGATGCGCTCCAGCAGCTGGCGATCTTCGTGGCGCGCAAGCAGGTGCAGGTCGGTGGAGAAATCGCTGTCGAAAGGCTGCAGGTGCAGGTGCCCGGCGAAGTGCCGACGGATCAGGGGCCGCAGGGTCGTTTCCAGGCCGATTGCCAGATCGGCGGTGCCGTTTTCAACAGCTGCCAGCGTGGCGTGCCGATCGGCCAGGTGTAGCAGGCGGACGTGCGGATGGCGCGCGGCCAGCCATTCCGCATACGGCCCCCCTTCGAGCACGGCCAGGACCTGGTGGTCCAGTTCCGTGATATCGCGTGGCAGGCGTTCGCCGCTGCGGCCGGCGAGCATCGTCTTGCCACCGCGGAACGTGCTGGATGCCACCAGGCCGGGGCAGGGTGGCTGCAGGTGGTTGCCAATCACCAGTACCAGATCCGCTTCGCGTCTGCAGACGGCAGCCACCGATGCGCCGGTGCTGGGATGCTGGTGCTCCTGGAACTGCAGCTGCGAACGCCGTGCAACCAGATTGGCGTAGCCATGGGCCAGGCTTGGCAACGTCGTGCCGCCAGCGAGTGCAGCGGGTACCGGGTGCAGCGACGGCGTGGTCGCCACCCGGACTTCGCGCCCCGGCCCCCATTCAAGTGATGACGCATCCTCGGCCGACGCGGCGGGAAGCAGGATGAGCGCCAACAGCAGGAGGGCGGATGTACGCATTCGATCGCGCATCTTCACGGTGATTCCAGCTGCTGCCGCATGGCGTAGATCTCGGCATCGTTGCGCAGCCTGAGCTTGCGCAGGGCCGCAACCTTCTGTGTGCTGACGGTCTTGATGCTGCGATGGCGGCGGAGCGCGATTTCCGAAACGGTCAGGCCCGCCAGCAGGAGCTCCAGTACTTCGCGCTCGTTGCGGCTGAGCTCTTCGCAGTCTCCCGGCAGCGTGCAGTCGGGTGGCAGTCGCGGAAGGCCCTGCGATACCCGCACGATTGCGTCCGAGAGCATCGGCAGTGGTTCGGCCTTGCTGACCACGCCACCGACACCCGTGGCGATGAGCTGGTTGATGTGGATCGAGGGTGAAAGGGTCGCAAAAGCGAGCAGGGTGACGTGAGGAAAGTGCTCGCGCAGCAGCGGGGTCAGCTCGGACGCGCTGCGATCGTCGCGGGCCAGGGTCAGATCGATGATCGCGACATCCACCCGCATCTGCTGGAGGCTGTCGATGAGTTCGTCGCTTCGGGCGTGGCTGGCGACGATACGGAAGCGGGCGTCGCGGGAGAGGTGCAGGGCAGTGCCGCGACGGACGACTTCGTGGTCGTCCAGTAGTGCCAGTCGCAGCGGGCGCGGGGCAGGAAGTCCATTCATGCGCAGGGAGGTGATCGGCGCCCATGGGGCGTGATGACCATTCTGGCGCTGCTGTCGCGGCGAACATCGAAATTGCTTGATTTTTGCGAATATTCCTAAGAAGTGATTCGCTGCATCCATCGATTCGGAGCTGTCAATTGATGGGATCGAATGCTACCGGACGGATTGCGGCACGCGCCGCAGTCGGCGGATGTCGTAGCCCATCTCGGCGATGCGCTGCACGGCCTTCTGGTAGTCGCCGTCGGACACCTGCGGCGTACGCGCCATGTACCAGACATAGTCGCGCTTGCTGCGCGCCACGATGGTCTGGCGGTAGTCGTCATCCCGCCAGGCGATCACGTACTCGGCCTGGATCGGCCAGATGAACTGCATGCCCCAGATCGCGCCATTGCCTTCCTTCTCGACACGGCCGACGGGGTGCATCGACTTCTGCGGCGCATCGAAGCTGCCCTTGCGATAGGTGAAGGTGGTCTGGATGCGCCCGTCGGGCTTCAAGGCATAACTTTCCACCGCATCGTAGGCATCGCGTTCGGGCCAGGACGGAATATGGGCGATCACGTACCAGTCGCCCATGAAGCGTGGCACATCCACCGACGGCGCACGCGGAAGCGGCCGGGTGTCGCTGGAGGAGCAGCCCGAGCCGAACAGGCCGACTGCGATCAGCGGAAGCAGCGAGAACATGCGCATGGGGCACCTCAGCGGGGTCGGAACAGATAGTGGGCGACCAGCCACTGCTGGCCATCGTCGTAGCCGAACAGCTCGGCGCACGCCATCCAGAACATCCGCCAGCGCTGCCACCAGACCTTCGCTGCAGCCTGGCCGTAGGTGGCGATCAGCACCGGCATCACCTGCTCGCGGGCGGCATCCTGGTTGGCCAGCCAGTGGTCGGCCGTGCGCTGGTAGTGGGTGCCGTCCAGCAACCAGCGTTGATCCAGGCGCAGGTCGCGCTGGAAATGCAGCAGCGTGTCGGCGGCCGGCATCAGTCCGCCGGTGAAGAAGTGGCGACCCATCCAGTTGTCGCCACCCTCGGTCTCGAACGGATACATCAGTGTGCGATGGGCGAAGATGTGCACGAACAACGCGCCATCCGGTTTCAGCCACCGTGCGATGCCTGCCAGCAGGCGCTCGTAGTTGCGTACGTGCTCGAACATCTCCACCGAGACACAGCGGTCGAACCGGGCTGTCGGTAGATCAAGTTGGTTGACGTCACAGGTCAGCACCTCGACGTTGTCCAGGCCGCGCGCCTGGCACTGCGCCATGATGTGCTGGCGTTGGCTGTGCGAGTTGGAGACGGCAGTGATATGCGCCTTCGGGTAGCGTTCGGCCATCCACAGGGTCAGTGAGCCCCAGCCGCAGCCCAGCTCAAGAATCTGCTGGCCATCGGCCAGTCCGGCGCGCTGGCCGTACAGTTCCAGCATGGCGTCCTCCGCCTGGTCCAGCGTTTCGCGCCCGGTGGGGTAGTAGCAGCTGCTGTACTTCAGTCGCTTGCCCAGGCAGGCCTGGAAGAAGGCTGCCGGCACTTCATAGTGTTGGCGGTTGGCTGCGTCGGTATGCAACGCGAGCGGGCTGTCGGCCAGCTCGGCGATGCGCCGGCTGAAGCGTGCCGATTGGCCCTCGATGCCACCCTCGCTTTCCTCATGCAGGCGCTGCGCGCACAAGCGGCGGATGCCCGCACGCAGCGCCGCATCGGGGACCAGCCCGCGTTCGGCCCAGGCGATCAGCCCGGTTTCCGCATCTTCGGCCGGGTTCAGTGACGGGATCGCGCTCATGCGGAATGCTCCTTGGAAGAACGGGGAAACCAGGGAAAGAACATCGGTGTACTGCGCTGGTAGGCGCGATAGTCGTCGCCGCGGCTGCGCAGCGCCTGTTTCTCGGTGAATGGAATGCCGCTCAGATAGCGCAGGAACACATACATCAGCAGCGGGCCGGCCCAGGCCAGCCACCAGAGTGGCGAGCCGACCGCGAGCAGGACATAGGTGAACCAGTGCAGCCACTCGAAGAAGTAGTTGGGGTGGCGGGAATAGCGCCAGAGCCCGGCGCGGCAGGTGCGGCCCTTGTTCGCCGGGTCGGCGCGGAAACGCGCCAGCTGGCGGTCGGCCAGGCTTTCGCCGCCGACGCTCAGCAGCCAGACCAGCGCTGCGGCCACCACCCACAGGGTCAGGTCGGCCCGAGGATTGGCAGCCACCGCCACGAAGGGCAGGGCGAACAGGACGATCAGCAGCGCCTGCGCCATGAAGAAGCCGAAGATCTTGCCCTGGTGGCCGTGCCAGTATTGGCGCAGGTAGCGGTAGCGTCCGTCCTCTTCTTCGTGACGGACCCGGTGCCACAGATGCAGGGCGAGTCGACTGCCCCACAGGCCGCCGAGCACGCCCAGCGCGATCCGCGGCATCACCGCACCGTCGCCGAGCAGCGCCAGCAACAGCGCCGAGGCGCCCACGCCCTTTGCCCAGAGCACATCGACCACGCCGATGTTGTGGTGGCGGCGCTGCCAGGCCCAGCCCCAGCTCATCACCAGTACGGCGTACAGCAGGACCCACATCAGATTGATCATGACGACGCTCCTGCGAAGGGCGGCTGCGGGATGTGCATGCCGCGACGGGCGGTCCGGCACAGCAGGGAAAGCGCAATGCTCCAGCCCGCGCCCAGCACCAGCAGTCCTGGCCATACGGGATCTGCGAACCGCACTGCGTCGAAACCGCGTGCGGCAGACAGATAGGCCAGCGGTGCCAGCAGCAGGCCGAACAGGGCCGGCAGGGCCGGGTGGTGCTGCAGGAAGCGCATCGACGTGGTCAGCGTCATCGCGAACGCCGCCCACAACGCCATGATCCACGGCGGTGGCGCCCAACCCAGTGGGGCCGCCGCGTAGCGCACCGTGCCGCTGGCGGCGGCACTGGCGTCGACCAGCCATGCGCAGGCCAGTGCCAACAGCAACAGCCGCAGATCCAGCCGGGGGCGCGGTGAGGTCAGCAGCTGGCTGCCGATGTAGAGCGACGCGGCCAGTAGCGCGGGCCACTGCCAGCCGCGGCCCGCGCCGGCCACGGCACACAGCCAGACCAGCTGGTTGCCGAGCAGATTGGCCCAGAAGCGATGCATGTCAGTGGCTGTCGGTCGCAGCGAAAATGGGCCGGTGGTCCGGACGGGCCAGCAGCAGATGCGAGACGCCGATCGAACGTTCCAGGAAGCCACCCTCGCAATAGGCCAGGTAGAATTCCCACAGCCGGCAGAAGCGCGCGTCAAAGCCCTGCGCCTGCACTGCCGGCAGCTGGGCCAGGAAACGTTGGCGCCAGGCGCGAAGGGTCAATGCGTAGGAGTGGCCGAAATCCTGCTGGGCGATCAGCTGCAGGTCGCTGGATCGGCTCTTGGCGGCCATGATCGCGTTGATCGATGGGATGAAGCTGCCCGGAAACACATAGCGCTTGATGTAATCGACGCTGCGCCGGGCCTGTTCGTAGCGGTGGTCCTCGATGGTGATGGCCTGCAGCAGGGCAACGCCATCAGGCTTGAGCAGGCGCTGCAGCGTGGCCATGTAGGTGTCCAGGTATTCGGCGCCGATCGCTTCGATCATCTCGATCGACACCAGCTTGTCGAACTGGCCCTGCAGGTCGCGGTAGTCCTGCATCAGCAGCGTGACCTGGTCCTGCAGGCCCGCCTCCCGTACGCGCCGGGCGGCCAGCGCATGCTGTTCCGCAGAGATGGTGGTGGTCGTGACATGGCAGCCGTAGTGCCGGGCGGCATGGACCGCGAAACCACCCCAGCCGGTGCCGATTTCCACCACGCGGTCGCCGGGTTTGAGCTGCAGCTGCTGGCAGATGCGGTCCAGCTTGCGCCGCGAGGCCGATTCGAGTGGTTCGGACTCACTGGCGAACAACGCCGACGAGTACATCAGGTCCGGCGACAGGAACAGGGCAAAGAAATCGTTGCCCAGATCATAGTGCGCGGCGATGTTGCGGCGGCTGCCCTCACGGCTGTTGCGGCGCAGGCGGTTCCAGCCCCGCAGCAGCCAGCCACCCACGCGGGCCGGGCCACGCTCCATGCCGTCCAGCAGGTCGCGATTGCGTACCAGCAGCCGGATCAGTGCCACCAGATCATCACAGTGCCATTCGCCCTGGATGTAGCTTTCACCTGCGCCCACACTGCCTTGCGCTGCAACCTTGCGATAGAACCCCGGGTCATCGATGGTGACGGTGACATGCAGTTCGCCACAGGCATCGCCCAGCCAGACCTCGCCCAATGCGTCACGTACGCACAGGCGACCGTCGCGCATGGGGGCAAGCTGGGCCAGCAGGCGGCGGCGCAGGAACGCATCCAGGGCGCCGGGGCCCGGCAGGGCGACCAGAGGGGTCATCGAGTTCATCGTGGTTTCTCGGCAAGAGCAGGGTGGTCGTGCACGGGGTTGCGTTTCATCCACAGCCGAAGTGCATGCCAGTGGATGGCGGCCACCACCTGGGTGGTCATCAGCGGATAGCAGGCCAGCACCCGGGCCAGCCCACGGCCGTTCAAGGCATGTCGCTGCATGGCCTGGGTGGCATCAAACTGGCGCACCCCGTCGCGCCAGACCTGCATGTGTACGCGCAGGTCCTGGTCCGGTCGGTTGAAGCGCCAGTCGTAGCGGCAATCCATCGGCATGAACGGCGAGACATGGAAGTGCTTGTCGAACTGCCAGCGCAATGACGCCCCTTCGTGGAGCGCCGTGGCAACCGGCAGCACATAGGCGTGCCGTTCCTTCCAGGGGGTATTGGTGATCTCGGCCACGATGCAGTCCAGCGTGCTGCCGTCGGCCTGGTAGCAGTAGTAGAAGCTGACCGGGTTGAAGACATGCCCGGCGAAGCGGAGGTGGGTGAGCAGGCGCACCGGACCGGCTGGCCGGTAGCCAAGCGTGCCTGCAGCGTGGTCGCGCACCGCATCGGCCAGCGGCCGCGCGGGATCACCGAAGTAGTCGCTGCGGCGGAACTCGGCCAGGTTGCGGCGATTGACCGACCACAACCAGCGCCCGGCGAACACCGTGTCGAGTTCATCCAGGTCGAGCAGCAGCTGCGCGATGGGGTAACGGAATGCATGCGGATGCGGATGATGCCGGCGATGCATCACCTGCCCGATGTAGAGCGCGCTGGCACTCATGCCGCCACCTCATCCGAGGCGGATACGTTCCGATGCGGAGCGCAGGCCTGCAGGGCATCGACCACGTGGCGGGCACTGCGGATGCCATCCTCGTGGAATCCCCAGCCCCAATAGGCGCCTGCAAACCATGTGTGGCGGCGGCCCTGCAGTTCCGCCCAGCGCTGCTGTGCGCGCACTGCAGCGTGGTCGTGTACCGGGTGCGCGTAATGCAGGGTCCGCAGCACCTTGGCCGGATCGATTGCCTCGCTGCGGTTGAGGGTCACTACCAGGGGGATGTCGCCCGGCAGGCCCTGCAGCAGGTTCATGCAGTAGCTGACCGTGCAGGGCGCCGCGCGATCCTGTGGTACGTGCGCGTTCCAGGCCGCCCACGCCTTGCGGTTGCGCGGCAGCAACGACGCATCGGTATGCAGCACCGCCTCGTTGGACTGATAGCGGATGGCGCCGAGGACCTCACGCTCGATGGCATCTGCGTCGGCAAGCAACGCGAGTGCCTGGTCGCTGTGGCAGGCCAGGATCACTTCGTCGAAGGCGTCCACGCCGGCGCTGCTGTGCACGCGTGCACCCCAGGGCATGCGCTCGACCCTGCTGACCGGACATTGGAGCCGCTCATGCACGCGCCAGCGGCGACGCAGCGCATCCACGTAGCGCGTCGATCCCCCGCTGACCACCCGCCAGCTTGGTCGCCCGGTCATCTGCAGCATCTGGTGGTTGGCCATGAACTGGGCCAGGTAGCGCGCCGGGAACGCCTGCACGGTGGCCGTCGGCGAGGACCACAGCGCCGAGGCCATCGGCAGCAGGTGCTCGTCGATGAACGCCTCGCCATAGCGCTGGCTGCGCAGGTACTCGCCGAGCGTGGGACCGTCTTCTTCGGCCAGCAGCAACGGCGCGTCGCGATAGAACCGGCGCAGATCGGCCAGCATGCCCCAGAAGCGCGGCGATACCAGGTTGCGGCGCTGGCAGAACAGCCCATCCAGCGAGGTGGCGTTGTACTCCACGCCGCTGCGCTCGCTGTGCATGGAGAAACTCATCGTGGTCGGTTGCGAGGCCACGCCCAACTCGTCGAACAGCGCCGACAGCAAGGGATAGTGCTGGGGGTTGAAGACGATGAAACCGGTATCCACCGCCATGCCTCGGCCCGCCACCTGCACGTCGTGGGTATGGGTGTGGCCGCCGAGGTAATCGTTGGCCTCGAACAGCGTGACGTCGTGCTGGCCATCCAGCCACCAGGCACTGGCCAGCCCCGCGATACCCGAGCCGATGACCGCGATGCGCATCTCAGTACCTCGCCTTGGCCAGAACCCACTCGGGGATGGGCTTGAGCCCTTTGACCAGGCCCAGCGCCGCCATCGCGCGCAGCCCGTACCAGGTCAGGTCCACTTCCCACCAGCGGAAGCCCTGGCGCACGGTGCCGGGGAAAAAGTGATGGTTGTTGTGCCAGCCCTCACCGAAGGTGAGCAGCGCCAGCCACAGGTTGTTGCGGCTGTCGTCGCGGGTCTCGAAGCGGCGGCGGCCGAAACGGTGGGCCAGCGAATTGATGGTGACGGTGGCGTGGAACAGCACGATGGTGGAGATGAAGAAGCCCCACACCAGCAATTGCGGGCCCGTGGTGTGCAGGCCGGGCGCCCAGCGTTCCAGTGCTGCACCCAATGCATACAGTCCGATGGCCAGCAGCACGGGAATGGCGGTATCGAAACGGTCGAGCCAGCGCAGTTCGGGGAAGCGCGCCAGGTCAGGTACCCGCGACAGATCGGTGGCGAATGCCTCGCGGGTGAGGAACCAGCCCATGTGGCTGCGCCAGAAGCCGCCTTCGCGCGGCGAATGCGGGTCCAGCGGCTGGTCGGCATGCCGATGGTGGTGGCGATGATGGGCTGCCCACCACAGCGGACCGCGCTGCACGCTGGACGCGCCGATGACCGCGAACACGAACTGCACCGGACGCGATGCCTGGAAGGTGCGGTGCGAGAAGTAGCGGTGATAGAACGCCGTGATGGCGAACATGCGCACGGCGTAGAGCGCCGTGGCCACGACGACCGCCGTCCATGACACGCCCACCCAGATCGCCGCGATGCAGGCCAGGTGCATCAGTGCAAAGGGTACCGCGCGCACCCAGTCGATGCGTCCTGGCTGTTCGCCGGTGGTCTCTGTGGCGTTGCTGGTATCCACCCACCGCTGCAACGTACGCAGCGGGCGCCAGCGTCGACGGGGGAGGGGCGCTACAGAGGCCATGGCGGATCTCGGCGGGTGTCGTGTCTTCCTTTACGCAGCAGGGTGCGCAATGGATGCGCCACTTCGAACTGAATTTCGCTTCACCTGGGCGTCACGGCGCAACGCTCGGCCAGGGGCTGCGCCCACGCCTGTTGCCAGTCACCTGCCGGTCGCTCGGCAGCTGGCGACCGGAAGCGCACCGTCACCTGCGGATAAGTGCCGCGCGCATCGCGTAGGTTGCTGGTGCCGCGGAACTCCAGCAGACGACGGTCGGCCGTGGCGTAGACCAGGGCCAGGCGCGGCGCGATGCCGCCGTACCAGGTGTCCAGGCTGACCTCGATGGCCTGGGCGTCGATGCTCTGCCAGCGTACCGGGCCGATGCGCCGCACCTGCACCGGGAAGTAGCGCTGGCGTGCAGGCACCAGGAACGGCAGTGTGATGCGCTCGCCGCGCAGCAGCGCCGGCCAGTGCAGGCGTACTGCGGCATCAAACCCCGCATCGATCACCGCGTCCGCCGGCTGTTCAAGCCGGCGCCTGCGCAGCTCACTGGCGGCATCCTTCCATGCAATCGACACCGAGTCGCCGGCGGCGTCGACCTCGGCGGTCTGGCCGCTGCGGCGGTCCTCCAGCGAATATCCCCGTGCCTGTGGGCGGGCGCTGGCGGGCAGATGCTTGCGGGCGAAGGGTTGGCCATCCGGGCACTGGTACAGCACCCAGCGCTCGGCGCCCTCCGTTGCCTCGCGTCGCCAGTGCACTTCACGGTAGAGGAGGTCGCCCTGCGCGGAGGTGGCCACGCCCTCGCTTCGCAACCAGGGTGCCGCCAGCGCGGCTTGGGGCAGGCACAGCAGCAGCCAGGCAGTGCGCATGGGTCTTCATCCGGAAGAGGAGGGCCACGGTCATACGGCGGGGGCGGCCGGTTGGATGCGTCGTGCCGGCTGCATCCAATTGCTGCCCCTGCGCGTACAGAGGACAGACCTTCACCCGCCCGCCGCGAACCCGGATGTACCCTGACGCCGCCAGCACACTCCTCAACTTCGATAGCGCACGCACCGTGTCCAGTTCCCAGCAGCCGAGCAGCGAGCCGACGAACTGGGCCGGTGACATGGACGGCGTGGCGCTCCTGCGCGACCGCGACTGTTTCATGCGGATCTATGACTACTTCATGCCGCGGCTGTGCGTGTACCTGCGCGGCCTGGGTGCACCCGACGGCGTCGCCGAGGAACTGGCCCAGGAATGCCTGCTGCGCCTGTGGCTGCGGGCCGCCGACTACGACGCAGCCCAAGGCGCCCTCAGTACGTGGCTGTACCGGATTGCGCGAAACCTGCATATCGATCGCATCCGTCGCGAGCGCAGCTGGATGCAGGTGCAGGCAGCGGTGGAGGACGCTGCCACACTGGATGTGATCGAGCGCAGCAGTGCCGAGCAGTTCGCCGACCAGGCACGTCTGCGCCAGCGCATCAACGAACTGCCCGCGGTACAGGCGCGGCTGGTGCGGATGTCCTATTTCGAGGCCAAGAGCCACAGCGAGATCGCAGAGGCGCTGGGCATGCCGCTGGGAACGGTCAAATCGCACCTGCGCCGCGCCTTCCTGCAGCTTCAGGCCAAAGTGGGAGGTGCGCAGTGAACCCGCACCACCATCTGCACGAATCGACCCTGATGAGCTATGCCGCCGGCGCGCTGCCGGCGCCGTTGAGCATCGTCGCCGGTGCCCATCTGGAGCAGTGCCCCCATTGCCGACAGCGCCTGCGCGACGCCGAAGCGATCGGCTCGGTGCTGCTGGAGCAGACCCAGCCACCTGCAGCGGAGACGCGACGCGAACAACTGCGCGAGGCGATGCTGATGCAGCTGGCCGCGGAAGCGCCGGTGCCCATGGCTGGGGTCGCACGCCCCGTGCCGAAGGAGCGCCCTGAGGCCAATCCGGACCATCTGCCTGCATCGCTGCATCCGTACTTCGGCGCCTCGCTCAGCGACCTGCGCTGGCGCTGGATGGCGCCGGGTGTGCACTGCATCCGTGCAGAGCAGATGCCTTCGCTGATCATGCTGAAGATCGCCCCGGGCAAATGCCTGCCCATGCACAGCCATGGCCGCAGCGAACTGACCCAGATCCTGCGGGGTTCGTACAACGATGCGCTGGGGCTGTTCGCACCGGGTGACGTGGCAGATCTGGACGAAGACGTGGAACATCAACCGGTGACCGCGCCCGGTGTCCCCTGCATCTGCGTGTCAGCGCTGGATGCGCCGCTGGTGTTCAGTGGCTGGCTGGCGCGGAAGATCCAGCGTTTCGTGAAACTCTAGCGGGGATGACGATGGCCGGGACGGGCGCATTACGGATTCTGTTGACCGGTGCCGCAGGCCTGGTCGGGCAGGGTGTGGCGTTGGCCTGCCAACGCTCACCACAGGTATCCCGCCTGACAGCGCTGGTCCGCCATCCGGGAAGTCTGAGTGGCGCCGGCAGCGAACTGATCGTTCCGGACTTCCTGCGCATCCAGGACCGGTCGGATGAACTGGCCGGGTTCGATGCCTGCTTCTACTGTGCCGGGGCGCCACCGGTTGGCACGGCAGAGGCCGAGTACCGACGCGTGACCCTGGACACCACCCTGGCGGTGGCCCGTGCCTGGGCGGTTGCGAATCCCGAAGGGTGCTTTCTGTATGTATCCGGTGCCGGCGCGGACCCTCGGAGCCGGCTGATGCCGTTGAGGATCAAGGGCGAGACCGAGGTCGCATTGCAGGGCCTGCCGGTGCGCACCGTGATGCTGCGCCCGGGCGGTGTCAGGCCGGTCCCGGGCACCGGCACCCGTCATGCCCTGTTGAAGCCCCTGTACTGGGGCGGCGCGCCGTTGATGAAGCTGGCCAGCGCGATTGCGCCATCGCTGATGACCAGCAATCTGGCTCTCGGTCAGGCGATGATTGCACTGGCCGGCAGGGAGCATCCGCCGGCCACGGTGGAGTGCGCGGACATCAACCGGATCGCCGCTGGCGTAGTCGACCCGGCCTCCTGAGCTCAGTGCGGCGCGGCCTCCAGCGCAGTGCGTACCGCCAGCGCCAGGTCACTTCGCGTAAACGGCTTCGGCAGCAGGGCAACCGCGCGTCCCTGGCTGCCCGCCTGATCGTGGTCACGTGGATAGCCCGACGTGAACAGGACGGCGACTTCCGGCCAGCGTTCGCGGACTTGACGGACCAGCTCCCAGCCCAACATGCCGGGCATCACCACGTCCGAGAACAGCAGGTCCACCCTGGTGTCGGGGCGCTCCAGCAACCGTAGCGCGGAGGGGCCATCGTGGGCTTCCAGCACGCGGTAGCCGAGCAGCCGCAGCGAATCCACCGTGTAGGCGCGGACATCGTCGTTGTCCTCGGCCACCAGAATGGTTTCCTCGCGCGGCGAGTAGCCGGCCAGGCCGGTCTGCGGGGTGCGTGTTTCGCGGGGCAGGGTCAGCGGCGAGCGCGGAAACATCATGGTAATGCTCGTGCCGCCGCCTTCCACCGAATCGATCAGCACGTGGCCGCCGGACTGCTTGACGAACCCATGCACCATCGACAGTCCCAGCCCGGTGCCGCGGCCGACCTGCTTGGTGGTGAAGAACGGTTCGAACACCCGGGCCAGGGTGGCCGCGTCCATGCCATGGCCGTTGTCGCGCACCCGCAACATCACGTACTGGCCTGGTGTTGCATCCGGGAACAGGGCAGCGTAGTCGTGGTCGAGGTGGCTGTTGTCGACCTCGATCACCAACCGCCCGCCGTGCGGCATCGCATCGCGGGCATTCACCGCCAGGTTCAGTACGGAGGCCTCCAGCTGGCTGATGTCGATCTCCACGCACCAGATGTCCTCGGCGCTGCGGATCTCCAGCTGCACCAGCTCACCCAGTGCACGCTGCAGCATGTCGTGCATGTCCAGCAGGCGCTCGTGGAGGTTGGCGGCCTGGCTGTGCAGCGGCTGGCGTCGGGCAAACGCCAGCAGGCGCTGGGTCAGGCTGGCGGCACGCCCGACACCCTTCAGCGCGTTGTCCAGCGCCCGGCTGACCATCGCCCCGGCTTCGCCCGCGCGCTCATTCAGCAGCATGGCGTGCTCGACGTTGCCGGAGATGACCGTCAGGATGTTGTTGAAATCATGCGCGATGCCGCCGGTGAGCTGGCCGACCGCCTCGATCTTCTGTGATTGGCGCAGTGCATGTTCGGCCTGGAGGCGCGCCGTGGTTTCCACGGCCTCGGAGACCACGGCGGTGACCACGCCTTCGGCATCGAGCAGGGGGCGGAACGAAAAATCGAAGCTGCGCGGCCCGGTCGGGAGTTCCAGCTCCAATGAATGCAGCGAACTCCGGCCCTGCACGGCTGCAGCGACGGCCCGATCGATCAGCGCGCCGATGCCATCGGTTGTGGCGAACCAGAGCGATTCACCGAAGCGTTGGCCAACCACGTCCTTCTTGTCCGCCAGCACTGCGGCCAGTGACGCGTCATTGGCATCCACCACGCGCCCGGACAGATCCAGCAGCATCTGATGCTGGAAGCTGGATTCGAAGATCGCCTGCAGGCGCCGCTTGCTGGCGCGCAACTCGGCCGTGCGCGCCTGCACCTGCTGCTCGAGCAGCTGGTTGTCCTCGCGCAGGGCCAGCTCGGCCTGTTTCAGCTGCGAGACGTCGCTACCCAGGCAGATGTAGCCGGCCACGCTGCCGTCGGCCGCATGCTCAGGCACGCAGTCCATCTGCACGAATCGTGATTGGCCGCTGCGGTGCACCAGCTCGACCTGGAAGCTGGTGCGTTCGCCCTGCAGCACCCGTTCCAGGCTCGGCAGGGCGTGTTCGAAGGCGGAAATGCCGCTGACATCGCGCGCTGTCCGGCCCAGCAGCTCGGCCAGGCTGAATCCATGCCAGTCCAGGAACGCCTTGTTGGCGAACCGGTAGCGATGCGCGTTGTCGAGCTGGGCGATCAGCGCGGGTACGGCATCCGTCACCTGCTGCAGCTGCGCCTGGCTCTCATTCAGCGCAGCCTGCGCATGAAGCAGCTGGTTGCGCTCATGGGCTTCCTGGCGGGCGCGGCGAATCGCATCCGGCAGGCGCTGCAGGCGCTGCTTGACTACATAGTCGCGCGCGCCACGGGTCAGCGCCTGCACCGCCAGCTCTTCGGTCAGCGTGCCGGAGACGAAGATGAAAGGGGTCTGCGGAGTTCGCTCGCGTGCCAGTGCGAGGGCCGCATCGCCATCGAATCCGGGCAGTACGTGGTCGGCGAGGATCACGTCGAACGCACGGCTGTCGATGGCCTCGATGAACGCGTTGCGGGTCCACAGGCGCTCGGCCTCGAATTCCAGGCCGGCACGCTGCAGCTGTGCGGTGATCAGCTCCGCATCAAGCGCGCTGTCCTCCAGCATGAGGATGCGCAGGCGCTCGCTGCGGCGCGATCCATCACGCATTGTTGTGCTGCCCCGAGCCATTGGGCCGATGCGGTGGTGGCTGGTTGGTGATGCCCCAGAACATGCCCAGCCCCTGGATGGCGTCGAAGAATTCCTTGAAGTCGACCGGCTTGACCACGAAGGCATTCACGCCCAGTTCGTAACTGCGCACGAGATCCTGTTCTTCGCGCGAGGAGGTCAACATCACCACCGGCGTGCTGCTCAGCTGCGGGTCGCCACGCACCTGTTCCAGCACCTCCAGGCCATTGACCTTGGGCAGCTTCAGGTCCAGCAGCACCACCACCGGGCCGCCGTGCATGGCGCCGGCGAACTTGCCTTCGCAGCGCAGGTAATCCAGCGCTTCGGCGCCGTCGCGTACATGGATGACATCGTTCAACAGCTGGCAGCGCGCAAGCGCGGCCATCGTCAGCTCTGCATCCTTGGGGCTGTCCTCTACCAGGAGGATCGGCCGCAGGTCCCTCATGGGTGTTCTCCTGTGAAGCGGGGTAGGGTGAAATGGATCGTGGCGCCCTTGCCGGGCTCGCCCTCGGCCCAGGTACGGCCGCCATGGCGGCCGATGATGCGGCGGACATTGGCCAGGCCGATGCCGGTGCCTTCGAACTCTTCGACGTGGTGCAGGCGCTGGAACACGCCGAACAGCTTGTCCACGTAGCGCATGTCGAAGCCGCAGCCGTTGTCGCGCACGAAGAAGTGGTCTTCGTCGTCGTTTCGCTCGTGACCAACCTCGATCACCGCGTGTTCGCGCTCGCGGGTGAACTTGATCGCGTTGGCCAGCAGGTTCTGCCATACCAGGCGCAGCATCGTCGGATCGGCCTCGACCTCCGGCAGCGGTGCGAGCGTCCACTGCACGTCGCGGCCGGTGTAGTCCAAGGCCAGGCTCCGGCGCACATCCTCGGCCAGCGCGGTCATGTCCAGCCGCACACGCCCCAGCGTGGAGCGCCCCATCTGCGAGAAGCTGAGCAGGTCATCCACCAGTGTTCCGGCGGACTTGGCCGATTCCACGATCGTGTCCAGGAATCGGCGCTCGGTATCGTTCAGGCGCTCGCCTGCCGAGCTGCCCAGCAGTTCGGAGTAACCGACAATGTGACGGAACGGAGCGCGCAGGTCGTGGCTGACCGAATAGGAGAAGGCTTCCAGTTCCTTGTTGCTGCGGAGCAGCTGCTCGTTCAGTTCGGCCATTTCCTCGGCCTTGCGCAGCACGATATCGACGATGGCCGTGCGCATCTCGTGTGCCGCGTCGCAGTCAGCGTCGCTCCACGGCAGGCTGCGCTGCTGCACGGTCTCCTTCCAGGCCTCGAACGAGTTGCGCGGGGACAGCGCCACGCCCGGTGCTGCTTCCTTGCGGGGATCGCCACCCCATCGCACGGTGCGCACCACTTCCGGGCGGAACCACATCAGGTAACTGTCATGCAGCTGCGAAATGGACACCGCCAGCAGGCCGCTGGCGACGTCGGCCAGGTGCGCGGCAGGCGACCAGTCGGCTGCCAGGTGATCGGTGCAATAGGTTTCCTGGCCGGCCTGCTGCGTGGCCAGCCAGTTCGCCAGGGCCAGCACGTCGCTGGAGGAAGGGCACTGGCCAACTCGCAGGCAATCGCCCTTGTGCACGATCGCCGCGCCGGCCGCGCCGGTCAGCGACAGCAGGCTGGCCTCGTCCTGGCGCAGGGCCGCCATGAAGTCCTCGTCGCCGGCCATGCGACCCAGTAGCTTGACCAGTATGGAACGACGGGCAACGCGCTCTTCGATCGCACGCGCTCGCTCCTTCAACGCAATCTGCAGCGACAGGATCTGGCCCATGAACTCGCAGGCAGTGCGCACGTGGTAGGGCAGGCGGCGTGGCTGCACGGTGTGGCAGGACACCAGGCCCCACAAGCGGCCTTCATGCACCAGCGATACCGACATCGACGCGCCGGTACCCATGTTGCGCATGTAGTGCAGGTGCACCGGCGAGACGCTGCGCAGCACCGCCATGCTCAGGTCGGTGGGCGGCGCGTCGCGTTGATCCTCGGCCCGCATAAGCGGGGCCGGGGTGTAGCTGTTGTCCGCGATCAGGCGTACCCGGTTGCGGCGGTAGAGTTCGCGGGCCTGTGCTGGAATATCCGATTCGGGGAAGCGCAGGTCCAGGTAGGACGGCAACAGGCCGTTGCCATCCTCGGCCACCACGATGCCGTTCCAGCCAGCATCGAACTGGTAGACCAGGGTGCGGTCGAAGCCGGTGAGCCGGCGCATGTGCGCGGCAGCCAGCTGGCAGAGGTCTTCCACGGTGCTGGCCGACTCGATGCCGGCCATCAGCTCGCGGATGGCCGGATACAGCTCTTCCAGCGAGCCGGGCTGGCCCGGAACCGGTGCTTCCAGCTCGACCAGCAGATCGGTGGCGGAACGGTGCACCAGCAGCTGATGCCGGCCGTGGCCGTCCAGATGCACGGCACCGACATGGGCACTGCTGCCGATCACGGCCTGCTGGAACAAGCCCTGGAACGGCGCCAGCACGCCGCCGAACACCTCACTGACGTGCCGCATCAACGGTTCGCCGAGCAGCTGCAGCAGCCCGGGCTGGCTGATGGCGCGTTCGCGCACCTGCAGGGACTGCGGTTCAACGACCAGAAGCACACCATAGGGCTGGATCGCGCCGGGGGTGTGGATCGGTTCGCGCGCGCAACTGGACAAGGCAGTGTCGTGCGCGGACTCAGCAGAAGGCATCAAGGGCGGGACTCATCATTCGTGGATGGCTGGAAGGCCCAGTGGTACATCCGGTACCCATCAATGGTGAAGCAAAATCGTGCATTCGCCTACCAGTGTATGCGTGTGAAGCGTGCATCTGTCCAAGCTGAATTCTTCATGTAGGGACGAGGTCGAGCACTTGCGGTTTTCGCGAAGAATACATCTACGCTGCACATCAGCTCGACAGGTCATTGCCTAGAGTGGATCCACTTCCATGAGCGACCGCCCCGTGAACCTGCAGCCCGCACCCCTGTCCCCGTACCGCATGCTGGCTGACAGCTGCCAGTTTGAACTGCTGGATGTGGATGCGCTGCAGGACCCGGCCAGTGGCCGGCTGCTGCACCTGTATTCGCTGGTTGCCCGCTGCCTGTCCTGCGAGACGATCTTCAAGGCCGAAGAAGGGCAGGGCCTGGTCAGCCATACTGCAGCGCGGGTGGTGCGATGCCCTACCGGCTGCGGGCAGCAGGCGTTCAAGCCGGCCCTGCTGCGGACCTGGCGCCCACAGGTGGTTGCCCAGGCGTGAGCGGCGGAGATCACAGTAGCGCGGGATTGGCTCGCCATACCGCGAAGTTGAGCGCCGAGGCGAACGAGATCCAGGCCAGATAGGGAAGCAGCAGCGCCGCCGCAGTAGGGCGGATGCGCGCAAACGCGACGATCGCTGCGCAAACCAGCGCAATCAATACAAGAATGTCAACGAAGGCCGGCGCGCCCAGCTTCCAGCCGAAGAACAGCCAACTCCACAGCGCATTGACGGCAAGCTGCACCAGGTAGAGCATCAGCGGCGGTCGTGCCCCGCGCCAGCCGCGTTCGCGCCACACCAGCCACGCGGCAATCGCCATCATGGCGTAGAGCAGGGTCCACACCGGACCAAAGACACTGGCCGGTGGTGCCCACGGGGGAAGATCGAGGGTGGCGTAGAAGCTGGCTGCGGATGTGGACGCCCACGCGCCCAGGGCGGCCGCGACGAAGGTGATCGCCACCCATCCCAGCAGCCCGAAAACCTGCGAACTCCGCTTCATACTCCGCTTCATACCGTCCAGCTCCCTGATGCGCATGGTCCCGTGTACGCACAGAGGCCGCGAATGGATGCAGGTGTCGCGGGCCTTCAGTCTGAAGATCCGGCGGCAGACGATCCCTGGCTTGCTGGCAGCAGCGAAGGCCGTTGATCAAACCACTCGCGTGCCTTGGCCAGATGCCATTGGCGCTGGTCACCGTCCAGTTCGATCCCCGCACCCAGCAGTCCCCACCGAAGATAGAGATCACCGCGTTTGCGCTGTTCGAGCAGATCCAGCCGCGCGCGTACCGACAGCCGATCGTTCTCGGCCTGCAGGCCATCGATGACCAGATGGCCCGGGCGCCAGCGCAGCGTCGCCTGTGCCTGTACCTGTCCGGAATCCAGCAGGGACAAGGTCCAGCGCGGGTAGTCGGTGCGCTCTGCGAACAGCGCCAGCAACGGTCGCGCATCGCTGAGATCCAGGTCCGTGGTGGCATCCACCTGGAACGGAGACTGCGCATCGATACGGCCACGCTTGAAGGCGACGCGGCCTTTCCATGCCGTCGAACCCTGCGTGTCCGCCACCTGCACGTTGCGCAGCTCGACCGTGGTGCCGGACAGATCGAAATGACGCTGGTTGAAGTCACCGCGGCGCAGCGTTGCGTTCACGTCGATATCGCCGCCCATGTCCAACCCTGCCACCTTTGCACTGGCGTTGCGCCCCAACAGCCGGGCCGTGCCATGGCCGACGCGCCCGTCGGTATCGAGGGTCGCATCACCGCTCACGGTGCCGGTGCCACGCAGCAGCCGCACCTGCGGTGAGCCGAGGTAGCGGTTGTAGGCGGTCAGATCAGGGATGGTGGCTTCGCTGAAGCGCAGCTGCGCGCGGACGCCTTTGCGCAGTTCCTGCAGGCGGCCATCGCCGGTCAGGTCCAGGGCCAGATCCCGGCCGTCGAACAGGCGCACGTCCCTGGCATCGGTTGGCCGCGCAGTGAATCGCGGCAGCCGGACGGCCAGCTGGGCCTGGCTGGGGCTGCCGGCCTTCAACTCGCCATGGGCGCTGGCCGTGCCCACCAGGCGTACGCCGGCGACTTCGGCCACGGCCTCGGCAGCCGGGATGTCCACGGTGCTGCCTTCGATCAGTTCGCCATTGCGCAGGCGCAGATCGGCTTTCAGCGTGCCGCCGCCGTCCAGTTGCAGCCACGGCTTGCGGACGAACAGGGCAGGGATCCAGTTGAGCGAGGTGAACGTCCATTCGCCGCGCACTGTGCCGGAGCTGCGTTCCAGCAGCTGTGCGGGCTGCTGGAAGGGAAGGTCCCGGCCACTGATATGCAGATCGGCATCCACCTCGCTACCTGAACCGGGCTTTGGCGGCAGGCGCGCCTGCAGGCGCAGGTCCTTGGCCACATTGAGCTGCAGTGCCAGCATGCCGCGATCGGGGGCGCCATCGCCCAGATGGAGCGGCACCTGCCACAGCGCGTGGTCGCCGGGCTGCAGCTGGCTATCGATCAGGTGGAGCGCCAGCTGCAGGCGCCCGGGCACGGGCGCGCTGGAGATCTTCGGCGTTTTGGCATCGGTGTCCATGCGCAGGCCCTGGCTGCGGGCATCCACCTCGAGCTGGGCATGCAGCAGCTTCAACTTGGCCAGGCCGGGCGCCTGGTCCCGATAATGGCGCGGATAGCTGAAGCGCGCGGTGAGATCCATGTCGCCCAACAGCTGCACGCCGTCATAGCTGGTGTCTGCCTTGCTGAACGAGACCTCGGAATCGAACAGTTCGGATGGGCCGCCACGCAGCTGCTTCAGGAACCCCACGGTACCTTGGCCCTTGCCGATGATCAGCAGCTTGCCGAAGCGTGCGCTGCGGATGCTGTCGCTGTGGATGGCGTCGAAACGCAAGGTCCAGCCCTGGTCGCTGCGCGGCGGTGAAGGGATGGCTTCTTCGACGCGGCTGATCTCGGCGGAAACTCCGGTGGCCTGCAGCCTTGGCACCCGCACCTCGCGCTGGAACAGGGGCAGCACCGCCAATCGGGCGCTGGCGCGGTCTGCATGCAACACGTAGACGGTGTGGTTCACGTGGCCGCGCATGTGCACGTTCCAGGCGATCACGTGGCCGGGCAACAGCGTAATGGCCGGCCCAGTGGTCATTACGAACTTGTGCGGCTTGCGGTTGGTGACCTGGTCGAACAGGGGCGTGTTGAGGAAGATGTTGCCGGCCAGCAGATACAGCAGGTAGATCCCCAGCAGGACGTAGGCAGGAACGCGCCATCGACGAAGCCGGTGCGGGATGTGCGCGGAAACAGGGGGCATCTACTGCTCAAAAGGTTGGAATTTCCTCAACTATTACGGAGCGGATGGCGGTGGCGCGTGAAGCAGCTACGGGGCCGGAGCTCGATTCTGGTAGTGTCCGGCCTGGTCATGACCACAGATCTGCAGGAGACGCATGGAGATCCGGCCCGCCCGCGCAGGCGATTTCGACGTGATGTGGGACATGTTCAAGGAAGCCATTGCGACGCAGGATGCGCTGCCCTTTGCAGGCTCTTTCGCCGTCGAGACGTTTCGCGCGCATTGGTTCCAGGCCCAGGCGCCTCATGTAGCTGTGCTGGAGGGCCGGGTGGTGGGCATGTACAAGATGGGCCCGAACTTCCCTGATCTGGGGGCGCACGTGGCCAGCGCCACGTATGTGGTGGATGCGCCGGCACAAGGGCAAGGCGTGGGCCGGGCGCTGGTGGAACACAGCCTGGAGCGGGCGAGGGCGGAAGGATTCCTGGCCATGCAGTTCAATTACGTGGTCAGTACCAACGGCCCGGCGGTGGCGCTGTACCGGAAGCTGGGGTTCGACGTGGTCGGGACGTTACCGAAGGCGTTCCGGCACGGTCAGTTGGGGTTGGTCGATGTCTTCGTGATGCACAGGTTCCTGTAGTGGCGTCGCCGGGCCGGTCGCCTCAATCAGCGTTCTTTGGGAGCGTGATGACGAATGAAGTGCGACCATTCCGCCATCGTCCATGGACCGTGCCGCGGTGCGCGTGGCAGATTTCCCGCACCAGGAACAGGCCGAGGCCCAAGCTTGCGTGTTCGCCTTGTGACGCGTTGTGCGAGCCTCTGCGCAAGGGATCGAACAGACTGTTGAACGCTTCGTCCGATAGTTCGGCCCCGGTGTTGCTCACCGTGATCATGATCTGGTCGACGAGGCCTTCAAGGCTGATCCGCACATCGGTGCCGTGTTCGCCGTACTTTGCAGCGTTGGTCGTGAGGTTGTGAACCGCCTCGCGCAACGAAGAGGCATCGAAGCAACCGCGGGCATCGCCTTCAGCCTCATACTTGATGGGGACGTGGGGCGGGGCAGCGCGAAGCAATTCGACTTCCTCGCCAAGCGATTGGGCAAGATCGCAGTCCACCGGATGAATGGCCATCCCATCGCCCAGCTTGCTGCGGCTGTAAGCCAGCAGGTCGTCGAGCAGCTTGTTCATGCGCATGCTGCCATTGATGATCCGCTCGGCCTGCCTGGACAATGCCGGATCCTGCAGCCCACTGGCCAGAGTGTCCGCCGAGAACATGACCGCTGCCAAAGGACCTCGGAGATCATGCCCGAGCGCTGCCAGGAAGATCTGCCGCCAGGATTCGACCTCGGCAGAGAACTGAGCAAGGGATTCGGCGACCGCCTGGTCGATGGCCTCATTGAAACGAAGGATGTCATCGATCGATGAAGTGATCAGCTGCTGGTCGGATGCCCATCGCCGAAGTACCGAGGCCCGGAGTGCTCGATACTCGGCCACCATCTGGTTGAGACCAAAGCCGGCGATGGCGCGGGTTCGGCCATGATAGGACGCGGCGGACTCGGGGCCGGGTTTCAACGGTGCAAGCCCGTGGGACTTTGCGAGCTGCTGGGAGGCTGTCTGCGGCGATCTGAGATCGTCTACAACTGCCTGAAGAATCTGGGGAAGATGATTCCGAAGTTGCTTTGCGCTGAACTCGACAGTATCGGGTGCCTGCGTCTCGGCGAATGCCACCGCGTCTTCCAGGATTTCCCGCGCATTCCGTTCGATAAAATCAGCCAGGCGCATCGCCAAACCCGTCCTTAAGTGGTGCGTCGAGCCTACACCGGCGGGCCTGCATGCTGGGTGAGAAGTTGGCGCCGTGGAGCCTGGTTCTGCGGGCGTTGGGGGGATTACTTGAAGGGGAGCAGCTTGCGGCCAGGACTGGACTGGTTGGGTTCGGCTGGGCAGACCTCTTTGTAACATAATATACAGAATGGGTCAGTAGACCCTCGCTAACCGCCTGATTTTGGGCGGTTTTTGCGTTTCCGATGCTGGGCAACGACAGCGCCACCAGCGCGACGACCGCAGCCGCCGCGCTCAGCCTGTCCAGCATGAGACGCCACAAGGCACGCTCGGTCGCAGTCTGCGCGCGTTCCGCGTGGAGCATGGCAATCCACGTGGGCCCATCGAGCTTTGCCAGCGCACACATCTGCGCAATTCGCTCATCCGGGATCGGATGGCGGCCATGTCGCCACGAACTGACCATCGCTCGCGTAAGCCCGATCTTCTGCGCCAAAACGTTGTCGGACGGGAAGTTGCAAGCGGCCTTCACTTTGTCAAGCAGATCGTTGGCGGTATCCATGGTTAGCAATCCTTGACAGGGGTGTATGGCAGGACTATACATGCCTCCGTGTTTGGCGTGGCTAAACACCCCGCCACCGGCACCCCAAGGCCGCTGGCGGGTTGCCTTGGGGCTTGGGGCAGGGGAACAGGGATGATCGATCCGCTCATTACCTTCGTGCTGCTGGCGGCTATCGTGGCCGTGTCCATTGGCTGCGCAAAGCTCGTTTCGTGGTTGCTCGACCGGCGTGATTACACCGCCTCGCAGCAGTCCCGCGAAGCCCAGGTCATCGCAATCGCAAAGGCCGAGATTGCCGCTACCAAGCGCGGCGATCTGCTGGGCGCTGCACGCCTCGCCGAACAGCAGGAGTCGCTCTGTGGCCGGTGATCGCGCGGTGCTGGTCGCGTCGGGACTCCCCTCGTCTAACAGGGGAGTCAGTGAATTCAGGAACCCCGAGGGAACCCTGACGGTCGGCATTGACTGGTTCTCCGCCTCTGTAGACATGCTCGCGGTGTTGAACGAGCTGGCATTCCGTGAGGGCGACTCATACGAAGAGATTCGGCAGTGGGTCGATTTCAGCGCCGACAACGCCCGCGTAGTCGCCCTGCAGATCTTCTGTTGGTTCTTCGCCGGGCTGGGGCTGGAACTGGACGAAGCAGCCGGGGGAGGGCGGTTCTACCTGTGGCGCATCAAGATCCTCAACGCTGAAAAGAAGTTCGTTGGAATGATCGAACTTGGCGGCGAGAACTGCCGTCGTGCTGATGGCACCTATACCGCCCGAATTGAGTTGACCGGCGATGGATGTAGGGCAGTAGCAGCAGCGCGCTGCGGCCATGCGCAGCGGTGGCTGGAGCTTCGAGCGAAGCTCGAAAGCTGCGGCGGCAGAATCACCCGTGTTGACGTGTGCGCCGATGATCTTGTGGGCAACTACCCCTTGCGTCTGGCACAGAAGTGGTACGCCCAGGGCGAGTTCGACAACCGTGGTCAGCGCCCCAAGGCACAGCTGGTTCACGACTACGACAGCGGTGACGGCAAGACCCTCTACGTGGGCGGCAAGAAGTCGGAAAAGCAGCTGCGCGTCTACGAGAAGGGCAGGGAGCAGGGCGACAAGTTGTCACCATGGGTTCGCTATGAGGCCCAGTTCCGCGCATCTAACCGCAAGGAACTGCCGCTCGACATTCTGCGCGACCCGGCCTCTTACCTGCTCGGCGCGTATCCAGTTCTGTGCTTCCTGCGCTGCGTTGCCACACGCATTGAGATCACGAAAGCCGCCGTTGAGGCGACGTGGAAGAGCGTTCGTCGCCACATCCGCCGCCAGTACGGCGCGGCACTGAATTTCATTTCCAAGAACTGCCCGGACGATCAGTCACTGCGGGCGGTAATCGATTCCTGCACTTCGCCATCGCTGCCGAAGTGGGTCACAGGTGACACAGCAGCGCACTGGCCCGAAATCGCGGCCGTACAACCAACCTCCAAGGGGTAACGAAATGATTAAGGTCACCGTACTGGATTCGCAGATCAACGAGCGTGGCGGCAGCTTCACCAACGACCGCAACGAGAACGTCGAGTTCACCACCCGCAAGCAGCGCGGCAAGCTGGAAGCGGATGGCTTTGCATATCCGTTCGACGTGCGCCTGGACAAGGGCCAGCCCGGCTATCAGGCGGGCGAATACGAGCTGGATGTTCCGGCCATGCTGCAGGTCAATAAGGGCGTTGCAACCCTGAGCAAGTTCACCGTGCTGCGCCCGCTGCAGAAGGCTGCACCGCGCCCGGCGGCGCAGGCCTAAGTCATGGCGCGGTACGTCTACGAGTGCCTGCAATTCAACGAACAGACCGGCACCTGTGAGCAGGCTGGATTCGTGCCGCGCACCGATATTCCCGCACTTTCCACTGCCGAAGTGTCGGGGCTATTGTCCATGGTCGCAGTGTGTTTCGCCGTGGCCTGGGCATACAAGCAACTAGGCAGAACCATCCGTTCTTAACTACCTAGCAAGGGGAAACAACATGTTGAGTGCATCTGAGGCCCTCGAGATTCTGGCCGGTCTCTCGGCAACCATCGGCCTGATCGGCGCGGCCAAGCTGGCACCGGCCGCAATCTCGGTCGGCTTCAAGTGGATCAAGGGCGCGATCTTCGGTTGATCGCAGTAACACCGGGGCCGGGCAATCCGGCCCCTTTCTATGGGGGATTGGTGATGCTCGGTCTATTCGTTCTCTGCGTCGGCAGTGCCGCGCTCTACATCGCATTCGGCGACTGATCGATGCGCATCGTTTTGGCACTTCTAATCGGGATGCTCTACAGCTTCACTGCGTTGGCGCAGTCAACAAGCTGCTCCCCTAGCGCTTCCGTTGTTTCAGATTCTTGTCCTGATGAGGGCGCCGCTTATAGCGCTGCATGGGCCGCGGCCCAAGAACAGGTTGGCATATCTAATCTGAAGCCAGGGCTCCGCTGGTGCGCACACGTAGAGGCTGATGGGTCAGAGAGTTACGTGGGCTATGTCAGTTACTGTACAAATCCCATTGGCCGATCATCGTCAAAATACCGTAGTTTCAAGGTCAAATGCAGCGCACGCCCTGAAGAGCTTGGTTGGGAGGGCGGAAGCACTGCTGCGTCGGTTAATGCTTGCCATAAGGGTTGCATGTACTCCAGCTCACTCGATCCGGCTGGTGTGGCCGGTTTCAGCTACACGCCCACCGGGGGTACCTGCACGGAATCTGACGCGCCTGAGCCTAAGCCCGCTGGCGACGGCGGTGGCGATGATGGTGGCGGCACTGGTGGGGAGACGGGTGGAGGTGATGGCGATGGCGGCGGGGATGGTGGCGGTGATGGCGATGGAGGCGGTGACGGTGGTGGTGACGGCGGTGGCGATGGCGATGGCGGTGGTAGCGGTGATGGCGATGGTGATGGTGATGGCGATGGCGATGGCGATGGTGAGAATCCCAGCCTTCCTGAGAATCCTACGTATCCCGGCGACGTGCCGATGCCCTACATGGATCCACCGATCCCAAGCAGCTACCTCGGCCAGTGGTCTAGCGGCCTAGGCAACGGCTCCTGCCCCTCGGCGAAAGTTGTGTCAGTGGCAGTGGGCGGCTTTGCTACCAGCATCAATTTCGAGTTCAAACCGCTCTGCGATTTCGCACTGATGATCAGGGGCCTTGTGATCGCCTGTGCAGGTATCGCAGCGGCCTACATCGTTTCGGGAGTGCGCAAATAATGCCTTGGTTAGCCGCGTTCCTCGTTCAACTCCTGGGCAACTCTCTGGCCCGCGTCCTCACTGGCGCGGGGCTTGGCCTCGCTACTGGTGCAGCGCTGCTGCCACTGGTCAAAGGCGCCCTCAATCTCATCACTCAGAAATGGTCTGGCATTGCCGCCGATCTGGCTAACGTCATGCTGATGGCCGGGGCAGGGGAGGCAATCACCCTCATCGGCTCTGCCATCGTTACGCGGGTCGTGATCGACGCAGGCAAGGTCGCCGTACAGAAGGCAGCGTCCAAATGATGTATCTGATTTCCGGGCAACCCGGCAATGGCAAAACACTGCGCGCCATGTCGATGGCGCAGGAGTTCTACGAGCAGAACCAGCAGCAGGTGAAGGACGGCAGCGCACCGCCGCGGCGCTTCTTTACCAATATCGCCGGGGCTACGGCCGAAGAGAACCCGAGCGCATTCCCATGGCTCGAAAAGCTGCCAGAACACAATGACTGGACCCAGCTTCCTGATGGTTCATTCGTGCTGTACGACGAAGCCCATTCCGATGGCAATACTCAGGGGCTGGAGCGCTATGGCAGGCTGTTCCCGTCCACCGGCAAGCCGGGTGAATCGGAAGACCCACGCATTCGCTCGATGTCCACGCACCGGCATCGCGGTTTCGATCTGGTGTTCGTCACTCAGTGGCCGAGCAAGATTCATCACCAGGTGCGCAGCCTAATTGGCTCGCATACCCACATGAATCGTACGTTTGGCATGCAGCGAGCTGGTGTCCTCACGTGGTCCCGCGTGCAGGCCGATCCCTACGATGAGCGGGTGCGCGATAAGGCTGAAGAAGAGATATGGGCCTACCCGAAGGCGCTCTATGAGCGCTATCGCAGCGCCACGCTGCATACGGCAAGCCACAAGTTCAAGGTGCCCAAGCGCGTTTGGCAGGGCCTGTCGATGACTGTGGCCCTGATATTCGGCGTGTGGCTGGTCTGGCTCTTCATCGTCAAACCCTTGCCCGAAACCAGCAAGAAGGAAGAGCAGGGGGCCGGGGCTTTGCCGGCCGTCAGTGCCCTGGCGCCCTTGGGCGCGGGCATGGCGGCGGCCCGGCCCCTCACCCGCGAAGAGTACGTGGAGAAGCACAAGCCACGGGTCGAGTTTCAGCCGTGGTCCGCCCCCGCCTTTGATGACCGCACCGTGCAATCGCAGCCCGAGCTGTACTGCATGGCCTCCGGCACCACTGAGCAAGACACCACCTGCACGTGCGTAACGGAGCAGGGCACCAAGGCAAAGATTTCGATACCGGTATGCGTGGCGATCGCACGCGATGGACCGGCCTACAACCCGTATCGAGCGCCGCGACAGGAGACCGAACCGGCGCGGGATGAACCTGCCCGAGCCATCGCTCAGTCCGGGCCAACTGGTTCCCATGAGCCTTCGCCTCACTCGCTCGTTGAGGTCGGGAAACGCCCGATGGGCACGTTCCCTGAGACGCCGCCTTACCCGGCCAGCTTCTGATTTTCGTGATGCGTCACGGGGTGCAGGATGAAGAAACCTGCACCCATCCATTTTCCACGCGCCGGAACGTCTGCCCGTTGATGCAGCGATGACCCGGCGCAAGTTCCTTGGGCTTTGCTTCTCGTTCTGCGGCCTCGCGCTTGTTGCGCACTTCGGCCATGGGGACTTCCGGATACATCTGACGCGCGAGGGCCTCACCGGCACGCTCTTGTTGTTTCATCGCTGCGTGTCCGGCAACCCCCAGGACACCGCACGTTGCCAAGAGCAATGCGCTGCCGCCCAAGAACACGCCGAGCGCCACTTTCCATACCAATCCCGTCGAACTCGCCATCTATGGCACCCCCAAGCAATCCGGCAGCCATTCTAAGGGGTGTAGGGGCAGCGCCCCTACGGAAGCGCCTCACACGCGCTGGTGAGGCCTCGGCCCCGGTACTGGCAGGACACCCGCCACAGGATCGGCGTCAGGACCAGCCATCACCCCTGAAGACCGCTTTGCGCGACGATGGGCGACCTCGGCCAGGTCAACGATACCGGCACGCCCGAACGGCCGTTTCTGGCCGCCTCGGGCAATCTCCATCATCCGACGCCATTCCTGCGCCTGTGCTGCCAGCAGAGAGAGCCAAGCCAGATCCTGCGGTTCCAGCTCACGGCCTTCGGGTGTGACCAGTCGACCGGCCTTAAACGAAAAACCGGCCCAAGGGCCGGTTAGGTTGCGATCACGCACAATCAGGCTCCATGCCACAGCAGGGCCGAGGGTCGAGGCAAGCTCCGTGCCAGTCTGGCCCAGATGCGCAGAACATAATATACATTATGCGAAATTATTAAGCTCCGCATGGTACCGGTCCGTGGGCGGTTTCGGCTTCCAAGCTGGGTGCTAGTTCACGCATGAAGGTCATGACTGCCACAACGGAAACGCCCCAGATCCCACAGCTGTCCGCCCGTACTTCCCCACAAGGACGCCCGCGATTTCCAGATCTCCCCCAAAGATGCCCTTGATTCCTGGATCCGCACCTAAGACGCCCTCGATTTCTGGCTCCACATCCAGCTCGCCCTTGAGTTCCCAACTGCGCACCTGATCGGTCAGAGCTTGTTGTTCATCGCAAACACTCTTAGTGTGCCACCTGTGGTCACTGTGTCCGAACGGTCACCCAAGCCATTCAGGCCCTTGACCCCCACGCCCAGGTGGACGTCGATCTGGGCAGTGGCGTGGTCAAGATCGAGGGCCTGCTTGCCGTAGAACAGGCGGTTGAGGCTATCCAGCGGCAAGGCTATGTGATCGCTGCGGTGCTCCCTTCTGAGGCTGGTACGCCGGCCGCCCCGGCCGTCGCATCCTCCTGCTGCGGCGGATGCCACCGCTGAGTCCGCGCGAGGGCTTGATCCTGATCAATGACAGTCGGCCCCAAGAGGGCTAGACTGGCCATCATGAGAGCTCGCACGTCCCCTGCCCTGATCTGCCCAGCGTCCGCAGGCGCTGCTTCGGGCGTGCGGGAGCTGTCATGGTGAGGCTGCTGAGGCGATGGCGGCGACCCCGTTCTCGTGCCCGACTGGCATGGCTGGGACTGTGGGCGCTGCTGCTGCAGCAACTCGCGCTGGTGGCTTACGCCTGTCCGCTGGAATCGGTGGAAGCTGGACAAGCGACCCTGATGGTCGGTTGCAAAGAGATGTCCACGCCGGATCCCGATGCTCCGGCGTTGTGCGACCAGCATTGCCAGCGCGATCACATCGCCACGGCCGATGCGAAGGCCCCTCAAGTGCCTTACCAGCCCGCGCTGGCCGCCTTCGCGCTGGTGCAGGCTCTGTTGCCACCGGTACACGCGCAGTTCTATCGGGATGTTCCGGTGTGCGTGTCCGATCCGCCTCCCCTGCAGCGCTTCTGTAGCCTGCTGATTTAAGCCCCCTCCTGGATTGACCCGTGCTCGTGCTGCATGCGTTGCAGCGCGCTCGTTGTCGTTTCCCGGAGGTCTTATGGAGATGTCTTTCTTCTTGCGTGCAAGGCGCAAGATGGCGTGTGGGTTCGTGTTTGCCCTGGCGCTCAGTGGTCCTGTGCTGGCGGCATCGCCCGCTATCCCGATCAGCTACACAGAAGCCCTACAACGGGCGCTTGCTAACGCCCCAACCCTGCAGGTGCGCCGATCGCAGATCGATGCCAGTACCGAAGAAGCCGCGCGTGCTGGCGCGCTTCCCGACCCACGTTTGATCGTGGGGCTGGCGAACTGGCCCGTCAGCGGACCCGATGCCTTCAGCTTGCGGGCCGATGAGATGACCACCCAGCAAATCGGTCTGATGCAGGAGTTTCCTGCGCGTGCGAAACGACGTGCCGAGCACGCGTTGGCGCAAGCGACGCTGGCGCAAGCGCGCTCACTGTCGATGGCCGAACAGCAGATGGTGGCCCAAGCGGCCGCGCTGGCCTGGATCGAGCTGTGGAGTACGCAGCAAGCCGTAGATGCGTTGGAAGGTCTGCGCGAGCCGGCCCGTATAGCCGAGCGTGCGGCGCGTGCTCGCTTGGCAGGCGGCACGGCCGGGGCCAGTGATGTGCTTGCCGCCCAGGCCGCCCTACTGCAGTTGGACAATCGCCTGGAGCAGGTACATGCGGAGCACGCCGCCGCGCAGGCCGGCCTGGCGCGGTGGTTGGGTATTGCACCAGAGGCGATCTTGGCCAGTGGTGCGGCACCGGATTTTTCGCAGTTGCCATTGGAGCCCACCCAACTGCTGGCCAAACTGGACCAACACACGCCACTACTGGGCTGGGAGGCACGCGAGAGCTTAGCCCAGGCCCAGGTGGATGCGGCCGTGGCCGAAACCCGCCCGGATTGGAGTGTGGAGCTCACCTACGGACGTCGCGAGCGCGCACCCGACGGCATGGCGCGCAGCGACATGCTCATGGTGGAAGTGGGTGTGGGCCTGCCGCTGTTCCAGAAGAACCGCCAAGCACGAGGCATCGCGGCACGGCGGGCCGAGCTGGAGGCGGTGTCCGCAGAGCGCGATGAGGCCCGGCGCATCCAAGCCGAGTCGGTGCAACGCGCGATAGCGCGATGGCGCGGGTTAACCGGCCAGTTGGAGCGCCAGAACACGCAGAGCCTGCCTTTGGCGCGCGATCGTGCACGCACGGCGTTGGCCGCCTACGGCGCCGGTGCCGACCTGCAGCCGTGGCTGGAAGCGCGGCGCGATGAGATCGAATTGCACCTGGAGAACGCCCGTCTGCTGGGCGAACAGGGCCGTGCCTGGGCGGCACTGGCCTATCTGCTACCCCATGAGGAGAACACGCCATGAGCCCGACCAAGACGCGTCTCACACAGCTCGCCGTGGCCCTCGGGTTGCTGGCGCTCGGCTTTGCCGGCGGCTACGCCTGGATGACTCGAACCTCTGATACCACCCCGCCCCCCGGCACGAGCGTCGCAGATCAAGCACGCAAGGTGCTGTACTGGTACGACCCCATGGCGCCGGAGCAGCGATTCGACAAGCCGGGCAAATCTCCGTTCATGGATATGGAGTTGCTGCCCAAATACGCAGATGAGGCCATAGGGGGCGGAACGCAGATCGATCCGCGCCTGCAGCAGAACGTGGGCATACGCACTCAGGAAGTGACGGTAGAGTTACTAGGGACTGCCGTACGCGTGCCGGGCACACTGACGTGGGATCTGACCCAGGAAAGCGTGATCAGTGCGCGCATGGAAGGCTTGATCACCCACGTGCAGGTAAAGGCGCCGTTTACCGAGGTTCGTCGTGGTCAAACGCTGGCCACCGTGCAGGCCCCGGCATGGAACGCGGCCATCGCCGAAGCACATGCCCTGAGCCAAGCTCAGTCCGCGGGCGCGCGTGAGCTGCAGGGTGCGGCGCAACAACGGTTGCGTTCGTTGGGTGTTCCTTCTGGCGCCTCGGCCAGAAGTGGCGTCGTGCTTAGCGCAGATCACAGTGGTGTCGTGACCGAGATCCTGGCACGCGAGGGACAGACGGTGATGCCCGGTACGCCACTGTTCAAGATCAATGGGCTGGACACGTTGTGGCTGGAGGCCTCGGTACCCCAGGCAGCGCTGGGCACCTTGCGGCCGGGGACCTCAGTGCAGGCCACGGTCAGTGCCTGGCCGGCAGAGCGCTTTGCCGGACAGATCCAGGCGTTGCTTCCCCAGGTCGACATGGCTAGTCGCACGCAGCGGGCGCGAATTGTGCTGCGCAACCCGCAGCGTCGGCTGGTGCCGGGCATGTTCGCCGAGGTTCTGGTGCAGCCCGACGCCGAGCAGGCCTTGCCAGTCGTTCCCACGGAGGCGCTGATCGCCACCGGGCGGGACAGCCGGGTCATCGTGCAGGATCCGGACGGGAGCTTCCGGCCAGTGCGGGTGAGTGTGGGACGTAGCGTGCAAGGGCGCACGCAAATCGTGGCAGGCTTGGCCGGTGGTGAACGCGTGGTCGTCTCGGGTCAGTTCTTGCTCGACTCCGAAGCCAGTCTCTCCGGTGCGTTGGAGCGCCTGGGTGCTGCACAACCGACACGCCCTGCCAGCGCATCAGGTGTGCACGAGCGCCATGACGCCGGGCACGAACCACGCACTGTCGTGCCGTCACCGTCCAGACAGCCGGCGCCTGTCGCGCCAGACACCTCCACCTCTACGCCGCCGCGCTGCCCGGTGCAGTACTGGTATGACCCGATGGTGCCGGAGAAGCATTTCGACAAGCCGGGCAAGTCACCGTTCATGGATATGCAGTTGGTACCCAAGTTCGGCCCCGCCGCAGCCGCTGATTGCCAGGCAAGCGAGGTCATGTCCGAAGCGATGGAGGGCACACCATGATCGCGCGCCTGATCCATGCTTGCATCGCCAATCGCGTGCTGGTGCTGGTTGCCGCCGCGCTGCTGGCGGTGGTCGGTATCTGGTCGGTAAAGAACACGCCGCTGGATGCGCTGCCGGACCTGTCCGATACCCAGGTCATCATCCGCACGCAATGGGCGGGGCAAACCCCGCGCATCATCGAAGACCAGGTCACCTACCCGTTGGCCACCACGATGTTGTCCGTGCCGGGCGTGAAGGCGGTACGCGGCTTCTCCTTCTTCGGTGATTCATTCGTCTACATCCTGTTTGACGATGCCACTGATCTTTACTGGGCGCGCTCTCGAGTGCTCGAGTACTTGAGCCAGGTACGCGATCGACTTCCGCCGAATGTGAATCCGGCGCTGGGTCCTGATGCGACAGGACTGGGCTGGATCTACCAGTACGCCTTGGTGGATCGGACAGGTCAACGTGATGTGGGGCAGCTGCGTGCGTTGCAGGACTGGTTTCTTCGTTATGAGCTAAAAACCGTGCCGGACGTGGCTGAAGTAGCCAGTGTGGGCGGTGCGGTGCGCGCCTGGCAGATCCAGCCCGATCCGCAGGCGTTGGCGGCCCGTGGACTGACGGTGGCCGAGCTCATCGAGGCGGTGGATGCGGCCAACGGCGCTACCGGGGGCTCGGTGATCGAACAAGGCGAAGCCGAACTGATGGTGCGCAGCGAAGGCTACCTGCGCACACAGGAGGCGTTCGAACAGGTGCCGGTAACCGGCAACGACGGCATCCCCGTCCTGCTCGGCGAGGTGGCCACGATCAGTCGCGGGCCGGTCTTCCGTCGTGGTATCGCAGAGTTGGATGGTCAAGGTGAGGTGGCCGGCGGCGTGATCGTCCTGCGGACCGGCAAGGATGCCTTGGGGGCCATTCGGAACGTCAAAGCGCGACTGCAGGCGTTGCAATCCAGCTTGCCCGAGGGCGTGGAAGTGGTGCCGGTGTACGACCGCTCCGAGCTGATCCAGGATGCGGTACGCAACCTCACCCACAAGCTTGGCGAAGAGTTTCTGGTCGTAGCGCTGGTATGCCTGCTGTTCCTGTGGCACCTACGCTCGGCGTTGGTGGCCGTCATCACCCTGCCTTTGGGTATCCTGGCGGCCTTCATCGTGATGCACGCCCAGGGGATCTCCGCCAACTTGCTGTCATTAGGCGGCATCGCCATCGCCATTGGTGCGATGGTCGATGCAGCGGTGGTGATGATCGAAAATGCACACAAGCATCTGGAGCACTGGCGGGAGGCGCACGGCCGGGAACCTCAGGGTGAGGAGCGCTGGCAGCTGATGGCCCGCTCGGCGGCCGAGGTCGGACCGGCCCTGTTCGCCAGCTTGCTGGTCATCACCCTGTCTTTCGTGCCGGTTTTTGCCCTGCAGGCGCAGGAAGGGCGATTGTTCTCGCCTCTGGCCTACACCAAGACCTACGCGATGGCCGCCGCAGCAGGGTTGTCGGTGACCTTGATCCCCGTCTTGATGGGCTACCTGATCCGCGGCCGCATCCGCCCGGAACAGCAGAACCCCATCAATCGCATCCTGATCGCTGGCTATCGGCCCATCCTGCTGTGGGTCCTCAAACATCCCGGTGTCACCTTGCTGCTCAGCGGCCTGCTGCTAGTGCTCACCTTGATCCCCTTTAGCCGGTTGGGCAGTGAGTTCATGCCGCCCTTGGAAGAAGGCAGCCTGTTGTACATGCCCACGGCCCTGCCCGGCCTGTCCGCCGACAAGGCCCGTCAGTTGCTCCAGCTCTCGGGCCGGATGATCAAGACCGTACCGGAGGTTGAGCACGTGTTCGGCAAGGCGGGCCGTGCCGAAAGTGCGACCGATCCGGCACCGATCGAAATGTTTGAGACCACCGTGACCTTCAAGCCGCGGGATCAATGGCGCCCGGGCATGACCCCCCAGAAGCTACGCCAGGAGTTGGACGCAGCGGTCAAGATTCCCGGTCTGACCAACCTATGGGTCCCGCCCATTCGCAATCGCATCGATATGTTGGCCACCGGCATCAAGAGCCCGATTGGGATCAAGGTCTCCGGACCCGATGTGGAGCAGATCGAGCGCCTGAGCCAGCAGATCGAGCAGGTGGCCAAGACTGTGCCCGGCGTGAGTTCGGCACTGGCCGAACGCGTCACGGGTGGGCGCTATGTCGATGTACAGGTGCGCCCGGAAATCGCTGCACGTTACGGATTCACTCAAGGCCAACTCCAGCAACTGATTGCCACGGTCGTTGGCGGTGATCCAATCGGGGAAACGATCGAGGGGCGCGAACGCTATCCCATCGTCTTGCGCTACCCCCGTGGCCAGCGTGACTCGTTGCAGGCCTTGCAGGATCTGCCGCTGATCGCGCCAGGCGGTGTGCAACTGACCTTGAGCCAGGTGGCGGAGCTGTCAATCAGCCCAGGCCCGCCGATGCTCAAGAGCGATAACGGCCGGTTGGTGGGCTACATCTACGTGGATGTGGCCGATCGCGACTTGGGATCGGTGGTCCAGGACCTGCAAGCCGCGGTGCAGACCCAGGTGAGTTTGCCTGCCGGCTATGGTCTGGCGTGGTCGGGGCAGTACGAGTATCTGCAACGGGCTTTGGCACGCCTGCAATGGGTGGTGCCCGCGGCGTTGGCGATCATCTTCCTGGTCATCTGGATGGTGTTTCGCCGGCTTAGCGATGTATCCATCATCCTGCTCAGCTTGCCCTTGGCGTTGGTGGGCGGTTTCTGGTTGATCTGGGGGCTGGGCCATGCGATTTCGGTGGCCAGCATGATCGGATTCATCGCCCTGGGCGGCGTTGCGGCTGAGTTCGGCGTCATCATGCTGCTGTACCTGCGTCATGCCTGGGAGCAGCGCTTGGCCAGCGGTGCGCCGGAAGATGTGTCTACCCTGCAAGAGGCTATCTACGAAGGCGCCGTGCAACGGGTGCGCCCGAAGGCGATGACGGTAGCCGTCATCCTGGCCGGGTTGTTTCCGCTTTTCGTCGGTGCCGGTGCCGGCTCGGAGGTCATGCAACGTATCGCCGCGCCGATGCTGGGTGGCATGCTCACCGCACCGGTGCTCTCTATGGTGGTGATTCCCGCAGCGTTCTATCTAGTGCGGCGACGTGGATTGCGCGCGGCGCGGGGCGACCAATGAGAGACAGACTGAGCACTTGAGGTAAGTCCCCACAAAAAGACGCCAGTCATGGAAGAAGTCATGACTGGCGTCAAAGGGGAGAGTACCGCCTACATGCTTACTTATGAGTGCCCGGCGTGCGGGGAAATCTCAAAGCTCAGCGACGCCCGATCCGACACAAAATCCAAACCCTTTTGTGTAGAGGGCACCATGTGATTGGTGTGGATGTACCAGGTCTTGGCGGTGGTCACCTGGAAACTGGCTTGGCCTTGGGCATCGGTGCGCAGGAGCGTAGCGCTACCGTGCCCACCCTTGACCGGTGCGTCAGCACGATGACCGACGTACACGCGTAGGTTGGGCACTGGCGTGCCCTGCTGCAGCACCTGGAACGACAGCTGTTTGCCGACCTTCACGCTTCCAGGATTGCGGGCCAAGCGGATCTCCAGCGGATAGCCCAGCGAGGCAGCGAAATCGTCGGTCAGTTTTGTGCCCACCTGTCCAATGGTACGAGCATGCTTGGTATAGCTATAGGTGACCCCTTTGGGAAACTTGCTCGCATCATAGGTGGCCAGGGTATCGGGCAAGTCTTCCAACTCCAGGTACTTGCCGAACTCGCTGGCCGTACGCGTGCTGGTGGAGGCCATCGTCGAGACCCCCAGCAGATAGGTGCCCTCGCCCGCCGGATGCACGGTGAGCTGGCTCTGCTTGCCGACCTCTTTCCAACTGGCCAAGTCCGGTGCAGCCTTAGCGCCGCCCTGACTCAGCGAAACGTCCTGTAGACGGGCTCGGGTGACTGCACCTGCACTTTCATCGAAGGTGCCATTGTTCACCAACGCTGTGTTCGCCTCGCCCGCTGCGGTGCCAGGCTTGGAGAAAGCGACAAACAGGTCGTGCGCACCGGCACTGCCGGCCACAGCGAACAGCAGTAGTGTGGCGGATAGTTGCGTGTTTCTCATGATGTGTAGCTCCTCGTGATCGTGGCTTACCAGTGGTAACCAAAGCGGACGTTCCAGCGACGACCCAGCAAGTCGTACGTCATGGTGTCGGTGTCGGTGTTGGGGTTGTTCTTCACGAACGGCGCCTTCTTATCGAGCACTTTTTCAACGCCGGCGGAGATATCCCATTTCTTCTTGATGCCGTAGCTCAGTTGCAGGCTGTGGTACACCACGCTGGACACATGCGAGCCGATCGTGTCGGGCACGGCGATGATGTCGTCCGCGCTGCCGATGTACTGCGCCGAATAGACGCCGGTCCAACGGTTCTTGCCCATACGCAGTGAGCCCAAGCCACGCCACTGGGTGTAGCTACCCAAGCCGCTGGTGATCTTGCCGGCGTACTCAATGGTGGTGGCCCCGGGCGTGAGCGCCCCCAACCCACGCGGGGTGAGTCTGGAGGTCCTGGAAGCCCTGCTGGATCTGGTCATGGCCTCGGGCAAGGTACGTGTGGTCGACGTGGCGGAACTGTGTCCGCCCCTGGATCCGGATCAAGCCACCGCACGTGTGGCCGCGCGTTTGATCCACCGAATGGTCAGTGCGCAGGCTCAGTGAAGTGATATCGGCTGGCAAAAGGCAGTGAGCTAATGGGAACGCTCAGCCAGCAACTGCTTCATTTGCGCGATCTCCTGTGTCTGCGAGGTAATAATGTCCTGGCAGAGCTTCACCAACTCAGGATCCTTCAGACGATTCTCCTCACACATCAGGATGGCGCCAGCGTGGTGGGGAATCATCGAACGGATGAACTGCTTGTCAGTGACCGCTGCTTGAGTGCGAATGCCCCACCAGCAGAACAGCATGAACGCCACCGTCAGACCAGCCAGAATCAGATTGCGTCGGCGATCGGGGTACATGCTGGACATTAGCCACAGCTCGATCAGCAGCATGGGAGCGGCCATCAGGCCCGCCATGTAGAACTGGTTCACGTTGGTATAGACGTTAGCCCACTGATCGACCATTGCGTACATCAATGCGTACATGGCCACGAAAGACAGGCCCATCATCAACAACAGGCGGCCGTAATGGCCTTGATGCCCTTGTTGTGCCTGGTGGGCAGGTTGGTGTGAGGCGTGCGGTTTTGCGTGCTGGGACTGCGGGTCTTGCGCGTTTTCGTGCGTACCGTGCGAAGAGGACATAACAATCTCCGTGGGAATGGCAGAACGGCGGAAGAACCCGGGAACTGTTGGAAGAGCTCCCGGGCTGAGAACACTTACATACCCTTGCCGGCAGCGAATTCCTGCGGGCTCAGCTTGCCATCTTTGTTGCTATCGAGCATGCCAAAGTGCGGCGCCAGCTTGTGCTTGGCCAGTTCTTCCTTGGACAGCGAGCCGTCCTTGTTGGCATCGAGCTTGGTGAAATCGGCATCGGCCGCCGCCGGCTTGTGCTGACCGTGGTCGGTGGTGGGCGTGGTGGTCTGGCCGCCGGCGAAGGCCGCGCCCGCCATCAGGAACAAGGCCATCATCGAGAGGGAGGCATAACGCTTCATTGCAGTACTCCTTGTGGGATATGAGCCATCAGTGACAGGAATGGCCGCGCGCAGGCTCATCGGCGCGGTCAGGGTGGGGGGTGGCAACAACGGTGGAGCCGGACAAACGCAGGGCATTGGTGACCACCGAAACCGAGCTCAGGCTCATGGCCAGGGCCGCCATCATCGGACTGAGCAAAAGGCCGAAGCTGGGATACAGCAAGCCGGCGGCGATAGGCACGCCGATGGCGTTGTAGACGAAGGCGAAGCCCAGGTTCTGCTTCATATTGGCCACCGTCAAAGACGAGATGGCACGGGCTTGCACGATGCGCCTCAAATCACCCTTGACCAGGGTGAGCTGGGCGCTGGACATGGCCACATCCGTGCCCGTCCCCATCGCGATGCCCACATCGGCTGCCGCCAGGGCCGGCGCATCGTTGATGCCATCGCCAGCCATGGCCACGCGACGACCCTGGGCTTTGAGTTGCTGGACCAGGTCGGCCTTGTCCTGCGGCTTGACGCCACCACGCACATCCTCGATGCCCAGCGTGCGCCCCACGGCCTCGGCCGTCGCCTGTGCGTCACCGGAGGCCATCACCACGTGCAGGCCATCGGCACGTAGCAGGTTCAAGGCAGGCAAGGTCGTGGCTTTGATGGGATCAGCCACCGCAATGGCGCCGGCCAACCGACCATTGACCGCCAGGAACATCACGCTAGCGCCTTCTTTCCGAAGACGCTCGGCGCTGCTTTGCAAAGGTGCTACATCGGCGCCAACCGACGCCATCAGGCTTTGGTTGCCGAGCACGACATCCTGATCGGACACGCGCCCGCGGACGCCTTGGCCGGTGAGCGAATCAAAATCTTGGGCGGCCACCAGGTTCAAGCCACGTCGCTGGGCTTCAGCCACGATGGCCTCGGCCAAGGGGTGCTCACTGCCCTGCTCCAAGCTGCCGGCCAAACAAAGGATCTGATCGGCGTCGAAGCCGGCGTTGGAGAGCGTGTCGCGAAAGGCTGGACGCCCCTCGGTCAACGTACCGGTCTTGTCCACGATCAACGTGTCGATCAGACGTAGCTGCTCGATCGCCTGAGCATCGCGGAACAGGACCCCGACCTGCGCAGCGCGGCCAGTGGCGACCATGATCGACATGGGGGTAGCCAAACCCAAGGCACACGGGCAAGCAATGATCAGAACCGATACGGCATTGAGGACGGCAAAGGTCCAGGACGGTTCGGGTCCAAACAGACCCCATCCGAAGAACGTGAGCACCGCCGTGGCCAGCACGGCCAGGACAAACCAGTACGCCACCTTGTCCGCCATACGCTGCATCGGCGCGCGGGAGCGCTGGGCTTGGGCTACCAACTGCACAATCTGCGCCAGTACCGTCCCGGATCCGACTTTGTCCGCCCGGATGACTAAGGCGCCCGTCCCGTTGAGCGTGGCGCCTATAACGTGATCACCGACAGCCTTCTCCACCGGAATGGGTTCACCGGTCAGCATCGACTCATCGACACTGGCGCGGCCTTCGATGACTTCCCCATCGACCGGCACCTTCTCGCCCGGTCGTACGCGAAGCAGATCACCCACGTGCACGTGATCCAGCGCAACGTCCTCTTCGCCCCCATCGGGTTTGACGCGGCGAGCCGTCTTGGGCGCCAATCCCAGCAGGGACTTGATGGCCGCCGAGGTTTTGGAACGCGCCCGCAGTTCCAGCAGCTGTCCGAGCAGGGTGAGCGAGACGATGACCGCTGCCGCCTCGAAGTAGACCCCTACCCGTCCATGCTCGCGGAAAGAGTCCGGAAACAGGTCCGGTGCCACGGTGGCCACCACGCTGTAGCCAAACGCGGCGGCCACGCCGATGCCGATCAGCGTCCACATGTTGGGGCTGCGATTGCCGATGGACTGTAGGCAGCGCTCAAAGAAAGGCCACCCCGCCCAGAGCACCACCGGGGCGCTCAGCACGAGCTCAATCCAGGTGCGCGCCTGCGTGGACAAGCCGGGCAGACGGTGTCCCAGCATGGCCAAGACCAGGACGATCAACGTCAAAGGCAACGTCCACCAGAACCTTCGGGTGAAATCGCGTAACTCTGGATTGTCGTCCTCCTCCAGCGAGGGCATCTCCGGCTCCAGCGCCATGCCGCAGATCGGACAGGTGCCGGGACCTGGCTGACGAATCTGCGGATGCATCGGGCAGGTGTAGACCGTGGCGTGGGTACCGCTGGGTTGGGCCACCGCTGCTGGGGCGGTCACTTCAACTTGCTGGGGAGCATCGTCCGTATAGCGGACGGGATTGGTGATGACCCGTCCATCCGCAGCCTCGACAGGGGCTGCGCCTGCAGAATGGTGATGGTCATGGGACGACGGTGAGTTCATGCCGATGCTCGCTTTAGTGGGGATGGACTGCCAAGGCAGTGTGCCATTGCGGGTTACACAGCTATTCGGGGCTGAGCGTCCCGAGCACTGAAACAACAATCAGGATCAAGATGGCCAGCGCGGCCTCAGCCGTAACACTCTGCCGCAAAGCCCGCACCTCCTGCGCGGGATCTCCGCTGGTCAGCGCTCGTTCCAAGCGCGGCACCAGCGTCCATCGGTGCAGCGCTCCCAAACCCAGCATTCCAGCGAACAGGGCCAGTTTGAAAAGCAGCAACTTCCCGTAGGTGCTCTGGAACAGGGCCGAAAACGACCACGCGGTGAGATCCCCGTAGTGCGCGATGCCGGACACGATGAGCGCACCAACGAAGATCGTTCCCAGCGTCGAAAAACCATGCAGAAAGTCATGCGTTGATCGCAGACGCCCGCTGCCGTTCGTCTCTTTGCCGCGCAGCAGCATGGCAAGGAACATCAGGACCGCTGCGATCCAGCCGCCTGCCGCGAGAAGATGGACGATGCCTGCAGCAAGCCGGACCGCGCCTGCCAAGCCCTCGCCAGCGGCGGCGTGGCCGTTCCATGCCAGCGAAGCGAGTGCGCCGCCCGCCAGCATCGCCCCCAGCGGGAAGGCGGTCTCCACCTTCCCGCGGCGACGATGCCATCCGAGCACGAACATCAGGGCGACCAGCAGCGCGCCTCTCGCCATGGCTGCCCGGCCCCCGGACGTCTCGAGCAGATACCAGCCAAGCGATGCGCGATCAACCTCGGCAAGCGGCATTCCCATGATGCCCGCGGTCTTGAAGACGACATCGAGCCCGGTGAGCACGAGACCGGCTACGGCACCCGCCAATAGAACGCCCATGAGTGACCACCCGGCCAAGGCGTCGGCGAGTGCCGATCGACGCGACCCGTACCAACCGAAGAGTGGAACCCCGAAAAGAACCATGATGACAAGGTATTCCAAGAATCTCAGTGCATAAGCCGACAGGTCGAACATTCGCGACTCCTCAGCGCACCGTGAAGCTGAAGCTGCCCGGCATGGGGTGGTTGTCACCACCGACGGCGCGGTATTCCACGGTATAGACGCCCGGAGCCAGCGGTCCAGGCAACTTGGCACGCAGGGTCTTGCCGTTGTTGACGATCTCGGTCGTGAAATTCTCGATCGGCATGGTGGAACTGCCGTGCTTCATGAGCAACTTGAGACGCGACGCCCGCGGAATCAATGTCTCGTTGAACACGAGATCGATCTGGCCTGGCGAGGCCACCACCGCATTTGCCGCCGGTGTGGACTGCTGCAGCGCGGCGTGGGCGTGCGCGACCTGCAGCGAAAACTGCCCGGCCGCGATTGCGAGGACGAGCGCGAAGGAGCGAATGACGTTGGACGACTTCATATGGATAAATCCTCATTGGAATGTGATGCAGAGCCCGTTCGGGAGGGGCCGCGCTGTGTTCGATGCGACAAGCGTTAGATGTCGGACTGTCACTGAAACCACGATTTGTCGGATTTTCTTGATACTTCCGCTTTCGCGAGACGAGGATCCCACCGGCTCAGGCGGGATCCTCGACGCATTACGCTGCCATGGCGCTGCAGCTTTCCGCGCAGCGGCGACAAACTTCGGCGCAGCGCGTCATCTCAGGGTCGTTCATGGCGTCGCATGCATCGGCGCACTGGCGGCAGATCTCCGCGCAGGCACCGCAAACCACGTCGTGAACGCTGGCACCGCGCAGCATCGCGTCGGCACTGGTTGCGCAGGTATCGGCACACGTCGCCAACAGGGCGATGTGCTCCGGGGCCGCGTGAACACCTCCTTTGGTCAGGCAGTAGTTGATGGTCTCCAGGCAGATCGCATGGCATTGCGTGCAGTTGTCGATGCACTCGTTCATGGCCTGGGGCCGGTGTGCTGCGGAATGGTGAGTCATGTAGTTCTCCTTCTTCCTCGCGGGCGAGAATCGGCGCGCCCGCAACACCGTCCCCTGTTGCTGCGACGGATCAGTGCTGTGCGAACGGTTCAGTGGTTCCGTCGCGATGGATCAGCTCGACCGTGAACGGCTGCTGGCGTCCCTCCGGGACCTCCATGCCCGGAGAACCAAGCGGCATCCCTGGGAGGACCAGGCCGCGTGCGTTCGGCTTTTCTTCGAGGAGACGCTTGATGTCCGCGGCCGGAACGTGGCCTTCGATGACGTATCCGCCGATCTCGGCCGTGTGGCAGGAGCCCTTTGCATAGGGGACACCCAACCGCTCCTTGACCAGACCCAGGTCATCCATGTCGTGCGCATCCACGGTGAATCCCGCCTTCTGCACGTGGTCGATCCAGACACCGCAGCACCCGCAGGTCGGGGTCTTGTGGACGGTCATGCGTGGCAGGGCTGCTGGAGTCGCGTCCGCTGATTGGACGACAACCTGTGCGGAGGGCGAGGTTGTGGGTTGCGCGGATGAAGCATCCTGGGTGCAAGCACCCAGACCAGCCACGGCAAGGACCACAAAAGTCAGACGGTGCAATGTGAGCGTAGTCATTTCAATCTCTCGACTCAGCGCTTGGTCCGCGAGGACCAGTGGATGTGGACGATCCGCCAGCCGTCCGCGGTCTCCTTCAGCACCATCGTCTCGTCGCTCTGGACGGTCAGTGGCTGGCCGTCCTTCTGGGCATGCAACTCGCTTTCGGTTCCGACCCACGCGAACTCGCCAGCGGCTCGTGCGCGCTGATGGAGCAGCTGGCGATGGGCGCCCTTGAGGAACGCCGCATCGCTGACTGCGTGATGGCCCATGTATTCCTCGCGGCTGCGTTCGGCGCCCCCGGACTCGAGGATGAGAACGTCGGCAGCGAGCAGGGCTTCGACCGTGGCCAGATCGCCGCTAGACAGGGCCCTGTTGAAACGCTCCGCTACGGCGACCGCGGCCTCTGCAGTGACTGGGACGTCGACGTCCGCAGATGCCGCGGCAGCGGGGTGATGTGCGTGCGGCTGTGTCGCCTGCGCCATTGCGGGGGACACGACGGCCAGTGCCAGTGCGAGGGTGAACGAGATTGCTGTTGCGTTCATTGCGTGGGCTCCAAGGAGATCAATGGGTGTGCGCATGGCCGTCATCGGCCACGGGCGTGTGTGGTGCAGGGTGCGACTCCACCTTGCCGTCGGGATGGCCGTGGCTCACCAACCCGACTTCCGTGTCGCTGGGTGTCGGGCCGTGGTGATCGTCGTCCACGCCCGGCGGGTGCGCATGCGGCATGGAGTTGTTGCCCGGCTCGAATAAGGCAGGGTGATCCTCGGCCTTTTCGTCGTCATGGTGGCCTTGCGTCTCGCCGCCGCCATGCGAATGGCCCTCGCTGCTGTCGACAAGTTCCTTGTACGCAGTCGCGTCCAGCGTGGGCAACTTCTGCAGGAAGGCCGACATGTTCCATATGAACTCATCGTCCATGCTGCCGCCCCAAGCGGGCATGCCGCTGGCCTTGATGCCGTGCTTGATCACCCAGAACGCCTCAGCTGGAGCGACCGGCTGTTTGCTTAGGTTCGGTGGCGCGGGGTACAGGCCCTTGCTCATCTCGGTGGCCGCCGCGTCTGGTGAAAGATGGCAGGTCACGCACATGGCGTTGTAGTTGCCCGCACCCTGGCGGATACGCTCAGGATCATCAAGGTTCGTGGGTAGCTGAAGCTTGGCGGCGCGCACCTCAATGGAACGCTCGCGCGCCGTTTCAAGTAGCGCATACACCGGGCGACTATGCGGATCGTCGGCGGCCACGTTGTACACGCCCAGAGAGACCGTGGCGGTTGCGACCACCGCAACCAATGCCACGCCGGCACCGAGCCATACCCACATCTTTTTGTTGGATTTCATTGTCAGTTCCCCTTAGAACCAGGTACGAAGGCCGATAACCAAGCGCGTGTCTTCAAAGGACTCGCCATGCTCGCGTCGCATGTCTGCGGTATTGCCAAACGCGCGCTCGTACACCACGCCGATGTAGGGAGCGAACTTTCGGGTGAACTCATAGCGAAGTCGTAGCCCCGCCTCAGCGGCACTCAGACCCGAACCTATCCCGCGCAATGGATCGTTCTTGCCATAGGCGGTGACTTCCACCAGCGGCTGCAAGATCAGCCGGTTGGTTAGCAGCAATTCGTACTCGGCCTCGACATTGGCGGCAGTCTGGCCCCCTTCGCCGAGATAGGCTGTGGCGGACACTTCGAACTTCATCGGCGCCAAGCCCTGCACACCGATAGCGGCGAAGTTCTGCGATGCCCCAGGCTTGAAGTCATGCCGCACACCGGCCACCACATCCCACCACGTGGAGATACTGCGGCCGTAAAGCACTTCCAGATCAGCCGACTCGGTCTGACCATCCGTGCGTTCGCCTTCACTGCGGAGCCAGACGCGATTGAGGTCCGTACCGATCCAGCCCTGGCCCTCCCAGCCCAGCCCGGTGCCCGGATCGGCATCCCAGGTTTCCAGGCGATTGAGCAGCACGTAGCTCTTGATCGAGTTGTCATGCACCGGATGCGCGTGTTCCGGCGCGATGGCCGCCTTGCGATCCGCGTCCGTCACCGCGGGAATCGGGGTGCGCGGCTGCGTTGGCGCTGCAGGCCCGTGTCCCATCTGACTGTGGTCCATGCCCTCCATCGATTGCATTCCCGCTTCTGGTGTAGCGGGCGCGGGCGAATCATGGCCCATCTGCGAATGGTCCATCCCCTGCATCGCAGGCGTGGCCGTGCCGGAGGTGTCGGCTGCAGCGGGCTGTGCCATCTGACTGTGATCCATGCCCTGCATCGACTGCGCCTGCGCTGTGGGCGCCGCAGGTGTGCTCGCGGGCGAGCCGTGCCCCATCTGCGAATGGTCCATGCCCTGCATGGCAGGCTCGGCTGCGTTAGCCTGCGGCTCGGCGTGGCCCATCGCCGCATGATCGATCGTCGCTTCGCTCGTCTTGGCCGGTGTTGCAGGCTTTTGGGCTGGCGCAGGTTTTGATGTCGGTGCCTGATGTGCAGAGTGATCCTGAGTCTGGGTCTGCGCGCCCTGCTCCATCTGCATGGAGCCGTGCTGCATAGATTGGGCGCTGGCCGCATTGGCCAGGGCCAGCGAGATAGCCGTCAGCGCAGTCAGGGTGGTATCGCGTCTATTGATGTTCATTCGTCGACCCTCACCGTGCGCATCATTCCGGCTTCCATGTGATAAAGCAGGTGGCAATGGAACGCCCAGCTGCCCAACGCATCGGCACGCACGCGATACGTGCGTCGGCTACCTGGCGGCATATCCACCGTGTGCTTGCGCACCATGAAGTTGCCGTTGTCGTCCTCCACGTCACTCCACATGCCGTGCAAATGGATGGGATGGGTCATCATCGTGTCGTTAACCAATACGATGCGCATACGCTCGCCGTAGTTCAGCCGCAGCGGCTCGACATCGGAAAACTTCTGACCGTTGAAGCCCCAGGAGAATTTCTCCATGTGTCCGGTCAGATGCAGCTCGATCTCGCGACCGGGGTCGCGTCCGTCAGGGTCTTCAAAGGTGCTCTTGAGCATGGAATACGTCAGCACATGACGGCCGTTATCGCGCAGGCCATTGCCCGGATCATCCAAGCGCGAACTCACGCTCATGGCTTGGTTGTCCAACAGGGGATTGTTGGTCTCGCTAGCAGGGTGTGATTGCATGCCCCCGTGCTGCATGCCTGCCATGGCACCATCGCCGGCGGCGGGCATCGCATGGCCTGCATGGGCCGAGGTCGCGTTACCGCTGACAGGTGGGGTCATGCCAGGCATGCCCATGGCCGCACCACAGCCGCCTTCCATGCCCTTGCTGCCGCCAGACATATCCATCGACCCATGATCCATGCCCATGTCTGCCATCGTCAGCAGCGGCCGGGGATCCACAGACGGAACGGGCGCGCGTAATCCTTCGCGCACAGCGAGCGTGCCGCTGATGTAGCCGGTGCGACCGGAGTCTTGGGCAAAGATGGTGAATGCGTCCTGCCCGGAGGGCTCCACGATCACATCGAAGGTTTCTGCTACCGCGATGCGGAACTCGTCGACGGAAACCGGATGGACATACAAGCCATCTGCCGCCACCACGGTCATCTTCAGCCCCGGAATACGCACATCGAAGTACGTCATGGCAGAGCCATTGATGAAACGCAGGCGCACCTTCTCGCCACTGCGGAACAAACCGGTCCAGTTGCCCAGTGAGGTCGTGCCGTTCATCAGGTAGGTGTAGGTGTTGGCGTTGACGTCGGACAGGTCCGTGGGCGTCATCCGCATCACGCCCCACATCTTGCGATCTTCCAACGTGGCCGACAGGCCGTTGCGCTTCACATCGCGCGCAAAATCGCCGACCGTGCGCTTGTAGTAATTGTCATGGCCCGGCATCTTCTTCAAACGATCGAACAGGGCCGTCGGGTCCAGGTCTGTCCAATCGCTCAGCATCACGACGTAGTCGCGATCGAAACTGAAGGGCTCCGGCTCCAATGGGTCGATGACGATCGGGCCATAGAGCCCGGCTTGTTCCTGGAACCCTGAGTGGCTGTGGTACCAGTAGGTTCCGCCCTGATGCAGGGTGAACCGGTAGTGGTAGGTCTCACCACGTCCGATACCGTCAAAGCTCAGACCCGGCACGCCGTCCATGTTGGCCGGCAAAATGATGCCGTGCCAATGGATGGAGGTGTCCGCGCCATGGATGGAGTTAGCGGGCAATGCATTAGAGACGCGCAAGTTGACCGTGGTGCCTTCCCGCCACCGCAGCAACGGCGCCGGAACGGACCCGTTGACCGTGATCGCGGTGCGGGTCTTGCCGGTGAAGTTCATCGGCGTCTCGCCAATGGTCAGGTCAAACTCAGTGCCCGATAGTACGTTGGGTTGTCCCGGCCCCTTGAGCGCCCAACTGGCTTTGGGCCAGAAACCTAATCCTGCGACTGCGCCTCCCAAGGCCAAGCCTTGGACAAATCGCCGCCGCGAAGGCAGCAGCGGTCCACCGCGTGGACCACGAAAATCATCATGCGACATGAAAATGCTCCAAGCGTCGTGTTGCCACCGGCGGGCGGTGGTACAGAGCGGGCGGCTGGCCTAAACAGGCATGCAAGCCACACCAACGGCGCCATTGCGGCGCCTAGGGACGCTTAGCCGATCGGTGGTCGGATCAGATGAGGCAAGGCAGGTGCCGCATGCCCTAGGGGCAGCGGCATGACATCCAGGCCCAAGGCCAGTTGCACCGAAACATGCAGGCGCGCAGGAAGTGCGCTCGCGCAAGCGTGTACGCAGGCGCACCGGCACGCAGAAGACTTGCAACAGTCGGGACCGGCATGGTCGCCATGCCCAGTGCCAGCCTTTTCAATCGATGTGGCATCGGGATGATGCTCAGCACTGTGATGGGCGAAGCAGTCTTCGTCGACTTGCACCGCGGCAGCCACTTCGCTGGCCTGCTCTTCCATGACCGGGTTCATACTGACGGACGCAAACGCCGACCACGCGCCGTTAAGCACGAGCATGGTGATCAGGAACAGTCGCAGTAGAAGTGAGGAGGCTGACACGGGCGACATGGTATATCACTTTAGACAAGGCGCGTGTGTATCGGTCGTGAACAAAATCTCAAGTAAGCCTGAGATGTCGCGGCTTGTCAGTCGCACTAGCCGCGGACACTGCAGCTCCCTCCAGAAGCGCCCAAAGGGCGGGTTGAGGCGAAGAGTTGCCCATAGGGCGAGCGCTTGTTCGGTTTACTTCTCGGGCGTGGCCTCGATCAGCTTCACCAACTCGCGCTTCTGCTGCTTGCTTAGCGAGCCCCAGCGCAGGAGCAACTTGGCCAGCAGATCATCGTCGGTGTAAAGGAAGGCGGCGGGGATCCCCAACGCTTGGGCCAACCGCTCAGCAATCTCCAGCATGGGCTCGTGCTTGCCACGCTCGTACTGGTTGATTCGGGGGCTGGCCACGTGAGGATCCAGACCGGCCCGGATGCCCAACTCCTTCTGCGACAAACCCGTGTGCAGGCGGGCTTGTTTGAGGCGTCGAGCGAAGGTCGGTGTTGAGTCGACGGACAAAGTCACGCGCGCACGCCATGGAGACCCCATAAGGATGGCGGATGTACCCTGCCTTGCATACTAAGATATTCTTAGCTTTGAGGCAACCGGCGACACCGTTAGCGCCGCCCCCCCCCCCCCCAGGAGCCACGCCGCTCCCTCATCCCCGGAAACCGCATGCCCGGAACCTCGTCAATGACGCCATCTGGGGTCGCCAGCATCGAGGAGTTGGGCCTTCGTGGCACCCTTTTCCTAGCCGCACTGTTAGCCGCGCAGCTACGACGCCTACCGGTGGCGCCCACACGCCGCTCCACCTTGCTGGTGCTGGACACGCTGCGAGACTTGGCCTTGATCCAAGTTCCCTGGCCAGCGGATCGATGGCAGATCCGCCCCGATGCCGAGGTCACGCCCATCGAAGATCTGCAATGGGCTTTCGCCTGGTCTACTCACGAGCGCAGGCACCTGCTCCCGGTGCTGGAAGACCAACTCGGCGATATGGCACACGATGTAGACTTGGCGGACGCGAAACTGGAGCTGTGGGATGAACTTGCACTCTGGGAGACCGAGCAGTTTCTGGAGCAGCAATTGCTCAAACATCACTTCGACCCAGGCTGGGCACGTGATGTGGGGTTCGTCTTTCAATCCGGACCGCGGGGCTTGCCGATCGCGCGGTGGCGTTACTGCTGCTGGGCGGCGGTACGCCAAGGTGCCTCGGTGGCGATGCGTCTTGGCGTGCACGACAGCGCCCATGTGCGGGAAGCCATCTTTCAGGAGGTCCAGAAGCGCCTGCGCTACCTGATGACCAGTTCGCCCGAGCAAGGCATGTTCAAGCCCTATCATTTGGCACCGGAGTCCTCAGTAGCCAAACTGTTTGTAGATTGGGTCGTCCCTATGGAATGGGCGTACTGGACAGGTGAGCGCCACCCCAGCCGCTAGCAGACAAACGAGCAGCCTCGTCAGTCGGCTCCCCCATCTTGCGCATGGCCGCGCCGAGTTTTCTTCACCGCATTTTGTGCTGGCGTCAGTTGATTCAGTAGAGGCTCTAGCGCTTCAAGACGTGCATTGGCACGCAACGCATCGGCTTCAGCGCTCTCGCGGCGCTCACGCTCCCGCGCAAGGGTGTCTTGAACTTGAGCTAGCTCGTTGCGCATGGTATCCAAGGTCTTGGCGTCAGTCTTCCAGCGCTCCTGCAGTGCCAAATAGTCCGTCGCGGTCTGGCGCAACGCCACGACCTCGCTGTGTTGGCCTTCGTGGGCCTGTCGTAGCTGGGCAAGCTCACGCTCAATCCGCCCGTGGCGCTCCAGCCATTGACCATTGTCGCGGTTCAGCACCAACAGCTCCTGATTCTTCGCGCCCAAGGCTTCATTGGCCTGACGTAAGGCTACTTGCAGCTCTTGGACCTGATGCTCGTGACGGCGAAGCTCTTGCTCACGCTGCTCTTTGGTTGAAGTGCGGTAGTGCTCAAGCGCTTCCCGGGCATGGGCATGCTTGTCCTCCAGAGAACGCGTATGCGCCTCATGATCAGCCAGCCGCACCGTCATGCCAGCGATGCGCTCGTTCAACTGGGCGATTTCCGCGATCCTGTCACCTAGATTCTGTTGAAGGAGGGCGTGAGCAGCTTGCTCTTGGTGCAGGCTTGCTTCGGTGCGCTGCAGCCGACTGCTCAAGGCGGCAGCCTCCTCTTGGGCACCGGAAAGCGCCTGTTGCCGACTGTGGAGCTCAGCCTGATGGCGCTCACGCTCCTGGGTGAGGATGGCCTCTGCTTCCTCCTGGAGCCGCGAGGCCAAGCGCGCAACCAAGTCCTGCAAAGCATCACTAACGGCTACCGTCCTCGCCGGACCGCCGCCTTCCTCTCCTTCCAGTTCACGCAAGTAGCGGTGGATCGTGGTCTTGGAGCCCGTGTTGCCCAAGGCCACTCGCACCGCGTCGACTGACGGCTTCTTGCCTTGGGCCAGCAGCGCGTCGCGCGCCTTCTGGATGTCACTCTTATAGAGTCCTGCGCGCGCCATCGTGCCACCTCACTTTATTTCGTAATGTATTACATACCATGTAATTACATACTATTAAAGCAGGTAGACGACCGCTCGTCGGCGAAAATAGTTATACGGGATAATATTGAATTATCCCGCGTAAGGCGGATTCTGACCCTTCCCCGCGTCCCAAGCAGTACGAAACCGCCCAGGGCCGGCGATCGCTGGGTAGTATGGCCCAGAGCGGAAAGGAGGCCAGCCAGGGTGCAGGCAGGCTCCGCCACCGAGCCCGTTGGCCATCAAAGGACTGTGCATGCCGATCGAACGTATCGTCATCGACAACTTCAAGTCGTTTCGCCATCTGGACCTGCCCCTCAATGCCCACATGAACCTGGTGGTGGGCGACAACGAGGTCGGTAAATCCACCCTGCTGGAGGCCATCCACGCGGTGGTCACCGGCCAGCTGCATGGGCGCAATCTTGCCTACGAGCTCACGCCCTACCTGTTCCACCAGCCCATGGTGCAGGAGTACTTGGGAGCGCTTGCCACGGGCACGCCGGCCTCGCCGCCACGGATCTCCATCGAAGCCTATTTGGGCGCCGACGCCGCGCTGGCGTCGTTACGCGGCACCAACAACTCCCTGCGTCTGGATACCGCCGGCATCCGGCTGCTGGTCGAGCTCAACGACGACTACCGCGAGGAGTTCAACGCCTACCTGCAGCAGCACCAGGGCGCGGTCAGCCTGCCGGTGGAGTACTACACGGTGCGCTGGTACTCCTTCGCCAACAATGGCGTCACCGCCCGTAGTATTCCGTTCGACTCGACCATCATCGACACGCACGGCATCAAGACCTTGTCCGGTGCCGATCGCTATATCGCCGGCATCATCGAGCAGGCACTGACGCCTGCGCAGCGCGTCTCGCTGTCGCTGAGCTTCCGCCGCATGCGGCAGAGCTTTTCCGAAGAAGCGGATGTGGCAGCGATCAATGCCTACTTGACCGAGCACACCGGGGACATCAGCCACAGGGCATTGACGGTAGGCGTGGACACATCGCCGCGCTCAACGTGGGAAACCAGCCTGTCACCCTACCTGGATGAGCTCCCGTTCACCCAGGCCGGCAAGGGCGAGCAAAGCGCGGTGAAGATGAAGCTGGCGATGCACGCGGCCGGCGCGGCTCACGTGCTGCTGATCGAGGAGCCGGAGAACCATCTGTCCTATTCCAGCATGACCCAGCTGATCGACAAGATTGCGGCCCTCTCCACCGCCCAGCAGGTGATCATCGCCACCCACAGCAGCTTCGTGTTGAACAAGCTGGGCGTGGACAACGTGATCCTGTTCAGCGCGCAAGGCCAGATGAAGCTGGACCAGCTGCCCAGCGATACCCACGACTATTTCATGAAGCTGCCGGGCCACGACACGCTGCGGTTGATCCTGGCCAAGCAGGCGATCCTGGTGGAAGGCCCTTCCGACGAACTGATCGTGCAGCGTGCCTACAGTGACCATCACGGCGTGGCGCCGATGGCTCACGGCGTAGACATCATTTCGGTCAAGTCGTTGGCATTCAAACGCTTCTTGCAGATTGCCGATCGACTGAGGATTCAGGCCAAGGTGATCACCGACAACGACGGTGATATCGCAGTTGTGCAAGAGCGCTATGCCGAGCACATCAACGCGATCTATTACGATTCCGACGAGAGCGCCCCTTCGCTGGAAGAGCAGCTGATCAAAGCCAACTCGCTGGCCGAACTCAATACCGTGCTGGGCAAGGCCTTTGCCGATGAGGTGGCGCTGCTCAAGTACATGAAGGGCCATAAGACCGATACGGCCTTGGCGATTTTCAATAGCCCGCACTCGATCAGGTTCCCGGACTATGTCCAGCGTGCCATCACCTAACCGGGTCCTGCTCTCGGCAGCCGGCTCGGGCAAGACCACGTTGCTGGTCCGGCAGGCCTTGGAGCGACCTGGGCGCCGCATCGCGATTGTCACCTACACGCTGGAAAACCTGGAAGAGATCCGGCGCTCGTTTGAGGCCCACGCAGGCGCGGTCCCCGCGCATGTCACCTTGCACAGCTGGTATGGCTTTCTGCTGCGCCAGTGCATTCGCCCGTACCAAGCTGCGCTTTGCCCTGAGCCTCGCATCGAGACCATCCTGTTCGTAGAAGGTGTCACCAACAACCGCGCCCCACGCACCCAGGTGGCGCGCCACTACCTGGCGGGCAACCGGATGTATTCGGACCGAGCGGCCGATTTCGCTGTGCGCTGCGATGAGCTGACCCAAGGCCAGGTCGTGGCGCGATTGGCGGCGATGTACGACGAGCTCTACATCGACGAAGTCCAGGATCTGGCCGGCTTTGATCTGGATCTGGTCGAACGGCTGTTGAAGAGCGAGATTGCCATCACGTTGGTAGGCGATACGCGCCAAGCCACGTATGCCACCAACTATGCGCAAAGGTACAGCCAATACCGTGGTCCGAATCTGGCAGCGCTGTTTCAGATTTGGGAGGCCGACGGCTTATGCCGGCTGGATCACCGCCTCACCAGTCTGCGCTGCGTCCAGGCCCTGTGCGATATGGCTGACACGCTCTATCCGCAGATGCCGCGGACCCAATCAGGCAATGGCGAGGTCACCGGACACGATGGCATCTACCTCGTCGCTCCAGGGGATGTGGCCGCGTACATGCAGGAGTTCGCCCCCACCGTGCTCCGGCATGACCGGCGGCAGGCGTGCGACGGACTGCCGGCGGTGAACTTTGGGCAGTGCAAGGGCCGCACCTACAGTCGGGTCCTCATCTTTCCGAACGGGCCGTTGACGCAGTACCTGCGCACGGCCGATGCAGCGCGTATCACCGCGCCGCCGAAATACTACGTGGCCTTCACCCGGGCGCGGCAAAGCGTGGCCTTTGTGTATGCCGGCGCGTGCGCGTTGCCGGGTCATCAGCTCTATGCGCCTGCCAGCGCAGACGCATAGAGCCAGGGGCTGCGATCACATCTTCTTTAACGGCGCCGCGGTGGGCGGCGGCGGTACCGGGCCCGGGTCGTTGAAGCACAGCATGATCTGATCGATGCCGAATTGATCGGCCAGGACCTGGGCAATCACAGCATGCACCAGGTCCAGGTCGACCGAGGGCGCCGCGACCGTGATGGTGGCCGCGATCGCACGGCCATGCTCACCGGCGACCAGGCGCAGGTCGTCCACCGCTTTCACGCCCGGGTCGGTAAACATCGCCGCACGGACCTGTTCCAGGTTGAGCTCGTTCATGGGGACTCCAAAGCAGTGCTACCGGCGCGGGGAGCTCGGTCGCGATGCAGCCAACGATAGAGCACCGGCAGCACCAACAAGGTCAATGCGGTGGATGAGACGATGCCGCCGATGACGACAGTGGCCAGCGGCCGCTGCACTTCCGAGCCAGCACCGACATTCAAGGCCATGGGTAGGAAGCCCAGCGAGGCTACCAGGGCGGTCATCAACACCGGTCGCAGGCGTCCAAGGGCGCCGTCGCGCACAGCGTCGTCTAGCGGATCGCCCTGTTCGCGCAGACGGCGGATGAAGGCGATCATGACCAGCCCGTTGAGTACGGCCACGCCCGACAGCGCGATGAAGCCCACACCGGCAGAGATCGACAACGGAATCCCGCGCAGAGCCAGTGCCAGCACACCGCCGGTCAGCGCCAGCGGCACGCCACTGAACACAATGGCCGCATCCTTGGCCGAGCCGAAGGCCATGAATAGCAGAGCGAAGATCAACGCCAGTGTCACCGGAACGACCACGCCCAGGCGTTGGGTGGCCGAGATCAGCTGCTCGAAGGTGCCGCCGTAATCGATCCAGTAGCCCTCTGGAAGCGCGGCATCCTGGCCGATGCGTGTGCGCAACTCGCCGACGAACCCGCCCAGATCGCGCTCGCGCACGTTGGCGGTGATCACCACGCGGCGCTTGCCGTTCTCGCGGTTGATCTGATTGGGCCCGCGCTCTACCTGGATCTTCGCCACTTCCCGCAGCGGCACCGTGCGAGGCCCCCCATTGGCGCCGGCGGCCAGACGGCTGGACTCATCGACACTGGTGCTTGCCGGCAGCGGAATGGGCAGATCTGCCAGCACAGCGGGGTCTTGGCGCTGCGCTTCGGGCAGGCGCACGACCAGGTCGAAGCGGCGGTCGCCCTCGATCAACTGGCCGGCAACACTGCCCCCAATGGCGGTGGCCACCGTTTCCTGCACATCGCCCGGGTTCAGGCCATACCGTGCCAATGCCGCCGGATCTGGCGTGATGGTCAGCAGCGGCAGGCCGGAGACCTGCTCGGCCTTGACGTCTTCGGCGCCGGGGACGCTACGCATGACCCGCTCGACCCGGCTGGCCAGGCGCGTCAACTGGTCAAGGTTGTCGCCGTAGACCTTGACCGCCACGTCCGAACGGACGCCGGAGATCAACTCGTTGGTGCGCATCTGGATGGGCTGGGTGAACTCGTAGTTGCTGCCCGGGATTTCCTTGGCCGCCGCCTCCAGCTCTTCCACCAGCTCGGCCTTGGGCTTGCGCGGGTCGGGCCACTGGTCGCGGGGCTTGAGCATCAGGAAGGTGTCGGCCATCGACGGCGGCATAGGATCGGTGGCCACCTCGGCGGTGCCGATCTTTGAGAAGATGTTGGCCACCTCCGGGAACTGGGCCAGGCGCTTCTCCAGCGTTTCCTGCATGGCCACCGACTGCTCCAAGCTGGTGCCGGGAATACGCATGGGCTGCAAGGTGATGTCGCCCTCATCCAGGCTCGGCACGAACTCCGAACCCAAGCGGGTGGCCAGCACGCCACAGCCCACCACCAGCACGGCCGCGCCGGCCAGCACCACCACGCGCCGACGCAGGGCCCAATCCAGCAGCGGCGTATAACGGGCACGCGACCAGCGCATCAGGCGGTTGTCGTGCTCAGCCACACGGCCGCGCAGGAAGCTGGCGATCGCCGCCGGCACGAAGGTCAGCGACAACACCATGGCGCCGGTCAGGGCCAGCACCACCGTGATCGCCATCGGGTGGAACATTTTTCCTTCTACCCCGGACAGCGCGAAGATCGGCAGGTAGACCGCGGCGATGATGCCCAGGCCAAACAGGCTGGGACGGATCACCTCGGCGGTGGCCGAGGCGGTCAGGTCATAGCGCTCTTCATCGTTGAGCTGGCGGCCCAGCGCGTGCTGCGCCTCGCCGAACCGGCGCAGACAGTTCTCGATGATGATCACCGCCCCGTCCACGATCAGGCCGAAGTCCAGCGCGCCCAGGCTCATCAGGTTGCCCGACACGCCGCCACGCACCATGCCGATGATGGTGAACAGCATCGCCAACGGGATCACCGCCGCGGTGATCAACGAGGCGCGCACATTGCCCAGCAGCAGGAACAGCACCACCACCACCAGCAGCGCGCCCTCGATCAGGTTCTTGGACACCGTGCCGATGGTGCGATCCACCAGCGCGGTGCGGTCATAGACGGCCTTGGCATGGACGCCGGCAGGCAGGCTGGCGTTGGCGGCATCCAGCTTGGCCGCGGCCGCCTGGGAGACTTCCCGGCTGTTGGCGCCGAACAACATGAAGGCGGTACCGACCACGACCTCGTGGCCATTCTGGGTGGCCGCGCCCGTGCGCAGCTCCTTGCCTTCGCCCACGCTAGCGACGTCGCGCACCCGAATGGGCACGCCATCGCGCCGGTCCAGCACGATGTTGCCGATTGCCTCCAGATTGGCTAGCTGGCCCGGCACGCGCACCAGGAACTGCTGTCCGTTGCGCTCGATGTAGCCGGCGCCGATGTTCTGGTTGTTGCGCATGACCGCGGCGACCACGTCGTTCAACGTGAAGCCCAGCGCCACCAACTGAGCTGGATCGGGAGTGATGTGGATCTGCCGCTCGAAGCCGCCGATGGTGTTGACCTCGGTGACGCCGGGCGTGGTGCGCAGCTGCGGCCGGATCACCCAGTCCTGCAGGGTGCGCAGGTCCGTGGCCGTGTACGGGGTGCCGTCGGGCTTGCGAGCGTTGGGCTCGGCCTCCACGGTGTACATGAAGATCTCGCCCAACCCGGTGGAGATCGGCCCCATTTCCGGGTCCAACCCTTCGGGAAGCTGGGAGGCGATCTGCTGCAGGCGCTCGGCGACCTGCTGGCGGGCAAAGTACAGGTCGGTGCCGTCCTTGAAGACGACGGTGACCTGCGAAAGCCCGTAGCGCGACAGCGAGCGGCTGTAGTCCAGCTTGGGCAGACCGGCCATGGCCGTTTCGATGGCAAAGGTGACCCGTTGTTCGGCCTCCAGCGGCGAGTAACCCGGGGCCTGGGTGTTGATCTGGACCTGGACGTTGGTGATGTCGGGTGTGGCGTCAATGGAAAGGTGACGGTAGCTCCACACGCCCAGCGCAACCAGCGCAGCGGTGAGCACTAGCGTCAGCCAGCGATGGCGGATGGACAGCCCAATGAGGCGTTCGAGCATGGCGGGCCTCATTCTTCTTCCACGGTGGACTTTTCGATGTCGGCCTTGATCAGGAAGCTTTGGGCCACCACCATCTGTTCACCGGCCTTGAGGCCTTCCAGCACTTCGGCGCGTTCGGCGTCGCGGCGCCCCAGCTTCACCGGCCGGGTGTGGTAGGTTTCGCCCTGCTGCACGTAGACCACGTCCTGGTCTTCTGCGGTCTGCAGCGCCGTGATCGGCACCACCAACGCTGCCGATTGGCGATCCACGGTGACCCGCGCCTTGACCGCCGACCCCGGCCGCCACAGGCCATCGGTGTTGGCCACCGTGCCGCGCGCAATGGTGCTTTGGCTGGCGGTGGCGGTGCCGGGCAGGACGCGCTCCAAGGTGGTCTGTGCGGTGACGCCATCGCTCAAGCGGGTAACCGTCACCGGCACGCCAGCACCGATGTGCTGGGCGTCGGCGCCGAAGATGTGCAGGTCCACCCACAGCGTGGACAGGTCGGCGACCTCAAACAGCGGCGCGCCCTCAGCGGCGGCCATGCCTACGGCGGCCGTGCGCGCCATGACCACGCCACTGATCGGCGCGGTGACGGTATAGGTGGTCAGGCTCAGGTTGCTCTCTACCGTGGCCAGTGCCTGGCCGGCCCGTACCTGATCACCCACGCCCGCACGCACGGAGCGGACCGGTCCGGGGAAGCGTGCCGTGACCTGCGCGATGCGACCGTCAATCGGGGTCAACAGCCCTTGCACCTCATGCTCGTCAGCAATCTCACCGGGGCCTGCCGGTGCGACCTGGATACCCGCTGCCTGCGCAGCTTTGGCGGCAATCTTGGTTTCCAGCGGCGCTTCCTCGTGCTCGCCGTGCTCTTCGCCCTCAGCGGCGGCGCCGCCTTCGGACGCTTCGTTGGGGGCCGACGCGTTGCAGGCGGCCAGCATCATCAGGGCCATGCCCAGTGCGGTCCAGGAAAAGCGATTCATGGGGTCTCTCCGGTGGAAGCAGCCGCCGGCGGCGCGACAAGCGCCTGGCCGGTCAGGCGTTGAATTTCGATCAGGGCGCGCTGCGCATCGAGCGCCACGTCCAGCTGCTGCTGGGCCATGGCCGTGCGTTCGGACTGCAGCTGTGCCCATTCCAGGTAGCTGATCGCGCCGGCGCGATAGGCGCGCTCGGCGGCCTGCTCAGCCCGGGCCAACTTCGGCAGCACCTCGCCTTGCAGCCGTGCCACCTCGGCCTGCGCCACGGTGTAGCGACCATGGGCTTCGACCAGCGTGGAATACAGCGACAGGCCCTTGGCCTCGCGCTCGATCGTCAGAACCTCCAGCTCGGCTTCGCCGGCGCGGATCTCCGGCTGCGCGCGGCTGCGGCTGCCCAGTGGCATGGACAGGCTGGCCACCAGCGCGGTGTCGTCAGTCTCCTGCAGGCGGCGCACGCCCAGCTGCCACGACAAGTCCGGCGAGGCCGCCGAACGCGCCAGCTGCAGTCGTGCCTGCGCGATCCGGCGGGCATCGGCAAACTGCGCCAACTCGGGAGTGCGCTCCAATTCCTCGGCCAGCGACTGCATGGACGCGATCGCCGGCAGGGTCATGGGATCCGCCGCGACCACCTCGAAGCTCGGAGCACGTTCGCCCCAGAGGGCAGCAAGGTGCTGCCGGGCGGCAATGCGCTGCTGCTCGGCCCGATCACGGGTCAATTCTGCTCTCGCCAGTGCTGCTTGTGCGGTGAGCATCACCGATTCGGGAGACGCGCCAGCCTGCAGGCGCTGCCGGGCAGCGGCGACGGTCCGCTGGCGCTGGCCGACATCCATGTTCGCCAGGCTGCGTTGCCGGTCGGCACCGACAACGGCCAAATAGCGCTGCGCCGTCTCGGCGAGCAGGTCCAGCCGCCCGGTCTCGCGCTGCACGGCCAGTGCATCAATCCGGCTTTGGGCCAAGGTGCGGCGGGCGTCGAGCTTGCCGCCGCGCTCCAGGACCGAGCTCAGGCTCAAGGTCAACTCCGCGCTGTCCAGGCCACGGGCCGCGCCCGTGCCCAGCGCATTTTCAACCTCCGCCCCCAACGTCCACGGTGGCCGCTGCACGGCCTGGTCGCGCTCGGCAGCGAGCACCGTGGCTCGCGCATCGACCAGGCGCAGCTCGGGGTGGGTTTGGGCCACGCGTGCAAACGCGTCGTCCAAGGTCATCAGCTCTTCTGCTGTCGCCGGCGTTGCCGCCGCGCTCAACAGTAGCCACGCGGCCAGGGCCGCCAATCGCACATGCATGAAGTACTCCAGAATTTTCGATAGCCAACAGGGATCCGGCGCACGCCGGCGCGCATCACCCTGCGATCGGCGGCCGGAACGGCGCGAGCAGGTGCTCATGCCGATATCTGTCCGCATGGGCTGTCGCCGACGGCCAATGCCGGCCGATATGAGCAATGGCCAACACTATTTCTGGAGCCGGCGCGGCCTGGCTACAGCACAGCACCAGCTGCTGTAGCCGGTGCAGCGCGGCGTCTACGCCACGCTCGGAAGCTGGTGATGCCACTGCCGGGTCATGGTCGGCCGCGGCCAGATGGGTTTGAGCATGGAGCTCGCCAACCACTGCCAGCACCGGCTGCGTCACAAGGCCCACGGCCAAGTGCGCCAGCAGCAGCCAGCGCAGGCCACAGCTCAGCCGGCCAAGCGCTGTCATGCAGGCGTTTTGCGCGCGTCGGCACGCGCCCGGCGAGCATCACCCAAGATCTCGAAAGCCTCCTTGATCACATACAGGCCGATCAGGGCGCCGATCACGAAATCCGGGTAGGGGCTGGCCAGCCACCACACCAACAGGCCGGCCAGAATCACCCCAACGTTGGCCACCACATCGGCGCGGGTAAACAGCCAGGTCGCTCGCAGATGCACTTCGCCAGACTTCAAGGGGGCGAGCATACGGAGCACCTTCAGGTTCACGGCCAGCGAGACCAGAGCGGTACCGATCATCCAACCGCTGACCGGCTCGGCGCCGTACATCACCCGGCGGCCGACTTCGACCAGCACGCCTACGCCCAGCACCAGCAGCACGCTGCCACTGACCCACGCGGCGTTGGCCTTGAAGCGCGCCGTGCGCCCGATAGCGACCAGGCCAATGGCATAGGCGGTGGCGTCAGACAGCATGTCCAGCGCGTCAGCCAGCAGCCCGGTGGAATGGGCAATCCAGCCGGCAATGCCGCCGATCACGGCCATCGCTGCATTCAGGACCAAGGCGATCCAGAGGATGCGTCGCTCCTCCTTGTTCTTGGCTTCGTGGTGGCACCCGCAATCACTCATGTCTTGGTCCTCTGCTGTGTTGTTTCATTGCTTGTTTGCGCCTGGCTGTCTGCGCACACCGGAACGGGCATTGGCGAGGAACCCCACGATGGCGGCGGTGCCTACCAATACCTGCGCCAGCAGCGACTGCCAGGTGGGATACAGGCCGATCCACTCGATGCGCGGCAACGCGAGCGGTGTTTGAGAGATCCAGCCCGCTTCCTGCAACGCGGCCACGCCTTTACCGATCAGGATGACCGCCATCACCGCGATGAGAATCGAGCTGATCGAAAAGAACCGGCCAATCGGCAGCCGCCTGCTCATGCGCAGCATCCAGTACGCCACCGCAGCCAACACCGCGATTCCCGCCACCAGGCCTGCGAGGATGGCGGTGGACGCCTGATCGCTCCACATCGCGATGTAGAACAAGATCGTCTCAAACACCTCGCGGTACACCGCGACAAAGGCCAGCATGAACAGGAAAACAGCCGAGCGCCGTGTCAGCGCAGTCGTCAGCTTGGCGTGCAGGTACTCCTGCCACCGCCCTGCAAGGCTCTTTTGGTGCATCCAGATGCCTACGCTGAGCAGGACAGCGGCAGCGAACAAGGCCGAGACGCCCTCAGTGACTTCCCGGTTCGCACCGCTGATATCAACAAAGTAAGTGGCCACTGCCCAGGTAGCTGCGCCTGCCAACAACGCGCAGATCCAACCCGCATGCACATACGGCAACACATCAGACCGCTCGGCTTTACGCAAGAACGCCACGATACCAATCACGATCAGCAGCACTTCCAGTCCTTCGCGTACCAAGATGGTAAAGCTGCCTAGAAACGCGGTGCTGGCGCCTATTCGGGTGTCCTGCAGCGCCACGTCCGCGCGATCAAACAGCTGGGCAATTTGCGCTGCCTGCCCGGCAACGTCAGCCGCGGGCGCATGCTGATCCAGCTGCGCGCGGTAGCCTGCCATGGCCGTCTCGATCTCTCGCAGCAATGACGGATTGCGCGTGGCCAGCGTGGGTTCAAGCGGCTCTACACCATCCAGATAGGACGAGAGCGCAAGCTTTTTGGCTTGAGCCAGGTCCTCATCAGCGTAAGCGCGCTGGCTGGCGGCCAGTCGCTGCCGCGCCACCGCAAAGCGATCGGCTCCTGGTACCGCTTCGTTTACTGCCTGTGGCTGCGAACGCAGGTAGGCGATGATCGCGTTTGCCTGATCGGCGGGCATCGTGGTGGCAAGATCGGCCTCTCGCGTGCGTGTCAGCGCTTCGAGCGAGGGAATGTGCGTATGGGCCTCGGCACTGGTGCGCCATAACGCCTCACCTTGAGCCTTGGCTTGCGAGGAGTACCCCAAGCTGCCCACATAGAATGCCAACGCCCAGCGATCACTTTCTGACAGCCCAGAGAAGCTGACCATGCCGGTACCCGGCACACCCTGGGAAATGACCTCGTACAACGACAGCGGCGTTCGCTGCGCGGCGCGAGTGGCATCGGTGAACGCGATCGGCGGCGGACTTAACGCTTGCGCGGCGGGGCCATCACCGTGACCTGTGGGGCCGTGACAGGCCGCGCACTGCTGGCTGTAGATGGTCGCGGCCTGGGAGGTCTTCGGCGCGCTCGCCGGAACAGCGCCGATCGGGTAGCGGGCCAACAGCGTCGTGCCGAGCCCGCGCGCCAACGTTGCCACTTGCGCCGGGTCGGCCTTCTCTGCCACCGCCTGGACCAGGCGGTCGGCCTGGGCCGTCAGCTCCTGCTGGTTCTGGCCACCGGGCAATGCTGCCAGCTGACTGCGCACGGCGCCGGCAAACTCGCTCATTTCGGCGTATTCGTTGGGGGCAATTACGCGACCGGCCTGGACCGCGCCGGGGTAGTCGACCGCGATGTAATCGAGCATCTGCCAGGTTTGGCGCAGGTCTGCTGCGGCAGGCTCCGCCTGAGCAGAAGCGGGCAGAACCCAGCCGATCAGCAAGGCAATCAGGCAGTAGCGAATCAAGGCGATGGGCAGTGGCATGGTCGTCACATGCAGCGCCGCGGCCGGAGTGGCGGCGGATACGGGTTCAGCGTAAAGTCCGTAGCTACTACGGAGTCAAGCGTACTACGAATGAAAATCAGTGAGGCTGCCGACGCCAGCGGATGCCACTTGGAGACGATTCGCTATTACGAGCGGATCGGGTTGCTGCCGCGCCCGGGGCGCACGGGCAACGGCTACCGGGTCTATGGCCCGGCCGACATCGAGCGGCTGCGCTTCATTGCGCGTGGCCGGGACCTGGGCTTCAGCCTGGAGGAGGTCCGCAGCCTGCTGCAGCTGGCCGGCGATGAGGAGCTTTCGTGCGGGGACGTGGACCGGTTGGCCCGCAGCCATCTGGCCGACGTGCGCGCCCGCATGGCCGACCTGCAGCGCATGGCCAGCGAGCTGGAACGGGTGATTGCCAGTTGCCATGGCGGGCAGCGGGCGGAATGCACCATCCTGTCGACGCTGCGCCAGACGACCTCGGTGGAGGCCACGCGCCAGTGACCGAACTGGACCGCTACCTCGATGCGGCCACGCGCCAGAACACGGTGCGCAGCTATGCGTCGGCGCTGCGGCACTTCGAGGTTGAATGGCAAGGCCACCTCCCAGCGACACCTGACAGCGTGGCCCGGTACCTGGCCGCTTATGCGCAGACCTTGGCGACCAGCACCCTCCGCCAACGTCTGGCGGCCATCGCCTCTTGGCACCGCGACCACGGCTTTGTCGACCCGACCCGATCGCCGCTGGTGCGCAAGGTGCTCAAAGGCATCCAGACCCTGCACCCGGGCCAGGTCAAGCAAGCCGCGCCGCTCCAGATTCGGCGGCTGGTCGAGCTCGATGACTGGCTGGCCGCGGCGATCGCTGCGGCACATGCCCGGGGCGATGGGCCGGCGGCGCTGCGCCATCAACGAGACCGAGCGCTGGTGCTGCTCGGGTTCTGGCGGGGATTCCGTGGCGATGAACTGCTGCGTCTGGACGTGGCCCATCTCACGCTGGTGCCGGGACAGGGGATGACCTGCTTCTTGCCACGCAGCAAGGGTGATCGCCAGGCAGCCGGCGTCACCTACAAGGTGCCGGCGCTGTCGCGGTTATGTCCGGTGGAGGCGACCCAGGCGTGGCTGCAGGCGGCCGACCTGCAAGAAGGGCCGGTGTTTCGGGCAGTCAACCAATGGGGCCAGGTGAGCGCCGAAGGCCTGCATCCCAACAGCTTGGTGCGCCTGCTGCGCGAGTTGCTGACCAGTGCCGGCTTTGCCGATGCGGGGCTCCACAGCAGCCATTCGTTGCGCCGCGGCTTTGCCAGCTGGGCCAACGACCAAGGCTGGGACATGAAGGCCTTGATGGAGTACGTGGGCTGGCGCGATGTGCAGTCGGCCATGCGTTACCTGGACGGGCGTGACCCGTTTGCCCGGGACCGCATTGAAGCAAGCCTGCCCAGTCCAACCGTGCCGGTACCGGCGATGGCACTGCCGGCGCCGGAGGGCAAATCGGCCCTGCAGCTGCGCCTGCGCATGGTGCTGACCCCGTTTGCCCGCACGGGCCGCGGCGCGGCCAAGGCCCGAGGCCGAATTGAAGAGATCTGCTTGGCCCCGTTCCAGGCTGTGCGCCTGAACACCGCCAGCAGCGAGTACCAGTTGACTGCTCCCACCGATCCCGAAAGGGATCTGGATGAAATCCTGGCCACGTTGCTCGATGACATGCACCGCATGGCCGATACGCACCAGTGCTTCCTGGAAGCGTCGCTCAGTACAGACGACGGCCGGCACTGGGACTGATCTCCCTCACACCCTCCGGATCCAATGGCTACCCTTCACGAGACCGCCTACCCGCGACTGAAGCCTGATCCCACCGCCAAGGAACTGGAGGAGATCTATACCCCGACCGCCGCTGAGATTGCATTCGCCAAGCAGCTGACCACCCAGCCGGGTCCGCAGCTGGCGGTACTGATTCATCTCAAGCTCTTCCAACGCTTGGGCTACTTCACGCTGTTGGCCGACGTACCCGAGCGGATCCGGAAGCACATCGCCAAGGCCGCCCGACTCGGGCGCGTATTGGACACCGACCAGCTCGAACGCTACGACGCTTCCGGCAGCCAGCGCCGGCATATGCCGCAGCTTCGGCAATTCATCGGGGTACGTCCCCTGGATAAATCGGGCTTGGCTTGGCTGGACACAGTGGCCACCGGAGCAGCCCAGACCAAGCACACCATCCCGGACATCGTGAACGTCCTGCTCGAAGAGCTGGTGCACCATCGCTACGAACTGCCCGGTTTCCGCACTCTGGAGCTGGCCGCCATCGGCGCCCGTGAGCGGGTCAATCTGGGCTACTACCGCAGCATCAGCCACGCGCTGACGCCTGCCACGCGCACGCTCATCGACGAACTGCTGCGCGCACCGGAAGGGTCCAGGTTCACCGGCTGGCAATCACTCAAGCGCGAGCCCGGCCGGCCCACCAACAAGGAAGTTCGGTTCTACCTGCAGCACATCCGCATGCTGCAGCAGTTGGCCGACCAGCTGCCTCCCATCGATGTGCCGGTGCCCAAGCTCAAGCAGTTCCGTGCAATGGCTCGGGCCTATGACGCCAGCGAGCTGGCCGAACTGGCTCCGGACAAGCGCTATGCGCTGGCCACCATCTTCATTCGCGCCCAGCATGCCAAGACACTGGATGATGCAGCCGAGTTGTTCATCAAGCAGGTGCGCGGGCTGGAGAACACGGCCCAGCAGAAATTGCTGGCCTACCAGCTCGAACATGCCAAACGGGCCGACTTCCTCATCGGCCAGCTCAAGGAAATCCTGCAGGCCTATCAGCTAGACGGCAGCGATAGTCAGCGCGTGGATGCCATCGACAACAGCCTGGAAGCGGAAGTGTCGACCTTGCTGGCCGAATGCGAAGAACATATGGCCTACGCCGGGAAGAACTACCTGCCTTTCATGCTGCAGCCCTATGGCGCGGTCAGGCCGCTGCTGTTCAATGGGCTGGAGCTGATGAAACTTCGGGCGACCAGCCACGACGCCGGCATGGAGCCGCTGATCGCAGCGGTGCTCTCGCTGCGCAACCAGCGCCGTGAGCTGATCGAGGTCGCCTCCCTCGGTTTGGACCCGGAAAAGGACTTTGACTGGATGTCCAAGCTCTGGTGTCAGCACGTGTTCGGCAAGCGGGCCAGTGCAGCCGGCGCCGGCTGGATGCACCGTAAGTACTTCGAGCTGGCCGTGCTGGTGCAGGTCAAGGACGAACTGAAGTCCGGAGATCTCTTCATTCCCAGCAGCGAACGGTTTGATGACTACCGTGAGCAGCTGGTCGATGAAGCCACCTTGGCCCAGGAACTGGAAGCCTACGGCCAGGTGTCAGGCCTGCCCACCGACGCCGAGTCTTTCGTGGCGGGATTACGTGCACAACTGACCTCCCTGGCCGATGAGGTCGACGCGCGTTTCCCGGAGAACGTACATGCGGACATCCTGGATGGGCGCCTGGTGCTGCGGAAGGGGCAACGCGCCGAAGTCTCCAGCGCGATTACCACGGTGGATCGCCTCATCGCCGAACGGCTTCCAGAATCCAGCATCGTCGATGTCCTGATCGATGCCAGCCAATGGCTGGATCTGCACCGTTTCTTCCGCCCGATCGCCGGCACCGAGAGCCAGGTCGAAGATCTGCCCCGACGTGTGATCACCACGCTATTCTGCTATGGCTGCAACCTGGGGCCGACGCAGACGGCGCGGTCGATCAAGGGCTTCAGCCGGCGCCAAGTCGCTTGGCTCAACCTGAAATACGTGACCGAGGATGTGCTTGAGAAGGCCATCGTGGAGGTCATCAATACCTACAACAAATTCGACCTGCCTGGCTATTGGGGCAGCGGCAAGAGCGCATCAGCTGATGGCACGAAGTGGAGCGTCTACGAGGACAACCTGCTGTCGGAGTATCACATCCGCTACGGCGGCTACGGTGGCATCGGCTACTACCACGTGTCCGACAAATACGTAGCGCTGTTCAGCCACTTCATTCCCTGTGGCGTGCACGAGGGCATCTACATCCTCGACGGTCTGTTGGCCAACACTTCCGACATCCAGCCTGAGATCGTCCATGGCGACACGCAGGCCCAAAGCTATCCGGTCTTCGGCCTGGCCCACATGCTGGGCATCCAGCTGATGCCCCGGATCCGGAACATCAAGGACCTGACATTCTTTCGGCCCGAACCGGGTAGGGCTTATAAGAACATCCAGGCACTGTTCGGGGACAGCATCGACTGGCAACTGATCGCCACCCATCTCCACGACATGCTGCGGGTGGTGATCTCAATCCGATTGGGCAAGATCACCGCGTCCTCGATCCTGCGCCGGCTGGGCACCTACAGCCGGAAGAACAAGCTGTACTTCGCCTTCCGGGAACTTGGCAAGGCCGTTCGAACGCTGTTCTTGCTGCGCTACATTGATGACAATGAGATCCGCAAAACGATCCATGCTGCCACCAACAAGAGCGAGGAATACAACGGCTTCGTGAAATGGGTGTTCTTTGGCAGCCAGGGGATCATTGCTGAGAACGTCCAACACGAGCAGCGCAAGATCATCAAGTACAGCCAGCTGGTGGCCAACATGATCATCCTCGACAACGTGGAAGGCATGAGCCGGACCTTGGCCGAGATGAGGAAGGAGGGGATTGAACTGACGCCCGAGATCCTGGCCGGCCTGTCGCCTTATCGGACCAGCCACATCAATCGCTTCGGCGACTACCACCTGGATCTTGAAAGGGAAGTGGCGCCGCTGAGCTACACAGCCAAGGTGCTTGAACAGACCCCATAGATGGGGAGAACCTGATCGAGAGACGAGCAATCAACTTTGAAATTCAGTCGCTTAGGCAGCTTTTGGCCCTGTACGTAATGATTCCCTGCCGACCTTCGTTCCGGAGCGGCTGGCCACTTCCGCCGCAGAAGCGGTGCGAGACATCCTGCAGGAGGCCGAAGCGCCTAACACCATTCGCAGCTACGCCGGCGCCCTGCGCTATTGGGCGGGCTGGTTCGAAGGGCGCTATGGCAGGCCCATCGCCCTACCCGTCCCCCCGGCGGCAGTGGTTCAGTTCATCGTGGATCACATGGGGCGCTCAGGCGATTTGGGGCTTCGTTGGGATCTGCCTGCAGACTTGGATAGCGCCTTGGTGCATGCGGGCCTGAAGAAGAAGCCTGGGCCGCTGGCGTTCTCCAGCCTGGTCCACCGGGTGGCGGTCTTGTCGGCGGCCCACAAGCAGGCCCGCCAAGACAACCCTTGCGAGGATCGCGCCGTGAGGACCCTACTGTCCAAGGGGCGCAGGGCTTCTCACAAACGAGGCGAGCGCCCGGCCAAGAAGACCGCGCTGTCAGCCGCAGATCTGCGCGCAATGGCGGCCACCTGCGACACCTCGCTCAAGGGGAAGCGCGATCGCGCCCTGCTCTACTTTGCCTTTGCTAGCGGCGGGCGCCGCCGCAGCGAAGTCGCCGAGGCGACGGTGAATCACCTCACCCGACTGCCCGAAGGCGGCTACACCTATCGCTTGGATCACGGAAAAACCTTGCAGTCCGGGCCAGTGGTTGGCAGCAGCCCCGACAAGCCCATCCTGGGAGAGGCAGCCACCGCACTGCAGGACTGGCTGGACGTGGCCGAGATTACCGACGGCCCCCTGTTCCGGCGCGTCTGGCCACGGTCATTGGGCGGCGCGCTCAGCGGCAAGGCGGTCGCCGCCATCGTTAAGGACCGGGCGCGGTTGGCCGGTCTGGACGGGGACTTTGCCGGCCACAGCCTGCGCTCGGGCTTTGTTACCGAAGGTGCGCGGCGTGGGGTGGCCCTGCCGGCGCTGATGGCGATGACCGATCACCGCTCCGTGGCCAGCGTGATCGGATATTTCCAGCAGGGCGGCGTCGGCAGCAACCCCGCCGCGCGCCTGATGGATGAGGACTGAGCCTCCGGCCCGAGCGGCCAGCAGTGCGCGTTGAATGTGCCCCGCTCGGGCCCTATCCTGCACAAGACGCGCACCATCCACGGCAGGAATCAGGGGGCAGCATGAAGCTAGTCAAGGCACGGATCCGAAACTTCCGTTCTGCAGAGGATTCCGGAACGTTCGATGTCGGAGAGCTGACCTGCTTGGTCGGTAAGAACGAGGCGGGCAAGACTGCAATTCTGACGGCGTTGTTTGGTACCCGTCCCATCGCCGACCAGTTTGCTTACGACACGGTGCGCGATTACCCCCGCCGCTTCCTCACGCGGTATGAGGAACGCCACGACGACGAACCCGCACCGGTTGCCACCCTGACCTGGGAGCTCAGCCACGAAGACCAAAAGGCGGTCGCCGACGTCCTGGGTGCCGGCGCGTTAAGTAGTACGACCGTTGACGTAACGACAGATTACAGTGGCCACAGCACTTGGAGCATTCACGTCGATCCCAACGTGGTGCGCGCGTTTCTGCTCGACCAGCACGGTGTGGCAGGCGAAGAGCGGGAGAAGTTTTCCAAGATATTGCTGGATCGACTCGTGGTCGAGATAGATGCGCACCCCGAGCCGTCTGACCAATTGCAGGCGGTCAAGCGGTCCATCAGCGGCTTCCGCAAGGGGAAACCAGTGCTGGCGGCCATCGATATCCTGCAGAAAAGGATGCCGGCGTTCTTCTATACCTCTCACTTTGATCGCATGTCCGGGGAGATATCGCTGGACAAGCTGTCTCGTGACACCCAAAGCGGCGCGACGATCTCCCCGGGTGACCAGATTTTCCTCGACTTCCTCGAGTACGCCGGGACGTCGGTCAGCGAATTGCAGTCCAGCACACGCCTGGAAGAGCTCAACGCACGTTGCCAAGCCGCCTCCAATGAAATTACCGATGAGATCTTCGAGTTTTGGAGTCAGAACGACGCGCTCAGTGTAGAGATAGCGCTTGCCCAAGGCCTCTCCGAGGATCCCGCCCCCTTCAATAGCGGGACTGTTGCCAAAATCCGCATTCGGAATGACAACCACAAGGTTTCGGTGCCCCTGTCTGAGCGCAGCGCCGGATTCGTCTGGTTCTTCTCCTTCCTGTCGCAGTTCAAGCAGATGCGAAAGAGGAACCCCGGTGCGATCATCCTTCTGGATGAGCCTGGATTGACGCTACATGGAAAGGCGCAAGCTGATCTGCTCCGCTACATCATTGAGCGTCTACTCCCCGACCACCAGGTCATCTACAGCACCCACTCGCCCTTTATGGTGCCGGCCGATCGTCTTGCGGACGTTCGCGTCGTCGAGGACGTTGTCACCTACGACCAGCGTCGCCGCCCCACCGTTAAGGGCACACAGGTCTCCGCGGACGTCCTGAGCGTCGATCAGGACACGCTGTTCCCCCTTCAGGCCCATCTCGGTTACGAGGTTACCCAAAGCCTGTTTGTGGGAGCGCATACCCTGTTGGTCGAAGGACCTTCGGATGTGCTCTATCTTCAGGCGGCATCGCACGCGCTCAAGCAACGCAAGCGCCAAGGCTTGGACAGCCGGTGGGTGATCTGCCCCACAGGCGGCATAGACAAAGTGCAATCGTTCGCCTCGCTCTTCTCTGGCAAGGGCATCCACATGGTCGCCTTGTGTGACTACGGCAATGGCGATAAAGGCAAGGTGCAGCGGCTGAGGGAGTCTCAGATCATGAAGACTTCCGGCGTCTTGGTAGCCACGGATTTCACCGGAAAGGCGGAGAGCGACATTGAGGACTTCTTCGCACCCGCCGTCTTCGCCGACATCCTCAACGGTGCCTACGGTCTGAAGGGAAAAGGGCAAATTTCCGCCCGGCAGTTCAGCCAAGACGGTGCCCTGACGCGCCAGGTCAAACAGGCCGAAGCACTGTTTAATGTCATGGGGGCTTCCGTTCCGCCCCTGGATCATTTCACTCCCGCCAACTGGCTCATCCAGAATCAGCACGTGCTGGCCGCGGAAACTACGGCCATCAATGAAACGCTGGAGCGCTTTGAGAAGGCCTTCGCTGAGATCAATGCGGCGCTAGGGGCCGGTGCGTAGATGAACCTCTGCCAGAGCTCCGCAATGGCAGCGGGTTCCTCTCCCGGCGCGCACTCATCGGAGGGCAGGACTCGGCTGCCTGACTCCCGCGCCATGAAATCGGCCTCTAACAGTGCGCCCTTTCCCTGCCATGCTGGCCCTGCGAATGCCGGGTCCGCAGAGGGCGCTTTAGACGCGCCAAGCCCAGTCTGATCCGTGAATGCGGCGACCACCCTGCCGGTTCCAGCGGAACGCCTCCCACATCAGAGTCGGCGGCGTTCCACCGTACTTCAACTCATCAGCCAACCGGATGAACACCTCATCGGTAATCCAGGTTGACGGGGCAAGGTCCAGGTCCGTGAGCTTGGCCGCATGATTGGCCGCGCGTCCAACCCAGACGATGTCGTTGCCGCCTCGAATACCCGTGCGAGCAGCTCGGATTGGGCTGCTGTCGATTCCGACGACATGCCTCACGGTACCTGTCCAGTCGGGGTACTGCTGTTTCAACGCTGGCATGACGATCATCTTGACCGCATAGTTGATTTTCAACCCGGCCTTAGCCGCCGGCGTGGCTTGCCGGTCACCCACCCAGATGCCCATGACACGATCTCCGTCGTAGGAGGTGATCTTGCCGCCCTCTTTCCTGATGATCGTCGCTGCACAGTGCAGGAACGCTTTGTAGATCTCTGCACTCAACTGCCAGGCTTCGGTGTCGACCATATTCGTTGAGCCGTTCAGGTCCGCGTACAAAACAGTGGCACGATCAAACTCCACTGCGTCATTGCCCAATCGCAGATCTTCTGGATCGGGTACAACTTGACCTCTCCGTGTAGACCATCGGGTTTGTGCTATCGCCTGCACGGCGGCCGTCATCTCTTCCAGCAGTGCCACCGTCAGTCCCTCGGCCCAGCTTCGAGAATGCGGGAGCGAATTTGTTCGCATGCCGGTGCAATCAAAGCCCGGGCGTCCGGGCCAGGGGTGTATCGGTAGGGGACGGTCGTGAGCCCCGTGAGATCACTGGGAAGCTTCAGCTTGTCTTCGCGCGGCTCCATCAAGAAGGCGCGCCGACGCCCCAGGAATCCAATGAACATACCCAGTTCAAAGACGACGTTGTCGCGCATGACAGGCCACTCGTCACCGCGGCTGATGACCATGTCATCCGCGTGGGCCACGGCAATGGCAAAGTCTGCCTGTTCCAGCTGGCGCTCGAGCTCGTCAAGTGTGTAGTTGGCGGCGCGGAACACCCCGTGGTCCCATACCACCGTCAGGAACGGGTCGTGCTCGAAGTGCTGTACCAGCAACCGCGTGACAGGGAGCGCCTCCACCGACGACATCACAAAGACCCGGACCTGTCCGCGAGGTTGGGTAATCATGTGATTGCGCTCTTTTAGACGGCGCGAAAGGGTCGCGGCCAGCCGCCGCCAGATGACGGGGTGTGAATCCGCAATCCTGCTGAAATCGATTTCCGGCACCTTTAGCACTACGGTCGGCTCGCGTGCAGTAACAGTTGCCGCCCGCAGTTGCGCCGGTTCGATGGCTGCCATTTCGCCGACGTGGTCCCCAGCCCTTCGGGTATTAACCACTTTGCCGTTGACCAGCACGTCCACGGAGCCGGAGACAATGAAGAAAACGTCGGTCTCTGGGGCGTCCTGAGTGATAAAGGCCTGCCCTGTCCCCACGTCGAGCAATTCCCCGGCCTGTGCCAGCTGGGCTGCGGCCGCGTCCAAGCCGGCCAGCAGGCGGAACTCAGCCAAGGCGGCGATCAGTCGCCTGCCATCATCCGCCGCGAGGCGCTCGACGATCCCAGTCCCCATACTGCCCCCTTGAAAGTGTGAACTGGGTCACAATATACGCCCAAAGGAGCTGGAATGAATCCGGCTGCCAGCCACGCCGTAGGCGACGCGACCCGCCCGGCCTGGCCTCCTCTTGGGCGCAGGGAGTAGCACGATGGGACACAGCTGGAAAAAAGATCGCACCAAGAAGCGCATTGCCACCCGTTACGCCGAAGTCCGCGACGTGGACATCCGCGATTACAAGCGGGAAACCTCGCTGGTGGATATTCCAGTCAATCGCGCCTATCGCGTCCAAGGGGCGCATGTCTACATCGACATCGTCAATCTGGCGGACATGCTTAGCTGCACTGACATCGCAGGCGAAACCTGCCACAAGCGGGCCCTTCGATTCCTGAATCAGCACTACCGCGCCGTCCATCGCATCCTCGTTGAAAGTGATGCCATCCGTGTGGACTTTCACAACCAGCGGCTGCATGCGGTTGTGACCAAGCCGTACGGCGATGCCAACGAACGCGCCCGGATCGAGCGCGCGGTTGCGATCGCCCAGCTCGCCATCGATGTGCTGGCTGAAACGGGCGACTCGGACGCGCACATCCCCAATGCCCAGGTTCGTGTCGGCATTGACAGCGGGATGGCGTTGGCCGTCAACAATGGTCGTCGCGCCAGCCGAGAACCTCTTTTCTTAGGCTCCCCAGCCAATCAGGCGGCCAAGTGTGCCGGGCATGGAGGGGCTGAAGGCATCTACCTGACGCACGGCGCACGTGCCGTGCTTGAACTGCCTACCTTGACCGGCAACAAGGACCGCACCACTTCGCTGACCGATGCTCAGATTTCCGCATGCGTCGAGGCCGCTGCACTCGGCATTTCCAAGTCGCGCATCATCGAACTCTGGAAAGATGAACAGGCCGAGCTCCCTATCGGCGAATTCAAGTTCAGTCGACCGACGCCTCCGCTTTCTGATCTGGACTTCTCCCTGCTCAGCGCGGCGAACTCAAGGCGATTTGATGGCGTTTCGATCTATGCCGACATTGACGGATTCACCGACTTCGTGGACAAGCACTTAGAGGAGGATCCCGAACATCTGGTTCGAACACTGCACGTATTGCGCTCTGAGCTGGATGCGGTCGTACACGAGGATTTTGGAGGGCGTCGTGTCCGTTTTATTGGCGACTGCCTTCATGGGGTGCTGCTGGAGGGCACGTCACAGACGACAGATGCGCAGGACACGGTCAGCACCGCTGCCCAGTGCGCGGGTGCATTGCGCAGCAGTTTCTCCACTGCCCTGGAGCAACTGAGCGCCGAAGGCGCGGAAGTGGCAGAGCTGGGATTGGCCATTGGCTTCGAACTTGGCCCCCTTGCCATTTCCCGCCTGGGCATGAAGGGGAGCCTTCTGCGGTGTGCCACGGGGCGAGCGGTGTTGGAATCTGAAGCCCAACAACGACTCTGCGACGGTGTGGAGACGGCCATTGGTGAAAATGCCTACAAGGCCGCCAGCGCCGCGATACGGACCGTCTTTACCGACAAGCGAAAGGCGGCGAACCTAGACTATGCCGCAGCGGTGGAGGAACTCGCCGCATCCGGGGACCGCGTGGCGAAGGCAACACTGGAGGCACACTACGCTGAAGTGGCACCCGCAGTGGCTCATGCGCTCGCGCAGCCGATCCGTCCTCATGTGGCCGCGACGTGACGCCAAGGCCTTTGGAGCTGCTGCAGCGCGTGGCACCGGACTACGGTGCCACGTTGATCGTAGACCCTGTCGGGGGGCTGGTTGGGATCACAGTGGTTCGGGCCGGCGGAGCCGAGTACGCATTTAGATTGCTCGTCTCCGTTGCAGGCGAGCACGTCTCAGTGCGCGAGATCGCCGACCCCGGCATGCTGCCGGGGTTCTGTCCCGATCGGCATATCAACGGTGACCGTAGCTTCTGCCTCGGCTGGGGAGAAGACAATCCGAGCCGGATCCAAGACGAAGCAGCAGCGAGGCATTGGTGGGCCACGGTCTACCAGTACCTGACCTACCAGATCGGCGCGAACGCCCGCCGGGTCTTTCCTGGAGCGGAGAACGGCCGCGCGCACGGTCGTGCTGCGCAGCATCAGGCCAATGCTGAGCAGGCAGCCGAACGACTGGGTCCGGCATTCAAGGCAGATGTGCTCGCGGGGCAGTTCATGGTCCGCAAGGATTCGCGCCCTCAGAAGCGGAGGCTCGAGCTCTGGCACGGCAAACTACTCCTTGCTCGGGTGTCGACGCGCACTGAAACCTTGGTCGGGAGACCCCCAGTCTGCCCATGTGGCCGCGATCCTGACGGTGCGATCACTGCATGTGGCGACCACGCTGCGGCCCTGGTCACTTTCATCTTGGAACAGCACCGATGTGCGCTGGCCGACACAGCTTTCCTTGAGGATTGTGCGGCTGCAGGAGCGCGCTGCTGCGGAACGCTGGACATCTGCGGTCTTCGATCTGCCATCAAACGAACACAAACCGTATCCCTCAAGACAGAGAACTCACCCCGTGCAAGAACCTCAAAATTCTGGCGGCCACCCGCCAAATCAAAGCGACCGCGTTAGTGCCGCTTGGCAGCAGCTGAATTTGGTCTTGGGCTTCTTCTCCCGTGTAGACACAAAACTCTCGGTCGGCCTGGGTATCAACCTGGGCATGCTTGCCATGATCGCGACGCGGCTGCCGAAACTTGATGAACTAACGGCCCTGATCTCGGTTGTGGGCGTTTTGTTCCTTACACCGCTTACTGTTAGCTTCTGGCACCTGTGGTACGGATATTTTCCGGAACTGCGAGGCGGGTCAAATTCGCTCATCTTCTTTGAACGGGTGTCGAGCATGGCCGAGCACGAGTTCTTGCAGAAGTGCGCGGAGCGTACGCTGATGGAGTTCGAGGAAGACCTCCTGGGTCAATGTTGGCGCAATTCCAAGATTCTCTCGTCAAAATTCAGCTGTTTGAAGTACGCGTACATTGCCACTGTTCTGGCAATCGCCCCATGGATGGCACTCATCGTTGTGCTGCCTCCGCCGGCAAAGTGACACACAAGTGGCTTCTGCTCATCCAGTTGTTGAGCCGGAGCCCCGGGCAGCGCTGACAGGGCCGGGCCTTCCGGCCCAAGTCGGCCCAAGGTGAGAAACGGTGCTGGCCATTGCCGGAGTTTGGCCATCGGCTATCACACGCACGTCGCAGTTAGCTCCCTTTCGGAAGGGGATGCCAGCCTAGACGTGCAGCAAACTCACGACGATAGACGGTGTCAATCTGGGGCGGGGCTCGCCGGACGTACTCTTCTGCGAGCGTCGCAGTTTGCCCTGAGAGGCTTGCGAGGTAGGCAACTGCTTCTTCCACTGATGGGACGCGTTGATTTTCCCCGTTGAACTTCGGTGGCAGCGCCGTCCATAGCACAGTGGTAATCCCGCGAGCAGCGGCCCAGTCAGCGAGCCCAGGAATACTCGCCGGTGCTGGACAGCCATGTGTCCAGACCCCCAAGTGTCGCTCCATGTTCTTTGAGGGAATGGCTTCCCGCTCACGCAAGGCTCGCTTGGCGTCGCCCTCGTCGTCGGTACCAGCCTCAACCCAGAAGGAGGTGACAGCAGACGCGGCCGCATGCATGACCAACGTAAGCCGTCCATTGCCGGATTGCCTTAAAAACTCTACGCAAACCGTTGGGCCGTCTGCCAGCCACTGTCCACGAACCGGTAGACCGTCGGGTTGCCATACCAGCGACCCCCAACCAAGATAGGCAATCATCTTGAGCCTCTACTCGACTGCGACAGCCGTGCCGCCCACCACAAGCGGCTCATTTCGTAATCGGTCGAGCCTTTAGTCTCTGCGCTCACCATCCTGGATGCCTCCTCGTCTCAACAAGACTCTGTATTGATAGCGCTACCGCGCCATCTGCCGCGATGTTGCGCTGCAGGGTCCGACGCCGGGCGAGAAGAAGCGCGAAGACGGAGCATGCTGCTGATTGCGGACTACCCGCAAGAGCGGGTGACGCATGCCTGGGAGATAGTCGAACCCGCTGTCTTCAAGCTCAAGTACGAGGCGGGAGAGAACCTCATGCTGCAGGAGCAAGCGGCGTCGCGACGATGCAATCCGAACACCCCGGCACCCTGTGAAAGGAAGCACGAAATGGCTGAAGTACCAGAACAGCTCTTCGGCAATAAGCTGGATGGGACTATCCTGCCCCACCAGTAGCAGGCAATCGTGCAGTGCACGCCCCAAGGCAAAGCAGTCATGCCGTCTGCCCTGCTCATGGGCGACCCTCAACATCACCACTAGTGCCGCCAGGCTATCCAGAGTGCCCAGCCCGCACAAGCCCTCGGTGATCTCTCGTAACCGACGGTCTCGGCGGACAAACATGCCGGCTCGCAAGCTCGCTCCGCTGAACACTTCCAGTTGCACAGGTGCACTGAGCGACATGAGTATTGATTCTCCACAACCGCCAAGTGCCTCGTGGACATTCAGAGCGGCCCAGACCGGTGAACATAGAACCATGCGGGAGCCGGGATAGCGCGCCTCGGCTGCTGCCTGCGTCGCCTGGGACGGGACGTGTTCCGCATGGGCATATTTCACCCACACATTGGAGTGGCAGCCGGGACGCTCCGGGGATATCGACTGTCCGAGCGCGTATGCGCTGGATAGGCCCATTCGGCTTCGCAAGCATTCAAACCACAATCCGACACTGAGTGATCGCAGGCAGTACGGCACGGCTCGGTTGGCGGGAAGTATGCTCGTGCTTGCACGCATGCGGGCAAGTCGCGCCTCGCCGTAAAAGGGTATCTCTTTGAGCGCCATGGCCGTGCCCCTCCCCATTCACCTTTGATGGGTAACGAAACGCGAGTTTGTTACTCCTTCCACCATCCGTATTAGAGGGGCAGAATCAGGAGGACACAAGCGACGGGGTGTGACCACGCCATGACGGAGCGGACCAACGAATCAATCCTGGCCCCGGAACGCCGTGAGATCGAAAGAGAATTGACCTTTCATTTCGGGCCTCTCATCGGCTATGAAAACTTGCCGCGAGCTCTTGGCTATCGCTCCAGCCACGCGCTCCGCCAAGCAGAGGCACGCGGAACCTTGCCCGTGAAGATATTCAAAGTGCCCGGCCGCCGCGGCAAATTTGCCTTTGCGATGGACATCGCCGACTGGATGGTTGGGCTGAGGGCCGCAATCAGTCCGCCGGCAGTATCTGGCACCCCGCAAGATGAAGCGGCTGCTCTGAAGCCCAACCAGGAATGACGCCCCACAACCCAAACTCAAGGGGCCGGGCTTGTAGCGTTTCAAGAACAGACTCAAGACGTCCCCGAAGATGCGCTCGCCGAGCGCCGAGGAGAGTACCAAGAGCCGGAAACTAACATCTCCGAACCCTGGAAATGACTTGCCCCCGTTGGCGCGGGGGCAAGTGACATCTGTTGGAGCAGATGGTGGTGAAACTCAGCCTGTACCCTGAGGCTCACCCTTTTCCTTGACAAAGTCAAGCGACTTCCCGTTCGCGCGGAGGGGTGCGCCCATTTCCTCCCCATCTCATATGGCGGAGGCGAACCTGAATGGGCACCTTGTTCCAATCTCGAGACCGGGCAGACGTTCGCAAGCCGACGGCTGAGGAGCAGGATGATGACCGCAGGAAAAAGCGCGACCGCCAAACCGACGGACGAAGACCGCCGTGAGGGGCATCTGCCCCATTCCCCTCTCGAGCTAGCACGCGGCAAGCGCGACCGCCGCGAAATCTTTGTATTTCAGTCCCCGAAGAATGGGCGGACCGTAACGGTGGCCGACCTGGTCAACTTTTGCCAGGCGCTGATGCTCGAATTTGACCCCCAGGTGGAGATGTATGTTGAGAGGCCGCGTCGAATCACGGTAGGCGAGAAGCGCGACCTGGAGTTGAGCTTCTGGGTCGGGCGGAGGGATGGCACCCAGCACTACCAGTTTGTAATCCCTACAAAACGGGTGGCTTCACTGAGCGTTGGCTTAGTCAAGCTTCCCGCAGATGACGAGCTCATCCACATGGCCTTGAATCAAGGGCTCGTATTGCGACTCGTCCACGAAAACTCTCTGGCATCTCGCGCCAGCGAGGTCGCTGTTGCCTACGAACTACTTCCGCTTGTCTGGGCCAATGCAAAGATCGCGGGGGCCAGGCAGTTGGAAGTGAGGATTGAGGACATGCTCCAGAACGTTGAGCGCCTCACCATGAGCGCATTACAACTGCAGACGGGCCAGGCCCGGTTCGCAGTGGCTTGCGCAGTGGCAAGCCTCGTCTACACCGGCCGCGTACAACTCGTGGACTATCGCCCAGGGGATCCGGATGCCCTCGTGGAGGTGCGTCATGGCTAGGTACGAAATCTATGATCAGGCGACACTCGACGAGTGGTACTCCCCACATCCGGTTGATATTGCACCAGATCATCTCTCCAAGTTCCGCGTGGCCAAGGAAGCACTCACCGCCTTGCTTCTGGGCCGTTCCACCATCACCGCTATATCCCGGAGATATGGAATCTGCCACAAACGCCTGAAGCGCATGGCAATGAAAGCGCCCACGATAGCCCACGATGGCATGCCGCACGGATTTCGCGTATGCATTCCATGGGGCAGTTACTCGACTGAGCTTTCCTTCGAACCCGCGGAATTGCCGCTGGTTCCAGGAAGATTTGCGTGGCACAAAGTCTCCGAAGCTGTGCCGAGTGTTAAAGCCTTGATCGATGGCTTTGCAACCCATCTGCCGCCGGGCCGCCCTCCAAGCGCGTTCGTAAAATTGCACCAACGAGTCCTTGCGGAGCTGAAGCAGCACAACCTGGAGGACAAATTCCCCCTGAACGATCCTGGCAAGGGGAAGCGCTCGCTGCTTGCTTTGCTCAAGCGGCGGCAGTCGGCAGTAGCCGACGTGGACCTTTATGAACCTCAATCGGCATCGAACGCTCCTGTCGCTTTGGAGCAAGCAGTACGGATGGGCCTGTTCGCCAGAACGGAGTTTGACGCGCACCAAATCGATGTTGAATGCAAGATCTCCATCGATATGCCCAATGGCGCGCGTGTTACGCGCAAAGTGTCACGGCTATGGCTTCTCATCGAAATAGAGACTGAATCCAGGGCGGTAACGGGATGGCTTCTCTGTGTCGGCCAGAGCTATGACAATCTTGATGTAGCGCTCTGCTTGTCCAAGTCAATGGAACCCTGGGCTCCCAGGGACCTGACGATCCCGGACCTCTTCTACGCACCTGGCGCTGGAATGCCCGTCTATCAGGCAGCAACGCCGATAGTCACGCGCTCGGCCGCTGTCGCACTGGACAACTTCCTTGCGCACTCGGCCCATGCACTCGAAGCAGCATTCTGCAGGGCTCGGGGAGGTGTGATGATCTTCGGAAAGTCGCACACACCGCGCTCACGACCCATTGTAGAGCAATTCTTCTCGCGCTTGGAACGTGGTGCGCTGCGTAAGATCCCCGGCGGTTTTGAGCCCGCCAAACGGCTGGGGGAAAACAAGATCAGGATCAGCAACTTCTCTCCGGATGCCCATCCCATCCAGATGCACCTTCTCGAGGAGCTCCTGGACGTCATCATAGCCAACTACAACGCGACGCCTCACTCCGCACTCGGACAGATGACGCCGCTAGCGTATCTCACGAATCGCAAAGAGTCAGCGTTTGCGTTTGCGCCGGAAACCTGTGGCCTGGATGCTGCAGATATGGCTTCGACAATCGTAAGCCTGCCCGTAAAAGGCAACAAGGATAATGGGGAGTTGCCCCATGTCACCTACTTGTATGCGGACTACCGATCCCCTTCCCTTAACGATAAATGGGGACTGATTGGCACCAGGATTCTTGCGCGCGTGAATAGGCGCGATCTTCGTTCAATCGTGCTACTTCAAAGTGCCACCGTGCCATTCGGAGTGGCTACCGCGCGAGCGCCTTGGTCGCGCGCGCCGCATGACGAGAGGACGCGAAGGATCATCTGTCGTTGGTCCAAACAGCGCAGTGATTTCTCAATCGCTGGCGTGGAGTGTGCAATTGAAGCCTTCATAGCGCATCTTCGATCTACTGCAGACACGTCCCAACCCGCAGTCGACCAACTTGCGCGCTTGCAGCAGTTGCACTTCGGCCGTCTGCCCGACATTCGGTCCCAGCCAGCTCACATCCCGGTAAGAGTCCCCCGGGGAGGCAAGGTGAATCTTGATGACTAGATCGGACCTTGCGGAGGCCATCATGGCCGTCCGTCGCCTTGACCCCGACCATCCACTTTTCATTGAGTCTGGCTACCGTATCAACACGAAGCCTGTCGAACGCATGGCGGATTTCGTTCTGTACAACATTCAGCAGGGTCATCATGGATGCTCTCTTTATTCAGAGAGCGGGGTTGGCAAATCCACGGCGCAAGACTATCTAGTCGAAACCGACTGGCGCTGGCTCGTGGAGGACGGACGCCGCGCAGGTGTGGCCAGGGCAATCGTCGCAACCTCAGATGCATGCAGGAGCCCGCTGAGCTTCTGGCACGCGCTTTCACATCAACTGGGAATGCCGCGCTGGTCATCGGCCAGGCCTCACGAGCTGAGGGCACGAATACACAATCACATGCGCGCCGCGTGTGGGCACGCCGACGTACGCAGGTACGTATTGTTCATCGACAGTGCTCAACGGCTCACCAATCTTGAGTTTCAGTGCTTAGAAGATCTTGATAACTTGATGAGCAAGGACAGGCTTACTCTCTTTTTGGTCTTTGTGTACCAAAGTGACCAGCAGGGCATCGAGCTTGGCGACATGTGGCAGCACCATCCGTCACATGTTGTTCGCCGGTGGTTTCTGGACTCAGCCCCATTTCTTCCTCTTGCGGCGCGAGATGAAGTCAGGCATGCCCTGTCGCGCTACGACGGCGCAGCATGGTGGCCGACAGAGGACATGCCATTTTCTAGATACTTCGCCACCGACGCATTTGATCGCGGATGGCGGCTGGAATCTGAAACGGAGATGATTTGCGATGCTGTGTCCGCCCTCCGGAGGGAGGTGGGACTTCCCGAACATAGTGGCTGGCCGATGTGCTCCTTCACATCGACCGTGCGGAATCTGCTAACGAACGCTTGGTTTCAGCAGAGTTTCGAACGCTTCACTCCATCTGACGTCCGTGCTGCGCTTGTGCATGTCGGGTACCTGCGAACCGAGTTCATTCGCATGCGCGAGAAGATGTCCGACAAGGCAATCGCCATCATTGAGAAGATACAGAATACGGCAAACCAGGTAGGGGGAAGCAATGAATAGCTCTCGCGCCGTAAATCCTTCTACGCCTCGGATTGTCGGCGCAGAGCATGAGTTCTATCCATACATATCGGGCTACGGCGTGCTGCAGCGGATCGTTGCACTGGGCATGCCAACAAGTGAGCAACTCATGATCATGGGGGTGAGGCGTAAGACTGGGCGCTCCATGCTCCGCCCTTTGCTTCTGCCGGGCCGGGTGCAGGATACTTTTGCGTCAGCCATCGAAGTCCGTGACGTCACAACGAAGAATCTATGGAATCCGGCCGCGTGGCTTCCAGTTCAATCACTTCGACTTCTCGCGGGTAGTGAGCTTCCATATATGCGGTGCCCCGCATGCGCACTTCACGGCTACCATTGTTCACTATTTCTCCTTCCTTCCATCTCTGCGTGCCCTTGGCATGGCGAGAAGCTCATCAGCCACTGCGAGGCATGCGGAAGGACGCTGGGCACCAGTTTTGACCACTCCGGTGGTCTCGGGACTTGTACTTGTGGATTTCAGCCAATCGACGCCCACACAGCGCTACTGGACGTCAGGCAATTTCCCGCTCGTGAAGTGTCGCAGTGGGTGGATGACTACCTTCATTGGGCATCACGCCAGCGGGCAGGCCGAGTGATTCACTTCCCCAGTGATGCGCAAAGCTGGCCTTCAGCTCTGGCGCGCCTGATTGATAGAACGACTCCTATGCCGCCCGTCCACCAGGACGATGGCAATGCTCACGTAAGGTATGAGGCTTTCCAGCCATCCGCTGACGATCCGGAGCCAGGGGCGTTCTGGGGCTGGGCAATGATTGGCGGCAACTCGGGCCTCATGTGCGCTCCGCTCCCATTGATGGCCTACGATGCTTTGACGCGGGCCACTGCAGCGGCATGCGCCAGGGTCGGACTTGAAGGCCTATCTGTCCTGAGCTTCCGCTCAACGCACTACGACACCCAAGGACCCACTGAGGTAGAGCGGCACGAGTCGTTCCTAGCTCCCTATGGTGTTTCTGCCAGCGGCGCGACTTGGCTCAATCTCTCGGTTGTCGACCCGATGGTAACGTTAGCGTGCGGCACAGCGCTGGAGCTGGCCGCTGCGGCCTTTGGTATCGCGAACGACAAGCCGGATAGGTCCCCTTCCGTAATCGTCGCTTCGGTATTGGACAGCATTAAGGGAAGATCCGCCTTGGTCGACGCGCTTGTGTGGGTTCTGGCAACCGCTTATGAGGAAGGCTTGGCGTTGACGCTTGCAAGGGTGTTCAAGCTGAATCCGAAGGATGTACTGCCTTCAGGTGGGTATCCGGTCATCGAGCTTCAGGGTTCCGCCCGTTCCTTGAGAGAAGTCCGGGTCGCCTGGGTGACACCTCGAAAAACAGCTAGAATCCAGCAGAAATCCTAAGGCAGGCAGTTCTTAGCAATTTTTGCCATCATTGGGGCAACGGCACTGTCTCGTGCCGGACTGCGAACGGCAGTAGCCTTCATGCGAGTACGCAACACAAGGGGAGGCTTTGCCGCCGCGTGGGCTAATTGGCAATTCTAATGAACCCCCGGCAGTCGTGGGCGTGTTTTATGGGCTTCCGGAACTGTTGGGCGTTATTTATGTACTTCTGGAAATGCCGGGCGTCTTTGGTGAACTTCCGGGAATATCGGGCATGTTTGGTGGACTTCCGGAAATATCGGGCATCTTTGGTGGACGGAAGCTGCCAGGAAGAGGCTAAGCCCACCCCATCCATATCTTCTAAAATCAATGCGTTAGAGGCCGGGCGTTTTCGGTGCGGCAGACAGGTCACCTGCTGGAACCTTCCAATGTGAGGTGGTGATCTCTCCAGTCTTCCGCCGCAACGAAATCTGGCGTGATCTACCTTCTCGAGGGCCTCAGAATTCGCCGATTCGTGGCTTTCGGAACGCTTGGCCGAGCTCACTTCGCGATGATTGAACGCCTGCAGCGGTCGCGCGCTGTTCGGGTGAACGCTGCGCAGTGCGCGCAGTTGCGGCGCTGACATGGATTGCGGTGTCAGCTCGATGTTCCAGAGCGCGCCTTCTGTTCATCGCGGCGCCGTAAGGTAAGCGAGCCGACGTAGCGCAGACCGACAGGACTCGCGGGAAACAGCTCCGGAGACTTGCGCACGTGAGTCCAGGATTCTGCAATGGAATTGGCTACGGGAGACGCGCGGTCCCTGCGTGATAAAAAATCAGGGGAGTCGCCCCCTCCCCTGATATATCTCTTCTAAAATTTCGTGCAGTTAGCTCTTTGTCTTTTTGCTGGTTTTCCTTCCCTTTGAGGGGGCTGAGTCAGTAAACATGTCATCAGTTGATGGGCGCTGTGCGTGAAGAATCTTTCTGGCCTTCTCGGCGTATCTATGCAGCTGTTCAATTACTGAGGCCAGCTCCATTGAGATTCCGGCATCGGTAGGTTGCGGTGATATCGAGGAAGATGGGAGCCTAGCCTGCCTGAGGTTATCATCCGCGTGAAGTCGCATCTGGCACGAGACCCCAGGAAATATCTCGATTGAAAGCGAGGTTTGCACCTGTCTTGGTATCCCTTGAAGTGCCTGAGGCCCTCGGATGGCATTCGTGACCCAGTTGTACTCAATCCAGGAAATGTCGGAAAGAGGGGGGGAAGACCATGAAAGCGAAGCCTTGACGTGCTTCTCGACCCCTTTCAAAGCCTTGGTCCAGGTGGGATCCCAGTATTTTCGTCCAGCCAATCCGGCGATAAGGCCGAACCATACATGGGCTAGAGAAGCTAGCTTGCTGTACTTCTTGATTAGAAAGGCGTGACTTGTCCCTCGGCCTACAAGGAACGCGGCAGCTGCGATCGTGGCAGCGTGCCGCGACGCGTGGTTGGGCGAGCTCACGATCGCCGCGGAGGCGGACGAAGCAACTTGCTGAAACGCTACCACGCGCTCTTCGATTGATTCGCTACGAAGTGCTAGCGGTAGTGGGTTGTTTTCGCGTGGCGCTGGTTCATTTGGAGCCTGATAGGCGTGCGCAGCAGTTGCAATGAACTCCGCCAGCTCCCAGATTTCAGACGCGCGCCCCATGTTCGTAGACGCTATTGACCAAATCGGCACCAGTGCGTCGACGTTGATGCTCCGCCTCAGAAAGCGCGGGTCAGATTCGATTGCTCTTAGTCGTTCGGTGGATGTACGCGTGACTTTGTATGAATCATAGAGCTTATGCGCTCGTGCAATTGCTATAGAAAAGCAAGCTTGCACTCTCGATAGCGAAATGTTTTCTAGGCTGATGTCTTGTTCGCTCTGCGCAAGGAGCTCCCCGAGCACAACGCTAGCCCAGCGGTCATCTCTAAAAGAGTGGGTCGGATTATCCTCAATAGAAATTGTCTCCCAGTCGTCGGAGGAAAGTACCCGCCCAAACTGGCTTAGCGGAAATGTGTCGCGAGCGAAAACGCGAAGCCAGGATAGAGTTTCGGATGCGCTCCCAATTTCAAGAACAAAGACGGTGGGAGCTTGGTTTTCCGGGTCATCCACTGTGTCCCAGGGAAATCCCGCGCTTGCTATATTGTCATAGCTCCGCCCCGAAAATGGGTAGCTACTCTGCATCTTTCCCTGATATGCGTCGGGCCCTAGGATTGAATCAGGAATTTCGTCCCTGCTTAGCGGGTACCAGACAAATTTTGGAGTATTCATTCAGTGCGCGCCCGGGAATAGTGCGTCAATGTCAAAAGGCTTGTTCTCCGCGAAGGCCTGTTCAAGTTCAGGGTTTGTTTTTCCTGAGGTGTACGCGTTTAGGGCGGTTTTGGCGCGGGTGACAGCGGTGTAGGAGAGCGTTGGGTTGTTCATATGCCCATGTCTCAGCTCTTCAATCCCGAACATATGAACCGCCCTGAATTCGACGCCCTTCGAGGAGTGCATGGTCATCACATGTATTTGTGCGTCAGTCGAGAAGTCCGTTCCGTCTATCAAATGGCTGCAGGAAGTTGCACTCAAATCAGAGGCCATAAGTCGCCCGAAGACTTCCTCAGCCGTGTCTCTCTTTCCGCACAAGATGCCAATTCGGTCGCCAGCATAAGCTGATACCTGCACATTTAATATTTCCAGCATCGTTTCAAACTGCGCGTCTCTATCGGGCAGGCGATGGAGCTCCGCAGATGACTTTCCCATTTTTCTTTCGTCATAGTTGGAGGTCGCCTCGAGAGACTCCGCGGGCGAAGGTGGTACGATGAGTCTGTCAGCAACTCGTGCTATTCGATGCCCAATTCTGTAGTGGCTGGAGAGTGAGTACTTTTTGAGGTCTAGTGCCTCTGCTCCATTCAGGCCGGTTTGATGGTAGATGCTTTGCTTCATGTCGCCGCAAACGCATATGTTTTCAGAAATTTCTGCGAGGCATTCAATCTCCCCGGTCGTTAGGTCTTGCGCCTCATCAATAAAAACGGAGCTAATTAGCTTGTTGGTTGGAATCTTCTTGTTTGCTTCTCTCAGAAGCTCGATGGTTGTCTTTCGGGCAGCTTCATTAAACTCTCCGCCATCAACAATGTCCTTGTTGAGGTAAAGTTTGACGTGTTTTCGTGCCCATGAATGAAATGTGCGCACCTGATCGGGCTCAATTAGCCCAGTCGCCACCAGGCCGCTTCGCAGGAAGCGACTTAGTGATTTCGTGTAAGTCACTACCAGTACATTCTTGTCCCCTTGCCCTGCGACAAACTGTGCGCGGAGAAGAAGGAGATTTGTTTTTCCGGAGCCGGCCGGCCCTTCAAGCTGGTAGCGGCCTTTAGCCGGGAGATTGATGAAATCTAATTGCGTCGGGTCTAGCTCGTCCTTGGATATCCACCAGCTTGTAATCATTAAATTTCTCCTTTAGGCCCTAAGGACAGTAAGTCCATTCCGTGAACTTCTTCAGCGCCATGATTTGCTTCCCAGATATCTATGGCACTTATTATTAATTCAGCAATTTTGTTTGCGATGATGTTGACGGTGATTTCCTCTGAAGCCCCAATTTTTGCTTCAGTCAAAAGGATTCTTCTTGGGAGCGCTTCCGGCTTTTTGACGGGCCGCAGCGTTGCCTCGAGAGCTACGGTGGAGCTTGATGCTAGTATCCCTGTATTCCATGTAAATGAAACATTGCACGCGATACTGGGTCCCGAAGTGCATGTAATTTCATATATGTACACATCTGAACACCTGTCGCTAAGTGGATGCATGTTTACGCGAATCTGCCTATTGCCGTTCGCAATAAGTTCCAGTCTCGCTGCGTCGCACAGACGCTTCATGAATTCTTGACGCTCGAACTCGAGCCTCCTCTTTGCGGCTGCGAGGGATGTCGCGCCCGCCGAGCTCTTTACCTTGGTCAGGCGAGCCTGTAGTGCCGACACGCCGTCGGCGGGCGCGTCGAGGTTAAAGTCGCTCCAGCTTGCAATCTGAAGTCGGACGTTGCCGTCCTTTGCAAGGCAACGTGCCGCGAGTGCTTTTTGCCGCGCAAGCCTAGTGGGGTCCGAATCAGGAAACGATGGGGTCTTCTCTAAAACCGCTCGGGCCAGTAGCCAACGGTTACCTTTATCAACCTCATCTTGAAACAGGGGTCTCTTGTTTATGAGGTCGTGCAGAACCGCGCCGACTTGATACACGTTGAGTGCCTTCCATAGAGCTGGCGATGGTTCGTCCAGCCTGAATAGGTATTCCGGTGAGCTGTACTGCGCAGTCGATATAAAAGGGCGCGTGTCGCCGTGGTCGGTCCCCTGCCCCGAATCGCCCCCGTCATTTCCGATTCTCCTGGCCACCCCTAAATCCAACAGAGAGAGCTTGAGGAAATCACTTGAGACATGAATGTTCTCAGGCTTTATGTCCCTGTGAACAATCTCTAGCTTCTCGAGATAGGTTACTGCGGAAACCAGTTGCTGTATGAGCAGGGATACAGAGCTGTCCGGGACGTTGGCGACGACATCTTTAAGCCTCGGCCACTCCACAAACTCCATCTCTACAAAGGCAGTCCCTTCACTTTCGTCTACCGCATAAACTGTAACAAGCTGCTCACACGAATGACCTATAAGGCTGCGTTGGAGGTCTAGACGCCTTCTTGTTGAATTTGCGATGCTCCCCGTTAGGAACTTTGGGTCATAGCCCTTAATGGCCCGTTTTCCCTCTGGTGTAATCACAGAATATGGCGCCGCAGAGCCTCCGGCAGCTACATAGGCAATCGAGTGATATCCCTCTCGTAAGGCGATGTGGCGCTCCAGCCTTTGCTCAATGTCCTGGCATACCTCTGTAGACAAGTCCGGCACGTACTGTTCCTTCAGTTGTTCAAGCGGATGTGCTAAGGCTATCAGTTCCCGGACGTCGTTCGTATCCCGTTGTCATAGGGCCCTCCATTTATTGGGTGATGCGCGCAGTTCGAGAGCCCGCGTACACGCGTACTGAACGCGTGGCGCGGCCATTTCCCATCTGAGTCGCGGTAGCCCAAACTGGTTGGTGCAAGTCTCCGTGTACTTGTCCATAGCCCGAATACGTCACGTAAGAAAGTCAGTCGATGTTCTCCTTGTAGTCTTCATGGAGTTGGCTGATACGCCGTCCGCTCAGGTCAGAGCCTCTATAGGTTAGTTCCCAGAAGTCCGCCATTCGCGCGGTGCCCGGCAGGTCGTCCGCTCCGCCAAGCAGCTCATGGACCCGGGCCAGGACCTGCGCAACGTCCGTGCCGAACTGGCGCGTACGCCCACCGTGCAGAACCGAGTTCGCCTGGGCATGACGCTGCTGGATGCCGGCCAGGCCGAGGAAGCCAGAACCCTGCTTGAGCAGGCAGCCAGCTCGCCGTTGGGCAACGATTCCCACATCCTGGCCGGCCTCGCGCGTGCCCGCCTCGAGTCCGGGCACGTCGCGCCTGCGGTGGAGACGCTGGGCGGAAACGATGCGGCCGCTCGCTGCCTGTACGCCGAATGGTTGATGGCACAGGCCGCAGCCCGACGATTGTGAGCAAGCCCGCAGCCTGTTCGCCAGCATCATCGACGATGCGCAGCACTGGTCGCACCACGCGCGCAGCCACAATGCCGCATGATTGGATCGGACCAAGGTCGCGTTGAAGGGCTACTGACGCCGGGCAGCCTCTGGCAATTCTGTCGTATCCGCCTCGTTCACGGCCTCGCCGGGCGGATGCCGACACTCTGCTGGCTTGCACTACTGACACCGGCGACAGCCTTGCAACACAAGGCTTCCGCCCAATTGCGCCGCATGCAACGATTCTGAAAATGTTGAATGTGGTGACGGCATCGGCCTTACTGCATTGGCATCGCGCACAGCCGGGCGTATTCCTTTCCGTGCCATCTCGAACAGGTGGCCGGGCTTCGAAACCCCGGTTGTGCAATCGTAAAAAGCGCTTGCCAGTCGGCACCACCCTGCGTGGTGCCGACTGGCAATCCGTCAGCCGGCTATGGCGGGCGGTGCGTGGGGGCCTTGCGCCCGCCGGTCTGATTGCACACCGGGTTTCGAACCACGCACCGTCCGCCACCTTTATCGGTGGCGGCTTCTGCCTGCACGCAAGGAGCCCAGCCATGAGCCAGTCCCACTCCCCTGCCCCGCACCCGATCCACGACGCGCCCGCGAACGGTCATGCGTTGGACCCGAACACCCTTATCGCCCTGCTGCACAGCATCGGCTCGGGCGTCGCCTCCGATGGCCAGCCGTGGCCTGAACGCCATCAAATGCCCGGCCGACGCATCGCCCTGGCGGATACCGACTGCTCGCTGGCGGGTCTTCGGGTGGTGCTGGAGATCCTGCTGGCCGCACAGCGTGCCCGCGAGAATGGCGAGCTGGAGCAGTACGTTGGCCCTCGCGTCATGGAGGGCCTGATCATGGCCGGAATCGGCCTTACCGCACACGCCAGTACGCGGCTGCATCCGGAGGGTTGAGTGGCGTGGTGCCGCTGGGCGACCATGGTGCTTTGCCTTGCAGCGGTGGTTGCGGTACAGATTCAGTGGCCGGTGCCGCCGAGGCCTGAGCAGCTCGCATTCCAGAGCATCCCTGACGATCGCTTTTCACTGCTCCGCCGACAGGCAAGGCAGTTTGTGGAAGCGCGGCCACAGCAGGGCTTTGAGTTCGTTGAACAACGTCAAGACGCCACTTTGCAGATCTACTGCAGGGGCGTCCCGGTGCTGTGGGTGGAGAGGCGCTCGCACTATCTGCTCCTGCAGGTTTCACTGGACGCCCGGCAGCGGGCGCCCGACGTTGTGCAGTTGCGGGCGCTTCTTCAATGGCAGATGGAACCGATGGACTATCTGGAGCAAGTGTTGGCTGGTGTGCCGGAGCCTGTTTTGATGGATCGGGTGCGGCGGGCCCTTGTTGGCGAGGTGCCTGATGGCGCGCGGTGCGGCAGGCAGTAGTCGAGCAGGGCTCGACTATAAAATAGCGTTGCAGGCCCGCCCCATCGTACCCGAGCGCACTTCGCATGGCGCCTCAGCGGGAATCACAAACCCAGCTCAGACAACCCCGGATGATCATCCGGGCGACGCCCCAGCGGCCAATGGAACTTGCGGTCGCTTTCCTTGATCGGCAGGTCGTTGATGCACGAGAAGCGGCGTTGCATCAGGCCATCGGCGCCGAATTCCCAGTTCTCATTTCCATAGGAACGGAACCAGTTGCCGGAGTCGTCGTGCCATTCGTACGCGTAGCGGACAGCAATACGGTTTTCGGTAAAGGCCCAGAGCTCCTTGATCAGGCGGTACTCGAGCTCCTTGTTCCATTTGCGCGCCAGGAACTGCCGGGCTTCTTCCCGGCCGTTGGTGAACTCGGCGCGGTTTCGCCACTGGGTGTCGAGTGAATAGGCAAGCGACACCTTGTCGGCATCGCGGGAATTCCAGCCATCCTCGGCAAGGCGCACCTTCTGCGTGGCCGATTCGAGGGTGAACGGAGGAAGCGGCGGACGGGGGTGTTCTGCGGACACAGGGAGACCTCCAATCGAAATGGACAGACGGGTTGCTTCAAAGGATCTGGCGTACTCAGGCGCTAACGCTTGGCCTGTTCCAACAACAGCTTCGCGACATCCTTCGCGGTGTCTGCGGCGCCGTAATCACCCATCACGCGCGACAGGGTGATGGCGCCTTCCATCAGGACCAGCAGCTGACGGGCCAATGCCGCCGGCTGCTCCACATCCAGTTGTCCGGTAAGTTCCAATGTGTAATCGAGCAGCTTCTGCTTGTGATCACGCGCGATCTGCCGGATCGGATCGGCCGGGTCGCCGACCTCGCCTGCGGTATTGATGAACGCACAACCGCGATAGCCCTCGGACTGAAACCAGCTCTTGAGCACGGTGAACATGCCGAGGATGCGCGCTTCCGGAGTGTCCGCCTTGTCGCACTCCTGCCGGAACCAGGCCAGCCAACGCACATCGCGCGCCCTGAGCGCAGCAGCGGCCACCTCGTCCTTGTTCTCGAAGTGGCGGTAGATGCTCTTCCGCGCCACGCCGGAGGTCTTCACCAGCAGGTCCATGCCCGTGGCGTGGATCCCGTTCTGGTAGATCAGTGCCTCGGCCGTGGCCAGGATCTTCTGTTGGGTGTCGGTGATGGCCTTGCTCATGGCCACAAGGTAGAACGATCATTCTCCCTCGTCAACAGGCGGTGGCGGGCAATTCGTGCGAGCACATCGGTGCAAGACGATCTATCAAGAAATCCGGACAGTGCATCACCCGGACGCCTGATTGCAGGCGCAAAGTACGTCTCACCACCCACCCATGAGAGTTCCCGCATGAATACCCTCGCCCGCTCACTGGCCGTTGCCGCCCTCGCCCTCTCGGTCCAGGCCGGTCTGTTCGCACAGGCCGCCGAACCGGCCAAGCCGGCGGCAGTCACCGCCATCGCGCGCACCGCCAGCTACATCACCACCGCCGATGGCGTGCAGCTGTACTACAAGGACTGGGGTCCGAAGGACGGCCCGGTCGTGACCTTCAGCCACGGCTGGCCGTTGAATTCGGACAGCTGGGAATCGCAGATGCTCTTCCTGGCCAATCATGGCTACCGCGTGATCGCGCATGACCGTCGTGGCCACGGTCGTTCCAGCCAGCCGTGGGACGGCAACGATATGGATCACTACGCTGATGACCTGGCCACGGTGATCAATACGTTGGACCTGCACGATGTGACCCTAGTGGGTTTCTCTACCGGTGGCGGCGAGGTGGCGCGCTACATCGGCCGGCATGGCACCGGGCGAGTGAAGAAGGCCGTGCTGATCAGCTCGGTGCCGCCGTTCATGCTGAAGAGCGCCGACAACCCCAACGGCCTGCCGATCGAAGTGTTCGATGGCATCCGCAAGGCACAGATGGACAACCGCGCCCAGTTGTACAAGGACATTCCGTCGGGCCCGTTCTATGGCTTCAACCGCCCGGGCGCGAAGGTGTCGCAGGGGCTGATCGATGCGTGGTGGGCGCAGGGCATGCAGGGCGGCCACAAGAACACCTACGATTCGATCGCTGCGTTCTCGGCCACCGACTTCCGCGCGGACCTGAAGAAGTTCGATGTGCCAACGCTGGTCATCCACGGTGATGACGACCAGATCGTACCGATCGATATCTCGGGCCGCCAGTCGGCAAAGCTGATCAAGGGCGCCAGGCTGATTGTCTACCCGGGTGCGCCGCATGGCCTGACCGACACCCACAAGGACAAGGTCAACCAGGACTTGCTGACGTTCCTGCAGGAAAAGTGAGCAACAGGGGGCTCCGGCACTGCGCCGGAGCCCGTTTCATCCTGCAGGGTGCCGCCTCCATGCGGCCCTTTTCGTGTCGGACATCGGCAGCCGGGCATGGCTCGGCTCCGCACAGGTCCCCGCAAAGACGAACTCAGTCCGCCCCGCCCCGTGCGTTGCGCCGCAGGGACTGCGGGGGCTGGCCGAAGGCGCGCAGGAACGCTCTTCGCATGCGTTCGGTGTCAACGAAGCCCGTTTCGGCCGCGACTTCATCCATCGTGTAGCGGCTCTGCTCGATCAGCACGCGAGCGGCCTCCACGCGCAGGCTCTCCACCGCCTTCGCAGGGGATTGCCCGGTTTCTTCGCGGAACGCGCGACTGAACTGACGGGTGCTGAGATGTGCGGCCTGGGCCAGTTCTTCAACCGACAAGGTGGCGCGCAGGTTGCCACGCGCGAAGGTCAGCGCATTCTGGATGCGATCGGACCGGGCATCCAGCTCGAGCAGCACCGAATGCTGGGACTGCCCGCCTCCACGGCGGTGGTAGACCACCAGCTTCCGGGCCACCGCCCTGGACAACTCCGCACCGAAGTCGTTCTCGATCATGCCAAGCGCCAGGTCCAGCCCCGCGCTCATGCCGGCGGAAGTCCAGATCGGGCCATCGGTGATGAAGATGCGATCTTCCTCCACCTGCGCGGCGGGAAAGCGCTGCTTGAGCGCACGGGCGTGGAACCAGTGCGTGGTGGCGCGCCGCCCGTCCAGCAGCCCCGTTTCGCCAAGAATGAAGGCGCCTGTGCACACCGACGCGGTCCGTCGCGTGCGCGTGCCCCCCTGGCAGATCAGTTCGATCAGCGTGCCGGTGGACGGGGCTGGCTCCAGCAGGCCGGCCACGATCAGAGTATCCAGCGGCTGCTGCGCCAGCGGCGCCGTCTGCATGGCCATGCCAAGCGAGCTGGGCACCAGCCCGCCCTGTTCGGAGAGCATGTGCAGATCGTAAAGGCGCGCGCCTTCGGTGGCATTGGCCAGTTCGAAGGCGGACGCCGCCGCGATCGCCATGGTCTGGAACCCGGATGGCAGAACAAATCCAACACTGAGCATGGCGGTTTTTCGGGAGTGGCCGTAAACGAGGTATATACGACATTTACGCCATTCACAAGCCGGCCTAGATTTGGCCCTGACCCCGGCGACGCCCGCCGCTTCGGACTGACCACCGTGAACAACCCTACCCCTCAAGGCACCGCTCTCATCACCGGCGCATCGTCCGGCATCGGCGCGATCTATGCCGATCGCCTGGCCCGCGCCGGCCATGACCTGATCCTGGTTGCGCGACGCGGCGACCGCCTGCGCCAACTGGCCGAAGCACTCGCCCGCAGCACCGGCCGCGCAGTGGACATTGTCGCGGCGGACCTGACTACCTCCGTCGGGCTTGCCGAAGTTGAGAGCGTCATTCGAGACCGAGCGGATATCCGACTGCTGGTCAACAATGCCGGCATCGGCGCCACGGCTCCCCTGCTGCAGTCGGACATCGGCGAGATGGAGCGCATGATCACGCTCAACGTGAACGCCGCGGTGCGTCTGGCCTACGCCGCCGCCCCGGTGTTCGTGGCCCATGGCCAGGGCACGATCATCAACATCGCCTCCATCGTCGCATTGGCGCCCGAGCTGCTCAACGGCGTCTACGCGGGAAGCAAGGCGTTCGTTCTGGCGTTTTCGCAGTCGCTCCACCATGAGCTGGCCGACAAGGGCGTGCGCGTCCAGGTTGTGCTGCCGGGGGCTACCGCAACAGACTTCTGGCACCTCTCCGGCCTGCCGGTGGAGCACCTGCCGCAGGGCATCGTGATGAGCGCCGAGGACATGGTGGATGCATCCCTGGCCGGGCTGGCGCAGGGCGAACGCGTGACCATTCCGGCGCTTCCGGACATCGCTGAGTGGGACGCCTTCGAGCACGCACGCAAGGCGATGGCGCCGGGGCTTTCGCGTGCCCAGCCGGCACAGCGCTATATGAGCAGGGTCTGACCGGCGAACGGGCTACAGACGCCCGGTGCAGGGGATGGAGCGATGGCCGGGCGGCGTCGCGTTGAGCGCTACGCTGCCCCACCCTGCTGATTGTTAACGCGTGTTGCCTGAAGGTTTGACGCCACGTTGCCCCGCCCTTGATGGGGCCGCTCACAGCGCACTCCTATGCTGGGCCCGCCACCTGAGGGGTGGTGATCAACCTGGAGATTCACCATGCAACGCGATCAGAAAGACCTCCCCCACCCGGACGCGGAAGCGCAGCGCCCCGATCCTGTCAGCCCGCTGCAGGCAAAGCTGCACAACCACCGCAATCATGACGAAGCGCTGCAGGAAACCTTCCCTGCCAGTGATCCGATCTCCCCCTTCGTCGCCGCGCCAGCGCCGGAAGAGCAGGCCAAGCGCCTGGGTGAGCGGGTCAGGCTGCCAGATCGTCGAACGGATGAGGAGGCCGCGGGAGGTGACGAGTGATCCGGCGCGGCTTCGCCCGGGTCGCGGCCGCGACGGCACGATTGTCCGGCAGCTTGGGCGCATTCGTCGCGGCGCTGGGGGTGATCATCACCTGGGCCGCCAGCGGGCCGGCTTTCCACTTCAATGATACGTGGCAACTGGTGGTGAACACGGGAACGACCATCGTGACCTTCCTGATGGTGTTCCTGATCCAGCATACGCAGAATGCCGATACGGCCGCGCTGCACATCAAGCTGGATGAACTGATCCGGGTCAGCAAGGACGCCAACCAGGAGTTGTTGAACCTGGAGTCGATGGAACCGGCGCACCTTGAAGAGATTCGCCAGCGTTACGAGGCGCTGGCGAAGACCGCTGCAGACATCAAGTCCAAGAAGGAACGCTGCATGCCCTGCGAGGCGGATGCGGCCGCCGAAGCCTGAGGGTCACCGCTGCAGCGGCTGCTCCGCCTGCAGCGATTCTGACGCGAGGCCCTGCCGGGCGGGGCCTTCCAGCAGCGCCCCGGTGGCGGAAAAGCGGCTGCCATGGCATGGGCAATCCCATGTGCGTTCATGGCCATTCCATTGGACAACGCACTTGAGGTGCGGGCACAGCGCCGACATCGCGTGCAGCTGGCCGTGCTCATCGCGGTAGACGGCGGTCCGCTTTCCATTCACGTCCAGCAGTGCACCACAGCCACGGCTTAACTCGCTGGGTGAGTGCGACGGCGCAGCGCCAAGTCGATCTCCCACCATGTGCCGTGCGACTGTGCCATTGGTACGGGCCCAGCCGGCCGCCGAGCGCACTGGCGTGAAGCGCATGGGGCTTAGCAGCTTCTCGATCTCGCTGGTCGTGCCCATGATTCCCTCGGTGATCGCACGAGCGGCCACGCCCGCCCAGGTCAAGCCATCGGGACCATAGCCGGTGGCGACCCACACATTGTCGTGCGCGCTGCTGCCTATGTAGGGCAGCTGGTCGGCTGCACGGAACTGCTGCGCCGACCAGCACAGCGGCTCGCCCTGCACGGTGAAGTTGCGACGCGCGTCGGCGACCAGATGCTGTGCCGGATCCATCACCGGGGTTTCGCCGGTGCGATGTGTCTCGCCGACCAGCACCAGCCAGTCGCGGCCATCAGTACCGCGCACCCCGCGCAGCGAGCGGTGCCGATCGGCGATCCAATGAATACCTGCCGCTGGCGGATTGGCAACCGGCACCGCCACGCCGTACTCGCGGTACACCTCCATCTCGGCCTGCACCAGGTTGAACCCTGCTGGCGAGTGGGTGGCGAGCACGAAGTGCCTGGCATGGATGCGGCCGCCAAGGGCGGTGGCAACGCCTGCTGATGCCTCGATGCTGTTGATCTGGGTCCAGTCGTAGATGCGCACCCGGCCCACCAGGTGTCGCGCCAGCTCCCTGCAGAAGGCCGCCGGATCCAACTGCGCCTGATCGGGAACACGGAACGCGTGGCCCAATGCGAACGGCAGACCTGACTGCTGGTGTTCGCACTGCAGGCCTACGCGCTGATAGGCCTGAAGTTCACGCTCGAATCGCGTCGTCACCTCGCGCGTGCGCTCCTGCATGCCGTACTGCATGGCCACGCGTTCGAAGCCGCAACGCAGATCGTAGCGATGAACCAGCGTTTCGATGGCGCGCAGCGCCTGCTGCCGCCACTGCACGATACGACTGGCCGTGTCGCTGCCCCAGCGCGAGACCAGTTCTGCCAGCCGGGAGACGGGCGCGTAAAGATTGCCCGTGGACATCACCGTATTTCGCCCGCCGATGGGCCCTGCATCGACCACCAGCACATCCAGGCCACTATCCGCCAGGCGGGCCGCTGTCAGCAGGCCGGTCATTCCGGCGCCCACCACCAGCACGTCCGCGCGCGTCGTGCCGGCAAGGGGGCGGAAGCAATGCGACTCGGTGTCAGCTGACCATAAGCTGGCGCGCGGGAACGGTTCGGACATGAAAGGGATCCTTGCAGCTTCAGCTGGGAGGCCTCTCTGATACGCCTTGCCGGGTGAAACGAGGGTGGCGCGGCCGTGCAGATGATGCTCACGCGCTGCGACGATCAACGCCATGGTCAAGGCCAGATGAGCGCTGCGTGGGCAACACGCCTGTGTCGCCTCTGCGAACCGCAACTCTCTGCTTGCAGCGTGGTAGCTAACCTGCCTGGAAGGAGGATCAGGCAGTGAGCACGCACCTGGAAATCGATCTGATGATCGCGCAACTGGACGAACTGCTGCCGACCTGGGCAGCGTTCTACCCCGAGCAGCAGTTCGTCCGCATGCTTGCCGAGGCACTGGACTACATTGCTGCCAGTGCAGACCCGGAGGCCCGGCTGTATTGCGTGATGCGCACCGGGCACCTCAACGCGTGCAGCGGAGAGATTCCATGCGCGGCGCGCTATGGAGGCCGCTAGGCCGGTGGATCACGCCGCGACCGCGTAGGGTTCCACCAACCTGGCCAGGATATCCATCGCCGTCTCGGTTGGCGCATCGTCACCGCTGTGCTGGGCGAACCCTGACCAGTCCGCGCGGGCAAGAAGCTTCAACTGCTCGGGTTGGGTGGGCAGCCAGCGCATCGGCCAGAACGGGAGCCGCCGGTTGCCCACCCTGCCGCGCTGCAACTCGATGAGCCCGGTATGGCTGGAGGCGCCCACCACCCGCGAGTACGCCACCCTCAAGCCGTCTTCGGGCCCCTCCATGTACTGCAGGAAGCGGCTGCCGTCGAACAGCAGAACGCCGGTGACGCCGGCACTGCGGTTGAAGCGGGCGGCATCATCGACCAGATCGTCGAGCTTTCCGCTGCCCAGGCCGAACGGATCACCAGCAACGGCTGGGCCCGCTTCGCTGACGTATGCGACTGCCCTGATCGGCATTAACTGCTCCTGTAGCGAATCCCCCCAGATTCCGTGGCCGTAGGATAGGCCACCTGCGCCCCGCAGTTGTTCCCATCATGTGCATTTTGTGAATCAGTTGGGTTCCAGCTGACAAACGGCATGCAGGACGCCTACACCGCCCATGCCATGGATCGTTTACGCTTGGGCCAGATGACTCGGGAGCGCCCCATGCCCAATACCGGCCTTTTCCATGTTCTGGAGCTGGACGCTGTTTCCGGCGTGCAGGGTATTGAGCGCGTCAGGTCCATTCGCGTGCGCTGCAACACCTGCGGCGGGATTACACAGTTGTCGGGGGACGCGTTGGGGGCGGTGCCCGGTGGAACGACGCTGGTGTGCGGCGCTTGTCCTTCGCGCCAGACGGTCAGCAACGCGCGGCTGGTCGAATGCGATCATGTCCTGCCCGGCAGCGCGCAGGGATCCGACGCGTAGGCGCGGGCTACGGGTCTGCCTGCGCCCAGCGCGCCAGATTCTGCTTCACTTTCCCAATGCCGGCCCAGGGGTCTTTGCGCCGCCGCTTGAGCTTTGCTGGCACGTCCTTGATCGTGAACGCGTCTGCGCGCTTGAGTTTCGCCAGATCGCCCCAGGCGATCGGCAACGCGACCGGTGCGCCCGGCCGCGCCCGCAGCGAGTAGGACGCGACTGCCGTGGCACCGCGCCCGTTGCGCAGGTAGTCGACGAAGATCCGCTTGTTGCGGAGGCTTTTGGTGGCCGTTGCCAGGAATCGCTGGGGCTCGGATTGCGCCAGCGCATCGGCGAAGCCCTTCGCAAAGCGCTTGGTCAGGTCCCAGTCGCATCCCGGGTTGAGCGGCACCACCACGTGCAGGCCCTTGCCGCCGGAGACACGCAGGAACGATTCCAACTGCAGCTGCGCGAGCAGTTTGCGGATGTCGGTTGCCGCCTTCTTGACCTCTGCAAAGGGTACGTCCGGTCCTGGATCCAGATCGAACACCACCCGGTCGGCCTTGTCGGGCGCTTCGGCGTGGCTGCCCCAAGGGTGGAACTCCAACGCGTTGAACTGCACCAGTTCAAGCAGGCTGGCCGCGTCACGCACCACCAGGTAATGGGCGTTGATGCCGCTTTCCTCCTTCAGCCTTACCGGATCGACCAGTTCCAGCCCGGCTGTGTGGTGTTTCTGGAAGAAGCAGGGCTTTGCGGTGCCACTGGGGCATCGGATGATCGACAGCGGACGATCAACCACCTCGGGCAGGAGGTGCTCCATCACTGCTGAGTAGTAGTCCCATACCTCCTGCTTGGTGTAGCCATCGCCAGGAAACAGGATCTTGCCGGGGGACGAAAGCGCGGGCGGTGTGCGGCCGGTAGCGGGTGACTTTTTCGTATCGCGCGCAGGACGCCTGGATGCGGGCTGTCCACCAGAGGGCATGGCCGGCCCGGAGCGATCGGAATCTTCGAGATCGGCGATGTCCTTGTCCGCCCGTACCGCCTTCAGCGATGCCTGGCGCAACAGCTTCTGCCCGCCAATCCCGCGATAGAAGACCTCCACCACGAAACGCGGTGCGAACCAGGTCGCGGCGCGAAGGTCGGTGTCCTGGGTGGGCACGTGCGCCGTCGGCTTGCGGCCGCCGCCGCCTTCGATGCGCCTGCTGACTTCGCCGATCAGTTCGTCCGAGAACCCGGACCCGACGCGGCCGACGTAGAGCCAGCCATGTTTCCGGTCTCGCCGCGCCAGCAGCAGCGAGCCGAACCCGGTGCGGCTGCCCTTCGGCGCGGTGTATCCGACCACCGCGAACTCGTCGCTGGCCAGCTGTTTGGTCTTGCGCCAATCCTCACTGCGGCCGCTGTGGTAGCTGCGATCGGCGCGCTTGGAAATGATGCCTTCGAAGTGCTGCTCACCGGCCAGGCGATAGGCCTCGTCGCCATCCCCCTGCACATGCGAACTGAACGCCAATGGCCTGCCCTGCCCCTCCAGCACGGAGTGCAGCAGGGCTTTGCGTTCCAGCAAGGGCGCATCGGCGATGTCCACGCCATCAAGATGCAGCAGATCGAACAATGCGTAGGTCAGGATGCTCTGCCGCTCGCCGGAGAGCGTGGCCTGCAGCAGGTTGAAGTCTTCCTTGGTGCCGGCGCCGGCGATGAGCTCACCGTCCAGTGCCGCCGAAGTAAGGCCCAGTGCCGCGATCGCGTCACGTATTTCAGGCAGCTTGCCGGTCCATTCCAGTGCGTTCCGCGACCACAGCTGCACGTTGCCCTCAGCCACCGTAGCAAGGATGCGGTACCCATCCCATTTGATCTCATGCACCCACTGCCCGCCCTGGGGCGGCGCGTCGCCCAGCTTGGCCAACTGCGGCTCAAACGGTCCGGACGGCGCTGCCGCCTTTTTCGCCTTGCTGAGCGCCAGGGCCTTCTTCGCCCAGTTCTTTCGTCGGGTGCGTGTGGGCGGTACGACCGTAAGTTTCTTCTTCGCGATCTTTCCGGCCCCGGCACGCTTCAGGTCTTCCGGGGGCGCCACAGCAACATCCGCCAGCAGATCGTCTGCCTCGATATCGCTGGCAAATTCATCGTCATCCTTGAACAGCAGCCATTGCGGCTGGCGCGCAGGCTTGCCGGAACGGACCAGATGCCATCCACCCTTGAGCTTGGCGCCGAACAGCTCGAAGCGTAGATGGCCCTTGGCGAGCTGGGCTTCCGGGTCGCCCTGCGTGGCCCACACACCGTGGTCGAACTGGGCGACATGTCCGCCGCCATACTGGCCTTTGGGAATCTCGCCTTCAAATGCTGCGTAGTCGACGGGATGATCCTCCACCTCCACCGCCATGCGCTTGACCTTCGGGTCGTAGCTGGGGCCCTTGGGAACGGCCCAGCTCTTCAGCGCGTCACCCACCTGCAGGCGGAAGTCGTAGTGCCTGCGGCTGGCATGATGCAACTGCACCACGAAAATGGCGCGTTGGCCTTTTGGCAGCGCCTTGCCCGGTTCGGGCTCCCTGGTCTGGTCAAAACGACGCTTGCGGCGGTACTCGACCAGTGACATGGGCAGCTCCGCGCTACTTTCCCAGGTGCTTGCGTACAGCAGCGGCGGTGGGCCCGACCTCGGCGACCGCGGCCCGAAGCTCCTCGGCTGACACACCCAGCGTCGTGGTCCAGTACTGCAGTTCATAGTCTTCGTTGACGTTGATGCGATCCCGGTCCGGGCTGCCGGTGTTCTTCTTGTCATCGCTCATGGGAGTCTCCACGCGTGATCGGGCGTGAAGTGACCGTACCGGCCGGCCCATGGGCACCAGGCGATGCCACCGTGAAGCGATGGCGAAGGCCTGCCGGCATCGGAACTGCGGCAGGCGGGCGACGGACGCCACCTCGTGAAGACAACGCGCAGGGCTCGCGTTGGCGTTCACATGCCGCCTTCACCTGGCCCCCGCCTGATCGCAACCGGGCGGGACCTACGCTGAGCGCTCCACTCACAGCGGAGCCCAGCATGGCTATCAAGACAGCGGAAGACCTGTTCATCCACGAACTCTCGGATATCTACAGCGCCGAAAAGCAGCTGACCAAGGCCCTCCCGCGCCTGGCCCGTGCGGCCGAGAACCCTGACCTGGCCACAGCGTTTGAAACGCACCTGGAAGAAACCCAGGGCCAGATCGAGCGCATCGACCAGGTGGTGGAGGTTCTCGGCATCCGGCTGAAGCGCATCAAGTGCGCGGCGATGGAAGGTCTGGTGGAGGAAGGCAAGGAAGTGATCGACAGCATCGACAAGGGCCCTGTGCGCGATGCCGCCCTGATCGGCGGCGCGCAGAAGGTCGAGCATTACGAGATCGCGTCCTACGGCACCATCGCCGCGCTGGCCAAGCAGCTGGGCTACAAGGACGCCCTTCCGCTGCTGCTGGAGACGCTTGAGGAAGAGAAGGCCACCGACGAGAAGCTCACCCTGCTGGCCAAGGGCGGCGGCAATGCCAAGGCGGCACAGGCCGCCTGATCGACGCGCGCCGAAGCCGGCCGCCATGGACGGCGGCCTCAGGGTTGGTACAGCACCTGGTCGTTCGGGCAGAAGAACGTGCGCCGCCGGGTGGTGCCCATGTAAAGCTTGCTGATCGGGCCGCCGCATGCCGGGCAGATCCTGCGCGTGTGTACCTGCCAGTGCTTCTTCAACTCGAAACGGCGCTTCCACTGCAGGAAATCAAAGCTGTAGGCGCGGGCCTGCGTGATCAGCGCGGTGAGCCTGCGCGGTGGCAGGTCGCCCAGCCGCGTGGCGGGGTGCACGCCTATACGGAACAGCACCTCGTTCTTGATGATGTTGCCCACGCCGGCAAAGACCGTCTGGTCCAGAAGCGCATCACAGACCATGACGTCCGGCATTGCCTTCAGCTTGCGCCGGGCCAGCTTCGGATCCCAGGCATCGTTCATCACGTCCGCGCGCCAATCGTAGACCTCGTCCAACGGCTCTTCGATCAGCCGCACTGAACACGCATAGAAGTTCAGCTCGCCATTGTCGAACCGCAGGGATACACGCGGCGGGGTTGGCTTCCGTTCGTCGATGCGCCAGCTGCCGAACATCATCAGATGGATGCGCAGTGTGTGGCGGCTGAATTCCAGCAGGAAGTGCTTGCCCCAACTGCGGACCGCCTTGACCCTTCGGCCCTGCAGCGGCGACAGGTCGACCCGGCTGTTCCCGGAGACGGCGCGGACCACGTGCCCCTTGAAGTGGCTCGCTGCTTCGCGCAGCAGGACGATCGAAGGGCCTTCAGGCATGTTCCTTCTCCTGCAGCAGCGCCTGCAGGTGCAGGGCGTTGCCGGTGGCGTGACCCAGTGCGGTGTTGTCCAGTACGAACCAGGCGGGTCGTTTCGCGTCGGCCTCGGCCAGCAGCTGCCGCGCAAGGTGGGCAAGGGTGGGTTCGTCGTAGGCGCTGCGATAGATCTGTGGCTGGCCGTGCCAGCGCCAGTAGCTCCACGCGCGGTCACCGCCGGGCGTCGCTGCCGCCGGCACACGTGCCGGATCCGCGGCAACCCGTGCCACGCCATGCGCGCTCAGAAGCGCATCCACTTCCGGCGTGAACCAACTCGGGTGGCGCGGCTCGCACGCCACATCGGCCCGGGTGCGCGCGCGCAGGCCCCGCAGGAATGCTCTGGCCGTGGCCGTGTCGTACACCAGGCTCGGCGGCAACTGCAGCAGTAACGGCCCGAGCTTTTCACCCAGCTCCAGCACGCCTTCAAGGAACCGCTCGAGTGGTTGCATTGCGTCGCGCAGCCGACGCTCATGGCTGATCTCTCGCGGCAGTTTCACCGCGAACCGGAAGCCCTCCGGCACGCTCGCCGCCCATCGCGCATAGGTCCTGGCCTGGTGCGGTCGATAGAAGGATGAGTTGATCTCCACCATCGGCAGGCGTGTGGCGTAGCGCTGCAGCGCGGTGTCGCCCGCGCCGAACGCTTCCTGATCCGCGCGCGGCAGCGACCAGCCCGCACAGCCGACACGCAGTGGGGCGGTTGCACGGGGGGCGGCCGCCGCCGTCATCGTACCAGCTGCCCGTACGGTTCCAGGGTCTCTCCCGCACCTGCATCCGTCTGCAACTGCGAGACCGACAGCAGACGATCCAGTGCGCTGGCGCCCGACTCCAGCGCCGACGCGCTGCGCACGAAGCCGGTCCAGTCAGAGATGGCGATCTTTCCCAGCGCTAGCTCATCCACCCGCACGCTGCGCATCCGCCAGTGCGGAAACTGCCGCCGCCCCACCCTGCCCCGGTTCAGCTCGACGATCCCACTGTGGCTGCCGGCCGCGAGAATGCGCGTGTACGCGGCATTGATCCCCGCCTCCGGGCCCTCCAGATACTGCAGGAAGCGCGAGCCGTCGAACAGCAACGTGCCGGTGGCATCGACGGATTCGTTGAACTTCACCGCTTCGGCCACAAGCCGTTGCAGCCGCTCTTCGGTCAGGCTCGGGGACGCTTCACTCACATAGGCAATCGCACGAAAAGGCATGGCACCACCGGTTGTTGCAGACAGCTCTACCTTAGCGTCGCGGGTCGTATGTGCAGTGAGGCCGGCGTAGAGGCTGCGTCGAGTTGAGGCGCGGGCCCGCCGCATCGCCTTGACACGTGCTCGAGCGCGGCGGGCGCGCCTGCGGGCGCACACGCGCGTGCACGACGTTTCGTGGAGACCGGATGAGGAATCGTGGGCTTCCGGATGACGCCACGTTGGCGGTCATGCCACCGCCGTCTAGCGCCGGATCTGGAAGATGGTCCCTGCCGCCAGTCGGGCGGCTCAACCCAGGGAGACTTTCCATGGCCAACCAGAACCAGAACCAGGGCAACAGCAACCGCGGTTTCGCTTCGATGGACGAGGACAAGCAGCGCGAGATCGCCGCCAAGGGTGGACGTGCCGCGCACGAGTCAGGCAACGCCCATGAATTCAGCTCGGAAGAAGCACGCGAAGCCGGCCGCAAGGGCGGCGAAGCGGTGAGCCAGGATCGCCAGCACATGGCGGACATCGGCCGCGAAGGCGGCCAGAACAGCCGTGGGGGTGGAAACCAGGGCGGTAACCAGGGCGGCGGGCAGCAACAGCAGGAACGCGGCGGCGGTAACAACCGCGGTGGCCAGCAGCGCTGATCGCGGCTGAAGCCAGATGCACCGCTTCGTGGGCGGACGTGATGTCCGCCCACTTTCGTACGCCTTGACGCTGATCAGGGGCTTCGCCACTGGGGCGCCGCAGATGCGCGCCCCAGCTCTTTCACGGCTCGCGTGGTGGCAGGTCCAGTGCTCCCGCGCCCGGGCCGGCCCCCAGCTCGGCCCCGGTGGTCGGCCGCGCTTCCGGGTCGGAGAGTGTACGCAGGGCCATGGCCTGCACCGCCGCTTGTTCGCGCGCGTCCAGGTCCACCGTGCCGCCGCCGTCGCCACCATCCACAGCGGTCTGTGCCTCGCGGTCGCTGACCCGCTCCCATAGCTCGCCGCTGTTCCAGCTGCCCTGCAGGTCGTCGGCGCCGCCGCCCTGCGACATGTCCATGTACAGATCGGTGAACGCAGGGTCCCCCGGCAGCTTGCCCGGCGGGAAGTTGGGCTGGATGCTGTGCAGCGCCTTCTCGAATGACTTCATGTGCGCGATCTCGCGCGTCATCAGGAAACGCAGCGCGTCCTTGATGCCGGGGTCGTCGGTGACGTTGATCAGGCGCTCATACACCAGCTTGGCGCGCGCTTCCGCAGCGATGTTGGAGCGCAGATCGGCGGTAGGTTCCCCGATCGAGTCGATGTAGGCCGCTGTCCACGGCACCCCGCTGGAATTGACCAGTGCCGGCCCGCCACCGTACAGGATCTGCTCGGTATGGCTGGTGCTGTTCTGCCCCAGCAGCCGCATATCCTCGGCCTCGGCAAGCCCTTCGGACTGAATGGCCTTCGGCCCGCGGTTGAGCATGGCGATGATGGTGCCGATGATCTCCAGATGGCTGATCTCTTCGGTGGCGATATCCATCAGCAGGTCCTTGCGGCCTGGATCGCATTCGCCGAGTCCCTGGGTGAAGTAGCGCATGGCGGCAGCAAGCTCGCCCTGCGGGCCGCCGAACTGTTCAAGCATGAGGCTGGCGAGCTGCGGGTTGGATTCGCGCACGCGCACGGTGTACATCAGCTTCTTGTGATGAAAGAACATGGGGTTTCTCCAATGGCTGGCTGTGCTGGCTTCGGGGTCAGCGCTTGGCTTGCGCGCCCGGCGTTTCGTCGCGATTGAGGAACGCACCGACCAGGCCGTCCTGGTGGTCTTCCAGCCAGCGCGCCATGGCGATCTCTTCCTGCAGGATCTGGCCACAGACCGCGGCGATGTCCGGCGCTGCGGCACGCTCGGCAGCAATCACCAGCGCCCGGTAGGTGGCGATCTCGGTGTTTTCGAAGCCGAACTAGAGCCCTACGCTCTTGACCACCTCGTCTTCCATCAGGCTTGTGCCGGCCGCGTGGAGAGCCGCAGTCATGCTGGCGAACAGTCCCTTGGCGGTCGGCACGCTTCCTCCAAGCGCTTCAATGCACTGGCGCAGCGAGGCGGCCTGCCCCTGCGTCTCCTGGACGTGCTGGGCGATCCGTGCAGCGAGGTGGGGATAGTTCTGGATCCGCGAAGCCATGGCCTTCATCATGGTCTCCGCCTCCTGTTCCATGGCGTAGGCGTCCTGCAGCCACTTCAACAGGCGCTCGCTTCGGGCGTTGTTCTGGTCTGCCATTTCGATCTCCGGTGCGGGGCGACATGCCTCCGGAGACCATGGTGGAGCGCCGGCAATCACCGCCCTGTCGGCCGGTGTGAGCCGCCGAAGGTGGGCGCTGCACGCAGTAGTGATGCGGCGATAACATCCGCAGCCCTGCGTTTCACCCAGGAGGTGCTCTCAGGTCGCCATTGCGCTGGATACGCCCACGCCGACTGCAGGTCGCTCGCGCCTGGCGTTCGAGGCGCACGCGCCGCCCGCCGCCATCACGGCCTGCATTACCCGATGTTGAGCACGATGCCCGCCACCATCCACGCCCACGACGTAGACGAAGCGCCCATCGAACTTGGCCTGTGCGCCTTCCATGGCGTCGTCGGCCAGCAGTGCTCGCTTCAGCGACTTCATCCAGGCCCGTTCAGGCGCCCGGTCCAGCTCCACGACGATGGCGGCACCGCCGCAGTCGAGTGGCATGCACTCGACACGCAGTACGCCTGGAGCGACAGAATCGGTTCCGGATAGCGGCATGACAGAATCTCCGATGCGGGGGACGGCGGCAGTATCCACAGCGCGTGCCAAGACGCCGTCAACGAAATCCAGGGCACCTTCCACACCTCCTCCACCCGGTTGGCGGCGCGCTCGGGGGGGCGGGGGCTTCGCGCCGGGCTGACAATGCACACGCATGGCGTTGATGCAGCACAGCACAGACTGCAGTTCCCAGGACAACACAGGCGTGCACGCATGCAATCCGGAATGAGCCAGCGCAGATGCAACCTGCTGCTGGTGGAAGACCAGCTCGACCTGGCTGCGCTGATGGAAGAGGCGCTGGAGGACGCAGGCGATCAGGTGACACATGCCTACAGCGTGTTCGATGCGCTGGGGCTGCTGGACAACCAGCGATTCGACGGCGCCGTGCTCGATGTCGAGCTTCGCGACGGCGTGGTCTTCCCGGTGGCTGATCGCCTGACGGAACTCGGCATTCCGTTCCTGTTCGTATCCGCAGTCTATGACCAGTTGGTGCCGCAGCGTCACCGTCGCGCCGCGTTCGTGGCCAAAACGTTCCACGTCGGCGAGTTGCAGGCGACGGTTCGGCGCGTCATGGGGGATGGCTGCGTGCAACCGCCGGCGCATTGATTGCCATGGGTGGTCACCCCAGGTGCGGGGCCACCACCAGGCTCAGCTGGCACAGCGCGCCGCCACGGGAGAGCCCATCCCAGTTGCTGCGCGCCACGCTGCGGATCTCGGAGGCATCGACCCACAGCAGCGGCATTGACCAGTAGGGAAAGAACCGGCCGGAAACCCTGCCCCGGCCCAGCTCGATCAGCTCGCAATGGCTGCGGGCACTGAGGATGCGGCTGTACACCACGTTGATGCTGTCTTCCGGTCCCTCGATGTACTGGAGGAAACGGAGCCCGTCGTAAAGAAGCACACCCGTAACGCCGGCTTCGAAGTTGAAGCGGGCGGCGGCCCTGGCGAGGTCATCCACATGGTCCATGGAAAGCCCCGATGTCGCCTCACTTGCGTAGGCGACTGCACGGAGGGGCACATTCGTTCCTTCTGACGCAGGAGATTTCCTGCTCGTCCATCATCGCTTCGCGGAGGTAGGCAGTGATGAGGGCCTTCGTGGCCTGCGCTGTCCCAACGCTCTCCTCAACCGCACGCTCCGATAACACGGGCGCTTGCGTGACGGTGTGGCTGACCCTCAGGTGACCAGGGCCGACGCTTCCGCGCCAGAGCGCTCGCCACCCAGCGCCGCCAGATAAGCGGAGAATCCGTCTGTAGCGCGCCCCTGCAGACGCGCACTTGTCATCACCACGGGAGCGCCGGCCCATCGCACCACCGCACCGCAGCGTTGCAGCGCTCTGACAAGCGCCACGTCTTCACTACAGTGCAGGGGAGCAAAGCCGCCAACGGCCCGATAGGAACTGGCAGAGACGCCGAGGTTGGCACCGTGGATGCGCCCATGATGGTCGCCCCACTGCTGTCTTGCCTGGAATGCCCTGCGCAGGCGCCGTTCACCCTGGCAGGACGTCGCTATGTCCACCAGTCCGCAAAAAGCGTCACAACCGCCCTGAACCTGTGCGGCCAGCCACTCGGGAGGCACCTCGCTGTCAGCGTCCGTGCTTGCCAGCCACCTGGCGCCCCGCCCCAGCAGTTCAGCAGCGGCTGCGGCCCGGGCGACACCGACGCAGCGTGCATCCAGCTGCACGCTGCCGACCAGGTGTTGGCGGCAGATGGTGCCCGTTGCATCCGTACACGCATCCAGCGCGACCATCACCTCCACTGCTTCGCCGCCGAGGCCTGGGTGAAGGGTCGCCACCCGGATGGATTGCAGGCACCGCGCGATACTGTCCGCCTCGTTGTGGGCGGGTATCAGGACGCCTATCACCGCAGGCCCTCGTTCCGGGCCAATGACAAGGGGCCCCGTGTCCATCCCTGAAGCACGAAGTCCGCATCGCGGTAGTGGAAGGCCTCCTGCAGGCCTTCCCCCAGGCATCGATGCACCACCTCGGTCCGGCTCGCGCGTCCGGCAAACGAGGGCAACCAATGGCAGGCGACCAGCAGGCCGTCATCGCGAAGTGCTTCATCGATGCCACCGCGCAGCTCGCGCAGTGCGCCTGCCCCCAGGTAGTAGCCCATTTCGCCGCAGACGATCAGGTCGAAGCGTCCTGGCGGCCATTGCTCGGGATGGCTGGCGCAATGAACCTGCACGTGCGGCAGATGGGCCAGGTTGCGGCGCGCCTGGAACGCCGCACGTGGGCTGATGTCGGTTGCCAGCAGGCGTTCGCAACGTGCGGCCAGCGCCTCGGTCAGTACGCCGTTGGAACACCCCAGTTCCCAGCCGCGAGCGAATTGGCGCTGGCTGAGGCTTGCCAGCAGCAGCGCACGCTTGCGCTCTTCATACCACCGGCTGCGGTAGCCGAACGGGTCCTCCTGCTCATGCAGGTCATCGAAGTACGGTTGCGCGCTCATGCAAGGAATACCTCGTAGTTTCGGAAGAATCGGGCGAGTACATGTGCGGGCAGCACCGGCGGGCTGTTCAGGCCCGCCACGTCGCCGGTCTGCGTACGGAAATGCGCGATTGCGTTTCGCTTTGCGGACGCCACTGCTGAAATGTCGACCAGCTTCGGAACCTCCCACGCCATATGTGCGCAGGCAGGGTCAAGCCAGTGCCAGCCCCACACCGGGTACTCCAGCCGGTGGCAACCAACCGCCCGCGCGGCGCGGCAGGCAGCGCGTCCTGCCGCTTCGTGATCGGGGTGACCATCAAACCGCCATGGCGCCAGGACCAGGTCGCGCGGTTGCAGATACTGCTGCAGCCAACCTTCCAGCCCCTGCTCATGCGCGCTGACCGCGCCGTCGGCGATACCCAGGTGGAAGATGGAGCCGACCGGAATACCGAGTTCGCCCAATGCCGCGGCAAGCTCCGCTCGGCGCGCTGATCGCAGGCGTTCGGGCGTCCACCACGGCTCGCCCGGGTAGCATGCTTCGCCGTCGGTCACGGCAACGACACTGACGTCGATACCCTGCCCCACAGCGTGATGCAGCAGCCCGCCACAGCCGAGGATTTCGTCGTCCGGATGCGGCGCGACCACCACCATGCGGTCATGCCCGCTGCAGAGTGCGGTTGCCGATGTGGTCGGTTGCTGCCAGAGCCAATCGCAGTGCAGCCAGGCCTGCTCCTGGGTTCCTTGCCCCTGCAGGGGGGGCCTGGCTACAGCGCCCATGTTGCCTCCTGTGCTGCACGCTGCTCGCCCAGCCATTCCCAATCGCGGTCGGCGTGGCTCTGGCGAAGAAACACGGTCAGGTCCGCGCAGCGCCGGGCATGGGCGTCCTCCAGGCACATCGGGCCCGGGCCCAGCGCGCGACCCGCCAGGTCCAGCACACGCGTTGCCGCGCGCTCAACGACACAGCGCACGCGCACTACATCTTCGCGATGGGCCAGTTCGGGCGCGGCGTCGATGTGCGCCGCCAGTTCGCGAAGCAGCGCGGCTGCCGGGCCCAGGGCGAGGTCCACTTCACCCAGCAGCCGCGCGCGATTTCCCTCGGTGCAGGCCGGTCGCATGCGCTCGGCCAAAGCGGCCGCTGCACCAAACCAGACCGCCGCGATGCCTGCCCCGCCGTGCCAGAAGCCCGGGCGCTGCAGGTAGTCATCGCGCGTCCCCAGGATCACCATCGGTGCGCCGTCAAAGCGCACCGTGGTGGAAGGGATTGCGGCCATGCCCACGGCAGGCCATGGCTCGCCCGCAAGTGTGTGCCAGTGTTCCGCCGCTACCTGGCATAGCCACACGCCCTGCGGGTTGCGAACCGTTACCAGTGCCGCATCCACCCATGCGCTGCCGGAACACCAGGGTTTGTCACCGTACAACCCACCGCCGGCATCGATGCGAACGGTGTTGGCCGGACCCTCTGCAGCCCACACCGCCAGCAACGTGTCTTCAGCAGGGATGGGCGCCCTCAACTCGGCAGCAATCGCCTGGGCGTCATAGTGGGCCTCCAGTACCTTGGCCAGGCAAAGATCCTCTGCCCCCCAGGCTGCCAGCGCCTGCCAACGCTGCAGCGTCTGGCCGCCACCGGGCAAAGGCAATGCCGGTTGCTGCACCAGCACCTGGCGTGCGCGATTGAACAGCGAAGAGGATGACGTCACATCCTGCATGGGTGGCAGACCTGCAATGGAGATACGCCATGAACGTAGGCGGCAGGCGGTCACATGCCTGTCTTGATGGCGTGGCGGGCACATGAATGCCCGGCACCGTGATCCTCACGGACCCGTCTGCGGGCGTTGCTCTCTTGCACGCACGCACTGCCGCAGTTCCCAGAGCCATGGCAGCACCACCAGGCCCAGCGCCGGCAGCAGGGTGAGCCACCAGACGTCCGGTGCTGCAGGCTTCACTTCGAGCGACCACCGCGGGTGGACCTGCCAGCCCACCCAACCCAGCAGCACCCATGGCGCGGCATCCAGCACGCTGTGCACATGCTGTTCCGCCGGGCTGATGCGTCGACGGCCGTCCGCGCTGACGGTATCGAGATAGCCGGCGACCGCGTGTGCGATGACCAGGCCTGCCAGAAGCGCGACCAGCGACAATGTGTTCTCCAGCAGGAGCCAGGCAAGCACGCCGCTGCCGATCAGCAGCAGCTGCACCCCATGCAGCAGGCTTTCGCGCATCGCGGAAGTGTGCGGAAGATCGGTGCGCCGGTGAAAATGGAAATCCAGCGATCCGGCAGCCAGCCACAGGGCGTAGACACAGGCGATGACAATCGCGCTCATGGCGGCACGCTCAGGGTGTCAATACGATCTTGCGGCAGTCATCGTCCTTGGCATCAAACATTGCATAGCCTTGAGCTGCATCGGCCAGGCGCATCCGGTGCGAGATGATGTCACCCGGGTGCAGCTTTCCTTCCATGATTGCGTCGAGCAGTTCCGGCATCAGTCCCTGCACGTGCGTCTGCCCCATCTTGAACGTCAGCCCCTTGTCGAACGCATCACCCAGCAGAAAACCATGGATGAAGCCAGCGTAGACACCCGGGATGCTGACCACGCCGCCGCGGCGTGCTGCCGCGATGCACTGCCGGATTGCCACGCCGCTGCTGCCCTCCAGCTTCACGGCAGTCAATGCTGACTCCAGCGCACTGCCCTCGGCCTCGAAGCCCACCGCCTCGATGCAGGCGTCCACGCCCCGCCCACTGGTCTGGGCAAGGATGTAGTCCGCCGGGTCTTCGATCTGCTTGAAGTCGATGGGCGTCACACCGTAGGTACGGCGCGCGTAATCCAGACGGTAACGAAGATGGTCGACCATGAAGATGGTCTCTGCGCCCAGCAGGCGGCAGCAGGCCGCGCTCATCAGCCCCACCGGGCCCGCACCGAAGATGGCCACCGTCGAGCCCGCCTTCACCCCTGCGTTCAGCGCAGCCTGGTAGCCGGTGGGGAGAATGTCAGACAGGAACAGCACCTGCTCATCCGCAATGCCTTCCGGAATGCGCAGCGGGCCTACATTCGCCTTCGGTACACGCACGAATTCGGCCTGGCCGCCGGCCACGCCGCCATACAGATGGCTGTAGCCGAACAATGCGGCCGGAGGCAGCATGCCCTTCTGATTCAGTGCGGCGCCCTTGCCGGTATTGGTGGTTTCGCAAGCGGCATACTCGGCCAGGCGGCAATGGAAGCACTCTCCACAGGCGATCACGAAAGGGATCACCACACGATCGCCCGGCTGCACCTGGGTCACGCCGCTGCCGACCTCTTCCACCACGCCCATGAACTCGTGGCCGAGCACATCGCCATCGTGCAGATCCGGAATCTTGCCGCGATACAGGTGCAGGTCCGATCCACAGATGGCGGTGGCGGTTACCCTCAGGATCAGATCATCCTCGGCCGCCAGTACCGGGTCCGGTATGGTCTCGACTCGCACATCCTTGCGGCCGTGATAGGTCAATGCCTGCATCGTGCTTCTCCAGGAGCTCGGGACGCCAGCATCGCAAGGCCGCCATCCCGCTTTGGTGACATCCCGGTGTGCACGGCGTTCATTCTACGGGGTCATGGTGTTAACCCGGCGCGGTGCAGTCTTCGGTCTTTAGCCGCAGGAGCTGCCCATGAACGACAAGCTGCCCTTCAATCCGACGACAGACGTGGACGATCAGTCGAAGGCGCACACGCCGGACAAGCGGCGCAACGATCGAGCCAAGTGGAAGGAGCACGACATGCCCGACGACGGCGATGGCCCCAAGGCCGTACCGGAAGACTACGAACGTCCTGATCCTGACCCGACCGGAAAGCGTTGAGTCCGCCTCACATTCTGGATGCGCCGGATTCACGGGTCATGGTCTGCTACCCGCGCAAGCTTCGCGCACGGCCTCTGGAACAGACTGAACGAGGTGTTGCATGTGGAAACGCAACGGTCTCTCGCTGGTGCTGCTTGTGCTCACGCTTGTGTTCATCGTTGGGCAGGCGGTTGCCGGGCATCACGTGCACAACCTGGAACTGGTCGAGCACGGACGCGCGCCGATCGATCTCTGGCACTACCTCGCGACGGGGCACTTCGTCAGCGCCACGTTCGAGAACTGGGAGAGCGAGTTCCTGCAGATGGGGATGTATGTGCTCCTGACGGTCAGCCTGCGCCAGCGCGGCTCGGCCGAATCGCGGCCGCTGGACCCTGCGCAGGAACAGAATCGCGTCGAGCCGGGGCCCACGCCGTGGCCGGTAAGGCGCGGTGGTCCATGGAAGACGCTCTACGGTCATTCGCTTGCGATCGCATTCGGGCTGTTGTTCCTGTTCAGCTTTACGCTGCATGCAGTGGGAAGCTGGCGCGCCGAGGAAGCCGAACAGCAGTTGAAGGGATTGCCGCCGCCAGGCTTTGTGGAGCACCTCGCCAGCAGCACATTCTGGTTCGAATCCATGCAGAACTGGCAGAGCGAATTTCTGGCCGTGCTGTCCCTGGTGGTGCTGACGATTTTCCTGCGCCAGAAAGACTCGCCGCAATCCAAGCCGGTTGAGGCCCCACACGCGCAGACAGGTGATTGAGCCATGCGAGATGATCCATCGACGGCCCTGCTGATCATCGACATGTTCAGTCGATTCGACTTCCCTGGCGCTCAAACCCTGGCGCCGGCGGCAGAGCGGGCGGCCCGGCAGGTCCGGCGCCTGAGGGATCACTTCGACGAACGCGGTTGGCCGGTCATCTACGCCAACGACAATTTCTCGGAATGGAAGCGCGATTTCCGCCAGCAGGTGGAACAGTGCCGGCGCGACGGTGGCCCGGCGGGGCGAATCGCCAGCCTTCTCTCGCCTCTGCCTGGTCACTACTTCGTGCTCAAGCCCAAGCACTCCGCCTTTCTGGCCAGCCCTTTGCCGATTCTGCTGGCCAAACTGGGAGTGCGCCGCCTTTGGCTGTGTGGCATGACGGCCGATTCGTGTGTCCTGGCTACAGCGTTGGACGCCAACGCCAGGGAATTCCACGTGGTGTTGGCGTCGGAGGCCGTGGCGGGAATGCCAGCGCAGAAGCGGCGGGCACGGGCGCTGCTTGCTGGTTCGGGCGCAGCGCGGGTCGCGCGGGTTTCTTCGCTTGTCTCTGGGCAGGAGCGGGATGGCGCTGACGGCGACTCAGGCCCGGTCGGCTAAACCCTTTACACCTGAATGACCGGCGCAGTGTGCGCAGCAGAAGATCTGGCCGTTTCCTTCAACACCATGCCCGATAACGGCGCAATCGCAGTGTGCGCAGCGCGGTGCGAATGCGTGGATCGCGCATTCGAACGAATCGAACGTGCCGCTGCGCCCGCCCTGCTGGAGGGTGAAGCTCTTGTCGTAGTTGTTGCCGCAGACATCACAGGTGGCCATGGGGCACCTCGTGCTGTGGAAGGAACATGCAGTGTGGACAGCGCGGGTGTCGGTGGCCGTGAATGCACCGTGTCGCGAGGGTGTAGGACGTTCGCGTGGTCACGCGTCGGGCGCGGCCCGTCCTATTCGTCTTTGCCGGGCTCGGCACTGCCACCCCGTGACGCGCCACCACCACAGGGAAATGCGGTCCGCAGCGCTTCGGCAACCAGTGAAGACGCATCCTGCTGCAATCGCTCGCCGGGCAACTGCCGGAGATGGGAAGACACACGGTCGACCAGCTCATGCGGGAGAATCCTGCCTTGACCACACCACTGGCCGTGGCTGGCATCGGCAACGCCCTGGATATAGGCGCTGGCGCGAGCGCTGGACAGGTTCCGGCACTGCTCGCCGTCGCAGAACCCATCAGCGCCTTCGCCCTGCAGCAGGGTGATGAGTTCGGCTCCACTGACAAGCCAGGTGCGTGCCGCTTGCGTTGTTCCGGCGAGGGCGGATCCTGCCAGGGCGCAGAGGCCGAGTGCGAGGAGCCGACGCAAGAGGCGGCGCGCCTGGGGTTCGTGATGTCCGTTCATGTCGGAGTCCTTGGCGCGTTCCTGTGGGATGCACACAGCGTGGGTCAAAGTCGAGCTAGCTGGTTGTGGACAGATGGCTTGTAACAGACAGCGGCTGGCCCGCCAACACCCGGGCGGCATTCCCAGGCTTCGCCGCGATCGGGCGCCGAGCTATCGCGCTGCCGTCGACCCTCTGACCACGCACCGGCCCGTCATTACGAGTCGGCGTACCGGCAGCTCCGGCGTGCGCAGGCGCTCAAGCAGCAGCGACATCGCGGCCCGCCCCATCTCCTCAACCGGTTGCTCGATCACGGTGATGCCCGGCTCGACCAGCTCGGTCCAGCGTTCGTTGTCGAAGCCGGCCAGTGCCAACGCCTCTGGAATCGCCAGCCCGGCGCCGCGGGCGGCTTTCAATGCTCCCATCAACAGCAGGCTGTTGCTGGTGACCAGTGCTTCGGGGCGGGATGGCGTGGCGAGCCACTGATCGACCGTCGCGATGGCGGCTTCGGCCGTGGGTTCAACCTCACGGTAGTCCGGCTGCAACCCATGCGTGCGCATCGCAGCGAGATAACCGTCACGTCGTTCGGCCGCGGTGGTACTGGTGCTGCCGAACAGTCCGCCGATACGCCGATAGCCGCGCTCCACCAGATGCTCGACCAGGCCTGCCATCGCTGCCGGATTGTCGAGTACCACGCTGTCGATCGGACCGCCGGGCGCGGCACGGTCCACCAGCACCGTCGGATAGTCCAGCGTGAGCCGCTCGAGCCGGCCCACCGTGGTCCGGGTCGGCGCGAAGATCAGGCCGCTGATGCGCTCTTCGTGCATCAATTGCAGATACAGTGCCTCCCGCTCGGGGTCCTCGTCGGTGTTGCAGAGGGTGACCCGAAGACCTTCGCGATAGGCCACCTCTTCCACGGCGCGGATCAGCGCCGTGAAGAACGGGTTGCGGATATCCGCCACGATCAAGCCGATGATGCCGGTGTGCCGGGAGCGCAGCCGTCTTGCCTGCAGGTTGGGTCGATAGCCGGTCTGGCGGATCGCCAGCTCGACCCTGCCGCGCACGTCCTCGCTGACCGGACCGCCCCCGAGCACCCGTGACACCGTGGATTTGGACACCCCCGCCACGCGTGCGACGTCGTTGATGCTGATGCTCATTGGAAACGTTCCCGGAAACGTGGGCTGTTCATGGCCGGATGGCTGTTCAGGACAATGCTAACGCCAAAGGACTATTGGCTTTTTGTGCAGTGCACATTGAAATGTGCAGTGGGAACGTTCCCAATACGCCTCAGCCATTCCCCCGGAGCCCGCTTTGTCGCCCCTGACCTCCCCTTCCCCCGTCAGCCGGGAACTGATCCGCCTGGATGCGCGGGCACAGGACAAGACCAATGCCATCGCCCAGGTGGCCCAGATGCTGGTCGCTGCCGGCTGCGTGGCGCCGGGCTACGAGGCCAGCATCGGACGCCGCGAAGCGCTGGCGAACACCTTCCTCGGCCATGGCGTGGCGATCCCGCACGGGCTCGGCGAGGACCGCCACCTGGTGCGCCGCGACGGCATTGCGGTGCTGCAGTTGCCGGAAGGCGTGGAATGGAACCCCGGCCAGGTCACCCGCCTGGTGGTTGGCATTGCCGCCCAGTCCGATACCCACATCACCCTGCTGCGCAGGCTGACCCGCCTGATCCAGGACGAGGCCGCGCTGCAGCGGTTGTTCACTACTCCCGATGCAAGTGAAATCGTCAATGCGCTGGCCAGTGATGCGACTGTCAGCGTCGCCCACGTACCGGTGACGGACCTGGCCGAGCGTTTCGACTGGACCATTGCTTACCCCAGCGGACTGCACGCGCGCCCGGCCACGCGCTGGGCCGAGACGGCGCGGGGTTTCATGGCCCGGGCCCAGGTGCGCGCGGGCGATCAGGCGGCCGATGCCAAGAGTCTGGTGGCGCTGCTGCAGCTCGGGCTTCGCGAGGGCGATGCCGTGCGTGTTTCTGCCGAAGGCGCCGATGCCCCCGCACTGCTGGCTGCACTACGCAAGACCATGGACGGGCTGGTCGCGCAGGAAAAGGCCGATGCGGAGCGTGCAGCGCAGCGAAAGACGGCGCCGGTCGCCGGCTGGAATCCGCCCGAAGCGCAGGCAGCGATCGTCGGCATCGGCGCCAGCCCCGGGCTGGCCATCGGTCCGGTGCATGTACTGGCCAGCGCGCAGGCCGATGTTGCCGATCGCCCTGCCCCGCTTGGCGAGGGCGGCGCGCGCCTGCAGGATGCACTCAGCCGTACCCGCCAGCAGCTGGCCGCGCTGCAGGACGACACCCAGCGCCGCCTTGGCGCCTCGGATGCGGCGATCTTCAGGGCACAGGCTGCGCTGCTTGACGACACCGACCTGATTACCCGCACCTGCCAGCTGATGGTTGAAGGTCATGGCGTCGCGTGGTCCTGGCACCAGGCCATCGAGCAGATCGCCTCCGGGCTGGCGGCGCTGGGCAATCCGGTGCTGGCCGGGCGCGCTGCCGACCTGCGCGATGTGGGTCGGCGCGTACTGGCGCAGCTTGACGCCTCTGCGGCCGGTGGCGGCCTGGCAGATCTACCGGCGCAACCGTGCATCCTGCTTGCCGCCGACCTGTCACCTTCGGATACCGCCAACCTTGACACCACCCGCGTGCTCGGCCTCGCCACCGCACAGGGCGGCCCCACGTCGCACACTGCGATCCTCTCGCGCACGCTCGGCCTGCCGGCGCTGGTTGCCGGTGGCGCCGACCTGCTGGCGATCAAGGCCGGCCGCGAAGCGATCATCGACGGCAGCAGCGGGCGGCTCTACCTGTCCCCTTCCGAGGCCGATCTTGCTTCGGCACGCGCCTGGATCGCCGAGCAGCAGCAGATCCGCGCGCGCGAAGCCGCACAACGCGCGCAGCCGGCGCAGACCACCGACGGCCATCGCATCGACATCGGCGCCAACGTGAACCTGCCTGAGCAGGTGCCATTGGCGCTGGAACAGGGCGCGGAAGGTGTCGGCCTGATGCGCACCGAATTCCTGTTCCTCGAACGCGGCAGCACGCCCAGCGAGGAGGAGCAGTACGCAACCTACATGGCGATGGCCAAAGCGCTGGAAGGCCGTGCGTTGATCGTGCGTGCGCTCGATATCGGTGGCGACAAGCAGGTCGCCCACCTGGAGCTGCCGCACGAGGAGAACCCGTTCCTCGGCGTGCGCGGCGCGCGCCTGCTGCTGCGCCGCCCGGATCTGCTTGAGCCGCAGCTGCGTGCGCTGTACCGCGCAGCGAAGGAAGGGGCACGCCTGTCCATCATGTTCCCGATGATCACCTCGGTGCCTGAACTGGTCGCACTGCGTGCCATCTGCGAGCGCCTGCGCGCCGAACTCGAGGCCCCCGACGTGCCGATCGGCATCATGATCGAAGTACCGGCCGCGGCCGCCCAGAGCGATGTGCTGGCGCGCCACGCCGACTTCTTCTCGATCGGCACCAACGACCTGACCCAGTACGTGCTGGCGATCGATCGCCAGAACCCGGAGCTGGCCGCAGAGGCCGACAGCCTGCACCCGGCCGTGCTGCGCGCGATCCGCACCACGGTGGACGGCGCACGCACGCAGGGGCGCTGGGTGGGTGTCTGCGGCGGCCTGGCCGGCGATCCGTTCGGCGCGATGCTGCTGGCAGGGCTGGGCGTGGACGAACTGTCGATGACCCCGAACGACATCCCGTCCGTGAAGGCACGCCTGCGTGGCAGCGCGCTGGCCGATCTGCAAACGCTGGCTGCGACGGCGCTGGACTGCGAAACCGCCGAGCAGGTGCGCGCCCTCGACGGAGCCCGCGCATGAACGCCCGCGCCGTCACCGTTACCTTGAACCCGGCGATCGACCAGACCGTGCGGCTGGCCAGCCTGCGGCCGGGCCATGTGCACCGCGCCCGCAGCAGCCGCGACGATGCAGGTGGCAAGGGCATCAACGTGGCCGCCTGCCTGGCCGACTGGGGCGTGCCGACCACCGCGCTGGGCGTGCTCGGTGGCGGCAACGACGGTGTGTTCGGCGCGCTCTTCTCCACGCGCTGCATGGTGGATGGTTGCCTGCGTATCCCCGGCAGCACCCGCACCAACATCAAGCTGGTTGACGAGGACAACGGCGAAACCACCGACATCAACCTGCCCGGCCTGGCCCTCGACGATGCCGCTCTGGACGCAGTGTCGCGCAGGCTTGGTGCCTTGCTGCTGCCGGGCCTTCCGGTGGTGCTGTCCGGCAGCCTGCCGTCTGGACTGCCGTCCGATGCATGGGCGCGACTGCAGGCGCAGGCCGCCGCCGCCGGTGCGCGCGTGCTGCTGGACACCAGCGGCGACGCACTTGTGGCTGCATTGAGTGACACCGCTGGTGCACTGCCCTACGCGGTCAAGCCCAACCGCCACGAACTGGAGGCCTGGACCGGCACCCCGCTGCCGGACCGCAGCGCCCTGCGCGTCACTGGCCAGGCCTTGGTCGAACGTGGCGTTGCGCTCGTAGCGATCTCGATGGGCACCGACGGCGCGCTGTTCATTGATCGCAGCGGCGCCCTGGTCGCTCGACCACCGCGACTGGCCCAGGGCAGCACGGTCGGTGCGGGCGACGCGATGGTGGCCGGCATCGCTGCCGCCTTGCTGGAGCCTTCCATCGATCTGGACGGCTGCGCGCGGCTGGCGACCGCGTTCTCGATGAGCCGGCTGCAAAGCGGTGACGCACGACGGCTGGACCCGGCGCAGGTACGCGGTTGGACCGGCGATGTACTGATCGAGCGGTTGGATTGACCCCCCTGCCGGGAGCACGGCGGCGGCTTCAGGCTGACCGCAGCGCTTTCGGCAAGCACGAGCCCGAAGAATTCCAGGAGTTTCCATGCACGCTTTCACCGTAGTCATCGCCGCCGGCGAACGCAGCATCGAGGCGGTTCTCGCCGCCGAAGCGCTGCGCCGCGCCGCCCGCCAGCGCGGGCTCGAGCTGATGATCGAGATCCGCAGCGACCAGGGCGTGACCGGCGCACTGTCTGCCTCGGACGCCGCCGCCGCGACGCAGTTGCTGCTGGTGGGTGAGGGTGAGGCGGACATCGCGCGCTTCGCCAATGCCGGGATCGTGCATGCCAGCCTGGGCGAGGTACTGGACGACCCGGCTGCGGCGCTCGCACCGCTCGCGGCCGCGGTGTCGGGCAACGCCGGCACGCATGCGGGCAAGCGCATCGTCGCCGTCACCTCCTGCCCCACCGGCATCGCCCACACCTTCATGGCGGCGGAGGGCCTGCAACAGGCCGCCAAGGCGCTGGGTCATGCAATCCGGGTCGAAACCCAGGGCTCGGTCGGCGCGCAGGACGCGTTGAGCGACGAGGAAATCGCCGCCTCAGACCTCGTCCTGATCGCCGCAGACCGCGAAGTCGATCTGTCGCGCTTCGCCGGCAAGCGCCTGTTCAAGAGTGGCACCAAGCCGGCGATCAACGATGGCCAGAACCTGATCCGCAAGGCGCTGGCCGAGGCCGGCGTGCAGGCCGGTACCGCGACTCCGGGCCGCACGGCCGAAAAAACCAGGGCCACCGGCCCCTACAAGCATCTGATGACCGGCGTGTCGTTCATGCTGCCGTTCGTCACTGCCGGTGGCCTGCTGATCGCACTGGCGTTCGCACTCGGCGGCATCTATGCCTTCGATGACGCGCACAAGGGCACGCTGGCGTGGTCGCTGTTCCAGATCGGCGCCAAGTCCGGCTTCATGTTGATGGTGCCGGCGCTGGCCGGTTACATCGCCTACTCCATCGCCGACCGGCCCGGCATTGCGCCCGGCATGATCGGCGGACTGGTAGCAGTGAACATGGATGCTGGCTTCATCGGCGGCATCCTCGCTGGCTTCATTGCCGGTTATGGCGTGCACTGGATCAACCGTGCGCTGCGCCTGCCGCGCAGCCTGGAAGGGCTCAAGCCGGTGCTGATCCTGCCAGTGCTGGGCACGCTGCTGGTCGGCCTGTTGATGATGTACGTGATCGGCACGCCGGTCGCCGGGCTGCTGGCGTGGCTGACCGACTGGCTGCGCAGCATGCAGGGCAGCAGCGCGATCCTGCTTGGCCTGCTGCTGGGCGGAATGATGGCGGTGGACATGGGCGGGCCGGTCAACAAAGCGTCCTACGCATTCTCTACCGCATTGATTTCCAGCCAGGTCTACACGCCGATGGCGGCGACGATGATCGGCGGCATGACGCCGCCGCTGGGTATCGCACTGGCGACATGGCTGTTCAGCAATCGCTTCACCGCGGAAGAGCGAGGCACGGCCGGCGCCGCCAGTGTGCTTGGCCTCAGTTTCGTGACCGAAGGCGCGATCCCCTACGCCGCGCGTGACCCGCTGCGCACCATTCCGGCGCTGATTCTGGGTTCTGCGGTGGCGGGTGCGATCTCGATGGCTGCCGGCGTCGAGCTGAAGGTGCCGCACGGTGGTGTGTTCGTGCTGCCGATCCCGAATGCGGTCACTCATCTCGGCATCTACCTGCTGGCATTGCTGGCTGGCGTGGCCGTCACCGCAGTCGCGCTGCGCATCCTCAAGAAGCCGGTGACGGCGGCGACCTGATCCCCCCTGCCCTCACGGTCCTTTCGCGGCCCCTGCGCGCGCAGGGGCTCAGCGACCTACGCCCTGCACACGGAGCCCCGCCCATGACCTCCCCTTCCCGCCGCCTGCTGCCGACAGCGATCCTGCTGGTCCTGCCGTCGCTGGCCGCAGCCGCCGACGCGAGCGATGTCCTCATCCCCAAGCTTGCCTACACCGGCGAAGCCGCCGCCACGCTCGACGGCGGCAAGCGCAGCGGTACGGCGTATGCCGGCCAGCTGATGTTCGGTGCCGACGTGGACCTGGACGCTGCGTTTGGCTGGCGAGGCGCGACGATCAAGGCCTACGGCATCAATCGTCATGGCACCAACCTCGCCAACAGCAGCACGGGCAACAGCACCTCGGTGCAGGAAATCTTCGGTGGCCAGGGCACGCGCCTGGCCAACCTGACGCTGGAGCAGAAACTGCTGGACGACCGGCTGGTGCTTGAGGCGGGACGCAGCGTCGCCAACATCCATCATCTAGGTTCGGAGTTGTGCCAGTACTTCCAGGGCAACTCGGCCTGCGGCAACCCGACCTACGTATTCCGTACCAGCAACTTCACCTGGTGGCCGGTATCGAGCTGGATGGCTGATGCCACGGCATGGGTGACGCCGGATGTCTACGTACGCGTGGGCGCGTACCAGGTCGACCCGAGCCAGGCCGAAGATGGCCAGCACGGCCTGAAATGGAGCACGAACCAGGCCACTGGCTGGATCGTGCCCTACACGATCGGCTGGCGCAGCCCCGCGTCGGCGCGCTTGAAGGCCCGCTACGAACTGGGTGGCTGGCAGGACAACTCGACCTACCGCGACCCGCTGCGCGATGCCAATGGCATGCCGGCGCTGCTCAGTGGCCAGGAGTACGCGACACGTCATGGTCGCTCCGGTGCGTTCGCCCGCTTCGAGCAGCAGCTCAGCAGCGATGGCAGCGGCCGTGGCCTGACCCTTTTCGGCGCCGCGCTCAAGGGCACCTCCGGCCAGGTGATCGAGGATCACTTCCTTCAGGCCGGGCTGGTGCAGAAAGGTACGTTCGCCAGCCGACCGCAGGACAGCATCGCCTTCGTCGTGACGCAGCAGAAGTACAGCAGCATCGCGCTGGAAAACCTGCGCCTTGCCCGTGCCGCAGCGGGCGGCAGCGGCACCCCGCACGGGAGCCAGGTGATGATGGAGCTGAGCTATGGCATCCAGGTCACCCCCCAGCTTCGGGTCGCGCCGAACCTGCACTACATCGTGCATCCGGACCAGTTCAACGAACCCGCACGCCAGCGGGACCTGCCGAATGCGTTGATCGCCGGCCTGCGGGTCGATTGGAGTCTGTAGGAGAATCCGTTTTCGTCCACGCGATTGCCGCTCAACGGCTCATCAAGTCTCGAAGTGGGCTTTCAGCCAGTCGTCGACACCCTCCAGTTTCACGCCAATGCTGGCATTGAACGTCCCGTCCAGGCTCCAGGAGACGCCCCTGCCCTGGGCGAAGGCAGCACGGTACTTCCTGATCATGTTTGATGGGTCACTGGCAAGCTCCTCCATCAGCTGGGGAACGCTCCACACGATCAGCTTGAAGGGAGCACCGAACTTTTCCTCAAGGATGGCGGGCAGCTGCTCATAACGGACCGTGTCTCCCGCAAGATAGACGATCTCGTTTCGAAGGGGGGGCGAGTGGAAGACGATCTGTGCAGTCATTGCACCGATGTCCTCTGGTGTGGTCAGCGTAACCGCATTGGAGGCTGTGCCAAGTGCATTGACCTTTCTGCCGGGAAGATCGATGACGCCAAACTCCGGCTCGAAGAGGTAGCTGGTGAACATGCCGGTGGAAATGACCACCCAGTCCATTTCGGCCTGTGAGCGGAGATAGTCGCGTACATCCAGCTGGGCGTCGAAAAGATCCTGTGGCCCGCCGCGTCCGATGGCGTCAAAGTCGACCCCGAATTGCCAAGGGAAGTACCTGGTAATGCCCGACTTCACGGCGGCGCGCGCTACCTTCATGGGAGTGTCGCGGCCAGCGGCGTAGCCGGTGCAGCCGATGACCGTGTCATAACCGGAAAATAGATCAGCCAGCTCATCGACCGTGGCAGTGACCAGGTCGCCAGGAACGAGGGCCACTCCCAGCGAGCGGATCTGGTCAATGACCGTACGCTTGTCCGGTAGTGTGGATTCAATCGACGCAGGCCTCAGCATCACGCTGATGGTTGCGTCATGCACAACCGCGAGCTGGGCCAGGTTGCGGATGACGGGCATTCCGAGTTCGCCGGCACCCAGGACCAGGATTGAGCGGGAAACAATCGGGGGAGACATTGAAACCACCATCTGTGTGTACGATGGCGGCGATTCTGCGCCCCTCCCTAGTTGCCACGTAAGAAGGCACACCGATGATACCGACCGCACCGTTCATGAGCACCGATGAGCTTCTGCGACATTCACAATCGATATGCGACGGCATGAGCGCGGACGACGACGGTCTGCGCCGCGAGGTGCTCGCGCATGCCGGCAGCCGCTGGTCGCTGGGCATCATTCACGCCCTGGGGGTCTACGGAACACTGCGTCACGCCGATGTGGCGCGGCGGATGAAAGGAGTCACGCAGCGTATGCTGACGCGTACCCTGCGTCAGCTTGAAAGGGACGGACTGATCCATAGGCAGGATTTCCGTGAGGTTCCGCCGCGCGTGGAGTACACCATCACTCCGCTGGGCAGGGAGCTGCTGGTTCTTATGATCCCGATGTGGACCTGGGTAGTGGGACACGCCGAGGAATTCCGCCGCTGCAGGGAGAATTTCGACACGCATCACGGCCCTCCCCCTGACTGACCCGGCCTGCATCCGGTGCATCCAGGCGCTCCCGCCAGCCGTATGTAGGATGCCCGCGCTGTGCGGGCATCCTATCGAGGAACGCACCGTGAACGCTCTTCAGCGCATCGCCGCCGCAGTCAGCTTCGCCGTACTCGTCTCAGCCGCTTCCGCCAGCTTCGCCGCAGATCCGGTAATGGTTGGCGGGGCCGAGATGTACGCGACCAGGACCATCGTTGAAAACGCCGTGAACTCCAGGGATCACACCACGCTGGTGGCAGCGGTCAAGGCCGCAGGCCTGGTCGAGACCCTCAATGGCGCCGGTCCCTTTACCGTCTTTGCGCCCACCAATGCGGCCTTCAACAAGCTTCCAGCAGGCACGGTCGATACACTGGTGAAGCCTGAAAACAAGGCGCAGCTCACCCGGATCCTCACCTACCACGTGGTCCCAGGACGGTTCAGTTCCGCCCAGCTCCTGGCCGATGCCAGGAAGCACGGTGGAAAAGCCACGCTGAAGACAGTGCAAGGCGAGCCGCTTACCGTGGCGCTCCACGACGGCAAGCTGTGGGTGATCGACGCCAAGGGTGGCAAAGCAGGCATCAGCATCGCCGACGTCAACCAATCCAACGGCGTCATCCACGTTGTCGATACCGTGCTGATGCCGAAGTAGTGGCGCGCCCTGCCAGACCCTGCCACTCCGGCCAGCAGCATGAAGCAGTGGACGAGGATCCGGGCGCAGGCCCGGCTCCTCCGTTCACTGAAGCGCCTGGGCCAGCTTGAGTACATCCGCCGGGAATGTCGCGTAGTCATCCAGTGGCGCGCGATGGCTGTCGCGTCGGTGGATGAGGCGCACGGCAACCACGCGCTGCTGCGGAACGATGACCAGGTGCTGGCCCAGGTAACCGTTGGCGGCGTAGGCAACGGTGGGGCCGCGTTGGATGTCGAACATGTCGGACAGCTTGAGTCCACGACCGGTGATCTCGCTGCCATAGTGCTGCGGCCAGTCCGCCCCAAGTCGCTCGCCCACGTACGCAATCAATGCACTCTTGCTGTCGAATACCCTGCCCCCGGTGGCCAGCAATGCCTGCTGGACCGGAGCGCTGACCCCATGCTGCGCCAGGAAGCCGGCCATCTGGCCTTTCAGCTCATAACGCTCCCATGCTGGAATGCGCCACCACAGAAGACCAACATCCGGGGAGCGGGCACTTGCTCCAGTCAGCAGTGCCACCGATCGCTCGCTCAGCATACGCGTACCCGCCGGGGTCACGCCGCCATCAAGCAGCAGCTGCCCGATCTTCGCCAGATCGCGGGCACTCAGCGACAATCCGGCCATGCCCAAGGGGGTGCCCGCACCGTCCTTCAACCAGGTATATCGGGCAATGCCCAGCGGTCTGAACAGGCGCTTCTCAAGGTAGGCATCCATCGGTTCCCCTGCCAGACGCTCGACAATGCCGGGCAGCAGATTGGTAGCCTTGTTGTTGTACGAGAACGTGGTACCTGGATCGCTGCTCAGCTCTGCAGCCAGTGCGAGCTTGACCAGGTCCGGCGCAGCTTCCAGCTCTTCCCCCGCGTTGGCCACGTTCTGCAGGCCAGAGGTATGGTCCAGCAGCATGCGTACCGTGATGTCCCTTTTCCGCCCCTGCTTCCACTCCGCGAAGATGTTGCTTACCGGCTCGTCGACCGAGGCCAGTTTTCCGTCGTCCAGCAGCAGCATGATGGCCAGCGCCACCACCGACTTGGTGGCCGACATGAGGTGAACCGGCTCCTCGCCGGTCTCTGGCTGTGGCTCCAGCAGTGTTTTTCCATCCTTCCAGACAAGCACCGCGTCGGAATGCGCGGCACGGGCGTTGCGTTCGATCGTCGCGACGGCGTCGGCCGTGGTGGTCGTGCTGGCCAGTGCAGGGAGGGCCAGCATCAAGGCCGCGAAGCTGGACAACCATCGTGCAGTTTTCATGGGCATCTCTTCCGGTGAATGCCTGTCCACATTGCCTACAGCTGTAGTCGCGACCGAGTGCCTGAAGTCATGCCCGGCCACATGACAGCATCAGCACCACGCCCCCTGCATGGCCCCGTAGTCCGCCAGCAGATACGCGAAGCCGATGGCCCTTGCTGCCGCCCCGCTTTCTGATGGTTCCAATCCAGCCGTTGCAGTCGCAGGCAGGGCGCAACGCCGCTCGATTTCGTTTCGCATTGCAGCAAATGCGGCGTGCCAGGCAGCACTGCTGATCGCTCAACTGTCTGATTTCCCGAGCTTCTGGTCATCCATCGTTCATTCTGATTGACAGCGTTGTCAGGTCGCGCTTACAAGAGCCCACGTCCGGCGCGTGGCGCGGGAACGTCCAGACATCACTTATGGGGAGAGAGGGACCCTATGACCGGCCATTTCAGGAAGAGCACACTCGCACAGGCAGTACTTGCCACCATCGTCACCGCCACTGCAGCGCTGCCGGTCGCAGCGCAATCAGTCAAGGAAAGCAGCTCGACCGCCACCAGCGAGGCACGGGAGGCCTCAACGCTGGACGCCGTCATCGTCACTGTCGAACGCCGGGAACAGGACCTGCAGAAATATGCAGGTACCGCCCAGGCAATTTCCGCGGACGATACGCGTGCGCTGGGCATCAACAATGAGCTGCGCAACATCCAGGCCCTGGTGCCGGGCATGAGCATGGCCAACCAGGAAGGCAACCTGGAGATCTTCATCCGCGGCGTGGGCTCTTCGAACAACACCGAACTGGGTGATCCGGGCGCCGCGCCTCACATCAACGGGGCCTACATTGCACGACCGCGCGGTCTGGGCGGCATGTTCTACGATGTCGAGCGGGTGGAAATCAACAAGGGCCCGCAGGGCACGCTGCGCGGCCGCAATGCGCTGGCCGGCACGCTGAACATCATCACCAAGCGCCCCGACCTGGAAGCGTTCGGCGGGTATGTTCAGGCCGAGGCCGGCAATCGTGACCATCGCGGTGGCGAGTTCGCCCTGAATCTCCCGATCGGTGGTGGCGCGGCCTTCCGCGTGGCTGGCTACAAGGTGGAGAAGGACTCTCCGTTCAAGAATGCGGGGCGCGCGCAGGACCTGGAACCGGCTGGCGTGCAGGACGACCGGGGCGCTCGACTGTCGTTCCTCTACCAGCCGGATGACAAGCTGTCGATCTTCGCCATGGCCGACATCGGCAAGGAAGGCGGCACGGGCTATCCCGGCGCCAACGTCTACACCGCCGCCAGGGCCGGCTACCTGCCGGACGATGTCGACCTGCGGAAGATCATCTACCGTGGCGCGCAGGGCAAGCTCGACAGCACCAACTGGGGGGCGCAGACCAGCATTTCCTACGACTTCGGCAAGGTGGCGGTGGAGTACAACGGCAGCTACCGCAACGTGGACTACCGCCAGACCAATGCGCAGAGCGAAGGCATCCTCTGGCCGGGCCGCAACATCGATCCGGTATCGCCCAGCAACCCCGGTGGCATCGATTACGACAACTACTCCACCCAGTACTGGTTGACCGAGTCGGAGTCGCAGGTACATGAGCTGCGGTTCACGTCCGACCAGGACGAGCGGCTGCGCTGGACCACCGGCTTGTTCCACTTCAACGAGGACCAGCGGGTGGGCTACCTTTCGCTGGTGGACAAAGGGCGCTGGTATTCGGGCACTGAATTCACCATGCCGAAGGTCAATGGCAAGTCTTCCGCCGTTTTCGCCGATGGCACGTTCGACGTCAACGATCGCCTGCGCCTGAAGGGCGGCCTGCGCTACTCCGAGGAGAAGAAGTCGCGTTACGGCATCGGCGGCAACTGGTCGCTGGGCCTGCCTGGCCAGGGCGGGGACTTTGCCACGCGCCTCGGCACGCCCGGCTTCGAGCCCGCGTTCATGAGCCGTCCGAACTTTGATGTCAGCAACATCACCTCGCAGGCGGAGATGGCCCGCTTCCTGCTGCAGGGCGTGCTGCGACACGGTCGCAACGACACCTTGCTGCAGCAGATCGGCGCGGTGCCCGATGGCGGCCCATTCGGCTGCGTGGACCGTCCCGACATCGGTGGCGATACCGTCGATTGCCCGTACCAGAGCTGGGCCCAGGTCAGCGCGATTCCGGCCCAGCAGTTCGGCAAGAGCAAGTTCAGCTTTACCGACTGGCGCGCGGGTTTCGAGTACGACGTGAGCGACGACAGCCTGCTGTACGGCCTGGTGTCGACCGGCCACAAGGCGGGCGGCTTCAACGACACGTTTGATCCGAAGGAGATTCCCGAGACCTTCAAGCCCGAATCGATCATTGCCTACGAAATCGGCAGCAAGAACTCCTTCCAGATGCTGGGTCGCACCTCGACCTTCAACGTCAGCGGGTTCTATTACGACTACAGCGACCAGGTGTTCCAGGACCTGGCGGTGATCGCCACCAACCCGACCACCGGTGAAGCCACCGGCTATGCGCTGGTCAACCGCAACGTCGGCAAGTCCGCTGTGTACGGCCTGGAGGCGGAAAGCACCTTGCGACTCCCGCACAACTTCATGGTCAACATCAATGCACTCTGGATGGACAGTGAGATCAAGCGCGGCACCGTCGCCGATGTCCGCAGCCAGAACTACGACGCCGGTGGCGCCACTTCGTTGATCGACCTGTCCGGCAATGAACTGCCGCTGGCCTCGAAGCTCACCTTCAACGTGCGCCTGCAGCATACGACCGAGCTGCGCTTTGGCACCTTCGACTGGCAGTTGCTGGCCTCGTACCGCTCGGCCTTCTATCTCACCCAGTACAACAACCGGGACGTAGAGTTCATCCGACAGGATCCGGCCACTGGTGAGCTGGTCCATGACCGTACCGAAAGTGCCGCTGAGGCCGGCTTCCCTGACCGCCAGAAGGGCGAGACCACCTTGAACGCGGGCATTGGCTTCACCTCACTGAGCGGCAACTGGCGGGTGGAAGCCTGGGGCAACAATCTGCTGGGCAACGACGTCTCGCAGAAGGCCCTGGTGGGTTCCGGCATCAACGTCCGCTTCCTGAACGATCCGCGCAGCTACGGCCTGCGCCTGCGTTACCAGTTCTGAGCAACGCAGCCTTGAAGGAGGGCCGGTTTCGCCGGCCCTCCGTGCGCAATCACCACGTCCCGCCCTGTGCGACAACGCACGGGGCGTCGCCCTGCCCGCGATGACACGAGAATCATGAAACACACAACCCGCTGGTCGCAGTTCGGTGTACTCATCACCGTCTTCTTCTTCTGGGGCTTCGTTGCCGCAAGCAACGGCATCCTCATTCCGGTGTTCAAGAAGGCGTTCCATCTCAGCCAGGCGCAGAGCATGTACGTGGCGATGGCTTTCTACGTTGCCTACACCGCCGGTTCGCTGATCTACATCGCCGTGTCCCGCGCCATCGGCACCGACCTGCTGCATCGGGTGGGCTATCGCAACGGCATCTGCATCGGCCTGCTGGTCTCGGCACTGGGCGCCCTGCTCTTCTATCCAGCAGCCAACACCGGCTCGTTTGCACTGATGCTGTCCGGCCTGTTCATCGTGGGCCTGGGCTTCTCGCTCCAGCAGATCGCGGCCAATACGCTGGCGGTGATCATGGGTGGCCCGGCCACCGGATCGCAGCGATTGACCATGGCCGGCGGTGTCAACAACCTGGGCTCGACGGTAGGTCCACTGCTGGTGAGCATTGCCATCTTTGGCAGCGTGTCAGCGGGCAACACAGAGGCGAGCATCGAGAGCGTAAAGATCCCATACCTGGTGCTGGGCGCCGCCTTCGTACTGGTAGCCGTGCTGCTGCGGTTCTCGAGCGTGCCCAATCATGTAGAGCTGTCCGCGACGGTCCCCGCAGGTGCAACCGGGGCAGATCACCAGACAGACCGCAGATCTGCGCTCGCTTACCCGCAGCTGGTCATGGGCATGATCGCGATCTTCCTTTACGTCGGCGTGGAGGTATCGACCATCGACAATCTTCCAGCCTACCTTGAGCAGCCCTTGAGCAAGGGTGGACTGGGGCTGGAAACCTCGGTGATCGCCCCGTTCGTGTCGTTGTACTGGGCCAGCCTGATGATCGGCCGCTGGGGTGGTGCCGCAGGCGCGTTCGATGTGCGCGCAGGCACCCGGAAGCTGTTGATGCTGGCGTTGCCGTTCGTCGCGTTCGCCATCTACCTTGCCGTCAACGCGATCTCTGGCCACGAACCCGCACAGTTCCTGCACTACGCGCCGGTGATCGTCCTGATGATCATCGCCACCCTGGCCAGCAAGGGCAGTCCATCGCGCATGCTGCTGTACTTTGCCGTGTGTGGCATTGCGGCGCATCTGGTCGGCATGTTCACCACCGGCATGACCAGTGTGATCGCCTTCATCAGTGTCGGGCTGTTCTGCAGCACGATGTGGCCCTGCATCTTTACCCTGGCCATCAGCGGCCTGGGCCGCCATACCAACCAGGCAAGCAGCCTGCTGATCATGATGATCATGGGCGGCGGCATCGTCAGTTGGGCGCAGGGTGCGCTTGCCGACAAGGTCGGCGTGCACTACAGCTTCATCATTGGCGTGCTGTGTTTCTGCTATCTGGCGTTCTACGCCTGGGCGGCTGGCCGTACACTTCGTCGCCAGGGTGTTGATCTGGAGCGATTGGCGACCGAAGCGGGCCACTGAGCCGCGCCCCTGCCCTGCCAGCGCGGCCTGCCGATCGCGCCGGCAGGCCGCTGAAGCGCGTTCAATCGTGACGGACCGGTCCCGTGGATCGCCGGACCTGCAGGGCGTAGTCAATATCGACCACGCCACCGCTGCCGAGCTCGCGCACTTCCTTGATCAGCTCCATGGCCGCGCGCCGGCCCATCTCACGGGTGGGCTGGCAGACCGTGGTCAACGCCGGATAGATCTGGCGGGCGATCGGCGTGTCATCGAAACCACAGACCGAGATGTCGCCCGGCACCGAAAGGCCGTGCTCGAACACCGCGCAGATGACCCCGGCCGCCATATCGTCGTTGGCAGCGAAGATGGCGGTCGGCCGATCAGGCCGATCAAGCAGTGCGTTGGCGCCGATGTAGCCGGATTCGTACGAGAACTCACCTTCCAGCACCAGGCTGGGGTCGTAGCGCAGGCCTGCCCTGCGCAGGCCTTCGCGATAGCCTGCCAGGCGCCACATGCTTGCGCCATGCGCGGCGTGTCCCTTGATATGGGCGATGCGGGTATGGCCCAGCGAGGCCAGGTGTGCGATCAGCGCCACCACCGCGCCGATTTCATCCACGACGACGCCCACGTTCCGGTTCTGTTCCTTCGCCGAAATGCTGGAGTACGGAATGCCCAGATCGACCAGGCGCTCCAGCAGGGCCGTGTCGTCGGTCAGGGGCGGCGTCAGCACCACGCCGTCGAGCTGCGACTGCATGATCAATGACTCGACCTTTTCCACGATATCGGCCGCGTCGTAGATCAGCGGAGCGAGCATCAGGTTGTAGTGCTGTTCCATGCATGCGTCCAGCACCCCCATCTCGATCTCCATCAGATAGTTCGAGGACGGATTATCGAAGAGCATCGCGATGAGGTAGGAACGCCGGCCGGCGAGGACCCGTGCCGAGGGCAAGGGGCGGTAGCGCAGCTTTTCCACTGCCGCGTCCACCCGGGCCCGGGTGCTCTTGGAGACGTTCGGCTCGTTGTTGAGCACCCGCGAGACGGTCTTCATCGAGACCCCGGCCGTTGCCGCGACATCCTCGATCCGCACGCGTCCCGGCCTGCCTGCGAGCACCTGCTCAGGTCCCGGCATCCCCCGCCCTCTGCCCGTCATAGCCTCACCATCTCTACCGAAATCCTGCACCACGGGATGTGGATGCAGATGCAACTTTATCCTCAAAACCCATGCCGCTGTGCAGCAAGCATTCGTTCCACCGGCTGGGTATGCTCGGTTTCCGACTGACAACGCTGTCAGGTTGCTTTCTGGTCGCCGAGCCCACCCAAGCCACCCTTCCGAGATGATTGTTCCGATGAACGTCCGTCATTCCGATCGTGCGAAGCGCAACCCCGTTCTACGTCCACACCGCCTGATGCTGGCTGCATCGCTTGCCATGGCGCTGGTGCCTGCGACCGGTGCGGCCCCTGCCCCGGTGAACGACTCAGGTACCATCACTCCCGCGCACTGGCCCAAGGCAACCTGGCCGCTGGCCAACGATCCGGCCATGGAACGACGCATCGACGCGCTGATCGCATCAATGACGCTGGAAGAAAAGGTCGGCCAGATCGTACAGGGCGATATCGCCAGCATCACGCCCGACGACGTGCGCAGATATCGATTGGGTTCAATACTGGCGGGCGGCGCATCCGACCCAGGTGGCCGCTACAACGCAAAACCCGCCGAATGGCTTGCGCTGGCCGACGCGTTCTGGGAAGCCTCGATGGACACGCGCAACGGTGGCAAGGCCATTCCCATCGTCTGGGGCATTGATGCGATGCATGGCCAGAGCAATGTGGTGGGTGCCACTCTGTTCCCGCACAACATCGGCCTGGGCGCAGCGCGCAACCCGGAACTGCTGCGCGAGATCGCAAGGATCACCGCTGCCGAAACCCGTGTGACCGGCATGGAATGGACCTTCGCGCCGACCGTGGCCGTTCCGCAGGACGACCGCTGGGGGCGCACGTACGAAGGCTACTCGGAAGATCCGGCATTGGTGGCCAGCTATGCAGGCGCATTCGTCGAAGGCCTGCAGGGCAAGGCCGGCGCGGCCGACTTCCTCGACGACCACCACGTGATGACCACGGTCAAGCATTTTCTCGGCGATGGCGGCACGGGCAATGGCAAGGACCAGGGCAACACCACGGTCAGCGAGGCAGAACTGCGCGACATCCATGCCGCCGGATACCTGCCGGCGATCAATGCGGGCGCGCAGTCGGTGATGGCGTCCTTCAACAGCTTCCATGGCGAGAAGATGCATGGGCACAAGCCGTTGTTGACCGATGTGCTGAAGGGTCGGATGGGCTTCGGCGGCTTCGTGGTCGGTGACTGGAACGGCCATGGCCAGATCAAGGGCTGCAGCAACACCGATTGCGCGAAGACCTATGTTGCCGGCCTGGACATGGCGATGGCGCCGGACAGCTGGAAAGGCATGTACGAAAGCACGCTGGCCCACGTGAAGGACGGCAGCCTGCCGGAGGCGCGGCTGGACGATGCCGTTCGCCGCATTCTGCGGGCGAAGATGCGCATGGGCCTGTTCGACAAACCCAAGCCGTCCGAGCGCGCATTGGGCGGCAGATTCGAGCTGCTCGGGTCGCCGGCGCATCGCCAGGTGGCGCGGCAGGCCGTGCGTGAATCGCTGGTGCTGCTCAAGAACCAGAACCAGCTGCTGCCACTCCCGCCGAAACAACGGGTGCTGGTTGCGGGCGATGCCGCGAACGACATGAGCCGTCAGGCGGGCGGCTGGACGCTCAGCTGGCAGGGCGATGGCACGCGTCGGGAGGACTTCCCGAATGCTGAAACGATCTGGGAAGGTCTGGAGGCACAGGTCAGGTCGGGCGGCGGCCAGGCCGAACTGGCGGTCGATGGCCGCTACCGCAACCGGCCGGATGTGGCCATCGTGGTGTTCGGCGAAGATCCGTATGCCGAATTCCAGGGCGACCTGCCCAACCTGATGTTCAAGAACGGCAAGTCCGGAGACCTGGAGCTGATGCGACGCCTGAAGGCAGACGGCATTCCGGTCGTGGGGGTGTTCCTGAGCGGGCGCCCGTTGTGGCTGAACCGCGAAATCAACGCCGCCGATGCCTTCGTGGCCGCGTGGCTGCCGGGATCGGAAGGTGGGGGCGTGGCCGATGTGCTGCTGCGTGGGGCCGATGGGCGCGTGCAACACGACTTCCGCGGAAAGCTGAGCTACTCCTGGCCACGCCGCGCCAACCAGTACCAGAACAACGTGGGGCAGAAGGACTACGACCCGCAGTTCGCCTTCGGATACGGCCTTACCTATGCCGACAAGGGAAATCTGCCTGCGCTTTCCGAGGACCCGGGCATTGATCCGGACGCCGCCGGTAGCGGTACCCTGTTCGATCGTGGTGTGGCCGGCACTGGGCTGATGCTTCGCCTGACTGCCGCCAATGGCGAATCGACCGATGTCGTGCACCCCAATGCAACGACTGCCGACCAGTCACTGGCGATGGTCGCAATCAACACCGATGTGCAGGAGGGCGCACGCCGGTTCAGTTTCCGGGCGCCGGCCACGGTGGCGTTGCAGGCCAATACTCCGCTGGACTGGTCGCGCGAGACCAACGGCGAGCTGTCCGTGGTAGCAACCGTGCGTGTCGAACAGCTCCCGGCAGAAGCCGCAGTGACACTCGGTACCGCCTGCGGGGCGGCCTGTGCTGCCGAGGTTGCGCTGGGCCCTGCGCTGTCGGTGGCGCCGCGCAATGAGTGGGTCAGGCTGGGCGTTCCCCTCAAGTGCCTGGCCAAGGCCGGGGCGGACATGAGCCGCTTGAACGTGCCGTTTGCGCTGCGCGCCGGAAAGGGCACAACGCTTGCGATCACCTCGGTCGTACTGGGCACCGAGTTCGATCGCAAGGTGGAGTGTGCGACGCAGTAGGCGCGGTGTTGAATGCCCTGGTGCGGCCGTCACGTAACGTGCCGCGCCAGGGCATTCGCTGGGCAGCCGGCACGGTATGATGCTGCCACCCCGGCACTTGCACTGATCGCAGCGGGCGCCTGCACGCCGATCACATGCGCCGGAGAACCGGCGACGCGGTCGATGGGCGGCGCCGCGCACGCCCCTACTCCATGCTTGCTTCCCATTCTTCCCTCATCATCTGGATGGCGGTGGCCGTTGCCACTGTCGGCCTGCTGTTCCGTCCGTTCCGCATCCCGGAGTACGTGTGGGCGCTCGGTGCGGCCGCGCTGCTTCCGCTCAGCGGCATTGTGTCGTTCGGTACTACCTGGCACGCAGTCGCCGAAGGCCGCGATGTCTACCTGTTCCTGGTCGGCATGATGGTGCTGGCCGAGCTCGCACGCCGCGAAGGGCTGTTCGACTGGCTGGCGTTGTACGCGGTGCGGCACGCGGGCGGATCCGGGCGACGCCTGTTCGACCTGGTGTTCCTGGTCGGCACGCTGGTAACGGTGTTTCTTTCCAATGATGCGACAGCCGTGGTGCTGACGCCGGCGGTCTACGCGGCCTGCAAGGCGGCCCGGGCCAATCCCCTGCCGTACCTGTTCGTCTGTGCCTTCATCGCCAACGCGGCCAGCTTCGTGTTGCCCATCTCCAACCCGGCCAATCTCGTGGTGTACGGCCAGCACATGCCGCCGCTGCTGCAGTGGCTGGCGCAGTTCGCACTGCCCTCGCTGGCGGCGATCGGTGCGACCTATCTTGTGCTGCGCTGGGTGCACCGTCGCGAAATCGCACAGCCGCTGGTGGCCGCGCCGGCGCATCGCCCGTTGACCGACGGCGGCCGACTGAGCGAACTGGGCGTGCTGTTCACCGGCACGGTGCTGCTGGTTACGTCCGCCTTGAACGGGCCGTTGGGCCTGACCACGTTCTGCGCGGGCACGCTGAGCGTGGTGGCAGTGGCGATCCGCCAGCGACGCAGCCCGCTGCCGCTGCTGCGCCACGTATCCTGGGGGGTGCTGCCGCTGGTGGCGGGGCTGTTCGTGCTGGTGGAAGCGGTAGCGCAGACCGGTGTCATCCAGAGTTCGGCCAGCGCGCTGCAGGCGCTGGCGAATACGTCGCCGCACCAGGCCAGCTGGCTGGCCGGCGGCGCCGCTGCACTGCTGAGCAACGTGGCCAACAATCTGCCGGTCGGCCTGGCGGCTGGTTCGTTGGGGCAGATGGCGGACCTGCCGGCGCAGACCCGTGCCGCATTGCTGGTCGGCGTGGATCTGGGCCCGAACCTGTCGGTGACCGGCTCGTTGGCCACGATGCTGTGGCTGATGGCGTTGCGTCGCGAAGGCGAGCATGTCAGCGCGCTCGACTTCCTGCGCGTCGGCGCGCTGGTGATGCCACCTGCACTCATCGCAGCGTTGTTGCTGCTGTGACCAGAGTGCAGGCGGCGCCCCTGCCCTAGAAGACCAGCTGCAGGCGGGTATTGAAGGTGGTGCCTTCATCCCTGCCCATTGCACTGCCGCTGCGGTGACGGGTCTGCCAACGGACGGCTTCGAACATCACGCGACTGAAATCGTTGAGGTACCAGTTCGCGCCCAGGGTCCACGCGTTACCGGTACCGCCACTGGGCAGCTCGGCATAGTCCACGTCTTCATAGCGGCCCTTCAGCTCCCAGGCACCGCCGCCGCCGCGCGTCACCGGATCGGCGACCTTCACCTTCCCCCAGGTACCGGCCTTGCCCGAGTACGACGGCAGCGCGCCCGCCAGGAACCAGCCGGCAGAAATCGCCCACGCCGCGTGGTCGCGATCGTAGCGACCGCCGGCATCGGCCCCGCGCAGGGTTCGCGTACCCCACTCGCCCGTTGCCCACGCCGGGCCGAAGAAGCCGGCCAGTTCGGCACCGTAGGCGGTGCTGCGCTCGGCGCCCAGCAGCGTGCCCGGTGTGATCCTGACCAGATCGTTGAAATGTCCCGCGATGGCCGAACTGCGCACCACGCCGCTGGCCCCGGCGGGAATCTTCTCGTGGAACGCCCATGCGCCCAGATGCAACGTGGCAGCAGCGGTGTCCAGCGGATTCCAGTGCACGCGCGTGGTCCAGGTCTGGCTGTCGTTGTCGGTTCCGGCGTTGTTGAGATCGTTGCCGGCCACCGACAGGCTGGCGTGCCAGCCCTTTCCATACACGCGCTCGGTCAGCCCGACACCGAACAGGCCGCGCTGCGGCAGCATCAGCGTGCCGACCACGTTGCGTTCCTGGAACGGCGTGTTGGAGGTGCTGCTGGAGCCATCGATACCGCGATCGTTCAAGCGGTTGCCCATCGTGAGATCGGCCGGCAGGCCGAACAGGGTGTGGTCCAGCGTGGCGTAGACCGACTTCCAGGCCACCGCGTTGTCGGCGAAGTCACCCTCCACCACCCAGCCCAGTGTGCCGTAGCGTCCCTCGGCCCCCAGGCGCACCGAACGGACCTCGGTGCCCGAAACGTTGCGATCACCGACCGCCGAACCGTCCGTACTGGAGGCATCGACGAACAGGCGGCCGCGGGGACGGAACACCGTAGTGCCGTCGGCGCTGCTGAACTCGGGTGCGCCCTTGGCCCAAGAGACATTGGGCTGCCTGGACTGGCCGGATTCCAGTGCGGCCACCCGCGTTTCCAGCGCGGGCGCGGGCGGCGCGGATAGTGCGGCCGCAGTGCCCTGCCCGCCCTCGACGGCGCGGAGGCGCGCTTCCAATTGCTGGATCTGCAGCGCCTGCTGCTGCACCAGGCGTGACAGCTCGGCCTGGCTCAACGGCGCGGGCGGCGAAGGAGTGGACTGGGCGTCGGCGTGGCCACTGGCCAACAGCAGGCCGAGCGCGACCGGCAGCGCTGCCAGCGGCAGCACGGTGGAAGGGTTCATGGACTCTCTCTCCGGCCAGCCGGCCCCCTGGCCCGGCGCTGGCCTGTTGCGGTGGTGCGGGGGAAGATCGGGGGAGGAAGCTCGCGCCGCCGGATCGGACCGGCGGCGCGGCAGGCGGGCTCAACCCGGCCCGGTCAGCTGGTGGCCTGTGCCTGGGCGTTGGGACGCCAGGTGATCAGCTTGTTCTCGACCACGTCCAGCAGGGCGTCGATGACCAGCACGAAGGCGGCCAGGATGATGATGCCGGCGAACACACCCACGGCATTGAAGTTGCCCTCGGCCTGCGCGATCAGGTAGCCCAGGCCCGCCGAAGCGCCGAGGTACTCACCAATGATCGCACCGACCACTGCAAAGCCGACCGAAGTACGCAGCGAAGACAGGATCCAGCTCGCCGCTGCGGGGAAGTAGACATGGCGCAGCAGGTCACTGCGGCTCGCCCCCAGGATGCGGGCGTTGGCCAGCACCACCGGGTTCACCTCGCGCACGCCCTGCATGGCATTGAAGAACGTAGTGAAGAACACCAGCGTGACCGCCAGCGCCACCTTCGACCACAGGCCCAGCCCCAGCCACAACACGAAAATCGGCGCCAGCACTACACGCGGAATCGCGTTGAAGCCTTTGATGAAGGGATCCAGGATGCGCGCCGAGCGCCGGCTCAGGCCCAGCCAGACACCGCCGGCCACGCCCAGGCCGGTGCCGATGATGTAGCCCAGTGCGGTTTCGGTCAGCGTGATGTACACATGTTGGTAGAAGGAGGTATCGGACAGCCAGGTCCAGGCCTGCTGCACGATGACCGTTGGCGAGGGGAAGAAGAACGGATCGATCACTCCCAGCGCGATGCCACCTTCCCAGCCACCGAACACGGCGACCACCAGCGCGAGCTGGATGAACTTGTCAGTCTTGGCGTGCATAGCTCTTCTCCACTTCGCCGCGCAGGCAGGCCCAGATGTCGCGGTACAGGTCGGTGAAACGGTCATCCAGCTTGATCTCGGCCACGTTGCGCGGCCGTTCCAGATCCACGTCGAAACTGCGCACCACGCGGCTCGCCGGGCCGGAGGACAGCACCACCACGCGGTCACCCAGCGCGATTGCTTCTTCCAGGTCATGGGTAATCAGGATCACCGAGCGGCGATCCTCCTGCCACAGGCGCAGCAGCTCGTTCTGCATCAGGTGGCGGGTGTGGATGTCCAGCGCCGAGAACGGCTCGTCCATCAGGATCACCTTCGGCTCGACGATCAGCGCCTGCGCCATCTGCACACGCTTGCGCTGGCCACCGGACAACTGGTGCGGATAGCGATGCTCGAAACCGGCCAGGCCGACCTTGGCCAGCCACGCGTTGGCCTTGGCCTTGCGTTCGGCTTCGGGCACGCCGCGGAAGCGCAGGCCCAGCTCGACGTTCTGGAAAGCTGTCTTCCACGGCAGCAGGGCGTCCTGCTGGAACAGGTAGCCGACCGACTCCTGCACGCCGCTGACCGTGCGGCCATCGATGGCCACGTCGCCCGAGGATGGCCTCAGCAGGCCAGCTACGGAATTGAGGATGGTGCTCTTGCCGCAGCCGGTGGGCCCAACGATGGCGAGGAACTCGCCGTCACCTACCTGGATGTCGACATCGCGAACGGCGGTGAACTCGCCGAAGGACATGGTCACCTTGTTGATGGCGACCATGGTCTGTGCAGGCTCCAGCTGCGGTGCGCCGTTGAGTTGGCGCACGGTGGCATTAAGGGCCATGGGGTTACCTCCGCTTACGGTTGGGCAGCCGGCGCCGCAGCGTTGGCACGCTCGACGAAGGCATTGGTGTAGGTCTTGGACAGATCGATGTTGGCCTTGGCCACATCCGTATTGAACTCACGCAGCACCTTCAACGGCGTCTCCAGGTCGGCCGGCGTGAAGCGTCCATCGCGGGTGAATATCGCGCGCGCGTTCTCCACCGCGCGGGCATAGGTGGCGCGGTCGCCGGAGACGTAGCTGTCCGGCAGCGCGGCAACGATCTCCTCGGCACTGTTGTCGGCGATGAACTTCAACGCCATCTGCTCGGCACGGGCGATCTTCTCGGCCGCTTCGGGGCGCTTGTCCAGGAAGCTCTGGTTGGCATACATCACCGAGGTCGGGTACAACCCGCCATAGACCTGGCGGGCGCCTTCGTCGCTGCGCGCGTCAAGGATGATCTTCCCGACCTTGCGCTCGGTGATCAGGGTTGCAGCCGGATCGTAGTTGACCAGCAGGTCGATCTTGCCCTGCTCGAGCGCGGCGACTGCAGCAGCGCCGGAGCCGACGCCGATCAGCGAAATGCTGTCGGCCGGAATATCGTGCTGCGCCAGAAAGTGGCGGACGAAGAAGTCGGACGAGGAGCCCGGTGCGGTGATGCCGACCTTCTGGCCCTTGATGGACTCCGGTCGCGCAGGATCAAACGTGGCGTCTTCGCGCCCCGCCATCACCAGGCCGGAATTGCGCGAGAGCAGCACGAAGGCCACCACGTCCTTGCCCTTGGCCTGCATCTGGATGGTGTGGTCGTAGAAACCGACCGCCACGTCGGTGGAATTCGCCACCAGGGCCTGCAGCACCTTCGAGCCACCCTGGGCGAAGTTCTCGGTTCTTACGTCCAGGCCGACGTCCTTGAAGTAGCCCTTGGCATCGGCAATGAAGAACGGAAGGTTGTTGAGGTTGTAGGAGCCGACGCTGATGCGCACGGGTGCATCGTCACCGGTGCCGGTGGATGCGCCATCGGGGCGCCCGCTGTTGCTGCAACCGGCCGCGGCCAGACCGGCCGCGCACAGCGCGGCCATGAAGAACTGCTTGTACATCATCCCTCCCAGGAGTGAAGCATCTACGTTGTAATGGCTGGCATGCGCGTCTGCGCCGGCCCTGCCGGGTTCAGATCATGCCGCTGACGTCCATTGGCGGGCTTGGGTGGAACTGGCCATGGCAGGCACTGGCGTTGTCGCAAACACGCGACCTTCGAACAATCGGCGTGCGGTGCGGACCACGCTGGCAATCACCGGTGCGTCATCCGAGCTGCGACTGAGGCCCACCTGCAGGTCCCCGCTCGGATGTTCGAGGGTAATGCTGCCGGGAACGGACAGGCACCCGACCAAAGTGTGGGCCAGCGTGCCCGGCGTGACGGCGGCGGTAGCCAGGCCGACCGCGCCGGTAATGGCCAGTGCGGTGTGGCATTGGTGCGGCATGAAGTAACGCACCTGCAGATCGCCGCCGTGTTGCGGCGCCGACAGCAGCACCGGCTTGGGAATGACCTTGTTGCCGGCGTCGGCGATGCCCATGCGGGCGCCCGCCTCGATGCGCAGCGCTTCCAGCCGGCGCATGAGCGCGGCATCCGCGTTCAGTTCGGCGGGCGATGCATCACCGCGCACGCCCAGGTCCTCGGCATGCACCAGCATCATCGGCATGGCGCAGTCCACCAGGCTGACCGGCACGCCATCGATGGTTTCCCGGGCGTGGCCGCTGGGCAGCAGCTTGCCGGTGCGGGCGCCTGCGGCATCAAGGAAGGAAAGCCTGACCGGCGCGGCCGAGCCCGGTGCGCCGGCAATGCGCGTATCACCGCGGTAGACCAGATGGCCACCCGGCGTTTCCACCGTGGCGATGATCAGCTTGCCGGTGTTGACGTTGTGGATGCGCACCTCGGTCTGCGGATCCTGAGCCTGCACCAGCCCCCGCTCGATGGCGTACGGGCCCACCGCCGCCAGCATGTTGCCGCAGTTGGGGGACGTGTCCACCACCTGCTGCTCCACCCGTACCTGGGCGAACAGATAGTCCACGTCGGCGTCTGCCCGGCTGGATCGATCGATGATGGCCACCTTGCTGGTCAGTGCGTTGCCGCCACCGATGCCATCGATCTGCAGCGGATGGCCCGACCCCATTACTTCCACCAGCAGGCGATCGCGTTCAACAACGTCCGCCGGAAGGTCGCTGGCCAGGAAGAACGGGCCCTTGGATGTACCACCGCGCATGAGTACGCAGGGAATGCTGAGCAGATCGTTGGACATACGTGTGTTAGATTGATGCGTGTAGGGGATGAATGACCCCTCTGTGATTCGATACTGGCATGACCCCAATTGATCTGTGAATTGCTGATTTTTGGATGATTGATACCCAATGAGCATCAATTGCGAGATCCTGGATCTACGCGCATTCCTGCTGGTGTCGGAGACGCGCAGCTTCCACCGCGCCGCGGAGATCCTGCACGTCTCCCAGCCGGCACTCAGCCGACGGATACAGAAGCTGGAGCAGGCTGTGGGTTCGCCACTGCTGGAGCGCACCACGCGCAGCGTCAGCACCACCGCCGTCGGCGAGAACCTGCTGCCGCTGGTGCGTCGTATGCTGGAGGAATTCGATGGGTCACTGTTCTCACTGCGGGGCCGGGACGATACGCGGGGCGCTACCGTCACCATCGCCTGCCTGCCCACGGCGGCGTTCTACTTCCTGCCCAGCGTGATGGCGCGTTTCCACGAAGCGCATCCCAACGTGCGCTTCCGGATCCTGGATATCCCGGCCACCGAAGGCCTGCAGGCGGTAGAGCGTGGCGAAGTCGAGTTCGGCATCAACTTCATGGGCGCCAACGATCCGAATCTCGATTTCGACGTGCTGGCCGAAGATCCCTTCGTGCTGGCCTGCCGACGCGATCATCCGCTGGCCCGCAAGCGCAAGGTGGAATGGGCCGATCTGGCCGAGCACCAGCTGATCACCGTGCATCGCACCAGCGGCAACCGCACGCTGCTGGATGGTGCCCTGGCGCGCGAGAACCTCAAGCTGAGCTGGCACTACGAAGTGACCCACCTGTCGACGTCACTGGGCATGGTCGAGGCCGGCATCGGCGTGTCGGTCCTGCCGAAAATGGCCACGCCGGACGGGGATCATCCGACCCTGGTGACGCGCACGATTGGTAACCCCGTGGTGTCGCGCACGATCGGGATCGTCCGTCGCCGGGGCGCCCTGCTCTCGCCTACTGCGGAACGCTTTCTGCAGATGTTGATGAGCCAGTGGCGCGGGGAGACCTGAGCATCGTTTGCTGGACAGGCCGCCCCCGGATCTGGCCGAGGGTGATGGCCGGGCATGGCTCGGCCCTACAGAGGAGCCAGCTCGCGCGCAAGGAAAGGCGCTGTCCTGCTTCCCCGCGCGCGGGCCACCTGTTGCGGCGTTCCCTTCGCCACGATGGTGCCACCCGCGCTGCCTGCGCCCGGCCCGACGTCAATCACCCAGTCCGCCTGGGCGACCGCCCGCATGTCATGCTCGATCATCACCACCGTATTTCCTGCGTCGACCAGCCGCTGCAGCTGAACCAGCAGCCTGTCCGCATCCGACGCGTGCAGGCCGGTGGTGGGTTCGTCCAGCACGTAAAGCGTGCGCCCGCGCTGGCTGCGCTGCAGTTCAGTGGCCAGCTTGATGCGCTGGGCCTCGCCGCCTGAAAGCTCCGTGGCCGGCTGGCCCAGCCTCAGGTAACCCAGGCCGATGTCCTGCAGCAGCTGCAACGGCCGGGCAATGACCTCTTCCGCCATGAAGAATGCATGCGCCTGGTCCACGGTCATCTGCAGGACCTCGGCGATGTTGCGGTCGTTCCACAGCACCTTCAGCGTGGCCTCGTTGTAGCGGGCGCCGTGGCAGGTGGGGCATGGGGCATAGACGCTGGGCATGAACAGCAGTTCGACACTCACGAAACCCTCGCCTTCGCAGGTTTCGCATCGGCCCTTGGCTACGTTGAACGAGAAACGACCCGCATCGAAGCGACGACGACGTGCGGCGGGCGTCGCCGCGAACAGTTTGCGTACGTGATCGAACATCCCGGTATAGGTGGCGAGGTTGGAGCGCGGTGTGCGGCCAATCGGCTTCTGGTCGACCTGCACGACCCGCTGGATGGCGTCCACATCACCGGCCAACTGGCCTCGGGTGGTTTCCATCACCGTCGGCCCGTCGTTCGGCGACGCCTCGGCGCCATCGTCCGCGGGTTCATGCCCCAGGTGCAGCAGCATCAGCTCGGGCAAGGCCTGTGCCATCAGGCTGGACTTGCCCGACCCCGAAATGCCGGTCACGGCCGTCAGCAATCCCAGCGGCACCTGCGCGTCCACTCCCTGCAGGTTGTGGCGATGGATGCCCTGCAGTTCCAGCCAGTGGGTGGCGGTGCGCTGCCGACGGGTGGGCGCGGGTACCTGGTCGAACAGATACAGTGCCGTGCGCGACTCCTGCACCTGGCGCAGGCCGCCCGGCTCACCGCTGTAGAGCACGCGCCCTCCCCGCTCGCCGGCCTCCGGGCCCACGTCCACCAGCCACTGCGCGCGGCGCATCAGCTCCAGATCGTGCTCGACCACGAACACCGAGTTTCCGCCATCACGCAGCCGGTCCAACGCGTCGTACAGCGCCTGGCTGTCGGCGGGATGCAGTCCGGCCGAAGGCTCGTCGAGCACGTACAGCACACCAAACAGCAACGAGCTGAGCTGCGTGGCCAGCCGCAGGCGCTGCAGTTCGCCGGCGGACAGCGTGGGCGTGGCGCGGTCCAGCGAGAGATAGCCCAGGCCAAGCTCGCGCAGTTGCCGTACCCGCCCCATGACTCCGCCCGCCAGCCGCTGTGCGGCCAGCCGCTTCTCTTCGGACAGGGCCGAGGTCAGGCGCACGTCGGGGGCGCCCTCGTGCGTCGCGCGGCCACTCGCGGCGCGCCGGGCACGATCGCGGGGTGTCGCATGCGTGCTGATAGGTGCACCCTTGCTGTGTGCACCGAAATCACCTTCCGCGATGGGCTCCAGCAGATCCGCCAGTTGATCCAGGGGCAACCGCATGAACTCACCGATATCCACGCCCGCGAAGGTGACCGAGAGCGCTTCCGGCTTCAGCCGCTTTCCGTGGCAGACCGGGCACAGCTTGCCTTCCATGTAGCGGGAAACCCGTTTGCGCATCAGCGCGCTCTGGGTGTTGGCGAAGGTATGCAGCACATAGCGACGCGCGCCGGTGTATGTACCCATGTAGCTCGGCTCGAGCTTTCGCTTGAGCGCAGCCCGGGTCTCGGCAGGCGTGAAGCCTGCATAGACCGGCACGGTGGGCGTTTCCTCCGTGAACAGGATCCACTCCCGATCCTTCTTCGGCAGCTTCTTCCACGGTACGTCGATGTCGTAGCCGAGCGTGACCAGGATGTCGCGCAGGTTCTGGCCATGCCAGGCCGGCGGCCAGGAGGCGATGGCGCGCTCGCGGATGCTCAGCGACGGATCCGGCACCATCAAGGCTTCCGTCACCTCGTAGACGTGCCCCAGCCCGTGACAGGTGCTGCAGGCGCCCTGCGGGGTATTGGGCGAAAAGTCCTCGGCGTAAAGCATCGGCTGGTTGGCCGGGTATGCACCTGCACGCGAATACATCATGCGCACCAGGCTGGACAGCGTAGTGACGCTGCCCACCGATGAGCGCGCGTTGCTGGCGCCGCGCTGCTGCTGCAGGGCCACTGCCGGCGGCAACCCGTCGATGGCGTCCACATCGGGCACGCCGGCCTGGTCGATCAGACGCCGTGCATACGGCGCAACCGACTCAAAGTAGCGCCGCTGCGCCTCCGCGAAGATCGTGCCGAACGCCAGCGATGACTTGCCGGAGCCCGAAACACCGGAAAACACCACCAATGCGTTGCGCGGGATGGAGACGTCGACATTCCTGAGGTTGTGCTCGCGCGCGCCACGCACCTCGACGCAACCGCTGGCAGCGGCGGCACATGACGATTCACCAAAAGGGGGCTTGGACATCTTCGCGATCCTGCAGGCAGTGAGCGGCGCGCGTAGGGGCGCGCCCGATAGTGCATTTTCGCTGTTGTGGAGTGAATGCGGGTGATGGCGTGGTCACGCCATGGTGCGCCGATACAACTGATCGAGCGTAGCCGTGCGAACGAGGCGGCCGCGATTGTAGAAATGCAGCACCGGCTCGCTCAACGTCACGTCAGCCGGAACCAGGTTCATGCCTTCGCAGCCGACCACGACCGAGCCCCATCGTCCGACGGGAACAACCCGCGATGCCATCCGCATATCAGCCAGGCATCCTGACCCGATGCCTGTGGCGTTACCCGCGTTGAATTGACGGCTGGATCCGAATCGGTACAGAGATTTCGCGTGGAGGAGCATGCCGTGAACCTTTCTGGCGGCGGCAGCGGGGAATCGGCAAGCGCCGGGCTCGCAGCAAATGCGGCGATGAGCGTAATGAAAGCCTTCATGTCGCTGCACATCTAAAAGGAGCGGCCGCCGAACCGCAAACTAAGCGGCGTGCACGTGGGGCTCAACCGCAGCGGCCAGCACATCAATACCCCACGCGGAACCCGCAATCTCCTCGGGCTGGCTTCTCTTGAAGCGTGACCAGTCGGCCCTGGCAAGTCGGCCGACCAGAAGCTGGTCGGCAGGAAGCTGGTGCATCGACCAATAGGGGAACTGCCGGGTAGAGACACGCCCCCGGGCCAGCTCCACCACATCCGTGTGGCTGGTCGATTGCAGCACCCGCTCGTAGACGCTGGCCACCCCATCTTCCGGCCCTTCGAAGTACTGCACGAATCGCGTGCCGTCATGCAGCAGCACGCCTGTCACCCCTGCAAGCTTGTTGAACCTCGCAGCATCGGTGACGAGTGCTTCCAGGCGGTCAATCGAAAGGCCTTCAACGGCCTGGCTTGCGTATACAACGGCCCGGATGGGCATGGACTTCGCCTTGAATGCAGGGCCACGTCGGCACCTATTCACACTCTAGCACCCGGCGCAAGTCCGGGCCGTGATGCGTATTCTTAATTCTTCAGAATACGGTTCGCGCCTGGCAGCGCGACAGACGGCATGATGAACGCCCCCGTACGTTCAGGGCTTTATTCATCTTCATGCGCGACATCGGACAGTTCTATGTAAACAGCGTCGAAGGAGTGGCGCGTGAGGATGGCACCCTGCTGCAGGTCACCCGGATCGATTGTTCCTGCCTGAAGTGTTCAAGGCAGTTCCGCGCCATTCCTGATCATGGCCTCGTCGACCTCAACGGCGCTGCTTCGCTCAGTTGCCCAGGCTGTGGCAACCACCAGTCCGTCAGCCGGGCGCGGCTGGAGGAGTTCGTGCTGCGTAGTGATCCATGAGCTGAAGCGCGCCGTTTCTCGACACTGTGCCAACCCTGTCGACACCTTCGCCTCGCATCTTCCCGTAGTGCACCCACAACGCCGTTCCAATGAGTCATACCGGCCTATTCAAGATCAGGGACCTCACCTACACGCCAGGCGCGGAGGGCGACCTGGCCCGTGCCCTGCAGATCGAAGCCACCTGCACGGCCTGCGGCGCAACCAGCGTCTGGGGCGAGCAGGAGATGGAGCATGTGCGAGGAGGAACCGTGCTTGCGTGCCGGGCGTGCGGTACGCGCCAGGCCATCAGCAATGCGGGCCTGATCAGTACCCCGTCAGGGATACGCCACCGCCGGGGCTGAGCGGGGCGGCACCGGGCCATGCGCTGCCCGGCAGGCACGATTGATGGCCTGTCAGCGGCGGGCAACCGATGGCAGCGCCCGATGCTGGTTGATCCAGTCCAACGACTGGGCAATTCCACCGAACGGAAAGAAGTGCGGGCTGACCAACCCGTGGGCATCAGTCAAACCGCCCGCCAGACGGTCCACGAACACCTCCGGGCCCGCGCTGCCCAGCAACCGGCCGATCGAGATGCCATACCGGGACAGCATCAATGCACTGGCCCCCACCCCGCACATTGCGGCGTAGCGTACCAGCCGCGCGATGCTTGCCGGGCCCGGCACGCCAACCAGCACCGGAACGTGGATGCCACGGGCGCGCAGCGCGTGCAACCAGGCCAGGACGATGTCGGCATCGAAGGCGAACTGCGTGATGATCACTGGCGCCATGCCGCGCGCTTCGATGGACTGGCACTTGTGTTCCAGTACCTGCCAGCACGCGTCACTGCCCAGGACCGGATGGCCATCGGGGTGACCGCCGATGGCGACGACCTTGATACCGGCCCTCTCCAGAAGGCCGCTCTCGATGATCGAAGCGCTGTCAGCAAATGGGCCGGCGGGCGTGGCCAGATCGCCAGCGATCACCAGGCACTGCGTTGCTCCGGCCTTGTTGGCGGCGCGCTGCAGGAACCGTTCAAGCACCGTGCGCGACCGGATGCGGCGGGCCGAAAGATGCGGCATCGGCTCGAAGCCCAGTTCGCGCACCCTGCGCGCCGCTGCCAGGCGTGCGTCGTCGTCCTCGCTGGCCAGCCAGGGAATGGAGATCGTGGTGCCACGCGGAATGCGGGTGGCTTCGGCACCCAGCGCCGGCATGGCCCTGGCGCTCACCTCCAGCGAAAAGGCATCAAGGAAGGCCTGCACCCGCAGCGACGTAGGCGCGGACATCACGCGCCCACGCCTGCATTGCTGGCCAGGGGCGAACTGTTCCGCGCCAGTTCGATGAAGGCCTGCAGGTAGTCGATGCTGGTATCGGCCTCGCGCGCACCCAGATAGATCTGCTTGGGAATGCCCTTCGCACCGAGGCGCACCGGCACCACGTCCATGCGGGTGGCGTACTCTTCCACCAGCCAGCGCGGCATGGCGGCCACGCCACGACCACTGGCCACCATCTGCATCATGATGTCGGTGGTCTCAATGGCCTTGTGCCGTCGCGGCGTAATGCCGGCCGGCAGCAGGAACTGGTTGTAGATGTCCAGGCGCTCGAACGGCACCGGATAGCTGATCAGCACTTCCTGGCCGAGCTGGCGCGGCTTCACGTAATCCACCTTGGCCAGGGCGTGGTTCCTGGCCACCACCAGCACCTGCTCGTAGTCGAACACGGGAATGAACTTGAGGCCTGGCTTCAGCAGTGGATCGGGGGTAACCAGCAGGTCGATCTCGTAGCCGAACAGCGCGCCGATGCCGCCGAACTGGAATTTCTGCTTGACGTCCACATCCACATCCGGCCACGCGGCCAGGTATGGCGAGACGATCTTCAGCAGCCACTGGTAGCAGGGATGGCATTCCATGCCGATGCGCAGCGCGCCGCGCTCGCCCTGTGCGAACTGGCCCAACCGCTCCTCGGCCAGATCCAGCTGCGGCAGCACGCGGTTGGCGACGGCCAGCAGGTATTGCCCGGCCTGGGTCAGGCGCAGGCTGCGGCCTTCGCGCAGCCACACATCAGTGCCCAGCTGCTGCTCCAGCTTCTTCATGCTGTGGCTCAGGGCCGACTGGGTCAGGTTGAGTACGCCGGCGGCCGCGGTAAGCGAGCCCTGCTGCTCGACCTGCTGCACGATGCTGAGGTGGATCCGCTCCAGCATGACGATGAATCCTGCTCATGGATAGGTGAAGTAATACCATTTTACGTCATGGAAGGCCGTGGCTAGCATCGGGTCATGCTTTCACCTGCCCGCCCCCTTCGAATCGTCGCCGTGTCCGGCGGATTGCAGCGCCCCTCCAAGGCCGCCACCCTGGCCGAGCATCTGCTGGGCCTGATCGGCGAGGACATCCACAGCGAGCAGCACCTGGTCGAACTGGGCGCACTGGCCCCGCATCTGGCCGGTGCGCTCTGGCGTTCGCAGTTGCCCGACACCGTGGAACGCCAGTTGACCACCGTCGAGCAGGCCGATGTGCTGGTGGTGAGCACGCCGGTCTATCGCGGCTCGTACACAGGGCTGTTCAAGCATTTCTTCGACTTCGTCCACCAGGACGCACTGGTCGACACCCCCATCCTGCTGGCCGCGACCGGCGGCAGCGAGCGCCATTCGCTGGTGATCGACCATCAGCTGCGCCCGCTCTTCAGCTTCTTCCAGGCACGCACCCTGCCGCTGGGCGTCTACGCCACCGACCGCGATTTCGCCGACGGTCGCGTGCACAACGATGCCCTGATCGAGCGCGCACGGCTGGCGGTGCAGCGGGCCATGCCGCTGCTGGACCTGCCTCGCCAGCGCGCCGCCGACCTGGAAGCGGCCGCAGCACTTTGAATGCCGGATGCCCTCGCCCGCATCCGGATGTCACCCCGCACTACGGAACGCCACCCATGACGACCGACACCTTCACCTTCAGCATCACGCAGATCCCATTCAACGAGGATTACCAGCCTGCCGACGGGACGCGCATCACCACCAATTTCGCCAACCTGGCCCGCGGCGCGTCCCGCCAGGAAAACCTGCGCAACACGATCAGCATGATCAACAACCGCTTCAACGATCTGGCGCACTGGGACAACCCCAGCGCGGATCGCTACGCGGTCGAGCTGGACATCATCTCGGTGGAGATGCACATCGGCAACAGCGATGGCGGCGATCCGTTCCCGCTGATCGAGGTGCTGCGCCCGACCATCGTCGACACCCGCACCGGCGCGCGCATCGAAGGCATCGTCGGCAACAATTTCTCGTCCTACGTGCGCGACTACGATTTCAGCGTGGTGCTGCCGGCCAGCAACGAAGGGAAGGCCACCTTTGGCATCCCGGAGGGCTTTGGCGACCTGCATGGCAAGTTGTTCAAGCATTTCCTGGAGTCCGAGGCCTACCGCGCCAACTTCAGCAAGGGGCCGGTAATCTGCATCAGCGTATCCAGCAGCAAGACCTATCACCGCACCGAGAACCACCACCCGATCCTGGGCGTGGAATACCGCCAGAGCGAGTTCTCTCCCACTGACCAGTACTTCGACAAGATGGGCCTGCAGGTGCGCTACTTCATGCCGCCGGGCAGCGTCGCACCGCTGGCGTTCTACTTCCAGGGCGACCTGCTGGGCGACTACTCGAACCTGGAGCTGATCGGCACCATCAGCACGATGGAGGCCTTCCAGAAGATCTACCGCCCGGAGATCTACAACGCCAACTCCGTGGCGGGCAAGGTCTACCAGCCCAGCCTGAAGCACCAGGATTACTCCTCCACCCGCATCGTCTACGACCGCGAAGAGCGCAGCCAGCTGGCGGTCAAGCAGGGCCGGTTCACCGAAGAACACTTCATCAAGCCGTACCGCGACGTGCTTGAGCAGTGGGCTGCCCGCTGATCCATTGATTCCCCATTCGCCCCCAGGAAACCAGACGCAATGTCGACGAAGAAACTGCTTCCCACCTCCACCGCAGGCAGCCTGCCCAAGCCCTCCTGGCTGGCCGAGCCCGAGAAGCTCTGGTCACCCTGGAAGCTGCAGGACGACGGCCTGATTGAAGGCAAGCAGGATGCACTGCGCCTGTCCCTGCAGGAGCAGCAGCACGCCGGCATCGACATCGTCAGCGACGGCGAACAGACCCGGCAGCACTTCGTCACCACTTTCATCGAGCACCTCAGCGGCGTCGATTTCGAGAAGCGCGAAACGGTCCGCATCCGCAACCGCTACGATGCCAGCGTGCCGACCGTGGTCGGCGCCGTGAGCCGTCCGAAGCCGGTGTTCGTCGAGGATGCGAAGTTCCTGCGCCGCCAGACCACGCAGCCGATCAAGTGGGCCCTGCCCGGCCCGATGACCATGATCGATACGCTGTACGACGCGCACTACAAGAGCCGCGAAAAGCTGGCCTGGGAGTTCGCGAAGATCCTCAACGAGGAAGCGAAGGAGCTGGAAGCCGCTGGCGTCGACATCATCCAGTTCGATGAGCCGGCCTTCAACGTGTTCTTCGACGAAGTGAACGACTGGGGCGTGGCCGCGCTGGAGCGTGCGGTTGAGGGCCTGAAGTGCCAGACGGCGGTGCACATCTGCTACGGCTATGGCATCAAGGCCAACACCGACTGGAAGCAGACACTGGGCTCGGAATGGCGGCAGTATGAAGAATCGTTCCCCAAGCTGCAGACCTCCAGCATCGACATCATCTCGCTGGAATGCCAGAACTCGCACGTACCGATCGACCTGATCGAACTGGTGCGCGGCAAGACGGTGATGGTGGGCGCCATCGACGTAGCCTCCAATACGGTCGAAACGCCGGAAGACGTGGCCAACACGCTGCGCAGGGCGCTGCAGTTCGTGGATGCCGACAAACTCTACCCAAGCACCAACTGCGGCATGGCGCCGCTTGCACGGGAAGTGGCACGCGGCAAGCTGCGCGCGCTCAGCGAAGGGGCCAGGATCGTGCGTGAGGAGCTTTCGGCGTAACCTTGGCTGGGGAGGTGTTCCCGTTTCGGTGCGGCGAGGATGGATTCTGGCCGGGCACAGACCAGGTTCCACCTCGTCCCTGCACCTCGGGCCTGGCGGCCATCACGCGCGGCCGTGGCGCCAGCGCTTCCTTGATCCGCCCCATCTCGCTTGCGCCGGCCTCGGCCAGGCGCCGGGCCTGCTGCCGCTGCGTCCGGGTCAGTGGCGGCGCGAACACGGCGCCCGGTTCGGATGCACTCTGCACCAGTCGGGCGACGGCGTCACGCAGTGGCAGTTGTGGGCAGAGCCGCGCCGCGCACCAGCGCTCGGCGTAGCGCTTCGCCTGGCGGGCGCTGGCGACGGACACGACCTTGCTCTGTGACATCCTGCGTGCGTCCAGTTTCAGGCGGAACCCGAGCACGGCATGCGGCACGATACTGGCCACCGAACGGCCGTTCCACCACAGATCCCAGCGCTCGCCGCTCTGCACCCAGCCGGACGGCCGGGTGACGATCATGAAATCTGGACGGTGAAATGATGAGCCCATGATGGGAAGCATACGAACGCCCGTCGCACCGGCTGAGATCAGGGTAACGCCCCCCTGCACTGCTACGCCTCCACGAAAAGCAATCAATGTGACGCGTCACGGCTGATGCTTTCGATCCAGTCGATGTAGCGCGATACGCGAACGTTGTAGACCACCTGGCCATAGAACCCCGCCTCGAGCGCATGCTCTGGAACCGCAGTGATCCACGAACCAAGCCCCACCAGCTGCGGCGTTCCGTGATCATCAATCACCAACGGACCGCCGCTGTCACCGTTGCCGAGAGCCCCCTCCAGCGGCAGGGCCTGCGGTGGCGGATCGAACCGGTACCAGAGATACCGTTCGTTGCCGCCGGTAATCGCGTTGAATGCCCGCCGCAGGGTCGTGCGATGCGGGCCGCCCGGCGCCAGCCCTACGACGCCATTGCCGGTAGCCCCCTTCCCTATCAGGGCCGCGATCTGCGCGACTTCGGCAGCACCGCGATAGAGCGCTACGGGCTGTACATCCTTTACAGCAGTCGCAAGCCTGATCAGTGCGATGTCATCCGATGCTGCCAGGAACGCGTGGATCCTGGAGGGATTTCCTGTCGCCAGCGCCTCCTTGCCCAGGGCCTCCGGCATTCTTCTGAAACCGGGATGCAGGAAGACGCGCTCGACCGCATAGGCGCGTCCATTGATGGAGATGGATTCTTCCATCCCTTCCATGGGTGCCGCATGCGCTGCGGTCAGCACCCAGCGCGGGGCGATGAGAACGCCATGTCCTTCGCCCGGCATGTCGGCCAGCGCCGGGAAGACAGAGGCATCGATCTGATACCGGGCGTCGTCAACGTCATCACGGATGACCACGGCACCGGCAGTGAACGGGAGCGCAGCAAGCGCCAGGAAAAGCCAGCGGTTCATAGGGTGGTCATCCCTGTAGTCGATCACTACAGCCTAGCCGCGGGCACCCGCGTTGTGGAGAACATGCGACCAACGACAGCATGCAGCGACGAATGCCAATAGTTCGAGCGCAAAGCCCTGCGGCCGACAGCCGCCGGGGCCGAGCAGTCTGTCCAGATCGGTTCCAGGCTTGTCCGACACGTCGTCCTGCGAAGCCACATTGGTGCACGGACCGGGCCGCGTGGGCCCGAGCCTCAGCGGGCGGTTCAACGCGCCGCGATTCTCCCGACCAGGGTATCGATCGCCGCCTCCATGGCACGCGCGGTCCGGTCGCCGCTCTGGTTGGTGATCACGAAGATGCCCAGATCGTGCTCCGGCATGATGTAGATGTAGCACTGCGAGCGTGGAACGCCACCGTGGTGGGCGTAATAGACACCCTTCTGGCGATCGCCAGCGACGATGTTCCAGAAATAGCCGATGCTGAACTCGTCGTCGAATCTGGCCAGAGTGCGATGCGATTCCTGCACCACCGGGCCGTTGGCCAGCTGGAACTGAAGGTATTTCACCATGTCGGGCACTGTTGCCTTGACGTTGCCGGAAGCGCCCCATGGCAACTGTGGCATCGGCGAGGTCGGCACCGGATTGTCGCTGTGGTAGCCGATGGCAAGACGGTCTTTTTCCGCATTCCCCAGCTTGATCCCGATGCTGGTCATTGCTGCGGCGTCGCTGAAGAAGCCACGCAGCAATGACGTGTAGTCGGTCTTGTAGACGCCTTCCAGAATGTGGGCCGTCAGCTCCGTCCCAGCACTGGAGTAGGCGTACTCTTTCCCGGGCATCCGTGGGATCCGCACGGCGTGCAGATCCCGCAGGAAATCCGGCTTGCCGTAATGCGCATAGAGGGCACTGAGTTCACCGGGCACGCGGTGATCGGTGAAGTCCTCCAACACGGTGTTCGCCCGCTCCGGCAGCATGTTCGGCAGGCCACTGGTGTGTGACAGCAGGTGACGGACCCGTATGGGCTGGCCCTGGTACTGCAGGTTCGGATAGTCGCCCTGCAGGTAGCTGCGAACGTCATCCTCCAGGCCCACCCTGCCCTCAAGCACCGCACGGGCCATCAACGTGCCCGCCAGGGTCTTGCTCAGCGAGCCGATCTCATACAGCGTTGCGTCGGTCGGAACATCGGGCTTGCCGGCTACCATCTCGCCGCGGTGACGGATGAAGGTCTTGCCCCGGTACACCACGCCGATGGAGGCCGAGTGCAGCAAAGGCTGTTCGATCAGGGCCTGGGCCACCTCGTCAACCGCCGCCCCCACATCGTTCGGCGGAGTCTTCCTGCCCTCGCAGCCGACGGCAAGGAGCACTGCGGATAGCACGACGGCATTGAGCCATTGCCGGTTTCGGGTAGTCGTTGACATGGATTCCATGCGCCGGCGCTTGAAGGTCGTGGGAACGGGCGCTCACGATAATTGATTGCCATGAGCGGCTGAAGGTGCCATCCGGCACCTCCAGTCGCGCCCCTCCCTGGAGGCCCCCTGCCCCCCGTCAGCGCTGGTAGTCCTTCAGGAACAACCAGGTGATCAGCGTGGCGTCCGGCCCCTTCGGGTCGGTGAATGGCAGGCCCGACTGGCTGCCGCTCCAGGCATGCCCCATGCCCTGCACCACGTAGTGCTGGACCAGCGCCCTGCCACCGTAGGCGTAGGTGTCGACGGTATACGCGCGGCCGCCCGGCACCTGCCCGTGATAGGTGCTGGTCGGCACGTATTTCACCGAGTCGTTGTCCTGGCCGTCGTCGGCCAGGTCATTGGTCTGCAGGAACTGGCGCACGGCCTGCTGGCCGTTCACCGGATTGACGGTGAGATCGGCGCTGCCATGGAACACCAGCACCGGCAGCGGTCGCGGCGACGGCGAACCCGAGCACTGCCACGCCAGGCGGCCATTGCTGTCCGGCGAATAGATGCTGCCGGCCAGCAGTGCGTAGGCGCTGCCGGAAATCGTGGTCGCGCCCTTGAACATGCCACCGGAGTGGATGGCGCCGGCAGCGAACACATCCGAATAGCAGGCCAGCATGATCGAGGTCATCGCACCACCTGCCGAAATGCCGGTGACATAGACCCGGCGCGGATCCACGCTGTAGTCCGCTTTCACCTTGTCCACGATGCCGGCCAGGATCGACGCTTCGCCGCTGTCGCGGGCCTGGTTGATCGGCAGCTGCCAGTTCCAGCAGCGGGCCGGATTGGAGGTGACGTTCTGCCGGGGGTAGACCACGATGAACCCTTCGGTGTCGGCCACATCATTGAAGCCTGACGCCTCCCCCATCAGGTTGGGCCCGTTGACGCAGCCGTGCAGCACCAGCAGCAACGGTAGCGGCTGCTGGTCGTCGTAGCCCGCCGGCACCCACACCTGGTACTCGCGGGCGCCGAACAGATTGCCGTACAGGCCAATGTCCCAATGCCCGGCCGGGCCTGCGGCAAGGGCACTGCCCGCCATCGCCAGCCAACTGCACAGCACCAGCAGTACAACCTTGATCGAATCGATTCCGGATTTCATGGCCAGATCCTCATGCGTGAGTCGTGGATGAAGTGGTACCGGGACGCGCTTCCGGCTGGGGGGCGCGCCCAGTATCCGCATCCAGCGGCCGCTGCCGACTGGACCTAGGTCCACTCGCCGCTGCGTGATGACACCGCTAGCCTTGGCTGCAGGATGGCAATGGGCCATCTGCAAGCAGCTGCCTGGGGGAGGACCGAATGAAACGGACTTGCCTGAGTCTCATGATCGGCGCATTGCTGGCCTCCGGGCCGGTACTGGCACAGGAAACGCCCCAGGCCACGCCGACGGCGGCCAGGACTGCATCACCCACCAACCTGGACAGCATCAAGGTCACCGCGCGCAAGCGCGAAGAAACCCTGCAGGAGGTCCCGGTAGCGGTTACCGCATTTACCTCCGAAGCGCTGGACAAGATGAATGTGCAGGACATCAGCGACCTGGATGCGCAGGTGCCCAACCTGACCATCTACGCCGCCCGCGGTGCCAGCAGCACGGTCACCGCCTACATCCGTGGCATCGGCCAGTCCGACCCCACCTGGGGCGCCGATCCGGGCGTGGGCATCTACCTGGATGACGTCTACATCGCGCGCCCGCAGGGTGCGCTGCTGGATGTGTTCGATGTCTCGCGCATCGAGGTGCTGCGCGGCCCGCAGGGCACGCTCTACGGCAAGAACACCATCGGCGGCGCGATCAAGTACATCTCGCGCGGCCTGCCGACCCAGACCGAGGGCTTCGCCCAGGTCACCGTGGGCAACTACAGCCAGTTGGATGCCAAGGCAGCCATCGGCGGTCCGATCGGCGGTGCTGACAGCGGCCTGCGCGCCCGCGTGGCGGTGGCCAGCATGAACCACGACGGGTTTGGCGAGAACACTTTCAACGGCCAGCCGGTCAGTGACAAGCAGATCAACGCGGCACGCCTGAACCTGGGCGCGTATGCGGGCGACGACTTCGACGTGCAGTTCGCACTGGACTGGATCGACGATCAGTCCGGCATGCGCGGCTCGAAGATGCTGGCACCCAATCCGTTCCTGCGCGCCTACCCGCCGATGGACAGCCGCTATGACATCCGGTCGGGCATGCGCAACCTCAACAACGTGGAGAGCAAGGGCGCCTCGGCCACGGTGAACTGGCGGCCGAACGAAGACATCGCGCTGAAATACGTGGTCGCCAAGCGTGAATCGGACAGCGAGGCCAACATCGACTTCGATACCGCCCCGGTCAAGCTCGCCGACGTGGGTGGCACCTACCACGACGACCAGGTCAGCAACGAAGTGCAGTTGAACTACGATGCCGGCGGCCGGGTGCGCGGTGTGGTCGGCCTGTACCAGTTCAGTGGCAAGGCTGGCGGGCAGATCCAGAACAACTACTTCAGTGCCCAGTTCGCCGACAACCAGGGCAAGGTGCTGACCGACAGCATCGCGCTGTATGCGGACTGGACCTTCGACCTGACCAGCAGACTGAAGCTCGATGTCGGCGCCCGCTACACCGACGAGGACAAGCGCGCGATCGTGCTCAACCGCCTCTACGCCGACCCGGGCTTCAGCCGGCCGGTGGCGGTGACCGCCGATTTCGACAAGAAGACCAATTTCAGGAACGTCTCGCCCAAGGTCTCGCTGGACTACCAGATCACTCCGGACATCATGGTCTATGGCCTGGCGACGCGTGGCTTCAAGTCCGGCGGCTACAACATCCGCGCCAACGCGGTGGCGGTACCGCGCTCGGCGGAGCCGTTCGATGACGAGACCGTGGACAGCTATGAGGTCGGCAGCAAGATGGCCTTCCTCGACCAGCGCCTGTTCCTGAACCTGTCAGCGTTCTACAACAAGTACAAGGACATCCAGCTGTCGGTGTTCACCGGCCTGGATACCAATGGCGATGGCATCGATGATTCCTTCTTCGGTGATTTCACCAATGCCGGCGCCGGTACCGTCAAAGGCCTGGAAGTCGAGTATCAGTACCTGCCCAGCCAGCACTGGCTGATTTCCGGCAACCTGGCGTGGCTGGATACCAGATACGACGAGTACATGGACCGCGGCATCAACGTGGCCAGGCAGATGAAGTTCACCAATGCCCCGGATATCTCCGGTGCGTTCAACGTGGAATACCGCACCGACCTGGCCAACGGCAGCAACCTGTCGGCACGCGTGAGCTACAGCTACCAGAGCGAAGTGTGGCCGACCACCGACCTCAGCCCGGTGATCCGCCAGCAGGGTTACGGGCTGGTCAACGCCGGCGTCATCTGGCGCCTGGATGATGCGTGGACCTTCTCGCTGCAGGGCACCAACCTGGCCGACAAGGAATACCGCACTACTGGCTACAACATTCCTGCAGTCGGCACGCTGATCGGCTTCTATGGTCCGCCCCGCCAATATAGCCTCAGCGTCCGTTACGATTTCTAGCGCATCCGTTACGATCTTCAGGAAGCTTCTGCATGACGCAGTCTTACGACGACCTGTACTGGAACAGCGACGATGGCCTGCGCCTGCACGCGCGCGACCATGCAGCGGACGCCCGGCAGGCGCCCCGCGGCACCGTGGTCTGCATTCCCGGCCTGACCCGCAATGGTGCCGATTTCGATGCATTGGCCGAAACACTCACCGCCGAGGGATGGCGCGTGATCGCCGTCGACCTGCGTGGCCGCGCCGGTTCAGAACGTGCGCACGATCCGTCCAGCTACAACCCGCGCACCTACGCAGATGACATGGTCGCGCTGCTGCGCGCGCAGAACATCGACAAGGCGGTGTTCGTCGGCACCTCACTGGGCGTGCTGGTGACCATCACCCTCGCTTCGCGCGCGCCGGAGCGGATCGCGGGCGCGGTGCTCAATGATGCCGGCCCCAGGGTGCCGCGTGAGGCGCTGGCACGGATCGGCAAGTATGCCGGCAAGCCGGTACCGCCGATGGACCTGGTGCAGGCCACGGCCTACGTGGAATCCATCGGCAAGGCTGCGTTCCCTCGCTTCAGCGCCGACGACTGGCGGCAGATGGCGGTGCGCACCTTCCGCCCGCGCAGCGATGGCCTGCTGGAACTGGACTACGACCCGGCAGTGATCCGCACCACCCGGCCATGGCTGCTGTGGCTGTTGCGTCCCCTGCTGTGGCGTGCGGTTCGCGGGCTGACCGCCCGGGTGCCGGTGCTGGTGGTGCGCGGCGCGCTGTCCGACATCCTGCCGGCCGATGTGGCGCGGCAGATGGCGGCCACCTCGGAAAGTGCCCGTCTGGTGGAGGTGCCCGATGTCGGCCACGCTCCGATGCTGTCCGAACCAGAGGCGCGTGACGCGATCCTTGCCTTGCTGGAGCGTGTGGTGTGAGTGCGGACAGCGAGCTGCCTCCCGCCCTGCAGGCCGTGCAGCAGTGGGCCGCCCGTGAGCGGCTGAGTGGCGTGACCTGCCTGGACCAGGCGCGCATCGATGCCTTTGCCGACGCCACCGGCGACCACAACTGGATCCATGTCGATCCAGCGCGGGCGCAGGCGCAGATGCCGGGCGGGCGTACCATCGCACACGGCTTCCTGCTGCTCTCGCTGACGGTGGAGGACGATGTGGCCGCCCTGGCTGGCTTCCCCGGCATCGCCCATGTGCTCAACTACGGCTTGAACAAGGTCCGCTTCCTGGCGCCGGTGCCGAGCGGGTCCGAGGTGCGGGTACGCTCGCAGCTGCTGTCACTGGATGCGCGCCAGCCCGGCCAGTGGCTGCTGATCCAGCGCAAGGCCGTCGAGCGGGTCGCCGATGGCGAGCTGGCACTGGTCGCTGAGCAGCTGTCACTGGTCGTGATTACGCCCTAGCACCACCCCGCCCGATTCTCTCCCTACACTGGAGCGATGTTGACGCCCTCCATCGTCCTCTTCGCCTGCATTGCATGGACCGCACTGCTGTTTGGCGTGGCGCTGTGGGGCGAGCGCCGGGGGCACCGGCTTTCGAAGGCATGGCCGCTCATCTATGCACTGTCGCTGGCCGTGCACTGCACCGCGTGGACCTACTACGGTGCGGCCTCGCAGGGGCGGCAATGGGGTTTCCCCATTCCACCAACCCTGGCCGGCATGGCGCTGATCTTCGCGTTCGGCCTGCCGTTTCTGCTCCGTCTCGGGCGGCTGGCCAAGCAGCACAACAGTGCCACCATCGCCGATCTGGTCGTTGCACGACTGCGTGCCGATCGCGGCCTCGGCTTCACCATCACCCTGGTGGCGCTGTTCGGCATCATTCCGTACATCGCACTGCAGCTGAAAGCCGTCAGCCAGGGGCTGGGCACCCTGCTGGGTGATGGGTTCGCGCCTGCCGGTGCGCAGCTGGACATGTCGTTCTGGTTCGCGCTGACGATGGCCGCGTTCACCCTGCTGTTCGGTGCACGCAAGGCCTCGGCCACCGAGCCCAACCGCGGCATCGTGGTCGCGCTGGGCCTGGAGTCCGTATTGAAGCTGGTGGCGCTGCTGGCCATTGGCCTGAATGCGGCGCTGTCCGTGCACAAGGCCGGCACACCGCTGCTGGAGAAGATGGCGCAGCTGCCGCCCCCGGCCATCGTGCCGGACTATCTCACCATGGTCGCGCTGGGGGCGATCTCCGCGTTCACCCTGCCGCACCAGTTCCATGTCGGCGTGGTCGAGCTTCGCCAGACCTCGGACCTGAAGACGGCACGCTGGATGTTCCCGGTCTACCTGCTGCTGATCGGCCTGCCGTCGGTGCCGATGGCATTGGCCGGCGCCGCGCAGCTGCCGGCCTCGGTATCGCCTGACCTGTACGTGCTGGCGCTGCCGCAGGCCGGCGGCCATCATCTGCTGGCGCTGCTGGCCTATCTGGGCAGCCTGAGCGCGGCCACCGGCATGATGATCCTGTCCGGGCTGACGTTGTCGATCATGCTTGGCAACCATGGATTCGGTTCGCGCCTGCTCGGCGGCATCGGGGGTGGCGTGGCCAACGCCGATCTGCGCCCGCGCGTGCTGGCGTTCCGCCGTGCCGGCATCCTCGCCGTGTTCCTGATGTCGTGGCTGTACAGCCGCGCGATGAGCGACACCGAGGCACTCAGCGATTTCGGCCTGATGTCCTTCACCGCCCTCTCGCAGCTGGCACCGGCTGGGCTGCTGGCGGTGTATCGCCCACGTACGCCCTCCGCGGCCATCATAGCCGGCATCGTGCTGGGCTCATTGGCCTGGCTCTGGCTGGTACTGCTGCCGATGGTGATCCCGGCCGCGACGCCGTCGGTCAGCGCCGACGGGCTGCACTGGTTGGCGGTGGTCTCGCTGCGCGTGCAGCCGGGGCATATCGCCATCAGCATGGGGGCCAGCCTGGCGGTCAACCTGCTGACCGTGGCCCTGGTGTCGCGGGCCGTGCGTCCGTCATTGCCGCGGAGGCGGGATGCGGTGGCTGCGGCGTCCCTGCGCAGGACCGCCGGACGCTTCCTTGGCCAGGAGCGTGCGCGCCAGCTGCTCGACGGCCACGCCGGGCAGATGCTGGATGACGACCGGGTCACCGCCGTCGAGCGTGAGCTGACGGCCGTGGTGGGCGCAGGCATGGCACGGCTGCTGGTCGAAGCCGCACGCGAGGGCGGCACCGCGCCGCTGGATGCGGTGACCCGCGCCGTCGGCGAAGCTACCCAGGTGCTGCGCTTCAACCAGCGACTGCTCGAAGCCGCGCTGGAGAACATGAGCCAGGGCATCAGCGTGGTCGATGCGCAGCTGCAGCTGGTGGCCTGGAACAGCCGCTACGCCGCGCTGTTCAAGTTCCCGCCGGAGCTGCTGCAGGTCGGGCAGCCGGTGGTCAACCTCACGGCGTGGGCACTGGGGCAGCTGAAGATCGGCGATGGCCCCGGCGACACGCCCACCAGGGCGTTGCAGCGCCGCGTCGCGCACATGCGCCGTGGCACGCCGCACCTGTCGGAACGGATATTTCCCGATGACACCATCGTCGAGATCCGCGGCAACCCGATGCCGGGCGGTGGCTACGTGGCCACCTTCACCGATGTCACGGCGTTCCGCCGCGCGGAGGATGCGCTCAAGCGCAGCAATGAAACGCTGGAACGCCGCGTACAGGACCGCACCGCGAGGCTGCAGCAGGCGGTCCAGGAGGCCGAGCGCGCGAACGCGGCGAAAACCCGCTTCCTGACGGCGGTCGGCCATGACCTCATCCAGCCCCTGCATGCGGCCCAGCTGCTGACCGAGGCGATGTCGCAGCACATCGAATCCGAGTTCCTCGACAGTTTCCTGCGGCAGATCCGCGGCGCACTGGATTCCACCGATGACCTGCTGTCCGGCCTGCTCGATATTTCGCGACTGGAAGCCGGTGGGTTGGTGGCCGATCCGCGCCCGTTCGCGCTGTCGACGGTGCTGGATCCGCTCGCGCAGGAGTTCGCGGTGCTGGCGGCGGCGCGCGGCCTGCAGTTCCGCCATGTGCGGAGCCAGGCCTGGGTCCATAGCGATCCCCTGCTGCTGCGCCGGGTGCTGCAGAACTTCCTGGCCAATGCCATTCGTTACACCCGCCATGGCGGTGTGTTGCTGGGTGTGCGCCGCCAGGGGCAGGCACTGATGATCGGCGTGCATGACACCGGCCCCGGCATTACTCAGGAGCAGCAGGCGGTGGTGTTCGAGGAGTTCCACCGGGTCGATCGCAGCAACGGCCAGGGACTGGGACTGGGCTTGACCATCGCCCACCGCATCGCCGATCTGCTGCATGCACCCTTGCACCTGCGCAGCGTGCCCGGGCACGGCTCGGCCTTCTCGATCAGCGTGCAACGCGCAGCACCGCCTGTGGCCCCGCGCAGTTCGGCACCGACGGGTGGCAGCAACGCCCTCAAGGGTATCCGCGTACTGGCAGTGGACAACGACCCGGACGCGCTGGAGGCGATGCGGCAACTGCTGCTTTCCTGGGGCTGCGACGTCATCGCGGCAGGCAGCGCCGATGCCATCGGGGCCTCAGCGCACGAGGCGGCGCTGTGGCTGTTCGACTATCACCTGGATGACGGCGATACCGGTGTTGCGCTGTGGCAGCGGCTGGCGGACATGCATGGACCGCGGCCGACGGTAATCCTCAGTGCGGATACCGGCAGCGATACACGCGAGGCGGTGCGCGGCGCTGGGCTATCCCTGCTCAACAAGCCGTTCAAGCCGTTGGCGTTGCGCTGGGCGATCAACCACCTGCTGGCGGCCACTGCCACGCGCTGACCGTTCAGGGCTCGGGCAGCTCTTCGATCAGCCGGGACGGATCGGCCAACCCCATTTCGTGCAGCACGCGGATGGCCTGCGCGCGGTTGCGTACGCCCAGCCGCTCCATGATGCGTGTCATGTGCGCCTTGACCGTGCGCAGCTGTACGCCCAGCCGGTCGGCAATCTGCTTGTTGAGCAGGCCCTCGGCCACCAGCCCCAGCACTTTGTATTGATGTGCGGACAGGCTGGCCAGGCGCGCGGCGAGGTCGGCATCCCTGCTGAACGGCGCTACCCGCGCCACCGGCTCGCGCAGCAGCGCCGGGATCCAGCGTTCGCCCTCCAGCACGGACTGCAGCGCGGACTGCAGCTCGTTCAAACCCGAGCTCTTGGGCAGGTAGCCCGCGGCGCCGAGGTCGATGGCGCGCCGGATCACCTGCGGCTCCTCGTTGGCGGAGACGATGATGATCGCCAGGCCCGGCTGCAGCGCACGGATGGTCGCCAGCCCGGCCAGCCCATGGTTGCCCGGCATGTGCAGGTCCAGCAGCATCAGGTCGATCGACTGGTTCTCGATCGCCTCCAGCACGCTGTCCAGTGAATCCGCCTCGCTGATCTGCAGATCGGCGACCGCCTCTTCCGCCGCGCGATGCAGTGCCGCACGGAACAAGGGGTGATCATCGGCGATGAGCAGGGTTGGCATGTCCTGGCGAGATTATCAAATCGGCTGCGCGCGGGAACAGGTACCTAGGTACGCTGGTACAGCAGGAAGGGCTTGATAGTGTGGTGCGGAGAAGGTCGGCGACCGCAACGCCGCCCACGAGGAAATGCCATGTCATCCGCCCCCACTCCCGATGCCCATGCCTATCCACTGCTGATCAAGCAGCTGCTGCTGATGCCGCTGGCGGTGAGTCCTGAACAGGAAGTCGTCTATGGCGACAGGGTCCGATTCGATTACCGCACCCTGCAGGCGCGCATCGGCCAGCTGGCCGGCCTGTTGACCTCGTTGGGCGTCGGCCACGGCGACACGGTGGCGGTGATGGACTGGGACAGCAACCGCTACCTGGAGGCCTACTTCGCGGTTCCGATGATCGGTGCGGTGCTGATGATGGTGAACGTGCGCCTGGCCCCCGAGCAGATCGCGTACACGCTGAACCACAGCGGCGCGCGGGTGATCCTGGCCAACCGCGAGTTCCTGCCGCTGCTGGACGCCATCGACGAGCAGCTGCCGGACCTGCGCACGCGCATCCTGCTGGACGATGCCGGTGGCCCGCTGCCGCCTGGCTTCGCCACCGAGTACGAAGCGGGGTTGCGCGGTGCCACGCCGGTCGTCCGCTTCCCGGACTTCGACGAGAATGCCCGTGCCACGGTGTTCTACACCACCGGAACCACCGGATTGCCCAAGGGGGTCTATTTCAGCCACCGGCAGCTGGTGCTGCATTCGCTGGCGGCGATGGCCGCGCTCGGCGGCGCACCCCGCCAGGGACGCCTGCATCGTGACGATGTCTACATGCCCATCACCCCGATGTTCCATGTGCACGCGTGGGGCCTGCCCTACGTGGCTACCGCGATGGGCATCAGGCAGGTCTATCCGGGGCGCTACCTGCCTGCGAAACTGCTGGCGTTGATCGCCCGCGAAAAGGTGACCTTCTCGCACTGCGTGCCAACCATCCTGCACATGCTGCTGGAGCACCCGGACGCCGCGCAGACCGACCTGGAGGGCTGGAAGGTGATCATCGGTGGTGCCGCGCTGCCCCGTGCCTTGGCGCAGCGCGCACTGGCGCGGGGCATCGACATCTTCGGCGGCTATGGCATGTCCGAGACCTGCCCGCTGCTCACCATCGCCCAGATCGACGTGGACAGCGTGACCGATGCCGACGAGGTGCTGTCACTGCGCACCAAGGCCGGCATTCCGGTGCCGCTGGTGGACCTGCGCATCGTCGACCCGGACATGGGCGATGTCGTCCACGATGGCGTCGCCACCGGTGAAGTGGTGGCGCGCGCCCCCTGGCTGACCCAGGGCTACCTGCACGATCCCGAGGCTTCGGCAACGCTGTGGGCGGGCGGCTACCTGCACACCGGCGACATCGGCAACATCGACGAAGCTGGCTACCTGCGTGTCACCGACCGCATCAAGGACGTGATCAAGACCGGGGGCGAATGGATCTCCTCGCTCGCGCTGGAAGACATCATCGCACTGCACCCGGCGGTCAGCGAGGTCGCGGTGATCGGTATCGCCGACACGAAATGGGGCGAGCGGCCATTGCCACTGGTGGTCAGGAAGCCGGGAAGCCATGTGGCCGAAGCGGAGATCATCGAACTGGTCGCGGCGCGCAGCCGTTCCGGAGACATCTCACGCTATGCGATCCCGGAGCGCGTGAGCTTCGTGGATGCAATCGAGCGGACCAGCGTGGGCAAGATCAACAAGAAGAAGCTGCGCGGGCTGCATGATCCGGTCCTTGGCACCGGCGGGCGATGACGGCCTCTGCCGGCATCGCTCAACCGCGCGACGACCCACCCTGCAGCAGCTGGACCCAGCTCTGGAATCCCTCCAGGAAGCGCTGCAGGCGCTTGCGCGTCGCCGCGTCGAAATCTTCCGCGTCATCGTCGTAGGCGGCCGCTGCTTCGGCCACATAGAGCTGTGGCGAGGCCATGGTCAATGCGCCCATGGCGGTCAGTGTATGGCGCAGCTGCGACTGTGCCAGTTTGGTGCCCCAGCGGCCCGGCGTAGCGCCGATGATCGCCACCGGCTTGGCCGAAAGGACCGTGCGGTACTCGGCATCGTCGCGGGACAGCCAATCGAGCGTGTTCTTGAGTACGCCGGGCAGTGACTGGCTGTACTCCGGCGTGGCGATCAGCACGCCGTCAGCGGCCGCAATGGCCGCGCGCAGGCGCTTGACCCCGGCAGGGCCGGCCGGGTCGGCGGCTTCCAGGTCTTCGTCGAACAGCGGAATATCGGCAATGGTGTCATGCACGGTCAGCAGCAGGCCCGCAGGCGCGGCGCCTGCTGCTGCCCTGACCAGGCGCCGGTTGTAACTGTTGCTGCGCAGGCTGCCGGCAAACGCCAGGATGTTCAGCGGTGGAGGGTTGTCGGACATGCGGGATTCCTCGGATGCGTCGGTGCGGGGTCACGGGCCAGGCATCGACAGCGCTGGTGGGCGAGGGCCAGACTGGATCTGCAGAGGATCACGGTTCCGGCGGTGTAGTGCCTTCGTCCTTGCTGCTCCCTCTTCCAGGGCGAACAGGGCGCGGCGGGGCAATCCAGCACGTGCCACTTCTGCCCGCGTTGCGGCCCCTGTCATGCCACATCGTACGCCTACTGCACGGGCTGGCTGGCTTCAGTGATGGACACAGGTCGTGCCACGCTGTCGAACGTATTGACCTTCCAGATGTAGCGTACGCCATCCTGTTCGATGACCTTCTGCAACAACGGTATCTGCTTGGCTGCGATGATTCCGCTGGCACGCTGATATGCCGGTCGCCCGGCCAATGCCGGATAGCTGCCGGAAGCGTCAAGCTGATAGCTGAGGGTGGTGGCGCGGCCCGGCTGGACCGAGGAAAGCAGATAGCCTTCGTCCACATTGAATCGATTGCCAAAGGTGTGCCGGGTGGTGACGCCCTCTGCATCCTTGACGTCCACCCACTTCGTGGCCGGCGAATTGGCCTGGCACAGTTCCTTGCTGCCGTCGGCATAGCACCCGTTGGCCGGCCCGTAACTGTAGGCCCACGTATAAGGCTGGTCGATGCCCGGCCCGGTGACTGTCCTGGAAACCAGCGACCACGTGTAGTACCTGGCGGGCGTGTATTCGATCGAGTCGAGGAACCCGCTACCGGTGCTGTCGGGCATATTGCAGCCATAACGCGCCCACGAGCGGCCATGCAGCGTCGGCTCGAAGCGATACTTCGCCACTGCACCACTGGGATGGCGGATCGAACCGGAATGGCCGTAGGTCACCACACCCGGATTCCGGCAGAAACCCCGCTCTGCGGGAACGGCACCGGCACCCATGGTGCCTGCGTTGAACCCCGTAGTCTGCCAGTAGGACTGGTCCGGGAAGGTGACCTTGTAGCCACCCACCACGGTACCGTAGGTCCACGTCCTCCCGCCCGCACGGACCGCGCTCACTTCGCTTGGCAGCGTGCTGGGCGATCCAGCCGTCCATTCGAGATCGACGGTGCGGCCATCGTTGGCTGCGATGCGCAGCAACTGCCGTGGATTTGCCGGATCCCACGTGTAGGTCACCGAATTGCCAAACCGGTCTCGGGCACTGGTCGGAAGAATATGGAACTCCTGCCGGAAAAGAACGAACTCGAACTCCGTAACCGAGCCGAAGTTTCCCCGCGAGTATCCCTTCTTGATCAATGGCGGTCCGCTACCAAGGCTGGCCATATGATTGAGCGTATAGGTGATACCGGCAGGCGTCGTGACTTCGAAGCCCTCACCTGCCCCATCGTCCATGGCGACGCAGCGGATGACATTGCCGCTCTTGGTTCGCATCGGGTACGCATGGCCTGTACTCGGCACCGGCCATTCGTTGCTTTGCGCGAGTAGATCTTCGTCACCGGTCTCTGGCAGGTAGAGCTGCGTTCCATGCCAGAACTCGTCGGAGTTGAAGTACTCGGTGAATGTCCCCGGTCCTGTCGGCGTCTGTGCCTTCACCGTGACGATCTCGGTTGGAGGCGGGGTGAACTTCGAACAGCGGTTGAGCGGCTCGGCCACCACGTAATTCTTCCATCCCCCCTGGGTGCTGAACGTTCCATGCACCCTGGGCAGGGCCAGGTCCCACACCCCGAACATGCCCAATCCCTGCCGGCCCTGCGCACCTGCCACCAAGCGCCGCTTGATGCCCACCTCCAGCGCACTGTTGCCCGGCAGGTCGACGTCCGTCTGCAGAAATTCCACCGAGCCGGTAAACAGCCCGATCCTTTCCCCGAACATGTCACCGGTATCCAACTGCAGAATCTGCCCGCGGGCATTCAGCGCCGCCGCGTAATCCTCCATCACCGTCGAGCCGCGGTTGGCGCTCGACGCAGGCAGGGCCGTCATACACAGCAGCGCAGCTGCCGCGATCCTTGCGTACATGGTGTCCCCCTCGTCGACGAAGCAGAGCTTACTTCGCGCTCGTCGGCACCGGCAAGGATGATTCCCCGCACGTCACAGCGTCCTGACCCGCCCCGGCGGCCCTGGAAACGCCGTTACTCAGATACGCGTCGTGGCCATGAACCGTTCGCGGTCCTGCTGCGTGCGGCGGCGGATCTCCTCCAGCGCCTGGCTTTCGGTCGCCTGCAGCATGGCCTCGAACAGACGCTGGAAGTGATGGCGCATCGCATTGCGCGCGGCCACCGGATCACGCGCGCGCAGGGCTTCGAAGATCGCCATGTGCTCGTCGGCACGGCTGGCGCCATCATCATGGCAGACCCGTGCATAGACCTCGGTTACCCGCGGCAGTTCGCTGCGCATGCGCCAGATCTGCTGCACGAAGAACTCCACCACCGGGTTGCCGGAAAGCCGTGCGATGGCCAGGTGGAAACGGCGGTCGTACTCGCCAGCTTCCGCGTCGCTCAGGTCGCGACGGCACAGTGCTTCGGCCAACGCCTGCAGCTCGGCAATGCCGGCATCATCCAGATTGCTTGCCGCCAGAGCGGCGGCCTCGGCCTCGAATACCGCGCGGGCAGCGGTGAGGTCGAAGGCGCTGACATCCGGCAGCCCGCCGGGCGCCTGCGTCGGGCGCGGCTTCACATGCACGCCCGAACCGATGCGGATCGCGATCCAGCCCTGTGCTTCCAGTGCGATCTCGGCTTCGCGGATGGTGACCCGGCTGACACCGAACCGTTCGGCCAGTTCACGCTCGCCCGGCAGCCGCGAGCCCGGCGGAAATTCGCCGTCCTCGATCAGCTTGCGGAGCTTGGCAGCGATGGTCTGGTAAAGGCGGTTGGCGGACATGCGGCTGACCCTTGGCGATTCCTTCCCGGTCCCTGCCCTGCCACCGCGGCCGGCAAGGGTCCGGTTGGAGCGACGGCGCGACCACTGGCCGCGCCGCCCTGTTCAGAACTTGTATCGTACACCGAAATACGCACGTCGCCCGTAGGTCACCACTTCGCGGAAGTTCCCATAAAGCGGCTGGTAGGCCACGCGCGGCTCGTTGGTCAGGTTCATCAACTCCAGCGACAGCGACAACCGCTTGTTCACCCGGTAGCGCAGGCGCAGGTCCACGCTGGTGTTGTCATCGTAGTAGCGGTTCTGCTGTGCGGTGTTGCCGGTGAAGTCCTGATAGTAGTGCGAGCGGAACTTGCCGATGGCCTGGATGTTGAAGCGCCCGACGTCCCAGTAGATCGAGCCGGACAGGACGTGCCGCGAGAAGCCGCTGAGGCCCGCCGGCGGCACGATCGCCGGAATGATCGTGCCGTCACTGGCCAGCTGCTCGCCCAGTCGCGAGTCCTGGGTCCGGTAGTCGGCATCGGCGTAGTTGTAACTGACCTTGAAGCCCAGTCCGTCGAACGGCTTGGGCAGGTACGACAGTCGATGGGTGGCGGTCAGCTCGAAGCCGGTCAGCGTGCTGTCCTCGTCGGTGGTTACCTGCTGGCGTACCGGCACGGTCACGCTCTGGCCGTCGATGGTGTAGGTCTCCGGCACCAGCGCAGTGGCCGTGCCGCCGTTGAACTGCTTCCAGTACACCGCGCCGGCCAGCATCGTGTCCGGGTTCGGGTACCACTCCAGTGACAGGTCGCCGTTCCAGGACATCAGCGGCTGCGCGGCGGGGTTGCCGCTGGCGCTGATGTCATCCAGCGCGTCGGCCAGATTGCCGTAGGTGGCATCACTGCTCACGTTGATGGTGCGCCCGGCACCCAGCGCGGCGATGTCCGGCCGTGACATCGCGCGGTATGCACCGACCCGCAGCAACAGGTCCGGGCGCAGTTCGAAGGCCGCGTTGAGGCTGGGCAGCAGCTTGTCGTTGCCCGCCTTGAACACCTGCGTGCTGTACGCACCGGTGGGTTGCAGGCGGATCGTGCCGTCACCATTGTCCTCGATACGCAGCCCGGTACGCACGCCTTCGGAGCGAACATCGGTCTTGACCCAGCGCAGGCCGAGGTTGCCGGTCACCGGCAAGCCGAACAGGCTGCTGCTGAACTCCCCCATCAGATAGAGCGCGCGTGTCTTCTCGGTGATATCGACATTGTTCGGATCCTGGAAACCCGGATCCAACCCACTGTCGAGGCTGCCACGGAACGACTGGTACAGGCAGTTCGGATCGAAGTACGCCCACGAGGAGATCGTGTTGCCGCTGGCGGCATCCATGAAGTCATCCTGCGGGAACGGCGCGCGGCAGGCCCGGTTGGCGGCGATGATCTTCGCCTTGTCGGCCGCCACGCGCTGGTCGTAGTCGGTTACCAGGGTGTTGTCGCGCAGACGGTAGTCAGCCTGGCTGGCACGCACGCCACCCTTGATGCGGGTGAAGAAGCCGGACTCCGGCATGAAGCTGGCATCGAAGCGGCCGGCCTTGATCCTGTGGTCGTTCTCCGTTGCGCTGGAGGTGACGCGCGACGCGCCGGTGTAGGCGTCCCAGTTGTTGGGGTCGAAGTTCGGCGCCAGCGCGACACTGGGCACTTCGCCGTGCCAGTCCCAGTCATAGTCCACGTAGCCGGTGGCACCACTGCTGATGCCCGGCACGATGGCATTGTTGACGTCGCGCTGGTTGGCACGAAGGCGGGTCATGCGCTCGCTGTCGAGGCGATTGGTGTGCGAGTACGAAAGATCGGTGGACAGTTCCCAGGCCGGGGTCGGTCGCAGGATCAGGTTCAGGCCACCCCCGGTGTACTCCTCGCCACGCCAGTAGCGGTTTGAAGTGGAATCAATCGAGGTGCTGCCATGCAGGTGGCGCACGATGCCGTCCTCGTCCACCTCACGCCGGGTGATGCCACGGCGGGCGTTGGACAGGCTCAGGTCGCTGCGGTTCTCGTACCAGTTGCGCTCGGTGTGTTCGAAGTCGAGGTTCACTTCAACCACGTCATTGGGCCGCCACTGCAATGCGGCGAACTCGCTCTGCCGGTCGTTGCGCTCCTGCTTGAGCCGGTAGATGCGGCTGCTTGGCACCAGGTAGTACGGCGCGCCGTTGGCGATGGCCTGCGCGGACACTTCATTGCAGTTGGCATTGCCCACGTTCTGCGTGCCATCGCAGGCATACCAGGTGGAACCGCTGGTGATGCTCTCTTCCGGGTCGGTGCCGTCCAGGCGCTGGAAGCCCAGCGAGATGCCCAGCTTCTGCCCGTTGCCGAACTCGAACTGGTCGATGTAGCTGGCGGTGCCGCGATAGCCGATGCCGTCGTCGTCGCGGTACTTCTTGTCATACTCGGCCCAGCTGCCGCGCAGGTCCAGCTGCGCCGCACGCTTGCCGTACTCCAGTGGGCGCACTGTTTCCAGGCCGATGGTGCCAGCCACGCCGCCTTCGATGATGTCGGCGCGCTGGGTCTTGTAGATGGCCACCGTATTGATCAGCTCGGCGGGGAACATGTTGAAGTTCACCGAGCGGTCGCCGCTGCCGTTGGTGATCTCGCGGCCATTGAAGTTGGTGCTGCTGAGGAAGGCACCCAGGCCACGGATGGAGATTTCCGAGGCGCCGGTCTTGTCGCGGGTCGAAGCGGCGCCGGTCAGGGTCTCGATCGCATCGGCCAGCGAAGGCGCCGGCAGGTCGCCGATGTCATCGGCCGTGAGCACGTCGGCAATGACCGTGTCATCGCGCTTCTTGTTGATCGAACTCTGCATCGATTCGCGGATGCCGGTGACCTGCACCTGGTCCAGCGTGGTGGGATCCTGCCCTGCCGCGTCCTTGCCGGATTGCGCCTGGGCCGTGGGCAGCCCCGCCAGCACGGCGAGCAGCGCCACGATCAGGGGTGTGGGGGACAACGAGATGCTGTGCACTGCTCCGGCGGGTCGCCGCATGGTTTCCTCCTCCCACAGGATCGCCTGCATGCCAGGCGTGGGACGCAGCTTCGGCACGGCGACATGAAAATGTCAACCAATTGGTATGCGATTGTTCAAATGCCTTTGATCCATACCACTTGATCGCAATTTAATGTGCTCATGCAGCATGACTTTGCGCGAAAGGTGGCTTACAACAGACCCGAAAGTGGTATGCAGGCCCACCCTGAAACGACGGCCCGGCCGTCCCTGGAAGGATTTCATGCGCATTCACTCGCTGGCGCGTCACCGATCCAATGATTCATGGCTGTTTTGCCTGACCACTGGTCTGGCAATGTGCCTGACCACTTCAGCAGCAAGTGCAGCCAGCTGGCTCGTCCACGATGTCGCGGAGTTCACTACCGCCGCCTCGGCGCTGCAGCCTGGCGATGAGATCGTGCTGGCTGACGGCACCTGGACCGATGCCCGGCTGCTGCTTAAGGGTCAGGGCACGGCAGCCGCACCGATCGTGCTGCGCGCGCAGACCGCCGGCAAGGTCGTCCTCAGCGGACGCTCGGACCTGCGCCTGGCCGGGAACTACCTGCAGGTGTCCAACCTGGTGTTCCGCAACGGCTATGCGCCGGGTGATGCGGTGGTGGCGTTCCGCGAGTCGAGCAAGGCCGTCGCCAGCAACAGCCGCGTCACCGGCCTGGTGATCGATGACTACACCAACCCGGATGCCAGCGACCAGGACTACTGGGTATCGCTGTATGGCAGCAACAACCGGTTGGATCACAGCCAGTTGCGCGGCAAGACCAACGCCGGGCCGACCGTGGTGGTGGTGCGCGATGCCACCCAGGGCCTGGACAACCAGCACCGTATCGACCACAACTGGTTCGGGCCGCGCCCGGCGCTGGGCGTCAACGGGGGCGAAACGATCCGCGTCGGCACCAGCGACAGCTCACTGAGCGATTCCAACAGCACGGTGGAGAACAACTGGTTCGAAGGCTGCGACGGCGAGACTGAGATCATCAGCAACAAGTCCGGCGGCAACACCTACCGCGGCAACGTGTTCTACCGTTCGGCCGGCGCGTTGACCCTGCGCCATGGCAACGGCAACCGGGTGATCGACAACGTCTTCCTCGGCGATGACAAGGCCGGCACCGGCGGCGTACGCATCATCAACGCCGACCAGACCGTCAGCAACAACTACTTCGAGCGGCTGGCCGGGTCCAGCAACCGCTCGGCACTGGCGGTGATGGATGCGCAGGCCAGTCCTCCGCTGTCCGGCTATGCGCCGGTGGTGAATGCCACGATCAATCGCAACACCTTCGTGGACGCGGCGAAGATCAGTTTCGGCGTCGGCCACGATGAAGCCAAAGGCATCGTGGTCGCCGCCAGCAGCAGCCGCTTCACCGGCAACCTGATCGTCAACCGCAGCAGCAGGAACCCGCCGAATGCCGCCAGTTCGCTGGCCGGCATCGACTTCAGCGGCAACGTGCAGTCGCCGGCAGCCAGCACCGTGTTCCCGGGTGGCGTAGAGGGCCGTGGCGTCAGTCTGCAGCAGGCTGCCAGCGGATTGTGGGTGGCCACGCCTGCCCTGCCCGCCGTGGGCGCCGATCCTGCCCTGGCGATGACCGCGCGCGAGGCGACCGGCGTCGACTGGTATCCCAAGGTGGGCGAAGTTGCCCTGTCACGCACCCGCAATGGAGTTGATCGATGAGGTTGCAGCCGCTGTTCGTTTCCCTGGCTTTGGCCGCCCCCTTCGCCCTGCTGCCGAGCGCATCGCTGTCCGCAGCGCCCGCTGCCGCTGCGCGGCAGGCCGACACCGCGCCGGTGCTGGTCACCGCTGCGCAGTGGCAGCAGATGGCCAGCGAAGGCCGCCGCTACCCGTGGTTCGCCAAGGAGCAGGCGCGCACCGAGGCAACACTGAAGAAGATGATGAAGGCCGGCATCGACGTGCCGGTGCCCAGGGACAAGGGCGGCGGGCGCACCCATGAACAGCACAAGCGCAACTACCAGGCACTGTTGGCGGCGGGCACGCTGTTCCGGTTGACCGGCGACAGGACCTACGTGGATTACGCGCGTGACATGCTGCTTCAGTATGCCCAGCTGTACCCGACGCTCGGCCCGCACCCGGAAGGCAGGGGCCAGATTCCCGGCCGCGTGTTCTGGCAGGTGCTCAACGATTCGGTGTGGCTGGTCAACGCCATCCAGGGCTACGACGCGATCCGTGACGTGCTGTCCGCCGAGGACCGCAACACCATCGAATCGAAGGTGTTCCGGCCGATGGCCGAGTTCCTCGTCAGCGAACCGAAGAACTACGACCAGATCCATAACCACGCCACGTGGGCGGTGGCCGCCACCGGCATGACCGGCTACGTGCTGCGCGACCAGGAACTGGTGGAGAAGTCCCTGCGCGGCAGCCAGAAGGACGACAAGTTCGGCTTCCTGCGGCAGATCGACCTGCTGTTCTCGCCCGATGGCTACTACGAGGAAGGCCCCTACTACCAGCGCTATGCACTGGCGCCGTTCCTGCTGTTCGCCAACGCCATCGAACGCAATGAGCCGCAGCGGAAGATCTTCGCGCGTCGCGATGGCGTGCTGCTGAAGGCGGTGGATGTGCTGGTGCAGTCCAGCTATGGCGGCCTGTTCTTCCCGATCAACGATGCGATCCTGGACAAGGGCATCGACACCGAAGAGCTGGTGGCCGGCATCGGCATCGCCTATGCGCGCACCGGTGATGACCGCCTGCTGTCGGTGGCCCAGCAGCAGAAACGCCTGCTGCTTTCGCCCGAAGGCCTGCAGGTGGCGCAGGCACTGGCCGCCAACAAGGCCAAGCCCTTCGACTACCGCCCGATGCTGCTGCGCGATGACCCCGACGGCGACCGCGGCGGCCTGGCGATCCTGCGCATGAACGGCGAACGCGGCCAGGCACTGGTGCAGAAGGACACGATGCAGGGCATGGGACACGGCCACTTCGACAAGCTCAACTGGCTGTTCTACGACAACGGCAACCCGGTGGTGACCGATTACGGCGCCGCCCGCTTCCTCAACGTGGAAGCCAAGCGCGGTGGCATCTACCTGGCCGAGAACCGCAGTTGGGCCAAGCAGACCGTGGCCCACAACACCCTGGTGGTGGACGAGCAGAGCCACTTCAACGGCGACTGGAAGCGTGGCGAGGCGCATGCCCCGCAAGTGCGCTTCTTCCAGGCCGATGCCGATACCCAGATTGCCTCGGCAACGATGCGCGATGCCTATCCCGGCGTGGCGTTCACCCGCACCCAGGCGCTGCTGCGCCACCCCGACCTGGGCTTGCCGGTGGTGCTGGACCTGCTGCAGGTGCACGGCGACAAGGCCGCGCGCTACGACCTGCCGCTGCACTTCAACGGCCACATCGTCACCACCGGCTTCGAGGCCGAGCACTTCCCCAGCCAGCGCCCGGTTCTGGGCAAGGACAACGGCTACCAGCACCTGTGGCTGGATGCACGCAGCAAACCCGGCAGCGAGCCGCGGTCGCTGGCGTGGCTGCTGGACGGGCGCTTCTACACCTACCGCTTCGGCAGCAGTGCGCCGGCGCAGGCGCTGCTGGTGGAAAGCGGCGCGAACGATCCGGAATTCAACCTGCGCCGCGAGCCTGCCCTGCTCCGCGTGGACGGCCAGAAGGACGTCACCTTCTTCAGCGTGCTGGAGCCGCATGGCGAGTACAACGGCACCGCCGAGTACGTGCACGGGGCCGACAGCCGCATCAGGGACATCGTGCGCACCCGCGGCAGCGATGCTGAGGTGATCGAGTTGCGCCTGGCCAGCGGTGCGCGCATCGCCCTCGGCGTGGCCGACGACAGCAGCGCCAAGGGCGAGCACAGCGTGAGCGTGGACGGCCATGCCTACCGCTGGAGCGGCAGCCACGCACGCATGGACCGCAGCAAGGGTGACGGCAAATGAACGGCCCTGCGGTGGTGGCTAAGCTGCGCAAGGTACCGGTGCGTTCAGCCGTGCGCTGGCTGATCGTGGGCCTGATCGCCGTGGCAACGGTCATCAACTACATCGACCGCAATGCACTGGCGGTGATGTGGCCGGAAATCGCCAGGGAAGTGGGCGCGACCAAGGATGACTACGCCCTGCTGGTGACGGTGTTCATGCTGTTCTACGCCGCCGGCCAGTTCCTGTTCGGCCGCCTGTTCGACATGATCGGCACGCGCCTGGGTTTCGCCCTGTCGATCAGCGTGTGGTCGATCTCCATCGCCCTGCACTCGATCACCCATTCGATGCTGTCCTTCAGCCTGGTGCGGGCGATGCTGGGCATCAGCGAGGCCGGTGCGTGGCCGGGCGCGGTGAAGGCCAATGCCGAGTGGTTCCCGGCGCGCGAGCGCGCATTGGCGCAAGGCGTGTTCAACGCGGGTGCGTCGATCGGCGCGATCGTGTCCGCACCGGCCATCGCCGGCTTGTACCTGTGGCTGGGCTGGCGCGGCACCTTCGTGCTGGTCGGTGCAATCGGTTTCCTGTGGCTGCTGCCATGGCTGTTTGTCTACCGCGCCGGCCCGGACAAGCACCCGTGGGTGAGCGATGCCGAGCGCCGGCTGATCCAGGAAGACCAGGCCGGGCAACAGGCGGTGGTGGCGCCGAAGGCCAGCGTTCGTGAGCTGCTGGCCCACCGGCAGAGCTGGGGCATGCTCGCCTGCCGCTTCCTGCTGGACCCGATCTGGTGGCTGTTCGTGTCCTGGCTGCCGATCTACCTGGCTGAAACCTTCGGCTTCGACATCAAGCAGATCGGCCTGTTCGCCTGGGTTCCGTTTGTCGGCGCGATGCTGGGCAGCCTGAGTGGTGGCTGGTTGTCCGGGCGCCTAATACGCGCCGGGCACAGCGTGGACCGCGCCCGCAAGCTGTCCATCACGCTGGGCTGCGTGGTCATGGCTCCTGCCCTCCTGGGTGCCGTGCTGGCCAACCAGCCGCTGCTGGCGGTGCTGGCAATCGCTGCGGTGCTGTTCGGCTTCCAGGTGGCCATCGGCAACATCCAGACCCTGCCGGGCGACCTGTTCGACGGCCGCTCGGTGGGCACGCTGGCAGGCCTGGGTGGCCTGGCCGCCGTGGCCGGCACCTTGATCACCACCTGGCTGGTGCCGGTGCTGACCCGCCACTCCTATGCCCCGATCTTCATCCTCGTTGCCGCCCTGGTGCCGCTGTCGCTGGCCGCGCTGTGGTGGTGGACCGGCCCTATCCGGAAGCTCGACCGCCGCGGCGGTTGAGCCCACGTTTTTCATCCCCCCGCAAACCAAGGAGTTTTCCGCATGTCGTTCCAGGACAAGGTGGCCATTGTCACCGGCGGTGGCCGCGATATCGGTCGCGCCGTTTCGATCAAGCTGGCTGCCGCCGGTGCACGCGTCTGCATCAACTACGCCAATGACGAGGCCAGTGCCCAGGAAACGCTGGCACGGATCCAGGCGGCCGGTGGCCAGGCCATGGTGCATCGCGCCGACGTCACCGATGCCACGGCCGTCGCCGGCCTGGTCGCTGCGGCACAGGCCGCGTTCGGCGAGCGCATCGACCTGCTGGTGAACGTGGCCGGTGGCATGGTGCAGCGCCGACCGCTGGCCGACATCGACCCGGTGTTCTTCCACACCGTGATGGACCTGAACCTGACCTCGACCTACCTCACCACCCACGCGGTGGTGCCGCACATGCGCGAAGGCGCGGCCATCGTCAACTTCGCCTCGCAGGCAGGTCGTGATGGCGGCGGCCCGGGCGCATCGATCTACGCCACCGCCAAGGCGGCGGTGATGACCTTCACCCGCGCCATGGCCAAGGAGCTGGGGCCGAAGGGTATCCGGGTGAACGCGCTGTGCTGCGGCATGATCGCCACCCGCTTCCACGATGAATTCACCAAGCCGGAAGTACGCACGGCCGTTGCCGGCGCCACCCCGTTGCGCCGCCAGGGCGCGCCGGACGAAGCCGCCGACGCTGCGGTGTTCCTGGCCTCGGATGCGGCGGCGTTCATCACCGGCGCGAATCTGGACGTCAACGGCGGCACCTACTTCTCCTGACACCTGACCGGACTCCTGCCCATGCAGCGCTGGACACTTCTGTTTTCATTGACGCTCTGCTCCGCCATGACGGCGCCCGCCGTGTGGGCTGCACCCGTGTGGGTCACTGCCTGGACGGCCGCGCCCGCGCCCGACCGCAAGGACGGAACGTCCGAGGCACCCGTACAGTTCGCCGCACAGACCGTGCGCCAGGACATGCGTATCGGCAGCCGTGGCGATGCGCTGCGGCTGCGCATCAGCAACGAGCTCGGCACGACGCCCTTGCGGGTCGAGGACCTGCGTGTGGGAGTGAAGGACGGCAAGGCCGCACCGCTGCCGGTAACGGTGGATGGCCGCGCGGTCATCGAGGTGCCGGTCGGAGCCGCGCTGCTGAGCGACCCGGTGCGGATGCCGGTGGCGGCGCTGCAGGAGATCAGCGTGAGTGCCTATTTCCCGCAGCCCACCCGCCCCGCGGTGCGCCGCACCGAGCTGCGGGTCGCAGATGGCAAGCAGACAGCCGTCGCCGACAGCGTGCGGCTGAGCTACCAGCAGAACGTGTTCTCGGCAGTGATGGTGCAGCGTGATGATCGTCCCCAGGTAATCGTGGCGCTGGGCGATTCCATCACGGAAGGCGCCACCGCACGCCGCGGCAGCTTCAACCAGTGGCCGGAGCGATTGGCGCAGCGCCTGCAGCAGGCCTGCCCGAACCGGTTCGTGGTGCTCAACCAGGGCATCAGCGGCAACAAGCTGCTTGACCACGGCCGCAGCCACAGTGCGCTGTCACGATTGGATCGCGATGTGATCGCGGTGGCCGACGCCGATCAGGTGATCCTGTTCGAAGGCATCAATGACATCCGCCACGGTGGTGGCGCGCAGCCGCTGCCTGGACGCAGTGCGGCGGACATGCTGCTGGGCTATCAGCAGGTTGCGGCGCGGCTGCATGCGCACGGCATCCGCGCCTGGCTGGGTACGTTGACCCCGTTCGGCGGTTCCGAGCGCTACGAGCCCGTGTCCGCCGCCACCCGCACCACGATCAACCAGTGGGCACGCGGCGGCAACAGCGGCTTCGATGGCATCATCGATTTCGATGCCGCGCTGCGTGACCCGAAGGCAGCCGAATCGTTGCCCAACGAGATCACCCGCGACCATCTGCATCCCAACGACGAAGGCTACCGGCGCATGGCCGATGCCATCGATCTGCGCATGCTGGGCTGCACCACCCCCGAGTGAGAGAGAACCGATGAGCCGCGTCGTTTGTTTCGGTGAGTTGCTGCTGCGCCTGGGTGCACCCGGTCGTGAACTGCTGCTGCAGACGCCGCAGCTGCAGGTTCATGTGGGAGGTGCCGAGGCCAATGTGGCGGTCTCGCTGGCCAGCCTGGGCCACGATGTGCAGATGGTCAGCACGGTACCCGGTAACGCGCTGGGCCGGCATGCTGTGGCCGAGCTGCGGCGGCATGGCGTGGGCGTGGGCGCCGTGCGTGAAGTGGAGGGTGATCGCATGGGCCTGTACTTCCTGGCGACCGGTGCGGTGCAGCGCGCCAGTGAAGTGGTGTATGACCGGGCCGGTTCTGCATTCGCAAACAGCAATGCCAGTGACCATGCGTGGCCTGCCCTGCTGTCCGGCGCGCACCTGCTGCATGTCTCGGGCGTGAGCCCGGCGCTGGGCGCCAACGTGGCCGAGTCGGTGCTGGGTGCCGTGCGTGCGGCTCGCGCGGCCGGTGTGCAGGTGTCCTTCGACGGCAATTATCGTCCCTCACTGTGGCGACGCTGGGATGGCGACGCAGCGGCGATCCTGCGCGAGGTCTTCGCCGAGGCCGACATTGTCTTTGCCGATCATCGGGACATCGAACTGGTGCTGGGGCTGCACTTCGCGCAGGACGATGCGGTCGCCCGAACCGAGGCCGCTGCGGCCGCTGCCTTTGCCGCGTTCCCGCACCTGCGGTGGCTGTCCTGCACCCAGCGCGAGGTGGTGAGTGCAGACCATCACGTGCTCGGTGCGCTGCTGCTGGGACGCGATGGAACCCGCGCGCAGGCGGCTCCGAGGCCGCTGCCCGGCATCGTTGATCGCATCGGCGGTGGCGATGCCTTTGCCGCCGGCGTCCTGCACGGATTGCTGTCCGGTCTAGACGCAGAAAGCACCGTCCGCTTCGGACTGGCTGCGGGCGCGTTGAAGCACGCCATTCCCGGCGACTTCAGCCCTGCCCGCGAAGCTGAAGTCCGGGCACTGATGGAGAGCCATCCGTTCGACGTTCGTCGCTGATCTCCCCCCGGGAGAATCCCGCTAGAATCCAACGGGCGCCGGAATCGCGCAGGGATCGCCCATGGATTACACCGGATACACGCGCAAGTTTCCCAACAACCGCCCACTGAATGCGTTTGATCGCGAGCACCGCCTGCTGCAGAAGAAGCGGCTGGATGTCGTGCCGTTGGCGCAGCTGTGCGTGGTGAAGATGAATTCGAACGGCCTGGTTTCGGTGGATCGCTGGTTCGCCGCGCGTGGCTTTGCAGCCCTGCTGGGCGCGATCGGTATTGCCTTCGGGCTGGGCGGCATGCTGATGCTGCTCTGGTTGCTGATCGTGAACAGGCTACCCAACGAAAACGGCCTGTGGGAGGCGATATTCATCGGCATGGCGATGCTGGCCGCCTTCACTGCAGCGAGCATCTGGGTGGCTTGCCTCGAGCTGTTCCGCTGGACCTACTATCCGATCGCGCTCGATCGCAAGCACCGGCAGATACACGTGTTCCGGCTGGATGGCACCACCCTCAGCGTGCCCTGGGACCAGGTCTATTTCACGCTTGGCCGCGGAACCGGAACCTTCGGATGGTACAACTGGGATGTCCGCGGACTGATCCTGGACGCGGATGGCGTCACAGTACGGGAGACGTTCGCGTTCTGCATCGCGACCTCTCGCATCGAGAACGCACATGCCCACTGGGAGTTCCTGCGGCGCTACATGGAAGAAGGACCGGCAGCCGTCGTGGACGCGGTGCACTACTGCATGCCGCTGGACGGCAAGCACGAGAGCTTCGCGTCCGGCAAGGAGCGCATCTTCGCCGAAGACGCGCAGCTCCCGGGTTTCATGTGGCTCACGATGCTGCCACTCAACTACCTGCACACGATCATGCGCTGGGTGGTGATGCAGACCAGCAGGATTCCGCGGTTTCCACCGGACATCGAGGCGCGCTTGACACCGGACGCTGGTGATCCCTGTGTCCGCGACGCTTCGATGAATCCACCGGACCTGCGCTGACCCAGCGTTGCGTCCGGCAACAGCACGTGGGAATCCCGCGTCACGGGCAAGCGCGTCCTCACAGCGCCAGCAGCCACGCTTCCAGTGCGCGTGTGTCCCGCATGTCGCCGTCATAGCGACGATCCGGAACATGCGGTTCATTGGAACCGCGCACCCGGCCTCGGAAAACCTTCATCGGTACGGAAATCCTGGCCAGGCCGCTCGGCAGCCGCTCCGGCCTGACATCCATGTAGAGGCTGTCGGCCGAAGTCTCGACGCCGACCTGCATCGCGCCCAGCCGTTTCCACAGATCCAGTGCATCGAGGCAGGCCGAGCCGCAGGAGGCATCGGCCACGATCACCACCCTGCCCCTGCGCAGCGGAGCGGCCGGGCCTGCAGTTGCAGCTATATCTGCCCTGGCCTCGGATGGCTCGCGCCACACTGCCTCACCCCGGCCGCGTGCCTGTGCCATGCCCGTCGTCACCGATTCCAGCATGCGACGCAGCTCTGGCGACGCGTCGGGCGCCTGCACCAGCTTCTGCAGGAAGCCGCGCAACTGGGCGATGTTGGCCTCGGAGGTCCGCCACTCCACCCAGCTGGGATCGGACAGCGCGTCCACGGCGGCACGGCCCCAGATCAATCGCGCCAGTTCGATGCTCCATTGCGAAGCACCGCCACTGTTGCCACGCACATCCAGCACGACCAACCGTGCCTGCTGCAGTGCTTCGGCTTTTGGAGCAAGCTGCTCGAGCAGCGCGGTCAGTTCCTTGAAGTTCTGCTCCGTAGGGTCGGCATTGAAGCTGCTGGTGGTGATCCAGTAGCCGCCATCGGGCATGATGTGCCAGCCATTGGCCGGGCGGAAGCTGCGACGGGTATCGGCCAGGCGCGCCTTGCGCTGTGCCGCCTGCAGTGGCTGCCACTGCAGCGCGTAGGGCTTCTCGCGTCCATCCACCAGGAAAACGCAGGTGCGCAGTGCCGGCACGTAAGGATTGCCCTGCTCCAGCAATACCTCACCGCCGCCGTGGATGCGGCTCGCCTGCAGGTTCCAGCGCCCGCTGAAGTCCCCGATCCTGCGCGCAGCCAGCGTCTGTGCATCGATGCCATCACAGGACAGCAATCGTGCTCCAAGTGGCGGATGGCCTGGGCCACCGTCCACGGTCATGACCACCTGCGTGTCGCCATCGAAGCCGGTCAGGAAGCCGGGCCACCGCGTTGGCAGCTCGGGAGCCCCGGCAAGCGCATTGAGGCTGACATGACCATCGTTGAAAGAGGCTGCATAGCCCTTCATGGCCCACCAGTAGCCCGCGAAACTCTTCGCCTTTCCAACGCGGGAGCGTGCCAGTGCCAGGGCAGCGTCCAGCTGGGCGCCGAATCCGGGGTTCTGCCGATCAACGGCCCCGGGATGGCTGCCGCGCATCGCCGCATCGGCAGCCTCCAGATCCTTCTGCAGCGTACTCGGCCAGTCGATCGGCGCGTCCTGCGTGGCAGGTGCAGCCAGCACTGCACCCAGCAACAGCCATGCAATGGCCATGGATTCATCCCTCTACCGGACCGACCTGCAGTCTCGCAGCTTTCCGCGCTGGCGTACCGTGCCCGCCGCAACGGGCACGGCGCCACATCAATGCAGCGGCACCTTCAATACCGACGGCGCGTTCGCCGGTGAACTGAAGCTCACCGTGCCACCCAACTGGCTGATGCCCGCATAGCGCAGATCCACGGTATCAACCACCAGGGTCAGGCGGCTGCCGGCTGGAAGGTTCCAGCTGCTCGCTTCCAGCCGCAGGTCGAGCGTCTTCGGCTGGCCCGGCGTGGCACCGCGCAGCGTGTACGGCTTGTGGCTGATCAGCTGGCCGTTGCCCAGCACATCCTCGGCGTACAGGTAGGCATACAGCGTGGTATTGGCGCGGCTGGGCGTGACCGTCAGGCGCACTTCCGGCGTACCGTCCAGCCGTTTGGCGCTCCACTGGATCGGCCCCTGCCAGACGCCGGCAGCACTGCGGCCAACAAACGGCACGTAGGCACCCGGCGGCAGATTGATCATCTGCAGCGCGCCGGAGGCCATCGCCACGCCGGAATTGGCTGCGGTCAGCAGCCCGCTGCCGATGCGATAGTTCCAGCCAGTATTGCTGCCATTCTCGACCAGGCCACCGGTCGGCAGCAGCAGGCCAGAGGGTGCGGTCAGGCCGTAGCTGACCGCACCCTTGCTGGTCGCCTGCCAGTTCGCATACGTGCTCCAGCTGCCCTTCTGTGACTTCAGCTGCACCGCAGGCTGCCGGTCGATGCCATTGGCCACCCCCTTCAGGTAATGGTCGAACCAGTCGCCCACCGAATCGTAGACCTCGTTGGGAACACCCAGTGCGCCAAAGGCTTCGTTGAGCGCGTGATCGCCATGGCGCAACTGCAGCTGCTTGGGGCCCTTCAGGCGGTTGAAGAAATCGACCAGCTGGCCCGGCGGGAACAGGCTGTCGTTGAAGGCGTTGGCCAGGAACACCGCTGGCTGGTTGGCGTTGATCTCGTCGATGCTGGCCCCGGGGCTGCGCTGCGCCGCCACCGGCAACAGCGAGTCCACCGCGCCCTGGTAATTGCCGACCAGCACATTGCGATTGATGGTGGACAGCTCCGGTCCCGGGCGACCGGTGGCCAGGCCTGCGGCAACCAACAGCGCGATGCCCTGTGCGCTGGGGGTGTCGTTGCTGTACAGCGAGGCCTGCAGGTCGGCCCATCCACTCAGTGCAGCCACTGCCTTGATGCGCGGATCGCGTGCGGCCGCCAGCAGGCTGGTGCCGGCCCCATAGGAGATGCCCGATACGCCGATTCGTGACGGGTCGGCGCGGGTGTTGTCCAGCGCCCAGTCAATCAGTGCACTGACGTCCTCCACCGTGGCCGGCCCGGCGATGTCGATGCTGCCGCCGGACTCCCAGAAGCCACGCGAGCTGTAGCTGATGACCACATAGCCGCGCCGGGCCAACGACTGCGCCACGCCCACGTACTCCACGCTGGGCACGGCCCAGCTGCTGGGCATCACCAGCAGCGGATAGCGTCCGCTGCCCGCGTCCTGCGGTTCGATGACGAAGGCCCCGAGAGGCGTTCCATCCCAGCTGGGAATGGTGCGATGGGTGGTCTTGACCGTGGCCGCCCAAGCGGTGGGCGCCAGCCCGGTCAGCAGGATCAACAGCAGCACTACCTTGCGCATCGTGGTCTCTCCCCGTCGGTGGTGGTGGTGCAATGGATCGGACCGTACCAGTGCGAATGGTGGGTGGCACCTTGCGACGCAGCATGACCGTTGCTGCACTGTCGCAACCTTTGAATCGATGCTATGACGGGACCTTCCCAAGGACGGATGGATAATGAGACCCCGGCCGCTTTCACTTGTCGCCCTGTTGCTGGTTGCCGTTGGCCCCGTGTCCGCGGAGGATCCTGCGCTGTCCGACGCGACCGCTGGCGCAGTCTTCGAAGAGGCGCAAACGCTGTGCCAGGCCGACAACGGCCGACTTTGGGGAGCGTCGCTGTGTGGGCCAATGATGCTGGTGGACAGGACCAGTCGCCGGGTCACGGCATCCCGTGCAGATGCACAGGGCAACCTGCAGGCACGTGGAGAGGTTTTCATCGGCCAGCTTCCGCCGGACGCGATCATCGCCAACACCGCCGTCGAATGGTCCGGCACCCGCTGGACGCAGCTGCTCTGGCCGCTGCCACAGGACGAAAGCCGGCGACGCACGCTGCTGGCCCACGAGATGTTCCACCGACTGCAACCCGCGCTGTCGATCGCAGCGCCGGCAGAGGACGGCAATGAACACCTCGACACGCTTGAAGGACGCTACTGGCTGCAGCTGGAATGGCGCGCGCTTGCGGATGCGCTCACGGGCACCGATGCAGTGGCGCAGCACACTGCGGTGACCGACGCACTCGCATTCCGCGCCGAGCGCCACCGCCAGTTCCCTGCGGCAGCACAGGAAGAAGCGGCGCTGGAATTGAACGAGGGCCTGGCTGAATACACCGGCGTGGTCGTCGGCAACCCGTCACCCGCGACACGCGTCCAGGCGGCGCTGCATGACCTCCGGGCGCACGTTGCTGATCGCAGCTTCGTCCGCTCTTTCGCCTACGCCACCGGCCCGGCCTATGGCCTGCTGCTGGACCAGGCGGCCCCCGGTTGGCGCAGCGATCTCGCCCACCACGCCCGGGATCTCGGCACGCGCCTGGCCGAAGCGACCGGTGCACCTCCACAGACGGACGTTACCGCACTGCGGGCAGCTGCCGCGCGCTACGACGGGCCAGCACTGCGCGAAGCTGAAACGCTGCGCGAACAGCAGCGCCTGGCGCAGCTGGAACACAATCGTGCGCGCTTCGTGACAGGCCCGGTCGTGCGCCTGGACCTGCGCAGCATGCGCATCCAGTTCAACCCCAACACGATGCAGCCGTTGCCTGGCCGTGGCACGGTATATCCAACGATGCGGCTGACCGACGTCTGGGGCAGCCTGGAAGTCACCGACGGTGCGTTGATGCAGAGCGACTGGAAGGCGGTGTTCGTGCAGGCGCCCGCAAATACTGAGCCGCCGCTGCAGGGGCCGGATGGTCGCTGGACCTGAAGCCGGAGTGGTCGCTGGTGCCGGGAACACGCAATGGCGACTACGTGTTGAAGGCGAACCCCTGACGACCGCTGCAGGCGTCGCGATGCCCTAGCACGCCTGGGTTTCAGTCACGCCCTGCTCCATCTGACACATCTCCAGTGCTTGCGCGCTGTCACAGCTTGGTCTTTTCGTCGTTGACCGAAAGACGACAGCTTGTGACGCTTACGACACCGCACGGCCCCCACGGCCCTGTCATCGCGGTCACGTCCTACCGCAATCCGTAGCACCCGTCCCCGCAACGCCCTCCCATGACTTCGCCCCGGCCTGGTCGTGGCGGACGGCTGCGCCCTGAACTTCTGCTGGAGAACCGCAATGCGCCTTGCAAGCTTCTTCTTCGCGTTCGTCCTCAGTGCCTTCGCCGGCGCTGCCCAGGCCCAGGTCGTCACCCTCAACAAGGGCGGCTTCGTGCTCACCTACGACTGCAGCATCCACAGCGCCACCCGCTACGAATACACCCTGACCGCAGACACCGGTTCGGCCGCGCGGCCGTCCAGCTTCTACAAGGATCCGGACCTGCCGGCAGGCTGCCTCGGCCAGACCAGCACCGCATCCTACGCCAGCATCAAGTCCGGCTATGACCGCGGCCATCTGGTGACGTCCAACCACATGGACTACAACGCGACCTACATCCGCCGCGCCAACTACATGACCAACATCGTTCCGCAGGTGTCCAGCTTCAACCAGGGCATCTGGGTGAAGGCCGAGAACGTGGCCGAGTGCTACCGCGATATCGCGCCGGTGGATGTCTATGGTGGCGTGGTCTACGGCGACGCCTCCAACGACTACTTCCTTTCCAGCCACGGCATCCCGACGCCGGAGTTCTTCTGGAAAACCATCATCACCCGAGACCCGAACACCGGCACCGCCAAGGCGATCAGCTGGATCATCCCCAACGAAGCCAATCTGGGCAGCCTCGACAGCTATCTGGTGACCATCGCCGATCTGGAGGAGCTGCTGGGTGCGAGCTACGTGGCGATCAACGCACCGGCCTCGTTGAAGAACATGCTGCCGGCCAGCACCTGGCCGCAGCCGGCGGGTTGTGACCTGGGCTGACCGGCTGGCCGGGAATGGGTGGCACCCAGTCCGGGTGCCACACAGGGATGGCTGTGGGAAAATGGCGGGCAATTGCACCACTGCATTGCCCCCTGGAGCTGTAGATGTCCCGTTTCCCGTTTGATGCCGTGCTGTTCGACTGCGACGGCGTACTCGTCGATTCCGAGCCGCTGGTCGCCCGCGTTCTCTCGGAAATGCTGACCGCACGCGGCTGGCCGCTGACCCCGGCGCAGGCGGGTGAAGTCTTCCTCGGCCAGTCCGTGGCCCATCTGGCAGGGCTGATCGCAGAGCGCACCGGCAAGCCGTTCACCGAGGAATGGCTGGAGGAGTTCCGCCAGCAGCGCAACCAGGCACTGGAACGTGACCTTGAAGCGATCCAGGGGGCACCCCAGGCCGTGCGTGCGATCGCTGCGGCCACCGGCGGGCGGATCGCCTGCGCTTCCGGTGCCGACCTGCACAAGGTGAAGCTGCAGCTGGGCAAGGTCGGCATCCTTGATGCCTTCGGTGCCCATGTGTTCAGTGGCCAGGACATGCCGCGCACCAAGCCGCACCCGGACGTGTACCTGGCTGCAGCCGCAGCGCTGGGCGTCGACCCGACGCGCTGTGCAGTGATCGAGGACACCGTCACCGGCGCCACTGCGGGCGTTGCCGCAGGCGCCACCGTGTTCGGCTTCAGTGAGGGTGGCCCGCACCACAGTACGCCCGAAGCCCTGCGTGCAGTCGGTGCAAAGGTGGTTTTCCAGCGCATGGACCAGCTGCCGGCCCTGCTTGCCGCCTACGCGGTGGACGCCGTCGCCTGACCCTGCTCAGCCCGCAGTGCCCAATGCGGCGCTGCGGCGCTTTCCGGCGTAGTGCAGCGCGAACAGGTACAGGCCGGTGAACAGTTGCAGGAACAGCGGCGGCAGCGGCGAATAGGTGATCCACGCTGCAGGTTCGCCCTGCCCCAGCCCGCGAACGGCGAAGTTGGCGATCACCGCCAGGGTGAACACGATCGAGGTCCAACGATGCAGGGGCCGTGCCCAGCCACCGCGACTCATTGCCGGCGCCTCGCTTCGGAACGGGCTTCGATCATCTTCCAACCATTGCCTGATGGGTCACGGAAACCGGCGTCGATGGCGCCATAGCGCTCGATCGGCTCCTGGGTGAATTCCACGCCCTGTGCCAGCCATTGCGTGTAGCGCGCCCGGCAGTCATCCACGGCCAGCACCAGCGGCGGCATTGCGCCCTTGGCCACCAGCTGCTGCAGCGAAAGCGCGGTAGCGGCGTCGTGGGTGGGCGGGCCTGGCACGAACAGGCCCAGCTGGAAACCGTCCTGGCCCGGGCTGCGTACCGTCAGCCATCGGTAGCTGCCATTGCGTACGTCGGTATGCACTTCGAAGCCGAGCTTGCCGACGTAGAACGCCAGCGCCTCATCCTGGTCGCGCACATACAGGCCGACCGTGTTCACAGTGTTCGTCATGGGACCTCCCTCAGGTAGGGTCCACGTTAGCAACCGCCTCGCGGCGGCGCTTCTCCAAAACTGCGATCTTCAGGTCCGGGCGCTGCGCGGCGCGTGCATGGCATTCCGGCACGCTGGCCGACGCCGCCTGGCCCGCACGCTCACGCTCACGCTCACGCACATTGCCCGGGCTGTCACCGGTGATGTCACGGAAGATGCGGCCGAAGGTACCCAGGCTGCTCCACCCGGTCTGCGCGGCGATTTCGGTGACCGGCAACTCGGTGTCACGCAACATCGCCACGGCGCGTTCGATGCGCCGGCTGAGGAGATAGCGGTGCGGTGGCAGCCCGAAGGCCTGCTTGAACGAGCGGGCGAAATGCGCCGGCGACACCGCACTGACCTCGGCCAGGCGCGCGACCGGCCATTCCTCATGGCTGGCGCGGTCCATCCGGTCCTTGGCACGCAGTAGGCGCCGCAGCAGTTCGGGGCTCTGGTTCATGGCACCACCGCCTGGGCCAGGTAGTGGCGTGCCGCGTGCCGCGCCTCAGCGGCCTGCTCGACCAGCCAGTCACGCAATGCAATGACCTTGGCACTGCCATTTCGCGCCGTGGGTGCCACGAACCAGAAGCTGCGACCGTCGCTGGCGATACCCGGATGCGCCTGCACCAGCCGCCCGCTGTCCAGCTCGGCCTGGAACAGGATCGGCGAGCCAATGGCGATGCCTTGCCCGGCGATCGCGGCGCCGACATCCAGATGCTCGACGGCAAAGGGCGCGACGAAACTCTCCGGTGCCGGCGGTGGAATGTGCCCGTGCGCGGCAAACCACAGGGCCCACCAGTCCGGCCGCCCGAGCAGGGGAATCTCCAGCGCGCTGCTGCCCAGCCCACGCGCCTCGTGCAGCAGCGCCGGCGCACACAGCGGTGTGAACACGCTGGGAAACAAGGGAGTTGCCTGAAGACCCGGCCATTCGCCCTGGCCATTGCGGATGGCGGCATCGAAGTGACCGGCGGCCAGATCCTGCGGCGCTGCCGACAGGTCCAGTTCCAGCACGAACTGCCGGTGGCGGGCGCGGAACGTGCCCAGCCGCGGCGTCAGCCAACTGGTGCCCAGCGTCGGCAGCACGGACAGGCGCAGTCGCGCCGCATCCCTGTCAGCGGCGCGCATGAAGCTGGCGCGCAGTGCATCGAATGCCCGGGTCGCCTCCTGGGCGACGCTGGCACCCGCCACCGTCAGTTCCACGTGCTGTGCGTGGCGCAGGAACAGGCAGATCCCGGTCTGGGCCTCCAGCCGCCGCACGTGGTAGCTCACCGATGCCGCACTGGTATCGAGCTCTTCGGCGGCACGCGCGAAGCTGCCCAGCCGCGCCGCCGCCTCGAAGGCACGGATGGCGGCAAGCGATGGCAGCTGGCGTTGGGTGACCATAAGTGTGACTTAGCCTGAGCCCCGATATCTGCGTGGTCAATCCCCCTGGTACGCGCAACGATGGAGGCACCTTCGACAGGGGATCACGCACATGGATCGACGGCAGTTCCTGGCCACCCTGGCCGCCGCGGCGGCATCTACGGCGCTGCCCTCCGGGTGGGCCCTGCCCAGCCACAGCGAAGACTGGCAATGGTTGCAGGGCAACTGGCAGGTCCGGCACCGACGCCTGAAGGAGCGCCTGGTCGGCGATACCCGCTGGGAGTCCTTCACCGGTTCCAGCGCGGTCTGGCTCACCCTGGGCGGACTCGGCACCATCGATGACAACGTCATGGCGCTGCCTTCGGGCCCCTACAGGGGCCTGGGCGTGCGTGCATTCGATCCGGTGTCTTCCACGTGGTCGATCTGGTGGATCGATGGCCGCAACCCTGCCCATATCGAAGCCCCTGTGCGCGGCGCTTTCAAGGGCGATGCCGGCAGCTTCCGCGGCACCGACCGGATCGACGGGCGCCCCATCGAGGTCTGGTTCCGTTGGCACGACATCCACGGCGAGGAGCCGTGGTGGGAACAGGCGTTCTCCGACGATGCCGGTGCGCACTGGGAAGTGAACTGGCGCAACTGGTTCCGCCGCACTGCTGCGGTCCCCTCTCCGCTTCCGAAGCTGCCGGATGCACCGGGCGATTTTGATTTCCTGGTGGGCCATTGGAACGTGCGCCATCGTCGCCTGCGCGCTCGGCTGGCAGGCAGCGATGCATGGGACGCGTTCAACGGCACCCTGCACAACTGGCCGGTCCTGGGAGGATTCGGCAACGTGGGTGACAACCTGATGGACATGCCTGGAGCGCCGCTGCGCGGCATGGGCATCCGCGCCTGGAATGCGGCGGAGCGGCACTGGCTGAGCTGGTGGCTGGATGGCCGGGAGCCAACCCGGATCGGCGCGCCACTGCGCGGAGGTTTCCAGGCCGGTGTCGGCCGCTTCTTCGGCGAAGACCAGCACGACGGTCGAACAATCCAGACCCGGGTGATCTGGTCACGCATCACGCCGCGTTCGGCGCGCTGGGAACAGGCGGCCTCGACCGATGTTGGACGCAGTTGGGAAACCAACTGGGTCAGCGACTTCGAGCGACAGGCATGAAGGCGCTGCTGGCCATGATGCTGCTGGTTGCTGCGTCGCCTCCCGCGTCTCCATCCAGGGTGTTGCGGATCGTCGGCCCCGCCGAGCGCTTCGCCCCGGGCGTTGCATCCACGCAATACGACGAGATTCGACTGACCTTGAGCCCGGACGGAAAAACCGCACTGTGGTTCAGCCGCAACCGGCCCGGCGGTCCAGGCGGGTATGACATCTGGGTCTCCCGCAACGACGGGCAGCGCTGGCGGCCGGCGACACCGGTGCCGTTCAACTCGCCGGGGCGCGACTTCGATCCCGCCTTTTCCGCCGATGGCCGCGTGGTGTATTTCTTTTCGGATCGCGCAGGCGGCCAGGGCGGCGACGATCTGTACCGGGTCAGCATGGGGAGCGACGGTCGATTCGGGGAGCCGGTCAATCTTGGCCCGGCAGTGAACAGCGCGGCCGATGAATTCGCGCCGATGCTCTCGCCCGACGCAGCCACGCTGCTGTTCTCCAGCGATCGCGCAGGCGGTGCGGGTGGCCATGACCTCTACGTCGCAGCGATGGTCCGTGGCATGGCGCAGCCGGCACGGCCGCTGCCGGGAGACCTCAATACCGCAGCGCAGGAGTTCGATGCCACCTTCCTGGGCGACGGCCGGACGCTGGTGTTTGCCCGCGCCCTGGACTTCGGCAGTGCACCGGTACGCCAGTTCATCGCCTACGCGCGTGGAGACCGTTATGACGCGGGCCTTGCATTGCCCTCCCCCTTGAACGAGGCCTCCGGCGACAGCTACGGCGCGATGCTGGATGGCTCGCAACCCGACACCTTGACCTATTCGGCGCGGCGCGCGGACGGTGCAGGGTTGGACCTGTACCGCATCCGCTTTCGGATGATGCGCCCCTGAAGGCAGATGGTGTCGATTTTCGGCGCCCCGGTTCGTCGAGAGGATGAAACCCCAGGAGAAAACGCAGATGGCCTCACACCAGTCCCTTGCCTGCGCCTGCGGCCAGGTGCGCCTGACCGCCACGGGCCAACCCATTGCCACCGTCGAATGCTGCTGCGACAGCTGCCGCAAGGCCGGCGCCATGCTGCAGTCGATGCCCCGAGCACCGGACGTCCTGGGCCCGCACGGCCAGACGCTCTTCGTAATGCACCGCAAGGATCGCGTCAGCATCGATGCCGGACATGCCATGCTGCGCGCGTTGCGGTTGTCCAGCAAGGGCGGCAGCCGCCGCGTCGTGGCGGGATGCTGCAATACACCGCTCTTCCTGGAGTTCAGCGGCGGCCACTGGCTGAGCCTCTATGGCCTGTTGTGGCCGGCATCGGCAAGACCCGCCGTGGAGATGCGGACGATGGTCAGTGATCTTCCTGATCCGTCTGTCCTTCCCGACGATGTGCCGAACCTGGAGACCCGGTCGTTGCAATTCTACGCCCGCCTGATGAAGGCGTGGATCGCCATGGGCTTCCGCAGCCCGCGCATCGAAGTCGCGGGAGATACCCATGTCTGAGCCCGAGCGGATCGAGATCGAGAGCATCACCACGCCCGGGCACATCCAGCGCGTGGATCGGGCCAAGTATCTCGCCATGCGCCACGCCTTGCTGTGGGTCCTGCCTGCGCAACCGCCCGGCCTGACCGTTGCGCAGGCAAAACAGGCACTGCTGCCACATCTGCCCGCCACCCTGTTCCCGGCAGGTGCCACCGCTGGCTGGTGGTTGAAGGCCGTGCAGCTGGACCTGGAAGCCAAGGGCGTGATCGAGCGTGTCGCGGGCAAGCCGTTGCGCCTGTTCAAGCACCTCGCGGCCGGCTGATCAGCGCTGCGCAGGCAGCTCCAGCCGGTGCTTGCGGCACAGGCGATACACCGTCACCCGCGATATCTGCATCTGCCGCGCACACTCGGAGACGTTGTAGCCGGTCTGGCGCAGGGTCTGCAGCAGCACATCGCGCTCGGCCTGCCCCCGTGCATCGTGCAGCATCGCCGCCGGCAGGACCGCCGCCGATGCGCCCAGCTCCAGGTCACGCTCACTGATCAGCTCGCCTTCGGCCATGATCGCTGCACGCTGCACACGGTTGAGAAGTTCGCGTACGTTGCCGGGCCAGTCGAAGCGCCGCATGGCCTGTACTGCGGCCGGTGCGAAGCCGCGTGCACGCACGCCGTGGCGCAACCGGAAGCAGCGCAGGAAGTGCTCGCCCAGCAGCTGCACGTCGGCGCCGCGCTCGCGCAGCGGTGGCATCAACAGGCGCAGCACATTCAGGCGGTAGTAGAGATCGCTGCGGAACCGCCCCTGCGCCACCGCGTGTTCCAGTTCGACGTGGGTCGCGGCAAGCACACGCACGTCTGCGCGCAGCGGCTGGCTGCTGCCCACGCGCTCGAAGGTTCCCTCCTGCAACACACGCAGCAGACTGGTCTGTGCCTCTGCCGGCAGATCGCCCACCTCATCAAGAAACACCGTTCCGCCATGGGCCGATTCGAACACGCCGATCTGCCGCTTGTCGGCACCGGTGAACGAGCCACGTTCGTGGCCGAACAGCTCCGACTGCACCAGGTTGGCCGGAATCGCACCGCAGTTCACTGCAATGAAAGGCCTGCCGGCACGCCCCGACAGCGCATGCAGCGCGTGTGCGGCCAGTTCCTTGCCGGTACCGGTTTCACCTGTGACCAGCACCGGCAGCTCCACCGGCGCAAACTTGTGCAGCACCGTGCACACCGCATGCAACGCGGCGCTTTCGCCAATCAGCGCGTGCGGTCCGTGCCCACCGCAGGTTGCGTCGACAGGCGGATCATCCGCGTCGAACTGCTGGCGCATTGCGCAGACCAGGTCCTGCAGGCCGAACGGCAGCGTGAAGCGCGCGCAGCATCGCTGCAGCAACGGCAGCCAAGCCGGCGATGTGGGTCCGGCACCCGGTGGCAGTACCGCGAGCCAGGGTAGATGCTGGTGCTGCTCGATCCACGGCGCCAGCAGCTGCAGCGCGACCGCATCGAGATGGCGCAGATCGAGCACGGCGAGCAAACGATCGCGCCCACGCAGGCCAATCGCCATGGCGGGATCGGGATGGATGCTGCGCACATACCAGCCCGCTGCCGCCAGCGCACTGCGCTCGTTTGCCAGCGGCTCGCCAAACCAGAGCACGCAACGTGACGTAGAAGCCTCCGGGACCGCTGCCATGCTTCCCCCAGCATCCGGACACCGTCGGCGGACTGTCAGGCAATCACCGGCGTGCCGCCCCCCGCCGGGACCTCTACGGCCACCGGGATGGCCTTTGTTGGGCGGATCCTAGCGCTTCCCTAAACGGCGGCGCAATGAGCAGTGCGTCAAGAAATTCCTGACTGAAGCGGCACCGTAGCAGACGGCGACGCCACCTGTAACACCGATGCGACAGTCGCCCGCAGCCCTTGCCCTGCGGTGCCTGGCGCTTCGAAATCCCGACAATTCCGCGACGTGCTTGTAACAGCATGGCAGCAACCCGGTCAGGTGCTGCACGGTCACCCTGTTGGCGCGTGGGCGCTTCGGAGTTGGCACGGTTGATGCGTGGTTCCGCCGCACCCATCGCGGGAGATCGGCATGGACGGCACCACCCTGACTCGCGGCCTGGCCGCAGCGCTGGCAATAGCCCTGCTGTCGGTTGGCACCGACGCGTCCGCGTCGGGCGCCCGCCAGGGCGTGAAGGCACAACCGGGCGAAATCGTCCTGTTGCGGGACGTCTCCGCGCGGCCGGCCTATCGCATGGCACCACCGGGCATGGCGCTGATTGCCGACCCGAAGCCGCAGCGCGAGATCGCCGCCGCATTGGGGGTCGGCGGCACGACGACCGGCATGGACGAGTTGAGCGATGAGGACTATGCCGGCATGGGCGCCGGCCAGGCCGCGTCCATCGCGGCGCCGGGCGGAACCACCGTTGAACGGGTCACCCAGCAGGCCTTGGGCGGCGCGCTGGGCCGCAGTGGCGACGGCATGGTCGGCAGCAGCCTGGGGGGCGCCATGAGTGGGCCGCTCGGTGCGGTCGGCAGCAGCACCCGCGGTATCGCCGATACCGTGCGCGGCGCACTGGCCCAGTTCCCGCTGCAGGGCACGGCCCCGGCAGGTGGAAAATGAAGCCCCTGCACGGCGTGCTTCTGCTGCTCGCTACCGCGCCCTCGGCGACCCGGGCCGATGACTACAGCGGCATGCTCGCCTATCTCGACGTGGCCCGGATCGACGGCCACGCACTGGCCGGGGCGAATGGCGCCATCGCCGTGAACCAGGCCGCCGGCGACCTCAACGTGCAGGCCAACCTGCGGGGTATCGCCAAGGGCGATCGCGCTGACGTAGCGATCAATGCGCGGCAACTGCAGCAGGGCAACCGCGTGCTGTCCGGGCCGCTGCAGGCCACTGCATTCATTGGCGGTGACGCACTGGCCGGTGCCAGTGGCATCGCATCCATCAACCAGGCCAGCGGCATCGCAAACACGACGCTCAACGTCGTCAGCGCAACGCTGGCCCGACAGGGCATACGCGAAACCGACGATACGGCCTTGGCCGCCGAGGGTTCCGCGTTGGCAGGGGGGCGGGACGACACCGGTCGCGGCGTCGCGACGGGCACCCGCAGCGCCGGTGTAGCCAGCACCGCGCTGCGGGGATTCGACGGGGTCCTGCAACTCAATCAGATCGCGGGCAACGGCAACGACACGGCCAACGTACTGGGCCTGGTCGTGCAGGACCGCCCGTGACAACCACCCAACCGATGCACCACCTGATGAGAGAGAGGGCACCATGAAAGCGACCGTCAAACAGACCATGCTCGCCATGGCGATTGCCACTGCCTCGACCGCCGCTGCGGCCAATGGCTGGGACAACCAGAACGCCAACGCGAACATCAACCACAACCACACCGTCAGCGAAACCCGCAACGATACGCACAACCACACCGACAACGACGTGCGCAACCGCACCGTCAACGTCAATGTGCAGAAGCACAGCAACATCCAGGCCGACGAACGCAAGGAGAAGAACAACCACGGCGTCGACGTGAACCTGGAGAAGGACCTGCGGCTGAGCACCGACATCAATTTCTCCGGCGATCCGAACATCACCGGCGACATCGACCTCGACTCGGCGGCCATTGCCGTGATCGACAACCGCCAGTCGATCAGCAACAACGCCACCAGCAACAGCCTGGTCACCAACAGTGCGTCCATCGGTGACAGCGTGGGTGCCGGCGCATCGGGCAATCTCGGCTTCAACGTGGTCTCCGGCGACAACAATGCCCAGGACAATGCCGCGTCGTTGTCCGCTGCCGATGCGTCCTTCAGCTTCGGCATGGCTGACGCCGAGGTGTTCGTCAACCAGGCCGGCTTCGGCAACGCGACCATGAACTCCGGCGTCACCAACGCCGCAGGTCTTGGTGGCAACGCTTTCGGCGGCGCGTCCGGCAACATCGGCGTGAACATCGCCTCGGGCAACAACAACGAGCAGAAGAACGCGCTCGCGGCCTCGGTCGCGACCACCGCGGTGGCCCAGTCGAGCATCAGCTCCAACCAGGTCTCCACCGGCAACACGGTCAGCAACGCCGGCTTCGTGCAGTCCTACACCGATACCGTGCAGGTCGGCATGCGTGGCGGCGTCAGTGGCCTGACCCTGGCCTATGGCGCGGGCACCTACCGCGGTACCGGCAACGCCTACCAGATGGCCAACTACTACCTGGATACGTGGAGTGGCGAGCTGCCACACCCGGGTGGCAACAGCACCGGCCACATCGACCTGGACAACCAGATCCAGAACGCCACGATGAACCCCAACCGGCCGGGGGTGGGCGGCCTGGGCTTCGATACGCGTGAGAGTGGCACCAGCCAGTTCGTCGAACTGGGCGTGGCCGACCTGTATGCCAGCCTCAGCGGCACGGTCAGCACCACGCGCTGGGTGAACGTCAACGCCACCAACACCTCGGCATTGTCCGGCAGCGCCTTCTCCGGCGCCTCCGGCAACATCGGCGTGAACGTGGCTGCAGGCACCGGCAACCTGCAGGCCAACAGCCTGGCCCTGGCAGTCGCCCAGCCCAGCACCGGCGGCGGCGGTGGCAACGGCGAGTAAGCGCAACACCCCGGCCGTCCGCCAATGGCCGGGTTCCCGGGAGCCCCTGTCCCTCCTCCCCCTTGGGGCAGGGGCTCCCCCCTGCTGCCGGAGACCGTGATGATCCGTTGCCGTCTTTCGATGTGCCTGCTGGCCTGCCTGTTGCTGCTGGCCACTGTTGCTGCGTGGGCGGGCGACGTGCGCTTCAGTGGCGTACTGCCCAATGGAGCGCTGCTGCAGCAGAAGGTGGAGAGCATGCAGGAGCGGCGCTACCGCAACGTGGTACGCCAGCACACCGACTACAGCTGCGGGGCTGCGGCGCTGGCGACCATCCTTCGCCACGCCTACCACCTGCAGACCGACGAGGCGACGGTGATTGAAGGGATGATGGGGGTGTCCGATCCAGCGCTGGTGGCCGAACGCGGCTTCTCCCTGCTCGACATCAAGCGCTACGTGGAATCGCTGGGCATGCGTGGCCGGGGCTACCGCATCGATGAAACACGACTGCGCACCCTTCGCGTGCCGGGACTGGTGCTGATGGACGTGCGCGGTTTCCGCCATTTCGTGGTGCTCAAGCAGGTGCGCAACGGCATCGTGGAAGTGGCTGACCCGATCCTCGGCAACCGCAGCCTGGCGCTGCCGGAGTTCCTGGCCGCCTGGCCATCGCGCGCGGTCTTCGTGGTGATCGGCAGCGACTTCGATCGCAACACCGCTCTTCTGCAACCCAGCGAACGGCCCAGTGCCCGCGCGCTCTTCGCGCGGCAAGGGCCGATCACCGATGCCGAACTGGTGGACTTCGGCTTCAGCCACGCCGACCTGTTCTGAGGAGGTATGACCATGTTCCGCCAACACGTATGGATGGCTCTGCTGCTGATGGCCCCTGCCCTGCCCCTGCAGGCCGCCGACGGCAGGACCGGGCGTGGCCTCACGGAAATCCCCGATCCGGAGCTGAGCCTGATGCGGGGGCGCTACACCGTGGGCGGCAACAACGTCGCCTGGTTCGGGGTCACCATGGTGTCGCAGTGGCAGGCCAGCAACGGCACGACCCTGCAGGGCGGCCTGACCCTGGGCATGGACTTCCGTGGCGGTGGCGCGCCGAAACTCAGCTTCCAGCCCAGCGTGCATGTCACGGCAGCCGATGCGCCGCTGCCCGATACCCACGGACGCAGCATCGACAGCAGCGGCCTGGCCAACGCCAGCGGCCTGGTGCAAAGCGTGCAGGTGGCCGGCGATGGCAATCTCGCGCGCAACGTCACCACGCTGACGGTTCGCGAGGGTGGCGTGCCGGCGGCTCTTTCTGATGGCGCAGGCAATGTCAGTGCGCAGCAGGGCGGCGCCAGCGCGACGGCGGTGCTGGAAGGCAACCAGGCACGCCTGCTGCTGCAGGTGGACGGCCAGGGACTGGTACAGCAGTGGATCCGCAATGGCAGCGTCGGCCAGGGCATCGCCCTCGCCGGTGACGGCCAGATCGCCAGCAACCAGTTGCGGCTGGAGCTGGTGCGCAACGCCGTGGGCGGCAATCTGCCGTTGAGCCAGAACGTGGCCCAGGCGATTGCGTTGAACCGCGGCATGGGGCCGGGCCAGTAGCAGCGCCTGGCATTGGGGGAAACGCTCCACAACGCAGGACACGATCATGCACACCCTGATGAGGATCACTCCGTTGGCGCTGGCGGCGCTGGCGGGCACCGCCCTCGCCGCACCGACGACGCCGGACGATGGCGCTGACGTGCAGGCCCTGGCCAACCAGCTGGAACAGCTGAAGGCCAACTACGCACAGGAAGTGCGGCGGTTGCGCGAACTGGACATGCAGGTGCAGGCCATGCAGGCGCGCCTGGGCGGGCGGGTTGGCCCAGCCTCGACCCCGCCGGCCTCGCCATTGGCGCAGGCGGCGGCCGCCGCGGTTCCACCGAGCAGCGAGGGTTACGCCAGTACCGCCGCAGAAGCACAACAGGCCAGGCAGGAGTCGCGGCGCAGCGTGGACGATGTGAAGCAGCAGCAATCGGCCCTGTTCTCGCGTCGTTTCACCATCGAGAACAGCCTCACCTACGCACGCTACGACCGCAAGCAGCTCACCCTCAACGGCTTCCTCGCGTTGGACGCCATCTTCCTCGGCAATATCGCCATCGAGAACGTGGAGTCCGACTCGCTGACCTACAACGTGGCGGCCCGCTGGGGCGTCAGCCCGAACCTGACGCTCAACCTGGATGTGCCCTACCTGGCGGGGCGCACCGTGTACCAGAAAGGCGGCGCCGGCGGTGCAGCAGCCGCCATCGCGCAGGAGCAGACCAACGGCAACGGCCTGGGCGACATTGGCCTGAGCGCGAACTACCGGCTGTTCGGCGAACGCGGCTGGCGCCCGGAGACCGTGCTCACGGCCGGCGTCACCGCCCCCACCGGGCGCGCACCCTACGGCCTGGACTGGAAGGTGATCGAGCGCGATGACGATGACTACATCCGCTTCGCCGTGCCGCGCGAGCAGCCCACCGGCAACGGCGTATGGCAGGCCAACCTCGGCCTGTCGATGGTGAAGACCGCCGACCCGGCCATCCTGTTCGCCAATATCGGCTATGTGCACTCCATCCCGCGCGGATTCAACGACATCGACAGCAATCCGGACACGGTCAATCCGGGCGACGTGAAGCTGGGTGGCTCGGTGTACTTCGGCGCAGGCGTGGCCTTTGCGTTCAACGAGCGGACCAGCCTGAGCCTGTCCTTCAGTGACCGCACCAGCGCCCGCGCCTCCACCCGCTTCCAGGGCGGCAAGTGGATGAAGGTGATCGGCAGTGATGCCAATGCGGCATCCCTGAACCTGGGCGTGACTTATGCGTTGAACCAGCACACCACGCTGGTGACGCTGCTGGGCATCGGGCTGACCCCGGATGCGCCGGACTTCACGTTGGCGTTCAAGATTCCGTACATGTTGTAGCAACAGCGCCAGGCACGACGCTGCGCCGTGCATCGGCATGGCCCGGATTCATCTTCCGGCACCACAGCGGTCCCTGCCCGCTGCTATATTCAGTCCAGCTCGGCAGGCACGGTGCCTGCCCTCGAATCACAGGGAGTTGGACATGGGTCTGGTACAGGCGGTGAAGGGTGCGGTTGGCGGTGTGCTGGCCGACCAGTGGAAGGACTTCTACACCGTGCCGGCGGGCCTGCCGTCCACGGCCGCCCTGTTCGCGGCGGTGCCGCAGGGCACCAATGCCGGCCGCGGCTCCAACACCAGCGGCTCGTCCAACATCATCACCAACGGCTCGAAAATCATCGTGCCGGAGGGCTACGGCCTGCTGCTGTTCCAGGACGGCGCGATCACCGCATTCGTCGCCGAACCGGGTGGCTACGAGTGGCGCTCCGACGATCTGAACTCGCAGTCGATCTTCGCCGGCGACGGCCTGGTCAGCACCTTCATCAAGCAGAGCTGGGAACGCTTCAAGTTCGGCGGCCAGCCGGGCGCGCAGCAGGCGGCCTACTTCGTCTCGCTGAAGGAACTGCCGGACAACCGCTTCGGCACCCAGTCGGAAATCTACTGGGACGACGGTTTCCTCAATACCCAGGTCGGTGCGATCACCCGCGGCTCGTACACGCTGAAGATCGTCGACCCGATCCTGTTCGTGAAGAACTTCGTACCGGCCAGCTACCTGCGGCCGGGCCAGGTGTTCGACTTCACCGATCTGGACAACGCCGCTGCCAGCCAGCTGTTCAATGAAGTGGTCGGTTCGCTGGCCCCGGCCTTCAGCCTGTATACCAACGATCCGGGCAAGGGCAACCGCATCACCAAGCTGCAGCAGGACTCGCTGGGCTTCGCGCAGAGCCTGTCGGCCGCCGTCGAGCAGGGTTACCAGTGGAAGTCCGACCGCGGCCTGGCCATCGTCAAGACCGCCATCGTCTCGATCGAGTACGACGCCAACACCCGCGAACTGCTGAAGACCGTGCAGCGCGCCGATGCGCTGTCCGGTTCGCGCGGCAATTCCAACCTGCAGGCCAGCGTCGCCCAGGGCATCCAGTCGGCCGGCGAGAACGGCGGTGCGGCGGGCCTGGTCGGTGTCGGCATGGCCTCGGGCATGTTCGGTGTCGGCGGCATGCAGCAGCCGGCCACCCCGGCTGCCGACGATCCGGTCGCCAAGCTGAAGAAGGCCAAGGAAATGCTGGACCTGGGCTTGATCACCCAGAGCGATTACGACGCGCTCAAGGCCAAGGCACTGGGCCTGTAACAGCAGGACGCACAACCGACATGTCCGATCCCCGAAACGGCCCACCGCCGCTGCCCGGATCCGCGCCCGCGACGCCGCCGCCCTTGCCGGCGGCGTCGTTGGATGGGCCCGGTTCGCCGCAGGACGTCCCTCCCCTGCCCGGCAGCTTCCCGCTGGACACTTCGAAGCTGCCGCAGGCCATCCGCGATGAAGTGGAAGCGCCCGATCCCGTGGCCATCGATACCTCGGCCAGCGAGCTGAAGGACGGCCTCAACCGCTGCCCGAAGTGCGGCGCCACCGACATCCGGCCCAAGGCCGGCACCGACATCCTCGTCTGCCTGTACTGCCGTCACGAATGGCATGGCGCGCGGGTCGAGGAGGAATTCGGGCTGGGCGAGGCCATCGACCAGCTGCGCGGCACCGTCATCGCGTCCGGCGCACGCGACATCGATGCCGACACCTCGGCGTTGATGACGTTCAAGTGCACCGGCTGCGGCGCCGAAGTCACGGTCAATACCGAAAGCACGATGACGGCGCGCTGCCACTGGTGCCGCCACGTGTTCGGCGTCAACGAACAGATCAGCAATGGCGCGGTGCCTGATGCGGTGCTGCCCTTCCATATCAAGAAGGACGACGCGGTCGCGCGCATCCGCCAGTTCGTCGACAAGCGCCGCATGTTCGCGCTGAAGGCCTTCAAGGACCAGTTCACCCCGGAAAACGTGGTGGGCGTGTTCCTGCCCTACATGATCGTCGACAGCAATGTAAGCGCGGCCGTGGCCGGCAAGGGCGAGATCAAGACGCGCGAGTACACGGTGGGCAGCGAGAAGAACAAGCGCACCCTCTACGACGCCGATGTCTACCAGGTCGAACGCCAGGTCGATTTCACCGTTGATGACCTGCCGCTGGAATCCTCGGCCGAGCGCGGCAATCTGGACACCCGCGCCAACACCAACAACATCATCAACACCATCCTGCCGTTCGATACCAAGAACGCGGTGAAGTGGAACGCGTCCTATCTGGCCGGCTTCACTTCGGAGAAGCGCAACCTGGACGTGGAGAAACTGCGGCCGCGACTGGAAGACCAGCTGCTGTCGATTGCCCGCGCGCAGGTGGAAGGTTCGGTGAAGCGCTACAACCGTGGCGTGCGCTGGGAGCAGGAACAGCTGGAGGTGCATGGCACCCGCTGGGTGTCGATGTACCTGCCGGTGTGGTTGTACTCCTACCACCAGCCCGGAAAGAACGGCGGCATGCTGCACTACATCGCAGTGAACGGCCGTACCGGCGAAACCATGGGCAGCGTGCCCGTGCAGCAATGGAAGATGCTGCTGGCGGCACTGGCCACCGGCACCGTCATTGAAGCCCTCGCAATTGCCTTCCTGGTGGCATCGACATGAGCGACGACAGTGGCCTCTGGCTGTTGGCGGCAGGTCCAGCCGGCGCAACCGCGCTGTACTGGGCGCTGTACCGCTATTACCGCAACACCGACAAATCACATTCCTTCGAGCACGAGACCGAAATCGAGGCACAGCCCGTGACCGGTTCGGACCAGCAGGTGGGCCGGGTCACCGGCACCGAGGAAAAGCGCATCCGCGGTGACAACGTGTATGAGTACCGGAAACGGGTGGTAAGGGTGAAACCCGACCCGTAGCGCCAGGCCATGCCTGGCTGCTGGAAGTGCCCGGCCGCTGGCCGGCATTCCTTCGGTTTCTGGGCGCCAAGTGGGAGCCGGCCAGCGGCCGGCACTACCCTTCGCTGGGCTGCCCCAGCGCACACCCTCACACCGTCTCCCACCCCACCGGTTCGATACTCGCGCGGTCCACCCTTCCGAGGATGCTGCGATGGCTGCCGTGCTCGCCCGTACCTGCCTGTCCGCGTTGTGCTGCCTGGCCCTGCCCGCCCTGGCCCAGGACGCCTCGTTCGGCTTCGGCGAACAGACCACCCACACCGACCAGACCACGCAATCCAGCAGCAGCCAGACCCAGAGCAGTGGCGCGGTGACCACCCAGACCATCACCAGCGGCAGCTCGCAGTCCGAGTCACGCAGCGAAAGCAAAGAGATCGACTTGGGCTTCGGTTTCCACGACGACAACGACGACTGGGGCCACGACCGCCACCGTGGCGGCCGCGATGTGCGCGACAGCGATCTGTTCGGCAGCTGGACGCTGGGCCAGGAGAACGGCAACACCTGCTCCATCGAGCTGAAGAACATCGAGTGGTTCGGCGGCTACAGTGCCTACGTGCCCGCCGGCTGCCCGGATGGCTTCTTCTCGGCCAACCGTTGGGTACTGTCGGGCAATCAGCTGCTGCTCACCGACACCAGCAACACCGTGTTCGGGCGCTTCCGCGCGTCAGGCGGTGGGCGCTGGACGGGGTACCGTGAATCGGATGGGGCGCGTTTGTACCTCAATCCCAAGGGGCGCTGATCGCACCGTGCACACAGTAGGCACGCGCTGATCAGGAAGATCAGGAATCCGCCTCACCCCGCCGCCGAAATGTCCGCTCCCACAGGTTCCCGTCTGGTCATCTACGCCGCCCTCGCGGGCAACCTGGCCATCGCCATCGCCAAGTTCATTGCTGCCGGCATCTCCGGCAGCTCGGCCATGCTCAGTGAGGGCGTGCATTCGCTGGTCGACACATTGAATGAACTCCTGCTGCTGTACGGCCTGCGCCGCGCCGGCAAGGCGCCAGACCCCGTGCATCCGTTCGGCTACGGCCGAGAGCTGTACTTCTGGAGCTTCATCGTCGCCCTGCTGGTGTTCGCCGCCGGCGCCGGTGTTTCGGCCTACGAGGGCATCCAGCACATCCGCCGGCCGGAGCCGGCCACCAACCACGCGTTGAGCTACAGCGTGCTGGGCATCTCCATCCTGTTCGAGGGAGCTTCATGGTGGATCGCGCTACGGGAGTTCCGGCGTACCAAGGGCAAACTGGGCTACTTCGAAGCCTTCCGTCGCAGCAAGGACCCGTCCACCTTCACCGTGCTGCTGGAGGATAGCGCGGCCCTGCTGGGCCTGGGTTTCGCGCTGATCGGGCTCGTGGCCGCCCAGGTCCTGGACATGCCGGTGCTTGATGGTGTGGCGTCGCTGTGCATCGCTGGCGTGCTTGCCGCCACCGCCTTTCTTCTCGCACGCGAAACCAAGGGACTGCTGGTGGGTGAGCCGGCCCACCCGGCCGTGGCCGAGCGGATCATGGCCGTGGCGGAAACCGATCCGGACCTGCGCCGCGCAAATGGCGTGACCACCATGCAGATGGGCCCCGAACAGGTTGTGGCCATGCTCAGCGCCGAGTTCGAGGATGACCGGAAGACACCGCAGATCGAGGCGTGCATCACCCGCATCGAATCAGCCGTGAAGCGCGAGTATCCGGAACTGGTGGCACTGTTCATCAAGCCGCAGACGCCCGAGGTCTACGCCGCCCGGCGCGCCACGCTGGCGGTACCGCCCGCGCCGGAATGACGCTGCGTCTGCGCCCGTTTCACCAGTCCAATGCCACAGTGCCACCAACATCTGCCCGAGCCTGCCTCTACCGTGCCGGATTGGTTGCCCGCCTCTCTTCAGATCCTCCCGCGCAGCTTCTACCGGCGCCCGCCCGTTGAGGTTGCGCCCGAGCTGCTCAACAAACTTCTGGTCCGTGACGATGGCCGAACGGGTCGCATCGTTGAAGTCGAAGCGTACGCGGGCAGCGTCGATCCGGCGGCGCACTCCTATCGCGGGCAGACGCCGCGCACGGCCAGCATGTTCGGCGAGGCCGGCCACCTGTATGTCTACTTCACTTACGGCATGCACTGGGGCAGCAACGTTGTCTGCGGCGAAGTGGGTGAAGGCGTGGCGGTGCTGCTGCGGGCCATCGAGCCGCTGCTGGGCCTGGAGCGCATGCGCGAACTGCGTCCCGCCGCGCGCCGCGACCACGATCTGGCCAGCGGGCCCGGCAAGCTCTCGCAGGCCTTCGGGCTGGACCGCAGCTTCGACGGCGCTGATCTGGTGACCGGCAACCACGGCATTGTCATCGCCAGCGACGGCGTGCCGCCGCCGGAGGATCCAGTGGTTGGGCCCCGCATCGGCATCACCCGCGCTGTTGATTTCCCCTGGCGTTGGCACATCCGTGATCACCGTCACGTATCGATCCAGCCACGTCGCGCTTCCGCCCCAGCGAGTAAACGATGATGACCCCGCTCGACAAGCCACTGCGCCGCGAACTGCACATCGACGGCCAACCCTACACTCTCACCGTGGCCCCTGAGGGCCTCAAGCTGGTTGAGAAGGGGCGACGCAAGGGCATCACACTGCGCTGGCAGGACCTGGTATCCGGAGACGCTGCACTGGCCACCGCCTTGCAGGCATCGCTCCAACAGCACTGAGCCGGCGCGCCCACCTCACATCGGCATCACCCCGCCGTGGCGATACATAACGGCGAGCACACTAGCGTAGCGCCAGACAGCCGCTGCAACCGCCCTCGCCACCCAGCCCTGAAAAGCGCCATGGACGAAGCCGAACGACTGCTCGAAATCGAACGACTGCACCTGTTGGATACGCCACCGGAGCCGGTGTTCGATGCCATCGTCGCCGCGGCCCGCGCCGCGACCGGACTGACCATGGGCCTGATCACCGTGGTGGCCGAAGACCGCCAATGGTTCAAGGCCAACATCGGCCTGGAGGGCGTCAGCGAGACCGCCCGCGAGATCTCCTTCTGCACCCATGCCATACGCCAGGACGAGCTGTTCGAGATTCCCGATGCGCGCCAGGACCCACGCTTTTCCACCAATCCACTGGTCACCGGTGGGCCGCGCATCCGCCACTACGCCGGCATTCCCCTGGGATCGACGCACGGCGCACGCATCGGCACGCTGTGCCTGCTCGACCCGATGCCCGGCGTGCTGTCACCCTCCCAGCGCGAACTGATGGTGCATCTGGCTCGGGTCACCACCCAGGTGCTGGAACAGCGCAGCACCCTCATGGCGCAGGTTGGCCAGGCCAAGGCGCTGCATCGCGAGCTGAAACGCAGTGTGGACTTCCTGGAGCGTACCAACCGTGCCGCACGGGTAGGCGGCTGGGAGATGGACCTGCTGACCAACGAGGTGCGCTGGACACGGGAAACCAAGCAGTTGCATGGCGTACGCAGCAACTTCACGCCCACGTTGGAGACCGCACTCTCGTTCTATCGCGAGGACAGCCGCAATATCATCCAGGCGGCGGTACAGCGCTGCATCGACGAGGGGACATCCTGGGAAGTACAGCTGCCGATGACCACGGCCGACGGGCGCGCGATCTGGACCCGGGTGGTCGGCAGCCGGCAACAGGTCGACGGCCATCCGCGCCTGGTCGGGGCGATCCAGGACATCACGGACGAACGAGCCGCGCTGGACGCGCTGGAAGCGAGCGAAACCCGCTACCGTCGGCTGTTCCACTACAGCCTGGGCCTGATCTGCACCCACACGCTGGATGGGACATTGACCTCGGTGAATCCGGCGGCGGTGCAGTCGCTGGGCTTCGAGGAAAGCCAGATGATCGGGCGCAGCCTGTGTGACTTGATGCCGCCGGAAAAACGCGAAGGCTTCAGGGCCTACCTCGCCCGGATCCAGGCAAACCACACCGACGCTGGCGTGATCGAGCTGATTGCCGCCGATGGTACGCGCCACTACTGGGCGTACCACAACGTGCTCGACAACGAAGCCAGCCCGCCCTACGTGCTGGGGCATGCACAGGACGTCACCGCGCTGAGGATGCAGGAGCAGCAGCTGCGCGACATGTCCTTCAAGGATCCGCTCACGCAGTGCTACAACCGGCGTTACCTGCACCGGCTGGATGAACTGATTGACGAGCGCTGGGCCTGCGTGATGTTCGATCTGGACCATTTCAAGCACATCAACGACACCCAGGGCCACCGCCGTGGCGATGCCGTGCTGGTCGAGTTCGCCACCTTCCTGCGCTCGCCGCTGGGCAAGGACGAGACCGTGGTACGGCTGGGGGGCGACGAGTTCATGGTAGTGCTGGTCGCGCCAGCGAATGGCCGCCTGAGCGAACTCGAGCACTGGTACCAGGACCACGCCGCGCTTTCGCCCAGCGCGTTCTCGATGGGCGCGGCCATCAACACGGCCGGTGAGCCCGTGGCCGACACCATCCAGAAGGCGGACAGCCGCCTGTACCGAACCCGCGCGCGCGTGCGTCGGGAGCGACGCGAGGACCCTGCCGCGCGTTGATCAAGCCCGCACCGTCACCCAGGCCGGCGCGTGGTCGCTGGCCTTTTCCTGCAGCCGCACCCAACGGTCGACGCCCGCATCCTTCAGTCGCTCCGCCAATACGGGATTCAACAGCAGATGATCGATGCGCAGCCCACGGTCGCGCTCGGCGTGCTGGCGGAAATAGTCCCAGAAGGTGTAGATCGTGGCGTCGCCGTGCACCTTCCGCAGCGCATCGGTCCAGCCCTGCGCGAGCAGCCGTTCGAAGGCATCGCGAACCTCGGGCTGGAACAGCGCATCGCGCCGCCAGGCCTTGGGATCATAGACATCGGCGTCTGTGGGAATCACGTTGAAATCACCCAGCAGCAGCGCCGGGTGCGGCAGCTCGACCAGGCTGCGTGCATGCCGGATCAGGCGTTCCATCCAGCGCAGCTTGTAGTCGAACTTGGGCCCGGGCTGCGGGTTGCCGTTGGGCAGGTAGAGGGCACCCACGATGACGCCGTGCACCGCCGCCTCCAGGTAGCGACTCTGCGTATCCTTGGGTTCGCCCGGCAATCGGCGGCGGCTCTCGACCGGCATGGTCCCCCGGGCCAGCAGCGCCACGCCGTTCCAGCGCGCCTCACCCTGCCAGAGCGCACCGTAGCCGGCCTCTTCCAATGCCGCAGCGGGAAACGCGGCGTCGGTGGCCTTCAGCTCCTGCAGGGCAACCACGTCCGGCGATTCCCTGTGCAGCCAGTCCAGCAGCTGCGGCAGGCGCGTGCCGATGCCGTTGACGTTGAACGTCGCAATACGAAGCGTTTTGCGGCGGGGCATGGATAAAGGCTCCTCGGCGCAGCGGGACGAGCATTCACTCTGCGCGCCCGGGCATGCACGGGCCGTGGATGCCACGTCATGATGCGGTGCCATTCGGTTCACGAACCGCTGCCACGGCGCACAGCAGGCTGGTCACCCGTGAACAGTGCCGGAGAAGCCCCATGGCGGTGCGTCCGCTGCGCGCGATCTACCAGGTCGACCCGTATCTGTTCCGCGACAGCCAAGGCCGCGGCTGGGGCACCCTGGATGGCATCACCGAAAAGCTGGACTACCTGCAGTGGCTCGGCATCAGCCATGTGTGGCTGCTGCCGTTCTACTGCAACGCCGGCCGTGATGGCGGCTACGATGTCACCGATCACTACCGCATCGATCCACGCCTGGGCGACGAGACCGCCTTCCAGCGCCTGGTCGATGCGGCCGACGCGCGCGGCATCGGCATCATCGTCGAACTGGTGATGCAGCACACCGCCAGCGCGCACCCGTGGTTCGTCGCCGCACAGCAGGGCGACCCGGCCTGGCGCCGCTGGTACCTGTGGAGCGACCACATGCCTGACGACGGCCTGCAGCCGATGTTCCCGCCGATCGAGGCCTCTGTCTGGACATGGGATGCCACGGCCGGCGCGTTCAACCGGCACATGTTCTACCGGCACGAGCCAGACCTCGACCTGGCCCATGCCCCGGTACGCGAGGAACTGCTGCGGGTAATGACGTTCTGGCTGCAGCGTGGCGTGGCCGGCTTCCGCGTGGACGCCGTTCCGTACATGGTCGAGCGCGCCCGCCACGCCGACCCGCGCGACGACGGGCTGTGGCTGCTGGAGGCGATGCGCGCCACGGCAGACGCGCAGCAACCAGGGCTGCCACTGATCGGCGAAGCGGATGTCCGCGCGTCCCACTACGGTGACTTCCTGTGCCACGGGCGGCGGCTTTCGCACCTGCTGGATTTCCACCTCAACAATCATTTCTTCCTCGCACTGGCACGTGGCGATGCCAGCGAAGTGGCGCGGGTCATGGCCGAGTACGGCCCGCACGCGCCGCCGGACACACGCATTGCCTGGCTGCGCAACAATGATGAACTGGACCTTGAGCAGTTGGAGCCGGATGAGCGCGAAGCGGTGATGGAACGCTTCGCCCCTGAGCGTGGCATGCGCATCTATGGCCGTGGCATCCGCCGCCGGCTGGCACCGATGCTGGAGGGCGACATCGCATGGCAGGCCATGGCCTGGGCGGCGCTGCTGTCGCTGGGCCAGGTGCCGGTGATCCGCTATGGCGAAGAGATCGGCCTCGGTGATTGCCTGGAACTGCCCGAACGCAATGCCGTGCGCATGCCGATGCACTGGCATAACGGCCTAGGGGCTGGGTTCACCGACGAACCGCGGCATGCCTGGCGCGCGCCACCGGCAGACGGCCCCTACGGTTACCGCACGGTGAACGTCGAGGCGCAACGCGCGACGCCAGGTTCACTGCTGCTGCGGGTGCGCGAGCTGCTGCAGCAGCGCAATGCACATTCCGTGCTGCAGCAGGGTCCTCACACGCTCGACCAACCCTCACCTGCGCTGCTGATGCTCCGCTACGGTGAGGCACCTCATCAGGCACTGGCACTGATCAACTTCGGCGACGAGCCGGTCGAGGTGGACGTGCCCCTGCGCGGCCCGCTGAACACGCTGGTGGGCCACGGCGCCAAACTGCAGGGTCGCCGCTGTTACCTGCAGGGTCACGGCTATACGTGGCTGGCTGCCGAAGGTGCCTGAGTGCGCAGCGCGGGCAGCACGTGTTCGGCGAAGTCGTCGATGAAGCGTTCCTGCTCGCGGTTCACGTTGTGCAGGTAGATGCGATCGAACCCCAGTCCCTGCAGCTCCTGCAGCCAGGCCCGATGCTGGCCCAGGTCTGCCGAGACATGCACGTGCTGGCGCACCACCTCGGCGCTGACCGATCGGGCCTGTGCTTCGAACTGTTCGGGCTGGTCCAGGCCTTCGGCCAGTTCCGGCGACAGCACGTTGGCACTCCACTGCTCCATCGCACCTTCCAGCGCCGCCTGTTCGGCGCGCGCGTAGGAGAGCTTGGCCTGCAGGTACATCGGCTTGCCCCTGCCACCGCCTTCCTCGAACGCCGCAACCACACGCCGCAACTGCGCCAGCGGTTGGCTGATGGTGATCAGGCCATCGGCCCACCCCCCATCCAGCGTGCGGTTTCCTCGGTGACGGCCGCCCCCAGCAGCGGCAGGGGAAGCGCCGGTCGGCTGTACAGGCGTGCCTTGCGCACCTGGAAGCCACCGTCGTGGTCGACCTGCTCGCCACCCCACAGCCGCCGCATCACCTCGGCCGCATCGCGCAGTGCCTTCTGCCGCTCGCGCTTGGCTGGCCACGGCTGGCCGGTGATGCGCTCGTTCAGGGCCTCGCCGGTACCCAGCGCCAGCCAGATCCGGCCCGGCGCCAACTGCTCCAGCGTCGCCGCTGCCTGCGCCACCAATGCCGGGTGCTGGCGCAGCATCGGGCAGGTCACCATGCCCAGGGTCAGCGCGCTCTGCACCGCCAGCGCGCCGGCCCACACCCAGCTGTGGCCGGACTGCCCTTGCGCAGTCGTCCATGGGTGGAAATGGTCCGAGCACATCACGGCCTCGAATCCCGCCTGTTCGGCGCGCAGCGCCAGGCCCAGCAAGGTGGCGGGCGGGAACTGCTCATGCGATGCGTGGTAGCCGATGGTCATCACGGATTCCGTGCGGGGACTGGACACGATGGCAACACCCCTCCAGCTAAAACCGCGTCATGGAAACGAACGCTTCCTGCATCGGGCATCGACGCTGGGCTATCGCCGAGGGCTACATTCCAGCCTGGAGCAACGGCCCGTCACCGGAGATGCAGAGTCACGAAACCTGCTGCGTACTCAATGCCGGCGACGAGCCCGCGCATGTCACGCTGACCCTCTACTTCGAAGACCGTGATCCGGTGGGCCCCTACCGGGTCACCGTGCCGGCGCGACGCACCTGTCACCTGCGCTTCAACGACCTGCAGGATCCGGCGCCGGTGCCGCGCGGCACCGGCTTTGCCACCCTCGTTGAATCCGACCAGCCGATCATCGTGCAGCACACGCGGCTGGATTCACGGCAACCGGCCAACAGCATCATGACCACGATCGCCCATCCGTTGTGAAGTCCTCCGCGCAGGCGTCCACGCTGCAACGACACCGCGCCCTCCGGCCGTTTACCCGTATGGAGGGAGACTGGCGCCGGTTTCCTTCCGGAGAGTGACGATGGCCCTGCCCGACTACCCACGCCCGCCCTTCCCCGCCCAACAGCAATCCTTCCCCGGCAAGACCGCGCAGATGCAACCGCGTCCGGACCACGGCGAAGACAGCTACCGCGGCCATGGCTTGTTGCAGGGCAAAAAGGCACTGATCACCGGCGGTGACAGCGGCATCGGCGCAGCCGTGGCCATCGCCTTTGCGCGCGAAGGCGCCGACGTTGCCATCGCGTTCCTCGATGGTGAGCAGGACGATGCCCGCCATGTGCAGCAGCAGATCGAACAGGCCGGGCGCAAGGCCGTGCTGGTGCCGTGTGACATCAGCGACCCGGCACAGGCGCGCTCGCTCGTGGACCGCGTGGCCAGCGAACTGGACGGCCTCGACATCCTGGTCAACAACGCGGCCTACCAGCGCTACTACGAGCACTTCGACGACATCACCCTGGATGACTGGAAGCGGACGTTCGATACCAATGTCCATGCCGTGTTCAATCTGACCCGATTGTGCGTCCCGCACCTGCGCGGTGGCGGCGCGATCATCAACACCGCATCGGTCAATTCCAAGCGGCCGACCCCGAACATCCTTCCGTACTCCGCGACCAAGGGCGCAGTGGCCAACCTGACGCTGGGGCTGGCGGGCCTGCTGGCCGAGCATCAGATCCGCGTCAATGCGGTGCTGCCCGGCCCGATCTGGACGCCGTTCATTCCGGCAGGCATGGCCGCCGAGGAGGTCGAGCAGTTCGGCTCGCAGACGCCGTTCGGCCGCCCCGGGCAGCCAGCCGAACTGGCATCGGCCTATGTGATGCTGGCTTCGGACAGTGCCAGTTATACCTCTGGTGCACTGCTGACCATTTCTGGCGGCGCGGCGACGCTGTAGCCTCCATGACCGGATTGCCTGCCTGGATCGAGGACTGGCTGACCGTGGTTGTGCCGGTGGCCGAGGTGGTGGCCATCCTCGGCGTCGCGTGGGTGATGGTGCGTGCGCTGGCGTGGCTGCTGGTGCAGGCCCGGCAGCGCGGCAGGCTGGCTCCAGAGCTTCATGTCGGCCTGCGTCGCGGCGGTGCCTTGCTGCTGTATCTGGCGGCCGCGCTGCTGATACTGGAGCGGTTGGGCGTTTCGCGCTCGGTGCTGTGGACCGCGCTGACTGGGTTCATGGCCGTCGGCGCGGTGGCGTTCTTTGCCGCGTGGAGCGTGTTGTCCAACCTGTTCTGTTCGTTCCTGATCGTCGCCACGCGCCCGTTCCGCATCAATGACACCATCGAAGTGCTGGAAAGCGTGGACAAACCGGGCCTGTGCGGCCAGGTGGTGGACATCAACCTGATCTACACCACGCTGAGTGATCGTGGCGAAGGCGCGCGCGGTTGCCTGCTGCGTGTGCCCAACTCGTTGTTCTTCCAGCGCATCACCCGGCACTGGGGCGACAGCGGATATTCGCAGCTGCCAGGAAGCGTGGCGATCAAAGGCAAGGCGCGCTGAGTCGCTGTAGCGCCGAGCCCATGCTCGGCTCGCTGCGCGCGGCGCAGGGCGCAGGGCGCATCGCCGTCTGAACGGAGAGCAGCCGAGCGTGGGTTCGGCTTTACACGTGCCATAGCAGGCGAGCCTACTCCGCCGCCAATGCCTGGATCGGGTCCAGCTGTGCGGCATTGCGGGCCGGGAAGTAGCCGAAACCCAGCCCGATTGCAGACGAACATGCCAGCGCGGCGAGCACCGGCCCAGGCGTGAACAGGAACGGCACCCCCAGTGACAGCAGACTGGACAAGGCTCCCACGCCCAACGCGGACAACACGCCCAGCACCCCACCGAACAGGCAGATCAGCACGGCCTCGATCAGGAACTGGCGCAGGATGTCGCCCTGCCGAGCCCCCACCGCCAACCGCACACCGATCTCGCGCACGCGCTCCTTCACCGACACCAGCATGATGTTCATCACGCCCACGCCACCGACCACCAGCGCCACCGCCGCAATCGCCGAGACCAGCGCCGCCATGGTCTGGCTGGACTTCATCACCGCCTTGCGGATCTGGTCCGAGTTGTAGATGAAGAAATCGCGGCGCCCATGCAGCCGCTGCAGTTCCGCACCCAGCGAGGCCTCAGCTGCACGGGTTGGTACGTCATCGCGCACGCGTACGGTGATGCTCTCCAGCCGCTGGCTGCCAAGCAGGCGCGAGGCCGCCGAGGTGTAAGGCACGTAGACCGTGGGCGTCGCGCCGCCTGCGAATGCACTGGCACCCACCACCCCGATCACGTCCACCGGCATGCCGCCCAGCAGCACCGTGCCGCCGATCGGATTGCCGTTGAACAATGCCTTGGCCGCCTTCTGGTCGAGCACGGCCACCGCGCGATGCGCCTCCACCTCGGCATCGGTGAAGAACCGGCCCGCCTTCAGGCGCAGCCCGCGCACGCGGGGTAGATCAGCGCCCACGCCAAGCACCTGTGTGTTGGCGCGCCGGTTGCCCTGCAGAGCGGCCACCGAGCTGCTCAGGTTGGGGCTTACGCTGTCTACGTAACTCAATGCGGCCAGGTGATCGGCATCGTCCACGACCAGCGTTTCAATCTCGGCCGAGCGCGGGTCGCCGAAATCCGCACCCGGGAAGATCTCCAGCGTACTGGCACCCAGTTCGTTGATCTGTGACTCGACCTGCGCCCGTGCGCCCTTGCCCAACGCAACCACGGTCACCACCGCAGCCACGCCGATGATGATGCCCAGCATGGTCAGCAAGGTGCGCAGGCGATGGGCCAGCATCGAACGTACCGCCATCCGTGCCGCTTCCCTGGTCGCATCCAGGCGCGCGCGGCGCTCGGCGCCCGGTTCCGTGCCGCGCGCGGGCGCGACGGCTTGGCGTGCAACCGCGGGATCACCCGTACCACAGTCGGATACGACCCGGCCGTCTGCGATCTCGATCACGCGTGAAGCGTGCGCGGCAGTCGCCGCATCATGGGTCACCAGGATCACGGTATGGCCCTGCGCATGCAGGCGCTTGAGTTCGGCCATCACCTGCCTGCCGCTGGCATGATCCAGCGCGCCGGTCGGCTCGTCGGCCAGCACGATGGCGCCGCCGTTCATCAGCGAACGCGCAATGGAAACGCGCTGCTGCTGGCCGCCGGACAGCTGGCTGGGCCGGTTCGCGGTCCGCTCGCCCAGGCCAAGCGTTTCCAGCAGCAGGCGGGCACGCGTGGTGCGCGCATCGGCCTCCACCCCGGCATAGACTGCCGGCAGTGCCACATTCTCCGTGGCGCTCAGGTTCTCCATCAGGTTGTAGCGCTGGAAGATGAAACCGAAATGCTCGCGACGCAGGTGCGCCAGTTCATCGGGCGACATCTGCTCGGTTGCGGCGCCGTGCACGCGGTAGCTGCCTTCGGTTGGCCGGTCCAGGCAGCCCAGGATGTTCATCAGCGTGGATTTTCCCGAACCGGACGGGCCGATGATGGCGATGAACTCGCCCGCCGCGATGCGCAGCGACACGTCCTTCAACACCACCACCTCGCCGGCGGCCGAGCGGTAGGCGCGCGATACGCCATGCAGTTCCAGCAGCGCGTCGGCCATGCTCACATCCCCAGCAGGCTGGTGGGCTCGGCTTCCGCGCCACTGGGCGCCTGCCCGACCACCACGTTCTCGCCTGCCTTGAGGCCGGACAGGATCTGCACCGCAGTAGCGGTGCGCAGGCCGGTCGTCACGGCGCGCTCGCGGGCACGGCCCTTGGCGTCGATCACCTGTACGGTCGCGTGGTTGCCCGCCTTGTCATCGCTCTCGGACACTGCTGTCAACGGCACCTGCAGCGCGTTGGCGGCGCGGGCCAGCTGGATCGTCACCTTCACCGTCATCGACGGCTTCAGTTTCAGGCCTGGATTGGGTACGTCAAACAGCCCGGCGTAGTACACCGCCTTCGGCGTCTGCGCCGATCCACCCGTGTTGCCGGTGGCCACATCGGCAATCGACGATGGCGCAGGTTCAAGCTGCTGCAGATGCGATTCGTAGCGGCGTCCGCCCGGCCCCAGCGTAGAGAACCACAGGGGTTGGCCAGGCGCGATCAGCTCCACGTCGGCCTCCGCGATCTCGGTGCGAACCGTCATCGTGTCGATCTGTGCCAGCATTACGATGGTCGGCGTGGTCTGCATCGAGTTCAGCGTCTGCCCGGCCTTGGTGACGATGGCCACGATGTAGCCATCGGAAGGTGAGACGATGCGGGTGTAGCCCAGGTTGATCCGCGCCGTCTCCACCTGGGTCAGCGCCTGCTCGATCTGGGCCTGCAGCGCGGCGACGTCAGAGCGCGCCGCTTCGCGCGCCACCCGCGCGGACTCGAAACCTTCCTGCGAAACCAGCCGCGACGCCACCAGCTGCGACTGGCGCTCATGCACGCGGATGGCCTGGGCGTAGCGCGCCTGGCTGGCGGCATGCTGGGCACGCAGCGCATTGGCAGCCGCTTCGGCGCTGCGCAGGGCGATGCGCTGCGGCTGCGAATCCACTTCGGCAATCAGATCACCAGCGTGCACACGCTGGCCCAGCACCACATGCAGGCGCTTGACCTGGCCCGATACCTGTGCACCCACCGCCACCAGTTCCTTGGGGTTGACCCGGCCAACGGCCTGCACGGTCTTTTCCAGGTCCGCCACCCTTGCCGGGGCCGTGATCAGCGCGGCATCATCGCCCTCGGCAAACAGCCACCAGCCGGTGCCGCCTGCAAGAAGCGCAACGATTGCGGCAATGATCCAGGTCCTGCGGTTGTTCATCGGAAGGCTCGCATGCACGCAGCCACCGGATGTGACCGCAGAAGCCGCAGTCTGGGAGGTGGTGGTGGATGTTTCTTGGAGCCACTGTGGAGATTGCATGGAGGCCGCACATCCGTTCAGGCACGGCATCCGCTCCTGAACGGCACGGATCGCGTCCATGAAATCTCGACACAATCTCGACCAAGTCTCCATCAACGGCCCCTAGCCTTGTCGGCCTCGCCGACTGCGTTCCCGCCGTGTCCCTCCCGTTTCCTGACCTGCCTCCCATCGATGTCCGCCGCGCCTACCTCGCCTGGTGCGCGCCTTCGCCGTGGCTGCTTGCACTGGTAATGGCGTCGACCAGCGCCTGGATGCTTGCCAGCGCGAACCCGGCGCCGCCCCTGCTGGCGGGCGCCGGTGCCGCCGCGCTGGTGTGCTTCCGCAGCGAAGGCCCCGCCCATTCGGCGCGCACGGGCACCCTGGCGTCGCTGGTGCTGATCGGCTTCGCGGCCTGGTCCGCCTCCAGCGCTGGCCTGAGTCTCATGCCTGCAGGGATAGCGGCGGTCCTGGTGGCTGCGTTGCTTGCCCGGCGCCTGTGGGCCCTGGTCCGCATGGCCCGCCGCTTGCAGGACCGGGTGGACGCAACGGGCATGCAATCACGGTGGAGCAAGCTGCCTGCGGCCGTATCGGCCCTGCTCGCACAGCACCTGCGCGGGACCGGAACGCTGGCGCCCGCCCTGCAGCACACGCTGGTGCTGGCCACCCTCGCCTGGGCCGCCCACGAAGAAGCACAGACCCTGGAACGGCCACGATGACACCGCCGCCGGCACTCCCCATCTCGCACTTGAAACTGCAGCGTTCAATGAAGACCGATGCACGCACGCACCAGGCGCCCCTGGTGCTGATTGCCGAGGATGAAGGCGAAATTGCTGACATTCTCGGCGCCTACCTGGCCCGCTCCGGGTTGCGCAGCGCCCGCGCCGCCGACGGCGAAGCCGCCCTCGCCAGCCACCGCCAGCTGCGCCCCGACCTGGTGCTGCTGGACGTGCAGATGCCGAAGTTGGATGGCTGGCAGGTCCTGAGTGAGCTGCGCCGGCGCGGCAACACCCCGGTGATCATGCTCACCGCACTGGACCAGGACGTGGACAAGCTCACTGGCCTGCGCGTCGGCGCCGACGACTATGTGGCCAAGCCCTTCAATCCGGCCGAGATCGTCGCCCGCATCCAGGCGGTGCTGCGCCGTAGCGCGAAGCCCATGGCAGAAGAACCCAACGGGCTGATCCGGCAGGGCCCGTTCGAGATCGACCTGCGCAGCCATGAGGTCACCGTGCGCACCGATGACCACGTGCATGCTTTGAATTTCACACTCACCGAGTTCCGTCTGCTGGTGCACATGGCGCGCGCACCGCGCATGGTGCACAGCCGGCTGGATCTTCTCCAGACCTGCCTGCCGGAAGGCGATGCGCAGGAGCGCACCGTGGACAGCCACGTCAGCAAGCTGCGCCGCAAGCTGGAGGACGTCGGCATCATCGGCATTCCCGCCACCATCCGCGGTGTCGGCTACCGCTTCCTGGACTGAACCGATGAACCGCAAAGGCAAGAGCATCGGGCGCCAGATCACGCTGTCCATCACGGTCGCATCGCTGTGCTCGACCGTACTGTCGATCAGCGGTTTCTACCTGTTCTATTACCTCATGGAGGTGTTCTATCCACGCTGGTATGACGAGCCGGAGACCATCATGCCGTCAGGGCTGGAGTGGCTGTGGATCGGCCTGACCGCCACCGTGGTGGTGGCACTGGCCACGTTGATCGCCTCGCGTCTGACCCGGCGCATCATCACTCCGTTGAACTCGGTGGCCGAAAGCCTGCGTCGCGTCGCCAGCGGTGATCTTGAGGCGCGTGCGCGCGGCGGCGACACCTCGATGACCGAGGCCGCCACACTGGTCAGCGACTTCAACTCCATGGCCGAGCGGCTCAGCCGGATGTCCGAGAACCGGGTGTTCTGGAACGCGGCGATCGCACACGAACTGCGCACGCCGATGACCATCCTGCGCGGCCGCCTGCAGGGCATCGCCGAAGGCGTGTTCGAGCCCGGGCCGGAGCAGTTCAACAGCATGCTCACCCAGCTGGAGGGCCTGACCCGCATCATCGAGGACCTGCGCGTGGTCAGCCTGGCCGAGAGCGGTCATCTGGATCTGCGCCTGCAGCGCAGCGATGTCCGCGTGCAGGTGGCGGCAGTGGTGGACGCGATGTCCGAGGCGCTGACCGAGAGTGGCTTCTCGGTGACCTTGGAGGCACGGCCTTCACTGGCCGACTGCGATCCGGCGCGCATCCGCCAGGCGGTGCTGGCGCTGCTGGAAAATGCGCGGCGCCACGCCATTCCCTGTCCGTTGCAGGTCCGCGTGTCGCTGGCGGAGGGCCATTGCACCGTGACGGTTGAGGATGGTGGCCCCGGTGTACCGGACGACCTTCGCGACAGCATTTTCGAAGCCTTCCAGCGCACCGATGTGTCGCGCTCGCGGCAGAGTGGTGGCTCCGGGCTTGGCCTGGCGGTGGTGCGCGCGATTGCCGTGGCCCATCACGGAACGGCGCAGTGCCGCCCAACCGAGCGCGGCGGCAGCGCGTTCGAGATCCGCTGGCCGGTGCACGCGCGTCGTTGAGGGCCATCGCTGCCCTGGAAAGCCCGAAATGCCGGAACTGCCTGGGTAGAGTCGACTGTCAGGCGACTTGCGCGCGCAAGCGCGGGTTCTTCCAGCAGTTCGCAAAGAGCAGTCGACCAACAGTCGACTCTACCCCCGACCCACCCAGGGATCCCATGAAACACCCCCATGATCCAGCGGCCGCCGCCGGCAGCATCGGCCAGCAGAATGCGGCCGCCACCCTGAAGGCCATCCTGCGCACCTACCCCTGGCAGCTCACCGGCACGTTCTCGCTGGTCGCACTGGAGAACGCACTGCTGCTGGCCTATCCGTTGTTCGCCGGCTTCGCAGTGGACGCGATCATCAGCGGCAACATCGGCCATGCCGTTTCCTATGCCGGCGTGGTGCTGTTGTTCTGGCTGGTCGGTGCAACCCGCCGAGCGGTCGATACCCGCACCTTCACCCGCATCTATGCCGATCTGGCAGTGAGCGTGGTGCAGGCGCAGCGCCGCCTCGGCCAGGCAACGTCCACCTCGGCGGCACGTGTAGTGCTGGCCCGCGAGTTCGTCGACTTCTTTGAAAAGCACGTCCCGATCATCGCGACCGCGCTGGCATCGATGTTCGGTGCGGCAGCGATGCTGCTGGCGATCGAACCGCTGGTGGGCGCTGCAAGCCTGGTCGCACTGCTGGGTGCATTGTTGCTGCTGCCATCGTTCGCACGCCGCAACGAGCAGCTGCATGGACGCCTGAGCAACCGGCTGGAGCATGAGATCCGCCTGGTCGACCGGGTCAGTCCCTCGGTGCTGCGTCGCCACTACACCACGCTGTCGCGGCTGCGCATCCTGCTCTCCGATCGCGAAGCCGGTGCCTTCGTGGTCGTTGGCGCAGCGGCAGCAGTGCTGTTCGCGCTCACCATCGGCCGTCTCGCCACCACCGACGGTGTGACGCCGGGCCATGTGTATGCGGTGATGACCTATCTGTGGACGTTCGTCGGCAGCCTGGATGATGCACCGTCGATGGTGGATCAGCTCGCGCGGCTGAAGGACATCGGCCGGCGAGTCAGCCCCGGCATGGACGATGCGGACCACAAGGACGCCGCTTGACCGGTAGATGCCCACCTTGGTGGGCACCGGCGGGAGCCCGCGCCAACCAAGGTTGGCGGCTACCGGGCGCGATGGGTACCCATGCGCCGCTCGGCGCTACAGGAACTCCGCCATGCGCTGCAGCTCGTCGTCCAGCGCGCCACGAAATACCTTGTCGCGGGCCAGCGACCTGCCGGCATAGCCCACGTTCGACACCAATTCACCGTCGTGCACGCTCAGGTTGGCCCAGCCCACCACCTGCTCGTGCCACAGCACCGGCAATGCGTAGTACCCGTACTGGCGCTTCGGAGCAGGCGTATAGGCCTCGAACTTGTAGATCCAGCCCCACAGCAGCTCGAAGCGGCGGCGGTCCCACACCACCGGGTCGAACGGCGCCAGCAGGCGCACCTGTTCGTCCGGCGCATGCCGGCGCGAGCGCGGGTTCTCGTCCGCCGGCCAGTACCAGGTAGTACCCTCCAGCGTGCAGCTGGCCAGCTGCTGCTTGGCCAATGCCAACGCCTGCCGGGTCTGCTCGGCCAGGTGCGGAGCGCCATTGCCCAGCAGGCGCACCAGATAGGTCAGGCTGGCCGAAGGCAGCGGTGCGTACTTGCGCACCACCAGATCGATCAGGGCGGCAGCACGTTCGATCTGCGCCTGTTCGCTGGAATCGGGCTCGGCATGATCGGCCACCGCGTAGATGCGCGTACCGCTGTCGCGCCGTTGCACGCGCAGCAGGCCGCGGTAGTGCATGCCGTCCAGCAGATGGGTACTTGCATTGCTGGTGCCGCCCCAGTAGTTGGTCACCCGCCCATGCGCGAACGCCTGGTCGACCTCGCGTGGGTGCACGCTGCCGCGCTCGCGCACGAAGGCCAGTACATCTGCTGCGCGGCGATGGGTTTCGGCATCCCACACCCGCTTGGACACGCGCGGGTGCATCAGCGCCAGATGCTCACGGGGCAGGAAGCCGTAGTTCACCAGGCAATCCTCTTCCACCGGCAGACGCGTGTAGCGCCGCTCAAGATCGCCTGCCCGGTAGTCCTTCACCCGGTGGCGCAGGGTCAGGTCCTGCGCGCGAGCGGGTGCCCGGATCGGGTCGGCCTGCACGAAGCCCAGCCGCCGGATCGCGGTCAGCAGCGTCGTCGGCTTGAACAGGGTGCGCCCCACCGCGTAGCGGCGAAGATCATCAAGGGTGGGCGTGGCAGGCATGGCCGCATTGTATTCTCGACACTACGCGATCCGTCCAGTAGAGCCAGGCCATGCCTGGCTGGCGTCATGGTGAACGGCCACGATCATCCACGCATGGCGTGGATCTACCGAAGCCGCGAGACCTCCAGCGAACCGATCACCAACGCCCGCATGCCCTGCTTGAACTCGGTGATCACCTGCCCTTCTTCATCGTCCGCAATCGCGTAGATGGTGTCGGCGCCGGCGATGCAGTAGAAGGCGATCGTGGCCAGCAGCCAGCGCGCCTTGTCCACCGGCAGGCCGAACACCTCGGCCACGTGCGCCTGGTGCGAGGCGATCTTTTCCAGCATCGGCGCGGTCGCCACCGTGCGCCGCAGCAGGTATGGGGGCAGCCCGGGATGCGCCTTCACCACTTCGCACAGTGACTCCACGAACCCCATCAGGTAAGCCTCCAACCCACCCGGTGCGTCAACCGACGCGCGCGGAATCTGCCAGCGCTGGAACACCGCCTCCGCCACCAGGCGCTTCAACGCCTCCAGGTTGGCCACGCGCTTGTACAGCGCTGCTTGGGTCACCGCCAGTTCGGCGGCCACGTTGGCCATGGTCAGGTTGGGCAGGCCCAGGCGGATGCCGATGTCGGCCAGACGCTCCGGGGTGATGGTGGGCGGGCGGCCACGGGTCGGCGCCGTTGGATCGGGGTGCGTGCTCATGCGGTGCCTGCTCTTACGGTGCGCGTCCATACCCTGCTGAGGGTGCCAGTAAAGGGACCCTCTTGTCCGCTTCGATTGATTTAGTTTAATTTACTCAACTAATTCGGAATGCATCCAGCACGCTGCCCGTAATCGAGCCCATGGCTCACCTCCCGCCAGGTCCCCACCCAGCCAACAACCCTGCGCTGCGCCCTCTCCCCGTGCTTGCCGTCGGCAGCGCGCCAGGCGCGCTCGCGCCTGCGATTCACAGGACTCTGGCATGACCGTTTACAACTTCACTTCTGCACAGCATCGTGCTGCCGCCGCATCCTCCGGCCTGATGCATCCGCCGGGCATGCACCTGCGCTACCGGATGTCCGCCCTCGCGCTGGGGCTGCTGGCCTCGTTTACCGCGCTGGCCGACACCGCACCGTCCACCCTGCCCTCGGTGCAGGTGCAGGGCCAGCGCCGGGTCACTGCAGACTTTGCAGGCGGGCAAGTGGCCGCTGGCAGCCGCGTCGGCCTGCTCGGCGACAAGGACTTCATGGACACGCCGTTCAGTACGGTCAGCTACACCGAGTCCTTCATCCGCGACCGCCAGGCCAAGGACCTGACCGACGTCATCGCCGCCACCGACCCTACGGTGTTCAGCAACGGCGTCACCGGTTCCTGGAGCGAGAACTACGCGATCCGTGGCTTCGCCTCCAACACCAGCGACACCACCTTCAATGGCCTCAGCGGCATGGCGCCGTACTACCGCACCTCGCCGGAAATGTTCGAACGCATCGAGGTGCTGAAGGGCCCGTCTGCGCTGCTCAACGGCATGCCGCCGGGTGGTTCGGTCGGCGGCAGCGTCAACCTGGTTCCCAAGCGCGCGGGCGAGCAGCCATTGCTGCGGGTCAGCGCCAACTTCGCCTCCGATGCGCAGTTCGGAACCCATGTGGATATGGGGCGCCGCCTGGGCGCCGACAAGCAGTTCGGCATCCGCTTCAACGGTGCCTACCGTGATGGTGATGGCGCGGTCGGCAAGCAGCGCAAGAAGGTACAGCTCGGTTCGCTGGCACTGGACTGGCGCGGCGAACGTGCGCGGCTGTCGGCCGATCTGTACAGCGCCGACGATCGCGTGGACGGCCCGGCACGTGGCGTCGGCCTGGCACCGGGCGTGGCCATTCCGCGGCCGCCGCGTGGCGATACGCTGATCAACCCGGACTGGGCCTACGTGGACAGCCAGGACAAGGGCGCGATGCTGCGCGGCGAACTGGATATCAACGATAGCCTGATGGCCTACCTCGCCTACGGCTCCAGCAAGACCGACTACCGCTACAACGGTTCGATCAGCGCGCAGATCCTCAACCCGGCCGGCGACTTCAGCACGGTGATCGGCCAGCTCGCCTTCGACATCAAGAAGCAGTCCGGAGATGCCGGCCTGCGCGGTTCGTTCCACACCGGTAGCGTCGGCCACCAGTGGGCGGCCAACCTGACCCATTACCAGCACACCCAGAACGACTACGGCCGTCGCAGCGTGCCGGGCTGGGACTGGACCACCAATCTGTACAACCCGGTGTGGGGCCCGGCGGCGCCGTTCGTCGCGCCGCATATCTCGCATACCGAGTTGACGCTGGACAGCCTCGGCTTCGCCGACACCCTCGCCTTCGCCGATGACCGCGTGCAGTTGACGCTGGGCGTGCGCCGCCAGCAGGTGGTCAGCGAGACCTTCAACGTCGCCAGTGGTGCACGCACCTCACGCTACGACGAAAGCGCCACCACGCCGGCAGCGGCCCTGCTGGTGAAAGCCACCGACACGATCTCCCTCTACACCAACTACATCGAAGGCCTCAGCCAGGGCGCCACCGCACCGATGACCGCCGCCAACGCCGGCGATGTGTTCGCACCCTTCCGCACCAGGCAGAAGGAGCTGCGCCTGAAGCTGGACCTCGGCAGCTTCGCGCACACCTTCAGCGTGTACGAGATCAAACGGCCCAGCAGCTACACCGACCCGGTCACGAATATCTTCTCGTTTGGTGGCGAACAGCGTAACCGGGGCGTGGAATGGGGCTTCTTCGGCGCGTCACTGGACGGCGTGCGTCTGCTGGGCGGCGTGGCCTACGTGCAGCCGAAGCTGACCCGTACGGCCGGCGGCGTGAATGAAGGACGCATTGCCACCGCCGTGGCGCAGCGGCAGGCCAGGCTGGGCCTGGAATGGGATGTGCCGACCGTGCAGGGCCTGACCTTGACCGCCAATGCCACGGCGATGTCGAAGCAGTACATCAGTGCCGACAACCGGCTGTCGGTGCCGGGGCGCACGTTGTTCGATGTGGGTGCGCGCTACAGCACGACAATGGCCGGGCGACCACTTGCGCTGCGCGCCACCGTCAACAACGTGACCAATAAGGCGTATTGGGGAATGCCGTTGCTTTCAAGCCTGGCGCTGGGTGCACCGAGGACGGTGTTGCTCTCTGCGACGATGGATTTCTGAGCCGGGCGACAAACTGTCAACGGGATCCACGCATGGCGTGGATCTGCCGGAAACTGTAGAGCCAGGCCATGCCTGGCTGGTTCCATGGTGATCCGCCAAACGCATCCACGCCTGGCGTGGATCTACCGACACAAGGCACGACCACGCACGCACTGATCACGAAAGCACTCGCGCCACCACCGCCAGCACCGCCAGATGCCCCACGTAGTATCCATAGAACACCCAGCGCCAGCGCGGCAGTCGCCACGGCACCCGCGTCGCCAGCACGACCACCGGAACGGCCAGCAGTGCCCAGCCGTTGTGGTTGGCCCAGCACACCGCTGCAAGCCCAACCAGCAACAGCCACCACGCCCGATGCCGGAACGCGATCCAGGCCAGCAGCACGGCGCCAACACCGGCCCACTGGTAGTCCACGAACATCGGCAGCACGCCGGCAGCCAGCAACAGCAGCACAGGCCGATTGTTCGCAAGCGCATGCACGGCCACCACCGCCAAGGTGAAGGTGAGCAGGATGTTGAGCGGCAGCCAGGAACCGAACGCAAGTGCGTGCAATGGCTGCGCGATCAGTCCCCATAGCGCGAGCCGGCGCATCGATTTGCGCAGGTCGGCGCCCGGCTGGGCCAGGTTGCAGGCCATCACCAGCGCGAACAGCGGGAAGGCGATACGCCCCAGTTCGCTGACCACCGGCACGTAGCCCCCGAAGACCACCTTGGCCACGTGGTCGCCGGTCATGGCCAGCAGCGCGATCCACTTCAGCAGCTCGCGCGCGCCGCTGCCGAGGGTGAGGTTGAACGTGGACGTCCCGGTGGTGGTCGCTTGCATCGCGGAAGCTTATGCGCATCGGCTAGCGCATTTCCAGCGCCGCGCAGGAGCCCGCTGCTGCAAGCCGCCGGTGGCGGCGCTATGCTGGCCGCCCCTGCTTGTGAGACACCCGTCATGCGCACCCTGTACCCGGCCATCGATCCCTACCGCGAATTCACCCTGCCGGTGAGCGATCTGCACACGCTGCATATCGAAGAGTGCGGCACGCCGGAGGGCATTCCGGTGGTGTACCTGCACGGTGGCCCGGGCGCCGGTATCTCGCCGACCCATCGGCGCTTCTTCGACCCGGCGCGCTACCGCATCGTGTTGATCGACCAGCGCGGCAGCGGCCGCTCCACGCCGTTCGGCGAGCTGCGCGACAACACCACGCAGGACCTGGTGGCGGACATCGAAAAGGTGCGTGAGCACCTGGGCATCGAGCGCTGGCTGGTCTATGGCGGCTCATGGGGCTCCACGCTGTCGCTGGCCTACGCGCAGGCACATCCCGAACGCGCCACCGGCCTGATCGTGCGTGGCGTGTTCCTCGGCCGTGAGATCGAGAACCGCTGGTTCGCCGAGGCCGATGGCGGTGCGCGCTGGATCTTCCCGGAGCGCTGGGACCGCTACGAGGCTTATATCCCGGAAGCCGAGCGTGGCGACATGATCGCGGCCTACTGGACGCGCATGGATGGCCCGGATGAAGCGACCCGCATCGAAGCCGCACAGGCCTGGCTGGGCTGGGAAGACAATGCGGCCACTCTGCAGCACGATGTGGATGCGCAATCCACCGATGATCCGCTGGACACGCTGGCAAAGGCCCGCATCGAAGCGCACTACTTCCGCAACGGCATCTTTCTGGAACCCGACCAGCTGCTGCGCAACATCGATCGCATCCGCCACCTGCCCGGCGTGATCGTGCAGGGGCGCTACGACATCATCTGTCCGCCGCGCAGCGCGTGGGACCTGGCCAAGGCGTGGCCGGAAGCGCGGCTGGAGATGGTGACCTCCGGCCACAGCGCCAACGAGCCAGCCACGGTCGATGCGCTGGTGCGGGCCACGGACGCCTTCGCGGACCGCGTCACTGCCGGCAACTGATTACGGAGCACAGGGAGGCTTCCTATCAGGTGCGTCCTGGCGCGTTGACAAGAGCGACCACCTGCAATCGCCCGCCCCGTCCTGGTTGCACTTCCGGACGGAGGCGTAGGTCTAGAGCTGTGCCCTGAGCCAATCGATCTGGATCTTGATGATTCTCTGGAAGTACTCGCCACTGTAGACATCGTAGTGGCGCGCATCCGGCTCTTGATAGAGCGTCTTCTCGTCTGCGGCGACTGCATCGAACAGGGCGCGCCCCTGCGCAGGGGGATTCACACGATCCTGGCCGGCAATCACCACCAGCGTTGGACAGGTAACCCGTGCAGCCGCCAGGGCTGGCTTGTAGTTAAGGGTCTCGCGGACCGTCAAGAATGGAATCTTGACGTCCATCTTTGGATGCTTCTCCCTGTTCTCTTCAAAAAATGCCTTCGATTCGGCATCGTTCAGCACCTTGGTGATGCCTACGAGCATTTCCTTGCCCGTCGTGGCTTGCCTTTCAGCCATTTTGTCCAGCGTGGCCACGAAGGCTGCCTTCTCAACTTCGCTCATGTGTCCGGTCACCACCTCCTCGCCGTCCGCGAAGCCCAGCTGACTGATCACGCAGCGAATTCCGCCGTCCTGCGCAGCCGCGCCAAAGACATGCCCTGCACCCAGCGACGTTCCCCATAGCGCGATCCGCGTACTGTCCACATCCGAGCGTGCGCGAACCCACTTGATGACAGACCGGATGTCCTCGATCTGCATCGCAGGCACGAGCCGACCTCGCTCACCGTCACTGTCTCCAAAACCCCGATAGTCGAACGTAACGGCCACAAAGCCCGCCTTCGCAAAGGCATCGGCAAAATCTGGAAGCAGCAGCTCCTTGATGCCGCAGAATCCATGGCACAAGATGATGACGGGCCTTGATGGGCCGTTTTCGGGCTCGCGAACCGTCAGGGATATCCCCTCAGGAAGATGCTGGGTCGACGTTTTCATTGATGGCCCTGTGTCTGTGTGGTGGAAGGCAGTCTATTTCCAGAGCAACGCTTCCCGGAGCAACGTCTCTGCGTGCTCCGCACAAACCGTGACGTAGACCGCCAGGAACGAAGGGCACCGGGACGCTGCATGCAAAGGCCCCTTCCTCGAGTCGGGCCGAAAGCGTCAAGAGCCCAGACGGCGCCATCCATTCGCTCAAACTGATGAGTGAGCCGCATTACGTGCGTTCCGTGGGAAGGGGCCCAGAATGTTCGAAGCCTCATCGCGGCATCAGCTATACCAAGGTATAGCCCAGCTAACCCACGAGCCTCTAGGCCAGCCCCATTCAGGGGCGGACAATAGCGCCACTGGCCAGGGCAACCCTGGCAGGCACCCTCCCCTCATGGAGACGCAGATGGACCCCGACCCTGCCGGGCGCACCGCGCCCCCGATGCACGCAATCCGCCTGTTCCTGGCGCCTGCCCGCCGGTTCCTGCCTGCCTGAGTGACGGGGGACCGCCAGGCGCTGCTTGCCTGGAGATCGCCCCCATGTCCTACAAGATCCTCTACATCACCCTGCGCCGCCTGATCAGTGAGCGCGATGTCGCCGGCCTGCGCAGCCAACTGTTGCAACACGGCCCCGTGATGTTCGCCCGTTCGCTGTCGCTCGGTTCGCCGCGCGTGGTGGCCGACGCGCTGTCGCTGCTGCCGATCAGCGAGCGCATCACCGTGCTTCGCCACCTGCCCTATCCCCTGCGCGATGCAATGAAACCGCTATGCATCGGCGGCAGCCAGCGCCTGCACATGCAGCCGTGGTCGCCGGCGGTGCTGGCGATGCGCCACGCCTGACCTGTTCCAACCGTTCCGTTCGTGTTCCGGCCGCGGCCGGCTCTGACATTCGAGGAGAGTCCCATGAGCCTGCTCAACGCCTGGTTCAATGCCTTCCTGCGCAGCCGTCGCGCAGGCAACCTGTTCCGCCGCCGCGCGATGCCCGAAGCCGGCTTTGGCCCGGGCAGCGCCGAGGCCGCGCCGTTCGCGCTCACCACCGGCCTGGTCACCCTCGCCCAGCAGGACGAAGCCGAGCTGCTGACCACGCTGGGATCGCACGCCGACGGCCTCAGCCCGCATGAGGCCGAGGAGCGATTGGTCACGCTCGGCCCCAACGAGGTGGATCACGAAAAGCCGCTGCCGTGGTGGCGGCACCTGTGGCATTGCTACCGCAATCCGTTTAACCTGCTGCTGACCGTGCTGGCCGCGGTGTCCTGGCTGACCGAGGACATCAAGGCCACCGTGGTGATCGGTGCAATGGTACTGCTGTCCACGCTGATCCGCTTCGTACAGGAAGGCCGCTCCAACCGTGCGGCTGAGCGGCTGAAGGCACTGGTCGGCAACACCGCGCGCGTGCTGCGCCGCAATCCGGGCACCGAGGCCGCCGATGTGGCCGACCAGTACTTCGGCGCTCACCTGCACAGCCGTCGCCCGGCTCGCCTGCTGGACCTGCCGATCCGTGAGCTGGTGCCCGGTGACCACATCGTGCTGTCGGCCGGTGACATGATTCCGGCCGATTGCCGCGTGCTGACCGCCAAGGACCTGTTCGTCGCCCAGGCCGCGATGACCGGCGAATCGCTGCCGGTAGAGAAGTTCGCGCACCCGGGCGACGGCCTGGCCGGCCTGCTGGAACAGCACAACCTGCTGTTCATGGGCACCAATGTGGTGTCCGGCACGGCCACCGCCGTGGTGCTGGCCACCGGCAACCGCACCTACTTCGGCACGTTGGCCCAGCGCAGCACCGCCACCGACCGTGCGCCGACCGCATTCCAGGCCGGCGTCAACAGTGTCAGCTGGCTGCTGATCCGCTTCGCGCTGGTGATGGTGCCGTTCGTGCTGCTGATCAACGGCTGGACCAAGGCCGACTGGACCGAGGCGTTCCTGTTCGCACTGTCGGTGGCAGTGGGTCTGACGCCGGAAATGCTGCCGATGATCGTCACCTCCACCCTGGCCAAGGGCGCGGTGCTGCTGTCGCGGCGCAAGGTGATCGTCAAGCGCCTGGATGCGATCCAGAACTTCGGCGCGATGGAAGTGCTGTGCACCGACAAGACCGGCACCCTCACCCAGGACAGGATCGCGCTGGAGCGCCACACCGATGTGTTCGGCCACGATTCGGAAGACGTGCTGAAATTCGCCTATCTCAACAGCCACTTCCAGACCGGGCTGATCAACCTTCTGGATCGCGCGGTGCTGGAGCACGTGGAGCTGCAGGGTTCACTGCGGCTCTCGCAGGACTACCACAAGGTGGATGAGATCCCATTCGACTTCGAGCGCCGCCGCATGTCGGTGGTGGTCTCCGAGCGCGAGGACCACCATGAGCTGATCTGCAAGGGGGCAGTGGAAGAAATGCTGGCGGTGTGCAGCACCGTGCGCGAGAACGGCCAGGACATGCCACTGGACGAGCACCGGCTGGCCCGCGTGCGGCAGACCACCGAGGAACTGAACGAACAGGGCCTGCGCGTGGTGGCAGTGGCGATGAAGGAGACCGCCGCCAGCCAGACTGTGTACACGCAGGCCGACGAGTGCGGCCTGACCCTGGTCGGCTACGTGGCCTTCCTGGACCCGCCAAAGGAATCGGCCGCGCAGGCATTGCAGGCGCTGGCTGCACATGGCGTGGAGGTCAAGGTCTTCACTGGCGACAACGAACTGGTGACCGCCCGTGTCTGCGCACAGGTGGGGCTGGACGCGGACACCATCCTGACCGGCCCGCAGATCGAGCGCATGGACGACGGCGCGCTGTCGCGGGCGCTGCACCACCACCGCGTGTTTGCCCGGCTGACGCCGCTGCACAAGGAGCGGCTGGTGCGCGAGCTGCGCGCACAGGGCAAGGTGGTCGGCTTCCTCGGCGACGGCATCAACGATGCACCGGCGCTGCGCGCGGCCGACATCGGCATCAGCGTGGACAGTGCGGTGGACATCGCCAAGGAGGCGGCCGACATCATCCTGCTGGAAAAGAACCTGATGGTGCTGGAGGAAGGCGTCATCCAGGGCCGGCGCACGTTCAACAACATGCTGAAGTACATCCGCATGACTGCCAGCTCCAACTTCGGCAACGTGTTCTCGGTGCTGGTGGCCTCGGCCTTCCTGCCGTTCCTGCCGATGCTGCCGCTGCAGCTGCTGGTGCAGAACCTGCTGTACGACATCTCGCAGATCGCCATCCCGTTCGACAACGTGGACGAGGAGCTGGTGCGCAAGCCACTGAAGTGGAACCCGGCGGACATCGGCCGCTTCATGGTGTTCTTCGGGGCGATCAGCTCGATCTTCGACCTGACCTGTTTCGCGCTGATGTGGTACGTGTTCGACGCACGCACGCCGGCCGACCAGGGCCTGTTCCAGTCCGGCTGGTTCGTGGTCGGCCTGCTGACCCAGACCTTGATCGTGCACATGATCCGCACGCCGAAGGTGCCGTTCCTGCAGAGCATCGCCGCTCCGCCACTGCTACTGATGGCCGGCCTGATCATGGCAATCGGCGTGGCCCTGCCGATGAGCCCACTGGCCGGCTACTTCAAGCTGCAGGCGCTGCCGGCTGGCTACTGGCCGTTCCTGGTGGCGATCCTGTTCGGCTATGCGGTGCTGACCACCGCGCTGAAGAAGTTCTACATCCGTCGCTACGGCTGGCAGTAAGCGCCCGCCGCCTTGTCCAGGGAGAAACACAATGGACATCAATCCGAACCTGCCGGCGTTCAACGCCGGCGCCACGCTCAGCTCGCTGATCAGCCTGTCGGTGGCGTTCGTGCTGGGCACGGCCATCGGCCTGGAGCGGCAGCTGCGGCAACGCACCGCGGGCCTGCGCACCAACACGCTGGTGGCGGTGGGAGCGGCGGTGTTCGTCGATCTGGCCGTGCGCTTCCATGACCTGTACGGCGGCCCGCCATCACCGCTGCATGTGGTGGCCTATGTGATCTCCGGCGTCGGCTTCCTCGGCGCCGGCGCGATCATGAAGGACGGCGCCCAGGTGTCCGGCCTGAACACCGCCGCCACCCTGTGGGGATCGGCGGCGGTGGGTGCCTGTGCCGGTATCAAGCTGCTGCCGGAGGCGGTGTTGGCAGCGGTGTTCGTGCTGGCCGCCAATACCCTGCTGCGGCCGGTGGTGAACCGCATCCAGCGGCAGCCGCTGCCGGAAGCGTTCAGCGAGGCAACCTATGCGATCAACGTGGTCTGCCAACGCGAGCAGCAGGCCGAGGTGCTGGACCAGCTGTTGCTGCTGCTTGAGCAGGCGCACTACCCGGTGCGCGCGGTGGACCAGCGTCCGTTCGGCGAGCGCGACGTGGAGATCGAAGCGGTGCTGTATGCCACCACCGTGGATGCCGGTGAGCTCGATGCCGTGCTGGCCACCCTGGCGACCACGCCCGGTGTGCTGCAGGGCTTCTGGAACGCCAGCCTGGAGGAGTAGTGCCGGCCGCTGGCCGGCAACCTCATGATCCGCGGGCGCACCGTGCATCGCTTTGGTGGGTGCCGACCGGTGGTCGGCACAGAACCTTCAGAGACCGTGTCCATCCCTGCGGTAGTGCCGGCCGCTGGCCGGCAACCTCATGAACTCCGGCAACACCATGCAGTTGCCGGCCAGCGGCCGGCACTACCAGGCATCGCTCTGGTTTGTGCCGACCAACGGTCGGCACCCACCGCACGAGAGCACGCCGGCCCAGGTCGGCATCCACCAATGCCGGCTTTGCTATCCTTTTCCCCCACGCCAGGGAGCTTCCCCGATGCCATCGCTGTCGCCCCGCCGCCCGCTGGTGCTGCTGGCCCTGATCGTCGTGATGGCGGCGATCTTCCTGATCGACACCGTCACCGATTACGCGGTTGCCGCTGCCTGCTTCTACGCAGCGGTCATCCTCGCGGCGTCGCGCGTGCTGGGTGCGCGCGGGCTCATCACCCTGGCCGTCGCCTGCATCGCACTCACCGGGCTGAGCTTCTTCCTGACCCGCTTCGGCACCTACCGCATCGGCCTGGTCAATTCGGTGATCGGCATGCTGGTGATCGGCATCACCACCTATCTCGCCCTGAACATGGAAGCGGCCAAGGCCGCCGTGCAGGAAGCACAGGGCCGCCTGTTGCGGGTGGCGCGCGCCTCCACCGTGGGCGAGCTCACCACCTCCATCGCCCATGAAGTGAACCAGCCGCTGGCGGCCATCGCCAGCAGCGCCGAAGCCTGCCAGCGCTGGCTCGCACAGGACCCGCCGAACGTGGACAAGGCCCGGCAGACCGTGGCCCGCATCCTGGCAGACGCGCACCGCGCCGGTGACGTGATCGCCCGCATCCGCGGCCTGACCCAGGGCGCGGCACCGGAACGACGCGCCTTCGACCTGAATCAGGCGGTGGAGGAAATGCTGGCGCTGTCGCGCAGCGAGCTGGACCAGCACGGCGTGGCGGTGGCGCTGCTGCTGGACGCCGACCTGCCGCCGGTACACGCCGACCGCGTGCAGGTGCAGCAGGTGATCGGCAACCTGATCCTCAATGCAGTGGATGCAATGGAAGCCATACCCGCAGCCGACCGTCGCCTGTCACTACTGACCCGGCGTGACGGCCAGCAGGTCAGTCTCAGCGTGCGCGACCGGGGCGTGGGCCTGCCCGCCGATCATCCCGAGCGTGTATTCGATGCGTTCTGGACCACCAAGTCACATGGGCTGGGACTGGGCCTCAGCCTGAGCCGTTCGATGATCGAAGCCAATGACGGCCAGATCCGCGCCGAACGACCGGCAGGCGGCGGTGCCTGCTTCGTGTTCGACCTGCCCATCGCCTCGGACGTTCAACATGCGTAAGCCCGCTGCCCCAGCCATCGACCCAGCGCCCATCGTCTACGTGGTCGACGACGATCCGTCGGTGCGTGCCGCACTGGAAGACCTGCTGGCCTCGATGGGCCTGCAGGTGCGCGCCTTCGCCTCCACCCAGGCCTTCCTCGAACACGACCTGGAGGACGCGCCGGCGTGCCTGGTGCTGGACGTGCGCATGCCCGGCCAGAGCGGCCTCGAATTCCATCGCACGATGGGCAGCCACGGCCTGCAGCTGCCGGTGGTGTTCATCACCGGCCACGGCGACATCGCCATGGGCGTCAACGCAATCAAGGATGGCGCCATCGAATTCCTGACCAAGCCCTTCCGTGACCAGGAGCTGCTCGATGCCATCCACAAGGGCATCGAGATCGACCGCCAGCGCCGCCGCGACGGCGAGGCACTCGGCGCGCTGCAGCTACGCTGGGACACCCTCAATGCCGGCGAGCGCGAGGTGGTCGATGGCGTGGTACGCGGCCGGCTCAACAAGCAGATTGCCAGCGACCTCGGGGTCAGCGAGATCACGGTGAAGGTGCGCCGCGCGCAGGTGATGCGCAAGATGGGCGCGCGCACCCTGGTTGACCTGGTACGCATGTACGACCGCCTGCAGACGGGCAGCGCTTGAACCCGCAAGCAGCCTATTCCGGCTCCGGCAGCGCGTAAACCAACCGGTAATCGTGGCGGCCTTCACTGATGATGATCTCCAGTGTGCCGCACAGACCGAGCAGTCCTTCACTGCCCGAATCCGGCACCACCACCACGCTCAGCTGCGGCGTGCCACGGGTCATCAACCCGTTGTGCTGCAGGGTGAACCCGCCCTGGCGCCCGGCCAGCGTGGCCGTCACCCGCTCCATCGCCACGTAGCCGGCCGAGCCCTGCACCGGGCTGCGGAAGGCCAGCATCTGGCCGACACTGCTGCCCTGCAAGTCACCATGGAAGACCTTGTCGATCGACATCACCCCGATCGGGCCGTCGTTGCCACCGATCGGCAGCAGGTTCACTTCAAAGGTTCCGCGCGCTTCGCCCTGCATCCTGCTCTCCCTCGTCGATGGGTTTGAACGCTGCTACTTCTTCGTCGCCAGTACGATCACCCCGGCCAGAACCAGGCCGATGCCGCTCCACTCCCGCAGGGTCGGACGTTCGCCCAGCAGCAGGTAGGCCAGCACGATCACCAGCACCACACTGAATTTGTCGACCACTGCGACCTTGGCCAGCTCACCACTCTGCAGCGCGCGGAAGTAGAACAGCCACGAAGCGCCGGTGGCCAATGCCGACAGCACCAGGAACAGCTGGGTGCGGCCCGGCAGCAGCAACGGATTGGACCATTTGCCGGTGATCACCACCAGCGGCAGGATCACCGCGGCCACCACCAGGGTGCGGATCGCCATGGCCAGGTCCGAGTCGACGCCCTTGACCCCAACCTTGGCGAACAGCGCGGTCAGCGCTGCGAACACGGCAGACAATCCAGCCCAGATCAACCACTGCGGTATGTTCTGCACGAAGCCCTCGCTGGCCGGAACGGATGAGCGAGCGCCAACGCTACTCCACCCTGCCATCGGTGGGGCTTCACCTGTCCATCACCACCGCTACAATGGGCCAGGAATCGCCAGGGGGCGATCTGCAGGGAAAGCGCCATGCTTGAACAGGACACCACCCTTGCCCATACCGGGCCCGCGGTCCTTGACCGGGCCAGCCTGCCGTGCGCCGCACGGCTGCCGCTCCCCTTCCCCTTCGTTTCGCAGCAACCTGCCCGTTCCACGCAGCAGGTTCCTCATCGCTTGCCCTGACCGGAGCCGTCGAAATGTCCGAGAACACCCTCCTTGCCACGCCGGCTGCTACCGCGCCGATCAAGTATCTCGACCGCGCCATGGCCACGTTGCGCAGCCTGGGCCTGGCCGCCCCCCAGGACAACAACGCGCCGGCTATCGCGCTGGTGTCGCAGCTGTCCACCCTCGACCAGGGTCGCGTGGTGGCCATTGCCCGCGTGCTGCAGCAGTCCGGCCATTTCAATGCCGTAATGCGTGATGAAATCAGCTCGGCCAAGGTGTCTGACCGCTATACCGAGATCATCCGCGCCTTCGACAGCATCCGTGACGATGCCAGCACCATGGTCGAGCAGGTCCGCGACGGCAAGATCGACATGGGCGAGCGCCTGCAGAACCTGTGGATGAAGGTCACCCGCGGTGACATCCCGAGCCGGTTCGAGAAGATCCGCCGTACGTTCCTGGAGGTCAGCCGCGATTCGGCCGAGCAGCTGCAGCGCGAGTCGCGCGTGCTGGAGATGTACGGCGACTTCCGCCTGTCGATCAAGGATGCCGAGATCCAGGCACATGAACTGTTGAAGCTGCAGGAGCAGGCGCTGGCCGATGCACGCGAGGCGCTGAAGCAGGCGCAGCAGCGCGTGGAATCGGCCGATCCGGCCGCCGATGCCGCCGACACCGGCCGCCTGGTCATGGCCCGCGACGAGGCCCTGCGCAACAACCAGGCCGAGGAGTCACGCTACCAGCTGGCCAAGGACCTGGCCGAGAACCTGCAGGTGAACTACGCCACGTCCGAGGCGATCATGCTGCGCGTGCACCAGTCGCACGAGGTCAAGCGCCGCGTCAACGAGCGTTCGGTGGTGTTCTTCTCCACCAATGAAACCAGCTTCACCGCCTTGAACCTGGCGTTCACCACGCAGATGGGGCTGCATGAGTCCACGCAGGCGCTCAACGCGATGACCGAGGGCACCTCCAAGGGCCTGGAAGCGGTGGCCAACATTGGCGACGACGTGCTGCACGAGGGTCTGAAGGCGGGCTACGGCGCCACCATCGGCGTCGATTCGGTGCGCAAGCTGGTCGATGCAGTGGTGCGCTTCCAGGAGACTTCGCTGCAGGAGATCGAGCAGCTGCGCGGCCAGGCCACCCGTGACTCGGCGGAGATCGCCGAGTACGTCGAACAGGGCAAACAGCGTTTCGCTGCCCTGCTGCAGGCACCGCCGAGCCCGGAGTCGCGCTGAGGTGAGTGCGACGATGGCCCCTGCCGAGCTGCAGGATGCGCTGCTGACCATGGATGTGGTCGACCAGCTGCGTTACCGCAATGCCGAAATGAAGGCGCTCGCCGACAGCGGCCATGACAAGGCAACGCTGAAGCAGCGCCTGCTTGAGCTGTACCGCTCGCAGGGCATCGAGGTCTCCGACGAGATCCTCGAGGCCGGCATCGCGGCCCAGCGTGAGCAGCGTTACCTCTACGTCGCGCCATGTGGCTGGAAGGCGTGGCTGGCGCGGCGCTGGATCGATCGCAGCCGGCTGCTGAAGTGGGCGCTGATCGTGGCCCTGGTGCTGCTGATGCTCGGTGTTCTGCTGGCGATGGCGCGCAGCTTCGGCGCGTTCGTGCACGAGAGCAACGTGCAGAAGAACGTACAGGTGCTGAACGACAAGGTGGCCGCGCTGCAACAGGCGGCTGCTGCAGCGCGCGCCCTGCTGGCCGCACAGGTACAGGTCCTGCAGGGGTTGCTGCCACGTGCCACCGCCAGCGGTGAGCGCCTGCAGCCGCTGACCGAAGGCGCACAGGCCGCGCTGGCCGAAGCACAGCGCCGCTTCGCCGAGGTTCCCGCCGCACTGGCCGCACAGCCGACTCTTGTGCGCAAAGACAAGCTCACCCGGCTCAGCAGTGGTGGCACTGCCACCGGCGCGCAGGCGGCCGCGCAGGTTGAGCAGCACCGGCTGGCAACCGCGCAGCTGCTGGTGCAGGCCAGGGAAACCCTGCCCGCGCTCACCGAGCGGGTGAATACCCTCAGCCAGGCCATCGAGGCCAGCGAGCTGCTGGACACCACCAACGCCGCTGCAAAGGCCGCTCGCCTCGCGCCGGATGCAGAGCAGGTGCGCGCACGCGCCTACACCGGCGGCGACGTGGCACTGCGCGCAGGCGACATGGCCGCGGCCGGCCAGGCGGTAGCGACCCTGAAGGACCTGATCGGCAGCGCCGACAAGCTGGCCGCGCTCAACGAGCGGTTGGCCCAGCTCAAGACCGACGGCCTCGCCACCGGCGTCACCGGCGAAGACCGCAAGCGCTTCGAGCGTGCGCTGGACCAGGCCGCCCGCCTGATCCGGATAGAGACGCTGGCCGAAGCCGGGCCGGCCGTGGACGAGGTCAGCCAGCTGGTGGGGCTGCTGTCGCAGACCCTGGTCTACCGCATCGTCAACCGTGACGATGAACGCACCGGCGTCTGGCGCTACAACGAAAAGGCCAATGGTGGCCGCAACTACTACCTGGTGACCGAAGCGCTGGACGAGGCCGGCAACGCTGCCGAACTGCCGATCCGCAACGAGGAGACCGGCAAGGACGAACGGGTTTCTGTGTTTGCCGTACGTGTGCCCGAGGCCACCTACAACCGTGTTGCCGCCGACAAGCAGGACAACGGCATCATCGAAGACGACCAGATCGGCAGCAAGCCGCGCGGCAGCCTTTCGCCTCGGTTCCGCATGCCCACCACCGGCGGCTACATCACCCAATGGTGATGGGTAAGGAACTGACATGAGAGATCTGAACGACGCGATTGCCGATGTCACAACCGATATCGGCCAGGCGCAGGCACAATTGGCCGCGCGTGGCGACCAGTGCCGGGAACTGATCAAGGAACAGGAAGCACTGCACGGGCGGGTCCGCGACGACTTCAACGCGCTGGCCCGCCTGCAGGCCGAGGCTGCCACCGATGCGCCGCCGATGCTGGCCCGGGACCTGCTGCAGCAGACCAGCGCCGATCTGCAGCGCCGTGATCGCAAAGCGGCGGCGCTGGCAGGCGAGCTGCAGGCGCTGCTGGACATCGAGCAGTCGCTGCAGCAGCGGTCGCAGGAGGCCGTTGCCGCACGCGACGCCGCCGGCGGACGCTGGCAGGCCCTGCAGGACCAGGTGGACACCACGCTGGAAGCGGAACCCACCTACAGGGCGCTGCAGGACGACCTGCAGCTGGCCGTGGCGCGGGCCGACACGGTCGAGCGCATGGCCACCTCTGCGCAGTCGGAGCATGACGCCAAGGCCGGCGCCTACCAGGCCGACCCGATCTTCATGTACCTGCACCGGCGCAACTACGGCAGCACGGCCTACCGCGGCTGGCCGATGGTGCGCACCGTCGACGGCTGGCTGGCCGAACTGTGCGGCTTCGACCGTGCCCGTCGCGAGTACGCCACGCTGGTCGAACTTCCGCCCTATCTGCAGGAACATGCCGGACGCGCCCGCGACGACGTCGAGGCTGCCCGCCAGCCGGTACAGCAGGCCCGCGATGCCGCCCTCGCCCACGCCGGTGGCGACCCGCTGCGCCAGCAGCTGCAGACGGCACAGGGCGCATTGGCGCAGGCGCTGTTGGCCGAGCAGCTGCATCGGCAGACCGTGGATGCCAAGCAGGCACAGATCGACGGCTTCCACAGCTGGACCGATGCCGAAGGCCGCACCCTGCTCACCGCGCTGGCGCGCACGCTTTCGGCCAAGAGCATGGACGACCTGTACCGCCGCGTCGCCGCCACCGCCTCCGGCGAGGACGATGCCGTGCTCGAACGGATCCATGGCAGTCGCCTGCGCCTGGGCGAGATCGACGGCATGGTGGCTGAGCACACCCGTGAAATGGCCGTGCTGAAGAAGCGCCTGGACAGCCTGCAGGCTGCGCGCAGGAGCTACCAGGCGGCAGCAGACAGCGAACGCCAAGCCTACGAGGCGCCAAGCTACCGGGCCGCCGCACCGGCCACAGTCGCCGCGTCCTTCTTCAGCACCACCAGCAGCCGAAGCGCCACCCACTCCTCTGGCAGCCTGTTCGACCTGCTTTTGAGCGGTTCCAGCAGTTCCAGCTCGCGTTCAAGTTCCAGTTCCAGTTCCAGTTCCAGTTCGCGCTCGAGTTCCAGTTCGGGTTCCAGCGGCAGCAGCTTCCGCAGCGGCGGCGGCATCAGCGGTGGCGGTGGCTTCAAGACCGGCGGCGGGTTCTAGCCCGGCAACGGCCGGGTGCGCCGCTTCAGCCGCGTATCCAGCAGCCCCACGCCCAGCAGCACCAGGCTGGTCAGCCACCCGGCGGCCAGCAGGTGCATGTGCGGCAGCATCAGGCCCAGTACCAGCAGCGCCACCGCACCCAGCAGGTGCGAGCGCGGCGCATGCCCATAGACCACGCGCTTGTAGAGGGCACTGCCCAGCAGGTAGATCAACGGCCCCGCTACCAGCACCGTGGCGTAGACCGGGGTCACCGCTGCGCCAGGATGGTCCATGACCAGATCATTGCCGACCGCGGTGGCGATGATGCCGGCGATCAGCAGCGCATGCACGTAGTGGAAGTTGGCCCCCATCCGCCCGGGGTCCTCGGAATGGGTGATCGCCGCGGTGGCATCGCGGCTGGAGATGCCGAAATACAACCACCACATGGCGATGGTGCCGGCAAAGGTGGCCAGCACCGCAGACACCACCGCAGCACTCCACTGCTCGACCTCGCTGAGCACGCCACCGGTAGCCAGCAGCGTCTCGCCGAGTGCGACGATGACGAACAGCTGGCAACGCTCGGCCAGGTGCCCGCCTTCGATGGTCCACTCGCGGGTGTGCGACCGGCCCAGGCCAGGAAACGCGAAACCGAACATCGGCGAAATGTATTCGCAGGCCACCGCCACCGCCCACAACGCCAGACGCAGATTGCCCTCGGCGGCGGCGCCCGCCAGCCAGAAGCAGGCCGACACGCTCACCCACGCCAGCATGCGTCGGAAATTGGGCGCCAACGGATGCCTGCGACCGACCTCCAGCAGCACGAACACCGTGCGCCCGACCTGCATGGTGGCGTACGCCCCCGCGAAGACCCAGGCGCGTTCAGCGAAGGCCTCGGGAATGGACGAGGACATCAACAGCGCCAGCAACATGGTGACGAACAGCAGGCTGCGGATGCGTGGCGCCTCGGGATCGAACCAGTTGCTGACCCAGCAGGCGTACTGCCAGCCCAGCCAGACCGCGAACCACAGCACCAGCGTCTGCATCACCCCGACCAGGTCCAGGTGATGCAGCAGATGGTGGCTGAGCTGGGTAACCGCAAAGACGTAGACCAGATCAAAGAACAGCTCTTCGTAAGTCACGCGGGCGTGGTGGCCATCGCGCTGGCGCAGGGCAGGCGGTCTCAGTCGTGTGCTCATGGCCGTCCTTCAGCGCGCCAGGCGCCAGTACAGCAGTCCAGCCAGCAGGGCCGGCAGCGCGAACACCAGCAGCAGGATCGGCAGTTCTTCCCGCACGGCGTAACCGGCCTTGCTCACGCCCACCCACATGTTGGCCAGCGTCACCAGCAGCCAGGTGGCGATGAACGCGAGCAGCGCCGTGGGCAGCTGTGACTGGCCTACGCTCCACAGCCGCCCGAAGAGCAGGAATACCCCCAACAACAACACCCCACCCACCATCACCAGAAGCACGTGCATGGTCCATCTCCTTGAGCCTGCTTGCAGGCTAGCCGCGGCCGATTCTGCGCTCCAGACGATGATCGTGGTTTCACTTTCCAGTTCCGACGAACAATCCCCGACCCGCGCCCCACATGGCAAACGCGAACGGTTCCCATTAGTATTGCGTCATCGCGCAGGGATGCCCTCCCCCGCGCGCGCCCCTTGCCCTTGCTTCCGGTCCGGATGTCCCAGCTGCCTTCCCCACCCCCTCCCGCGCTGCCGCTGATGTCCTCGCTGGTGCGCCATTACGAGGAACTGGTGGAGTACCTGCGCCGCCGTTTCCGCTCGCCGGGGTTGGCTCGTGAGGTGGTGCACGATGTCTGCGTGCGCCTGCTGGAACGCCCGGCCGCCTACGATGCACGGCAACCCATCGCGCTGCTGCGGCGGATCGCGCACGATACGGCGGTGGATCGCTGCCGCGCCGAGGATCTGCGCCGGCACTGGGTGGAAGCGCGTGCCGAGCTGCCCGATGACGCCTGCCCGCGCCCCGGGCCTGAGCAGCAGGCGCAGGGACAGCAGGCACTGCAACGACTGGGCGCCACCATCGAACGCATGCCCTGCCGCCGCCAGCAGGTCTTCATCCTGCACAAGATCCACGAACTGCCACAGGCTGAGGTTGCCCGCCGCATGGGTATCGGCCAGAAGGCGGTGGAGCGCCACCTGCGCCTGGCCATGGCCGATTGCCAACGGTCGGCTGGCCTGCGATGAGCCCACAACCGCCGCCGTCCCCACCGCAACCGCCGGTCCAACCCGCAACCATCGACCAGGTGCTGGACCAGCATCGCGATGCCCTGAAGGAACGCTTCCCCATGCCCAGCGCGGATGCGTTGCAGCGTCGTCGCGGTGGGCGTGCGGCGAAGATCGTCCTGCCGCTGCTGCTGATCACGGCCACGGGCGTGTTCATTGCCGACCCGGCATGGCAGGTGCACGACTATCGGAGCGCGGTGGGCGAACGCCGCGGCATCCGCCTGCCCGATGGCAGCCATCTGCTGCTCGACGCCGGTACCCATCTGCAGGTTCGCAGGCACATCCGCTCGCGGCAGGTGGTGCTGGTGCAGGGCCAGGCCCGTTTCCAGGTGCAGCACTCGACCTGGCGCCCGTTCGAGGTCGAGGCCGGGGCGGTGCATGTGCGCAACTATGGCACGGTGTTCGACGTTGACCGGCAGGGTAGCCTCAGCGAGGTAACCCTGTGGCGCGGCGAGGTGGGCGTGCGTGTGGATGGCGGGGGCGCAGAGCAGCGCCTGAAGCCGGGGCAGCGCGTGCTGGCCCAGCCAGGATCGTTGTCTCCGCCGGAAGCGGTGGACCCGGATCGAGCCGACTGGACCCGTGGACGGCTGCAATTCGACCGCATGCCGTTGGCCGAGGTGCTGCGCATCCTGCAGCGCTATCACGACCGTCCCATCGTGCTGGACGACCCGGTACTGGGGCCGCTGCAGGTGTCAGGCGTCTTCGATGCCGACCGCGCCGAGACTGTACTCGCGCTGCTGCCCGAGATCCTGCCGGTACAGGTGCACACCGCTTCCGATGGCAGCCTGCATCTGCGCGCCCGCGATTGAATGCCACACCGAGGGTGGGTTGCGCGCCGTCCCATCCGGCAAGTGCTTGAACCCTTCCGAAGGACCCCCGCATGACCCGCCCTGTTCCGCCAGCCGCCCTGCGCCGGCTGGCCCCCACCCTGCTCGCTGCCTGCCTCTGTGCGGCCCTGCCCGCCACGGCGCAGACCGCTGCATCCGCGCCCGTCGAGCTGCACCTGCCGGCCGGCCCGTTGCAGGCCTCGCTCACTGCGCTGGCGCGGCAGAGTGGCATCCAGCTGCTGTTCGCCGCCGACAGCGTGAGCGGCCGCAGCGCCCCGGCTGTTGATGGCCGCTACACCCCGCGTGAGGCCCTGCAGCGGCTGCTGGCAGGCCAAGGCCTGGCGATGCAGGAACGTTCGCCAGGGGTGTTCGTGGTGAGTGCCGCGCCAGCGCCGGCGAAGCCGCGCATCCCGGCCCGGGCCGCATCATCGGCGCCGTCATCCGCCTCGACGACGTCGCTGGCCCGCGTCACGGTCTCGGCCTCGACCGCGCGCATGCCGCAGGGCGAGACCGCCATGCCCAATACCATCACGGTGCTGACCCGCGAGGACATCGCCCAGCAGCTGGCATTGGGCTCGGATGTGTCGCGGGTGCTGTCGTCGCAGATCCCGGCGTTTGCCCCGGCGCGCGAGAAGATGTCCAACTACGGCGAAACCATGCGCGGCCGCGGCATCCTGTACATGGTCGACGGCGTGCCGCAGTCCACGCCACTGCGAGATGGCTCGCGTGATTCGCACACCATCGACCCGGCGATGATCGAACGCATCGAGGTCATCCACGGTGCCAACGCGCTGCAGGGCATCGGCGGTACCGGCGGCATCGTCAACATCATCACCCGCAGTGCGCCCAGTGAGCCGGGCGCGTTCCTGCTCGACACCAGCGTCAGCTACAGCGCTGCCCTGCCCAGCCGCCACGACGACAATGGCCAGCGCGGCTCGGCCCTGGTGGGCGTGCGCGGCGAGCAGTTCGACCTGGTCGCCGGCCTGGCCTATGAGAAGCAGGGCCTGTACCACGACGGCGAGGGCCGATCGATCGGCACCAACGCGCAGGGCGAGCTGATGGACTCGACCTCATCGAACGTATTCGCCAAGCTGGGCTGGAACATTGCCGACGGCCACCGCCTGCAGGTCATGGCCAACCGCTATGAACTGCGCGGGCTGGACAACTACCTGGCCATCAACGGTGACTACCGGACCGGTCGCCCGACCATTTCGGTCCCGGGCGATACGCCGCTCGATCCGCCGATGAACCGCTCGCGTTCGCTGACGGTGGACTACAGCGCCGCCGACCTGCTCGGCGGCCGTTTCCAGGCGCAGGCCTTCGCGGTCGATTTCGAAGGCCGCTACGGTGCCAGCCAATGGGATCCTTGGGGCAACACCGGCGCCAATGCCGCCTGGGACCAGACCCAGAACGAATCGGACAAGCGCGGCTTCAAGCTGACCCAGAGCTGGAGCCGCATCGCCGACACCTCGCTGGACGTGACCCTGGGCCTGGACGGCCTGCGCGACCGCACCCACCAGGTGCTGCTGGCCAGTGGCATGAACTGGGTGCCGCAGACCACCTACCAGAGCCTGTCACCGCTGCTGCAGCTGCACTGGTGGCCGACCGATCACCTGATGCTGTCCGGCGGCCTGCGCTACGAAAAGGGCGAGCTGGAAGTAGGCGACTACACCACCCTGCCCCGTTACGGCGCACGCAAGGTGGCCGGTGGCAAGCCGACCATGAGCGAGACCCTGCCCAACTTCGGCGCGGTCTGGTACATCAACGATCGCCTCAACGCCTATGCCTCGTACTCGGAAGGCTACACCGTGGCCGACGTCGGCCGCGTGCTGCGCGCGATCAACCGCGACGGCCAGCGCGTGGACAGCCTCATCGACCTGTCACCGGTGGTGTCGGACAACCGCGAGATCGGACTGGAGTACGACGATGGCCGCTTCAGCGGTGACATTGCCTACTACACCTCCGAATCCAGGCTCGGCTCGGTACTGATCTACGATCCGGGCATCGATGCCTATGCGGTACAGCGCCAGGCCACCCGCGTGGAAGGCTTTGAAAGCAACCTGCGCCTGCGGCTGGGCGACAGCCGCCTCGGCCTCGGCTACGCACGCGCCAACGGCCGCTACGACGCCGACGTCGACGGTCGCCTCGACAGCGACCTGGCTGGTGTGAACATCGCGCCGAACCGGCTGACTGCGTTCTGGGAACAGAGCTGGACGCCGCAGCTGAGCACCCGCCTGCAGGCCAGTCATGCCTTCGACCGCGACTTCGACCTGCGTGGCGCGCGGGTGGCCGAGTTCAAGGGTTACACCACCGTGGATCTGGTCGCGCGCTATACGCTGGACAAGCATGCCTTCACGCTGGGCGTGCAGAACCTGGCGGACAGGCAGTACATCAGCTACTACTCGCAGACCACGCCGTCGAACCCGAGCTATTTCTCCGGCCGCGGCCGGGTGCTGACGCTGGGATGGCAGTACCGGTACTGATCCATGGCGTCCTTATGGGAGCCATGAAATCTATGCGAGACGCGATGAAGGAGGCCCATGCTAGTTTCTGGGCCTCCTTCAAGCGGACGTGGATCATGCGTTTTACCCTGCTCGCCTTCGCCCTGGCCGTCGCTCTTCCGGCCGCCCACGCCAGCGCCGCCGAGGCACCGCTGCCACAACTGCGGGCCTATACCGTGGATGCGTCCTGGCTGCAGCCGATGGCGCCGCTGCAGGTTGCCGACCACACCTGGCAGATCGGCACCGAGGACCTGACCGCGCTGCTGGTGCAGACCGCCGAGGGCGCAGTACTGCTGGATGGCGGCATGCCACAGATGGCCGGTCACCTGCTGGACAACATGAAGCTGCGCGGCGTGGCCCCGCAGGACCTGCGATTGATCCTGCTCAGCCATGCGCATGCCGACCACGCCGGCCCGGTCGCCGAGCTCAAGCGTCGCACCGGCGCGCATGTGGCGGCCAATGCAGAAACGGCGGTGCTGCTGGCGCGCGGCGGCAGCAACGACCTGCACTTTGGCGACGGCATCACCTATCCGCCGGCCAGCGCCGACCGCATCATCATGGACGGCGAAGTGGTCACGGTGGGCGGCATCGCATTCACCGCGCACTTCATGCCGGGGCACACCCCGGGCAGCACCGCCTGGACCTGGACCGACACCCGCGATGGGAAGCCGGTGCGCATCGCCTACGCCGACAGCCTGAGTGCACCGGGTTACCAGCTGAAGGGCAATCCCCGTTATCCGCGCCTGATCGAGGACTACAAGCGCAGCTTCGCAACGGTACGGGCGCTGCCCTGCGATCTGCTGCTCACCCCGCATCCGGGCGCCAGCAACTGGAACTACGCCGTCGGCAGCAAGGCCAGCGCCGAGGCACTGACCTGCAACGCCTACGCGGATGCGGCCGAGAAGAAGTTCGACGCGCAGTTGGCCAGGGAAACGGCCGGGACCCGCTGATTCCGAAGCGTCGAGCTTGCTCGACGGAGCCGCAGAGCAGTCGAGCACGGCTCGACTCTGTAAAGAGCAAGTCGAAAGAGCAAGTCGGCCGCGAGGAAAGGTGCCGGTCAGACCGACCGGCACCACCACTGGCTGTCAGCCACCTTGCCCGTGCTGGGCAAACGGCTCGGTGCTGCCGTCGGTGCGCACCAGCTCGACGGTGTACGGCTGCACGTAGCCGTCCGGCATTTCCATGCCCGGCGAACCGGCCGGCATGCCGGGCAGCACCAGCCCGCGCGCGGCCGGGCGTTCGGCCAGCAGGCGCTTGATGTCCTCGGCCGGGATGTGACCCTCGACCACGTAACCGCCGATCTCGGCGGTATGGCAGGACGCCTTGCCGACCGGCACACCCAGGCGGACCTTGATTGGATTCATGTCATCGGTGTCGCGCACATCGACCTGGAAGCCGGCGGCCTTCAGGTGGTCGACCCAGATGCCACAGCAACCGCAGCTGGCGGTCTTGTGCACGATGGCCACCGGCAAGGCCGGATCGACCTTGGCCGGGCTGGCCTGGATCGGTGTCACCGGTGCCGCGCTGGCGACCGGTGCGGCGGCGGATTCTTCGGCGGCACGTGCACAGGCGGTCGTAGCCAACACAGTGCCCAGCAGCAGGCCGAGGGAGAGAGTACGGTTCATTGAGTGATTCCTTTGCAGAGGCGGGCAACGTAGCCCGCCGCCCGCGCATCGAAGGCGCGGGCAGAGTCGAGAAGAAGTCGAGCAGCTACGGCAGGCGCGTGAGGCCTGCAGGAAATCACGCGATGGGGGGCCGCAACGGGTCCGGCATCGGCGGCGATGCGCGTTGCTGGGAACGGGCGGCTACAGGCGCCTCGCGCCACGGCGAGGCTGGCGTTCCGCTCAACGTGGCCAGCATGCCAAGGCAGGCGGGCGGGCATTCACACTCACCACTCTGGCAGGCCGCCGGGGCCGTATCATCGCAGCAGCCGGCTGCCGCCATCGCGGCCGCGTGCGGTGCAGCGCAGTGATCCTGATTGGCCGATCCGCTGTACGAAGACGCAGCGAGTGCCAGCGCCGGTGCATTCAGCACCAGGGCGACAAGCAACATCCATCGCAGCAGCAGGCCAGGCAGGTTCACACGCCGATGATAGCCGATGCAGGCACCCTCAGTGGGCTGGCAACGACCCTGACAGCTTGACAACCACGCGGCCGACTTGCGCGACGCCCCTTGCTATGGCGAGATGGCAATCGTGCCACCCTGCATTGCCACGCCCCTGCCCCTGTCCCCGACACGGAGTTTCCCTCATGAATGGATTCATGCGAACACTGCTTGTGGTGCTGCTGTTGTCGTGCGCGACCATCACGCACGCCGAAAAACCAAGCGAAGATGAAGCAAGCGAACGCGCTGAAGTCTCTCGGCAGGCACAGCAACTGCTGGAGAAGCAGGATTTCGCCAGACTGGAGCAACTCGCCAGTCGTTTCCGGGATACGGATCGCTACTTCAGCAGTGGTGTCTGGAAGCTTTCGGCGTACTACGTAGGCATCGGCTATGCCTTCAGCATGAGCAACCGTGATCCGGCCTACTGGCAGGGTCGCGAGAAGCTCGTGCAGGCGTGGATCTCGCGCTACCCCAGGTCGCCGTCGGCGCGCCTGGCCATGGCTGAGATGCTCAGCCGCCAAGGCTGGAGCATCCGCGGCCCCGGCTATGCAAATACGGTGAAGGAAGAGGACTGGGCACCGTTCAAGGCGCTGCAGCAGCAGGCCGTTGACTACCTGCTGAAATACAAGGACATCGCCAGCACGGACCCGTACTGGTACGAGTCGATGGAACACCGGGCGATCGAACAGAGTTGGGATGCAGACCGCTTCTTCGCATTGCATGACGAAGGCATCGCGCGCTATCCGGGCTACTTCCCGCTCTACTTTGCTGCCGTGCGCTATTTCGCTCCGAAGTGGGGCGGCGATCCGGCTGGCCTGGAAGCCTATGCACGCAGGGTCATGGCTGCGGCCCCACCGCAGGACCAATACATGCTGTACGCCCGTATCTACTGGGTCGCCTCGCAGCGGGAGTACGAGGACCGTTTGTTCACCGATTCGAAAGTGAACTGGCCGACCATGAAACGCGGCTTCGAAGACGTGCTGTCACGTTATCCCTCGCCATGGAACCTGCAATCATTCGCGTACTTCGCCTGCCAGGCCAATGATCCCGTCAAGGCCCGTGAACTGCTGGCCCAGATCCAGGAACCGATCGTTGGCGCTTGGCGGGATACGGCCAACTATTTCCGTTGCTCCTTTGCTCTGGATGAACCCAACCCACATGCCGAAGGCCCATAGGACTGGATTCATCCACTGCTAGGCGACCGCCGCCATTGCACTCATCCGCACCGGGATCGACTTGGCCGCTGGGGTACCGCTGACCCGATCGTAGTAGTCCAGCGGCAACAACGGGTTCAGTTCGGGGTAGTAGCCGGCCAGCGCGCCGCGCGGCATCGGGTAGTCCAGCACCGTCAGGCCCTCGACGCGCCGCTGCACACCATCGCCGCTGATCGTCTCCAGGCTGACCAGCGCTTCCTTGTCCAGCCCGCGTGCCAGCCGGTCCTCGATGTTCATGAACAGCACCATGCGATCGTTGTACACGCCCCGATAACGGTCGTTGTAGCTGTAGATGGTGCTGTTGTACTGGTCATGCGAGCGCACGGTGGCCAAGCGCAGCATGTCCGGGTCATGTACGGGGTCGTCCACGTCCAGCCCAGGCATCACCAGGATGTTGGCCTTGCCATTCGGCGTGGGCCACACCCGGCGGCGCGGCGGAATGTCCAGATGGAAACCGTGTGGCTGCTGGATGCGCTCGTTGAAGCCGGTGTAGATCTCCGGATACACCGCAGCGATCAGCTCGCGGATGGGTGCGTAGTCGTGCATGCAGCCGGCCCAGTCAACCCTGCTGTCGGGCAGTGTGGCCAGCGCCATGCGGCAGACAATCTCGACCTCGGGCAATACATCGGCGCTGACCGGTTCGAGCACGCCGCGCGAGGCGGTCACATTGGACATCGCGTCTTCGATGGTGACGAACTGCTCGCCGGCCGGCGTGACGATGCGCTCCGAGCGCGCCACCACCGGCAGGATCAGCGCATCGCGGCCATGAACCAGGTGCCCACGGTTGAGCTTGGTGGCGATGCCCACGGTCAGGTCCAGCCCACGCATTGCCTCGTACGCGCGCGGCGTATCGGGCACGGCATGAATGAAGTTGCCACCCAGGCCGATGAACACCCTGGCGCTGCCGTCCAGCATCGCCTCGATGGATTCGACCACATGGTGGCCATGCTCACGCGGCGGGTCGAAGCCGAACACCTGCTGCACGCGGTCGAGATAGGCCGGCTTGGGCTTCTCGTCGATGCCGACGGTGCGGTCGCCCTGCACATTGGAATGGCCCCGGATCGGCCCGATGCCAGCACCGGGCTTGCCGAAGTTGCCACGCAGCAACAGCAGGTTGGCGACCTGCTGCAGCAGGCGCGAGCCGTACTGGTGCTGGGTCAGCCCCATGCCGTAGCAGATCACGGTGGCATTGGAGCGGATGTCGATCTCCGCACAGCGACGGATCTGCGCCTGCGAAATGCCGGACACCTGCACGATCTGGTCCCAGTCCTGCGCCATCACGTCTTCGCGCAGCGCCTCCAGGCCCACCGTGTGTTCGGCGAGGAAGGCATGGTCGAGCACACGCTCACCCTGCGCCTCGCGCTCGAACATCACCTTCATCATGCCCTTGATCAGGGCCAGGTCGCCGCCGATGCGGATGTGCACGAACTCGCTGGTGATCTCGGTCGAACCGAACGTGGCCATCTGCACCATGTCCTGCGGCTCGGCGAAGCGGATCAGCGCGCGCTCGGGCATCGGGTTGACCGCCACGATCGGAATGCCGCGTTTGCGCGCCTCGACCAGGTTGCTCATCATCCGCGGTGAATTGGTGCCGGTGTTCTGGCCGATCACGAAGATCGCCTCGGCGTGCTCGAAATCCTGCAGCACGATGGTGCCCTTGCCCACCCCGATGGCCGGCGGCAGGCCGCGGCTGGTCGGCTCGTGGCACATGTTCGAGCAGTCCGGAAAATTATTGGTGCCGAACTCGCGCACGAAGATCGAATACAGGAACGCCGCTTCGTTGGGCGTGCGTCCGGAGGTATAGAACTCGGCCTGGTGCGGGCTGTCCAGCGCCTGCAGGTGGCGGCCGATCAGTGCGAAGGCATCGTCCCAGCTGCACGGCACGTAGTGATCGGTGGCCGCGTCGTAGCGCATCGGCTCGGTCAACCGGCCCTGCATCTCCAGCCAGTAGTCGGTCTGCGCCATCAGCTCGGTAACGGTATGCCGGGCGAACAGCTCACGACCGGCACGGAACTGGGTGGCTTCCCAGGCCAGTGCCTTCGCGCCGTTCTCGCAGAACTCCAGCTTCTTGCGTTCGTCGGCATCGGGGAACGCGCAGCTGGGGCACTTGAAGCCACCGGGCTGGTTCATCGCCAGCAACGCCTTCGACCCCTTGCCGATCACACTCTGCTGCAGCAACACCTTGGCGGTGGCTCCGGCGGCACCCCAACCACCGGCGGGCTGGTTGTAGGGCTTGTAACGCGGCGGCTTCTGCTCGGACATGTTCGGGAACCTGACGGGAGGAACGCGGCAACAATGGGCACAACGCGGTCCGGCGGCGCTTTCGGACGCACAGCCAGCCCCACAGTCAAACACGGCCTGCACGGCTTCGCCAGTGGGTGCGCGCTGTTTTCAGCGCAGCCTGCCATGACAACGGTTACACCTGCGTCAGCGCATGGCCACTGCGCTATTCTCGATGGCGTGGGTGGTCCACCACCTGCGTATCTCCCTTGTCCGGACGCGCTGCATGCCTGATTCGACCCCACCGCACACCCCGCCTGCCGGCACGGCCCAGCGCCCGTTGCAGCGCTGGCGCAGCGAGGGGCATCAGCCGCAGGTCGACGTGGTGGCCGAGGAAGTGCCGGTGGCGCTGCGTTACAACGGCGCCGCATTCGCGGTGATGATGGCCACGCCCTGCGACCTGGAGGACTTTGCGCTGGGCTTCTCGCTCAGCGAGGGATTGATCGCTACGCCTGCCCAACTGCTGGCCATCGAGGTACGACCGCAACTGGAAGGCATCGAGCTGCAGATGACCGTGACCGAGGATGCACCCGGTGCCGATCTGGACCCCGCCAATGGGCGCCTGCTGCCCGGCCGTGGTGGCTGCGGCCTGTGCGGCACGCGCCAGCTGGAAGAAGTGCTGCGACCGCTGCCGCAGATCCGCGAACGCCGCAGCTATTCCGCCACCGCCCTGCAGCGGGCGGTGGCGACCTTGGCGCAGCACCAGCCGATGAATGCGGCAAGCGGTTCGATCCACGCCGCGGCCTGGGCCGACGCCAGTGGGCGCATCGGTTGGGTACGCGAGGACGTGGGTCGCCACAATGCACTGGACAAGCTGATCGGCGCCCTGCATCACAACGAGCACGCCATCGACGGTGGGTTGCTGGTGATTTCCAGCCGCGCCAGCTACGAAATGGTGAGCAAGGCAGCGCGTGCGGGAGCCAGCGTGCTGGCGGCGGTTTCGGCGCCGACCGCGCTGGCGATCGACCTGGCCCGCAGCGCCGGCCTGTGCCTGGTCGGGTTCGCACGGGAGAGCGGATTCAATGTGTATACCCATCCCGAGCGGCTGCAGGCAGACGACATTTAGCATCGACTGGGTAGTCCTCGACTGGGTAGAGTCGACTGTCAGTCGACTGCTCTTCGTTCAGCCCCCCGAAAACCCCGCGCTGCGCGCGATAGTCGACTGACAGTCGACTCTACCCCGTCGGCTCAATTCAGACCGGCCCGGGCGACCACTGCCACCCGGGCCGGGCCAGGTTTCAGCGCAGCGCGACCTTCGGGAAGTCCACCGGCACGTCGAACGCTGCGTTGTAGAGTCGACTGTCAATCGACTGCTCTTCGTTCAGCCTCCCCGAAAACCCCGCGCTGCGCGCGATAGTCGACTGACAGTCGACTCTACCCGGTCGGCTCCATTCAGACCGGCCCGGGCGACCGCTGCCACCCGGGCCAGGCCAGGTCTCAGCGCAGCGCGACCTTCGGGAAGTCCACCGGGACGTCGAATGCTACGTTGACGTAGTTGGTGAACAGGTTGAGCGCGACGTGGGCGAGGATCTCAACGATCTGCTCATCATCGAAGCCAGCCGCACGCAACGCCTGCACATCGCCATCGGCAATCTGCGCTCGTTGCTCGACCACCTTCAGCGCGAAGTCCAGTGCAGCGGCGGTAGCCGGGTCGTTGGACTGGCCGATCTGCGCAGCGGCCATCTGCTCGCCGCTGGCGCCGGCCTTGCGGCCCAGCGCGGTGTGCGCGGCCAGGCAGTACTCGCAGGCATTGCGGTTGGCAATGGCCACGGCGATCTGCTCGCCCAGCAGCGGCGACAGGCGACCGCCGCCCAGCGCGCCGAACGCACCCCACATGCTCTGCAGCGCGGCCGGCGAATTGGCCACGGCACGGAACATGGCCGGGGTGGCGCCGAAGGCGGCGTGGACCTGGCCCAGCAGGGCCTGACGGTCGGTGGTGGCGTTGGCGGCATCGATCAGGGGGACACGGGACATGGTGGATCTCCTTGGGAAAGCGCCCGGGATTGGACGACCCGCTCATCCTAGGTAGACTTCCTGGACGAATCAGGCGCAATAAACCACACATGTTGTCCATTCATCCATGAACGTGTCCGCCGACACTTCCTCACCCGACCGCCTCTCCTCCCTGCTGGAACGCTTCCGGGTGCAGGCCGCGCTGTTCCACAGTGGTCCGCTGTGCGGGCGCCACGTCTTCGAGCCGCAACCCGGTCGTGCCTTCCTGCACATCCTGCGCCAGGGTGAAATGGAGGTCCGTCATCCCGGGGGCGATATCGCGCTGCCCCGGTTGAAGATCGACACACCCAGCCTGCTGCTGTATCCGCAGCCGCTGCACCATGTGTTCTTCAACGCACCGCTGGATGGCCCGGATTTCACCTGCGCCACGCTGGACTTCGATGGCGGCGCGCGCAATCCGATCGTGCAGTCGCTGCCACCGGTGATGGTGGTGCCGCTGGCGGCGATCGGCGAACTGGATGACACCCTGCACCTGCTGTTCGCCGAGGCCGATCGCCAGCGCTGCGGCTCCCGGCTGCTGACCAACCGCCTGTTCGAGGTGGCGCTGATCCAGATCCTGCGCTGGGTGGTGGACCACCCGGATGCGGCGGGCGTCAGCCATGGGCTGATGCGCGGGCTGTCCGATGCGCGGCTGGCCCGTACGCTGGTGGCGATGCACCAGGCGCCGCAGGTCGAATGGACGCTGCCGCGCATGGCTGCGACTGCCGGAATGTCGCGCAGCGCGTTCGCGGCCGTGTTCAAGGAGGTGATGCAGGCGACGCCGGCCGCTTATCTGCTGGACTGGCGGCTGAGCCTGGCCTGCGCGCAGCTGCGGGCAGGCGTGGCGGTCAAGCAAGTGGCGATCGAGCTGGGGTTTGCCGATACCGCCTCCCTGTCGAAGGCGTTCCGCAAGCGGCTGGGAGTATCGCCGAGGGCGTGGCTGGCCGCGGGCGCCACGCAGGCTGGGCAGACGCGCGAGGGGTAGAGTCGACTGTCGCGCGAAGCGCGGGATTTTCGTTGTCTGATTGAAGAGCAGTCGACTGACAGTCGACTCTACCGAAGCGCATTTTCGTGGCCTGACCGAAGGGCAGCCGACCAGCGGTCGGCTCTACCACGGGCCATGTCTGCGCGCCGGTTGGCCGCTCAACTGGACGTTCCGTCATTCTCGCTGTCGAAGGCGTTCCGCAAGCGGCTGGGGGCCAGGCTGGGCAGACGCGCGAGGGGTAGAGTCGACTGTCAGTCGACTATCGCGCGAAGCGCGGGTTTTCGCTGTCTGATTGAAGAGCAGTCGACTGACAGTCGACTCTACCGAAGCGCATTTTCGTGGCCTGACCGAAGGGCAGCCGACCAGCGGTCGGCTCTACCACGGGCGATGTCTGCGCGCCGGCTGGCCGCTCAACTGGACGTTCCGTCAGACTTCGCCAACAACCCGGCGATGCGCTCGGCAACACGGGCGCGCACGCCTTCGTCCAGCTGGCCTTCGTACATTGCCTCGTAGATCCACAGGCCATCGGCGGCCAGGCGCGCCACGAAATTGTCGAGCGTCGTCGGATCGACATTCCCAGCCTCCGGCGCGGATGGTGCCCAGCGCCGTACCGCCGGTCCCCACGGACGCTCGCCCGCCTCCGGGTCGGCCGATTCCAGCATGAACATCAGTTCGGCACGGGTGGCACTCTGCGCCGAGACACGCACGAAGGTCTGGTAACGCTCCAGTGCCGTCGCTTCATCCGCGCGCTTGCCCAGCAGCGTTTCCATCGACGTTTCCCAGGCCTGCACCAGGTGCTCGTCGATGCCGCGCAGCAGTGCCTCGCGCGACGGGAAGTGGTACAGCAGGCCGCCGCGGGTCAGCTTGGCCTCGGCCGCCACCGACTCGAAGGTCACCGCTCGCACGCCATCACGATTGATCACGTTGACGGCGGCGTCGAGGATGCGGTCGCGCTTGCTGGTTCTCATCGCTTCATTTTACGCGATCGGCCGCACCCTCGCGGCTGCCAACGCGGCCGCGCAGCAGGCGCGCCAGGATCGTCGCGCCCAGCGCCAACACCGCCGTGATCACCAGCAGCACGATCTGGTAGCCACGGTCATACGCCGCCGCAGTCAATGCGAACCACTCGCCCTGCCCGCTCTCGCGCGCGGCATGCAGCGCCTGGGTGAAACCCTCGCGGGCAAGCGCGGGCATGTCTGCCGAGACCGGCAGGAACGCGCTGTACATCGCTGCGCTCAGGCTGCCCAGCATCGCCACCGCCAGCAGGCCACCGAACTCATAGGACACTTCTTCCACCGACGAGGCCATGCCTGCGCGGTGTGCCGGCACATTGTTGAGGATGGCGGTGGATGCCACCGAGATGGCCGAACCCATGCCGAAGCCGGTGATGGCCATGCCAGCCACCACCCAACCAAGGCCGTGCGGGAAGCCGAACGCCACCACGCCGACGCCCAGCGCACCTGCGGCCAGGCCGCCACAGATCAGCGGGCGCAGGCCCACCCTGTGCAGGATGCTGCCGCCCAGCAGCGCGCTGGGCAGGCTGCCCAGCGCCGCCACCGAGACCAGCAGGCCCGCCTGCAGCGGCGTGAAGCCTGCCACCAGCTGGAAGCGCTGGGTGGTGACCAGCTGCAGGCCGGCCATCGCGAACAGGGTGAACACCGCCGACAGCGTGCCGGCCAGGAACGCAGGGTTGCGGAAGATCGCGAAGTCCAGCAGCGGGTACGGCAGCTGCTGCTGGCGGCGCGCGAACGCCGCACCGCTGATGACGGCCAACAGCAGTGCGCCTGCGCCCAGCGCATACGACGGCGGCGTTGCGATCAGCGACTTGATCGCCAGCACCAGGCCGGACAGTGCAGCCAATGCCAGAACTGAGGACACCAGGTCCCACGGCCGCGAGGTGTCGCGCTGGCCTTCCGGCGCCAGCAGCAGCGTGGCCACGAATGCGACCACCACCACCGGCACGTTGATCAGGAACACCGAGCCCCACCAGAAGTGCTGCAGCAGCCAGCCGCCAATGATCGGGCCGAGCGCCGCACCGACGATGGCCACCGAACCCCAGATCGCGATGGCGATGTTGCGTTCGCGCTCTTCGTGGAAGCTCAGGCCGATCAGCGCCAGCGTGGCCGGCATCATCGCGGCCGCGCCGATCGCCAGGAACGCGCGTGCGGCAATCAGCTGCGCTGCGGTGTCGGCGAACGCCGCTGCCAGCGAGGCGACGCCGAACACCACCAGGCCGATCAGGAACATGCGGCGATGGCCGATGCGGTCGCCCAGCGTGCCCGCACCCAGCAGCAGGCCGGCCATCACCAGCGGATAGGCGTTGATGATCCACAGCGCCTGGCCGGCACTGGCCGAGAGTTCCTCGGTCAGCGTCGGCAGCGCGGTGTAGAGCACGGAGTTGTCGAGCGTGACCAGCAGCAGGCCGGCGGCGACGGTGAACAACAGTGCCCAGCGACGGGCACGCGACAGGGCCGGAGCACCGGCCAAGGGCTGGGACAAAGCCATGGGAGAACCTGATGGGGGTGGAGTACGATGATAACTATACAGGATGTCCTGTATAGTTATGACCTTGAGAGCCAGCCGATTCAGCTTTTGTAGAGGCGAGCCTGCTCGTCGGAACCGCCAGCCAGGCGTGGCCTGGCTCTACTGGTAGACGCTCACCGGCAGTCTTCCGGCAGCGCGGCGATGGCCGATACCACCGTCGCCTGCATCCCCTGCCCTACGGCGGCGTCCAGCTCGCCACCAATGTCACCATGCTGGCGCCGCAGTTCGTCCTCGCACAGCCCGCGCACGCGCGCACGGGCATTCGCGCGCAGGCTGCTGCACCGCCAGTCGGTGCCACCCAGCGGCAGCACCGAATACACCACGCTGTTGCAGGCATTGCCGGCACGCTGCTGCAGTGGCAGTCCACCGAAATCCCGCGGCACGCTGCTGCGCTGCGGGTCGAAGTAGCTGTCCGGGAACGTGCGCGCGTACTGTTCGATGTCCACCGCCATGCTGCGCCCACCGGCCTGCGGCATCTGCAGCGGCTGGCCGCACTGCGTCGCGTCGGCGCGGTGCTGGATGTACTGGTAGATCGGCCGGTCCAGCGATGGATCCTGCTGGGTCACCGCACTCACCGCCGCCAGCACCGGCAGCGACGCACGATTGGCCATGCGCGCCAGCAGGCCCGCCTGCGCGGGCTGGCAGCGGTCGCGCAATGTTGCCGCGAGCAGGAACAATACGTCGTTGCGGAACGCGTGATCGTCACCCAGGCGCTGTTCGATGCGCTGGCTGGCATCGGACGCCGGTGCTGGAAACGCAACCGCCGGCGGCGCGGTGGGTGCGCGCTGCCGCTGCCACCACACCAGCAGCACCACCCCGCCCAGCAGCACCCCGGCAGCCATGATCCATCGCCTGCGCATCAGTTGCGGATTACCGTCAGCGTGGCTGCCGCGGCATCGTAGGACGCGCTGGCGATGTCCGCGTCGAAGCGCTTCACCTGCAGGCGGCCGACAAGGCGGTACGGATCCCACAGATCGCCCAGTGCGATCGGTGTCGCCAGGGTCACATGGATGATCTGGTTGGGCGGCGGTGGTGGCACATGGATGCAGGCGCCGTAGAACGGCACGAACAGCAGTTCATCCACCAATCCTGCATCGTTGGTACCGAGCGGTACCACGTAGCCATCCAGATCCACCGCGCGACCATCAACAGCATCGACCACGCGCGAAGAGCCGAACTGCTTGGCGCGATCCGGGCTGGAATGGTCGATTTCCTGCCCCGGTGGCGTGCCGGAGCCGGTGTCGTCAATCAGGCCACCCACACCCTCCATCCCATTGCGTGACAGGCCGATCTGCGGCGGCGGTCGCTGGTAGGTCACTTCGTCGGGCCGCAACGCGTCCCAACGGGCGATGGGGGCTTCGCCCGTGGCGGAGGGCGCCGGTTTGTCCTCCGGCGTGACCCCCACCGCATGGCCGCCAGGCGCCGTGCAGCCCGCCAACCACAGGCATCCCAACGCCAGCAACAGGTGACTACGGTTCATACGGCCTCAGCTGCGCGTCACGCATGGTGTAGGCCGAACCGGCCAGATCGTCGTCCAAGCGTTCGGCATGCAAGGTGCCGGCCAGGAAGAACGGCGAATACATGTCAGGCATGTCGATCGGGCGCGGCAGCACCACGTGCACGATCTGGTTCGGCCGCGGTGGTGGCACATGGATGCAGGCGCCGTAGTACGGCACGAACAGGAATTCGGTCAGCCGCCCGTCCTGCGCGTTGGCCAGTGGTACCACGTAGCCCGGCAGGCGCACCGGCCGCTGCAGCACCGTGTCCACGGTGCGGAAGGTGCCGAACTGCGGCATGCGCCGGTTGCCGTTGTGTTCGACTTCCGGGCCCTCGCCGCGTTCCAGCGCGGCCAGCTCGTCCTTGGGCATCATCTGCAGCCAGTCCAGCTCCTGCTCTGCCGCATCCGCAGCGTCAGCGCGGTCGACAACCGGCGCGGGTGGCAGGGCCTGCACACCGGTATCCACCGGCCGCTCGCAGGCAACCAGGGCCAGTACCATCGGCAGCGACAGCATCCAGCGCATGCTCAGCCTCCCGGTGAAAGGCCATCGGCCAAGGTGCGCCGGTAAGCGAGCAACGCCGGGACCAGCCCAGCCACCGCACTGATCGCCAGCACGCCTGCCACCCAGGCCAGCTCGCGGCCGTCCGGCCAGACATGGGTGATCGACAGACCGAAGGTGGCCAGGGCCCAGCCGCGCCCGGCAACGCTGGCGGCCACCAGAAGCACCAGCGCCAGCACGCAGGCCGCCGCGCTGGTCGCCACCGCCTCCACCACCAGCAGGCCGGCGATGTAACCCGGCCGTGCCCCGGTGGCACGCAGGATCGCCATCTCGCGCCGCCGCTCCTGCAGGGTCGAGACCAGCAGCGCCACCAGCGAGACCATGCCGAGTGCCACCACCATCGCGCTGATCAGCTGCAGTGCGCGCTCGGCGGTGCCCAGCGACTGCCACAGCTGCTGCAGGGTCACGCCGGGCAGGATCGCCAGCATCGCCTCATCCGGATACTCGTTGATCCTGCGCTGTACCGAGAACGTGGCGATGCGCGAGTTGAGGCCGAGCATGAAGGCGGTGATGCTGGTCGGTGTCAGGTCCAGGTGGCGCGCCTGCTCGGCGCTGACGCGCTGGCTGCGCAGCTGCACGCCCGATCGCCAGTCAACATGGATCGCCTCGATGGCCGGCAGCGAGACCAGCAGCGACGAATCCACCGGCGTGCCGGTGCGCTGCAGGATGCCGGCAATACGGAACGGCTTGTCGGCATGCGTGGCCAGGGTGACCGCGCCGGTGCCGTGTGCCAGCACGATCTCATCGCCGAGGCCGACCTTCTGCGCGCGTGCCACTTCTGCGCCGATCACCGCGTCATACAGATCATCGAAGGGCCGCCCCTGTGCAAAGGCCAGCTCGTGACCGGAACCATAGCGATAGTGTTCAAAGTAGCCGCCAGTGGTACCCACTACACGGTAGCCGCGCCAGGAATCGCCCAGCGACAGTGGCACCGACCACTTCACCTGCGGCAAGGCGGACAGCTCCTGGTAGGACTGCCAGGACACGTTGTTGGTCGGGTCGCCGATATGGAACACCGAGTACAGCAGCAGGTTCACCGGTCCCGAGCGCGCACCGACGATCAGGTCGGTGCCCGATACGGTGCTGGCGAACCCCTCGTGCGCCTGCGTGCGCACACGCTCGACGCCCAGCAGCAGCACCACGCTGAGGGTGATGACCAGCACGGTCAGGCCGACACTCAACGCGCGGCTGCGCAGGCTGGCCCAGGCTAGCTCAAGCATGGCCGGCACCTGCCTGGTTGATCTCGGACAGTGAAATGGCGCGGTCGAACAACGGCTGCAGGCTGTCGTCATGGCTGACCACCAGCACCGTGGCGCCGGCCGCCTGGCACTGCGCGGACATCAACTGCAGGAACGCGGTTGCCGCTTCACGGTCAAGCGCCGAGGTGGGCTCATCGGCCAGCAGCAATGCCGGACGACCGATCAGGGCGCGTGCTGCCGCCACGCGTTGTTGCTGGCCAACACTGAGCGTACCCGCCGGCCGCTGCATAAGCTCAGGGTTGAGCTGCAGGGCCTGCAGCAGGCGGGCGATCTCGGCATCCAGCGGGCCGCTGATGCGCGCGCTGCGCAGGCGCGAGAAGCGCAGGCCCAGCGCGATGTTGTCGCGCACGCTGAGAAACGGCAGCAGGTTGAACTGCTGGAAGATCACGCCCAGGTGGTCGGCGCGGAAGCGGTCCCGCGCGGCACCGCGCATCGCCTGCAGCGCGTGCCCGGCCACCTCGACACGGCCCTTGCCGGGCAGCAGCACGCCCGCCAGCAGGCCCAGCAGGGTACTTTTGCCGCCACCGCTGATTCCGCGCAGCAACACGCTGCTGCCCTGCTCGACCCATAACCGCGGGATGTCCAGCACCTGCTGCATGCCGTAGCCGAACTGCACGTCTTCCAGCGAGATCACCGGTGCCGCGCTCACGGTGCCAGCACCACGCGCAGGTTGTCGGGCGTCAGCACGCTGCGGTTCTGGCCATTGGCGGTTGCGCTGTTGACTATGACTTCGTGCAGGCCGGGGAAAAGTACGGGCAGGCGCACGACGATGGCGCGCAGCGCGGCAGGTTTCGCACAGTGGTACTGCAGCGTTGCGCTGAAACCTGCGTGCCGGTGCTGTCCCGGCGGCGGCGCGGCGGCCGTCGCGTCGAAGCCCTCTGCATCGGCTTTACCGGTGGCCAGACGGCAGCCCGCAGCGGTGGGCAAGGTGACCCAGCTGCCGCCCTTCAGCACTGTCGTAGCCCGTGCCAGCGCGGCCTGCTCGGCTGCATTGGCCGGCGGTCGCTCGTAATCGAGGATGCCGATGCCGGGGGCCTGCAGGGCGAATTCCAGCGTCTGCTGGTCAAGCGCAACTTCGACGGTGGCCTGGCCGTGCACGTGCGGTGCGTGCTGGCGGATGTCATGGGCCTGCGCGGCGCTGGCAGCCAGCAGCAGGAAAAGAGCAGCAGAACGCTTCATGGGGAGACTCCAATTGTTACTATGTAACATTATGGACCACATCCCCACGACGCCCGCAAGGGCCCTGGCCCAGCCGCCAACTTCGGCACGCTGGCACCCCCGCTTCGATCTTGCCGGTGCCTGGCTGTCCCTGGCCTGCGCCGCCCATTGCATCGCCCTGCCCCTGCTGCTGGCCTTCGTGCCGGCCGCGATGATGGCGCTGCGCTCGTTCCAGCATCCCGGCCATGGCGCGATGACATTGCTGTTGATGATGTCGCACTGGGAATGGCTGTTCGCGCTGCTGGCCTCGTCGCTGGCCTTGGCGAGTACCTCGGCCGGGGTGCACCGGCACGGGCGCTGGCCGCCCCTGCGGCTGGCCTGCATCGGCGCCATCCTGCTGCTGTCGGCCTCGCTGTATCTGCCGCTGAAGGAATCGCTGCTCTGGCATGGCGTGGCGACAGCCACTGGTGGCGTGCTGCTGGCATGCGCGCACATCGGCAACCGGCGGGCGCTGCGCACCCGCTGACACCGGCCGCGGGTCGGCAGCCCCGGTGACCCGGCAGCCGGCCAGCGGCCGGCTCTACCCATCCATGCATGGGCCACGCATCAGGTGATACGCATTTGGTAGTGCCGGCCGCTGGCCGGCAGCCCCAAGGACCCGGCAGCCGGCCAGCGGCCGGCTCTACCCATCCATGCATGGGCCACGCAACAGGTGATACACAGTTGGTAGTAACGGCCGCTGGCCGGCAGCTGCTGTGATCCGGCAGGAGGGGAAAAGCCGGCCAGCGGCCGGCTCTACCGATCTCTATTCGTCAAACGGACGCTGGCCGAGCGTCTGCGTCACGTGGTCGACGAAACAGGTGATGCGGGCGGCCAGCGCGGTGTTGCGGTAGTACACCGCGTTGATCGGCTGCCGCACTTCCTGCGTCTGCCTGGCGAACAGCTGCACCAGGCGGCCATCACGCCGGTCCTGGCGGGTGAGGAAATCAGACAGGCAGGCGATGCCCAGCCCGGCCACCGCCATCTGCCGCAGTGTCTCGCCACTGGATGAAGCGATGGCCGGCTCGATCACGAAAGGCCCGCCATCGGCATCCTGCAGCGGCCATTCGTTCAACGAACTGGGCTGGGTGAAGCCCAGCAGGTCGTGCTCACGCAGCTGCTCCACGCGCGTGGGCGTTCCCTGGCGGCGCAGGTATTCGGGGCTGGCCACCACCCGGATGCGGCTGTGGCCGATCGGCCGCGCATGCAGGGTCGAGTCGCGCAGCACGCCAATGCGGAACGCCACGTCGGTGCGCTTCTCGATCAGGTCGGTGATGCCTTCATTGGAATTCAGCTCCAGCTCCACCTGCGGGTAGCGCTCACGGAACCCCTCAAGCAGCGGCACGATCACGTGCAGCATGAACGGCGTGGCGGCGTCCACGCGCAGGCGCCCGACCGGCTGCAGCCGCCGCGCGGCCATCTGTTCCTCGGCCTCGTCCACCGTGGCCAGGATCGTACGCGCGTACTCCAGGAACGCCGCGCCTTCCTCGGTCAGTTCCAGCCGCCGCGTGGTCCGTCGCAGCAGCGTGGTCTGCAGCTTGTCCTCCAGCCGCGCCAGGGTGCGGCTGGTGGCGGAGATGGTCAGTTCCAGCGCCTCGGCCGCCGCCGTGATCGAACCACTGTCGACCACGGCCACGAAGGCTTTCAGCTCATCCAGGGTGGTTTTCATTTTTTACCTCGGCGCAAAAGCGTTTCCCGTATACACGGCTTAATCAACAAATGTAAAGCGCCCACACTTCGCCCTGTCCCGAGCCCACCGGCTCTCAACGAAGTCCCTGGAGTCCATCATGAGCGTTCCTTCCTTTGGCGTCGGCACCTTCCGCCTGACCGGCCAGACCGTCATCGACTCGGTGCGCAACGCCCTCGACGTTGGCTACCGTGCAGTCGATACCGCGCAGATCTATGGCAACGAAGCCGAAGTCGGCCAGGCCATCGCCGAATCCGGCGTCCCGCGCGACCAGCTGTTCCTGACCACCAAGATCTGGGTGGACAACTACGCCGCCGACAAGCTGATCCCGAGCCTGCGCGACAGCCTGGCCAAGCTGCGCACCGACTACGTCGACCTGCTGCTGATCCACTGGCCGGCGCCGGGCAATGGCGTTGAACTGCGCGAGTACATGACCGCGCTGGCCGAAGCCAAGACGCTGGGCCTGACCCGCCAGATCGGTGTGTCCAACTTCAACATCGAGCTGACCCGGCAGGCCATCGAGGTGGTCGGTGCCGGCGAGATCGCCACCAACCAGATCGAACTGAGCCCGTACCTGCAGAACCCGGCACTGACCGCCTTCCTGCAGGACCAGGGCATCACCGTGACCTCCTACATGACCCTGGCCTACGGCAAGGTACTGAAGGATCCGGTGCTGGCCGCCATCGCCGACAAGCACCAGGCCACCGTGGCCCAGGTCGCGCTGGCGTGGGCGCTGCAGCGGGGTTACTCGGTCATTCCGTCCTCGACCAAGCGCGAGAATCTGGCCAGCAACCTGCTCGCCCAGGACCTGCACCTGGATGCCGATGACATGGCCGCGATCGCTGCACTTGACCGCAACGGCCGCGAAGTCGATCCGCCGGGCCTGGCCCCGGCCTGGGACTGAGGAGCCTGGCCATGGGCAGTGCGTTGGCGCGGCTGCAGGCCGGTGGTTTCAGCATCGGCATCGAAGCACCGCTGGACAATGACTGGACGCCGCTGGGCGAACAGGCACGACGCGCCGCGCGACGCCTGCCCGGTGAACCGGACCTGCAGCGCCATGCGGAGCTGGCACGGTTGGCCGACCGCCTCGGGTTCCGTGCGCTGTGGGTACGCGACGTACCGGTGTACGACCCGGCCTTCGGCGATGCCGCACAGGTGTTCGAGGTATTCAGTTACCTCGGCTACCTGGCCGGCATCACCAATGACATCCTGCTGGGCACCGGTGCGGTGGTGCTGCCGATCCGTGAGCCCTTGCTGACCCTGAAGTCGGCGCGCAGCGTGCAGCGGCTGAGCGGCGACCGCCTGTTGCTGGGCGTGGCCAGTGGCGACCGCCCGGTGGAGTACCCGCTGTTCGGTCGCGACTTCGACAGCCGTGGCAGCCGTTTCCGCGAGCAGATCGCATTGCTGCGCGAAGGCGCCGCCGCGCACCTGCCGCAGGGCCTGGACGTGCTGCCCGCCGATGGCCCGGCCCTGCCGTTGTTCGTGGCCGGCCTGGCCCAACAGCAACCAGCATGGATCGGCCAGCACATGGATGGCTGCCTGGCCTACCCGGGCGCGCCGCAGGACCATGCGCAACGCGTGGCGGCGTGGCGCGCCGTGGCCGGCAACAAGCCGTATGCCAGCTTCATCCACCTGGACCTGGTGGACGATGCCGACGCCCCCCTGCAGCGCTGGCGCTTCGGCCTGCGTGGCGGCCGCAACGCCCTGCTGGCCGAGCTGCACGCCATGCAGGCGGCCGGTGTCGACCACATCGGCCTGCAGTTCCGCCGCAACGAACGGCCGTTGGCCGAAACCTTCCACGAAATCGCCGAGTACGTGCTGCCGCACTTCCCGGCCCATGCCGGCGCCACCGCGACGGCCTGACAGTTACCGGAGCTTTGCCATGAAGATGAAGACCCTGGCCGCGCTTGCGCTGGCCACCCTGCCGCTGTCCTTCCAGGCCACCGCCGAGGAGTGGTATCCCTCTGCCTACGGCGCCCACGACGAGATCGGCGCGGCCAACCTGCTCACCGCTGACGTGGTCAAGCACGCGGTCTCGCTGGTCAGGACCGGCAAGACCTATCCGCTGGCGGTGCCGGTGGACAAGAACCTGCCCGCGTTCCGCCACCGCAGCTTCCGCCTGTACAACGTGCAGGTCGGCCAGCAGGCCGGCAAGTCGCTGGGCCCCAACAAGTTCACCTTCAACGATGAACTGGTGAACGCCTGGACCGGCGTTGGCACCCAGCTCAACGGCATCGGCCATATCGGCATCGACAACGTCTACTACAACGGCAACAAGGCCGCCGACTTCGTCACCGTGGACGGTGTGCGCAAGCTCGGCGTCGAGAAGGTACCGCCGATGGTCACCCGCGGCGTCGTGCTGGACATGACCGCGTACTACGGCAAGGCGATCGTGCCCGGCGGCACCGAGTTCACCGTGGCAGACATCCAGGCCGTGCTGAAGAAGCAGGGCCTGAGCCTGCGCAAGGGCGACGTGGTGCTGTTCAACACCGGTTGGCTGGAACTGATCGGCAAGGACAACACGCAGTTCCTCGAAGTGGAGCCGGGTATCGGCATGGAGGCCGCGAAGTGGCTGGCCGACCAGGGCATCGTCGCCTTCGGTGGCGACACCTGGGCCTCGGAGGTCTACCCGAACCCGAACGGTACCGAGGAGTTCCCGATCAACCAGTACATGCTGGCCAAGCGCGGCATCTACAACCTGGAGCTGATCGACAGCCGTGCGCTGGTGCGCGACAAGGCCTGGGAATTCCTGTTCGTGCTCGGCCAGCCGCTTTACGTCGGCTCGACCCAGGTCAACATCAACCCGGTGGCGATCCGATGAACACGGCCCCCGCCTTGCCGTTGTTCGCCGGCCGCCGCTTCCGCGTCAGCTATGACGGCCTGGCCGCCGACAATGTCTACAGCGCCGATGGCCGCCACGTGCAGTACGCCATCGTTTCCGGCGCCTATGCCGGTGCGCAGGGCGAAGCCGCCTGCGAGTGGCAGCAGATCGGCGAAGGGGTCTATGCCATTTCGTGGCAGGAAGCCGATGGCGCAACGGTCGTGCATGTCGACGACTTCGTCGGCGGGCGTTCGCTGGCCTGGTTCACCGCCACCGATGGCAGTTTCCATCGCATGCAGGGGCCGTTGGCAGCACTGTGATGCCGGCCAGCGGCCGGCACCACCTGTGCGTGGACGGAACATTACAGATCGGTAATGTTCGGGTCAGGGCGGCGAAAGGCGCCGCCCTCCACCCTAAGGGCCACGTCTTCCACAGGTGTCCCGCGCATGACCCGTTCCCTTCGCCGCTCCGCCTCCCTGGCGCTTCTCCTGTCCGGCCTCGCGGTTGCGCCGCTGGCCCTGGCCCATCCCAGCCTGGTGCGTTCGACGCCGGCCGCCGACGCCACCATTGCCCCGGCGACCGAGATCACGCTGCAGTTCAGTGAGAAGGTGATGCCGCGTGCCACCCGCATCGAACTGAGCATGGACCATGGCCGCATGAAGATGGCCATGCCCACCACCGCACAGGACATTTCCGAAGATGGCCACACGCTGCGCGCGCGTTTCGCCAAGCCGCTGCCCGCAGGCAGCTACGCACTGCAATGGCGCGCGGTCGGCCAGGACAGTCATCCGATGACCGGCAACTACCGCTTCACCGTGAAGTAAGGCCGCCGCCATGGCCGAGCTCTCACCGTATGCGCTGCGGCTGGCGCTGTACCTGGTGCTGATGCTGCTGTTCGGGCGGATGCTGTTCGTCCGTCCGGTGCCACGCGGCGTCCCGCTGGCGCTCGCCCTGATCGCGTTGGCCGTGGTGGTCACCGATGCCATCACCCGCTTGTCCGGTGTGCTCGGCATCGCGCCGGTCGACATCGACCCTGCAACGGCGCACTGGTTCCTCACCAGCACGCCGGTAGGTGAAGCCGGCCTGCTGCGCACCGTGGCGGTGCTGGCGATGCTGCCCCTGCTGGCATCCGCCACGCCGCTGGGTGGACCGCGGCGCGTGGCGCTGCTCGCGTTGTCCGGAATGGCCCTCGCCAGCCTGTCCTGGAACGGCCACGCCGCTGCGGGCGATGGGTTCGGTGGCACGCTGCGGCTGCTGGCCGGCAACGTGCACCTGCTGGCCGTCGGCGCCTGGGTCGGCGCGATCGCCGCCATTCTGCAACTGGCGCTGCGTCCACAAGGCCTACACCTGCGCGAACGCACCCATGCACTGTGGCAGGCCGCCCACAGCTTCGCCCTGCCCGGCACGGTCATCGTCGCCGCCCTGGCGATGACCGGCACCTATACCTATGTCGACCTTGGCGGTTCCGTGCAGACCCTCATCGGCACTGCGCACGGACGCTGGCTGCTGCTCAAACTCGCCCTGGCCGGTGGCATGCTGGGCCTGGCCGCGCTGCATCGCTGGCGGCTGGTGCCGGCGCTGGCGGTCTCCATCCGTGGCGGCTGGCAACCCAGGCCGCTGCGCTCGCTCCGCCAAAGCCTGGCCTGCGAATCGCTGCTGGCGCTGCTGGTGCTGGCCTGCGTCGCGGTGCTTGGCACGCTGGACCCACTGGCATGATCAATCCGTTCCGGTACGGGCCCAAGCTGCGATGATGGGCGCATCATGAAACTGCTGATCGTCGAAGACGAACCCAAGACCGGCAACTACCTGCGCCAGGGGCTGATCGAGGCCGGCTACGTGGTCGATCTCGCCTGCAACGGCGTCGACGGGCTGCACCTGGCCGGCAGCGGCGAGTACCAGCTGGTCATCCTCGACGTGATGCTGCCCGGCCTGGATGGCTGGAACGTGCTGTCGCGGCTGCGCGAGGCCGGCTGGCAGGTGCCGGTACTGTTCTTGACCGCGCGCAGCAGCATCGCCGACCGCGTGCAGGGCCTTGAGCTGGGCGCCGACGACTACCTGGCCAAGCCATTCGCCTTCGCCGAGCTGCTGGCGCGGGTACGCACCCTGCTGCGTCGCGGCCAGGCGCAGCCGCAGGCCGAGCGCATCGTCATCGCCGACCTGGTGGTGGACACCCTGCGCCGCCGGGTTGAACGCGGCGGCCAGCGCATCACCCTCAGCCAGAAGGAATACACCCTGCTGGAGCTGCTGGCGCGCCGACGTGGCGAAGTGCTGCCGCGCTCGTTGATCGCTTCGCAGGTGTGGGACATGAATTTCGACAGCGACACCAACGTGATCGACGTGGCGATCCGCCGCCTGCGCGCGAAGATCGACGATGACTTCGATGCCAAGCTGATCGTCACCGTGCGCGGCATGGGCTATGTGCTGGAGGCGCCGGACGACGGTGCAGTGCACAGCGGATGAGCCTGCGCCGTTCCATCGCGGTGCGGCTGACGCTGCTGTTCGCCATCGTGGCCACGCTGGTGCTGGCCGCGTTGGGCGTGGCGATCTATGTCAGTGCCCGCCACGACCTGGTCGCCCAGGACTTCGTCGAACTGGAAAACAAGGTCGCGTTGATCCGTGACCTCGCCGATAACGGACCTGCGTCCGCACGCGGGAAGCGCTTGGCAGAGGCGCTGGGCCATCATCCGGATATCGCCTTCCACGTTGTTGATGGGCGTGGCGCGGTGCTGTTCTCGACCGCACCGGCACTGCTGCGCGAGCATGCACGCGGCCAGCCGATCGACGCCGCGCCACGGCGGCACGACTGGATCCTCGCCGATGGCCGCTGCATGCATGCCCTGCACCTGCGCCAGACCCTGGCCGACGGCAGCCCGCTGGTCACCCTGCTGGCCATCGATGACGACCGCCATGCCGATTTCCTGCAGCGCTTCCGCCACCTGCTGGCGATCGCGATCATCGGCGCCGCCGTGGCCAGCAGCCTGCTCGGCGGTTATGTGGTGCGGCGTACGCTGCGGCCGCTGCGCACGCTGGCCGATGAGGCCAGGCAGATCACCGCCGGTCGCCTGCAGCGCCGCCTGAGCGCGCGCAGTGCACCGGCCGAACTGGAGCAGTTGGCGCAGACCCTCAACGGCATGCTGGCACGCCTGCAGCAGGACTTCGCGCGGCTGACCGAGTTCTCCGGTGATCTCGCCCACGAGTTGCGCACCCCGATCACCAACATGCTGACCCAGGTGCAGGTGGTGCTGGCGCACCCGCGCAGCAACGAGGCCTACCGCGAGACGCTTGCGTCGTGTGCCGAGGAACTGCAGCAGCTGGCGCAGACCGTGGGCGACCTGCTGTACCTGGCGCAGGCCGAGGCGCCGGGCGCGCTGCCCTCACGCGAGCTGGTGGCGCTGGATGGGGTGGTGGATTCGCTGCTCGAGTTCTACGACCTGCTGGCCGAGGACCGGCAGTTGACCCTGCGCCGCGACGGTGTGGCGAGCGTGGAAGGCAACCGCCTGATGCTGCACCGCGCGATCGCCAACCTGCTGTCCAACGCGTTGAAGCACGCAGCCGTGGGCAGCGAAGTACGGGTGCGGCTGATCGAGGCCGATGGCGTGTGCAGGGTCAGCGTGCACAACCTTGGCACGCCGATTGCCGCCGAAGCGCTGCCGCGCCTGTTCGATCGCTTCTACCGCGGCGAGCGCGGCCGCCACGAAGGTGCCGGACTGGGGCTGGCGATTACCCGCGCGATTGCACAGGCCCATGGCGGTAGTGTGAGTGTTGTGTCGGATGACACCGGCACCGTGTTCGAGCTGGTGCTGCCGGGCGCCGCCGCCCGGTAGTGCCGACCGCTGGCCGGTACCCCGGTACATCAAGCGCATTGCAGTTGCCGGCCAGCGGCCGGCACTACCCTGCACAGCCAGCCCATGGCAGCGTCTCAGGAACGTTGCTTCGGTGCTGCCGGCCAGCGGCCGGCACTACCCAGCACGCGCGCCCTTGGACGGTAGTGCCGGCCGCTGGCCGGCAACCCCGGTCTGCTCGAACACCCCGGCCACCCAGTCGATGAACACCCGCAAGCGTGGCGACGGCGTGCGGTTGCGCGGGTAGACCAGGCTCAACGGGCTTGCCGTCGGCGGCGTCTCAGGCAACAGCTCGACCAGCTGCCCGCGCGCGATATACGGGTCCATCCGGTAGCGCGGTGCCTGGATGATGCCCAGGCCCGCCAACGCGGCCCCAAGGAATGCATCCGCGCCGGAAACACGCACCCGCGCCTGCAGCGGCACGTAGCGCACCTGTCCCGCCTGCTGGAACTCCAGGGGGATCAGCTGGCCGGTGGCGCTGGAGCGGTAGCCGATCATCTGATGGCCTTGCTCCAGCGATTCAATGGTATCGGGCAGGCCGTGCGCCTGCACATAACCCGGCGCGGCCACCGTGACCTCGCGCAGCATCGTCAACCGGCGCGCCGCCAGATCGCTGTCGGCCAGCGTCCCCACCCGCAGCGCCGCATCCACGCCTTCGCGCAGCAGGTCGACATAGCGGTCGCCTTCACTGACGTCCAGCTCGATCTCCGGGTAGCGCTGCAGGAATTCCGGCAGGTGCGGGAACAGCAGGTGTCGGCCCAGCGTGCCATGTACTTCAATGCGCAGCGGCCCGCGTGGCGGGGCATCACGGAACGCAGCCTCGGCATCGTCCATGTCGGCGATCAGGCGCAGGCAACGGCCATAGAAGGCCTCGCCTTCCAGCGTCGGCACCACCAGCCGGGTGGTCCGGTGCAGCAGGCGCACGCCCAGCCGCTGTTCCAGCGCCTTGATCGCGTCGGTCACCGTGGCCCGTGGCAGGCCCAGGTCCTCGGAGGCCCGGGTGAAGCTGCGGCGCTCGACGATACGGACGAAGGCGCGCATGGCCGTGAAACGATCCATTGTTCGGCTGTCCGGATGATGTTGACGGATTATGCAGGACTATCCGAAAGGACAATCTCGCGAAGATAGCCCTGCGCCACTCCGGCGCTCCCCAGTGGAAGCCACCATGACCCCCTCCCCCGCCCGCTCTGTCGCCCTGGTCACCGGCGGCTCCCGTGGCATCGGCGCCGCCATCTCCCGCCGCCTGGCCGCTGAAGGCCACGCGGTCGCGATCAACTATGCGGGCCGCCGCGACGACGCCGATGCATTGGCGGCCGAACTCAGCGCGGCCGGCGCGCAGGCCATCGCGCTGCAGGCCGATGTCGCCGATCCTCAGGCGGTGCGGCAGCTGTTCGATGCCATCGAGGCGCGCTTCGGCGGTATCGACGTAGTGGTGAACAGTGCCGGCGTGCTGCAGTTGGCGCCGCTGGCCGATACCGACGACGCCCTGTTCGAGCGGGTGATCGGGATCAACCTGAAAGGCGCCTTCAACGTGCTGCGCGAGAGCGCGCGACGGGTGCGCGACGGTGGCCGCCTGATCACCCTGTCCACCAGCGTGGTTGGCATCAAGCTGGAGAACTACAGCGTGTATGCCGCCAGCAAGGCGGCGGTGGAGACGATGGGCGCGATCCTCAGCAAGGAGCTGCGCGGGCGCAACATCACCGTAAACGCGGTGGCTCCCGGTCCGACCGCTACCGACCTGTTCCTGGACGGCAAGTCACCGGAACTGATCGAGCGGCTGGCGAAGATGAACCCTCTGGAACGGCTGGGTACGCCGGAAGACATCGCCGGCGCGGTGGGGTTCCTGGCCGGTGCCGATGGCGGATGGATCAACGGCCAGGTGCTGCGCGCCAACGGCGGAATGGTGTAGATCGCGCGAACGGCATCCACGCATGGCGTGGATCTACTGATCGCATCTACGCGGAGCGCGGGAACTCGGTAGCTCCGGGGCATGCCCGGCGGCGGGGTCGCATCCACGCATGGCGTGGATCTACCGTGCGGATCATCCGGTGCGTGCCTCGCGGCGGCGATGCACCCAGTAGTACAGCGTGGGCAGTACCAGCAGGGTCAGCAGCATCGCCGACAGCAGGCCGCCGATCACCACCACCGCCAACGGCTTCTGGGTCTCGGCGCCAATGGCATGCGAGGTCGCCATCGGCAGCAGGCCGAACATCGCCAGCAGTGCGGTCATCAGCACCGTGCGCAGGCGCTGCAGCGAGCCCTGCACCACCGACTGCAGCAGGTCCATGCCCTGCTCGCGCAGCTGGGCGAAGCGGCTGAGCATCACCACCCCGTTCAAGACCGCCTGCCCGAACAACGCGATGAAGCCGATCGCCGCCGACACCGACAGTGGAATCCCAGTCAACCACAGGGCGAGAATGCCGCCGATCATCGCCAGTGGCACGTTGGCCAGGATCAGCGCGGCGCTGCTGATGTCCTTGAAGGCATCGAACAGCAACACGAAGATGATCAGCACCGACAGCGGGATCACCCAGCCCAGCCGTTTCATCGCACGTTGCTGGTTCTCGAACTCCCCGGACCATTCCAGCCGGTAGCCTTCCGGCAACTGCACGCTGGCGTCCACGCGCTTGCGCATGTCGGCCACCACGCTGCCCATGTCACGCCCGGCGATGAAGATGCTCACCGCCTTGACCCGCTGTGCGTTCTCGCGCGAGATGTTGATCGCACCGCTGGCCATGCGGAAGTCGGCCACGTCGGACAGTGTCACCGTGTGCCCATCGCCGATGCCGACCGGCACCGTGCGCAGCCGTTGCAGGTCGCGGTCGGCGTCGTCCAGGCGCAACGTGATCGGGAACCTGCGGTCACCTTCCCACAGTTCGCCGACCTGGCGCCCGCCCAGTGCGGTCTCGATCACCTCGTCGATATCGCGCACGTTCAAGCCATAGCGCGCAGCACGGTCGCGGTCGATTTCGATCTGCAGCTGCGGCAGTGAGCCGTCACGGTCGATGAAGGCACTCTCTACGCCCTCTACGCCACGTACCTGTCCCAGGATCGCCTGCGCCTGCTGGTTCAGCACGTCCAGATCCGAGCCACTGACCTTGATCACCACCTGGCCCTTGATCTGCGAGATGCTCTCCAGGATGTTGTCGCGCACCGGCTGCGAGATCGAGAACTCCGGCCCTGGAATACGCTGCTCCAGCGTGCGCTGCAGATCACTGACCAGCTGCCGCTTGTCCACGCCCTTCGGCCATTCCTTCTCGGGCTTCAACGCCACCAGCGCCTCGATCTGGTTGGCGCCCTTGGCATCGGAGCCGTCTTCCGGGCGCCCCAGCTTGGCCACCACCGTCGATACCTGCGGGAAGGTGCCGACCAGCTCACGGATGCGCCGCGACTGCTGCTGCGCCTCGGCCAGGCTGGTGCTGGGGTCAAGCGTGGCGGTCAGCCAGATCGAGCCCTCGTCCAGCTCCGGCAGGAACTCCGAACCCAGCCGGGTGCCCAGCGCGAGCGTGCCGGCCAGCAGCGCGACCGCGGTCAGTACCACCGCACGCGGGCGGGCCAGAGCGCGCTCCAGGATCGGCCGGTACCAGCCGGTCAGGCGGTCCATCAGCGGATTGCCGTCGCGCATGCGGTCGCGCCGCAGCCACCAGTAGCAGAACAACGGCACCACGGTCAGCGCCAGGATCAACGCACCGATCAGGGCCGAGGTCACCGAGTACGCCATCGGCGCGAACATGCGGCCTTCCTGGCGCTGCAGGGTGAAGATCGGGATGTGTGCGGCGATGATGATCAACATCGAGAAAAACGTCGGCCGCCCCACTTCCGATGCGGCTGAAAGAATGGTCGAGAACCGTGTCTTCCGGTCGGCCGCAGGGGGCAGCTTCGACAATCGCGAGACGATGTGCTCGGTCACGATCACCGCGCCGTCGATGATGATGCCGAAGTCCATCGCACCCAACGACAGCAGGTTGGCCGGCACGCCCCACAGGTGCAGGCCGAGGAAGGTCGACAGCAGCGCAAGCGGCATCATCGCCGCCACGATCAGTGCGGCGCGGGCGTTGTACAGGAACAGCCACAGCACCAGGAACACCAGCACCGCGCCTTCCAGCAGGTTGCTGAAGACGGTTTTCAGCGTGGTCGAGACCAGCCACGAGCGGTCGTAGAACGGCTCGATGCTGACCCCGTGCGGCAGCTGGTTGGCTTCGATCTCGGCGATGCGCGCATGCAGGGCGCCGAGCACGTCGGACGGATTCTCGCCCTTGCGCATCAGCACCATGCCGAACACCGCATCGTCATTGTCGTCCTGGCCGACCAGGCCCTGCCGTGGCAGGCCGGTATCGGCGATGCTGGCTAGGTCGCGCACCAGGATCGGCGTGCCACCACGCTGCTCCACGACCACATTGCCGATGTCGGCCGGCGAACGCATCAGGCCTACGCCGCGGATCAGGAACTGCTGCTGGCCGCGCTCCACGTAGCCGCCGCCGGCATTCGAGCTGCCCTTCTCCAGGGCCTCGGCGAACTCACGCAGGCTGATGCCGCGGTCACGCAGCTTGTCCAGGTCCGGCTTGACCTGGAACGTGCGCGCGAAGCCGCCGAAGCTGATCACATCGGCCACGCCCGGCACGGTGCGCAGGCTGCGCTCCATCGTCCATTCCTGCACGGTGCGCAGCTGGGTCGGCGTCATGTGCGGGCCCTTGAGCACGTAGCGGTAGATCTCGCCTACCGCTGAGCTCATCGCCTCCAGTTCCGGGGTCACCCCTTCCGGCAGCTCCACGCCCTGCAGGCGCTCCAGCACCTGCTGGCGCGCGAAGTAGTCATCGGCCTTGTCGTCGAAGGTCAGGATGATCATCGACAGGCCGAACTGCGTATGCGAGAACACCCGCACCGAATGCGGAATGCCGGACAGCGCCACTTCCAGCGGCATCGTCACTTCGCGCTCCACCTCTTCGGCCGCGCGCCCGGTGTGCAGCGATACCACTGTCACCTGTGTATCGGACACATCCGGAAAGGCCTCGACTGGCAGCACGCGGAACGCGGCAATGCCAGCGCCGATGAACAACAGCAGCGCCAGCATCACCATCAAGGGCTGGCGCAGGCAATAGGCAATCAGGCGATCGATCATGGCGCGGCGTGCCCCGTGCCGGCGCTGGCGGCGGCTGGCGCGCTGTCGACCAGCTGCTGCAACAGCAGGCCGCCCTCGACCACCACTCTGCTGCCAACCGCCAGGTCGTCACGCACCCACAGCCGGCCATCGCCCAGTTCCTCGGCATGCACGGCATGGCGCACGTAGCGCCCCTTGTCCTCCTCCACGAACACCACCTGCTTGCCGTCGATCAGAAGCACGGCCGCATCGGGCAGCGAGACACCGCCGTCGGCCGGCAACGCCACCTGGGCGCGCACGTACTGCCCCGCCTTGAAGCCGCGTGCGCGGTTGTCCAGCTCGGCGCGCGCCTGCACCACGCGGCGTTCGCTGTCGACGAAGTCATCCACGTGCTGCAGGGTCGCCTGCAGCAGTTGGCCATCGGCACCGGGTACGCTCACCTGCATGCCCGCCTTCATGCGTCCGGCCAGGCTCTCGGGAACATCCAGCAGCAACCACAGGCGGTCCGGATCGCCAATCACCGCCAATGGCTGTTCGCTGTCCGGGCTGACCGCCATGCCCGGGCTCATCCGCCGCTCCACCAGCACGCCATCAATGGGCGCGCGCAGCGGCAGGCGCTGGTCGACGCGCTGGCCGTTGCCATATGCCTTGGCGAAGGCGGTTGCACGCGCATGATCGGCCTGGCTGCCGGCGAAGTTGGCCTCGGCCTCGTCCAGTTCGCGGCCCGACGCCACACCCGCCGCATGCAGCTCGCGGGTGCGCTCCAGCTCCTTGCGCGCCTGCTGCAGCTCGGCGCGGCCACGCACGCCCTCCGCCTGGGCCTGGCCGAACTCGGGCGAGGTGATCCAGGCAATCAATTGGCCGGCCTTCACTTTCTGGCCCGGCTGCGCCTCGATGCGCGCCACCTGCCCCGGCAACGGCGTGCGCAGTGCACTGGAACGGGTCTCGTCCCAGACCACCCGGCCCGGCAGCTGCAGGCTGGCGCTGGCGCCGGCGGTCACCGCCTCGCTGCGCAGCACGTCCAGCTGGCGGCTGCCGGCAGGAAACTGGATCTGGCCGGCACTGATCTGCGGCGCATCCTCGGTGTAGGACGCCGGCTCACGGCCGCAGCCGACCAGCAGGGCCAGCGCCAGCAAGGCCGGCAGCACGCCGTGTCGCGCCCGCGGGCGATGGGCGACGGGGGACTTCATCGGGACTCTCCTTCAGCAACGGATGTGGCCGCTTCCCAGCGCGCCAGGGCAATGGCATGGTCGGCGCGCGCATCGATCAGCGCGGCCTCGAAGTCGCGCCAACTGCGGCGCGCATCCAGCAGATCGGTCAGGCTGGCGGCGCCGCGCCGGTACGCCAGTTCGATGCCCTGCACCGCCTTGCGTGCGGCGTCGGACTGCAGTCCCTCATAGTCGCGGCGGCGCTGTGCGGCGGACTGCGCGCTGGCCTGCAGCTGGTCCAGCTCGGCGCGTGCTTCGCGCTGCAGTACCTGCAGCTCCAGCGCGGCGCTGTCACGGTCGGCCTCGGCACGCTGGATCGCGCCGCGTGCACGTGACGGGCCGCCGAGCGGAATGGTCAATGACACACCCCAGGTGACGCCGCTGATGTCGGTCGGCTCGCGCTCGGCCTCCACACCCAGCTGGATGTCGCGATGGCGCTCACTGCGCGCCAGTGCCACACCGGTGTCGGCCGCGGCCAGGCGCGAACGTGCCGCGCGCAGATCGGCACGCTGCTGCGGGTCGAACGCACGCGTATCCACCCTGCCCGCGGGGTCTGGCCACGGATCATCGGCGCTGAGGTCATGGCTGTCGTCGCGGCCGAGCAGCAGCCCCAGCGCATGCCGTGCATCGCGCAGATCCAGGGCCGCCTCGCGCGCCGCGTCGGCTACGGCGAGATCGTCCACCGCCAGCCGCGCGCGATCCACCGGTGCCATCGCCCCTGTCGCGACCTGCTTGTCCGCCGCCGCCATCTGCTCGGCCGAACTCTGCCGGTTGGCATCAGCAATCCGCGCCCGCTCCTGGGCGCCCTTCAGGCCGAAATAGGTTTCATGCAGCGCCACCTGCTGGCGACGCCGCGCATCCAGCATCTCCAGCCCGGCCACTTCCAGCAGCGCGTCGGCCTGGCGGATGCGCAGTGCGCGCTTGCCACCACGTTCCCAGGTCCAGCCCAGGCCCACGGTGCTGTCCACCCGCTTGTCCTGCCAGCGCCCAGGGCCGATACCATGCTTGGGGCTGATCTTGCTGGTGCCGATCGACAGCTCGGTGGCCGGGCGTAATGCCGCCGTCTGCGCATCGCCCTGCACACCGCGCAGCTCCAGTGCCGCCGCGCGCAGGTCCGGGTTGTGTGCTTCCATTGCGCGCTGCGCTTCCTGCAGGGACAGCGCCGAAGCCGCAGGCGCGCACAGAAGCGTGGCCAGCACGGCCGCTAGACGAGAGGAGAAATTCATGCACGTCACGGTAAGGTGATGCACTTGCGCCAAACTTGCCCCAACCTTGCACGAAGCTTGCAATGCGAATCCTGCTGATCGAAGACGACGCCGCTCTGGCCGATGGACTGATCCGCGCCCTGCAGGGTGCCGGTCATCTGTGCGACCACCTCTCGCGTGGACTGCACGCGCCGGCGGCATTGGCCAGCGCACCGTATGACGTGATGGTGCTGGACCTTTCATTGCCCGACGTCGATGGCCTGGACCTGCTCTCGCGCCTGCGCAACGACGGCGCCACCCTGCCGGTGCTGATCCTGACCGCACGCGATGGTGTGGAGGACCGCATCCTCGGCCTCGACCGCGGTGGCGACGATTACCTGGCCAAGCCGTTCGCACTCGGTGAGCTGGAAGCCCGCCTGCGTGCACTGTCGCGCCGCCGCAGCGATGCACCGGCGCAGAAGCGATTGGGCCGGTTGTGCTTCGACAGCATCCGCAATGAAGTGCAGGTTGAAGGCCAGCGCATCGAGTTGACCGCGCGCGAGCTGTCGCTGGTCGAGGCACTGATGCAGCATCCCGGTCGTACCGTCACCAAGCAGCGCTTGTTCGATGCGCTGTACAGCTGGGACCACGAGGCCAACCTGTCGGTGATCGAGGTGCATGTCAGCCGCCTGCGCCGCAAACTGGAACAGGCGCGCGCCGGCGTCGGCATCCGCATGCTGCGTGGGCTTGGATACCGGCTGGAGGCCGCGGGTGACTGAGCGCGTGCACAGCCTGCGTGGCCTGCTGCTCAGGCGCCTGTGGCTGCCGCTGCTGGTACTGCTGCTGTGCAGCGCAGTGGGTTCATTTGCGCTGGCCCGGTTCTATGCCGGCCAGGTTTACGACCGCTGGCTGCTGGATTCGGCGATGTCGTTGTCCGAACTGGTGACGGTGCAGGATGGTCGCGCTTCGATCGAGATCACCCCGGCGGTCTCGCGCATGTTCAGCTGGGACACCGCCGACGAAGTGCATGGCGAGGTGGTCGATGCCGAGGGTGGGCGTCTGTATGGCGACCTGCCCGAAGCCCTGCCCCGCCCGGCGACGTCCGCCAACAGTGACGACGCGGTCTACTACGATGCGCGGCTGCGTGGTCAGGCTGTGCGCATGGTCGAGGTGGTGGTCAGCGCCGGACCGGGCCATGACATCCGGCTGCGCGTGGCTGAGACGCTTCGCAAACGCCACCGGCTGGAGCGCAAGCTGCTGCTGACCAGCGTTCCCTTCCAGGCCGCGATCCTGGCACTGGCGGCGTGGCTGGCCTGGTCCGGTACAGGCGCTGCCGCTCGCCATGCCAACCTGGTTGCGCGGAAGCTGGCCAGCCCGCGGCCGGATCCGTTGGCACCGTTGGACCCCGCGCAGGAGGCACCGCGCGAACTGTGGCCGGCGGTGGAGGCCTACAACGCGCTGCTGCAGCGTCTGGACGCGATGCAGGATGCGCAGCGGCGCTTTGTCAGCAATGCCGCGCACCAGCTGCGCACGCCCTTGGCGGCGATGCAGGTGGAACTGGAGAGTTCATTGCGCCAGCACGACCCGCAGGCCCAGCAGCTGGCGCTGTCCGGCACGCTGGCCGGGCTGGCCCGCTTGCAGCATCTGGTCAACCAGCTGCTGATGCTCAGCCGCTCGGAAGATCCGCATGGCAGTGCACTGCCACTGCAACCGGTGGACCTGGCTGCGTTGGCACGCGGGGTGGTGGAGCGCTACGCCGACCGTGCGTTGGCGGCGGGCGTTGACCTGGGCTACGAGGGGCCAGACGACGGCGTGCAGGTACAGGGCGATCCGCAGCTGCTGCGCGAAGCATTGGGCAACCTGCTGGACAACGCGCTGCGCTACGGTGCCGTGCCCGGTGTGATCACCCTCGGCGTTCGGCAGGAGGCCGAAGGCGTGCAGGCATGGGTTGACGATGACGGCGCCGGCATTGCCGAAGCCGAACGCACGCGCGTCACGGAACGCTTCTACCGGGCCAGCAGCGAAGGCGATGGCTGCGGGCTGGGGTTGGCGATTGTGGCCGAGATCGCGCAGCGACATGGCGCGATCCTGATGATTGATACCGCCCCGATCGGTGGCGCGCGGGTGGGGGTGCGGTTCCGTTTCCGCTGACCTCCCGCGTGCCAACCAAGGTTGGCACCTACCAGGTGCGGGGCAATGGCGGCGGCAGGACGGCGCCGCCCCGCATCACCGGCTCATCGAGTACGGCGCCTGCGCGCCCTGCCCCGGCCAGTCCTTGTTCGGCTCGGCCTGCATGCTGAAGCGCAGCTCGCCACCGGCCAGGATCTCGTCGTGGCGCAGGAAGGTGCGCTGCAGCGGCTTGCCGTTGAGGCTCACGCTGCCCACATAGGTGTGCCTGTCATCCAGGCCATCGGCCACGATGGTGAACGTCTTGCCGTTGGGCAGGCGCATCGCGGTCTTCGGCAGGAACGGGCGACCGAGGATGTACTCGCCCGAGCCCGGTGCCACCGGGTAGAAGCCCAGCGCGGTGAACACATACCACGCCGACATCTGGCCGACGTCATCGTTGCCGGCCAGGCCATCCGGACGGTCGGCGTACTGGGTGTCCATGATCTGCTTCAGGCGCGCCTGGGTGCGCCACGGCTGGCCAGCGTACGAGTACAGGTAGGCCACATGGTGGCTGGGTTCGTTGCCATGTGCGTACCAGCCGATCAGCCCGGTGATGTCTTCCATGTGCTCGAAGATGGACGGATCCACCTTGGCGTTGAACACCTCGTCCAGGCGCGCGAGCAGCTTGTCGCTGCCACCGTGCGCTGCCGCCAGCCCGGCCACGTCCTGCGGCACATACCAGGAATACTGCCAGGCGTTGCCCTCGGTGTAGTCGGTTCCGTAGCCGCTGGCGCTGGGGTCGAACGGGGTGCGGAAACTGCCGTCGCGCTTGCGTGCGCGCATGAAGCCGGTGTCCTTGTCGAACGCATTGCGCCAGTTGGCCGCGCGCTTGTCGAAGGTCGCCGCGATATCGCCCTTGCCCATCGCCTGCGCCATGCGTGCGATGGTCCAGTCATCGAAGGCGTATTCCAGCGTCTTGCTGGCCGCTTCACCTTCCTCGTCGATCGGTACGTAGCCCAGCTCGCGGTACTGTGCGATACCGTCATAGGGGCCGTAATTGGCGGTCTCGACCATCGCCTTCAATGCCTTGTCGGCGTCGAAGCCACGAATACCCTTCACGTAGGCGTCGGCGATCACCGGCACGGCGTGATAGCCGATCATGCACCAGTCTTCCAGGCCATGGAACGACCACACCGGCAGCATGCCGTAGGGGCTGTGCTCATGGTGGGCCAGCATCGAATTGACGAAGTCGCTGTTGCGCTTCTCCGGCTGCACCAGGGTCAGCAACGGGTGCAACGCACGGTAGGTATCCCACAGCGAGAACGTCGAATAGTTCGTGAAACCATCGGCCTTGTGCACGGCATTGTCCGAACCGCGATACTGGCCATCGGCATCCATGAAAAGCGTCGGCCCCAACAGTGTGTGGTACAGCGCGGTA